>JBPWQW010000001.1:0-1672660 GCA_051814705.1 Flavobacteriaceae bacterium LMO-SS05
CTTAAAGTGAACTTATATCCCAAAACTTACTGCCGTTTCTGCTTTTTGGGAGTGCAAATATACGCCCCTTTTTTCCTTTCTTTCCAAACTTTTTTGACCTTTTTTTTAAAGTTTTTTTTGGGGTTTGAATTTCAGCGCATTAGCGATTGAGAAATCTGTTTGAGCTCTCCCGACTTATAGTCGGGAAGCGAGTTTCGAAAGCGCGGTGTTTTGTTGAAAACAAAACAAATGCCCCCATTTAAAGAAAGAAATTCCAAACTATACCAAATCTTACTACAAAATCTCGATATGGATAATTGGGAGCTGAGTAGTAATTATAACCTGTAAAAGGTGAATTAAAATGCTCTGCTTTTAAAAAGATTCTAGTTTGTCTGATTTTTGCGTCAATAAAAAAGTCCAACCGGGGGAAGCCTCCTATTTTGGTTTGATTTTGAACATAAAACTCAGCAAGTAGTGGATCGTAAGCATTCATATTATACTCAGTAAAGTAGTTTAAGGTGACTCCTGTTTGCATGTACATTGCTTTTTTAAACAGGTGGTTAGAATAATAAAAGGTGTTACGGCTAATCAATTCTGGGACGTTTAATTCTTGATTGCCATTGAGTACATTTTGATACATTATGGTATTGTCCAGAGCGAAATGACCGAATTTAATCTCTCTATTGACCTTTAAGCGTACATAATTTATGCTGCTGTTGCTTTGAAATGGTTTGACATTATTATTGGTGTCTTTAGAAAAATAGGTGTAGTTATTAATGGTAGAATAGTCGGCAGAAATGTTTAAGATTTTTTGAGATTTTAGTTCAAATCCGATTAATTGAGCGCTTTGGTTTTTGAAAGTACTTGTATGATCCCAATTGTAATTTACATAATCACTCTGATAGAGTAAAAAATTATAGTTTGGAAGCGATGAGCTTGAGTTTAGAACACCTTCGAAAGACATATCGTCGTTTACTTTATATTTGGCCCTAGCATTTAAAAAATTGCCTTTAAACGTATCTGATAGGTTAATTCCAAATTCCCCATTCAGTTCAAATCCTCCAATTTTTTTTATGTATGATCCACCAACCTTAATAAATTTACCTTTAATTCTATTAATTATAGTTTCATTATCTAGCACGACCAGTTTGTCATATCCATAATTATAATTATGATAATCTAAATTGAACTGAAGGCTTCCCAAAATGTTATTAAAATAGTTGACATAACCTCTAGCTCTAAAATCTTCGAGTGTTACTTTATCATCAATCTTATTATTAAAGGCCTCACCAAAATAGGCTGTGCTTTTGGCTGATTGTGTAAACTGATAATACTTATCTTCAAAATAGATACGATTACCAATTTTAATTGTATTATTATTCAGGCTATCTACCTTTTTTACAAGCGTATATTCGTGATCTAAATAAAAGCGTCGCCCTCTTAACATACTTTCGGCATTTTGAAAGTTTGGATCGAAAACCGAGCGGTCTATATAATCCTTATTACCGGATTCAAAATTGACAATATCTGCATCACGCAACCCACCGTTCTCTTGATTTAAAAGATCTTGTGATACAAAATGAGTGCGTAGCTGGTATTTATCATTTTTGGTTTTGTAATTGGACGTTACCCTAAAATTACCCGTACTTGTCAATATGTGCTGATATTTCCCGAGTGACCGCAGTCCTTTATATGCGATTGAAAAATTGAATCGTGGCGAGGTATTTACCGTGAAGAACGCATCCAAAACTTGGCCTTGTTCAAAAGCCGATTTAAAAAATAATTCGGTTAAAGGGGTTGGGACATAATAATAATTGATGTCCTCAGTTTCCATATAGTTAAAATGGCGCGCTCTTGCTCCAATGGAAGGCACTGTTTTTGTATTCAGAAAACTTTCGCTTAAGGTATTATACGTCTGACCAATGTTTGAAAATTGAATAAGATCAAAATTGTCTTTTCTTAAATAATTGAACTTATATTCTTTTTTTAGAGAAAGTGTGGTGTCCAAATAGGTAGTATCCCTATCAAATGAAATGATCTTATAGTCTTCAATTTTGGCTTTTGTGTTTTTAACACCCTTGCTTTTCATATCAAACTTTGTCATCGCCGTATCAGCTATCCTTCCATCCCTAATAGGTTTTAAAGGCTTATTCAATCTAGGCTCTTGTGCCGAAACACTAAAGCTAAAAATAGCAATTAAGAAAATACAATAAAACGGTCTAATCATTTCAATAAAATAAAGGCAAAAGTAAATATTTGAACTTTAATAAAAGTTGTAATCTAAAAATAATAAGGCCAACAAATAGAATTCAAGTTTATACGTACAAAATTCATTTCCTAAAGAAACTATTTAGACAATATTCTTTTATTATTGAAGGATCAATAATCTTATTATCAAATATATAAATATTTTAAAGAGTCTTTATTTGCAATCTAAAGCGTTTTTAATTTTTAATTGAAAATTGTAAACTTTAAATTAAGATAAGAACTCTTTTTTTAATAAATTGCTAATTAAAGAATTGCAAATAATACATATATGATGAAAAAGAATTTTACCCTCCAATTTCTGATAATTTTTATATTAATTTCTCCCTCCTGCATTATAGGTCAAATAAAGACATATAATCAAAAAGGGTATCAAAAAACAATGAAATTTAATAATCCTACAAGCATTATTAATGGACAAGAGCAATTTATTAAACAATACGGATTAGATAGTAATAACACTTTTGTTGAATATCAATCCAATTTAGATAAAAGTGGGATTCTTCATCAAAAATTTCAACAGTATTATAAAAACATAAAGGTAGAATATGGGACTATGATTATTCATAGTAAAAACGGAAACGTAATTACAATAAATGGTGAATTGTATAACCCTAATGAATTGAACTTGGAATCAAATTTATCTACGATGACTGCTTTAGAACACGCTAAGTCTCATGTAGGTGCGCAACATTACTTATGGGATGATGCAGAAGCAACAAATAATATTGAATATAAAAAACCTGTAGGTGAGTTAGTGATTTTTCCAATTATAAAAAATAAGGATTATACTTTACAATTGGCTTATAAATTCGATATATACGCTACAGTTCCCGTAAGTAGAGGTTTTATCTATATTAATGCCAAAAATGGCGACTTTTTATTTAATGACCCCATAATTAAACATTATAGTGCATCAGAAAATAGAGTTTCTGAAGCCTTTGATAAAACCATATCTAGTAATTCTAATCGTACTTTTTCGTCTTCCTTATTTTCATCTGGAAGTGCTGATACACGTTATAGTGGCAATCGTACTATTGAAACAAGATCAGAAATAGATGGTACATTTACCCTTAATGATGATACACGAAGAGTTCATACTTATAATGCACAAAATTCAGTTGATTCTCAAATATATCTAAATACTAGGTTTGATTTTATAGATAATGATAATAATTGGACGGCGGCAGAGTATAACAATGCAGCAAAAGACAATGCAGCCCTAGACGCTCATTGGGCCGCAATGAATGTATATGATTTTTGGGCGAGTTTAGGAAGAAACAGTTTTAACGATGCTGGTGCTGAAATACGAAATTATGTTCATGTGGGTACTAATTATTTTAATGCTTTTTGGAATGGTTATGTTATGTCTTATGGAGATGGATCTTCAGACCCGTTAACCTATATAGACGTAGTTAGTCACGAAATTGCTCACGGCGTAACATCATGGACAGCCGACCTTGTTTATGCTCGAGAATCTGGAGCAATGAACGAAGCTTTTTCTGATATATTTGCTGCAGCAATTGAACATTTTGCTGTCGGGGCTGGTACAGACCTAAACCCAGGCGCTGGAGTATGGCTTATTAGTGCGTATCCTGGCTTTAATTTAAGATCAATGAGCAACCCAAATTCTTTGGGTGATCCTGATACGTATAATGGTCTTTATTATACTGACGCAACCACTAATTGTATCCCAAGTAGCGGAAATGATGGTTGTGGGGTTCATAGCAATAGCGGAGTCTTAAATCATTGGTTTTATATTTTGGTTAAAGGTAAATCAGGCACCAATTCATTTGGGAACTCATTTAACGTAACTGGTATAGGCATGTCAAAAGCACAGAATATAGCTTATTTTATGTTAAGAGACTATTTAACTCCAAACTCAACGTTTATGGATGCCCGAAACGCTGCAATTGAAGTGGCTTCAAGTCTATACGGAAGTAACAGTGCAGAGAGAACTGCTGTTCAGGATGCTTTTTTTGCTGTAAACTTAGGTGATGAGTTTATACCTATACCCACCGATATTAAGTTAGTAGAATTTAGTGAACTAGTAGATATAACCTGCGGGGAATCTGTTACACCTAAAATAAAGGTGCGAAATGAAGGCGCTATTAATGCTATTAACACTATACAAGTAAATTACTCAATTGACGGAGCAGCACAAACACCATTTAATTGGAATGGCACATTAGCTTTAGATGAAGAAACTGTAATCACATTACCAACAATTAACGAATCCGCAGTTAAATCTTACAACTTATTTGTTGAAGCAATTGTAGTAGGAGATGGTGACGCCACAAACAACAGTATAACCCAGGCATTTAGGGTGAATAAAGCAGATAACAATCCAACTGAAGTTAATGATTTCGAGCAAATTCTTGTTGATTATTGGTTGACCTACAATCAAGGAGGTGGTGCTAATTTATGGTCAATTAAATCCCCTAACAAAGCAAATCTTAATTCAGTAACTTCTGGCACTTTTGCACAAGTAACAGGAGGGTCTACCTCTAACTACTCAAATGAAACCAAGGCATATTTAATTTCACCTTGTTATGACTTAACAACTATAACTTCGCCTAAAATGAAATTTAATATGGCATTCCGTCTTCAAGAAAACTATGATATACTTTATGTTGAATCCTCTACGGATTTAATGAACTGGACATTATTGGGTAGTGCAACTGACCCCAATTGGTATAACAGTAATCGAATTTTTGAAAGCGGCGAAATTTCTAGTGATTGTCAGAATTGTCCTGGTGCACAATGGACAGGTATAAGTAATGAATTTACTGAGTACAATTATGATTTATCGGCTTTTAAAACTGAATCTAAAATAAATTTTAGATTTGTATTTCACTCTGACTCAAGTATAACAGAAGAAGGTGTTGTTATTGATGATTTTGTTATTTATGATAACAGTTTAGGAATAAACGATCTTGAAAGTTTAACCAATCAAGTTTTAATATATCCAAACCCATCTTCAAATATTTTTACACTGTCTTTTGAGAAGACTTATAATAACATAGATTTAGATGTTTATGATATAATGGGGGGGAAAGTATTAAGCCAAAAAAATATTTCTAAACCAAATAATAAGTACGAATTAGATATGTCTAATTTTTCTAAGGGGCTTTATTTTACAAGAATTAAAATTGAAAAGGATTTTACAATCGTAAAAAAATTAATACTGGAATAAAAGGTTAAATTAATTTTTTTAAATTGACTATATCATTTAGATATGTGTCATTTAAATTTCATTAATCTCTTAAAAATTATTTTGTATTCATATCATCTTTTACTTTAAACAAATTTTTATTGAAAGGAATGCTTTGAACTAGTGTTTCTGCATATAATTATTAAAGTAACTGTTTTTGTTATAAAATGAATATTTTTTTATGCCATGATTATAAAACAGGCACTATTTAATCTTCCTTAATGATGCCTAGTTTAAATTGTTTTGATAGAGATTTGGTTATTCTAAGATGTAACTAGACCTTATTACAATTTAACAAGATTCTATATTCAGAATCTCTCAGGCCGTTTTTTACTTTTAAGAATCTATTGCGAATAAGTTAGTTTTTAGAAGGGCTTATAGTTTATAAAAATAGATAAAGTTTTGATCAAAAAATTATAATACAGATCATAATAGACAATTGTTAATCAATAAATACAGAGAAAATCAATATTATTATTATTTTTTTGAATACATAAATAAAAAATCATTTTAGCATATTAAAAAAGCAGTAGTAAACAAACTGTTTATTACTGCTTAATATTGAGATTTATTTTAACCCGCAAAAAAAATTTGGGTTGACTCTTATTATCTATTTATTGTTTTGTATATTCTGCTGTAAATACTTCCCCAAATGCACTTTCCCAAGCTACAGACAACGAACCATCTGCATTAATAGTAATATCAATGCAAATAAAATCACCACAACAATTATAAAAAGGTGAAGTATAACAACCTCCAAAAACATTACAATCAACTGTAATATTTTTAGGAACCGATGGACTACCAAATGAACCATAATAATTAGGGTCTGGATAAATACCAGCAGTTATATCGCTAAATCTAAATTTACCATCTAAATTATCTGTAATAGTAACCACACTTGTATAATCTGTTACAACCTCATCACCAAAATTACCACTCATAACACCGTTAGATACTACATTATAAGTTCCTGCAATATTAGCATTGGTATTAGTAGTTACTGTGATAGTTACAGGAGCTGCAGATAAGAAAGCGTCCGATGTAAATTGTACTGCATATACATCATATACAGACGCATCACACAAATCACTAGCAATCTCAACGGCAACTGGTTCTCCATTTAAAGCAAAATTACCAGAGGTTACCAATCCTGTGCCAGTTCCATTAAATACATCTTGATTACTTGGGGGAGTACTTCCTCCCTCAAGAACCACATAATATCCTACACCTCCACCACTTGTGGTATAAGTAAATTCAAATGAACTATTGGTTATATTACTTGAAGTCAAACTAATACCCGCCGGATATTCGTAATCTGCAGGCGTATAATTGCTTTCCGCTTCGGGTGAAGTACACGAGTAGAATACTGCAAAAGCAAATAAAAACAAACCTAATTTATATATTATATTTTTCATTTAATTTAATTTAATATGATTAAAATTCAATCGTTTCAGTATAACGGACTAATACCCCTCCGCTTTGGTAAAGTGTGTAATTAACTATCATCTTATGAAGACAAGAGAAATATTGACCATTTGCACTAATTTCGTAAGTTGGCTGTGGATTTCCTTGCCAAGTTGTATCGCATAAGTATTGCTGCGATATTGTAAATTCACCAGAAATTGGATCCATATTAACAATTACTGGTGCATCCGCTACTACTACCTCGTTCCAATAATTTGTATTAGTTAACCATCCATAGGCAATACCTTTCATTAAAAGGTTCGTACCGTCAAACGATGTTGTTATTTGGGTTGGGTTAGGACCTTGACTGCCCGAAGCATTATCAGTACCTATCCAGGAAATCCCATCTAAATCTGCGAATAAAAAGGCACAATCGTCATCGGTTAAAGTAATATCTATTGATTTTCCAAATCCATCTGGACCTGGATAACCAACAGCTGCTGTGGAGTTTGACAAAGCAAATGTTAATTTTTTGTCTCCATCCTCTTCGTTATTATCTATAGGAATTATAATTACCTTATCAGTAAAAACTCCTGGAGGAAAAGATAATTTTGATTTGTTTCCTTGAATAGTGTAATGTGTGCCTTCAACGCCACTCCCGCTTATTTCAAAGTCTGCAGTAATCTCTGAATTATGTTCTCCTAATGTGTTTGCATAAAATACAACTATCTCAACAGGCTTAGTTGTGCTTTCTAAAACTTCTATTGAAGAAGTATTCTCCAGTGCAACAAATGCTTCATTTGGAAAATCTAAAGGAACAAAAGTTGTTTCATCCTCGTCACATGAAACACAAAATAGTGCTATGACCATGAGATAAATAATTGTTCTAAATATATTTTTCATATTTTTTATTTTTTAAGTTATTTTTCTAGTTACTATCGTACCCAGGGTTTTGCACCATGTTTGGATTAAGATTAATTTCACCAATTGGTATAGGCACTTGCCATCTAAAATCATTAGCAGCTAATTTTTTGAAAACCGCTGGAACTCCCGAACCATCAGAAAAATGACCAAAATCTGATCGCTGACAATCTATTCCATACCTTTTAAGATCTGAAAATCTATTACCTTCAAAAGCAAGCTCTAACCGTCTTTCTAAAGCTATAGCCGCTTTAAGTGCACTACCAACTTCTCCCCCAGATACAAATCCGCTATATCTTTGTGATCTCACTGCATCTAAAGCTGCCCTTGCCGCTGTATCTTGTCCGCCAAGTTCAGATAAAGCCTCTGCTTTGGAGAGCATCACTTCAGATGCTCTTAATACTTTAGCATCTACAGTACCCAGAAATGAAGTACTTACACTTGAATACCATTTAATAACATGATTATAAGTATTACCTGCAAAAGGGCCTGTTTGTAAATAGGCTGTTAAACGAATATCTGAAGAATCAAATTGCTGGTAAAAAGCATAGTCTGGAACATATTCATCTTTAACACCACCAGCTGTCTGATTATAAGGTATACCAACACCTTCCTGAAGTGTATTGTCATTTCTCAACTTAAATATACAGCCGGGTGCGCTAGAATCATTCCATATCCCAGTGAATGCAGCCCTTGCTGCTAACGGTTTAGTCACTTTATTTGCAGCATCTATAACACCTTGCCAGTTACCCATATATAAATATACTTTGGCTAAGATACCATTTGTAGCATCTTTCCCCATCTGATAAACTCCATTGTCCGCTGCAATCAGGTTAGCTGCAGTAGTTAAATCAGTCACCAAATTGTTGTAAAATTCAGAGACAGTAATTCGAGAAGGCAAACTATTAATATCTGTGTCCTTAATATATGGTAATGCCAACGAAGCGTTTGCATCAGAAGATTGAGTTGGGATTTTGGCAAAATACCTTACAGCATCAAAATGTGCTAATGCACGACCAGCCAATGCTTGACCCATAACATTATTTTTAAATGGACCATCTTCTAAAATGTCAATATTCTCCAGAATAAAATTAGCAGAGATCACAACAGCGTATGTTTGAGATAAAAAGCCCCCAAAACCTGTATTTTGATCATAAGCCCAATCGTGCCTAAATTGTTGACTTTGTCTACCTTCTGGGCTTATAAGCAGGTTATCTGTCATAACATCGTAACCCTGAAGTTGCCCTCCATAATAGGCTCCACCTAACATTCTACGATACATGCCCCTAAGAGCATTTGTGAAATCTCCTTCGCCTTTAAACGCTACTTCAGATGCAGCTTGATCATTTGGAAATATTTCTAATTCCTGATCACATGAAATAAAGCTAGTAACAAATACAATAAGTACTAATAAATATTTTTTCATCTTTTTCATATTTTTTAAAATTTAACGTCAACACCAAACATATATGATGATAATGTTGGATAACTGTTCAAACTAAATTCTCCAGGAATAATACCTCTTGTTCCAGTCGTTTCGCCAGAAGGAATTCCAACTTCTGGGTCACCTTTATAAAACGGTGTATACGTCCATAAATTTGTTCCTGATACATACATTCTTAAATAGGTTACAGGTAAGTTATCTAAAAATTTAGAAGGTAAAGAGTATCCAAATTGTAAATTACGAAGCCTAATATAATCTCCTTTTTGTAAATATCGATCACTAGTCCCACTAGATTCATTTCTAAGAGGATTGTTCGCTGTAGGGTCAGGTAAAACATTAATATCACCAGGTTGTTTCCAATAATTCCAAGCATCTACTCTTTGATTGTTAGCAACCGAGGTTGCATCAGATAGTAATTGTTGTTCAACAGTGTTAAAAATATAATTACCTCCTTTAAAATAGAAATCAGCAGTCAATTCAAATCCTTTATAACTCATTGTAGAATTGAAACCGCCATCAAATTTTGCAAAAGGAGATTTTCCGCTCAAAAATACTTCTCCTCCATTATTGGTCGTTGTCACGTTATCATTTACATCCAAAAATAAGGCCTGACCATTTGCAGGATTTACACCAACATATCTAGGCAAATAAAAGGTATGGACTTCTTCTCCTACCCTTAAACCTGTGTAGAAATTTGTTGCAGTGAATAAATCATCATCGCCCTCTAATTTTTTAACCTTATTGTCATACAAGCTGAACAAAGCTCCAACATTCCATGAAAAATTTTCTCCTCTAATAATATCACCTCTTAATTCTATTTCAAAACCTGAGTTTTCTATTTCTCCAATATTTGATGTGATTACAGGATTACTATAAAAAAAGGATTTTGGCACATCTAATAATAAATTGGACGTTGTCCTTTTATAATAATCAAATACACCTGTTAATCTATCATTAAATAGACCAAATTCCAATCCACCATCTATAGTGAAACTTTCTTCCCATCCTAGATTAGGATCCCCAAATTGAGAAGGGAACGAAGTTGTTTGACCGTTGTAACTACCATATCCATATAAAGTTTGTGAGTCATATAATCCAATTTGATCATTTCCAGTAGTCCCAGCTGACACTCTTAATTTCAATGTGCTAATTGGACTATTTAAACTACTAAAAAAAGATTCATTGTGCACATTCCAAGCAGCACTTCCTGCCCAAAAAACACCATATTTAGTATTAGTCCCAAATCGAGAAGATCCATCACGTCGTATTGTTCCATTTAAAATATATTTATTATCATAAACATAATCAAAGGATCCAGCAACAGAAAATAAAGCATACGATGTTATTGCACCATCTACATTATTAGGGGTTGCTGCCACGTCTATAACAGTAGGGCCATTAACAGTAAAACCTTGTCCTCTTGCAAACGCATCTTCATAACGGCTCTTATTAAATTCGGAAAGAACTGTTGCAGTTACATGGTGCTTTTCAGCAAATACATTGTCATATGTAAATTTATTTAATATTGAATAGGTAAACCGTTGTGCGTTGAAAATATTTGTATCACCATTTGGTTTTCCATAAAAAAGAATATCTAAATCAGAACCAGCATGTAACAAACCATGGTTAGTGGTTTGAATATAACTACCATTCGCAATAAAACTATAGCTAATATTTTTATGTAATCTAATATCGGCACTAACTGTTCCAAACCATCTATTGTCGGTATCGTTATCTTCATTGGCTCTAACTTGCTCAAGAGAACTAAGTCCACTATGTGTAGGGTTATATTTTCTTTGTCCTCTTAAAGTATAAAGTGGATTTCCATCAGCATCTTCTGCCCAAACCTTTTCATAGGCATTAAAAGTATAACGACCAACAACAGAACTTTGTACGTTATTACGATCTCTAGGATCTTGATCATTTGAAGTTGAAAATCCAAGTTTTGTTGATAATTTTAACCAATCCCGTGCGTCATAATCTATATTTAAACGCGCTGAAGTTCTCTGAAAAGCCTTTTCGATTAGCTCAATTATTCCAGTGTCTTTATCGTTTGAGATAGACATAAAATAACTCAGTTTCTCTTCTCCACCAGTTACAGAAAAATTGATAGAATTTAATTTAGCCTCTTTAAACAAATCATCGGTCCAATCATGATCATTTGCTATGAGCTCATCCCAACGTGCTTGGCTAGTTATTGTTGATCCAACACCAGCTCCTACAGCTCTTTCATATTCTAACTTTTCACGAGCATTCATAACTCGAAAATTTTTCTTAATTTCATTTGCGACACCTGTTCTGGTATGCAATCTAAATTGAGCACTTGTATTTTTTTTACCTGTTTTGGATGTAATAACTACTACACCATTTGCACCACGTGCACCATAAATAGCCGTACTAGCCGCATCTTTCAAAACGCTCATTGAAGATATATCTGATGGGTTAATACCAATAACATCCTCCTCATCTACAGGAACCCCATCCAATAAATATAATGGCTCGTTACCAGCATTTATAGATCCTACCCCTCTAACCCTAACGAAAGCTGCGTTTCCTGGCTTACCATTTTGAGCAACGACCTGTACACCTGATGCTTTTCCTTGTAATCCGTTGTCAATACTAACTGAATTATTTGCTTTTTCTAATTGAACAGTTGTAATAGTTGAAATAGCAGCAGACAGATCTCCTCTCTTCTTAACACCGTATCCAATTATAACTACCTCTTCCAAAAGAGCAACATCCTCTTCAAGTGATACATTAATAGTATTACTTGCGCCCACTCGCACTTCACTAGCTTTCATGCTTAAAAAGGAAAACACTAAGGTTTCACCTACAGTTGCTTTGATAGAATAATTCCCATCGAAATCTGTTTGGACACCTCTTGATGTCCCTTTCACAATAACATTTACGCCAGGCAATGGCAAGCCATCTGAAACTGAGGTAATTGTACCTGATATTGTTTTTTCTTGTGCAAAAGAAAATTGCACAAATAACGCTATAGAAAACGTCATTAATAAAGTTAAACTTCTTTTCATAAAACTATCTTTTGAATTAGTCAACCACAAACATCATAATTAAATCTTAAATAAACAAATACTTTCCTTAAATAAATGTTAAAATTACAGTAGAATGATCACAATTAAACTAACTAAATCTTTCATTTATTTATAAAAGCTTTAAAACATCCTATTTACATTGATATGTTATAATTTTAACTTTGTTTAAAATATAGCACCTTGAGTCTTAAATTACGTTTTTCTGATTTCGATTTGGAATGTGGAACCGATGAAGCCGGTAGGGGTTGTTTGGCTGGCCCTGTAACTGCTGCAGCTGTAATATTACCCAATACATTTAAAAATGAGATATTGAATGATTCTAAGCAATTGTCCGAAAAAAAAAGAACCTTACTTAAAACAATTATCGAAAACGAGGCCATTACATTTGCTTACCATCATATTTGGCCCGATGAAATTGATACGATCAATATTTTAAACGCTTCTATTTTGGCCATGCATAAATCGATAGAGGGCTTAACAGCCGAACCTGAATTTATCATTGTGGATGGCAATAGGTTTAAACCCTATAAAACTATTTCACATCAAACCATTATAAAAGGCGACGGTAAATATTTAAGCATTGCGGCAGCATCAGTTTTAGCTAAAACCAATCGGGATGCTTATATGGAAACCATCCATGAGGAATTCCCCATGTACAATTGGAAACAAAACAAAGGCTACCCAACCCAAGAGCACAGAAATGCCATTAGAAAGTACGGTATTTCAAAGTACCATCGAAAAACTTTCAGATTGTTACCTGAGCAATTAAAATTAGTGTTATAACTTTTTATATTTGTTAGAAAAAAAATCCGTTTTGAAAAAGCTTCACTCCATTATATATCTTATTTTACAGGGCACCATTATCATCATGCTGATGAGTTGTGTTAATGATACTAACAAAACTTCTCGTCTACTGAATTTTGCCCCAGATGATACGTCGGTAATTATCAATAGTCATTCGATCGAAAATTTATCTCTAGCCATTGAACATAATGTCCTGTTAATCGAAACCTCCAAGTATTCCAAATTAAAAACTCTTAAACAACAACTTCAAATCTTAAAACACCTTAAAATAGATTCTAAATTTCTGATTTGTTTATCAAAAACCAATACCGATAGTATATCTTTTACCATTATAACAAAAGCTGTAGGAGGACTAAAAACGTTAGATTCCGTTTCAAGTATTACTTCAGAAACCTTTACTTCAAAAAAATACACCATAACGAAGACAACCATTAATGGTCAGACGCTTTTTAGCAGAACGATTGACAGTGTGTTTATAGGATCTAATACCTTATCAATAGTTGAGGATGCCAGCCCTAAAAAAACGATGGACCCAAATCTTGAGCAAATCTATAATACGCTAAACAAGGAAAAATCTGTATCGGTCATTCTAGATCTAAGAAACAATAAGATAAAACCTTCTTTTTTTAAGGATGATGCACTAAACCAAAAGCTATTTTCAAATTATATGTTGCTAGATGTTGATATCTCACAAGATAATCTGGTTTGTAACGGCATTACAAAAGCTACAGATTCTACAAAAAGTTTAATCAATGTGTTTAAAAATACACTTCCACAAGAAAACGGTATTGGTAGAATAGCTCCAAGCGATGTTGATTATGCGTTGAGTTTTACCTATAATAATTTTAAAACCTTTAATACTAATCTTAAAAAAATCAGTGAAAAAGATTCGCTGGCAATTTCAACTGTTTTTGATAACAGTATTGAAATTGGTCTTCTACAATTGGACACTCAACAAGCCGTTGTGTTACATTCAATAGACGCCTCTATGACTCAAGAAGCCTTGGGATCTCAAGATATTTCAGACACATTTAGGGAAATCCCAATTTCAGTTTATGAAAAACCTGATATTTTTCAACGTACATTATCTCCATTAATCCATTTTGAATCAGCTTCAAAATATATAGTACTAGACAATTTTTTTGTGTTTTCAGATTCAACTGATTTCTTAAAAAGCATCATTTCAAATTATCAAAACAAGACTACATTAAGTGAAAGTAGTAGCTTTAAAAATTTAATGGCAGATTTAAGTGACGCTTCCTCAATCTTTATTTATAACAACGCTTCATCTTTAAACGCGGTTTTAAACTCCAATTTTGCAGAAGAACTGAATCTTAAAATGGATTCGTATAAGGCTTCAGCTATACAATTTATTTACGATACTAATTTTGCACATGTCAATGCCGCTTTTAAAACCTTTAAATCCAAAGGTACAGCCAATTCAATATCAGAAGATTTAGATATAACTTTAGACGAAGAATTGCTTTCAGTCCCACAACTAGTAACTAATCATACTAACAATCAAAAAGACATTATTGTTCAGGGTATTAATAATAACCTCTATCTTATCTCTAACCAAGGCAAGATTTTTTGGAAAAAACCATTAGAAGGAAAAATTTTGGGCAACATTGAACAAATGGATATGTATAAAAACGGGAGAATGCAATTCGTGTTTGCCACAGCTCATCGCGTCTATGTGATAGATAGAAATGGTAAAGATGTTGGACCATTTCCATTGAAATTTAGAGACAATATCACGCAACCCCTTTCGCTTTTTGATTATGACAATAACAAAAATTACCGCTTATTGGTTACTCAAGGATCATCCTTATTAATTTATGACCAAACCGGTAACTCGGTTAAAGGCTTCGATTTTAAAAAAGATAACAGCCTCATTTCGTCTCAACCCAAACACTTTAGAATTGGAAAAAAAGATTATATCGTGTTTTCTCAAGGAAACAAACTAAAGATTTTGGACCGTACAGGACGTACGAGAATACTTGTAAAAAATGACATCAACTTTTCCAAAAACGGTATCTTCCTTTATAATAATAATTTTATTACTACAAATGATAAAGGGATATTAATACAAGTTGATCAAAAAGGACATTTGAGCAGTGTGAATCTAAATTTAAGCACTGAACATTCTATCACCTCAACTAGCAAGACTTTGGTAACCCTGTCCGAAAATCGCCTGACTATAAAATCACGTTCTGTAGATCTGGATTATGGCGAGTACACTGCACCACAAATATTTTATATTAATGACAAGATTTATGTCACTACAACTGACTTGCAAGCCAAAAAAATATATTTGTTTGATAGTTTGGGTAAACTGATTGCCAATTTTCCAATTTATGGAAATTCTTCAATCGCTATGGACAATATCGACAAAGACAATAACCTAGAAGTCATAACCAAAGGCGATGGTAATAGTATTATTGTTTATGAGATTAACTAATAAGGTGTTTTCCCTTTGAAAAAAACAAATTCGCATTTTTGAATTGGCTAGTTATGAAGTCCTATAGTATTTTAAATAAAAGCAACCAAATCGAAGTCTTGAAATCTTAATGAAGCATCAAGGAATTTTCTATGGCTTTTTTAATGTTCAATGCATTTCTTTAACCAGGATTTTGGCTTCGAACAGATTGGAAAAATGCTTCAATAATTTCTCTTTAACATCCTCTATGGATACTTCTTTTACCCCAAGTTCAACATTTAAAGAGGCTACAGATTTCCCTCTAATCCCACAAGGGATTATATGATCAAAATAACCCAAATCTGTATTCACATTAAGCGCAAAACCGTGCATGGTTACCCAGCGACTTGCCCTTACGCCCATAGCACAAATTTTACGCGCAAACGGGGTGCCTACATCTAACCAAACTCCAGTTTCTCCAGGGCTTCGTTGGGCTTTTAAACCGTATTCGTCAAGTGTAAGAATAATAACTTCTTCTAAAAAGCGAAGATATTTATGAATATCTGTAAAAAAATTATCGAGATCTAAAATGGGGTAACCTACAATCTGCCCAGGTCCATGATAGGTAATATCCCCTCCTCTATTAATCTTGTAAAACGTCGCTCCTTTTTGGGCGAGTTGTGCTTCATTTAAAAGCAAATTGGAGATATGGCCACTTTTACCTAATGTATAGACGTGAGGATGTTCAACAAAAAGGAAATAATTTGGGGTTTCTAGATTCGTGTTTTCTTTTCGATTTTTAATCTTAATATCCAGAACACTCTTAAATATTGCTTCTTGGTAATCCCAAGTGTCCTTGTAATTTTTACGACCTAAATCTTGTATATCAACAACCTTATTCATTGCCTACAAAGATACATATTTTATCTATTAGGATTGTTCAAAATCACTAAGGCAGCAATTACCCCTGGAACCCAACCACAAAGCCACAGCAAAAAAACAATAAAAATTGAACCACAGCCTTTATCAATAACAGCAAGAGGTGGACAAATGATAGAAAGCAAGACTCTCCAAAAACTCATAACGATTAATTTTAAAAGACCTGCCTGTTGGCAGGCTGGTTGACACAGCTATTTGACGCAATAATTTGTGAGTTGTTACACCTCAAATTTAATCACCTATTTCGTATTAATTTTATTTGTAGTAGATTCGTGTTATGAAGGTAAATTATGTTGTCTTATTTGCTTTGTTAGTTTCGCTTTCGGCTAAGGCACAATATTCTTTTTCTGGGCAAGCCGATAAGGAGCAATGGCAAAACAATGTGTATTTATCCTTGATTGAAGATTACAGGAAACTTTCCGGTGTATTTTCAGAGCAGATTATTTCTAAACATAAATTGGATAGTTTAGGTTATTTTCAATTTTACGGCAATCAACTAGATGCTGAAAACCGAATCTATCGTATTCATGTGGACAATTGCAATGACGCCGACCAAAACCAAAATCACTTTGAAGGGCATTGTGACGACAGCAAAGAAGTATTGTTTATCGCCAAAAATAGTGACACTATTAACTTCCCATTTACCTTCGACAACCAAATGTTTTGCAGGGTAATGTCCAGTAATGAAAAAGCTAATGTCTTTATCAGAATTGATTCCGTAAAAGAAGAAATGAAATATGCCTATGGCGAATTTAGAAGTGAAGCCAGTAGAAAACTCAATAATAAAAAGTGGTTTAAAACACTTCAGGAATTTGGGGCAAGTCTTCATGAACCCTTGGCTGAGCTCTATATTTATGCCTTTCTTTCGGACAGAAGCAATAGTTTTCATGAATATTATTTGGAAGATTTAAAATCCAACCCTTATTATGATAAATTGTTAAACCAATTGACACGAAATTATCCAAGCTCTCCATACACCAAACAATATCAAAACGAAATCGCTTCCGATAAATACAGTATTCATCCAAATCAGGACATTGCAAATCAATGGCTTACTTATGCCGCTTTGATCCTTTTAGGGTTTTCAATTTTTATCAATATTGTGCTCTTTTCTAAATTGTATCAGAAAAAAAAGCATGTCAAAACCGATTTAAAATCCGCTCTCACCAAACAAGAGCAAAACATCCTTAAACTTTTATTGGAAGATAAAAGCAACAAAGATATCGCCGAAGCTTTATTTGTGAGCTTAAGTACAGTAAAAACCCATGTTAACAACGTCTATAAAAAATTGAATGTGCAAACTAGAGATGATGCTAAAAAACTGTTTAACAGTTAATTAAAAAATTAATCCTAGGTACTAGTACTCATTTCAAACCTCACTTTTTTGCTTTGAAAGATTAATTTCATGATGTTTGTATACTACTAATCTTAAAAAACCATTATGAAATACCTATTAAACACTATAAAAAGTCAAGCTGAAGCGATTGCATTTAAATTTTTTGTTATCATTTGCCTATTTATAGGTACTGCTACTTCTGCACAAAATGCAGCGGATAATGCCAATGGCATTGACTATACCAAGCCCGTTCCTAACGAAAATGCAGGCGTCCTTTCGTTTGAAACCGAAGAAATCGATTATGGCACCATCCCACAAAATGCAGATGGTGTAAAAGTTTTTAAATTTACAAATACTGGGTCGAATCCAGTTGTGATTTCTCAGGTTAAAACCTCTTGTGGCTGTACTGTTCCAACATATTCAAAAGAGCCTGTCTTAGCGGGATCGACTGGAGAAATCCAAATTAAATATGCGACTAACAGAATTGGTAAATTTACAAAAACCATTACTGTGATATCCAACGCTTCTGAGCCTAACAAAGTCATAAAAATTAAAGGCGAAGTACTAAAACCTGAAGAATAGAATTTAATAGCAGCTTTAAGTCCCCAATTAAATCAAACTGATAAGTTGTATGCTAATTTTTGTAAATTAATGTAATTTTGCATTTTATAAATACTTTAGCATGCAGCTTTCAGAACAAGAGATCATACGACGGGAAAAATTAGATAAACTACGTGAGTTGGGCATTAATCCGTACCCAGCCAATTTATTTCCAGTAAACCATACTTCAAAACAGGTAAAGGAAACGTTTCAAGAAGGCAAGCAAGTTGTTATTGCTGGTCGGTTAATGTCGATAAGAATTCAAGGAAAAGCCAGTTTTGCACAATTACAAGATGCTGAAGGAAAAATCCAAACCTACTTCAATCGCGATGAAATTTGTCCAAGCGAGGATAAATCAAAATATAATGACGTCTTTAAAAAACTTCTGGATATAGGCGATTTTGTAGGGATTGAAGGCGAATTGTTCACCACTCAAGTTGGAGAAATGACCGTTAAAGTCAAAGATTTTACTTTATTGAGCAAATCCTTAAAACCACTTCCATTACCCAAAGAAAAAGACGGAGTGGTATATGATGCCTTTACCGATGCCGAACAGCGTTACAGACAGCGCTATGCCGATTTGGTTGTCAACCCCAAAGTAAAGGATGTATTTATAAAACGCACCAAATTATTTAATGCCATGCGCTCCTTTTTTAATGATGCTGGCTATTTTGAAGTAGAAACTCCCGTTTTGCAACCCATTCCTGGAGGTGCTGCAGCGCGACCTTTTATTACCCATCACAATAGTTTAGACATTCCGCTTTATATGCGAATTGCCAATGAGCTTTATTTGAAACGCTTGATTGTTGGTGGATTTGATGGCGTTTATGAATTTTCAAAAAACTTCCGTAACGAGGGCATGGACCGCACTCATAATCCGGAGTTTACAGCCATGGAAATCTATGTAGCTTACAAAGATTACAATTGGATGATGGATTTTTGTGAGCAACTATTGGAGCATTGCGCCATGGCTGTTAACGGAACAACCGAAGCAAACTTTGGAGAGCACCATATTGATTTTAAGGCACCTTATCCTCGTGTAACCATGACCGATGCTATAAAACAATTTACAGGTTTTGATATAAAAGGAAAAACAGAGGACGAAATTAGAAAAGCAGCCACAAACATGGGCGTTCCTGTTGACGATACCATGGGAAAAGGCAAACTGATTGACGAAATTTTTGGCGAAAAATGTGAAGGTAAATACATTCAACCAACCTTTATAACCGACTATCCAAAAGAAATGAGTCCGTTGTGCAAAGAACACCGCACCAACCCAGAACTTACTGAGCGTTTTGAACTTATGGTTTGCGGTAAGGAAATTGCTAATGCCTATTCTGAACTCAACGACCCTATAGACCAACGCGAACGCTTTGAACACCAACTTAAACTTGCGGAAAAAGGCGATGATGAAGCTACACAATTTATAGATTACGACTTTTTAAGAGCACTTGAATACGGAATGCCACCAACCTCAGGCATGGGAATTGGCATGGACCGTCTGACTATGTTCTTAACCAATAACCAATCTATTCAAGAGGTGTTGTTCTTCCCTCAAATGCGACCAGAGAAAAAAGCGGTGGACTTGAGTGAAGATGAAAAAGCCGTTTTTAAAATTCTAAAAGCTAATTCTCCCATCGATTTAAGTAGTCTAAAAACTCAATCGGGTTTAAGCAACAAGCAATGGGATAAAACTATAAAAGGCTTAACAGGTCATAAACTCGCAAAAGTGACTAAAAATGACGACGGCTTGTTTGTTGAAGTGTTATAACAAACCACAATGTTAACCCAATCCCGAGTACTCGGAAAAATCAGAAACTCAACAGGACTATGTAAATATTTATGAGAACCTGAAACCCCGCCGAGGATTAGGCAGGAAATTCAGGTTCTTAGATTATAGATTCATGTTATTGAAGTCCCAACACTTCTACACCTTGCTCAAAAATGACATCCACCGGAATATTGGCTTCGCTTAAACGGTCTAAATCTGCTTGCAATTCTGTAGAAATTACCCCCTTTTCAGCTACCAATTTTGCTACACCAGCATAATCACCATTGCCCTGAAGTGTTAAAATGAGGTTTGATAAATCTTTCATGGCCAATTGCATTTTATCAAAATCCACTTTGTAAGTACCGTCTTCATTTCTTGCAAAAGCTCCTTTTTCCTTAAAGAAATTAAAGCGAACCATATTGGCTTTTCCATGTGCTGAAGATGCTCCAAAACGAACAGAACGGAAAATACCCGCCATAAATGTGACCATATTATCTTTAAAATCATCGGTCAATTCTCCTTTGGCATGTAACTGTTGAATCATATACAGACCTAGAATATCAGCTTTTCCTTCTTCCAATGCGCTAGAATGTTCTTTTAATGCGTCTCTAACAGTACCTTTACCGTTAATGGTATTTTTGATTCCCAAGCCATGTGCTACTTCATGAAACATGGTATTGGCAAAAAAAGCATCAAAGGTAATGTGCTTACGTTGACTGGGGTCAATCAACACTCCTGATATTGGTAACAAAATTTTATCAAATTTGGCTCTCATAGCATTTTTTAGCTGAAGCCTACGTGTTCCTTTTTCCAATTGTACTTGTTCATCATTGGGCAAGTTAATGGCGATAGTTTTACTACCCGCATTACAATCTCCAGCATAAAACACAACATCATAGGCATTTAAATCGCTATCGGTTCCAGGGGTTTCCTTTTTATAGGCGGCATCCACGGGCAAACCTTTTTGAAGTTCTGGCAAATAGCTGCTAAATTTCGCCAAACGTGCACTCCACTCTTGATCTTTAACTAAAACATAACCTTCATGGGCCGCTTTATTACCGAAGAGATGGTCTTCATAGGTTTCAATTGGACCTATGACAATATCAAGCGTATTGGTTTTCATATCCATCCAAGCCAGATCACTGGGTTGGTAAACATCGTCCAATAAGGCCAAAGCTCTCAATTCCAAATATGTTTTAAGGCCTTCGTCCTCTGCCAATTTTGAAGCTTCCAATAACAAAGAAGAGACTTCCTGAACCTCTTTTTCAAATTGTTTGTGATACGGAATTGAATACAAAACCCCGTTTTCATCCCTACGTATAAAATTGTAAATACTGGATTTATCTTTAATATCTGCTTTTTCAAACTCGTCTTTGGTCATGTCGGTTGGATAAAAGTTGGCTCCGGCAGGCTTTTTTCCAACACCTTCAACAAATGGTTTGTTATCGTCTAATCGATCCCATGGACCATAATTTATGGCTGCAAACATTTGGGTAGCTTCATCGGTAATGGAATTCATTAATTTAGTTTGATCTCCATAAGCTTCATACCAAAATAAATCGTTCATTTTATCCGCTGCTTTGATCAAAATCGGAACCATTTTAAGTTCATTTTCACTAAGCTTACTCAAATCTGCAGTTAATTTTACAGATACATATTGATTCAATTTATTTAGCATTTTAATTTGGTTGATTTCCGCTTTAGAAATATTGTCTTTTTTTTCTTCTTTACAGGAAGACACAAGTATCAAAAATACCAGTGCAGTTATTGTTTTCTTCATAATTAATAATTCGTTAATTTGATAGACAAATATACTCCTTTTTAAAAAAATTCAGGATGTTAATTCACAGTTAAAAACCAATCTTGAATTAAACTTTTTTAAATGTTTGATGTCCTAAAGACATAACAATTAAAAAACAAACACGATGAAAAAAGTACTGATTATTTTATTAGCCCTAGTAACACTTCAGGTTACGGCTCAAGACAAAAAGAAAGCATTACATAAAGACGGTTCAGGTGATAGAATGGAAGCCTTGAAGGACTTATCACCAGAAGAAATGGCAACTTTACAGACCAAAAAAATGACTCTGCATTTAGACCTTACTGTTGACCAACAAAAGAAAATACAAGCATTAAATCTAAATGAAGCTAAATTGAGAAAGACCAAAATGGATGAACGCAGGGCCATGAGAGAACGTGGTGAAAAGAAAACCTTAACTAAAGAGGAAAAATTAAACATGATGAACTCAAGACTCGACCATCAAATTGCCAGGAAGCAAAAAATGAAAAGTATATTAAATGCGGAGCAATACACAAAATGGGAAGCTTCTCAAGGCAAAATGGAACATAGAAGAGAAGGAAAACATCAAATGATGAAACATCAAATGTCTGAAGAAAAAGACAAACAATAATTGGATTGAATAGTTAGTTGGTTAGTTTTAATAAAAAAGCATTGATTTAATGGTCAATGCTTTTTTCATGTTATAATTGTTTTGCAACTCTATTTACAGCAGCAATAGTATCATCTAAATCTTGGTAGGTCAAAGCATCGGAAATAAACCAAGTTTCAAACGCACTTGGCGCTATATAAATACCCTCTTTCAACATACCATGAAAAAACGCTTTAAAAGTATCATTATTCCCTTTGGCTGAACTTTCAAAATCAACAACCTCGTCGTCTGTAAAATGAATAGAAATCATGGAACCAACCCTGTTGATGGTATGTTTAATATTATGCTCATTTAAAACCATAGTGCAACCCTTATGTAAATAGGCTGTCTTTTCTTCTAAACGGGTAAAGGTGTCTTTATTATTATTAAGTTCGGTCAACATCGCAAAACCCGCGGCCATTGCCAATGGGTTCCCGCTTAAGGTACCAGCTTGGTAAACTGGGCCCAGAGGTGATAAGTAATCCATTATCTCTCGGCGTCCAGCAAAGGCACCAACAGGCAAACCGCCTCCTATAACTTTTCCAAAACAAACTATATCGGCATCTACTTTAAAACGTTCTTGAGCACCACCTTGAGCCAGCCTAAAACCAGTCATTACTTCATCAAAAATCAGTAAAATACCATTTGCAGAGCACACCGCTCTCAAACTTTGTAAAAATCCTTCCTTAGGCGGAATGCAGCCCATATTTCCAGCAACTGGCTCTAAAATAATGCAAGCGATTTCACCAGAATTGGCTTCAATGAGATGTTTGACATGTTCAATATCGTTATATCTTGCCAATAAAGTATCTTTTGCTGTACCCTGAGTCACTCCAGGACTATTGGGAGTTCCAAAAGTTATAGCTCCGCTTCCTGCTTCAATCAAAAATGCATCACTATGGCCGTGATAGCAACCAGCAAATTTTATAATCTTGTCTTTTTTGGTAAACCCTCTAGCTAAACGCACGGCACTCATGCACGCTTCAGTGCCAGAATTCACAAACCGTATTTTATCAATATTTGGCACCATCGAAACGGCCAATTCTGCAATTTTAGTCTCAATTTCAGTTGGCATTCCAAACGAGGTTCCCAGCTTTGCTCTCTCAATTACAGCCTTTACAACGGGTTCATGAGCATGACCAAGAATCATTGGTCCCCAAGAATTGATATAGTCTATAAACCGATTTCCATCTTCATCAAAAACATAAGCCCCTTTAGCAGATTTGGCAAAAATAGGCGTGCCCCCTACACTTTTAAATGCTCTTACAGGAGAATTGACGCCTCCCGGAATAACTTGTTCTGCTTCTAAAAATAAGGTGCTACTACGTTGATATCGCATAATTAATTTGATTTTATAATAAGGATTTGACCAATTTTTAAATCGTTATTGGCCATATTATTAAGTTTTTGAATGGTTTCCACAGAAACATCATAGCGTTTAGATAACGAATATAATGTATCGCCCTTTATGACTTCATGGGTCAAAGCTTTAGCTATGGTATCATATACTTTTGTTGGTCGCCCCAACACCATTTCGTCATATTTATAAAGCTGAAAACGCTCTATTAAGCTAATAAGCTTTTCAGGGTATTTTCGATCGGTGGCATAGCCCGCAGCCCTTAATCCTTTTGCCCATGCTTGATAATCATCTTCATCCAATTTAAACAAGCCCGAATATCGACTCCTACCCGTTAAAAACGCTGAATGGTCTTCATATGATTCTTCAGCTCGTGTATATTTTCTAAAGCATTCTTGCGACGCATCATCATCATGGTAAATTTTATCACCAGTCCATTCATGACATTTGATCCCGAAATGGTTATTTGCTTCAACTGCTAACCGCCCTCTTGCCGAGCCCGATTCCAAAATCCCTTGTGCCAATGTAATACTAGCCGGAATTTTGTATTTGCGCATTTCTTCCATGGCAATAGCATTAAAATTCGCAATATAGGCTTCCGTAGCATTTTCGTACTTGGTTACCGTCACTTCAACGGGCGATTCATTCGTTTCTACCTCGTTTGCCGGTTCTTTTTCTACTGAAACCTGCTCTGTTTTAGGTCTTTCATATTTCTTTTTTGTGACCACTTTCTTTTTGGAACCACAATTTAAAACCACTAAACTTAATACTATTATTATAAGTATTCTCTTCATTTATTTTATTGGATTAAGGGCAAGCCTTTGGCTTTTAATTTCAGGTTCATTCCTTCTATTCCTTGCAAACCTCCTGTATGGATGGCTAATAATTTCGATTCTTTAGGAAAATATCCTTTCTGAATTAAATCAAAAATACCAAACATCATTTTTCCAGTATAAATTGGGTCTAAAGGAATATGATTAACACTCTTAAATTCGTTTATAAAACTGATTAAAGCTTCATTTATTTTGGCATAACCCCCAAAATGATAGTCTGTAATTAGTTTCCAATTTTTTTTATGGGCAAATTTACCAATATCTTCTTTTATAAAGTCACCTTTTAACGCTGGAAATCCTAAAATTTGTTGACTAGGTTTTGAACAATTGATCAATCCAGAAATCGTGCCTCCCGTTCCAACCGAACAACAGATATAATCAAAATCGTTATCAGTTTCCTGTAATATATCTTCACAACCTTTAATCGCTAAAGCATTGGTGCCGCCTTCGGGTATGGAGTAAAAGTCTCCAATTTCTACTTTAAGTGCTTCATTAAATTTTTCAGAAGTTTTGTTTCTGTAAACTTCCCGAGACACAAATTTTAAACGCATTCCACAATTTTGGGTAAATTTAAGTGTTGGGTTGGTTTCAATTTTATCAATAAGTTCTTCACCTCTTATGATGCCAATGGTTTTAAAACCAAATTCCTTTCCTGCTGAAGCCACTGCAGCGATATGATTAGAATAGGCTCCTCCAAAGGTCAACAAAGTTTTAAAATTTAATTTTTCAGCTTCCTCTAAATTGTATTTCAGTTTTCTGTATTTATTACCTGAAATCACGGGATGAATTTGGTCCTCTCTTTTTATATAAAGCCTAATATTAAATTTAGGATCTAAATATAGAAGTTGATTTACTGAAGGTTCTGGCTTAAAATTCATAACCGCGAAGATATTTAAAATTGTCATAATGAACTCTATTTAAAATACAAGTGATTTTTCCAATTTGCCTATCTTTGTTTTATATGAAGAATTTTGTCCCCATAGAAGAAGGCGATTATTATTTAACACCCGAAGGCTACAGATGTTTTACAGAGCAGTATCACTTAAAACGAGGGTATTGTTGTGAAAGCAATTGCAGACATTGCCCTTACGGTTATAACAAAAAAAAATAATGGAAATAGCTCAAATAACATTTCAAGAACAAGTTTTAGAAGGAATACCAAATAATTTACCTAATACAAAACCTTACGATCCTTCAATAAACCACGCCCCAAAGCGAAAAGACATATTATCTGCCGAAGAAAAAAAATTGGCCTTACGTAACGCTTTGCGCTACTTCAACAAAAATCATCACGCCGAATTACTGCCTGAATTTAGACATGAATTAGAGACTTATGGACGAATTTACATGTACCGTTTGCGTCCAGATTACAAAATGTATGCCCGACCCATTGATGAGTACCCTGCAAAATCCAAACAGGCCGCCGCCATCATGTTGATGATTCAAAATAATTTAGATTATGCAGTGGCACAGCACCCACACGAACTCATAACTTATGGAGGCAACGGAGCCGTATTTCAAAATTGGGCTCAGTACCGATTGACCATGAAATATCTTGCCGAAATGAATGACGAACAAACCCTTGTCATGTACTCTGGCCATCCTATGGGGTTATTTCCTAGTCACAAAGACGCCCCAAGAGCTGTGATTACTAATGGAATGATGATACCCAATTATTCCAAACCAGATGATTGGGAGAAATACAATGCCCTTGGTGTTACCCAATTTGGTCAAATGACCGCTGGAAGTTATATGTACATTGGCTCACAAGGTATCGTTCACGGCACAACCATTACGGTATTAAATGGTTTCAGAAAAATTAAAAAATCTCCTCAAGGCCATCTTTTTGTGACTTCCGGATTAGGTGGCATGTCTGGTGCACAACCCAAGGCAGGAACCATTGCTGGATGTATTACTGTATGTGCTGAAGTGAACCCTAAAATCACAAAGATTAGACATGAACAAGGTTGGATTGATGAAATTATAACCGATTTAGATGCATTGGTCTCTCGTGTTAACAAAGCAAAAAGCGATAAAGAAACCGTATCCATAGCCTATTTGGGCAATGTGGTTGATGTTTGGGAAAAATTTGATAAAGAACAGCTCCATATTGAATTAGGAAGTGATCAAACATCGCTTCATAATCCTTGGTCTGGAGGGTATTATCCTGTTGGAATGTCTTTTGAAGCTTCTAATGAGATGATGGCCAATCGTCCCAAACTTTTTAAAGAAAAGGTACAGGAAACACTTCGGCGTCATGCCGATGCCATTAACAAACATACGGCCAAAGGCACCTATTTTTTTGATTATGGCAATGCGTTTTTATTGGAAGCTTCAAGAGCTGGTGCTCATATTATGGCTGAAAATGGCATAGATTTTAAATATCCAAGTTATGTTCAAGATATCATGGGGCCCATGTGCTTTGATTATGGTTTTGGTCCATTTCGTTGGGTCTGTACATCTGGAAAACCAGAAGATTTGCAAAAAACCGATGACATAGCCTGTAAAGTTTTAGAAGACATCAAGACCAATTCCCCTGAAGAAATTCAACAGCAGATGACCGATAACATCCATTGGATCAAGGGAGCTCAAGCGAATAAACTGGTTGTGGGTTCACAAGCCAGAATTCTGTATGCTGATGCCGAAGGACGGATGAAAATTGCCAAAGCCTTTAATGATGCTATTGCAAAAGGAGAGATTGGCTATGTGGTTTTGGGTCGCGACCATCACGATGTATCAGGAACCGATTCACCTTACCGTGAAACTAGTAATATTTACGATGGCTCCAAATTCACAGCCGATATGGCTATTCAAAATGTGATTGGAGATAGTTTTAGAGGCGCCACTTGGGTGAGTATACACAACGGCGGTGGCGTAGGTTGGGGCGAAGTGATTAATGGTGGATTTGGTATGGTTCTTGATGGTACAAAGGATACTGAAAGACGCTTAAAATCAATGTTATTTTGGGATGTCAACAATGGTTTAACCAGACGCAGTTGGGCGAGAAATGAAGGAGCGGTTTTTGCCATAAAACGCGCCATGGCGGTAGAACCAAATCTAGAGGTAACACTTCCAAATATTGTTGATGAAGATTTATTAAACTCGTTATAACCATTTATAAAAAAATTGCAAAATGAAACATTTAAATCCTATTCGCCAACACTTTAACATGAGAGGTGTTGTGAATCAAAACGTACTCAAAATTTTACCTGTAATACTACTCTTTTTAGTAGTAACATCGTGTAGCTCTGTAAGGGTTGCATCCGATTATGATAAAAATGCAAATTTTAAGGACTATAAAACCTTTGCGTTTTTTAAAACTGGAATTGATAAAGCCGAAATTAGCGACCTCGACAAACGTCGTATTTTAAGAGCCATTGAAGCTGAACTTACTGCAAAAGGGTTTACAAAATCTGAAAATCCTGATATGTTGGTCAGCATTTTTACAAAATCACGAGAAAAAGTAAATGTGTATAATAGCGGCTATGGACCTTACGGTTATGGTTGGGGCTGGTATCCTTGGTATTGGAACAATTACAATTCGGTTACACGCACAACCGAAGGCGTACTGTATATAGACCTCATCGATGCCAAAAAGAAAGAACTGGTATGGCAAGGTCAAGGTACAGGTTACCTCCTTCAAAATATGGATAAAAAGGAAGAACGCATCAAAGAATTTGTAAATAAAATTCTGGAGAAATATCCACCAGGAATGGTCAAATAAAATTTGTCAAAAGCGACTCAAAATTGAGTCGCTTTTTTATTTCTTAAACACAAAATAGACGGCTAGCACCAAACATAAAAAACCCACTCCATGGTTCCATTTTAGAGTTTCATTTTTGAATGCAATCCATGTAAAAACAACAAACACCATTAAAGTGATAATCTCTTGAAGCACTTTCAGCTCAACTAATGAAAATGGGCCACCATTCCCTTTAAATCCAATTTTATTTGCAGGTACCTGAAAAAAGTATTCAAATAGAGCGATACCCCAACTAATAAAAATAATCGTTATCAGCCCCAGTTTACTAAACCATTTCCATTCAGCAAACTTTAAATGCCCATACCAAGCCAAAGTCATAAAAATATTAGACATCACCAATAAAATAATTGTATAAAGCCCTTTCATATATACCAATTTTTTAACCTCAAATGTATTAAATATTCAAATTGAATTTAAGCTAATAACATCCCAAAATCTGAACATATTTATTTATTTCTAAAAACCTATCTTTGCCGACTTTTAAGAAGACTATTATGATACTAGGGCAAAAAACTAGAACAAACTTTACTCAAAACCCAAAAAACGATATCCTATCGGGATTAACTGTCGCTTTAGCTTTAGTTCCTGAAGCAGTCGCCTTTTCTTTTGTTGCAGGTGTTGATCCCCTTGTTGGGCTTTATGGTGCTTTTATGATGGGTATCGTAACTTCCCTTTTTGGTGGTAGACCTGGTATGATTTCTGGTGCCACCGGTGCCATGGCTGTAGTGATGGTCCATTTGATTCAAAAAGGAAATGAAATTGGATTAACTTTAGAAACACCAGTCGAAAACCTAGGCTTACAGTGGTTGTTCATTACACTTTTGTTTGTAGGTGCGATTCAAATATCAGCAGGATTATTCAAACTCGGAAAATTTGTTCGACTCATTCCTCATCCCGTAATGATGGGATTTGTGAATGGTTTAGCTATTGTTATATTTCTTTCTCAACTAGGATTGTTTAAGGAAACCGTAAACGGTGAATCCCAATTTATGACCGGTACAGCACTTTGGACCATGTTAGGTTTTGTAGCCTTAACCATGTTAATCATGTATGGATTACCAAAACTCACTAAAAAAATTCCTGCAGCATTATTGGCAATTATAGTTGTAGCCTGTATTACCATTTTTGGAGGTATTGATGTGAGTACAGTGGGATCATTTATTAGTGATGGAGGAGGTGAAGGGCTTCAAGGTGGTTTACCAACATTTCAAGCACAAATTTTTGGATTATTTGATACACTCCAAGGCCATTGGGATTTAATCTTTTCAACAGCCTTCATCCTTGCCGCTGTTGGACTTATTGAATCGTTAATGACCTTAAACTTGGTCGATGAAATTACGGAAACAAGAGGTAGTGGTAATCGCGAATGTGTGGCTCAAGGTGGAGCCAACCTCCTAAATGGCCTTTTTGGAGGCATGGGTGGCTGCGCTATGATCGGACAATCTATTATTAATGTGGACTCTGGCGGTCGAGGTCGTTTGTCTGGAGCGGTAGCCGCCATTGCTTTACTTTGCTTTGTGTTATTTGGTGCCCCTTTAATTGAACAAATACCTATTGCAGCACTGGTTGGCGTGATGTTTATGGTGGTTATTGGCACCTTTGCTTGGAGTAGCTTCAGAATTATTAGAAAAATACCCTTATCTGACGCCATTGTGCTAATCGCCGTTTCAACCATTACCGTTTGGAAAGATCTAGCAGTTGCTGTAATTGCAGGTGTTATTATTTCGGCTTTAGTATTTGCCTGGAAAAATGCCATTATGATTAGAGCTCGTAAACGCATCCAGCCCGACGGTACCAAAACCTATGAAATTTGGGGACCATTATTCTTCGGTTCCATTCAAAATTTTAATGCCAAGTTCGATGTTAAAAACGATCCACAACATGTAGAGATTGATTTTGTAGAATCAAGGATTAGCGATCATTCCGCTTTAGAAGCTGTCTTTAATTTGGTAATCAAATATGAAGCCGAAGGAAAAACCATCAAATTAAAACATTTGAGCTCAGACTGCAAACAATTGATGTATAAGGCAAGTCCAAAATTCAAGGAAGTAATTGTCGAGACTGTGAACGACCCACGCTATTATTTAGCCGCAGATCCAGAGAAGTTTATAAAACCACTTTCTGAATATTCACTGTAAGTAAAGCTTGGGATTAACCTGAATTTTTTATCTTTTATAAAGAGCAAATCGTATCTTTGAAAAGACAAAAAGCCAATTTATTACGGCTATTCCATTAGAAACAATTAAATTAAATTAAACTCATGAAAAGAACATCAAAAGCACACTGGCAAGGAAATGGAAAAGATGGCAAAGGACACTTAACCACTCAAAGTACGATTTTAAATAAAACACAATACTCCTTTTCATCCCGATTTGAACAAGGCATTGGAACAAATCCCGAAGAATTGGTTGCTGCGGCACATGCAGGCTGTTTTGCTATGCAATTAGCCTTTAATTTACAAGGCGCTAATTTTACACCTAAGGATTTGATCACCGATTGCGAAATCACTTTGGATAATGGCAGTATAACTAGTTCTCATTTAACTTTGAAAGCCACTGTAGATGGCATTAGCGATGACGAATTTGCCAAATTGGTGAAAAATGCTGAGCAGAATTGCCCAATTTCAAAATTACTGAATGCTAAAATTACAGTATCCTATACTTTAAACGATTAAACAATATAATTTCATTTATAGGTTTATAGTACCAATTTAGCTTGCGTTAAATTGGATTAAAAAGGGAGTGGTTAATTAACCACTCCCTTTTTATATTAGCTGTCTTAATTAATTAATTTTTGCTTAGAGGGAAAGAAAATAATCGGAATTAAAAACGATTGAAGTATGGTAATAATTACACTAATTTCATCCGTAAGCGCATGAGCTTCTCCCGTAGCATATAAAATAGCCTGTATTGGAATTACTCCTAAAATCAGAATTGCTTTTAAATTATTTTTCTTATTCCATGGGATATTAACTTCGGTAAGTTTTCTATCTTTTCTTATTACTGCTACCATTAGTAACAGCATAATAATTGACAACGGTATGACAATCATTGAAATTGAGATATGCACGTCTAAAGTATCTCCTTCAAAACCAGTATCACCATTTTTAATAATGTCGTAAATGAAGTTGCCAAGGCTATGAATCCACCATAGTACCAATAAGACGTAGAAAATAGTTCTGTTCTTTACCCAATAAAATGAATAATACAATAAGATAAACAATATTAAAAAAGGAAATAGCATAAAATAATCGGCTTGTACTCCAGCACTGTACAGGTTAAATCCAAAATAAGTTTGGCCCCAACTATAGGTGCTACCGTCAAATAGACAGCGCAATAAGGGTAACCAGACAAGCATAAATGTTATGCCCGTAAGAATCATAAAAAAATTAAATAAAACATTGTTTGGGCGTACTGCAATAGGTGTTTTCATAATGATTAAATTTTTTGTTAGTATTAAATTACATCATCATGACTATAACAGCACCAATGCTGTTACAGGGTTTGTGGCGAAAATGCGCTAGGTGTGGCGAGTGTCCAATAAAGTTTCCATTTCAGAGAAAAAAGACCTTGAAACTGGTATAGGCGAGGGAACATTAGGAAGGTACAATTCCATTTGATGGCTCGATTTTATTACTTTTTCAACTACATTCATATTCACAATATATGAGCGATGGCAACGTATTATGGCTTGGTTTTTCAATCCATTTTCTATATCCTTCATGGTGGTCCTTAATATTTGCTTTTTTAAAATATCTTTATCCAAATGGTACACTAACACATAATTGTCCATGGCTTCAATATAACGCAGGTTTGATAGCCTTAACGTTATATGCTCCTTACCATTATTGGATTGTAAATTGACATAAGTGTCAGTCAGTTCAAATTTGGGTTGCAGCTCCAATAATTTTACGATCCTTTTGGTATGCTGATAATTTGAAAATAGCAGAGCTATCGAAAAAGGGATAATAGCCATTACCGAAATATTAAACAAGAACTCAAAGTAACTGCTCAGCTTCCAATCATGGAAATTCCCTAAAATGTTATAATATAAAAAGGTGAAAACCGACAATAAAATCAACTCTACAACAATTCTAATGCTCAACCTAAAAACAGTTGAAGTTGTAAACATTATAGGAATCAAGATAAATTCACAAAATGCCAATACGATGCCTTGAAGTATTCCAAAACCAAACATCGCAATAAAAAAAACGAGACCAATGGAATTTTGTGGATCAAAGTTGTTAACTCCAAAAGGCTGAAAAATCAGTAAAAAAAAGAAAACAAATAGAGTTACGAAGGCAACGAATCTCCATTTTTCATGATTGGATTGTAGATAGTAAATCTCGCTGTTTAAGAATTTAACAATGGAACTCATAGTTCCTAAAAATAAACATTAATATCTAGGGTAGAAAAAAAATTAATATGCTAATAATTGGTCTATTTTACGTTTCACTTTCTCTACTGAAGGAATCATCGTTTCTTCCAAAGTGCTGTTCAATGGTACAGCTGGCATGTTTTCACTACCAATGGTCATCACCGGTGCATCTAAATATTGAAAGCAGTGTTCTTGGATCTTTCCAGCCAGTGCCATAGCAAAACTATTATTTGAAGGCTCTTCAGTCACCACCAAACATTTCCCTGTTTTTTTGACCGATTTCATGATCGTGTCTTCATCCAACGGAAATAAGGTGCGTAAATCGATGATCTCGACCTGATCTTTCATATTCATGGTGGCATTATAGGCCCAATGTACACCCATGCCGTAAGTAACAACGGTCAAGGTCTCAACATCTTCTTGTTTCCAGATTTCCTGTAACACCCAAGCTTTACCCAAAGGTAACCTATAATCTTCAGCAGGTTCAACAGATGTTGCTCCTTTAGTTCCTTTTACCTTACTCCAATACAACCCTTTGTGTTCAAAAATCACAACGGGATTGGGATCATAATAAGCTGCTTTTAAAAGCCCTTTTAAGTCTGCACCATTACTTGGATAGGCCACTTTAATGCCCCTAATATTGGTTACGACGCTCTCAACAGATGACGAATGATAAGGCCCACCGCTTCCATAGGCTCCTATTGGGACACGTAACACCATGCTCACTGGCCATTTTCCGTTTGACAAATAACAACTTCTACTCACTTCGGTAAATAACTGATTAAGACCCGGCCAAATATAATCGGCAAATTGAACCTCAACAATGGGTTTTAAGCCCACGGCACTCATCCCAACGGTTGAGCCCACAATAAAAGCTTCCTGTATTGGGGTATTAAATACTCGGTCGTCACCAAATTTTTGAGCCAAAGTTGCAGCTTCTCTAAATACACCGCCGAGTCTACCCCCTACATCTTGTCCATAAAACAAACATTCTTTATGTTTTTTCATCAATTCTTCCACAGCAAATAAAGCACAATCGACCATCACTACTTTTTCTGCCCCTTTTGGTGTACGCTCTCCAACTTCTTCAGTTATTGGAGTTGGAGCAAAATCATGAGTAAACAAATCTTCGGGTTTTGGATCTTCAGCTTGTAACGCTTTTTTAAAATCCGATTTTACTTGAGCTTTTGCCGAACGTTCTAGAGTTTCAATGTCTTTTGCCGTCAATCCATTTTCAATCAATTGGCGTTTCAAAACTGGATACGGGTCACGTGATTTTGCTTCTTCCAAATCATCACGATACCATTCCATACGAACACCAGAAGTGTGATGATTTAATAACGGCACTTTGGCATGAACCAAAAATGGCCGACGTTCATTCCTAATAGTTTTGATGACCTTTTCTATGGCTTGATAACTTTCAATAAAATTTGCTCCATCAATAGATATAGCCTCTAAGCCTTTAAATCCTTTGGCATATTCAAATGCATTTTGTGCTCGAGTTTCAGTGACATTCGCTGAAATATCCCATTCATTATCTTGAACCAAGTATAAAATGGGCAGTTGTTTTAAGGCTGCCATTTGAAAAGCCTCTGCTACTTCACCTTCTGTGATGGAGGCGTCGCCAAAACTACAAACGGTGATAGGTTTTTCTTGATATGTTTCATTTGCGTTTAGAATGATATTCTTCATTCCTTGTTTTTCGAGATACTGCATGCCCATGGCAACACCCGTTGCGGGAATAGCCTGCATGCCAGTTGCTGAGGACTGATGTGGTATTTTAGGCTTATCGGCATCCTTTAAACTAGGATGGCAATAATAAGCACGCCCTGCAGAAAAGGGATCCTCTTTTTTAGCCAATAATTGCAGCATGAGATCATAAGGTTTTAACCCAAAAGACAATAACATGGCATCATCACGATAGTAAGGGAATGCATAATCTTGAGGCAATAACTGCATGCCTACTGCAATTTGTATGGCTTCATGACCTCTGGATGTGGCATGAACATATTTTGAAACCAATTTAAAATTGTCCTCATACAATTCAGTCATGGCCTTGGCCGTACAAAGGTGTGAAAATGCTTTTTTTAGGAGTGCTTTATTCATCTACTATATTTTATCGACGGTTACCATCCATCCTAATTCATCTTTCATAGTTCCAGAACGGACGCCATTAACCGTATCCAACACCATTTGGCCACTTGGGTTGCTATCTGGAAAGTGAATTATTTCATTTTTATAGCCAATTTCTCCAATCATGGCCACACCTACAGCAGTTCCAGTCCCAAATCCTTCTTGAAGTGATCCATTTTTAGAAGCTTCCAAAATTTCATCTATCGAAATAGGTCGTTCCGTTACTTTAAACCCTTTATGACGCAATAAATCTATGGTACTAATACGGCTAATGCCATTTAAAATACAGCCATCTAAATTGGGAGTAATGAATTCGTCATTGATTTTAAAGAAAATATTCATGGTTCCAACTTCCTGAATATATTTAAATTCATGGGCGTCCAACCATAAAATTTGATCATATCCATTTGATTTTGCCAACTCGGTTGGATGGATAGCTGCTGCATAATTACCCGCCACTTTGGCTTCACCTGTGCCTCCTTTGGCAGCGCGAATAAATTTAGTTTCAGCGTATAATCGTATACGTTTAGTGAATAAAGGTGCCGATGGTGACGCAATGATAATGAATTTAAAATGCGTTGCTGCACGCATCCCGATAAAGGGTTCGTCGGCATACATAAAGGGGCGCAAATATAAGGCACTTCCCGTTTGAGGCGGAATCCAATGGTGTTCCAAACCCACCAATTGTTTTAGCCCTTCCACAAACAGATCTTCAGGGAAGTTTGGCATTCCAACACGATTGGCACTAACGTTTAAACGGTGTGCATTTTTTTCTGGAGTGAACAAGGTAGGATTCCCATGGATATCCAAGGTAGATTTCATCCCTTCAAAAATAGCTTGTCCGTAATGCAAAGCCATTGCGGCAGGATGTGTAGGTATTAATTGCAAGGGTTCAATTCTAGGATTTGTCCATTCCCCATTTTCATAATCACAAATAAACATATGGTCCGTAAAAGTTCTTCCTAACGGAATGTTGTTAAAATCTAGACTTGATACTCTAGACTTTTCAATTTTTGAAATTTTAATAGTGTTCTTCATAATTCTTTTCCTTTTCTGATGCTTCAGAAAAAATTTTTAACTTTTTTATACTTTTCTATTGATATTAAATTGTTCTAAATAATCGGCAACACGACGCAAAAAACTTCCTCCCAAAAAACCATCAACTACACGATGGTCAAAAGACAAGGATAAATACATCATGCTCCTAATGGCAATTTCGTCACCTTTCTCGGTTTCTATAACTTCGGGACGCTTTTTAATAATACCGAAAGCCAATATGGCGACTTCGGGTTGATTGATGATGGGTGTCCCCATAAGACTACCAAAAGTTCCAACATTGGAAATGGTGAAGGTGCTGCCTTTAATATCGTCGCCAGCCAATTTATTTTCTCGGGCTTTGCTGGCTAATTCGTTAACATTTGCAGCAAGTTGTTTTAAATCTTTAGTGTCTGCGTTTTTCACTACAGGAACAATTAAATTCCCACTTGGTAAAGCGGTTGCCATCCCAATATTGATAGCTTCTTTGACGATAATTGTATTCCCATCAACCGAAGCATTAATATTTGGAAAATCTTTGACAGCTTTCGCAACTGCTTCTACAAATAATGGCGTAAAGGTCAAGCGTTCGTTATGTTTTTTTTGAAATGCTGCTTTGTTTGAATTTCGCCAATTGACCATATTGGTCATATCGGCTTCCACATAAGCTGTGACATGAGGCGACGTATGTTTGGAATATACCATGCGGTCGGCAATCATTTGGCGCATGCGGTCCATTTCGATGATTTTGCCCTTGCCTTTATCGAAAGTCAATTGAGGAATTCTATAGGCTGTTGGGTCATGCAAAGCATTTGGTTGAACAAATTTATATGGTCTTCCAGCTTCGATATATTTATATAAATCACTTTTCCGTAAACGTCCATTGTTTCCAAAAGCAGGAATTCGAGCTAATTCCTCAAAACTGATATGATGCTCCTTTGCTATACTTTTTATTAATGGCGTGTAAAACGTATCATTTTTTTGTTTAGCAGTTGGCAATTCTGTATGTTTACTTTCTGTTTTTGAAATATTACCTTTAAAAAACTTCTTGCTTAAAATTTGATTAAAGATTGCTGGTTCAGATGATTTTTTATCTTGAGAAGGTGACTCGACTACACTCGAAGAGTCAGTTTCTTTTTTAGATGATTTCGATTCTTCCGAAACTTCCAAAATTGCAATGACTTCTCCAACAGGAACAACATCATTTGCCTGAAACATCGTTTTTATCATTGTTCCAGATGCTGGTGCTGGGACTTCATTATCCACTTTATCGGTAGCTACTTCCAAAATAATATCGCCTTCTTCAAAGCTCTCACCTTCTTTAATCAACCAGTTGATGATGGTAGCTTCGGTAATGGACTCTCCCATTTTGGGCATTTTAAATTCAAATTCCATAAATTAATTCTTCATAAAATCACGAAGTGTTTTATAAACATCTTCTTGCATTTTCATATTTTCAGGCACTTCTCGAAGTGCCTCTACTTCTTTTAAACTTTTGTGACAATCAGCTGGTAATTGCTGATATAACTGCGTTCCTTTCGTTTTCCAAGTTATCATCTCATCGCTCACTTTTCTAATCACTTTTGCTGGATTGCCAACGACCAAACTCCGATTTGGAATGATGGTTTCAGCTTTCACAAAGGACATCGCTCCAACTATAGATTCATCCCCAATTTCGGCATCGTCCATAATAACCGAATTCATTCCAATCAAACAATTTCTGCCTAAATTTGCGCCATGAATAATCGCTCCATGACCAACATGGGCACTTTCTTTGAGTGTAATTGATTTGCCAGGAAACATATGAATTGTACAGTTTTCTTGAACGTTTACTCCATCTTCCAAAATGATTTGTCCCCAATCGCCACGGATTGCGGCTCCTGGACCAACATAACAGTTTTTGCCAATGATAACATTACCTGTAACCGCTGCCAAAGGGTGCACGAAACTACTTTCATGAACCACTGGAATGTAACCTTGGAATGCGTAAATCATCTATATTTTATTAATGTTTCTTTTGTAAACTCACTCAACACCAAACGCCCACTAATTTTAGCGCGTTGAATCAATAATTGATCCCAATCTTCAGTACCTCGCCAAAACATAGTTTTCATTTCAGTCATCGCTTTTGGATTGTATGTGCACAAACCTTCTGCAAAGGTTTTTACTGACTCGTCCAAGTGTTCTACTGAATCAAAAACTTTGGTGTACAATCCTTTTTGTTGTGCCCATTCAGTAGAATAAAAATTATTGGCATCCATAGCAATTTGTGACATGGCACTCAATCCTATTTTTCGTTGGACAGCTGGACCAACCACAAACGGACCAATGCCAACATTAAGTTCGCTTAACTTAATTTCGGCGTATTTGGTTGCCATACAATAATCGGTTGCAGATGCCAATCCAACGCCTCCACCAACGGTTTTACCTTGAACACGTCCAATAATGAATTTTGGACATTTGCGCATCGCGTTGATGACGTTTGCAAATCCGGAGAAAAATTCTTTTCCAGCCTCTTCATTTTGGATGGCTACGAGTTCTTCAAAACTTGCGCCAGCACAAAAGGTTCTATCGCCTCCACTTTGGAGTACAATGACTTTGATACTGTCATTTTCACCTGCATTAGTGATTGCCCTCGTTAATTCAGATAAAAGATTTCCAGGTAATGAGTTATGTGCAGGATGAAAAAATTCAATATATCCTATTCCGTTTTTTGTAGTTTGTTTTACGTATGGTTCCATATTTCTTATTATGTCAATGCGCACTTGTTGCGCTTTCGCTTTTTATTATTTCAAATTATCGTTACGTGTTAATTGCACTTTAGGTTCAATTTCTTTCTTAATATACTTTGATAGATCCCAGTCTTCACTCAAATCCAACCAATCTGGATTCATTTCGGTAATGATATTTATTTTCCATTCTCTTTTCCACTTTTTAATTGTTTTTTCTCTCCTGATTGCAATTCTGACATCTGAATGTCCCTCAAAATAAACCAATTTCTTAATATTATAATGTCCTACATGTGTGGCATAAGTTGCTGCTTTGTGTTCACTCATTCTTCGTTCAATGTTATTTGTTACTCCTACATAAAAAATATGGTCCCTTTCATGAGTAAGAATGTAGGTGTAATATTTTCTGGACATAAGTTGATGTAACTATAATTTATCCTTCCATTCAAGCGAATGCGCAACAAGTGCGCATTGACTTTCTATAACAATCCGAATTGCTCGAAATGATGATTCAAGTGTTTTCGTTCTAACAGATACGATTCATACCTGTTTAATTCTCCAAAGACCAGATTCTTCAATTTTGCTTCTGGATTTTCCTTGAAATAGGTTTTATAATTCTCTCTGGCTTCTTTAAACTTTAAAATAGCTGTCGCTAAATCTTGATATTTTAATGTATCCAAAGTATCTTTTTCTAGCAATGGAAATTTTGAGTTACGAGGAAATTTATCATAATTGTATAAGGAATGATGCACTTTCTCCAAAATCTTTTCTGGTGTAGCTACTTCAAAATCCTGAATCTCACCTGAAGCAATTCTATAGGTATATTCCAAATGTTCCACCATGTGTTGTGGCGTCATAATGCCCCATTTTGGTTTAGTATCAGCTACTAATTTTGAAAGACATTCATCGATTTTTTCATCAGTCATCTCCACAAAAGTCTCTTGTTTCTTTTGAACCATGGTCAAAATTGTTGCGACTGCTACCAACTCATCTTCTGCATCAAATATCTCAACAAACCATTTGACGATACCGCTTGGATGTTCTGCGGAAGCGACATCTCTATCTACTTTTTGCTTACAGGTTAAACGTACATAAATCGTGTCGTTATGGTATAAAGGTCGAAGAAAACGACAATCTTCTAATCCATAATTTGCTGCCACAGGACCTTTATTTGGATACACGAATAATCCCGCTGCCGCAGAAATAATGAAATACCCATGAGCAGTTCGCTTTTCGAAAATACTACCATCTAAAGAAGTAATATCGGTATGTGCATAAAAATGATCCCAAGTGACATTAGCAAAATTGATGATATCGGTATCTGTCAAAGTTCGCTTATGTGTTTTGAGTGACATGCCTGGTTGGATATCTTCCCAATGGTATTTGAAGGGATGCTGTTCAGCTTCCTTGTATTTTGCATTGGCTTGATAAATACCTGTAATTTCAGTCAAAGTCGTTGGTGAGCCTTGAATGGCAGTGCGTTGTAAATAATGTTTAATACCACGCATGCCGCCCATTTCTTCGCCTCCTCCAGCACGTCCTGGTCCACCATGAACTAAATTGGGCAATGGCGAACCATGACCTGTACTTTCTTTGGCCATATCGCGATTAATCACTAAAATTCGTCCATGATGCGACGCCGCATTTACTACATAGTCTTTGGCAATTTTATCATCGTTAGTTGCAATGGATGACACCAAAGAACCTTTACCCATTTGAGCCAAAGTAATCGCTTCATCCAAATTTTTATAAGGCATGATGGTACTAACTGGACCAAAAGCTTCTGTTTCATGCGCAGACAGATTTTTAAACGGATGGTCTTCACGAAGTAAAATCGGACTTAAAAAAGCGCCTTTTTTGGCGTCTGCTCCAATAGTTTCAATTTTATCTAAATCGCCATAAACAATACTAGCCGTTTTGGCTAGTTCTTGAACTCGGTCTCTGACTTCTGTTACTTGGTCTTTACTAACCAACGCACCCATTCGCACTTCTTTAAGGCGTGGATCGCCAATGGTGACTTTGTCCAAGGCTTTTCCTAATGCAATTTGAACATCTTCAACTAAATTTTGAGGCACGATAATTCTTCGGATTGCAGTACACTTTTGTCCGCATTTTACGGTCATTTCGTTTCTAACTTCCTTAATAAATAGGTCAAATTCTGGTGTGCCTGGAATGGCATCTTCCCCTAAAACTGATGCATTTAACGAATCGGCTTCCATATTAAATGGTACAGACTCTTCTATGATGCGTTTATGGGATTTTAAAAGTCGTCCTGTTGTTGCAGAACCTGTAAAAGTCACCACATCTTGAGATTCTACCGTATCTAAAATAGTTCTTGCTGAACCAGTGATCAATTGCAAAGCGCCTTCTGGTAAAATTTTTGAAGCTATGATTTCTCGTACTACAGCTTCCGTTAAAAAGGAGGTATTGGTTGCTGGTTTCACAACCGCTGGAACGCCAGCCATCCAATTGGCAGCACATTTTTCTAACATGCCCCAAACTGGAAAATTAAAAGCGTTAATATGAATAGCGACACCTCGTTTCGGCACCATAATATGATGCGCCATAAAGCGTCCCCCACGGGACAAATCGACAGGATCGCCTTCTACATGATAGGATTGATTAGGGAATAATTTTCGTAAAGACGCATTCGCAAACAAGTTTCCAAAGCCGCCTTCAATATCTATCCAGCTATCGACTTTGGTGGCTCCTGTTCTGTAACTTAATTCATAAAAAGCTTCTTTCCTTTTGGTAAGATATAAGGCCAAACTCTTTAACATGTTGCCTCGCTCTTGAAAAGTCATTTTACGAAGGACTTCACCGCCTTTGGTTCTTCCGTAGTGAAGAATTTCAGCAAAATCCAAACCTTCTGTATCGGAAAGGGCTACGACTTCTCCAGTAATGGCGTCGTACATAGGAATTCCTTTCCCTTTACCTTCTATCCATTGTCCCGTGACGTAATTTTGTGTTTTTTCCATCTTAATGCCCACAAAAGTGGGTGTCTTTTTAATTCAACGTCAATTGAAAATTAGTATTCAATTTATGAGATTCCTGCCTACGCAGGAATTCGTTCAATAATTGCTGCATAGCCTTGTCCAACACCGATACACATGGTAACTAGAGCATATCGTTTCTTTTGTTCTTTCAACTCTAAAGCAGCAGAATAGGTGGTTCTTGCGCCTGTAACTCCTAACGGATGACCAATGGCAATGGCTCCTCCATTTGGGTTTAATCTTGGATCGTCATCTTTTAATCCCCAGGCTCTGGTGCATGCCAAGGCTTGTGCTGCGAAGGCTTCGTTGAGTTCGATAACGTCCATATCATCCATTGTTAAACCTGCTTTTGCCAATGCTTTGTTTGAAGCTTCCACTGGACCGATTCCCATAATTCTTGGTTCTACTCCAACCACTGCCGAACTTACGATTCGAGCTAATGGTTGTAGATTGTATTTTTTGACTGCTTCTTCTGATGCAATAATTGTAGCTGCTGCCCCATCATTTAAGCCTGAAGAATTTCCAGCAGTCACACTTCCTCCTTCTGCTTTGAAGGCGCCTCGTAATTTTGCCAATACTTCCATTGATGTATTTGGTTTTACAAACTCATCTTTAGAAAATTTTATTGGGTCTTTTTTTCGTTGTGGAATTTCGACGGTTACAATTTCTTTTGCTAATCGACCATTTTCTTGTGCTTTGGCGGCTTTCATTTGGCTCCAATAGGCAAATTGATCTTGGTCTTCTCTTGAGATATTATACTTCTCGACAAGATTTTCAGCCGTATTTCCCATACCATCTGTTCCATATAGTTTTTGCATTTTCGGATTGATAAAACGCCATCCAAAACTTGAATCGTACATTTTGGCATCTGTTCCAAAAGCACTTGATGGTTTGGCAACTACGTAAGGTCCGCGTGTCATATGCTCCACTCCTCCAGCAATAAACACATCGCCATCACCAGCTTTTATGGCACGATTGGCATGTATAATTGCCGATAATCCTGAACTACACAAACGGTTGACCGTTTCTCCCGGAACTGTAAATGGCAAACCTGCTAAAAGCGATGCCATTCTTGCCACATTTCGGTTGTCTTCTCCTGCTTGATTGGCACAACCTAAAATAACATCGTCGTAAGCTTCCTTTGGTATGTTTGGGTTTCGCTTGACTATTGCTTCAATGACCAAAGCTGCTAAATCGTCTGTTCGAACAGCTGATAATGTGCCTTGGTAACTTCCTATTGGAGTTCTAATGCCGTCTATGATATATGCTTCCATCGTTTGAAATTGAAATTGAAATTGAAGTCGAAAATTGAAAACTTCTTTTTCAAATTAATAATCTTATAATACTTCAAATGTTGAAGTTTTTGTTTTTATTCTTCCCACTGTTTTTGTGTACGATAAACCACGCCTTTAAATAAGGCTACAAGTTCATCACCACGTTTGACTTCAATAATATTAAAGCCTAATTTATTATTTACTTTTTCGATGACCGATTCTGCAACCAAATAATCGCCTTCACTTAAGGCTTCAATATGGTTGATGCTCGTTTCAATGGAAACAGCGTATTTTCCATGCGTATTAGCTGCAAAACCAAAAGCCGTATCGGCTAATGAATAGCTGATGCCACCATGTGCTTTGTTCATACTGTTGAGCATTTCCTTTCTAATCGTCATAGCTACTTTGCAACGGCCTATTTCGCATTCAATAATTTCAATACCCATCCAAGAGCTAAATGCGTCTTGACCTAACATTTTATATGGAATTTTTTTACCCTCCATTAAAAGAATGTTTTGTTTTCTCTGTTCATTTTTCGCAATAAAGGACTACAACGGTATCGGTCTTCATGATATTCATTGTATAATTCGTCCATCTTCGTTACACACCAATCGATGCCTTTTTCGTCTGCCCAAGCCAACAATCCTTTTGGATAATTGACACCTTTGGTCATGGCGTTATCGATATCTTTAGCTGAAGCGATATTTAAAAACAATGCGTCTGCTGCTTCGTTGATGAGCATGACTAAAACACGATCGAATATTTTTTGAGCTAAATCTTTATCTTCCTTTGGTTGTAGTTTTATTGCACCTTCAGAATAATCATAATAGCCTTTTCCTGATTTTCGACCTAAATAACCTGCTTCTGCAAATCGTTTTTGTGTGAAGGCTGGTTTGTATCTTGGATCGAAATAGAAGGCTGTAAAAACGGTTTCGGTGACGGTGTAATTGACATCATTTCCAATAAAATCCATCAATTCGAATGGACCCATTCTGAAACCTCCCAAAGTTTTTATACTGTTATCTATGGTTGCAAAATCGGCAATACCTTCTTCATAAATTCTTAAAGATTCGCCATAAAATGGCCTTGCCACTCTGTTTACGATAAATCCTGGTGTATCTTTAGCGATTGCGACTACCTTTTTCCAATCTGAAATAGTTTTAATAGACTTATCTAAAACTTCTTTTGATGTTTGAATTGCAGGAATGACTTCAACCAACTGCATTAAAGGTGCTGGATTAAAAAAATGTATTCCAATACATCGCTCTGGTTGTTTCAACGCAGAAGCTATTGATGCGATGGATAAACTTGACGTGTTGGATGCAATGATGCAATCATCAGCTACATAAGATTCTAATTCTGAAAAGACTTTTTTCTTAATATCTAGATTTTCAATGATGGCTTCGATTGTCAAATTTGAATCTTTTAACTCTTTTAAATTATCAACGTAAGAAACATTGTTTTGGATTCGTGATTTTTCAGTAATATCAATGCGTCCTTTTTCAATCAGTCTGTTCAGTATTTTTTCTAACGCAACTTTTGCTTTATTTAAAGCTGCATTATTTGTGTCGTATAATTTCACTTTACAACCAGAAGTTGCTGCCACTTGAGCGATTCCGCTTCCCATGGTTCCACTTCCTATGATTCCTACATTCATATCTATATTTGTCTTTCTATGTGACCTCTCGACTGCGCTCGAGGTGACAGTTTAAATTCAATTTATTTAGAAAGGTAGATTGGTTACATCTACATTTCCGCCAGAAATAATGATTCCGACATTTTTATTTTTAAAACCTTCTTTTTCCTTTAATAAAGCCGCAAATGCTACGGCGCTTGAAGGTTCAACAATGATTTTCATGCGTTCCCAAATAAGTTTCATAGCTTCTACGATTTCCTCTTCTTCTACACAAATAATGCGATCGACATGTTCTTTAATAATAGGAAAATTTCTATCCCCTAAAAAGGTACGCAATCCGTCGGCAATAGTGTTGCCTTCATGATTAAACTCTATTTTACCACTTAGTAATGATCGATAGGCATCATCTGTGTTTTTTGGTTCAGCACCAATAACTTTACATTTATTGGAAAAGTATTTTGCTGCCAATGCAGTTCCCGCAATCAATCCACCACCGCCAACAGGAGCAAATATATAATCCAATTCAGGATGGTCTTCCAATAACTCCATTGCCGCTGTTCCTTGGCCATAAATCACTTGGTCATCATTAGAAGGATGGATAAACTTCGCGCCTAATTTCAATCGTACTTTTTCAGCCATTTCCTCACGAGCTTTTGGAGTGGAATCCGATTCTATGATCTCTCCATTATAGTCTTTTACAGCATTTTTTTTGACCTGAGGTGCATTTTTGGGCATGACGATGTAGGCTTTTACGCCAACTCCTCTAGCCGCCAGTGATAAGGCTTGTGCAAAATTACCTGAGGAATGAGTAACAACTCCTTTTTCTCTTTCTTCATTAGTCAAACTCAAAATGGCATTTGTGGCGCCTCGCATTTTAAAAGCACCCATTTTCTGAAAGTTTTCGCACTTAAAAAACACATTGGCACCTGATAAATCATTCAACAACTGCGATGTCAGCACAGGCGTTCGATGGATATAAGGCCGAATGCGGTCTTGAACTTTTATGAAGGTATCTTTATTCAATTATTTGCCTTTAAAATTTGGTTTTCTCTTTTCAATAAAAGCGGTCACACCTTCGGCATAGTCATCTGTTCCAGCCGCTTCTATTTGGTATTTCGACTCTAAAGCCAATTGATTTTCTAAATTATTAGTTAAGGATTGATTTAAACTTTTCTTGATCAACCCAAGAGCTCTAGTTGGCATATTCGCCAGTTTCAACGCTATAGCTTCAACTTCGTTCTCAAAAGTATCTACAGGAAATACTTTATAAATCATACCCATTGGTTCAGCTTCTTGAGCTGAAATTTTATCTCCCAACATCGCCAAGGCGGATGCTTTTTGAAACCCAATCAATCGCGGTAAAAAGAAGGTGCCGCCACTATCGGGAATCAATCCAATCAAGCTAAATGCCTGAATAAAACTAGCATGTTCATTTGCAACGACTACATCACAAGCCAGCGCAATATTGGCACCTGCACCTGCCGCAACACCGTTGACCGCCGCTATGATTGGTTTTTCAATATTCCGTATTCTGCTAATAATTGGATTATAATGTTCCTCTAGAATTTTTTTAAATCCCGGATTCAATTCTGGAGATGTCACTTCTCTTAAATCCTGACCTGCACAAAAAGCTTTTCCATTTCCCGTCAACATAATAGCCCGAACTTCGTTGTTTGTTTCGCAAGCATCTAATATGTCTTGTAGCCTTAATGCCATTTCGCGATTAAAACTATTAAACACATTTGGTCGGTTAAGCGTGATATGCGCTACGTTATTTTTAATCTTTATTTCTACTGAACTGCTGCTCATACCTTTATTTAATTGTCATTTTGAAGAACAAATACCGAAGCAATCTATTTAACAGATTCCTTCACTTTGCTCGGAATGACGTTTATTTTAAACATTTAAAATAGTCAAATGGTTCTTGACAATCATTACACTGAAACTGTGCCTTACAGGCTGTAGAGCCAAATTGACTCACCAACCTGGTGTTTGTTGAACCACAGTTGGTACACTTCACGATTTTTTTATTTCCTAATAAGGCGTCCTTATCAGCTTCTGCACTTAATGGAGCTGCAATGCCATAATCCTCTAGTGCTTTTCTTCCTTTTGGAGTGATCCAATCCGTGGTCCATGCTGGGGATAAAATCAATTCAATTTTAGAATTATATCCTGCTTCACCCAACGCCTTTTTTATATCGTCGCCAATCATATCCATAGCTGGACAGCCACTATATGTAGGCGTGATTTTAACCTTTGCAATTCCATCTTCAATAACTGCGGAACGGACAACTCCCATATCCATAATTGAAAGCACTGGAATTTCAGGGTCGGAAACTTTTTCAAGAATCTTCACTAATCTTTCATCAATATGTTGTTCTGTTACTGTCATAATTACTTCGAAGTTGAACTTGAAATCGAATTCGAAATTGAATAGGGTTTATTTTGTTTTTGTTTCTTTTTCAATTTCATTTTCAGCTTTTTTTACCATTCCATATTGGGATAGGTACGTTGCATAAATTGCAAATCGGCCAACAAATACCCCATGTGTTCTGTATGGATGCCTTGTTTTCCACCATTTTGAAAATATTTAGTTTCAGGAACTGAAAGTGTCGCTTCCTCAAGTAAGTCCTTTACAGTTTTATAATATGCACTTTTAAGCTTTGTGACATCTACGCCAATGCCTTCTTTAAGCATCGCTTTATCAGCTTCGGTTTGATGAAATAATTCATCGGTAAAAGTCCATAAATCGTTAATAGCTTGTTGAATGCGTTCCTGACTTTCTTGAGTCCCATCACCAAGTCGCTTTATCCAATCTGAAGAAAAACGTTGATGATAACTGACTTCCTTAACCGATTTTGTTGCAATGGCCGAAAGAGTTAAATCTTTACTTTTCTGTAATTCTTGCAAAAACAAAAGATGATAGACATCAAATAAAAATTGACGCGCCATGATATAACCAAAATCGGTGTTGGGTTGTTCCACCAATAGCACATTTAAATACTCATGTTCCTTTCGAAGCATGGCTATATCATCTTCCAACCTACCATCACCTGCAATTTTTGCCGCATATTGAAAATAGCTCCGTACCTGTCCCAGTAAATCCAAGGATATATTGGTGCATGCTATATCGGTTTCCAAATTTGGCCCATGACCACAAAGTTCGCCTAACCGTTGTCCAAGAATTAAGGAATTATCAGCGATTCCTAAAATGTATTTATATAAGTTTTCGTTTTTCATAATAAAATGAATTTGAAATCGAATTTGAAATCGAATTTTTTCAATTAATGTTTTTAATTCTGGTTACAATAATTCTGATAAGTTGATCATTTTCATTTTTCAATGCTGATAACTCTTCATTAGAAAATAATTTAGCCTTTGTTTGAATATTTAAATTTCGCATTGATTCTCTTAATTCCTTTAAACATATTCTCAATTTATTGATTTTATCCTTATCAGTTCCAGTACCCAACACTTCTCCATAATTTAAAGCTGAAGAACATGAAGAACGAATGAGTTGTTTGGCTAAATAGTCTCCCGCATAAGACATTGGTTTTTTATCATATAATAAAATAATAGTTGCCGCAAAATCTTCTAATCGATCTGTTAAATTAAATTTATTTTCTTCCATATTTCAAATTCAATTTCAGCTTCAACCTCAATTTCTTTGTCTACATATATTTCACTTCGTCAGGCAACTCGTAAAAGGTTGGATGACGATACACTTTATCTTTTGCAGGTTCAAATAATTCGCCATTATGCTCTGGATTTGATGCCGTGATGTGTTTAGACTCCACAACCCAAATGCTCACGCCTTCATTTCTACGTGTATATACATCGCGCGCATTTTCGAGTGCCATTTCGGCATCGGCTGCATGAAGACTTCCAAAATGACGATGTTCCAATCCGTTTTTACTTCTTACGAAGACTTCCCAAAGTGGCCAGTTTTTTGTTGCCATAATTTTATGAATTTGAAATCGAAACTGAACTTGAAGTTGAAACGGCTTTCGTATTCAACTCCAAGTCCAACTTCAAGTTTTTATATTGCTTGTTTTTCTTTTCTTTCTTGTTGCTTTTCAGCATAAGCCATGGCAGCATCTCTTACCCATTCACCACGTTCCCATGCCCCAACTCTTGCAGCCATTCGTTCTTTATTGCAGGGTCCATGACCCTTTACGACTTGCCAGAACTCGTCCCAATCAATCTCACCAAAATCATAATGCTCAGTTTGTTCATTCCATTTTAAATCAGGGTCTGGAACCGTTATGCCTAAAATATCAGCTTGAGGAACCGTTTGGTCAATAAATTGTTGACGTAACTCGTCGTTTGATTTACGCTTTAATTTCCATTTCATGGATTGTTCGGTATGCACCGATTCGGCATCAGTTGGGCCCAACATCATCAATGCCGGCCACCACCAGCGATTCAAGGCATCTTGTGCCATTGCTTTTTGTTCTGCTGTTCCGTTACATAACTTCAGCATAATTTCATAACCCTGACGTTGATGAAAACTTTCTTCCTTACATACTCGAACCATCGCTCTTGCATAAGGCCCAAAGGAGGTATTGCACAACGGCACTTGGTTAATAATAGCGGCACCGTCAACCAGCCAACCAATGGCGCCCATGTCGGCCCAAGTTACTGTTGGGTAATTAAAGATACTGGAGTATTTGGCTTTACCGGTATGCAATTGTTCGTACATCTCGTCTCGAGTGATACCCAAGGTTTCGCAGGCACTGTACAGGTATAAGCCATGACCTGCTTCATCTTGAACCTTTGCCAATAAGGCTACTTTGCGCCTTAATGAGGGTGCACGAGTAATCCAATTCCCCTCAGGTAACATTCCTACTATTTCGGAATGCGCATGCTGAGACATTTGCCTAATATGTGTTTGCCTATATTTTTCAGGCATCCAATCTTTAGGCTCAATTTTTTCGTTTCGAGCAATTCGAGCTTCAAATTGGGATTCTAAATTCTTTATTTGGTCTTCACTCATAATTATAAGCTTAAAGCTTTAGGCTCTTCGCCAAAGGCCGTTATACGTCAAAATCGACAATTACTTTTTTACTTGTAGGTACAGATTGGCAACTTAATACAAAATTTTGCTTCAGTTCCTTATCTTCAAGAGCATAATTCACCTTCATTTTTACCGACCCTTCAATTACTTTACATTTACAGGTACTACAAACCCCTCCTTTACAAGCAAAAGGCAAATCGGCACCGGCGGCTAAAGCCCCGTCAAGGATGGTATCAAAATCATCATCCATTATAAAGTGGAATTCTTTACCTCCATCAATAATGGTAACTTCAGTACCATCTGTGCGCTGTTCCAGAATTTCAGCAATATGTTTATTTTCTTCTTCTGAACTTCCTGTAAAGAAGAGTTCATAATGTATTTTTTCTTTTGGTAATCCTGCAGCTTGCAACTCATCACGAATTAAAAAAATCATGTCTTGTGGGCCGCAAATAAACGCATGAGCCGTATCTTCAATATCGATAAATATTTTGGTTAAAACCGTTAACTTTTCTTTATCAAATCGCCCATTTAAAAAAGGAATATCCCGCTGTTCTTTAGTCAAAAAATAAAACACTTGAAACCTGCCAAAAAATTTACTTTTAAGCTGCTCAATTTCTTCTTTAAAGATAATGGATTTAACGGTGCGATTCAAGTAAAACAACTTGAATGTACTATTGAGTTCTGTATGGAGATGTGTTTTAATTATTGAGAGGGTGGGTGTAATTCCGCTTCCAGCTGCAAAAGCAATATAGTTTTTTGAGGCTTTAGAATCACAGTCTATATAGAATTCGCCGTGTGGAGCCATAACTTGCAATGTATCACCTTTTTTAAGCTGATTAAATGCATAGTTTGAAAATAGACCTTCGCGGATGGTCTTCACTGCAATTTTCCATTCGTTATCTAAAGGACTCGAGCAAAGTGAATAATTTCGCCTGATATCTTGACCATTAATCTCTTTACGAACGGTTACATGTTGCCCTTGTTTAAACTTAAATTTCTCCTTTAAGTTATCTGGAACATCAAAAGAAATGACGACACAATCTTTGGTTTCCTTATAAACATCTGCAATTTTAATATTGTGAAATTCTGCCATATGAGTTTAAAAAAACAAAACTAACGATTGTTAGTTTATTGGACAAATTTACAAAATAAATTCCAAACTATTTGTTAATTCCATTGATCAAGACATCACTTAAATTTTGAGCCAGTTCTTCTGGGTTCAAATCTTCTTTTTTTGGAATCCAAAGATAAAGCGATCGAAGCGTAGAAAGTATCGAAAACAAGGTTACATCTACATTAGAATCCACGATCTCATTGTTATGAATGCCTTCCATTAAAATATTTCGAAACTCATTTTCATAATTTGATCGCAGTGACAGATAATACTCCAATTTTTCTTCAAGATGCATCCAATCGTTATTTAATGATGCCATCCCATAAGTATTCTTGGAGGTAATCACAACATGGAGCTTTACAATCGCCTTGAGTTTTTGGATGCTTGTCCCTTGTGAGGCTTTAATCGTATTTAATCCCTCGGTAAATTCCTCGGCCAAAGCAATGATGATATCTTTTAAAATATCCTGTTTAGAATTGATGTGATTATAAAGACTAGCTGCCTTTATACCCATAGCTTTTGCAAGATCTCGCATAGTTACGGCACTGTATCCTTTTTCCTTAAAAAGTTTAGCGGCAGTTTTAATGATCTCGTCTTTACGTGTTTCTGGTTTCAAGCCTATCCCTAACCCTCTCCAAAGGAAAGGGAATTTGATTTAGTTAATATTAAAGTATATATAATTCTTTGTAAATTTATACAAAAAGAAAGACTATGAGATTTTTTGAATTCATTTTTGGAGCAAAAAAAAAGCATGAGGTAGAAGAATTCTTAACCCTTAATGCTATTATTTTAGATGTAAGGACTCAGCCCGAGTGGGATCGTGGCCATATCAAAAAATCCATTCATATCCCTTTGGATCAAATAAAAGAACGACTACCCGAAATCAAACAACTAAAGAAGCCCATTATTACGGTTTGTGAAAGTGGTGTACGATCTGCAAAAGCCGCCAAATTTTTAAACTCTAATCACATAAAGGCCACTAATGGTGGTGGCTGGAAAAGTTTAAACAACCGTATAGCTCATTGGGCTAAAAACAGGCCTATTAGCTCATGACTTCACTAAAATTCTATACAACAAAAAACAAAGAGCCTAAAACTATTGTTTATAAAGCTTAAATCATTTGAAGCTACCTTCCTATTTATGATTGGGGCTACATGAGCACAGGAACATTAGAGGAAATTGCATTATTTTCACAAATTTTAGCCACAATATTAAATAAAAAAAGCACCGATTTTCTCCATTTCTGGTTCAAACGATGCTTAATCCCTTTATTAATAGCACTACAAATATACTGGTATTTATGTACCAATGTTAGGCAATCTTAACTTATTTATTAACTATTTTTTTAATTCTAATTTTTCAGCAAAATAGTCACAAAAGTCTTTCATGGTCGCTGTCATTTTATCATCTTGGGTTGCCCTATTAAACGTGTCGGTCATGGCCACAAGGGTTTGGTGAAAAAATAGCTTCATTTCATCAACTGGCATATCTTTTGTCCAAAGATCAATTCGCAAGGTTTCTTGTTCTTTACTATCCCAAACCGACAGCATCATGGCTTTTGCTTCTTCATTTGTGATGCCTCCATCTTGGGCGGTCCAATTCAATTTTTCTGGGACTCTGTTCTCATCTAGTTTTACAACTAATTCAATTTTAGAGGTGATATGTTTTGTCATTATTTTCGTGGTTTAAATTTTGCATTATTAAATATATCGTTCGCATCCATCTGCAACATATCCATGAGTTCAACAGTATTATGTTCCATGTAGGATCTTATAATTTGCCAGCCTATATACTGCCCCAATCGTCCAGGGGATTCAGAATCCAATTCTAAATAAAATTTTGTAAATGGTGCAGGGTTAATAAAACGACTAGGCAAACTATTATTAGTACTGTACAACAATTCTTTTTCAATAAAATAACGCCAGATATAACTTTCATTTGAGATAGCCCAATCCAACTGTTCTTGAGTATAGCCTATTTTTTCGGCATCGGTTTCAAAAGGAATCATCTTATCCTTGAAATAGAGTTGCTTTCCGAAATAAATCATATCGTCCAACAAGGTCTTTTTTTGTGATTGAAACATATATTTTTGAGCATAGTCTGAAGCTAAATCTGAAACGATTTGAGTTGGCTTCATATTTTGGGCTAAATACTTCGGAATGTCGTCATAAAATTCATGGCTCTCTCCCAAATAATTATCAAGTGCAATCAAAACAATAGTATCTGTGACAATGGTTTTATTTCGGTAATCCACAAAATTGGTAAGCGTCACTACTCGTGGCGCAGTAAAGGTTTTATCATAATATTTTAAATGCTGAAACAAAGACTTCATATCATTCGTAGTGCCTTTAAAATCACCAAATGTTTTATCTACTTCTTTAAATATGTGTTGTTGAAGGGTATCGTTCATGCTATTGATCCAAACCGAATCATTGATGCGTTTCGAGAACAAAAAAGGGAAAGTGGTCTTGAGCTTGGGCAGGTCTTCAGGTTGTGACGTTGCAAATACTTTATCAAAACGTTCTACCTTAACTTCAATATCAATATTCGCTATATCCTGTTCAATCTTAGAGTCTTTATTGCAAGCGCTTACCAAAACAACAATTAACAGGCAAAAAAACAGTGTTTTCTTCATTAATCTTAGGACTTATAATTTTTATTACTTAAGGCTTTGGTTTATTTTTGCTCACAAAGGTACTATTTTAAATTCTTAAAAATGCAAACCGAAAAGGTCATAAATCACATTGTAAATTGGTTAAAGGACTATGCCATAAACGCAAAAGTAAATGGTTTTGTTATTGGAATATCAGGCGGAATCGATTCTGCCGTAACCTCAACCTTATGTGCAAAAACCGGATTGGATGTACTTTGTGTGGACATGCCTATCCATCAGGCCAAAAACCAAGTTACCAGAGCATTGCATCACATGGATTGGCTTCAATCTAATTTCAAAAAGGTTAAGACAACACAAGTCAATCTCACACCAGTTTTTGATAGTTTGATAGCCGTATTGCCAACCGTAGAAGTTGAAGAAAAACGATTTATGTCTTTGGCAAATACAAGGGCGAGATTGCGAATGACTACACTCTATTACTTCGCGGCATTAGAGAAGTATTTGGTGGCTGGAACTGGAAATAAAGTTGAAGACTTTGGCGTTGGTTTTTATACAAAATATGGAGACGGCGGAGTGGATTTAAGCCCTATTGCCAATTTACTAAAATCCGAAGTTTATGAAATTGCCAACTTTTTAGGTATTAATCAAGACATCATAGATGCTCCACCAACTGATGGCCTTTGGGGAGACGATAGAACCGATGAAGATCAAATAGGGGCCTCTTATCCAGAACTGGAATGGGCTATGCAAATGAAAGATGAAGGTAAAAATGTAAATGATTTTAAAGGAAGGCAACTCGAAGTCTTTACCATCTATTTGAATTATAATAAAGCCAATATGCATAAAATGCTTCCAATACCCGTTTGCGCAATCCCTGAATCCTTTAAATAATATTTAACGAATTAATAGACAGAATGTTAAAGTTGTCCTTTTTTTTAGTAATTTTAATGTCTAATCCCTCCGTCTTTAGATAATAATCTGCTTAAGTTTATAATTCAATCAAAAACGACGCTATGATTAAAGTACTTGTTGTAGATAATCATCCCATAGTTAGAACTGGACTTAAATTGTTTTTTGAATCCTCTCCTGATATTACAGTAGTTGGCACATTAACAAGTGGGATCGAGATTTTCGAATTTGTAAGACGATTTCCTGTTGATGTCATTATATCTGAAATCGATTTACCTGAACTTAATGGTATTACAGCCTTACGTGCCATAAAAAAAGAACACCAACATCTTAAGGTGATCATGTTTAGTCATCATCCAGAATCCATTTACGCCATCAGCACCTTAAAGGCTGGAGCTTCTGGTTATGTTTCCAAAACAGTACCTGTGGAAACTATAAAAGAAGCCGTTTATAAAGTGTATAATGGAGGTACTTATTTAAGTGACGAGATGAACAAAGGCATTTCTTTTGATGATTCCAGAAAGGCAACCAGCAGACTCTACAAACGCCTATCTACAAGAGAAGTGGAAGTTTTAAAATTATTGTCGACAGGTAAGAAAAATAAAGAAATTGCTATAGAGTTGGAAATTAACGAAAAAACAGTGAGTACCTATAAAGCACGGTTATATCGAAAATTAAATGTCACCAATTTGGTTGATCTCATCCACCAATCCAAACATATGGAATTGACCTAGATTTTTGTACCCACAACTTTTCCTAGTTTTCTGGACAATAGCATTTTTAATCCCAAATAATCTTTAACATCTTCCAATATGGCTTTAGAATTGTGTTTTTCCATTAAAGTTTCTTGTTGGTATTCAGCCACTTTTTTATCAATCAAATAACAGCGCAAACTCAAAATGGTTTGACTGACCAATTGGGCAATGGTTTCGGTCTTTTCTTTTGGAATGATTTGTTTTCGCTCCCAATCATCAAGGCTATAGCGCTCATCTTCCATCAAAATAGTAGTGACCTCACTAGCCATTTCCTGATCTAGTTTATTTATAAAATCCCCCATTGCAAATTCCGGTTCTTGATGTAAGGTATCAATTAAGGTATAATACAACGATTTAAATTGCGGATTTGTAAATTGCATTTCATCTTCTTGAAGATCGAGATAAATCTTCTCAAAAACTCTGGCATTATTTACTACAGGCTCTAGTTTTAAAGTTCCTGTTTTTTCGTCTTCCTTCAACACTAAATCTTCAAAATCGGCAGATTTACCACCATAAAGCAACAAGATTTCAATGATTTTTCGTTCCAGTTCGTATTGAAGATTGACCTTGTGTTTTGGCAGCTCAGGTTTTAGAACCTCAAATGCCTTCTGTTCGGTTTTAAATTTTGTATTGGCATCCTGAAACTCCTTTTTATTGATCTGCGCCAAAGTGCTAAACAACACACTTTCACTAATATCCATGATTCTGGAACACTCCTGAATATAGATTTCTTTTTTAATCTGATCCGGAATTTTAGAAATACTATTCACAATATCCCTGATGGTTTCCGCTTTTTTAATAGGATCATTTTTCGCTTCTTGGATTAAAAGCGATGCTTTAAACTGAATGAAATCTTTGGCGTTTTCTTCAAGGAACTGGGTAAGTTCTTCAAGTGTATTTTGTCGGGCAAAACTATCGGGGTCTTCACCTGGAGGAAAGCTGCACACTTTGACATTCATGCCTTGCTCAAGAATTAAATCAATTCCTCTAATAGAGGCTCTAATTCCCGCAGCATCACCGTCAAATAGTACCGTGATGTTTTTGGTCAATCTATTAATGAGCCTAATTTGTTCAGGGGTCAAGGCTGTTCCTGAAGACGCTACCACATTTTTAATCCCTTTTTGATGAAACTGAATCACATCGGTATAGCCTTCAACCAAATAGCAATTGTCTTCCTTCGCAATAGTTTGTTTGGCATGAAACAGGCCATACAATACCTTGCTTTTATGATAGACTTCACTCTCAGGGGAGTTTAAATATTTAGCGGCTTTTTTGTCTGCCCCCAAAATTCGGCCTCCAAAGCCCAAAACACGTCCGCTCATGCTGTGAATTGGAAACATCACACGCCCTTTAAAACGATCGAAACGCTTGCCTTGTGCTGAGCCTGTCGAAGTATCTTCCTTAACGATGGTGAGCCCTGTTTTTTCAAGAAAATCTATAAGATATCCCTGTTTTAAGGCTTCTTCTGTAAAGGCGTCCCAGTTATCTAAAGAATACCCTAAATTGAATCTTTTTATAGTCTCATTAGTAAAGCCTCGTTCTTTAAAATAGCTCAATCCAATGGCCTGACCTGGGTCTGTTTTAAATAGTATATTTTGAAAATAGGTACTGGCAAACTCATTGACTAAATACAGGCTTTCACGCTCATCGGCCTCTTCCTTTTGCTCATTAGTCTGTTCGGTTTCCTCAATTTCAATATTGTATTTTTTAGCCAAGTATTTTATAGCTTCAGGGTAGGTAAAATGTTCGTGTTCCATTAAAAACGTCACGGCATTACCACCTTTACCACTTGAAAAATCCTTCCAAATTTGTTTTACAGGAGACACCATAAAACTAGGTGTACGCTCGTCGCTAAATGGACTTAAACCTTTGAAATTGCTTCCCGATTTTTTGAGCTGAACAAAATCGCCAATGACCTCCTCAACGCGGGCGGTTTCAAACACTTGTTCTATGGTGGATTTTGATATCAAATTCTATCTGTCATTTCTGTAAAAACAGGAATCTTTAAATTGGAACTAAAATACAAAATGATTCCTGCCTACTCAGGAATGACTAGGTAAAAATACTATAAACTAACCTAAGTAAAAATTTAAAGAAACCCTAAGTTTTGACTTTTTCAAAAAAATAGCCGAACTTCATTCCTGCCTATCGGCAAACAGGTAACTAGTGATATAATCAATTAAAAATGCCCATATCGTTGACATTAAACGAAAAAAAAACTCCAACTAAAATTTGCTGGAGTTTTTATAATGGTTGGTCAGTAGTATTCTAATCCAAGTCAAAACGTATACCTAAAGAGATATTGTTTTGGTCGAAGGTTTGGTTTTTAAACATGGGGTTTAGATCGTATTTTACATACAAACTCACATCGTCTATCCCTACATAACCACTTAACCCGTATACAAAGTCTGAGGTGTTGTAATTAAGTCGTATTTTTTGTTTGACACGGTCACCATCTTCTTTAAAACGCAATTTTTGTAAGGTGCCAATATTAAATCCGGCATAGCCACCAATACCAATTTTAAATCGTTTGTACGTTGAATATCTAAAATAGGTGTCCCGTTCTATTTTTTTGGAGGGGCCAAATTCAAAGTGTACCGGAAATACCAAATTGGTGACCCTAAATTCGGATTCCAATAAGTCGCTTGGAAAATTTTCGAGTGTGGTGACGTTTCCATTTTGAACAAAATATTGATCATGCTTAGGTGACAATTTGTTCCATTGAAACGAGAAGCCATATTGAAAGCGTATTGCGTTGGAATTTTCAAGAACTCTCGTTTTCCAGGCCCAACCCAACTCTACAAATCCCGAACCCAACGTTTGATACGAGTCGCCTATGGATTCACCATCAATAATGGTGTTGTTGATACCAATGGCAAACACAAAATCGTTGGTGGAACGTTTGTCATATTTGCGATATTTATTTCGGTTTCTAATTCTAAAACCCCTAAAACCGTCATCATCACTTCCAAAACCAACCCCAAAATATCCTGAATTATCCTTGTCCTCGCTAGAATAACCCTCGGCATTTCGTTTTAAGAGTTCAATTCTGTTGTCGATGATGACCAAACGGTTTTCGATGTTCAGTGCACGTTTTTGGGCCGCTACCTGTTTTAATGTTTCAGCTTCTACTGTGGTAATTTCCCCTCGATCGAGACGCTGATTAATCGTTTCGACCTCGTTTTTTAAATACTCTCGTTCTTCCTTTTGAATGATCTCTTTGATATCATTTAGAGACTCAATTTTTGTTTGATTGTTCGTTTTTTGATTGGAATCCTGTGCGTTTAAGTTGCCTACAAATAGGCAAAGCAATCCCAGTACTACAAGTTTTGTAATGGTGTTCATAAGTGTTTGTTTTAATTGATGTTTCTTTTTTTATGAGATTCCCATTGTCATGGGAATTTAGTTATTACGTTCGGCAACTGCAGTTATTACGGTCTCGTAACTACTTTTTAGAGCTTCAAAGACTCTGGATCTAAACGATTGCTCCAAATCTGCTTCAACGTCTTGAAGCAAGGCATTGGCATCTACCGTTTTGATGTTTTCATTATAAATTCTATGCGTTAAAATGTCTCGCTCCGCCCGTTTTAAAAGCGAATCAATTTCAGCTTCCGAAACTTCATGGTTTTCAGCTTTGAGTTTATTGATTTCAGCGACGACATCATTCAATTTAGCTTTTTCAAAATCTACACTATTTACAGGTATTTTGTCTGTTTTTTGAACTTGTCCTTCTTCTTTCACCCCATTTGAAGCCACCGTTTCTTTTAATGCCTCTGAAACTGAATTGAAATTGGGTATGGCTTTCTTTATTTCAGCCTTAGGTTTAACTTTATCAGCAGATTTCGATTCAGGTTTGGGATTGTCAATGGTTTCTTTTGCTAAGGGTTCAACGTCTTCTATAGCTACGGTGTTTTCATTTACGTCAGTTTTATTTGGTGCATCTACAATAACAGGAATTATGGTTTTGGATTCTGATTTCTCAAAAACAAGTGTAGTTACCAGAATAATTCCCACAATACTTGCGGCAATACCAAGCCACCAATAGGTCCTCTGATTTTGTTTTTTGTCTTGATGATTTAAACGATTTTCTAAAACATCCCAAGCTTCGGTTGAAGGTTGTATCGTTCTTTTTTCAAGCTTTTCCCTTAAGTGCTCTTCAAATTTAATTGGTGCCATAGCTCGTTGTATTTTGTTCTTTAATTTTTTGTTGTAACAATTGTCTTGCCTTAAACAACTGCGATTTTGAGGTACCTTCAGATATATTTAGTTCTTTTGCTATTTCAATATGCTTATATCCTTCAATGGCATACATCACAAATACCATTTTATAGCCTTCGGGCAATTCATCAATCAATTGCTGAATTTCGTTAACTTCAAGATCAATTTCGATGGCATTGGAAAAACTATTAAAGGTTTCGACTTCTTCAATTGAAAATTCAATTGGTTTTTGCTGCCTTAAAAATGAAATAGATTCCCTTACCATAATCTTTCGCAACCAACCTTCAAAACTGCCTTCATTTTTAAAACTGTTCAAATGGGTAAATGCTTTGAAAAATCCGTTAAGCATGACCTCTTCTGCTTTTTGAACATCCTTCACATAATATCTGCACACACTTAACATTTTTGAGGCATGCACTTCATACAAGGTATGCTGAGCTTGGCGATTGTTTTTCGCCGCCCTATGGATTAGTTCAGTGTTATTATGATAAAGCTGTACGACTTTCAAGTTAGTTTTCATTAGGCCTACTATTTATAAAGACGACAAAGTTGTGCAAAAGGTTGCCTGAAGAGGAAAAAATTATTTTTTTCTATCAATTACATAGTTTACCATAAGAGTGAGTGAGTTTTTGAATTCCGATTCAGGATATTGATTGAGTAGTAGTAATGCCTCCTGTTGAAATTGTTTCATTTTGTCAACGGCATATTCCAAACCACCATGCTGCTTTACAAAAACAATAACTTCCTTAACCCGGCTTTTATCTTTATTATGATTTTTAACCGAATTGATTAGCCAAGACTTTTCTTTTTTGGAACACGTATTAAGCACGTAGATAAGGGGCAAAGTCATTTTTTGTTCCTTAATGTCTATTCCTGTGGGCTTGCCAATTTGTTCTTCACCGTAATCGAATAAATCATCTTTGATCTGAAATGCCATACCGATCAGTTCTCCAAACTTTCGCAGGGTTTCCACATCATTTGAATTTGGTTTTACCGAGGCCGCTCCAAGACTACAACATGCTGCTATTAGGGTTGCCGTTTTTTGACGAATGATTTCATAATAAATAGCCTCTGTAATATCCAGTTGACGCGCTTTTTCAATTTGAAGTAATTCGCCTTCACTCATTTCGCGTACCGCAACTGAAATGATTTTCAACAAATCAAAATCGTTGTTATCAATAGAAAGTAACAGACCTTTTGAGAGTAAATAATCGCCTATAAGTACTGCAATTTTATTCTTCCAAAGGGCATTTATAGAAAAGAAACCACGGCGTCGGTTACTGTCATCTACGACATCGTCATGCACCAATGTAGCGGTATGGATGAGTTCAATAACCGAGGCGCCTCTATACGTGCGCTCACTAACCTCGCCATTATTGATCATTTTTGCTACCAAAAACACAAACATGGGGCGCATTTGTTTTCCCTTTCGGTTGACAATATAATGTGTGATCCGATTAAGTAAGGCCACTTTACTGGACATAGAGAGCAGGAACTTTTGTTCAAAAAGTTCCATTTCATAAGCAATGGGCTGTTTTATTTGCTCGACTATTTTCAACTTTGAATTTAAAAGAAAGTTATTTTAGCAAACCTACTAAAATTGTGTCATATACAATTTCGAAAGTGTTTTAAGTTTATACTTTATTTCTATATAAAGTCTGATCCACACAAGTCATCATCTCGGAAGTATTCAATTCTAGACCGATAAATGAAGTCACCTTGTTTAAAGTTTCCTCCGTATGATTCAGAACATCTGTATAATTAACATAAATAAGCTCAACACCGGGTTCTTTTAACTTCCAGGTTTCAACTTGATTAAGCTGTTTATTGTAAGCTTCAAACAATTTTACAGGAAGAACATCTGGATTTTTACCGATCATTTTTTGCTGTGATTTAATGATTTCAGATAAATCCCTATTCATAAAAATAACTTTATAACGAAATTCAGGGCTTAAAAATTTGAGTAAGGGCGCTACGACTTTAACCGATTTGTTTTTTGCCAATTCCAGCCAAGAATTGTCTTTATGAATAGACATGACTGCATCATATTCAAAATATCCTTTGGGGTTTGAAGCATCTGCCTTTCTATTTTGATCTGTTAAAACCTCAACACCTCCTTTATGAAGCATCTGCATCATTAATGACGTGCCCGATCTTGGCAAACCCGAAACGATTACAATTTGATCTTTTCGATGTTTAAAATTAATTTTATCACGAAATTCGGGTGGGCTGGTTAGTTTATCATCAATGTTTTCTATGGCTTTTTCGGCTCGGTGATGTGTTTTGGGCTTTAATTTTGCTGCGGTATCATAAGCCTTTTTCGCATTTTCTAAATCACCCAATTTTTCCAAAGCTTCACCTAAAGTATAATGCGCTTCAGGAAAATACTTTACCAATTCTATGCTAGTCAGTGCATGATCTGCAGCCTCCTCATAGTCTCCCAAACGGATTAAACATTCGGCAAGAGATTGATGAAATTTCGCTTTATCCACTTCAAAATCAAGTGCTTTTTCAAAGGCTTCTTTGGCATCTTCAAACTTATTGGTTTGCATATATATTTTACCAATTTGATACCACACTTCAGAATTAGGCCTGTTGTTTTTTGCCTTTGTAAGAAGGTCCAGTGCCTTTTTTACCTTGCCTCTTCCCAACAGTATTTTAGCTTCAGAAAAATAGGTGTTGATCTCAAATTTCTTATCTCTGGTCCGTAATTCATTTAGATATACTTCTGCCCTTTCAAAATCTTTCTCCGCCAAACTAATGGTAAGCAAATCCATATAAAAAGGAATAATATCCACAATGGAATCTCCTACTTTTATCCCCTGTGGATGAGGTTTGCCATCTTCAGGTTTTTTAATATCCTTTTCTTCATAGACCGGATAGTTAGTATCAACAAGTTCTAAGAGTAAAGCCTTTGCTTTTTCATAGTCCTTTTTCCCCAAATACACACGAGCTAGATTATGCTTTAAATCACACCTCGTTTTTAAAATAGCGTGTTCGATTTTTTCATCAGGTTTTTCTATATAACCCAAATCGATAAGTTGTTGCATGGTTTCATCGTCAGATAATTGAGCTTCAGCTTTAACATCTTTATGCTGGCCGAAATCGCCTTCAACATCCTCCCAACTATCAATATATGTAGGCGTCTTAATGTCTTTAAAAATATCTAAAGCAGGTTTGCCATCCATATCTTTTCCAATGGGTAAACCAAAAATGTTTAATATGGTTGGAGCAATATCTATTAACCCAAGACCGAATACCTTTTCATTTTGTTTAATATTGGGCCCTGCTGCTACAAAAATTCCGAATTGCCGATGCTCTAAAGCTGGTGCCGCTGGATATTTGGGCATTTTTAAAATACGTTTATGCCCCGACTCAAAACCATGATCGGACATTACAATTACGGTTGTATCTTTATCCACCAATTCCAGAGTGCGCTCCAGCATCATATCCTGATAGCGATAAGCTCCTATTACGGCATCTTTATAAATATCAAATAAATTTTGAGGAACCACTTTTTGTTTGGGTGGGTGAAATTTCATAAAGGCGTGACAAAAATGATCGATTAAATCATAATATACAGCTGTAAAATCCCATTCTTTTTCACGCATGACATAAGTTGATGCCGCGTGTACAGAGGTGTTTTCGGCCATGATTTTGGCAAAGGATTGTAAGCCCTTGTCTTTTTCCTGATCAATCTCTGCTGCCTTGGGGAGAAATGGTAAAATTTGCGCTTCTGTAATTTCCCAAGGAAACATGCGCAAATCATGAATGTCTTTGGTTAAAGATTCGGGATGAATGGTTCCATTTACAATTGGGCTTTTTTCTTTAGGATTCATTTTAACTTTCTGAAATTTATCTGAAATCACTACTCCATTGATGGGTTCAGCTGGAAAACTTGGCCACCATCCCACAACATTGCTTTTATAGCCTTCGTGATGCAATATATTCCATAAGGCTTTTGCACACCTTGAATTAACCGTTACTGGTCTAATGCCCTTCAGATTAGGCATGACCTCAATAAAACCATGAACACCATGCTTATCTGGTGTTTTACCAGTTGCCACCGAGGACCATAGCATGGGCGAATAGGGTGGATCCATAGTGCCCATATTCCCATAAACGCCTCTTTCAATCAATTTTTTAAGGGCCGGCATATGACCTTTGGCAATCAAAGGCCAGATGAGTTTCCAATCGGCGGCATCCCAACCAATCAACAGTACTTTTTTGCTCATTCGGAATCTTTTTTATAAAATTCCTGTTTTACCTTCCTCCATGCACGTAAACCGATATCACCATAGGCCAAAAGACCTAATGAGCCTTTTTCGGTGATCTCAAAATTTAATTTATTGATTTCTGATGTGCGATCTTTACTCACTTTAGTTGACATTTATTCTATTAATTGCTTAAAAATTAATATATTACAATACCATATCTCCTCTGACATTAATTACTTGGTTATTTTAATCTAATTAACCTTTAATTTCATGAAAGATATGAAAAAAACTACTTCTCAAAAATTTTCTAAACGTTTAGCGCAGTATGGAGCTTTATCCGCCGCAATAGCAAGCATGACAGGATTAAATGCGCAAGAGCTAATTGGTTATACTGATATTCCTGATTATTCTGGAACTCCAGATCCCTATTATATTATTGACTTTGATGGAGATGCAACTAATGACTTTGTAATCTATTCTACCACTTATGGATTATATGGTTATGTATATGGGGTCAATAAAGTTTTAGGCAGTGTTTATAGTTTTATAAGCTCTTATTCTTCATCTAATATTGGATTAATTTATCCTTTTGCACTAAATAATGACGCGATAATTTCAGGTGGACAAAATAGTTGGATTAATCAATATTATGATTTTGATTACGGTTGGAATATATTGAATGTAAATTCTTGTGGTTATGGAGTATGGTGTGATGTAACTAATAAATACATAGGTATACAATTTAAAATCGGGCCTAATACTCATTATGGATGGGCTAGGCTTGATGTTGGCATGAACGGTAATGTTTGGACTCTTAAAGATTATGCATATCATATGACACCTAATACACAAATAAGAGCCGGACAAACAACGTCATTAGGTATTGACGACAATGTGTTTTCAAAAATTAAAGTTATAGCGCTTAAAAAAAGTATAGGCTTGTATAATTTACCAGAAGAAACAACTTATAATGTGCTTAATATGACTGGGCAATTGGTTTTAAATGGCAACACACAAAACAGAAATCATGTCATTGAAGCTCCTACTTTAACTTCTGGGGTTTACATTGTAGAATTAGCTGATACTAATTCAAATGGCGTTATCAGAAAAAAAATAGTTTTACAATAAAGAATTATTTATAAACAAAAAAGAGCCGCTAATAGCGGCTCTTTTGTTATTAGTCCCTACATTATTAATTCAACCCCAGTCTTCAATTAGGAAAATGTTAAATTATTTTTTAAGTTTACTCAACTTTAAAACACAGTTAGCCTCACACTATGAAAAAAACTACCCACAAAAATCTATCTAAACGTTTAGTAAAATATGGTGCCCTGTCAGTAGCACTAGCTGGTTTGACAGATGTTAATGGTCAAATTGTATATACTGACCCTCCTGATTCAGGCGGGTCTGATTATTTAATTGACTTAAATGGTGATTTTAATGACGATTTTAAGATTATCTATAAAAGCTCGGTAAATGCTTTAGGTATTCAAGCCATTGGATCTTATAATGCAGTATTAGGCAGTGAGTCTAATTCTTTTCAGTACCCTTTTGCCTTAAGTAATAATGCCATTATAAGTAGCGCTCAAACCACCTGGATAAACGGTAGTTTTCAACTTATGAATCAGAATAGTTGTGCTTTTCCAATAAGTAATAAACAATGGTGTGATGTAACAGATAAATATTTAGGTTTAAAATTGTTTGTAGATGGTGGCCCAGGCTCTGCAAATGATAAAACTTATTATGGCTGGGCTCGACTAAATGTTCCTAAAGACGCATCTGGATGGATGATTAAGGATTTCGCATATAATTCCACCCCAGATGAGCTTATAACTGCGGGTCAAACTGTTTTAGATATTGATGACAATGTGTTTTCTAAAATAAAAGTTGTGGCTCTTAACAAAAGTATTGGGTTGTATAATTTACCTGAAGCTACAAAATACAATGTCTACAACATGACTGGACTGGTCGTTTTAAAAGGCTCCACTGAAAATCGTGACCATGTGATTGAAACTCCAACTTTAGCTTCCGGAGTTTATGTTTTAGAATTAACTGACACGAATTCAAAAGGGGTAATTAGAAAAAAAGTAGTTTTACAATAATATAATTTTTACAACAAAAAAGAGCCGCTGGTTGCGGCTCTTTTTTGTTTAACTCTTATTAGCCAATTGGCCACAGGCTGCATCAATATCTTTACCACGCGAACGTCTTATAGTAACCGTAATATGGTTTCTTTCTAACATCGTTTTATACATGTCAATAGCTTGAGTGCTAGCCTGTTTAAAATTACCGTCATCAATAGGATTGTATTCTATTAAATTCACTTTGCTAGGTGCAAACTTGCAGAACTGTATTAAAGCTTCAACGTCTTTTTTGGTATCATTAATACCCTCCCAAACCACATATTCGTAAGTCAGCATGTTTTTTGTTTTGGCATACCAATATTGTAATGCTTCTCTTAAGTCGTTTAGCGGAAAAGTTTCATTAAACGGCATGATAGACGTGCGAACTTCATCAATCGCAGAATGCAGGGAAACCGCCAATTTAAATTTGACGGCATCATCTGCCATTTTTTTGATCATTTTTGGAACACCCGAAGTTGAAACTGTGATGCGTTTTGGCGACATTCCCAAGCCTTCAGGCGAGGTGATTTTATCTATCGCTTTTATAACGTTGTTGTAATTCATAAGCGGTTCGCCCATACCCATAAAAACGATGTTTGATAATGGTCTATTAAAATATAATTTACTCTCTTTATCAATGGCAATGACCTGATCAAATATCTCATCAGGATTTAGGTTTCGCATGCGTTTAAGGCGTGCCGTAGCACAAAATTTACAATCCAAACTACACCCAACTTGCGATGACACACAAGCCGTTGATCTAGTTGCCGTTGGAATCAGTACAGATTCCACAATTAATCCATCATGTAATCGCACTGCATTTTTTATAGTCCCATCCGTACTCTTTTGCATTTGATCAACTTTAATATGATTGATCACAAAATTGTCCTTCAACATGTTACGGGTGTCTTTAGATAGATTGGTCATGTCTTCAAACGTATGAGCCCCTTTATTCCATAGCCATTCATACACTTGATTGCCTCTAAAAGCTTGATCCCCTTCTTTGACAAAAAAGTCTCTTAATTCTTCTTTGGACAATGCCCGTATGTCCTTCTTTTTTAATTCCATAGTTGGTGCAAAAGTAATGAAAGCTTTTTCTATAATTAATTAAAAAGCCCCACAAAAATGTGAGGCCCTTATTTTATTATGATAAGATGTTTAAATTATAAGCATGGCATCACCATAGGTATAGAAGCGGTATTTTTCTTTAATAGCTTCATCATAGGCTTTTTTCATAAAATCATGCCCTGCAAATGCCGAAACCATCATTAACAACGTTGATTTTGGTGTATGAAAATTGGTAATCATACAATTGGCAATACTAAATTCATAAGGTGGAAAAATAAATTTATTAGTCCAACCTACATATTCGTTTAAGAACCCATTTGAAGAAACTGAACTTTCGATGGTTCTCATAGTAGTTGTACCAACGGCACAAACACGCTTTTTATTTTTGATTCCTGCATTGATAATATCTGCAGCTTTTTGTTCAATTTCGATTTCTTCACTGTCCATTTTATGTTTTGAAAGATCTTCAACCTCAACAGGATTAAAGGTTCCTAGGCCTACATGCAAGGTTACTTCAGGAAGTTGAACTCCCTTAATTTCCAAACGTTTCAATAAGTGTTTTGAAAAGTGCAAACCTGCTGTAGGTGCCGCTACGGCTCCTTCTTTTTTAGCAAAAATAGTTTGATAGCGCTCTTTATCTTCTGGTTCTACTTGGCGTTTAATATACTTTGGAAGGGGTGTTTCACCAAGATCCGTTAATTTTTGACGAAACTCTTTATAAGATCCATCATATAAAAAACGAAGGGTTCTACCTCTAGATGTCGTATTATCTATAACTTCAGCTACTAGTGTATCATCGTCGCCAAAATAGAGTTTGTTACCAATTCTAATTTTACGAGCAGGATCGACCAACACATCCCACAGCCGTTGTTCATCATTCAATTCTCTTAATAAGAACACTTCAATTCTTGCTCCTGTTTTTTCTTTATTCCCATAAAGTCGAGCAGGGAACACTTTGGTATTATTTAAAATCATGACATCACCTTCATCAAAATAATCAATAATATCCTTAAATAATTTGTGCTCAATAGTTTGTTTTTTCCTATTCAAAACCATAAGCCTGGACTCATCTCTAATATCTGATGGGTGATCTGCCAATAATTCTTCGGGAAGTTTAAAATTAAAGTGTGATAATTTCATTTATGTATTGTTTGTTTTTTGCAAGGGGCAAATATACAATCTCTATATAGGCCTTGTCAAGTAATTGAAGGTTTATTATTCTTTAATTTGAAATCCTATGGATTTTAAATCGTTCCAAAAGCTTGGGTATGATTTTGATACCACGTTGGCATCCTCAATTTTAAAATTTGTTTTTAATGCCAAAGGGGCAAAGGCCATGGCCATTCTGTGGTCGTTATAAGTGGCTATGGTAGGATTATTTTTAAGTTGATTTATCGGTAATACATGAAGAGATCTGTCGGTAATCTCGACCTGTGCTCCAAATTTTTCTATTTCAGCTTTTAAGGCCTCCAATCGATCTGTTTCTTTAATTTTTAAGGTATGAAGTCCTATTAAATGGCATTCCAACCCTAAACCTAAACAGGTCACGGCGATGGTTTGGGCAATATCGGGCGCATTCGATAAATCAAATTCTATTGGAGTTTGTTGGTTGATACTTGATGTTTTACGAATGCTGATTTTGTTTGAATTATAGCTCGTCTCAACTCCAAAACAGGTATAGAGTTCGGCTAGAACAGAATCCCCTTGTAGTGAATTTTGCTGATATGAAGATAAGGTGATTTCAGTACCCAATTCACTTAAAGCGACCATGCTATAAAAATAGGAAGCCGAGGACCAATCTGATTCTACAACTAAAGTTATGGGTTTGGGGTTATGTGTTGTGGGTTTTACAGTTATTACTTGACCAACAAAAGAGGACTCAACTCCAATTTTATCTAATAAACTCAAGGTCATCTTTATATACGGAATCGATGTAATGTCACCATCTAAAGTTAATTCTAATCCATTCTCAAGCTTTGAAGCTATGAGCAGTAATGCCGAAATATATTGACTACTTACATTGGCCTTTAAAGTGACTTTACTTGTAGTTAGTTTTTGTCCTATAATTTTTAAGGGAGGGCAGCCTTGGGTTTCTAAATATGTGATGTCTGCCCCCAGCTGGCTTAACGCTTCAACCAAAATTTGTATGGGCCGTTCTTTCATGCGTTGCGAACCGGTTAGTATAACTTCCCTACCTTCTTGTGTGGCAAAATAAGCAGTAAGAAAGCGCATTGCGGTGCCTGCATGATGAATATCAATACGATCTGATTTTGTATGCAAAGCATGATTCATGACTTCAGAATCATCGGAATTGGAACAGTTTTTAATTGAAATTCCTGGATATAGAGCCTGTAATAACAATAAACGGTTGGATTCACTTTTAGAGCCCGTTATTGTAATGGACGACTGTTTATTGATTGAAGATTTATGGAGTATGATATTCATATAACAAATAAAAAACGCTTCTTAAAAAGAAGCGTTAAAGATACTTATAAATTATTTTAATTTTTCATTATTATGATGCCGATCATGATCCCGTTTTGTTTTTTTATCCATTCGCTTATCAAAAGCATCTTGTAAATCCACACCGGTTTGGTTTGCCAAGCAAAGCACGACGAACAGCACATCGGCAAGTTCTTCTCCAAGGTCTTTGTCTTTATCGCTTTCTTTTTCACTTTGCTCCCCATAGCGTCTGGCAATAATTCGAGCTACCTCACCTACCTCTTCAGTCAGTTGAGCCATATTAGTCAATTCGTTAAAGTAACGTACCCCGTGTACTTTAATCCAATCATCAACTGTTTTTTGTGCGTTTATTAAATTCATTATACTTTTGTTAAGACGATTTTTTCATTTTCTTTTTCAATCATTTTTTTGTAAAATTCTTTCAAACTTTCATAATATAAGGTTGAAATCAACGATTCATTTATTTCAGATTCTATAATTAACTGAAGGGTATTTTCATTGGGTGAAATAATATATTTAAAAGTACCCAAATTATCTGGCAATGCCAAAGCTATAGGTTCAGGAACTGACTCTAATTTATAACCTTTAGGTAAATTAACTAAAATTCGATATTTGGAACCTGAAGGGTATCCAAAATCTACAGGATATTCTCGTTTTTCGGATTTAAAAGGGTTTTCACTTGGGGTTAAAAAAAACAAAGGTGAAAAAAATAGTTTATCCCCAATTATTTCAACTTGATTTTCTTTAAAAAATTTAAATGACTCGATTGTAGGTTTACCTAAATCCATTTCATTAGTTACAGAATAATCTGAAATTTCTAAGCCATTGTATTTGTTTTCCAAATTCTCTAAAAATTGTTCTTTTTTACTTTCTACATATTCTTGCCTAAATAACATGGCATCATGATTAGTTTTGACTCTTCTAATCATACCTTCAATATCTCCATTATCCTGTAAATTAAATTGTAATGAAATGATTTGTTGCGATTGCTCGTTGGGATATAAATCTACTAGTGTTGAGCTGCCGTCTTTTCTAATTAGACGCCCTTGCCAGTTTAGCGTTCTAAATGGTAGTATATTTGGAGCACTGTATCTGTTTGTAGCATCTAAAAGGATAATGCTATTATTTAGTACTACTGCAGAAATTACATAATTATAACCTTCACTTGTAGGAAACAAAGGGATTCCATTAGATCTTGTGCTTACAAGAACAGGATTAGCATCTAACCCAGCATAACGCAACATAGACGTAAGCATTAAGTTTATATCCCCAACACTTCCAACGTGCTCTTTATAGGCGCTTTTTACGCCTTGGTTTGTGTATTTACCATAGTATCCATTCCATTTCACATTGGACTTTACAAAATTAAATATTGTTGAAGCTTTTTGTATCGGATCAGACAAACCAGCAATTAATGCGTCGATATCATCTTCATAGTAACCTGATTTATCTAATTCACTTCCGAAACTTGAGTTTTGATAGATACTTTTAACAACATCCTCCCATGTAGTGGTGTAATAGTCAATAGTCGAATTCGGGTATTTAACATAAGATAATTCATAATTCACCGCTGCACGATAGTTATCAATATTATTAACAAAAAGCTCTTCTCTTAAAGCAGGTATTTCCTTTAAATTATAGATTGTTATCAACTTATTAAAGTCATAAGTTGAAGCTGCGCGAGCTCTTTGAGTTATATGAAGCCCCTCTTTGACCTCTTTCGTAGCTTTAAACATGATTTGATCTCTTTTTGTTTCTACTTTAGGGACAATACTAAGAAATCCCTTGGTGTTAACCTTAAAATTGAAAAATTCAGGTGTTTCAAATTTAGCATCAATGAGTTTTACCGGGATATCAAATTGGAATTCATAATCTCTAACCAAAGTTACATAAGGCGAATATATTCTGTATCTATACTCTACAATGGAACCAGGTTTTAAATTTGGCATTGTAAACTTGGTCTGATCATGATACTTATCGAGCTCTGTCTCAAAAATTCCATCTTTACTTAGTTTATCCTCTTCAATTTCGCCATTAACTAAATTATATGTTATAGCTTTTAAATTACTTATTTTTTCATTTTTACTACCTTCTTTATATAAAATCACATTATGGGTAGCATGATCAAATCCGTTTGCATTATATAATTTAAGACGTTCCTGTATTTCTGTTATCACTTGAAAACCAATGCTTTCATTATATTCAAAATATGTTCTTCTGTATTTATACAAATATGTGGCTGTAGCCGAAGAGTCGAGTGTATTAAATTTCTCTTCTAATTCCTGTTGAGATACTTTACCAAAATCTAAATCTTGCGCAAAATTTTGAAGGCAAAAGCCTACCGCAAAAATTATAAGTGTTTTTTTCATTATTGACTAACTTTTAAAAGTGAAATTTTTGAATTATCGTATCGAGCAATATCTTTGTAGAACTCCCTAAATGTATTGTAATCTTCTTTTGGGTATTCGCCATCCTTTAACATAAAGGATCTTGTATAAAGCAAGTTTTCGTCACTCGCAATAGAAACTGACATTTGATATTCGCCAAACTTATTTTCAATTTGAATTGACTCTGGTATCGCTTCTATTTTAAATCCTTTTGGCAACTTTATTAGTACGCTATCCGATTCAACAAAACCCCTGTTTATTTTAAGCGGCATTGTTCTGGTTCTATATCTGTCGGGGATAAAGTTGTTTTTACTAAACACATTTAAACCCACCAACATTCTCTCTTTTACAAGGTTAGCATAATTTGAAGCTGTAAAATGTATGTTTTCTTTAAATTGGATTGTCTCTTTATCATTTTTGTTTTCAATAGATTCCAATTTTAAATTGTTAATGTAGTTCCATCTATTTTTATAATATTCGTCTAATTCTTTTTTGTTTAAAGATTCAATTCTAAACAGTTCGTCATACTTTAATCCTTTTGAGATTGTATTCATTTGAGCTTCAATACCTCCATCTTCAAAAATTTCGTAACTGGCTTCAACCCTTTGCGAATTGTCTCTAGTAATATACTTAGGTGTATGCACAATTTTTCCACCTTCTGGTGTAATCAATAACACATCTCTATCATCAGTGAAACTTCCCAAAAACCCAAAAGGAATAGTTTGACTTGTGCACTCAAGCCAAATGGATTCTTTGTCTTCAATTGGGACATTTAATATGATGTGGTTTGTTTGACCTTGAAATGAAACAAAATCCTTTTCTACACTAATCTTCGATTTGGCTGAAGCATTTACCCGTGTATAATACGACTCTATCCCAACAAGTCTCAATAGAGCTCTTGTATAATTTGACAAGCCTTTACAATCGCCATATTTTAACCTATCAACATCGATCGCTGCAATGGGTTGATTTCCACCAATACCTTCCTGAACACTAATATACCTCGTGTTTTTTTGAACATATTCATAAACTAATTTGGCTTTTTCTGTTTTATCCTCTATCCCTTGAGTTAAATTCAAAATATTATTTTTAGTTTGATCAGAAACGCTCGTTCTGCCACTTAATAACTCATCATACATCCATTTTCCAAGATCTTTCCAATTTTCACCGTTACCTGAATAACCCTCATACACAAAATTTACAACAGCAACCAATACTTCAGGAGATATTTCAGACAGCTTAGGCCCAAAGTCTTCAGGTTTAAATGCTTTCAAATTTCTAACTTGAAATGCCAAATTTCCAGTTGTCGACTGGTTTTCAATATCAAAAGAGTCTAAATTCTTTTCCTTCGTCGTTAATTTTATATTATCGCCATACCGTACCTCATAGCGATAGTCTTCAACACTCACAAAATAATCGGAAAGAGGAGAAAAAGAGGGGATATATGAGGTGTTTTTCGCCTCTGTTTCATATGTAAATTCAACAGTGTACGGGTATGAAATTGCCGTATAGTTTAAATATAGCACCCGTGAGTCTGAATATAAAGTCCCACCATCAACAGCGCTTACATCTTTAAAATCTCTCTTTTTTATTTTCTTAATTTCCTTTCCAAATGCATCATAGATTAAGACTTGTATATCATTAATTTTTATGCCGTTGTCGTAATAAACATAAGCGTCGATATTAGAATTACCTTCACTATTAAATACAGTAACTATACGCTTATGTTTTGTGATTAATTTATTGGGGGCGGTTAGATCTAATGCCAGTGTTTCGAGCCTTATTACAGCATTGGCGTGGTCTCTTAGCTCCAACGGAATTGTATTAGCTATGATTAAATCGGTGTCTTGTGCAGTTGCAATTAAAGTTATGGGGGCTAAAAGCAATAAAGAGAGAAGATGTTTTAACATATTTGGCGGCTAAGTATCAAAAAACATAAAGAATTCCTTAATACCTGTATTATACTATTTTTTAAAGTTTTTTGCGCCAACAAAAATTAAAATCAAAAAACAAGGTACAAAAATAAATTTAATTTCACTTAAAAGTACCTGAAATCCCCACTCCGAAAAAAAACGTTCAATATTTAAAGGTGACACTGTAATGACCTGCCAAGGAAAAAAATACCTTGTCGTATCAAACGGAATAAAAAAGCCAACTCCCCGTCCTCCAGTAGTTAAGGCGTCTAAAATACCATGAGAAATCGTGCTAAAAAAAATGACAAAAAAGAATAGATTTTTGTGATTTTTACCAAATGTAAACATCAAGATTGTAGCCCATATAACCGCAAAAAGTATAGAATGTGTAAATCCTCGATGTCCAAAAGGGGCTTCGTAAGGGACTCCAAAATGAAATGCCAAAACATCAATATCTGGTAATATGGAAGATACTATGGCCAAGATCATCAATGTCTTCAAGTTCGATTTTGAAGCTACTTTTGAAATGGTATAACCCAAAATACTGTGACCAAAAATAGACGCCATCAGTCTCTAACTTTAGTATCAATAATGATAGTCACGGGTCCATCGTTTAAAAGTTCTACTTTCATATCGGCTCCAAATTTTCCTGTTTGTACGGATTTGCCCAAATCTAATTCCAATTGTTTTACAAAAGCCTCATAAATTGGAATCGCAATTTCTGGTTTAGCAGCTTTTATATAGCTAGGCCTGTTTCCCTTTTTTGTACTGGCCTGTAAGGTAAATTGACTCACGACTATGACATCGCCATCAACTTCGATTACCGATTTGTTCATGACCTCATTTTCATCTCCAAAAATGCGAAGGTTGGCTACTTTATTGGATAGCCAATTAATATCGTCTTGGGTGTCAGTGTCAATAATGCCCATTAAAACCAATAATCCGTTGGCTATGGATGCACTTGTTTTGCCATCAATGGTTACACTAGTTCTTGATACACGTTGAATTACTGCTTTCATCCACTTTGCAAACCCTTTCCCAAGGAAAGGAATCTTAATTTATTTTGATTAACTATTTTACTAGGTACTGAAACTGAAAGCTTGCTACTGATTATCCCAGTTTTCAGTTCGGTAATTTTCGTCCTCTCCCTCCAAGATTTGAATATAGCTTCTATATCTTGAAAAAGCGATTTCATCTCTATCCAAAGCATCCTTTACAGCACATTTTGGTTCTTCGACATGCAAACAGTTATTGAATTTGCAGTGTTGCTTCAATTTAAAAAATTCAGGAAAATAACCACTAATATCCTCTTTATCCATATCTACCACGCCAAAACCTTTTATCCCTGGCGTGTCAATTATTTTAGCTCCAAAGCTTAAATCGAACATTTCGGCAAAGGTCGTAGTATGTTGGCCTAACATATGTTGCTTAGAGATTTCTTTGGTTTTTAAATCCAATTCTGGTTCAATGGCGTTTATAAGGGTCGATTTTCCAACTCCGGAATGCCCTGCAAACATGCTCACTTTGTCTTTCATCAAGGCCTTGACTTTATCCAGGTTCTTTCCATTTATAGCCGAAATACCTATACATTCGTAACCTATTTTTCTATACACATGAGCAAGGTATCTTACTTCATTTTGTATAGCTTCACTGTACGTATCGATCTTATTGAACAACAAAATAGCCTTAATAGAATAGGCTTCAGTTGTGACTAAAAACCGGTCGATAAAACTGGTAAATGTTGGAGGATTGTCTATGGTAATCAACAAAAAAACTTGGTCGATATTGGACGCAATGATGTGAGTCTGTTTTGATAAATTAACCGATTTACGGACAATATAATTTTTACGGTCATGAATGGTGTTTATAATCCCTGTGGTCTCATCATTTTTGGTTTCCAAATCAAAATCCACAACATCTCCAACAGCAATCGGGTTGGTGCTCTTAATATCATGCATCCGGAATTTCCCTTTGATTCGGCACTGGAAACTTTGCCCTAAATCTGTTTTTACGGTGTACCAGCTTCCTGTAGATTTATAAATAAGTCCTGTCATGAACAGCAAAGATGTGAATTTCTAATTTGTAATACAATAAAAAAAGACTATCAAATGACAGTCTTTTTTATGTATAAGGTTAATACTGTTATTAATAACTGTATGCTACTCCTTTTTTAATAGCTTGTGAGCCACCCAAAGCATTTGAACTGGCACCAACAGTTGTTTTATCAGCAGTTAATAATATAAACGGGCAGCCCATTTCGGCAGCCGCCATTTTTAATTTTTTTTCAGCTTTCCTATCTCCAGTATTACCAGTTTGAAAGTTAATTAAACCAGTTTTACCTCTCACTTCATCGCCTTTCTTCAAACCGGCAATGTAGCTTTTCTCTTCGAGTATAACCACATTTTCCCAACCATCTTTTCCGCTGATATCAATCTTATCGGTAACGTCTTCAACGCGCCCACTGGAACCATAAACAATTTTTTCAATCGCATATTTACCTATTGTATTTTCGGCGGTTTCTCCGTCATAAACAAATACTACTGTATATTCTTCAAGTCGTATTACTTTTCCTTCAACAGTTTCTCCACTGTGTTTGAAAATTTTATCAATTTGCGCACTCATCATTGTTGATGCCAATGCAAATACTAAAAATAATGAACTCTTCATATTTTATATTTTTTGATTAATTAGTGCAATCATACAAAAAATAAATCATAAATTTTTTTTAATTTTTTAAAATCTTTTCTTGATGGTTTATGGATTCTTGATGGATGGCTTTAAACATTTTTAAAATAAACTCTTCACTCAAACCCTTTTCCTCGCCTTCCAAGACCATTTTACCTAAAATCTCGTTCCAACGTTTACTTTGAAGTATGGCCACATTTTTTTGTTTTTTAAGCAATCCTATGCTATCAGCTACCTTCATACGTTTACCCAAAAGTTCAATAATTTGATTGTCGACTACATCTATTTTCGCTCTAAGTGTATTTAAGCTTGAGTTGTATTCCGTTTCGGGATCAAATTCCTTCCTGATTTTTAAATCTTTCATGATCTGAATCAAAGCTTTTGGTGTAACTTGTTGTGAAGCGTCACTCCATGCCTTATCTGGATCGTTGTGGGTTTCGATCATTAGGCCGTCATAATTCAAATCCAATGCTGTTTGAGACACATCAAAAATCATATCCCGTCTTCCAGTAATATGTGATGGGTCGTTAATTAATGGTAAATCTGGAAACTTGGTTTGCAGCTCAATGGCCAATTGCCATTCTGGATTATTGCGGTATTTGGTTTTTTCATAAGTTGAAAACCCACGGTGAATGACTCCCAATTTTTTAATATCGGCAGTAGCCAAACGTTCAATGGCCCCGAGCCATAAAGCTAAATCGGGATTAACAGGATTTTTAACCAATACCACTTTATCAGTGCCCTGTAATGCATCTGCAATTTCCTGAACTATAAATGGACTCACTGTGGACCTTGCTCCAATCCACAACAAATCGATATCATGTTCTAAAGCCAACTCTACATGAGTTTTATTGGCGACTTCGGTTGCCGTTTTAAGGCCTGTTTCGGCTTTCACTTTCTGCAACCATTTTAGACCCAAAGCCCCAACGCCCTCAAACATTCCTGGGCGTGTTCTAGGTTTCCAAATCCCAGCTCTGTAATAACTAACATCGCTATCTTTTAGTTGGTGCGCAATGTTTAATACTTGCTCTTCTGTTTCGGCACTACATGGTCCTGCAATAACCAAAGGATGGTCTAATTGCATATTATCTAACCACGTTCTTAATTCTTTCTTGTTTTCCATAATCTTCTTTTTTAAGCAATCCCCTTTAAAATCTCTTTAATATAATTGGTGTTTTTCATGTCGTTATAAATCTCATCAAAATTATCAGCTTCCATAGACTCCTTGAATTTTGTTAGATTTTGAATGTATTCTTCTAATATTTCTATGACATTTACTTTATTTTGTTTGAAAATTGGGGTCCACATTTCTGGTGAACTTTTTGCCAATCGCACGGTACTCTCAAATCCACTGCCTGCCATATCAAAAATATCATGTTCATTTTTTTCTTTTTCGATGACCGTTTTACCAAGCATAAACGAACTGATATGCGACAAATGTGATACATAAGCGATATGTTTATCGTGTGCTTCGGGGTTCATGTATCGAATTCTCATACCCATTTCGGCAAAAAGTTTCAAGGCTTTTTCCTGAAGTTTAAAAGCTGTTTTCTCGACTTCGCAAATGATATTGGTCTTATTTTTATACAAATTATGAATAGCAGCTTTTGGTCCTGAAAATTCTGTCCCCGAAATGGGATGGGCTGCCAGAAAATTTCGCCGTTTGGGATGGTTTTCAACCGATTTGCAAATATCTCTTTTAGTAGAGCCCACATCAATAACCAAGCAAGTATCTGAAACCAAATCCAATAGTTTTGGGAGCTCTATAACCGCCGCATCTACTGGGATTGATAAAATTACAATTTCTGCTCGCTTTAAATCGGTATAGGTTGCTTTGGCATCAATAACTTTTAACTGAATAGCCTCATCCAAATGAGCTATATTGGTATCAATTCCAAAAATGGATGATTCGGAATACAACTCTTTGATATCCAAAGCCATACTCCCTCCGATTAATCCTACTCCTATTACAAATACATTTTTCATTTCCATTTGTCTTTTCAAGACACCTTCCAAGGGAAGAATTTTAATTAGTGTTCTATCTATATTTTTATTTAACTATTACTGCCTATTCCTAACCATTACACCCTTGCAATGGCTTCTTCAATATCTTCGGTTGATGCACATAAGGAAAACCTAATATACCCTTCACCATTGCTCCCAAATATGGTTCCTGGTGCGATAAATATGGATTTCTTTTTAAGTACCATATCTATAAACTCTTCAGATTTTACCAAAGGCGGAAGTTTAGCCCAAACAAACAAACCGGAACTGTGCTTATCGAAAGTACATTGAAGTGCTTCTGCCAACTTCCAAATTAATTCTCGTCGTTGTTCATAAACACTATTTAAGCTTACATACCACATTTTTGAACATTTCAAAGCTTCAATAGCTCCTTTTTGAATGCCATAAAACATGCCTGAATCCATGTTGCTTTTCACTTTTATGATATCGTCAATATATTCTGATTTTCCAATCACCATTCCAACGCGCCATCCAGCCATATTAAAGGTTTTGCTCAAAGAATTCAGTTCCAAACACACATCTTTAGCATCCTTATATTTCAAAATACTGCGTGGGTAGTCGTTTAACACAAAACTGTAAGGGTTATCGTTAACCACCAAAATGTCGTTGCGTTTTGCAAAGGCAATAATATCTTCAAAAAACTTATTGGTAGCGGTTGCTCCCGTAGGCATATGAGGGTAGTTGACCCACATTATTTTAACCTTGCTTAAATTGGTACTCTCCAGGGCCACTAAATCTGGAAGCCAAAAATTGTCTTCAATTAAATCGTAGTACACAGGTTTTGCTCCAAGCAGCTTGGTTACGGAACTGTAGGTGGGGTACCCCGGATTGGGAATTAAAACCTCATCGCCTTCGTTTAAAAAAGCCATTGAAATGTGCATGATTCCCTCCTTACTTCCCATAAGGGGTAAAATTTCGGTTCTAGGGCTTAATGCCACTTCAAAATGTTCTTTGTAAAATGATGCCATGGCTTCCCTTAATTCTGGCAAACCTTGATAACTTTGATATTGATGGGCCTTGGCATCAAACACACTATCCATCAATGCCGTGACCACTTTTTGAGGCGGTTCCAGATCGGGGCTTCCAATGCCCAAATTTATAATTGGTTTTCCAGCTGCTTTAAGTAAGGCAACTTCTCGTAATTTTTTTGAAAAGTAGTACTCTTCAACAGTCTGTAATCGGTTAGCTCCTGTGATCATCTCTAGTGTTTTTATACTCTCCTAATATTTTAAATTGTGCTGCCATGAGTTGCATAATGGATTTTGCCTTTTTAAAGTCCTTGTAATCTTCAAAAGTAACATCCACAAAAAAAGCATATTTCCAAGGTGTTTCAATTTTTGGAAGAGATTGAATCTTGGTCAAGCTTAATCTACAATCGCTCATCACATTCAGAATGGTTGCTAAACTACCGCGTTTATGCTCCAATTCAAACTTTATAGATGCTTTATTGATATCCCGTTCAGCAATTACCGAATTGGATGTCTTTACAATGACGAAACGCGTTTCATTTTGTTTTATCGTTTGGATACTTTCGGCCAGAATGTCCAGTTCAAATAATTCTGCCGCCAAGTCACTGCCAATAGCAGCAATACCTTTAAGCTGTTTCTTGTGTATACGTTCTGCAACCTCAGCCGTATCCTTATCTTCAATTAGTTTGATATGGGGATATTTTTTAAAGAATTCTTTACACTGCAACAAGGCCATGGGGTGAGAATATACTTCTTTGATATCTTTTATACTTTGGTTAGGGAATGCCATTAAATGATGTTGAACATCTAAATAATATTCTCCAATAATATGCAATAGATGCTTGTCTATTAAAGCATAATTGGGCAAAATAGCCCCTGCAATAGAGTTTTCGATGGCCATAACAGCCTCGTCGCAGGTTTTATTGAGCAAACAATCGACAACTTTATCAAATGTTAGGCATTCCTTAATTTCAACATGAGTATTATAAAAATGTTGAGAAACAATATGGTGGAACGACCCTTTAATTCCTTGTATGGCTACTGACTTTATCATAAAAAAAAATCTCGATTTTCATCGAGACTCATATTACATTTATTAGGTATAAATTATACATATTGAGTCTCTATCCTTTTGCTAAAAAAGAAATAATACCCAAACTGATATGTAGAATTTGTTATTTTCATAATGAAGTTGCTAAAGTAAATATTATTTTAACAAATCAAAATGCTTACCCTTTTTTTTTGCATTTTTTATTTAACTTTTAAAGAATACACAGGAACTGGTATTCCAAATTATATAATTGCTATTTTTGGGTAAATATTTATTGCATGTCTATTGTAGTTGAAAATCTTTCAAAAGTTTACGGTAAACAAAAAGCCTTGAACGATGTGTCGTTTACCATCCAAAAAGGTGAGATTGTTGGTTTTTTAGGACCAAATGGTGCGGGAAAATCTACTATGATGAAGATTTTGACCACTTATATTCAAGCTACCAAAGGTGTAGCCAAGGTAGGTGATTTTAATGTCGCTTCAGATTCTAGAAACGTACAACACCTTGTCGGGTATTTGCCAGAGCACAATCCCTTGTATTTAGACATGTATGTTAAGGAGTATTTACGCTTTAATGCTGGCGTGTATAATATCCCAAAATCCAGAATACAAGAAGTTTTAGAACTCACAGGTTTGCAACCGGAAGCTCACAAAAAAATTGGGCAATTGTCCAAAGGTTTTCGTCAACGTGTGGGTTTGGCCAATGCCTTGTTGCACGATCCCGAGGTGTTAATTTTAGATGAACCCACCACAGGTTTGGATCCGAATCAATTGGTTGAAATTAGGCATTTGATTAAAAGCTTGGGCAAGGCAAAAACCGTGTTTCTCTCCACCCATATCCTGCAAGAAGTTGAAGCCATGTGCGACCGTGTGATCATTATCAACAAAGGACAAATTGTAGCCGATAAAAAATTAAATGAATTACGGGATATCAAAGAGCAAACCGTTGTTGTAGAATTTGATTACCGTGTTGAAGATGCTTTTTTAAATCAATTACCTCATGTAAAATCAGTAGTGAACACTCATGATTTTGTGTACGAAATCACCTTTTCAACCGCTGAAGATATGCGCTCTGTAGTGTTTGACTTTGCTCATGACAATCAATTAAAAATTCTTCAATTAAACCAAAAAAATGCAAGTTTGGAGAATTTGTTTAGGGAATTGACTTTGGAATAATCACCACTATTCAAAGATAAGCCGACCTGTATAAAACTCTTTTACATCTATCACTAGCGGACGATTAAGTGAAATGACATCTCCCGTACCTCGAATTTCTCCTGTTAAGGATTGTTGAGGATTCACAATCATATCATTACTGCTACGCTGGAAGATTTTAATATTTTGAGCTATTAAACTGGCGCCTTCAAAACGTGCGTCCCCAGAATAAAACCCTATAAACAGATTAGTAACTGAACCACTAATAAAGATACTGGACAAATTATTGATTACAATATCAATCTTGTTACTATTCACTTGAAGATTGAAATCCCCATCGGTGTGGGTCACATCTAAGGAATTAAAGTCTTCAGAAATCAATTTTAAGCTAGAATAATTTAAAACTCCATTACTACTTACGGTCAAACCAGAACTGTTTTGTATTTCAGTTAAGTTTGGTGAACTCACATACACTTTGGTAATTCCATAATTTCGGGTCAAATTACAGCCATTATTATTAGTAACCATTAATCTGCCGTCAATGACCTTAACTTCGATATCGTTTAACAAATATTCTCCTGTTTCGACCACCACTTTTTGAGTGGGCTCATCTGTAACTATCAATTCAACACGTTCAAAAACCGTAATTTTATCAAAGGCATCAACTTCAAATTCCTGCTGAACAATTGCACCAGAATTTTGAAAACAATCGGGCACATTATCGCCGTTGCAAGAAAGCAATACCATCGTTATAAGTATGTAAATGAGGTTTTTCATAATCTTATGCCAATTCCAAATTCAACAGCCTCAGCTTTAGCTCCATGCGATTTTAAGGTAATGGCTCCAAAAAGTTTATCACCAAAATAGCGCTTCAAACCAACGCGATTATAGACACGCCCTTCAAAATCGTAAGGGTAATACACATAATAACCCAATTGGGTGACCAACGACATCTTATTGATGAACAATTCGTGGCCTACAAAAATACCAAGGCGTTTCCAGTCTTCATTTCCTGACACATCATATTCTGGAAAGGCAACAGAATAGTAATAGATCAATTCTTTTAAAAATTTGGAAAAGAACACATCAGTCCCCAATTGAATGGCACTTTTTCTGTTCAAGCGTTTATCGGCATAACCTGAGACAATGTAAAACGGATATTGACCGGTATCAATCACATCGCTTTCATTGACTCCTGTTCGGAATACAACATTATATTTTATTTTTTCAGTAAATTTTTTGTCTTCAGTTGAAGGCATAAATTCTTGCTTTTCATCATAATCCAGCACATAATTGGCACCAATATTAAAGGCAAAGGTATTGGTCGAGGTATTTGGCGCCTTAACATTGGCATTCGAGTAATGAATAATTGAGATTCCCGCTTGCAAGCCCAATCCCTCAACTATGTTTTCCTTTTTATAGTTCAACATCACAAAGGTTGTACTTAACAAATCCGAACCGTAGGCGTTGTTGGCAAAATTATTTACTTTGTCATATGGTTTTGTAGTATAGGCTATGCCTTGCCCAATCCTAAACATCAGATTTCGCTTTAAAAAATAAAAATTAAAATGAGTGTAAAGACTGTAATTTTCTCCCAAATGATAGTTTTTCATATCCTGATGGATGAATGAAAAGCCCCAATCGGGATAATTGTAGCGGCTTTCCCAAGCTTTCTGTCCGAAGGTTTTTCTGTTATAACTTAAGATGAAACCCGTGGGATGGTCTGTGATTAAATGGGAAATATCTGGGTTGTGTTCTAAAATAGACCCATAAAAATAATTAGCATCTAAAGTGGAACTATTTTTGTTCTCTTGTGAAAAGGTCATCCAAAACCCCAAACAAAAACAAATAGTTAAACAGTGCCTCATAGTTTTAATTGTGAAGCAAAAATAACAGAATAATTAGAATACTTTGGATGCTATTGCTTTTATATTATCACTTTTTCCCATGGAATAGTAATGCAACACGGGTACACCTGCGTTTAACAGTTCTTTGGATTGTTCGATGCTCCATTCTACACCCAGTTGTCTTACCTCTTTATTGTCCTTACATTTTTCAACTTCACGTATGAGTGCTTCAGGTAAATCTATTTTAAAAACCTGAGGTAACAGCTGCAAATGACGTTTTACAGCGATGGGTTTTATCCCAGGAATTATGGGTACATTAATTCCAGCTTTTTTAGCCGCTTCAACAAATTTGAAGTACTTTTCGTTATCAAAAAACATTTGTGTCACTACATAATCTGCACCAAGTCCTACCTTATATTTTAGTTTTTTTAAGTCCGATTCCAATGAAGGTGCTTCAATATGCTTTTCGGGATAACCAGCTACACCAATACAAAAATCGGATTTACTAGTAGCTTCAATAACGTCGTGTAAATATTTCCCCCGATTCAAATTCTTAATTTGCTTGACCAAGTCTGAAGCAAATTCATTTCCGCCCTTGGTAGGCTCAAAATATTTTTGGTGGCTCATAGCATCACCCCGCAGTGCCATCACATTTTCGATACCCAAATAATGACAGTCCACCAAAAGATATTCGGTTTCCTCTTTTGTAAAGCCCCCACAAAGCACATGAGGCACGGTATCGACATCGTATTTATGCTTAATTGCAGCACAAATCCCGACCGTTCCTGGACGCATTCTGGTAATTTTCCGATCCAATAAATCTCCTCTTTCAATATATATATACTCTTCTCTGGACGTTGTGACATCTATAAAAGGCGGATTAAATTCAATTAAGGGATCAATATTATCGTACAATTCTTGAATGTTCGCTCCTTTTTGGGGTGGTATGATTTCAAAGGAAAACAAGGTTTTTCCCTTGGCTTTTTTTATATGATCTGTTACTTTCATCTCAATTTCCCGTGAAAACGGAAATCTTTTTATATTACTTTCAATTTATTTTAATCTGCCAGATTTGGGCTTAACCATTTTTTGGCTTCTTCATTTGAGATCCCTCTGCGTTTGGCATAATCTTTTAATTGGTCTTCGGTAATTTTACCAAGTCCAAAATATTTGGCTTCTTTGTTTCCAAAATAATACCCACTCACACTGGCTGCGGGCCACATCGCCAAGCCATTGGTTAATTCCACGCCTATATTCTCCTTTACTTTTAAGAGTTTCCAAATGGTTTTCTTTTCCAAATGGTCTGGACAGGCCGGATATCCTGGTGCTGGACGAATACCCTTATAACTCTCTTTTATCAGGTCTTCATTTGTGAGATCTTCATCATTAGCATAGCCCCAAACATCGGTTCTTATTTCTTTATGCAAATGTTCGGCAAATGCTTCAGCCAAACGGTCTGCTAGAGATTTTATCATGATCGAATTGTAATCATCTAGATCGGCTTCAAATTGCTGTGCCAGTTCTTGAGTACCAAATCCTGCCGAAACACAAAAACAACCCATATAATCTTCCTTCCCTGAATCTTTAGGAGCTATAAAATCGGCCAGTGCTATGTTTGGAATACCTTCACGTTTATCCAATTGTTGGCGAAGTGTTAAAAAAGTCACGGTTTCTTTATGATCTTTAGACTGTGCTTGAAGTGATAAGTCATTAACATTCAGTTCAATATCATCATCATTTATGGTGTTTGCAGGAAATAACCCAAAAACCGCTCTAGCTTTTAATAACTTTTCTTTAAAAATACGGTTGAGCAAGACCTTGGCATCTGCAAATAGTTCCTTGGCTTGTGTTCCTACAACCTCATCATTTAAAATATCTGGATATTTTCCATGTAAACCCCAGCTTCTAAAAAACGGACTCCAATCCATATAATTTTCAAGCTTAGTGATGTCAAAATTATCTAAAACTTGAATACCCAGTTGTTTTGGTTTTACAAGTTCTGAAGTTTCCCAATCAATCTTAAGCTTGTTTTTTCGAGCCGCTTCGATAGAAATATAATCCTTTTGTTTTCCCCTGCTTAAAAATTGTTCCCTGAATTTATCATACTCTTCTCTAATTTGCTCCTTGTACACTTTATTGTCATTTTGCAACAATTTCCCAACCACGGTTACCGCTCTAGATGCATCATTGACATAAACCACAGCCTCAGAATAATTAGGGGCTATTTTTACGGCAGTATGTGCTCTAGACGTTGTGGCGCCACCAATAAGTAGTGGAATGGTGAACTTTTGTTTCTCCATTTCTTTAGATACGTTAACCATCTCATCCAATGAAGGCGTAATCAATCCGCTTAAGCCAATGGCATCTACTTGTTCTCTTTTTGCAACTTCAATGATTTTATCTGGTGGGACCATTACGCCCAAATCGACAATTTCATAATTATTGCAGCCCAAAACTACACTTACTATGTTTTTTCCAATATCGTGTACATCACCTTTTACAGTTGCCATTAGGATTTTACCTGAAAACTCTTGTTTTCCATCCTTTTCAGCTTCAATAAACGGTTGCAAATAAGCGACAGCTTTTTTCATCACCCTAGCCGATTTTACAACTTGTGGCAGGAACATTTTCCCGCTTCCAAATAAATCACCAACGACGTTCATACCAATCATTAAATGACCTTCTATCACTTCAATTGGCTTTGAAACTGCTACTCTTGCTTCTTCAACATCTTCAATAATAAAGGCATCTATACCCTTTACCAAACTATGCGTGATTCGGTCTTGCAAAGCCTCGTTACGCCATTCCTGAATAGAAACATCGGCATCCTTTTTATGGCCTTTCACGGTTTCGGCATAATCCAATAAGCGCTCGGTAGCATCATCATGCCTGTCAAACAATACGTCTTCTACTAGCTCAAGCAAGTCCTTATTTACTTCGTCATAAATCTCCAACATGGCTGGGTTTACAATTCCCAAATTCATTCCATGTTGAATGGCGTGATATAAAAAAGAAGCATGCATGGCTTCTCTAACCGTATCATTGCCACGGAACGAGAACGAGACATTGCTTACACCTCCCGATACGTTTGCATAAGGCAGATATTCTCTAATCCATTTTGTGGCTTTGAAAAAATCCACGGCATTTTTACGATGCTCTTCCAACCCTGTCGCCACAGGAAAAATATTGGGGTCGAAAATGATATCTTGTGGTGGAAACTTTACTTTTTGGACTAAAATGTCATAGCTACGCTTACAAATATCAATGCGTTTTTGGTAGGTATCGGCTTGCCCGTTTTCATCAAATGCCATCACAACGACAGCAGCTCCATAACGCTTTACCAATTTTGCGTGATGAATGAAAGTCTCTTCACCTTCCTTTAAACTGATAGAATTTACAACACATTTCCCCTGCACAACTCTCAATCCAGCTTCAATAATCTCCCATTTGGAGCTATCGATCATGATGGGTATCCGCGAAATATCAGGCTCTGAAGCAATGAGATTCAAAAAAGTGGTCATGGCATACACGCCATCCAGCATCCCTTCATCCATATTAACATCCAAAATTTGCGCACCGCCTTCCACTTGGTGTCTGGCCACTTCAAGCGCTTCATTATATTTCTCTTCCTTTATCAGTCGCAAAAACTTACGGGAGCCCGTAACATTAGTTCGTTCTCCAACATTAATGAAGTTACTTTCTGGAGTGACTACCAGAGGTTCTAGACCAGATAAGGTTAAATATTTATGCTCTTTTTTCATTTAATTCATTTTATGAGATTCTGAAACACGTTCAGAAAGACATACTCTTTTTTAACTCTTGTGAAATATCCCTTAATTGATGAACTACATTTTTGGCTACTTCTAAAATCATAGCTTCACTAACTCTATTTGACGCGGTTGGTAGTTTTTAGCCACATCGGCAATAGCTTTAATATGCTCAGGCGTTGTTCCGCAACAGCCCCCAATGATGTTGATTAATCCATCAGTTAAGTAATCCTCAATATAGCCCTGCATTTCGGCTGCAGTTTGCTCGTATTCTCCAAAGGCATTGGGCAATCCAGCGTTTGGATGGGCCGATGTATAAAATTCTGTCTCTTGAGACAGCCGCTGCAAATAGGGTTTTAATTGTTCGGCTCCTAATGCACAATTGAAGCCAACACTTAATAATGGAATATGAGATATGGAAGTCAAAAAAGCCTCAACAGTCTGTCCAGATAAGGTTCTTCCTGAAGCATCGGTAATCGTTCCTGAAACCATGATAGGGATATCCAAGTTGCGTTCTTCCTTGACCTCTTCAATTGCAAAAAGAGCCGCTTTAGCGTTTAGGGTATCAAAAATGGTTTCAACTAAAAGCAAGTCAACGCCACCATCAATCAAGGCCTCTACTTGTTGTTTATAAGCCACACGCAAATCTTCAAATGTAATGGCACGATATTCTGGTTTATTTACGTCTGGTGACAAACTAGCCGTTTTATTGGTTGGCCCAATACTTCCTGCTACAAATCTTGGTTTTGAAGGATTGGCTTTTGTAAATTCTTCGGCGACTTGTTTGGCAATTTTAGCCGATTCAAAATTAAGCTCATATACCAACTCTTCCATATTGTAATCGGCCATTCCAATGGTTGTTCCAGAAAAGGTATTGGTTTCTACAATATCGGCCCCTGCTTCAAAATATTTGTAGTGCACCTCAGCTATAGCCTGAGGCTGGGTGAGGGACAATAAATCGTTATTGCCTTTTAAAGATGTTGGATAATCCTTAAATCGTTCTCCACGAAAATCTTCTTCTGAAAAATTGTAACGCTGCAACATGGTCCCCATGGCGCCATCGAGAACTAAAATACGGTGTTGTAAAAGGTTTTTAATGTTTGACATTTTATATAAATTATATTAAAATGTCATCAGGAAAGTAAAGAGAATTACTTGCGGTTATCTGTCTTGATACTGATAAATAATAAGTATAAAGTAGAATTTAGCACCTTCTCTGCCTCAAAAAATTTAAAGGAAAAGGGTTGCTAAGGCTTCAACGGGTCTAATCCCTCTGCCTTTCGTGATAACATTCAATACATTAATGAACTGGTGGACAAAATAACATAATAAATATGTGATAACCAATTTTTAAGCAAACAAATCCGAAGAAATGTAACGATCTCCAATATCGCAAATGATTGCTACAATAATTCCTTTTTCTAAAGTTTCTGCAATTTTCAAAGCAGAAGCAACAGCACCACCACTACTCATTCCTGCAAAAACACCTTCTTCTTTCGCGAGTCGATTTGCCATAAGTCGCGCTTCGTCTTCGCTCACTTCTATAATTTCATCTACTTTGGAGCGATCGAAAAATTTGGGCAAATAGGCTTCAGGCCATTTTCTAATCCCCGGGATTTTTGCGCCGTCTTTGGGTTGAGCCCCAATTATCTTAATGTTTTTATTTTTTTCTTTTAAAAAAGTTGACACGCCCATAATGGTTCCCGTAGTTCCCATGGCCGATACAAAATGGGTCACTTCACCCTGTGTGTCCCGCCATATTTCTGGTCCAGTGGTTTTATAATGTGACTTCCAATTGTCATCATTTGCAAATTGGTTCAAGATAAAATATCCTTTTTCTTCGTGTAATTGAAAGGCCAAATCTCTTGCGCCCTCAATACCATCATCAGCAGGTGTTAAAATAAGCTCTGCTCCATAAGCCCGCATGGTTTTGATACGCTCTTCAGTTGAGTTTTCGGACATGATCAAGACCATATTTAAGCCAAAAAGTTGAGCAATAAAGGCTAGGGCAATACCTGTATTTCCACTGGTCGCCTCTACCAAAGTGTCTCCGGTTTTAATATCCCCTCGTTTTAACGCTTCATTGATCATACCAAACGCTGAGCGATCCTTCACACTACCACCCGGATTTTTACCTTCTAGTTTCAGGAACAATCGAACCCCTTTCTTTGAAATAATATGTGTGGCTTCTATGAGCGGTGTATTTCCAATAAGATCGATTATCGATTGGCCTTTAATCATGCTTTATGTGTTTTGATTTTAATTTCAGATTTGTACGTTACCAAAGAATTTTCTGGTACCGATTGGGTTATCCACACATTGGCTCCAATAATACTATTGGCTCCTATTACGATATCACCACCTAAAATGGTAGCATTTGCGTAAATGGTTACATTATCTTCTATTGTTGGATGTCGTTTGGTCTTTGACAAACTTTTCTTTATGGATAAACCACCTAAAGTAACGCCTTGATAAATCATCACATGATCCTTGATGATAGAGGTTTCTCCAATTACGATTCCTGTGCCATGGTCGATAAAAAAAGACTTTCCAATAGTTGCGCCAGGGTGAATATCAATCCCTGTTATCCCATGAATATATTCGGACATCATTCTAGAAATGACCGTCAAATCCAACTTAAATAATTCATGGCTCAATCGGTAAATAGCGATGGCATGAAAACCAGGATAAGCGAGATAAATCTCCTCCAAGCTCTTGCATGCAGGGTCATTTTGCTCGATAGCTATGGCATCCAACTCTATCTTTCTTTTAACCTCAGGTAGAGTTTTCAAAAATGCATCCCACAGTTGCTCACCATTATTGGGGGAAATTTGTGAAACCACTTTTAGAAAAATTATTCTTAATGCTTTTAATTCTTGGTTTTGTGTTTGCTCTTCATCAAACAATGCATAAAACAATTGTTTGGTAAATATGGCGATGTCGTCTTTTAAACGTAAATTGAAGGTCATGATGTGCTTTTGAAAAATGTTCTAAAGCAAATTTAGTCTAAAATGGATTGAAACATTACAAATGAAACCTTAAAATCCACAATTAAATTTTCGTTTTTAAACTATGGCTTGTACTACAGCTTTAGGGGCTTCTTTACGGGTTCCGTCAAAACCATCTATTCCACTTACCGTTGTATATTTGAGCACATATTTTTTACCCGGATTGATAATTTTATAAGCCGACTGACACATTAACGTAGCTTCATGAAATCCACAAAGAATCAATTTTAACTTGCCTTCATAGCTATTGACATCCCCAATGGCAAATATTCCAGGAATATTGGTTTGATAATCTACCGTATTGACTTTAATGGCGTTTTTTTCAATTTCCAATCCCCAATCGCCAATAGGGCCTAGTTTAGGAGACAACCCAAATAGCGGTATAAAGTGATCGGTTTCCAAAAGTATCTTTTCTCCTTCTTTGTTAATTGTTACTCCTTCCAGCTTTTTGTTACCGTGAAGCGCCGTAACTTCTGCAGGAGTTGCTAGATTTATTTTTCCCAATAGTTTCAATTCTTGAACTTTCTCTACAGAATCCAAGGCGCCCCTAAATTCACTTCTTCTATGAACTAAAGTCACTTCTGAAGCTATGTCGGCTAACAAAATACTCCAATCCAAAGCTGAATCACCACCTCCAGAAATCACAACTTTTTTATTGCGATATACTTCAGGGTCTTTTATAAAATAGTCCACCCCTTTTTCTTCGTAATCGGCTATATTTTGAATCAGTGGTTTTCTAGGCTCAAAAGATCCTAAACCGCCAGCTATTGCGACTATTGGCGCATGGTGCTGGGTTCCTTTATTCGTGGTTACCACAAATGAGCCATCTTCTAATGTTTCAATAGTTTCAGCACGTTCACCTAAAGTAAATCCAGGTTCAAACTGTCTGCCTTGTTCTAATAGGTTTTGGGTTAAATCACCGGCCAAAATTTCTGGAAAGCCAGGGATATCGTAAATTGGTTTTTTAGGATATAGCTCTGTACACTGCCCTCCAGGTTGTGGTAATGCATCAATTAAATGACATTTTAATTTTAATAATCCAGCTTCAAAAACGGCAAATAAGCCTGTTGGTCCTGCTCCTATGATAAGGATATCTGTTTTAATCATTTTATTTTTTTATCAAGTTTTCAGTAATCTTATTTAATGTCGAGACTTTCTTGGCAAAATTACCTTTAATTGTCTTTCTGTAGGTATTTAAGTTTTTAACCAAATCATCTACATTTTCAGGAATGACATCTTCAAAAAATTGACGCAATCTTTTAGCTGTCGTGGGCGATTTTCCGTTAGTCGAAATGGCCAATTTCACATGCCCTTTTGTAACAATTCCTCCCATATAAAAATCACAAAATGATGGGTTATCAGCTAAGTTCACTAATATATTATGAGATCTACAATCGTTATAAATCTTAATATTTACATCTTCATTATCTGTGGTAGCTATAACAATATGTTGGTCGACAAGAAACTTTAAATGGTATTCTGCTTTAATTAATTTGACCTTGTGAAGATTGGCAAACTCAAGAGTTTCAGGACGAAAAAAAGGAGCAATTACCTTCACTTTAGCATCAGGACTCGATTTCAACAAAAAGCTCAATTTCTCCAAAGCCACATATCCACCGCCCACAACAAGAATGTTGAGTTGGCTAGTCTTTAAAAAAATGGGATATAAAGTGTTCCTTTCTTGCATGATGTTTTCCTTTAATGAGATTCTGAAACAAGTTCAGGATGACATTTGATTTCATTAACTACTAAATTTAATGTTGTGCGTTGCCCAACAACCTCGCCAATAACAATAATTGCAGGTGATGACAGTTGTTTTTCTTTGGCAATTTCACAAATGGTCTGAACCGTTCCCACTCCATATTTTTCATATTTTGTAGTTCCATTTTGAATAATGGCAACAGGAATATCCTGCTTTCCAGCATCAGAAAACACGTTTACAATCTCTTGTAATTTGCCCATACCCATTAAAATCACCACCGTAGCCGTAGATTTTGCAGCCAATAAAATATCATTTGACAATTTATGGGATTTTGTAGTTCCTGTTATGACCCAAAAACTTTCAGAGACTCCTCGTTTTGTCAACGGAATTCCCTGATATGCTGGAACCGCCAATGCTGAAGAAATTCCTGGAACCATGAAGGTTTCTATTCCAAATTGTTTGGCGTAATCCATTTCTTCTGAACCTCGTCCAAAAATAAAGGGGTCACCGCCTTTAAGTCGTACCACGTGTCCATGACTTTTGGCTCTAGCTACAATCAACTCATTGATTTGTTCCTGTTGATAAGCATAACAGCCTTTTCGTTTTCCTACAAAAATAAGTTCTGCTTCAGGAGCTGCATAGTCTAATAAGACTTCATTAATCAGTGCATCATACAGAATGACATTGGCCTCTTTTATAGCTTTAATAGCCTTTAAAGTAATCAGTTCTGGATCTCCCGGACCAGCACCCACAACGGTTAACTTGGGTATGTTGTTATAATTATGCATTTACTAATTCTTTGGCTCTATAAGCTTCTATGGTTTTAAAAAACGCTATAGATTGTTTAATGTACTGTCTTGCAAAGGTTTCCGATGGCGTGTTCTTATTAATTTGATATACTAATTCACTAAATCTAGAATCCAAATCTATCTTTTCAGAGTTTATAAAAGTTTCATCAAATTGACTAATGATGTTGGCTTGTGTATTGACGCTTACATTTTCCGACAGCAAAAGCGCTTTGGCTCCATTTACAAAAGAGGTATAGGTATTGTAAATAGCATCAGCCCATTTTGAATCTTCAAAAGCTTCTTTGGCCAAATTCAATTTTTCTTTCGCTTCCAATAACAAGGTTTGAACCAAATCAATCACGACTCCGGCACATTCCCCAACACCAACTTCCTGAACGTATTTATCGGTATTTCCCCAGTCGATAAAATCACTTTCTACTAAATTATCGGTATCTGAAAGTGGTACCAAAAAATCATAAAAATACTTTTGCCCATTTCTGTCATAATAATCCAAAAAGTGTTCGTCATTGATCCTGTTATTTTGAAAATCATCCAAAATAAATCGCAACGCTTGAGGTCCTCTTTTTGCAGGAATTTTAATGACCTTGTCGGAAAATCGCCCAGCTCCATTTCCTAAAACACCGCCTCCGAGCAATACTTGAACAGCAGGAGCTACAAGTTTTTCCTTGGTTCTAATGGACATCCCCTGAAAACCAATATGCGCCATATTGTGTTGTCCACAAGCATTCATACAACCACTTATTTTTATGGTGATGTCTTTATTTTTGACGTAATGAGGATACTCTTTTTCTAAAACACGTTCCAGCTCTCTAGCCAATCCTGTGCTGCCAGCAATACCTAAATTACAAGTATCAGTTCCAGGGCAGGCAGTAACATCTAGAGTAGAATTGTAGCCTAAATCGGTAAACCCTAGTGCTTTTAATTCTTGGTAAAAGAAGGGCAGTAAGTCTTCCTTGACATGACGAATTAAAATATTTTGTCGTAAGGTCAATCGCAACTCATTTCCTGCATAATTTTTAATAAGATGTACCAGTTTTCGCGCTTTATCTGTTGAAAAATTTCCTAGAGTTACCTTTATTCCTACTGCATAATAACCCTTTTGTTTTTGGGGAATCACGCTTAAGGATTTCCATGTCTGAAAATCATTTTCCTCAATTTCAACGTTTGGAGTTGGCACTTCTGGGATTTGTACCTCTTTATCAAAAGCGGAGGTATCAATTTCAACATCATGAAGCGATAAAGCCTTCTTTTCCTCTTCAATTAAAGCAATAAACTGGTCTAGTCCAATGTCTTTGATTAAGAATTTCATTCTGGCTTTCATGCGCCTAGTTCGTTCTCCAAATCGGTCGAAAACACGCAATACACTCTCAGTAAGTGGAATGATTTTATGGGTTGGCAAAAATTCATACAATAACTCGGCATGTCTTGGTTGAGAACCTAAGCCACCACCAAGTAAGACTTTAAAGCCTCGCTCCCCATTTTGGATTTTAGGAATAAATCCTAAATCATGGATATAGCTTAAGGCTGTATCTTCATCTGAAGCTGAAAAAGAAATCTTGAACTTCCGCCCCATTTCTTGACAAATTGGGTTTTTTAAAAAGAACTTATATGTGGCGTATGCATAAGGTGACACATCAAAAGGCTCGTTTATGTCTATGCCTGCGGTTTCACTTGCGGTTACATTTCTTACGGTGTTACCACAAGCTTCACGAATTGTGATATCATCTTTATCCAATTGCTCCCAAAGTTCAGGTGTCCTGTCTAAACTCACAAAATGAATTTGTATATCCTGCCGGGTGGTGATGTGCAATTTCCCAGTAGAAAATTCATCTGAAACTTCTGCAATACGCAATAGTTGTTCTCCTGTCACTTTACCAAAAGGTAATTTGATACGTACCATTTGTACGCCCTCTTGACGCTGGCCATATATACCACGTGCCAGTCGTAAACTACGAAAGTGATCATTATTCATACGCCCTTCCCTGAACAAGCGAATTTTGTTCTCTAATTCAATAATGCCCTTATCGACAACTGGGTTTTCTAATTCGGTTCTAAAACTCTGCATTTTCCCATTTTTACCTTCCCTAAGGGAAGGAATTTATTTATAAATTATTATTGTAAGTGTATCCCACACTCTCGGTTCTTTAATGCTTTTATAGGATCGAAGTAATCCTGATTTTTTGGTAAGCCGTGTACTTCTAAATAATTATCCAAATCGTAATCGGTCCAATAGTAAAATGGGCTTACTTTTAAAATTCCATTCTTGCTCAAACTTAAAATGTCTTTCTTATTTCGAAGTTCGGTTTGGCGTACTCTTATGTTTGTAAACCAAAGTTCGGGTTGGTGTTCATTTAGAGCTCTTTTAAAAGGTTCTATTTTTACAATTTCTGAGAACTCCGCATGCCCCTCTTCATCATAAGCCGGCAAACCAAAAGCGGCTGATATTTCAGCTTTACTTTTTAATGGCTGATATTTAGAAATGTTTAAATTAAACTTCTCGATAAGTTTTGAAGCATGATCATAGGTGCTTGGATTGTTAAATAAGGTGTCGCACCAAATAACCTTTAAATCTTTATCATGCCTAGACATGGTGCTTAACAATACCGCAGAGTAAATCCCAAAACTGGTGGTGACAATTCGATTATCGGTTAATGTCAAAGCCCATTTAATGATGTCGTCGGGCGACTTACCTTTTAATTGTTGATTCCAATATTCAATATCAATATGATGTCCTAACATGTTATTTTTATTTATTATTCTTATTATCCTATCGACTAACTAGGATTAAGGTACAAATGTATTTAAAAAAATATAAAATGCAAGAACTTTGCACTTTAATTTTAAATTATATCGGCGAGCGACTTATTATTAAAGATGTGGAGGGTACTATCCCTAACTTCGGCCATGAGATGATGAACGGCGCAGAGTTTTTCATCTGGGCAATCATCACATGTTTCATAAAAATTTAAACTTACACATGGCAGCATCGCTATAGGTCCTTCAAGGATCCTCATTATTGCGGACATTTTAATGTCCTTTGGGTCTTTTAAAAGATAGTATCCACCACCTTTTCCTTTTTTAGAACCCAAAAAACCATTTTTTTTAAGAGTCAATAAAATACTCTCCAAAAATTTTTGTGATATGTTTTCACTTTTTGAAATAACCCCAATTTGAACCGGATTATTATGTTCCAGTCTGGCAAGATAGGTTAGTGCCTTTAGGCCGTATTTCGTTTTATTGGAAATCATAAGCCAAAGATACTTAAATTATCTTTTCATTCTAAAGCCTGTTTTAAATCGACAACGGAATCTTCAACATATAAATCCCTTCATACTCCTCCTTTCTTTGGCCATTTGTTAATTATCCTCCTTCGCATGATATTTGACCCCACGACCAGAACCCGTAGTTAAAATCAATCCTTCTTTAAGCAAATATTGTAAGTCCTTTTTTAAGGTGTTCCTTGAGTATCTTGATAAATCAATAACTAAATCCTTCACCTGAACAATCTTATTTTGGTCAATATAGGTCAATACTTCCTTTTGTCTGGCATTGGTGTTAGTCTCTAGGTTGTTGTATGTCTCATACTTTACCTTTAGCTTCTCGGTGATGTTAATTAAACAATCCAAAAAGAAAATTACCCATTTATCTAGCTTTTCCTTTTCAGTTTTTCGATGTTTTTGTGTTTCCATGAGTACGCGATAGTACATATCCTTTCTGTTTTCAATAACATGCTCAAATGAAACATATTCCACAAAATTATAACCTTGTTTGAGCAAGAATAAAGTTGTAAGTAACCTTGATAATCTGCCATTTCCATCTTGGTATGGATGTATCGATAAAAATTCGTATACAAAGATTGCAGTAATTAGTACGGGATGGAATTTCTTTTCTTCCAATTGTAAATTGGTCCATCCTATCAAATCTCGCATTTCGTTGGCTGTCAAGTGAGGTTCTGTGGTGTTAAAAATGACCTTTTGCTCACCATTGGGATAATTTGCCACCAACTGATTTGATAAGTTTTTATATTTTCCTTTATGACGTTGGTCTTTACTGCTATATTTCAAAAGCATCGCATGCAATTGATGCATATAACGTTCTGATATTTCGAAATCTAGATATTGTTCAAGTATTAATTCCAAAGCCTCATAATAACCAACGACTTCTTGTTCTTCTCTTTTATCGAGTTTGTTTATTTGAACTGATTTAAGAAGTCTTTTCACTTCTTCATCTGTAAGCATTGCCCCCTCAATTCTCGTGGATGATCCGATACTTTGTATGGTGGCCATGTCCCGCAATTCCTTAAGATAGCGTTTCTCCTTATTCTCTATGAGTTCCCAACGCCCCTTGAACAAATCCACTTGACTTAACTTTTGTATGATTTCGAGATAAATCTCTGGATGAAAAGCCATTTTTTTTGAGATATCCATTTTTTATCCAATTTTATCCAATTACAAATATATACAAATAATTTATTGAATATATCCATTTTTTATCCAATTTTATCCAATTAGTAAAATGAGATAATTTTATCTTTTAAAGTAAAACCTAGTTTAAATATGATTTTACCAATTCTTGTACCATTATCTCTAGGTAATATTCCCTATATTCACAATGCAACAGGCACGAAACCAGGAGTTTTCCCACTACGAAGATTTGCTTTACTAAGTGAAATTTTATTGTGTTTTGAGGTGTGTTTAACACCAGCTACAAACTAATGGGAAAAGCAATCCAATCATGGTTTGTTGTCCAGTTCAAAAGATTGCTTCGGCTATTCTTCCCTCGTAATGACAGTCTAATTTAAAGCCTGTTTCAAATCAATAATAATATCGTCAACATGTTCCAAACCAACAGAAACACGCACCAAACCATCGCTAATTCCAACCTCCAATCGGTCTGCTTCACTCAACTTACTATGTGTTGTCGAGGCTGGGTGGGTGACAATGGTTCTTGTATCCCCCAAATTGGCTGACAACGAGCACATGTTAATAGTGTTTAAAAATTTTCGTCCGGCTTCAATCCCACCTTTAATTTCAAAAGCCACAACATTACCACCTTGTTTCATTTGCTTTTTGGCAATCTCATATTGTGGGTGCGATTTTAAAAACGGATATTTTACAAAGGAAACTTGATCGTGAGCCTCCAAAAATTCAGCAACTTTTAATGCGTTTTCACAATGTCTGTCCACTCGAACAGCCAAGGTTTCTAAACTTTTGGACAGCACCCAAGCATTAAAGGGTGATAAAGCAGGACCTGTATTTCGAGAGAACAAATAAATTTCTCGTATGAGATCGGAACTTCCTACGGTAACTCCCCCTAAAACGCGACCCTGCCCATCGATGAGTTTGGTAGCTGAATGAATGACCAAATGGGCACCAAATTGTATTGGGTTTTGTAAATAAGGCGTAGCAAAGCAATTATCTATAATTAATAGTAAATTATGTTTTTTGGCAATGCTTCCCAACAATTCCAAATCCAATATATCCACGGCAGGATTGGTAGGTGTTTCTGCGTATATTATCTTGGTATTGGGCTTGATCAAACTCTCTATTTTATCTACTTCATTGACCTTGAAATAACTGGTTTCTATATTCCATTTGGGCAAAAACTTGGTAAATAAAGTATGTGTTGAACCAAATATGCTTCGCGCTGAAACAATATGATCGCCAGAATTCAATAAGGCCGCAAAGGTTGAAAACACTGCCGACATACCCGTAGCATATGCAAAACCTGCTTCAGCACCTTCAAGCTTGCAAATTTTATCTACAAATTCTGAAGTATTTGGGTTTGTAAATCGGCTATAAATGTTACGCTTCTTTTCTTCTGTAAAGGACGCTCGCATATCCTCGGCGTCTTCAAAAACAAAACTGGAAGTCAAAAACAAAGGTGTTGAATGTTCCAAAAATTGTGTATGCTCTAATTGTGTGCGAATGGCGTCGGTTTCAAAATGTTTTTCTTTACTCATGATTATTTATTTTTTTGCCACGAATTCACGAATATTATTCCTTAAAAATCATTCGTGTATTGGTGGCTGTTTACATTATTTCATTAATCTTAATTTATATGTTTTGAAAGTCTTAAAATGCGACCAAAATTGCTGAATATTCCAATTGGACTTCTACGGAAGAGGGTTCCAAAATGTTTTTCTTTACTCATGATTATTTATTTTTTTGCCACGAATTCACTAATATTATTCCTTAAAAATCATTCATGTATTAGTGGCTGTTTTAGTACTTCATTAATCTTAATTTATATGTTTTGAAAGTCTTAAAATGCGACCAAAATTGCTGAATATTTCAATTGGACTTCTACGGAAGATGGTTTCAAAATGTTTTTCTTTACTCATGATTATTTATTTTTTTGCCACGAATTCACGAATATTATTCCTTAAAAATCATTCGTGTATTAGTGGCTGTTTTAGTACTACATTAATCTTAATTTATATGTTTTGAAAGTCTCAAAATATCTCCAAAAACCCCTCTGGCCGTCACCTCAGCTCCAGCTCCAGCGCCTTGAATCACAATGGGTTGTTCCCCATAAGATTCTGTAAATATTTCAAAAATGGCGTCCGATCCTTTGACATGACCAAGTGTACTGTCTTCAGGGATAGACACCAGTTTAACTTCCAAATTACCTTTGTCTTTCGATAAATCGCCCGATAAATCTCCTATATATCTCAAGACATGACCTTCTTTTTGTTGTTCTTTTAACTTTTGATATTGTTCATCCAACACCTGCAATTGTTGCAAAAAGTCTTCCCTTGGAATGTTTTGATAGGCTTCGGGGATTAAATTTTCAATAGACACATCCTCAAATTCGTTATGCAAATCCAATTCCCTAGCCAAAATCAACAACTTTCTTGCTACGTCATTTCCAGAAAAGTCTTCCCGTGGATCGGGTTCTGTAAACCCTTTATCAATCGTCTCTTGTATAACAGCACTGAAGGACCTATCCTGAACAGAAAAATTATTGAACAAATAACTCAAGGTGCCAGAAAACACGCCTCTAATTCGAGTAATATTCTCACCTGATTCATGTAATAAGGTTATGGTATCGATTAAAGGCAAACCTGCTCCCACCGTGGTTTCATATAAATAATTTTTATTGTTTTCCTTGAGTTTTTCCCTTAACACGGTATAAAACGAATGTGAAATGGTATTGGCTATTTTATTCGATGAGACCAGATCAAAACCGTCTTCAATCAATGGAATATAGTTTTGGTAAAAATCGGAACTTGCCGTATTGTCTACAGCAATTAGATTTTCTAGATGATGTGTTTTCGCATAGTCAATAATATCCTGAAGCACATAGGGTTTGGACTCTTGATTTAGGTCGTCTTTCCAGTGTTTGGAAATCCCATTTTTATTAAATACAACCTTTTTTGAATTGGCAATGGCGAATACATTTAAGTTGATCCCTTTTCGTCTTTCAATTTCATCTTTAGACTTTAAAATCTGATTGATCAGTGCACCTCCAACCAAACCATGGCCAAATATGGCAATGTTGATTTTTTTTGAAATATCAAAAATCTCACCATGAATAACATTTACGGCTTTATGCAACTGGTCTTTTTTGACTACCAAACTTACATTTCTGCCTGTTACCGTATTATTGAAAAGTAAGGGCGTAATTTGGTTTCTAATAAGAGCATTAAAAGGTTTATGAAACGAACTCAACTCGATACCAATAATAGAAATAACAGAGACATCGTCAATGATTCCAATTTTATTGACATCCTGAGTATAAAAATCAGTTTCGAATTCACGTTCTAAAGCAATAACGGCCAAAGTAGCTTTGCTGGCGTCAATAATTAAACCAATACCGCGTTCTGAAGAGCCTTGTGAAATAATACTCACACTAATATTATGATTGCTCAAAACCCTAAATATTCTGGCATCCACACCCACTTTACCTAATAATCCCCGGCCTTCCAAATTCAATAAGGCAACATCGTCCAAAACAGATAAGGAGGTCACTTCTTTTGAACTTGTTTTTGCCGTGATTAGAGTGCCCTCGTCATCTGGATTAAAGGTATTTAAAATACGAAGGTTGATGTTTTTTTCTACCAATGGAATAATGGTTTTGGCATGCAAAAGCTTCGTTCCAAAATTGGCCAGTTCATTGGCTTCATTAAAAGACAATTCCCTAATCTTTTGCGCCCCTGGCACCAACTCGGGATTGGCTGTATACAGACCATTGACGTGTGTGTAATTTTGCAACTCTTCGGCATCCAAATAATTGGCTAGTAAAGCGGCAGAATAATTACTACCGTTACGCCCCAAGGTTGTTGTTTCGTTATTTAAGTTTGAACCAATAAATCCAGTTACGATATTTACCGTTGACCCATTAAAAGTTTTAAAATGGTTTACAACATTTTCTTTTGACAGGTTTTGAATGGGCTTGGAGTTATTATAATCGCCTTCAGTTTTAATCAAATTTCTAGAATCGGTAGCATTGGCTTTAATACCTTCATTTTTCAAGAGATTTGCGATCAACTTAACAGCCAATAATTCACCATAAGACAAAACTTCACTTTCAATTTTGTCACTATAATCCCCCAATAACCTGACGCCTTCAAACAAATTTTGCAAAGCAGAAAATTCGTCATCAAAATCTATGTCTTTTAAGGGTTGAATTTGATAGCTTTTAAAGGCTAAAAAATCGTCTCGATAATCCTTCTTCTTTGAAGCCTTCTTCAATAAAGCTTCAAGCTCATCAGTCGCATTACCCCGTGCCGAAACGACAACTGCAATTTTTTCTCCTTCCTCAACTTTCTTCTTAATAATTGAAATTGTTCGTTCTAGACCTTCTCCATTGGCCAAGGATTTCCCTCCAAACTTTAATATTTTCATTCTTTTGTGCACCGAATTAGGTCTAAAAATAGGTTCAATAATTTTTTCCATTTGTTCAAATTCAATCAAAAAAGCATCATGTCCGTGATCCGAATTGATTTCGCTATAAGTTACATTGGGATGTGTCAAGGCTAATTTTTTTTGAGTTTCCCTATTTTCTTCCGCCGTAAAAAACAAATCGGAATCCACGCCAATTATGGCAATATTTGATTTAATGATATCCAGAATATTAACATGATAGCCTCTGCCTTTTGTGACATCAATAGTCCTAAGCAACTGGTTCATTAATTTATAAGCCGACAGTTGAAAGCGTTCTTGCAATTTATTACCGTGGTGTAACAGCCAACTTTCCACATTAAAAATGGCCAAATCGTCATTTTTACTGCGCTGAAAGCGTTCCTTAAATGACTTAGGGGTCCTGTAGCATAACATGGCGTGCATTCTGGCATCATGAACAGGATTATTGGAATTGGTCAAAAATTGCTCTTGAATTTGGCAATTGGCGATGAGCCAATCGGTGGACTTCCAATCGGTAGCCACAGGAATGAGATGCTCTGATAATTTGGGTGATAATACAGCCATTTCCCAGGCAATGCCGCCGCCTAATGATCCGCCAATTAAAGCAAATAGTGTATTGATTTTTAATTGCTCCAATCCTAACAAAAAGAGCTTTGCAATATCTCTTGCAATAAAATCCTTATAGTTTTCAATCACAAAACCATCATAACCATTGCCGGGTATATTAAAAGCCAAAACGGTATAAACTTTAGTGTCTATCACCTTATCCTCACCTATCAAGTCCAACCACCAACCGTTTTTTCCGGCAACGTTGCTATTTCCCGTAAGCGCGTGATTTACCATCACAATTGGAGCCTCGTGCAATGGTCTTCCAAAGGTCTCATAAGACAATTGAATAGGCATCCGCACTCCACTTTCTAGAGTAAAATTTTCAATTGATATATATTTAAGTGTCTTCATTTAAAAATAAAAAAATACAGCCAAGGGTGCTTAAAAAAAGCGACTTAAATGAAGATGTTAAAAAGAAAAAGGGAATTACAACTAATTGTGTAATTACATTTTGTTATCTATCCAAATACCAATAGGTAATTAAGTAGAATTTAGCACCTTCTTTATGACTAAAGGGTTGCTAAGGTTTCAATGGGTCTAATCCCTCCACCTTTCTCGATAACATTTCAATAAGTGTTTGAACTTTGTATGCGCAAATATAGTCTCGGAAAAATTTAATATCCAAATATTCCTTGACTTTTTTCTAAAGTTTTTGAAATTATTGTAGAAATCCTAAAATCACTGGGCCTTTTTTAGGAGATATTTAGTTCTTATAATTTCGTCGACCGCTTTATTTTCAATTTTACTTTCGAGCCAAGAAATAATGTCTAGGTACAGAAAAGCACGACGTTCATACGGATGGTCTTCATATTGTCTTAACTTTTCTAGAAGATCTTTAAAGGCGTTTTTAAGTTCATGTGGGTAAATATCCTGAAGCCCTTTAATGAATTTTATCATTTCTTTTTGTACTTCGTGCAAGTCATTCATTTTAATTAAAAACTTGTAGGTGCTCTTCAATAAAGATTCGAGATGATAATCCAAACCAGCCTCATAATGCGAAACCAAATTTAAAACCCTTGAAAAACACAACAAATCTTCTCGCATGGTCAAAGTTTTGTTAGAAATAATTTTATCCAAATAACCAATACACTCTTTATTGTTTCCGGCACCAAAATGTAGGCAAGCAAATTTGTAATAAAACGTCATGATGTGATGCTCATCTATCCTGTTTTTAAACTTTTGTAATTCGGTTTCCATAATAGGGATTAGGTCCAACCCTTCATTAAAACTACCATCAATAAAATGAAGATTTATCTTGTTTAAGTTTATATACAGAAAGGACAAAGATTTCACATTTTCATTTCTAGGGAACGTAGCTACTTTAACAATGTTCTCTAATTTGAGCAATGCCGATTCAAATTTTTCTTTATCATTCAACAAAAATAAAGTCTCTAACAAATAATTATTTCCTTGAAGAAAAAAAACGGGATTGAGTTGGATCATTTGGGGTTGTTCATTAAACAAATCGACCCATTTTGAAGCGTATTTAAAACAATTTCGAAAATCCTGCATTAAAAAACTATACCACAACCGTGCTTTATACAGCCATAATTTCTCTCTAAATCCAAGCTCTTTTATGGTATATTTTGGGAGTCTTTTATTAAAATAATCGGTAATAATGGTCGCCTCCTTTTCATTTTTCGCATATCCCGTTTTAAGAAAAATACCATATAGCTGCAACGATAAATTGGACAGTTTACTGGTAATCACATTTAACTTGCTCAACTCTTTCGCCTGTATAGACAATTCGTCTGCCCTACTACTAATACTTCTAGTTATGTATTGGGACTCGATGACCTTTTCGAGTTCTACAATTTCATAGGCGGGATTTTTTTCTTCATTTACTATGGCCGTCTCTTTAGCCTTATCAAGAATTTTCAAACTTTGTTTGTATAATCCTTTATGGTACAAGATTGAAGCAAAATCCAACTGTTCCCTAATTTGGGAACGGATGTTTTGGTGAAGCGGATTGAGCTTTAAACTTATTAAAATTTGTTTATACAAATGTGCTTTGACATTTGCCAATTGTTGTTTTTTTACGATCCCACTTTTAATAATAGCAACCTCATCATACACATTTGTCTTGTCCAAAAGGTTAAATAAATTCAAAAATTTGGAGTCTGTATTGACATCCAATCGTCCAACATATAATTTAAATTGTCGCTTTTCAGATTTGGTCAATGATTTTATGAGTAAAAATAGATTGTCTTTTTGGTCTTTAGTTATCAATGAAAAATAAATTTATATAGTTGATTATCATGCATTTAAAACAATATTTTGTGTTTGAACGTCGTAAGTTCCCAAAACAAAGTTACGGTATTCTAAAATCAAAATATAATTTAGCTAATTAATTGAAATTTTAAATCATTTAAATGTCAAAAAACCATATACAAATATTCGATACTACCCTTCGTGATGGTGAACAGGTTCCTGGCTGTAAGTTAAATACAGAACAAAAATTGGTCATTGCAGAGCAACTTGAGGCATTGGGTGTTGATGTTATAGAAGCTGGTTTTCCTGTTTCAAGCCCAGGTGATTTTAAATCGGTTGAAGCGATTTCCAAACTGATTAAAAATACGATTGTTTGTGGCTTGACTCGATCTGTTGAAAATGATATTAAAGTGGCTTCTGAAGCTCTTAAATATGCCAAACATCCTAGAATTCATACCGGTATTGGAACTTCAGATTCACATATAAAATTCAAATTCAAATCCAATAGAGAGGACATTTTAAAGCGTGCATACGATGCCGTAAAATATGCCAAATCCTTTGTTGAAGACGTCGAATTTTATGCTGAAGATGCCGGTAGAACGGATAATGATTATTTGGCCAGAGTTTGTGAAGTAGCCATTAAAGCTGGAGCTACCGTTTTAAATATTCCTGACACAACAGGCTATTGTTTACCAAGTGAATATGGCGCAAAAATGAAGTATTTAATGGAAAACGTCAAAGGCATTGAAAAGGCCATTTTGTCTTGCCATTGTCATAACGATTTAGGTCTAGCTACCGCAAATTCCATTGAAGGCGTTATCAACGGTGCCCGTCAAATTGAGTGCACTATAAATGGCATTGGAGAACGTGCCGGAAATACCGCTCTTGAGGAAGTGGTCATGATCTTAAAACAACACCCATATCTTAAATTAGACACCCATATCAATACCCAATATTTATACGGCATTAGTCAATTGGTTTCTGATAGTATGGGCATTTATACCCAACCCAATAAAGCTATAGTTGGAGCTAACGCGTTTGCACACAGTTCTGGGATTCATCAGGATGGTGTTATCAAAAACCGAGAGACTTATGAAATCATAGATCCAAATGACGTTGGCGTAACCGAGTCTGCAATTGTATTAACAGCGCGAAGTGGTCGTGCAGCATTGGCTTATAGAGCTAAAAATATAGGTTATGAATTGACAAAACTACAGTTGGATGAAATTTATACCAGCTTCTTAAATTTTGCAGATCAAAAGAAAGAGATTAATGATAATGATATTCATAAAATTATTGAAACCAGTAATGTGTATCAGGAAATCATGAGCTCATAATGAAAAATAATATTTAATACATAAAATGAAACTAAATATTGCTGTTTTGCCAGGAGATGGAATTGGCCCAGAAGTCATTGCTCAAGCAAAAAAAGTGCTTAAGGCAGTCGCTTTGGAGTTTAACCATAAGTTCACTTTTAAGGAAGCGCTTGTAGGCGCCTGTGCTATTGATAAAACAGGAAATCCTTTACCTGTAGAAACCCTTAAGCTATGTAAAAGTGCCCATGCCGTTTTATTTGGCGCTATTGGTGACCCAAAATACGACAATGACCCATATGCAACGGTGCGTCCTGAGCAAGGCTTATTACAACTTCGCAAAGAATTAGGTTTGTTTGCCAATATTAGGCCCGTAAAAGCTTATGAAACTTTGCTGAACAAATCTCCTTTAAAAAAGAAAATTATAGAAGGCACCGATATTAGCATTTATAGAGAACTTACCGGAGGAATTTATTTTGGTGAAAAACGAATAAGTGAAGATGGCAATACAGCTTCCGATTTATGTGAATATTCACGTTTTGAAATTGAAAGGATAGCGCATTTGGCTTTTAAAGCGGCTCAGTCCAGAAAGAAAAAAGTGGCCTTGATTGATAAAGCCAATGTTTTGGAAAGCTCTAGATTGTGGCGTAAAGTAGTAACCGAAATTAGTGTTGAATATCCAGATGTTGACTTGGATCTTCTGTTTGTAGACAATGCTGCTATGCAAATGATTTTGAACCCAAAACAGTTTGATGTGATTTTAACCGAAAACATGTTTGGCGATATTATTAGTGACGAAGCCAGCGTGATTGGTGGGTCTATAGGCCTATTGGCATCAGCATCGGTTGGAGAAAAATATGCCATGTTTGAACCTATTCATGGATCTTATCCTCTAGCTACTGGAAAAGGAATCGCCAATCCAATTGCTGCTATTTTATCTGCTGCCATGTTATTGGAGCATTTCGGTCTTTTTGAAGAAGCCGATTTGGTGAAAGAAGGCGTAGAGAAATCCTTGAAATTATATATCACCACCCCAGATTTGAATACTAAATACGATACGATTACCACCACAAAAGTTGGTGATTTTATTGAAGATTTTATAAGCAATCCTAAAGACACTAACCTTAATTTTAAAAATATTCATTTGGGTCAGTCAACTATTATTTAAATATTTTCTCTAACCAGTATCATTAGGATTTAAAAAGCACCCGATTGGGTGCTTTTTTTGTGAACGCTTAAAATTTATACCACCCGATTTTTAACAACATTATATATAGTATTAATCAATTTTTCAGGCTTGTAAGGTTTAGGTAAGTAGCCGTTCATTCCAGCTTTAATACAGTCTTCAATTTCAGATTTCAACAAGCTTGCGGTCATGGCTATAATTGGAATAGGTTTTACTGAATGGTTATTTTTTTCTAATTCACGAATTTTTTCTGAAGCTTCACACCCATTTAAAACAGGCATGTGTTTATCCATTAAAATCACATCGAACTCTTGAGTTTTATACTTAGTTATAGCCTCAGCACCATTTTTCACAACACTTATATTCACGTTAGGAATATAATATGTTAAGTCATCTTTAACTACCAAAATATTAAACTCATCATCTTCTGCTAATAGAATTTTAATGCCTTTCAATAAAATACCTACGTCTTTTAGTTGTTCTTCTCCCCATAAAGGATTTATATCCTCAGAGGATTCCGCAATCTTAATTGGTAGATGGACATAAAATGTACTACCTTCTCCTAAAACACTTTCTACTATTAATGTTCCATTCTGCAACTCAACCAGCTGCTTAGAAATACTTAAGCCTAGACCCGTTCCTCCTAAAGTCTGCGATTTCGACTTCTCGCCTTGTTTGAAAACATCGAAAATGAGATCTAGTTTGTCCTTTGAAATACCAATCCCTGTATCCTTTATTGCAAATTTTATGTGTTCTTGGGTATGCGATGCGATGATCTTAACGCTTCCACTATTCGTAAATTTTATGGCGTTACCTACCAAATTGAGAAGGATTTGGTTCAACCGAGAAGGATCTCCAATGATTCGCTTAGGAAAATTATTTCCGATTTCTGCTAGGAGTTCAATTCCTTTTTCTGAAGCTCGATATTGCAACGTTTTAACAACATTTTCAACAACCTCAATGGGGTTCATGGGAATGTGTTCTATTTCTAATTTACCTGAAGCTATTTTTGAAAAGTCTAAAATATCATTTAATAATACCATTAAATTTTCTGAACTTGTTTTCATGGCATCAAGAAATATATTTTGGGATTCCGGATGTGAGTTGCGTTCAAGAGAATTGATCATTCCTGATATAGCATGTAAAGGTGTTCGGATTTCATGGCTCATATTGGCCAAAAATTGTTCTTTATAACGCTCGGATTGTTCTACGCGAAGTTTTTCCTGTTCAATTATTTTGTTCTGTTTTCTAATAAGTTTTAAACGGTTGAATATATATAACAATCCTAGAATTAGAACACATAAAGCAGCAATAATAATCCAAATAATTAAGCGTTGATTAGCCAGCTTTTCTGCAGCTAAAGCTTCCTGAATACCTATTTTTTCTCTTTCTCGTTGTGTATTGTAATTTCCTATTTGCAGTGCGTTTTTATAAGAATTATGCTTTTCTTCAATTTTATTGTATTCATTAAAATGGTAATATGCCTGTTCAAAATCATTTAAAGCCGCATAACTTTTTCTTAAATTCTGATGTGCATTAGCTCTGTCTTCTATATGATCAATACTCAAAACAGCTTCGAATGCCTTTTTAGCATAAATTAATGCTGAATCGGGCTTATTTAAACCTAAATATGATTCAGACATGTTATTATAAGTGGTTCTTGTAAAATTGTCACTTAATTTCAAACATTGATTTCCAAATTTTATAGCTTCTAAGTAACTTCCACTTCTAAGACTCATCCAACATTTTGTCTCATATTGAGCTGCGAGAAATTCCGAATCTTTTTGTTTTAAAGCCCAATTTTCTATATGATCAAATATTGAGTCTGATTTTGTTTTATTCCCTAAATCATTTTCCAAAATCGCAAGTCGAATTAAATGATTTTTTGCCTGTCTTGTATTACCATCATCTTCAGATGCCTTTATAGCTTTCTTTATATAAGTGATGCTTTCATTCGTTTTTTCCTGTAGTTGTAATAGCCAACTTAAATAATCAAAGAGTTTAGATTTTAATTGATTTGTAATTTTAATATCTGGGTTTTCTTCAATTAAGATTTCAAGGTTTTTTGCGTCAATATAACTTGAAGTGAAATCTTGAAAATTCCTAGATTTAAAAAAAACCAGTTCATTTAGTATAATAATTTCATTGTATATGTCTTCACCTTCTCTTGCATTTTTTAATAGTCCTTCCAATCGCTCAAGTTCAAGTGAGTTTGATACTCGCATAGAGTCTTGTTCGTTCTGACTAAAACCAAGGTAAGAAACTAATATAGCCATGATTATGAAGGTCTTTTTTGTCATAATCTAGTTATTGAACCAATTATTAAATGCTTCTTTTTTTCTTCTGGAGATTGGAATTTTGGTGTTATTTGAAAGCGAAATTTCAAAGCTTTTAGAGACAGAGAGAATATGTATTTTGTTAACCAAATACGATTTGTGACAGCGAAAGAAACCTTTTTCCTCCAATAATTCTTCTAAATAGCTCAAAGTTTTTGAAACCAGCTCTTTCCTGTTTTTAGTCAAGTGCACATAACTGTAGTTACGGTCACCTTCAATGAGCACAATATCTTTAAGCGCTAAATGCAATTCCCCCTGTTGTGTGTTTAGCATAAGGGTTTGTTCGGCAACTGTTTTACTCCTTAGATTATTTAATGCTATTGAAAGGTTGTTTTGGTTTTGGTAGGTTTTGTATCGTTTTACGGCATTTTTTAATTCTTCTAGATCAAAAGGTTTTAACAAATAGTCCAAGGCGTTAAATCTAATGGCTTTTATGGCATAATGTTTATAAGAAGTGATAAAGATGACCTTAAAATCAAAGCTTTTAAGTCTTGATAACATTTCAAACCCTGTCATATCGGTCATTTCAACATCCAAGAATATGAGATTGGGTTTTAATTGTACAATACGCTCCAGACCATCCCTACCATCTTTGGCTGTGCCTAGAATTTTAATTTCAGGAAAATATTGATTGAGTTTATCTAAGAGCAAATCCCGAATAAAAGGGTCGTCATCGATGACCAGACATCGAATAGCTTGTGTCGCTTTAGGTCGGTTTTTCAAAATTTGAATCAATTAATTTAGAAACTTCTGTCAATGCATCCTCTAATTTAACCAAAATATCATTAACAAGAATTTCCATATCCATAAAAGGCATCGATTCATATTCAAACTCCAATCGTTGAATGGGAACATCCACATCCTTAATGCCAAAAAACTGCAATTGGGGGCTCATTTTGTGCAAGAGTTGCCGTATCAAAACGCGATCGTGCAAATCCAGTGCATGGCGTACTTCAATCAATCGCTCTGAAATCAATTCCTTAAACTGTGTCAAATATTTAAGCATACGGGTAGAATCGCCTCTAGAAATTTTAACGACATTATTGAGATTGGTATAGGTGGTATCCCAAGTTGAATGCATAGCTATCAATTAATTACTTAAAGATACCTTAATTAATTCTAATATTAATAACCAATAATCCTATGGTTTATTTAATGGTCTTTAACCGTTGGATCAACCCTTAAATCAATAATAAGTCATAGGATAAAAACAATTAGCAAATTTCAATTTATCACATTAATATTGAGTTAACCAACCCTATCTTCAACTCCTTCTTAGTTATAAACGCTATTAATTAATTAAACCATTCAATTATGAAAACAAATTTAAAAATGAAACCTGTAATGCTATTGTTCACAATGGTACTATTCGGTTTTTACGGATGTAACACAGAAGATTTAACCCTCCCTGAAGCAGAACTTTCTACAGCCAATGTGGTGGCTGGAAAAGGCCATGGTAAAGTTGTACATCATGTTAACCTAGGATCTAATGATGTGTGTGCAATTTTCGGACAACAAAATGGCTGCGATGCAAATTTCTCGTTAGTGGCCAACTTGTATGAAGATGGATATGCAAGTGGGCAATGGACAGATACTTTTGCTGGAGGAGGAGAGGGCCTTTATATAGCTATTGACTGCGCGAAATTTGCTGACGGTCCTGGCGGTATAAAATATGCAATTGTCTCAGGATTGATAACTAAAGGCTCCCTATTTGGAGAAGATGTAAGTGGCCAACGCGCTGTAACCTTTGCTGCCGATTCCGGTCCAGGCAATCAAAACGATTTTGTGAGCTTTTCAATTGCTCCCGTGAACGAGAACTTAGATTGTAATGCTTTAATAGATCTTGATTTCTTATTTAATGGCTGGATAATTCCTTCTACCTCAGGAGAGGTTGTTATCTGGTAAAAAATAGGGAATTGTTAATATGATATTTAAATTATAGTATAAGAGCTATTTAACTAACCAATTTCAATTTCTATCGCTTTTAAGTATTTGAATTAACAAGAGCGCATGTCACCATGCGCTTTTTATTTTAATATTGATGAAACCCATCCGACACAAACCTTAGCACGTCTGGAAGCGATGTTCTCCAATAAGTCCAATTATGTTTTCCATCCCTCACGCGGTATTCATGTGGGATTTCCTTTTTCCGCATGGCGATATGGACCATACTATTGCCTTCATACAAAAAATCGTCATCACCACAATCGATATACCACCGCACCGATTTTATAGCGCCTAAAGCTTTGCTTTCTAAGAGGGGTAAAACGTTATTTTTCTCATAATAAGCCTTAATATCATAGCGTTCAATAGAGTCTATTTTAGAAAAATTAACCAAGTTGTTTTTTTCTCCTTCCAAAGTTAGACCTCCAATATAAGCACTTAACGGACATGCTGAAGCAAATAATTCGGGGTGATGCAAGGCATACACAAATGCACCCCCACCTCCCATGGACAATCCTGCTATTGCTCTGTAACGTTTTTCTCTTTTAATTCGATAGGTTGTTTCAACATAAGGCATCAACTCTTCAAAAAAGTAATCCTCATAATTCCAATCCCCTCTTATATCATTAAAATATCCCAAGCGATCTGTAAAAGCATCGGGCATTACAATAATCATAGGTGTTATTTCCCCTTCTGCAATGGCTTTATCTGCACTATGCAACACTTCACCAAACTGCACCCAACCTGTCTGGTCATCGCCTGCGCCATGAAGCAAATACAGTACCGGATAACTCCGTTGCGAAACATCATAATCTGGTGGTAAATAGATGGCAAAATTTCGTTCAGTCTTTAAAATTTTACTCTTGTGAGACAGTTGATCAAACACTTTACCAGTTTGGGCATACAGCATTGATACATTAAAAAAGAGAAGAGAAAAAATATACAAAAAACGATTCATTTTTATAAAATTTAGAATGGATTAAATATAATCGTTTCTGCCCTCTTATCAAGAAAATATATAAATTAATAAGCCTAAAAAGATTTCCTATTTTTGTAATGCATAACTTAAAAAATTATTTTCTTGGAAATACTTGGCATTGATATTGGCGGTTCTGGAATGAAGGGCGCTTTAGTCGACTCAACCACGGGAGAACTTGTAACCGAACGGTTCAGAATCCCAACACCTAGTTCTCGAAATCCTGACGATATGGCCAAAGTCTTTAAGGACATTGTCAATCATTTTAATTATAAAGGTCCTGTAGGTTGTGGTTTTCCAAGCATTATTAAGCATGGCATTTGTAAAGACTCTGGCAACTTGCATAGCGATTGGGAACATTTAAATGTCGAAACCTTGTTTTCTAAATCTTGCGGATTGCCCGTTACCGTCATTAATGATGCCGATGCTGCGGGTTATGCGGTCATGAATTATGGCGTGGGTAAAGGCAAATTAGGCTTGGTCATCATGATTACCATTGGGACTGGTCTGGGCAGTGGTGTCTTTTTTAACGGCGTGCTTATCCCTAATTTCGAATTGGGGCAGATTCCTTATAAAAAATTTGTCAAAATTGAAGATTGGGCAGCAGCCTCTGTTAAAGAGCAAAAAAAATTGAGTTATAAAAAATGGGGTAACCGTTTTAATACGTTTTTGGAATTGGTAGAATTATTGGTTTGCCCAGACCTCATCATTCTTGGTGGTGGTACTTCAGATGATTTTGATCAATTTAAAAAATGGATCAAAATTGAAACGCCTGTAATCCCTACTCCTTTAGGAAATACCGCCGGTATTGTTGGGGCTGCTTGTGCAGCACTGCACTCGCAATGACAAATATTGAGTGTCATTGCGAACATAGTGAAGCAATCTCATGATTTGAACTCCAATGTAAAAGATTAACTTCGCTGAACCCAAAGGGTTCCTGCCCACTTAGGAAATCGAAAATTCCACGCAGACGATGACCATAATTGATTCCTTTTTCAGTAAATAAATTCGTAAATCGTAAATCGTAAATCAAAAATCGCTTTAGTCCCTATGAAACCCATGGTCTTCTGGCAGACCCAGTTTGTTTATAAAGGCATTCCAACGCGGGTCGCCCCAAAGGTTTTCCATCTCTGAATAGTTGAGGATTTCCAGTATAGAGACATCCCGTTGCTCATAGGCAAGATCCAGCCATTTAAAGGCCTTTTCCTTTTCACCCCTAAAGGCATAGACCGAGGCAATGTTGGGCCAAGCCACCTCGCTCCAATTTTCAATAAACTTTTTTAATAAGGTATCCGCTTCCTGTTTATCCCTCACGGCATACACCACCATACATTGGCGGTACAGTTTCCAAAACGGGGCGGGTTCCCTTTCAATTGCCACAAGAGCATTCTCGGTATTACTCTGTCCCAAATAGACCAATGCCATAGCACTATGGACAGCTTCTGCATTGGGGTAATGCAACAAAAAGGTTTGTAGGTGCTTTTCGGCATTGCTGTAATCTTTCAGAAGCCAATAAGAAAGACCTAAATTAAATTGCCTGTTATAATTGAGCGGGTCTAGTGCCACCACCTTTACTTGCAGTTGCACCGCTTCCTCTAGTTTGCCCAAATCTATGGCATTGATGGCCGCTTGCCCAATAACATCTGCATCTTCCGGAGCTAGTGACAGCGCCTTGTACATGTTGGAATTGGCCGCCGTGAAATCCCAGTTTGCCCTTTCAAAACTTGCCAAACCAGCATAGCCCAAAGCATAGTCGGGATCCAGTGCAATGGCTCTTTTGGCGGCATCCATGCCCATGTTGAAGTTCTCCTGAGTCATTGAAAGGTTAGGATATCTATAGATATGGCTATAGATAATTTCACTTAACAAGTCCCATGCCGGCGCATAACTGCTATCTATGGCGATGGCCTGGCGTATGAGAATTTCGGCATTTTTGTTGGCTTCTACGTTGCGCTGTCTTGCTAGCCGTTTGGCCTGTAAATAGAGGCTATAGGCCTCGGGATCCAAGGGTTTGGAGGCAAGCTCGCCCAACAAAGTTACCTTGAGCTGTTGGGTTACCTTGCCCGCGATCTCGTCTTGGATCTTAAAGATGTCGCTCATCTCACGGTCGTAGGTCTCGCTCCATATATGGGCGCCATCGGCCACATTGATAAGTTGTGCCGTGATGCGAAAGGTATTGCCCGACTTGCGGATGCTGCCTTCCAACAAATGGTCAACATGCAGTATTTTGCCAATTTCAGCTGTCGTGACCTCTTTTCCTTTAAATGAAAACGACGAGGTACGGCTGATCACCTTGAGGTCGGGTACCTTGGCCAAGAGGTTGAGAATTTCTTCACTAATGCCATCGCTAAAGTACTCTTGGTCTTTTTCTGGGCTCATATCGGCAAAGGCCAATACGGCTATGGATTTGTCGTTGGTGGTGGCTTCGGTTTCCATGGCACCCGTAAAATTAAAGATGCGATCGGACACCAAAAGGAGTACGGCCAGACTTAAGCCTGCAATGATGACCCCATTCAGTTTTTTACCGGTCCTTTTGCTGATAGAGGTTTCTGCAGCAACCTCATTGGTTTTCTTAAAACCCGAGGGAGTCCATTCAAATATATAGGCGAACACGATCCAAACGGGGAAGGCAATGATGAGCACAATTAGGGTATTGCTGATGGCTTTTTGACCCCAACCAAAAGAAGGATACACAATAGAGGCTGCCTGAATGAGCACCCATGAGAACACCACATACGAAATGGCCGCCTTGATTACGTTGCGGCGTTGCAGTTCGTTTATAAAGTGCTTTAATTTCAAGTGGTAGTGGTTAGTTATTGCAATTTAGTAAAAATTTACATACAAAGGTCATTGCGTTTGAAACGTCACCCTATGTTTGTAAAGAGAGAGAACGGTATGTAAACCCTCCGTCAAGCACTGCGTGCTTGCCACCTCCCTTTGGCTAAAGGGAGGAGCCGGTTGGGGTTGGATTATGAGATGGCTTCGTCGTTCTCTTTGCGCCATCCAGCCCATTCACTAAAAATGCATACCATGCATTTTTTTAACGCTCTGTCCCGCAATGACAATCTAAAAGGGCCATGATGGCTTATTATGAAGGAAACTTAGCTTTAATCTTATCTAAACACAAGTTATGGATACTCCCACTATGAGTATGTTTTTTAGAGGTGTCTGGTTTATACGTACCCTCTTGAACCTGTTTGCCAATTTTTTGATAGGCTTCTCTAAACGGCATGCCGCTAACCATTAAATTATTGATGTTGTCCACCGTAAAAAGATAGTGGTATTTGGCATCATTTAAATCGATGGTTTTCACCTCAACTTGCTTTATGGCATAATTAAAAATATCGAGAATGTCCTTAGCGTCTTCAATAGCCGCAATCATGTTTTCTTTCAACAATTGAAAATCGCGATGGTAGCCACTTGGCAGATTATTAGTGATCAACACCATTTCGGTGTGTAAGGCCTGTATTTTATTGCACTTGCCACGAATGAGTTCAAACACATCGGGGTTCTTTTTATGAGGCATGATGCTGCTTCCTGTAGTGAGTTCATCTGGAAAAGCAATAAACCCAAAATTCTGACTATTATACAAGCAAATGTCCATGGCAAATCGCGCCAAAGTATTGCATAAACTTCCCAAAGCCAAAGCGATGGTCCGTTCGCTTTTTCCACGACTCATTTGGGCAGCGACCACATTGTATTTTAAAGTTGAAAACCTAAGTTCTCGCGTTGTAAACTCTCTATCAATTGGAAACGAACTTCCATATCCCGCTGCAGAACCCAACGGATTTTGATCCACCGTTTTTAAAGCAGCATTTAGCAAATAGACATCGTCAATCAATACTTCGGCATAGGCCGAAAACCATAAGCCAAAGGACGAAGGCATGGCCACTTGTAAATGCGTATAACCCGGAAGCAAGGTTTTCTTATGGGTTTCGGCGAGACCCAAAAGGGTTTCAAAGAAGGTTTTTGTTTTGTCGTGAATTACATTCAATTGCTCTTTATAAAAAAGTTGTAATGCTACTAAAACTTGATCGTTTCTAGAACGAGCGGTATGGATTTTTTTGCCCACTTCTCCTAAAGTCTTGGTCAATTCAAATTCTATTTTAGAATGTACATCTTCAAATTGCGGTTCAATTGTGAATGTCCCTTCAAAAATTTGTTTGGAAAGTAGGTTTAAGCCGCGTTCTAGCTCCTGCAACTCATCAGCAGAAAGAATGTTTATATTATACAACATTTTGGCATGTGCCAAAGACGCCTGTACGTCGTATTTGGCAATGTACATGTCGATTTTTCGATCGTTGCCCACCGTAAACTGTTCAATCTTTTTGTCGATGCTAATACCTTTGTCCCAGAGTTTCATGTTTACAAATTTTAATTCTTAAAATTTAGAATATAGAACAAAGATTTGAATTGAACTCGCATCAAATCTTTATTCCTGGTTCTATGTTCTTGGTTCTTTTTTATAATACTTTTTCCAATAATTGAATATAAATCTTAATCCCTTCTTCAATTTCATTCAAATAAATAAATTCGTCTGCCGAATGCGAACGTGTGCTATCACCAGGTCCTAATTTTAACGACGGGCAGGTCAAAACTGCTTGATCGGATAAGGTTGGAGACCCATAAGTTGTTCTTCCAATTTCGATTCCTGCTTTTACCAATTCATGATCTAAAGGAATAAAAGACGAATTTAATCGCAAACTTCGAGGTACAATACGATCACAAGGTGCTTCTTTTTGAAGAATCTCCACAATTTCAGCATTGGTATATTTATCATTGACTCGCACATCAATTACCAATTCCACATCAGCAGGTATTGCATTGTGTTGTTTACCGGCATTAATTTGTGTCACCGTCATTTTTACATCACCCAAAACAGGCGAAGTCCTTTTAAACTTATAATTCTTAAACCATTGCAACACCGAAATGGTATTATAAATGGCGTTATCGTCATTGGGGTGTGCTGCATGGCTTGCTGTCCCTTTTACAATTGCATCAAACACCACCAAGCCTTTTTCGGCTACGGCTAAATTCATCAGCGTGGGTTCGCCGACAATGGCCACATCTACTTTTGGAATGACCGATAGCATACTGTTCAAGCCATTAGGCCCACTACTTTCTTCTTCAGCAGAGGCGACAATAACTAAGTTATATTTTAAATTTCTTTCATTATAAAAATAGGTGAATGCCGCAATCAACGACACTAAACAACCGCCAGCATCATTACTTCCCAAGCCATATAATTTACCGTCTTCAACAATGGCCTTGAACGGATCTTTGGTGTAACCATTGTTAGGGTTTACCGTATCATGATGCGAGTTCAACAACAAGGTCGGTTTGGCCGCATCAAAATATTTGTTGGTGGCCCAAACGTTGTTATGTGTCCGCTGGTATGACATATTATGGCGTCTAAACCAATACTCAACATGTGATGCCGTTTGATCTTCTTCAGACGAAAACGATTCTGTTTCGATGAGCTTTTTTAATAGCTGGACGGCATCTGTTATTAATTCCTGTATCATTGGGTTATGGTTGTAAACTCTGTGTTTTTATCAAAAAGCATGTCTGGTTTCCCGATGCATACTTTTTGAACATTTTTACGAATGGCAAGAAAGCAATTGTTCAATTTTGGCAACATCCCATCGGCGATGATGTTTTGGTCGATCAAATCCTGATAATTTTTGGAGTCGATGTGTTGAATCACCGAATTATCGTTATTAACATCCTTTAGCACCCCATTTTTTTCAAAACAATAATAGAGTTCTGTATGATAAAGATTTGCAAATCCTATGGCCAATTCCGAAGCAATAGTATCGGCATTAGTGTTAAGCAATTGGCCGTTTTCATCATGGGTGATAGCACAAAATATTGGCGTCACATTATGGTTTAAAAGGACTTGCAAAGTTTCAGTATTCACTTTAACCACATCGCCTACAAAGCCATAATCAATGGTTTTTACGGGACGTTTTACAGAAACAATAGCATTGCCGTCAGCACCCGAAAATCCAATAGCATTACAGGCACTGGCTTGCAGCTTAGCAACAATGTTTTTATTGATCTTTCCTGCATAAACCATGGTAATAATGTCCAACGTTTCTTGGTCGGTGATGCGTCTACCGTCTATCATTTTAACCTCAACCTGCATCTGATTCGACAGCTTTGTAGCCAATTTTCCGCCTCCATGCACCAAAATTTTAGGCCCTTCTATTTTGGCGAAATCAATTAAAAAAGCATGTAAGACCGCTTCGTTATCGATAATGTTTCCTCCTATTTTTATGACCTTAAGTGTATTCTTCTTCATATTGTTTGCCACGAATTCACGAATTATTTTTATAAATCATTTTTGTCTTTAATTTCTCATTTAAATCCATTTTATGTCTCTACCATACTTCGCCTTCTCAACTTTACTTCGTCAAGCACAGGTTGTCACACTCTTAAAATTGGATTCAAGTTGACATGGTTTACAGATTTTCTAAAATCTTCTTCAATACTATCTGAGCTGCATAAGTTCGGTTATTGGCCTGTTGGATGACAATAGAATGTTCACCATCCAACACAGCATCTTCAACCACCACATTTCGCCTAACCGGTAAACAATGCATGAATTTGGCAGTTCCCAACTTTTCTTTGCTCATCATCCAATTGGCATCCTGATTCATCACTTTGCCGTAATCTTTATAACTGCTCCAGTTTTTTACATAGACAAAATCGGCATTTTTTAAAGCCTCTTTTTGATTATAATGAATGGGGGTGTTCTTGGTAATTTCTGAATTTAATTCATACCCCTCAGGATGCGTAATGCTCAGGTCAACATCTAATTTCAGCATCATTTCTACAAACGAATTCGCAACGGCCTGGGGCAAGGCTTTGGGGTGTGGCGCCCAAGACAAAACCACTTTGGGTTTGGGTTTATTGGCCAATTCAGAAATGCTAATGGCATCGGCCAAGGCTTGCAGCGGATGCGCCGTGGCGCTTTCCATATTGATTATTGGAACTGTGGCATATTTTACAAAATTGTTCAGCACATATTCCGATTCGTCCTTTTGTTTATCCACTAAACTCGGAAACGCTCTTACAGCAATAATATCAGCATATTGTGAAATTACTTGCGCCGCTTCTTTAATATGTTCAGACGTATGGACATTCATAACGGTTCCATCCTCAAACTCCAAACTCCAAGCGTCGTTGACGTTTAAAACCATAACACTCATTCCCAGGTTTTTTGCCGCCTTTTCGGTACTTAAACGCGTTCGTAAACTGGCATTAAAAAACAACATGACCAAAGTTTTATTTTTTCCCAATTCGGAATATTCAAAAGGATTCATCTTTAATAAAATAGCATCCTTAATGGTTTCTGAAAGATTTGAGATATCGGTTATGGTTGTATATTTTTTCATATCAATTTCCCATGAAAAGGGAATCTTTAATAGTTAATTTCATTTGATTTGCCACGAATACACGAATGCTTTTTACACCTTCCGTCCCTTCGAGACACCTTCCTCAAGGAAGGAATGTTTTCATCCTTTATTTAATTCTTTCTCCAATGCCTCAAAAAACACATCGACATGTTTTTTCTGAATGGTCAACGGCGGTAATATTCTCATTAAATTTGGATTTTTAGCATTTCCAGTAAATATCTTGTGTTTTTTAATGAGGGTTTTTCGTAATTCAGCTATAGGGAAATCAAATTCCAATCCTAACATCAAACCCCTTCCTTTTACTTTTTTTATTTTTGAAAGGCCTTTTGCTTTCTCCATAAAATATACTGAAACTTCTTGAACATTTTGCATTAAATGGTCTGCCTCCAAAACTTCTAATACAGCCAATGAAGCAGCACAGGCCAAATGGTTTCCACCAAATGTGGTTCCTAATAAGCCAAACGATGCTTTGATATCGGGGTGGATTAAAATACCTCCAACAGGAAAACCATTTCCCATCCCTTTTGCCATTGAAATAATATCTGGCGTGACACCGTGTTTTTGAAAAGCAAAGAAATCACCTGTCCTCCCGTACCCGCATTGAATTTCATCTGCAATAAAAAGGGTTTCGTAGGTTTTGCATAAGGTGTCAAGTCCTTGGTAAAAGGCTGTCGTACTTTCATCCAAACCGCCAATACCTTGAATCGTTTCAACAATAACGGCACAGGTTTTATTCTGTTTTAAAATAGATTCTACCGTTTTAAGGTCTCCCAATTCAACAAAATCCACTTCTTGTTGCGCATTTATAGGCGCTACAATTTTATAATCGTCGGTAGCTGCAACTGCTGCCGACGTACGACCATGAAATGATTTTTTAAATGCTAAAATCTTCTTTTTCCCTGTATGAAAGGATGCCAATTTTAAGGCATTCTCATTAGCTTCTGCTCCCGAATTACACAAAAACAATTGATAATCTCTACAACCAGACAGGAATTCCAGTCTTTCAGACAGCGCAACTTGTAAAGGATTTTGAATAGAATTGCTGTAAAACCCTAACGCACTGACTTGATCGCTAATAGCCTTTACGTATTTTGGATGGGAATGCCCAATGGAAATCACTGCATGACCTCCATACAAATCCAAATATTCTACATTATTTTCATCATAAACATACATGTCCTTTGCCCTTATTGGCGTAATATCAAACAAGGGATATACATTAAATAAGCTCATAATTGCTCTTTACTAATGTTACTAATTTTATTAAACGAAGTGACCATACCTTGAATCAACGATGAGCTAAGCCCTTTGTGTTCCATTTGGTTCAGTCCTTCAATAGTACAACCTCTAGGCGTGGTCACTTTATCGATTTCCTCTTCAGGGTGGTTTCCACTAGCTATCAATAAATTGGCAGCGCCTTCACAGGTATGCATCGCCAGTTCTTGCGCTTCCTTAGAATCAAATCCCAACTGAATAGCAGCTTGGGTTGTGGCACGAATTAACCGCATCCAAAAGGCAATTCCACTAGCACAAACCACGGTTGCCGCTTGCATTTGTGTTTCTGGTATGGCTAAGGTATGCCCTAAACGGTTAAATATCGCTTCCGCTATTTTAATACGTTTTGCACCTTGCTCGTTACTGCAGATGCAGGTCATGGATTTTCCAACAGCAATGGCTGTATTGGGCATCGCCCTGATGATAAATTGATTAGAACCAATCTCATTTTCAATTTTTGAAATAGCATATCCCGTAATGGTAGAAATGATCACATGTTTATCGGTCAAGTAAGGCTTAACCGCCTTTAAAATGGTTTCAAAATGTGAAGGTTGAACCGCAAAAATCAAGATGTCTGAATTTTGAACGGCTAATATATTATCACTGGTTAGAGTTACGTTTTTATATCCTTCAAACTCTGAGATGGAATTTAAGTTTCGTTTTGTTAAGTATAAGGTGGTAATCGCATTGGTGGTAATCAATCCTTTTGCGATAGATTTTCCCAAATTCCCCGTTCCTATAATGGCTATTTTCATAGTTTATTATTTTTTATTGCCACAAATTCATTAATCTCTGTCATAAAAATCATTCGTGTACCTGCCTGTCGGCAGACAGGTTAGTGGCTGATTTTTTTTAAAAATAGTTAGCTTTTAATTGTAATCCTTCCGTTTCGGGGAACCCAAACATCAAATTCATATTCTGGATGGCTTGACCCGAAGCTCCTTTTAAGAGATTGTCTATAATACTTGTGATCAAAAGGGTGTTTTTATGCTTATGCAAATGAATGATACACTTGTTGGTGTTGACCACTTGTTTTAGGTGAATTGCTTCATCTGATACAACTGTAAACGTTGCATTTGCATAACAGGTCCTAAATAAAGATTTAGCATCTTCCAAACTGCCCTCATATTTGGTGTAAGCCGTTACAAAAATCCCTCTCGAAAAATTTCCGCGATTTGGCATAAGCAAAATCTCTGATGAAAAATTAGGCTGCAGTTGATTTACTAATTGATTGATTTCACCCAAATGTTGATGGGTAAAGGGTTTGTAATACGAAAAATTATTATCTCGCCAGCTAAAATGTGTGGTCTCAGATAAGGAAGTCCCCGCTCCAGTTGAACCCGTAACTGCATTGATATGCACAGAATCCTGTATCAAATGGGCTTCTGCCAATGGCAATAAGGCCAATTGGATAGCTGTTGCAAAACATCCGGGGTTTGCTATATGGTTTGCTTTTTTAATGTTTTCCTTTTGCAATTCAGGTAAACCGTAAACAAAGGTTTTACCTTTGAAATTCCTATCGGCTTCCAATCTAAAATCATTGCTTAAATCAATAATTTTTGTTTTGATTGAAAACTCATTTTTTTCTAAAAAAGCTTTTGAATTGCCATGGCCTAAACACAAAAACAAGACATCCACTTCTGGATTAATATGGCTTGTAAACTCCAAATCTGTTGATCCAATTAAGTCCTGATGGACTTTGCTTACTTTATTTCCAGCATTTGAAGTACTATACACAAAATTGATAGTGGTTTCAGAATGGTTTAATAATAATCTAATCAGTTCCCCTGCTGTATAACCAGCACCTCCAATAATTCCAACTTGTATCATGACTCCGAATTTACTTGATAATATATTTTGTTCTGGTTTCCAATAATTTTGATAAACCCTTTTGCTTCATCAGCTGTCCAGCCTTTGTTCATTTCGCCATAACTTCCGAATTTGGCATTCATTAAATCGTGCTGTGACACAATTCCATCCAAGGTGAAGTGATAAGGTTTTAAAGATACGACAACGTCACCAGACACCTGCTCTTGACTACTTTGCAAAAACGCCTCTATGTTGCGCATCACAGGATCCAAATACTGGCCTTCGTGTAGGTGCATACCATAAAAACTGGATAAATAGTCCTTGTGTTGCAATTGCCATTTGGTCAAGGTGTGCTTTTCCAACAAATGATGTGCTTTAATAGTAATTAATGCCGCCGCCGCTTCAAATCCTACTCGTCCTTTAATCCCAACAATGGTGTCGCCAACATGAATATCTCGACCAATTGCGAAAGCAGAAGCCAAAATATTGAGGAGTTCGATATTTTTTTCTGGAACATTTTTAATGCCATTAAAAGCTACAAATTCACCTTTTTCAAAAGTTAAGGTCACTTTTTCTTCTTTATCTTTTTGTAATTGCGAAGGATAGGCACTTTCTGGTAGCGGTTTTGAAGAGGTTAAGGTTTCTTCACCTCCAACACTGGTTCCCCATAGCCCTTTATTGATGGAATACTTGGCTTTTTCCCAAGACATCTCGACACCATTAGCTTTTAAATAATCGATTTCTTCCTGTCTTGACAGTTTTTTATCTCTAATGGGTGTGATGATTTCAATATCTGGAGCCAAGGTTTGAAAAATCATATCGAAGCGAACTTGATCGTTTCCTGCTCCTGTACTTCCATGGGCAATATATTGTGCATCTATACTTTTGGCATATTCAATAATCTCAATGGCTTGAATAATACGCTCAGCACTTACTGATAGTGGGTAGGAGTTGTTTTTTAGCACGTTCCCAAAAACTAAATACTTTATCACTTTTTTATAAAAGGTCGCTATCGCATCTATATTTTTATAGGTAGAAACGCCCATTTTATAAGCATTTGCTTCAATAGTTTTTATTTCTTCTTTGGTAAAACCACCTGTATTGACACTGACGGCATGAACTTCAAAACCTGCTTTTGACAAACTTACGGCACAATAAGAGGTATCCAACCCACCACTGTAGGCTAATACTAATTTTTTCGAGCTCACTCTATCGCTATGCAGCATCTCTTCCTGAGGGAGGGAATGATTTATTTTCGACTTTTTAATCATGGTTTATCTTTTTTTAAAAACAAGGTGTGTTTAATTTGTTTCAATCGTTGAAACACTTTTGTTTTAACATGTTTCTTTTCATTAATATCTTTTGATTTTGGGTCGTATAACATGCCTGTACACAAGCACATTTTTCTTTCGGTACGCGTTAGGACGTCATAGTTTTTACAAGTCTGACAACCATCCCAAAACGTTGAATCATCTGTTAATTCTGAAAACGGTACTGGCTTGTACCCTAATTCTGTATTCATTTTCATGACTGCCAACCCTGTGGTAATACTAAACACTTTAGCATCGGGAAATTTGGTTCTCGAATGTTCAAACACTTTATGTTTGATTTGTTTGGCAATTCCAACCCCTCTATAATCCGGATGCACAATCAACCCTGAGTTTGCAACAAATTTGCCATGCCCCCATTTTTCAATATAGCAAAAACCAACAAATTTATCGCCATCTAAGGCAATAACGGCATTGCCATTTTCCATTTTGGAAGTGATATATTCTGGAGTGCGTCTAGCAATTCCAGTGCCTCTAACATTCGCTGATTCCGCTATGGTTTCGCAAATAACAGGAGCATAAATACTATGTGATTTATCGGCAATAATAATTTTCATCTGTGTTTTAAATATAATATTATCAATAATCTAATGAAATCTTTCGACTTCAGTGGTTTTGAATTTTTAAAATTAATAAAGACTTTTGAATTTTATAAAAAAGAAACCGGACACACCTTAGTTTCAGAACTTAACCGTACCCTTACGGGCGACGTAGCAAACTATTGCGCATTGGATAAGTGTTATTAAAATTAATAACTAAATTTTGAAAGACTACTATTTGTGCTGATTTATTCAAGGTGAAAAATAAAAAATTACGTAATTACTATATTGCCGAAAAGTATAAGCATTAGCGGCGGCGTTTGCTTAGGGGCAAACTGGGGACTGAGATACGTTTTTTATTTTTTAATGAATACATGCTGTAAAACTAAAAATTAATTCGTTTAAATGTTCAAAAGACTATCCTTTTTTAAAATTATTATCAAATTCATATTTTAAGGGCCAATAATTTTTTATATACCATAATTTATTCATCATATAATAAAAAAAATGGAACGCGTAAAAAACACTTCCCATTTAAATAGCCTCTTTAAAGCCTTCTGAACTAAAGCTCTATAATTTTAATATTTCTAAAGGACACCTGAAATCCATGGTCTTGCAAACCAATATGGCCGGTATGGTGCATTCCAAAACCTTCCCATCCTTTAAATTTAGAATTGGCAATCATGGCATCCCAAACTTCGCCTTGAACTGGAAACGTGAAGGCTTCTTGACCGTTAAAACTCACTTTTCCTTGGTTTGTATTATGATTGATTTCCAACACACACAAATTCCATTCGCCAGCGGGTTTAACCAATTCTGGATCGCATGCAATCATATCGTATAATGACCCCGCTTTATGAGTCCCTCCAGGGACAAATGAATCTGGGTGTTTGGCATTGTCCAATACTTGAATTTCAGGACCGGTTTGGTAAGCTTCATTAAATTTGGGGTCTTCAAAAACACTCCAAAAAATGCCGCTATTGCCTCCTTCCGAAATTTTCCATTCTAAGGATAAAATGAAATTGGTATAGCTTTTTTTTGTGATGATATTCTTTCCACTTCCACTTCCTGGTTTGCTCTTTTTATCTGGAGTGAAGACCATGGCACCATCTTCAATAGTCCATTCTGGATACATCCCCTCATTTAAATAGCCTCTCCAATTGTCAAATGATGTTCCGTCAAAAAGGGAGACCCATTCGGGTGCTGGTTCAGTTTCTTCTGCGTTCATAGCTTCAGTTTCTGTTTGTGTGGGTTCATTTTTTACTTGCTTACAGGCTGTAAACGCCATTGTAAACACCAATAAGAAAATTATAGCTTTCATATTATTAATTCATTTTAGATGTATTATAATTCTCTCACCCAAATATTTCTATAGCTTACACCACTATTATCGCCATGATCCTGAAGTCTTATAGGCGCATTACCGTGCGCTTCATTTTTTGGCCAACCAATATATTCTGTAGTTCCCTTAATTTCAACATGATCTTGAATTAGAACCCCGTTGTGCAATACTGTAATAGTAGCCGATTTGGTTTTATTGCCATCTGTGTCAAATTTGGGAGCGTGATATATCATATCGTAAGTATTCCAATCCCCTGTTTTGGAAGAGGCCTTGGCAAGAGGAATAGATTGCTTGTAAATGGAACCTACCTGCCCATTAACATAAGTGTCGTTATCATTATTGTCCAATACCTGAACCTCATATCTGTTTTGAAGAAAGATTCCACTATTACTTTTACTCTGATTTGTCCCTGTGTTTTCAGGTGACGAACGCCATTCAATATGCAATTGCACATCACCAAAATTTCTCTTAGTCTGGATATCCCCAGTTTTATCTTTAACGGTCATACTTCCATTCCAATTCAAATTCCATTTCACTGCAGTCGAATCTACGGCTGAAATCCATTCGTCAAAATTAGAGCCATTAAACAGCACAATGGCATCTGAAGGTATTTTAGTTTCGGGGTCTACAGTTACTACTTTCGGTTTTGGTTCCCAAATTTCAGTCTCCTCTGGTTTTGTTGGCTCGAGCTGTGAAGTTTCGATTGCTTCATTTACAGGATTGTCAAGTGTTTTCTTTTCAACTTTTCTACAAGAATATATTAAAAAACATAAGCAAATTAGCGTAAGTACTCTTTTCATTGGTTATAAATTTACGATTGTTATAATCCTAATATTTGTTTTAGTTGTGCCTTGTTGATATCACCACCTGCAAAATTGTCAAATGCTTTGGTGGTGGCTTCAATAATATGCCTAGTTATAAATGGCGCGCCTTCTCTTGCACCTTGTTCAGGACTTTTAATAACGCATTCCCATTCCAATACAGCCCAAACGTCACAGCCATATTCTGTAAGTTTTGAAAATACCGTTTTAAAATCGACCTGACCATCGCCAGGAGAACGATAACGGCCCGCTCGATCCTTCCAATCGTTATAGCCTCCAAACGTCCCTTTTTTTCCTGTTGGATTGAACTCGGAATCTTTTACATGAAATACCTTAATAAATTCATGATAATGGTCTATATACTCTATATAATTTAATTGTTGAAGCACAAAATGGGATGGATCATATAATATATTAACGCGTTTATGATTTCCTGTTGCGGCCAAAAAGCGCTCAAAAGTATCGCCGTCATGAATGTCCTCTACAGGATGTACTTCATAACACACATCCACTCCATTTTCATCAAAGGCATTTAAGATGGGCAACCATCGATTGGCCAATTCCTTAAAGCCCATCTCCACCAAGCCTTTTGGCTGTTGAGGCCAAGGGTGAACAGCTGGCCATAATAGAGAGCCCGAAAATGTGGCGTGTGCCTTGGTTTTTAACCTGCGGCTAGCAATGGCGGCATTTTTCATTTCTTGAATGGCCCAAGCCGTTCGTGCTTTAGGTTTTCCCTTTAAATGGTTTGGAGCAAAAACATCAAACAGGATATCATGAGCAGGATGTACGGCCACCAACTGACCTTGAATATGTGTTGATAATTCCGTTAGTTCTAATCCATACGAATTTATCTTGCCCAACAGCTCATCACAATAGGTTTGGCTTTCGGCCGCTTGGGTCAAATTTATCAAACGGGGATCCAAGGTTGGCATTTGTATACCTTTATATCCTAAATCGCTGGCCCATTTGCACAAACCGTCCAAGGAATTGAATGGGGCTTTGTCATCCATGAATTGTGCTAAAAAAATCGCTGGCCCTTTAATGGTCTTCATCATTCTACGTGTTCAATATTAACCCAAACATTTCCTTTTTGATGGGATTCTACAGTTTTTTCAATAAAATTCATCCCTCTAACCCCATCAATAATCGTTGGGAATTCACCAGGATTATACGGTTCCTTCTGAATTGCTTTTGCAATCCCTTTATAAATATTGCCCATCGAATCAAAAATACCTTCAGGATGACCTGGTGGTAATTTGGTGCCTTCCAAAGACAATTCACTATTATAAGAATGTCCAGGTTTTAATACTCGCAAAGGTTTGCCGTCTTCCATCAAATATAAATAATTAGGATTCTCCTGTTCCCATTTTAAACCTGCTCGCTCACCATAAATCTTAACCACAAAGTTATTTTCTTCACCAGTTGCAATTTGACTGGTACAAATCACCCCTTTTACATTATTAGTACAACGCAATAGAACCGTACCGTCAATATCCATTTTATTGTCCTCGTACAGGTAATTTAAATCGGCCAAAACCGATTCAATTTTTAACCCCGAAACATATTCCAACATATCAAAAGCATGAGTTCCAATATCCGCAATACAACAACTGATTCCCGATTTTTCAGGATTTAATCGCCAGGTCGTTGCACGTTTTTCTCTATCGTGAATTATTGGATTGATCCAACCTTGATAATATTGGGCATCCATTTTTTGGATTTTTCCCAAAACGCCTTCTTTTACCATTTCCCGCATTTGCCTAACCATTGGATAACCCGTATAAGTATAGGTAATCGCTAAAACCGTTTTCGCCATTTTCAGAGTTTCATGCAACACTTTGGCTTCTTCATAAGTGGTTGTCAAAGGTTTTTCGCAAATGACATTAAACCCGTTCTCCAATAGTTTTTTGGCCATTGGGAAGTGAAGAAAATTGGGCGTCAATATGGACACAACCTGCATCCTTTCACTAACAGGAAGCTTTAACTCTTCAGCAATTAACGTATCAAAATCGACATAAACCCTGTTAGTGGGCAATCCAATTTTTTTAGCAAAACCAATATTATCTTCCCAAGCTGGATTGAAAACTCCCCCAACAACTTGGTATTTATCATACATCGCCGAAGCGATACGATGCAGTACCCCAATGAGAGAATCACCTCCCCCTCCTAAAATTCCTAATCTTATTTTAGCACCCATGAATTTTAATTTTATTACGCTTTATATTCAACATTTTCTTTTTTAAAGAATATGGCAAAAAACACCAATACCCCCATTGCAAATAAGGCTGGAAAAGCCCAGATGTCGTACCAGCTATGGGTTCCATCGGCCAATACATTTTTATCAGCTATTTGTCCAGCGACCCAAAATCCTATCAACATTCCGACACCGTAAGTTGCCAGTGTAATCAATCCTTGAGCTGCACTTTTTACTTTTTCTCCGGCTTTACTATCGGTATAAATTTGTCCTGAAACGAAGAAAAAATCATAACAAATGCCGTGTAATGCAATCCCTATAGCGAGCATGAAGAACAAATCTCCTGCATTTCCAAAGGTAAACAAGGCATATCGAATTCCCCAAGCCAGCATACCGAAAAGGATGGTTTTTTTAAATCCGAATTTTTTAAAGAAAAACGGCAACAACAACATAAACCCAACTTCGGAAATTTGACCCAAAGATGCCCATGCCGTAGAATCTTCAACTTTATACTCAGTTAAAAAAAGGCTTATATTCTGATAGTAAAAAGCTAATGGAATACAGATTAAAACCGAAGAAATAAAGAACACCAAAAAGTTTTTGTCTTTTAACAATTTCAAGGCATCCAAACCTAGGATTTCTGAAATGGACACTTTTTCCCCTTTAACTACTCGTGGCGGCGTTTTTGGTAAGGTAAAACTGAAAACTCCCAAAACTACGGACGCAATAGCTACCATAGTAAAGGTGTTGGACAACATTCCCGAAGCGATATTAGCTTCAGAATCCCATTTAAACACCAAGCTGATAATTAATCCAGCAATGATCCAACCAATGGTTCCAAAAACACGAACTATTGGAAAATCTTTAGTGGGATCTTTCATTTGGTTAAATGACACAGAGTTTACTAGAGCTAAGGTTGGCATATACGCGATCATATACCCCAATACATAAGGGTAAAATGTAGCAAATTCTGTAGATTTTGACATTTGGTACATTAATACAGCACCAATAAGATGTAAAATACCCAGGATTTTTTCAGCATTAAAATAACGGTCTGCGATAAGCCCAATAATAAATGGCGCAATAATGGCTCCCCAAGATTGTGTTGAAAATGCCATTCCTGTTTCAGCTCCTGTTGCGCTTAAATTATTCCCTAAAAACGAACCTAGGGTTACAAACCAGCCTCCCCATATAAAAAACTCGAGGAACATCATAAAGGACAATTGAAATTGAATTGATTTTTTCATATAAGAGTGTCGTTAGTTTTGTTTTTATTCAGTTCTACTGCAACTTTAAAATTAATTTTTTTGTGGCATTAATGCCCTCCGTTTCACTTAACCTGTCGCCTTCGTATTCTACTCCTATAAAACCTTTATAGCCGCCATCTTTTACAATTTGCATCATTTTTTTGTAGTCTATAGTCGTCTCATTTCCATCCTGGTCAAAATCGTATGATTTAGCGCTAACCGCTTTAGCGTAAGGCATCATTTGCTCTACACCTTTATATCGGTCGTATTCTTCTATACATTTGGCGTTCCATAACTCACCGCCTTCGCGTTTTAAACAGAAGTTACCAAAATCGGGTAATACACCACAATTTGGCAGGTTTACACCCTCCATGACTTCTATAAGCACTGGTATATTTGATGATAAATATCCGTGATTTTCAACAATCACATCAATATTTTTGGCTTTGGCATAAGTCGCTAAGGCCTTTAAACTTTTAATGGATTGTTGCACCCAAACAGTCGGGTCCTCGCTTCCAAACAAGTTAACACGCACGTAATAGCACCCTAAAAAGGCAGCACCATCAATCCATTTTTTATGATTTTCTACCCCTTGTAGCCTGTCTTTTTCATTAGGCGACGCCAAATCACCTTCGTTGTCAACCATAATCCCTATATTTTTTAAACCATTAGTCTCGCTTTTCATTTTTAAGGAATCCAAAACGCGCTGCAAAGCTGTTTTAGGGTCGGTACTCTTGCTATAAAATGGAGCATAAAGTTGGCTCACATACTCTAAGCCTTCAAAGCCCATCTCTTTTGCCTGAGATGCAAACAAAAACGGGTCGCCTTTCTGTTCAATAACAAATTTATGAAGTGACCATTGAGCCAGTGATAGCTTAAAAACTGGTTTGATGACTTCTTGAGTTGCATCTAAGGGCGTTTTAGCGCTTTTATCTTTATTAGCGTTCAGACAGCCAAAAAAAATGAGCAACAAAAGAAAGACTGTGATATTCGATATTTTTCTAGAAAGATCTGTTGTTTTCATTATGAATTCATTCTTTTAAATTTTAACAATTGAAATTATAAAATCAATTTATCATTCTTGTGTATATGTATTCAGTGAATCAATTTAAATAAAATAGAAGCTTTAAAATACGAGCTCTGCTTTTTTTTGACGATACTCTAAAGCTGTGCATTTTTCCAGTTTTTTAAAAACCGTTGAAAAATATTGGCTAGTTGAGAAACCGCTAAAAGCTATCCTTTGTTATCAGCTTCAAAAGGTGTTATTTTTTGTACATTTATCTTCGCTAAAAAAATTAAACATAATTAACATGCAAAATACCTAATTTAGCAATAAACCTATAAATTTACATAGATTAAATTATCTATTTAACATTAAACTTTCCTATAAATGAAAAATAACGCTTATAAAGTTTTAGAAGAAGAATACGACGCTATTGTGGTAGGTACTGGTATTTCCGGTGGTTGGGCCGCCAAGGAACTTTGCGAAAATGGTTTAAAAACATTGGTTCTTGAACGGGGCAGAATGGTGAAACACATAGTGGATTATCCTACTGCTAATCTAGACCCTTGGGACATGCCCAACGGCGGCACTCCTTCTAGAGAAACCAAAGAGCGCAAATTCAAACAAAACAGGAGTGGTTATACGACTAGGGAAGAATATCAACATTTTTTTGTAGATGATATTAAACACCCCTACAATGAAGTAAGGCGTTTTGACTGGATGCGTGGTTATCATGTCGGTGGGCGTTCGCTGACTTGGGGAAGGCAAAGTTATCGCTTAAGCGATATAGATTTTGAGGCCAATAAAAAAGATGGTATTGCCGTAGACTGGCCTGTGCGCTATAAAGATATTGCACCTTGGTATGATCATGTTGAAGAGTACATTGGTGTTAGTGGGGAAAATTTAGGATTAAAACAATTACCAGATGGTAAGTTTTTAAAACCGATGAATCTCAATTGTGTAGAGGAACATTTAAAAGGAAAAATGGCCGAAACCTTTAATGATAGAGTTTTGACTATTGGTAGAACGGCTCACATTACTGAAGGAACTAAACCCGGATTGGGTAGAAGTACCTGCCAATATAGAAATAGATGCATGAGAGGATGCCCCTTTGGAGCTTACTTTAGTAGCAACTCCTCTACACTTCCTGCTGCTGAAGCTACTGGCAACATGACTTTAAGGCCTAATTCCATTGTTCATCAAGTCATTTACGACGATACTACCAAAAAAGCAACTGGTGTCAAGGTTATTGATACCGAAACCAAAGAAGTTTTTGAATATAAGGCCAAAGTGATTTTCTTATGCGCATCGGCTATTGCTTCTGCATCCATTTTATTGCAATCAAAATCTGAACGTTTCCCTAATGGTTTAGGAAATGATAGTGGAGAATTGGGGCATAATATCATGGACCACCATTTTCAAGTTGGAGCATCGGCAAAAGCCGAAGGCTTTGAAGATAAAATCAGCAAAGGAAGAAGAGCCAATGGTATTTATATCCCTCGATTTAGGAATCTTGGTGGCGACACCGACCGAAAAGATTTTATTAGAGGCTATGGTTATCAAGGTGGCGCTTCAAGAGGAAACATTTCTGAATTGGTTGCCGAATTAAAATACGGTCCCGAGCTTAAGGAAGCCATTTTAAAACCTGGTGAATGGAGAATTGGTTTAACTGGTTTTGGCGAAACTTTACCCGACCATAAAAACAAGATGTATATGGATTATGAAAAATTGGATGAATGGGGTCTCCCAACCGTAACTTTCGATGCCGATTTTGGAGAAAACGAATTGGCCATGCGTAAAGATATGATGGAACAAGCGGTTAAAATATTGGAAGCTGCAGGATTTAAAGACGTACAGGGCTATGACAATGTTCAAGGTAGAGCCATGGGATTGGGCATCCATGAAATGGGTACTGCAAGAATGGGTAGAGATCCAAAAACCTCGGTTTTAAACGGAAACAATCAAATTCATGCTTGTCCTAATGTATATGTCACAGATGGAGCCTTTATGACCTCGGCTGCATGTCATAATCCTTCTTTAGGTTATATGGCTTTTACAGCAAGAGCCGCCAATCACGCTGCCGAACAATTAAAAAAAGGAAACATTTAACCTCAAATTAAAAGTGCTGATTCCAGATATTAGCTTACAGTAAATGACACAAAATAGTAATTTAGATTCCCGTGTAGAAGAGTACGATGCCATCGTGGTCGGTACAGGTATTTCAGGGGGTTGGGCTGCAAAAGAACTTTGTGAAAACGGTTTGAAAACACTGGTTCTCGAACGCGGCAGAATGGTAAGACACATTGTAGATTATCCAACAGCAAATTTGGACCCGTGGGATATGCCAAATGGTGGCGCGCCTTCTAGGGAGACCAAAGAGCGAAAGTATAAACAACACCGCACTGGTTTTGTTACCGATGAAGCGCATCAACATTTTTTTGTGGACGATTTAAAACATCCTTATAATGAAGATCGCCGTTTTGATTGGATTAGAGGCTATCATGTTGGAGGGCGTTCCATCATGTGGGGAAGACATAGCTATAGATTGAGTGACATAGATTTTGAAGCCAATAAAAAAGATGGTATCGCTGTAGATTGGCCCGTAAGATATAAGGATATCGAGCCTTGGTATAGCCATGTGGAAGAGTATATTGGAGTGTGCGGCGAGAACTTAGGATTAAAACAACTGCCTGACCAAAAGCTTTTAAAACCAATGAATTTGAATTGTGTTGAAGAGCATTTTAAAAATAAAGTCGCCGAAAACTTAAATGGTCGAATTGTTACCCATGGAAGAGTGGCACATATTACAGAAGGAACAAAACCTGGATTGGGAAGATCCACTTGCCAATATCGAAATAGATGCATGCGAGGCTGTCCGTTTGGGGCCTATTTTAGTAGTAACTCATCAACGCTTCCGGCTGCAGAGGCAACGGGAAATATGACCTTAAGACCTAATTCCATTGTTCATGAAGTGCTTTATGATGAACAACTTGGTAAAGCCACAGGTGTAAAAATTATAGATGCCGAAACCAAAGAAACTTTTGAAGTTAAAGCAAAAATCATTTTCTTATGCGCTTCAGCAATAGCTTCAGCCTCCATTTTATTGCAATCAAAATCAAAACGATTTCCTAATGGCTTAGGTAATGATAGTGGAGAATTGGGACATAATATTATGGATCATCACTTTAGAGTAGGTGCATCGGGTACCGCAATTGGTTTTGACGATAAATATTATAAAGGACGTCCACCTTCAGGTGTTTACATTCCAAGATTTAGAAATATTGGTGGTGACACCGATAAAAAAGAATTTATTAGAGGTTATGGCTTTGAAGGAGGTGCCGGAAGAGGTAGCACATCCGATATGGTTGCCGAACTAAAATATGGACCAAAATTAAAAGAAGCCATTTTAAAACCTGGAGAATGGCGTATGGGAATTACCGCTTTTGGAGAAACACTCCCCAATCATAATAATAGAATGTATTTGAATTACGAAAAGAAAGACGAATGGGGATTGCCAACAATAACTTTTGATGCAGATTTTGGAGAAAACGAAATTGCTATGCGGAAAGACATGAAGGAACAGGCCGTTAGCATGTTGGAAGCTGCTGGTTTTAAAGATATTTATGCTTATGATGATATTGGAGGTATGGGATTGGGAATCCACGAAATGGGAACTGCCCGTATGGGTCACGATCCAAAAACCTCTGTTCTAAATAAATACAACCAAATACATGCTTGTAAAAATGTATATGTAACCGATGGAGCGTTTATGGTGTCTTCCTCCTGCCAAAATCCATCGCTCAGTTATATGGCCTTTACAGCTAGAGCTGCCAATCATGCAGCCAATGAATTAAAAAAATCGAACACTTAAATTATTAAATCATGAAAAGAAGAGAAGCATTAAAAAATTTAGGTCTTGCAACGGGCTTTGTTGTCGTGTCGCCATCTATAATTAGCCTTTTACAAAGTTGTACCAGTAATGCCAGTACTTGGACCCCCACATTTTTAAGTATCGATGAAGGCGTAGTATTAACCAATCTTGTAGACATCATATTGCCCAAAACCGATATCCCTTCTGCAACAGAGCTGAATGTGCCACAGTTTATCGACAAATACATCCATGAAGTCATGGACGATGAAAGTCAAGCGCAAATAAAAACTGCGTTCGGCAATATTATTTCTATTCTTAAACCCAATGCAGAGGACCAAATAAATAAAGTAACGCAAGACGATTATAAGGCACTTTTAGACAAGCACATGCTGATAAAAGGTGAAATAGACAGTGAAAGAGAGGCAAACCCAGAGTCGAAAGATATGACCAACCACGAGTTTTTAAATACTTTGAAATGGATGAGCATAAACGCTTATTTAACAACTCAGGAAATTGGTGAAAACGTTTTGGCTTATGACCCTGTTCCTGGTGCCTACTATTGCGGAGATTTACAAGAACTGACAGGCGGTAAATCTTGGTCATTATAAAACAACAAAGACTTCAAAGGTGCTATAGACATCAAAAGTGACCATTTTGTGAAGGATTAGCTCCCATTAAGCCTATAAAAAAGTTGAACACTTTTTAAACTATTTTTTTCCATGGACAAAAATCACAATACTAGCAGGCGATCCTTTATTAGAAACACAGCCTTGACCACAATAGGAGTTTCCATAATCCCAAGACACGTGTTGGGCAAAGGCTTCATTCCTCCAAGTGATCAATTAAATATTGCCATCATTGGCGGTGGTGGCAAAGGCCATTCTGACGCCATAAACGCTTGGAATAAGGGCGCTTCTAACATCGCAGCCATTTGTGATGTCGATTGGTTTCAGGCATCCGATTTATTCGGAAAATTTCCAAAAGCCAAAAAATACAAGGATTTCAGAAAACTTCTTGACGAAATCAAAGATATTGATGCCGTAACCATTTCAACTCCAGATCACACCCATGCTGTGATTGCCATGGCAGCCATGAAATTGGGTAAACATGTTTACCTTCAAAAACCTTTAACTCACGACATTTATGAAGCCCGAATGATGACCCAAGCGGCCAATCAATATGGTGTGGTCACACAAATGGGTAACCAAGGAGCTTCCAGCAAAGGTGTGAAACAGATGATATCCTGGTTTGACCAAGGCTTGATAGGAAAAGTAAAAGAGGTTCATGTTTGGACCAATCGCCCTGTATGGCCTCAAGGTATTGCCGCTCCAACCGAAAAACCAAAACTTATTGATGGTCTGGACTGGGACACTTGGGTAGGCCCATCACAAATGGTAGATTATAATCCATTATACCATCCATTCAAATGGAGAGGCTGGTGGAATTTTGGAACAGGAGCTTTAGGCGATATGGCCTGTCATTTAATAGACCCTCCTTTTAGGGTTTTAGGTCTTGGCTACCCTACTGAAGTGGAGAGCAGTGTTGGATCGGTCTTTAAAAAAGACTGGACTCCTGAATATTTTCCTGATTCTTGCCCAGTATCCTCCAGAACACAATTGAAGTTTCCTGCATCTGCAAAAAACAATACTGAAATTACCATGACTTGGACCGATGGCGGTTTGCGGCCCTTCCATCCCGATTTAATTCCTGCCGATCATCCTTTAGGCGACGACGATAGCTCAAATGGCGTGATTATGATTGGTGAAAAGGGTATCATGACCTGTGGCACCTATGCCCGCAACCCAAAAATATATCTTAACAATGGCGATATTTTATTGGAAGAAAAAGGAGATGATGTTGACAATGCACTTCCAGAAAACGGCCATCAAGCCTTTTGGGTTGAAGCCTGTAAAGAAGGTTTTGGAAAAGAAAAGCATAAAGCCTTGACCTCTTCTTTCGATTATGCGGGCCCGCTAACCGAAGCGATTTTAATGGGTAATTTAGCCATTAGAAGCTATAATTTAAGAGAGAAACAGGGTAATGGATTTGAATATCCAGGTCGTAAAAAATTGCTTTGGGACGGTAACACTATGAAAGTTACCAATTTTGACCCTGCCAACCAATTTGTAAAACGCGAATATAGAGAAGGCTGGAGTTTATAAATAAAAAAGGCTGTTTAAAAAACAGCCTTTTTTATTATTGTATTTTGTGAATCTTACTCCACAATAAACTTCCCATGCATCATGGCAAAGTGTGCTGGGAAACTGCAGATAAAATCATAAGTTCCTACTGCCGGTGCTTCAAACTCGATACTTGTGGTTTCGCCCGCTCCTATCAATTTGGTATGCACTAAAACATCTTCAGTTCCAGAAGGTATATAATCATTAGCTTTTTCGGTAGATGCCAGTGAAGCAAATTCAGCAACGTCCACACCAGGATTTAATATCACTAAGTTATGGCCCATAACATTTATGTCTAAAGTACCAATATGTCTCAAGGTTATTTTTACTTTTTGCCCAGCTTTTACCTTGATTTCACTTAAATTGTATTGCATTAAATCATTGGCCGTAATTACAAAATTGGCCACATTATCATCGGCCTTAGTGGTTTCAGCAGCTTTAAGCTTAATTTGATTTGTAGGAGTTTCTTCTTTTTTCTTTTCTCCTCCACAGTTGAGCAATAAGGCAAATGCCATAAATGACCCTATTACGTAGCTAAATGTTTTCATCTTTTTATATTTATTGTTTATAATGATAAGATGCCATACACTATTAACATATTCTCTAAGTTTGAAAATTTGTTAAAGCGCCGTTCATCTTAAGTTTTTAAGTGCTACAAATTTAATATAAAATTAGTGATTTTATAAGATTAAAGGATATAATCGGTACTTACAAAATTCGAGGCTTTCGCATCCAGCAGGTTTTTTAGTATGGCATTGTTGTAATCATTGTCTTTTGAGGCTACAAAAGTCCGTATGGAAAACGATCGTAAGGCGTCATAAACACTTAAAGTCGCAACGGCAGAATCTTTTCTGCCTGTAAAAGGATACACATCGGGACCACGTTGGCAAGAGCTGTTTAAATTTACACGACAAACCAAGTTGGCCAATATGTCAATTAGTGGGGCCAAAGTTTTTATATCCCGACCAAATAAACTTACCTGTTGCCCGTAATTGGAATCTGCCATATCGTTTAAAGGTTCATCGATATGATCAAAAGGCACAATGGGCACTACAGGACCAAATTGTTCTTCCCGAAACACTCTCATGTCTTTATTGACTGGATAAAGTACAGCCGGGAAAATAAAATTCTCAGAGGTTTCCCCTCCTTTTTTATTTATGATTTTAGCACCTTTTTCAAGAGCATCATTGATTAATTCCTGTATATATTGTGGTTTTTCGGGTTCTGGCAGGGGTGTTAATTTGGCTCCAGTTTCCCATGGATTAGCAAATTTAAGGGCATCCACTTTTGCCGAAAAACGGGTGTTGAATTCATCAACAATATCCTTATGCACATACAGTATTTTTAAGGCCGTGCAACGCTGACCATTAAAAGATAGGGTGCCTGAAATACATTCTTCAATCGCTAAATCCAAATCGGCATCTTTAAGAACAATAGCTGGGTTTTTTGCTTCCAAACCCAATACCAAACGCAATCTGTTGCTTTTTGGATGCTCAATTTGCAAGGAATTAGCAGATTCGCTGTTACCTATTAAAGCTAACACATCTATTCTACCCGATTGCATAATAGGTGTCGCAACCGTCCGACCTCGTCCATAAATAATATTGACCGCCCCTTTTGGGAAACTGCTTTGAAAAGCTTCCAATAATGGAGTCAATAAAAGCACTCCATGTTTTGCAGGTTTAAAAATAACGGCATTTCCCATGATTAAGGCCGGAATCAATAATGAAAAGGTTTCATTGAGCGGATAATTATAAGGCCCTAAACACAGTACAATCCCTAAAGGACCTCGCTTGATATGAGCATAAACCCCATCACTTTTTTCAAATTTAGCCGAACGCCGATCTAATTGTTTGTAGGCTTCAATGGTGTCGTAAATATAGTCGACGGTCCTATCAAATTCCTTTTCAGAATCGGGTAAGTTTTTACCAATTTCCCACATCAATAATTTGACGACCTCTTCCCGTTTGGTTTTCATTTGCTTTACAAATTTCTCCATACAAGCAATACGGTCGATTACTTTCATAGTTGGCCATAAACCCTGTCCTTTGTTATAGGCCAAACAAGCAGATTCCAACGCTTCTAAGGCTTCTTTTTCACTTAAGGTAGGAATGCTTCCCAAAAGGGTTGGTTTATATGCTTTGGTAGAAGAAATCGTAGAATAGACTTTTGAAGTCTGGCCTTTCCAAGGTTTTAACTCTCCTGAAACCAAATAGGTGTTTTGATGTGTTAATGTTTTTATTTGATACTGTTCTGGAATCTCCATATTGAATTTTTTTTAAATGCACACTTGAAACCAATTGGGTTTAGCGCTTAGGTAATTAATTGTATTAAGCCAAAACCGAATTGTCGACCAAGGTTTCTGTTTTTATGGTTTTCATAGCGGTCATGGCGGCCCTTAGACGTTTGCCCACAGCTTCAATAGGATGACTACTAATCGCATCATTCACAGCAATAAGCTCCAAATTATCGACCCCGTTTGATTTTGAAAATGATTTACCAATAAGTTTGGTGTCTACCGTTTTCATAAAATCTTTTAGTAAGGGTTTGCAAGCATGGTCGAATAAATAACAGCCATATTCAGCAGTATCTGAAATGACGCGATTCATTTCAAATAATTTTTTTCTAGCAATAGTATTGGCAATTAATGGGAGTTCATGAAGTGACTCGTAATACGCTGAATCTTCAATAATTCCCGCACTTACCATAGTTTCAAATGCCAATTCAACACCCGACTTTGCAAAAGCGACTAACAATAGTCCATGATCAAAATATTCTTGTTCGGAAATAGGATCAGAAGTCAATGGTGTTTTTTCAAAAGCTGTTTCACCAGTTGCCGCTCTCCATTTTAATAGGTTGACATCGTCATTTGCCCAATCTTCCATCATGGTTTTAGAGAAATGCCCTGAAATAATATCATCCATGTGCTTTTCAAATAAAGGACGCATAATGTCTTTTAATTCTTCAGACAAATTATAAGCCTTGATTTTTGCTGGATTGGACAAGCGGTCCATCATATTGGTTATACCACCATGCTTTAAAGCTTCGGTAATGGTTTCCCAACCATACTGGATCAATTTTGCTGCATAATTTTTATCAATGCCTTCTTCTACCATTTTATTAAAGGATAAAATAGCGCCTGTTTGTAATAAACCACATAAAATGGTTTGCTCACCCATCAAGTCACTTTTTACTTCAGCAATAAAAGACGATTGTAAAACTCCAGCCTTATGCCCGCCTGTGGCAACGGCATATGCTTTGGCCTGTGCCCAGCCTTTGTTTTCTGGGTCGTTCTCTGGGTGCACAGCAATGAGTGTTGGTACACCAAACCCTCTTTTATATTCCTCACGAACTTCGGTTCCTGGACATTTTGGAGCCACCATAATTACGGTAATATCCTTACGGATTTGGGTTCCTTCTTCAACAATATTAAATCCGTGTGAATAGCTTAAGGTCGCCCCTTTTTTCATCAGAGGCATGACCGCTTTTATAACATTGGTATGCTGTTTGTCTGGCGTTAAATTTAAAACCAAATCGGCAGTTGGAATTAGGTCTTCATAGGTACCTACTTTAAAGTTGTTACCCGTTGCATTTTTATATGATGCGCGTTGTTCTTTGATTGCTGCTTCGCGTAAAGCATAGGAAATATCCAAGCCCGAATCCCTCATGTTTAAGCCTTGGTTTAACCCTTGTGCTCCACAGCCTATTATTACTATTTTCAATCCTAATAATTCATTAACGCCATCTTCAAATTCTGAAGCTTCCATGAATCTGCATTTTCCTAATTGCTCTAATTGTTGCCTTAATGATAGTGTGTTAAAATAATTTGCCATGATGTTATTTTTTAGTTGTTAAATGCTTTAAGCATTTTAGATATTTTCATTTCTTCCTTAGTTACCGCAATACGCCCCGAACGGGTGAATTGCATAATACCAAAGACACTTAATTCTCTATACAATAATTCAATTTCGTCTCGTCTACCAGATTTTTCAATCACAAAAAATTCCTTATTTACCGTTACAATTCTAGCATGACTTTCCTTGATGATATTTTGAATCTGACGCTCTTCAAACAGCAAATCGGATTTGATTTTAAACAAGCAGGATTCTTGATAAATGGTGTCTTCATCCCGATGATAAAAGGTTTTGATCACCTCGATTTGTTTATCGATTTGACCGATGATTTTCTTGATCTGATCTTCGGTTACATCTACAACAATGGTAAAACGCGACACACCTTCAATTTCGGAAGCCGATGTATTCAAACTTTCTATATTGATGTGTCGACGTTGAAAAATTGCCGAAATACGATTGAGTAATCCGATATTGTTTTCAGTGTAAATAGACACCGTAAATAACTGCTTTTCCATAACTAACTTAGTCTTATATCTGAAACCGATGCACCCGAAGGTATCATTGGAAACACATTATCTTCTTTTTCAACACATACTTCCAAGAAATAAGGACCTTCATTAGCCATCATTTCTGCTACAGCATCCTTTAATTGGTCTCGTTTGGTTACTTTTTGAGCATCGATATAATAGCCTTTAGCAATCGCCACAAAATCGGGATTGGTCATTTCGGTCGAAGCATAGCGTTTGTCGAAAAACAACTGTTGCCATTGACGTACCATACCCAAAAACTCATTATTCAGAACCACAATTTTTACAGGTACTTTTTGTTGAAAAATAGTTCCCAATTCCTGAATGGTCATTTGGTAACCCCCATCTCCAATAATGGCGACTACTTCTCGATTAGGGGCTGCCATTTTTGCTCCAATAGCTGCTGGTAAAGCAAATCCCATAGTTCCTAATCCGCCAGAAGTGATGTTACTTCTGGTGGTATTGAATTCGGCATATCTGCAGGCGATCATTTGGTGCTGACCCACGTCACTTACGATGGCTGCTTTCCCTTTTGATTGAATATTGATTTCTTTTAAAACCTCACCCATGGTCAATCCTTCCTTAGTTGGATACAGGTCATCCTTGATCACTTTTTCAAATTCAATGGCGTATAAATCTTTAAATTTCTGAATCCATTTTGGATAAGTTTTTTCTTCTAAAAGTGGCAATAATTGCTTTAAACTGTCTTTTGAATCTCCCAAAACTGCCACATCCACTTTTACGTTTTTATTAATCTCTGCCGGATCAATTTCAAAATGAATGATTTTGGCCTGTTTGGCATAGGTGTCCAATTTACCAGTAACTCGGTCGTCAAAACGCATCCCGATGGCAATGAGCACATCACATTCATTAGTTAACATGTTTGGAGCATAATTACCGTGCATACCCACCATACCAATATTTAAAGGATGCGTTGTAGGAATTGCCGAAGCCCCTAAAATGGTCCATGCTGCTGGAATACCTGCTTTTTCCATTACTGCTTTTAAGTCTGCTTCAGCTCCGCCAAGAATGACACCTTGTCCCCAAACAATCATGGGTTTTTTTGCTGAATTGATCAGTTTTGCTGCTTCAGAAACGGCGAGACTATCTGTTTTTGGAACGGGATTATAGCTTCTTACTTTAGTGCATTTTTCATATTTAAAATCAAATTCTTCAAACTGAGCATCTTTAGTTATATCAATTAAAACTGGACCTGGACGACCGCTTTTTGCGATAAAAAACGCTTTTGCCATAACTTGAGGTATTTCTGAAGCTTTGGTAATTTGGTAATTCCATTTTGTTACAGGTGTTGAAATACCAATAATATCGGTTTCCTGAAACGCATCACTCCCTAACAAATGCGAAGCCACCTGGCCCGTAATGCACACTAATGGTGTAGAATCTATTTGAGCATCGGCAATTCCCGTAACAAGATTTGTAGCACCTGGCCCCGAAGTAGCCATGGCTACCCCAACTTTACCAGAAATTCTAGCATACCCTTGAGCCGCATGCGCAGCACCTTGTTCGTGGCGGGTTAATACATGATGAATTTTATCTTGATATTTAAATAACTCATCATAAACTGGCATAATCGCACCTCCAGGATATCCATAAAGAATATCGACGCCTTCGGCTATTAAACATTTTATGATGGCTTCACTACCAGAAATACGCTCGGTAGTTTCTGTTGTTTTATTTTTTACCGCTATAACTTGTGTTTCTTTCATATTGAAATCATTAATTAAAAGATCCCCCATTTTAAAAACTAGAATTCATCCGTAACGCATCCTTTGGATGCTGATGAAACCGTTCTTGCATATTTATATAATACTCCTCTGTCAAATTTCAATTTTGGAGCCGACCATTGTTTTCTTCGTTCCTGTAATTCCTCCTCAGACACTTCCAAAGCAATCGAATTGGTTTCGGCATCGATGGTGATTAGATCTCCATCTTTAACCAAGGCTATATTGCCTCCTTCTTGAGCTTCAGGGGTGATATGACCCACTACAAAACCATGTGTGCCTCCAGAAAAACGACCATCTGTAATCAATGCGACATCCTTTCCTAAACCGGCACCAATAATAGCAGCTGTTGGCTTTAACATTTCGGGCATACCAGGACCACCTTTGGGGCCTTCATACCGAATGACGACTACATCACCTTTTTCCACTTTCCCATCTCGAATACCGTCATTTGCGGCATATTCACCATCAAACACTTTTGCTTTACCTGAGAAACTCAGTCCTTCTTTACCGGTAATTTTGGCCACACTACCTTCGGTTGCCAAATTGCCATAGAGCATCCGTAAATGCCCCGAAATTTTAATAGGTTTTTCAATCGGTTTGATGACTTCTTGACCTTCTGTTAAATCGGCAACATCCAATAAATTTTCGGCCAAGGTTTTTCCTGTAACCGTTAAACAATCTCCATGAAGCAATCCTTTTTTAAGTAGATATTTCAATACGGCCGGAATACCCCCTACAGCATGAACGTCTTCCATTAAATATTTTCCGCTAGGTTTTAAATCGGCAAGAAATGGCGTGTTGTCGCTAATATTTTGAAAATCTTGAAGTGTAAAATCTATTTGAGCTGCTCTAGCTATGGCTAAAAAGTGCAACACGGCATTGGTTGAACCACCAAGTATGGTAACCAGTCTTATGGCATTTTCAAGTGATTTTCTGGTAATGATATCTAAAGGTTTGATGTCTTTTTCAAGCAACAGGCGCATGGCTTCACCTGCTTTTATGGATTCTTCTTTTTTAGCAGCACTTAATGCAGGATTTGAGGAATTAAAAGGTAAGGCCATCCCCAAGGCTTCAATGGCCGAAGCCATGGTATTTGCCGTATACATTCCGCCGCAAGCTCCAGCGCCAGGGCACGCTTTTTCCACGATACTTTGAAATTCAGTTTCACTCATGGTTCCTGCAACTTTGCTTCCCCAGGCTTCAAATGCTGAAACCACATCCAATTTTTTACCATTATGGCAGCCTGAATCAATGGTTCCGCCATACACTAAAATACTTGGTCGATTCAAACGAATCATGGCCATTAAAGCTCCCGGCATATTTTTATCGCATCCCACTACAGTTACCAATCCGTCATAGCTCATGGCTTGAACAACGGTTTCCATAGAGTCGGCAATAATATCTCGAGAAGGTAAAGAATAGCGCATTCCTGGAGTTCCCATGGAAATTCCATCACTAACTCCAATGGTATTAAAAATTAAGCCAATAATATCCTCGTTTTTTGTGCCTTCCTTTACCAACTTTGCCAAATCATTAAGGTGCATATTACAAGGATTGCCTTCGTAGCCCGTACTTGCAATGCCAATCATAGGCTTATAAAAATCTTCATTGGTCAAGCCTATGGCATGCAACATGGCTTGAGCGGCCGGTTGCGTTGGGTCTTGAGTTACGGTTTTGCTATACTTGTTTAATTTACTCATGCTATTTATTAGCTAAATTTCATATTAAAGATCAAAAATACTTGTTTGATTGGCATCCATTAATAAATGACCGATATTCAAGTTAAATCCAATCTTGTGAATGTGTATTTAAATATTTGATTTTCAGTTATTTATATATAAACGTTTATGATGTTCAAAACTTTAAAATACTTATGTTTTTATGACCTGTCTAGGTTTTAAAAACCATATATAATAAAAAAGCCTTCCGAAAGGGAAGGCTTTATAAATTATAAATTTGAATTTATCATACCATCCCTTTACAATGTGAAATAATCACAATGACATTTATAGAAATGATATTTAAAATAGTGTTGTTCATTTGTGTGAGCGAATATTGAAAATTAATTTTAACATTCCTATATTTTATTGAAAAAACCTTGCCTTTTATGTCCAAAAATTAAACTCTTGGCAAATCATTATCGTCTTTTAATGGTAAGTTTGAACTCCCCATTAAATAGGCATCTACATGATGAGCCGCCTGACGACCTTCGGAAATGGCCCAAACAATTAACGATTGTCCTCGGCGCATGTCTCCCGCTGCAAAAACCCCCGGTACATTGGTTTTGTAATTTTTAGTCGTAGCCTTAATATTGGTTCTAAAATCCATTTCAATTCCTAATTGTTCAGCCAATGTTTTTTCAGCCCCTGTAAAACCCAATGCCAAAAGAACCATCTCGCAATCCCATTGCTTTTCAGTATTTGGTAATTCTTTTAATTGAGGGCGTTCGCCTTCCTTAAAAACCCATTCCACTTCAACAGTTTTTAAACCTATAAGGTTTCCGTTTTTATCACCAATAAATTCTTTAGTTGAAATACTGAAAAAGCGTTCCACACCTTCCTTATGTGAGGAGCTTGTTCGTAAGCGCATAGGCCAATAAGGCCATGGTTGATGTGCTGGTCGCCCTTCGGAAGGTTTGTCAAGAATTTCAAAATTTGTTACCGATTTGGCACCGTGTCGATTGGATGTCCCAATACAATCGGAACCTGTATCCCCTCCTCCAATCACAATGACATCTTTGTTTTTAGCAGATATCACTTCCTCAAAATCGGTTTTACCATCCAGTCGTTGGTTGTTTTGTTTTAAGAAATCCATAGCTTGATAAACACCATTAAGTTCCGCTCCTTTTACAGGAATTGGTCTTCTCACGGTTGCGCCGCCACACAAAACAATAGCATCAAATTCGTCTTTAAGTTTCAGGGCATTTTCATTTTTACCCACATGGGCGTTGGTTTTAAAAGTAATTCCTTCTCCCTCCAAAACGTCAACCCTTCTATCTATCACATGCTTTTCCATTTTAAAATCTGGAATACCATAACGCAATAACCCTCCTACTTTATCGTCACGCTCAAAAACAGTGACCCAATGTCCTGCTCGGTTGAGTTGTTGAGCCGCCGCCAATCCTGAAGGTCCCGAGCCGACCACCGCAACTTTTTTTCCAGTTCTCAGTTTAGGCGGAGCCGCTACGATCCAACCTTCTTTAAAGGCTTGTTCTACAATGTTTTTTTCAATATTTTCAATAGTCACAGGATCTTCATTTATTCCCAACACGCAAGCCTCTTCACATGGTGCTGGGCATAACCGCCCCGTAAACTCTGGGAAATTATTGGTAGAGTGTAAAATGGCCGCAGCTTCTTTCCATTTCCCCTTGTAGACTTTGTCATTAAAATCTGGAATTAAATTCCCTAACGGACAGCCACTATGGCAAAAAGGTATACCGCAATCCATACAGCGTGCGCCTTGATTTTTAAGGTCAGCTTCTGGCATTGGAATGGTAAATTCCTTATAATTCTGAACGCGTTCTTCTGAAGGTTTATACGATTCTGTTTCCCGTTTATATTCTAAAAATCCTGTGATCTTTCCCATACTATCTATTGCTTTACAAGGTTTTCTTTTCCTAATTTTATCAATGCTTGTCTATATTCTTCTGGCAATACCCTAATGAATTTTGGAAGATAAGTTTCCCACTGTTCCAAAATACGTTGTGCCAATGGACTTAAGGTTGCATTATAGTGGTTTTCAATAAGCGCTTTTAATTGAGCGATATCTTTTGAATCCTGTACTGGATCTAAATTTAATTCGGACGCATTGCATCTACTTTTAAAGGTATTATGTTGATCCAATACATAAGCAATCCCTCCGCTCATTCCTGCACCAAAATTTCGTCCAACTTCACCCAAAATCACGGCAACCCCTCCAGTCATATATTCACAGCCATGGTCGCCGATACCTTCAACCACAGCTTTGGCTCCAGAATTTCGCACACAAAAACGTTCTCCTGCCTTTCCATTAATATAGACTTCGCCAGAAGTTGCACCATAAAGCGTGACATTTCCTGTAATCACATTTTGTTCTGGTATAATGGTAGCCTCGTCGGGAACTTTGATAATTAGTTTAGCGCCTGAAAGTCCTTTACCTAAATAATCATTCGTATTACCATCAATTTTCATGGACAATCCTTTTGTTGCAAAGGCTCCAAAACTTTGACCTGCAGAACCTGTAAAGTTTAAGTTTAATGTGTTTTCTGGAAGCCCTTGAGCGCCGTAAATTTTAGAAATTTCGTTACTCAAAACGGCTCCAACTGCCCTATCTCTGTTTGTAATTTGAAAATCCAAATAGGTCTTTTCTTTTCTGAATAAAGCCGGATGGGCTTTGTTAATGATTTTAAAATCTAAATGGGATTCTAAATGATGCTCCTGTTTTTCAGTATTGTACAGTTTGACCTGATCATCAACTTCGACTTTATGTAATATTGGAGTTAAATCTATGCCTGAAGCTTTAAAGTGTTCAATGGCAGTATTGCGATTCAATTTTTGAACTTGACCTACCATGTCATTAATAGTCTTAAAGCCCAATTTTGCCATAATCTCCCTTAGCTCCTGAGCTACGAAATACATAAAATTGACCACATGCTCGGGTTTACCTTGAAATTTCTTTCTTAATTCTGGATTTTGGGTTGCTATTCCAACTGGGCAGGTATTTAAATGGCAAACCCGCATCATAATACAGCCTGAAGCCACTAAAGGAGCTGTAGCAAAACCAAATTCTTCAGCGCCCAACAAACAGGCTATGGCCACATCACGTCCAGTTTTGAGCTGGCCATCACATTCCAAGACAATTCTGTTTCTTAAATTGTTCATCACTAAGGTTTGTTGTGCTTCGGCAATGCCCAATTCCCATGGTAATCCAGCGTGTTTTAATGAGGTTAATGGGGATGCTCCTGTACCACCATCGTATCCTGAAATCAACACCACATCAGCCTTGGCTTTGGCAACACCAGCAGCAACGGTACCCACACCAACTTCGGAAACCAATTTTACATTAATTCTAGCTTCTCTATTTGCAGATTTAAGATCATATATTAATTGTGATAAATCTTCTATAGAATAAATATCGTGATGTGGCGGCGGTGATATTAAGCCGACGTAAGGGGTAGAATTACGTGTTTTGGCAATAGATGGATTGACTTTTGGCCCAGGCAATTGTCCGCCTTCACCTGGTTTTGCACCTTGAGCCATTTTAATTTGGATCTCTTTGGCATTTGTCAAATAATTAGAAGTAACCCCAAAACGGCCTGAAGCGACCTGCTTTATGGCACTGTTTTTCCAATCGCCATCAGAATCTTTATAGAAACGTTCTTGGTCTTCACCACCTTCACCGGAATTGCTTTTACCTCCAATTCTGTTCATGGCTATTGCCAAATTCTCATGAGCCTCTTTGCTAATGGAACCATAGGACATGGCACCTGTTTTAAACCGTTTTACAATTTCGGTCCAAGGCTCCACTTCATCAATAGATATAGGATCATAATTGGTGAATTCAAACAATCCCCTTATGGTCATTAAGTCTCTTGATTGGTCATTAATTAAATCGGCATATTCTTTATAGGTTGAGGCTTTGTTTGTTCTAACGGATTCCTGCAATTTTGCAACGGTCAACGGATTAAATAAATGTTTTTCCCCTCCCCGTCTCCAACGGTATTGTCCGCCAATTTCCAAATCGAGATTGGCACTGATATGTTGAGTTTGATAAGCTTTTTTATGGCGTTTAGAAATTTCTTTTTCAATTTCATTAAGCCCAATACCTTGTATTCTGGTAACGGTATTTGGAAAATATTTTTCAACGCATTTGGAATTGATGCCAACACATTCAAATAATTGAGCTCCTCGATAAGAATTCAGGGTAGATATCCCAATTTTATTCATTATTTTCAGAATCCCATTTCCTACGGCCTTATTATAATTTTTAATGGCTTCCACAAATTCTAGCCCAGTAATGTCCTGATCTAGTAATTGTCTTTCAACAATTTCATTTACCATATAAGGGTTAATTGCACTAGCTCCATAGCCAAATAACAAAGCAAAATGATGAACTTCGCGAGGTTCAGCCGATTCTACAATAATGCTTATTTTTGAACGCTTGCCTATAGCAAACAATCCATTATTGACATAAGAACAGGCTAATAAGGCTGGAATTGGCGCTTTATCTTTATTGACGTTTCTATCTGAAAGTATAATGATATTGGTTCCGTTATCAATTGCTTTTGAAGCCTGATTAACAATATCTTCTAGAGCTTCCTCAAGGCCATTAACGCCTTTGTTTATATCGTATAAGATTGAGATTTCAGTAACTTGATAATCAAAACTTTTATCACTATTTTTTATTTTGTCCAGATCCTGCTTAGAAATCACAGGGTTTTGAATTTTTAGTTTTTTACAATGTTTTTCATTGATTTCAAAAATATTAGTGTCATAGCCTAAAGTTAAACTAATATCTGTGATCAATTCTTCCCTAATCCCATCTAATGGCGGATTAGTCACTTGGGCAAAAAGTTGTTTAAAATAGTTATAAAGGAGCTGGGGATAATCTGACAGCACCGCTATTGGAGTATCACTTCCCATGGAACCGATAGCTTCTTTACCATTTTGGGCCATTGGTAAGATAAGGGTGTTCAAATCTTCTTGAGTGTAGCCAAAAACAGTTTGCCTTATCGTTAAATCTTCTTCATTATGTATTATAGGTTTATCTCTATAAGGAATGTCTTTAAGATAAATTAAATTCTTATTCAACCATTTTCTATAGGGATGCATGGATGCAATTTGCTCCTTAATCTCTTCATCATTTATAATACGCCCTTCATCCATATTGACCAAAAACATTTTTCCTGGTTCCAAACGCCCATGAAATTTTATGTTTTTAGGTTCAATATCCAAAACTCCCACTTCGGAAGACATAATGACAAAATCGTCTTTTGTAACCGTATAACGCGAAGGTCTCAATCCATTTCTGTCAAGTACGGCTCCAATATAACTTCCATCGGTAAATGGTATCGATGCAGGTCCGTCCCAAGGTTCCATAAGGCAGGAGTTAAATTCGTAAAAGGCCTTTTTGGCATCAGACATTTCTGTGTTTTTTTCCCAAGCTTCGGGTACCAACATCATCATGGCTTCAGGTAATGAACGCCCCGTCATTAATAACAACTCTACAACCATATCCATAGATGCAGAATCTGATTTACCTTTTAAGACAATTGGAATCACGCGTTTTATATCGTCGCCAAACCATTCACTTTGCATGAGTTCTTCACGTGAAAACATGCGTGACACATTTCCACGCAACGTATTAATTTCTCCATTATGGCACATATATCTAAAAGGTTGTGCCAAATCCCATGTTGGAAATGTATTGGTAGAAAAACGTTGGTGAACTAGAGCTAATTTAGCATCCAATATGGGATCCAGTAAATCCTCATAATAAACACTAATATCTTCAGGCAATAATAATCCTTTGTAAATTATGGTTTTGGTTGATAGGCTTGGGAGATAAAAAAAGGATGCTTCAGCTATTTTAGAATTGTAAATGGTATGCTCGGCAATTTTTCGGGCAGAGAACAATTTTAAATCAAAATCAAAATCACTTTGATCACTCTGTCCTTTACCTATAAATATCTGTTTAATGGATGGTTCACTTAAGGCAGCAATACTACCAATGTTTCTATTATTGATTGGAACCTCTCTCCAGCCTAATAATTTGAGCCCCTGCTCCTTGATGCTATCTTCAAATACCGAAATACAGTAGTTTTTTTGATTAGGCTTTTTGGGTAGAAATACATTACTCACGGCATATTGATTGCGTTCTGGCAATTCGAACTTGCAATATTTGACAAAAAAATCATGTGGAATATCAATTAAAATACCGGCACCATCACCTGTTTTCCCGTCAGCACATATAGCTCCTCTATGTTCCAGTTTGACCAGTATTTCTAAAGCCTTATGAATAATGTCGTTGGAACGTTTGCCCGTTAAACTACATATAAATCCTGCACCACAATTATCATGTTCAAATTCTGGCAAATACAACCCTTGTTTTTCCAACATAACCATTAAAATTAGTATTAAAATAAAATTATTTGCTTCGCTAATATATAGGGTTATATCAAAACAATTATAAAGCGAATTGCATTATTATGACTTCATTAGTTTTCGGCTTCTATAATTCATATTCTAAAATAAACGAAGCTTAAAATTATGAAATTGACAACTCATAATCAATGCATAATATTCAATATAATTAAAATTTTATTCAATTAATATCAGTTATTTATTCTATTGCGTGAAAGAAATTCAGTAAAATCTCACAAAAGCTAATTATTACGCATTTTGTTAATTTTTAAATTCTCATATTTTAATATTTATTTTATATACCCCATATTTTTATGGGGTATAAATTTATATATTGATAATTATATACTACATACCCCTATTTTCGAAAGGGTTAATAATTTTTTTATATAGTTTTGGCTCATTAATCTATAAAATATTAATTTATGAAAAACGCTATTATCGCAGTATTACTAATCGTGAGTGCAACTCTGTTTGCCCAAGATCAGGATGAAACTACATTTAACTCCAGTTTCGATCTGGGGATGGACATCCAATCACGCTATGTTTGGAGAGGGATTCAATTAGGAGGCAATAGTGCCAGCGCCCAACCCTGGGCAGAATTTACCACTGGCAAATTGGCCATTGGTGCTTGGGGAGCTTATAATTTGGGAGGCCTTGGCACAGGCAATGAAGCTGATCTATATGCTACTTTTTCGTTTAGCGACGCATTCTCTGTAACGTTCACTGATTATTTTTTTCCTGGAGAAGGGACTGGCGGCTATTTTCCTTACAACGCCGGCCACGTGTTTGAAGGAATGGTTTCATTTGCAGGTACTGCAAGTTTCCCTATTGGAATATTCATAGCAACAAACATTGGAGGCGCCATCCAATATGATGATAATGGCGAAGAAAAATCTGCATACTCAACCTATGTAGAGCTAAGCTATGAAACCACTATTGGCGAAACTGGATTCGGGTTATTTGCCGGAGGTGTTTTTGCAGATGATAACGGCTACTACCTAACGGATGGTTCTGGAATCATCAATGTAGGGATCTCTGCTTCCAAGGATATAAAGCTTTCCGATTCTTTTAACCTTCCTGTTCATGCCAAATTAATTCTGAACCCCGATTCTGAAGACATGTTCTTAACCTTCGGATTTTCAATTTAAAACAAATCAACATCTATTATTATGAAAAAAATCGAAGCAATTATTAGAAAATCTAAATTTTCTGATGTAAAAAACGCATTACACGAGGTGGGCGTCAATTTCTTCTCTTACTGGGACGTCACCGGTTTAGGAAACGAAAAAGAGGGTCATGTTTATAGAGGAATCTCGTATAGCACTAGCGACATTCAAAGACGATACCTGTCCATAGTTGTTAATGACAACTTTGAAGACATCACCGTAAAAACCATTATTACTGCAGCTGGAACGGGAGGCGTTGGAGATGGAAAAATTTTTGTAAGCGACATCAAAGAAGCTTATAGAATTAGAACCGGCGAAAAAGGAGGAGAAACTTTAAATTAAAACATTAAAAATATGGAATTACTTACAACAAATAACGTATGGATGATGATCTGTACTGGCCTGGTTTTCTTTATGCATTTAGGGTTTGCTTTTTTAGAAATTGGGTTAACGAGACAAAAAAACACTTTGAATATTCTTTTTAAGAACATTTTTATAATAACAGCAGGGCTATTATTGTATGGTTTAGTTGGATTTAATTTAATGTACCCTGGATTTGCAGAAGGTGCTTCTGGCTTATTTGGATTTGCGGGATTTGGACTTGATGCTCCGGTTACTGCCGAAGGCGCTTTAGATTTAAATTACAATGAAGGGTACACCTATTGGACAGACTTCTTGTTCCAAGGTATGTTTGCTGCAACCGCCGCAACCATTGTATCTGGTGCTGTTGCCGAACGAATTAAAATTGGTCCCTTCATGATCTTTACCATAATTTATGTAGGCATAATTTATCCAATTGCCGGCTCGTGGAAATGGGGTGGCGGGTTTTTACAAACCATGGACACTCCTTTTTATGACTTTGCAGGTTCAACATTAGTACACTCTGTTGGTGGGTGGGCCGCACTGGTTGCCGTTTGTCTACTCGGTGCCCGTATTGGAAAATTTAAAAATGGTAAAATTCAAGCAATTCCTGGGCACAACATACCATTAGCTACTGCTGGAGTTTTAATACTTTGGCTAGGTTGGTTCGGTTTTAATGGCGGTTCGGTATTATCGGCAGATCCGGGTATCACCTCGTTAGTATTGGTAACAACTTGTTTGGCAGCAGCCTCTGGTGGCGTTGTAGCCGTCTTTGTATCTGCTCTTAAATACAAGAATTTGGATCTCACCATGTTTCTAAACGGCATCCTTGGGGGTCTTGTTGGTATTACGGCTGGCGCCGATCAAATGAGCCCACTAGATGCCATTATCATCGGAGCCATTGCGGGTGCCATCATTGTTTTTGCTGTTTCTTTAATTGACCGGCTTAAATTAGATGATCCTGTTGGTGCCATTGCTGTACATTTAGTATGTGGAATCTGGGGCACTTTAGCCGTAGGTCTGTTTGGCACATTAGCTGGTTTAGATCAATTAATCAGTCAATTTATTGGGGTAGCATCGTACGCCGTTATTTGTATTCTGTCTTCATATAGTATTATTTATATCCTTAAGAAAACCGTTGGCATACGAGTTTCTGAGCGGGAAGAGCTGGAAGGTCTAGATACTCATGAGCATGGTATGAATGCCTACCCCGACTTCAGGTTAAACGAGCATTAATTTTAGTTAATTTTTTTGAATTGGTTAAAGCCTCCGGAATTTATTTTTTGGAGGCTTTTTAATTATGAGAAAGTCCTTTTTATCTTTCATTTAAATATGTATTTTTGCACCAATAAAATGAGGAAAAATTTGTCTGATTGCAACCTCAATAAAAATGCTAAAGCAGTTGATTATATCCTACTTTAGTACTCCCGCAATCTCATTTATTTTCCGTAATTTAACCAAAAATATACAACGATATGCCTTATTTATTTACCTCAGAAAGTGTTTCTGAAGGCCATCCAGATAAAGTTGCGGACCAAATTAGTGATGCCCTTTTGGATAACTTTTTAGCTTTTGATCCAGATTCAAAAGTTGCTTGTGAAACTCTAGTAACTACTGGACAGGTAGTGCTTGCTGGTGAAGTTAAAAGCCAAACCTATCTCGATGTTCAGGAAATTGCCCGACATATGATTAACAAAATTGGATACACAAAAGGTGCTTATCAATTTTCAGGAGATTCCTGTGGGATTATTTCATTAATCCATGAGCAATCAAAAGATATCAACCAAGGCGTAGATCGAGCCAATAAAGATGAGCAAGGTGCAGGAGACCAAGGCATGATGTTTGGCTATGCTACGAACGAAACTGAAAACTATATGCCTTTGGCACTAGATATTTCTCATAAAATATTACAAGTTTTAGCCGATTTACGCAGGGAAGAAAAGGACATTACTTATTTACGCCCAGACGCCAAGAGTCAGGTCACTATTGAATATAGTGACGACAATACGCCGCAGCGTATCGATGCCATAGTAGTCTCTACACAGCATGATGAGTTTGATACCGATGATGACAGGATGCTTGCGAAAATCAAAAAAGATATTATTGAAATCTTAATTCCTAGAGTCGTTGCCCAATTACCCAAATATGTTCAGGAATTGTTTAATGATAATATTACCTATCATATCAACCCAACAGGGAAATTTGTTATTGGCGGGCCTCATGGAGATACTGGTTTGAGTGGACGAAAAATTATAGTGGATACTTATGGTGGAAAAGGAGCCCATGGTGGAGGTTCGTTTTCAGGAAAAGATCCTAGTAAAGTAGATAGAAGTGCTGCTTATGCTTCAAGGCATATTGCTAAAAATTTGGTGGCCGCTGGTTTATGTGATGAAGTTTTGGTACAAGTAAGTTATGCCATTGGTGTTGTTAAACCGACTTCAATTTTTGTGGACACTTATGGAACCTGTCCCTTAAATTTAACAGATGGTGAAATTTCAGAAAAAGTGGCTTTGCTATTTGATATGAGACCAGCAGCAATTGAGAAACGTTTAAAATTGCGAAATCCCATTTATTTGGAAACCGCTGCTTATGGACACATGGGCAAATCACCACAATTTGTAACTAAAGTGTTTGAAAGCCCCTATTCGGGAAGAGTTGAGAAAGAAGTAGAATTGTTTACTTGGGAAAAACTGGATTATGTCGACATTGTAAAATCTGCATTTGGACTATAGCTTTTAATCTAATATTTGTGAAGCCCCATAATTTTAATTTTATGGGGCTTTTTTAATATATTCTAATATGATCTAGTTTAAAAAGTGCGATTCGTCGATGTTAATTGCTGGATCGATCTCATTATCTGAAAAAAAAAGCATTTCAACAAATTTCTAAATTTAAATCAAGTTTTATATTTTCATTTACATCGTTAAACCTACAAAATTTTAAATGTAATGAAAAGATTTCCCCAAATCGATCGTTTCTTTACTGCGCTATGCAGTGTAATGATCTTATCCGTTTTAACTTTTTCATGTGAAAAAGACAACCTTCAAGACGACTTTACTAGAATTAAAGCTTCCAATTTATCAACTGCATCCTTAAAAACTTTGATTGCTTATGAAGAGGACTGCTCTTCTGTTTGTATCGAAGAAGGCAGTGAATCTTATTATGCGATCAGCGATTCTAAAACTGGTTCTGCTGGACCAAACTCTAAATCTGTTAGTTATCAAGCATACAATACTGAAACACAATTTGTTGTTGAAGTATTATACCAAATCACTTCTGGCAACTCTGGAACTAAAGCCGACATCACCATAGATATTGACGGGAATGTTCAATTATTTGAAGATGTGGTTTCTGGCACCACCATTAGCCATGCGATCAATTTACCTGAAGGTTGGCAAGCTTGCAACGTAATTAATTTTACTATATATCAAGAAGGCTTATCCAATCCAATTTCATTTAATGAAAATTATTCATTAATTGGTGTTTGTTCATCCGAATGTGAAGAAAGTTTTAGTTATGTAGAAAATGAAGATGGAAGCTACACCTTCACTTATATTAGCAGTGAAGATTTAGAAAGTGCTGAAGTTAAATTTACTTGTCCTCATATTACTAGTTTTGAAGCATTAGACGACAAAACTTATACTGTTAATCCAGGGAATTCGCATGGTTCTCCAACCGTATTAACATGGTCTGGTGATATTGAAGCCTGTACTGAAATCACATTCACTCTTTCTTTTGAAGCGGATTGTGAACAGACTAATTCTGGAAAGGCCAATATGTTTACAGACTTTAAAGTGAATGAAGTATCCAAAAAAGGATCAAATAAAAATATCACATATCAATGTCCTGAATAAAAGGTAAAAACATAAAATTAAAAAAAAGCGAGAACATGGTTCTCGCTTTTTTTGTGAATCCTTCAAAAATATTAAATCCTTCTAGTTTCAATAATCAAAAGAATATGCAGTACAAATTAGATTCAATGTTTACATTTATACCTGTTGAAAACTCAGTAAAATGAAACCCTCAAAATGGATTTTACCAGTAATTGTCATGTCTCAGTTTTGCTGTACATCGTTATGGTTTGCTGGTAATGGGGTAATGAGTGATCTTGTTGGCAACTTCAATCTTAATGATAATGCTTTAGGTCATCTCACGTCGGCTGTACAATTTGGCTTTATTGCTGGCACACTTGTATTCGCACTTTTAACCATCGCCGATCGCTTTTCACCTTCAAAAGTCTTTTTTGCAAGTGCATTGCTTGGAGCCATTTGCAATGCTTTTATGATTGGCGATTTTAACAATTTTACGAGTTTACTGTTTTTTCGTTTTTTGACCGGCTTTTTTCTTGCAGGCATTTACCCTGTAGGCATGAAAATCGCAGCTGATTATTACGATAAAGGATTGGGAAAATCCTTAGGCTTTTTGGTCGGTGCTTTGGTTTTGGGAACAGCGTTCCCACATTTATTGAAAGATATTCTGCACGCCATATCCTGGAAATATGTACTATTTACGACCACAAGTCTGGCCATATTAGGTGGTTTGGTCATAAAACTTTTTGTCCCCGACGGTCCATTTCGTAAATTAAGTAAGGGATTGGATCTTTCGGCTTTTTCAAGAGTTTTTAAACGCCCCGAGTTTCGTACTGCGGCTTTTGGATATTTTGGGCACATGTGGGAACTCTATGCCTTTTGGACTTTTGTACCCGTGATGTTAAAACACTATTTACAATTACATCCTCAAATGACGTTAAACATTCCAATTTTATCCTTCAGTATTATAGGCATTGGGGGATTATCCTGTGTGATTGGAGGTTATATTTCACAGTACTTTGGTGTTAAAAAAACAGCTTTTACGGCATTGCTTTTATCCTGTATATGCTGTTTGATTTCTCCTTTTATATTTAATGTCAATTTTGAAATCTTGTTTATTGGCTTTTTATTGTTTTGGGGCATGGTGGTCGTTGCTGACTCTCCCATGTTTTCCACCTTGGTTGCCCAAAATGCAGAACCAGAAATTAAAGGCACTGCGTTAACCATAGTGAATAGTATTGGTTTTACAATAACTATTATCAGCATACAACTCTTAAACAGTATACAATATCTATTGGATACCCGTTATATCTATTTGATATTAGCCATTGGGCCTATTTTGGGATTGAAAGTCCTTAATAACAAAAGAAAGTCCAATCCATAAAATTCTATTGCTGCTAAGGTTTTTAAGGATCAATCCAACCCACCTTTTCTAGTTGAAAACCGCTGTGAAGGCCATGTCGTTGGCTCTCCTGTATTGTTATCTATAGGTAAAACACTTGGCTCTCTAGAAGTCGTATTGGGATCTTCTGATGCCATATATGCCAAAATAGCCGTCAATATCACATTGCTTCTTACATCGTCAAATACGATTTTATCATAGGTATCCCTATTAGTATGCCAAGTATAGGTTCTATAGGACCAATTCAATGAACTCAACCTAAATGCTGGAACTCCAACAGCTAGGAAAGAAGAATGATCCGATCCTCCACCTGTGGGCAATCCTGGAAATTCGGTTTTGATTTCATTTGAAATCTCCATTGGAACGGCATTCAACCATCTTGATAAATATTCATAGGAGTGTAAAAAACCAGACCCTGAAATTTCATTAATTCTACCTGTACCATTATCTTGATTAAACACCACTTGGATATGGTCTACAATTTCGGGATGGTCTTCAACAAATGATCTAGAACCGTTTAGCCCCTGTTCTTCACTTCCCCAATGACCAACCAAAATAGTACGTTTTGGATTGGGATACATTTTTTTTAGAATGCGCATTGCTTCCATCATGACCAATGTACCTGTTCCATTGTCGGTAGCACCTTGTGCTCCATCCCAGGAGTCAAGATGTGCTGAGAGCAAGACATACTCATTTGGTTTTTCAACCCCTTTTATTTCTCCAATGGTATTAAACGCAGGAACTATTCCCAATTCTTTGGATTCTGCAACCACTTTTATTTTTGGTTGCTTTCCAAATTCGGCCAACCGATATAACATGGCATAATCTTCAAGTTCTAGTTCTATGGTAGGTATAGATTGGGTTCTGGCACTAAAAATCTTGTTTGCCCCAAACCCTTTAGACCAATAGGAGGTTACAATTCCAGCGGCACCAGCTGCTTCCAAAGCGTCAATTATACTACGCCTATCATATCCCGTTCTACTGATATTGTCATTCCATTCTGAAGTCATTTCATCTCGCTCTCTTTTCATTTTCTCAAAAGAAGCTTCAGTAGCAAATTCTTCCCAGTTTTCGTCTGGTCGACCCGTTGGTTGTTTCATCGAAGTCATTACAAATTTACCTTTTACATTGGATAACCATTTTTGAAAATCCACTCTGTTATTTACCTTTGGAATGACCAGCACCTCAGCTGTAATACCCTTAGCATTTGTGCTTGGGCTCCATGCTAATTGCGTACCATCCAAAGTTTGAATTCGCGGAGAAACCATATCGATATGAGTTATGCCGCGTTCCCAACCACGCCATTCTCCCCATTTTTCATTTTTTGCAGAAATCCCCCAGCTTTTATATTTTTCGACAGCCCAATCATGAGCATTTTTCATTTGTGGCGTCCCCACCAATCTAGGGCCAACAACATCTAAAAGCTCATGAGCCAGTGGCTCCAATTGTGAGTTATTAGTGGCTTCTTCAATAATATTCCCAATAACTTCTTTGCTTTCTTGAGCCTGTATTGTTGAAGTAATTAAAAAAAGGAAAAACAGAGTAGGTCTTAATAGATATTTCATTTCAATAATAGTGTTAATAATTAACGGCCTAAAATAAAACTATTTTAATAAATGAGACCCTTATTAAAGTTAAAAACTCTTAAAATATGACATTCCTGAACAAATGGCTTTTTTACAACTCGTATCGCAACCTAAAGGTGATAAACCGTGGTTGTATAAAGTATTCTGTAGCACTTACGGAATAGGCACTGGTATTACTCTGACTTTGGGATCTGGTATCTAAAAGGTTGGTCGATTTTATCTCATATTCCAACTTGGCATCTTGATTTTTTCGATAGGATAAAGAGGCATTCCAAAATTGGTAATCGTTGATTGTACCGTTTTTATCACTAAAATTAGTGTATGAATAGTCGGTTCTAAAGGTCAAGGTTTTCCATATATAAGCATCAAATTCAATAGAAGGTGCCTTGGTGTAAAATTTTGTTCGGCTTTGTCCTTGGTCATTATCCGAAATAGAGTAACGATACCCAAGTTCTACATTTGGAGCATCCTTAAAATTGGTTCGAAATTCTGCTCTATAGGTTTGGGAATAATTTTCATTGACTGAACGTTGGTTTTGTATAAACTGATTGAATTTTGAGTAATTGAAATTTCCATTTACGGAAGCTTGCAATTTTCCGAAGCGCCTTTGAAAACGTCCATTTGTTGAAATCGATTCATCTGCAAATGCCGAATTAAATGGGGAGTTGGTTCGAATGACACTTTCAAAATTGGTCAGGTTGCGTATCTGGTCAATACTTTTTCTATAATTGATGTTTGCAAATACGTTGGTATAATTAAACAGATTAAAGCTAAAATAGGATAAGTTGACATTGTGGGACACCGCATTATCCAAAGCTTGGTTCCCAAAATATAAGGAATTGTAGTTATTTAACACCAATCCTCTTGCCAAATTGGTAACATCGGTAAATTGAGTCTGCATACCATAGTTAAATACAATTTGCTCACTCTTTTTTAATTGGATGCGCATATCAAAGTCTGGCAAAAATTTGAAGAAATTATCTTTATAGGCCTCTCCAAATTGGGTATTTTTTGTGCTATAAGCATGTGCAGAAACCCCAGGATTGAAAGTGAACTTTCCTGTTTTAAATCGGTAGTGAAATCCTAAATACAGGTCACTAAAATTGTAATCAGTGTTATTGGTGTCCAAGCCATTATTAAATGTCGGTGTGGGTTCAAATTTGGAACCATTGTCCAAAAACTGGAAGATTTCAGAATCAAACTCCTGTTTGCTTAAAATGGTACCCAATGTAAAATTGATATTACTTTTTAGATTGAGCACATTCCAATAATCCAATTTGGCATCCACCTGATTGGACTTTACACGTTTATCTTGGGCAATATTATAGACCGATTGATCATTATCCAGACCTAATCCATCCGCAGTATTTAAATAGTTGTCTTTTTCTTCCAAAACGGCATTGTAGAACGGGTCTTCATCTTGTAACAAATGCTGAACTTCTAAAGCAAAGATGTTCTTATCGTTTAAGGTATAATAGTAATTTAAATCTTGACTGATACTATACGGGCTCGTATTTTGCAATTGATCAATATTACCTATAACCGAAGAAAAGAAGCGTTGGTCTTGGGACTCTTTTGAGACCCGCCCAAGTACATCATAATCCAATTGGTTATTGACATTGGGTTTATAGGTTGTACTGAATTTAAGCATGCCCAAATTACTGTTTTGAGTCGTATTGTTCTCTGTGTTTTCATCAGGAATACCTAAACCTGCATCGGTATATTGCACCGAATTGTTTTCTTGCAATTCGGTTTTACTGTTTGAAAATATGGCAAAACCACTAAAGTCCAAGGTTTTTTTAGGTGAATAGCTAAAATTGGCAGCACCAAACTTGGTATTGATATCTTTGGCCTTATTATTTTGAAGTGATAAAAATCCAAGATTATTATTTCCTAAATTAAGGCTTGTACCACTTTGGCGACTTGGAGATCTAAAGCCTCCTGTAAAATTAAAATAATCTCGTCTGGTAAAAGCGACTTCTCCTGTATTGTTTAAATCGCCAATAAGATTGACACTGTATTTGGGGCTGTAATAAAATAATTTGGGTTGTACCAAATACAATCCATTGTTTTCTGAACTTCCGCCACCTACAGTGATATTACCAAACCAAAAATTCTTCTTTCCTTCCTTTAATTTAATATTGATGGCAATATTGTCCTGGTTGTTGGTCACACCACTTAATTGCCCAACTTCGGCAAAGTTTTTTAATACTTGCACCTTATCTACGGCGTTAGAAGGAATATTTTTTGTAGCCAATTTGGAGTCTCCATCAAAAAAATCTTTGCCATCCACCATCACTTTTGAAACCACTTTACCTTCCACTTCTACCTGTCCATCGCTATTGATTTCTACTCCAGGCAAATTTTTCAGGATATCTTCAAGTTTTCGTTCTGTCCCAGTTTTAAAAGAATCGGCATTATAGGTAAGGGTATCCCCACTAATGGAAACAGGCATTTCATAAGTCAATTCTACTGCATCGAGTGCATTGTCGTTTTCAAGCGAAAAATCCTTATCCATATCATCTTCTTTGGTGCTTATAGTTTCCGTCGAAGTCTTCATCCCAATATAGCTTACTTGTACACTATAGGTTGAATTTTTGGCCAATGCCAGTTTATAGTACCCTTTGTCGTTGGTAATTCCATAAGATTCCAAGGCTTTGGTCGCTTGATTGATGGCAATAACATTAGCCAATTCTAATGGATTTCCTATGCTATCTTTTACAATGCCTTCCACTTTAATTTGGGCAAAAGTATGCCCTACTACCAAGAGTAGTATAACTACATAAACTTGTTTCATAACGGTGTTTTGATGGATTGATTTAATTGAAAGTTAATCATTATGCCCCCTAAAGTTTGCGCGATTACGACCACTAAAATTTTCCCGCATTTCCTCAATTTTTTGTTTCACAATGGCATTGTACTCTTGTTTGGTCACTATTTTGCCTTTTGATGGTGATTTAATGTCTTCTTTATTTTGAGGATTGATCACAATTTTTGAGCATAAAATGGTCGTTCTACCCGCATTAATTTCCAGGATCAACCCCGGAAGACCCCAGTATTCATCTGGTCCTTGATTAACGGGTATTTGAGGGGTATACCATGCTGTAACTTCAATTTCTTTTGGGATTTCAATCTCATCCAATGGGTCTTTAGTTTGAGTGGAATCTTTAGCAGTTTCACCTTCTTTTTTTTCATCGGTATTGGCTCTGTCACGTCTTCTAAAGTTCATAAAATCGGTATCTTCTACTTTTTTCACAGCTGTGGCTTTAAAACATAGATATTCGCCAATTTGTTTAGATTCAGTTCCCATTTTCCATTCCTGTTTTGGCAAGGAATCTTTAACCAGAAATTGTTTTCCAAAAAATTCCTGTTCCTGAAACAATTGGCTTTCCTTTACATTCTTATATTGTGGTCCACCTGTAAAACTACTCATGAAACCTCCACGGAAACCTCCACCACCACCAGGAGCATCTAATTTATCCTCTTCTTTATATATGGATTCAAATTTGTTGAAGGTGAGTTTATAGGTTTTTTCGAACATACTTTTCATACGCTCTGCCATTTGTTTTTTTTGTTCTTCGCTCATCTGACGACCTCCAAAACCATCAAAGTCGACAGTGGTCTTGGATTGATAGGTAGCAACACCTTGAAACTCTTGGGCTGAAACTGCATTGCAAATCAATACAAAACAGGCAATACAAAGTTTAATGGAAATAGAAGTCATATTTTAAAGTCTTAAAGATTACGTATTAAAAGGCGATTAACACTTAATAGACTCCGCAAATCCTATAAAGTTTAATTGCAAAACGTTAAATTCTCGTATTAGGATTATCCTCCTATTTTAATTTCGATTTCATGACCATCTCCCTTTTTAGAATTATAACGCTCATTCATTTCTTTCATTTTCTTTTCCATGATCTCATCAAACTCTATTTGGGTCACGACTTTTCCTTTTTTAGGTTCAGAAATCTGAGCTTCATCTTTAGGATTTAACACAATCTTGCTACATATGACAGTTTCTGAACCATCATTGACTTCTAAAATTAATCCTGGAAGTCCATGATAATTTCCCGGGCCATTGCTCACTGGAATTTGAGGTGTGTACCAAGCCGTAATGGTTACCGTTTCCATTTCAGGTGCTTTCTCCCTTTCTTCATCCAAATCTTTTTCTTTATTGATACTTATACCTCCAATCCGTCTTTTTTCCTGCTCTCTTGTTGTTGTGGCCTTAAAACAGGTGTAATCTCCAATGTTTTTTGTTTCAGATTCCAACTTCCAATCTATTTTATTGAGCTTGTCCTTAATTAAGAATATTTTTCCAAACACATCGTTTTGTTTGGAATAGCGATCCTCTTTTAAATTTTTGTATAATATATCTGCACCACTTGAGTTAATCATAACAATTTCCATTCCTCCTCTTGCAGGCGTTGGTGCGCCTAAGGATTCTTCTTCTTTGTAAATAGATGCCTCCTTATTAAAGGACAAATTATAGGTTTTTTCGAACTGCTTTTTAAGCATTTCCATCATGTGTTGATGCATTTCAGAATTTACTTGGGTGCTGTCCAATTTAATATCAAGTTTTCGTTTGGATTTGTAGGTAGCCACACCTTGAAAATCTTGGGCGTTGACTTGAATGACGAATAAAGTTAGGGCAAGAACCAACACTTTAACAATGGTATTCATAACTATACGTTTTTTGATTAATAACCTTACAAATATGGGGCATTAAAAACTGTTTTACCGTTAATGACTGTTAACGTGTGTTAACCGATTGTATTTAATTCATTTTTAACATTTACTTTTGAAATCATGAATGACACACGTTATAAATGGATACTGTATAGCATTGTCTTTGTAATCCTTTCTACAATTGGCATCCAAGTGTATTGGAATTACAAAAACTACCTCAACAGCAAACAACAGCTTGTAAATGATGTACAGGTAAGTTTGGATAAAGCTGTAGATGACTACTATGCTCATTTAGCTGAAAGAAGCACCATGACTCTCGCTTTTGAAGGTACAAATCAAAGAAAATTTTTAAGTGAACATGGAAATCTGGACAGTATTGTTGAGCATATCAGTAGTTCAGGTCACAAAGCAGATACTTTAAATGCTAACCTTCTTAATGGGATGGCATTTATTAAGAGGACAACCCCAGATTCGATTTTAGAATTTGGTTACAAAAAAAATAAAGCCAATCAACTCGATAAATCTATAATTGAAATTATAAAACAAACCAATTCTGATTCACTCCATACAGCAAAGTTTCGGACGTTGACTTCAAAAGTTTTGATTTCACTCACTAATGATTCCTTATCTTTAAAAGGAATTGATTCCCTTTTAAAAATAGAATTACATCGGAAAAAAATAGCTATAGATTACAACTTAAATTATAAAGATTTTAAAGATAATATTAGAACTCACAATAATTTTAAAGTTTTTAAATTTTCGAATGATTCCATTAATAAAAAGCACCTATTAAGAACCAACTCTGAATCTGCCTTTTTACCAAAAGGAAGTGCTTTGTCCATAAATTTCACGAACGAAACCCAAATCATACTCAAACGTATTTTTGGAGGGATTCTCATTTCTTTGCTTTTAGTTTTGGCCGTAATAAGTAGTTTGTTTTACTTACTTCATATTATAAAACACCAAAAGCAACTGGCCGAAGTTAAAAATGACTTAATCAGCAACATTACCCACGAATTTAAAACCCCTATTGCAACTATAAGTGTTGCTCTTGAAAGTATTAAAAATTTTAAGGTTATTGAGGATAAGGACAAAACCAAAACATATTTGGAACTCTCTAGTGGCCAACTCACAAAACTCAACGTCATGGTCGAAAAACTGTTGGAAACTGCAACTCTGGATAGCGATAGTTTAACTTTGGACAAGGAATCGATAAATGGTGTTGATTTACTAAAAACCATTATCGAAAAACACCAGATGCAAACCGAACATAAAACTATTAATTTTTCAAGCCCCTATGATGTCATGATGGTTTCAGTTGATGTATTTCATTTTGAAAATGCCATCAATAATATTTTGGATAATGCTCTAAAATATGGCGGAAATGAAATCACAGTAGAAGCCAAACAAAACTCATTTTCATTTACAGTTTCAATATCGGATAACGGAAACAGTATCACAAAATCCCATAAAGACAAGATTTTCGAAAAATTCTACCGCATCCCAAAAGGGAATACACACGACATAAAAGGATTTGGTATTGGTTTGTATTACACCAAAAAAATTGTTGAAAAACATGGCGGAACCATTCATTTAGATTTACAAAAAAATCTCACAACTTTTAAACTCTCATTTCCAAATGCATAAAACCACAACCATACTTTTAGCCGAAGATGAACCTGCATTGGGGATGATCATCAAAGAAAGTCTGGAAACTAGAAATTTTAAGGTCTTGTTATGCGAAAACGGTGAAAAAGCCTTCGAAGTTTATAAAACCCAGCAACCCGAATTGTTGGTTTTGGATGTGATGATGCCCAAAAAAGATGGCTTTACATTGGCAAAAGAGATTAGAACTATAGATGATACCGTGCCCATTATTTTTCTAACGGCAAAATCCCAAACTCAAGACGTGGTTGAAGGCTTTACTATTGGAGGAAATGATTATTTAAAAAAGCCATTCAGTATGGAAGAGCTTATTGTTCGCATCAATAATCTTCTCAACCGCAATCATCTTCAAAAAACAAGCGAAGTTCTAAAACTAGGCGATTACACTTTTGATTTCCCTAAACAAATCCTTCAATTTAAAGCTAAAACCAGCATTCAACTAACTCATAGGGAAGCGCATTTATTGTTTCATTTAATCAAAAACAAAAATCAAGTGTTGGACCGTTCGCTCATTTTAAATAAACTTTGGGGCAACGACGATTTTTTTAATGCCCGAAGTATGGACGTGTTCATCACCAAGCTACGTAAAAAATTAAGTGAAGATGAGTCTATTCAAATTTTAAACGTTAGGGGATTTGGGTATAAATTAATCTGTTAAATATTTTTGGCCCTAATTAATTGTTGATTATCTTATAATCCAAGTCTGGAATATTATGAAAAGAATAGTATTGTTGTTCATAATCAATTTTATAATCTCCTGTCAAAGTTCAATTAACTTTGAAGAAGAAAAAATTAAAATTCAATCACAAATTGATTTGGTAGAGCAAGCCCATTTTAATAAAGATGCCTTCAAGTTTTATCAACCCAATGCCGAAAACTGGTATGATATCCGAGAGGGTTTGATTTTGAAGGTTAATAAAAATGACCAAATAACAAGTACACAAACTTATTTGGATAACATGGAATTTCAACAATTAATCAAAAGGGATGAGCCTATTATAGAAATATCTAATGATGGATCAATGGCTAGCTACATAGGATCGGTAACCATTAAAGGAATCTTTAAAAAAGAGCCAGTGTTCTGGGTTGTGGCATGGCAAAACGTATTAAAGAAAATCAATGGCGAATGGAAAATAATAAGTTCGGTAAATACTCAAGCCAACAAACAAACAAGTGCCAATGTAGTTTTGGATCAAGTAAGGGAAAGTTTAGGAATTTCGACTGAAATTGAAAACTTTTCAATTTATGCATTAGCTGATTGTTTTGGTCACAAAAAGTCATTTAAGACTTTAATATTATCAAGCGAAACAGATGGAAGGATGGAACAAATTTATGATGATCATCATGTTATTATGAAACATGGTAAAGATTCATCTTGGATTTATAATATGAATTCAAAATCTCAAAGTGAAACTATGGATGAATCAACTAAAATGTTTGTTCAAGGACATGAACTTCATTGGTTAAGTTTTTGGCCAGAACATCGATTTGTTAATCCGCTTCTAAAAGAAATCAAGAAATTTAAAGATCAACTCGCTTTTAAAATTCAATTTAATAATACCCAAAACAGGATTGTAAACATTTATTATGCATTTGACACCTATCTTCCATTGGGAATTGAAATAACCATCAATAACGAAGGAGAAATTGTTACCGTTTATTTTGAAAATTGGGAAAAGATTAATGATATTTCTGTTTTCAAAAAGGCAATTTTTGAACAAGGAACTGAAAGATTTGAATATAATTACGTTGACATTAAAATTGCTGATTTAGATACACAAGCTTTTGAAAGCAAAAATACCTCAATTGAGTAAGCCATTTAGTTATCCACGATGAACTATTTTGATAAAAGTGGTTTGATTTTTGTAATTTTCAAACCACTATGAATCATCTCAAGTACATTCTATGCTTTCTATCACTTTCCGTTTTTGGGCAAGAACCCATTGAGGCAACATTTATAAAAAAGTTGCCTTTTGAGTCCCAAACGGTCATTGGCATTGATAATTTTGGAAGTATTTACACGATCAACCAAGCAACTTTCAGCAAAAAAGAGGATAATAAAACACTTACTTACAGCAATGTGCAACTTGGCCCTATCACTTCGGCCAATGTGTTTAACCCTTTAAAAATCAATCTGTTTTACAAAAATTTTAATACCGCTCTTATTTTGGACAACAGGCTGTCCGAAATCTTTAAAATAGATTTCAATTCCAAACAGCCTTATAAAAACGTGACCCATATTTCCACTGGATATGATAATACGTTGTGGATTTTTAATCAGGACATTCAGCAACTTGAACTTTATGATTACAAAGCCGATAAAGTGAGGGCAACTACGATTCCTGTACAATCTAATGTTTTAGATATGACGAGCAATTACAATTATTGTTGGCTGCTCACTGAAAACTATCTGTACACCTACAATTACTATGGAAGTGTGCTTTCAAAGCTTAAAAATGATGGTTTTTCAGAAATTGCCGAGGACAATGGAAATTTGATTATAAAATCTAATCATAAACTCCTATTCATCGCTAAAGACACTAAGTCATTAATTCCCATTAAATTACCAGAATTGTTAATAAATCGGTTTTTATTGACCAATGAAACCTTGTATATTTACGATGGTGAAACACTTCATCAATTCCAACTAAAATTCAAATAAATATGCATGTTGCTGTAGCCGGAAACATTGGTGCTGGTAAAACCACACTCACAAAATCACTTGCCAAACATTACAAATGGGAACCTCAGTTGGAGGATGTCGTTGATAATCCGTATTTGGATGATTTTTACAACCAAATGGAACGCTGGAGCTTTAATCTGCAAGTATATTTTTTGAACAGTCGGTTTCGTCAAGTGGGACTCATTCGTAAAAGTGGCAAGGACATTATCCAGGATCGTACTATTTATGAAGACGCCCATATTTTTGCTCCTAACCTACATGCAATGGGTTTAATGACCAACCGCGATTATGAAAACTACCGTTCTCTTTTTGATTTGATGGAATCGTTTGTTGAAGGTCCCGATTTATTGATTTATTTGCGAAGCTCCATACCCAATTTAGTAAACCAAATTCATAAACGTGGCCGTGATTATGAAAACTCAATTAGCATCGATTATTTAAGTAGATTGAATGAACGTTACGAAGCTTGGATTCATGGATACAACAAAGGCAAGTTATTGATTATTGATGTCGATACTTTAGATTTTGTGACCAATCCTGAAGATTTAGGAAGTGTAATCAATAAAATTGACGCCGAAATTCATGGTTTGTTTTAATACCAAACACAAAGGCATATAAACAAAAAACCACGCAAATAGCGTGGTTTTTTGTTTATATAAAAGTGTTAAATTAGTTCTCTTCTTTAACCTCTTCAATTTCTTTTTTAACTACTTTTTTGCCGGTTTCAACTTTAGCCTCACCTTTTAAAGCTTCCAATTTTGCTTTTACTTCAGCTTCAGTTCCTTCAATGACTTGATAATCTGTTTTTGTTTCTCCATTTTCAGTCGTAGTTGTAGTTACCACAGCTTTAGTAGCTCCTTCGTCCACAGTAGTTAATTCTACTCTAACTTCTTTAGAAATAGCAGTATCTACATTCGATGTATAAGCCGTTAAACCTTCTGAAGATAATGCAATACTCGGAGCAATTACTAATGCTACAACAGACATTAACTTCAATAAAATATTTAACGATGGGCCTGAAGTATCTTTAAATGGATCACCAACGGTATCACCTACAACAGCTGCTTTATGAGCATCTGTTCCTTTACGTCCATCAGCTTCAATCATTTTTTTAGCATTATCCCAAGCACCACCCGCATTGGATTGGAAAATTGCCATAAGCACACCACAAGTAGTAACACCTGCCAACAAACCTCCAAGCATTTCGGCGCCTCCAATAAATCCAACTGCAACAGGCACGGCAATAGCTAATAAGCCTGGTAAAACCATTTCCTTAATTGATGCTTTTGTTGATATGTCAACACATTTATCGTATTCTGCATATCCATCGGCAGCATCAAAAATAGCCCGATCTTCTTTTGTGGCTTTACTCATATCCGAATCATACTTGCGCATAACGACTAGAGCCGCTTTTAATTGAGGAATATCTCTAAACTGACGTCGCACTTCTTCAATCATTGCCATGGCTGCACGACCAACAGCTTTCATAGATAAAGCTGAAAATACGAAAGGTAGCATACCACCAACTAATAGACCCGCCATAATTTGAGGCTGAGACACATCAATAGAAACTAGGTTAGCAACTTTCATAAAAGCAGCAAATAATGCTAAGGCTGTTAGCGCTGCAGAAGCGATAGCAAAACCTTTACCGATAGCTGCTGTAGTATTTCCAACGGCATCTAATTTATCGGTACGCTCACGTACTTCATGTGGTAATTCTGCCATTTCAGCAATACCACCTGCATTATCAGAAATTGGTCCGTAAGCATCAACTGCTAATTGAATTCCTGTATTTGCTAACATCCCAACAGCAGCTATAGCAATACCGTATAAACCTGCGAAATAATGAGACACTAAAATTGCCGCTGCAATTAATAAAATAGGAATCATAGTAGACATCATACCGACACCTAATCCTGCAATAATGTTTGTTGCAGAACCTGTTTCAGATTGTCTTACTATCGATCTTACTGGTTTTTTATCAGTTCCCGTATAATATTCTGTTACTTTTCCAACTGCCAAACCGGCAACCAGTCCTGCAATTGTAGCCCAAAAGACGCCTATTGATCCAAATGGCAATCCTTCAACTTCTGCAGGTATAAATTCTTTTATTAAAAAATAGGATGCAACCACCATTAAAATAGCAGAACCAAATTCGCCAATATTAAGTGCGGATTGAGGAGAGCCTCCTTCCTTTACTTTTACAAAAAATGTTCCAATTATTGACATCACGATACCTATTGCGGCTAGTGCCAATGGCAAATACACAGCTCCCAAGCCATTAAAACTTGGAGTAATAATAAAGGCACCCAAAACCATAGTTCCAATGATTGAACCCACGTACGATTCGAATAAATCGGCTCCCATACCAGCAACGTCACCTACGTTATCCCCAACATTATCAGCAATTGTTGCAGGATTCAAAGGGTGATCTTCTGGAATTCCAGCTTCAACTTTACCAACTAAGTCAGCACCAACATCGGCAGCTTTGGTATAAATACCCCCACCAACACGAGCAAATAATGCTATTGAAGAGGCTCCAAGAGAGAAACCTGAAAGCACATTGAGTACTTCGGTAATATCCCAGCCTTGTGTATTATAAAATGCAAATAAACTGCTTAAGCCTAAAACGCCCAAGCCAACAACACCTAAGCCCATTACAGAACCACCAGCGAAAGCAACTTCCAATGCTTTTCCCAAAGATGTTCTGGCAGCTTGTGTAGTCCTAACGTTAGCTTTTGTAGCCACGCGCATACCAATAAAACCAGCCAATCCTGAACAAATAGCGCCAACAATAAAAGACAAGGCAACTAAACCATTAGATCCTTCTTCGGTATTGCCTTTAAAAAATAATAAAATAGCTACTGCGATTACAAATAGTGATAAGATTTTGTATTCTGCTTTAAGAAAAGACATGGCCCCATCGGCAATGTTTTTAGCAATTCTTTTCATTTTATCATCTCCTTGGTCTTGTTTTGTTACCCATGCACTTTTAACAAATACAAATACAAGTGCCAAAACACCAAAAAGAGGCAAATAATTTACTAATAATTCCATATGCGTTAGATTATAATTAATTGAGTTTTTTAACGGGGTCAAAAATAGTAAAATATACCTGATAAAAAAATCTTAAATTTAAGATGTCAGCTTAAAAGATTGTATTGGATATTTTTTTATCAGAAAATGAAGGTTCTTTGTTTCTTAGGATCGCTTTCTACATAGGGATTCACACATTGAAGATAAATTTTACTTGCTTGTTGTTCCCAAACCGCTTACATTAGCTTCCTTTTTTTACCCCTAATTTGTATGAAAAAAAAATAATGACAAACTGTTAAATAAAAATAACAAAGCCTTATCAACCTCATTTTTAGGCTGGTTATGAAAATAATTTTGTTTAATTTCGCCGTTTTTAAAAAATCAAAATAGTTCATTGGCTATATATTAAACATACACAGGAAAAATAATACTACTTATGAGACCTACAATCATAAAGAAAGTAAATACATATCGTGAACCCCTTGAGCAAATTAGTGTTATACTGGCATCGCTAATAATTGTACTTGCCGTATTGGTTTTGATAGGTTGGGCTTTCGATATGAAATCATTAAGCCAACCCATTTCTACAGCAGCAGCAATGAACCCTTTTTCTGCAATATGCTTTATTTTTCAGGGTTTGGGATTTATACTACTGACACGCTTTAAGAAAATAAACATATTAAAGGTTGCTGGAATTATAATGGTACTGATGTCACTGGTGCTGGCCAGTACTATTTTTGGTGAAATTATTTTTAAATCCAATACTCGTTTGGATGCTTGGCTTTTCCAAGACAAACTCAGCACTGGTGTTAAAGGGTTTTCTTTAAGCTATATGGCTGTAAGTTCTGCCCTAAGTTTTGTAATGACTGGAATAGCGTTGTTACCATTAATACATGAAAAGTTGGGAAAATGGTTTCTCTCTCAATTTTTGGCATGTGCTGTAGGTTTTATTGCCATGCTTGCCTTATTGGGATACATCTATAATATTGAATTATTTTATAGGATACCTATGTATTACCCTATGTCAATCCTTACAACCATATGCTTTTTATTTATGGCTCATTGTATTCTTTTTTCTACTAAAAACAAAGGTTTGATACATGTATTTTTAGGTTCCGATTTTGGATCGATAATGGCTAGAAAACTAATCCCTGCTGCGCTTATTCTTCCCGTGGCCCTTGGATTTATAAGACTCTATTTGGAACGAAAAAACATCATAAACCATGAACTGGGTGTGGGGTTCATGGTCATGAGCAGTATGGTGGTTATTATTTTCTTTATCTGGATCAGTGCTCGTGAACTGAATTGGAAAGACACCTTGAGGAAAGAGGCGATACTAACGACAGCAGAAACAGTTAACCGATTGGAACTTGCTACCAAATCGGGGAATGTTGGTATTTGGGAATGGGATATTATAAACAACAAATTTATATGGGACAAACAAATGTGCGCGCTTTACGACATAGCCGATAATTCATTTGATGGTACCTTTAAATCTTGGATTCAGACCCTCCATCCTGAAGATGCAGAAAGAGTTCCCCATGAAATCTTAACAGCTATAAAAAAAGGGGAAGAATATTATAATTCAGAGTTTCGTGTTGTCTGGCCAGATTTATCTATCAAAACCATTAATACTAGAGCCAAAATTGAACGCAATAAAAAGGGTAAAGCTTTGCGTTTGATAGGGACCAATTGGGATATTAGTGAACGTGTAGAAATAGAAGAAGAACTCCGCGAAAACAATGTGTTTCTTGATGCTATTTTTGAAAACCTCCCCAACATGCTGTTTGTAAAAGATGCCAAAGATTCGAGCTATATCCGAGTTAACCGTGTAGGAGAAAAATTATTGGGATATAAACAAAGTGATCTAATGGGCAAAAATGATTACGATCTTTTTCCAAAAGAACAAGCCGACTTTTTTGTTAATACGGATAAAGAATTAATCAAGAATGGCAAATTATTTGAGATTAAAGAAGAAAAGATAAACACACCACATGGCGAGCGCAGGCTACGCACCAAAAAAATCCCTATATACAACAAAAACGGTTTACCCTCCTTTATATTGGGTATTTCAGAGGATATTACTGAACAGAAACGATTAGAAGAAGAGCTCAAAAAGTCTCACCTTGAATTAGAGCAAAAAGTAAAAGTAAGAACTCAAGAATTGAGCGAGAGCGAAAACAAACTTCAAAGTCTTTTTGAAAACGCCCCGGTTAGTATCGCAATATTTGATTTGGAATCATCAAAATTTGTAAAAGCCAATAAAAATGCTTCGCTTTTGTTCAAATACTCTCCTGAACAATTGGCCAAAATGACACCCGGAGATATTAGCCCAAAGTTTCAGCCAGATGGCATTCTATCAGAACAAAAGATTAAGGAAAATGTTAAAAATGCGATGCTAGGTAAAAAAGTAAGTTTTGAATGGATGCATCGTGATGCCGAAAGAAATTTAATCCCTTGTGAAGTTCACTTAGTCCTTTTGCCAAACACCGAGCGACCACAAATTTATGCCCATACCATTGATATTACCGAACGAACTAAAACACGAGAAAAACTTAAACAGCATTATAAGGAACTTGCTTTAAAAAACAAAGAGATAGAAACCCGTTTAAAAGAGTTGAATGTAGTAAATTCTGAACTCCAAAAAATAAACAGTGAATTAGATCGCTTTGTGTATAGTGCCTCTCATGATTTGCGATCTCCCCTAAAATCATTGCTTGGCCTGTCAGATTTAGTCATAGATGATATAGAACCAGAAAATACAGCTCAGTTAGAACATGTAAATATGATGAAGAAAAGCATCATTAAACTCGACAATTTTATTGAAGATATCTTGGAGTATTCTCGAAATGCCCGTACCGAGGTTGCTCAAGAGTTTATCGATTTTAAAGCACTCATTCAAGACGTTACAAGTGAACACAACCATATGGCAGAAGCAAAGGAAATAACACTTAATTTAAACATCGATCAGAACTTGAAATTTGTTTCGGATAAAAGAAGGTTGAATGTCGTTTTAAACAATCTTATTTCCAATGCCATTAAATATAGGGATCTCTCAAAAGAATGCCCTTTTGTAACGGTTGATATCAAATGTGATATAGACGAGGCTATTATACGTATTCAAGATAACGGGATTGGTATTGACACAATGAAAAAAGACAAAATATTTGAAATGTTTTATAGAGCCACCAGGATTTCTAGAGGTTCAGGACTTGGATTGTATATTGTAAAGGAGGCCCTTGATAATCTTAATGGGACTATTAAAGTTGAATCGGAATTACATAAAGGAACTCTATTTACTGTAAACCTGCCCAATCAACTTACAGCACTAAATTAAAATTCTAAATTATGAAACATGTCTTATTGATTGACGATAATGAAATTGACAGTTACATCGCAAAACACGTCTTCGCCAAAGGTGAAGTAGCAGAAAAAATAGTAGTTCAGAATTCTGCTATAGAAGCTCTAGAATTTTTAGATTCTCTAAAAGATAACTTTGGAGAATTTCCAGATACTATTTTTCTGGATATCCAGATGCCTGAAATGGATGGGTTTGGGTTTCTTGATGAATTTAAAAAATTTCCTGAGACTATTCAAAACCAATGTAAGATAATCATGCTTACATCCTCAAATGATCAACAAGATATTAACCACTCATTTCAGTATCCCTTTGTAAAAAAATATATAACCAAACCTTTAACCCTAAAGAAACTTGAAGACTGTAATCCTTTACCTTAACACTATATAAACAAGGCGTTTGCATAAAATGACCATTCAATATCACGATCTAAATTAGTAAATGGCATTAATTAAAATCCTAATAATCCAGTATTAAAAAGTTTCGCTTTTAAGCAATCAATATAAATTTATATGCTAAAGCTTTCCTTAGCCTTATAGTCACTTGTGTTATAGCGTTCAATACATTTATTTAAGATGTCGTACGCTTCTTCTGCATTGCCCCAATCTCCAACGTCTACTTTCTTTTTTTCCAAATCTTTATATACTTGGAAGAAATGCTCAATTTCCTTTACTTGGTGCGGATTCAAATCTGATAAGTCATTTAAACTATTCCAATTTGGGTCCGAAACTGGGACACAGATCACTTTTTCATCATTCCCTTTTTCATCTGCCATGTGAAATACACCAATGGCTTTTACTTCCATAACGCACATGGGAAAAGTTGGTTCTGTCCCCAAAACCAAAACATCCAATGGGTCACCATCCAAAGCCAAAGTCTCTGGAATAAATCCATAATCGGCTGGATACATCATGGATGAATACAGCACCCTATCGAAACGAATCTTTTTTAGCTTAAAATCGTACTCGTACTTATTACGGCTTCCTTTTGGGATTTCGATTAATGCATCGAAGGTTTTTGATGTATATTGTTGTTCCATAATTATTTAAAATAAAGCTCACAAAGATACTGAAGCCCTTAAGTCTGGACAACTAATTGCACTTGTCATTAACAAAAAAATAAACGATTTTATATTACAGTAGACAATTAACTCTAGAGTCTATTATGTCACCTTAGTTAAGATAAGACTTCTAAAAATAAAAACCAGTGCTAAAAGTAACTCCAAATTTTCGTGCATCAGGGTTTTTCAAATAGTTGCCTCTAAAATTAAAATCGATACGTAACACTTTAAAGATATTACCCACGCCAAAACTGTATTCGTAATACACTTTATCATTAGGAGCAACCAGAGGAAATTCATTTGGGTTTCCTGTGGTGCTTAAATCAATATTGTCTTGGGAGAGTTCTCCCCAAACCCCTCGAAACCCAACAATAGCCCTTAAATTGTATTTTTTAAGAAATGGAATGCGCGAAAATATGCGTCCGTTAAAATTATGCTCCAAATGCAAGGAGGTGTAAGTATCGGTCACAAACTCATAATAATCTAGCTGTGAAAAGGTGTTATAAATAGAATAATACGATTGGTTTCCAGGAACTATACTCAGTAAGCCCAAAGGGACATCACCAAAAGTCTTACCTGATTCAATTGTGGTGGTTAACTTGCCAAAGCCACCAACTTGCCAGGGCTGAATATAGGACAACTGAATCTTGGTGTAATCAAAATCGCTATTCATTATGCTTTTATCGCCAAAGGCAATTTGCCCAAACAGTCTGGGGTACCCATCGTTGGCATCACGCCGTTCTACACCAAATCCTGTCATTTTTCGACCTGGAAAAGCAGAAACCGAAAACGCTGTTTCAAATTGTTTGATTTCAGATGAAACTCCCGTTAGGGATTCAGGATCTTTATAATCCAAACTAAAAGTGTCTGAAGCCGATTCTAAAGTGCGATAGGTTCCTACAAGTTGAAAAACAAGATTTTTAACTGGCTCCATTTCTACAGAAGCTGTAGTTAGATTAATACTGGTCAATTTATCATTGGCACCAGTTCCTACTACAGATGATGAGGCCAAACTTCGGCCAAGCACATCTGTTGAAGTAGTCAAACTAGCCCCTATTTGTTCCACATCACGCCGGCTTCCTCCAGATATAATGAACCTATTTTTTTTATCAAGCAACCACTTGCCCGAAATCCCGTATTTTACTTTATCGTCCCTAAAACCATAGGCCAAAAATCCTTCCAATCGCCATGGGTCATTGGCCCCAAAATAGGTGCGCCCTCCAGTTCTTATTCGGGTCCCTTCCACTTCATTATAACCAAAAGTTGAAAAGATCGGTCCATAATCTAAATTGAGACTTGGAAATTCTATGTATCCTGAAGCCAAAATACTTCCTAGGTTATAAAGCGTTTTAAATTTTTTGACCGTTTTCAAGGTGTCCAGCATTTTGTAGACCCCCTTTTCATCCTTGTTCAAAGATTCCATTCGGTTTTGTTCCCAAAACTCATCATCCCTGTTATATAACTCATCTTGATAATCAAAGACTTCCTTATCATAAAATTTTGGTGCTTTAGGTACATCGAACACATAATGGTCATAAAGAGTGGTCCGTTTTCCATAAACACCTCGGGATTTTTCCTTTTTGTTCAAGGCAAAATCGGAGAGCATATAATCTCGTTTCAATAGAAACAAGGAATCGTTTAATACTTCAAATTCCTGCTCGATGTAAATTTCTTTTACCCAGTTGATATTGGCACTTTTTGAAGCTTGCAGATTAATTTTCTTAATAGCATAAGTGGTATCGTTGACCCAAAAATTACCTTTAAAAGTCAATTCATTTTTTCGTCTCGGATAATAAACAATATTATAGCACCATTTATTATCGATAAAAGCACTGTCCTTAAGCACATAATTATAGGTATTGATTCCTGTTCGGGAAAGCGGACTTACAAAACTTTTATCAAAGAATTTTAGATAATTGTCATACACGCTAAAATCATGGTAAAGGTCATGAACAAAATCAATAATGATTTGATTGTTGCTAAAACCAGAGTTTTTATTTCCCTTTAAATCTTCTTTTTCTTTATTAATAATATTGTCCCCATAGACCTTACTTACGGCTTCGTTGATAAACATAGGTAAATAAGTTTTTCCCGTAACACTTGAGGTATCCACCTGTTCAAAAACAAATTCCATCCCTCTAAAAAGCCTACTTTTTATTAATGCACTATCGATGGTATTGATATCAAATTCTACTTTCTCGTATTTATCATATTCATACTGTTTGAATTGCTTCAACCCGTTTTTGCGTTTGTGTTCCCAAATTTTCTTTAATATACCAATGGCTGGGTTTTCTGATTCTTTTTTGGACTGCTTTCCAGTAATGATAACAATTTCATTTAGTGAAGATGCTTCTTCCTTCAAAATGAATTTTAAATTGTAATTCACTTTTTTATCCAATGGAATCTCTAAAGTTTCATAGCCCAAAAAAGAAACGATAAGGGTTTGTTGAGTATTATTGGATTCGAGATGAAATCGCCCTTCTTCATTTGTGATGGTACCTTCAGTAGTACCATTAAAGAACACATTGGCGTAGGCAACAGGCTGATTGTTTTCATCAAAGACATAGCCATTTACCTTGGTTTGAGAAAACACAGATAGTATTCCGAAGAAGAAAATAACAAGTAGAAGTTTCCAGTTCATAAGCAAAAAACTCCACCAACAAAACTGTCAATGAAGTTTATATAACGCAAAAAAATGCGATTTATTTATACATTACTTTTTTTACAGCTTTAACAACTTCATCGCTATTTGGCAACCATTGTTCGAATAAAACTGGGGAATAAGGCGCTGGTGTATCGGCGGTATTAATCTTTACTATAGGTGCATCTAAATAATCAAAAGCTTCAGATTGCACGATATATGTAATTTCAGTTGACACATTCCCAAAAGGCCATGCTTCTTCCAAAACCACCAATCGATTGGTTTTTTTAACCGATTTTAAAATGGTTTCCTTATCCAATGGTCGTACGGTTCGCAGATCGATAATCTCGCAAGAGATCCCTTCTTTTTCCAATTCATCGGCCGCCTTGTATGCTTCTTTAATAATCTTTCCAAAAGAAACGATAGTAACATCTTTACCTTCTCTTTTAAGTTCTGCAACGCCTATTGGAATGGTATATTCACCCTCTGGAACCTCGCCTTTATCACCATACATTTGTTCGCTTTCCATAAAAATTACGGGATCATCATCTCTTATCGCTGATTTCAACAGCCCTTTTGCATCATATGGATTTGAAGGTACAATTACTTTTAGTCCGGGAGTATTAGCAAACCAACTTTCAAAGGCTTGTGAATGTGTAGCTGCCAATTGACCTGCCGAAGCGGTTGGACCTCTAAACACAATTGGACAATTGAATTGCCCACCAGACATCTGCCTGATTTTCGCAGCATTATTGATAATTTGATCAATTCCAACTAAGGAAAAGTTAAAGGTCATATACTCTACAATTGGCCGGTTACCCGTCATAGTCGAACCTATGGCGACACCTGCAAAACCTAGCTCAGAAATTGGAGTGTCAATCACACGTTTAGCTCCAAATTCGTCTAACATACCTTTTGAAGCTTTGTAAGCTCCATTATATTCTGCTACTTCCTCTCCCATTAAATAAATGCTATCATCTCTTCGCATTTCTTCACTCATGGCTTCGCAAATAGCTTCTCTAAATTGAATTGTCCTCATCCTATCATTGTCTTTCCGATGGAAAGATCGTATTAAGTTAAAAATAAATTGCGTAGCAAAAATAACAATAAAACAAAAACTATAGAGCAAAGAATAATTTAAAATTTATTATGCATGCATAGTAAATAATCAGAATAAAATAATTATCTTCGTAACTTAAAATTTTATTGCCTCTATTCGGTAGAAATCTATCACTATTATAGGATGATTTTTTCAGAATATGCCTTAAAAATTTACAAATAATTTAAATTCTTTATAATGAAAATATTAGTGTGCATAAGTCATGTTCCTGATACCACTTCAAAAATTAATTTTTCTGAAGGAGATACAAAATTTGATTCCAATGGCGTACAATTTGTGATCAATCCAAATGACGAATTTGGTTTGACCCGCGCCATGTGGTTTAAGGAAAAGCAAGCCGCCAGTGTTGATGTGGTTAATGTTGGTGGTCCAGAAACAGAGCCCACCTTACGCAAAGCTTTAGCCATTGGTGCTGATGCGGCCATTAGAGTAAACACGGTAGCTACTGACGGTTATGCCGTGGCCAAACAATTGGCCAATGTCGTAAAAAATGGAGCTTATGATTTAGTAATTGCTGGTCGTGAATCTATCGATTATAATGGCGGCATGGTTCCTGGTATGTTGGCCGCTTTGACCAATTCCAATTTTATAACTAATTGTATCGGTTTAGAAGTTGAAGGGACAACTGTAAAAGCTGTTAGAGAAATTGATGGCGGTAAAGAAACGGTGTCCACATCACTTCCTTTAGTTATTGGTGGACAAAAAGGTTTGGTTGAAGAAAGTGATCTTCGCATCCCTAATATGAGAGGTATTATGATGGCGCGCCAAAAACCATTGACTGTTGTTGACCCTGTTGACGCCAGTGCTGAAACCACTTCGGTAAAGTTTGAAAAGCCCGCCCCAAAAGGTGCTGTAACTTTAGTATCACCAGATAATTTGGACGAATTAATTAACTTACTTCACAACGAAGCTAAAGTTATTTAAATCCTCCACTGACCCCTCCAAAGGAGGGGAAATGGTTAAGGAAAAAACAATATAAACAAGTAGCCTTAAGCCCCTTTCCTTTGGAGAAGGGTTGGGGTGAGGAAAAATTTAAAAATTATGTCAGTCTTAGTATATACAGAATCCGATCAAGGAAAATTTAAAAAAACAGCTCTAGAAGTTGCTTCTTACGGAAAAGAAGTTGCTAAACTATTGGGCACCACGGTTACTGCCGTCACCATTAATGCTGAGGACACTTCAGTCTTAGGAAATTATGGTGTAGATAAAGTTTTGAAAGTCAATAATTCTAAACTAGATACCTTTAATGCCAAAGCGTATGCTGAAATTATCAAACAAGCAGCAGACAAAGAAGGTTCAAAAGTAGTCGTTATAAGTTCTAGCGCCGATTGTAAATACCTGGCGCCAATTTTGGCTGTAGGTTTAGAAGCGGGTTATGCCTCTCATGTCATTGAATCGCCTTCAAATAGCGCTCCTTTTACAGTAAAACGCACGGCATTTTCTAACAAGGCGTTTCATGTGATTACCATTAATACGGACGTGAAATTGATTGGGGTATCAAAAAATTCATTGGGCTTGATAGAAAGTAAAGGAAGTGCTACTGCTGAAGCTTTCTCACCTTCAATTCCTGACAATGGTGTACACGTCGATTCAGTTGATAAAGTTACTGGAAAAGTAACTATTGCAGACGCTGAGATTGTGGTTTCTGGTGGACGGGGACTTAAAGGACCTGAAAATTGGGGGATGATCGAAGAACTTGCTTCTATTCTTGGAGCAGCAACATCCTGTTCAAAACCAGTTTCCGATTTAGGCTGGAGACCACATAGTGAACATGTTGGCCAAACTGGTAAACCTGTTGCCGCCAATTTATATATCGCTATAGGAATTTCGGGAGCTATTCAACATTTGGCCGGAATAAACGCTTCAAAAGTAAAAGTCGTTATCAATATCGATCCCGAAGCACCATTCTTTAAAGCTGCGGATTATGGCGTAGTTGGTGACGCCTTTCAAGTGGTTCCTGCATTGATTGAAAAATTAAAAGTATTTAAAGCTCAACAATAAATATTTTTTATAACTTGTATCTTTAAGTTAAAAATTAATTACACAATCTATACCGTGCAGTTGGTAAAGTCCTAATTTAAACAGTTCTTTACGTTTTAAAAAATATGAGCCTTGTTCGCTTAAACATAAAAGGAATATCTTATAGTCAAACTCAAAATGGTGCTTACGCTTTAATTTTGAGTGAAGTTGATGGTGACCGAAAGCTCCCTATTGTTATTGGTGCATTTGAAGCGCAATCTATAGCCATTGCTCTCGAAAAAGAAATTAGGCCTCCAAGACCATTAACACACGATTTATTTAAAAACTTTGCTGATCGTTATGATATTGTCGTCAAACAAGTCATTATCCACAAACTAGTCGATGGCGTATTTTATTCCAGTCTAATTTGTGAACGTGACAAAATTGAGGAAATTATTGATGCCCGAACCAGTGATGCCATTGCTTTAGCGCTTCGTTTTCAGGCTCCCATCTTTACTTATAAAAATATTCTCGATAAAGCAGGAATTTATTTAAAAGTGAATCCTAAAAAGGGAGACGACGAACAAGATAGTATTTTGGTAGATGATCTTGTTGCTGAAGAGATAGAATCGCAATCACAGGAATCTTATAAAGGAAAAACCCTTCAAGAATTACACGCTCTTCTAGATGAGGCTGTTGCTAATGAGGATTATGAAAAAGCTGCTAAAATTCGAGATGAAATTTCCAAACGCTAAACTCATTTTTATATGAAACATTTGTTACTAGCTGTTGCAGCTATTTTTTTTGGAATCTCTTCAATACAAGCTCAAGAATTTACTACTCCAACACAGACTAATCAGCACTTAAAAACAACAGGTAGCAATTTTCATCACAATGATTTAGCCTTTAATTACAGCCAAACTAAAGACACCATTCTTAATGTAAATTATGATAAGCTAACAGATTCAACCTTTGCAAATAATAGAAATAAAAGTGAGGCTGAGTTAGACAACCTCAACCAAAAAAATACATCTCAAACTGAAGTTGTCTCCGAAAAACCCCTTATTGCAAGTCAAGGATTCTCTTTTGGCAGTTTATGGAGAGGTGCTTTGGGAATGCTTTCTTTAATTTTTATAGCCTTTTTGTTTAGTAATAACAGAAAGGAAATTAATTGGAAAACTGTAGGGTTAGGCTTGGCTTTTCAATTGCTTATTGCCATTGGAGTCCTGAAGATCAATTTTATTAAAAATGTTTTTGAAGGTATTGGGCAGGTTTTTGTGAATATTTTGGAATTTACAAGAGCGGGGAGCGAGTTCCTGTTTAATGGATTAATGGACGTGAGTTCTTACGGATTTATATTTGCGTTTCAAGTATTGCCCACCATTATATTCTTTTCTGCCCTAACATCCGTCTTATTTTATCTTGGAATTATTCAAAAAGTTGTTAAAGCTATGGCTTGGTTGCTTTCAAAATCCCTAAAAATTTCTGGAGCTGAAAGCTTAAGTGTTACCGGAAATATTTTCCTTGGCCAAACCGAAGCTCCCCTATTGATCAAGGCTTATTTAGAAAAAATGAACAAGTCCGAAATGCTCTTAGTGATGATTGGTGGGATGGCCACAGTTGCTGGTGCGGTATTGGCAGCCTATATTGGATTTCTAGGAGGAGAAGATGCAACTTTACGATTATTTTATGCTAAACATTTGCTAGCTGCCTCAGTAATGGCAGCTCCAGGAGCAATTGTAATTTCAAAAATTTTATACCCCCAAACCGAAAAAATAAATACCGATGTATCCGTTTCAAAACAAAAAATTGGCTCCAACCTTTTGGACGCCATAGCCAATGGCACAACCGAAGGGTTAAAATTAGCAGTAAATGTTGGCGGCATGCTATTGGTATTTGTTGCTTTAATTGCTATGGTTAACGGCATTTTGGGATGGGTTGGCGGTATATCTCCAATAAATAATTGGATTGTCGAGCATACTTCTTATCATAGTTTTTCCTTAGAATTTGTTTTAGGTTATGCTTTTGCCCCATTAATGTGGCTTATTGGAGTTGCCAAAGAAGATATGGCCTTAATGGGTCAATTATTGGGAATAAAACTTGCTGCTAGTGAATTTGTAGGGTATATCCAATTGGCCGATTTAAAAAACATCTCAAATGTTTTACACCTTCAATACGAAAAATCCATAATCATGGCCACCTATATGCTTTGTGGATTTGCGAATTTCGCTTCTATAGGCATTCAAATTGGAGGAATTGGTTCCTTAGCACCCGGACAACGAAAAACACTTTCGGAGTTTGGAATGAAAGCTTTAATTGGTGGAACGATTGCCTCCCTAATTTCGGCCACAATAGCTGGAATGATTATTGGGTAATTCGTTAATAACTTTTTAAATTATTTATGGCTTCGCACTCTAATGTCCGAAGCTTTTCTTTATTTTTAATTCCTTAGAAAACAATGTAAAGATGAAGCAATATCACGACCTGGTCAAGCATGTTTTAGAGCATGGAAATGTAAAAGAAGATCGTACGGGTACAGGAACGAAAAGCGTTTTTGGTTACCAAATGCGTTTTGATTTAAGTGAAGGTTTTCCTATGGTAACTACAAAAAAATTACACTTAAAATCCATAATATATGAACTGCTTTGGTTTTTAAAAGGCGATACCAATATTAAATATTTGACTGAAAATGGCGTGCGCATTTGGAACGAATGGGCCGATGAACATGGGGATTTAGGCCCTGTTTATGGACACCAATGGCGCAACTGGAACAATGACAACATAGACCAAATTAAAGAAGTTATTGAAACCTTAAAAAACAATCCAAACAGCCGACGTATGTTGGTATCTGCTTGGAACCCTTCGGTATTACCTGATAATTCAAAATCGTTTGCCGAAAATGTAGCTAACGGTAAAGCTGCGTTACCCCCTTGTCATGCCTTTTTCCAATTTTATGTCGCTTCTCCAGACCATTCTAAAGGTGAAAAAAAAGGAAAATTGTCTTGCCAATTGTATCAACGAAGTGCCGATGTCTTTTTAGGCGTCCCTTTCAATATAGCATCCTATGCTTTATTTACCATGATGGTGGCACAAGTCTGTGGCTATGAAGCTGGTGAATTTATACACGTTTTTGGAGATGCTCATGTATATAGCAACCATATGGAACAGTTAAAATTACAATTGTCACGCGAGCCAAAGCCATTACCAAAAATGATTTTAAATCCCAAAGTAAAAGATATTTTTGATTTTAAATTTGAAGACTTTACCTTAGTAGATTATGATCCTCATCCACATATAAAAGGCGTAGTTGCTATTTAAAACCCTGTATTATGAAAAAATTGTTACTCTATTGCCTAAGCCTGATTATTGTTTGCACAGTTTTATATCTTATCTCGTATAAATCTGTAAAACAAGCTGACAAAATTGAGAGGAAAATTGTTAAAATTGTTGAGAGTGATGATGAAGAAAGTTTTGAAGCCCGTGCCCGATTTACAGAAGAACGGATTTTATATGAATTTTATAGGCAAGTAAACCCATTGACAGGAGAAATTCCAAGAGCAGAGAAGGCTCTGGAATTCAATCGTTCTATACGAGCTAAACTAAAAAACAACAGTGGTTCCAGAACACTTCAAACTACTTTTATCAATAGAGGACCAAGTAATTTTGGTGGGCGGACTAGAGCATTGGTTATTGATAAAACAAATAGTAACATTATTTTGGCTGGTGGTGTAAGTGGTGGTGTGTTTAGAACTACTGATGGAGGTGCTAATTGGATCAAAGTGTCTTCAAATGATGAAATTCACAATGTGACAGCCATTACTCAAGATCCACGATCTGGTTTCGAAAACATTTGGTATTACGGTACGGGTGAAGCAATTGGTAATTCAGCCAGTTTAAGTTCACAAGCCTTATACTTAGGCCAAGGTATTTGGAAATCTACTAATGGAGGCGTCACATGGGCACAAATGGCAAGTACCGCATCTACACAAGAATCCTTTAATTCCAGATTTGATACTGTATTTGATTTAGAAGTACATCCAATTACAGGAGAATTATACGCAGCAATAAACGGACGCGTCAGTAGATTTAATGGTGCAGCTTGGATTACAGCAGTCACCAACCCAGGATCCAGTATTAGTGGTGCCTTTGCAACAGAGGTTGAAATTACAACTAGTGGTAGAGTTTACGCCGCCTTTTCTGGTAAATGTGATATCACTGTTGAAGGTGTATGGACTTCACCCAATGGCGAAACAGGTTGGTCTCGAATCAGCGCATCCGATTTCATACCGGCCGGCAGGGTTGTTTTAGCCTTAGCTCCTTCAAATGAAGATAAATTATATGTATTATTCGATAACGGAAATGTGTCAGATTGCGAAGGAGGAACTCCTTTAATTGAAGCCGATTTATGGATGTGGAATCAATCCACAACCATGTTCACTAATTATTCAAGCAAACTCCCAGATGAAAATGGTCCTAATTGCAAGGACGGAATCGATCCATTTTCCATTCAAGGAGGTTATGACCTTGTTGTTAGTGTGAAACCTGATAATGAAAATTTCGTGCTTATTGGTGGCACCAATGCTTATAAAATGGCAGATATCACTGGTATTGACCCTTTTGTTAGAATAGGGGGCTATGCCCTTATTAACAACTACAGCAAATATGCCAATCACCATCCAGATATTCATGCCATGGTATTTGATCCCAATAATTCCTCTACTCTGTTTACTGGATCTGATGGAGGCGTCCATAAAACGACCAATATTTTAGCAGGAACAGTCAGTTGGACTAGCTTAAACAATAATTATCAGACCTTCCAATTTTATCATGTAGGTATTGATCCTCTTGATGGTTCCGACATTGTAATTGGAGGAGCTCAAGATAATGGAACCATTGCTGGTGGTACTGATTGGGGAATGATTGATAAGACGACTCAAGCAGAAATTGGCTCAGGAGATGGTGTTTCTGTTGGAATATCTAGAGACAATGCCTGTCTTCCTTTTTTCTTCGGTTCTCAAGGTGGTACTATTTGGCGAGACTGCCCAAACGGTGGAGAAATAACACCCGATGGTTCTGATAGCCAATTCGTGACTTTATTTCACTTAGACCAAAGCAATAACAAGGCCTTGTATTATGCAGGTAAAGGTGCATTATACCGTACTGTTGATGCCTCAAATGTCACAACTTCAAATTGGACTAATCTTGGTTCACCACCAAATTTTGGAGTTGGAGATACTGATGAGTGGTTTCAAACCTTTTCGACCAATTGGGAACCTTATAATACTTCTACAAGCTATCTGTTGATGGGAGGAGACAAAGGTCATATTTACAGACTAGATGACCCACAAAATGTGCCCGATTTGTCTTCTGCAATAGACATTACACCATCAACAGCCACGATTGGGTTTCCTTCTATGGTTACCGGTTTGGCCATACATCCAACTAATAAAAACATCGTTCTGGCAACCTATTCCAATTATGGAAGTACAGTCGAAAATATTTTCTTAACGTACAATGCCACAGACCCTTCACCAACTTGGACCTTGGTGGAGCGCAATTTGGATGCGCATTCTATTCGATCTGCTGCTATTGCTGAAAATGCTGGTGAAACCACTTATTTTGTGGGAACAGCAAGAGGCCTTTACAGTTCTACTAACCCAACGACAACCGATTGGGTAAGAGAAGCACCAACTGAAATTGGTTTTGCACTAGTAAGTGATTTAAAGTATAGACCTGGTGATCATAAATTATTGATTGGAACTCACGGTAATGGCATGTATGAAGCCACAATTAGCCCTACATTGGGAATTGATGATTTAAATACTATTAGTAGTTCAATAAAAGTATACCCAAATCCTGTTCAAAATAATTTAAACGTTAAATTTCTTCAAGCAGATGGAACTAGAATAACCTATACCATTTCAAATCTTTTGGGACAAGCCATTTCTAATGGCTTCCTAGATCAAGAAACTATTGATGTGTCACAAATGACAAGTGGGATGTATTTTATTCAACTCAAAACGAATGATGGAAGGAAAGGCGCGAAATCCTTCATTAAAAAATAACTTCCTTTTTAGATATAAAAAAAGAGCTTTCAATATTGAAAGCTCTTTTAATTTTTTTTAAAAGATCGTACTATAAATTTAAGACACCATTTTCAGCTCCGAAATCATTCCAAGCATAAGCATCGGCCTGACCATCATTAACATAAGTGCCATCAACTAAATATTTAAACTCATAAGAGTTGTCTTTTTCTAAATCTACAGTTCCTTTAAACGTACCGTTTTTCAGCTTTTTAAGCGCAACTGCTTTTTTTGTGTTCCATTCGTTAAAACTGCCTAACACTGAAACCTGCTTAGCGTTTTCCGCAGGTACAGCAAAAGTCACTTTCACAACTGGTTTGCTTTTTAAGTATTGTTTTGTAATTGCCATAATTAAATGTATTAATTAAATTGGAGGCAAATTTATATAAGAATACACGACCTAAAAACTTTTTAACAGCTTGAAATCAAAGAATTATGAATTTGATAAGAATGTGTCAAAATTTATTTGAACTCTTAAACAAACGAGGGGATTAATTAAGAGATCAATAACATATTTATTAAGCTTGATTGCTGATTTTCAACACGTTTACTACTACAACGTTTGCGAAAGAAACCCTTTTTAACAGTTTATAATTTATTACTCGGTTTATGTTAAAAAACGTAACTTTACAATTCATATTTTTTTGAAATGTTCGGAAAAAAGAAACACACATCACAAATAGACCCAGAGCAATTAGAACTCATTACCTATGCTCAAAATCGTATCAAGCAAAAAAGACGTTTATATGTTCATTTTGTCACGTTTTTAATTGGCAGTGTTGTCTTAATTGTACTAAACACTGTTTTGGGTATTGGAGAGCAGATCACTCTTTTTGGTAAAGAATGGTTTGTGTATGCTATTTTAATTTGGTTATGCTTATTTGTTTACCATCTGTTTAATGTCTTTATTACCCATAAGTTTATGGGAAGGGATTGGGAAGAAAAACAATTGTCTATCTTGGTTTCCAAACAAAAATCTCGTATTGAAGACCTTAAAACTAAAGTAGACCAAAACAGTCCTCTTCCTGCTAGCACCGAAAAAAAAACTAAAGTAAGCAAGGGCTTAACCCTTATTGCCGCCGCAGGAGAACATGATGGTATAGGGAAGGACAACCAACTCATTTGGCATTTGAGTGACGATCTAAAACGGTTTAAATCCTTGACCAAAGGGCATTGTATGATTATGGGTCGAAAAACTTTTGAAAGCTTCCCTAAACCCTTGCCTCACAGAACCCATATTGTCATTACAAGACAATTAAATTATAAAGTTCCTGAAGGCGTCATTGTAGTGAAAAATCTTGAAGAGGCTTTGGATGCCGCTAAAAATGACACGCAACCGTTTATAATTGGTGGTGGTGAAATTTATAAATTGGCCATGCCTTTAGCTTCAAAAATTGAATTGACCCGTGTTCATTCTCGTTTTGAAGCCGATACTTTTTTTCCTAAAATTGATACCCGTATTTGGACAGAAACCAGCAATATTATTCACAAGAAGGATGACAAACACGATTATTCCTTTTCATATATCACTTACACAAGGAGTTAACCATCTATTTAAAATGTTTTATTACATTAGTACCCTAAACCAAATCCTACTAAAAATGAAAACGATCTCAGGTCACCCCATCTTCCTATTGCTTTTTTGCAGTATCGTGTTCGTGAGCTGTGGCACAACAAACAACCTTACCATTAGTGTAACCGAACCTGCTCCGGTATATATCCCAAATCATATCAAGCGAGTTGGAATTTTAAACCGAAGTGAATCCACGACCAATAAAACCCTTGATAAAATCGACAAGATTTTTTCTGCAGAAGGTTTAAATCTGGATAAAGAAGGTGCTGAAAATGTAATTCGAGGCATAAAGGACGAATTTGAAAAGAATCGAACCTTTGATGATGTCGTGGTTGTTGAATCTGATAAGATTGAAAACCCTGGGCTTGGTATATTTCCAAACGCCTTGTCTTGGAATATGGTGAACACCTTATGCCAAGAACATAATCTTGACGCTCTAATTGTCCTTTCATTTTATGATACAGATGCCATCATAAAATACAATGTGGAAACCGTTCAAAAAATTAGTGCCTTAGGTATAAAAATACCCGTAATTGAGCATACGGCTTCAGTAAATACCCATATCCAAGCAGGTTTTCGTATCTACGATAATTTCAACAAAGCACTGCTCGATGAAATCATAAATAGCGATTGGGTTACTTCAGTAGGTCGTGGTATCAATCCCGTAAAAGCAGCCGAAGCCATCACTGGTAGAAAAGAGGCAGTTTTGCAAATCAGTAATAACATTGGGCACAGTTATGCTTTAAGGACTTATCCCTTTAAAATTCGGGTTAGCCGTGAATATTATGTAAAGGGCACCACTAATTTTGAAATCGCCAAACGCAGAGCCCAAACTGGAAACTGGGATGGTGCTGCACAACTTTGGGAGGTTGAAACCAAGAACAAAAAATCCAAAATTGCAGGTCGAGCCTATTACAATATGGCTATTATTAACGAAATTAATGGCAACCTCAATGCAGCCATAGACTGGGCTTCTAAAGCTTATACGGATTACAAAGACAAAAATGCATTACGCTACCTGAGAATCTTAGAAAATCGAAAAGCTAAAAATGCACTTTTGGCAGAGCAATCTCATTAAGCTCTTGACTTTTCAAAAATATAACCAAGCTTTGTTCACCTGCCAACAGGCTGGTAATCCCGAGTACTCGGGAATAAATCATAAAGACAGATTACACAAAGGCTAATCAACCTTTCAAAATTCTTTTTTAAAACACTTCCCAAAATTGTCTAATTTTGGCATATGGTAAAAGACCTCCAACTGCGTATTACTTTAGAGGAAGAAAAGCAACCCAATGTTTTATTAAAAAAAACAGCTCACCATCTCCATATATCTGAACAGGATATAACAGGGATAAAGGTGCTGCGCAAATCGATTGATGCTCGTAAAAAGTTAATTGTTTTTAACTATAAAATCGCGGTTTATATTAAAGAATCTTTACCTGAAACCTCAGCATATAATTTTGATTACAAAGACGTCTCCAAAGCAAAACCCATTCATATCATTGGGTTTGGTCCTGCAGGCATGTATGCTGCTTTACGCTGTATGGAGTTAGGGTTCAAACCCATTGTTCTAGAACGAGGAAAAAATGTACAAGATAGACGTCGTGATTTAAAAGCCATCAATCAAGATCATACTGTCAATGAAGATTCCAATTACTGTTTTGGAGAAGGCGGAGCTGGAACTTATAGTGACGGAAAATTATACACCAGAAGTTTAAAACGTGGCGATGTTAGGCGGATCTTTGAAAACTTAGTATTTCACGGTGCGACCGACCAAATATTAGTAGATGCACATCCGCATATTGGCACCAATAAATTGCCAAAAGTGGTTCAAAATATTAGAGAAACCATTTTAAAATATGGCGGCGAAGTCCATTTTGAAACACGAGTAGTAGATTTCACCATAAAACACAATCAAATTCAAGCCATACAACTTCAAAATGGTGATGAATTAACAGTAAACCGAGTCATTTTAGCTACGGGACATTCGGCACGAGATATCTATTATCTGCTTCAAAATAAAAACATTGCATTAGAAGCCAAATCGTTTGCGATGGGCGTTCGGGTGGAGCATCCTCAACACATAATCGATTCCATTCAATATCACTGCACGAGTGATCGCGATGAGTTGTTGCCTGCGGCAGCTTACAGTTTGGTGGAACAAGTCAATAACCGCGGTGTCTATTCTTTTTGTATGTGCCCAGGCGGATTTATTGTTCCTGCAGCAACCGCTAATGGAGAAGTTGTGGTAAATGGCATGTCGCCTTCTAAGCGCAATAATGTTTTTGCGAATTCTGGCATTGTGGTCGAAATTAATGCCGATCAAGATTTATTTAAATATGAACACTTTGGCCCATTAAAAGGGCTAGAATTTCAAAAAGATTTGGAACGCTTGGCATTTACTTCTGGAGGGCGACGTCAATCGGCTCCAGCACAACGGATGACCGATTTCGTTACAGGAACTTTATCTTCAAGTTTGAATCCAACCTCTTATCAACCAGGGCTAAATTCGGCTCCATTACATTCGTTGTTGCCAAAACTTATTGGAAGCCGATTACGACAAGGTTTCAAAGCCTTTGGACATAAAATGAAAGGGTATTACACGGAAGAAGCTAATATTGTAGGTGTGGAATCCAGAACCTCATCGCCAGTACATATTCCAAGAACGGAACACTTATCACATCCTGAACTATCCAATCTATTTCCTTGTGGCGAAGGTGGTGGCTATGCGGGTGGTATTGTTTCGGCGGCTATGGATGGCGAACGCTGTGCTGAAGCGGCCATTAAAGGATTGTAAAAATTGAAGGGTGTTCAACAACGAGGCAATCTGTTCACATCCTGATAGGTTATAAGTCTTATTCTTATCTTTAGAAGCAAAACGATCTACAATCTTTAAAGTTTTTATTCCTATTTTTGCATCGTAAAAATGAATTATTAATCTTATAAAAATTTCTTCCTTTTGGGAAGGCAAAAGATAGATATGAAGGCATATATTTTTCCAGGGCAAGGTGCTCAATTTACCGGAATGGGCTTGGATCTTTACCAAAATTCGCCATTAGCAAAGGATCTATTTGAGCAGGCCAACGACATTCTTGGTTTTTCAATTACAGATGTCATGTTTGAAGGTTCAGCCGAAGCGCTTAAAGAAACCAAAGTTACTCAACCTGCCATCTTTTTGCATTCGGTAATTTTAGCCAAAACTCTGGGCAAAAGCTTTAAGCCCGATATGGTTGCAGGACATTCCCTAGGAGAATTTTCTGCATTGGTTGCCAATGGGACCTTAATCTTTGAAGATGGTTTAAGATTGGTTTCGCAGCGTGCTTTAGCGATGCAAAAAGCCTGTGAGATACAGCCCAGCACCATGGCCGCTGTTTTAGGACTCGAAGATGCTATTGTTGAACATGTATGTGCAAATACCGAAGGTATTGTAGTAGCGGCTAATTACAATTGCCCTGGGCAATTAGTGATTTCTGGAGAGATTGATGCCATAAACAGAGCCTGTGAAGCTTTGAAGGAAAAAGGAGCCCGTCGTGCTTTAGTATTACCCGTTGGAGGAGCATTTCATTCCCCACTAATGGAACCCGCACGCGAGGAATTGGCTGCTGCCATAGAAGCTACCAAATTCAGTAAACCAAACTGCCCAATATATCAAAATGTTACAGCCAATGCTGTGAGTGATGAAGCGTCCATAAAAAGGAATCTTATTTCACAATTGACAGCCCCTGTACGTTGGACGCAATCGGTACAACAGATGATTGCCGATGGCGCCACTTTGTTTACCGAAGTAGGCCCAGGCAATGTGCTACAAGGCTTAGTCAAAAAAATAAATAGAGAGGCACAAACCGCTTCTGCAACGCTTCAAACTAACACCTAATTTTTCTAAATGAAACTATCCAGAACCTCAAGTATTATTTTACTTATTTCAAGTACTATTGTCGTTGATCAAATTTCAAAAGTAATCGCTAGAGCCAATCTGGTTCCTTATCAGGAAATCCAAATTATAGGTTCTTATTTTACTCTAAACAATGTTGAAAATACCGGAGCTTTCTTAGGGATGGGCAGTGATTTAAGCCCCATTATTAAATTAATTTTCTTATTGATTTTACCTGTTTTGGTCTTAGGTTATCTCATCTATTATATTTTTAAAAACAAACAGATGGACAGCTATAGCTTAATTGCTTTGTCCTGTATTGCCGGAGGTGGCATTGCCAATGTATTTGACAGAATAGTTTACGGTTCTGTTACCGACTTTTTACATATTAATTTGGGTGGCGTTTTTAGAACTGGAATCTTTAATTTGGCAGATTTGGCCGTAACTAGTGGAATGATTATTCTACTGGTTGGAAGTTTTATTAATAGAAAAAAACCAGATTCAATAAGCGCCTAATTTAAGCTCTATCGTGCAAGATTACAGTCTTTGCAATCTTTAACTTCACCGTAATAAGTTTCTCTGTATTTATGAAGCGTTTTAAAAGGAATGCTCAAAAACTGCTTTTTTACGTAGGTCACTCTTGTTGTTAACAAACCCATTTTTGGTGTAAAACGTTCTTCGGGCTTTGTTACTCTTTTAATACTTATCAATTTCATTTTATATCATTTATCATTCGGCACAAAGAAACGCAACCATATACTCAATTGCAAGTCAATTAAGTTAATTCATTGTTAATCAATAATATAATTAAACACCTTTAAAAAAATTAGGCATTGTAACATGAATTTCCATAAAAAATAACCTCATGATTTCATAATATTATAATCATACGTTTATTTAAAAATAATCAAAAAGTAAATTAAACCCTTTTATATTTTTCGAAATTTAAAATTTAAAAATTCTTAGAGTTTATAATGATTTTTAAATAGATAAACCACCCTAAAAAAGGGTGGTTTATCTATTTACATGATATTTAATACTACTTTATAAATTAATTTACTGGGGTAAGCACTAAAGTATATTGGATCCCTGCCAGCCCACAACAAGACGTTGCAGTATAAGTTAAATCAAGTGTAATAATCCCAGTTGCTTGATCCAGAGTTGCCGAATTTGTTGCCCAAAGCACTTGAGTTGGAAACGGAATTGAAGGTTCCTTAACTGTAATTGTACCACAAACATCCGTAAACTCTAATGCAATAGGGAAATCAGGTCCAAAAATATCAGCCGTACCATCACTCAAATTATAGGTTCCAGCAGAAGGCTGTGTAATCACAACAGGTTGAGGAGTTCTAAAATTTCCTGCTATCGGAATATTTGAAGATACAACAGTTGAAATATAATTTCCTTCCAACATTGTAGGACAAGAAACAGGATAATTTATAATAACGGTGACCAATTTAGAATTACTAAGAGTTGTACCCGTATTATCTGTCCCATCATTATTTAATAAACTTAAGACACGTCCATCAGACATTGTAAATCTTGTTGAGATTCTTAAAACATCTCCTAATTTTAAATCATCGGAGCTATTTAATTCTGCAAACGCTGCAACAATATCATTAGTAGTTACGGAATAATCTTGAGGTAAGCTTATATTGCTAGCCAAAGTAGCTTTATAAACTGGTCCAGCTGCTGTGATAAGTACCGCAATAATATCTGTAGACACAGGATCACCTTGTCCAACTTCAACTTTAAAGGTTAAAGTTAGATTCTCACCATTATTTAACTTTACAAGATCAATAATGGTTTCTGAACCAGGTGTTTTAACAATATTTGGAACTGCACCTGTTTCTAAAACTAAGGCTGATGTACCACTGTCGTTATCGCAAGAAAAGCCAAGAATTGCAATGGCAATTGTCAATATTATAATTTTTATATTTTTCATATTTTCATATTTTTTAATTGTCCCAAAAGACTTTATAAGTCGCTATATTTTTTTGAGCTGGAGCATTTTGATTAAGGTTTATCTCGTTCTCTGGCCAAAAAAATGTACGATTGTAAGGATTATTTAAAGCTGTATCACTATCCAGTAGCGGGTAAGCGTCACCATTATCCAATTGATATTCATTGGTTCCATTTGGGTTTGGATATACTGGGTAACCAGTTCTTCTATAATCGTTAAATTGATCTAACTGATCTCCATATGTAGCTACCCATTTTTGGGTCATAATAATTTCTAGTTGTTTTGCGGCACTTGCGGCACCAAATTCTGCAATTACATTATTTCTAAACGTATTCGCAGCGGCACTATTGGACAAAATAGGAACTGATTGTGAAGTTCCACTTCCAGCAACAACTTGATCTACTTTAGCCATGCTTGCGTTTATAGCTGATGCTAGTTGCGTACTGCCGTCTCCAGAAGCTAACCCAACTTGTATAAGCTCAGCCTTGATAAATAAAAATTCGGCATAGGTAAGTATTCTTCTTGGGGCTACTCCTGTGCCACTTGCAACGGTTCTCGCAAAACCTTGCTTATCATCATATCTACCTCCACAAGGAAATATACCTGGAAACGTAGCGTCATTTGCAACAGCTCCATCTCGCCATGGACCTACACTACTAAAGCGAATTGAAAAGAATCCTGTTGATGAGTCCCAATAATCGGCTCTAGGATCCATGGCAATAGGATCAGCCTGGTCTCTAGGAAATTGTCCTGGCTTTAATTGATTTACCCAGTAATATGGTATTCGAGGATCTTTATTATTAGTATGAATATTGGGATTCATACCCATTAAAACTTCATAAAACCAAGGGCTAACATAATGATCTACTTGTGCACCTCCATAAGCAGCTTGGAATAGTTGGTTACGCTCATCTGTAGGTGCTGTAGTAGCAGTATGAATGAATTGAAAATCATCATTAATTGATGAAAAGAAATTATCCTCGGCTAACAAAGCATTTAATCCTGTTGAACTAAATAAAGGTGAAGACGACAGGCGAATTTGGTTATATAATTTTAATTTAAAGGTATTGGCAAACTTAATCCATTTAGATACAGATCCTCCATAATAAAAATCATCATTACTTGGAAGCGCACCAGTTATATTTGGGTTATTTAAATTTACTTTTGCTTCATCAATTAAATCAAAAACGGCTTGATATACTGATTCTGACGAATCAAAAACTGGACTAACAATGCCCCCTTTTAATGAAGTAGCTTCAGAATATGGGACATCTCCCCACAAATCAACCGCCACAGACATGATATATGCTTTAAGCAATTGGCCTATACCTTGGTACACTGTAGCTCCATCCGTTTCAGCTTGAGAAATTAAGCTTTGTAGGTCTGTTAATGTTATATAAACATTATTCCAATCATTATTTAATGGGATATTGTTTGCTTTGGTCCCATATTGATCCTGTTCACTTCTAGACACACCTTGATGCGTATGAGTTCCTAGCACTTCACCACTAAAATTATTCCAATCTCCAATAAGCGCGGTTGTGATCTGTATACCAGGCAACAGTTGATTAAGCGGTGCAACCGTTGGGTTATCGGTATCAGTATCCACATCTAAATACTTATCGCAGCCATAAAGGTTACCAATAACTATTAAGATTAGTAAGATATAGTGCTTTTTAAATTTTATATTTTTCATTTTTATTTATTTAAAATGTTATGTTAACTTTAAATCCATAGCGTTTTGACGTTGGAGCAGAAGAGTTTTCAATACCTTGTATTCTACCACTACCAAAAGAAGTAACTTCTGGGTCATAATTGGTGTACCTCGGAACATTTGGCGCAAAATACCATAAGTTGTTCCCAACAGCACTTAAAGAAATTTTACCAAAAGGTGTTTTTTCTAACCATTTAGAGGGAACATCATACGCTAAACTTATTTCTCTTAAGCGATATACCGTACCATCATATACTGTACCTTGATCAGTTGAGTTAATACCCCATGTATTACTCGGGCCCCCTCCAGTAAAATACAGATCGTTTGTGTCAATTTGAGTGGTATTTGGAATTCGATTACCACTTCCGTCTAAAGTATAATTACCATTTACATCTCCATAAAAACCAGGGATAATATGAGTATGTTCCCTATCTTCAGTATCTTTAGTTACACCTCTTCCTAAAAGAGATCCAATACTTACGGATTGAATATCTCCTCCTTCTCTCCAGTCAACTTGAGCACGTAAGCTCCAACTTTTATAAGTAAAAGTATTTATGAAGCCTATTTTAAAATCTGGGGTTGGGTCACCAATGATATCACTTGTAGGATCTTGAAATATCCATCCTGTTGATTGATCAATAATATAATTTCCTTCAGCATCCCTAAGATGCTTAGATCCAAAAAACACGCCAAATGGTTGTCCTTTAATGGCATAAGCTACTTGATTACCATCCAATCTTATTCTTTCAAGACCCTCTACCAATTCTGTTACCTCATTTGTGTTTTTGGTGAAGGTTGTAAACAAACTCCATTTAAAATCCTCGGTTTGAATTGGCACTAAGGTTAAACCAATTTCTACACCGGTATTTGTCATTTCTCCAATATTTGTGTTAAATGTTGTAAACCCACTTGATGAAGGAACAGAAACGGGAGAAATTAAATCGGTAGTAGTCTTTTTATACCACGTAAAATCAACAGCAATCCGTCTTTTAAAAAACTCTAAATCGGTTCCAATTTCAAATTCATCTGTAAATTCTGGAGTAATTTGTTGATCACCTAAACCCGGTCTATTGTTGATAGTAGGAATACTACTAAATGTGGCTCCTAAGGCAAAAGTTGTGTTTAAAAACTCGGCAGCAGCATCATTTCCTACTGATGCCCAGCCACCTCTAAGTTTAGCGAAAGTAAGTATATCACTATCCAATTTAAAAGCGTCTGTGACAATTAATGATAAACTGGCTGAAGGATAAAAATAAGAACGATTATCTAAGGGTAATGAAGAAGACCAATCATTTCGTCCAGTTCCATTTAAAAATAGAAAATCCTTATATGACAACGTTAAATCTGCAAAAACACCCACGTTACGTTTTCTAGCATAGGAATCTGCTAGATTTGAAACGGTTATAGTATTGGCAAGATTGTAAATCCCGGGAGAAATAAATGTTGTTCCTAAATTGGCATTTCTTTCAAAAGTATTTTGATAAGTATTCAACCCAGTAATAACCCCTAGATCTAAATCATCGGTTAAATTATAATCGAAGTTTAGCAATAAGGTTGTTTCGAGATCCTCAATAATAACGGAATCTTTTTTAAGGGTACCGCCAGTTAATGCTGATGCAATGGATGCAGGATGTCTTATTTCTTCTCTATCCAAATTATATTTATTATAACCTAACCTAAACGAAGCTGAAATATGATCGTTAATGGGTACACCAAAATTTAAATTCGTTACTACTCTATTGGAATTAGTAGTAATTTGATCATTTTTCAAAGACCAAAGGGGATGGTCCCACCCAGTATTTGGAATTACAGAACCCCCAGTAGTAGGGTTAGTAAATGGAATTGATAAATCCCAAGTACGTCCAAGCCAAAATAGTCTTGCTAAAGCTGATGAAGATCCAGCAAATTGTTGATTCCCAAAAAACCCACCCACTTGTTCAGTATCTGAATAACTTAAGGAACCTCCAACGGTGACATTATTTGGAAGCTTAAAATTACCCCCAGCTGAAAAAGAAGTTCTGTCGTAGGTGTTAAAAGGGATGTAACCTTCTTGCTGTAAATCTGAAAGTGTTACGCTAAAGCTACCATTTTCATTACTAGAAGAAGCGGTAACAGAATTATCTAAAACAACACCAGTCCTAAACAAATCCTTAACATTGTTTGGCTGGGCTACATAAGGTAGCGTTTCAATTAACCCTGGGCCATATACGTCTGGAAAAGCCGTAACCCAACTATTCCAAACTGGAAAAGTAGCCATTGTGTCAAAAGCCGGCCCCCAAGACCCATTAGATCCAGCATTAAAATTGAATTGTGTGCCTTGTCCATATTTATTTTGGTAATCTGGCAAATTTGCAATATTCTCAAAATAAGTACCACTACTTAAGTTAATACTTAATTTATTATTAGCAGTTGATTTATTTGATGCTGAACCAGATTTTGTAGTAATTACTATAACGCCATTAGTAGCTCTTGAACCATACAATGCCGCTGCAGCCGTACTTTTCAATACCGATACAGATTCTATGCTGTTAGGATCCAAACTAGAAATACCAGACTCATAACTACCTCCTCCTGTAGTTTGGCTAGAAGTTGTTACTTCGGTGTTATCATAAGCGACGCCATCTACAATAAATAAGGGTTGGCTTGATCCACCAATGGTAGTCTGACCTCGGATATTAATTCTATTAGAAGCTCCTGCTACACCATTTGAAAAGTTAACATCTACACCAGCAACTTTACCAGATAGAGAGCGCAACAAATCTGGTTCAGAATTCTGAATAAGATCTTCAGACTCCACTTGACTTACAGAATACCCCAAATCTTTGGAATTTCGTTTAATCCCAAATGCAGTAACTACAACTTCATCAAGCGCCTCAGTACTTTCTTCAAGCTGAATATCAAGAGTGCTCGAAGTACCTACAACAACCTCTTTTGTTGAATATCCAACAAAACTAACTACAAGGGTCTCCCCTTGACTCGTTCTGATGGAAAAATTCCCGTCAAAATCAGTTGAAGTACCCGTAGTTGTACCCTTAATTAAAACGGTAGCCCCTGGAAGCGGTAAGCCAGATGGGTCCGATACCGTTCCAGAGACGGATTTTTCTTGTGAAAGTGCTGATGCTATACCAAATAATATGAGCGCAAATCCCACATAGTAATTTCTTACTTTCATAATTTAAATTTTAAGTTAAAATTATCTTTGAATTAGTTATACAATTGTAGAAAAGGAAGGCAGCAAAGATTTTTCTAAAGACTAATTCAAAAAATCGCTTGTCAAAAAGAAACCAAAGTTTAGTAGAACTTAAGTTGAAGTGCAAAGCTCTTTAACTGCCTTACCTTTTACAATTGCAAGTCTAATTACTGAAATATGAAGGTTGAATATGGTAATGCCTATAATAGTTTACCCTCCCGAAAAAAGCTTACTATCGATTTACTAGGCCGTTATTCTTAATGGAATCTATAAATTGTGTGGGGGTTAAAGATGTAGATTTTTTGAAAGCTTTATTAAAGGTCACTTTATTATTATAACCAACTTCGTAAGCTATATCTATAATGTTTAAATTTCCGTTGGTGTCTTCAAGCAATAAATTACTGGCTTCTTCAATTCTGAATTTATTTATTAACTCAAAAAAATTCATATCAAAATGTTCATTTATAATTTGAGACGTATTGTGTCGGGTGGTGTTTAATTTATTGGACAAAGTTTCAAGGTTTAAGGCACTGTCTCTATACACTTTATCAACAGTTAATAAGGTAATGAGATCTTCCTTTAACTCTTCTGAAAGGGATGGAGTCAGTCCAGAGTTCAAGTATTTTGAAAACCCCAATCCGTTGATTAAGGCAAACTTTTTATAACTAAAAACCTTTGGGTTAATATAAGCCATTTGCGCTACATAAAGCACCATCAAGGACATGGCCATAATTTGAGAATGATAAATAAAGTTTGACCCCGCGAAAATATTATGACTAGCTGACAATCCATAAAGTAAATATGAGAAAATATACATGACATGGATATAATAAATATTTCTTTTCCATTTGATTAAATCATCATCATTTTTAAGTGACAAATTGAATTGCTTATTAAAATATAACTTACCAATAAAAAACCCATAAATAATTAAAGAGGATAGTTTTGGTATAAAAACAATATAAAGAAAGTCATCTGTTGAATAATGGTCACTAATATTAAACATAATGTTAAGCTTTTCTTTTGCTGAAAGTGAATAAAATGGTATGAGTGCCATTAATAATGCAACTAATGGTAATAAATGGAGTAAATCATTAATTTTAAACTTATACTGTTGTGAAATTCGTTTAAAATAAAAATACAATAAAGGGCCATACAATAATGCGACAGAAGAAGACATTAAATAAGTGTGAGGATAAATGTATCTGATATTTGAGGCATATATTCCAAATTCAAGAATAAATAAGGAGTGTACAACTACAAATCCGCCTAATAACAGGTTGGATATTCTATCCGAATCTCTTTTAAGGTTTATAATGATTGCAAAGAAAAACCCGATAAATGCAATAAAAAAATAGATGACGATCAAAACATTGGCATTCACAAAATACTTATCTATTAATAGGTCGAATTCTTCTGTATCGCTAATCTTAGAAAAGGAATCTTTATTAAGAATTGAAATGTCTGCTGAATTTTTTATATAAGCCTCAGTATAATCTAAAGCTTCTTCAGAGCGCTTTAATTCTGCACAGATCAGTGCAATATTTTTAAATACTTCAATAGAATCCGCTGATTTGTTTTTTAGTTCTTCTTTATAATTTTCTAAAGCATTTTCAAGATAATTGGTGCGAATCGAATCGTGTTGAAGAAAAGTATTTTCAAGGTCATAGGAGGATAAAATCGGATCGGCATTGGCCGCTACAATGTTAGATAACAGTATGGCACAAATAAGTGCTCCTATTTTGATTAAGCCTTGCATTTTTGATTGAATTAGTCCTTAAACTATAAAATTCGTAAAAATTCTATATTGAAATTTAGCCATAATAGCCGTAAGTCTCTCTTAATGAATTCTTAAATAAGTATTTCCCGATAATAATTTACCGTAAAACATCAAGAATTTCAGTAAGTAAAAACACTAATTTAAAGACGGGAAAATAAAATAGATGTTACAGATAAACCGAAAGTTATTAAAAATAATTGGTGGAGTTTATAGGGATTTTTGCCACCTCCAAGCAGAAAGCATGGCATCATCCAAAGAGAATTTGGCTTTCCAGCCTAATTCAGTATTAGATTTGGAGGTGTCTGCATAAGCTTGCACAACATCTCCAACACGCCTAGGAGCTATTTTATAATTTAACTTTTGACCTGAAACTTTTTCAAAAGATTGGATGACTTCCATTACTGAGCTCCCCTTACCCGTTCCAATATTAAAGACCTCGTAGTTGGCTTTACTTTTCTTGTTTAATAGTCTTTGAAGGGCAACCACATGGGCATTAGCCAAATCGACCACATGGATATAATCCCTAATGCAAGTACCATCCGGTGTTGGGTAATCATCCCCAAAAACGGATAATTGATCCCTTAATCCAGAAGCTGTTTGTGTAATAAAAGGCACTAAATTTTGTGGCACACCAAGAGGCAACTCTCCTATTTTTGTGCTTTTATGAGCACCAATAGGATTAAAATACCGCAATGAAATCGCATTCAGGTTTGGGCTAATTTTACAGACATCCCTTATGATTTCTTCACCAATCTGTTTGGTGTTGCCATAAGGAGATTCGGCCTCTTTTACTGGTGCTTCTTCTAAAATTGGGAGTTCATCTGCTTGCCCATAAACAGTGCACGAAGAACTGAAAATAAAATTGGAAGCTTCAAGATTTAAAACTGATTTTAAGACATACACCAAGGTATTAATGTTGTTTTCATAATACAACAGTGGCTTCTCCACACTCTCACCAACAGCTTTGCTTGCCGCAAAATGAATAACGCCAACGATGTCTTTATGATGATTAAAAAACCGTTCAACTTCATTCTTTTCCTTTAAATCGAGTTGTTCAAAAATTGGCTTTTTACCCGTAATAGCCGTAATGCCTTCCAAAACTTTGATTGAGGAATTGGACAGATCATCAATAATAACGACTTCAAAACCTTCATTTTGAAGCTCAACAACCGTATGTGATCCAATAAATCCTAATCCTCCTGTAACCAAAATCTTCATGCTCTTCAATTATTTTTTATTAATAAAACTGATGACGGTTCGGGTTATAAAATTGATCTGTTCGTCATCCAACTCGGTATGCATGGGTAGAGAGATGACTTCTTTTACCAATTGGTTGGTCACCACAAAATCTTCTTCTTTATAGCGAGCATCGGCATAAGCTTTTTGTAAATGAAGGGGAATTGGATAATAAACCCCACACGGTATTCCGTTTTCATTTAAATGGTTCGCAAGTGCATCTCTATCGGTATCCAAAACCCGTAAGGTGTACTGATGAAACACATGACAATCACAGGTATCACAAATATCAGAGCAATTAGGGCCTCCTGAAGGTATAATGATGTTTTTATGAGCTGCAAAAACAGTATTGTATTTTTTAGCAGCTTCCCGTCTTGCCTTATTATAGGCGTCCAATCGCTTTAATTTGATATCTAAAATCGCCGCTTGAATAGAATCCAATCTTGAATTAACCCCAACTACATCATGGTGATATCGTACATACATACCATGGTTAACAATCCCTCTAATGGTGTGGGCCAAAGCATCATCATTCGTAAAAATTGCTCCTCCATCACCATAACACCCTAAGTTTTTGGATGGAAAAAATGACGTTGATGCCACATGACCAATTGTTCCAGCTTTTGCTTTTTTGCCATTACCGTAAGTATAGGTCGCCCCAATAGCCTGCGCATTGTCTTCAATAACATAAAGCTGGTGTTCATTTGCAATTTGCATAATGGCTTCCATATTGGCACATAACCCAAATAAATGCACAGGAACAATAGCTTTTGTTTTTGGTGTAATCGCTTTTTTAATGGCTTCAATATCTATATTAAAGCTCACAGGATCCACATCAACCAAAACTGGAGTTAGCTGAAGCAAAGCTATCACCTCAACCGTAGCAGCGAATGTAAAATCGGCAGTAATCACCTCATCACCAGGTTTTAACCCTAGACCCATCATGGCAATTTGTAAGGCATCGGTCCCATTGGCACACGGAATGACATGTTTTACACCTAAATACCCTTCAAGGTTTTTTTGAAATTCGTGAACTTTTGGCCCATTAATAAATGCTGTAGTATCTATAACTTCTAAAACCGATTGATCAACTTCAGTCTTAATTTTATTGTATTGCCCTTTAAGGTCAACCATTTGAATTTTTTTCATTAGGAATCCATCAGATTATAACGTAGAATGTGCTTTTCTTTATGTTGCACAAAAAAGCAAAATTACAAAATTCAATACTGTCAACCAATGAAATTAATTCAAAGAGCTGTATTTTAGCACAAACAAAATGCCTTTGAGTTTAATCTACAACATAGGAATTTACATTGCTGGTATTCATCTGAAAATCATTGCCTTATTTAATCATAAAATCAAATTAGGCGTTGATGGTCGATCCCAAACGTTTAATAAATTAAAGGAACATATTCAAAGTCATGATGCTGTGTTATGGTTTCATTGTGCATCGTTAGGCGAATATGAGCAAGGTCTTCCTGTTTTTAAAGTATTGAGAGCGCAGTACAAAACACATAAAATCGTCCTTACTTTTTTTTCGCCTTCGGGTTATGAAATCAGAAAACATACGAATGTGGCCGATGTAGTCGTCTATCTTCCGTTGGATACCAAACACAATGCAAAACGATTTTTGGATATTGTCCATCCAAAATTTACGGTTTTTGTAAAATATGATATTTGGCCTAATTATTTAAACGCATTAAAAAAACGGCAGTTACTCGCTATTTTAATTTCAGCTTCTTTCAGAATATCTCAATCTTATTTTAAGTTTTATGGTTCTGGAATGCGAAAAGCACTATCGGCGTTTGAACATATTTTTGTTCAAAATGAGTCTTCCAAAGTCTTATTAAAATCTATACATATCAATAATGTTACCGTGAGCGGTGATACAAGATACGATCGGGTTTCACAACAACTGGAACAAGACAATACTTTGGATTTTATTTCTGAATTTAAACAAGACAAACTTTGTTTGGTTATTGGAAGTTCCTGGCCTGAAGACGAAGAACTTTTAGTAAAATATATAAATGAAACTCACTCAAAAGACGTAAAATATATTATTGCGCCTCACAATATCAAGCCTAATCAAATTGAAAACCTAAGCTCTAATCTCCAACCCAAGACCCTATTGTTTTCTGAAAAAGAAAATAAGAATAGTTCTGAATATTCTGTATTCATTATTGATACTATTGGGTTGCTAAGCAAAATTTATAGTTATTCTGATATAGCTTATGTGGGTGGGGGTATGGGTACTAAAGGCTTACATAATATTTTGGAACCAGCTGTATTTGGAGTACCCATTGTTATTGGAAAACAGTATCAAAAATTTCCTGAAGCTATACAAATGATACAAGAAGCTGGCGTTACTCCAGTCCGCAATTATTTGGAATTAAAAAGTACTTTGGACACATTATTTGAAAACAAAACTGAACGACAACGGCTTGGAGAATTAAACAAAACTTTTGTTGATCAAAATAAAGGTGCTGTTAAATATATTATTGATTTTATTAAAATTTAAGTTTGTTTGTTAAATACCATTTTGGACTTTTTAACTTATAAAAATCATTAAAATATTGCCTTTGTAATAAAGACAGCCCGAATTGATGCGGTGTATTCACCAAATAAATGCCTTCTTGGGTCATGTCTTCAAAATCGGAGTTTACACTTCCATATTCTGCAAATACTTTATGGGCTGCTTCAATAGCGTCATATTTTTAAGGAATGGTCCTATTATTATCCAAAGCATTTATTGTGATCAAAATAAACTAACAATACATAAACTCTTGGACTTAACTAAATTTGATTGAGAAATAGTATTGATATTTTAAAGGGTTGTACTCACCTCAAAAACGTTATTTACTTTGTCAATTTCATATTTATTTAACCCATAAATTAGGAGATTATCAAACATTATTTCTTTAAATAACAATAATGGATTTAGCGGCTTTTTTTATTAGGATTTCCTAATCGATTTATTACATTTAGAAAATAAATCTGTTAAGACATGTCAAAGGTTACTCTGAAGATAATAGCTGAAACATTAGGTATTTCTATTGCTACAGTTTCGAAAGCGTTAAAAGACTATAGTGACATTAGCCCCAAAACTATATTAAAGGTAAAAGAACTAGCTGATACCTTGAATTATAAACCCAATTCTTTTGCTCAAAATTTGCGCAACCAAGAATCAAAAATAATAGGGCTTATCATTCCACAAATCGTTCATCATTTTTTTGCCAATATCGTATTAGCGGTTATTAAAACAGCTGAAAAAAATGGATACCTAGTTATTACACTTCAATCTGATGAGTCTTACAGAGTCGAAAAAAAACAAATTGAATTACTTCTGAATAGAAATGTTGATGGTATTTTAATTTCATTAGCAGAAAATACTGTAAATTATAAACACATTGACGATATCAGAGAAGCGGGGGTTCCCGTCGTTTTATATGATAAAATTTCGAAGTCCATTGATAGTCATAAAATTGTAATTGATGACCAAAAAGCTGCTTATAATGCCACTAAGCATCTGATTGATATTGGTTGTAAACGCATTGCCCATGTAAGAGGTGCTTTAAAACCCCAAACCACTATTGATCGGTTTATTGGTTATAAAAATGCACTTAAGGACCATAATATGGCTTTTGACAGTTCCATTGTTTTTGAAACAGAGCATTTAAGTTATGCTGATGGTCGAAAAATTGCAGATGAAATAGCTAAAAATCACAGAGATATAGATGGTGTTTTCGCTTTTACGGATTTACTGGCAACTGGAATTTTGGTAGGGCTAAAAGAATACGGCATCAAAATCCCTGAAGATGTTTCAATTATCGGCTTTAGCAATTGGTTTTTAACAACCATCACTACACCTACCTTATCTACTGTTGATCAACCAGGGTCTCAAATGGGGGAAGAAGCTTTTAAATTATTGTTGGAAGAAATCAATGACCTTAAAAAAGGAATCAAACCAAAATATAGGACCATTGAAATCCCAACAAAAGTTATCATACGAGAGTCTACCAAATAAACTTGAAGTTAAGCTATCATTTTTTTAATCTCCGCTTCTGATAGTTTGGGATTGGCTCCCTCAGAGCTGGCAACTAAGGCCTCAACAGCACCAGCTAGTTCAATACATCTTGAGGTAGGTTTTTACAAGTAATCTTATATACAAATGACCCCAAAAATAAATCTCCTGCATCTACCCGCGTCATTTACAATAGTAGTTTAGTCTAAATTAAAGCCTATTAATAAGGTATATATATTCAAAAAAACAAAAGGCTTTGTCCAATCAAGGACATTCAGTCAATGAATACCATCTATTTTAATTTCAATACTTTTTTGATATCCAATTCGGCAACAGAACTCACAACCAAATCAGGTTTAAATGCATAATCGTCAAGCATATTTTCATGGGAAACACCCGACAGGGTTAAAATTGTGGTATATCCCAATTGTACACCGCCCAAAATATCGGTATCCATAGTATCCCCTATAATAATGGTTTCACTGGCTTCCAATCCTAAATATTTTCTAGCTGCCCGCATCATTACAGGGCTCGGTTTTCCTACAGAAAACGCTTTTTTTCCAGTCGCTTCTTCAATCATTTTTACAATAGCCTTAATGCCTAGATTCGACCACCCTTTTCGCTTTGGTGATGGATCGAGATTTGTGGCTATAAGTTTAGCTCCTGAAAGGATCATATCGACAGCATTATTAACCATTTCCAGCGTAAAATTCCTGCCCTCTCCTACAACTACAAAATCTGGATTGGAATTGACCATGGTATAGCCTTGTTGCAATAGGCTGGTTATCAAACCTCCCTCTCCCAAGACATAGGCTGAACCCTTAGGCTTCATAAAAGACAAAAACCACGCTGTAGCCATAGCACTTGTGTATACATTTTCTTCCTTTATATTAATGCCCATTTTTGCAACCTTATTAACGGTATCCAGCGGGGTACGCTGGCTATTATTGGTCATAAACAAAAAGGGGATATTTTCCTTTTGTAAAGTTTCTATAAAAACATCGGCGCCTTTTATAAGGGTTTCACCACTGTAAATAACACCGTCCATGTCTATTAAAAATCCCTTTTTCATATCGAAATAACTTTAAGTTTTGAATACGGTTTAAACTTATGTAAAATTATCCTCTTTATGAAACAATGTTTTTAATAATTATTTTTTATTCAGTGAATTAGAGTTAATGAGTTTTGTAGCCAATGCAGTTCTTGATTGTACAAAACGACATGGTAGTTAAAGACGACCTTATTTGAAGAATGCAATGCATCGTATTAATATCTGTATTTTATTACATTTATAGGTTGAAAATGATATTTTTACAATGAATCCATTATTTTTAAGAATATATCTACATAAATTTTGAAAATACCATTTAAATCCCATAAAGCTTATTGCTGGTTAATGTTAATAATCGCATTAATCCCAGTAATGGTTACGGCTCAATACACACCTTATTTTCAAAATTATTCTTTGTCTGAATACAATGCTGGAAATCAAAACTGGGATGTCTCTAAAGCTGAAAATGGTAAATTATACATTGCCAATAACAATGGTCTACTCGAATATGACGGCTTAAAATGGGCCTTTAAAGAACTGCCCAATAAAACAACCATTCGTTCGGTTCTGGCATACGGCGATTTAATTTATACTGGATCCTATGAAGAGTTTGGATATTGGAAAAAAGATTCGAAAGGCGAATTGGTCTATAAATCTTTGAGTGAATCCATCAAATCAAAAATTTCGTTAAATGAAGAGTTTTGGCAAATTACGCCTCATAATGGAGCTATAATATTTAGATCCTTTTTAAATATTTACGTTTATAAAAACAATAAAATTGTTAAGATCAAACCGCTTTCAACCGTTATCTCATGTGATGTAGTCGGCAACACATTTTATGTGTCGACATTAAGAAATGGGATATTTATTTTAGAAAACGACACGCTAAGGCCAATAATAAGCGACGATACATTAAAGGGCGCTCATATTATATCTGTTTCTCAATTAAATAATAAGTTCTTTATTACCACGTCGCTTAAAGGTTGTTTTGTCTATTCAGACCAAAAGCTGATTCCTTGGAAATCGGAGATAAACGAACTCATTAAACAGCATCAACTCAATTGTTACTCCAAATTAAGCAATGGCAATATGGTTTTCGGGACCATAAAAAACGGTGTTTATCTTACTAATAATTTAGGTGAGGTTATTTTTAATATAAATAAAGAAAATGGTCTTGCCAACAATACCGTCTTAGGTCAATATGTAGACTCCAATTACCAACTTTGGTTAGGATTGGATAATGGAATAGCGTCGATCGATTTAAATAGCCATCTTTCGTTCTTTAATGATATTTCAGGAAGGCTAGGCGCTGTTTACGATGTTATAGAATATCATGGCACAATTTATATTGGCAGTAATACTGGACTGTTTTATTTGGACAAGCAGGGGGAATTACAATTTATTGAAGATTCACAAGGTCAAGTTTGGGATTTAAAGGAAATCAATGGCCAATTATTTTGTGGTCATAACAATGGTACTTACCTAATTGAAAATAAAAAACTAAAATTAATCTCAAATTTTACTGGGGGTTGGGTTATTAAAAAGATACCCGAGCAAAATAACCTTTACATTCAAGGCACCTATGCAGGGCTTGTAAAATTTAAAAATGAAAATGGCAACTGGAAAGTCAAACATCTTGACAAAACAACAATTCCTGCTGAGCAGACGACCATGCCAATCCGGTTTTTGGTTTTTGAAGATAAGTATACTGCTTGGGCAGCGCAAGCCTACAGTGGACTTTATAAAATTAAATTCAGTCCCAATTATGATTCAATTGCAAGTATTAAAAGCTACGAAAATAAAGGACTCCTCTCTAATTTCAATGTTAGGGTTTACAATATAAAAAATAATATTTGTTTCAAAACCAACAATGGTTGGCAAAAATATGAGCCTTTATTGGATAGTATTATACCTTACACCGTATTAAACCAAGATTTAGGTAATAATGCCTACATCATTTCCGATGAAGACATGGATCAATTAGTGATCAAAAGCGAAAAAGATCTGATAAACTTTAAATCTTTTTCCGAGCATGATATCAATCTGACATTAACCAGTAATTTTTTCAAAAACAGATTGATAGTAGGGTTCGAAAAAGTTTCAAAAATTAATGACACCATTTATGCTTTAAATTTAAATGATGGCTTTATGCTTATTGATGGAAGAAATTATACGGAAAGTCATGAGCTTTTTGAGCCAACCATTGAAAAAATTGAAATCGATAAAACATTAATAGATTTAAGCCACTCCAAAACCGTTGAGTTTCCATATAAAAAAAGTATCAGTTTCTCACTCTCATCACCTAAATCAAACGGTCATTATTTTGAATACTCTATTTCTAATTCAGATTCTATTCACTGGTATAAACTCGATAGAGAAAAACTGGAACTATCTAACTTAAATAGTGGCAATTATAATATTTTGTTTCGAGCTTCAAACAATTTCGGTGGAACTTCTAGTATAACCTCACAAAAAATTAATATTCTTCCGCCTTGGTATAAAAATAACTACGGTTTTGCATTATATGCATTTTTGATCCTGCTTATCATTTATGTTTCTTATGTGCTACATAGACTAAAAATTAGTAAAGAACAAAAGCGTTTACAAATTAAATTAAGAAAAGAACAACGAGAGATGCTAAAGGAAAAGTCCTTAGAAAATGAAAGAAAAATCATAGAATTAAAAAATGAAGCTTTAAAAAACGAAGTCAAGTTAAAAAGCAAACAACTGGCCAATACGGCCATGGCATTAGTTAAGAAAAACGAAACGTTAACGGACTTAAAAGTAGAGCTTGCCAAACATAAAGATAGCTTTGACAATTATTATTCCTACAAAAATCTTTTAAAAAAGGTTGACAGCTCCATAGCTTATAAAGATGAATGGGAAGTTTTTGAGTATAACTTTAATCAGGTACATGAAGAATTTTTCACCCAACTTAAGAAACAATCTCAAGACCTGACCCATAAGGATCTAAAAATTTGTGCCTATATCAAAATGAATTTATCTACCAAAGAAATTGCGCCATTATTAAATATCTCAGTAAGGGGTGTAGAAACTAGCAGATATCGATTAAAGCGCAAGTTAAATCTACAAAATGACAATTCTTTAACATCTTATTTACAAAAATTTAAATAATAGCACTTCAATCCCATCTTTTAATCGTATTTATATACGTCATTACTACTTCACTTTTGAATTTTTTTAGATATATAAGATATATTCCATATATTTAATGTACGTCAAATTGATTTTTTTGCCCGCTTTCTTTCCATGACGTATTTAAAATGTAAGCCCTTTTTCTATTTAACAAAAATTACTTTTTATGTTTGGTATTGACTAACAATTCAAAATCAAATTAATATGAAAGCAAGATTTAAGCTATTAATTTTATCTCTATTTCTAACCTCATCATTGATTGCACAAGACATTACCGTTACTGGAGAGGTTACCAGTACAGAAGATGGTATGCCAGTACCTGGTGTTAATGTCATAGTCATGGGCACAAGCAGGGGGGTCAGTACAGATTTTGACGGTCTGTACTCCATTAAGGTAAGCCAAGGTGAGATTTTAGAATTTAGTTCGATAGGGCTAAAAACAGTAAGAATTGCCATTGGGAACCAATCCGTAATCAATGTAGCTCTAGAGCCTGATATTGCAGCTTTAGATGAAGTCGTTGTTGTTGGATATGGTACAGCAAAAAAAAGAGACCTAGCAGGTTCAATTGTACGGGTAGATGGCGATATAGTTGCCGACAAACCCAATGCAAACCCCGTTGCTTCATTGCAGGGTAAAGTAGCAGGTTTATCTGTAGTCAATTCGGGTAAACCAGGGCAAGAACCCGATATTCGTATACGAGGTACGGTGAGTAGAAATCAAACTAAACCTTTATATGTGGTTGATGGAATTTTTAGTGAGGACATCAGTTATATCAATCCAAATGATATTGAGTCTATTGAGCTATTAAAAGACCCATCATCTTTGGCTATTTTTGGGGTAAGAGGCGCAAATGGCGTGATACTGGTAACCACTAAAAAAGCAAAAGAAGGAAAATTAAGTATTGCTTTTTCAACATCAACTGGAGTTAAATATCTTACCGGAAAACCTAACTTGGCAAATGCTGAATTGTTTAAAACCTTATTTGATGAGCGATTGGTTAATGATGGTGTAGCACCGTACTCTTTTTACAATCTGTTTAATGGTAATACCGATTGGATTGACCAAATTACAAACAACGGAGCAACGGTTCAAAATGCCAATTTAAGTATTCAAAGTGGTAGTGAAACAAATAGATTAAGCATTGGTGTGGGATATTTAAAAGAAGAAGGAATTATACGCCATGAAGAATTACAAAAAATAACCGTAAACATAAATAATGAAGTTAAAATTTCTGACAACTTTAAGGTCGGAATTGGTATTAATGGAGTAAAATCGGATTTACCAAGCGACCCTGATAATACTAATTATGGAGCCGCTCTAAATGCCACTCCCATTGTAAGCCCATTTAATGCGGATGGTGTATATAACCAATTACCAATTGCCATTGGAGGAGCACAAATAGGAAACCCGCTGCTCGTTGTAAATGAACGGTTACCCAAAAATATTCCCAACTCATACCGATTTGTTGGAAATATTTTTGCAGAGTTAAAATTTTTAAAAGATTTCACTTTTAGAACTGCATATTCTGGAAATTATGAAATTGGAAAAGGAAGAGGATATTCGCCTCTCACACCTGTATATGCTGCAGAGAGTGATGAAATTGCCAATTTTTCAGGGCAAAGTTTAACCAGTGTTTATCAATACAACAATACCAAACAAGATTTTCAACAAGATTACCTGTTAACTTACTCTAAAGACTTTGGAGACCATAGTATCACAGCATTATTGGGTTTCACGACGTTTCAAGAATATTTAGAAAATATAAATGGCTCAGTAAAACAATTAGCGGGTGGGGATCCTATTCCAAACGATCCTAGGTTTTGGTATTTAAATGTGTTCCCTTTTGGTGATCAAGACACGAGAGTTTCAAACTCAGAACAATGGGATAGGGCCACGGTGTCCGGTTTATTCCGAGTATTATATAATTATAAAGGGAAATATATTTTAAACGGTTCGTTTAGAAGAGATTCGTCTTCAGAATTACCAAAAGCCACTAGAGCTCAAAATTTCTGGTCATTAGGTGGCGCATGGGAGCTAAGTAGAGAGAATTTTATGGACGATTCTGCAATAAATTATTTAAAAATTAAAGGCTCCTATGGAGAACTAGGGAATCAATATAATGCGGTACATTATCCATATTTACCCAATTTTCAATTAGGTGCGTCAGCTGTACTTGGCAACCCTCAAAGTGTTATTCCAGCCTATGTTTTAGCTTATAAAAATACCGATAATCTTAAATGGGAAACTATTACCTCTTATGAAGCAGGCTTTGAGTTAGCTACTTTTAATAACCGATTAAACTTTGAAGCTGCCTACTATAATAAATTAACAAAAGATTTATTGGTTTTTGTTTCAAGTGGAAGTGATCAGTTTTATACCAATGCTGGAGAAATCGAAAATAAAGGTTTTGAATTTACCGCTTCATGGAGTGATAATATCAGTTCAGATTTTAAATATTCTATTAGTGGAAATTTAGCGACAATTAAAAATACTGTGAATTCTGTATTTGAACCTGGTTTTGAAGTCTTTTCTGGACCAACCCGTACACGAGCAGGCGATCCAATTGGTTCATTTTATGGCTATGTTGTTGATGGACTATATCAATCAAACTTAGATATTCAAGCCTCACCACCAAGTACTTTAGGAGCTTATAAACCTGGAGATTTTAAATATAAAGACGTCGATGGTGATGGTGAAATAACACCAGATGATAGAACCGTAATAGGTAATCCAACTCCCGATTTTACTTATGGTATAAGCACAAATCTTGCTTATAAAAAATTCTCTTTAGACATCGATGTACAAGGCGTTTATGGTAATGAGATATGGAGAAACTGGGGTAATGGAAGCTCTTTTGCTCAATTTAATTATAGAGCCGAAAGAGCAGACCGGTGGATTGGTGCAGGGACTTCAAACTGGGAGCCACGGTTAACAGAAGCTTCAGGTTATAACAAACAAAACTCTACTTATAATATTGAAGACGGTAGTTATATAAGAATTAGGAATATACAATTGGCCTATAACTTTGAGCCACTGAGTATAAAAGGAATGAACTTTACAAATATGAAATTATATTTCAATGCTCAAAATTTATATACTTGGAAGCACAATTCAGGATTTACTCCTGAAGCTGGTGGAACTCCAATTGAATTTAGTATTGATAACGGTGGATACCCTTTACCTGTAATTACAAGCTTAGGGTTTAGTGTAACATTTTAATAAAAATTAAAAACTTATAATAATATGAAAAAAGAAATAGTCTTTATTAAGTATGCTTTAAGTGCACTACTTATGTTAACCTCTATGACTTCTTGCAGTGATTTATTAGATACTAAACCATTGGGAGTAGCTATAACAGGAGACCTTTCAACAGGTGGTTTTGAGGCCGATGCTTTTGGACTGTACGGACAACTAAGAAGTTCAGCTGTTTCAGATTGGACGCGATATTGGTTTCAAAGCATTCGTTCAGATGACGCCGCAAAAGGAAGTTCAGTGCCAGATGCAGCTCAGGCAGGAGCCGATTTTAATGAATTTGGGTATTCCAATACTAGTTTCCTTAACAATGGAAATTGGAATGACCATTACAAAGTCATTAATGCCTGTAATGATTTAATTGATGCCATCGAAGTTTCTGGCTTAACTGACCCTGGGACTATCGTAAATATGGCAGAAGCTAGAATGATCAGAGCCTTTCTTTATTTTGATTTAAGAAGAGATTATGGTGAAATCCCTATAGTTGATAAAAAAGTAGTAGAAGTAGTAGATGGGATTAAGCCAAAATCTACTGTCGCAGAGGTTGATGCTTTTATTAAAGCCGATTTAGAATATGCAAGTGCAAATTTACCTTTAACTTGGGTGTCTAATTTTGCAGGAAGGGCTACCAAAGGCTTTGCCGATGGGTTACTTGCTAAACTATATTTGTATCAAGCTTCAAAATCGAATTCACAAGCATTATATGCTGCTTCTTTAGCAAAAAGTGAAGAAGTCATCAATTCTGGAATTTATGCATTAGAACCTTCCTATAAAAAATTATTCAGTCGCGAAGGCAACAACTCCATTGAATCCATCTTTGAAGTTCAGCAATTTGTTACGGCATCCGGTCAAAACTTTAGTAATAATTATTATGTTTCTCAAGGTGTTAGAGGTACAGGCGCTTGGGACTTAGGTTGGGGTTTTAACGTACCTACACAAAATTTAATCGATGCTTATGAAGTAGGTGATCCCAGAAAAGATCATACTATTTTAGCATCAGGTGAAGACGATGGCGGTTATGGTAGTGGAATCTTACCAGCAGCTCCTCCATTGGATCAACCCTATTGGAACAAAAAAGCTTATACAGAAGCCTCTGTTAGAACAGCATTATCACAAAGACAGAATAATTGGGAAAACATAAAAATTCTTCGATATGCCGATGTTCTTTTAATGGCATCTGAAGCAGCATTTAAAACGGGAAATATAGCCCTTGCAACAACCTATTTAAACCAAGTAAGAGCTAGAGCTAGAGGTGGTGCAAGTGTACTTCCAAATGTAACAGCAACTATGGCGGCTATCAAACACGAAAGACGGATAGAACTTGCTTTGGAAGGTGAGCGCTTTTATGACGTTGTACGTTGGGGTGATGGGCCTGCACTTTTAGGAGGTTTAGGATTTTTACCTAAACATGAATGGTATCCTATCCCACAAACGGCGATCGATCAATCGCAAGGGGTATTGGTTCAAAATCCAAATTATTAATTAGTATTAAAAAAATTAATTATGAAAAAACGAATTCATTTAATTAATAAAATAGCTTATGTAGTCATAGCTGCATTAGTCATTACGGGGTGTCAAAAATTAGACCTGCCTACTTTGGGTGCTTTTGATATAGATCCTTCTATAGTGAAAATTAATTATCCTTTAGAAGGGGCTGCTATTAAAGTTTTTGAAGACCCTGCTCCAATAGATATAAAAATAGAAGTCCATGATGATAATATAGTAAATGACATCTCTATTGTTTTAAATGGTACTGAAATAGCCAACTTAGACAATTTTAGCAATCCTCGTAATATTATAGAATCATATACTTACAACGGATTAGTCAATGGAGATTACGTGTTAACTGTAATATCTACAGATATTAATGGCACATCTACCTCTGCTGAAGTGAATTTCAGCAAGGAACCGCCATACAGCCCATTATTTGATGGAGAAGTTCTTTATATGCCCTTTGATGGGGATTATAGAGATTTAATTGGGTTCAATATAGCTGATAAAGTTGGTTCACCTGGTTTTGCAGGTTCAGGTTATGTGGGCTCCAATGCTTATAAAGGCTCGACAGACTCTTATATAACATTTCCATCGAACGGGTTACAAAGTAATGAATTTAGTGCTGCTTTTTGGTATAAAGTAAATGCAAGCCCTGACCGAGCTGGTTTATTAGTTGTGGGAGACAATGTAGAGGATCGTAATCAAGGATTTAGATTGTTTAGAGAAGGAAATGGTGCAGAACAACGCATTAAATTAAATGTTGGAACTGGCACTGGTGATAGTTGGAACGATGGTGGTGTTATTGATGTAACAGCTGGTGAATGGGTTCATGTTGCTTTTACCATTTCACAAACAGAGAGTAAAATTTATTTTAACGGTATTGAAATGAACACTGCTAGTTTGTCTGGACCAATTGACTGGACCGGTGTTGGACCATTAACAATTGGTTCCGGAGGGGAAACTTTTAGTTACTGGGATCATAAATCTGACTTTAGTGCAATGGATGAATTGCGAATATTTAATAAAGCTCTTACTCAAAGCGAAATTCAAATTATGATCAATACTTTTAATCCCTATATCCCTCAATACGCTGGAGAATCCTTCTATATGCCTTTTGATGGGGGCTATATTAATTTAGTTGGAAGTACTGCGGCTACCGTTGTTGGGTCTCCTGAAATCACGAGTGATTCCCATGAAGGTTCTGGAGCATATTCAGGAGCAACAGATGCTTATCTAACATATCCAGCTGAAGGGTTATTAACCAATCAATTTAGCACTACATTCTGGTATAAAGTTAATTCGAGTCCAGACAGAGCAGGTATACTAGTTGTTGGAAATGATGTTCCTGAAAATAGAAATCAAGGATTTAGATTATTTAGAGAAGGTAGTGGAACTGAGCAACGCATTAAATTGAATGTTGGAACAGGTGGAGGAGAAAGTTGGAATGATGGCGGTATTATAGATGTTACTGCTAATGAATGGGTTCAAGTTGCTGTGACTGTTTCAAATACACAAACCAAAATTTATTTCAATGGCATTGAAATGAATTCAGCAGATTTAGCTGCTCCAATTGATTGGACAGGGTGTAATAGTTTTACAATTGCTTCAGGCGTTCCAACATTTTCTTATTGGGATCATAAGTCTGACGGAAGCACCATAGACGAATTGCGGTTTTATAACAAAGCTTTATCGGCTGACGAAGTAATTGCTATTGTTGGCGGAAACTACGAACCACCGTATTTTGGAGCGACCTTATACGCGCCTTTTGACGGGACTTATGTCAATAAAGTAACAAACACCAATCCTACTGTTGTTGGAACGCCTAGTTTTGCTGGAGAAAGCGCTGTTGGTTCTGACGCTTATAAGGGCGCAACAGATTCCTATTTGTCATTTCCAATCACAAATTTGTTTACTAATGAATTTAGTGGCGCATTTTGGTATAAAGTAGATTCAACACCAGATCGAGCTGGTATTTTAACCGTAGCGCCTCCAATGCTTGGATTAGACAATGACCTATCTTCTGGTTTTAGACTTTTTAGAGAAGGAAGCCCGACAGAACAACGAATAAAAATGCACATTGGAACTGATGGTGGTGATTCTTGGAATGATGGTGATGTTATAAACGTTACTGCTGGAGAATGGGTGCATATTGCATTTACGGTTTCTGCAACTGCCACACAAATCTATTTTAATGGAGTAGCTGTTACCAATAGTGGAGATATGACTGGTAAAACTATTAGTTGGGCAAATTGTACAAATATTTCAATAGGATCTGGAGCACCTGGATTTATTGGATGGGGTCATTTATCAGATAAAAGTAAAATAGATGAACTTTATTTATTTGACAAGACTCTAACTCTTGAAGAAATTCAAGCATTAATGGCACAATAGTTTGTCTATAATGGACTCCTAATAAAGGTTTTATAATTCAAAAATGGAGTCTTTAATATCTTTTGAATTAGTCTCATTTTTAGCTGCATTTCTCTTGGGAAATGCAGCTAAATTTTCTTAACTTTTTATATATGAAACTAGCAAACACTAAACTGGTCATACTTTTACTATTCATTTCAATCAATTTTCTTAATTGTAATTCAGAAAAGAAAAAAAACAGTCAGGATAATACCAAACTAACTCAAAATACAAAATTAATCGATAACCAATTACTGGATACCATTCAATGGCAAACCATTAATTATTTCTGGGAGGGCGCCGAACCCAATTCAGGTCTTGCCAGAGAGCGTTTACATATGGACGATATATATCCCACATCACCAAAAAACACGGTCACAACCGGAGGAAGTGGTTTTGGGTTGATGGCCATTTTGGTTGGAGTGAAACGAGGTTTCATTTCACGACAAGAGGCCTTAGATCGTTATTTGAAAATTGTCGATTTTCTTGAAAAAGCCGACCGTTTTCATGGTGCTTGGCCACATTGGTTGAATGGCGAAACCGGAAAAGTAATTCCTTTCAGTAAAAAAGACAATGGGGGAGATTTGGTGGAAACCGCTTTTTTAATACAAGGTTTGATTACCGTTTCGGAATATTTTAAAGGTGGTAATGAAAAAGAACAGGAACTGGTTGCAAAAATTGATAAACTTTGGAAAGCTGTAGAATGGGATTGGTATACCAAGAATGGTGAAGATGTATTGTATTGGCATTGGTCTCCAGAATTTGGATGGGACATGAACTTCCCCGTTGGAGGTTATAACGAATGTTTGATTATGTACGTTTTGGCTGCAGCATCGCCAACTCATCCCATTAAAAAATCGGTTTATGAAAAAGGTTGGGCCAGAAATGGAGCCATCGTGTCTAAGGATTCTTTATATAACGAACCTTTAGTTTTGGATTATTACGAACATGATGACGCTCCCGTTGGACCTTTATTTTGGTCTCATTATTCCTATTTAGGATTAAATCCAAATGGCCTTTCAGATCAATATGCAGATTATTGGAAACTGGTTCAGAATCAGGCCAAAATTCATTATAAATATGCCGTAGAAAACCCGAAACATTATAAAGGGTATGGAGATAGTCTTTGGGGATTAACCTCAAGTTATTCCATTAAAGGGTATGAAGGTCATAGACCTGGTCATGATTTAGGTGTCATATCTCCAACCGCTGCTTTAGCCTCATTTCCATATACTCCTAAAGAAAGTATGCAAATGCTAAAATACTTATATAGCAAACAAGACTCCTTGATTGGTAAATATGGTCCTTATGATGCTTTTAGCTTACAAGATCATTGGTATTTACCTAGATATTTAGCAATCGACCAAGGCCCCATACCTGTAATGATCGAAAATTATAGAACAGGTTTACTTTGGAATTTGTTTATGAAAAATGAAGATGTAAAAAAAGGCTTAAAGATCTTAGACTTTACATTTAATAATTAAAAAATGTTTAAACAAACACGTATTTTAATTTGCTTTATCACAGTATTATCATGTGGATCAAATGGCCCAGGAACAGAAGATCCTTTTGTTCCAGATCCAACAGGCCCTGTAACGGTTGATCCTTTGACCGATGAGGAGATGATGAATTTAACACAACAGACCACATTTAAATACTTTTGGGATTTTGCAAATTCAAATTCGGGAGCTGCCAGAGAACGTTACCATCCAGATAATCCGTCGTTAAACCAAAATGTAGTCACTACTGGTGGCACAGGATTCGGATTGATGTCAATTTTAGTAGGAATTGAAAGAGCTTACATTACGAGGCAACAAGCTGTTGTACGATTGACAACCATTCTCAACTTTTTGGAACATGCCGATCGTTTTCACGGGGCTTGGTCACATTGGGTTGATGGTGGAACAGGAAAGGTGATTCCATTTAGCACACAAGACAATGGTGGAGATTTAGTTGAAACTGCTTTTTTGGCACAAGGATTAATTTGTATAAAAGAGTATTTTAAAAATGGATCCGCCGAAGAAATGGCTCTAGCAAATAAGGCAGATGTACTTTGGAAAGGTATAGAATGGAATTGGTACACTCAAGGCCAAGATGCATTGTATTGGCATTGGAGCCCCAATTATGGTTTCGCAATTAACCTCAAGTTAAAAGGGTATAATGAGACCTTAATTGCGTATGTATTAGCTGCGGCATCTCCAGATTATCCAATCACAAAAGCTGCTTACACCAAGGGTTGGGCAGATAATGGAGCAATTGTAGCCAGCAATTCTCAATACGGATTCCCTCTAATTTTAAAGCATGCTGGATCACCACAATACGGTGGCCCATTGTTTTTTAGCCACTATTCGTTTTTGGGGTTAAACCCTAAAAACTTAACCGATCAATATGCAAACTACTGGGATCTTGTCGTCAATCACACTAAAATAAACCGTCAATATTGTATTTCAAACCCCAATAATTACAAAGATTATGGAGCAGATTGCTGGGGCCTAACCGCAAGCTATTCTAGAAACGACGATGGTTCTATTGGCTATTCAGCCCATAGTCCTATAAATGATAACGGGGTCGTTTCCCCCACTGCTGCGATTAGTTCTATACCCTATACCCCTTCACAATCTTTGAAAGTCATGCATTATCTCTATCAGCATAAAGCCGAACTATTAGGCCCTGCAGGTTTTTTTGATGCCTTTAGTCCTGAATATTCATTTTGGACTGCAAAGGCCTATTTAGCCATCGACCAAGGCCCCCAAATTGTTATGATAGAAAACTATAGAACAGGCTTATTATGGAATTTGTTTATGCAAAATACAGATGTTAAACACGGTTTAGATGTGCTTGGGTTCAATTATTAAAAATTAAATATGTTCACTTCCTTAAATATTAAAAAATGCATACTCGTGTTATTGGGGTTTTACATGTCTAATGTTGTCCTATCTCAAAGTCAAAAACTTTACGAATACATGCATTTTATTAACCAAACGGATACTTTAAATTACAGAATCCTATTACCCAAACATTTTAATGAAAGTAAACAATATCCTTTAGTGCTGTTTCTTCATGGCGCAGGCGAAAGAGGCCGTGATAATGGTAAACAACTGAGCCATGGAAGTTCATTATTTTCCAAAAGAAAAAATAGAAGAAAATATCCCGCCATTGTCATCTTTCCACAATGTCCACAAAATGATTATTGGGCCAACGCCACTATAGACAGGTCCACACACCCCTACAACATTGAATTTCAAAATGGAAAAGAGCCAACAAAAACTCTTGATTTGGTTATGCAGTTAATGGATGACATGGTTTCTAAACCTTTTGTCAATAAGAATCAAATTTATGTTGGTGGCTTATCCATGGGCGGTATGGGAACTTTTGAAATTCTGTACAGAAAACCAAACTTGTTTGCTGCAGCCTTTGCCATTTGCGGGGGTGGGATAGCCGACACCGCTGCTTTATATGCCACTACGACACCCTTATGGGTCTTTCATGGTGCCAACGACGATATTGTAGATCCACAATTATCCGTTGCCATGGTAAGTGCTTATTTAAAGGCTGGAGGAAAACCTAATTTTAATTTATACGCTGACGACAATCACAATAGTTGGGACTCTGCTTTGGCCGAACCCAAACTTTTACCTTGGCTATTTTCTAAATCAATACATTAAACATGAATAAACTAAACAAAATCCATTTCTTTATTTTAAGCATTATGACCTTGTTATGTGTGTCATGCAATTCTGAAAAAAAGAATTCAAAAACTTCATCAAGCACAAATCCTTTTGAACAACAAGTCGACTCCATTTTGAGTTTAATGACCTTGGATGAAAAATTAGGGCAATTGAATTTACCCAGTGCAGGACAATTTACTACTGGCCAAGCAACAAGTTCAGATATTGCAGCAAAAATTGAAAACGGACTTGTTGGAGGTTTATTCAACATTAAATCAGTAGCAAGTATCAAAGAAATTCAAAAAATCGCCCTTGAAAAAAGCCGTCTGAAAATCCCATTACTGTTTGGAATGGATGTGATTCATGGCTACGAAACTACATTTCCCATCCCTTTAGGCTTGTCCTGTTCTTGGGATATGGACTTAATAAAACAAACGGCACGTACCGCAGCAATTGAAGCTAGTGCAGACGGTATTAATTGGACGTTTTCTCCTATGGTTGATATTTCTAGAGACCCACGTTGGGGACGCGTTTCAGAAGGTTCAGGCGAAGATCCATATTTGGGAAGTCAAATTGCAAAAGCTATGGTTGAAGGCTATCAAGGTGATGATCTTTCAGACAGTAGAACTTTAATGGCCTGCGTTAAACATTTTGCACTGTATGGAGCATCAGAAGCTGGGAAAGACTACAACACGGTCGACATGAGCAAAATTAGAATGTATAATGAGTATTTACCCCCTTACAAAGCAGCAATTGATGCGGGAGTTGGTTCGGTAATGGCCTCTTTTAATGAAATTGATGGCATACCGGCAACTGGAAACAAATGGTTACTGACCGAATTGTTAAGAAATCAATGGAATTTTAATGGTTTTGTGGTCAGCGATTATACGGGAATCAATGAAATGGTCGATCATGGAGTGGGCAATTTGCAACAAGTGTCTGCTATGGCCTTAAATGCAGGAGTGGATATGGATATGGTGGGCGAAGGCTTGTTAACGACTTTAAAAAAATCCTTGGAGGAAGGCAAAGTGGCCTTAAGTGATATTGATACCGCGGTAAAACGCATACTAACAGCAAAATACCAATTGGGTTTGTTTGATGACCCTTATAAATATTGTGACGAGGATAGAGCCAAGACTGAAATTTTTACAGATGAACATAGAGCTTTTGCCCGAAAAGTGGCTTCAGAATCCATGGTATTGTTGAAGAATGACAATCAGGTTTTGCCATTAAAAAAATCAGGCACAATTGCCTTGGTTGGTCCTTTGGCCAATACAGCCGTCAATATGGCCGGAACTTGGAGCGTCGCAACGCGCCAGGAAAAATCGAATCCTTTATTGAAAGGCTTAAAGACTGTTGCTGGCGAAAATGTCAATATCCTTTATGCCAAAGGCAGTAATGTAGATTACGATCTGGAGTTTGAAATGCACTCTACCATGTTTGGAAAAGAAATTCCACGTGATGGAAGAACCGACAAACAGCTGCTGGATGAAGCCTTATCCATAGCCTCTCAGTCTGACGTAATTGTGGCGGCAATAGGGGAAACTGCCGAAATGAGTGGAGAAAGCAGTAGCAGAAGTGACATTGAGATCCCACAAGCTCAAAAAGATTTGTTAAATGCCCTACTTAAGACCGGAAAACCTGTGGTTTTGGTTCTCTTTACGGGAAGACCATTAGCCATTGATGAAGAACACAAAAATGTCCCTGCAATTTTAAACGTTTGGTTTCCTGGAAGTGAAGCCGGATTGGCCATTGCCGATGTCCTGTTTGGCGATGTCAATCCATCTGGCAAACTTTCTGCTACCTTCCCACAAAATGTGGGACAGATTCCTATTTTTTACAACCACAAAAATACGGGACGCCCATTGGGCAACACCGAAGGAAAGTTTGAGAAATTCCGTTCCAATTATTTAGATGTCCGTAACGAACCCTTATATCCATTTGGCTATGGCTTGAGTTATACCACATTTGATTATAACAATTTAAAGTTGAGCACAAACCAACTAAATTTTGAAGACTCCATCGAGGTTTCTGTTGATGTTACCAATTCAGGCGATTATGATGGCAAAGAAGTAGTGCAACTCTATATCCGCGACTTGGTGGGTTCTGTAACACGACCAGTAAAAGAATTAAAGGGCTTCCAAAAGATATTGATCAAAAAGGGGGAAACCAAAACAATCACTTTCAAATTGACCGTTGAAGACTTAAAATTCTATAATTACAATTTGGACTTTGTTGCAGAGCCTGGGGATTTTGAAGTCTTTGTTGGCACCAATTCTGATGCGTCATTAAAAGCACAATTTGAGCTAATTCAATAAAAAAGCTGATGCCTACCTCTTTCAAATTGAAGTTTTTAATGCCAAGTGCAAAAAGGGTATACAGAAATTATTAAATTGGAATAAACTATAAAAATGAAATCTTTCGTATTTAGTCTTAACAAATTCAAATTTTGCTTTGTATTGATTTTGTGCGGGCAAATCGCTTTTTCCCAGCATACCATTATCAATTCAGGATGGCAATTTTCAACCGATAAGACCAAATGGGAAACGGTCAATCTTCCCCATACTTGGAACACCCTTGACGCCTTTGATGATGAACCTGGATATTACAGAGGTTTAGGCTTTTATAAAAAGCAACTCTATTTCTCAAATGATCTGAAAGAAAAGGTTCATTACCTTAAATTTAACAGCGTCAATCAAGAGGCAACGGTTTATATCAATGGAATTTTAGTGGGTAACCACAAAGGTGGTTACACAGCTTTTAATTTCGATATTTCCCCATTTTTAAATTATGAGAATTACAACCTAATTGAAGTTGCAGTAGATAATACACACAACGAAGATATACCACCATTGGATGCCGATTTTACCTTTTATGGCGGCATCTATCGCAATGTAGAATTGATTTCACTCCAAAAACTACATTTCTCTCTAAACGATTTTGCTTCAGATGGTTATTATGTACATTACAAAAATGTGAGTAAAAAAAGTGCCACTATCGAAATTACAGCGCTTTTACAGAACAAGGGCACTAAGGACAAAAATGCATTTTTGGATATCCAACTGTTGGACCAAAACGGCAAAGTTGTTCAGTTTCATACCGAAAAACTGAAATTGCCTGCCCAAGCTTCCAATAGCTTTGTTATCAAGCTACCAGAACTATTCGGTCCAAATTTATGGTCGCCCGATAATCCATATCTGTACACCATAAACTTGACCTTATCTGAAAATGGGACGGTATGGGACAAAAAAACGGGTCCAGTGGGCTTCCGATGGCTAAAAGTTGACCCCGACAAAGGGTTCATTCTAAATGGAAAACCTCTCAAATTAATTGGCGTTAACCGACATCAGGATTTTGAAGGATTGGGAAATGCAGTCCCAATTGAACTTCAGTTAAAGGATATCGACATCATCAAAAATATGGGCGCCAATGTCATTCGGTTTGCCCATTACCCACATTCTCGAGAACTGTATGAGAGGTGTGATAAGCTCGGGATTTTGGTATGGACCGAAATCCCCATCGTTAACAAAGTTACCAATTCCAAAGCCTTTTTCGAAACCAGTTTGAACATGCAAAAGGAGCATGTTAAACAGTACATCAACCATCCTTCGGTGGTCATGTTTGGTTATATGAATGAAATATTCTTAAGGTTGGCTTTTGATAACAAATCTTCAAAAGAAGAAAAGGAACAGCTCAAGAAAGTGTCATTGGATCTGGCAACCCAATTGGAAGATTTGACCCGAACATTAGCACCCAACCATATCACGGTGATGGCCTGCCACTTAAACGAAGTGTACAACGACACCGGAATAGCCGATTTACCAATGCTGTTGGGATGGAACCTCTACTTTGGATGGTACGATAAGGACATTCCCGATTTGGGTGCATTTTTGGATGAGCAGCATCAACGCTATCCCAAACGATCCCTATTTCTTTCGGAATATGGCCCAGGTGCCGATGTTAGGATATTTACCAAAACACCAAAAAAGTTTGACTTTTCATTGGACTATCAATCAAAATTGCACACCTCCTATTTTCAGCAAATTATGGATAGACCTTTTATGGCTGGGATGACGGCTTGGAATTTTGCCGATTTTGGTTCGGAATTTCGTGGTGACGCCATTCCGCATGTCAATCAAAAAGGATTGGTACAATACGACCGAACGCCCAAAGATGTATATTATTGGTACAAATCGGTCTTGGACAAAAAGGAACCTTTTGTTCATGTGGCAACAGATTATTTGTCTGGACTGACCTTGTTTGGAAACACAACATACCCTATTCAAATCTATTCCAATCAAGATGAAGTTTCGGTGATGTTAAACGGTCAATCCTTGGGCAATTTTAAAATTAATAATGGTTTGGCCACTGTTGAAGTCCTTTTTTTAAATGGAAAAAATAACCTAAAGGCCATTTCGGGTGCCACTGAAGTTGAAAAGACGGTCGACGTTTTACGTTTAGACACTTTGGATTTCAAAAACTTTAGCCGTTTTGGAATCAATGTAGGTTCCCATTTCTATTTTACCGACTCGGAACATCAAATCACATGGGTTCCAGACCAACCCTATCAAAGAGGGTTATTTGGCCATTTTGACGGAAAGGTCTTCAATTTAAACAAGGACAAACATCAAGGGATTCCTTTTAATATCAAAAACAATACTTCAGAACCCCTATTCCAGACCATGCTCGAAGGTTGTTCTACCTATAAAGTTGACATTCCTAAAGGAATCTATAAAGTGAGTTTGTTTTTTGTTGAACCACAAATAAAAAACACAAATGACCTGTATAGTTTAAAGGCTTCAGATGGCCCTAACCCTAGCAACAACCAACGCATTTTTGATGTGTATTTAAATAAAGAATTACTGCAATCCCATTTCAATTTGGCTTCAGAATATCCAGAAAAATATGGCGTCAAAATAACAGGGGTTATTACTATAAACGATGAGAATGGTTTAGCTGTACATTTAAAACCCGTACTAGGCGAGTCTGTAATTAGTGGTTTGTTAATCGAAAAATTAGACTAAGACGATATACTCTATTAATAGCCACATAAAACAAACAAAAATCAAAACACAAAAACAATCATGAAGTCAATAATTTATGTGTTCAGTATAGCAATACTGTTGCCCTCTTGTAAAGAAAAAGAAGTTTTTGTTGCACCTCAACAACGGCCCAACATCATTTACATTATGGCTGATGACCATGCTGAACAGGCCATTAGTGCCTATGGTCATCCTATAAGTCTTTTGGCACCAACCCCAAACATCGACCGAATAGCCAAAGAAGGCGCCTTGTTCAGAAATAACTTCTGTACCAATTCCATTTGTGGCCCAAGTCGTGCTGTAGTGCTTACCGGAAAGTTTAGCCATGTCAATGGTTTTAGAATGAATGGCGATCGATTTGATGACAGCCAACAAACCTTTCCTAAATTGCTCCAAAAAGTAGGCTATACTACAGGAATTGTGGGCAAATGGCATTTATATGGCTTGCCCCAAGGGTTTGATTATTGGAAGATCTTAGATGATCAGGGACACTATTATAATCCTACTTTTATTTATCAAGGCACAAATGGAGGAGAAGCCGATACCTTGGATGTTCCCGGTTATGCCACCGATATCATTACCGATCAAGCCATTGCCTATTTGGATCAGGTTAAAGATAGCAGCAAACCTTTTATGCTCATGGTACACCATAAAGCACCGCATCGCAACTGGATGCCAGCACTTCGTCATCTCAATAAATATGATGCCATTCAATTTCCTTTGCCCGATACCTATTTCACCAACCATGAAGGATCTTTGGGTTCCAAACTACAACAGCAAACCATTTATGCAGATATGTATGAAGGCCACGATTTGAAAATGACCAAGAAAAAGGGAAGCCCAGAATTGGCTCATAATCCATGGACGAATGATTTTGACCGAATGACACCTGAGCAACGAAAAATATGGGACGAGGCCTATATGCCAAAAAATGACGCCTTTCATGATGCAAAATTAACGGGAAAAGCATTGGCCGAATGGAAAGGGCAACGTTACCTTCACGAATATTTGGCCACCATTGCCTCAGTAGATGAAGGGGTGGGAAAACTGTTGGATTATTTAAAAGTCAATGGTCTGGAAGATAATACCATTGTTATTTACACCACCGATCAAGGCTTTTATTTGGGTGAAAAAGGCTGGTTTGACAAACGTTATATGTACGAGAAATCTTTGGCAATGCCATTGTTGGTAAAGTATCCCGGTCATATCAAAGCGGGAAGTGAAGTGGATGCCTTAACCCAAAATCTAGATTTTGCCGAAACCTTTTTGGACTATGCAGGTGTCCCTATACCAGAAGATATGCAAGGTAAATCCTTACGCCCACTTTTGGAAGGCACCATGAACAACGACGATTTTAGAGATGCGGTGTATTACCACTACTACGATTTTCCTGCCTTCCATATGGTCAAAAAACATTATGGTGTAAGAACAAAACGCTATAAACTCATGCATTTTTATGATGACATCGACACTTGGGAACTTTATGATTTGGAAGAAGATCCCAAGGAAATCCACAACCAAATCGACAATCCAAAATATGATGACATTGAGGAAAAACTGCGTCTAAAATTGTCGGAATTGGAAGTCCAATACAAAGTCACAGATAAGGAACTGGAGCGCGCTCCAAAAGAACGTGTTGAAAATGCTTATAAACAATTTAAAAAATTGCGTGGGAATACGGGAACTTCATATGATCCCATTACCAATAAAGATAAAAAGCTTTGACCATGAAACGACTTGCTTATTTTATATTCTTTTGGATTCTCATTTCATGTAATGGGAATACAAAAAACAAAGAGGATGGCAATTCTTCCTCGGAAATTGTTGAACAAAAAAAAATCAAAACCTATTGCAATCCATTGGATATTGACTATACCTACATGGTTTACAATTCAAGCAGGAATATATCCTATCGCTCAGGTGCCGATCCAGCGGTTATCGAATATCGTGGCGAATACTATATGTTCGTGACGCGTTCTTTTGGTTATTGGCATTCCACCGATCTGGTAAACTGGAAATTTATTAAGCCCCAACAATGGTTTTTTGAAGGCAGCAACGCCCCCACAGCTTTTAATTATAAAGATTCTCTGGTGTACTTTGCAGGTAATCCGGCGGGTTACGGGAGTATTCTTTATACCGACGATCCAAAAAGTGGAAAATGGACTCCAACAGCTTCTATTACTAACAACATTCAGGATTCGGAATTGTTCATTGACGACGACGGGAAGACCTATCTGTATTGGGGCTCATCCAATGTGCACCCTCTCCATGTAAAAATGCTGAATAAAGATGACCGTTTTCTGGAAACAGGGGTTAAAAAGGTATTGATCAATCTTGTTGAGGAAGAACACGGATGGGAACGTTTTGGCGAAAACAATTTTCATCCAACGTTAAAAGAAGGCTATATGGAGGGCGCCTCCATGACCAAGCACAACGGAAAATACTATTTGCAGTATGCCGCTCCGGGCACGCAATTCAATGTATATGCTGATGGGGTATATATTGGAGACACACCACTTGGTCCATTCACTTACATGAAAAATAATCCCATGAGCTTTAAGCCGGGTGGTTTTACCAATGGTGCGGGGCATGGCATTACCGTGAAACAAACCAATGGACAATATTGGCATTTCGCAACTATGGCGTTGGCGTCTAACGCCCAGTGGGAACGTCGTTTGTGCATGTTTCCTACCTATTTTGATGATGAAGGCTTAATGTACACCAATACAGACTATGGCGATTATCCGCGTTTTGGAGCTGACCATCCTACAAAAGCAGGACAGCATAATGGCTGGATGTTGCTTTCGTATAAAGGAAATGTTACGGTGTCGTCATCCTTAACACAAATCATGAAATTTACTTCGAATGATGACGATGTAGAAGTCACTGAATTACCGCTTGAAAAAAATGCCAAAGGTGACATTATTTCGAAAGTATTGACCGATGAAAACCCGAAAACGTTTTGGGTAGCCGAAGCGAATGACGATAGACAATGGATAACTGTTGAAATGCTAAATCCAGGAAAAATCCATGCGTTTCAGTTGAATTTTCACGATCATGAATCAGGTATTTATACGCGTGTCGAGGGACTGAGACACCGTTTTAGCATTGAAGTATCGGAAGATGGCGAAAGATGGCAAACCGTAGTTGATCGAAGTAATAGCGATAAAGATGCCCCAAATGCTTATATTGTATTGGATAAGCCTGTAAAAGCAAAGTATGTACGCTATAACAATGTGGAAGTACCAGGTGCCAACTTCGCCATGTCGGAGTTTAGAGTGTTTGGCTTAGGACTTGGCAATGTACCAGAAAAGGTTACGGGATTCGACATCAAACGTGAAACCGACCGGAGAGATGCAGCATTTAAATGGAATCCTGTAACTGGAGCCCAAGGCTATAACATCCGTTGGGGAATTGCCCCAAACAAACTCTACCAGTCCTGGTTGGTTTATGACACCAACGCACATTTTATGCGCTGTTTGGACCGTGATACACCCTATTATTTTAGCATTGAAGCCTTTAATGAAAACGGTATTTCAGAAAAAAGTGAACTAATTTATGTGGAGTAAATACAATTTGAAATGAAACAACTACTGACCATAATTGGTCTCATTTTAGGAATGGCTTTAAATGCCCAGGACATATCGGTAATGACCTATAACATCAAACTGGATTACCCAAACGAAGGCGAAAACAGTTGGACCAATCGAAAACCCTTTTTTATCAATCAGTTGAAATTTTACGAACCCGATATTTTTGGGGTTCAGGAAGCCATGCCCAATCAGATGAAGGATATGGACAGCTTGCTTTCCAATTATAGTTTTGAAGGTGTGGGTCGTGATGATGGTAAGGATGAAGGGGAATATTCCGCTATTTTTTACAATGAAGACAGATTTAAGGTTTTGGAATCTTCTACCTTTTGGTTATCGCAAACGCCTGATACTGTATCCATGGGTTGGGATGCCGTTTGCAATAGAGTTTGCACTTATGCCCTATTCCAAAATGCAACTACAAATCAAAAATTTTGGGTCTTCAACACCCATTTTGACCATGTGGGTGTGGAAGCTAGAAAAAATAGTGCCACTTTGATTATTCAAAAAATCAAGGCCATTAATTCGGAACACCTACCTGTTATTTTAACTGGAGATTTTAATATGGAAGACACCCACGAAAGCATCCAGTTTATAGAACAACAATTCAAGGATTCCAAAGCTATGGCCAAAAACAGCTTTGGACCCATTGGGACTTTCAATAATTTCGAGTTTGATAAACCCGTAACACGTCGTATTGATTTTATTTTTGTGAGTCCAGAAATTATAGTGGATAAATATGCGGTTTTGAGTGATTCATGGGATTGTAAATACCCATCCGATCATTTGCCGGTTTTTGTAAAAATCAGATTTTGAATATTTCAGTCAAAAAATCAAACTCACCACAGTGCCTTTTCCTTCTTCACTCATCATTTGAATGCGACCGTTATGTAGCATCATGATCTGTTTAGAAATGCTTAAGCCAATGCCACTCCCCGATTTTTTGGTGCTAAAAAAAGGCACAAAAATAGTATCCAATATTTCAGGCGGGATACCACAGCCATTATCGACAACCTTAATTAAAATATGATTCCTCAACTTTTCAGCCGATATGGATACTTTGGAGTCTTGCCTATCTTCACAGGCGTCCCGTGCATTTAGAATGAGATTGATTAGGACTTGTTCAATAAGATGAATGTCAATATGGAGCTCTAATTTTGGATCTTTATTTATAAATTGAAGTAATAGATGGTTTTGATTTAATGAAGGCAACATTAAATCGCCGATATTTTTAAAAAGTTCGTCTATCGTAATTCTGGATTTATTAACCTGGCTTACGGTATTTAAAGTTCTATAAGTCTTGGCAAATTTCATTAACCCTTCACTTCGTTTCCTGATACTGGAAATACCGGCATTCAAATCTTCAAGATTGAGTTCGTAATGTTTAGGGTCGTCCAATTTTGTTTGAATTTCGTGTTGTAGTGTATCTGATAAGGATGAAATGGGTGCAATGCTGTTCATGATTTCGTGGGTCATGACACTCAATAACTTTTTCCAAGCCTCCGATTCATTTTTGTTGAGCGTCTCCTCGATATTTTGTAAAACAATCAACTTAAAGGAATCCTCTTCTAGTTGAAAAACGGTATCTGAAATAAGAACTTTCAAGGTTTCGTTCCTCATTTCCAGAGTGACCGATTGATCTTTAGAATAATAAGTTTCAAACAGGTTTTCATACAGTTTAGATCGCCGTTTTTTTACAAACCTTATGTTTTTAAAGGAAGGAAGGTCCAGTATGTTCAAAAGCGAATCATTAACCCATAACACGTCGCCCGTTTCCAAATTATAGGCAATAATCCCAACGTTCACCATCTCCAATATCTTTTGAAGGTATAGAAATTGAGCCTCTCGTTCTTTATTGATGCTTTTAAATGTGCTATTGACTAAATTAAATCCTTTATGAAGTGCTCGAATATCTTTAGGGCCATGTTTATCGCTGTACCATCTTGAAAAGTCACGATATTTTACCGACTCAAAAAAATCGTCCATTTCAACAAATCGCCTAATCGCAAACGCATACAGTTTATACAGTGAAATAATTGTGGCAAAAGTCCCCCCAACAAGAGCATAATTGTTTTTAAAGCTGATTCCAAAAGCGATTGTAGTAATTGCCGCCAAAAGTATGAGAACCCGAATTATAAGAGAGAAAAAATACGTTTTATAAATCATACTTGTTTAATCTGCGATACAAAGCTGTACGGGTTATGCCTAATTCTTTTGCTGATTTTGAAATGTTCCCTTTGTTTTTTTCTATCACATTGAGAATGGCGTTTTTTTCGAGGGTTTCCAGGTTCATGACTTTAGAAGTTGATGGTGGCGTTTTTCTTTCTATAGCGGAAAACACCAAATTCTCTGCTTTTAGCAAATTCCCTTCGGCCATGATTACCGATCGTTCCAAAGTATATTGAAGCTCACGTACATTACCAGGAAAGTCATGCTCTTTTAATTTTTTAATAAAACCTTCATCCATTTTAAATGGCCCTTTAAAATATTTTTCGGCATACCAATCAATATAATAATGGCTGATTAGGGTTATATCAGTTCCTCGATCACGTAACGGCGGCACTATGATGTCAACAGTATTGATACGGTAAACCAAATCCTTTCTGAATTTATTCTCGTTGGCAAGATCTTCCAAACTTAAATTTGTGGCACAAATGAGCCTAATATCCAAATCTATAGATTCGTTTGAGCCCAAAGGCGTGACCTGTCTATTTTGAAGCACACTTAAAAGTCGTACTTGTTGCCCGAGTGTGATATTCCCAATTTCGTCCAAAAACAAGGTGCCCCCATTAGCGCCTTCAAACCGTCCCATACGATTTTCGTTAGCTCCCGTAAAGGCTCCTTTTTTATAGCCAAACAATTCGCTTTCAAACAAAGTGGAAGTGAGTGCTCCTATATCAACTTTTATAAAAGGTTTATTTTTTCTGATTGAATTTTCATGTATGGCTTGAGCTATCAAATCCTTGCCCGTTCCATTCTCTCCTAAAATCAAGATGTTGGCATCGGTTGGTGCCACTTTATTAATCTTAAGAAATACATCTTGCATGACATCGCTTTCACCAATAATTTTTTGTCCTTGACCCGTTTGTAAATTCTGTAATTTAACCGATTGTTTTCTTTTTAAGAGTTCAACTATGGATTCAACCAGCTTTTCGTTTTTCCAAGGTTTTACTAAAAAATCGGAGGCTCCTTCCTTTAAGGATCGTATAGCAAGGTCAATATCACCGTAAGCAGTAATAAGGATAATATCAATTTTTGAGTTGAATTCCTTGATTTTATTGAGCCAATAGATACCTTCATTGCCCGTATGAACCAGCCCATTGAAGTTCATATCCAAAATGACAATATCAAAATCCTGAGTTTTTAAAAGGGATTGGATGGTATTGGGATTTTTATTAACCACAACGTTTTTGACTATAGCCTTAAGCAATAGCCTCAATGCCGTCAGAACATCTTCATCATCATCAATTACCAATATATTGGCTTCTTTTAAATTCATAATCCAAATTTAATAAATTCAATTTCTATTTAAATTGTTATCAATGAGTAATTTGCTCAACCCCAAAATTGTATCATTTTCGAACAAAGACTGTATCAATACCGCACACTTTATGAATACTTTTATATTTATGTTCCTAATTTACAACATTTTACAAATTTGGCATCATTATGTCATACACCATGTTATAAACAACTATATATGGATATCCCCATTGAAAAGAAACGATTTACAACTTCTAAACTCATTAAGATTGGCCTAGCTGTATTTATAGCGGCATTAATTTTATATGTCATTATTTTTTCTTCAGGAAATTCCAAGCTTAATGTCGAAAAAGAACGGTTAAGCATTAATACTGCTCAAATGGGCGTTTTTCAAGAAAACATACCCGTAAATGGGGTGGTTTTGCCCATTACAACCATTTATCTCGATGCCATTGAAGGTGGCCGTGTCGAGGAGAAATATGTTGAAGATGGAGCGGTAATGAAAGCAGGTGATCCTATTTTAAGGTTGTCAAATACCGATCTTGAATTAAGCTTGGTCAATCAAGAAACCTCGGTTTATAATTTACTGACTCAAATGCAGATTTCCCAAAATGCTGCCAGACAAAATACCATTAATAAACTCAACCAATTTACCGATGTTGAAAATAGCCTCATTGAAGCTGAAAGGGTCTACCGTTTAAATAAAAAACTGTACGATAAAGGCGTCATTGCAGGTCAAGAATTTATCAAGTCTGAAAACGATTATAACTACCAAAAAGAACGCGTCCAACTCGCCAACCAAATTTTAAAACAGGATTCTGTGGCGACAAGACAAGAACTAGGTCAAGTTCAAAGCTCCTATCAACGCACACAAAATGCCTTAGAACTGATGCGCCGTAAAGTAGCCGATCTTGTGGTGAAAGCTCCTGTTGATGGCCAACTGACCTCTCTTGATGCCGAAATTGGTCAATCTAAAAACAAGGGCGAACGCCTTGGCCAAATTGATGTATTAAGCGGTTTTAAAGTGCGTGTGGATGTTGACGAACATTATATCAGTAGGATTTATACAGGTCAGCGTGGGTCTTTTACCTTCAATAACACACCGTATTTTCTTGTCATTAAAAAAGTGTATACGCAGGTAACCAATGGTCGCTTTCAAGTCGATATGGAATTTGAAGACGATATACCAGAGGGTATCAGACGCGGTCAAACTTTGCAGATACGCGTAGCATTAAGTGAAGAAAAACAAGCGCTTTTAATTCCGAAAGGAGGTTTCTTTCAACAAACTGGGGGCAATTGGATCTTTAAAGTAAGCGAAAATGGCGAATCAGCTTATAGGATAGACATCTCATTGGGCAGTCAAAATACTGAATACTACGAAGTACTAAGCGGATTAAGTGCTGGAGATAAGGTCATTACTTCAAGTTATGACAATTATGGCACTATACAAGAATTGGTTTTAAAACATTAATATCTAAAAAGAATAAGTCAAATAATTAATTAATAAAAAATGATAACAATAACCGATCTAGAGAAATACTACAGCACAGACGAAGTACGGACTATAGCGCTGAATAAACTGTCTTTTAAAGTAAATGACGGTGAATTTGTCGCCATTATGGGACCTTCGGGATGTGGCAAATCGACCCTATTAAATATCTTAGGCCTTTTGGACGATCCAGATGGTGGAAATTTCGAATTTAATGGCATTGAAGTATCTGGCTTTAACGAACGAAAACGCGCCAATTTAAGAAAACACAATATAGGCTTCGTTTTTCAGAGTTTTAACCTCATCGACGAGCTTACTGTTTTCGAAAATGTAGAGCTTCCCCTTATCTATACGGGTGTAAAACCTGCCGAACGTAAAAAACGTGTCGAAGAAGTTTTAGAAAAAATGCAGATCATGCACAGACGCAAACATTTTCCACAACAGCTATCTGGAGGCCAACAACAACGCGTTGCCGTTGCTAGAGCCGTAGTCAATAACCCAAAACTGATCCTTGCCGATGAGCCAACAGGTAATTTAGACAGTAGCAATGGTAATGAAGTTATGGATCTTTTAACCGAATTGAACGAAGCAGGAACCACCATTATCATGGTAACACATAGTGAGCACGATGCCAAATACAGTCATCGCATTATACGCATGTTGGATGGACAAAAAGTAACCGAAAATGTACTAGTTTAGAAATAACATCAATCAATCATAAACGAACAATCATGATCAGAAATTATTTCAAAATCGCGCTCCGGAATTTACTTCACAACAAAGGTTACACCGCCATTAAAATACTTGGTCTTGCGGTAGGTGTTATGTGTTGTATCCTCATTATGCTTTTTGTAAACAGTGAATGGAGTTATGATACCTTCCATACAAAAGCAGATCGTATTTATAGAGTTTGGCAAGACGAAAAATATGAAGATCAACAATTTGTAAATACAATTACACCCATAATTATGGGACCAACTTTAAAAGCCAATATTCCTGAGATTGAAAGCAGCTGTAGAGTTTTGGGTCTCAATCCTGTAGTGACCTTAGACCAAAAAGATTTTACTGAAAACATTTTAATGGTCGATACCAATTTTTTTCAGGTTTTTGATTTTGAACTTCTACAAGGAAATCGTTCAAATCCATTCCCCAACGCCAATACCATAATTTTATCAAAATCTACTGCAAAAAAATATTTCGGCAACACAGTGGCTCTTGACAAAACCTTGGAATTGCTTTTGGGAGATACCAAAACTCTGTTTACGGTAGCTGGTATTGTTGCAGATGCACCAGAGGCTTCAAGCATCAAGTACCACATGCTAATCTCTTATGATAATGTGGGCCGTTTGTTTAGTGAAGGCATGCAGAAAAATTGGTTCAACGTATTTGGTGAGACTTATGTCCTGTTGCAGAAAGGAGTAAGCCCTGAGCAGCTCTACCCCAAATTTCCAGCTATGATGAAACAGGCTTTAGGCGAAGATTATTCACCGGGTGCCTTCGAAGTTTACCTACAATCGATCACCGATATACATCTAGATAATAAATTGCCCCAAGGCATACAACCCATTAGCAATCCTAAATACTCTTATGTATTGGCAACCATCGGCCTTTTAATTCTTTTAGTGGCTTGCGCCAATTTCATTATTTTGGCTATAGGACACTCGAGTAGTCGTGCTAGAGAGGTTGGCGTGCGTAAAGTGATGGGGGCTGAAAAACCGCAACTAATTTACCAATTTATGGGTGAAGCTTTTATTGTGACGAGCATATCGGTAATATTGGGTTTAGGGCTTTCATTTTTACTATTACGGCCTTTCAATGATATTATTAGCCGCGACTTAAGCATTCCCTTTAATATGCCGTTTATACTTTTTTGTTTGGCTTTGGTCATAATTATTGCCTTTGTTGCTGGTTTTTATCCAGCCATAATCCTTTCTAAATTCAATCCTGTAACGGTTCTAAAAGGTGAATTATCTTCAAAAGGAGGCTCAAAGCTATTGAGACAAAGTTTGGTAATTGGTCAATTCGCAGCCTCCATCGCCATGATTATTTGTACTCTGGTCATAGGACAACAGATCGACTATTTTAAAAACAAAAATTTAGGCTACAACCAGGAACAGGTCATAATCGTTTCAACCAATTTGAACAGAAAAGATGGAAGTGCCTTAGCTGAACGCTATCGTACCGAATTATTGACACACCCAGAAGTAACCGATGTTACGACCTCTTTATACAGTTTTGCTGAAACCCCTTGGATAACCCTAGGTTTTACAAACGACATGAAAGAATACAAGAGCTTTCAATACAATTTGGTAGATGCCAATTTTATTAAGACTATGGGCGTCAAAATGAAAGAAGGTCGGGAATTTGATCCTGCAATTACATCAGACCTCAACAACGCCGCCATTGTGAATGAAGCTTTTGTAAAAGAATTTTCAATGACCAATCCCGTAGGCAAAAAATTACCTGGTGAGTTTCAACATAAAATTATTGGAGTGGTTAAAGATTTTAATTTTCAATCCCTCCATACTCCTGTTTCTCCTCTTTTAATGACCCTTAAATTAGACTCTGTTTTTCCTAAATCTGAAAATATAGGAATGGCATTTTCTCCTGAACCCAGGATTTCTGTCCGAATGCGAGCAGGTCGTGTTTCTGATCAGGTTAAATTGTTGAAGGATGCCTGGGAAAAAGTTGCACCAAACCAGGATTTTGTAAACACCTTTCTTGATGAGTCTGTCAATGATCAATACAAAGCAGAATTAAGAACTAGCACCATTGTAAAAATCGCTTCTATATTATCTATTTTTATTGCAACGATGGGATTGCTAGGATTAGTTACACTCATTCTGGCCCGCCGAAAAAAAGAAATTGGAATTAGAAAAGTGCTTGGAGCCAAGGTTTTTAATATTATAAAATTAATTTCTTTTGATTTTGTCGTACCCATCCTAATTGCTTCTTTAATTGCTTTTCCATTAGCATGGTGGTTTATGCGTGATTGGCTAAAAGATTTTGCTTACCGCATCGATATGCAATGGTGGGTATTTGCCTTGGCTGCCCTATCTGCCATGTTAATTGCACTCATTATCATTAGTATACAAGCGACAAAAACTGCTATTTCAAATCCCGTAAATAGTTTAAGAACCGAATAACATTTCATCAATCCGCCTGCCGATAGGCAGGTCAAAAAACGAACAATCATGATCAAAAATTATTTCAAAATCGCCCTCCGAAATCTTTGGAAACACAAAGGTTTCACCGCCATAAATGTGATCGGGCTTTCTATGGGGCTAGGTTGCTTTATCGTTATAGCAATGTATGTTTCAGACGAACTAAGCTATGATCAATTTAATGAAAAGGCCGATCGAATTTATCGTATAAATTCCGATATCAGGTTTGGTGGTACAGACCTTAACATGGCAGTAAGCGCCGATCCTATGGGTGAAACTTTAAAACAAGACTACCCTGAAGTTGAAACTTATGTCCGATTTTATAATTCTAACGGTTCAAAACTGATTAAAAAAGGCAACGAGTTTATCAACGAAACCAGGGTTACCCATGCCGATTCCACTTTATTTGATGTCTTTACATTACCCGCTATTGCAGGTGATACCAAAACAGCGTTAACCGAACCCAATACGGTAGTCATCACCGAATCTGCTGCCAAACGCTATTTTGGCAACGCCGATAAAGCCATTGGGCAAACTTTGGAAACCAATGATCGTAAAAAGACGCTTTATAAAGTGACTGCCGTTATTGAGGATGTTCCCAAAAATTCGCATTTTAATTTTGATTTCTTCTTTTCAATGGCCAATGTTAGCTATGATTTCGGAAACTACCTCAGCCATAATTTTCACACTTACATTGTATTAAGACCTGGTACGGATTACAAAGCATTCAATAAAAATTTTAAAGAGGTCATCAATAAATATGTCATCCCACAAGCTTCACAATTTATGGAAGTTAGCAGTATGGAGCAATTTGAGAAGTCTGGAAATAAATTGGAATATTCATTGATTCCACTTACTGATATTCATCTCAAATCTTCAAGAGGAGTCGAACTAGGTGTTAATGGCAACATACAATACGTCTATATTTTCTCTGCTGCTGCGCTTTTTATTCTGCTTATTGCTTGTATCAACTTTATGAATTTAACTACTGCGCGTTCTTCAGGAAGGGCAAAGGAAGTCGGGATCCGTAAAGTATTAGGTTCCGAAAAAAAATCCTTGATTTGGCAATTTCTAACCGAATCAACCTTAATTGCCTTTATTGCCATGGGCTGCGCCGTTGGTTTTGTAGCCATATCATTAGGATGGTTTAACGGTATTGCTGGAAAGGAGATGTTAATTTCGACCTTATTTCAATCAAAGTATCTAATCTTCTTATTGTTACTGCCTTTTCTTGTCGGCTTGTTGGCAGGCATTTATCCAGCATTCTTTTTGTCTGCTTTTCAACCCATCACCGTGTTAAAGGGAAACATTAGCAAAGGTCATAAAAAAAACAACCTCCGAAATTTTTTGGTGGTGTTTCAATTTTCAACCTCTATTATACTTATCATTGGAACCCTTGTCATTTATAAACAATTGAATCACATCCAAACATCCCAGGTGGGCTTCAACAAGAATCATGTCTTAGTGGTTGAAAACTCCGGTTTATCCAAACCGTCACGAGAATCTTTAAAATCTGAAATTGAACAACTTAATGAGGTTCAATCAGCATCGTTTGGTGGCTATTTACCTGTAAGTGATTCTTCCAGATCAGACACGACATTTTCAACAGAATCCGTAATGACCGAATCAAATGGGTTCAATATGCAAATTTGGAACGTCGATTACAATTACATTCCAACCTTGGGCATGGAAATGCTTGAAGGCCGAAATTTCTCAAGATCATTTGGATCAGATTCACTAGCCATGATTTTAAATGAAGCGGCTGTTAAATCGGCTGGTTTTGACAACCCCATTGGTAAAAAATTATATACTACATTTGGGCCAAATGAGCCTGCAGTTCCTTACACCATTATAGGCGTCGTAAAAAATTTCAATTTTGAGTCCCTACGCCAAAACGTGGGACCCTTAAGTATGATTTTGGGCAATAATAGTTGGTCATCCATTTATCGTTTTAATACTTCAGATGTTTCAAGTTTGGTTAATCTTATTGAAAACAAGTACAAAGCGTTGGCTCCAGGTATGCCTTTCAATTATCATTTTCTGGACGATTCTTTTGACAGTATGTACCATCAAGAACAGCGAATCGGAAAAGTGGCCTTGACCTTTTCCTTTCTAGCAGTTATTATTGCCTGTCTTGGGCTCTTTGGTCTAGCGACTTATATTGCCGAGCAACGCACCAAAGAAATTGGCATACGCAAAGTATTAGGAGCTTCAGTAACCAATATCGTTACCATGCTTTCAACAGATTTTATCAAACTTGTATTCATTTCTTTTGTAATTGCCACTCCAATTGCGTGGTGGTTTATGAACAAATGGTTACAGGATTTTGCCTCTCGAATAGATTTAAGTTGGTGGATTTTTGCGCTTACAGGTATAACAGCTTTGGCAATTGCATTAATCACTTTAAGTTTTCAAGCCATTAAAGCAGCAATATCTAATCCAGTAAAAAGTTTGAGAACAGAATAAAACTTAAAACTAGACATGTTACTACAACTTAAAAACATTTATAAATGGGTAAATTCCGGAAGCCGTAGGATATTTATATTAAAAGATATCAATCTTGAGGTTAGAGAAGGTGAATTCATATCTATTATGGGACCTTCGGGTTCTGGAAAATCTACTCTCTTGAACGTGATTGGCATGTTGGATGGCTTTAATGAGGGCGAATACCAGTTCCTTAATGAGTCCGTTCATGAGCTCAAGGAAAAACATCGCGCGAATTTATATAAAGACTATATAGGCTTCGTTTTTCAAGCTTATCACCTCATTGATGAGCTCACCGTTTATGAAAACATTGAAACCCCACTTTTATATAAAAACATAAAATCTTCAGAGCGGAAAGCCTTGGTAGCCGATATGCTGGATCGTTTCAATATTGTTGGTAAAAAAGACCTTTTCCCGCCGCAAATAAGTGGCGGACAACAACAATTGGTGGGTATTGCAAGAGCCCTTATTTCGAAACCAAAACTTATTTTGGCCGACGAGCCCACGGGCAACCTCAATTCGAAACAGAGCGAAGAAATCATGGAACTTTTTAAAGCACTTAACGAAGAAGGTGTCACCATAATACAGGCCACCCACTCTGAACACAATGCTAGTTATGGTTCGCGTACCATTCATCTTTTGGATGGAACTCAGGACTTTAACTAATTTTAAATCTGATGGATCCTAGTAAAATAGAAAAAGCCTTATCTTAATTAAGATAAGGCTTTTGTACTCAAGGCGGGACTTGAACCCGCACGACCTAATGGTCACAGGATTTTAAGTCCGGCGTGTCTACCAATTCCACCACTTGAGCATAATGGACTACCGCTGTAGTCCAATTGGTATATTTTGGTATAGAGCGAAAGACGGGATTTGAACCCGCGACCCTCACCTTGGCAAGGTGATGCTCTACCCCTGAGCTACTTTCGCATTTTAGTATGAACGTTTGCTTAATTGCGAGGGCAAATTTAACACAATTCTTATAAAACCAAAGGCTTTTTATAAAAATTATAAGAATTTAGGCGTGTTTCTTTTTTAAGAGCATGCGTTTTATTTCGTTTAACTTCATCAGGGCTTCAACAGGTGTCAAAGTATCAATATCAATGTTGACAATTTCCTCCTTAATCTGTTCTAAAAGCGGGTCATCTAAGTTAAAAAAACTCAACTGCATTTCGTTGTTCAAAGATTTGACTTTATTCGTGAGTTCTTCGCTAGAATGTGATTTTTCTAATTGCTTTAGAATTTTATGAGCTCGGTGGATCACTTGTTGTGGCATTCCAGCCATTTTCGCGACATGAATTCCAAAACTATGTTCACTTCCACCTTCAACCAGGGTTCTTAAAAATAACACGTTATCTTTTAATTCCTTAACCGATACATTGAAATTTTTAATCCGCTCAAAAGTTTCGGTCATTTCATTAAGCTCATGATAATGGGTGGCGAATAAGGTTTTGGCTTTACTGGGATGTTCATGCAAATATTCACTGATAGCCCAAGCGATTGAGATACCGTCATAGGTGCTCGTACCCCGACCAATTTCATCCAACAACACCAAACTGCGTTCCGAAATATTATTTAAAATGGACGCCGTTTCGTTCATCTCTACCATAAAGGTCGATTCACCCATGGAAATGTTATCACTTGCTCCTACCCTTGTAAAAATTTTATCGACCAATCCAATATGAACCGACTCAGCAGGTACAAAACTTCCCATTTGTGCCAACAAAACAATTAAAGCCGTTTGGCGCAAAATAGCCGATTTACCAGACATATTAGGACCGGTGATCATGATGATTTGTTGCTGGTCTCTGTCCAGATAAACATCATTTGCTATATAAGGTTCGCCATGAGGCAATTGCTTTTCTATAACGGGATGTCTTCCGTTTTTAATGTCTAAATCAAAGGAATCGTTAATTTCCGGTCTTGAGTAGTTGTTTTCCGAAGCCAATTGTGCAAATCCACACAAGCAATCTAATTGCGCAATTAAAGAAGCGTTTTTTTGAACAGGTTGAATATACAATCCGATCCAATTCACTAATTCTGAAAACAAATGCTGCTCAATCGCTAAAATACGTTCTTCAGCCCCTAAAATTTTGGCCTCATATTCTTTGAGTTCTTCGGTGATATAACGCTCGGCATTGACCAAGGTCTGTTTTCGAATCCAATCTTCAGGGACTTTATCTTTATGGGTATTTCTCACTTCAATATAATACCCAAACACATTGTTTGACGCTATTTTTAAGGAACTGATTCCAGTGCGTACAGTTTCACGTTCCAACATCTGGTCGAGATAATCCTTACCTTTTGTTGACAAGTCGCGTAGCTCCTTCAATTCGGTAGAAAAATCAGAAGAAATGGTATTCCCTTTTAAAATATTTACTGGAGCATCTTCATTTAAAGTAGCCTTAATACGTTGACGAAGGTCTTCGCATAATTCTAAAGCATTTCCAATATGTCGTAAGGCCTTATGTTCCGTTTTTAAAGTCAAGGCTTTGATGGGTTCAATGGCCTCCAAGGCATTCTTTAATTGCACCACTTCTCTTGGACTGATTTTAACCGTAGCCACTTTGGAAATCAAGCGCTCTAAATCTCCAATCTTCTTAATTTGATGTTGTATTTTATTCAACATGGTGCTATCATCCAACAAATATTGAACCACCTCATGCCGTTGCTTTATCATGTCGATCTGCACCAAAGGCAAGGCCAACCAACGCTTGAGCAAACGACCTCCCATTGGGGAAATGGTTTTGTCGATCACATCGATAAGGGTGACCGCATTGGGATTATAGGACTGGTAAAGTTCTAAATTCTTTATCGTGAATTTATCCATCCACACATGCTCATTTTGTGTAATGCGTTGAATGGCGGTGATGTGTTGAAGCTTGTGATGTTGTGTTTCACCCAAATAATGCAAAATAGCACCTGAAGCCACAATGCCTTCATATAAATCTTCAATCCCAAAGCCTTTCAAGGACTTGGTCTGAAAATGTTTTAATAAGGTTTCGTTAGCGTAATCGTCTTGAAACACCCAATCTTCGAGATAAAAAGTGTGAAAATCATTCCCAAAGGTTTCTTTAAACTCCGATTTTCTCGGTTTTGAAACTAAAACTTCACTAGGCTTAAAATTTTGAAGCAGTTTATCGACATATTCCGCATCGCCTTGTGAAATCAAAAATTCACCTGTAGATACGTCCAAAAAAGATACGCCAATGAGCTGTCGACCAAAGCAAACCGCAGCTAAAAAATTGTTAGTTTTAGACTGTAAAATATCATCATTCAGTGCCACTCCAGGAGTCACCAATTCAGTAACGCCGCGTTTCACAATGGTTTTGGTCTGTTTGGGATCTTCCAGTTGATCGCAAATGGCTACGCGGCAACCCGCCTTGACCAATTTAGGTAAATAGGTATTTAAGGAATGGTGCGGAAAGCCAGCCAATTCGGTTTCGGTCTCACTACCAGCACCGCGCTTGGTTAGGATAATATCTAAAATTTTAGACGCTCTGACGGCATCAGCTCCAAAAGTTTCATAAAAATCGCCCACCCGAAACAACAACAAGGCATCAGGATACTTTGCCTTAATGGCATTGTACTGTTTCATTAAGGGGGTTTCTTTTTTTGCCAATGATAAACTGGTTTTTAAATCTTATTTTTGTCTCGAAAATTCAGAATTGTAAGATTGCTAATGTACTTATATTTTGATGTTTTATAAAATGAAACAAGGATAAGTTATCTACAATTGTTGATAATTTTGGCTATTAAATGGCCACGAATACACGAATGTTTTTGTGATGTTCTAATTGAATTAAATTTGATTTTAGTGTTTTTCAATTCTGAAGGGAATCATATTCAGCGAACAAAATTTTAAACATACATTCGCGTATTCGTGGCAAAAACAAATTAAATGCGAAAACTAAAAAACAGCGAACTGGATCGATTAAGTGTTGAAGACTTTAAAAGGACTAAAAAAACACCAATACTTGTGGTTTTGGATAATATTCGCAGTTTAAATAATATTGGCTCAGTATTTAGAACTTGTGATGCCTTTTTGATTGAAAAAATTTACCTCTGTGGCATTACGGCAACACCTCCGCATAAGGATATTCAAAAAACAGCATTGGGAAGTACCAAAACCGTAGCTTGGGAATACGTAGAAAACATCCTGGATTTGGTGGCTCAGTTTAAGGCTGAACACATAAGCGTAGTGTCTATCGAGCAGGCTGAAAATGCCACTATGCTTAACAATTTTAAACCTGAAGCCGACTCGAAATATGCTTTAGTGTTTGGCAACGAAGTAAAGGGTGTCTCACAGAGTGTTGTAAATGCAAGTGATTTCGTATTGGAAATTCCACAATTTGGCACCAAACACTCCCTCAACATCTCAGTAAGTGTGGGCGTGGTGATTTGGGATGTGTTTAGTAAGTTGAAAAGTTAAAAGTTTATTGTTTTGTCCTTCCTGCGAAGGCAGGGATCCACTTTTTTGCAACGATTAATATACACATCAAGTGCAGAATGACAAGATGGGCACCAAGCATTCGCTAAACATCTGGTGAGTGTGGGTTTTATGGTTTGGGATGTATTCTCGAAGTTAAAGTGAAAAGTAAAACGTTTCTTCTGATAAAACTTATCATGACGCCTTAGTTTTATAAAAACAACAGCTCATCAAGGTGTAGAGTTAACTATCTCATGGTTTTCAAGAGTGGCTTTTGGACTTGTCTTATTAAAAATCTCGTTTACGATCTTGTAGATGTCAGGAATCACTGTTTTTGCTAGTTTGGAATTACTATTTAAAAGCACACAAATACCAAGATCGGCCTCAGGATACAGAGCTATTTCGTTTCTGTAATCATTAACACTACCACCGTGGTGTATTATCGTTTTTTGCACATCCTTATCCACAAATTTTTGGATCCTCCACCCAAAGCCATAGTAAGAACTCACTTGCTCTGGCCATTGCTGGTAATATTTGCTTGTACCTTTTAATTCAATAAATGGTTTAAAAGCTTCCTCAAAATTGGTCTTATCCATGATCTCCTGATGATGTCCAAGTAAAAATGACATCCATTTGGACATATCGAGGGCACTGGAGTTGATCCCACCTGCCGCAACCGCATTATCATAATGGTTTGTAAGCTTTAAAGTCTTCCAACTTTTGGACATTTTTGAATGAGGCAAAGCAACATTTTGTTCATGTGATAAAGTTTCATAATCCATTGAGGTATGATCCATCCCCAATGGTTTAAAAAATTTGTCCTTCAATAATGCTTTAAAGTCTTTGTGAGTGGCTTGATGCATCATCTCACTTGAAAGGGCAAACATGGCATTTTGATAACTATAGGTCAATCCAGGCTTGCTAATGGGTCTTACCGATTTAAAGCGTTTTGCAATTTCTGACATTGATAAACCAGCTTCGATAAGATTGGTGTAGCTATGATAAGGGGCTCCTGAAGTATGTGATAAAATATTGGCTAATGTAATTTGATTTGTATTAGTTGGGTCTCCCAACTGAAACCCAGGTACAAAGTCACTGACTTTATCCGTCCATTTCAATTTACCTTCTTTCACTAAGCTGGCAGCTAACACGCCAGTGAATCCTTTTGACAATGAACCGAGTCGGAATACAGTATTCCCATCAACTCCTCCTTTAGTAGCAGCATTTCGTTTACCGAAACCATCTGAAAAAACGATAGAATCGCCCTTCACGATGCCGACTCCTGCGCCTACAATTTCTCCTGATGCAATTGCCTTATCAAAATATGCATTAAGAGCAACTTTCAATTCATGTTGATGCTCTTTATATAATTTTAACGCCTTCTGATCAACTATCTTGATGTTTTCACTTGTAAGCTCTTCATCATTAGCAGATTCCGATTTAAAAACGCTTATGGTGAGCACAAAAAGCACTACAATTAATAAAATAGGTTTTCCTAAGATCTTGGGACGCTGCATAGATAAGTTATAGTTTAGTTTAGGGTTTAAAGACACGAATATAAGCTGAAATACTCAAATAACCGACGAAACGCGTGTTATTTTTTTAATTAATATCCATTTTATATGTGATTTGTATTCAATCACTTATAAAATGCAAGCCCAAATCATTCCGAACAAATCTCGCCCAAAATCCAAAGATAATCCTCTCGGTTTTCAACAAAATCCCGATCGGAAATATCGATAATTTTCACATTAAGTTCGGTTTGATTTTTTAAAAAATCCAAATAACCTGTATTGATTTTTTCCAAATAGGTGCTATCAATTTCTTGCTCGTAATCTCGCCCACGTTTCTTGATGTTTTCCTGCAAACGTTTGGTATTTTGATAGAGATAAATATAAAGTTCTGGTTTGGCAATGTCTTTATACATCAAATAAAACAGCTTACGATACAATTTAAACTCATCTTCAGGCAAAGTGATTTTGGAAAAAATCAAGGATTTATAAATATCATAGTCGCTCACCATAAAATCTTTAAACAAATCGAGTTGTGAGAGGTCATCACTAATTTGCTGATACCGATCGGCCAAAAAGGACATTTCTAGAGTAAAGGCATAGCGTTTTGGTTCTTTGTAAAATTTAGGCAAAAACGGGTTGTCGGCAAAGCGTTCCAAGATTAGTTTGGCATTAAAATCTTGAGCTAGTTTTTTTGCCAAACTGGTTTTACCCGCACCTATATTGCCTTCAATAGCAATATAGTTAAAGTCAGAAAAATGAAATTGCTTACTTGGATTTTTTAACCAAATCTTAATCTGTTCTATCACGCTGTGATCGTCACAGTCTTCTAATAATTCGTCAATGGTTGCATTGAATATAGGGTGCATGAGTTTTGAAGCAATATCATGCAAAGGCTGTAATACAAACTTGCGTTTGTGCAGTTCGGGATGTGGAATTTTAAGGGTTTTGGAATTGATAATCTCCTCATCAAAAAACAGTATATCCAAATCTATAATACGTGCTTTATAGCCCTTGCTTTTTGTTCTGACCCGCCCAAGATCGGTCTCAATGGCCAACAAGGCCTGCATCAAGGGTTGAGCTTCTAACTCGGTTTCTAAAAAAATACAGATGTTTAAAAAATCATCCCCTGGATCTTTGGGATCGAATCCTAAAGCTGGGGTATTATAAACCTTGGAAATGCTATTAATCATTCCAATCCTTTTAAAAATAAGGTCAACGGCATCTTGAAGATGTTTTAATCGGTCACCTTTATTACTTCCAAGGGAGAGATATACTTTGTGGTTCTGTTGCATAAGCGGAAACAAAATAATGAAAAGAAAATTTAATCCTTTATATTTACCCAACCTATTTATTCACAATTTTGATCCCGATAACTTTAAGCCATATTCAGTACAAGTGTCCTAAAACTCATTTTTTTTATAAATAGGATTAATTTATTTTTAAACCCCCTTCAAAATCAATGGAATGACTGTTAAAGACAAACTTGTAGCCCAACGCATTTACCTGCTTTTAGCAGCTTTATTTATCACCTCGCTGGTTGTGTCTAATTTAATTTTTCAGAAGTTTTTTTATTGGTACCCTTTTCATTTAGATTTTTTTGGAGTCAAACTTTTTGAGCTTTCAGTGGGCATCTTACCCTATCCCATTACCTTTTTAATTACCGACATCATTAGCGAAATTTATGGCAAAAAGAGAGCAAACCAAGTTGTGTTTACTGGTATTTTCGCTTCTTTGTTTTCGCTTTTAATTGTTATCATTTCCGATGCTGCTCCCGCTACACCTTGGTCGCCAGTTACCGATACTATGTTTACTACCGTTTTTGGTAGCACCGCCATTGCAGTAACTGCCAGCATGTTAGCTTACTTGTTTGCGCAATTTATCGATATTCAAATCTATCATTTTTGGAAAGGCCTAACCAAAGGCAAACATTTGTGGCTGCGCAACAATGGCTCTACATTTTCATCGCAGTTTATTGATACTATGACTATATTGGTTTTGTTGTGCACTTTTGAAATTATTGCTTGGGATAAGTTTTGGGGATTGCTCGTTAGTGGCATTCTGTTTAAGTGGCTTATTGCGCTTTGCGATACGCCATTTATGTATCTATTGGTTTATCTTTTCAGGAAACGCTTCCGTCTTAAACCTAACGAAGAGATTGAACTTTTATATTAAGTAACTTTAATACGTTAGCGACTTTTAGCTTATCTTACACGTATATATCTGTACAAACTAAACCGCCAGTCTATGAAAAAAGCATTAAAAATTATTGGATTGACAATACTTATTGTTTTTGTTTTGTTGTTGGTCGTCCCATTTGCCTTTCAATCACAAATCAAGGATATGGTTAAACGTTACATCAACGAAAACCTCAATGCTAAGGTAGAATTTAGTGATGTTAATTTAAGTTTATTAAGGAGTTTTCCGAAAGCCCATGTCAATGTTGACAATCTAGTTATTACAAATTTTAAACCTTTTGAAGGTGAAACTTTGGCAACGGCCAAATCCATTTCGTTCACCATGTCTGTAAAAGAATTATTCAAAAAAGCAGGTGTTGAACCCATTATTATTAATTCTATACGTATTAATGAAACCTTGCTGACTTTAAAAACGGATAGTTTTGGCCAAGTTAATTACGATATTTTAAAAGAAGAAGAAAAGAATCCAACCCAAAAAGACTATAACTTTTCTTTTGATATTGAAGATTATCATATCGATAACAGTGCCATCACTTATATAGATGAAAAAAGCAATACAATACTTTACATTTCCGAACTTAATCATAACGGTCGGGGAATTTTTTCGGAAGAAAAATCAGAATTAGAAACAACAAGTGAAGCCAACGTGAGCATCAGCATAGACAGTACTGCTTATTTAAACAACAATCCCGTAAAACTTAATGCTGTAATTGGTCTCGATTTAAAAAATAATAAATATACGTTTAAGGAAAATAAAGGCTATATCAATCAACTACCATTGGAGTTTAAGGGTTATGTGCAGTTGTTGGAAAACGGTCAGGACATTGATATTACTTTTGAAAATCCAGAATCGTCGTTCAAGGATTTTTTGGCTGTAATCCCCGAAACCTATTCCAAAAATATTTCACAGGTTGAAACCACAGGCGATTTTAAAGTAAAAGGCAAACTTAAAGGATTGATTTCTGAAGAAACCATACCCACAATGGATATCAGTATCACATCAGATAATGCCTCTTTTAAATATCCCGATTTGCCAAAACGTGTTGAAAATATCACCATAAACACTACAATTAAAAATACGACGGGCAATATGGATGACACCTATTTGGATATTAAAACACTCAATTTTAAAATCGACAATGACCTATTCAAATCATCAGCAACTTTAAGAAACCTCACCAAAAACATGTTGGTTAACGCCTATATTGACGGCACTTTAAATCTTGACAATATTTCAAAAGCCTATCCTATACATCTCGATTCACCTTTGCGCGGTATTTTGAAAGCAAAACTGAATACGTCTTTTGATATGAATGCCATTGAAACCAGTGCTTACCAGCGCATTAAAAATAGTGGTACTGCAAGCCTTACGGATTTTGTGTATGCATCCAAGGACATGACCAATCCAATACAAATTTCCAAAGCCAACATTACCTTTAACCCAGAAACGGTTTCACTCCATGCATTTGAAGCCAAAACGGGACAGAGCGATGTAAGCGCTACAGGAACCATTAGGAATCTCATTGGTTTTTTGTTGAATAAAAATGACCTGCAAGGGAATTTTAATATGAGTTCAAACACTTTTGTTTTGAATGATTTTATGACTGGCCAAACCGAAAGCACGACTAGCACTACTGCAAAAGAAGCTTTTAAAATTCCTAAATTTTTGGATTGCACTTTAAATGCCGATGCTAAAACGGTAGTTTACGACAATTTAAATTTAAAGGATGTTAAGGGCACGCTCACCATCAAAGACCAACAAGCTTCGATTAAAGGATTAACTTCCAGTTTATTTGATGGTGTTTTGGCAGTAACTGGCGATGTCTCTACAAAATCGGATATTCCTGCTTTCCATCTAAATTTGGGCGCTGAAGGTTTTGACATTGTGAAATCATTTGACAATCTCGATTTGTTAAAAGCATTAGCCCCAATTGCCAAAATGCTTCAGGGAAAACTGAACACGACCATCAGCCTATCTGGAACTTTAAACCAAGCATTAGCCCCAAATATAAATTCGATAAATGGAACTGCGTTTGCTGAGCTTTTAGGGTCTACACTAAATTCTGAACAAAACAGCCTATTAAACAGTTTAAGCCAATCCTTAAATTTTATCGATTTTAAAAAACTAGATTTAAAAGACCTTAAAGCCCATTTGGAGTTTGCCGATGGGAGGGTTAATGTAAAACCTTTTAATCTTGCTTATAAAGATATTGGCATGGTCATTTCAGGATCACACGGGTTTGATAAAACCCTGGCATTTCATGCTGTATTTAATGTCCCTGCAACCTATTTGGGTGGCGATGTAAACCGTTTGATTGGGAAAATAAACGATAATGAGGTAAATAAAATTTCCATACCCATTACAGCCAAAATTACTGGAACGTATACCAGCCCAAAAGTATCAACCGATTTGGCCAGTGGGGTTTCCAATCTCACTAAACAATTAGTTGAGATTGAAAAGCAAAAACTGCTCAATCAAGGAAAGGTCAAAATTAAAGATCTTATTGGAGGCCTTACAGGTATAAAAAATCCGACAGTTTCAGACTCCACTTCTGTTCAAACCAATCCTATTAAAAATGACACGATCAGCACAATACCAAAAAAAGCCGTTGAGGAAGGTGTTAAAAACATTCTAGGAGGTTTATTAAAAAACAGAAAGAAAAAAGACAGTATTAACTAAAACCTCATGTTTTTTGGGTAATTTCCAACTTTCTTTGTTCTTTTTTTTAAAGAACTGATCATTTCCTTGCTTTTGTCAATTAAAAGGTTATGTTGTCTCTTGAACAATAAACTTAATAATATATGAGGCAATTAAAAATTACGAAGCAAGTTACCAACAGAGAGTCTAAGTCGTTGGATAAGTACTTACAGGATATCAGTAAACTTCCTTTAATTACGGCCGAAGAAGAGGTTGAATTAGCACAACGCATTCGGGAAGGTGATCAAGTAGCTTTAGACAAATTAACCACAGCTAACTTGCGATTTGTAGTTTCAGTTGCTAAACAATACCAAAACCAAGGTTTAACCTTACCCGATCTTATTAATGAAGGCAATGCAGGATTGGTAAAAGCGGCTAAACGTTTTGATGAAACTCGAGGTTTTAAATTTATTTCTTATGCCGTTTGGTGGATTAGGCAAGGCATCCTTCAGGCCATGGCCGAACATTCCAGAGTTGTAAGACTACCTCTTAACAAAATTGGTTCTATAAATAAAATCAATAAGGCCTATTCGTTTTTGGAACAATCTCATCAAAGGCCTCCAAGTGCAGAAGAAATTGCTGACGAATTAGACATGACCCTTTTAGAAGTAAAACAGTCCATGAAAAATTCAGGGCGACATGTATCTATGGATGCACCTTTGAAAGAAGGAGAGACTTCCAATTTATACGATCTAAAATCTGGTGAATCTCCAAATCCAGATACTAACTTGATGTCGGAATCTTTAAGAATAGAAATCAACAGAGCTTTAGATACGTTGTCCCACAGAGAAAGCCATGTTTTAAAACTTTTTTACGGTTTAGATAACGAAAAGGCCATGAGTCTCATAGAAATAAGTGAAACCTTTGATTTAACACGAGAACGCGTTAGACAAATACGTGAAAAAGGAATTCGCCGTCTGCGCCATAACTCAAAAAGTAAAATATTAAAAACATATTTAGGATAGTCCTATTTATAAACCATCAAACACAAAAATTGATACATGATAAAGATTGAAATTAAAGAAGGTGAAAACATTGAACGAGCTCTTAAACGTTACAAACGAAAACATCGTAACATTAAGGTCATGCAAAATATTAGAGAGAACCAGTTTTTCACCAAAAAATCCGTAAAACGAAGACGAGAAATACAAAAAGCCTCATATATACAAGATTTAAGAAATCAGGAAGAATTTTAATTAATTTTTTTTGATATGATCTATGAAAACACGCTTTAACAAGCGTGTTTTTTTATGCAATCTCAATAGCAATTACCAATCCTTCGTTAGACCTAATATTGAAAACGGTATCATCTTCAAATATTAAATATTGCCCTTTAATTCCTTTCAAAACACCAGTATAGGTAAGGTCTTTTTCCAAATTTAAACTTTTGGGCTTTATGGGATAATGAAGAACGGGGAACTCTAAATTGGTTTCTGTATTGGTTTCGATAAAATAATCTTTGGCTTCATCAGGAATAAATGGTTTTAATCGCTCTCGCCAATCCACCAAATTCTCATCCACAATTTCATTTTTTAGCATGGTACGCCAATTGGTTTTATCGCTTACATGATCTTTTAACGCCACTTCGGTAATTCCAGCCAAATACCGATTAGGGACTTCAACAATTTCAATGGCTTCATGGGCGCCTTGGTCAATCCAACGTGTTGGCACTTGACTTTTACGGGTAACCCCCACTTTTACATTACTGGAATTGGCCAGATATACAATATGGGGCTGGATTTGTACTTTTTTTTCATATTCCAAATCGCGATCAGCAATCCCTAAATGTGCCGTGCTCAGTTCAGGGCGCATAATCCAATCGGCGGCTTGTGGGATTTCAAAAAAACAACTTCTACAAAACCCTTGTCGGTAAATGGGGTTGTCCAAACCACAATTTAAACACTGGTGTTTTACAAATTTAAGTGTAATGGATTTATCCAATACTTGATTCATATTAATGAAGTCATTTTCAAAAATCAAATAGTATTGTATGGGGTGTGAAAACTCAGTTTCCATTTTTGTTAAAACACCTTGGTAGAACATGAAAAAAAGTATTATTTTTAAAGTTCTAAAGATAGCATAAATATGCCAATACCACTAGTCAATTCTATTGCGTCATGGTTTTTGAAAAAGCGGTTCCATCAAATTGAATTGTTTTTAAAATACCCTAATGAGGTACAAAATGAATTGCTCAATCAACTTATTGATACTGCAAAAGATACCGAAATTGGCAAACAGTATGATTTTAGTTCCATTAAAAATTATCAGACATTTTCCGAGCGTGTTCCTATTTCCACTTATGAAGATTATCAAGACGTTATTGAACGTTCTCGTAGAGGTGAGCACAACATTTTCTGGCCCGATCCAATCAAATGGTTTGCAAAATCCAGTGGCACCACCAATGCTAAAAGCAAATTCATTCCAGTAAGTACAGAATCGTTAGAAGATTGCCATTATGCTGCAAGTAAAGATTTGCTCTGTATGTACCTTAACAATAATGAAGACTCACAATTATTTAATGGTAAGAGCTTACGCCTTGGCGGAAGCAAAGAATTGTACATGGAAAACGGAACTGTTTTTGGGGATTTATCTGCCATCTTAATTGACAATATGCCATTTTGGGCCGAATTTAGCAGTACGCCAAGTAATAGGGTATCGCTGATGAGTGATTGGGAACATAAAATGCAGGCGATTGTTGACGAAACCATTAACGAAAATGTGACAAGTCTTGCAGGCGTACCTTCATGGATGCTGGTGCTTCTTAACAATGTTTTGGAAACCACCGGAAAAACTAACTTATTTGATATTTGGCCAAATCTTGAAGTCTATTTTCATGGCGGTGTGAGTTTCACCCCGTATTCCGATCAGTATAAAGCCATTTTGCCTAAAAAATCATTCAAGTATTATGAAATTTATAATGCCTCCGAAGGGTTTTTCGCCATACAGGACCAAAACAATTCCAGTGAGCTATTGTTAATGTTGGATTACGGTATTTTTTACGAATTCATTCCAATGGATACTTACCGAACCTCAAAACAAAAAATAATCCCATTAAGCGACGTTGAGATTGATGTTAACTATGCAGTAATTATTACTACAAATGCGGGCTTATGGCGTTATAAAATTGGAGATACCATTAGATTTACTTCAACTAATCCTTATAGAATAAAAGTATCTGGACGAACCAAACACCATATTAATGTTTTTGGGGAAGAGCTCATTATTGAGAATGCCGAAACTGCCCTTAAAAAGGTATGCCAAAAAACCCATGCCAAAATTGTGGATTATACCGCTGCCCCAATTTTTATGAAAGGCAAAGAGAAAGGCGCCCATGAATGGTTGATCGAATTTAAAAATCCACCTAAAAATATGGATGTATTCAATCAATTGTTGGATGAGGCCCTAAAATCTTTAAATTCAGATTATGAAGCTAAACGTTATAACGACATGACACTAATTAAACCTAAAATTCATGTGGCACGCAAACATTTGTTTTATGATTGGTTAAAACGTCATAACAAACTTGGAGGGCAACATAAAATCCCAAGGCTTTCCAACAATCGCGAATATATGGATGAATTGCTTCTTCTAAATTACTAAGCTAGGCCTTTAGCTTTCATTATAACGAATAAATTGACCTCAACATTAATTATAACGAAGATAAGTTATGGTTTAACTAAAAGTCAAAAATGGAGTTGCATTATTAAAATAATTGCCGTTATATTTACACTGTACTAATGAAAAATAATTCCCTTATATAAAGACTTTATCTGCAGTATTAATTATTAATCCAAATAAAAAACCACTCTTTTGGAGTGGTTTTTTATTTGGATTAGGGTTTAAAATGTTATGAAACCGCCTTTAGTTTCTTTAAGGTCGTTTTGGTCAATTTATCTTCAGCATAGGATTTGGTAACATTCAATTTCTTGACATCCGAACTGGGTAACTCAAACATGGCATCGGTTAATATTTCTTCACAAAGTGAACGCAAGCCTCTTGCTCCCAGTTTATACTCGATAGCTTTTTGAACAATAAAATCCAAAGCACCATCGGTAATGGTAAAATCGACATGATCCATTGAAAACAATTTTTTGTATTGTTTAATAATGGCATTTTTAGGTTCGGTTAAAATGGCGCGAAGGGTATCGGCATCCAACGGATCCATATAAGTCAATACTGGTAAACGCCCAATAATCTCTGGTATCAATCCAAAATCCTTTAAATCCTTTGGAATAATATATTGTAGCATATTATTCACATCAATGGTGTCTTCATGTGGCGCTTTATACCCAATAGCCGCCATATTTAAGCGTTTTGAGATAAACCGTTCAATTCCATCAAAAGCACCTCCTGCAAAAAACAAGATGTGTTCGGTATTGACCTCAATAAACTTTTGATCGGGATGTTTACGCCCTCCTTTTGGTGGCACATTGACTGTAGTTCCTTCTAACAACTTTAGTAAGGCTTGTTGCACTCCTTCACCTGAAACATCTCGTGTGATTGAAGGGTTATCACTTTTTCTGGCAATCTTATCAATCTCATCAATAAAAACGATCCCTTTTTCTGCTTTTTCAAGATTATAATCGGCAGCCTGTAATAACCGTGTTAAAATGCTCTCGACGTCTTCACCTACATACCCTGCCTCAGTAAGTACTGTGGCATCGACGATGGCCAAAGGCACATTAAGCATTTTGGCAATGGTTTTTGCCATTAAGGTTTTACCCGTTCCTGTTTGGCCCACCATTATGATATTACTCTTTTGTATTTCAATATCATCAGCATCTGCGGGTTGTAACAAACGTTTATAGTGGTTATAAACGGCTACAGACATTACTTTTTTACTGTATTCTTGACCTATAATATATTCGTCAAGAAATGCTTTTATTTGTTGTGGCTTTTTGAGCATTAATTCTGATGAAAGTTCAGAATTTCCTGTTTGTTTAGATTCTTCCAAAACTATCCCATGGGCCTGTTCGATGCATCGATCACATATATGGGCATCCAAACCTGCAATCAACAAATTGGTTTCTGGCTTTTTCCTACCACAAAATGAACATTCTAATTCTTCCTTTGCCATAAAATCTTAAAAATTTCAATATTTAAATATCAATAATTTGATACTGTGTGCTTTATCGTTGAACAATATTACTAAATTGTTCTGGATATAGAGATTTCTCAACTACTCTAAAAATGAGAGCCAAGCTTTTAAATTTTCTTAATTACGAGATAAAACTTCGTCAATCATACCATACTTTAAAGCTTTATCCGCTTTCATCCAGAAATCACGGTCACTATCTTCATATACTTTATCGTATTCTTGACCGGTGTGCTTACTTATAATTTTATACAACTCTTCTTTTAAAGTCATAATCTCTCTTGCTGTAATTTCAATATCACTAGCTTGACCTTGCGCCCCACCCAAAGGTTGGTGAATCATGACTCGCGAGTGTGTCAAGCCGCTGCGTTTGCCTTTTTCTCCGGCACACAACAATACGGCCGCCATAGATGCTGCCATACCAGTACAAATCGTGGCTACATCGGGCTTGATAAGTTGCATAGTGTCATAAATTCCCAGTCCAGCATAAACACCTCCGCCAGGAGAATTGATATATATTTGAATATCTTTAGAAGCGTCTGTGCTCTCTAAAAACAGCAATTGTGCCTGAATAATATTGGCGACTTGATCATTTATTGTGGTGCCCATAAAGATGATTCTGTCCATCATTAAACGGGAAAACACGTCAAAAATTGCAATATTCATTTGGCGCTCCTCAATGATATTTGGCGTTAAACCCACAGGATACATACTACTTAAAATTTTGTTGTAGTACATACTGTTGATGCCTTGATCTTTTATAGCGAATTTTTCAAATTCTTTTCCGTAATCCATGTTTTTATTACTAATTAATTGATGAAAAAAGAGCGCAAAACCACTCTGTTTTACGCTCTAAATATAATGATTTATTCTGTAAACGATTAACTATAGAATTCTTTAACAAAGTCGTCATAGGTAATTTCTTTGACTTTAAGATTTGCTTCAGATTTATATAAAGTCAATAATTTTTGACTCATTAGTTGTTCAGACAAACGCTTTACTTCATCTTTATTTGACAAAATACGAGCTGCAATATCTTCCAACTCTTTATCTGCCGGATCCATTTGGCCAAATTGCGCCATTTGTGTTTTAATCATCTGTTTGGCATGATCTTTCAAATCATCAAAGGTCACTTGAAGCTTATGAGTTTCAATCAATTTACCTTCAATCAACTGATAACGCATGCTTTTTTCAGATTTCTCATATTCTTCTTTTGCCTGATCCGCGTCCATTTGCTCCTCGCCTGCAGTCTGCATCCATTTTTGTAAGAATGAAGAAGGCAAATCGAATTTAGTGTTAGCTACCAAATATTCTGTTACATCATTTAACAGTTTTTGGTCTGCCTGTTGCGTAAATTGTTTTTCAGAATCTTCCTTAATTTTTTTCTTTAATTCAGTAACTGAAGTCACAACTCCTTTTCCAAACAATTTATCAAACAAATCTTGGTCTAGATCAGCCAATTCTCTTTTATTAATTTCTTTGATGGTAAACTCTACCTCGATATCCAAACCATGAGCGTCATCATGAGATACTTTTAAAAAGTGCATAATATCGTGATCATCCTTAAATAAGCCTTTTGTTTTTAAAGTTATGATATCCCCAACTTTTGAACCTATAATAGCTTTTTCGGCAGCTTTCGATTTTAATTTATCAAGCGTAAGCGTAGCCGAATTATTGATGCCTTTATCTTCGTTTACGAAATCGCCAGTTATTTCGAAATCTTTAGCCACAACATCTTGTGACACTAATTTACCGTACTGCTTTCTAATATGCTCTACTTGATTTTTCAGCATTTTTTCGTCAGCAACAATATTGTATTGAAGAATCGCTTTTTTAGATTTCAAATTGACCTCAAATTCTGGAGCCAGACCCAATTCGAACTCAAATGAAAATTGATCGGCATCCCAATCTAAATTATCCTGTGGTTTTGGTAATGGATTTCCTAAAACATCGAGTTTTTCTTCAGTGAGATATTTGTTCAAGGCGTCTTGCAACAACTTATTGACCTCATCAACTAGAACCGCTTTACCATATTGCTTTTTGACCATGGTCATTGGTACATGCCCTTTTCTAAAACCCGGTATATTAGCCGATTTACGGTAATCTAAAAGGATCTTTTCAACTTTATCGCTATAATCTTCTTTAGCGATATCTACCTTTACAACTGCATTTAAGGCGTCAATGTTTTCTCTTGTAATATTCATTATTTCATTATAAAATTGGGTGGCAAAAATACAATATTTTTAATACCCAACAAAGTTTTTAATAGGCTGTAATTCAGCTTATTTTTTTTCTTCTTTTAATGAGGAATGAAGGATGGACTGTAATAGGGATAAAAGGATGCTAAATAGCAATGCCGTCCAGAAGCTACTTACCGAAAATCCGCCAATAAATTTATCGGCCAATAAAATAATCCCAGCATTGATTACCAACAAAAATAGACCCAAAGTCATTACGGTTATTGGCAATGTGAGGATAATTAAAATAGGTTTTAAAATGGCATTTAGAAAGGCTAAAACAGCAGCGACAATAATTGCAGTTGTAAAACTTTCTACACCAACCCCAGGCAAAAAATTAGCCAAGACCAAAACAGCGATTGCAGTGAGTAAAATACGGAAGAGCAGGTTCATTGTTTAAGCTTTTTTGTTAGATTTTTTAGTTCTATTGTTTTAAAATAGAAAAGAAATATAATCAATTTCGAATAAAATCAAGGGTTTCTTTAAAAAAATCAGTGGGGTTTTCAGCATGAAGCCAGTGACCAGCATTTGAGATGGTTACTATTTTCGCCTTTGGAAATTGTCTTTTAATACCCTCCTCGTCTGTTAAAGCTATATATTCTGATCGATCACCACGTAAAAACAGACTGTTCTTCTCAAACTTTAAATGCGTTGGTAAAGCTTCTCCAATTTCAGAAACATTTTCTTTTAAAACTTCCAAATTCATGCGCAAAGCCAATTGCCCTTTGGTTTTCCAGAAGAGATTTTTGAGCAAAAATTGCCGCGTGCCAAAATCGGACACGAATCGGCTTAGTTGTTGATCGGCTTGACCTCGACTTTTGACAATTGAAAAATCCAGACTATCTAATCCTTCTAAAATGGCATCATGATGAATTGGGTAAAATCGCGGAGCAATATCAGCAATAATGAGTTTTGAAACCAGATCGGGATATTTGGCTGCAAAGAGCATAGCGGTTTTTCCGCCCATGGAATGGCCAAGTAAGATGATATCTTTAAGATCATGTGATTCGCAATAACGCTTTAAATCTTCCACCAAAACTTCATAATTAAACTCGTTATGATGAAAGCTATGCCCATGGTTTCGTTGATCTACTAAATGAACTTGAAATCCTTCTTCACTATACTTTAAACCTAGTGTTTTCCAGTTATCACCCGTTCCCAAAAATCCGTGAAGAATTACAAATGGCTTTCCTTGGCCCAATATGTTGGAGTGCAATTGCATCATCCTAACCTGTATAAATACATTTGAATCACATTTTCAATTCCAAGATACAAACTTTCAGAAATTAAGGCATGACCTATAGACACTTCCAACAATCCAGGAACATTATCTTTAAAAAACTTGATATTGTCCAAGGACAAGTCGTGACCCGCGTTAACCCCTAGCCCTAATGTATTGGCTAATTCAGCACATTGAGTATAGGGTGCAATTGCTGTTTTGTTTCCCAGATTATATTGATGGGCAAAAGCTTCAGTGTACAGTTCTATTCTATCTGTGCCAGTCTCCTTGGCGCCTTCAATCTGCTTTAAAACGGGATCGACAAAAACGGAAGTCCGGATACCGTTTTTTTGAAACTCCTTAATGACTTCGACTAAAAAACTTTTATGTTTAATCGTGTCCCAACCAGCATTTGATGTAATGGCATCATCTGCATCAGGAACCAAGGTCACTTGAGTTGGCTTAACTTCTAAAACGATATCAATAAATTTTTGAATGGGGTTGCCTTCAATATTGTATTCGGTATGCACAACTGGCTTCAAATCGTAAACATCTTGATAACGAATATGCCTTTCGTCGGGTCTTGGGTGAATGGTTACCCCTTCAGCACCAAAACGTTGTACATCTTTGGCGAACTGCACGAGATTTGGTGTATCACCCCCTCTAGAATTTCGCAACGTCGCTATCTTATTAATATTTACACTTAACTTGGTCATGCTATCTGTTTTAGTTGACAAAAATACAAAGTAGAACATGCATTTTGTAGTTATTTTTAATTAATTTGCACTAGAAATTAAGCTTATATGTGGTTACAACAATACATCATAAATGATATTAAACCCATTAATATCCAAGCAAAAATCAGTGATTTAAAACTGCTTTTTAATGAGCTTACCTATTCTCACATTCCTGTTGAAAATGATGGCGTTTATTTAGGCTGCATTTCTGAAAACGATGCCCATTGTTTTGAAAGCGACTTGATAATAAAAGACTGTAATTACGCTTTTGAAGGCTTTTATGTCAGAAACACCACCAATTGGTTAGATGTTTTAGAAACTTTTGCTAAAAACTCGTGTAATATCATGCCCGTTCTAAATGAACATAATACCTATTTGGGGTATTATGAACTTAATGACATCATCAGTTTATTTAGTGAAACGCCTTTTTTTGCCGAACCAGGCAGCATTCTCATTATCGAAAAAGGAATTCAAGATTATTCTTTTAGTGAAATTAGCCAGATTGTTGAGTCCAATAATGGTAAAATTTTAGGAACTTTTGTTTCAAAAGTTGAAAGTGACCTGATACAAATCACCCTTAAAATTGGCAATACTGGATTAAATGATGTCATTCAATCCTTTAGAAGATACAGTTACAATATTATTTTAGGGCATGAGCAGGACACCTATGTGGAAAGCCTAAAAGAACGATCGGAGTACCTTAAAAAATACCTTAACATTTAAGAAATGAAGCTAGCCATTTATGGTCAATCCTATAATAATAATACCCGAAAGAGTATCCATACTTTACTTGACCTATTATTGCATAAAAAGGTAGATGTAAGTATAGAAAATGAGTTTTTTAACGATATAAAAAAAGGGAAGGGTTCTGCTGAAACCTATCATGCTTTTAAAACATTTAAAACTCTTGATCAAACATTTGACTTACTTATTAGTATAGGTGGCGACGGCACTATTTTAAGGGCTATAACCTTTGTAAAGGATCTGCTAATACCAATTGTAGGTATAAATACAGGGCGTTTAGGGTTTTTATCTACTATTCAAACCGATGAAATAGAAGGTGCTGTCAATCATATTTTAAATGGAAACTTCAAAATTTCGGAACGAACCCTATTAAGTGTTGAAACCAATCCTGAAAACAAGGACATCAGCACATTAAATTTTGCATTAAACGAAATTGCGGTAAGCAGAAAGAATACTTCGGCGATGATTAAGGTTGAAACCCATTTAAATGACGAATATTTAACCTCGTATTGGGCCGACGGCCTAATTGTATCAACGCCAACTGGATCAACGGGTTATTCATTAAGTTGTGGTGGACCAGTGATCACTCCAAATGCAGATAGTTTTGTGCTCACCCCCATAGCGCCTCATAATCTAAATGCAAGACCACTTGTTATACCTAATGACACCGAAATTAAGCTTAAAGTTGAAGGTCGTGAGGCACATTATTTAATGTCTTTGGATTCCAGAATTGCAACCCTTCATAACGCCACAATAATAACCATTAAAAAAGCTTCATTTAAAATAAAAATGGTCGAGCTCATAAATGAAAGCTTTATAGACACGCTTCGCAAAAAATTGCTCTGGGGAGAAGATAAACGCAATTAAACAATAAAACCCTATAAATTTTGTTTATCTGTAATACTATTTGTTTCAAATTATTATAGGCTAATCTTATTTATTATATTTGCAAACTTTTAAAAATTTATGAGGTATTTATTCCTGTTTTTATTAAGTATGTTTTTTACACAATCAGGTCAATCACAAATCTATGAAGTCGGGGTGTTTGTTGGTGGCAGTAATTTTATTGGTGACGTAGGTGCCACAAATTATATTTCCCCCAATCAAACTGCTTTTGGCGGTGTTTTTAAATGGAACAGAAGTCCAAGACATTCGCTTAGAGTATCTTTAATATATACAAATATTGAAGGACAAGATTCAAAATCTGATGACCCAAGACGCATGAAACGAGGATACAGTTTTGATAATAGTTTATTAGAAATTTCAGCAGGTATGGAATTTACTTTTTTGGATTTCAACTTACATGATGGCGCTAGAAAATCAACGCCCTATTTATATACTGGCTTAAGTATGGCCAATCATGATAATTATTTTTTTGATGCAAGCGGTGTTTATACTTCTGAAGATACAACGAGTTGGGCCTTTGGCATACCTATGGTATTAGGTTTTAAAACCACGGTCTCCAATAGTTTTATATTAGGTCTAGAGATTGGAGTTCGGTATACGTTTTCAGATGAGTTGGACGGCAGCGTTCCAGATGCAACATATAGACAACAATTTAGTTTTGGAAACACAAACAGTAATGATTGGTACGTATTTTCTGGGTTTACGATTACCTATACTTTTGGTGAAAAACCTTGCTATTGTAATTTTTAAATGACCTTAAAAGACCAAATCGATATTGCCAAATTACCAAATCATCTAGCCATTATTATGGATGGCAATGGGAGATGGGCAAAGCAAAAAGGAATGCTCAGAATTTTTGGCCATGAAAAGGGCAGCAAATCGGTACGAGACATTGTTGAAGCCAGTGCAGAACTTGGCATAAAGTGTCTTACTCTTTATGCATTTTCAACCGAAAATTGGAAAAGACCAAAAAAAGAAGTACAAACTCTCATGAATCTTTTGGTGACGTCCCTTAAAAAAGAAATCAAGACTCTTCAGGATAATAACATTAAACTTTCAGCCATTGGGTGTTTGGAAGATTTACCCAAAAAAGCCTACAAAGAATTATTTGAAGTTATTGAAAAAACCAAAGATAATTCAAGGATGACCTTAACATTAGCCTTAAGTTATGGGTCTAGGGAAGAACTAATATCGGTTATAAAAGAATTAGCCCATAAAGTTAAAAATAATATAATTTCTGTCGAAAATATTGACGAATCAATTATAAATAAGCATCTTTACACGCGAAAATTACCAGACGTCGATTTGTTAATTAGAACGAGTGGAGAACAAAGAATAAGTAATTTTCTGTTATGGCAAATTGCTTATGCCGAATTGTATTTTACAGATACCTTTTGGCCTGATTTCAAAAAAAATAACTTATACGAAGCTTTGATCAGCTATCAACAAAGAGAAAGACGATTTGGAAAAACAAGTGAACAACTCAGCTAAAAATATATTTTTGAGAACCTATACTAATTCATTACTCATTTTAATTGCCCTCATTTTTTCGAGTGTAGCCACAGCACAAAACCTTGATTTCAATACCGGTAAACCTTACACTATAGGTGATATTACCGTTACAGGCGATACCAGTTTTAGCTCTCAAACAGTCATAGCCTATTCAGGGTTAAAGAAAGGAGAAACCATTATCATCCCTGGCGAAGAAATAAGTAATGCCCTAAAAAAATTATGGAAATCAAATTTATTTAGCAGTATCGATATCTTTCTTACAAAAGTAGAATTGGACACTGCCTATCTTGAAATTAATCTTATTGACTCACCAGAACTTAATGAGGTAAAAATTCAAGGTGTAAAAAAATCAAAAGTTGATGCTATTATTAAAGAAAACAAACTTGATAAGGGCGCTAAAGTTACCGAAAATTTAATCACTACAACACGAAATTACCTTTCCAATAAATACAAAAAAGAGGGCTTTCTCAACACCAAAGTCACTATTAACACCACTGAGGTTATTGACTCTATTCAAAAAAGTAGAGTGAATATGTTGGTGTTTATAGATAAAGGAGACAAAGTAAAAATTGATAAGATCACTTTTAATGGTAACGACATACTTTCAGACAAAAAGTTGAGGAAAGTGATGAAAAAAACCAAACAAAAAAATCCAATCCGAATATTAAAACGATCAAAATATATCAGCGCCGATTTTAAAGAAGATCTCGTAAGCGTCGTGGATAAATATAAAGAAAACGGATATCGGGATGCCCGCATCATTTCTGACACGATTATAAAACATGACGATAAAACTGTCTCTTTAAATATTAATTTAGAAGAAGGAGAACAATACAAATTTGGTAAAATTTCTTTTGTTGGAAATAGTGTTTATACAGATAACTACTTACATAGTATTTTAAGAATTAAGGAAGGTTCGACTTATAACGGGGTTGAACTAAAAAAACGACTTGCCGATGATTCAAAACCTGATGCAATAGACATTACCAATCTCTATCAAAACAACGGGTATTTATTCTCAACCATAAATCCAGTGGAAGTAAGTGCAGATGGCAATGTTATTGATATGGAGATCCGAATTTCTGAAGGTAAGCCTGCCTATTTTAACAATGTGTCTGTAACTGGAAATGATAAAACAAATGACCGTGTCATTTATAGGGAACTAAGAACAAAACCTGGTAAATTGTACAGTAAAAGTGATGTGATTAGAACCATTAGGGAGTTGGGGCAACTTGGCTTTTTTGATGCACAGCAACTCACTCCAGACATTAAAAACCCGAATCCAAATGATGGGACCGTTGATATTAATTATTCGGTTGTTGAACGTGGAGCAAGCCAAATAGAGCTTCAAGGTGGCTATGGTGGTGGTGGTTTTATAGGCACCCTTGGTTTGTCATTTAGTAATTTTGCCATTAAAGACCTCTTTAATAAAGAAGCTTATAAACCCATCCCAATGGGCGACGGACAAAGTTTGGCATTGCGTTTACAAGCCAGCCGATTTTTTCAAACCTATAGTTTTTCATTTGCCGAACCTTGGTTAGGCGGTAAACGACCAACACAATTATCAACCTCAATTTCTCATACCAAACAGTTTTTATATAATCCACTAACTCGAAACGCCGATAAAAGCAAGCACTTTAATATTACAGGAATTTCCGTTGGATTAGCTAAGCGTTTACGTGAGCCCGATGACTATTTTACCTTGTCGCAGGCTGTTAGTTTTCAACATTACGATTTAAAAAATTACAATACTGGATTGTTTACATTCGGTAATGGCTCTTCAAACAACTTGGCTTATACCATTGGATTAAGTAGAAATAACCTTTACACCGACCCAATTTATCCTGAAGGCGGTTCAAGTTTTTCAATATCCGCAAAACTATCAGCTCCTTATTCTTTATTCAATAATACCGATTACAAAGCCTTAAAAGAGGAACGCGCAAGTCTTGACCCAAGCAAAACAAATGATTTTGCGAGAATTGGAGAAATTGACCAAGAACGTTACAAATGGCTAGAGTTTTATAAAATAAAATTTAAAGGCGATTGGTACACTAAAATTGTAGACAAACTCGTAATCAAATCTGGACTCGAATTTGGTTTTTTAGGAGCTTATAATAACGATCGAGGCATCATTCCTTTTGAGCGTTTTTTCCTTGGAGGTGACGGCTTAGGCAATTACTCTTTGGACGGAAGGGAAGTTATACAATTACGTGGTTATCCAAACCAATCCTTATCGTCTCAAGATGGAGGTACTATATACAATAAATTTTCATTGGAACTTAGATACCCAATAACCCTTGGACAACAGGCTAAAATTTATGGACTAACATTTATGGAAGGCGGTGCTTCGTTTGATAATTTTAGAGATTACAATCCTTTTAACCTCAATCGTTCGGCTGGATTTGGAATACGAATCTTTATGCCTGCTTTTGGATTGTTGGGTATTGATTTTGGCTATGGTTTTGATGCACTTCCTGGGGAAACCACGAAAAATGGTTGGGAAACACATTTTATTATTGGTCAACAATTTTAATTTTGGCACGATATTTTCTATTAACTATCCAATGATTTTATACGAGTGTTAAAATTTTTCAGAATATATTTCGTTAATTTGGAGAATGATAACACTAGTGACGGAATCAGATTTAAAATCTGTCATTTAAAGTTTATAAATAACATCAGTAAATTATAAATTAAAAACAGATGAAACATACAAAAGTTCTTTTTTTAATGACATTAATTGGTCTCTTGGGCTTTGTTTCCAATGCGCAAAGGGGTGTTAGAATTGGTTATATAGATACCGAGTATATTTTACAAAACGTTCCAGAATATCAAGAAGCAACCTCACAATTGGAGGTTAAAGTTCAACAGTGGAAAAAAGAAATAGAACAACGCTTAATTGAAGTTGATACAAAAAAGAAGCAATTAAATAGCGAGCGTGTTTTGCTTACTAAAGAGCTTTATGATGAACGTCTTGAAGATATCAATTTTGAAGAAGCTGAAATTTTAGACTATCAGCAAAAAAGATTTGGACCTAACGGTGATTTAATGGTTCAAAAAAAGCAATTGATTCAGCCCATTCAAGATCAAATTTTTGCAGCAGTTCAGGACATGGCAAAAAGCAGAAATTATGACTTTGTATTTGATAAAGCGGCAGATGTTGTGATGTTGTATTCAGCAGAGCGATTTGATATAAGTGATGAAGTCATTAGAGCCATATCAAGAACCGCAAAACGCACGCAAGCCCAGTCAAAAGCAGAACGTAAAGCTCTTGCAGACGAAGAGGTCGTTCCGGAAATAAATGAAGAGTTAGAGGCACGCCAAAAAGCAATTGAAGAAAAAAAGGCAGAGCGAGAACAAGTTGTTGAAGAACGCAGAGCATTACAACAAGCTAAACGAGACTCCTTGACGGCAGCAGCAGACGCAAGAAGACAAAAAATATTAGACGATAGAGCCAAAGCCAAAGCTGAAAGAGACGGTACAACCAAAGAAAATGATAGTACCTCAACAAGTCAAGCAACATCTGAAGCGGGTAAATCGGCTGCAGAGCTAGCAGAGGAAAAAAGGCAAGAAAAATTAAAAGACCGAGAAAACAGAAAAAAAGAACTCGAAGAAAGACGACAAAAAATATTGGCTGAAAGAGAAAAAGCCAAAAAAGAACGTGAAGAACAGAATAAAAAAACAGATTCTATTCCTGATAATAATAACTAAAATCAATTAATAATTAAACACGTAATCCTATTTTTAAAAATGAAACAATTTAAAACCCTTTTATTTGCAGCAATACTTTTTATAGGAAGCACCAGTTTTTCAAGTGCTCAAAGTAAAATAGCACATATCAACACAAATGATTTAATTGCTGCAATGCCAGAAATGAAATCTGCTCAAGCTGAGCTCGATAAGCTTCAAAAGACTTACGAAGCTGAGATTAGATCAATGGCTACCGAGCTGGATACTAAAATTAAAAAATATCAAGCTGAAGTTGATACTAAAACAGAAGAAGAAAATCAAACTAGAGCTCAAGAAGTACAGTCTATACAAGAGAGCATACGTCAATACCAAGGACAAGCACAACAAGATTTAAAAACTAAAGAAGAAGGTCTTTTAAAACCAATTTTTGATAAAGCTAAAACAGCTATTGATAAAGTGGCTAAAGCACAAGGCTTTGAATATGTTTTAAACTCTGTTGAAGGTTCAGGAGTGTTGGTCGCTCATGGTAAAGATTTATTGCCTGATGTTAAAAAAGAATTGGGAATTTAATACTATTGCCAAATAAAAAGAATTAAAAAAGCCACTTAACATAAGTGGCTTTTCTATTTTTGTAACATGAGCACAAAACCAATAGGTATATTTGATTCTGGTGTCGGGGGAACATCCATTTGGAAAGAAATTCATTTCCTGTTGCCAAATGAACATACCATTTATTTGGCAGACAGCAAAAATGCCCCATACGGAAACAGGACCAAATCTGAAATTACCAATTTAAGCATTAAAAACACCGAATTACTTATTGAAAAAGGCTGTAAACTCATTGTTGTAGCTTGTAATACGGCAACCACTAATGCCATCAAAACCTTACGTAAAAACTACGCAATTCCATTTATAGGTATCGAACCTGCTATTAAACCAGCTGCTCTTAACACGCAAACAAAAGCAGTTGGAATATTGGCTACCAAGGGAACACTCTCTAGTGAATTATTTCATAAAACCACCAATCTATACGGTAGTGGGATAAACGTTATTGAGCAAGTTGGGGAAGGTCTGGTAGAATTAATTGAACAAGGGGATTTGAATTCTGAAGGTATGAAAACGCTCCTCAAAACTTATCTGCAACCTATGATTGATGCCCAAATTGATTATTTAGTTTTAGGTTGTACCCATTATCCATATCTCGTTCCTCTGTTGTTGGAATTGTTGCCCAAACATGTGAAAATTATAGATTCTGGAGAGGCAGTAGCGAGACAAACCAAAGCTATTTTGGAACAACATAACGTATTGAATCTTCAAAAGACCACTGCAAAAACCTGCTTTTATACAAATGGCAACCCTGAAGTCATGACCAATCTATTAGGAGGAAATTATAAGGCAGAACACTTAGATTTTTAATCTTTAAACCAACTGGAATACTTTACATAATTATTGGCAATCCTATCTATTTCACCTGAAATCATCTCCTTGCTAACGTCTTTAACCCTTTTTGCTGGTACGCCAGCATAGATACTTCCAGCTTCTACCCTAGTGTTTTGTGTTAGCACTGCTCCTGCTGCGATAATGCAATTGCTTTCAACCACGCAGTTATCCATTACAATACTTCCCATGCCTATCAATACATTGTCATGAATAGTGCAACCATGCACAATCGCATTGTGACCAATGGAGACATTGTTGCCTATATTGGTCGGTGATTTTTGGTAGGTGGCATGAATTACCGCCCCATCTTGTACATTCACCTTATTCCCCATTTTTATATAATGCACATCGCCCCTAATGACCGCATTAAACCATATGCTACATTGGTTTCCCATGGTGACGTCTCCTACTATAGTTGCGTTTTCTGCGATAAAGCAATCTTTTGGTATTTGAGGAGCTTTTCCGTTTACAGGTTTTATGATTGGCATGTATTAAAGTGACTTTTTAATTCGTTAAGTTGTTTCTCTTTGGTCTAGTTTTTTTCTGAAGCAAATAATATATATTCGTACAAAATGATTGTCATAAACACCTCTCTATTCAAAAAAACAACATTTAATTGATTGCAGGACAGTGGCATTCGTATTTTTTCCTTCTACAATTAAAGTTGTAACCAAGGGTGATTTGATGAAAGCCCCCATTGTTAAATACCACCGAATTGGCTTGATAAGAATAGGTATATGCAAAAGTAAAATTATTGTAATCAACTCCAATAAAGGGCGTAAAATACTGAAGCTTTTGGCTGCTTACTCCTGAACCATTTAAAAACTCAGCTCCATCCAAACTACGCCTATAAGATATTCCTCCCCAAAGTTTACCAAAATCCATGTCTTTATATACTTTGGCATTAATATCAAATGACGATTCTGTTGTTGCATCTCTATACATAAACAACAAGGAGGGTTCGTAGCTCCATTCGCTTCCTAATTTATGAAATACATTCCCGACAGAAAGTAAATAGGTCCTTAAATTATCATAACTCAATCCCTGTTCGTTAAAATTGATTCCATCATTTTTAATAAGATTTTTGATAGTGGCATGGGCATAAAAATCAATGAAATGATATGAAAACCCAAAATCAACGTTAAAATTAGTTGCACTCTGTTCGATACCAGCAATAATTGGGTCAAATCCATCCGCTAAAAATGAGGTTTCATCCAATTTATATTGAATAAATCCAAAGCTTAAGCCAAATGACAACATATTTAAATCTATTTCATTTCGCGAAAACATCAAATGGTGAGCATAGGTTAGATACGCCCCCGTGTTTGAATGATATCCGTTTTTATCAGCATAAACAATTCCACCAATTGCCGAAGAGGATTCCCCAATTCTACTATTGATGCTTAAGGTTTGTAGACTTGGTGCTTCGTCTTGTCCAAACCATTGCTTGCGAGAAGTTAATCTGACTTTGGCACAATTAGCAACGCCAGCCATAGAAGGATGGATCAGGTAATAATTGTCGGTTAAATAATCTGAATATATAGGTAAGCCCTCTTGAGTATTTCCTATTTGAGTAACGAATCCCAAAATTGCTAATACATAATATACTTTCAAATTCATGCAGTAGTATCTTTACAAGGTAACGGGTATTAGCCGCTTTTATTACAAGTTTCAATTTATTGCCATATTCTAATAGAGCATTCCAAATATATAAATTTTATATTCACTTAATGCCTTAAAATCATTGGGATACTCATATTTAATCAGATATAGAGCCCAAACTTATGTTGTACCTTGAAAATCTAACCATTTTAATGGTTCACTAATTATTTCATCCTAAAATAATGGCTTTATTGTCAAACTCTAAGCTCATGGAAAACTGACAGCCTAAACAACTGTCATTTAAAAACTTCACTCAAAGTATTTTACATTAAGTTTTATGAAATGTATAACTCCAAAACCGTATGCAATCCATATTTGTTTTACTATTTTTGTATAAATTTTTAAGATGAAAACGTATAAAGTTTCGATCAAACAAACTAACAACCCCACCATAATTAAATTTGAGACTAATCATTTTTTGACCGATCATGAAAGTTTTGAATTTGATTCAATCGACGACACAAAGGCCTCGCCAATTGCGCAACAATTGTTTTATTTACCTTTTGTGAAAAAGGTTTATATCTCTAGTAATTTTATTGCCATTGAACGCTATGATATGTTGGAATGGGTCGATGTACAAGATGAAGTATCCGAACAAATCGAGTCTTATCTAAATGATGGTGGAATAGTCATAACTTATGCTTCTCCTGAAAAAAAAGCACCAGTTACGATTTATGCCGAAAGCACTCCTAACCCTTTGGCTATGAAATTTGTTGCCAATAAAAAAATAGTGACTGCTACTTATGAGTTTACTTCATTAGAGGGTTCAAAATATTCACCTTTTGCCACAGAGTTATTTCAATTTCCTTTTGTTAAAAATGTGTTTTTTGATGAAAATTTTGTGTCTATAACAAAAGATGGTTCCGTAGATTGGGATGATGTGACTTTAGAGCTTAGAGAATTCATTAGAAATTATATCGAAGATTCTAAAACTATTGTGACAGAAGATGCATCAGCCATTTTGCAAAAAACAAACTTGCAACACGATCAAAATTTTGAAGCACTTGATGAGACCTCCAAAGAAATCGTCACTATTCTTGATGAATATGTAAGACCTGCAGTGGCAAGTGACGGTGGTAACATACAATTCAAATCTTATGATGGTCAAACAAAAACCGTAAACGTGATCCTTCAAGGAGCATGTAGTGGATGTCCCTCATCTACTTATACCTTAAAAAGTGGTATAGAAAATATGCTTAAGGAAATGCTTCCAGGCAAAGTGAGTTTTGTAGAAGCCTTAAATGGTTAGATCCTAAAACTAGGATTTCGTACACGCTTACCTGTTTAATTCCTTAACTTTGACATATGCGTTTTATTACTTTATTATTTTGCTTCACCCTATTAAGCTGTAAAGGTCAAAATCCAACACCTATGACGTATCCATTTACCAACGATCTTATTCACGAAACAAGCCCCTATCTTTTACAACATGCACATAATCCTGTAAACTGGAACGCCTGGAATCCTAAATCTTTAAACAAAGCCAAAACAAGTCAAAAGCTTATGCTGATCAGCGTGGGCTATGCAGCATGCCATTGGTGTCATGTAATGGAACATGAAAGTTTTGAAGATAGTCTTGTGGCGCAAGTGATGAACGATAATTTTATAAACATTAAGGTAGACCGTGAGGAACGCCCCGATGTGGATCAGGTTTACATGAATGCTGTACAGCTTATGACAGGTAGTGGAGGTTGGCCCATGAATGTGATTGCCTTACCTGATGGACGACCTGTTTGGGGTGGTACATATTTTAAGAAGGAACAGTGGATAAGCGCATTAACCCAAATCTCTAAATTATACAAGGAAAACCCCGAAAAGCTTCACGAATATGCCGATAAACTTGAGCATGGGATAAAATCTATGTCCATTGTAGCCTTAAATTCCGAAGCTCCAGTTTTTACAAAAGATTTTATTGAAACATCTGTAAAAAAATGGTCTAAACAATTTGACCATCGCAGTGGAGGGTTGAACAGGTCACCAAAATTTATGATGCCTAACAATTACCATTTTTTGCTTCGATATGCCCATCAAAATAAAGACGAAAAGCTAATGGAGTTTGTCAATTTAACGTTGACGAAAATGGCTTATGGAGGAGTCTACGATCAAATAGGCGGTGGCTTTTCAAGATATTCTGTAGATCCAGTATGGCACGTTCCACATTTTGAAAAAATGCTGTACGACAATGCCCAGCTTATAAGTTTATATAGTGATGCTTATAGCAACTCTAAGAATCCATTATACCAAGATATCGTATTTGAGACTTTGGCTTTTATAGAACGTGAAATGATGACCGACAACGGTGCTTTTTATTCTTCATACGATGCTGATAGCGAAAATAGCAAAGGCAAATTAGAAGAAGGCGCCTATTATGTTTGGCAAAAAGAAGACTTAAAATTGATCTTAAAAAAGGATTTCGACTTATTTTCCGACTATTATAACATCAATAATTATGGCTTATGGGAGCACAATAATTATGTGTTGATTAGAAAAGATGATGATGAAACCATTTTAAAAAAATACAATCTCTCTCCAGATGAATTGGCAAAGAAGAAAAAAGATTGGAAACAAACCTTATCCAATCTTCGCAATACAAGACCCAAACCTAGATTGGATGATAAAACTTTGACCTCATGGAATGCCTTGATGCTTACTGGTTATGTTGATGCTTATAAGGCTTTTGGCAACAAACACTATTTAGATGTAGCCGTAAAAAATGCAGAGTTCATAATGAGTAATCAACATCGTGAAGATGGAGGCTTATATCATAGTTATAAAAATGGAAAAAGTACCATTAATGGCTATTTAGAAGATTATGCTACGACAATTGAAGCGTTTTTGGATTTGTATGAACAAACTTTAGATGACAAATGGTTATTTACAGCAAGAGATTTGGCTAATTATACGTTTGATCATTTTCAGGATGACACCAGCAAACTCTTTTATTTCACTTCAGATGAAGATGCCAATTTAGTTTCCAGAACTATAGAATATAGCGACAATGTCATTCCTGCAAGCAATTCCATAATGGCAAAAAATTTATTTAAGTTAGCACACTATTTTGATAATGAGCATTATTCAAAAACAGTAATGACTATGCTTAATAATATAAAACCACAAATTCAAGAGTATGGCCCTGGATATTCCAATTGGTTGGATTTGATGCTAAATTATGTGTATCCGTTTTATGAAGTTGCCGTTGTTGGGACTGATGTATTCAATAAAATCTCTGAATTAAACTCTAAATATCTCCCAAATAAAATCTTAGCTGGACATACAGCAGAAAGTAATTTACCGCTTTTGGTCAATAGATATGTCGATGATAAAACCTTAATCTACGTATGTGTCAATAACGCTTGCAAATTACCTGTTTCTGAAGTTGATAAAGCTTTAAGTCTTATTACAGATTAGACACTTAAAATTTTTCGAATTTTAGTTTTTCTTGATTATTATTAACTTGAATCAATTTTAAAAATATAATATGGATATGCAAAAATGGTTAGATACAGGATATGATTTAATTTTCATTTATGGTCCTAAACTTTTAATGGCCTTAGTGATATGGATTATAGGATTATGGGTCTTAAAATTAGTTTTAAAGGGTGTTAGTAAGGCTTTAGAAAAAGGCGTTTATGATATTAGCTTAAAAAAGTTTTTGTTAAACCTTTTACGTTGGACCTTTAAAATTATATTAATCGTAGTCGTTTTAGGTACAGTTGGTGTAGAAACAACATCTTTTGCGGCCATTCTAGCGGCAGCAGGTTTAGCGGTGGGATTAGCGCTTCAAGGCTCTTTGGCCAACTTTGCTGGAGGTATATTAATTATGCTTTTTAAACCTTTTAAAGTTGGCGATACAATTCAGGCACAAGGTCTATTAGGGACTGTAAAAGAGATCGAGATTTTCACTACAAAATTAAAATCACCAGACAACAAGGAAATTATCATACCAAACGGCATTCTATCAAATGGCAATATCACCAATTTTACAAGCCATGATACGCGACGAATTGATTTTGTTTTTGGTGTAGCATATGATTCTAATATCAAGCAAACGAAGGAATTGCTAATGAACCAATTAACATCGCACCCTAAAGTTTTAAAAGAACCGGCTCCAATAGTCACTTTAAGCGAATTAGCCGACAGCTCTATAAATTTTAATGTGCGTCCTTGGGTGAAAACAGAAGATTATTGGACGGTATATTTTGAAATTATGGAAAGCACAAAAGAAGCTTTAGATGCAGCAGGCATTGAAATTCCTTATCCACATCGCGTTCATATTTCAAAGCAAGACTAAGGCAAGTTATTTTAAATTGATAAAATCTTTTAGATAAAAAGGCTCAAAGTAAGCCACATTTTCAAAAGCATTTTTTTTGTAGCTATCGTAAGCCAGCTTTCCCATTTCATTAGCAGAGGGTAATTTATGCTCAATAAAAATAGCGTTCTTATGCTGAATTAGCGTTTTCGTTTTTTCAACACCAGTCCCTATAAAGTAAACTTTACCTTTATCTAGGTATTCTAAAAAAGCGCCATCTTCTAATATTTGAGCCTGTGTTGCTCGTATTTGATGATGATTGGCATCAAAAATAGCTGAATATACTTCCATACGTCTAGCGTCCAGCATGGGTACAATAACCCCGTTATCTATTTTGATTTGATGTGATAACGATTCAAGAGTTGACACCGCTATTAGAGGTTTATCCAATGAATAACATAATCCTTTTGCAGCTGAAACTCCAATACGCAAGCCTGTATAAGACCCCGGGCCTTTGCTCACTGCAATGGCATCAAGGTCCAAACGATTAATATTTGCAGATTTAACAATCTCATCAATAAACACATGCAAAAACTCAGCATGTGAGAATTTTGTGCTATAATCTTCTTTTATAATTAAAGTCTCCCCTTTTTTGGAAAGAGAGACTGAGCAATTAGTTGTAGAAGTTTCTATATTAAGTAATAGTGCCAAAATATAAATTAGATTTATTTAATTGTCTGATGCCTCATCAGGGGCTTTTTTATCTGATTTTACCTCAATCTTGTCTCCAGATTTTAAGGTTTTAGAAACTATACTATATGGTCCTGTAATAATTTCGTCACCTTCTTTAAGCCCAGATACTATTTCAATATTAGTGTCATCCTGAATGCCCGTTTTTACAACCCTTAATTTGGCTTCATCATTATTTTTCACAAAGACACATTCATATTTTTCCTCATTTTCAACAGCCTCCGTTTTTGTTTCAATATTGTCAACCATAGGTTTTTTTGTCGAAGTCGTATCAGATTTTATGACTATGGCGCTAATTGGAACCGCAATGGCTTTTATTTTTTTGTTCGTAATAATATCAACAGTTGCCGTCATTCCCGGCCTAAAAGGTGAAAAGTATTCTGGTTTTCCTTCCATTAAATCTTTATAGGATTCTTCTAAAATTCTAACTTTTACTTTAAAATTTGTGACCTGATCTGCAGTTAAAGCTCCCGCTGCCGAATTGGCAATTTCAGTAACAATACCTTTAAATTCCTTTTTTAGATAGGCATCGACTTCTACTATTGTGGAGTCTCCAATCTGGACCTTAACAATGTCGTTCTCATTAACATCCACTTCTACTTCCATATTATTAAGGTTAGCCACTCTTAAAATTTCGGTTCCGGCCATTTGCTGAGTCCCAACTACACGTTCGCCAACTTCAACATTCAATAATGAAATAGTACCACTCATTGGGGCGTAGATTGTAGTCCTGTTTAAGTTATCGGAAGCTTCCTTGACTGTGGCACCCGCGCTTTTAACACTATAAAAGGCCGAATTTCTAGAGGCCTGCGCCGTTTCAATAGATGCAATGGATTTATCCCAATCTGCTTTTGAAATCACACCCTTCTCGAATAAATTCTTATTTCTATCATAGCTAGATTGGGCTTCCTTCAAAGTAGCTTCAGCTTGTTCTAAGCCAGCTTTTACATTTTGAAGTGTTGCCTGTGAACGGTTTAAACTGGATTGGTAAATATCTGGGTTTACCCTAACCAACAAATCTCCTTTTTTAACCTGTTGTCCTTCAACAATGGGAAGCTCAATAATTTCCCCTGACACCTCACTTGATAGTTTGACCTCAACTTCGGGCTGTATTTTTCCTGTTGCCGAAACCGTTTCAACAATATCGACAAGTGTTACTTTTTTAATATCAACTTCCTTGAAGTTACCTTGTTTTCCAAACCATCCTGCTTTTTTTCCTCCAATTAAAACAATAAGAAGGACTACAATTATTGAAACAATGATGATTAATTTTTTCTTACTCATAGCAATTAATTTATATCAATAATTGGGATTCCAAAATAAAACTCCAATACTTTAAGTTTAAATATATAATCGTATTTAGTTCTTATCACTTCACTTTGAGCCGCTTCAAATCGGTTTTGAGATTGATTGAAATCAAAGGCATTTAAAAGGCCAACGTTGTAACGTTCTCTGGCATAGTTAAACGCTTCTTCTCTTGCTAGTAAAGATTTTTGAGCTGCTTCATACGCTTTTAAAGCTCCTTTTGTGTCGTTATAAGCTTGATAAACCGATGTTTCCATGTCTAATTTAGCCTGTTCTAAGGCGTTTTTAGAACGCTCATAATTCACTTCGTTTCGTTTTACATTATTACTGGAAGCGAATCCATTAAAAATTGGAATGTTTAATCGCAAGGAAAAATTATGGCTTTTATTGTCTGATATCTGGGTCTCAAAGTCTGGGGTATCAAATAGTTGTGAGGTAAAATAATTGGAGCCAAAGTTATAAGAACCTGATAGCGTTGGCTGTAAAGCTCCTCTGGCAATTTTTAAATTATCTTTAGCAATTTCAGTGTTAGTTTCCGCAATTTTAATATCATATCGCGTTTCTTTAGCCTTATCTACAATAGTTTCTGGCGATTCGTTCATAATAACTGAAGGTGGCACTTGATAGTCTACATCGACAATATCAAAGGCTTGATAATCTGGTATCAATAAGAGCTGGGCCAATTGAATTTTTGAAATTAAGATGGCGTTTTCAGCTTTGACTACCTGTTGCTCTTGACCCGCCAAAGTAGCTTGTATCTCCAATAAATCGCCTTTTGGTAAGGCGCCTGCATCAACTAAATCTTTTGTACGCAGATATTCTTGGTTTGAAACCTCTTGTTGCCCTATTAAAACTTTAAGCTGCTCTTTATTGAATAGTATTTGAAGAAATGAATTTGCTACAAAAAGTGAAATATTGTCCTTCATATTATCCAATCGATACTGTGAAGCCAATATTTGTAAATTCGAGCGATGCAATTCCCTCATGTCTCTTAAACCATTATATATGTTTAAACTAGAACCTACCCCGAATGATAGGTTTTTGGTTGTAGAATTGACCGCATTAAATGTAACAGGGTCTTGCCCCAAACCAATACTCCATGAGTGTGATGTTGATCCATTTAAAGTTGGCAAAAAATTGCCTATGGCATCTTTTTTATTAATTTCAGATTGGGTTAAATCCAATTCGCTTTGCTTGATGGAAATATTATGCTCCAAGGCGTAATCGACACAGTCTTTCAATGTCCATTTTTTATTTTGAGCAAAAACATTAACAGCTAATAAAGTAAAAAAGAAGAAGATGGTTTTTTTCATAATCAAATAATAAGTCTATTTAGATCTAAAATTGTTACATACAAAATCAAAAAATACAAGTCTACAAATAGTTCTTAACTTGTGTAAGACCTTTCAGATAAAAAAATGTTACAGATAACTGCCGAAAAACTTTAATTTGTTTTCTTAGCTCTAAGAAATTTCCAATAAATCATAAATCCAATTCCCGCAACCAATAAGTAGGGAATGGACATTAAAAACATAATTCCATTGTTGACCCCTTCTGCGGCTAATTGCCCCTCTTCAGTTTCTAATACAGCGCGGCACATGGCACATTGCGCACTAGCTCTAAGAGAAAAGAGCATTACGCAAATAATAAAGATAACTTTTGGTTTCATATTTCTAATAATAAGGTGAAATCATTACATATACCAAAACCCCCGATACCGCCACATACAACCACATTGGAAACGTAAATTTGGCTATTTTTTTATGTCGCACAAAATCACTTGTAATGGCTCTTACGTAGGTTATTAACACAAAAGGTATAATAATAATTGACAGTAATATATGAGTTATTAAAACAAAATAGTAGACGTATTTTATGGCGCCTTCTCCTCCAAATTTAGTGGAGTCACTTGTCATGTGATAGGCCATATACAAGACTAGAAAAGCAGCCGAACAACCAATTGCTGTGGTCATTAAATTTTCATGTAGCACAATATGTTTGTTTTTTATGGCCCAAAACGCAATCAATAATATAACTGCTGTAAATCCATTAATGGTGGCATAAATTGGAGGGAGAATTGTTAAAGGTTTTACATCAAATCCTAAATCGCGAAAATTAATTCCAAATAAAAGTGCAACAACTAACGGAATAGTTATGGACAGGATAACAATCCATTTGTTGTACTTTTTTTCAGGATTTAAACCTTGGTCTTTCATTATTCCTTAAGCAATTTAGCAATGTCTTCTTTTAGCATAGTAATTTCCTGAGATTGGCCTTCATCATCTGCTTGCTCTTCTTCTGAAGCGATGCCGTAATAAAAAATTAAAGGATTACCATTTACAACCCTTGAACGCATAAAGCCTTCTTTATCTATGAGAGCAAAATGACCTGAATGCTCAAAACCACCTTCGATTTCATCGTCTTCGGCTACATAGAGTGGAAATCCTTTGTTCGCTAAATCATAAATCTCGTCTTGATCTCCCGTCATCAAGTGCCAATTTGGGTTTGTAATCCCATAACGATTGGCATAATCTTTTAAAACTTCTGGGGTATCATAAGCGGGGTTGATAGTAAATGAAGCTACTCCAAAGTTTTCAAACCCTTCAAACGCATTTTGTATTTGAACCAAATTTTTATTCATCTTTGGGCAAATTGAAGGACAAGTAGTGAAAAAGAATTCTGCTACATAAACTTTTCCATAATAGTTTTTATTAGTAATGGTTTTTCCATTTTGATCTGTAAAACTAAATTCTGGACCTTTTTTACGTTCGCCATTAACTATTAGATATTCTAAATCAGAATCAAATTTTTGACCCTTAACTTGATCACTTCTACTCTCGTTTCTGATTATATCATGGTTTTTGATTCGGTCTACAATTCTTGGAACAAAAATAATTCCAAAAACTAGAATGATAAACGCGATTCCTACGTACGAATAATTAGTTTGTTTACTCATCTTCTTGGTTAATTTCATTGGCTCTGCGTTGCGCAGAGTCAAAATTTCCTTTTCGTTTTTGTCTGTATTCGGTAAATAAAATCCTCATGTCGTCGCTCATCTTATTTTTTATGGTTCCAACATCTATACAATTATATGAATATAGCGGACGATTAGGTTGGTCTGCTTTCATTTCCTTTTTTTTCCGATCATCAAGTCGTCCTCTTTGACTTAAATCCTTGTCAATAATAAAAACCTCATCTGTTGATAGGTCCAATTTCAAGCTAGAATCGCTCTTCAGCCGGTTATATAAATTTTGAATATCATCGGGCTGTCCAAAAACATAATGCCAATACTTGACTTCATCATAACTGTTCACTTCTTTTTGTAATTTTTCAACCTCTTCTTGAGTACCGTCTGGCAGTACATAAACTGTCTGAAACTGTTTGAACCCTTTAAACTTATTGTAAATCAATTCTTTTATATTAGAAGCCGCTATTGTGTGTTCCAAAGGGTTAGTTCCTAAAAAACCAAGTACGGTAATATGATCCTTTAAAATAATAGGTTCATTGTTTTGAGAAGTAAACCCGTCGAGATCTGAAACGTTTTGGTTAACGATATCGAGGGGGTTATAATTATGGGTTGAAGGGTACAAAAACAACAGAAAAGCTACAGGAAGTAAAAATAAAATTCCTAGTATTAGATTCCGTTTGACTTGATTTTTTTTCACATTGCAAAAATAAAAAAAGGTAGTTTAATAAACTACCTTTTACATATGTTTAACTTCTAGAATGGTGTTAAAAACCGTGTTTTATTCTCGCATTTAGAAAAACATCATCAATATAAGCTCCTTCTTGTAAAAGGATGAAAATTAGATAACAAATTAAGAATACTCCAGTCCAAACTACCATACGTCTTAAACTGGCTTTTTCGTCTCTCATGTGCATAAAGTCCCATGTAATATAATAAGCTTTTGCTAGTGTTAAGATGATGAAGATCCAGTTAAGAATTTTCATACCCACAAACTTTACCATAAGTGACTCTGGCTTGTAGATACCTAAAACCACTTCGACTGTCGTAATGATGGACAATAAGATCAAAACGCCCCAAATTTTTTGGGTCACGTTTTTAAACTTAATCAAACCTCTTAATATTTGTAATTGATGCGTGTGTGCCATTTTAAAAAAATTATCTTAATGTTAAACCAGGTAAAAGAAAGTAAATACAAATACCCAAACCAAATCTACAAAGTGCCAATACAGTCCCACCTTTTCAACCATCTCATAACTTTTGCGCTTTTCGTAAGTCCCCAAAATCACATTAAAGAAAATGATACAATTGATGACGACTCCAGAAAATACGTGGAAACCATGAAACCCAGTAATAAAGAAAAAGAAGTTAGCAAAAAGGGGCGCTCCGTATTCATTTACATGCAAATTGGCTCCTTCAACAACCAGTTTTCCATTATTTTTTAATTGTTTTATTGATTCGTCCCTAGAAAGAACCGTTTTATGTCCATGCTCGTTTAGTTGTTCTGTTCTAATCAATACATTGGGATGTGCTTCCAATCCTTTAGTTACTTCTTCTATAGTAAATGGTGGAAGTGAACCTTCAGACATATACCAAGTTCCTTTTTTTCGATCTAGTTGTTCACGCTCATGAGCTATGGTAGCCGCAAAATCTCTTATGGCAACTCTTTTAAAAACCTCATTGCCATCAATAGTTTTATATTCACCAAACTGTAAAATACTTCCACCTTTGGTTTGTACCGCTCCATAATCTCCTTTGATAAAAGTTGCCCATTCCCAAGCTTGAGAACCCACAAATATTAAACCTCCAAAAATAGTCAAGAGCATGTATATTGTCACTTTGGCCTTATTTAAGTGATGTCCAGCATCAACAGCAAGCACCATGGTAACAGACGACATAATTAAAACGAAGGTCATAAACGCAACATAAATCATGGGGTGTTCTTGCCCATGTAAAAAAGGTACGTGTGTAAACACCTCGTCAGCAATTGGCCATGAGCCTATAAATTTGAATCTAGAAAAACCATAAGCGGCCAAAAATCCAGAAAACGTTAATGCATCAGAAACGATGAAAAACCACATCATCATTTTGCCATAACTCACATTAAGAGGGCTTTCTCCACCTCCCCAAACCTTGTTTTCTGATCCAGTATTTTCAACTGTAGTATTCATATTAAGCGTTTAATTTAAAAAGTTTCACAAAAATAATCATTTTATCTATCTAAAGAAATATAAAAACAAAAAGAGGAACAACCAAAGTCCGTCTACAAAATGCCAAAACGTTGCTGATAGTTCAAATCCTAGCATTTGAGAGGCTGTGTACCGTTGTTTAAAATGATTATATATTACTACTATTAAAGAAATCAACCCTGCTACAACATGCGCAATATGTACAACCGCTATGATATAAATAAAGCTCATGGTGACATTGCCAGTTGGTCCGGTAAAATTATAACCCAATTGAATAATTTGTCCAAACCCAAAAAATTGACTGCAAATAAAAACAATACCTAGCGTAAGAGTAACTAATAGCCATAATGATGTTTTTTGCCTATCATTGGCTCTTAGAGCTTTTTTTGCAAGCACCAAGCTTATGCTGCTCAAAATTATAATAATCGTACTGATGATAAACGCATCTGGTAGTTGAAATTCCTTTAACCAATCTGGTCGTGAACTACTTACAATAACGGCACTTACCAAGCCCGCAAAGGACATAATCAATGAGCCAATGCCAAACCAAAGCATCATTTTTTTTGCCCTGCTATTTTTTTCTTCAAAAGTTCCTTCGGTTAAATCCATAATATTATATAAATTTATCTACAATATATACAATCTGCATCACTGTAATATAGCTTACACTGGCTAACATCAATTGTCTAGCAGATTTTTCAGTTCGTTTTTTAAATAACTCTAGTGCGTAATATAACATAAACAGTCCAAGGCCAAACACAATTACAGCCGCCACAATAGATAAGGATAAATCTCCAGTAAATCCAAATGCCGGTATAATAGAGGCCAAAATAGTCCAAACCGTGTAGGTAATAACTTGAACTGCGGTACCTTTATCTTGTTTTCCTGTTGGCAACATAAAAATGCCTGCCTTTTTGTAATCATCAAATAAAAACCAGCCAATCGCCCAAAAATGTGGAAACTGCCAAAGAAATTGTATGGCAAACAAAGTTCCAGCTTCAATTCCAAAGTCATTTCTTGCAGCTACCCAACCAAGCATAAAAGGAATAGCGCCTGGAATGGCACCCACAAACACAGCTAATGGTGTTTTCGTTTTTAACGGCGTATAAGCACAGGTGTATAAAAAAATTGAAATGGCACCATACATTGCCGTTCTTGGATTGATAACATACAAAATGGCAACCCCTAAAATAGTAAATATGGTGGCAATAGTAAAAGCTGTGTTAACAGACATTCGTCCTGTTGGAATTGGCCTGTTTTTGGTGCGGTCCATTAAAGCATCCAAATCTTTCTCAATGATTTGATTGAAAGCGTTGGAAGCTCCAACCATAAAATAACCTCCAAAAGCCAATAATATGAGTGTAAATACACTTACAGTATCCACCCCAATTAAGTACCCAGCAATGGATGAGAAAACAACACTCACGGAAAGTCTTATCTTGGTAATTTCTTTGAAATCCGAAATTATCGAAGCTATTGATATCGAAGAGTTTTGAATACGCAATACTTGAAAATTATATAGTCTTGTTTGAGGATGCAAAGATACTTTGAAAATTGGTTATGACCAACGCTTAATAAAAGTAAATTCATATTTTTTTCAGTCACCAAATGTTTTAGTATCTTTAGTTGACTTTCTTAAAAACTAAACCATTATGAAATCTAGCCTTTCATTATTATTGATCTTATGTTTTTTTATATTAGAACCCGTCAAGGCTCAGAGTCTAGATGACGTAACCATTGAAACTATTAAGCTTTCAGACCATGTTTATATGCTAGTGGGAGCTGGCGGAAATATTGGAGTTTCTATAGGTGATGATGGTGTATTTGTTATTGACAATCAATATGCGCCTTTAGCACCTAAAATTGAAGCGGCAATTAAAGCATTGACCGATAAAAGCCTTAAGTTTCTGGTGAACACACACCACCACGGTGACCACACGGGTGGAAATGCCCATATGCACAAACTAGGAGCAACCATCATAGCCCATGATAATGTCAGGCATCATTTAGAAATGGATAATCAGGATAACAATTCTGACGAAAATGACGGATTGCCTATTATCACGTTTAACGATAAATTGAGTTTGTATATTAATAGTGAAAAAGTGTCTGTATTTCATGTTGATCACGCTCACACTGATGGTGATGCCATGTTATACTTTAACGAAGGCAACATATTACATACCGGCGATGTGTATTTTAACGCCATGTATCCTTTTATAGATTTGAATTCTGGCGGAAGTGTGAATGGTTATATTGAAGCCGTCAAACAGGGTTTAAGTGTAATAAATGATTCCACTAAAATTATTCCCGGCCATGGAAAGTCCTCCAATAAAGCAGAGTACAAAACGTTTTTGACCATGCTCGAAACCCTTAAAACAAAAGTCTTGGCTGAAATCAATAAAGGAAAAACTGAAGATGAGGTCGCGGCTAATACCTCTTTAACCAAAACGTATGACGATTTAGGGTATAGCTGGAGTTTTATTTCTTCTGAAAAAATACGCCGAACGTTTTATAAGAGTCTAAAAAACTAAATCTAGAAATCATAATACCAATTGAACAAATCGGTTTTGATTCCTAAATTAAACCAGGTTGTATTGCTTTTAAACGTAGTTGCAGTAGTGGCATTAGGGCTAAAGTTTCTAAAACTAATATTGGTAAATAATTTTAAGTTACTCACTGGATTAATAATATAACCTGCTTGCAATTCGGCATTAATGGTATTGGTTTTTATTCCCTGCCCAACTTTAACGCCCGTATCAAAAGGTCTATCGTTATAATTTCTATAAATATCACCTCCATAGCTAAAGTTATCTGTTCCATCGTTAAAATCAAATCCTCTAACACCAAAAATTAATTTAGCATCGGCGAACCAACGTTTGTAATTGTAACGACCAATAATAATGGCTTCGCTAAAATTGGCACCCCAAAGATGTGCCATAGGCTGATTACTGTGACCATAATCTAGCACAATAGTGTTATGGGAATAGGTGTAAGGACGCACCCTATTGTATTCAAACTGAAGCAATAAATTTTCAACATTAAAGGCATTATAATATTTTACGCCCAATTGATATCCAAATTTGTTTTTCCAACTTTTGTTACCGCCCTTAATATCATTAAATGAAAATTCATCCAATATAAATTGCCCATATAAATTGACGGTATTGTTCCATTTGTATTTTGCTGAGGCACCCACAATGGCATTTCCAGAACCCTGACCAGTTTCAAACTCAATGGCTCTATAAAAAATGAGTGGATTGATGTAATTAAAGTCGAAACCTCTGTTGTTGGTGTCTGCCCAAATAACCGATTCGAACAACCCAATATTCAAGCGTTTTGAAACATTCCAACTTAAATAATGATTGGCCATGTACTTGGTCAAAAAGGCACCATCAACTGTTACTTCAGGGCTAACATCCTTTAACCACATCCACGTATTGGTGTATTTTATTTTCCAGAATTTAGTAGTCAACTTTAAAAATGGGTAGGGGCTTGAAACATCACTTTGCAATAAAGAACGATAACCATCACCTATAAAGTTTTTACCATGCCCAAATTGAATATTGATAAATTTTGCGGGCGAGTACGATAAATAGGCTTCTGCAACAGGATAATCATAAGCATCCTCTTTAAAACGTTTTGCTATGCCACGACCAGGGATAATGGCTGGATCAGGACCAAAAGCTTTTAAGCTTTCTGCATAGTCATTATAATATTGTGCAAAACGCCCTTGGCTTTCATAAACCGAAGTTGCAAAACTCAAATGTTTACCCAAACCACCTTGCACATAAATTCCTCTAGTATTGTTAAACGTGGTATTAAAATCGGCATCGGTATCTTTTCCAACCTGTAAATCAAAAATGGGGTCAATAGTAAACCAGTAATCCTTACCCTGCACCTCAACCAAATGCTCATTCCATAATTTTCTTGCCAACCAGTCTTTAGAATCCTTTTTTAAAGCTCGCTTTTCGGCATCAAAATCATAATACGCTGCGACCTCATCATACATAAAAGGTTTCGAAGCCGTGTGGCTATTAGTTCCTAAAGCGTTCATTTGTTGGTCAAATCTCGCATAATAGGTATGGGTAAATGGAATATTCAACTGGCTTTTATACTCTAAATTCTGGTAGGGAACCAATGTTTTATTTATGCTATCAAATTCGCTAGACAGGGTTGCATTTAAATCGATTGCTTTTTTTTCAGCCAGTTCAGATTCAAGAGCACTGTTCAACACACTTGGATCTATCAAAGGGATTTTGACAGTAAGAGTGTATTGAAAATAAATAGGCCTTCCGTTATAAGTACCAGGAGTAATTTTTGGTAATGTTCCAAAAACACGTTTGGTTTCTGTCTTTAATTCTTCATAGATGGCGTCAACATATATTACATGTATCATACCTTCTTTATCTACTTCAAAAAGTATTTTTATATTGCCTTTATAATTACTTTCACCAACTAGGTCAGGTACTTTAAAGTTTTCAAAAATATACTGATTGAGCTTGTTATTGAAACACGATTTTAAATTTTCGATAGCTTGTGACTCGCATTCTGGAAAAACAGGTGGTTTTTCGTAGGTCTCAACATTTTGAGAAAAAGTAATGTAATTTGAAAATACAATAAAAATCAGTAAGAATTTCTTCATAAGATGATCGTCATAACCATTTGATTTCTGAAAGATACCATTTTTTTCAAAATGCAAATAAGAAAAACCGTTATCATAGATTGATAACGGTCATTTTTGGTAAAGTATTCCCTTATCTATTGAACTTTAAAAATAATAGGAAAATAATATAATACCGATACGGGTTGATCCCGTTGCATGCCTGGTTTCATGATCGGTATTTTTTTTACGATTCTTTGTGCCTCATTTTCTAATTGTGAAAATGGGGCTCTAGTTTTAATATCGGTTACAGTCCCTGTTTTATCAATTTTAAATTCGACATCTATTTTTTGAACTCCCGACAATCCTAATTCCATTGCTAACTGGTGTTGAATCTTTTTTGGATGAGTTCCGTAATTTTTTCTGACATACATTTTTTTCGTTTATCATTGGTTTTGGCCGACTCGCAACCTGGATAAATTGGCACCTTTTCTAAGGCATTCCAAGGAACAGGAATATCTTCAATAACTTTATTAATTTTAATACTTCCGGGATCAATAGGAAGGTTTGTAGTTTGAGGTTCCGATATTATAACCTTATTGATCTCCATTCCATTAAAATCATCAGGTTTAATTACTGGATTTGTAGTCCCTAGTTTCTGAACATTTTTAATAGGTTCAACCGCTTTGGGCTCTTCTTGATATACTTTAAAATTTTTAATGTCTATTTCACCAGTATTATCTATTTGTGGTGGTTGCACTATTACAAAATTTTTAGTTTCAAACTTCATTTCAAGAAGTCCATAAACAGCAAACAGGCAGATAATTAACCCCAATTGAAGGTAGAGCATTGCGTTTTTTGGTAAATTTACATCATGCTTTTGTGTGTTTTTTACATTTACAGAGCTCTGACCAGCACTGTTATGTGATTCGTTAAAAGATTCCATAATATTTAAATTTAACATGTTAATATTATGGTAAAATCACAATAAACATACCAAAACAAAAATCCCGTTCAATTCGTTTTGAACGGGATTTTTAACTTTATGTTATTTTGAATTAGTCTTGTACTACGAAAATAATTGGTAGAGAATACGGAACAATCACCGATTTACCGCGTTGTTTTCCCGGTTTCATTTTTGGCAATAATCCAATTACTCTGGCAGCTTCTTTTTCTAGTGCTGGATGTGGTGCTCTAGATCGAATTCCTGTAATATCACCGTTTTTATCAATTTTAAAAATCACATTGATACGTTGTCTTCCAGATAATCCTAAATCACCAGCTAAATCTGTATTAAATTTTTTGTTTACAAAATCTGCTATTTTATCAGACATGCATTGTTTTTTAGCATTGTTTCCTTTTTCATTTTCACAACCTGGGAAAACAGGCACATTTTCAATAACTGAAAACGGAACCTCAATATCTTCTTCCACTTCTGCTACTGCAATATCTTCTACTTTGGCTATTTCTTCTTCTTGATTTGTCTCTGTGGATTCAATTACGGTTTCTTTTACGTCCTCTTCATCTTCAACCACTTCAATAACTTCTGGAGCTGCAGGTGGTGGTGGTGGTGGTGGTGGAGTCTGAATTTGTTCAGTAATTGGAATTTCCTCCTCCAATTCTTGATCTAAATTTAACTGCCCAATATCTATATTAGACTTATCATAAGTCTTATAATTTATAGTTAAATACGTTACCGCTAACATTAATGCAAGCCCTACCGCAAAGTAAATTGAACTGTTTCTACTTACATCCGCCTTTGTATTTTTTTTCGGTTCCATGAGTTTATAAAGTTTAAAGATGCTAAATTAACCAATAAAATGTTAAAAAAGCAAGGGTTTGTTTTATTTTAACTTCACTTTTATTAGAATACTTATTATTAAAATAGCAAAAATCGTTCCTAAAACATTAGCCAAGATATCATAACCATCAGCTGTCCTTAAATTAGATGTTATGCCCTGAAGTCCTTCAATTATAATTCCGTAAAAAATAGGAAAAAAAGCAGATAGCATTATAGGCTTGGAAACTCTAGTTTTTTTGAAATAATTAAAACACAAAACCGTTAGTAACGCATGCGATAAAACATGAAATATCTTATCATCAAACGAGGATCCTAAGGTTGGGAGCTCAGCTAGTTTGATAAGGCTAACCCCTGTTAATAAAAAAAGATAAGTGAGCAGTAAAATTAAGGCCCAATGTTTAGCCACCAATTAAAGTTTTGTAATCTTCCGCTGATAAAAGATTGTCAATCTGAGATAGATCAGAACATTTAATTTTTATCATCCAACCTTCCCCGTAAGGATCGGTGTTTACTTTTTCAGGTTCGTCTTCCAACACCGTATTAAACGCAATGATTTCACCTGACACTGGTAAAAATAAATCGGATACTGTTTTAACCGCTTCAACGGTTCCGAAAATTTCTTCAGCTTCAAATGTTTCGTCAACGGTTTCTACTTCTACGTAAACAATATCACCTAATTCGCTTTGGGCAAAATCAGTAATCCCTACGGTAGCCGTATCGCCTTCAACTTTTACCCATTCGTGGTCTTTTGTGTATTTTAAATCAGTTGGAATGTTCATCTTTTATACTAAAATTTATAATGTGACAAATGTAATTTTTTAAATGCTTACTAACAATACTTAATTTCCAAAATTATACCTTAATGTAAATCCAGATCGAATTGTGGTTTGTGGGAACGCAGTTGATATGGCATATTCTGAAAAAGAGTAGTCAAAATAAAATATTCCCGTCAAGTTTTTACTAAAGGCATAATCAGCTGAATATTTGATTCCCCAAATGGTCTGACCCGAGGTGACTTGATTGTTTTCTAAATCCAAATACCGGATGATGGTTTTATTGTCTCTAACAGAAACATCGGCTTTCATGTTTAAATCACTCTTAACAATTTGGTTCGGACCTGCTATTTTTGAGCGTATTCTAACGTCTTTTATTCTATAACCTAAGCCGATTATATACTCTTTCCCTTGGATTTCTGTGAGCAAATTATTATCAAAACTCAGGGATAAAACTCTATCTTTCTTGACTTCTGCCAAAATTTTAACCGAGTTTTTCATTTCAAAATCCAATCGTACCAAAGGGCTAAATTGTTCTTGTAAATTGATGTTACTGTACAAGGTTTCGTTTTTAAAATTACCACCTTGATCCAATACCTCGGGATTGTTAGAATCATAATCTAAATTGGTCCTGAATTGATTAATCGTATAACTGGATCGATAACCATGTGTGACAGAAAAGCGCTTGAACTTATCTTTGAACCATTTAAATTTCATAAAGCCCGTATACCTTAACTGCCAATTCGGAATTGGAATGTCCCTAAACGCAGAGAGCTTGACTTTGTCGGCACTTTGCCCCGAATAGGCCGATAAAAATGCTGGAAGCAGTACCGCTTGATTATTTTTACCAAAACCAACGGGGTAACCTTCAGTATCTGTTGGGAAACTGGTGCTGCCATAATGATCTGTAGCAAGTCTATTTGCTATGATTAAACGATTTGCCCTGAAATCATTGAATACCCCAGATTGTGTTTCATCACTTTTGCTAAAGGCTGTTTTGATCAAAACAGTTGAAATATTGAAATTTCCAAAAGAATTCCGTATCAATGAGTTATAAACATCGCTGTAGCCGTCACCATTAGAATCGATGGCATTAAAACTCTCCGACATATTTTGAGAATAAGCTCTAGTACCTGTTAAATCAATTTTTAAATCACTGATCAACTCCAAATTTGCTGAAAGGTCTAAAATACGATTGGTGACTTCAGTATATTGTTGGTTGAAATCTGGATATACTGTTAACCAACCATTCCGCGCTACCATATCTCTTATATCACTTTGGCTTCCAAAAGTATATCCAAACGTTGGTTTTAAGGTTCCAATAAATCCTGGGGTTCTTAAATAGCCTGGTAAAAATGTTCCGTTGTTTTCGGTATAATTTATTTGAATTCGCTTCACGCTGGTCAATAAATCAATAGCAGAATTGAAAATCTTTGTTCCTGCTCCAGTAGTTTTTTTCTCTTGAGCTTGATTAGAATTAGTAACTATTTTACCATCCTTATCAAGTGTAGGTCCAGGAAGCCTCCTTCTATCCACAACGCCTCTTCCTCTGGTTGGTTTTTTTACAAGACCTACATATCTATAAAGATTCTCCATATTTATGGTAGAATTTATAGTATGCGTATTGGCATTTTGTATCGAGTTGCCTAAATTATAAGTTCGTACCGAACCATCTTTTTGAGTGAATGGGAGGTTGGCATTTAAGTCCGATCCCTTCTGCCATTGAAAATCTCCTGTGTACGAGTAGGTGGCCCTCAAGAAATTAAAGGTTGGTATTTTATACAACGGGATCTCATAATTTACTTGTAACTGTTGATTTTGAATGTTTGGATCACCAAGATCAAAGAATCCATCCCAAACATCAAGATTGGGATCCTGTCTGCCATTAATTCGATCGTCTATAAAATAATTTCTAACAATATTGGTATTTGCCGCATTAAAGCTTAGGCTCAAAGCCTTGGTTATATTGTAATTGATGGCGTATTGGGTATTGAAATTATAATTCCTTCTGAAGAGCTCTTCAAGTCCAATATTGTTTCCTGTTAAATCAACTTCCCTGAATTTTTGCTTACTAAACTGTCTAATAATATCTGAATTAAAAGAGAAACTCGTTGGCATCAGGTTAAAATTGAAATCCTTTAAAATCTTCCAATACTTACCAGTAAATAATGAATCATTTTTAATAAAGGGCTCAACCACTATTGGGTTAAAACTATAATTATAGTTTACTCCTGCCCTTACATTTTGATCTAATGCCCTCTCTATTTCAAAATCTCTGTGTGTTACTTTATTATGTGAAAAATTGAAAGTGAAATTTTCGACATCATAAAAATGTGGTTTCGATTCTCCTGTACGCTGCTTTTTGACGCCTATGAAATTAATGCTTTTGCGTTTGGTGTAATTTTCATTGACCGACAGAATAGAATCTTTATTAGATGAATTATCCAACTGTGTTTGAAGCTTAATATCCTGATAAAACTCATCGTATTCAGGAGTAATAGACTCTTCACTTTGAGCATAATTAAATGGAATTTGGATGCCCCATTTTTTTGGTAACAACTGACCGAGATTGACATTGGTCACCACATCATATTGTTTTACATCTTCCCTGCTTCTTTCATTGGGGCGTTGCTCTAGAGAGCCAAACCCTGTGGTGCTCTTTCTACCGGTAGCACTAATGTTGGCAAAGTCAGCAATATTGGTATCAACGCTGGCTATAGCAGCCCAACCACCTTGGTTGTCCATATCTGACAAGCGCAATTCATTATACCAAATTTCACCACATTGATTCATGGGTATATTACCAGCCCCAGGATTTTTAACCCCTACCATTAAAACCCTGACATCCCCAAAATTGGGATTTCCTTTTATAGCAACCCGTTGCTGCCCGATAGTTTGAGGGTCAAACTCGTTTACTGGCACAGGACCATCCGGTGTGACATCGTAATACAATGGTGTGGCATTGGCCAAAGACCCATTGATGATTCCCAAAGATTTGATTTCCTGAAGTACATCTAAATCTAAATTTATTTCGTTTGGCCAAACGTCTTCACGGGAGGATCCAGCTTTAACATCCAAAGGCAACTCAATTTGGTAAAAGTTTTGGGTCAAATCGTTACCCATACGGATAAACCCAACCAATTCACCTGGGCCAAGACTTCCAGTTTTTCCTGCTTGGGCGTGCATAAACATGCGCAATTTTTTATATTGGCGCATATCTATATTAATGTTTTTAAACACCCCTTTAGAATCTTTTGGCTCCAATTCGCAAACCTCCAGAACCAAGGATTGCTCATTTTGCCTAATGATATTGTTGTTGTTGTTTAATTTTTCCAACTCTACTCCTGGAGGTAAAACATAGTTCCCTTCGTTTTCTTGAAGGCCAACAACACCCACATTTAATTCGGCATTGGCACTATTGTTATTGGGGTCTTGATCTAAATCTAAAGTAAAACGCCTCCAATCGCTTCGCACCAAGTCTAGAGTTGCAAAACGCAATACGGTATTTTGAGAAAACCCATTAAGGTACAATCTTGCAAAACGCATAGATCTAATATCGGTAATTCCTCCTATAGCTTTTCGATATGGAGACTCTGATATTGGAATTCTAAATTGATACCATTTTACTTCCCGAGTTTGCCCGTTAGGCAATACCACGTTTCTAGTTTTTATGTCGTTAATCTGGACATTGTTTTCATTTAAAGTGTTGGGTGTAATGTTGATTTTGTATTCATAATAACTATCAATAGTGTTCATGGTATTATCTCTATTGATATCCTCCACATCGGGTTGAGGCGCAGCACCACGATTGGTTTGGGAGAACGTGTCTGGAGAGTTACCTTCTGATCCGTTATATTTTTTATAGCGTTCGAAGATGTTTCCTTCGGCGTTTAAGAAATAGGTATAGTTGTCTTTTGAAGGATCTTCACCAAAATTAGCACCAAATTGTGCGATTTCTTCAGCATCATTATAACCATCAAAACCCACGTCTTGATTAAGACGCTCTTGACCTAAGGTTGAAAATGTATAAACCAAAGATTGATTTTTAGGAACCACGGTATTATAGGCTGTTACTGGCTTAAGCGTGCTAATATCCCCATTTTCTGGCAGTCCATTTTCATACATCTTTTTTCCATCCTTCAAAATGTCTTCAGAAATATTTCCCAAATTAATATTTAATTCTCCTCCTGGATTTGATGGATTATCCAAAAAAGGATCCTGAAGCCAAAACTCGATATACTCCACATTGGCTTGTTCAAAATCTGTGGAGGTTATTTGTCTCATAATACCAGCCCATGCTTGTGTTGGGTTGTTAATTGTACCGTTTGCAGTTGCGGGATCAAAATTATAAGGCCCGCGCTCTGTTGGGTAATAAACCAAATCCAAAGTGTTTATAACCGTTGATTGGCCTTGAACAATATCCCTTTCGGGGAATATTTCATCTATAAATACACGTCTGGTATAAAGATTTGACACATCCTCATCCGACATGCCATTTGGTCGTTGGCTGCTGTAAAATATGGGATCTACGGTATACCAGTTTAAAAATGCCCGACCATATCCATTTTGGATACCTGGTCTATTAACAGGGTCGTCCTCATTGACATTATTGACCGTTCTTGGTCTACTGGACAACACCCAAGATTGGGGTGTTATCAATTCAATGGCACCTTGAGTCCCTTCAAAGTCATCTACATATACTGTCGCTTCATTATTAAAATTAGAACCCTTTGGAGCACCTGGTGCCAAATAAGCAAATTCTCCTCTAATTGATAAATTTGAAGGCACATCGGTATCAATATTTGGAAGTTTATTTACCAGCCGTGTTAGAAAAGGAACCTCAGTAGAAAAATTACCATTCAGTCCAAAAATAGTATTGTTTATGGGTTCACTGTTATAATTTGCTTTTTGGGTAATCGGCCGCTCGTTTAGGTTGAGAAAAGTTCCACCTAAAACAAAGTTTTCGTTAAACTGATGTTCTATATTAACCCCTGAAAACCTTCTGGTTTGTTGACCAAATACAGCATTGTTTTCTACGGAAACATTTATAGGTGTATTAGACGCTTTTAAGGCTTCATCCAAAATTTGCACGCGTCCCAATTGGTAATTAACGGTATAGTCGATGCCTTCCACCAGCACTCGCCCTCCCGCAGTAACTTTTACAGACCCCCTTGGAACATTAAAGGCTCCAACAGAAATTCCATCGCCGCCTGCAGATTTAAACCGCCCCTTAATTTGAAATTTGTTTTTTTCGCTTTCATTTAAAGCCGCAGTTTTTGTTTTTTTATAGAGTATATCGTATACATATTTTTCTTGGTTTGGGTTGGAATATGTTTCTGCTTCATATTCGGCAGCATTATTATTGGGATTCTTATCATTATCCAAAATATCAAATAAGTAACGTCCAAAGGGCTCAACTTTTGTAAAAATAATTTTACCGTTTTGGGTCAGAACCGTTAAACCGGGTACAAAATCAAAAAAACCATCACCGTTTTCTTGTGGGTCATTATTGTAATTGAGCCGATCCAGATGAAACAACCTGATTAATGGTGTGTCTATAATGTTTCCATCGTCTGCTGGATCAAAAGGGGTATTGTTGTTAAACGTTGGAAAAGAAGTGCCCTCTACTGGGGAAATATAATTTAAAGGTGACGTTTCTGTATAAAAAATATTGAGTTTAAAATCTTCAGGACTTAATTGAAACGCCCCCGTATCATAAACGTTTTTCATCATCAAATCCCAAATAGGTTCATCCACATTGGTAATGGCACTTTTTAGCATTTTTAAGACTAAATTGTTATTGCTTACAATTTGATTGCCTGTGCCTTGATCTGTACTAACGCCTGTTGCTTCTACACCACCATTGGCAAACTCACCAACTTGGTACACTGTACCTCCAATGGTATATTGAAATGCCACTGCAAGGACTTCATCATTCAACAATCTTTGATTTAACGAAATATATCCTAATTGTGCATTTAAGGTATAATCTGACCCTTGAATCAGTTTTTTGGCGTTTTCGAGTTTTCCAAAATCAAACCCTTCATTTGCAGTAGGTAAAATACCTTGTTCAACCGTTGTGATATCTCTAACCGCTTGGGTTAATTGTGAACCTGCACCGCCAATGTTAGTGGGGTTAAAATCGTTATTAGGGTTATTTGGAGGTTGGTTGGCTCCTACGTTAACAAATCCAGCAGGAGGCGAATCTAAACCAATAACATCTGATTCTCCCAAATCCTGAAACGCTACAATATTCCTAACGTTATCCGTTTGGTTACTTCTGTTGGTGACCCAAACTTCAATCCTAGTAATTTGTACATTGTTATCGATAAACGGATAACGCAGCATGGCATTATCATAATTATTCCTAAAGTATTGTGCTAAAAAAAAGTGGCGATTTTCATCATAATCTCTAGCAAAAAAACTGAATTCTTCTAATGTGCCTCCACCTTGTGCAATAACCGATCGCGATTGTGATTTTTGTTCGGAAAATACAGCGGTGACTTTGGTTTTTCCAAATTGTAATTCCGTTTTAACACCAAATAAGCTTTGTGCCCCCGTAATTAACGAACTGTTTAACGGCATACTCACATTACCAACTTCAATTTTTCTAACAATATCATCTTCATCTGGGGTGTATTCCAGTTTTACTAAGTTTTGAAAATCGAAAGTTGATTGCGTATCGTAATTAGCCGTTACCTGAAGTCTTGTCCCAACTTTTCCCAGCAAACTTAAACTTATACGTTGGTCAAAATCAAAGGTGAAATTACTTCGGTTTCTTGGCGAAAAGATTGGATTATCCTGCTTAGAAAACAGTACTCCCAAGTCCATTTCCACAGAACCTTGCGGAATGACCTCAATGGTGTTGCTTCCGAAAATTGTTTCAAATAGCCCAGAATTCACATAAAACTCCGGTAACAGATTTTTTTGTACATCTTCGGAACCCTCCTTTTTGCCTTCGGCAGCATCTATTTTTTGTTTGTAATAAGATTTTAAATTTTCCTGAACTACTAATTGTTGGTATTCTTCAGGAGTTAAGATTATGGGATAATTAATATTGAATGCTCCAACAGTTTCGGTGTAAATGTACCGGTCTGACAAAGGGTCGTAAGTGTATTTTGAAATGACACTTTCCGGATTAGGCATATTGATTCGCCCTAAGGAAAATCCTGTTTTTGTCGTATCTTGAGCTATAGGAATTTGCTGTGCAAAGGCAAAATCATCAATCAATAATAATAGATTGAATATCAGCAGATGTTTTAAAATTTTTGATAAAGTATAGTTAGTTGTATACAAATGTTTATAAATTTTTTAAAGCTTCCTTTATAATGGTTTCAACATTGGCTTCAGGATTATTTATAATAATTTTATCGATAATGCGTTCAGATTGTTTCCTTATAAATCCTAGAACTTCTAATGCTGATAACGCTTCTTCTTTAATGGTATTGTTTTTACTAACAGAAACTTCATCAATATCATACACTTTAAGAATTTTATCCTTTAAATCTAGAATAACACGCTGTGCTGTTTTCGCTCCTATGCCTTTAATAGATTGAATTAATGCGACGTCACCTACTGCAATTCCCTCCCTAACTTGCTTGGGGGTTAATGAAGACAACATGGTTCTTGCGGTACTTGCCCCAACACCACTTACAGAAATCAATAATCTAAATATTTCACGCTCAGCGATTGAAGAAAACCCATATAAGGTATGTGAGTCTTCTTTAACCAATAAATGCGTGTATAATTTTAATTTTTCTTGGTCTGGAATTTGAGAATAGGTATGCAAAGAAATATGAAGCAAGTATCCTACACCATTACAATCAATAACAACATCTGTTAGATTTTTTTCTACTAGTTTCCCCTCAATATGTGTAATCATGTATTGTAATAGCTTAACATTTCAAATGTAATAAAATTATTGACAATACAAAGGCGATTAGTTTACTGATATGGCTTTAAGTTCTAACTCCTTTTTTTCTTTTTGTTGAGCATCAATAACGGCAATGGCTGTCATGTTTACAATTTCATCTACACTTGCTCCCATTTGCAATATATGAACTGGTTTGCGCATACCCATCATAATTGGTCCAATGGATTCTGCTTTGTTTAATTCCTTGAGGAGTTTGTAGGTAATGTTAGCAGACTCTAAGTTTGGAAAAATAAGGGTGTTTACTTTTTTGCCTACCAGTTTTGAAAACGGAAATGTAGCTTGAAGCATATCGCTGTTCAAAGCGAAATCCATTTGCAACTCACCATCTACCAATAAATCTGGATGTGATTCATGTAAAGACGCAACGGCATCTCTTACTTTGGTCGATCTTGGACTTGGAGAGGACCCAAAATTGGCAAACGTAATCATGGCCATAACAGGTTCCATACCAAACATACGTACCGTTCTAGCCGTCATTTGGGCGATTTTGGCCAAATCTTCGGCACTAGGATCAATATTTATGGAGGTATCGCTTAAAAACATGGGGCCACGTTGGGTCATCATCAAGTTAGTGGTTGCGGCTCTGGTCGCTCTGGTTGCCAATCCAATTAGTTCCAACATGGGTTTAACCACAGAAGGATAACTTCGTGAGTACCCAGATATCAAAGCATCGGCATCTCCTTCATTGACCATCATTGCAGCGAAGTAGTTTCGCTCCCGCATAATTTTCTGGGCCGAATACAAGGTTACACCTTTGCGTTTTCGCTGTTCCCAATACACTTTAGCATATTTATTTTTGCGAGGTAATTCTTCATCCGATTTAGGGTCTATGATTTGTACATCGGCTTCAAATTCAATTTCACTCATAAGCTCTTGAATCGTGTCCTTTCGCCCTAACAAAATTGGTATTGCAATACCCTCGTCGTAGGCAATTTGTGCTGCCTTTAATACATCTAGATGATCTGCTTCGGCATAAACCACCCGCTTAGGATTCATTTTGGCTCTATTGGTAATTAGCCTTACAATTTTATTGTCAGAGCCCATACGCTCTAAAAGATCTCCTTTATATTTTTCCCAATTTTCAATATGATGTCTAGCCACTCCGCTTTCCATGGCTGCCTTTGCAACCGCTGGTGGAACTTCACCAATTAAACGCGGGTCAAATGGTTTAGGGATAATATAATCTCTACCAAAGGTCAATCGCGTTTCTCCATAGGCAATATTGACTTGTTCTGGGACTGGTTCTTTTGCTAGGTTCGCTAAAGCTTTAACAGCGGCCATTTTCATGGCTTCGTTTATTTTTGTAGCCCTAACATCTAAAGCACCCCTAAAAATAAAAGGGAAACCAAGGACATTATTCACTTGATTAGGATGGTCACTTCTTCCAGTGGCCATAATAATGTCTTTACGTGCGGCCATTGCTAAATCATAAGGAATTTCAGGGTCTGGATTGGCTAATGCAAAAACAATTGGGTTGTTTGCCATAGATTTTAGCATATCTTGAGATACAATATCTGAAGTTGAAAGACCAATAAACACATCGGCCTTTTTCATGGCCTCATCTAATGTATCTATTTTACGATGGGTTGCAAACTCTGCCTTTTCAGCTGAAAGATTTTCTCGATCCTTTCTTATGACACCTTTGCTGTCCACCATGACCATGTTTTCCCGTTTCGCTCCAAAAGCTTGATATAGTCTCGAACATGATATCGCCGCAGCCCCTGCTCCGCTAATAACAATGGTTACTTTATCGATTTTCTTTTTGGCAATTTCCAAAGCGTTTAATAGCGCCGCCGCCGAAATAATGGCTGTCCCGTGTTGATCGTCATGCATTACCGGAATATCCAGTTCTTCTTTTAAACGTCTCTCAATTTCAAAAGCTTCAGGTGCCTTGATATCTTCAAGATTGATGCCTCCAAAGGTCGGTGCTATATTTTTTACGGTTTGAACAAATTCTTCAATATTTTCAGTGCCGACTTCAATATCAAAAACATCGATGTCTGCAAAGATTTTGAAGAGTAGACCTTTGCCTTCCATAACGGGTTTTGAAGCTTCAGGCCCAATATTACCAAGCCCTAAAACCGCTGTTCCATTAGAAATTACGGCCACTAAATTTCCTTTAGTGGTATATTTATAAACATTGTTTACATCTTTGGCGATTTCTAAACACGGCTCAGCTACACCAGGCGAATAGGCTAACGACAAATCTCTTTGTGTTGCATATTTTTTAGTTGGAATTACTTGTATTTTACCAGGAGTTGGTTTAGCGTGGTATATTAAGGCTTCACGACGTTTGCTTTTCTTGCTCATAAAAAATGAATTAATATGAATTAACAAAGGTAAGCGTTTTAGGAGAATAGAGCATAGAAAAAAGAAAATAGAGCAATCTATTGCTAATGAAGATTCAAACTAAAAGTTAGTCCTTCAGGAATTGAATATTTCGAGTTAAACCTGAAAATTTTGTTCGTTTTACTGCAGATTTTTGAAATACTTTTCTAAACGTGTCTTCAGTTATCTCTTCCCAATCTTTTTTGGTCATGGACAATAATTCTGGATGGGGATTAAAAAGTGGTTCGTTATGTGGTTTTGAAAATCGATTCCACGGGCATACATCTTGACAGATATCGCATCCAAACATCCAATCTTCAAATTGTCCTTTAAAATCTGTTGGGATATTTTCCTTTAGTTCAATAGTAAAATACGAAATACATTTACTGCCATCAACCACATAGGGTTCTACAATGGCTTGTGTTGGGCAGGCATCAATACATGCCGTGCAGGTGCCACAATGGTCGGTAGTAATGGGGTCGTATTCTAAATCTAAATCAATTATTAATTCTGCAATGAAATAAAACGATCCTACTTGTTGTGTTAGTAAATTACTGTGTTTCCCAATCCAACCCAAGCCCGATTTGGCGGCCCATGCTTTATCTAAAACTGGTGCAGAATCAACAAATGCACGACCTTCAACTTCACCAATTTCATCTTGAATAAAGTGCAAAAGTGATTTTAATTTATCTTTTATGATGAAATGATAATCGGTTCCATAAGCGTATTTGGACAGTTTATAGCTATTTTGATTTTGAATTTCCTCAGGATAATAATTAAGTAATAATGAAATCACACTTTTGGAACCTTCAACCAATTTGGTGGGATCGAGACGTTTGTCAAAATGGTTTTCCATATACTGCATTTGACCATGCCTATTGTTGTTTAACCATTTTTCGAGTCTTGGTGCTTCTTCTTCTAAAAATTGTGCTTTACTAATGCCACAAGATAAAAAACCGAGCCGTTTGGCTTCGGCTTTTATTTTATTAGAATACTCAACTTTTGACATGGACTATCTTTTCAGCAAAATACGCTTTTTGTATATTCAAAAAAATAAAAATCACCTCAAATAGAGGTGATTTTAAAATTACTGTGTTTTTATTTTAATCTACTAGAGGATTGAATGCTGCGAATACCCCATCTGGGTTTTCCAACCCAACCCATGCATGCAAGGTCCAAGCATTAACATCTGTATTAAACACCCAGACATCTTCACTACCCGTAAAGCCTTCAGGAGCTGGGCCAGGGTTGTTTGGATCGTTTACAAATATGAGGTACTCCACACCTACAAACTGCATTACCCCATTTTCGTCTGGCACATATAATAATGCTTCAGGGTTCCCTTGGTCAAAAATGCCATCAAATAATTCAAAGTTGGCATAATGATGTCCCATATGTGGGATATATCCCGTCACATCTGTATCCCAGCCTTGGGCAACGGCTACTTTAAAGTTGCGAAAACGAGTCATTTTCTTTGTTAAATGTTCAATCTCAATTTCCCAAGAGGTAGTACCATCCTTGTTATAGGTTGAGTTAGCTTCCTGCACTTGTGAGGAATCAAAATTGGTTTGATCGTCTGGACTACAAGAAAAGAAAGATCCCATAATTAGTAATAAAATTACTAATGAAACACTTTTGAAAAAATTTAAAAGTTTCCCTGTCAATAAATTGTCAATACTGTTTTTCATGATTAAATAAATTTAAATTAAACTTAAATCTTCTGTAAAAAATCAGGATGGTCTTTAACAGAAGAATTTCCATTTGCTATTAATTTATCCAATTCAAATCTAAGTAAATGTGACATTTAAATATGATACAAATCATTCAAAATATGAGACAAATAATTCAAAAGAATTATTGCAGATAGCTGGGAAGACTTTAAGAATGTGATAAATTTGAAGGCTGTATACCAAATCTTTTATGAAAACACTTAGAAAAGTATGAAGGGCTATTAAATCCAGTATCAAAAGCAATTTCAGCTACTGTTTTATTCGTGTTTTTAAGCATTACCAATGCATTTGTAAGCCGAAATTTATTGAGTAATCGCGATGGAGACATCCCGGTGATTTCAATACATTGCCTATATAATTTAGATTTACTCAATGACATGTCTTTAATAAAATCATCTTGGTTAAAATTGGCATTTTGGCAATTGTAGTGGATTGTTTGTGATAGCGCTATTAAAAATTGCTCTTCTGTTAATGATAAGTGGCTAATATTATTAGCCTCCAAAGCTGATCTATAATTTGCTTCTTTAAGTAAGTTAGAAACTAATGCTGAAACTAGAATTCGTTTTTTTTGCTCTATATGCTTAAGTAATCTCATAAGCATTAAGGTGTTGCCAAAAAGGTCTGAACTATCATCAACAGGTTGCCCTGCATGAATAATGACCTGTAAATCAATTAACGAAGCCACAGATTTGAGATAATTTTCAATATCTATAGCACAAAGTGGCACATTGATCAAAGAGTCAAAAGAAGCAACCATTTCTTCTCCTTGTTTTTCAGAAGCAACCCCTTTATGTTTTTCTATACATTTTTTAATAATCTGATTGTTTTTAGACACTAGCTCTTTTGCTTTTAGTTTGCCAATTTCATGCTCTAAAATAGATTCATTTTTAGTTTTAACCATGAGTATTACCCTAAAAGCTGGATCATTGAAAACTTTTATTTTTTGATCTATCAAATAGTCTACAACTTCAGGATCATGGGTTCGTCCTAAAAAAGCCTTAACAACTCGGGGGTCTACCTGTATAATCTCATCTGGAAGTTGTTTATGTGAAGTCTCATGCAATTTAAATACAGTTTCCTTATTTGGTGCATCAATTAAACAATAGGCACTACCACGAGCCTCGTCTACCCAATAGGTTAGACATTTGCATTTAAATTGACCTTGAAATCTTAAATCTGCTTGATGTGCCATGGCAACGTCTTCTGCAGTAAGACCTTGACCAATATGTAAATCCATAAAAATTGGCATGATGGATTAATTTCGTATTTACAATATACAAAAAAAATTGAAAATAGATTATCGTAATATATTGATTGTGATTAGAATAGCCCTCCTTGAATACCACCCTTAATTTTACCTAGATGCTTATAGGCAAGTTCTGTGACTTCACGCCCACGAGGTGTACGCATGATAAACCCTTGTTGAATTAAAAAAGGTTCGTATACTTCCTCAATAGTTTCGGCATTTTCGCTCACGGCGGTTGCTAATGTTGAAATACCGACAGGACCGCCTTTAAATTTATCTATAATGGTTGATAAAATTTTATTGTCCATTTCATCGAGACCATAAGCATCTACATTGAGTGCCTGAAGTGCGAATTTTGCAATTTTTATATCGATTTTTCCATCGCCTTTAATTTGCGCAAAATCCCTGACGCGACGCAATAAGGCATTGGCAATTCTTGGTGTGCCACGGCTACGTCCGGCAACTTCAACAGCGGCTTCCATAGAAATGGGCACCCTTAAAATAGAGGCACTACGCTGTAGGATGGTGGTCAACAACTCCGTATTATAATACCCCAACCTACTTTGAATCCCAAAACGCGCCCGCATTGGTGCGGTCAATAATCCAGATCGGGTGGTAGCTCCAACCAGAGTAAACGGATTTAAGTTAATCTGCACTGTTCGTGCATTGGGCCCAGACTCGATCATAATATCAATTTTATAATCCTCCATTGCAGAATACAGGTATTCTTCAACTATTGGGCTTAAGCGATGGATTTCATCTATGAATAATACATCCCGTTCTTCAAGATTGGTCAACAAGCCAGCCAAATCACCCGGTTTATCCAATACGGGCCCAGAAGTGACCTTAATGCCCACATTTAATTCGTTGGCAAGAATATGAGCCAAGGTGGTTTTACCCAGCCCTGGAGGTCCATGAAATAAGGTATGATCTAAGGCTTCGTTACGTTGGTTAGCTGCTTGAACAAAAATTTGAAGATTTTCCAAAACTTGATCCTGACCTGTAAAGTCTTCAAAGGTTAATGGCCTTAATTTTTTCTCAACATCAAGTTCTTCAGGAGAAATGTTTTCTTTAGTTGGATCCAGATTGTTGTTCATAGTTTTTCCCGCGAAAGAGGGAATCTCATTTAAAACCCATCAGGTTTTATAAACCTTGCAAGTTAGAAGTTAATATTTAGTTACTGAAACAAGCTCAGCACAAGCAAATATAAACAAAAAGCCTTTCTGAAATCCAGAAAGGCTTTTGAATATTATGAGTCTCTTAATGAGATCCCTTCTTTCAAAGGGATTTAATGCTGTAGTTCTTCTTCACCTTCTTTTAAAGGCACATTTTGTGGCACAAAATCTTCATCATGTCCTGGTTTGCTATAATCGTAAGGCCAGCGGTACACATGTGGTATTTCGCCTTCCCAGTTACCGTGAATATGTTTAACTGGAGTAGTCCATTCTAACGTAGTTGATCTCCAAGGGTTTTGAGTTGGTCTTTTTCCAAAGAAAATACTAACTACGAAATTGTAAATATACACCAATTGGAATGTGATCCCTACCGTAGCAAAAACAGTAATAATGACGTTTGTATTAGCTAAATCATCAAACAATGGGAAATTTGTATTGGTATAATACCGTCTAGGAAGACCTGCCATACCTATAAAATGCATCGGGAAAAATACGCCATAAGCACAAATTGCCGTGATCCAAAAGTGCAAATACCCTAAATTCTTATTGAGCATACGTCCAAACATTTTTGGGTACCAATGATAAATTCCGGCAAACATACCATACAAGGCAGAAATACCCATAACTAAATGAAAGTGTGCAATAACAAAATAAGTGTCGTGAACATTGATATCAAGTGCACTATCTCCAAGAATAATTCCTGTTAAACCTCCTGAAATAAATGTGGATACAAAACCTATTGAAAACAGCATGGCTGGATTCATTTGTAAATTACCCTTCCATAAGGTTGTAATCCAGTTGAAGGCTTTTACTGCTGATGGAATTGCAATTAACAAGGTTGTAAAAGTAAATACAGACCCCAAGAATGGATTCATACCTGAAACAAACATGTGATGCCCCCAAACTATGGTTGACAAAAACCCAATGGCTAAAAGGGATGCCACCATGGCTCGATAGCCAAAAATGGGCTTTCTAGAATTAGTGGCCATAATTTCGGACACCAGACCCATTGCGGGTAATACAACAATATAAACTTCAGGGTGTCCTAAAAACCAAAATAAATGCTCAAATAATACGGGTGAGCCTCCTTGATAGTGCAAAACCTCCCCGTGAATAAAAATATCTGACAAATAAAATGAAGTTCCAAAACTTCTATCCATAATCAATAACAATACTGCTGATAACAACACTGGGAAAGAAATAACACCAATTATAGCCGTAATAAAAAACGACCAAATCGTTAATGGAAGCCTTGTCATCGACATTCCCTTAGTACGTAAATTAAGGATTGTAACAATATAATTTAAAGATCCCAGTAATGAGGAGGCAATAAATATGGCCATGGAAATCAGCCATATGGTCATTCCTGCTCCAGAACCACCTTGAGCCATAGGCAATGCACTTAATGGTGGGTAAATGGTCCAACCTGCTGCTGCGGGTCCAGCTTCAACAAATAAAGATGAAAGCATAAGAACACTGGATATAAAAAATAACCAATACGACACCATATTCAAAAATCCAGATGCCATATCCCTAGCACCACATTGCAGTGGAATTAAAAGGTTACTAAACGTTCCACTTAAGCCTGCAGTAAGTACAAAAAACGTCATAATGGTACCATGTATAGTAACCAATGCCAAATAAATATCAGCATCCATAACACCGTCTGGAGCCCATTTGCCCAATAATGCTTTAAAAATTACATTTGGCTCTTCAGGCCAAGCAATTTGCATACGCATCATTAATGACATCATAACCCCAACAATTCCCATAATCGTACCTGTAATCAGGTATTGTTTAGCAATCATTTTATGGTCCTGACTAAAAATATATTTAGTTATAAAGGTCTGCTTGTGATGATGTCCGTGGTCGTCGTGTGCGTGAGTATCTGCGTGTGCTGACATAATCTTATATAGTTTTTTAATCTTTTTTTGTTAATTAATAGAATTTCCGAATGTTTTTTGCTCTTTCATCCATGCGTCAAATTCCTCTTGGGTCTCCACAATTATTTTCATTTGCATATTATAATGCGACTTACCACATATTTTATTACAAAGCAATAAAAAGTCAAATTCATATCTCAATTCTTGCCCTCTAGCTTCAATTTCTTTACTGTTTTTCAATCTTAGTTTATTGATATGAGCCACCTTTTCAATAATATCTGGTTTTTGGCGCATATCTTTGGTAGTAATCGAAGGTGTAAACCCAAATTGAGTTACCATACCTGGAACACAGTTCATTTGAGCTCTAAAGTGAGGCATATAAGCAGAATGCAATACGTCTTGAGATTTTATTTTAAATAATATTGGTCTTCCTACCGGTAAATGAAGTTCTTTAGTAATGACGTCATCCTGAGCATTTGGATCAGATTCGTCCACACCGAGGATATTGGCTTTATCTATATCAATCAATCTTACGTTAGACAATCCCAAAACATTATCGTTACCTGAATAGCGGGCAGTCCAATTAAATTGTTGGGCGTATAATTCAATAATCATAGGATCGTCGCTTTCATCAACATTCATAATCGTAGTCCAAGTAAATAAACCGTAGATGATTAATCCTGCTAAAACAATTACAGGAATGATGGTCCAAACGGCTTCCAAAGTATTATTATCTGCATAAAACAGGGCTTTTTTACCTTTTTCCCCTCTATATTTAAAAGCAAAATAATGTAAAGCATATTGTGTGAGAAATTGCACAATAAAAATAATGATCATGGAAACAACCATTAAATTATCCAGATTTTCACCGTGTTCTGAAGCTGCATTGGACATTAATGGCAGACTGCCTATATACCAAAAGCAAGCTATGGTCATGGCATAGATGAAGATTAAAAATGCTATCATCATATAGCCATTAAAATTATTGTCTTTATCTGTTGCAACCCCTGGATTTGAAATATCTTTCACTTGTGCCAGATCAAATATTTTTACCATTTGCCAAATTGCAATAGCTATAAAAAGTACTATTATAATTGTTAAAAAAGCAGTCATTGTCGTTTCTCTTCGTTATTTAATTATATTAATAATGGAACTGTTCACTTTCTTTAATAAATGGATTTCTTTTTGCCAATAAAGGAGCTTTTGTTAAAGCGGTAAATACAATAAAAATGAACAATCCAGCAAATAAACATAGTGATCCAATTTCTGGAATCCCTATAAACCATTGGTCTCCTACTGTTGCAGGCATAATCATAACGAAAACATCGATATAATGTCCTGCTAAGACTACTAGTCCCGCCATAACCACAAACCATGTTATACGTTTATATTCTGCATTCATTAAAATCAGCAATGGAAATACAAAATTCATAACTACCATACCTAGGAATGGTAATTTATAATCTTGAAAACGGGTTACAAAATAGGTAACTTCTTCTGGAATATTGGAATACCAAATAAGCATGAATTGTGAGAACCATAAATAAGCCCAGAAAATACTAAAAGCAAATATGTATTTAGCCAAGTCATGTAAATGGTTTTCATTAACATACTCTAAATATCCTTTAGACTTTAAATACATTGTAACCATTGAAATCACAGTAATACCACTCACAAACATACTGGCAAATACATACCAACCAAAAAGTGTACTAAACCAATGCGGATCTACACTCATCACCCAGTCCCATGACATTATAGACTCTGTATAGATATAAAACACTAAAAATGCTGCGGAGATTCGAAATGTCTTTTTAAAATTTTTGTTATCGTCTGCCGTATCTTGAGCAATTGAAAATTTGCGTGAATAATAGCGATATAAACACCAGCCTGCAATAAAAATTAACCCTCGAATAATAAACCAGGTCATATTTAAGTATCCTGATTTTGCTTGAATAAGCTTGTCATGCTCTACTACTTCAGGGTCCATCCATACAAATAAATTGTAATGACCAATTGTTCCTGATGCCACAGCAATTCCTAAAACAATCAGCGCTCCTGGCAACAAGTAGGCGGTAATCCCCTCCATGACTCTGTTCAACAATGGAGACCATCCGGCTTGAGCAGCCCATTGAATGGCATAAAACGCCAAAACACCAAGCGCAATCATCATAAAAAAGAATGCGGCTACATAGAGTGCAGACCAAGGTCTGTTCGCCAATTGATGTTGAACATGCTTAATGTGTTTTTCATGTTTATTAACTTGTGCTGCAGTAGACTCATTATGAGACTCTTCAGCTTGCTCATTCATTGAAGTTTCAGAATGCGCTACGGCTTCAGTTTCATGACCTCCTCCATGAGAGGCTTCTGCTGAAAGCATGGTTTCAACTTCTTCAAAAGATTTATGAGATGTCATAAAACCATATCCAACACCTAACAATCCCAAAACCATTAGAATGATAGAAAATGTCTTTAATTTATTTGAAAATGTGTACATGTCCATATATAATCTATATCAATCTTATTTTAGTAAATCTGCTTTTAGCTTTAACACATAAGCCACAACTTGCCAACGTTCTTCTTCCTTAAGTTGATTGGCATAGGAGCCCATTGCATTTTTACCATAATATATAGTATGGTAAATACTGCCTTCGGTTATCGCTCTTCCTACATCATCGTAGCTAGGTACGCCTAGAAATTTTTCTCGTTTAACCAAATTCCCTTGTCCATTACCTAAATTACCATGGCAAATTCCACAGTAAATATCATATAAGGCCTTCCCTTTTGACAAATCTACTTGAGTAGAATCCAATGGATTTTTAAGAGTAGTTTTTGCTAGCTCAAATCCTTCAATCGTATCGTCAAAGTCGAAAGGTAAAATTCCTCTAGGAATAGATCCTTCAGCAGGTACTAAGGCAACGGCATCATTTGGAAACATACTGGACTCCCCATAGGTTTCATATCCAACAGGTTCATACATATTAGGCATAAATTGATAGTTTGGCCTTGTATCTTTTTTACAAGAGACTATGCTTCCAAACATCATTGCCAAAATTGCTATTTTAATTAAGCTCTTCATACTTGTATCTTAATGCTCTTTATCAATTAATTTAATTTCGCTCGCTCCAGTTTCTTTTAATAACTTGGTCAATTCCTCTTCATTGTTATGAACTGCTATTTCCATCAAAAAATGGTCATCTGTAGTCCTCAAATCTGGGTTTTCAGCTTTTTTAAATGGCCATAATCTACTGCGTAAATAAAAGGTAATAACCATTAAATGCGCGGCAAAAAACACCGTTAATTCAAACATAATTGGGACAAAAGCTGGCATACTTGCAAAAAAGCTAAAACTTGGTTTTCCTCCAATATTTTGAGGCCAATCATCAATCATAATATAATTCATCATTACAATAGACACGGCTAGGCCTAAACAGCCATACATAAAAGAGGCAATGGCTATTCTTGTCGGCTCCAATCCCATTGCTTTGTCCAGTCCATGTACAGGAAAAGGGGTATATATCTCTTCAATATGATGTCTTTCGGCCTTAACTTTCTTAACAGCTGCCATTAAAACATCATCATCTGTATAAATAGCGTGAATTACTTTTGAAGCTTCCATATGCTACTTTATTTTTTTGTTTTATTAACGTTTCCTACTGATGTTCTTTCATCAGCTCCAGTACCTACCAAACTATCGCCTCTTTCTCTTATTTTTTTATAGCGCTCACCCGAACTTTTTAAAATGGTTTTTACCTCGGCTTGGGCAATGACTGGGAAGGTCCTTGCATATAATAAAAATAACACAAAGAAAAAACCAACGGTTCCAATGAAAATTCCTATGTCAACAAAGGTAGGTGAGAACATGGTCCAAGATGATGGTAAATAATCTCTATGTAAAGATGTCACGATAATCACAAAACGTTCAAACCACATTCCAATATTTACAACAATTGAAATAACGAATGAGAACATAATGCTTGTTCTTAATTTTTTGAACCACATGAACTGTGGTGAAAACACATTACAACTCATCATAGTCCAATAGGCCCACCAATAAGGTCCTGTGGCTCTATTAAGGAAGGCGTATTGCTCATATTCTACACCAGAATACCAAGCTATAAACAACTCCGTAATATAAGCTACTCCCACAATTGAACCCGTAATCATGATGACGATGTTCATTAATTCTATATGCTGAACTGTAATGTAGGCTTCAAGGCTACATACTTTTCTCATAATGATTAGCAAGGTGTTTACCATAGCAAAACCTGAGAAAACCGCCCCTGCAACAAAGTAAGGTGGGAAAATTGTAGTATGCCAACCTGGAATTACAGACGTAGCAAAGTCAAAGGATACAATAGTATGTACAGAAAGCACTAATGGTGTTGCTAGACCTGCAAGTACTAAAGACACTTCTTCAAAACGTTGCCAATCCTTGGCGCGTCCACTCCATCCAAAACTTAATAAAGAATAGATTTTCTTTTGAAACGGTTTTACAGCTCTATCGCGTATCATGGCGAAATCTGGCAACAATCCTGTCCACCAGAACACTAAAGATACTGATAGATAGGTTGAGATTGCAAATACATCCCAAAGTAGGGGTGAGTTAAAATTAACCCACAATGAGCCAAATTGATTGGGGATGGGCAATACCCAATATCCTAACCATGGTCGTCCCATGTGAATGATTGGAAATAATCCTGCTTGGATCACCGAGAAAATAGTCATCGCTTCTGCTGAGCGGTTAACTCCCATTCTCCATTTTTGACGGAAGAGTAAAAGAACGGCAGAAATCAATGTTCCCGCATGTCCAATCCCTACCCACCATACAAAGTTGGTAATATCCCAGGCCCAGCCCACGGTTTTATTTAATCCCCAAGTACCAATACCGGTTGAAACGGTGTAAATAATACAGCCAATTCCCCAAAGGAAAGCTACTAATGCTATAGTAAATACAATCCACCAAGATCGGTTTGCTTTTCCTTCAACGGGTGCTGCCACATCTACCGATACATCGTGATATGATTTTTCACCTGCTACTAAGGGTCTTCTAATAGGTGCTTCGTAATGAGACGCCATAATTCTTTATAATGTTAATTAATTATGCTTCAGTTATATTTCTGACCTTTGTTTGATACATCACATTTGGTTTAGTACCAACGCTTTCCAGCAAATGGTACATACGATCATCTTCTAAAAGTTTTGAAACTTTACTTTCTTTATTATTGCCATCTCCAAAAACCATCGCTCCATTGCTACAGGCTAGAGAACAAGCAGTTTGGAATTCATCAGTTCTAACCTCACGGCCTTCACGTTTGGCATCCAATATAGTTTTTTGTGTTTTTTGAATACACAATGAACATTTTTCCATCACACCACGAGAACGCACCACTACGTCTGGGTTTAATACCATTCGGCCTAAATCATCATTCATGTGATAATCAAACTCATCGTTTTGAGCGTAAAGGAACCAGTTGAAACGGCGTACTTTATAAGGGCAGTTGTTAGCACAATATCTAGTACCCACGCAGCGGTTATATGCCATATGGTTTTGACCTTGACGGCTATGTGATGTTGCTGCAACTGGGCAAACAGTTTCACAAGGCGCATGGTTACAGTGTTGGCACATGACGGGTTGAAATGCAACTTGCGGATTATCGGCCGCTGATTCCATTGAGATTAAAGTACTCTTAATACCAACATCTCCTATCAATCCATTAGCAGCAGCTTTCTTTTCATTATCTCCACTAAAGGTATCTTCAGAAGAATAATATCGATCAATACGCAACCAATGCATATCGCGGCTACGTCGGACTTCAGATTTTCCAACGACTGCAACGTTATTTTCTGAATGACATGCTATGACGCAAGCACCACATCCTGTACAAGCATTTAAGTCTATAGATAGATTAAAGTGATGCCCAATAGATTGATCAAAATCATCCCAAAGATTAGCATCTGGAGAGGTAACAGGAATTTCTTGATGGTTAAAAGAAACTTTAGGAATCTTGTTCCATCCATGTTCTTCGTCTTCTTTATCGTAGGTGTTAAATATTTCTAAAGTGGTCTCCTTAATGATATCACCACGACCCATTAACGTGTTTTGCAACTGTATACAAGCAAATTCATGAGTTCCAGCAGCTGCAGTAACAGATACATTTTGTGTGGTTTTAAAATCGTGATACAAAGCATAGGCATTTACCCCTGTTTGCATTTCGCTTTTTAAACCTGCCGTTCTACCATATCCAAAAGATAAACCAACTGAACCTTTAGCTTGTCCTGGCTGAATAATAACCGGAACTGTAAGTGAAACTCCGTTTACCGTGACATTGGCATAACTACCATTAAGCCCTCCGTTGGCAACATGTTCATTTGTTAGCCCCAAAGCTTTAGCGTCTACTCTTGAAACGGTTAAATAATTATCCCAAGATGCTCTTGTGATTGGGTCTGGAAATTCTTGTAACCATGGGTTATTTGCCTGTTGACCATCTCCCATTCCAATTTTAGAGTATAGCACCAATTCTAAACCGTCTGAGGTAGATACTGAAGAAGCCAAAGCTCTAGCAGCGTCTCCAGATAGCAATGTTTGGTTTAGTGATTCTGTTTTTGTGGTATCAATTTCAGATGCTGAAAGACTTCCTACATAAACACCATCGTGCAAGGCTTGATTAAAAGAATAATCACCTAAAATACCTTCACTCCAGGTTTGTTTGATATAGTCATGATACGATAGATCGTTTCCAATCCACTTCAATAAAACTTCTTGAAATTGTTTGGTATCAAACAACGAACGAATTGCAGGTTGTGTCAAGGCATAATGCCCTTTTTTGATTTCAACATCACCCCAAGATTCTAAATAATGAGGTACTGCCGCAATGTATTGTGTTTTAGAAGCTGTTTCATCAGCCTTCATTGAAAAAGAAATGGTTAACTCGGTGTTATTTAATCCTTCTTCAAATTCTAAAGCATTTGGTAAAGTGTATAACGGATTTACACCGCTCATGATTACAGCTCCTACTTTACCAGCTTTCATATCGGCAACTAAAGCAGACACCGCAGCATCGCTTCCCTGTCTCGTTTTTATAGGAGTTGAAGGATCACATGCTTTACTGTTTAAAAATTCATTAATTTCTAAAGCAACCGTTTGTGCGTGGATATCCTGAATCCCAGTAACCACGACACCAAGACTTCCAGCTCTTTTTAATTCGGAAGCTGTATTTCGTACTGCTTCATCAATGGCATCAGGTAACTCAACTGAAACAGAGCTACCAACCACATAACTATATAATTTAGCCAAAGCCAATTTTTGTTGACTTGGTGTTAATGGTACACGTTTATCAGCATTAGCTCCAGATAAGCTCATATTAGATTCAAACTGAATATGGCGGGACATTTTTCCATTTTGTGGAATACGTCCTTTTGCATATCCAGAATCAAATCCGCCACCTTGCCAATCTCCTAAGAAATCAGCACCTATTGAAACAATAGTCGATGCGTTTTCAAAATTATAATTAGCTAATCCTCGTTCTCCATATTTAGCTTGGAAAGCATCCAATGCCGCCGATTCTGAAATAGCATCATAAACAACATGTCGAACATTACCATAAGCTTGTTTAAATTCCGAAATCAATTTGGAGGTAGAAGGGCTAGCAAAAGTCTGTGTCAATAACACAATCTCTTTTCCTGAATTTTTTAGGTCGTTTAATTTTTGTTGAGTTTCTGTATTAAAATGACTCCAAGAAATGGCTTCGCCATCTTTCATGGGGGCACCAACTCTATAACTGTCGTATAATCCTAAAACCGAAGCAATAACTCTAGCATTAGCGCTTCCATTGGTAGCTGCTAAGGTGTTATTTTCGATTTTAATCGGACGCCCCTCCCTAGTTTTAACCAAAACACTTGCAAAATCAAAACCATTTGCAATTGTTGTTGCATAAAAGTTGGCAACACCGGGAATAATTTCTTTTGGCTGTACTACATAAGGAATCGATTTAATCACGGGTCCTTCACAAGCTGCTAAAGATGCTGCAGCTGTACTAAAACCAACATATTTTAAGAAATCACGACGCGTTGTAGATGATGCTTGCAAAGCACTTTTATTGCCCAAAAATTCATCAGTAGGAATTTCTTCGACAAATTCATTCTGCTTTAGCGCCTCAACAATAGAGCTATTTTCGTTAAGCTCTTCAACACTTTTCCAGTATTTCTTGTTTGATGACATATGATATATTTGAATTACTTCTTAATACTATTTTAAAATTTTAAATCCCTTTTTATTGAGATTTCCATTTTCATGGATCTTACTAAAAAACATGTTTTAGTAATGGCACTTACCACATTCCAATCCGCCCATTTGAGCTTCAGTGAGTTTATCTAAACCATATTTTTTGGACAATTCTTCATGTATTTTTGTATAATACGCATTGCCTTCAACCTTCACTTCTGTGGATTTATGACAATCGATACACCAGCCCATAGTTAAAGGCGCGAATTGATATACTTCTTCCATAGTTTCTACAGGACCATGGCAGGTTTGACATTCAACGCCTGCGACGGTAACATGCTGTGAGTGGTTAAAATAAGCAAAATCAGGTAAATTATGGATCCTTACCCATTTAACCGGCTGGGGATCTCCTGTATAAGCTTGATCGTCATCACTCCAACCTGCAGCGGCGTATAGTTTTTTAATCTCACCGTCATAAAACTCTTTGCTATACTCTGGGGTTGTTTCTCCGTTGTATTCGTAAATGGATTTATGACAGTTCATACATACATTTAAGGAAGGTATTCCAGATGTTTTACTGACTCTTGCTGCTGAATGGCAAAATTTACAATCAATACCATTGTCACCAGCATGGATTTTATGTGAAAAATGAATAGGTTGAACGGGTTGATACCCTTGGTCTACACCAATCTGCATCATATAGCCATATAAGAAATAAGCACTGGCCAATAACAAGAAAATAGTAGTAACTAATACTAAAAATTGATTTTTAACAAAGGCTTTCCAGATTGGAATTGTTTCGTCCTTTACAGGGACCTCGATATCTTTAGCTTCTGCAAATCGATTTAATGTTTGCCTTACTAAAATTAAAGCCAAGGCCAATAAAGCAAACAGTAATGCTAATGCTCCAAGAATAAGTTTGTTTGAAATTCCATCATCAGAAGTGGCAACCGCACCAACAACCTCAGCACTTGTAGTTGCAGCAGGAGTAGCAGGTTCTGCAGCTGTGTACGCCAAAATATCACTAATATCTTGATCGGACAACTGCGGAAATGCGGTCATGGCCGTTTTATTATATTCATTAAAAATCTTGTTTGCGTAAGCATCACCAGACTTAATAAGCCCTGCACTGTTGTGTATCCAAGCCGTTAACCAAGCTCGATCCAGTCCCTCCTGATCAGCTAATATAGATTCTATATTACGTAGAGCTGGGCCTGTCATTTTTTTATCCAATTGATGGCAAGCAGCACAATTAGTGTTAAATAAAGTCTTCCCTTTAGCAGGATCGCCATCTTGAGCATTAACTGTGGTAGAAAACGCTAATAAAATAATAAACCCTAAACGAAGAATTACAAATGTTAATTTACGGGATATCACCTGTTTCATATTGTTAGTTAAGTTATCTTCTAAACTTTGGTACGATATTTTCATTACAGCAATATCTGTTTGAAAATGTCACGCAAAAATAATACTTAAAGTCGATTTTAGAAATGTTACAGAACCGTTAATTACTAATTTATAAAGATTCTAAATAATAAATTTGAGTATAATTGAGTTAATTAAATTTACCTTTACATTAAATAAAAAAAAAGTTATAAATGACAACACAAAAATTGACCGTTATTTGTCTGATTTTGTTAGGATTTACTTTACAAGTCAATGCCCAAGAAGGCAAAGTAACTATTGATCAAGATAAAGACATTTCTAAATTACTGGAATTTAAAAAAGATTTAAGCACTGTAGATCTTTACAAAATTCAGGTCTATCAAGGCAATCGATCGGGGGCTGAAGCGGCCAAAAGTAAGTTTTTTAGTACTTATGACGAATGGCCAATAAGTATGGAATACGAAACGCCTAATTATAAAATTTGGGTAGGCAATTTTAGAAGCCGTTTGGAAGCTGATAAGGCCTTAATAAAAATTAAGAAGAACTATTTCAATGCTTTTATTTTTAAACCAAAAAACAAAAGTGCTGACTAATTAATTTGATAATAGGTATAAAAAAAAGCGACTCAATGAGTCGCTTTTTTTAGTATTGAATATAAATTCAACTTTAGCAGAAATTTATTTTAATTTCTTTTTGACTTCCACTTCTTGGAAAGCTTCTATAACATCGTCAACTTGTATGTCGTTATAATTTTTAATTTGCATTCCGCAATCATAGCCTTTAGCAACTTCCTTAGCGTCATCTTTAAATCGTTTTAATGAGGCCAATTCACCTGTGTAAATAACCACACCATCCCGAATTAAACGAATTCCAGAATTTCTAAAGATTTTTCCATTGGTCACCATACAACCTGCGATAGTTCCAATTTTAGACACTTTAAATATCTCTCTAATTTCAGCAGAACCTGTAATTTCCTCTTTAAGCTCTGGTGATAACATACCTTCCATAGCATCTTTAAGATCGTTTATGGCATCATATATAATAGAGTAGGTTCTGATATCTATTTCTTCACGGTCTGCTATTTGGCGTGCATTACCCATAGGACGTACATTGAAACCAACAATAATGGCGTCTGAGGCCGTTGCCAACAACACGTCACTTTCTGTAATGGCACCAACGCCTTTATGGATAATATTGACTTGTATTTCTTCGGTAGATAATTTTTGGAAGGAATCGGTCAAGGCTTCTACTGAACCATCTACGTCTCCTTTAAGTATGATATTCAACTCTTGGAAATCTCCTAATGCAATACGTCGCCCTATTTCATCTAAAGTAATATGCCGTTGTGTTCGCACAGATTGTTCACGTTGTAATTGCATACGTTTTGCTGCAATATGTTTAGCTTCGCGTTCGTCTTCAAATACACTAAACTTATCCCCTGCTTGTGGTGCTCCATCTAAACCTAGAATGGACACCGGAGTAGATGGTCCAGCAACTTTTACGCTATTGCCCCGTTCATCCTGCATGGCTCTTACTTTTCCGCTATTTTTACCTGCAAGCACATAATCGCCCACTTTAAGGGTTCCTGCTTGAACCAATATGGTTGATACATAACCTCTCCCTTTATCTAGGAAAGCTTCTACTACTGTTCCAATGGCATGTTTATTAGGATTGGCTTTTAGTTCTAATAATTCAGCCTCCAACAATACTTTTTCCAATAATTCTTTTACACCCTGCCCTGTTTTGGCAGAGATATCATGGGATTGAATTTTACCACCCCAATCTTCCACTAATAAATTCATATTGGCCAAACTTTCTTTTACCTTTTCAGGGTTTGCACTAGGTTTGTCAATTTTATTGATTGCAAAAACAATAGGAACATTTGCCGCTTGGGCATGAGAAATTGCTTCTTTTGTTTGTGGCATAATATCATCATCTGCAGCAATCACAATAATGGCCAAATCTGTTACTTGGGCACCACGAGCACGCATCGCAGTAAAGGCTTCGTGACCAGGTGTGTCCAAGAAGGCAATTTTTTGGCCACCGTCCAATATAACGCCATAAGCACCTATATGCTGTGTAATGCCTCCAGATTCACCGGCAATAACATTCTCTTGTCGGATGTAATCCAACAACGAAGTCTTACCATGATCCACATGTCCCATTACAGTCACAATTGGTGCGCGTGTCACGAGATCTTTAGGATTGTCTTCGGTTTCTTCAAGGTATTCTTCAATACCTGCAGTCACAAATTCTACTTCATAGCCAAATTCATCGGCAACAACCGAGAGCGTTTCAGCGTCCAAACGTTGATTCATAGTTACCATCATCCCTAAGGACATACAGGCCGAAATAATTTCAGTTACAGACACATTCATCATCGTAGCAACTTCACTCGCTGTTACAAATTCTGTAACCTTAAGAATTTTACTATCGGCTTGTTGCTGTTCTAAATCTTTTTCAGTTTGTTCTCTATGTAAATCCCGTTTTTCCCTACGATGTTTAGCTCCTTTACCTTTTGAAGATTTACCTTGTAGTTTTTCTAATGTTTCCCTAATTTGTTTTTGAACTTCTGCTTCGCTTGGCTCTTCTTTTATAGTGCTGGTTCTTTTACCGTCATGGGATTTACCTTTAAAACCACCTTTTTGATTATTGCCAGTTCTAGTATTTGAAAAATTGGGTTTGCCAGCTCCAGAATCTGATTTACTGATTCGCCTCCTTTTCTTTTTATGAGCATCCACATTATTGGAAGCAGGTTTGCTGGCATCTGCTTTCTTATCTTCTTTTTTCTTTTTTGGTTTGTTGAATTTAGACAAGTCAATTTTGTCGCCTGCAATTCTAGGGCCGGAAAGTTTTTGGTATTTGGTTACTATAGTTTCTTCTTCGTGAGTTTTTTCTACTTCAGGCTCAGCTGTTTTTTTGGATTCCTTTTTTTTAGGTTTTTGATCCGCAATGCTTTCCGCTTTATCTAAGGTTTCCTTTAAAGGTGCTTCACTTTTTTGCTCTTCTATTTTAGATTCTTCTTTTATAGATACCTCTCCTTTAATTTCCTCTTTTTTAGATTCTTCAGCCTTAGGTTCTACTTTTTTAGACTCTTCAACCTTAGATTCTACTTTTTTAGATTCTTCTTCTTTAGGCTCTTCTTTTTTAAGCTCTTCTTGTTTAGGCTCCTCTTTTTTAAGTTCAGGTTTTGAGGACGTTAAATCTATTTTTCCAACATGTTTTGGACCGAATAACTCCGCTTTGGCCTTAATAACGCGATTACGCTCTTCTTCTTTTTTAGCCTTTTCTTCTATTTCACGCTCACGTTGTTCACGCAACTCTTCTTTCTCCTTGTGCTTTGCCTCACTAACCTCTAGCGATGCCATTTTTTTATTTGCATCGGTTTGAAACTCACCATGAAGAATTTGGTAAACCTCCTCTGATATTTTAGTGTTAGGGCTTTTCTCTATCTCGACAGATTTCGATTCTAAAAAATCGACTGCGCGATCGATAGAAATATTGAGTTCCCGTAATACTTTATTTAATCTAATTTGAGCCATAAATTGCTTGTAATATAACTAATATGTGTTATTCTTCAAATTCTTCCTTAAGAATTCTAATAACATCTAAAATTGTTTCTTCTTCTAAATCGGTTCGTTTTACCAAATCAAGAACGTCCTGCTCTAAAATACTTTTGGCCGTATCCAATCCTGCTTTGCTGAACTCTTCAATTATCCAACTTTCTATTTCATCAGTGAATTCGCTTAACTCTACATCTTCCTCTGCGCCTTCTCTAAACACATCGATTTCATAACCTGTTAATTGTCCTGCCAAACGAATGTTATGACCTCCTCTACCAATAGCTTTACTTACTTCTTCTGGTTTTAAAAGCACCTCAGCTCGTTTGGTTTCTTCATTGATTTTTACTGAAGTCACCCTTGCTGGACTCAGTGCCCTTGTAATGTAAAGTTGTAAGTTATTTGTATAATTGATAACGTCTATGTTTTCGTTCCCTAATTCACGCACAATGCCATGAATTCGAGATCCTTTCATCCCCACACAGGCGCCTACTGGGTCAATTCTGTCGTCATAAGAATCTACAGCAACCTTAGCTTTTTCGCCAGGGATTCGCACTACATTTTTGATAGTAATTAATCCATCAAAAACCTCAGGTATTTCTTGTTCAAATAATTTTTCCAAAAATACGGGAGAGGTTCGAGACATGATGATTGTGGGTTTGTTCCCTTTAAGCTCAACACTTTCAATAATTCCTCTTACATTTTCTCCTTTTCTGAAAAAATCTGAAGGCACTTGTTTTTCTTTAGGTAAGATAATTTCATTGCCATCGTCGTCCAATAATATTATTGCTCTGTGTCGAATATGGTGAACCTCAGCAGTATAGATCTCGCCTTCTAAATCTTTAAATTGTTTATAGATATTGGTATTATCGTGTTCATGAATTTTAGAAATCAAGTTTTGGCGTAATGCCAATATAGAACGACGTCCAAGATCAATTAGTTTAACTTCTTCAGCAACATCTTCGCCCACCTCAAAATCAGGCTCAATTTTTTGAGCTTCACTCAAGGCTATTTCTTGGTTAGGGTCTTCAACTTCATCATCGGCCACAACAACTCTATTTCTCCAAATTTCTAAATCTCCCTTGTCTGGGTTGATGATAATATCAAAGTTATCATCGTCACCATACTTCTTTTTTAATGCATTTCTTAACACATCTTCTAGGATCGCCATTAATGTGACCCGATCTATAAGTTTATCGTCCTTAAATTCTGAAAAAGAATCGATTAACGCAATATTTTCCATATCTACTATGAATTAAAATTCTATTATCACTTGTGCTTCTAAAATAGCCTCGAACTCTATTCTAGCTTGTTTTTTTACTATCACTTTACCCTTACCAATTGGTTTAGGTTCTTTTGTTTTCCATTCCAAAAAAATACCGCTATCGTCGCTATTGGTAAGCTTTGCTTTATAACTTTGGTGGTCTTTGGTCTTAACGTCCAAAAGCTTTCCAATGTTCTTTTTATACTGCCTTTTATTTAACAAAGGTGAAGTAGCGCCAGCCGAGGTCACTTCTAATGAAAAATCCTGTTCTTCTCGGTCAAGGTTGTGCTCTATGGCACGGCTTATAAACATACAATCTTCTACAAGAACCCCATGGTCACCATCAATAACAACCAATATGGCATTGCTTTCCGAAACTTTAAGATCCAATAAAAACAAATCTTTTCGCTCTTCAAGCCCTTTGTTTACTAACTCTTTTACTTTATCCTTGAACATTTTAGTATAAAAAGAGGGGACTTTATGTCCCCTCTTATTCCTTTTTTCATACAACGGTGCAAATATACAACATTTAAATTTATTTTCACAAGAAGAATTAAGTCGATTTTTATTATTATATTTAATGTACTCATAACGACTCTTCTGCTATGAAAAAGATCCTTGTTCCAACAGACTTTTCAAACGAAGCAGAATACGCTTTAAAAGTAGCCGCGCAACTATCCAAAACGTATGGCAGCGAAATTTATTTGTTACATCTTTTAGAACTTCCAATGCAAGAGGTTGACGCTCTAAACACCTACAGTGAGCTCCCGAGTGCCATGTTTTTTATGGAGTTGGCACATCAAAAACTTGAGGATTTAATGACCAGAGATTATTTGGAGGGGCTTAACGTGCACGTCACCATAAAACCAGATAGTGCCCTAAATGGTATTATTGAGAAAAGCAAGGAACACCATATTGATATGATTATTATGGGATCACACGGCGCTAGTGGATTGAGGGAAGTGTTTATTGGATCTATTGCTGAAAAAGTTGTACGCTTTTCGGATGTTCCTGTAATGGTAATTAAAAAAGAACATAACAATTTCCACATCAATACCTTTGTGTTTGGCTCAGATTTTAAAAAGGAAAGTAAGCGCACTTATAAGCAAGCCATTAAAATTGCCCAACTTTTTAATGCTAAGATACACTTGCTTATGGTCAATACAGCCAATCATTTTATGACCACCACCAAGGCAAACAAAAGGATTCAAGAGTTTATAAAAGACATTCCTTTTGAAGATTACACCATAACCATTTATAATGATTTAACCATTGAAGCCGGCATCTTAAATTTTTCAAATGATGTAGATGCTGATCTTATAGGCATTAGCACTCATGGTAGACAAGGCCTTTTACATTTTATAAATGGTAGTATTGGAGAAGATATTGTTAACCATGCCAATCGCCCGGTTATTACTTTTAAAATATAATCGAAATTATAAATAAAAAAATCCCAACCTCTTAACAGGTTAGGATTCATAATTTATGTTGGCCTACTAGGGCTCGAACCTAGACTCTTCTGGACCAAAACCAGACGTGTTGCCAGTTACACCATAGGCCAATCTTAAATGAGGATGCAAATTTAGAACAAAGTTTTATTTGCACAAACAAATTACTTAAAAATAATCTAAAACCCTTAACGTTAACTTAAAATGAATAGGGGTTAATAATTTTATTGCTATTTTCGCTCGCAATAATACCAAGCATAACTTATGACACATTTCAAATTCAAGAAATGGAACACCATAACCGGGTGGTTTGTTTTTCTAATAGCCCTTATCACTTATGCCCTAACCATTGAGCCAACCGTTAGTTTTTGGGATGCTGGAGAATATATCTTAACCTCTTCGAAATTACAAGTAGGACACCCTCCAGGAGCTCCTTTGTTTCAAATGTTGGGTGCGTTTTTCTCATTGTTTGCTTTAAAAGCCTCTCAAATTGGTATGATGCTTAATATGATGAGTGGTGTATCCAGTGCTTTCACCATCCTCTTTATGTTTTGGACCATTACGCTTTTATTGCAAAAACTTGTTGGCAATTCAAAAGAACTTTCAAAAAATAAAGCCTTAGCCATTTTGGGAAGTGGCGTAGTTGGTAGTCTAGCCTTTACGTTTACCGATTCGTTTTGGTTCAATGCTGTCGAAACCGAAGTCTATGCCATGGCGACCTTAATTATGTCAATCCTGTTTTGGCTTGGTTTACGCTGGGAACAGGACATGAAAACACCAAGAGGGAATAGATGGCTTATCTTGATTTCCTTTATTATTGGTCTGTCGTTCGGGGTTCATTTTATGGGCTTATTGACCATTCCGTCTATAGGACTCCTCTATTATTTTAAGAATTATAAAGAGATTACGGTTAAAAATTTCATTATAGCCAATGTGGTTTCAGTAGGAGTGCTTTTGTTTGTTTTTAAATTATTGGCACCTAACATCCTTCGCTTTTTTAGTGCTTCAGAGATATTTTTTGTGAACTCTATTGGGCTTCCATTTAATTCAGGCTCCATAATTGCCGCTATCGTATTAATTGCTGCTATTTATTTTGGATTAAGATATACTAAGCAAAAACACTATAAACATCTCACCACAGCCATACTTTGTTTGACCTTTGTCATTATAGGATTCTCAACCTGGTTGATGCTTCCCATTCGTGCCAATGCTAATGTGGTCATAAATGAGAACGATCCATCAAGTGCTAGAGAGCTTTTGGCCTACTACAATTTAGAACAATATCCTGAAACTCATTTGTTTTATGGCCCTCAGTTTACAGAAGCCTATTCAGGCGCTGACGAGAATCAGCCTTTTGTAGATGATAAGCCTAAATATGAAAAAGATGAAAAAACTGGCACCTATGTTATTGTAAATGATTGGAAAAATTCCAAGCAAAACTACAATCACAAACACGCCTCTATTTTACCGAGAATGTGGAGCACCGAACATGCCGAAAATTATATGATGTTTACAGGATTGATCGATTTTAAGATCAAGCCTGAATACCAAATGCAAAATGAACTCAGATCTCTCGTTGCCGATTTTAAGTCGAAAGTTGCTAGGGGCGAAGTCGATTATGAAGGTTATAACAAATTTTTAAAAACTTATGGCCAATCTTATCTGGATGTAGAAAAACCTTCTTTTTCAGATAATATCATGTATATGTTTCAATACCAACTTGGCTATATGTACTGGCGTTATTTTATGTGGAATTTTGTAGGCAAACAAGATGACATTCAAGGTAAATATGACGACTTGCACGGTAATTGGATAAGCGGCATCAAACCTTTTGATGCATGGCACCTAAACATGTCACAAGACAATTTGCCAAGCGATGTAAAAAACAATAAAGCCCGTAATACCTATTATTTTTTACCCTTATTGTTAGGCTTGATTGGCTTTTTCTTTTTGTTCAAAAAAGATCCCAAACGCTTTTGGACCTTGCTCGTGTTTTTCTTATTTACAGGAATTGCCATACAAATCTACACCAATGTCAGGCCATTCGAACCTAGAGAACGCGACTATTCCGTTGTAGGTTCATTTTATGTATTTGCTATTTGGATTGGTTTTGGAGTGTTTACCATATATGACCGTCTTAAAGGTCTATCAAAATCAAAAATGCTCCCTATTGGAATTTCACTAGCCTGCCTTGTTCTGGTCCCCGGCATATTAGCCGCCAACAATTGGGATGACCACGACCGTTCAGGACGTAGAACAGCAAACTCAATGGCAAGGATGTATTTGGAATCTTGCGCTCCAAACGCCATACTATTTACTATTGGCGATAATGACACCTTCCCATTATGGTATTTACAGGAAATTGAAGGCGTTAGAAGAGATGTTCGAGTCGTCAATACAAGCTTGTTTCAGACTGATTGGTATATTGATCAAATGAAACGAAAAGCTTATGAGAGTGATCCGATACCTTCACAATTAACCCATGATCAATATAAATTTGGAACTCGGGATTATTTAATGCTGCGAGAAATCACCAAAGACACTATGGATATTAAGGATTTGATGAAGTTTATTAGCAACGATGATCCAAAATATAAACTTAAATTTTTGTTGCAACGTGAAAATGAAGACACTACGTATTATCCAAATTATCTTTTAAATTCAAATTACATCCCAACAAGATATATACGGGTTCCTGTAGATTCTGCCACGGTTATTAAAAACGGCATTGTGGACATCAAGGATGCCGACAAAATCGAACCTTATTTAGATATCACTATTGGAAGTGCCATCTATAAAAATAGACTATTAATGTTGGATATTATTGCCAATAACAACTGGGAACGTCCCATCTATTTTACCGGAGGCGCTTTTGGTGACGACGATTATATTTGGATGAAAGACTATTTACAGCTCGATGGATTATGTTATAAGTTAGTGCCTATAAAAACGCCTGTCAATAGGGCAAATCCTTTTGATATGGGACGTGTAGATAGCGATTCCATGTACAAAAAGGTCATGTCTTGGGATTGGGGAAATAGCGGAGGTAATATTTATCACGATACTGAAACTCGTAAAAACGGAATTACTTACAGAGGCAATCTAGCCCGTTTGATCGAACAATTGATTAATGAAAATCAATTTGAAAAAGCAGAGCAGGTCGCTGATCTCGCCATGGAAAAAATGCCTATAGATGATTTTGGGTACTATACTTTATTAGAACCTTTTATAAGTTCGTATTATGAAATTGGTGCTTTAGAAAAAGGCCGAAAGTTATACAAAGACCTTTCCAAAAAATACCAAGAAAATCTGACTTATTACAGTGAGCTTGAAGAAAAAACACAGGAAAGATATATTAGCGAAATTGTAACAGACATACAGAGATACAGGAGTTTAGTCGATATTTTAGTTATTTATAATGATAAAGATATTGCACTTGAAGAAACCAAGAAATTTAATGATTACCTTAAGCTTTTTAACCACTTTACCGGTAATGAAGAGCCAGAAGAAACGTATCCTTTAGACAACAACGAGATTCCCAATGACAGTATGGATAGTATCATAAGGATCCAAGACTAGCACGTGAAGATAACACCAGCAAAAACACCTCTGATTATAAAAAAAATATTCTCTGATTATTTCTGGGATATTTCAACCCATAATAAAGAGCTTTATCTCACATTTGACGATGGGCCAACACCCGAAGTTACAAATTGGATTTTGAACACTCTGAACCATTATAATGCAAAAGCCACATTTTTTTGCATAGGAGCTAACGTAAAAAAATATCCAGAGCTATTTAATCAGATTATTAATGAAGGTCATGCTATTGGCAATCATACCCATAATCATATTAAAGGTTGGAAAACGAAAACCAAGCTTTATTTAGAAAATGTGCTTCAAGCCAAAGAAACTATTGATGCACAAATTCAAAATTTGCCAGCTGCCAATCGTCAATCAACAATGGCCCATCTCTTCCGCCCACCTTATGGTCAAATAAAACCGAAACAAGGAAGAAGACTGATGGCTTTGGGATATCGCATTGTGATGTGGGATGTGTTGTCTTTTGATTGGGACAAAAAGGTTTCAGCCCAAGATTGCCTTCATCATGTCATTTCAAAAAGTAATAACGGAAGTATCATCGTGTTTCACGATAGTGTAAAAGCAGCACATAATATGAAGTTTGCACTACCTAAAGTGTTGGAATATTATAAAGAAAAAGGATTTTCTTTTAAAGCTATCACACTTTAAATATACTCTTGAATAATCCCTATAAGTGTATTGGCATCCTGCTCACCACTATGTCGCCATTTCATCTCACCATCTTTGTAGATAATAAGCGTAGGTAAACCTTTTACTCTTAAAGCTTCAGCAAGCTCTTTGTTTTTGTCAACATCAATTTTGATCACTTTGGCCTTGTCGCCAAGCGCGGCAGCCACATCTCTTAATATCGGATGCATTGCTGTAGATTGTTCATTCCATTCTGTGAAAAAATCCAACAGAACAGGTATCTCAACATCTATAAGATCCCCAAATTTTGACATACATTAAAGTTTTTAGTCAAATACTAGTATACAAATATAAGATTTCCTTACAATTATGCAGTATTTAGGCCCTTTTTTAAAGTAATCACTGTAATTTCAGGCCAAATCCCAACACGACCAGGAAAGGCATGATAGCCAAATCCTCTGTTAACATTTATAAATCTTCCAAATTCATTATACATTCCTGCCCATTGTTTATAGATATACTGAGAGGGGCTCCATCTAAAAAATCCAGGAATTTCTATACCCATTTGCAAACCATGGGTGTGTCCACTCAAGGTTAAGTGATAGTTAAAATCATCCTTCTTTACTTTATATTCCCAATGTGAAGGATCATGAGACAATAATATTTTAAAATCACCTTTATCTACACCTTGAGAAGCCTTTTCTAAATCACCGGCTTGATTAAATCCTTTTCCCCAATTTTCTATGCCTATAAGCGCAAGGTGTTGTCCATCTTTTTCTATGTAGCGATGCTCATTTAACAATAAATCAAATCCTATTTTTGGATGCAAGTCTTTAACCTCTTGAAAGTTTGCTGCTTTATCTTCCTCTGTTTTCCAATCGATATAGTTGCCATAATCGTGATTCCCCAATATTGAAAATTTACCTAATGGGGCTTCTAATGTTTTAAACATATCAATCCATGGATTCATCTCCTCGGATTTGTTATTGACTATATCACCAGTAAATAATAAAAGGTCAGATTTTTGCTCATTAATTAAGTCGACACCATATTGTATTTTTTCTTTATTTGTAAAACTCCCTGAATGGATATCAGAAATCTGAGTTATGGTCATACCGTCAAAAGCCTCAGGTAAATCTTCAAAAGAAAGTTCATATTTATGAACCTTATAATTATAACGCCCCTGTATTATCCCATAAATAAAACCTGCAAAAGGTATGGTAGCCAGCCCAAGAGCTAGCTTCGAAATAAACAAACGTCGCCCAGTAAAGGCTTTGGTTTCACCCGATGACACTATAGAGATCAGTTTTCGCAACACTCTAACCACATCCTCTCCGAACATAAAAATAAGCATGACCACTTTCGGAATAAGGAACATAAGCAAAAACCCTAATGCAAATTGAAACCCTTGGGTTTGTCCCGCACTTCTTGGTGTGGTGAAAATAGTATAGAAAAAATTGACATAAACGGCAAGTGCTACGATAATCCACACCCATCGTATGATCTTGTTTTTCGTTAAAGCCCTTAACGCCTGAAAGGCATAAACCTCTACAAAAAGAATGATTGCAGAAGCAATTAAGAGTGCCGTAATGAATCGAGACATTTTATGTTTTTACCAAATATAAATGAATTTAAAACCTTAGAGTAATTTTGAATTTATAATTAACGATATGTTAAGATTTGTTATCTTTCAAATTCAAATCAGTAACTGATGAAACGAAGAAACTTTATTAAGAATGCTTCTTTAACGGGAGTAGGATTGGCTGTTGGAAGTGCAATGACCAATTGTGGCAATTCAACTGAAGGGAAGTCCTCCGTTCTAGGCCTGCCAAAACCCACTTTGCCTTTGGTTATCGCCACTTGGAATGTAAAAAACGCAACAGCCAAGGCTTGGGAAGTTCTCCAATCTGGAGGAACCGCATTGGATGCGGTTGAACAAGGTTGTAGAGTTGAAGAAGCCAATGCTACGGGACAATCGGTAGGAAAAGGAGGCTTACCAGATAGAGATGGACATGTAACTTTAGATGCTTGCATTATGGATCAACATGGCAATTGTGGTTCGGTGGTTTATTTAGAAAACATCGTGCATGCCGTTTCAGTAGCAAGAAAAGTTATGGAAGACACCCCTCATGTAATGCTTGCAGGTAAAGGCGCCGAAGAATTTGCCATTTCACTGGGTTTTGAGCCTGAAGATTTACTAACTGAAGCTTCCAAAAAAGCTTGGGAAGACTGGAAGATAACAAGCGAATATAAACCCATTATTAACATCGAAAACCACGACACTATTGGTATGTTAGCCATTGACAATAATGGTGACATTTCAGGGGCTTGTACCACGAGCGGACTGGCTTTTAAAATGGCGGGGCGGGTTGGCGATAGCCCTATTATTGGCTCTGGATTGTTTGTAGATAACGAAATTGGTGCCTGTGTAGCTACAGGTTTAGGTGAAGAAGTTATAAAAACCGTGGGGAGTTTCTTAGTGGTTGAACTCATGCGGCAGGGAAAAACACCACAAGAAGCTTGCGAAGAAGCTATTAGTAGAATTGTCAACAAACCGAATAGTGACTACAAAAATTTTCAAGTGGGATATATTGCTGTTAATAAACAAGGGGTAACGGGGTCCTACTCTATCCATCAATATTTTAGTATGACCAAATATCAGGATGGGACAAATGAACAACTACAATCTGATTATTTCAACAAAGCCTAAAACCATTTAATGGTAAGGTCCACAATCTTTTGTTTGAACATATTGTATGGCGGATACAGTAAATCTACAGCCCCAAACGTGTGTTGCTTTAAAATTGACCGTTGGTTTGAAAATTCCTGAAACCCAAAAAATCCATGGGATTTCCCTATTCCACTGTTATTGCTTCCACCAAATGGCAGATTAGGATTTAAAAATTGTAAAAGATTATGATTAATGGCCGTACTCCCTGCCCGAGTATTGTTCAAAATAAAATCAATCTGTTTCCGATTTTTGCTAAATATATAGAGTGATAGTGGTTTTTCTTTTGCATTAATATAATTCACTGCGTCTTCTATTGTTTTATAAGTCACCAAAGGTAGGATAGGTCCAAAAATCTCTTCTTGTAACAGAGAGGCATGTTCAGGAAGACCAGAAATAAGTGTAGGCTCTAAAAAGCGATCCTCCTGATTATAAGAACCCCCAACTTCAATAACCGCTTTTTTAGAAATGGCATCCTCAAGATGCAATACCACACGATTAAAATGTTTTTTATTAACGATTCTACTTAAAGATTTAGAGGTTTCCGGATTTTCTGAATAGAATGTCTTTATCTGTTTAGAGAAGGATGCCACAAAATCCTTTTTAATTTTTTCATTAATCAAAATATAGTCTGGGGCAATACAGGTTTGACCTGCATTTAGAAACTTTCCAAAAATGGTCTTTTTAACAGCCTTTTCCAAATAGGCAGTATCATCAATTATAGTTGGTGATTTACCTCCTAATTCCAGTGTTACAGATGCCAAATTTTCTGATGCTGCTTTCATAACTAGCTTGCCAACAGATGGTGACCCCGTAAAAAAGATATGATTAAAAGGGAGTTTTAGGAGTTCTTGCGCAGTATCAGCTTCTCCCTCAATTAAAACCACTTCGTCTTCTTTGAATACCTCTTTAACCAAGCTGGACATCACCTTAGAAGCATTGGGCGTCATTTCAGATGGTTTTAGGACAACTGTGTTACCTGCCGCAATAGCAGACACTAAGGGTCCAAAAGTAAGATTCACTGGGAAATTCCATGGCGACAGGATTAAACATACCCCTTTAGGCTCGTGTTTAATCCAAGAAGAACTTCCTAATAAGGTAAGAGGTGTATCGACTCTTTGTTTTTTTAACCAGGACTTTAAATTCCTTTTTACAAAATTAATTTCATCGATAACTGGGTAAATCTCTGTAAAATCGGTTTCTAAAAAGGGCTTTTTAAAATCGGAATACAAAGCCTCACGTATCCTCTGTTTATAGCTAAATTCAAGAGCTTCTTTTAAAGCGTTGAGTTTTTTAATGCGTTCCTTATAAGTGGTATTACCAATACTGTATTGATTGGATTTTAAGACATTGAATACCTTAATATAAGCATTATTTGAATTGGCTTTCATATAAAACAAGTGTATTTCCTAGCTAAATTTTTAAAATCGTGCATTTCGTCGATGTTTTTTGAGTCGCGTTTCAGTTTATCCATTTATCGATGTTTTTCAACTAATTTATTCATGTTTACTGAAAATCGTGTGTTTCTTTGACATGTATTTAAAAACCCCAAATCGTTTTTAGTCATGAAAAAAGTTTTAATCATAATGGTAATTTTAACAGCACCTTTCTTAATAGGGGCTCAAAATAACACGACAGCTACTGTTGCTGAAGAAGTTATTACTGTTACTCCTTCTACTGTAGAAGAGGTTAAAACCGAAAATTCAACTCCACAAGCTACTGAAGCAAAATTTAAAGCTCAAGCTGCTGATATAAACTACAAAAAAAGCAACGATATCATCAGTATTAAAGCATACAGAAAAAGTCTTCAAATTAAAGTAAAAGAAATAAAAATTTGCTAAATAGCAAACCCAATATATAAAAATCCGAAGCCAATAACTTCGGATTTTTTATTTATTACTTATTCTGAAAACACCAATTCACCCCGAGACTCCTGTTCTTTAAAGCGCTGGACCAATTCCAAAGCATCTGGAATCACATCGCTACACAATATTATTAGTGATCCTTTCACAGCATTTTTAACTGCAAAGGTAATGGCTTCTTTTTCAGATGGGATGATGGTTGTCTTTTTATTTGGGTCTTTCATTTGGATCCCGTCATTCAACATTTTTATCAATTCTTGCTCTGTTCGGCCTCTTAAACGTTTATCCTGACGGATGATGATCTCATCAAACATTTCGGCAGCAATACTTCCAATTTGATTAGTGTCTTCCTCCCTTCGGTCACCAACTCCAGCAATAATACCTACTTTAACTGTAGCTTCTAAGTTGTCAGTAAATTTTTGAAGTGCTCGCATCCCTGCGGGATTGTGAGCATAATCCAAGAGAATCGTAAAATTTTTAAACTCAAATAGGTTTAAACGCCCTGGAGTTTGGGAAGCCGATGGTATAAAGGTTTCCAATCCTGCTTTCATGTCTTCAATACTAATGCCTTGAATGTTAGCAGCAAGAATGGCTGGTAACACATTTTGAATCATAAACGTAGCCTTGCCACCATAAGTAAGCGGAATATCTTCTGCTTTCATGATTCTCATTTTCCATTCACCTCTACAAATGGTTACATAACCATTTTCATAAATAGCTGTAATACCGTGTAAACGTTGCAACGCTTTAATTCGAGGATTGTTTTCATCCATAGAGAACAAAGCCACATTGCAATTAACGGTTCGGCGCATATCATAAACCAAGTCATCATCAGCATTTAAAATGGCATACCCGTTTGGTAATACGGTTTCCGGAACAACCCCTTTTACTTTGGCCAATTGCTCAATGGTATGAATCCCCTTTAGCCCTAAATGGTCAGCCGCGACATTGGTTACAATTCCTATATCACACTTTTTGAATCCAAGCCCTGCCCGTAGCAATCCTCCTCTAGCACATTCTAAAACTGCAAAATTTACCGTTGGGTCTTTAAGCACAAACTCTGCACTTGCGGGCCCGGTGCAATCCCCTTTCATCAATAATCGGTTTTGAATATATACTCCATCACTTGTTGTATAACCAACACGATACCCACTCATTTTAGCAATATGGGCGATTAATCTTGAAGTTGTGGTTTTACCATTGGTACCCGTTATGGCCACTATGGGAATACGTCCTGTATGGCCCTTTGGAAACAATTTATCAATCACATGACCAGCAACATTACGCGGAAGTCCTTTGGTTGGTGATAAATGCATTCTAAATCCTGGGCCAGCATTGACTTCTAAAACAGCTCCTCCAGTATCAGAAAGTGGCTGTGTAATATCGGTGGTCATCACATCTATTCCACAAACATCTAAATCGATAATTTTAGAAATGCGTTCGGCCATTGAAACATTAGCCGGGTGCAAAATATCGGTGACATCTTCAGCCGTTCCACCAGTGCTCAAATTGGCAGTATCTTTTAATATGAGCATCTCATCTTTTGCAATCACAGATTCAAGGGTATAACCCGCATCCTGAATAATGGTTTTTGTAAGATCGTTTACAGTAATTTGAGTCAGCACATTTTCATGTCCATAACCTCGTCTCGGATCTTTATTGACTTCATCAATCAATTCTTGGACCGTAGATTTACCGTCACCGATTACATGAGCAGGAGTTCGTTTTGCTGCAGCAACTAATTTATTATTAATGACTAAAAGTCGATAATCTTCCCCTGTAATAAATTTTTCTACGATAATCGCGCCATTACTCGAACTTGCTTTAGCAGCATGAAATCCCGCTAAGGCCTCTTCATAATTTTGTATATTAACCGTAATACCGCGTCCGTGATTGCCATCAACAGGTTTAATCACCAAAGGAAAGCCCACATAGTTACATGCATCGGCCAAACTGCTTTCTCGGCGGATAATATCTCCACGCGGAACCTCAACCTCAGCTTGTTCCAATAAATGTTTAGTGTCTTCTTTATCACAAGCAAGTTCTACTCCAATACTACTAGTTTCACTCGTTACAGTAGCTTGAATTCGCTTTTGATTAGCACCATAACCTAACTGGCACAAAGAGTATTTATTCAAACGTATCCAAGGAATTCCCCTAGCTTCAGCTTCCTCAACAATGGATCCCGTACTTGGACCCAAACGTTCTGCTTGACGAAGTTCGCGCATATGTTGTATATCATCCGCCAGATCGTAAGGGCTCGCTTTTATTAGGGATTCACAAATTTTTACCGCAGTCTCTGCCGCAAATCGCCCAACAGATTCCTCCATATATGCAAACACCACATTATAAACTCCAGTTTCTCCATAACCTCTTGTGCGACCAAAGCCAACATCCATTCCGGCAAGGGATTGAATCTCGAGCGCAATATGTTCAATAATATGTCCCATCCAGGTCCCCTCTTCAACACGCTGGAAAAATCCACCCGGTTCACCAACCGAACAACGGTGCTCATACATACTTGGGAACATGGTTTTTAATCGTTCGTAAAATCCTTTAATTTTATTGGATGGAAGTTCTTCCATCTCTTCCAAGTCTAGTACCATGACGATTAATTTATGGCGTCTTACCGACCAATAATTTGGGCCTTTCATGGCATTAATCTCTCTTATCTTCATTTTAAATTGGCTTTTATTGTGTTAGCGAAAGTTTATAAATATATGCATTTTCCTATAAAAAAATTAGTTTATTTTTGACAACAAACAATACAAGGGCGATAATATGCTGACAATTAAAGGAACACTTATTCCTATTGGAGGAAATGAAGATAAAGGGTTTGAAGATGATGAAATTCACCGATTGGACTATATTGAAGAGGGCATTTTAGCTCATGTTGTAGAAGAAGCTGGAGGCGTAAATGCTAAAATAGTAGTGATTCCAACAGCATCAAGTATTCCAGTTGAAGTTGGTAATAACTATACTGCTGCATTTTCAACTTTAGGGTGCAAATATGTTGATGTCTTAAATATTAAGTCCAAAAAGGATGCCGAATCCCCAGAAGCCATTAGCCTTATTAAAAATGCAAATTGTGTGATGTTTTCTGGAGGCGATCAATCAAAAATATCTAAATTTATCGGGGGCACTTCAGTCCACCATTTAATTCTTGATCGTTTTAAACACGAAAAAGGTTTTGTGGTTGCCGGAACAAGTGCAGGTGCTATGGCCATGGTCAACGAAATGATTGCTGGCGGTAGCAGCACAAAAGCTTTTATTAAAGGAGCTGTAATTATGAGAAAAGGGCTAGGTCTCATTCCAGAACTTATTATTGACACTCATTTCATTCAGCGGGGCCGTTTTGGTCGACTTGCCGAAGCCGTAGCAAAATTTCCAAAACTTATAGGTGTGGGATTAGCGGAAGATACTGGGCTCATTATCAAAAAAGGAAAACAATTTAAGGTCATTGGCTCCGGTATGGTCATTGTATTTAATCCTAGAAAACTGAAGCACAATAATGAGAAAATATTAAAGGTTGGCACTCCAATGTCTTTGACCAACTTAAAAACACATGTGTTGGCAAATGGGGATCGGTTTAATATCAAAAACAAGAAAGTAAACGTACTCCCTGTGAAATCCCCCTTTATTTAAGCCCACTCTGTCCTTTGGACATCTCTCCCAAAGGGAGAGAATATAATGGAGTTCTATTTGTAAATTAGAATTTCCTCTTGACCAGTAGAAGATTTACAAGCACGGTACATCCCTTCAGTATTAAAAGGCATGGCAATATTGCCTTTAGCATCGACGGCAATTAAGCCTCCATCTCCTTTTATTTCTACTATTCTTTTATGAATCACTTCTTTTGAAGCATCTTCTAGTGATTTGTTTTTATACTCCATTAAGCAAGACACGTCGTAGGCCACAACGCCACGAATAAAAAACTCACCACTGCCGGTGCAACTTATGGCACATGTTTTATTATTGGCATAAGTTCCAGCGCCAATCATGGGAGAATCGCCCACACGTCCCCATTTTTTATTGGTCATCCCCCCTGTTGACGTAGCGGCTGCAATATTTCCTTCTTTATCACATGCGACAGCTCCAACCGTTCCAAATTTTGAATCTTTTTGACTTCGACTACGCTCAGCCACCAATTTAGTATTGTCCTCAACAGAATTCGATTTGGAATGGTCCAGCTTAAAGTTATCTGAATCCTTGATTTCCAACCATTGTTGATAGCGGAATTCATCATAGAAATAAGAAGGCTCCTCTATTTTATAATTAAGTGTTTTAGCAAATTGCATGGCGCCTTCACCCGCCAAAAACACATGGTCACTTTTTCCCATGACATCCCTTGCCAAACGTATCGGGTTCTTTATCCCAGTTATTAAACTCACTGCCCCAGCCTTTAGGGTTTTACCATCCATAATACTAGCATCCATCTCATGTGTCCCTTCAGCCGTAAAGACACTGCCTTTACCGGCATTAAATAACGTGGAATCTTCTAACAATCTAACGGCCTCTTCAACAGCATCAAGTGACGATTTGCCTTCTGATAAAAGTTTGAAGCCAGCATCTAAGGCCTCTTTTAATGCGCTTTTATACTCCAATTCTAGCTCAGGTGTCATCATGCCTTTTACCAAAGTTCCTGCACCGCCGTGGACGACAATTGAAAAATTATTCATGAATTTATTTTTTAACTTGGGAAAATTACAAATTGCATTTTAATTAATTTCAATTCACTCATAACTTTTTGTAGTTTTGATGTTCTCACAAAAACAATCCAATGTCAGAACAAAAAAGACTTTTCCTTGTTGATGCCTATGCCCTCATTTTTCGTGGTTATTACGCTTTTATTAAAAACCCAAGAATCAATTCCAAAGGAACAGATACATCGGCAATTTTAGGCTTTATGAATTCATTATTGGATGTTATTAAACGTGAGCGTCCCGATCATTTAGCCGTATGTTTCGATAAAGGTGGAAGTGCTGACCGCGTGGAGATGTATGAAGCTTACAAAGCCAATAGGGATGCTACTCCCGAAGCTATAAAAATTGCGGTCCCTTATATCGAACAGATTTTAAGAGCCATGCATGTTCCTATTATGGTTAAGGAAGGTTATGAAGCTGATGATGTGATTGGTACACTTTCTAAACAAGCAGAAAAAGAAGGTTTTAAAACCTTTATGGTAACTCCAGATAAAGATTTTGCCCAATTGGTGAGCGATAATATTTTTATGTATAGACCTGTTTTTGGAGGTGGATATGAAACTTGGGGAATTCCAGAAGTGAACGCTAAATTTGAAATTAAAGACCCTCTTCAAGTTATTGATTATTTGGGCATGATGGGAGATGCGTCCGACAATATTCCAGGACTCCCTGGAGTAGGCGAAAAAACAGCCAAAAAGTTTATCCAACAATACGGCAGTATGGAAAAACTTTTGGCAAGCACTCATGAACTCAAAGGTAAAATGAAGGAAAACATTGAAGCCAATAAAGATTTAGGCATCCTTTCAAAACAATTGGCTACCATTATGCTAGATGTTCCGGTTACTTTTGATGCCAAGGATTTTGAATTGGATCAGCCCGATATTGGAAAAGTAACTGAAATTTTTGAAGAATTGGAGTTTAGGCAGCTGCTTACCAATTTTCAAAAAACTTTTTCTAATGGTAACACTCCTAACGAAACCAATGTCCAAACTTCTATTAAAGAACCATCTAAAGCTATTCAAAAGTCAAAACCATCAGCCGGAGAAGGGCAATTTTCCTTGTTTGGTGCTTCGACTACGCCCAGCAACCAAGAAACAGAAGAGACCCACAATTACAGCTCTCGACAAACTGCCGAAACCACCTCACATTTATATCAAAGTGTTGCCTCGGGAATGGCGACGAAACTTTTTATTAAAAATGTAATGAATCAAAACTCGGTTTGTTTTGATACCGAAACTACAGGAATTGATCCCATAACTGCTGAATTGGTCGGTATTGCTTTTTCTTGGGAAGCTGGAAAAGGATTTTACCTGCCATTTCCTGAAAACAGAACCGAAGCCCAAGAGCTTATCGAACAATTGCGTCCATTTTTTGAAGCCGAACACATTGAAAAAATAGGTCAGAATTTAAAATATGATATCAAAGTGTTGGCTAAATATAATATTGCGGTAAAAGGCAAATTATTTGATACCATGTTGGCGCATTACCTCATCAATCCCGATATGCGCCATAATATGAATGTACTGGCCGAAACCTATTTAAATTATACGCCTATTCCCATAGAAGATTTAATAGGCAAATCAGGCAAAAATCAGTTGTCCATGCGGGATGTTCCGCTGGAGAAACAAACTGAATACGCTGTAGAAGATGCCGATATTACACTACAACTTAAGGAACATTTTCAAAATGAACTCAGTGAAGCCAACATTCAAACCTTGTTTGATGACATTGAAATTCCCTTGGTCCGTGTTTTGGCGGCCATGGAGCTGGAAGGTATTAACTTGGATGCTCAATTTTTAAATGACCTTTCCAAAGTATTGGATGAAGACATTAAAACTTTAGAAGCCAATATTTATAAGGAGTCTGGTGAGGAATTCAATATTGCTTCACCAAAACAATTAGGCGACATCCTTTTTGACAAATTGAAACTAGTGGACAAGCCCAAAAAGACCAAAACAGGTCAGTATGCCACTTCCGAAGACATCCTAAGCTATTTGGCCAAGGACCATGAAATTATCAGACATATTTTGGAGTACCGCGGATTGGCAAAACTAAAAAGCACCTATATTGATGCCCTTCCATTACAAGTAGAGCCATCAACAGGCCGCGTGCATACCGATTATATGCAAACCGTTGCTGCCACAGGACGTTTGTCCAGTAACAATCCGAATCTTCAAAACATTCCGATACGCACCGAACGAGGGCGACAAGTGCGCAAAGCCTTCATACCAAAAAATGAAGATTATACCTTATTAGCTGCCGATTATTCACAAATAGAATTACGGATTATTGCTGCATTAAGCGAAGAAGAAAACATGATCAACGCGTTTAAGAATGGCGAAGACATTCATGCGAGTACTGCTTCAAAAGTATTTAATGTCCCATTAAATGAAGTGACTCGCGAACAACGTAGCAATGCCAAAACAGTTAATTTTGGGATCATTTATGGTGTTTCTGCTTTTGGATTGAGCAACCAAACCGATCTGTCACGCGGTGAAGCTAAAGACCTTATCGACACTTATTATACCACCTATCCTAAATTGCGAAATTTTATAAGTAAACAAGTAGATTTTGCACGTGACAACGGGTACGTGCAAACGGTATTGGGAAGACGTCGCTATTTAAAAGATATCAACTCCAGAAACGCTGTAGTTAGAAGTGCTGCCGAACGCAATGCCGTTAACGCCCCTATTCAAGGTAGCGCTGCCGATATTATCAAGATTGCCATGATCCAAATCTATAATAAACTTGAAGCAGGACAGTATAAAACCAAAATGCTCTTGCAAGTTCATGATGAATTGGTGTTTGACGTTTATAAACCCGAATTGGAAGCCATCAAAACTTTAGTGAAAACCGAAATGGAAAACGCCTATAAACTATCGGTTCCTTTGGATGTCGACTTAGGCTTTGGTAATAACTGGTTAGAGGCGCATTAATGCTTATTATTTAGAGTTAACCAGTAATTGACACGTGATTTGAAGATTTTTACCTTTTTCCGTTTTAGCCGCTTTAAGCCGATAATTTTCAGAATGCTATCAAAATGGTACTTAATGCTCATTTTTGGAAGTATTTACGGTCAGGCATTGGGACAAGAATCCAAATCTGAGCCCGAACATGAGATTAGACACCAAATTAGTTTTAGACATGATAATGACTTTCTAACCTTTACCGACCGTTACTATAGCTCTGGTCTATTTTTAAAGTACAGCAGGCTTTTAAAACGAGGGTTGTTTTCATCGGGACAAGAACAGGTATCTTTAGAATTGGCTCAAGAAATTTATACCCCTTCAAGAACAAATACCTCCAATATGGCAGAAATGGATCGCCCCTATGCCGGTTTTTTAGGACTTACTGCCGGGTGGACCTATACCAAAAACGATACTGGCTTGGAAACCAATTTACTAATTGGCATTACAGGTAAAACTTCAGGGTCAGGGGGTTTTCAGCGTTGGTATCATCAAGTTATAAACATTCCAAAGTCACCAACATGGGCTTATGAAATTGATTCAAGTTTTCATTTTAATTTATACGGTCAGTATAGTCATGAATGGCAATTGGCTACGGGGGATTTCAGCGTGTATTTTGCAGTACAACCCAAATTCGCCCTCGGTACCAAAGATATTTATGCTTACCCTGAATTGATTAGCTATTTTGGTAAGCGCAATACCATGAGTTCTAGTTCAGCTTATAATAATTTAGGATCAAAGGATCGTGAGCTGTTTTTTGCACTACGAGCAGGCTACCGATTTATAGCCCACAATGCTATGCTAGAAGGCAACCTGTTTGGTGATCACTCGCCTTTTTTGGTCAAATCCAAAGCCAAAGTATTTTATGCGGGTTTTGATCTCCAGCATCGCAATGGACAAAATGAGTATTGGTTTGGGTATCGGTTCAATTCAGCCGAAACAGCTACAACTCAATCGCACAAGTATATTATCCTATCCTATGCCAGAAATTTTTGAGCTTAATTTGAAAAATATAGGATTCCTTATTTAAAACACTTTAGCATTTCAAGTTAAAAACCAGTATCAACCCTGGTTTTTAAATTATAAAGTTTACAAATAAATTGTATTTTTAACTTCATAGAATACACTAACGTAACCTTTAAAACCTTTACAATGCAGATAATTGAATCCAAAAAAACCTACGATGTCATTATTGTGGGCTCAGGTGCCGGAGGTGGAATGGCTACAAAAGTATTAGCTGAAGCTGGACTTACAGTAGCCGTCATGGAGGCAGGCCCCTATTTTGATCCAAAAAATCCAGAACAGCGTACCCAGCTCAAATGGCCTTACGAGTCTCCAAGACGAGGTGCGGGAACACAGCGTGACTTTGGTGAATTTGATATGGCTTACGGAGGTTGGAATATTGATGGTGAACCCTACAACAATATTGGAAACACCCAATTTGATTGGTTTCGTTCCAGAATGTTGGGAGGACGTACCAACCATTGGGGGCGTATATCCCTTAGGTTTGGGCCAAGGGATTTTAAAGGAAAAGACCGTGATGGTTTGGGTGAGAACTGGCCTATTGGTTATGAAGATCTTAAACCTTACTACGACAAGGTAGATAAGCTCATTGGTGTTTTTGGAAGTAATGAAGGACGTTATAATGACCCTGATGGATATTTTTTACCAGCTCCAAAACCACGTCTCCACGAATTGTATTATATAAAAGGTGCTAAAAAATCGAATGTAGATGTCATCCCTTCGCGATTGTCCATTCTCACTAAGCGGATTAACAACGACAGAGGGGTCTGTTTCTTTTGTGGGCAATGCAATAGAAGCTGCTCGGTGTATGCCGATTTTTCAGCAGGATCTTGTTTGATTTTTCCTGCACAAAAAAATGGTGGCCAAATCGATTTATATGTGAACAGTATGGTGAGCGAAGTAACCATTGACGAGAACGGAAAAGCCAACGGCGTAAAATATATCAATAAAGAAGATCGGCAACAATATGAACTCAAAGGGAAAATCGTAGTAATGGCGGCATCGGCTTGTAGTTCAGCACGTATCTTATTAAATTCAAAAAGTGAAAAATACCCTAACGGATTGGGTAACAGTAGTGATGTCATTGGAAAATATCTTCATGACTCGACCGGCACTGATCGTGCCATATTTGTTCCAGAACTCATGAACCGTAAACGTTATAATGAAGACGGTGTTGGGGGTCTGCACGTCTATTCGCCTTGGTGGTTGGATAACAAAAAACTGGATTTTCCTAGAGGTTACCATATCGAAGTTTGGGGCGGAATGGGTATGCCCGGATACGGAACAGGCTTTAACCCAAACGATTTAAATACATACTTAGGTCTTACGGTTGGTGGTTATGGAAATGGGCTTCGTGAAGATGTAAAAAAATTCTATGGCTCCGTTCTGGGCATGTCAGGCCGTGGAGAAGCCATTGCACGAAAAGAGAACTATTGTGAAATTGACCCCACAACGGTTGACGAATTTGGAATTCCAGTCTTGCGTTTTAATTATCAATGGTCGGATTTTGAGCGAAAACAATCCAGACACATGCATCAAACTTTTGAGGAAATTGGCCATAATATGGGCGGTATTGTGTTGGGTGACAGACCCGGAAAAGACATGGATTACGGACTTCTTAACCCCGGAAGGATTATTCACGAAGTAGGCACGACCCGTATGGGAAGTAACCCAAAAACTTCGGTGGTCAATGAATTTGAACAATTGCATGACGTGGACAATGTATTTATAGTTGATGGAGGTCCTTTTGTGTCCCAAGCCGATAAAAATCCAACTTGGACCATTTTGGCTTTGGCATGGAGAACCTCAGATTATATTATTCAAGAATTGAAAAAACAAAACTTATAAGTCATGGATAGAAGAGAAAGTTTAAAGTCGATGATATTAGGTTCAATGGCCGTTGGACTAACTTTAGAAAGTTGTGTGACCGAAACGCCTTCAGAAGTAATTGAAGATAAAATTTGGAAATACTCCTATGGTAGAACCCCAAAAGAAGCTGCTTTTGATGACCAGCTCTTATCGGAAACATTTTTTGAAGTCGACGAGTTGGAAACCATTAAAACATTGGCCAATTTAATTTTGCCTCCAAATGAACAAGGCACAATTGAACAAGCAGGTGTTGTAGATTTTATTGAGTTTATGACTAAGGATGTCCCGGAATTTCAGGTTAAAATCCGTGGCGGATTGATGTGGCTTAACGGGCGTTGTAATACCAAATACGACACCGTGTTTGCCAAGTGTACCGAAGACCAACAAAAAGAAGTGCTGGATAGCATTGCCTATCCCAATCCCGATATAGAAGAGCAGGTACAAGAAATTCAGTTTTTTTCACTCATGCGCAATTTGGTACTTACTGGATATTTTACTTCGGAAGTTGGTATAAAAGAACTGGATTACAAAGGGAATACCCCAAATAATTGGGATGGCGTACCACAAGATGTACTGGACGACCATGGATTGAGCTATGATCCCGAGTGGCTTGCCAAATGTGTAGATCACAACACAAGAGGGGATGTCGCACAATGGGATGACGAGGGGAAATTGATTTCTTAACCATAAATCATTAAAATATTACTCGCCTTCTCACTCTTTCCACATTCATTTGAACGGCTCTCACTTATGTATTTAAGATGCATAATTGGCTTGTCCCTGTTCCAAAAAAACACTTCGAACACGCACAACATTTTATTCATAAAAATTCAGTCGTACTATTTGGTTATCACATAGATTATCGTAAATTTGCAAACTCTTTTTGAGAGAGGAATGTTTAACCTGCCCGTCGGCAGACGGGTAATATAATTAATACGTGTGGATACATTAAGCTACAAAACGATTTCAGCAAACAAAGCTACTGTTAACAAAGAGTGGGTCTTGGTTGATGCTGAAGGTCAAACGCTTGGGCGTTTAGCTTCTAAAGTTGCAATACTTTTAAGAGGCAAACACAAGCCCAACTTCACACCGCATGTTGACTGTGGCGATAACGTAATTGTTATCAATTCAGAAAAAATCAACTTAACTGGAAACAAGTGGAATGACAAAACATACATTCGTCACACAGGCTATCCAGGTGGTCAAAGAAGTTTATCTGCTACTGAAATGTTTGGAAAAGATCCAGCAAGATTAGTAGAAAAATCAGTGAAAGGAATGCTACCTAAAAACAAATTAGGTGCAGATCTATTCCGAAATCTAACTGTTGTTGTAGGTCCAGAGCACAAACAAGAAGCTCAAAAACCTAAAACAATTAACTTAAACGAATTCAATTAATGGAAGTAATTCACAAAATTGGCCGTAGAAAGACGGCTGTTGCTCGTGTGTATGTTGCCAAAGGAAAAGGTAGCATAACTGTTAACAAAAAAGACATGGCGGCTTATTTTCCTACTGCAACCTTGCAGTACAAAGTAAACCAACCTTTAGTCATGACTAACAATGATGGCAACTTTGATATTACAGTAAATGTCTTTGGAGGTGGTATTACAGGTCAAGCTGAAGCCATCCGTTTGGCACTTTCTCGTGCAATGTGCGAGTTAGATGTTGAAAACAGACTAATATTAAAGCCAGAAGGTTTATTGACCAGAGATCCAAGAATGGTTGAGCGTAAAAAATTCGGTCAGAAAAAAGCGCGCAAGAAATTCCAGTTCTCTAAACGTTAACATTTTAAACTTGGTTGGAAATCTTATCAAAAAGGTTTCCAATCTTGTTAAACAAAAATTATTTAAAACAAACCAGTTATTGTTGTCCATGACTTAAAAGTCAGGATTTAGTTTAGCATCTAAATGGTTAAGGCAAACGAAAGTGACCACTTGATCATTGCTAATTCAACAGAACGTAAACTATTACAAACATGGAAAAAGTAGAAGTAAAAGACTTACTAGAAGCCGGTGTTCATTTTGGACACTTGACAAGAAAATGGGATCCAAACATGGCTCCTTACATTTATATGGAGCGTAACGGCATCCATATTATCAACCTTTACAAAACTGCTGTTAAGATTGAAGAAACTGCAAATGCACTTCATAAAATTGCAGCATCCGGAAAGAAAATCTTATTTGTAGCCACAAAAAAACAAGCCAAAGACATTGTTGCTGAAAAAGCAGGTGCCGTAAACATGCCTTATATTACTGAAAGATGGCCAGGAGGCATGTTGACCAACTTTGTAACGATTAGAAAAGCTGTTAAAAAAATGGCATCTATCGATCGTATGAAAAAAGACGGAACCTTTATGACGCTTTCTAAAAAAGAACGTTTACAAGTAGACCGTTTAAGAGCTAAACTCGAAAAAAACTTAGGTTCTATTGCCGATATGACACGTTTGCCTGGAGCTATATTTGTAGTTGATATTAAACGTGAGCATATTGCGATTAAAGAAGCTCAAAAATTAAACATTCCAATTTTTGCGATGGTCGATACCAATTCAGACCCGCGCCAAGTGGATTATGTGATTCCATCGAATGATGATGCTTCAAAATCTATACATAAGGTATTGTCTTTAGTGACTTCAGCCGTAGCTGATGGCTTAACAGAACGCAAATCTGAAAAAGCTGAAAAAGAACCAAAAGGCGAAAAAGCACCGAAAACAGAAAAGAAACAAGCTGCTAAAAAGAAAGCTGTAGCAGCTGACGAAGAAGAATAAATAACTATTGCAAAACATAAATCAGTCGTTTGGTTCTTTTCTTTGTTGAAAATAAATTAAACGACTTTTTAAATTTTAAAAACTCATGGAAAATACTGTAAAAATTACAGCCGCAGAAGTAAACAAATTAAGACAAACTACAGGAGCAGGAATGATGGACTGCAAAAAAGCTTTGGTGGAAGCTGAAGGCGATTTTGAAAAAGCCATTGAAGTGTTACGTAAAAAAGGACAAAAAGTAGCTGCAAATAGAGCCGATAGAGAATCTACAGAAGGAGCGGCCATTGCTAAAGTAAATGCCAATAACACCGTTGGTGTTGCTGTTGTTTTGGGCTGTGAAACTGACTTTGTGGGCAAAAACGAAAGCTTTGTAAGCTTGGCTAACGAGTTTGCTGATTTGGCATTTAATTATAATTCCAAAGAGGATTTTTTACAAGCCGATTTTAATGGGATGACCGTTGCCGAAAAACTAATTGAACAAACTGGTGTTATCGGTGAAAAGCTTGAAATTAATGCCTTTGAAAAAATTGAGGCTCCTTATGTTGGATTTTACATCCATGCTGGTAATAAGATTGCTACTTTGGTTGGTCTGTCTGCTAATATTTCAGGCGCTGATGTTGTAGCCAAAGATGTATCCATGCAGGTTGCAGCCATGAATCCAATAGCGTTAAATGAAGAAGGCGTAGACGCTTCGATCATTGAAAAAGAAATTGAAATTGCCAAAGACCAGTTACGTCAAGAAGGAAAACCAGAAGCGATGTTAGATAATATTGCCAAAGGAAAACTTAAACGTTTTTTCAAAGATAACACTTTGGTCAATCAAGAATTCATAAAAGACAACAAGCAAACCGTTGCTCAATATGTGAAAACTATTGGCGATATAGACGTTGTCAACTTTAAACGTGTAGCTTTAGGTGCATAAGCTTAAAAACAATATAAAAATTAAAAGCTTCTCAATATTGAGAAGCTTTTTTTATATTCAAAATCTACTTTTGTAAATTGCAATAATGATTATATTTGCTAAACCTTTAAAAAATCAATAGATCCTAATGATGAAATACAAAAGAATTCTCTTAAAACTCTCTGGTGAAGCCTTGATGGGAACACGCCAATATGGGATAGATCCTATCAGACTAGCAGAATATGCTCAAGACATCAAAGAGATCAGAGATGAAGGTGTAGAAGTAGCCATTGTCATTGGTGGCGGTAACATTTTTAGAGGTGTGGCAGGTGCGAGCAATGGAATGGATCGTGTACAAGGAGACAATATGGGCATGTTGGCAACCATCATCAATGGTCTTGCTTTACAAAGCGCTTTGGAAGATGCCGAAGTGCCAACCCGTTTACAAACGGCCATTCATATTGAAGAAGTTGCAGAACCCTTTATAAGACGCAGAGCTATAAGGCATTTAGAAAAAGGCCGTGTCGTTATATTTGGCGGTGGAACTGGAAATCCCTATTTTACAACCGATTCCGCAGCTGTGTTAAGAGCAATAGAAATTGAAGCCGAAGTGATTTTAAAAGGTACTCGTGTAGATGGAATCTATAATGTCGACCCCGAAAAAGATACCGAAGCCATTAAATTCGACGATATTTCATTTGAAGATGTTCTGCGAAAAGGTTTAAAAGTTATGGACACCACAGCATTTACCTTAAGCCACGAAAACGAATTGCCAATTATTGTTTTTGATATGAACAAAAAAGGAAATTTATTTAAAGTGGTTTCTGGCGAAAATATAGGAACAAAAGTTAATCTATAACCTAATTAATGTAAGACTTTATTTTTGAATCATTAAACTAAAACTTTAAAAATGGGCGAAGACTTTCAATTCATATTGGACACTACAGAAGAGGCCATGGATAACGTCATTAAACATCTCGAAAAGCAATTGGCAAATATTAGGGCTGGTAAAGCAAGTCCTTCCATGTTGGGAAGCGTTTTGGTCAATTATTACGGTTCGCAAACACCCTTAAACCAAGTGTCAAACGTCAATACACCCGATGGAAGAACTATTACGGTTCAACCTTGGGAAAAAAGTATGCTTCAAGAAATTGAAAAAGGTATTCAAATTGCCAATCTGGGTTTTAATCCCATGAACAACGGCGAAACCATTATCATTAATGTGCCTCCTTTAACTGAAGAACGCAGACGTGATTTAGCTAAACAAGCAAAAACCGAGGCTGAAGATGCCAAAATTGGTATTAGGAGTGCTCGTAAAGATGCCAACACCGAGATTAAGAAACTAGACCAGTATTCTGAAGATTTGCAAAAAAATGCAGAAATAGATATACAAGGTATGACCGATAAATACGTTAAAAAGATAGATTACATTTTAGAAGTCAAAGAAAGAGAAATTATGACAGTATAGGCTAAAGCGGCATTTGTCGCTTTTTTTATTCATTGCCAAACCCATATAAACCATTAATGAAAACGTACTGTGCAATTCTATTTTTTTTACTCTGTATAACTCCTGCCCAGCCCCAATCAAGTTCAATTTCCAAAGACACCATCACAATTGAAAATGACACGCTTAAAAAAGCCGAGTTTTTAAAACAATTGGGCAATGGTTATTATTCTACAAAATTCTTTAACCTAGACTTACGCTATCTTATAAAATACAATCAATATGAAGGCTTTAGAACAGGATTGGGTGGTATTACCAATACAGCCTTCTCTGAAAAATACCGAATTAACGGCTACTTAGTTTATGGGTTTAGAGATCATGGATTTAAATACAGTGTGGGTGGCGGATTTAGAGTTGCTCCAGAAACACAAACATGGATCAATTTTTCGTATACTAATGATTTACAAGAGACGGGGAGCTCGGCCTTTTTAACCGACAAGCGTTTTTTTTCATTTTTTGAACCCCGTTTGCTCAACATCGATCTGTTTCATTGGCAAATCACCAAAGCCATCAGTATAGAACATAAGTTTAGCACTGATTTGATTTCAGAACTACAATTTGCTATTAGTAAAATTGACCCTACCTATGATTATACTTTTGTAGCTAATGATACTACCTATGATGGTTTTGATATCAGTATGGCAAAATTATCTTTACAATGGAGCCCCTTTAGAAAACATGTGACTGTCAATGAAAAAGCAATTGAAATTTCAGAAGGTTTCCCTCAATTTACGCTACAACTCACCAAAAGTTTTAAAAATGTCATTAACGGGGATTTTAATTTTTTCAAAACAGACTTCCGAACGCTTTATAAATTAAATTACAATGATGATGTTTTCACTGAAGTTAACTTGACTTCTGGAATTGCCATTGGAACAACACCCTTAACCCATTTGTACCATGCTTATCCCAACAACATTAACAAAGAAACCATTTTACAACGTTTTTCTGTAGCGGGAATCAACAGCTTTGAAACCATGTTTTTTAATGAATTTTTCTCTGATCGGTTCGCTACGCTTCAACTAAAACATTATATCAAGCCCTTTAAAATTACTGAACGTTACAGACCACAGCTTGTGCTAATTTCACGTTTTGCATTAGGCGACATGAGCCATAAAGAACGGCATCAAAACATGAACTTCGGGACACTTAGTAAGGGCTATTCTGAAGCTGGGTTCGAAATAAACAAACTGCTATTTGGTTTTGGGCTGAGTTTCGCATATCGATATGGTGCCTATCACTTGCCTAAAAGAGAAGATAATATGGCGTTTAAGTTTACATTTAACGTCACCCTTTAAGGTATTATTAACTAGAATTTAATTAGCTAATCTTTGGGTTTTTTCTACCTTTGTCGCATTTTTACAAGGGTATGTTTAAACTATTTACGACCAATTTCTGGGAAGTTGTTGCACGACTAATTTTGCGCAACAAAATTGCCATTTTAATTACCATCATACTAGCGACGCTTTTTTTTAGCTATCAATGGAAAAATATGCGCTTCACTTATACAGAAGCCAATTTATTGCCAGACGATAACCCTGTTAATGTCACCTATAATGAATTTTTAAAAATCTTTGGCGAAGAAGGCAATCTTGTAGTTCTTGGAGTTAAAGATTCTACGCTTTTTACAGTTGAAAAACTCAATGCTTGGAACAAATTTTGTGAAGATTTTAAACAGTATAGTGAAGTTGAAGCGGTCATTTCAATAAAAGATTTACAAAAACTTGTAAAAAACAACAGTGAAGAACGGTTTGATTTAGAACCGTTTATTAAAGATTCAATCCATTCCTCTGCACAAATAAAAACTCTTGAAAAGGAACTGTTTGAGCAATATCCTTTTTATGATAATTTTCTGTTCAATAAGGAAACCAAAACTATACGTACCGCTTTATATCTCGATAAAGATATTGTAAATACCTCCGCCCGAAAGGACTTTATTATTAATGTCTTGGAAAGCAAAGTTGCTGCATTTGAAAAAGCTTACAATATTGATGTTAGAGTTTCTGGAATGCCTTATATACGCACGCTAAATGCTCAAAATATAGTAGATGAAATTGGGATATTCATTGGAGCGGCCCTGTTCGTCACTTCGCTTATTTTCTTTTTCTTTTTTAGATCGCTTAGAGCCACGCTTATTTCACTGTTAACGGTTTGCGTGGGTGTCATGTGGACTTTTGGAATTATTGGCCTTTTAAACTACGAAATTACAGTATTAACGGCTTTGATTCCCCCTTTAATTATTGTTATTGGTATACCCAACTGCATTTTCCTAATCAATAAATACCAGCATGAAGTAAAATCTCATGGCAATAAAGCCAAATCCTTGCAAAGGGTCATTATAAAAATAGGCAACGCAACTTTAATGACCAATGTCACCACTGCATCAGGTTTTGCTACTTTTATCTTAACTGAAAGCACGCTATTAAAACAGTTTGGAATTGTAGCGTCTTTAAGCATTTTGGGCATTTTTTTATTATGCATAATGCTCGTTCCAATTATATATACCTTTTCACCTTATCCAAAAGATCGGCACTTAGAACATTTAAATAAACGTTGGATTGGGCACTTTGTGGATTGGATGGTGCGCATGGTTAAGGAGCGCAAAATTGCTATTTATACGACTGCTTTATTATTATTGATTGTCAGTATTATTGGCATTTATCAAATCAAAATTTCGGGTAGTTTAATAGAAGATATGCCAAAAAACAAGGAGTTCTTTCAGGACATTCGTTTTTTTGAAAATGAATTTAATGGAATCATGCCTTTAGAGATTATGGTTGATACCAAACGCAAAAGAGGGGTCATGAAATTGAGTACCCTCAAACGTATGGACGAGCTCGAAGAACTCATTGTTGAAATTCCAGAGCTTTCTAGACCTATTTCTGTAGTAGGTTTGGCTAAATATTCCAAACAAGCCTATTATAATGGCAATCCAAAATACTATCAGCTTCCTACTAGTCAAGAGAACAGTTTTATTTTATCCTATGCAAAAAATTCATCTCCCAATACAAACCTGCTTAAAAATTTTGTAGATAGTACAGGGCAATATGCGCGCATCACCACCTTTATGAAAGATATTGGAACGGATAAAATGGAGGGTATTGAAGAGGATCTTCAAAATAAGATAGATAAAGTTTTTCCAAAGGAACAGTATAACGTAATCATGACTGGAAAAGCCTTATTATTTCAAAAAGGCACTAAATATCTGGTAAAAAATCTAGCCATTTCATTATCGCTGGCCATTTTGCTGATCGCTTTATTTATGGCTTATATGTTTCGGTCTTTTAAAATGATTATCATATCTCTTATCCCAAATATAATCCCACTCATAATTACGGCAGGACTTATGGGCTATTTAGGAGTTCCTATAAAACCTTCAACTATTTTGGTGTTTAGCATTGCGTTTGGAATTTCGGTAGATGACACCATTCATTTTTTGGCAAAATACCGGCAGGAGCTTCAAGCCAATCACTGGAAGATTAGAAAATCAGTATACGCTGCATTACGTGAAACTGGAGTAAGCATGTTTTATACTTCAATTGTTTTGTTTTTTGGCTTTTCAGTCTTTACTATTTCAAGTTTTGGAGGAACCGTTGCCTTAGGCGCATTGGTTTCAACCACCTTATTGTTTGCGATGCTTTCTAATTTACTACTGCTGCCTTCATTGTTGTTGTCATTAGAACGAAGCATTGCCAATAAAGAAGTTTTAAAAGAGCCTGCAATCAATATTTTTCCTGATGAAGATGAAACGGACAACGAAATCCAAAAAAAATAAATTCCAAGCTACAATAATCTTGATTCTAAAACTTGGAATTTAAAGGTTTGGTGCTTGAAAGCCGAATGGCTTTTTTTATCTTTGCATTCAAAATTTTATAACATGAAAATTCATACCGTTGCAGAATTATTATCTAAAAAAAAGGCTTTTCTCGATATAGAAGTAAAAGGTTGGGTAAGAACATTTAGGGCCAATCGTTTTATCGCTTTAAATGATGGTTCTACAATTCACAATATACAATGTGTGGTCGACTTTGAAAATACCGATGAAACCACTTTAAAACGCATAACAACTGGCGCAGCAATCCATATTAAAGGACAGCTTGTGGAAAGTCTTGGAAAAGGACAAAACGTCGAAATTCAAGTAAACTCAATAGCAATTTTAGGGGATTCTGATCCAGAAACATACCCAATTCAACCTAAAAAGCATTCTTTTGAATTTTTACGTGAAAATGCCCATTTGCGCACACGTACAAATACTTTTAGTGCCATCATGCGCTTGCGCTCATCCTTATCTTTTGCCATTCACAGCTATTTTAACGAGAATGGATTTTATTATATGCACACACCAATTATAACTGGTAGTGATGCTGAAGGTGCTGGTGAAATGTTTAGGGTTAGTGCTTTGGATGCTAAAAACCCGCCTTTGAATGATCAAGGACAGGTCAATTATAAAGAAGATTTTTTTGGTAAAGAAACCAATCTTACCGTTTCAGGCCAGCTGGAAGCCGAGACTTATGCCATGTCATTGGGCAAGGTTTACACTTTTGGCCCAACTTTTAGAGCAGAAAATTCTAATACCTCACGTCATCTCGCAGAATTTTGGATGATAGAACCCGAAGTAGCTTTTATGGATTTAGCTGGAAATATGGATTTGGCTGAAGGTTTTACAAAATACATTTTAAACTATGTATTGAACCACAATCGAGATGACTTGGAGTTTCTTGAAAACCGATTATTGGATGAAGAAAAAGCAAAACCACAGGCCGAACGCAGTGAAATGAGCTTGATTGAAAAAATCAAGTTTGTTGTGGATAACAATTTTAAACGCGTAAGTTATACTGAAGCCATAGAAATTTTAAAAGCGTCCAAGCCCAACAAAAAAAAGAAATTCAATTATATCATTGAATCCTGGGGCGCAGATCTACAAAGTGAACATGAACGTTTTCTAGTGGAAAAACATTTTAAATGCCCAGTAATTTTATTCGACTATCCAGCAACTATTAAAGCCTTCTATATGCGCTTAAATGAAGATGGCAAAACAGTTAGAGCCATGGATATATTGTTTCCTGGAATTGGTGAAATTGTAGGCGGTTCACAACGAGAAGAGCGTTTGGACGTCTTAAAAACTAAAATGAAAGCGTTAGGTATCGACGAAAAAGAACTTTGGTGGTATTTGGATTTGCGCAAATATGGCACAGCGGTACATTCTGGTTTTGGCCTTGGATTTGAGCGTTTGGTGATGTTTGTTACAGGAATGAGCAATATTAGAGATGTTATACCTTATCCTAGGACGCCGCAAAATGCTGAGTTCTAAATAGAGCAGCCGATAAGTTTTATACATAATGCCCGTTAACTAATTTTCAAACTAAATGAATATGTTAATAGGCAATTGCGTCTGAACAACAAGCAACATTAAATATAAACAGATGAAACAATCTAATATTTCAATATATGTAGATTGTTTTTTTTAATTTTAGAGTCAATCTAATTAAACCATGCTCAAGCAATATTTACAGTTTAAATTATCGCAAAAGTTGTCGCCGCAGCAGATTCAATTAATGAAATTGATTCAGTTGCCCACACAGGCATTTGAGCAGCGTTTAAAACAAGAGATTGAAGAAAACCCCGCTTTAGAAACCGATAAGGAAACTGTGGATGATAATTATGATGAATTTGATAACTCATCTGATGAAATTAATGATAATGAATCCATTGGATCGGATGATATCAATGTCGATGAATATTTAAGTGATGATGAAGTTCCAGATTATAGAACTCAAGCCAATAATTACAGTGCTGATGACGAAGAAAGGGATATTCCTTATGCCTCTGGTATATCCTTTACACAACATTTGACGAGCCAATTAAACACTTTTTCGCTTTCAGATGAAGACTATGAAATCGCCGAATTTTTGGTGGGCAGTGTTGACGAAAGTGGTTATATTAGGCGCTCTTTGTCTGATATTGTAGATGATTTAGCATTTACTCAAAACATCATGACCAATGAAAAAGCTGTGGATAAAATTCTGCAAATTGTTCACCAGTTAGACCCGGCAGGTGTTGGGGCAAGAAATCTACAAGAATGTTTAAGCATTCAATTGCATCGCAAAGAAAAACATCCAGATGTTGAACTAGCAATAGAAATTATAGACAAAGCTTTTGAACAGTTCACAAAAAAGCATTACAAAAAGTTGTTACAAAAATTTGATATTACCGAGTTGCAGCTAAAAGGCGCGATTGATCAAATTGAACGCTTAAACCCAAAACCGGGCGGGTCTTATGCCGGTAATACCAAAATAGTCGAACATGTAGTTCCAGATTTTGCAATAAGAATTACTGAAGGTGAATTGGAGCTGACCTTAAACGGTAGAAATGCACCCGAACTTCATGTATCAAGAGAATACAAGAATATGCTTAAAGGCTACAAGGAAGCTACCGACAAAAGTAAATCACAAAAAGATGCGGTAATGTTCATCAAACAAAAGCTCGATTCTGCTAAATGGTTTATAGAGGCCATTAAGCAACGCCAACAAACGCTTTTTGTAACCATGAGCGCCATTATGCATTACCAAAAAGATTATTTTTTATCGGGTGATGAGCGCAAGTTAAGGCCCATGATCCTGAAAGATATTGCCGACGAAATTGATATGGACGTGTCTACAGTTTCTCGCGTTGCCAATAGCAAATACGTCGATACACCTTATGGCACGAAACTGATCAAGGAATTATTTTCTGAGTCCATGACCAACGATCAAGGCGAAGAAGTTTCAACTAGAGAAATCAAAAAAATTCTTGAAACCGTCATTGAAGAAGAGAACAAGAGAAAACCTCTAACCGACGAAAAATTAGCTTCAATATTATTGGAAAAAGGCTATCCAATAGCGCGCCGTACCGTTGCAAAATACCGAGAGCAATTGGACATTCCTGTAGCCCGATTACGCAAAAAAATATGATGCATCGTATTCTTAAAAGTATCTCGTTTATTTTTCATCCTTTATTGATGCCTTTTTTAGGGGTGCTATTTTATTTTTCAAAATCACCGCGATTTATACCAGATTTTACAATTAAAGCAAAATTATTTTCGATAGGTATTTTAACAATAGTGCTCCCTATACTCTTATTTTATCTGCTTAAGACCATCAATAAAATAAACTCTTTTTATTTAGAAACCACAAAGGAACGTATATGGCCTCTAATCTTAAATTGTGCAATAGTTATCCTGATATTAAATAGAGTTTTAACCCAAAATGAAATTCCGGAACTTTACTTTTTCTTTATTGGAATTTTAGGTTCCACCTTAGCCTGTTTAATGTTGGCAATACTAAATTTCAAGGTTAGTATTCACATGATTGCTTCTGCTGGTTTATTTATGTTTGTAGTGGCTATTGGCATTCATTTTAAAATCAATATCAATGGTACCATTGCTGCTTTGTGCATTATTATGGGCGCCATTGCCACATCTAGGTTGCATCTAAAAGCACATACAACAGCAGAATTGATTATAGGCTTTTTTATTGGATTAGTTCCCCAACTAATTATGTTAAATTATTGGTTATAGAATATAGTAAATCAGGCCAATTTTAACGGCATTCATCTTAATATGACTACCATCGATGTTTGCACTATTTTTAAAAATATCATTGAGGGCATAATAAAAATGAACATTGATATTTGAATAGCCAGCACTAATGGTTACACCATACTGCAAGGCATTAAAATCGTGGTTATTTGATAGTAAACTGTCGCCTTCACTACTTTTAAATTTTGAAGTATTATACACTAAATAACTTAATTTAAATCCAGAATATATCCTCCAAAAATTATACTCTTGAGCTGTAGAAGTACGCCATCTCAACTCCAAGGGAACCTCCAACAAGTAAGTAGTGAATTTATTTTTACTAAAAGATGTCGTCTTTTTATCTAAAATGGAGTACTCAATGGATGAATTTATGTTTTCTGAAATAAGTAAGTTTTGATTGTAGGAATTTGTAGAAACCCCAAGCCCAACACCTAATGCCATAGCCCTGTCTTTAGTTATGGGCATATCCCTTATAAAACCAAAATGAAACCCACTGGAAAATCCATTTTGAGATATTCCTTTTAGCTTGTTTCCCAATAGATTATAAGTAGCTGATATGTAAAACTGATCTTCTCTATACTTATTATCAACAGCAGTAGAATCAAATACTGTGTTTTGTCCAAACACAAAAGAGTGAACTATAAAGAAAATTATAATTGAATAAAAAAGCCTCATAACACAAATATAATTGATTAATACAACCTTATGTATGAATAGAACATAAAAAAAGCACCCTAAAACTAGGATGCTTCTACTATCTTTTTACCTAATAAAATTAATTTCTATTTTGGGACACGTCACCTTTTTTGGTAGTATAATTGATCTTTAAAGCATTTACTTTTCTCAGTTCTTGCTTTATATCACCTATCAATCCCATATTGGCATCTTTATCTACTTTTAAAGCTGTAGTTAAAAAAGGAATCAACTCTTCACGCTTTGAGGCGCGTTCTGCAGCTATAAAAGCAGCTACGTCCTTTACCTCTGCAAATTTATCATTTAACTGAATACGCGATTCCTTCCCATATTGACCCTGAAACCTTTCAGAAGGTGCTCCAGCATAAATATACATGACCAAATCCTTTTTATCCAACTTTTCAGTTTGATCGGCATAAGGCAATGTGTTTTTAATCAAAAGTGTATTTTCTCTCATTACAGTAGCCACCATAAAAAAGAATAACAGCATAAAAACAATATCTGGTAATGACGCTGTAGATATAGCTGGTAACTCTCCTGATTTTTTCTTATTAAATTTAGACATAACTATTTTTTTCTAAATTATTGAACTTCAGATAATTTTTGAGGATACTCAATCTTTATCTTTTCTATTTTTTCCTTTAATTTCTCTTTGTTTCCAACCCAGTTAACATCATCATAATTAGCTTGCATTTCGATAAAGGAGATGCCATAAAGCTCCTGAGCTCTACGATCTCTTAATTGATTGTATGCTGCTACTAATTCATTTTGAACAGAAATATAAGTCGAATAAGTAGTTTCCCTTTCATTTTTTAGTGAAATGATGGCCTTATCTGGATTGTCAGATGATGAAGGGCTACGCTTTCCTTTACAATAGCTACAGGCATCATCTCCTGTTCCACCACCGTTATCTAAAAACTCAACTGCAGCTTTACGTAAATCTTTAAGCTCCATAAGTTCATCTTCAACTAACATTTGATCTTTTCCGTTGATTAAAACGGTAAAAATATTTTTCTGCTTAATAATAACGTCCTCATCATTTTCGTCCATAGGAGGCAGTTTACGATTTAATCCCGTATCGGTCTCAATGGTTGTTGTTACTAAGAAAAATATAAGAAGTAAAAATGCAATATCGGCCATGGATCCTGCATTAACTTCTGGTGCTGCACGTTTTGCCATAACTATTTAATCATTTTTTTTATTCCTGATAAAACCATTGCAGCCAATGCCGCAACCATTAAAATATAGAAGGACACCAATCCGGCTCCTACCATTTGGGATGCACCATCTGAAGCTGCTAGACCATTATATTTATAGACTGTTGTATCACCACCGGAAAGGGCATAAGCAATAACTAAAACAGCAACAAAGGCTCCAGCTCCTATTAATGTGTTTTTTAGTGACCCAGTATTTGTAAATAAATTTTTAAGAACAAAATACAATACAAATGCTAAAGTTAAACCTAAAATAATATAAGCCACATAAGCTATTGGATCTACTGCGCCATCATCTCCTGCTTTAATCGCCTCATCTCCTACAGCGATGATTCTGATTAAAAAGATGATACCGATTAATCCAAGAGCCGCAGCTACTATTTTTAAAATTTTATACATAATTTTTAAAATTAATGTGGATTATTTTTTATTTCTTATTAACACATCCATTAAAGTAATAGATGCATCTTCCATTTCATTAACGATACTGTCAATTTTAGCAACAATATAATTATAAAATATTTGAAGAATAATAGCCACAATAAGTCCAAATACAGTTGTTAAAAGTGCCACTTTGATACCTCCAGCAACTAACGATGGCTGCATATCTCCTGCAGCTTCAATTTTATCAAAAGCTTGAATCATCCCAATTACAGTTCCCATGAAACCAAGCATTGGCGCCAAAGCAATGAATAATGAAATCCAAGATACGTTTTTCTCTAATTGACCCATTTGAACACCTCCATAGGATACCACCGCTTTTTCAACAGCCTCCAACCCTTCGTCTGTTCGGTCCAATCCTTGATAGAAAATGGATGCAACAGGTCCTTTTGTGTTTCTGCAAACTTCTTTAGCAGCTTCAACACCACCTGAAGCTAAAGCATCTTCTACACTTTGAGTTAATTTTTTAGTGTTTGTAGTTGACAGGTTTAAAAATATAATCCGTTCTATTGCAATAGCTAGTCCTAAAATTAAACATAGCAAAACAATGCCCATAAAGCCGGGTCCGCCTTCAATAAATCGTTTTTTTAATTCTTGATGGAACCCAAGTTCTTCAGCAGGAGCTGCCCCTTCATCTTGTGTTACCGTAGCAACGGTCGTTGCTGTTGTCGTCGTAGTGTATGCATTTGCATTAACAGTTCCGAATGCCATGATTCCTGCTATGGCTAGGATAGAAAATAGTCTTTTCATTGGTCTTAATCTTAATTTTATTAGTTAAAGTGTTAAAGATATAAAAAAAATACAATTAAAAAATAAAAATCACAATGGAGAAAATAGGAATAATGCCATTATTCCATATATCTCGCAATTGCAATCAAAAGCGTTTAAATCTTTATCTACATTAAATACTAAACGCTTTCGCAGAGAGGAAGGGATTCGAACCCTCGATACGCTTTTGGCGTATACACACTTTCCAGGCGTGCGCCTTCGACCACTCGGCCACCTCTCTGTAATTTAATTTAATTACAGTGGGTCAAATAACAAAAAATTCTTGAGAGGCTAAAATTTTCAGCGTTAATTTTAGGACATTTCTCCTCTCAATTCTGTTTCGAATATGGTTTTGAAGGTTTTAGCCGAAATATTTTCTCCCAGCATATACATGAGTTTTACCACAGCAGCCTCTGTTGTAATGTCTTTTCCTGAAATAACCCCGATAGATTTGAGCTGGGTACTGGTTTCATACTGACCCATCATCACGCTTCCACCAGAGCATTGGGTAACATTAATTATTGGAATTCCTCTTTTAATGGTTTGCTCTAACACATCAATAAACCAATTCTCGGTCGTTGTATTCCCAGTACCATACGTTTCTAAAATGACTCCTTTAATATGGTCTGCATGTAAAACCGTCTCTAAAACCAATTTCGACATTCCTGGAAACAGCTTTATCAAAGCTATATTAGTATCAAGATTTTTATGGACTTTTAGCTTTTTTCTTGGGTTGGGTTTAAGTAAAGAATCTGTATTTACTTTTAAGTGCACTCCCGATTCTGCCAAATGTGGATAATTGAGAGACTCGAAGGCTTCAAAATGTTCGGCATTAATTTTTGTAGTCCGATTGCCTCTGTACAGTTTATATTCAAAGTACAGACCCACCTCCTTAATTAATGGCTTATTGTTTTTACGCAAAGAGGCCATTTGTATCGAAGTGATTAAATTTTCTTTTGCATCGGTTCGCAAATCTCCAATTGGTAATTGAGACCCTGTGAAAATAACTGGTTTGGCTAAATTTTCTAGCATAAAACTTAATGCTGAAGCTGAATAACTCATAGTATCACTGCCATGAAGCACCACAAAGCCATCAAAATTCTCATAATTATTTTCTATAATTTCGGCAATTTGAACCCAATATCCTGGATTCATATTGGAAGAATCTATTGGTTTTTTAAACGATTTGGTGGTAATCTTACAATCCAAAAGCTTTAATTCTGGAATTCGGTTCAAAAGATTTTTAAAATCAAACGCTTTTAAAACCCCCGTATTGGGGTCTTTCATCATACCAATCGTTCCTCCGGTGTATATTAAAAGGATTTTAGGCTGTACCATATATATATATACATTTATATTTTAAAAATCTCTTTTGAGTTTTGAGTGGTAATTTCGGCAATTCTTTCTTGTGACATTCCATAAAGTTCAGATAGTTTTTCAAGAACTTTTATTATATAACTACTTTCATTGCGTTTTCCTCTATATGGTTTAGGAGCCAAATAAGGAGAATCGGTTTCTAAAACGATGTGTTTTAATTCGATTTGGCCCATAAACTTATCGATGCCGCCATTTTTAAAGGTGACCACGCCACCAATGCCTAGTTTCATATTGTAGGAAATTGCACGATGGGCTTGTTCCAAAGTTCCTGTAAAACAATGAAAAATTCCAAAAACCTCATCGCATTGCTCGTCTTCTAAAACTTCAAAAACCTCATCAAAAGCATCCCTGCAATGGATAACAATAGGCAATTTATAGTGTTTTGCTAACCGTATTTGATGTTTAAAAGCCTTTTTTTGAATTTCTAAAGTTGTGGTGTCCCAATACAAATCAATCCCAATTTCGCCTATGGCATAAAACTTATGTTTCAAAAGCAATGCTTCAACATGCTCCAATTCATCAATATAATTATCCTTTACTGATGTTGGATGCAAGCCAGCCATTAAAAATACATGCTCCGGAAAATCGTTCTTCAACTGAAACATAGCTTGTGTATACGAAGAATCTATAGCAGGAATAAAAAAACGTGTTACATTATTATTTATAGCCCGTTCAATCATGTCCCGTCTATCCAAATTAAAGGCATCACTATATAAATGCGTATGGGTGTCGGTAATTATCATAATACAAAAATAAAGGATTTACATCACTATATTTGTAAAAACATGTCATGAAAGGCCTACAGGATTTTCTGCTAAGCAAAGGTTATACAAAAGTTAAGTTGCATCTGACTAAAACCAACCACTTCGAAATTAAAGTGTCACTCAATGGCGTTAAAGGGCGTTTTATTTTGGACACGGGTGCCTCAAACTCTTGTGTTGGTTTTGAGGCTGTTAATACCTTTAAATTAAAAGCCAAAGATTCTGAAATTAAAGCTGCTGGTGCTGGTGCAACAGATATGCTGACCCAAATATCTAAAAAGAATAAAGTCAAAATTGGTAAATGGGAAGACCATAAAATGGCTTTGATCTTGTTTAATCTTAGCCATGTCAATACCGCGCTCATTCATCACAATTCAGAACCTGTAGATGGTATTATTGGTGCCGATCTTTTAAAAAAGGCAAAGGCTATCATTGACTACCAAACAAAGCACCTTTACTTGAAACCGTAATTCAGTTATTTAATAAAGTGTATCTTTAGGGTCTAATCCCTCTATTTATATTCTATATGAATGCCAGCGTACTCATAGCAGATGACCATCCGCTTATTTTAAAAGGTTTACATGATTTTTTAATTGAAAAAGGCTATAATGTTATTGCAAGTGCTACAGATGGCCAAGAAGCTTTTCAACTTATTAAAGACAAAAATCCCGATATAGCGATTCTGGATATACAAATGCCTTATTTTTCAGGACTTGAAATTGCACAAAAATGTCAAGAAGAACAATTATCTACTAAAATTGTTCTCATTACTTTTGAAAATGATGAGACCTTATATAATAGAGCTAAGGCTTTACCTATTTATGGCTATGTATTAAAAGAATTTACGCTTATTGAAATCGAAAACTGTATCCGTTCCGTACAAAATAACCAGCCTTATTTTAGCCCAGAATTACATAAACTTTTAGAAATTCCCGAAATACCAAAGGCCTTAAGTTTATTAACCACAACCGAAAAAGAAGTCCTTAAATTGATTTCCCAAAATAAAACCGCTAAAGAGATTGGAAGTTTAATGTTTATCTCAAATCGGACTGTTGAAAAACATAAAAGTCATATAATCAATAAATTGAACCTTGAGTCAAAGGCCAGTAGTTTGTTTTTATTTGCAAAGGAGCACGAAGAATATTTGGTTAAAAATACGTAGAACTACGTATTGTATAATCCTTTCTTAATTTAGATATTTACAGTGCTATTAATCAACCCTATTTCAATGAGGTTAAAAGCTCTGGATTATTTTTATTCAGAGCTTTTACAGTTTAATAGGTTCCATTCAATCTTTATTTAATTTGAAAAATACGTAGAACTACGTATTGTTTGGTATGTAATTATTCCTGAAATTTACAGTGCTATTAATTAATCTTTTAGAGAGTCCATAAAAAAGCTCTGGATTATTTATTATTAATTCAGAGCTTTTTATTTTACAGTTAAACTAGAAGATCCCCAAATCTTTAAATGGCATGAAAATCAAGTTTAGTCTTAATAATCGGCTACATATCTTTGCTTTGTTTAGTATAATTATACTTATTATAGCTTTTGATATTCTAGCTATTATTTTAGTTAGTTAGTTTTTTTAAATAGCGTGACTCTTTTCAAGTCACGCTATTTAATTATTTGAACTTTCGGAACTTAAAGCTCCAACGCCTGTTTTACATCATTATTCATCAACAACTCAACAGGATTCTCCAGTGCTTCTTTTACGGTGACCAAAAATCCAACGGATTCCTTACCGTCAATAATCCTGTGGTCGTAAGACAATGCTACATACATAATGGGGCGTATTTCTACCTTACCCTTAATAGCAACAGGACGTTCTACAATATTGTGCATTCCCAAAATACCACTTTGTGGCGGATTGATAATTGGGGTAGATAACATACTTCCAAATACACCACCGTTTGAAATAGTAAAGGTGCCTCCCGTCATCTCATCTACAGTAATTTGGCCGTCACGAGCTCTTAAAGCCAATCGTTTTACTTCTGCTTCTACGCCTCTAAAGGTTAGTTTTTCAGCATTTCTGATCACAGGTACCATCAATCCTTTTGGTCCTGAAACCGCAATACTTATATCACAAAAATCATAACTGAGCATCTCCTGTCCGTCGATCATCGAATTAACAGAAGGATATAACTTTAATGCACGAACAACTGCCATGGTAAAGAAACTCATAAAGCCAAGACCTACCCCATGTTTTTCCTTAAAGGCATCTTTATACTGATTTCTTAAATCAAATATTGGTGACATATCCACTTCATTAAAAGTAGTCAACATGGCGGTGGTATTTTTCGCTTCGACCAAACGTTCTGCTACTTTTCGACGTAGCATCGACATTTTTGAACGGCTGCTTCCTCTGTCTTCAGTATTAATTTTAACACCCATTGACGGCACTGCCTTAAGGGCGTCTTCCTTAGTAATTCGACCTTGTACCCCTGTGCCTTTAACCTGAGAAGGGTTAATTTCTTTTTCAGCTAATATTTTTTTTGCAGCAGGACTTGCGCTCCCAGTGGCATAGGTGCTAACTGTATTGGATTTTTCATTAACAGCAGGTGCAACATTACTCTCAGCTTTCGGGGATTCCTTTTTAGAACTAGAAACACCCTCTGGTTTTTCAGCACTTGTATCAATTAAACACACCACTGCCCCAACTGCTACTGCATCGCCTTCTTCAGCTTTTAAGGTAATAATTCCGCTTGCTTCAGCTGGAAGCTCCAAGGTAGCTTTATCACTATCGATCTCTGCAATGGCTTGATCTCTTTCAACATAATCTCCATCCTCAACCAACCAAGTTGCTATTTCAACTTCTGTTATGGATTCTCCTGGTGAAGGAATTTTCATTTCTAAAATCATGGTCTCTCTATTTTAGTTTTGTTCTTAATTTTTATTGTTTGTTAGTATTGAGGTCAAAAACATCATCAATAACACCGCGTTGTCGTCTTTTATCTCGGGTACTGGAACCAGGTGCTGGAACCGAACTATATGCTCTAGATGCCACTTCAAGTTTTACCAAATTGAAACGTTGCAATATAAAACTCCAGGCTCCCATATTTCTTGGCTCCTCTTGGGCCCAAACATAACGTTCAACATTTGGGTACTTATCAATAACTTGCTGTAACTGATCTAAATGCAAAGGAAACAATTGTTCTATTCTTATTAAAGCAACATCATTTCGATCTAATTCCTCCCGTTCAGCCAGCAAATCGTAATAGAATTTTCCAGTACAGAAAATCAATTTTTTTACAGGTTTTGGGTCTATGTTATCGTCTATCACTTCCTGAAAATGCCCTTTGGCCAATTCTTCCAAAGTAGAAACAGCTTTTGGATGGCGCAACAAACTTTTGGGAGTGAATACGATTAGTGGTTTTCTATAATTACGTTTCATCTGGCGACGCAATACATGGAAAAAATTAGCTGGTGTTGTACAATTGACAACTGTCATATTATCATCTCCGCACAGTTGCAAAAAGCGTTCTACACGAGCTGAAGAATGTTCGGACCCCTGGCCTTCATATCCATGAGGCAAAAGGGTTACGATTCCGTTTTGAGATTTCCATTTGTCTTCCGCTGCCGATAAATACTGGTCAAAGATGATTTGAGCACCATTACTAAAATCTCCAAATTGTGCTTCCCAAATCGTCAATGTATTTGGATTGGCCATGGCATATCCGTAATCAAAGCCCAAAACACCATACTCTGATAAAAGGGAATTATAGATAAACATCTCTCCTGTATTGGCTGGATTGGTGTTTAAAAGGTTGATGCGCTCTTCAGAAATTTCATCTCTTAAAATGGCGTGTCGATGACTAAATGTACCTCGTTCTACATCCTGCCCGGACATACGAACATTATAGCCTTCTTCCAACAAACTCCCATAAGCCAAGGTTTCGGCCATACCCCAATCTAGGGAATCCAATTCAAAAACCATATGCCCCCGCCCTTCAAGGATACGTACGGCTTTACGCAAAAATTTTACTCCATCAGGAACTGTGGAAACAATTTTAGAGATGTGTTGCAAATTCTTTTTAGGGTATTCCGTATTGACTGCTTGAAGCATTTCAATTAAGTTGCCACGCTTAAATTGTGTCCAACGTTCTTGCATAAATTCCCTAACTTTAGTAGACTCAGTTTTTTTTGATTCGGTGTATGCTTGCTCCATTGTCGCTTTAAATTCTTCTTCAATTTGTTGGCAATAGGCCTCATCAATCGTGTTTTCAGAAATTAATTTATCACAATAGATTTTAAAAGGGTTAGGGTGTTTGGCTATTTCTTTATAAAGTTTTGGCTGCGTAAACCGTGGCTCATCACCTTCATTATGTCCGTATTTACGGTATCCCAATAAATCGATATACACATCTTTTTTATAGCGCATTCTATAATCCAACGCCATTTCCACAGCGTGCACTACGGCTTCAGCATCATCAGCATTTACATGCATAACGGGTGATAAAGTCACTTTTGCAACATCGGTACAATATGTGCTGGAACGCGCATCTAAATAGTTAGTTGTAAAACCAATTTGGTTGTTTACTACTATATGGATGGTGCCCCCTGTTTTGTAGCCATTTAGTCGACTCATTTGTGATACTTCATATACAATGCCTTGGCCAGCAATAGCGGCATCACCATGGACAATAATGGGAAGGATCTTTGAGTCGTCTCCATTATAATCGTTATCAATTTTTGCTCGAGTAATCCCTTCAGCAACAGTAGCAACAGTCTCTAAATGTGATGGATTGGGAACTAAATTCATTTTAATCGATTTTCCATTTAGATAAGTCTTATCTAAAGTAAATCCTAAATGATATTTTACATCGCCATCAATATCCTCATCTTCAAAATCCTTACCATCAAACTCATTAAAAAGTTCACGCAAGGGTTTTCTAAAAATATTGACCAGCACGCTTAATCTCCCACGATGCGCCATTCCTAAAACACACTCTTTTATACCATATTTTTGAACAGCAATATAAAGTGTATTGCTTATAGTTGGGATTAATGATTCTCCTCCTTCCAGTGAAAAACGCTTTTGGCCCACATATTTAGTTTGCAAAAAGTTTTCGAAGTTAACAGCCTGATTAAGTTTTGATAGAATATATTTTTTTGTTTCTACAGAGTATGAAGGGTGGTTGTCATTGACATTTAGTTTAGTCTGCCACCACTGAATAACTTCAGGATCTCGAAGGTACATATATTCAATCCCAATGGAACTGCAATAAATGATCTCTAAATGTCTAATGATCACGCGTAGTGACTGTGTCCCAATCTCCAATATTTCGCCAGCTTTAAAAACCGTGTCTAAATCATTTGGAGTCAAGCCAAAATTTTCAATATCAAGAGTTGGGCTATAATGCCTGCGTTCACGAACAGGATTGGTTTTGGTAAACAAATGCCCTCGGGTTCTATAACCATCAATTAATCTTACAACTTGAAATTCTTTTTGAAGTTGTTCTGGTATTTGAGTTGCAACACTTTCACTAGACTCACCATTTAATCCGTAGTGCTCACTGCCAAAATCATAGCCTTGGAAAAAAGCTCTCCAACTGGGCTCTATTGAATCTGGGTTTTGTAAATATTGATCATACAAATCTGCAAAGTATGACGTATGCGCTGCGTTTAAAAAAGAATATTTATCCATTGCATTAATTGAGACATTCTCGTTCGTTCAAAATTTCTTCAAAAGTACAACTTTTAGTAAAATGTGAAGCTGTTTTATTTGTAATAATAAGCCAAAATCAAGATTATTGAATTTTTAATGATGATTTCTAAACCACACTTTTTGCCATTCCCGTTGCAGGATCAAAAATGTGACCTGTTCTGATAATTTTAAAGTGTCGTTTCCATCTAATTCTCTTACTTTTTGCTCTGAAACATCAACGATATAGAGTAAGTTAAGATATTCTGAAAAATTTTCTTGAATACGTTTATAAATGGCTTCGTGAAGTACAAACTTTAAGCTTGAGGGCAATACCGCTTCGTCAAAAACCAAATCGATATTGGCGTACAATAAGTCTTTATTAAGTTGCTTAATGAGTTTCTTGTACAGGTTGAGTTGATTGGCTTGTTCTATTAAACTTTCAAAAGTAGAAGGCAATTGCATCACACGTTTCGATTCATTAACTGTTCTCCTAACTGCTTTAATATTATTTTTTTATCCGTACCAATTGTCATGTTTTCTAAGACTGTGAGTGCCTTATCCGTATAACTCTTAATCGCTTGTTGTGTGGCATCTGCTGCGCCACTGTATATAAAAATTTGTTTTGCAGTTTTTATTTTATCAGAAAAATCGTTTGGCGATATACTAAATAAATGTTGCAACTCAAGTTTGTTGTCGTTAGCCGACAATTCAACTGCTTTTAAATACAAAAATGTCTTTTTGTTTTCTATTATATCACCGCCTATTTGTTTTCCGAAAGTTGCCGAATCACCAAAAACATCTAAATAATCATCTTGTAACTGAAATGCTATGCCCAAATTTTTTCCAAACTCATAAATACTATGCTGATCCTGTTCTGAAGCTTTTGCAACAATAGCGCCCATTTTCATGGCGGCTCCAATTAGGACGGCCGTTTTAAATTCTATCATTTTTAAATAGTCTGCAATGGTCACGTCATCTCGGGTTTCAAAATCCATATCATATTGCTGACCTTCGCAAACTTCTAAGGCCGTTTCACTAAACAGTCTTGCTAATTTTTGAAATGTTTTGGGTTTATAATTTTCAAATAATTGATAGGCCATAATTAACATGGCGTCTCCAGAAAGAATACCTGTATTTAAATCCCATTTTATATGCACGGTTTCCTTGCCACGACGCAAAGGAGCTTCATCCATTATATCGTCATGTATCAACGAAAAATTGTGAAACACTTCTATACTCAATGCAGCATCCAGAGCTTCTTTGTAATCACAATCAAAAATTTCAGCAGTCATTAAAGTTAAAACTGGACGCAAACGCTTTCCCCCCAAATCTAAAATATAGTTAACGGGATCGTACAAGGAATGTGGCTCTTTCGTTATTTTAAAATTACTTAAGTGCGCAATAAAAGCCTCTTGATAATATTGAATGGTTTGCATCGTACAAAAATAAAGTAATTGATAGGATTAAAACAACATCTTTAAAGTAATGTTAAAATGTGATAAAACTTTGGAAACTATTTGTGTTTTTATAGTTTCCTGTATTATATTTGCACCCTTATGAAAGAAAAAATAATCTTTAAATCGGCCGAACTGTTTTTAAACCTTGGTTTTAAAAGTGTAACCATGGATGATATTGCTAATGAATTAGGGATATCCAAAAAAACCATCTATGTGCATTTTGAAAATAAAACCAAATTGGTTGAAGCGGTAACCTTTTCGGTTTTTGAAACGATATGTCAAGGAATCGATTGTATCTATGAAGAATCCAAAAACCCCATTGAAGAATTGTATGATATCAAAATGTATGTGATGCAATATCTTAAAAACGAAAAAACGTCGCCTCAATTTCAATTAAAAAAATATTACCCAAAAATATACCAACGTCTGCATTTTAAACAGTTCGAGAAAATGCACGAATCGGTAAAAAATAGTATCCAAAAAGGAGTCGAAACAGAACTTTTTAGACCCAAAATTGATGTTGATTTTATTTCTAGAATGTATTTCAATGGAATGGCAGGAATAAAGGACGAAACCATTTTCCCAATAAGCTTGTTTACTAAGGATTACTTAATGGAACACTATTTAGAATACCATTTAAGAGCCATAGTTACTGATAAAGGACTTAAAATATTGGATAAATTCATTAACAACCAATCCTAAAAAATGATTAAAAAAATTATACTATTATTCATCTTAGCTGTTTCTGCTAGAGCCTTCTCTCAGGAACAACCAGACAACTTTAGCTTAAAAGAGGCTATTGAGTTTGCCCTTGAACATAACCGTACTTCTAAAAATGCAGCTCGGGATATTGAAGCTGCAAAACAACAAAAATGGGAAACCACCGCTACTGGCTTACCGCAAATTAGCGCATCGGTTGATTATCAAAATTTTTTAAAACAACAAGTATCTTTAATTCCTGCGGAATTTCTTGGGGGCTCTCCTGGTGAATTTGAAGAATTGACTTTTGGAACCAAGCAAAATATGACCGCTTTTGCAACCCTCAACCAAAAATTGTTTGACGGCTCGTATTTGGTGGGTTTGCAATCGGCCAAAGTGTTTTTGGAAATTTCTAAAAACGCCAAAATTAAAACCGATCTAGAAGTGCGCAAAGCGGTTATAAATGCCTACGGCAATGTATTGCTCGCTGAAGAAAGTGTTACAATATTGAAGCGAAATAAAGCTATTCTTGAAAAAAACCTTAGCGATCTCACAAAAATTTATGAAAATGGTTTTGAGGAAGAGGAAAGTGTCGAACAACTTCAAATTACACTTTCAGGTGTAGAAAGTCATCTTAAAAACACGACAAGGTTAAAAGATTTGGCCTATCAAATGCTAAACATCACACTAGGTGTAGAGATCAATAACCCAACCGTATTATCCGATAGTTTAGAAAGTTTAACCGATCAGAATATAGTATTGAACCTTCTAGATGCCGATAATACTGTTGAAAACTCCATAGATTATCGTATTGCTGAAAACGAAAAAACATCCAAAGAACTGTTGTTAAAGTATGAAAAAAGCAAAGCCCTTCCATCGCTGGATGCCTTTATCAATGGAGGCTATTCAGCTTTTTCAGAATCTTTTAGCTTTGCTAATTCCGATCAAAAATGGTTTGGCTCTTCCTTGTTTGGTCTAAGCTTAAACATTCCTGTTTTTAGTTCATTAGGAAGAAGCGCCGCAACACAACGGGCACAAATTAATCTCGAAAAATCCCAAGATGATTTAATTGAAACCCAACAAAAAATTGAACTGCAAATTGCTTCTGCAAAAAGCAGCTACCAGTTTGCCATAGAAGATTATGAAAACAAAAAACAGAATTTGAAATTGGCAGAACGTATAGAAGTAAAAAACCAAACGAAATTTTTTGAGGGTATAGCTTCAAGCTTTGATTTGCGACAAGCACAATTGCAATTATACACTGCACAACAAGAGTATTTACAAGCCATGTTGGATGTGATCACTAAAAAAGTGGATCTCGAAACTGCTTTAAATACTATAATAAATTAAATATTTAAATTTTATAAAATGAAAAAGATTGTTTCACTTTTAATCATAACAGGGTTTTTAACGTCTTGTGGAAATAAAACCCAATCCGTTGAAAACATTCTAGACTCTAATAATTTGGAACTGATTAGGCAAAAAAAATCGGAACTCGATCTAAGCCAACAGGAACTTACTCTACAATTAAAACAGCTTGAGACAAAAATAAAAGAACTCGATCCTCAAGAAAAAGTACCATTAATTACCACTATAGAAATTAAAGAAATCCTTTTCAAACATTATTTAGAATTGCAGGGAAATGTAAGTACCAAACAAAACCTTGTGATCTATCCTGAATATTCTGGTTTACTTTCAAAGGTTTATGTCAAAGAAGGTCAAAAAGTAAGTAAAGGGCAAACTTTAGCTAAAATTGATGATGGCGGATTAAGCCAGCAGTTGGCTCAAATTCAGATTCAAGCCGATTTGGCCAAAACAACCTTTGAACGCCAAGAGCGTTTGTGGAACCAAAAAATAGGAAGCGAAATCCAATTTTTACAGACCAAATCCAGTTACCAAGCGCAACAAGAAGCTGTTAATCAATTGCAACAACAAATTGCTAAAACCATTGTTCGAGCACCTTTTTCAGGAACTATCGACGATGTGATTACTGAACAGGGAAGCGTTGTTGCTCCAGGGCAATCACCCTTGTTTCGAATTGTAAACCTTAACGATATGTATATTGAAACCGATGTGCCTGAAAGCTATATTACTGATGTTGTCAAAAACAAAAATGTACAAGTAGAATTTCCCATGTTAGGAAAAATTATCGACACGAAAATACGTCAGGCCGGAAACTATATCAATCCTGCAAATCGAACCTTTAAAATTGAAGTCGCTGTACCTAATACCGATCAGTCTATTAAACCCAATCTTACAGCAAAATTAAAGATAAACGATTATACAAACGAAAAAGCCATACTCATTCCCTTAAGTGTGATTTCAGAAAATGCCTTAGGTCAACAATATGTGTATACAATTACAGACAAAATCGAAAGTAAGGCCAATGCCAAACGTGTCATTATTGAAACCGGAAAAACTCAAGGTGACTTTATTGAAGTGCTCTCTGGTTTGCAAAGTGGACATGAAATTATTGATGAAGGCGCACGGAGCGTTAAAGATGGACAAGAGGTTAAAATATTAAAACAATAAGTTTCAGTTATGACTAAACAACAGAAAAAAGTCGATAAGGAATTTGTATTATCATCTTGGGCGATTAACAATAAAACAACCATGTATGTTTTGGTCCTCCTTATATTTATTCTTGGGGTTGGAGCTTATTTTAGTATGCCTAGGGAGAACTTCCCCGAAATTAAGGAAACTAAGATTTACATCAGTTCCATTTACCCTGGAAATACTGCTGAAGATATTGAAAAACTGATTACAGACCCCATTGAAGATAAGCTTAAAACGGTGAGTAACGTAGTTGAAATCACTTCGACCTCACAAGAAGATTATTCTATGGTTATTGTTGAATTTGATGAGCATATAACGGTAGAAGCAGCAAAACAAAAAGTAAAAGACCAAGTAGATTCTGAAACCTCGAGCGAAGACTGGCCAACCTTTAATGGCGCAAAAGTAGAACCAAATGTGTTCGATTTAAGTTTATCTGAAGAAATCCCCATACTCAATATCAATATTTCGGGAGATTACCCCGTTGATAAATTAAAGGAGTTTGGTGAATATCTTGAAGATGAAATAGAAGGGCTAACCGAAATTAAGCAGGTCGATATTCGTGGTGCACAAGACAAGGAAGTGGAAGTAGCCGTTGATATTTACAAAATGATGGCAGCACAAGTCAGTTTTGAGGATGTAATCAATACCATCAACAGAGAAAATATGACCATGTCTGCTGGAAATCTAATCTCAAGTGGGCAGCGTCGTACCATTCGCGTCATAGGCGAAATAGCGTCTCCAGAGGAGTTGGAAAACTTTGTGGTAAAGTCTGAAAATAATAGTCCAGTTTATTTAAAAGATATCGCAAAAGTAAGTTTTAAAGATGAAGATAAAACCACTTATGCGAGAGAGTTTGGCGAACCGGTAGTCATGCTCGATATAAAAAAGCGCGCAGGTAAAAACGAAGTCGAAGCAGTCGACCAAATTCGAGTTATTGTCGATCAAGCCATAAAAAACGTCTTCCCTCCCGATCTAAAAGTAACCCTTGCCAACGACCAATCTTCCAAAACCATTGGCCAAGTAGATGATTTGGTAAACAATATTATTTTCGGAATCATACTGGTGGTCACCGTTTTAATGTTCTTTTTGGGCTTTAAAAACGCCCTGTTTGTTGGCTTCGCCATTCCCATGTCCATGTTTATGTCACTTATGATTTTAAATATGCTTGGATATACCATGAATACTATGATCCTCTTCGGATTGATTATGGGGCTTGGTATGCTGGTCGATAACGGAATTGTCGTCGTAGAAAATATATATCGTTTGATGAGCGAAGGTATGCCGCGTATTCAAGCTGCCAAAAAGGGAATTGGCGAAATCGCATTTCCCATTATTATTTCAACCGCAACAACCATAGCAGCTTTTATTCCTTTGGGATTATGGCCAGGTATGATGGGACAATTTATGATCTATTTCCCAATTACATTGTCAGTTGTGTTGGGTTCATCCTTGTTTGTTGCTATTTTCTTCAACTCAGTTATGGTATCCCAATTTATGACAATCGAGGATAACGATTTGCCTTTAAAACAAATCATAAAAGTATCGGTGATGATCGCGGGTATCGGTTTATTGATGTTTGTTTTTGGTGGCAGTTACAGAGGTTTAGGAACTCTTTTGGTCTTTACAGCTATAATGTTATGGGTATACCGCTTGTTTTTACGAAAATGGGCCAATAAATTTCAAATGAACATCTTACCACGTTGGGAACGTTCTTATGAAACATTATTGCGCAAAGCTTTAAACCGAAAAAAGCCTGTACTGATTGCGCTTGGAACTTTTGCTTTACTAATCATCGCGTTTGTCGGATTTGGAGCATCGGTTGAAAGTCAACGTACAAAAGTAGAATTCTTCCCCGATAATATACCTAATCAAATTATCGCTTATATCGAATACCCTGAAGGTACCGATATCAATAAAACCAATGCTATAACAGCGGAAATTGAAAAACAGTTTTACAACATCGTAAACGACGAATCTTATAAAAAAGGAGATTTCAACCTCTTGACCGAAAGTGCGGTATCGCAAGTTGGAGAAGGTGCTGGTAACCCACAAACCGATGGAGGTTCTGCAGCAGAAATGCCTCACCGTGCAAAGATAACGGCATCTATGCGTGAGTTTAAATTTAGAGAGGGCGCCGACAGCAAAGAGCTCTTTAAAAGAGTTCAAGAAGCATTAAAAGATGTCTATCCAGGTGTTGTCATTTCTGTAGAAAAAGATGCCGTTGCCCCTCCATCAGGCTATCCCATAAATATTGAATTGGAAGGCGATGATTATTCTGAATTAATCGCAACGGCTGAAGATATGCGTGATTTTATTAACTCCAAGAATATTCAAGGAATTGATGAACTGAAGATTGACGTCAATAAATCCAAACCCTCTATGCATGTTCAAGTCGATCGAAAAAAAGCAGGAGAACTTGGTGTTACAGCTGGTCAAGTAGGACAGCAACTGCGGAATTCAATTTTTGGAGCCAAAGCTGGTATTTATAAAAAAGATGGTGAAGATTATGACATTTACGTGCGTTTTAATGAAGAAAATCGGTATAACACCTCTGCTATTTTTAATCAAAAAATAACCTTTAGAGACCAAGCTACTGGCAAAATTAAAGAAATCCCAGTGTCGGCCGTTGCCAAACAAAACAATGAGTCGGGGTTCAGTGCTATTAAACATAAAGATGTAAGACGAGTGGTTACTCTGTATTCTGCATTAGCTCCAGGATTTGTTGACGCCAGTGCTATTGTATCACAGATTCAAAATGAAATGGGGTTTTATTCAGGATTACCCAATACTGTAAAAATTGATTACACCGGCCAAATTGAGGAAGAAAATAAACAAATGGCATTTTTAATGAAGGCCTTTTTTATCGGATTGGGATTAATTTTCTTCTTATTGATATTTCAATTTAATTCGGTATCAAAGCCCGCAATTATTATGACAGCCGTGTTCTTGAGTTTAATCGGTGTTTTTGGTGGTATTGTTGCTACCGGAAGCTCATTTGTAATTATGATGACCATGATGGGGATTATTTCTCTTGCAGGAATTGTAGTAAACAATGGTGTTGTCCTGTTGGATTATACCCAATTGCTAATAGATAGAAAAAAGGTAAAGCTCAATATAGAAGACAGTGATTATTTAGAAACGAAAGACTTGTTAGAAGCCATTATAAAAGGTGGAAAAGCACGTTTGCGACCTGTATTGTTAACCGCTATCACAACAATTCTTGGATTGATCCCATTGGCTACAGGATTAAACATTAATTTCTTTACTCTTTTTAGTGACTTTAATCCCAATATTTATGTGGGTGGAGATAATGTTATTTTCTGGGGGCCCTTGGCTTGGACCGTAATTTACGGCTTGTTTATAGCAACATTTTTAACCTTAATTGTAGTGCCAGTTTTGTTCTTTTTAAGTGTTAAATTTAAAATGTGGTTAGGTTCAAAATTGACTAAAAAACCTGTTGTGGAAGACATTAAAGAAAGCATTTAAAGGACTCTCTATTTCATAAAAAAAGCCGAAGCAATACTTGCTTCGGCTTTTTTTAATTCTCTAATTAATTATTAGGCTTTATTGCCCTTCACTTTGAGGTATTGGGAATTGACTAGGTACAGGAGATAGATCGCCAGTTCTATCAAAGTCTTGGTTTATATCTGCAAGTCTACCAAAGCGTCTCATATCAATCCAACGATGGCCTTCTCCAAATAAAGAATACCGTCTTTCAAATATAATCCTGTCTTCATCAACAGATCCAGGTAAAACAGGCCCTAATGAAGCAGCTGCTCTAACGGCATTTATTGCAGCCTCTGCTTGCCCAGGATTGGATACCATATTCGCTTCTGCATATAATAATAGTAGCTCCTCATTTCTAATTATCCCTACAGGGCTAGTACTGGTTTGATATAACCATACATCATATGCTCCACACATACCTGCAAGACATAATTGAACAGGAAAATCTGAACGAGCAACAACTTTATTTAATCTTGTATCTCCGGGCTCAAAAGATGGTGAAGAAGGGTCTTCTACAAAATCTGGATAGGCAACCTTTGCGCCAGCATCCGAAGAATTCAATGCAACAAATAACGGATTTAACTGGTCTGCTCCTGCTGCTGAATATCTATAATAAGCACCAGCATTCATATTGCCATTAATATCCATAAACGAATCGGCAAGAGCACTTAACACTTTTGGGTAATCTTCTTGATAGGCTGCGACTCTTGCTGCAATAGCTCTATTGAATTCTTTGTAAGAAACACCTAATGTATTTGGAGATACTTCTCCTCCAGTTGTAAGATCTGAGTAGCCCGAATCCAAAAGCCCCATAATGGTTGTTAATGCACCATCATAAGTTTCAAAAGGGCCTAAATTATCTGGATCAGCCACATCAGTTCGTATTCCATTTTGATAGACCAAATTTAAAACCGATAGTAATTGATGTGCTTTTATAGTATTTGCAAACCCTCTTATAGCAGCTATTTCTGTTGCTGAAAATATTTCAGTTGTACTTTCAACTTCAAGGCTAGCTAATAGAATGTTACATTCCTTAACTGTAGCATACCGTTCTGTGTATGGTCTGTTTATAAAAAAAGACGTGTTACTCAATAATCCAGGTGCTAATTCAGTTCCCCATCCTGGATCAGAGCTTTGAAGTACCCAATACTCTCTTCCTAAAACAGATAAGACATCTCTTTCTGTATCCATGTTATCTCTCATGTTTGATAATATCCCTGCAACCACCTGAGGAAGTTCTGGTCTAGAGAGCCCATCGGAAATTGAAGATATTTGAGGTCCATTTAAACTTTTCCCTTCTTCTAGGCTACAAGAAGAAGTAATACCCATTACAATGAGTATTGTTACTATTTTTAATTTATTTGAAATTTTCATGTTATTCTTTTTTAAGTATTAAAGTCCAACTGATAGATGAAACATAAATCGTTTTGATGATGGAAATGGAGCCACCTCTATACCAATTCCAGCCGCTGTTGAACCAAAATTTGATACTTCCGGATCATAACTATCATAATCAAAAATATTGATTAGATTATGCCCTGAAAAACCGATTTTCACATCTGACACATTCCCGTTAAATAATTTATCAAGAGTATTTTTAGGTAAATTATAATAAAGTCCTACTTCTCTCAATTTTAAATAACTAGCATCTTCAATATACTTATTTGTACCATTACCAAGAGATAATAGTCTATATAGCCCATTTGGCGTTACACCGTCTGGATCCAGACTAAGACTATCCCAATCATGGCTAGTACCTGAATCATCCGTAAGTAGGCGAGTTAAATTTACATTTTCACCTCCTTGTTTCCAATGCCATAAAAATGACAAGGAAAAATCTTTGTATTTAAAATTATTAGTAAAAGACATTTGAAAATCTGGCTCTGAGTCACCCATAACAACAGGATTACCATCAGCATCATTTCCAAATATTGCTGTTGCACTTTTTCCCTCTTGAATTCTAAAAGTTCCTAAACTAGTTCTAAATCCTTGAGTGTTAAATGGGTTTACGTTTAATTTCGTAATTTCAGATGTGTTTTTAAAGAATATAATTCCCGTATCCCATACAAAATCCTCTTCGCTAAACACTGTTCCATTTAAGGCTATTTCAACACCTTTATTCTCTAGCTCACCAGCGTTTGCCCAACGAAACGAAAATCCAGAAGATCCTTGATTATCAGCAGAAAGAATCAAATCCTCCACTTTCTTTATATAATAGGTAAATTCTAAAGATACTCTCCTATTAAATAATCCCAAATCAAAACCTAATTCCAATTCCTTTTGACGTTCTGGTTGAATTGAAGGATCACCAAGTGTATTACTAGTTATAATTCCCACATTTGGATTTCCAGATTGATCAGTAATTATTGTATTCGTATACCTTGAAAATAAGGCTCCGTTAGGGGCAAAATTACCTGCTTCACCATAAGCTGTTCTAACTTTTAATTGCATGGATTCTGGCAATGTAAACAAATTGTGCAAATTAGCCGCTAGTGATGCTTTTGGATAATAGAAGAGCTGATTAGCATCCCCATTATTAGAGGATTTGTCACCTCTTATCCCCAAAGTACCAATAATTTTATCTTGGTAATTGACTTCTTCCTGAACAAAAAACCCAGCATCTTCCTGTATTAATCTAACTTGCTGAACTCCTACATTGGTCGATTGGTCGACATTCTGTTCTGAAGCAATTAATCCATTTGAAGTCACTCTTACAGTATTTTGTGAAAATTGTTCATTAGTCACACCTGCTTGTGTCTTAAAAGTAACATCATTATTTGTTGTCAAATCATGAACTATAAAAGCAGAATAATTAGAATCAGTGTTTTTAGTCGTCCCATCTGAAGTTAAACCATCTATACCTAAGGAACCTGTAACTGGATTCATAAATTGCAAATCCCGTGGGAAGAATACAGTGGTTTTAAGCGTGTAAGTATCTACACCTGCTTTTAAAAACAATTTTAAGCTTTGATTATCTGTTCTAAATAAATTAACATCTAAACTTGCTCCTGCTATAAACCTGTTAACCGATTCATTATTAGTTATAACATCCCGTGTATGTATTGGGTTTGAATTTCCAGCCAAATTGTCTGGATAAACGCCATTAACTGGGAAAAAATCATCCCAAGGTCTAGAAAATAATTGCGTAACTCCAATAGTTGTTCCATTATTTTCATTGTTAAAAAACCCTCTATCAGCACTAGTAGTAAGATAATTACCTGTTAAACCTAATTTAATATTATCCGATATTTTATGATCCACATTTAGCCTAAAAGATTTTTTCTCTGCACCAGTTCTTTTAACAATACCATCTTCTTCATTAGTAGTAAAGCTACCAAAGAATGAGGTTTTCTCATTACCTCCAGATACACTAACATTGGTATTTGTAATAAATCCTTTCTCACCATAAATCTCATTTTCCCAATCAACCAATTTACCAGCGCTTTGAGCTGCAGTAAATAAAGCACCCGCACCTGTACGACCACCTATTCCAAATCCTGCAGGATTACCATTTTCAGCTGTAGCAGCAGTCCATTTCCTTGTTCCTAACAAATTAATGGCTTCATTCCAACCTACCGATTGAGAAAAGTTAATTTTTGTTTTTCCCTGTTTTCCTCTTTTAGTGGTAATAATCACAACCCCAGCAGCAGCTCGAGATCCATAAATTGCAGAGGCTGAAGCTCCTTTTAAGATTTCAATATTAGCAATATCATCAGGATTAATATCTGCTATTCTATTAGAGGCGTTATCTTGAGAATCTACAGTTGTTGCACCACCACCGGCAGCATTAGAAACTTCATTTAACCCTCCAGCAAAAATAGTGTTGTTATTAACATATACCCCATCTATAATATATAAGGGTTGTCCTTGTGCATTAATAGAGGTCACCCCTCTTAATTTCACAGACATACCCCCTCCTGGAGCTCCAGAAGCTGCAGTAATTTGCGCTCCAGCAAATTTACCTGCCAATGCACCATCTAATGTTTGTGGAGGTGTTCTACCAGCCAAATCTTCTGCGGAAACCGTTGCAACTGAGTTGGCAGCATTACTCCGTTTAATAGAAGATGCCAAACCTGAAATTACAACTTCATCCAAAGCTGTGGCAGATTCCTGTAATGTAATACTTACCGTTCCTGATTGTGTGAAGGTCTGTTCGATGGTTTCAAATCCTAACGAAGAAATGACAACCGTTACAGGAAAACTATTTACATTAAGACTAAAATTACCATCAAAATCTGATGTTGTCCCTGTACTTGTTCCCTTAATAATAATGTTTGCTCCAGCGAGTGGCTGGCTTGTTCCTCCATCAGTAATTGATCCCGTAATTTGTTGGCTAAAGGCCATTAGCGGTAAAAAAACTAATGAGAGTAAAAGCAACTTTAAAGATAAAGTTTTGTCCATAATTTTAAATATTTTGAGTTTGTCGGGGTAAATATCTTAAAAATATCTCATAATTTATAGGTTACCGTTAAATATTTCGCAATAGCAGTCATTAATATTAGGTGTCTCGAAATTAAATGCTTGCTAATTAAAATAACAACCATTATCAATAAAATTTACGCTTTAACATAATAACTTCCTAAATTTGCAACTTAATTTACAATTTATTTATGTATCGAAGTCACAATTGTGGTGAGTTAAGAACTACACACATCAAATTAGAAGTTACACTTTCGGGCTGGGTTCAAAAAGTTAGGGACAAAGGATTTATGGTTTGGGTAGACCTAAGAGATCGGTATGGCATTACCCAACTCATATTTGATGAGGAGAGAACTCCCAAACACATCATGGCCCAAGCCCAAAAACTTGGTCGCGAATTTGTAGTTCAAGTCAAAGGGGCTGTAATCGAACGCACTTCAAAAAACCCCAACCTTCCTACAGGAGCTATCGAAATTTTGGTCTCAGAATTGACTGTTTTAAATGAAGCTTTGCATCCCCCTTTTACTATTGAAGACCATACAGATGGTGGTGAAGAGCTGCGTATGAAATATCGCTACTTAGACATACGCCGTAACCCAGTTAAAAACAGTTTGATTTTTCGCCATAAAGTGACCCAGGAGGTTAGGAATTATCTATCCAATGAGGGTTTTATTGAAGTCGAAACTCCTTATTTAATCAAATCCACACCTGAAGGCGCTCGTGATTTTGTGGTGCCTTCCCGTATGAACGAAGGGCAGTTTTACGCCCTTCCACAATCACCACAAACCTTTAAGCAATTGCTGATGGTAGGAGGTATGGATAAATATTTTCAGATTGTAAGATGTTTTAGGGATGAAGATTTACGTGCCGATAGGCAGCCAGAATTTACACAAATAGACTGTGAAATGGCCTTTGTAGAGCAAGAAGATATCTTGAATGTTTTTGAAGGTTTGACACGTCATTTGTTAAAAGCAGTGAATGGTGTTGACATCCAAAAATTCCCGAGAATGACCTACGATGAGGCCATGCAACGTTATGGTAACGACAAACCTGACATCCGTTTTGGGATGGAATTTGGTGAGTTAAACTCAGTTTCACAACATAAAGATTTTAGCATTTTTAATACAGCTGAATTAGTGGTTGGTATTGCCGTTCCAGGCGGAAATGCTTTTACAAGAAAAGAAATAGACCAATTGACAGACTGGGTTAAACGTCCTCAAATTGGTGCTTTAGGAATGGTTTATTGTCGTTGTAACGAAGATGGTAGCTTTAAATCTTCTGTAGATAAATTTTATGATGAAGGCGATTTAGCAAAATGGGCCGCGATAACTGGTGCCAAAGCAGGCGATTTAATTTGTGTGCTTTCTGGCAAAAAAACTAAAGTTCGTGGTCAATTAAGTGCGTTGCGCATGGAACTTGCTACACGATTAGGACTGCGTAAATCCAATGAGTTCGCACCCCTTTGGGTCACCGACTTCCCTCTGTTGGAATGGGACGAAGACACACAACGCTACCACGCCATGCATCATCCATTTACCTCACCAAAACCGGGCCAACTTGAACTCCTTTCAACAAACCCAAGTGACGTAAAAGCCAATGCCTATGATTTGGTGTTGAATGGAAACGAAATTGGTGGTGGTTCCATTAGAATCCATGACAAGAAAACCCAAGCCTTAATGTTTGATCATTTAGGATTCACACCTGAACAGGCCAAGGCGCAATTTGGCTTCTTAATGGATGCGTTTCAATATGGAGCACCTCCACACGGCGGATTGGCATTTGGTTTGGATAGGTTAGTCGCCATTTTAGCGGGGCAGGAGACCATTCGGGATTTTATTGCCTTTCCAAAAAACAATTCTGGGCGTGATGTTATGATTGATGCGCCGTCTCCAATAGATGAGAAGCAACTTGAAGAACTAGGTTTAAAACTTAATTTAAAACAATAAATTCAATCCCGATATCTGTCGGGATTAATTTTTTAGTACCTTTTAACTTTAATATGCTTAAACATAATCTTTTCAAACGGTTTCTAATTTGGAGAGCAAAACACATCTCCCACAAACAGTTTGTCTATATTTTAAGTATAATTGTAGGATTTACTTCTGGAGTAGGTGCCGTTTTATTGAAAAATTTAACACACTTTTTTCAGCATGCCTTGAAAGGTAATTTGGTCAAAGATTATCACCAAGCTTTTTATTTTTTATTCCCAATTATTGGGCTTGGCATTGTTTATTTCTCAATGAAATATGTAATTAGGAATAAAGTCAGTCATGGTATTCCTTCCACTTTATTCGCCATTTCCAAGCATAAAGGCATTATGAATCGCTTCCAAATGTTTGGTTCCTTAATTACCGCACCCGTTACCGTTGGTTTTGGTGGTTCTGTAGGACTCGAAGGCCCAACCGTTGCAACTGGAGCCGCAATTGGTTCTAATATTTCACGGCTGTTTCACATGAACCAAACGACGAGAAACCTATTGATCACCTGTGCTGCTGCAGGGGCGCTGTCTTCCATTTTTAAGGCACCCATAGCAGCTATTGTTTTTGCAATAGAAGTATTTAGTTTGGACTTAACTTTAGCGTCAATGCTACCGCTTCTTTTGGCATCGCTTTCTGCCATATTCACTACATTCTTTTTCTTCGGTGACGATGTGTTGTTGCCCTATAGAATCATAGACAAATTTAACAGTTCAGATGTTCCTCTATATATCCTTTTAGGGATTATTGCAGCATTCGTATCCATTTATTTTACGGAGGTATATGACAAAGTCCAGCGGTTTTTTGACAAGATGAGCTCTCCCGTCAAGCGTCTGATTATTGGTGGAATGGCACTGGGAGCCCTAGTTTATTTTATTCCTTCACTATATGGCGAAGGGTATGATGTAATCAACAATATAATTATTGGAAATCCTGAAAAAGCACTCCAAAATAATTTTTTTGGTTTGGATTTATCCAATGTTTGGACCATTATTGCCCTTTTGGCAGGCCTTGTATTCTTTAAAGCCATCGCTATGGCCATCACTTTTGGGGCTGGAGGTGTAGGAGGTATTTTTGCGCCAACGCTTTTTATGGGAAGCGTCTTGGGGAATTGTCTTGCAAAAATCATTAATAATTCAGGGTTGGTAAACACCCCAATTTCTGAAAGCAATTTTACATTAGTAGGTATGGCAGGCCTATTAGCTGGTGTTTTACACGCCCCTTTAACAGCCATATTTCTTATAGCAGAACTTACGGGAGGTTACGAGCTTTTTATCCCGTTGATGCTCACGGCAACCATTTCATTTGGGATCACAAAATATTTTAACCCTCATTCTGTTTATACCATGGAATTGGGACGTACAGGTGAACTCATCACACACGATAAGGATCATGCCGTATTAACCTTAATGGATATCAATAAAGTCATTGAAACAAATTTCATAAGTGTTACCACAAAAATGACTTTAGGAACCATTGTGCATGAAGCCGTTATAAAATCCAATCGAAATATATTCCCTGTAATCCATGAAAATGATCAAAGACTTGTAGGCATCATCTTGTTGGATGACCTTAGACCCATTATGTTTGACCACAGCTTATACAAAGAAGTCTTAGCAAGAGATATGATGCAGGAACCACCTGAAATTATCGATGTTAAAAAAGATAAAATGACCGATATTATGAAAAAATTTCAAGATAGCAGTGCTTGGAATTTACCGGTAGTCGAGGACGGAAGATATATAGGCTTTATCTCAAAATCTAAATTGCTTACGGCTTATAGACGCCAACTGATTAATTTTACGAAATAAATGAAGTATGTAATCGCCATATTAAGTGTGTGTTGTTTGGGAAGCATTGTTTTTGGATATTTTACAACTGCACCTTACTCACAAAAATTGATAGGATTTGGTGTTGTTGGTCTTTTTATAGTTGTCTTTCCTTTATTTTCTTACTACAGGTGGAAGGATAAGGATATCAAAGATTATATGTTGACCAAAGAGAATTTGGATAAAATGAGAAATCGCAATAAAAAGCATTGATAATCAATTTTTTAATAAAAATATATAGGAATAACTTATTGCATTATTATAAATTATACATTTGTGTATTAATCAATATTTTTTTACAATGACTGGAAAAGTTAAATTTTTTAATGGTTCAAAAGGATTTGGATTCATTACCAACGACGAAACAGGAAAAGACATTTTCGTGCACGTTTCAAACCTTAATGGGGTTGAATTGCGTGAAGGTGACAGTGTAGAGTACACTGAAGAAGAAGGCAGAAAAGGATTAGTTGCTGCCAATGTGCAAGTAATCTAGATGATATATCTTTATGGTGAGTTTCAACGTCCAACTTTTTGTTGGACGTTTTTTTATTAATTTAAGTTCCGTTTTTCTACAAAAAATTGCTTTAAAAGCTGTGAAGCTTCCTTGTCTAAAACGCCTCCAATAATTTCGGTTTTAGGATGCAGTTTGCTTTGTAAGTTTAGGTATCCCCGTTGTTCATCCCGTGCTCCGTAAACAATTTTGGAAATTTGGCTCCAATATAAAGCTCCAGCGCACATTTGGCAAGGTTCTAAGGTTACATAAAGTGTACAGTTGATTAAATATTTACCGCCTAAAAAATTGGCTGCTGCTGTTATGGCCTGCATTTCTGCATGTGCTGTGACATCATGTAGCAATTCGGTCAAATTGTGACACCTAGCAATGATTTTATTATCGATAACAATAACAGCACCTATTGGAATTTCACCTTTTTCAAAAGCAACTTCAGCCTCTTGAAGGGCCTTTTTCATAAAGTAAGTATCGTCAAAAAGTTGTTCCATAAATCAAAAATACAATTTCAAATTATAATTTTAATCATTTCAATCCCAACTCGTACATTTGTACTGGATGAAAAATTTGTTAAACCATATCAATTCCCCCGAGGATCTTCGACAATTACAACAAAAAGATTTACCGCAACTCGCTCAAGAATTACGGAACTTTATCATTCGTATTGTGGCGACAAAAGAAGGGCATTTAGGTGCAAGCCTTGGCGCGGTCGAATTGACGATCGCTCTACATTATGTGTTTGATACCCCAAACGATTTATTGGTCTGGGACGTCGGGCATCAAGCTTACGGGCACAAAATACTAACTGGAAGAAAAGATATATTTAATACCAACAGACAATTGGGTGGCATTAGTGGTTTCCCAAAACGAAGTGAGAGCGAATATGACACTTTTGGTGTTGGGCATTCTTCGACATCTATTTCGGCAGCTTTGGGAATGGCTATAGCCTCGCAAATTAAAAAGGAACACAAACATCATATCGCCGTTATTGGGGACGCATCCATTGCCAGTGGAATGGCTTTTGAAGGCTTAAACCATGCCGGTGTTACCGATGCAAATGTGTTGGTGGTATTAAATGATAATGCCATTGGCATTGACCCCAGTGTTGGTGCCCTAAAACAATATTTAACCAACGTAAAAAAAGGATCACATAAACAGGACAATATTTTTGAAGCCTTAAATTTCGACTATTCCGGACCCATAGATGGCCATAATATTACGAGTCTGATTTTAGAACTACAACGTTTAAAAACAATAAAAGGCCCAAAATTTTTACATGTTATAACCACTAAAGGGAAAGGCTTAAAACAAGCTGAAGATAATCAGGTAAAATACCATGCTCCAGGAAAATTTGATGCCGAAACTGGGCAATTAATTTCTAAACCTGAAGAGCATCAACCTCCAAAGTTTCAGGATGTTTTTGGGTATACTATTGTTGAGCTCGCTAAGCAAAATAAAGCTATTGTTGGTATCACTCCGGCAATGCCTACGGGAAGTTCATTAAAATATATGATGGACGAAATTCCAGATCGCGCTTTTGATGTCGGTATTGCCGAACAGCATGCCGTAACTTTGGCTGCAGGAATGGCAACTCAGGGTCTCATTGTGTTTTGTAATATCTATTCTACATTTTTACAGCGCGCTTATGATCAAGTAATCCATGATGTGGCGCTTCAAAATTTACCTGTAATTTTTTGTTTGGACAGAGCTGGTTTGGTTGGTGAAGATGGTGCCACGCACCAAGGGGTTTTCGATTTAAGCTATTTACGCTGTATCCCAAACCTTATTATTTTTGCGCCTCGCAATGAAATAGAACTGCGCAATATTATGTACACAGCCCAATTAGGGATGCAACATCCCATCGCGATTCGCTATCCTAGAGGCAGAGGCCATATTTTAGATTGGAAATTACCTTTTGAAACTATTGAAATTGGGAAAGGAAAGCTGTTGAAAAACGGAAATAACTTAGCGGTTTTAAGTGTTGGATCTATAGCCTATAACGTCATTGAAGCCATTTCTAAAAATGAGCAAATCGCCCATTATGATATGCGTTTTGTAAAACCTCTAGACGAAGCATTGCTTCACGAAGTTTTCAAAAATCATTCTTTAATAGTCACTGTAGAAGATGGGTGTGTGAAAGGAGGGTTTGGTTCTGCAATTTTGGAATTTGCAGCATCATTTGGCTATAAAAACTCCATAAAAATTATGGGCGTTCCCGACAATTTTATTGAACATGGCTCTGTAAAAGAGTTGCAGCATCTAGTAAAATTGGATCCTGATGGTATATCAAAAACTATTGAAGCCTTTATTTTGAGCCATCAATAATCGCCAATTCTGGTTGTGGAGGCACATTATAAATATCCACACTATGGTCTAATTGTGAATTTTTGTCTTTTGAAATGTCATCTATCATCAGAAGAAGCGCAATTGTCACAAAAAAAATAACAATGGCGCCTAAAAGATTTTTTTTCATTATACTATTTTTGAAATATGTAGGAACAAATATACATATTTATCGTTAAAATGCAATTTTTGTCGATGAAATGTTTTAAATGTTCTGAATTACAAGACAAAGATGGCCCATTTTAGGCTGTTATTATATAGACCTACTTATAATTATTAACACCAATATCAACAGCCTTAATTTAAATATGAAATCCCTTTAGTTTTCTATAGGTTAATATGGCATTACTATCGGAGAGTTTGGATACAAAATGACTTATAGCCAGAAGATTATCATATAACCGGTCATGGTGAATATTTAAAGTTTGGGGAAACATTTTTAAAATCAGCTTGTCATAATTTGATAGCTTTCCAGTAAAAATATTATAGGCGGTAGCAGTAAAACTATTTAAAAGTTGATTGATGACCTCATACCCTGCTATTTCTTTTTCAACGACTTCCTTAGATTGATAGATATTTTCAACACTCACCTTAATTATATCTTTTATTTGAGCTTCATAGTGGCTTATGTCCATCAACGCTTTAGAAAACTTACCGCTTAAAATACTGTCTTCATGCTCCATAAATAAAGCTACGGCTTCATTTATTAAAGTATTGATTGCTAAAGCCCTTAAATAACTTAATCGATCTTGAGTGTTAGAAAGCAATTGATACTTTTTGGTATTAATGGTAGCTCTAACCAAATTGATAAGATTTTCTAAGGCTAATTCTTCTTGAATCAATCCCAAATTAATACCGTCTTCAAAATCAATAATGGTATAACAAATATCATCGGCCGCTTCAACCAAATAAGCCAATGGATGCCTTGAATAACTAATAGTGTCTTTTGATCCGGTTTTTATCAGTCCCAGTTCCGTAGCCACTTCAATAAAAGCCTCCTTTTCGCTTTGAAAAAACCCATATTTTTTATCCGCTATATGTTGTGTTGGTTTTTTGGGTAGCGATTCTTTAGGATATTTCATAAAAGCACCAAGAGTTCCATAACTTAAGCGTAGCCCTCCTTCTCTGCCCTGTCTACTTTCAGTAAGGATTTTAAATCCATTGGCATTTCCTTCAAAATCGCAAAGATCTTGATATTCGCTTGCGGTCATCTCGTTTTTAAACTGCTTACCGGTTCCGGTTCTAAAAAATTCACCTATGGCCTTTTCTCCTGAATGACCAAACGGGGGGTTTCCAATATCATGTGCTAATGAAGCCGCAGCTACAATAGCCCCAAAATCATTAGCCTGATAGCCAAGTGAATCTTTTAAATGGGGGTGTTTTTCTAGAACTTTCTGGCCGACATTTCGCCCTATGGAGCGACCAACCACACTGACTTCCAAACTATGGGTCAAACGGGTATGCACAAAATCGGTTTGGGACAAGGGCACTACTTGAGTTTTGTCTTGAAGACTTCTAAACTCTGATGAAAATATGACCCGGTCATAATCCACTTCAAAACCCAATCGGGTTTCGTCCTGTTCTTTCCGGATGCGTTTATGAGTATCTCCAAATCGTTTTAATGACAATAATTGTTCCCAGATCATAGCTTCATTTTAAGTGCCTGCAAGATACTTAATTTAAGTCTTAAACTATTTCCCATATTGATTAAATAGTAATCTTTAGGAAACATTTAGTTAACATTTAATTTGGTTATTTGCAGCAACAAAAATTAATACTTGAAAATGAAATTAAATTTAAAAATCACTTCGTTACTGCTTTTTGCTTTAATAAGTCTTAACGCACAAGAAACACCATCAGAACCCAAAGGAACCGTTACCGGAAAAGTATTTTTTAATTATCATATTGATGCGACAAAAGATGCCGAACAGCCAAATGCTTTTGAACTTCAAAGAGCTTATTTTGGCTACAAATACACCTTCAATGAAAAATTTTCAGCAACGATATTACTGGATGCCGGAAAAGGTTCTCCCGGAAGTGATTATACGGTTTTTATCAAAAACGCAAAATTAGAATATAAAGCCGATAGTTGGTTAACACTTACGGCTGGTATTTTTGGAATGATTCAATTTGACGATCAGGAAAAATTTTGGGGTTATCGCTATATTTTTAAATCGTTTGATGATGAATATGAATTTGGTACAAGTGCCGATTTAGGCGTAAGTGCTGCCATTAAAATAAACGACCATTTAAAAATGGACCTTGTGATCGTAAATGGTGAAGGTTACAAAAAGTTGCAAGACGCTAGCGGCAACAACCGGTATGGGGCAGCCCTAGTTTATACACCCAGTAAAAGTTGGATGTTTAAAGCCTATTACGATACCATGAAAGGTATAGACGTAGACAATCCATTAATAGAAACAACACTAACCAATACGGCTTTATTCGCTGGCTATAAAGTAAATGATCTCTTTAGAGTAGGAGCTGAATACAATCTTATGCAAAATGGAGTGACCTATAAAAAAGCTGCAAAAGATAAAGACTTACAGGGGCTATCGTTTTATTCCACATACAACATCAATGAAAAATGGAATGTGTTTGGCCGTTATGATCAACTATCTTCCAATCAGCTAACTGGAGAACTTACAGATTGGAATTTTTCAGATGATGGCGATACCATTATTGCTGGTTTTGAATTTAAACCCAGCAAAGGAGTCAACACTTCTATTAATTACCGATATACCGATTTTAAAGACCCGTCAAACAACAATGCCTCTTTAATATATTTTAACCTTGAGTTTTATTTCTAAACTATAACTATAAAAAAAATGAAAAAATTAGTCATGATTCTATCACTAGCCCTAATTTTAGGTGCTTGTGGAAACAAAAAAGAAAAAACCACAGAATTAACAGGTTCTATTGCTATTGATGGTTCAGGAACCGTTTTCCCTGTTTCAGAAGCCATAGCCGAAGAATTTTTAAAAGTTGAACCTAAAGTCAAAGTAACCGTTGGTGAATCTGGCACCGGTGGCGGATTTAAAAAATTTGGAACTGGTGTTACCGATATCACTAACGCATCACGAGACATTAAAAACACTGAAATTTCTTTATGCAAAGAAAATGGTGTAGAATACATTCAATTAACCGTTGCTCTAGATGGGATTACTGTAGTTGTAAATAAGAACAACTCTTGGGCAAAAACTATGACAACTGAAGAACTTAAAAAACTTTGGGAACCCAATAGTGTCGTGAAAAAATGGAGTGATTTAAGAGCGAATTGGCCAAACGAGGAAATCCATTTATATGGGCCAAATACATCTCACGGCACCTATGATTTTTTTACCGAAGTTATTATGGGAGAGTCTGGAGCTAGCAGAACGGATTATAACGCGGTATCAGACTATAATGTTGCTGTTCAAGGGATTGAAAAAGACCAATATGCACTGGGCTATTTCGGATTGTCTTATTACGAAGAAAACAAAGATAAATTAACAGCGGTTGGAATCGATAATGGTAACGGTGCTGTGTTACCAAGTATTGAAACCGTAGCAAATAATGAATATGCCCCTTTATCGAGATCCCTGTTTATTTTTGTTAGTAAAAAATCAGCTCAGCGCCCTGAAGTTCAAAAATTTGTGAACTTCTATTTAGAAAATGCGCCTGAATTATCTAAAGAGGTGGGTTACGTCCCCATGCCAAAAAGCGGATATGATTCTCAAAAAGAAGCTTTCAAGAATGCTCTTAACAAGCAATAAACGGAATTAAAAACAAACCTATTTTGCCGGTAAGAAACCTTATCGGCAATTATTATATATGAAGGTTAAAGAAAAAATAATAGAATTCATTTTAAAGCTTTGTGCTTCAATTACCATATTAACCACTATTGGTATCATTGCAGTGCTTTTGTTTGAAAGTATTTCTTTTTTTAAAAGTGTATCAGTTTTTGAGTTTTTAACCGATACCCAATGGACTCCTTTATTTAGTGAGCAGCATTTCGGGATTTTATCGTTGGTTTCTGGTACATTTTTAACTTCGGCGATTGCCATTTCGGTAGCACTGCCAATTGGATTGACTATTGCTGTTTATTTAAATATGTATGCCCCAAAAAGTTTCAGGAAAACCTTAAAACCTCTTCTTGAAATTTTGGCTGCTATACCAACGGTCGTTTATGGTTTTTTTGCCTTGTCTATTGTAACCCCCTTTTTACAAAGCATATACCCAAATTTAGAAACTTTTAATTCTCTATCTGCAGGAATTGTAATGGGTATTATGATTATTCCATTTATATCCTCACTTAGTGAAGATGCTCTCTATGCCGTTCCAAAATCATTAAAATTAGCAGCTTTTGGCATGGGGTCTACCCGATTTCAAACCGCATTTAAGGTCATGATTCCCGCGGCTTCTTCTGGCATCATTGTTTCGATCATTTTGGCAATATCCAGAGCGATTGGAGAAACCATGATAGTGGCTATTGCCGCAGGACAGCAGGCCCAATTAACCTTAAACCCAACCATCCCAATTCAAACCATTACCTCATATATTGTGCAAGTAAGTTCCGGCGATGCCCCACAAGGTTCTATTGAATACAAAACCATTTTCGCTGCTGGTCTCGCTTTGTTTTTATTTACGTTTACCTTAAATACGATTAGTTTTTGGATCAAGAAGAAATACCAAGAAAAATATGAATAACACGAGTTTAAATAGATACAAAGATCAATCCTTTATGGTTTTAGGGATGCTATTCACACTGTTTGGCATAATCATATTGGGCATTTTAATCTATAATATTGTGCGCATAGGCTATACTAGAATAAATTGGGATTTTATAACCAGTTTACCTTCTAGAAAACCTGAACAGGCTGGAATTTATACCGCAATCATTGGCACGTTGGATATCATGCTCTTAACTATTATTTTTGCAATTCCTATTGGGGTTGGTGCAGGTATATATCTGGAAGAATATGCTAAAAAATCGAAATTCTCTTCTCTTTTAGAAATTAATATTTCAAATTTAGCAGGAGTTCCATCCATAATTTATGGCTTATTGGGATTGGGTATTTTTGTTCGATTTTTTGGATTTGGGGGCAGTATTCTATCTGGGAGTTTAACCTTGTCACTTCTAATTTTACCAATTATTATTGTGGCCACTAGAGAAGCCATAAAAGCGGTACCAACCTCATTAAAAGACGCTTCATTTGCATTAGGAGCTTCCAAATGGCAAACTATTAAAAGTGTTGTTTTGCCATCGTCATTTGGAGGAATTATCACGGGAGTTATTCTCTCTTTATCCAGAGCTATTGGTGAAACCGCTCCCTTAATTGTGGTGGGAGCAATGGCTTATGTTCCTTTTGTACCACATTCGCTTTTTGATACGTTTTCGGTATTACCAATGCAAATATTTAATTGGACAACCAGACCACAACAAGGCTTTGCTATTGCTGCCTCTGGGGCAATAATCATATTGCTGTTATTAACTTTTATCATGAATGGAATAGCGGTTTATTTAAGAAATAAATGGCAAAATAAATTGAAATAATAATGGAAACATTTTTAGAACACACAATACCAATGGACGATATAATAGACACAAGCCTTAAAAAGACCCACACTATCGAAGCAAATAAGGTGAGCGTTTGGTATGATGATTTTATGGCTATAAAAGGGATTGATATGGCCATAAAATCAAATACAGTTACAGCGTTCATTGGTCCTTCAGGTTGTGGAAAATCCACCTTTTTACGGTTATTTAATAGAATGAACGATTATGTAGATGGATTTAAAATGGAAGGAGAAATCAATGTCAACGGAAGAAACATTTATAAGAAAAAAGTAAATGTAGAAGCACTGAGAAAAGAAATAGGCATGGTGTTCCAAAAACCAAATCCTTTTCCAAAATCTATTTTTGAAAACGTGGCTTATGGCTTAAAAATTCAAGGTATAAAAGATAAAGAATACATTGACCAACGTGTTAAAAAAGCATTAAAACAAGCAGACCTTTGGAAAGAAGTGAAGGATGATTTAAAAAAATCTGCATTATCCCTATCTGGCGGCCAACAACAACGTTTATGTATTGCCCGCACTTTAGCCGTAAAGCCATCCATTATCCTAATGGACGAACCAACATCGGCCTTAGACCCCATTTCTACGGCAAGAATTGAAGACCTTATTTTTGAATTAAAAGAAAAATATACTATTGTTATTGTAACCCACAATATGCAACAAGCAAGTAGAATAAGCGATTACACGGCTTTTTTCTATCTTGGAGAACTTGTGGAATTTGATAAAACAAAAAAAATATTTACCAACCCCGAAAAACAACAAACCGAAAACTACATTACTGGACGTTTCGGATAAACTATAAATTTATGGCAAAAGCTGAATACCAAAGAGACCTTTTGAACCAAGCGGGGCTAGATATGCTCGCCTTATGCATCTCACAACTAAAAAAGGCTAAAGAATCTTTTGTAAATCACGACACAGATTTGGCTGAAGAAGTGATTAATACAGAGAATCGCGTTAATGCATTGGACCTAAAGATTGAAAAAGATTGTGAAAAATTCATCGCTCTTTTCAATCCGGTGGCAATAGACTTAAGGTTTATAATGGCCATACGTAAAATAAATTCTGATTTAGAACGGATTGCAGATCATGCCTATGGCATTTCAAAATATGTAATTGATGTTGATAAAAAAATACCCGATCACTTGATCAAAGCATTAGAATTTGAAAAAATGTTCGAAACCATTAGTTCAATGTTTGAAAACATTACCATGGCTTATGAAAATAAAGATGTTAAGTCTGCTAGAAAAGTATTTAAAAAAGATAAAATTCTAGACGCTATTAACAACAATGCTTTTAACACTATTGAAATTGAAATAAAAAAAGACAACTCTATTATTGCAGAGGCTTTGATTATATTTTCTATTGTAAAAAAATTGGAACGTGTCGGAGATTTAATAAAAAATGTTGCTGAAGAGATTATCTTCTATATTGACGCCGAAATTGTAAAACATCAAAGAAAAAAATAATTCTATTCATAATTCTCAGAAGCCTAACAAACCCCAGTTTTGATTTGGTAACATTTACATAACATTGGAAATTTTAAATTAACTAATTTTGCAGGGTTCCTTTCAAAATTTTTTTATGGAAAACATTTACCTATTAATGATTATTGCTTTAGCTGTTCTAGCTGTTGCCGATTTAGTTGTAGGGGTTAGCAATGACGCCGTAAACTTTTTAAATTCAGCAATTGGCTCTAAAGCCATTTCGTTTAAAACCATCATGATTGTAGCCAGTCTTGGTGTAGCCATTGGAGCTATTTTTTCAAGTGGTATGATGGAAGTAGCTCGTAAAGGTATTTTTAATCCTGGGGAGTTTATGTTTAGTGAAATCATGATTATTTTTATGGCTGTCATGATTACCGATATTTTACTTTTAGATTTCTTCAATACTGTAGCCATGCCAACTTCAACAACAGTATCCATAGTTTTTGAATTGTTGGGAGCAGCTGTTGCCATGTCGTTAATTAAGATTGGACATAACGGGGGAACCTTATCTGATATGCTAGATTATATTAATACCTCCAAAGCTTCAGAGATTATTTTCGGCATACTCCTCTCGGTTATTATCGCTTTTACAGTTGGAGCGCTCATACAATGGGTGTCCAGATTATTATTATCCTATAAATTCGAAAGTAAAGCTAATTGGGTTGGGGCCGTATTTGGAGGCGTCGCCATAACCAGTATTACCTATTTTATTTTTATGAAAGGTATTGGAGGAACTTCGTTTGCACATGAGAGCTATGCTGCCATTGAAGGTCTCACTATTAAAGAATACTTAGAAGCACATGCTTTAATAATTATTCTGATCAGCTTTGTATTCTGGTCTTTATTATCCTACAGTCTAATCGCTTTTACCAAAGCCAACATTTATAAGCTTATTATTTTAGTAGGAACTTTTGCATTAGCGTTGGCTTTTGCAGGTAACGATTTAGTGAATTTTATTGGTGTTCCAATAGCCGCATGGCAATCTTATGAAGCTTGGGTATTATCAGGTGTCGCTGCCGATTCATTTAGTATGGAGGTTTTGGCCTCTAAAGTTCCAACACCAACCCTATTTCTTGGCATTGCGGGTATGATAATGGTTATTACCTTATGGCTTTCCAATAAAGCTAAGGGCGTTGTCAAAACGTCAATTGATTTGTCAAGTCAAGGTGAAACTAAAGAACGTTTTCAACCCAACTTTTTATCCCGTGGTTTCGTAAGATTTGCAGTACTCTCCTCTCAAATGACATCATATCTTTTACCAGAATCTTGGCAAGCTAAAATTGATAAACAGTTCGAAAAACCCATTATTGAACTCTCTAAAGACAAAACTTTTGAATTGCCTGCCTTTGACTTGGTAAGGGCTGCAGTAAACCTTATGGTTGCTGCTGTATTAATTTCAATAGCAACGTCTATGAAATTACCTTTATCTACTACGTATGTCACATTCATGGTGGCCATGGGATCCTCTTTAGCAGATAGGGCTTGGGGTGCCGAAAGTGCTGTCTATAGAGTCGCAGGTGTTTTAAATGTTATTGGAGGATGGTTCTTTACCGCTTTTATTGCATTTATCTCGGCTGCCATTATTGCATACCTTTTAAATTGGAACGTAGAGGTCATGGTTCCCGTTTTATTGCTACTCGCCACTTTAATTTTGGTTAGAAATTATATTTCACATAACAAAAAATCAAAAGAAATTAAAGCTGAAGACAGCTTAACAAAAGCAGAGAGCAGCTCCATACAAGGTGTTATAAATGAAAGTGCAAGTAATATTGCCAATGTTGTAAAACGTGGCAATAGGATATACACTAATGCTATTAATGGCTTGGCTTTACAAGATTTAACATTGCTTAAGAAGAATAAAAAACAGGTCGTAAAATTATCTGATGAGGTTGATGAGTTACGGGATAATATTTTCTATTTTATTAAAAATTTAGACGAATCGAGTATAGGAGCAAGTAATTTTTATATTCATATTTTAGGCTACCTACAGGATATGGCTCAATCTTTAGAATACATTACTAAAGTCAGCCATAAGCATGTGAACAACAATCACAAAAAACTAAAATTCAATCAGATTAAGGAATTAAAAGAAGTCGATGCACGCTTCGAAGTTTTCTTTAACAATACTCAAAATGCTTTTAACTCCCACTCATTTGAAGAAATAGGCATCATATTAAAACGTAAGTCCGAAATCATTTCTTTGGTTACAGATAAAATACAAAAACAGGTTGAACGTACAAGGACTGATGAATCAAGCCCTAAAAACACGACTCTGTATTTTAGTATTTTGTTGGAAACAAAAGACTTATTAAATGCCACTATGAATCTGCTAGAAGAATATTATAAAGCGCATGATAGCACAGTTAAACCCGGAGTCATAACTGATCCAAAGTAATGCTTAATACGGTTTTAAAAAATGATGTTATTCGTTTGAAACCACGGCCTTGAAAGTCATTCAATTTTCAAAATAAAGACCAAAGCTAGTCGGGCACCGATACCCTAAAAAATAAAAGCCATCTCATTGCTGAGATGGCTTTTAAATACATAACACTTATTTAAGAACCACACATTAAGCAATCATCATCACTCGCCGATTTGGCCTGAGCAATTAACGCTTTCATCTCTTCAGCCGTCATTGGTTCTACTTCTTGATTTTGTTGCTGGGTAAATTTAGCTGCATTTTTAGCGGCCTGAAGTTTTTGTTGATTAACAACAGATTCATCAATTTCTACTATTTCTGCAACAGGCTCTTCTTTTTTATTATTGTCCAAAGTAAACTTAATGGCATCCACGGCACTTTTAGTACGTAAATAATACATCCCTGTTTTTAATCCACTTTTCCATGCATAAAAATGCATCGAAGTGAGTTTGGCCATGGTAGCGCCTTCCATAAACAAGTTAAGAGACTGTGACTGATCTATAAAATACCCCCTTTGTCGTGACATGTCAATAATGTCTTTCATACTTAATTCCCAAACTGTTTTGTAAAGCTCTTTAATATCCTGAGGTATAACATCTATGCCCTGAATCGAGCCATTGGCTCTCATAATATCCTGTTTGATCCCGTCGTTCCAAAGCCCCAACTCCACTAAGTCTTCTAGCAAATGTTTGTTGACTATAATGAACTCTCCAGACAATACCCGTCTGGTGTAAATATTGGAAGTATAGGGTTCAAAACACTCATTATTTCCCAAAATTTGAGAGGTACTAGCGGTAGGCATAGGAGCGACCAACAAGGAGTTACGGACCCCATGTTTTTTAATTTCTTTACGCAATTTGCCCCAGTCCCAATTTCCGCTTAATTCTTCATCCTTAATTCCCCAAAGGTTATGCTGAAACTCGCCTTTGCTAATAGGTGACCCTTTATAAGTTTTATAAGGGCCTTCTTTTTGAGCCTCCTCCATACTTGCCGTTAAAGCAGCGTAGTAAAGGGTTTCAAAAATTTCCTGATTCAACTTTTTAGCTTTATCACTTGTAAAAGGCATCCGCAATTTGATAAACGTATCGGCCAATCCCTGAACGCCCAAACCAATTGGTCTGTGTCGGAAATTGGAATTTTCAGCTTCTTTTATTGGATAATAATTTCTATCTATTACACGGTTTAGGTTTTTAGTGACGCGCTTAGTAATTCGGAACAATTCCTTATGGTCAAAATCTCCATTTTTGATGAACATCGGTAATGCGATCGATGCCAAATTACAAACGGCGACCTCGTCTGGAGATGTAAATTCCATAATCTCTGTACATAAATTTGAAGAGCGTATGGTTCCCAAATTTTGTTGGTTGGATTTACGGTTTGCTGCATCTTTGTACAACATATAAGGAGTACCCGTTTCAATTTGTGATTCCAATATCTTCTCCCAAAGTTCACGTGCCTTAATAGTTTTACGCCCTTTGCCAGCAGCTTCATATTTTGTGTAAAGTGCTTCAAATGCTTCACTATGCGTGTCACACAACCCTGGACATTCATTAGGGCACATCAAGGTCCATTGGCCATCTTCTTGTACGCGCTTCATGAACAAGTCTGAAATCCACATCGCATAAAACAAATCCCTAGCGCGCATTTCTTCTTTACCATGGTTTTTCTTTAAATCCAGAAATTCAAAAATATCGGCATGCCAAGTTTCTATATAAATCGCAAAACTTCCTTTTCGTTTTCCGCCACCTTGGTCAACATATCGCGCGGTATCATTAAAGACCTGAAGCATTGGCACAATGCCATTACTGGTTCCATTTGTACCAGCAATATAACTTCCTGTTGCACGTATGTTATGAATAGCCAATCCAATACCGCCAGCCGACTGGGAAATCTTGGCCGTTTGTTTTAAAGTATCATAAATACCATCAATACTATCTTCTTTCATGGTCAATAAGAAACAAGATGACATTTGCGGTTTTGGTGTACCGGCATTAAAAAGCGTTGGTGTGGCGTGGGTAAAATATTTTTTGGACATGAGTTCATAGGTCTCCATGGCCGCATCGATATCATTGAGATGAATTCCAATCGCAACCCTCATGAGCATATGCTGGGGACGCTCGGCAATTTCTCCATTTATCTTTAACAAATAAGAGCGTTCTAAGGTCTTAAAGCCAAAGTAATCATATCCAAAATCACGGTTATAAATGATTGTAGAATCCAAGGTGTCTTTGTTGTCTTCAATAATTTTATAGACGTCGTCTGCAATTAGTGGTGCCTTTTTTCCAGTTCTTGGATTGACATAGAAGTATAGGTCGTGCATGACCTCACTAAATGTTTTTTTGGTGTTTTTATGTAAGTTAGAAACCGAAATTCTTGCAGCTAAACGCGCATAATCGGGATGTGTCGTAGTCATGGTTGCTGCAATTTCTGCCGCTAGATTATCTAACTCGCTGGTTGTTACGCCATCGTATAAACCTTCAATGACGCGCATTGCAACTTTTACAGGATCAACAAGTTCGTTTAATCCATAACACAGCTTTCTCACTCTTGCCGTGATTTTGTCGAACATCATAGGTTCTCTGCGACCGTCTCTTTTTACTACGTACATAATTATTTAAGGTTTTAGATTTTCTGACACACCTTCAGAAAATGGGTTAATTGGTTGATTTATAATGTTGATTTTGATAGATAAAACATTCTGCTTCCGATGATTTCGGAATGTCATATCCAATTATCTTAAAATCTATTAAAATGTATTGATTTTCGATTTTACCGAAAAAATCTCGGCGGGAGTCAGCCTAAAAGACATCTTAAGGCCTTATAAAAAAGCCTTAAAATACTCTTACTCGTTAAAATTCAGCGTCAAAATTGAATTTATCCTTTTCTTCTTCTTTATTAAGGACTCCAGCTTTTTGATATTCAGACACGCGTTTCTCAAAGAAATTGGTTTTTCCCTGAAGTGAAATCATGTCCATAAAATCAAATGGATTATTGGTATTATACACTTTTTCGCAATCTAATTCACTTAAAAGTCTATCGGTTACGAACTCCAGATATTGTGTCATTAACTTATCGTTCATTCCTATTAAACTAATAGGCAACGACTCTGTTATAAACTCTCGTTCTATGTCGAGGGCATCAATCAAAATTTCTTTAATCCGTTCTTTTGGCACTTTATTTATCAAATGCTTATTATGTAAGTGAACCGCAAAGTCACAGTGAACACCTTCATCACGAGAAATCAACTCGTTTGAAAAGGTTAGCCCCGGCATTAATCCGCGTTTTTTTAACCAGAATATTGAACAAAAAGCCCCAGAAAAGAAAATACCTTCAACCGCTGCAAAAGCAATCAATCGTTCGGCGAAATTTGGGGAATCAATCCATTTTAAAGCCCAATCGGCTTTTTTCTTAATCGCGGGAAACGTTTCAATCGCATTAAACAATTGGTCTTTTTCTATCTCATCTTTAACATAGGTGTCGATTAAGAGCGAGTAGGTTTCACTATGGATGTTCTCCATCATAATTTGGAAACCATAAAAGAATTTGGCCTCGCTATACTGTACTTCATTCACAAAATTTTCAGCCAAATTTTCATTTACTATACCATCACTGGCAGCAAAAAACGCCAAAATGTGTTTTATAAAATAACGTTCGTCCTCATTTAATTTGTTTTTCCAATCAGACAGATCTTGGTGCAAATCGATTTCTTCAGCAGTCCAAAAACTAGCTTCCGATTTTTTGTACCAATTCCAAATATCATGATGTTGGATAGGAAAAATTACGAATCTGTTTTTGTTTTCTTGTAAAAGGGGTTCTGTAAATTGAGACATTTTTTATTTTATTTTTTTGAATTCTTACTGAAAAAATCAGTGTGACTTGGGACTAACAAAGATTCAAAAATGTCTTCGAAAATGAAAGGTAAACTTATAAACATTCTCCATAAGTTTTTAACAAACCAAAGAAATACTCGCAAATGTCGATGTGATTTGTTATTTAATATAAAAAGCTGTTATTGAGTTACTTAAAAATATTAGTTAACATAAATTTAAGTAAGAAAAACCGTATAAATATTCAACCCACAGCCCATGTTTACTCAATTTTTTAATGCCAAAAAATTTAGAAATTGGTATTTTAAAAAAGCCTAATGTTTAAAGGTCTGGGCCACTTTTTCAAGTTCCATATACCAGTCTTCACCAAACTTTCTAATGAGTGCCTGCTTTACAAATTTATAAACAGGAACCTGAAGTTCTTTACCCAAAATACAGGCATCGTCACAAATATGCCACTTGTGATAATTGATGGCTGAAAACTCTGAATAATCTTTAACCCTTACAGGGTACAAATGACAAGATACTGGTTTTTTCCAATCAATTTCTCCTTGGTTGTGGGCTTCTTCAATGGCGCATAACGCTGTTCCTTTTTTATCAAAAAACACATAAGCGCAGTCGGCTCCATCAATTAAGGGCGTTTCAAATTCTCCATGTTCTGTAGTAATATAGGTCCCTTGTCTTTCAATGGCGTCAATTCCTTCTTGACGTAAAAACGGCTTTACTTTAGGATAAATTTCATCTAAGATTTTAGTTTCCTCCGCTTCAAGTGGTGCGCCAGCATCGCCGTCTATACAACAAGCGCCTTTGCAAGCCGATAGATTGCACACAAAATCCTTTTCAATAATATCTTCTGAAACGATGGTTTTTCCTAATTGAAACATAGGGCAAAGATAAATTTAATTCATTTAAAAAATAGAGCTTTAATAACAATTAAACTTTAGGGCAATTTAATAAGCTAAATCGTTAATAATTATCGAAATTTGCAAAAAAATAATCCTAAAGTAATGCAGCTTAATCTAAAAGAAATATTTACAGCCTTTATGGTGTTGTTTGCTGTAATTGATATCATTGGAAACATTCCTATCGTTATTGACCTGCGTAAAAAAGTGGGACATATCCAAAGCGAAAAGGCATCCATTATTTCGGGTGTTATCATGATTTTGTTTTTGTTTTTAGGAACGACCATCTTAACCCTTATCGGCATTGGAGTTAACTCGTTTGCGGTAGCGGGCTCCTTTATTTTATTTTTTATTGCTTTAGAAATGATTCTTGGTATTACACTTTATAAACAGGATGAAAATACTGCTATGACTGCTTCTGTATTCCCGTTGGCATTTCCTCTTATTGCCGGTCCAGGGAGCTTAACAACGCTCCTATCTCTAAGAGCTGAATTCCGCATTGAAAATATTATAGTTGCAGTAATTTTAAACGTAATCATTATTTATATTGTACTTAAAACTTCAGCTAGAATTGAGCGTGTAATTGGGCAGAACGGTATCAATATCATTCGAAAAGTTTTTGGCGTGATTTTATTGGCTATAGCAGTCAAGTTGTTTGCCCAAAGTATTAAAGCCTTATTTGAATTAGCATAATTATGAAAAGATTCACTATAATATTTACCATTGTTGCATTAATACTTATTGTTTTTAATGCTACAAATATTAGTCTCGAAGCCCCTTTTGAAGGTCAAAGCATCATAGGTTTGATTACCATTTTGGCACTCCTTTGTGCTATTATTTTATTACAAATCTTAAGGCTATCAAAACGTGTAGAGCAACATCTAAAAAACAAAAAATAATGTATGATGCATTAATTATTGGCGGTGGTGCTGCTGGAATGTCATGTGCTTTGGTACTGGGCTCAGCGCATGAAAAGCCTTTTGCCAAGCAAAAGCATATTGGCATCATAATGCATCAAAAATCTTCTCAACTTCAAAGCGCCTTGTTCAATAATGTTTTGGGATTACCAGCTGGAACAACTGGGCAGTCTGTATTGGAAGATGGCAAAATTCAATTAAGCGACTTATACCCTCATGTGGAGCAAATTGAAAACGAAAAAGTTTTGAAAATTTCTCGAACTCTTGAAGGGTTTACAATCCAAACCAATGTATCGTCATATCGCTCTAAACTGGTAGTAATTGCCGTTGGATATACCAATTTAATGTCCATTAAAGGATTGGAAACCTTTATAGCGCCCCACCCAAGAGCTGCTATTGAAAAAGGGCACATTTGGCTAAAAAATGACCATCATTTAATAGAAAATGGATTGTATGTTGCTGGAACTTTGGCGGGCTGGAGAAGCCAGTTTGCTATCGCTTCTGGGAGTGGTGCCCAAGTGGCTACCGATATTTTAACCCTTTGGAATGATGGCAACCATACCAAAATTCACGATAAACTTTAAGTTACTGATCCTTTTCTTGGCTTAATAAAATAACCTCATCGATCATCACGTCTTTTTCATTATTAATCTGCTCGCCTTCGTTATTGCCATAAAGCTGTTCGGCCATAGCTGCTTTTATAAGTTGCTTCATGGTATCGTAATACGCTGAAAATGTAATTTTGGCGCTTTCCCTTAAATTTAAATAGTTTTGAAACCGCTCAATAATGTTATCACTAACCCGAAAATTGCTTCTGAAATCTTCAAAAGTTATACCATTATAAATGCTTCTATCCCTGTCCAACTCTTCAAAAACAAAATAATTAATATACCCTCTTCGCTTGATATAATTTAAGGTTTCGTTTTGAATGCTTGTATCCTGTGGCACAAAAATATCTGGAATGATGCCACCGCCTCCGTATACGACCTTGCCTTTTGGTGTTGTATATTTTAAAGAGTCGGCAACCTGAATATTGTCTTCATTACTAAGCTCACCGTTACTTAAGCGTTTATAATAATCGTTGTAATAATCTACACTGTGGCCATTGTCATACGGTCTCTGTATGGAACGCCCCGTTGGCGTATAGTATCGAGATACGGTAAGCCTAATGGCACTTCCGTCACCCAGAGCCATTTCACGTTGCACCAAGCCTTTGCCGAAACTTCGACGCCCTACAATAGTGCCTTTGTCATTGTCTTGTAAAGCTCCTGCTACAATTTCGCTTGCTGAGGCCGAATTTTCATTAATAAGAATATAAATTTCGCCATCCTCAAAATCGCCCCTTTTGGTTGCATAACTTTTTTCAATTTTTCCTGATTTGTTTTTTGTAAACAATATCAACTTTCCAGCTCCCAAAAATTCATCAACGATTTGCTCAGCTACACCCAAAAAACCTCCCGGATTGTCCCTTAAATCCAATGCCAATTGCGTGGCACCTTCACTAAGCAAATAGTCCAGTGCTGTTTTAAATTCTTTATACGTGGATTCTGCAAAACGGTTGATTTTTATATAGCCCAAATCTTCGGTAAGCATATAAGCAGCGTCCACGCTTTTAATGGGTATATCGGTTCTTTTAATTTGAAAATCTAATAATTTATTCTCTCCTCTTCTATAAACTTTTAGGTTTACTTTTGTATTTCGTTCTCCTTTAAGTCTATCTATAATACTGTCATTGCCCCAATCTTTTCCATAAATAGGAACCCCATCGGCCATGATAATTCGGTCTCCACCTTTAATTCCCGCTTTCTCACTCGGTCCTCCAGAAGTTGGCCTAATAACGGCAACAGAGTCTTTGTACGAATAAAAATTGATGCCTATGCCCACAAAATCGCCTTTCATGTTTTCGGTGACTTGTTGCATTTGATTTTTTGGAATATAAACTGAATGCGGATCCAAGTTCTCCAAAATACCATTGACCGTTACATCTACAATACTGTCGGTATTGACATCATCGACATATTCATAGTCTATATAATCTATAAGCCTGTTGAGTTTGTCTTTTTTGCTGTTTGAGGTAAACAACCTGTCGGAACTGTCCTTGAAATTTAATTTTCCACCAATAAACACGCCTATTGCTAAGGAGATACCAATAATAAGTGGGATATATTTTTTTTGAATGTTCATTTTGAACTTAAATCTTCTATTAATTTTAAATCAATTCCGGCTTTTTCTAAAAATTGTAGCCCCGAATCGTCCTTATACGTTTTTTCGTAAACCACCCTAACAATCCCAGCTTGGTGTATTAGTTTACTGCACTCTTTACAAGGTGATAATGTGATATACAATGTGGCGCCTTTACAGGATTGTGTTGATGACGCGACCTTTAAAATAGCGTTAGCTTCGGCATGTAAAACATACCATTTTGTATACCCCTCATCATCTTCACAAGGATTTTCAAATCCTGTTGGTGTCCCATTATAGCCGTCAGAAATAATCATTCTATCTTTTACAATCAAAGCCCCCACCTGTTTGCGTTTACAATGGGATAATTTTCCCCACTCTTTTGCTATTCTCAAATAAGCTTTATCGTATCGTAATTGTTTTTCTTTAGGCATTTAACTGTTGTGTAATTTATGTATTGAAATAAAACGTATAACGAATATAAATGGTTCGTGTTTTAATTTGTATAATTTAGAGTTAAATTTTATCATTGCCGAAATGATCAGGCAAATATATTGCTTTTAATGAGCATAGGGATGAGCAGCCCAACAACAATTGCAGAAATAACCATAGTCCAATCGCGTTTAGAGAATCTAAAAAGGGTTTGGCATAAAAATCCCAAAAACAAGATTATAAATACAACTATAATTTGTCCTATTTCAATGCCCAAACTAATTTCTAGAAGTGCCATCATTTTGTTTTCAGACTTACTTATGGTCGATTCAAATACATTTACAAAACCAAGACCGTGAATCAGCCCGAAAAATAGGGTAATAAAAAACAGCAATCCAACTTTGTTGTTTTGGGTTTTTTTACCAGCAGTGAACACATTAAATAGGGCTATTATGAGTATGGTTAATGGAATTAAAAATGCAATCCATTTGCTGTTAACACTTATAACATCGTACATTGCGAAAGCTAGCGATACAGAATGTCCAATCACAAACATGGTGATTAGAAATAAAACGCGCTTCCAGTCTTTAAACAAGTATGGAACGGTTAGCACTATTAAAAAAAGAATATGATCGTAGGCGTTTACGTTCAATATATGGTACATGCCATACTGTATGTTGGATATAAAATCGTCGAGCATAAGTTTATATGTTATTTGGAGTCTTTCAAATGTACAACTTATAACTGTTCTTTAAAATAAATTTTAACATATTCATTGCTGTAAAAATTATAATTATTAAAGCTTTTCATCTAACTTTATACACATGTTTGCACTTGTAGATTGTAATAATTTTTATGCCTCTTGCGAACGCGTTTTTCAGCCACAGTTAAACAACAAACCTGTTGCCATTTTATCCAATAATGATGGTTGTGTGATTTCGCGCAGTGATGAAGCCAAGGCTTTGGGTTTGCCCATGGGAGCTCCTGCATTTAAATATGAAGCGTTTTTTAAGGCGAATAACATTCGTGTTTTCTCATCCAATTACCCTCTATATGGCGATATGAGTGCTCGTGTGATGGCTATTCTTGAACACTTTTCGCCAGATGTTGAAGTGTACAGTATCGATGAAGCTTTTTTGGAACTCAAAGGTTTTGAACAATACAACCTTAACGCTTACGGCCTTCAAATACGGCAACGCATTTTAAAATGGACAGGAATTCCAACCAGTGTTGGTATCGCGCCAACTAAAGCCCTGTCTAAAGTCGCCAATAAAGTGGCTCGAAAATTCCCGAAGCAAACTAATGGGGTCTATGTTATAGATTCTGAAGAAAAACGGTTAAAAGCTCTAAAGTGGCTTAAAATTGGAGACGTTTGGGGTATTGGTCGTGGGCTCCAAAAACGATTAAATGAAAAACAATGTAAAACAGCATTTGATTTTATCCAGCTCCCTGACGATTGGATCAAGAACCATTTTTCGATTACTGAATGGCGTTTAAAAAAGGATTTGGAAGGCATTCCAACTTTAACTTTGGATTATAGAGAACCTAAACACGCCATTGCCACAACGCGCAGTTTTGAATATACCTATTCAGATCTAGAAAATATAAAAGAGCGCATTTCTACTTTTGCCACAAGTTGCGCCGAGAAATTACGGAAACAAAAATCCAGTTGTTATGCCATTACCGTCTTGTTGAACAGCGATCGACATAAAAAAGAAAATCCCCAACACCATACAAGCAGAACCATTAGCTTGCCTTATCCAACAGATTCTTCTTTAATTATCAGCAACTGTGCTGTTGAAGCAGTAGCATCAATTTTTAAAGAAGGCATCACATACAAACGTGCAGGAGTTATTGTTACCGGCTTGGTTCCAACGGATAACCATCAGTTGGATTTATTTCGGCACGAAAATCCAAAACATAAACCTTTGATGCATGCTATCGATGCTTTAAATGAAAGGTATGAAACCTATAAAATAAAGCTGGGCAATCAAGACCTTAAGCGCACCTGGAAAATGCGCCAAAAACGATTATCTCCAAGATACACTACCAATATTAACGAAATACTTACTGTAACATGTCATTAAAATTTTTAACTCCAAAAGACACTTTAGATTTTTACACTCCAGACGATTCAAATCCTTTAAAAATTGTATTGGCACAAACAGGAATATCGGCTGGTTTTCCTTCGCCTGCCGATGACTTTAAAGAGTTCAAAATCAGTCTTGACAAAACATTAGTCAAAAACAAAGAAGCTACTTTTTATGCTAAAGTAAGTGGACAATCTATGGTTGGCGCGGGGATTGATGATGGCGATTTGCTAGTGGTCGATAAAAGTTTGGAGCCCCAACACAACAGCATAGCGGTGTGTTTTATTGATGGTGAATTTACCGTAAAACGATTAAAGGTGTCTGGCGGAGATGTGTATTTACAGCCAGAAAACCCAGCATACGGCCCTATAAAAATAACGGAAGGTAATGATTTTCAGGTTTGGGGCATCGTGACGCATGTGATCAAAAAAATGTAACTAATACTCTACCTTTTTAAGGGATTTTGGATTCTCTTTATAATCCAACAGAAAATAACAACCCTTTTAATGCTATCATTCAATAATTCTCTTAATATAAAAGGACTTTGGAATGTAAAACTATGCTCTAATACATAATTTAGTGTGTTCGTACACATTTTATTCAAATTTTCTTTTTTGTTGTACAAATAATATGTAGTTTTGTTTGGATATAATAAATTACTTTAAAAGTGTAATATCCTTATATGTATGTATATCAGTGTTTTAATCGTGCTAAAGCGTATCTATTTAATAAAATATAACGTTTAAATAATGCTAAAGAAAAAGAGAGAGAAACCCACACTGGTCATTTTAGCCGCTGGCATGGGAAGTCGTTATGGCGGTTTGAAGCAAATAGATACTTTTACTCCAGAAGGAGATACTATTATTGATTTTTCAATTTATGATGCCTTAAGAGCTGGATTTGGAAAATTTGTATTTATTATTCGCAAAAGTTTTGAAAAAGAGTTCAAAGAGATTTTTAATAAAAAACTAGAGGGAAAAGCAGAGGTTGCTTATGTATATCAAGAGCTTGAAAATGTACCTAAAAAATATATTGAGCCAGAAAGAACAAAACCATGGGGTACAGGGCACGCTTTACTAATGGTTGAGGATGTTATACATGAAAATTTTGCAATTATTAATGCCGACGATTTTTACGGTAAGGATGCATTCGAAGTCATGGCAAAGGCGCTGTCGGCAACAGATAAAAATTCTTATGAATTTTTCACAATGGCATACATATTAAAAAAGACAATATCTGAACATGGGTATGTTTCAAGAGGAGAATGCAAAGTAAATAAAAACGGGTATTTAATTGATATTATCGAGAGAACACATATTGAAAAGATTGATGGAAGGTTGAAGAGAAAAGATGATGATGGCCATTTTGTTGACATTGACGAAAACACTATTGTATCTATGAATTTTTTCGGATTCACACCTCAATGTTTCGGGTTTGGAAAAACGTTATTTAAAGAATTTTTAGAAACAAATAAAGGAAATTTAAAGGCCGAATTTTACATTCCATCCATAGTAAATGAGATATTAAAATCAAATGTCGCTAGTGTTAAAGTTTTAAAATCTAATGCTAAATGGTTTGGAGTTACCTATAAAGAAGATAAAGAAATTGCAAAAAGAGCCATAGAAGAACTAAAAAACAAGAATGTTTATCCATCAAATCTTTGGTGAAAAATAAAAGCGTATCATGAAAAAATATCTTATCACCGGAGGAGCCGGCTTTATTGGAAGTCACATAGCCGAGTACTTAGCTAATGAAGGACATGAGGTATGTGTTTTAGATAATTTAAGAACGGGCTTTGAAAAAAACCTTGAAGGATTAGACCTTAGGTTTTTTAAAGGAGATATTCGCGATAAGGATATCGTGCAAGAAACCGCACAAAATGCTGATGCCATTTTTCATTTAGCAGCCTTGGTTAGTGTACCCGAATCCCTTTTAAAATTGGATGAGTGCATCGATATTAATGTATTAGGGACTATTAATTTATTGGATGCTGCAAAAAAGAATTCAAATTGTAAAGTGGTTCTTTCCAGTTCCGCAGCTAACTATGGTGACAATCCTGTTTTACCCAAAGTTGAAACAATGTTTCCAGAACCCATGACACCCTATGCCATTTCCAAATTAGATGGAGAATACTATTTTAAAATGTATTTTAATCAGTACCATTTAGAAACAGTTTCATTACGGTATTTTAATGTCTTTGGGCCTCGTCAAAATCCAAAATCAGCCTATGCGGCAGCAGTACCCATTTTTATTAACAAAGCATTAAAGAATGAGCCTCTTACAATTTATGGAGATGGTCTGCAAACTAGAGATTTTATCTACGTTAAAGATGTGGTAAGAGCAAATTTATTGGCTTCTCAAAAAGGAAATGAAACATACAACGTAGCCCTAGGGCACAGCACTTCCATTTTAGAATTAGCAGAAAAAATTATAGAAACAACAAACTCTAAGTCGGAGATTCAATTTTTAGATGAGCGTCCAGGCGATATTAAACATTCAAAAGCAGATCCTTCAAAGTTTAACCAGCTAGGGTTTAAACCACAATATACAATAGAGCAAGCTTTAAGTGAAACTATTGAATTTTATGATTACGAACTATCTATAAAAAAATGAAAATATGATTTCTTTAAGCACCCTTGATTACTCATTAATTATATTGTTTTTTACAATTACACTGTCCATTGGAATATATGTTTCCAAAAAATCAGGGAAAAATACAACAGAGTTTTTCCTTTCTGGACGAACCATGCCTTGGTGGTTACTTGGAGTTTCAATGGTTGCTACAACTTTTTCAACAGATACGCCCAATTTAGTAACTGATATTGTAAGGACCAATGGTGTCTCTGGCAACTGGGTATGGTGGGCATTTTTACTAACGGGAATGCTAACGGTCTTTGTATATGCGAAACTTTGGCGTAAATCAAATGTAAATACGGATATTGAGTTTTACGAATTTAGATATGGAGGTGCTCCTGCTAAATTTTTAAGAAAATTCAGAGCTATTTATTTAGGGGTTATATTTAATGTGATTACCATGTCTGCAGTAACCTTGGCTGCCATTAAAATTGGAGGTATTATGCTGGGGCTTGAACCTTGGCAAACCGTAATAAGCGCAGGGTTAATTACGGTTACTTTTAGTGCTTTAGGAGGATTTAAAGGTGTTGTTTACACCGATTTTGTTTTGTTTTTTGTAGCCATGGGAGGTGCCATAGGGGCTGCCTATTTTCTGGTTAACATCCCAGAAGTTGGAGGTATTCAAAACTTATTGACACATGAAAACGTTGCAGATAAACTATCTATACTGCCAGACTTTAATAACAAAAGCACTCTAATAACATTATTAATTATTCCTTTAGCCGTGCAATGGTGGAGTTCTTGGTACCCAGGTGCCGAACCTGGTGGTGGTGGTTATATTGCACAGCGTATGTTAGCTGCCAAAGATGAAAACCATGCTATTGGTGCCACGTTTTTCTTTAATATCATGCATTATGCGTTACGCCCTTGGCCATGGATTCTTGTCGCATTGGCATCATTGGTCGTTTTCCCAGATTTAACAAGTATTCATGAAGCTTTTCCAAATATTGCTAATGATAAATTAGGTCATGATTTAGCATACTCGGCAATGCTCACAAAATTACCAAGTGGGTTGCTAGGTATTGTGTTAGCATCGTTAGCAGCAGCTTATATGAGTACTATTTCAACACAATTAAATTGGGGCTCATCCTATATTGTTTATGATTTTTACAAACAACAAATTAATCCTGACGCCTCCGAAAAAAGATTAGTGGCTGTAGGAAGAATTTCAACAGTAATATTAATGGTATTGAGTGCTCTATTAGCATTAGCTCTTCAAAACGCTTTGCAATTATTTGAATTGTTACTGGCATTTGGTGCTGGAACTGGATTGATTTTTATATTGAGATGGTTTTGGTGGCGTATTAACGCATGGAGTGAAATTACAGCGATGTTCGCTTCTGGTATCATTTCAATTTTATTAAAATTGACTCCAGTAGGTGCTTTCTTTTTTAATGAAACCAGTGGCGTGTTTCCTTCCTGGGCAGAATTCCCGATGCTAGTATTAGTTACGACTATTATATGGCTTGCCGCTACTTATATAACGCAACCAGAATCCAAAGAGGTGTTACAAAGCTTTTATAAAAAAATACAACCCGGTGGACCAGGATGGGCTAAAGTGATCTTAGAAGCGCAATCGGAGAATATTGAATTAAAAAACAGCAATGAAAAATGGAGTGTTCCTTCAGGAATTTTAGCCATGCTTTTAGGTTGTGTGTTAATTTACAGTTGTATGTTCGCAACAGGCTATTGGATTTATGGCGATTATAAATATGCCATTTTGTTTACCGTTGCATCAGTAGTTTCAGCTTATTTATTAGCCAAAATTTGGAGAAAAATTAAAACCGTTATTTTATAAAACTTTAAAAAATTAAATCTACAGACAATGTTAAAAAGTAATATAGACAAGGCAACAGGATTTGAGAAGCGATTTGAAAACATAGGGACCGTAGTTTTCGATAATTCAACAACTGCGTCCAAAGCGGTAGCCAAAGAAATAGCCGATTTAATACGCGTAAAACAAGCTCAAAAACAGCCCTGTATATTAGGGTTGGCAACCGGGTCATCACCAAAAGGACTCTATGCGGAATTGGTGCGCTTGCACAAAGAAGAAGGTCTAAGCTTTAAAAACGTAGTGTCCTTCAATTTGGATGAATACTACCCTATGGAACCCGATTCTGTGAATAGTTATGTAAGGTTTATGAGGGAATTATTATTCAATCATGTAGATATCTTACCAGAGAATTATCACATTCCTGACGGTACCCTATCAAAAGAAGAAATAGCTGATTATTGCAATGTCTATGAAGCCAAAATTAAAGCATATGGCGGTATTGATTTACAAATACTAGGAATAGGAGGCAATGGTCATATTGGTTTCAACGAATCGGGATCGCTGCAAAACTCAAAGACTAGATTAGTAGCCCTAGATCACATTACAAGAGTGGCTGCCAGTCATGATTTTTTGGGATTGAATAACACACCCAGAACAGCCATTACTTTGGGTGTGAAAAAAATCATGGAATCAAAACGGGTCATCTTGTTGGCCTGGGGGGATAGAAAATCCAATATCATAAAGGCATCTGTAGAAGGCCCTGTGACCAATCAGGTACCAGCCTCCTTTTTACAGGAACACAACAATGCCACCTTTGTACTGGACAAAGGAGCATCATCAAAACTGACTAGGATCAATAGCCCGTGGCTTGTTGAAAAAATAGAATGGACAGACAAGCTTATCAGAAAAGCAGTATTGGGGCTCGCTCTCCATTTAAACAAACCGATCTTGATGCTGACTGATGCTGATTATATTGAAAACGGGATGAGCGACCTGTTGGCCGATTCAGGGCCTGCCTACGACATCAATATCAAGATATTCAATAAACTACAAAGCACCATTACAGGTTGGCCCGGAGGTAAGCCTCTTGCCGATGACAGCAACCGACCAGAGAGAGCGGAACCTGCCAGCAAGCGGGTGCTAATCTTTAGCCCGCATCCTGACGATGACATCATTAGTATGGGAGGCACCTTTAAACGTCTGCAGGAACAGGGACACGAAGTTCATGTGGGCTACCAAACCTCGGGGAACATCGCTGTTGCAGATGATGAAGCACTTAGGTTCGCGAGTTTTGTTTGTGATTACAATAAGAAATTTGGAATGGATAATCAGGACGCAGAGAGTATTTATGAAAAAGCTAAGACTTTCCTAAAGAACAAGAAATCCAGTGAGATAGACATTCCAGAAGTAAGATATATTAAAGGACTGATAAGAAAAGGGGAAGCTAGATCAACCTGCCATTATGTAGGTATTCCAGATGACAATATCCATTTTATGGAGCTTCCATTTTATGAAACAGGCACCATAGAAAAGAAACCTTTGGGAGAAGATGATATAAAAATAACCATGGATTTGATAGAAAACATAAAACCGCATCAAATATATGCTGCTGGTGATTTAGCAGACCCACATGGAACCCACAAGGTTTGTTTAGATGCTATTTTTGAAGCTACTAAAAGATTAAAGCCCAAAAAGTTTATGAAAGACTGCTGGTTATGGCTCTACCGAGGTGCATGGCAAGAATGGGGTATAGATGAAATTGAAATGGCGGTACCAATGGGCCCCGACCAAGTGTTGGAAAAAAGGAAGGGCATCTTTAAGCACCAATCACAAAAAGACGGTGTGGTGTTTCAAGGGACAGATAGCAGGGAGTTTTGGCAACGTGCAGAAGACAGAAATAAAGAGACTGCCGATATATACCATCAACTTGGATTGTCTCATTATGCTGCCATGGAAGCCTTTGTAAGGTGGATGTATTAGATAATTATATGAATTTGTTTTAGTTAGTTTGTTTTAGTTAGGACTACTCAATAGTGTGTTTTTCATAGTTGTAAGCATTTGAGTAGTTCACTAACTAATAAAAATATTGTGGTTTATAGATATTAAAATGGCATTAATAAAAGCTAAATACCGAAGCTATTATTAAAATTTATACCAAAAGTACTTCGCAAAAAAGAGCCGATGATTTGGCCAAAAGATTTATAGCCGAAATAAAACTAGTAATAGAGGTTAGTGTTTAAATTATATCATATCAGTTAACAACAATAAACACGCCTTCAAATATTTCCACTTCTTATTGTAAAAAAAACCATCCATCAAAATAGACGGATGGTTTTTTTATATCAAATTACAATCTTACTTATCTCAATACTATCTTTTTTGTTTCTATTTTTTCAGGAGTTATAATTCTTAGAATAGAGATTCCTCTACTAAAATCTTTAACAGCAATAGAATGGGTTTGTCTTCCTGCTTTAAGTTGCAGCTCTTCAGAAAAATATCGTCTACCATCTAATCCTATTAATTCTATTGAAACTGGGCCATCCGCTGTAATTAAATAGTTTACAGTTAACTTGTCCATAGCCGGGTTAGGATATGCTTTTAAGTCAGAATTACTAAGGTCTTCAACGATTTCTATCCCTAAAGCAGAATCTCCTCCCGAAGATCTTGAACTGGAACTTTTACCTAAAGACAGATAGACCATGTCCCCACTTACAGGCACTCCCCCTAGGCTACTTCCCCAATTGATGGTGTGCCCTTCCATACCAATACCAATTGTTCCAGAATTTCCTAATCCCATTAGTGATTTCAAAATTTTACCTTCAATAGCCAATGGAGTCATTATAAATTCAATCCCTGTAGAGTTGGAAGATTCTATAAAAGGCCATCCAGTAGTTCCGCCAGTATGCTCGTTCAATACATTATAATTCGCATCAATAAAATAATCCGTTTTGTCTGTCCACAGATACTGAAAGCCGGTAGCCCCATTTGTATTTATGTACACTTCATATTCAGCTAAATTATTTGCTTCGATATCAGCATAGATATAAATATATTCGTTGTCAGCATATCCATAAATACTACTAAACGAACTACCTGTCACACCAGTTATTAACGGTTGGTAATTTTCTACTGGGCTTTTATATCCGTCTACTGAAAGACTACCTGCAACTGAGCCGCCGTCAAGCGTTAGATATACCATTGAATTACTTTCCAGAGGAATTGAACCTACCGTAGATGACCAATTTGATGTATACCCTATAATGCCCAAACCTACAGTCCCCGTATTACCTAAGCCAAGTGCATCTTTTGGAATACGTCCCTCTATAGTCGTGCTGGTTTCCACAAACTTAATATTCATTACGCTATTGTCTGGTTCATAAGGCCACTGTGAGTTTCCATTCGCATCATACCTGTTAAACAGGTCAATTGTACCATCCACATAATAATTTGTTTTATCAGTCCAGGTTTCTTGAAATCCCGTTGAGGAGTCTGTATTTACGAATACGGAATATTCTGCAAGGCTACCTTCGTATTCTGCATATACGTATATAAAATGTTCATCGTCGTAGGCATAAATGTTTTTCCAAACACCTTGAGTAACCCCTGTTTGTAAAGCAATATAATTCTCGCCACTATCTTTTATACCATTAATGGAAGCTGCTTCATCACCTGCAGCTGTAGCATTCGATTCGTAAGCTCCAATATCTATAGTAGATTGATTAATCCGATTATTTCCAAAAAAATCGGTCTCACCGGAAGCAACTACATAGTTGGGATCTCCAGCATTTATTGCAGGAGAATTGCTTTTTAAGCTTAAGTCTATTATAGATGATGTTATGTCTTCAAAATTAGGATTTGCAAAGCTAGAGTTCGCATCTTGATCTGTACGATTAACTCTATACCAATCAAATGTGCCATAATAATCATATCCTGTACCAAGTTGTGACCAATCAAAAGCTCCCAAAGGTGGGGTCTCAGTTGAGTTCGTGTAATACAGATTATAATCAAATGAAATTGTATCTATAAAAGAAGTCATAGCCGTATCAAATGACAGGGCAAATGAAACTAACATATTATGATTGGTTGAGTAAAATATATTGTTTTTTACAGATAGGTTTTTAATGTTTTTTTGAATAATCAATTCTGAGGCTCCCATACTACCCAAATACGTATCGGTAATACCTCCATTTCTAAAAACAGTATTACCCGTTACAGTAACGTCGTCAATATAACTACCTGTAGCTGATGGAGCGGCACCCAAAATAATGCCTGCCCACGAATTGTCGAAAGAAATATTATTTCTAACAACATGCCCACCAGAGTTAACATCGCTATTTTCATTGCCAATTGAGAATCCGACTTGACCATCACTAGCTATATTATTTTCGATGATAACATTTTGAGATCCGTCACAGTAAATACCCGCAGCGGCGGCTATTGGAGACCTACAACTTGATACTTTATTATTTTTAATGATACCATTACGCGCATAATTTAATGCCGCCGTAACCGTAGCCCCTTCAATATTTAAAACCCAATCATAATGACCCGCAGCCACTATTCCAATATTTTGAACTTCTTTTATGGTATTATTTGAAATCTCGAAACCATCGACGTTTCCATTAACTTGTATCGCCTCGGTCCAACCAGGTATAACATGATGTATATAATTATTTTTGATTACCAGATTTGTAATAGGAACCAAATCTGTTCCTGTAACATTGATAGCCCCCGAATTATCACCACCTTGAGCAGATTTAAGTATTGTTATTTCACTAGACGTGAAATCTAATCTATCTTTCATAGGGTCAACATCTAATGTCCAAGAGAAGTCATAAATTTCATTATCTGTGATTACGATATTTTTGGCTGTATTGGCTACTTGAATACCAAATTTGGTGTCTTTAACCAAAACACCATTAACATAAGATGCTAGGCTCTGGTTATTACGAAGGTTTTTAAGTTTAAACCCTCTAATTTTTACGTTTTCAGCACCTGAAGTGACCGCAATTAATGAAGCAAACTTTTTAGTATAAAGATTAGCTCCATCTATATAAACATCGCCTTCTGCCCGTAATGTAAACCAGTAAGCATCTTTCCCGCCATTGGACGATGTAATAAAATTCATTTGTAACGAATCTGGAGCATAGGTTCCTGCTCTAACCACAATCTCCTCATCCGACACCATGCCAGTAAGACCTTGTACGTTACCTCTATAATCTAGTGCTTCCCTGATTGTTTTATATGGGAAAGCTTCAGTACCATCTGAAGCTGTACCGCCTGTGTAATTAGCGTCTACATATAAAACTGTTTGCCTAGTTTGTGCTTGGCTTTTTTCAATTAACCCAAGCATTGATACAAAAATCAAAGCCATAATTGAAAGCCTTTCCATGCCTTTTATACTTGAATTAACAAATAATTTAAAAGAATCAAGTCGTTGAGTAAAAGTGGTTTTCATAATTTTAGTTTTAGAGTTAAATTTTTATATAAGTTTTATTTTTATTCATATACCACAAAAGCAAATACAAAATTCCGAATCCCCCTATCGTAGTAAAAGCATCATAGTAATTACCCAAATATTGTTGAAAACCAAAAAGGACCTGCTTTGCTAGTTGAGAAAAATCAATTATATGTGAAAGCACATAAGCTGTAATGGCATTGACTCCAATAATTCTTAAAGGCAATCCCCAGTTTGTATAACCTTTAATGTCAATAATCCAATAGAAGAGGGCTAATAATAGGAAACAAATCCCCGAAGAAAATAGAACAAATGAACTATCCCATATTTTTTTTACAATAGGATGCCATATATTTAAGATTAAGCCAAGTATTACAGCTGCAGTTCCTATTAACACCAGGTTCATTGCTATTTTTTTTCTGGGTGATTTAGAACGGAGCATTTCTCCAGCAAACAAACCCGATAGAGTTGTTGCAATAAAGCCTAAGCCTGACAGTAACCATGTATATTGATAACCATCATCAAAACGTCCAAATACGTAATGGTCGATATATAAAGCAATATTTTTATCTGGTAACAATTCACTAGTTCCAATGCCTGGCACATGGACAAACTCCAACAAAAGGGCGTAGAGAATAAGACATGAAGCAAAAAGTACATATCTAGCTTTTTTACTTAAATGAATATAAGCCACACATGAAAAGAAGTAACCAACTGCAATAGCTTGTAATGTATTGCTGAAAATTTGGAATTTATTAATATCTAGATCTAATAAGTTGCCCTGTACAATCCATCCTAAGATGAATAATATTATAAATCGCCTAATTAAATGAGGGTATAATCTAGATTTATTGCCCGTTTCCTGAACTCTTCTTTCCATTGAAAAGGGAATCACGACCCCAACAACAAAAAGGAAAAGCGGCATTATAATATCATAAAAGTGAAAACCAAACCATTCTGGATGTGAAAACTGATTGGCTAAAACACTGGTAAAGTTAGATTGAACACCTTCGTTAAGGCTATAAAAAAATCGATCTGCAAAAATAATCATAAGCATATCAAAGCCTCTTAGAACATCTATGGATATTAAACGATTGTTTTGCATAGCGGTATTAAGTTTTTTCTAGTAAATCCCAGGTATTTTAAAAACTTTAAAACACCTGGAATAAAAAACTGCTATTAAATAGGTAAGTGTATATTAAATCTATTCACAAAGGCTTAATGCCTCTATAGGAATATCGTAGGTCACAAAACTGCTTGTAGCCGTCACTTTAGGAAAGCTACCCACTGCAGCCCAACCTCCTGTCATTTCAGAAAAGCTAAACCCTATAGAACTACCAATTGAGCCCAATTGTGTTTTAGGGATTCTAAATTCGATGGCATTTGTCTGAGCGTTTACGCTTACAATTCCAGAAGAAGTCATATTCGCGCTTCCTCCCAACCAGTTCCAAGCCCATCCCCCATTAGGGTCGACATGTTGGTAAAATGCACCCCAAGAATTACTCAATAATGGCCCTTCAAACAGAAAATCTGCTCCAGATCCAGTTGGCCATTGCCAGCTCAAAAACCCTGTTGATGAATTACCATCCGAATTGATGAACATGTCTACCAATTCCATGCGCATATTAGTATTTCCTTCCAAGTACACATTTATATAATCGCCCTTGCCCCAAATTTTAATTTTTTGAACGGATACGCCATCTGGCTCTTCATACAAGTAGTCTATTTCCGCCCAATCATCAAAATTGCCGTCAATGCCTATGCTTACATCAAGTACGACTGGTGCAGAAATGGTTTTTGTTACATAAGCTTCTTGCCCAGATTCGTTCATGGCTGTAAGGGTAACATTAATTTCCCCTCCAACTTTAACATATCTATAAATGGGGTTTTCTTTATCGCAATAAAAGCTTAAATCTCCAAAATCCCATCTATAGGATGTTGCGCCTTCAGATAAGTTTGTAAATGTAAATACACTTCCATCGCTTGTAAAAGAAAAATCTGCTACAATACCGGAGCCTGAATCAACTGAATCGTCTGATCCACACCCTGCAAGGAATGAAATAGCGACGATATAGAATAAAAGTCTTATTTTTTTCATGATTTATTGATTAGAGATTAAATTTTATTTTTTTAATTAATAGTTACTATATGTGATAACTTATTGTATCCTGTCGAAGGGTCCCAAGTATCAGTATTCGATAAACGAATAGAATACTCTGGTCGGTCTTTCAATGAAGCTGAAACATCTTCTATTTTTAAATAGAGCTCGTACTGCCCTGTTGGTATGCCAGATAAGCTAACAGACTCTTGCAAATTGTAATCTACATCTGGTATGATCTTTCTTATATCCATACTTAAAGCTTTCTTGTAAATGCTGCCATCATTAACCGATTTAAATACTAAAAATGAATTTTTTAGGTTATAAACAGGGGCAAAACCCTCATTTTGAATACTGGCATTTATTTGATAGTTGCTATTTACAGTGGCTTCTTTTTTTAATGTCGCAGACCTTAGTAAAAGCCTATATCCCAATTTTCTTTGAAAGTTTGTGAAACAGTTGTTATTTCTCCACTCTTGAAGTACTGGTCCATAATAATCCAGATTTAAATAAGTCCATTTTAACAACTTCATTTCGGCTTCTGCTGTGGCACAGCTAGCAATTGGAACATCTGTTGGAGGGCATGTTTCTCCGCCAGTGGGTACAAAAAGTGCTTCTTTACTGATATAATTTTTTTCGGCAGTTACGTTTTGATACGTTCCATAGTCATTTGCACTAGCTAAAAAGCAATCATTATGAAATCCCACTCTGGCAATATCTGAAGTACCATATCCAACACTAGCATCCATTGCCGTAGAAGTACCAAAAATTTCCTGCTTGTACAAAGGTGTTCTGACCTGAATTTTAATATCCTTTGGTACAACTTCCAGTAACTTGTTTAGTACGGCCGTTTTATTAGTCAAAGTTGTTAAATTATTAGTGGTATAGTACCACTCTCCCCATGAACCTATGAAGCCGGCTTGAACAAATGCAATAACATCGGCATTGGCTTCAAAAATTGGCTTTAGTTGATCTAGATGTGATTCAATAATATTAAGAGGGGCATCCGTATCATTTTGATTACTGTTATATGCAAAACGCAATATAATTTTAATACCAGCATCTCTTAGTCTTCCAAAATCTGTTTTTATTAAATCTAATTGAGCCGAACTTAAATCGGAATCTTTAAACGCTTCTAAATAATAAAGCCGGTTAATAAGTGTTACATTTTCATTTTTTAAATTTTGTAATGTTGTTGCGTTAAGTGCTGCTCCTTCAGAGGTAACACTCCATAAATGCATAAAGCCTCGTTCAGGATTAGAAATCACTTCGTTAGATGCTTTATACGTTATAGTATTTACAGAGTCATCTATAGGTTCTACTATTTCATCATCAACACTAGTACTGCCACAGCTTATAATAAAGCCAAGGAATAATGGAGCTATAATATTGTATTTCATATTCATCATGTTTCATGGCTTAACACCATTAATAATCGTCTTTAATCCAGTTATAAGGTTTTCTTTTTATCCAATTGCCTCTTGTAAAATCTGGAAAATCTTGAGGCTCACCGTTGTTTTCAATGGAAGCTTCAGATAATGGAGTAATCGCACTCCAAGCGGCTGCATCATAAGCGTCCAATGGCGGTGCCACATTTAATTTGGCAGCTTCAACAAAAGCATGAATTACAAAGAAATCCATTCCTCCATGACCTGAGCCATTGGCAAGTTCTCCGTATTTTTGCCATAATGGATGATCATATTTATTCAACCATTCATCGGCAACATCCCACTCATCAAATTTAGAAACGCCTTCAATGTACATACGGTTCCCATCGACTTCCCATAACCCGTTAGCACCTTGAACTCTAAATCCTAAAGAATAGGGTCTTGGTAAATTCGTGTCATGTGTCACAATAATGGTTTCACCATTTGTGGTTTCTATGGTTGAAGTAACAACATCCCCCAACTTAAATTTTAGTTTGGCGTTAGGATGATTTTCACCTCCATTTTTAACGATATAATTATGCAACCCAATACCTTTGGTAGCACTTGAGGTTAAAGTCATAAACCGATTACCTCTATTAATGTCACACATGGTTGCAATAGGGCCAATGCCATGGGTTGGGTACAGATCGGCATTTCTCAATAGCGAATGTTTGGTTCTCCAAGCCGATTCGGAAATGCCTTTATCACCAAACTCAACACCTGGACCATAGGCCGATTTTCCATCATTAAACTTTACATGTCTTAGGTCATGCTGATATCCGCATCTAAAATGGACCAATTCTCCAAAAACATTTTGTCTAACCATATTTAGTACCGCCAAAATGTCTCTTCGATAGTTCACATTTTCCAGAATCATTAAGTGTGTTCCGGTTTGTTCATGTGTGTTCACGAGATCCCAACATTCCTCCATAGTATTTGCTGCAGAGACTTCTAAACCAGTATATTTCCCTGCTCGCATCGCATCTTTGGCCATTCGAGTATGCCATAACCAAGGCGTAGAAATAATAACAGCATCTACGTTATCCAAGGCTAGAAGATTTTTATAGTCATATTCATCTTTACCAAAAACCAAAGGTTTTTTATATCCTTTTTTTGTGATTTCATCAACTGCGATTGTTATTCTTCTTGGATCAATGTCACAAATTGCCGTAATGTTTATGTCACTTCTTAGCAATAAATTGACTAGGTGATTTGTGCCCCGTAAACCGACTCCAATCAATCCAATTTTTAACTTATCTAAATTGTTGTTAATTCCAAAGGTGAAATTTGGCAGTAACGAGATACCGGTACCAACTATTGCGGCTTTTTTTATAAAATCTCTTCTAGAGTCCATGATACTTTAACTTTTTTTATGTGTTACTTTATTATTTAAATTAAAGGGCTGAGTTTGATGTGCTTCAAAGAACAATTCAGCCCTGTTTAATCCAAACCAGACTAATTATAACCGGGGTTTTGTTTAAAGGCCCCTTTTCCTTCACTTATTCTTTCTAATGAAAATGGGAATAGTTCTTTGTATTTGGCACTTTGACTTGCGGATCCGTTTAAAGCATTGGCATGTTCAACATATTTGTCATGTCTAATTAAATCTGAACGGTATTGACCATTCTCTGCCCAATATTCGTGCGATCTTTCTAAAAGAATCATATCATTAAAATCATCAATGTTGCTATAATCAGCTAATACTATTGGATCTAACTGAGCTCTTTCCCTTACTTTATTTATTAAGTCGATAGCTTCTTGGTTAGGGGTTCCATTTTTATTGGCTAAGGCCTCTGCTTTTGATAAAAGGACATCGGCATATCTATAAATAATAATATCAACCGTGGTTAATCCCGAATTTCTACTGGCATCGGCATCAATTTTTAATGGAATAGGTCCTAATTGCATAACCGTACCTGGATTTGATCTATTATAAGTAATACCGTCAGTTCCAACGTACTCAGCTATTAAGTTTGTTTTTCTAACATCATTACTTTCAAATGAATCATAAAACTGCCAAGAACTTTGAATCGTACTCCATCCGCCTCTTTCTGGATAGTTGGACGGTAAGACCATTAACTGCCATTGATTTTCACTTGTGCCTGCATAATCAGCTGGTACGGCAAATATTATTTCTTTGTTGTCGACTTGTGCTACCCTGCTAAACATTCCAACATAATCTGGAGCTAATTCATAATAATTCATAGCCATAATAGCATTAGCTTGCGCCTCTACATCTGCCCATCTTTTTTCATGAAGGTATAGCCTAATCAATAGCATTCTAGCCAACCCTTGACTGAATCTTCCATACTGAGCTTCGGCAGGTGTTGGTAAATCTTGGGCAGCATCTAATAGGTCTTTTTCAATAAAATTGACCATTTCGCTATGACTAAGTCTCGCTAAAGGTGTTTCTGTTAACGGGTTTTGTAGCACTTCCAATGGCGCGACTACTAAAGGACCGTACATATCAAATAGTTCATAACTTAAAAAAGCCCTTGCACATTTAATTTCTGCTATACCTGCCTTTTTTATGTTCTCGTTTACACTTGAGTTTTCAATCCTATCAATACTTAAAGTATTACTGCTGATTTTATTGTAAAAATCATCATAGTAGCGTGTAAAAGTCGTCGATGTTTGGTTGTAACTATGTAACGTGGCTTCCTGTTGTTGGCCAAAAGCACCCTGTAAAATTTCTGTAGTAGCATCTAAGGTAAACATAAGCCCTCTTTCTGAAGTCGAGTGAATACCGTTACCCCAGGAACCTCTTAATGGGAAATACGCAGCCACTACCAAAGCCTCTACATCGGCTTCAGATGCGGGAAAGATAGCAGGGTTGATTTCGTCATAATTTATGGACTCTAATTCTGGACTACATGTCATAGATAGAATTCCTATTAGTCCCAATAAATAAATTTTAATAGTTTTCATATTTTATGTTTTTAAAATTTTAAATCTAAACCTATAGTATACGTCTTAACGTTTGGATATGCAGCTACATAAGCGTCTGTTTCAGGGTCAACACCATCATAAGGAGTTATGACAAAAAGATTTTGAGCATCAAATCTAATGGCCGCACTATTAATTACCTTTCCAATCCATTTTTTTGGTAATTCATATGATAATGAAAGGTTTTGGAGTCTGATAAACCATGCGTCTTGTAAAAAGAAATCACCTGAACTATATCTCGTGAATCCAAAATGAGATGCTGGTCTGGTATTTGTTGGGTTATCTGGCGTCCATCTATCGGAAACATTTCTTAAAGCATTACGCCCATTTGTGGCAACTCCAATAGCAGTAACACCTAAAGCAAAATCAGTTTGATCTACTATTTGCCTGCCAAACATGCCATTAAAATGAAAGTTTAGTTTGAAGTTTTTATAGGAAATGGAATTACTAAAACCTGCTATAAAATCTGGATCTGAGGAACCTAATAAAACAATATCTGCGTCGTCAATGATACCATCTGGTGCTCCTGTAGCTATAAATCTACCATCGGCATCAACTATTGGATTTCCGCCGCCATCTCTAGAATAACCATTAACATCTTTAATCTTTATTTGCCCTGGGAATAAATCTGGTTGAGCGGGTACTATCTCACCAATTTGCATCACACCATCAGACAAATACGAATATTGGGAACGAATAGGATCATCTGCATTTTGGTAAATTGCTGGTTTCCAATCTGATGCTCTTTCCTTCCATCTGTCTTTAAATTTAGAAAATGTTAAAGTACTGTTCCAATTAAAATTCTCTGAATCAATATTTACTGTATTAAATGTAAGTTCAACTCCTCTACTTTGGGTACTTCCTATATTAGCCCAAACAAAATTAATTTCATTATATGAGTTAATTGGTTTTATTTGTAAAAGGTCTGAAATCTCCTTATTATAAACCTCAACCGAACCAGATAGTCTTCCTTTTATAAATTCAAAATCAAGACCAATATTTGTTTCTTTTGTTGTTTCCCATTTTAAATCTGGGTTTTCTAATCGAGATGGAAATACGCCAATTAATATAGATTCATCTGGATTTAGGTAGGCTGGTTGTGCAAAATAAGCTGCAAAAGCGTTAGATCCAATATCGGCATTTCCAGTTTCTCCATAACCCACTCTAAACTTTAATTGAGAAATTTGGTCATGACTATTTTTCATGAACGGTTCTTCGGCAGCATTCCAACCTAAAGCAACGGAAGGGAATATGGCAAACCGATTGTTTTTTGCGAAAACACTAGAGCCATCTCTACGGAGTGTAGTGGTTAAAATATATCTATCTTTATAAACATAGTTTAATCTACCAAAATACGATACTAAATTATCTTCATTTTTACTGGAACCCACTACTTTAGTTCCGCCTCCAGCATTTATGTTATTCCATAAAAAAGCATCCGTTATAAAATCACTGTTCCCTACAGAAGAGCTTTCCGATCTATATTTTTGTCTAGAATAGCCAACCAAAAAATTAAAATTATGATCGTCATTAATAATTTTTGAATAGTTTAAGGTAATATCTAATAACTCATCATTTTTCTTATTGTTTGCTATGGATGCTTTACCGTTTTCTAATGCCCCCCATAAGGTTGTTCTTGGTAAATAGGTGTTTCTATTACTATAACCTTTATCGATGCCCATTTGAACTCTGGCAACCAATCCAGCTAAAGGTTTAACTTCAACAAAAAAGTTAGTAAGTGTTCTATCTATAGTACCTTGGTCTGTTATAGTAAGTAAAGAAAATGGATTGGGTTCTAATGCATTATCTGGATTAATTGGATACCCCCCAAATTCATCTATCGCCTTAATATGGGGTCCATATTGTAATGCTGATCTTATTAAACCTGAATTTTCAAATTGATCACCACCTAGTTGGCTGTTTTCATTATTGATTCTACTCATGGTTAAATTCATACCTAAACTCACATAATCATTAATTTTTTGGTCTAGGTTGAATCTTAAAGAAGCTCTATCAAAAGCCGAATTTTTCAACACCCCTTTTTGTTCGTACAAGTTACCAGATAAATAGTATTTTGTCGACTCTGTCCCGCCTCTTAAAGACAGGTTATGCTGCTGTGTGCTACCGTCTCTGGTAATTAAGGATAGCCAATCTGTACCCGAACCGGCATTATTAATTTGATCATCTGAATAAAATCTGCTAAATGGAATGCCGTTAACAGGATTTGCCATAGCCTCTTCTAGAGTCTTGCTACTATAGGGGAACACTCTATTTTGAAATTCCCAGTTTTCTCTTGCGGCGTCATTTCTTAATTGCATCCATTCTGGTAAACTTAACACATCAAAACTATCATTATAGGCTTGATAAGAATAGGATGACGAATAATCAACCTGAACTTTTCCGGTTTTACCTTTTTTGGTTGTAAGTAAAATAACTCCGTTAGCTGCTCTAGCTCCGTAGATCGAAGTTGCACTGGCATCTTTTAATACTGAAATAGATTCGATATCATTCGGGTTAAATGAATTTAAAATGCTTTGTGTACCACCATTGTATCTGTTACCTGTTCCAGGTTGTTGGAATTCGGTAATTGGGAAACCATCAATAACAATCAATGGTTGATTGCTCGCATTAATAGAAGCGGCCCCTCTAATTAAAATATCCAGACCACCACCAGGTTGTGCGCTATTTTGAGTGATTTGCATTCCAGAAACTTTACCTCTAAGAACGTCGCCAATAGAAGAAGAAGAAGACAATACTAATTCTTCACTTTTAACTGTAGATATAGCCCCAGCGACATCTTTTCTTCTTTGGGTTCCATAGCCTATAACAACAACTTCATCCAAACTTGTGTTATCTGTAACCAAGACCACATCGATAACCGACTTCCCTTCAATTAACACTTCTTGCGTTACAAATCCCACATAGGAAAATACAATCGTAGTTGCACCATCTTTAACTACAATACTAAATTTTCCATCAAAATCTGTGGATGCTCCTGTAGTTGTTCCCTTTATTAAGACCGTTGCGCCAGGAAGCGGAACTCCCGCTTCATCTGTTACTGTGCCTGTTATTGTTTTCTCCTGGAGAATAACTTTATCTACACCTTTAGTAATGGTGTTCGTGTTTGACGAAAACGTTTTCGCATTAGTTTTGAATAAAATGGCTAACAGTATTAATAATGTTAGTTTCATTTTTAAATCAAAAATTGGCCGAGTACTCTCTTTACAGAGTAGTTTTATATTTTTTTTCATATTTTTGTTGGCGATTTATTAATTAGAGATTAAAATAAGTCACTTTTTACAACCGGAAAATGCTGCAACATTTTTCGGTTTTTTTAAGTTAGTTTCTGTAAGGGTTGTTGTTTTGTCTTCCATTTTTGTCTGTTATTAATTATTAGTAGTTATTGCTATAAAATCATTTATTGCCTTTTCACATATTGAATTCTGATATCTTTAATTTAAATGCATTCATGATTTACTTAACAAATTTTATTTTTTTGGTTGCTTTTGATGTTTCAAGTATTCTAGCCCCAGGATCTACACTTACTTGGTAAGCATCTATGGCACCTGCCTTTTTAATCCCTTCTATAATTTGTTTCTCTTTTCCTTTTGGGGCCAAAACCACAATACTGCCACCTCCGCCAGATCCCACTATTTTTGCTCCAAAAGCACCCGCGTCTAAAGCCCCTTGAATCATGTCATCAATTTTTGGAACCGTAATTCTCAATACATTTTTTAAGATATTATGGTGCTCATTCATGAGTTCTCCAATTTTTTCTAAATTTGGTTCTTCCTTTTTAAATTCTGCAAATGCTTTTTGTGTTATATCATGATTTGTAATTGCCGCATATAAATAGTTTTGCAAGGAATCTGGGACATAATTCAAATACATTTTTAAGTCTTCTCTCTTTGCTTTTTTTATGTCAAAATCTTTGATTTCATTTTTAACCCTATGTATTGCAAGCCATGTTTTTTCTCTTAACTCGCCTAATAGACCTACGGTTTCTTTAGGAATGCCAGACTCGCCAATTATAATTCCATTTAAAGGGGTGTCAATAATTTCATATGAAAAATCATCGCCTGTTTCTATATATACAATGTTTCCTATACCTATAGTGTACTGATCCATTTTTCCACCTGGTGCTTCTTGCTCTAAAACTTCAGACTCGTATGCAATTTGTGACAACAATTCTGGAGTTACTTTGGTGTCAACTCCAAAAGCTTCAATTAAAAAATTAACCCATGACACCACAACCGCAGAAGAGCTTGATGTTCCTGCATTTATTGGCAAGTTTCCTGTTATTTCAATATCATATCCTTTATTAGGTATACAACCATATCGCTTTAATACCTTAAGAGCATATAATAGATGATCTCCCTTTTTAATAGAACTAATTTTTGCGTCAAAATTTATGATCCTTTTCTCGTTAATATCTGGCTTGTTAATATTAAAAACCCGTAATTCATTTTCAATTGCCTTTAGTTTAATATTCCTACTTATTGCACATGCAATAACTGGCAATCCTAAATAGTCTTGGTGGTCGCCAAACAAGCAGGTTCTTCCAGGAGCTAATGATATTATTTTATTCATTTAATTAGTAAAAAGTATGTTGTTAAAACTGGTGCTCTGTTATTTTTAAATTAAAAATATCCGCCAATTTTAGATGATGTTAATAGCGAATGTATTTATTTATTTTTAATAAAAAAAGAAAAACAACATAAAATGTGCACGAACACACTAAAAAAGTGTTTTCGAACACATTTTTGTAATACTATCCTTTAGTTTTTATATATTTGTTTTCTTATGACGAAAAAATATACAATTAAGGATATTGCCAAATTAGCGGGAGTCTCAAATGGAACGGTAGATAGGGTGATTCATAAAAGGGGGAAAGTATCACAAAAAGCCTTTGATAAAGTCACAAAACTACTTGAGGAAATTGATTATCAACCTAACCCAATGGCAAGAAATTTAAAAAACAACAAAGTTTACCAAATCTGTGTTGTGATGCCAAACCCTGAGGAGGACAGTTTTTGGGAGCCCTGTATAAATGGAGTAAATCAGGCTATTGAAGAATTTAAATCTTTTTTAGTAGAGATTACCTTATTTTTTTATAGTCCTACTAGTACCAAATCATTTCATGACGCAAATAATAAAGTATTAGGCTTAGCTCCTGACGCCGTTTTATTAACACCCCTTTTCTATAAAGAAAGTATACGGGTTACCAATAATTACAAATCGGCAGGTATTATTGTAAGCACTTTTAATAATCAAATTGACTTAAAACAAGTGGTTAGTTTTGTTGGACAGGATTTACACCAAAGTGGTAGGGTTGCTGCTAGATTAATGCATATGATTGTGCCTCAAAAATCTGAAATTATTATTTGCCATATTGATGAGACCTTTAATAATGCCATTCATATGCAGAAAAAAGAAAAAGGATTTAGAGGTTATTTCGAGGAGCTAGGATCTGTTGAATATAAGGTGTTGACCCTTAATGCCAATAAAGAAAATCTCAACAAATCACTTAACAATTTTTTAAAAACACATGATCAAGTTTCAGGTATATTTGTCACAACCTCTAAAGCCTTTAATATTGTAGAAATACTTCAGGAAAATAACTATAAAAACATTAAAGTTATTGGCTATGATTTATTAAATGAAAACATTAAGTTCTTAAAAAGTAATAGTATCTCATTTTTAATACATCAAAGCCCAAAAGTACAAACCTATCTTGGTTTAACGTATATAGTTGAACATTTCTTATTTAATAAAGACATTCCTAATCAAAAGTTACTACCCATTGATATTGTGAATTCTGAAAACTTAAGTTCTTATATTGAAAACTAATTTACATTAGCTTTAAAACACCAAACGCGGATGCCATATGAAAATTTGGTATCTCTGTTTTTGGATTGACCCATGTTAACCAAATTGGATTATAAAGGGTTTCTTTCGTTTTATAATATTTCGCTCTAAAAATACCTGTCTCTATTGTATTGCCATGGATTAAGTTTAGTTTTTTTAATGACGCTATACTTATTTTGCCTTCAACACTAAACCCTTTTGCATTAGAGTTAGACTTTACCATTAAATCTTCCTGAGGCCAATTCCAATTAAAGTCAAAATTTCTATCTGGATATGCTTTGAAATCCATAACTCGTGGCGTTGGATCTATTTCTAGACAATAATATGGATTGAGAGAGGCATTTGAACGAAAGAACAATTCGACTCGATCGGAAACGTTTATGCTATTATAACCTTCGTCTGATGTATCGATATGTATAGTGTCATCCAAGACTTGAAAGCAAAAGAACAAATATTCGCCATCCCACAGAGCTTCAAATTTTGTCTCTGTTTTCTTTATATCCTCCCAAGGAGAACAGAAATCAATCAATTCCAAGGCTTTTTCCCAAAGCTTATCATCTCCTTTTCCTGTTACGCTTAAGCTATTGACTGGGATTGGGTTTACAGTATAGATCTTCATCATATTCTTTTAAAAAATTTGCAAAAAACAAGTATATGAAACACAGTCACTTTACAGTATGTAAATTTAGGAAAAAATTACAGGGTTTAGTCAAGTTATAACGCCTATACAAATATCCTATGTAACAGGAATAAAAAAGGGACAAATCATATAATACTGATCTGTCCCTGTTACGTACTCAAGGTGGGAATCGAACCCACACTCCCGAAAGAACTGGATTTTGAATCCAGCGCGTCTACCAATTCCGCCACTTGAGCAATTCGGATTGCAAAATTATAAAATAAATCAGTACTTACAATTAAAATAGTGGCTTTTATGCTTTTGCAGTCCAAATTAATTCCTAAATTTGCACCTCGTTAAACAAAAGCAATTTAATTCATTACTTTACAACTCATTACAAATGCCTAACGTAATTACCGAAGCTAAAATTTTTGCTTGTCATCAAAGTAAAGAGCTTGCTGAAAAAATTGCAGCCAACTTTGGTGTAAAATTGGGTAAAGTAATTACTTCTACCTATAGCGATGGCGAGTTTCAGCCATCGTATGAAGAATCTATAAGAGGAACACGAATATTCATTATTGGTTCAACTCATCCAGGTCCAGAAAACTTAATGGAAATGCTGTTAATGATTGATGCGGCCAAACGTGCATCGGCAAGACATGTTACAGCTGTATTACCTTATTTTGGTTGGGCTAGACAAGACAGAAAAGATAAACCAAGAGTACCCATAGCCGCCAAATTGGTAGCAAAAATGCTAGAAGCCGCAGGTGCGACGCGTATAATCACCATGGATTTACATGCTGATCAAATTCAAGGTTTTTTTGAAAAACCTGTGGATCATTTATTTGCATCAACAGTATTTTTACCCTACCTAAAAAGTTTGAATTTAGAAAACCTAACCATTGCCTCTCCAGATATGGGAGGTTCTAAAAGGGCTTATGCTTATTCAAAAGCAATGGAAAGCGATGTGGTCATTTGTTACAAGCAACGCGCAAAAGCCAACGTGATATCTAGTATGGAACTTATCGGCGATGTTACAGGTAAAAATGTGGTTTTGGTAGATGACATGGTCGATACTGCAGGAACCTTGGCTAAAGCTGCAGATATAATGATGGAACGCGGTGCATTAAGCGTAAGGGCCATTTGCACACACCCAATTTTATCTGGTAATGCTTATGAAAAAATTGAAAATTCCAAATTACTGGAGTTAATCGTATCTGATACAATTCCTTTAAAACAAAAAAGCAGCAAAATTAGAGTGATAAGCTGCGCCGAACTTTTTGCAGATGTCATGCATAATGTACATAACAACAAATCAATAAGTTCAAAATTTATAATGTAGTTTCGACTATATTCAACAACCACCACATAAAATATGGTGGTTTAAAAAATTAAAAAAAGAATAAATATTAACTATAAATAAAAACAATGAAATCAATTACAATCAATGGATCTCAAAGAGAAAGCGTGGGCAAAAAAGCAACAAAGGCCTTACGTAATGCTGGTCAGATTCCTTGCGTATTATACGGAGGAGACAAACCAGTACATTTCTTTGCAGCAGAATTAGCATTCTCAAAACTGGTATATACTCCTAACGTACATACCGTTGTGATTGCTTTAGACAATGGTAAAACGTATGATGCTATTATGCAAGACATCCAGTTTCACCCTGTAACCGATAGAATCTTGCACGTAGATTTTTATCAATTATTTGCCGACAAAGAAATCACCATGGATATTCCAGTATATATTATTGGAACTTCAAAAGGGGTGTTAAACGGCGGTGTATTACGTAAAAACCAGCGTAAATTAAGAGTAAAGGCATTGCCTGCCAATTTACCTGACTTTATAGAAGCGGACATCACGCCTTTAAAAATTGGAGATAAATTATACATCACCACTATAGCAAATGAAGCCTATAAATTTTTACATCCAGACAATACAGTGGTTTGCCAAGTAAGCCGTTCTAGAGCTAGTATTGCTGAATTTGAAGGAGAAGATGAAGAATTACTTGAAGGTGCAGAAGCCTCAGAATCTCCTGAAGGAGAAGGAACTCCTGCTACAGAAGCAACTTCTGAAAATCAAGAGTAACCTTTTACTCATTTAATAAATGAAAAGCATTCTGATATATCAGGATGCTTTTTTATTTTTACAGAAATTAAAATCATGTTCAAATTCTTCTTTAACCTATTTAAAAAAGAAAATGCTTCAGAAAAAAATGAAGACCTTAACACCATGAAAAAATATCTCGTTGTAGGTTTGGGAAACATTGGAGAACAATACCAAAAAACACGTCATAATATCGGGTTTAAAATTCTCGATTCTTTAGCAGAAAAAGAATCCATCACTTTTGAAACAAAAAAGCTTGGGGATATCGCCGTTTATAAATTTAAAGGCCGACAGTTTATTTTGTTAAAACCCAGCACCTATATGAATTTGAGTGGGAAATCTATTCTTTATTGGTTGACCAAAGAAAATATACTTTTAGAAAACCTGCTCGTCATCACTGACGACATTAACTTACCCTTCGGAACCATTAGACTAAAAACCAAAGGCAGTGATGGAGGGCATAATGGTTTAAAAGATATTCAGGACAAACTACAGACCATAAACTACAATAGGTTTAGATTTGGAATAAGTGATCAATTCAGTAAAGGCAGGCAAGTTGATTATGTTTTGGGCAACTGGACAGACGAAGAAAAGAATCTTTTGCCCGAGCGTTTAGAAAAATCTGTTGAACTTATAAAATCATTTGGAACTGCTGGTGTTTCTATTACCATGAATACGTTTAATGGAACATAATTCAGGCTTTAGACTGTATTTTAGCCACTATAAATAATATATTTTAGTTAAAAGACTTTAATTCATATATTTATAAAAAAATGTTGACAGTCCTATGAAAAGCATGATATTGAACTTGCTTATGGCGGGTTTTTTTATGTGTTCAGGTATTTTGTTTTCCCAAGAAAAAAAATCAAATCACAGTAAAACCCAACCTTCTCCAAATGGAATTTTCAGATGCCTTTCTGATGAATATAATGCTGGACTTTTAAAAAAACACCCCAATATGATGGGAAGTTCAGGGTTTGAAAAAAAACTACAGAACACCATAAAGAACAATAAACTTTCAAAGATTCAATCTACAAGAGGCGCAACACTTGTAAGGATCCCTGTGGTTGTACATGTTATCCATAATGGGACTGCTATAGGCGTTGGAGCAAACATCTCGAATGCACAAGTACTGTCACAAATTCAAGTCCTTAATGAAGATTATAGAAAAATGTTCAACACTAGAGGCTATAATTCACATCCTGATGGAGCCGACACCAATATCGAATTTTATTTAGCAAGAGAGGATCCAGATTGCAATCCAACCACAGGAATTGAGCGCTATGATTTATCAAGCATCAGCACCACTTGGTCCAGTGGCTTTAGTGGAAATACTAACGATATTTTAAAACCCCTAACCATTTGGGATCCGTCTCGTTACCTTAATATGTGGACGGTTACGTTTACTGAAAGCACTGATTTAGGCTATGCTCAATTTCCGGGAGGCCCATCAGATACCGATGGTGTGGTTATGGGCTATCAATATTTTGGTTCCAATGATGCTTCTGGTGTGAATTTAAATAGTTCAGCACCCTATAATTTAGGAAGAACCACTACCCATGAAGTAGGCCACTATTTAGGTTTATACCACACTTTTGAAGGTGGGTGCGGTGGCGTTGGAGATCAAGTCTCAGACACGCCTCCTGTAAACCAAGCAAATTATGGTTGCCCTGTTGGTGCAGACTCCTGTCCTGCCGCTCCTGATGGTATTTTGGATATGATTGAAAATTATATGGAATATACCGATGATAGCTGTATGAACATTTTTACTAATGGGCAAAGCACCAGAATGGATGGCGTATTATCTGGAGCTCGTTTATCTTTAGCAAATTCTACAGTGCCAGATACGGCCTTGCCATCAGTTAGTTATGATAGTAGTATTAAGATTATGGATTTAAATCTAGATCCATGCACGGGCTCATTCACTCCAGAAGTTAAATTAGCTAATTATGGAACCGTGACCTTAACATCAGCAACCCTATCTTATAATCTGAATAACGGGACCCCAATTCATATTAACTGGACTGGTTCATTAGCAGAAGGGTCCTCAGAAATAATTAATTTACCAACTTTGAGTACACCTTCTGGTAATAATAACTTTAATATCACTGTATCACAATCTAATGCCGATCAAAGAAGTTGCAATGACACAAATAGTGAAAATTTTGTTGGTGTTTCTTATGAGTCGACATTACAGGTTCATCTAACCTTAAGAACAGATAATTATGCCAGCGAAACGAGTTGGGAATTTAAGGATAGTGCGAATACTGTATTGTATAATAGTCCCAATTATAATAACTCAAATAATAATAAAACCTTCAATTATGATTTTGTAGTTGAAGCAAATGAGTGCTACACCTTTACAATTTCAGATTCTGAAGGCGATGGCATCTGTTGTGAATATGGCAATGGATATTATGAATTAAAAACAGACAATAATACCCTTATAACCAGTGGTGGTGGATTTAGTTCATCAGAATCTACAGTGATGTCTACCACTGCATTGGGCGTGGGTGATTTTTTTGAGACAAACAAGGTTAAACTATATCCTAATCCAACAACTTCTGATATGACCATTGGACTGTTTAATCCACATAATTTACCCGATGGCTATACGATTTATAATATGTTGGGCCAAAAAGTTATGTCTAAAATGGTGTCAAATCCCGAAGACTTAACAATTAATACCTCGATATTTAGTAATGGAATATACTTTATAAGGCTTTCAAAAAAGAATGAAGCACGGACTATTCCTTTTATTAAAAAATAAAAGCCAATTAAAAGGACTAAAAGAGGGTGAATTTTAGACCCTCTTTTTATTTTAATAGGTTTAATACTTATTTTTACAAAAAATCTGTCTTTGAAAATACATCATACGCTAAGCTCCTATCCAAAAACCCCTTCGGCAATCACCATTGGCACTTTTGACGGTGTCCATTTAGGACATCAAAAAATCATTAAAAGGCTTCAGAGTATAGCCAAAGACAAAGGGCTTCAATCAGTTATTCTTACATTTTTTCCTCATCCAAGAATGGTCTTGCAAAATGCAGTAGATGTTAAACTATTGAATACCATAGAAGAGCGGCAAGAAATTCTGTCCGATTTAGGTTTGGATCATTTAGTTGTAAAAAAATTCACCAAAGAATTTTCGAGGTTATCTGCAGAACACTATGTAAGGGAGGTTCTTGTTAATAAACTTAATGCAAAATATATTATTATTGGCTACGACCATAGGTTTGGCAAAAACAGGAAGGCCAATATCAAAGATCTTATAGCTTTTGGCAAACAATTTGACTTTAATGTAGAAGAAATTTCTGTGCAAGATGTGGAAGATGTTGCAGTAAGTTCCACTAAAATAAGAAGAGCCTTAAATGATGGCGATATAAAAACAGCAAATGCTTTTTTAGGTTATGACTACTTTTTAACAGGAACGGTAATTAAAGGCAAACAAATAGGTAAGCAAATTGGATTTCCAACGGCCAATATTGATATTAAAGAACACTATAAGCTCATTCCAAAAAACGGCGTTTATGTTGTGAAATCTCTTATTGAAAACACCCTTTTTTATGGTATGATGAATATCGGCACCAATCCAACTGTTGACGGAACAAAACAATCCATCGAGGTTCATTTTTTTGATTTTGACCAAGATCTTTACGACAAAAGGCTAAAAATTGAACTACTGGAGCGCTTAAGGGATGAGCGCAAATTCGAATCGTTGGAATCCCTTCAATCCCAATTAAATAACGACAGAGAGGATGCACTAAAATTTATTGGTTAAACAGCCTTATGTTTTAATTCAATTTAACTAAGTAACGATTCCGTAAAAACCTTCAAAACAAGATTAATTGTAGTCGTAATTGCTTAAATTTGTCCCTTAAATTTTTCAATAATGTTACAAGTCCCTTTTATTAGAGAACATAAAGAAGAAGTCATTAAAGGCTTGGCAAAACGAAGTATTGATGCTTCAAAAATGATTGATGATGTCATTGCACTTGATGAGGATCGAAGACACTTACAAACACAGCTTGATAATATTCTGGCTGAATCCAATAGCTTATCTAAAGAGATTGGTATCTTATATAAAACAGGAGCAATTCAAGAAGCTAATAGTCTAAAAGACAAAACTGGGCAATTAAAAGAAGAATCTAAAAACTTAAGCGAACAACTAAACGAAAAAGTCGAAGCTCTTAACCAATTGCTTTACAAAATTCCTAATGTTCCTAATACGCTTGTCCCTCCAGGAAATACAGAACAAGACAATAAAGAGGTTTATAGAGAAGGTGATATTCCCAAATTACACAAGGATGCTTTGCCACATTGGGATCTGGCTAAAAAATACGATATTATCGATTTTGAACTCGGCAATAAAATCACCGGAACAGGATTTCCGGTCTACAAAGGTAAAGGCGCCAAATTACAACGCGCTTTAATTGCTTACTTTTTGGATAAAAATACAGCTGCTGGTTATACTGAATACCAACTCCCTCATTTAGTCAATGAGGCTTCAGGGTTTGGAACTGGGCAATTGCCAGATAAAGAAGGGCAAATGTATCATGTAACTGAAGATAATTTATATCTCATCCCAACTGCCGAGGTTCCAGCAACCAACTTGTTTAGGGATAATTTGCTTAACGAATCCGATTTACCAATTGCTGTTACCGGTTATACTCCGTGTTTCAGGAGGGAAGCGGGAAGTTATGGAGCTCATGTAAGAGGCTTGAACCGATTGCACCAATTTGATAAAGTGGAGATTTTACGTATTGAACACCCCAACAGGTCTTACGCTGCCCTTGAAGACATGGTCAATCACGTAAAAGTAATCTTGAAAGAGCTTAAATTACCCTATCGTATTTTGCGTTTATGTGGCGGCGATTTAGGGTTTACTTCTGCATTGACTTATGATTTTGAAGTATTTTCAACAGCTCAAGACCGATGGTTGGAAATTTCATCGGTTTCAAATTTTGAAACGTTTCAGGCTAACCGCTTAAAATTGCGGTTTAAAAACTCCGCAGGTAAAAGTGAACTTTGCCACACCCTTAACGGTAGCTCTTTGGCACTTCCTAGGGTTCTTGCAGGTATTTTAGAAAACTACCAAACTCCAGATGGTATTCAAATTCCTGAAGTTTTAATCCCTTACACAGGATTTGATAAAATTTAATTTTTGTAAGTTATTTTTTACGATTGTCTGTTGAAATGAATAAAATAGACGTCATTCAACGATTTTCTGTCGTTTTCTTTTGTTTTTTATAAAATATTTTTGAAGTTAGTATTCCAAATAAGAACTAACCTACTTATGAAAAATATAAAACGCATTGTACTACTTGTAACCTTAATTGTTATGGTAAGCAAAGTGTTCTTTTAACAGGAGACTTGTACAACAAAACGATATAATTAAAATAGTTTGCCAATGGGGTTAATTGAATCATTTTTATAATATTATGATTTTAGCACATTTATTTGAATTGGAAATGCCTAAACTTTTGTTTGGGCATTTTTTTTATAAAAACATTCACAATACTAAAAACTTACTTTAGTTATATTTACATAAATTAGAGTCATGAAGAGGTCATTACTGCTTATAGGATTATTGTTTTCGTTAGGTCTATTTTCACAAAGTGAAGACCTTGGGGACGATTATTTTAAACGTGGGGAATTTGAAAAGGCTTTGATAACTTACCAAAGACTAACCGAAACCAATAACAATACCACCATATTTAATAAAATCATCAGTACGTTGCAACAAATGGAACGATATGATGAAGCACATGAAGCTATTGTGGATCGTATTGGCAAATATAAAATACCTACTCTACTAGTGGAATTGGGCTATAACCATCAGTTGAAAGGGGATTTGGAATTGGCAAATCAATACTACACTGATGCTATTTCGTCAATTGAGGAAACTCCCATGTACACGCTTAGCATTGCCAATCAATTTGAAACCCACTCTTTATTGGAACAGGCCATTATTGTATATAAAAAGGGAATGGAATTAATCCCTAACGCCAATTTTAATATTCAATTGGCTCGAATTTATGGCGAACAAGGCAATGTTGAACTGATGTTTTCAAATTATATAGATTACATAGAAGCAAAACCCGAATTTTTAAATAATGCCAAAAGAGCTTTTAGTGATTTCATTTCAGAAAACAAAGACAGTGAAAACAATGTGATCCTAAAAAAACTACTGCTCAAAAAAATTCAAACGCAACCTGATTTTTACTGGTACGAGTTATTAAGCTGGCTGTTTGTTCAGGAAAAAGAATATGACAAATCGTTTACGCAAGAAAAAGCATTATACAAACGCAACCCCGAAAGCCTTAATCGAATTGTTGAACTCGCTGTAATAACCATTAATTCCAAAGCGTACAATACTGCTACTGAAATTTTTAATTATATTCTCGAAAACAGTCTGGATATACCTACGGTCCTCTTGGCGCATCAATATATCTTAGATATTGAAATCGCCAATGCCACCAAAAAAGAACTCCCTGTAATTGATAAAAAATATCTCGATTTATTTAAGCAATTTGGAACTTATGAACAAACCTTGGCATTGCAATTAGCCTATAGTAACTTTTTAGCCTTACAATTACATAAGCCTGAAGAGGCTAGTCAATTTTTAAAGCAAAGTTTAAAATTGAATCTTTCAACATTTCAGGAAGCTACTGTAAAACTAAAACTTGGCGATATTTTGGTTTTGCAAGAAAAATTCAACGAAGCTTTAATTTATTATACACAAATTCAAGCCAATCTAAAAAACAGCACCATTTCTCAAGAAGCCCGTTTTAAAGTGGCCAAAACAAGTTATTATAAAGGTGATTTTGATTGGGCCGAGTCACAGCTTAAAATATTAAAGTCTTCAACTTCCCAACTTATAGCTAATGATGCCTTGGATTTAAAATTATTGATTTCAGATAATAAATATGATGACTCATTACACGTGGCCTTGAAATTGTATGCAAAAGCCGATCTTATGGCCTTTCAAAACAATACAGATCAAGCCATTTTACTTTTAGAGACTATATTAACCGAGCACAAAGGTGAAAGTATTGTTCCTCAAGCTTTGTTTAAACAAGCTCAATTGTTCGAACAAAAAAAACTATATGATAAGGCCATTGGCAACTATCAATCCATTATTACCAATTATCGAGATGGTATTTTAGTTGATGATGCCTATTATTTTTTAGCCGAATTGTACACCAATCAATTGGCAGAACCCGAACGGGCAAAACCGCTTTATGAAAACATTATTTTCAACCATCAAGACAGTATTTACTTTGTTGATGCGAGAAAGAAATTTAGGATGCTTCGTGGAGATGCCATAAATTAATGTGATGCTCATTGCCGAAACCAACCGATTAATCATCTCAAAAATCAATTTAAAAGATGCCAAGTTTTTTCTTGAACTTGTCAATTCTCCTAATTGGTTAAAATATATAGGCGACAGACACCTAAAAACAGTCGAACATGCAAAAACCTATTTAAAAAATGGCACTTTAAAAAGCTACGCCGATTTTGGATTTGGTTTTTATAAACTGCAACTTAAAGAAGAACATACCTCCATTGGTGTTTGCGGACTTATAAAACGAGAACAATTGGATGATGTAGATATTGGCTTTGCATTGCTTCCCGAATATGAATGCAAAGGATATGGTTATGAAGCCTCGGTTTCCGTTCTAAAACTGGCTAAAGAAAAATTTAACCTTAAAAAAATTTTAGCCATTACACAGCCAACAAATACAAGCTCAATTAAATTATTGGAGAAATTAGGTCTATCTTACGAAAAAAAGGTGAAACCTTTTGATGATGGCAAAGAACTCCTGTTATTTGCAAAAACTTTAAGGATATGATTATTTATAACGTCACTTCAAATGTAGATGCTAGTGTGCACGACAAATGGCTGGTTTGGATTAAAGAACATATACCGCAAGTATTGGCGACAGGTTGTTTTAATGAAGCGAAATTAACACGGATATTGGTTGATGAAGAGCTTGGAGGTACATCATATTCCGTTCAATACAGAGCTAATTCTAGAGTAGAACTGGAAACTTATTACAAACTTTATGCCGATGGTTTACGCCAAGATGCCCTAAGACTTTTCGCAGATAAGGTATTATCCTTTAGGACAGAACTTGAAATCATTGATGAATATTCGGTTGATTTCAACTAACAAATTTGTCATTCCTGCGTGGTCATCGAGCGTAGTCGAACTGAAGGCAGGAATCCATTAAATTCATAAAATTCGTGGCAAAAAACCAAAATCAAGTCAAAGCAAAAAAACATTTAGGTCAACATTTTTTGACCGATGAATCCATCGCTGAAAAGATAGCAGATTCTTTATCTTTAAGTGGTTATAACCATATTTTAGAAATTGGTCCGGGCATGGGTGTGCTTACTAAATATTTGCTAAAAAAAGACATTAGCACCCATGTGATCGAAATTGATTCAGAATCGGTAGCCTATTTAAAAGCCAACTTTCTAAATCTCGATAATAGAATCATTGAAAAAGATTTTTTAAAATTCGACCTCACTCAAGTCTTCAACCAAGACCCATTTGCCATTATTGGGAACTTTCCTTATAATATATCCTCTCAGATTCTTTTTAAAACCTTGGACATGCGAGCCCAAATACCAGAATTTTCTGGCATGTTTCAAAAGGAAGTCGCCCTTCGTATTTGCTCAAAAGAAGGCAATAAGGTTTATGGAATCCTTTCTGTTTTAACTCAGGCTTTTTACGACGCCTCCTACTTGTTTACGGTACCATCTTCGGTTTTTAATCCTCCTCCCAAAGTCGAATCGGGAGTACTATTATTAAAACGAAAAGAAAATTACACACTCCCTTGTAATGAAATTTTATTCTTTAAGGTTGTGAAAACAGCCTTTCAACAGCGCCGAAAAACACTTCGCAATAGTTTAAAAACTTTCAATTTAAACGATAATTTAAAAGCAAATAGTATATTTGACAAACGCCCAGAACAATTAAGCGTTACGGCGTTTATTGAACTTACATCGCTAATTGAACAACAGTAATTTATTCTAGTTTGGCAGAAGAAAAAGAGAACATACAGTTTCAATTGACTGAGGAACTCATTGAGAAGGTTGAAATACTCATCGAACAAAAAAACGACAGGGAATTACGCAAGCTTTTAAATGAATTTCACTACGCCGATATTGCTGAAATTCTTGACGAACTCGATCTAGAAGATGCGATCTATGTCATCAAACTTTTAGACTCCGAAACGACCTCGGACGTCTTAATGGAATTAGGTGAGGATAATAGAGAAAAGGTACTTCGCAACCTTTCGGCCAAAGAAATTGCCGAAGAGATTGAAGAGTTGGATACCGATGATGCTGCCGACATCATTTCAGAACTCCCTGAACATCGTCAACGCGAAGTTATTTCGAACATTGCAGACGAGGACCATAAAGCTGAAATCACCGAACTTTTAGCCTATGATGAAGATACCGCAGGTGGGCTTATGGCAAAAGAACTCGTCAAGGTTTACGAGACTTGGACCGTTGCGGGTTGCTTGCGCAGAATAAGGGGTCAGGCCGAAAATGTGACCAGGGTGCATTCTATTTATGTAGTTAATAAACAAGAAAAATTAATTGGCCGTTTGTCTTTAAAAGATTTGATCACCGCAAAAAGCGACCAAAAAATATCTGATATCTATATTTCTAATGTCGATTATGTCAATGTCCACGATGATGCCGAAGATGTTGCCAAAATCATGCAAAAATACGATTTGGAAGCTATTCCTGTGGTCGATGACAAACAGGTGTTGTTAGGCCGTATTACCATTGATGATATCGTAGATGTTATTAGAGAGGAAGCGGACAAAGATTACCAATTAGCAGCAGGTATTTCTCAAGATGTTGAAGCCGATGACACCATTTGGCAGCTCACAAAGGCGCGATTGCCTTGGTTGCTTATTGGTACATTTGGAGGCCTTGGCGCTGCTACCATTATTACTGGATTTCAAGCAGAAATGTCCAAATATATCATTCTGTTAAGTTTTATCCCTCTCATTCAGGCAACTGCGGGAAATGTAGGTGTACAATCCTCAGCCATTGTTGTTCAAGGATTGGCTAACGACACTATAAAAGGAGAAATATTAAAACGCCTGTTAAAAGAATTTGCCCTTGCTCTAGTTAATGGCATTGCCATTGCCATTGTGGTCTTGTTAATAAGTCATTTTTTCTTTCATACGGCTTATATCATTTCGTTAACCCTTGGGATTGCTATAATTACTGTGATTATTATTGCCGCCTTAATTGGAACTTTTATTCCCATATTTTTAGATAAACGGGGCATAGATCCGGCCGTAGCCACAGGGCCTTTTATTACTACCAGCAACGACATTTTTGGGATTTTAATTTACTTTTTAATTGCAAAAGTTATCCTTGGCTTCTAATTAAAATGGCATTAATTTCAGTATCCAATGAAGACCATTAATATTCAAGAGAAATTTACAAAATTCAGTAAACACTGGCATCCGCATCAAATTGCAATGGTTGATGACATGCAGGTGATTTTAGCTAAATTAAAAGGTGAGTTTGTATGGCACAGTCACGAGCATGAAGACGAGCTCTTTCAAGTCATTAAAGGAACCCTGTATATGCAATTCCGTGATCGAACAGAGGTCGTAAATGAAGGTGAACTTATTGTGGTCCCAAAAGGCGTAGAGCATAATCCTTGCACAAAAAATGAGGAGGAAGTACATGTTCTGCTTTTTGAAAAATTGGCTACCGCCCATACCGGACATGTAATACATGAACGCACGCAAACGCATTATCCTAAAATTTGACTTTTGTCATGCCGAACTTGTTTCAGCATCTCATATTATCTACATTTGACCATAATTAAAAAGATTCCGCGCTGGAGTTTATCTTGAGCGAAGCTGATAGACAGAAAATAAACATGAAAATTCTTCACCTCGACACCAATCATCCTCTTCTAATAAACCAACTTCATGATTTAGGATTTACAAATGATGAAGATTATAGGTCTTCAAAAGAGCTTATTGAAGCTAAAATTGATCGTTATGATGGCCTCATTATCCGAAGCCGTTTTAGTATTGACCGACAATTTTTAGATTCAGCCAAAAACTTAAAATTTATTGGCCGTGTTGGCGCTGGCCTTGAAAACATTGATTGCGATTACGCCCTTAAAAAAGGGGTTGAACTTATAGCTGCTCCCGAAGGTAACCGAAATGCCGTTGGTGAGCATGCTTTGGGAATGCTCCTATCCTTGTTTAACAAACTCAATAAAGCTGACCGAGAGGTGCGAGAAGGCAAATGGCTGCGCGAAGCAAACCGTGGAATAGAGCTCGATGGCAGAACTATTGGGATTATTGGATATGGCAATATGGGAAAAGCGTTTGCCAAAAAACTTCGCGGTTTTGATGTCACCGTACTTTGTTATGATATTAAACCCAATGTGGGAGATCAAAACTGTAAGCAAGTTACCTTGGAAGAACTACAAACCAAAGCAGATGTTGTGAGTTTACATACGCCACAAACCCCTTTAACTTTAGGAATGATCAATTCCAAGTTTATCAACCAGTTTCAAAAACCCTTTTGGTTGATCAATACTGCTCGCGGTAAAAGTCTAGTCACAAAAGATCTGATCACTGCTTTAAAATCTGGTAAAATACTTGGTGCTGGTTTGGATGTTTTGGAATATGAAAAGGCTTCTTTTGAAGATATGTTCTCATCATCTTCTGGTTCAAGTACAGTCGAGAACATACCAAGCGACTTTAAGTATTTAATTCAAGCCGAAAACGTCCTGCTTACACCCCATGTTGCAGGTTGGACAATAGAAAGTAAAGAAAAACTAGCTCAGACTATAGTGGATAAAATCAAGTCTAAATTTTGCCCCTTCGAGTGAAATTCATTTGCTCCTGATAGAATTTTGATGAGACTAAAACCACTCTACCTGTCCTGACTTTATTTCTTATTTTTAAACTATGAGAAAAACAGTTTTGGTTTTTGGATTGCTTATCGTGGCCTTGCTGTTGCTCTTTCAATTGAGTCGTTACACAATCATGTCGGGACAAATCAACATTGAAATTGCAATAGCGTTTTTTGCTGTTCTTTTCTTTTTTATTGGGATTTATCTCAACAAAAAGAGCTTAGATAAAAAGCACCTGCCCAAAACAGAAATTGATCATCAAAAAATCAAGGCTTTAGACATTAGCAATCGTGAATACGAGGTGCTTCAAGGGATTTCAAACGGCCTGTCTAATAAAGAAATTGCAGATAAACTTTATCTTTCCGAAAGCACAATAAAAACTCATGTGTCCAATCTCCTATTAAAGCTAAATGCCAAGCGCCGAACGCAAGCGATACAAATCGCTAAAGCCTTCCAAATTATTTAAATTGCTTATTTTTAGATGAAAGTACGATGAATTTGGTACTTTAGTATGAGCTTAATTTCAGGCAACCCATCTACTTTTGACCTATTAACTAAAACTAAACGATATGAAAGTAGGAGCCTTTTCTATGAGCCTTAGTGTTAAAGACCTTAATAGGTCAAAAACATTTTATGAAGCTCTTGGATTTAATGTTTTTGCCGGAAGCATGCAACATAACTATCTCGTCATGAAAAACGGAAATGCCTTAATTGGTTTATTTCAAGGTATGTTTGAAAATAACATCATAACCTTTAATCCCGGTTGGGATGAAAATGCCAACGCACTAGATTCTTTTACCGATGTTAGAAAAATTCAGCAGCATCTGAAATCAAAAAATATAATATTGACTTCAGAAGCCGATGAGAAATCGACTGGTCCAGCTAGTATAGTCTGTGTCGATCCAGACGGGAATACGATTCTATTTGATCAACATATTTAATCATTTACCTTATAGATTATGAAAAGTACAGTTATAAAATTCGGAATGTACAGTAGTTTAATACTCTTAATCCTTTTTTCTCTTCAATTTATATTTGAAGAAAACATTGGATATGAATTAAGCGAAATTTTTGGATATGCAAGCATTGTCATCTCATTGATATTTGTCTATTTTGCAATTAAGCATTTTAGGGATCATGAAAACAACGGACAAGTAAGCCTTGGCAAAGCAATAGGCATTGGGCTTTTAGTAAGTTTATTGGCTTCACTTACATTTGGAATTATTAATTACGTGTATGTAGAGGTGATCAATCCAGAGTTTATGACCGAGTATTATAGCCACCAAGTAGAGATTTATAGATCTTCCCTATCGGAAACTAACTTTCAGGAAAAGCTGAAAGAATTAGAATCCCAAAAAGAAATGTTTACAAATCCAGTTATTAGTTCAGTAGTTATGGCATTAACCGTTCTTATCATCGGATTGATCTTTTCATTAATTTCAGGGTTAATCCTGCAACGCAAAAGCTAAACTCATGCAATATAAAGCCGAAACACCTGAAGACTATATCAATCAGTTACCTGACGACAGGAAAGAGCCTATTATTAAATTGAGAAACAGTATTCTTAAAACTATTCCACAAGGCTTTAAGGAAACCATAAGTTACGGTATGATTGGTTATGTTGTACCACACTCCATTTATCCTGATGGATATCACTGTACGCCAAATCTGCCTTTGCCCTTTATAAATATCGCTTCCCAAAAAAACTTCATCGCCGTCTATAATATGGGCATTTATGTAAAAAAAGATATCTATGATTGGTTTGTTAGTGAATACCCAAAACATTGCAAACGTAAACTCGATATGGGAAAAAGCTGCATCCGTTTTAAGTATATGGACGATATCCCTTATGATTTAATCAGTGAATTAGCATCTAAAATAACTGTAGACGAATGGATAAACTATTATGAATCTGCAATAAAAAACCGTTAATATATGAAACGCGTAACAGGAATTGGAGGGTTGTTCTTTAAAACCAAAGATCCAAACAAAACAAAAGAATGGTACAAAAAACATTTAGGTTTTAACACCGATAATTACGGTTGTACATTTTGGTGGCATGATAAAGACGGCAACAAATGTTCTACACAATGGAGCCCGTTTGCAGCAGACACCAAGTATTATGAGCCTTCTAAAAAGGACTTTATGTTTAACTATCGTGTTGAAAACTTGGTGGAACTTTTAAAAGTTTTAAAAGAAGAAGGTGTAACCATAGTCGGCGAGATGGAAGAATTTGAATACGGGAAATTTGGGTGGATTTTGGATAATGATGGCAACAAAATTGAACTTTGGGAACCTATTGACAGTGCCTTTTTGTAAATTAGGTCACTATAAAATCTCTCAATTATGAATAAAGTTTATAAAAATTGTCAAAGCTGCGGTATGCCTTTAAAAAAGGATGCAAAGGGTGGCGGAACCAATACCGACGGATCAAAAAGCACAGTGTATTGCAGTCACTGTTATGAGGGAGGTAAGTTTTTGCAACCTGATATTACCGCTCTACAAATGCAAAACTTTGTAAAGGACAAATTAAAAGAGATGAAATTCCCTGGGTTTTTAGCAAGCTTCTTTACCAAAGGCATCCCAAAATTGGAGCGTTGGAAAAATAATTCTTAAGGTTATACCTTATGAACTAAGTTTTTTTATTAAAAACATCATCGCATTATTGCGATATTACGATAATATTTATATATTTGTCCCATAAATCAATATCATGGGAGCAACAAAACTGGATATCCATAACCAAAACGTAACTGAAATAGCCACAATAGCCAAGGTGTTTTCGCATCCCGCAAGAGTGGCCATCCTACAATATATTAGCAGCCAAGATAGTTGCATTTGCAATGATCTTGTTGAAGAAATTGGCTTAGCACAAGCCACCATTTCACAACACTTAAAGGTCATTAATGATGCCGGTCTGCTAAAAGGAAATTATCAGGGTAAAAGTTTGTGTTATTGTTTGAACGTTGAGCGCTTTCATGAATTTCAGGAATTATTGAACTCCTTTTTTAATAGCACGACATCCAATTGCTGTTAGATTTTTAAAGGATCTTTAATTATTTCTGTCACTTAAAAAAATAATACATGAAAACACAAGACTTTTTTACACTTTTAGAACAACATCAAGACAAGGCTTTGATGTTTGAATACGCACCTAACCAACTGGTAGCTGCTAATTACCACATTACAGAAGTAAAACACCTTACAATTGATTCAGTGGACTGTGGTTCGCAAACCGATGATTGGAAAGAAACCATAATTCAGCTATGGGAAAGCCCAAGCGAAATTGGCAAAAAAGATTATATGAGCATTTATAAAGCCCTAGCCATCTTAAAAAAAGTGGGGAAAATGAAAGCTTACACCTTAGATGCTGAAGTGAAATTTGAGTACAGTAATGCTACATTCCATACGGCACAACTCTTTGTCAATGATTATGACATCGATGGACAAAGTCTAGTTATCAAATTAGGAGTTGAAAAAACAGACTGTAAAGCCAAAGCAGCTTGTGGCGTTTCAGAAGTATTAGAGCCTGTAGGTTCTAATGTTGAACCTTGCTGTTCGCCAGATGGAAATTGTTGTTAGATCTTTGGTTAAATCTGATTGGGAAGCGGTTTCAAAAATATACAAAGAAGGCATTTCTACTGGTTTTGCTACTTTTGAAACGGAAGTCCCTTCTTGGAAACTGTGGAATAATAAATACATAGAACACTGTAGAATCGTTGCTGAACTCAACCATGACGTGGCTGGTTTTGCAGTGTTATCACCAGTTTCAAAACGTGAGGTATATAAAGGTGTTGCCGAAGTGAGTGTATATGTGTCTGACCAAAAAAAGGGTCTGCATATTGGCGAGACCTTGTTAAACCATCTCATCAAAGAAAGTGAAGCTAGCGGATTTTGGACTTTACAAGCCAGTATTTTTTCTGAAAATGTAGCAAGTTTGCGTTTACATGAAAAATGTGGCTTCAGAGTAGTTGGTGTACGAGAGAAAATTGGTAAGTTACATGGCAAATGGCATGACAATCATGTTTTGGAACGCAGAAGTAAGTCCATAATAGACAATTAATTAAAACTAAAATTCGCGAATTTGTGGCAAATAATATAAAAAACATCCTCGTCCTCTGCACTGGAAATTCCTGTAGAAGCCAAATGGCTCATGGCTATTTAGAACGATTTGCTGATGGTAAAGCTCATATTTATAGTGCTGGCATAGAAACCCATGGTTTAAACCCTGGAGCAGTCGCCATAATGAAAGAAGCTGGTATTGATATTTCCAATCACAGCTCCAATCATGTGGACGAATACTCTCAAATCAATTTTGATTATATCATCACCGTTTGCGACCATGCAAACGAACATTGTCCATACATCCCTAGTCAAAATGCGGTGAGATTGCACCATAACTTTTTTGATCCCTCAAAAGTGGTAGGAACCAATGATGAAAAACATGAAGCGTTTTTAAAAGCAAGACATGAGATTAAGGCTTACTTCGAAGACTTTGTCCAAACCTATATAACGCCTTAGACATCTTCGTTCCCGGTAAATTTCCGTTCTAATTCAGCTTGAAATTCTTCCATGACTGGACGTACCGTACTTTCTGGTAAATCGGCAATCCTAATGTACATAAGTCCGTCCACTGCATTGTTAAATAAGGGATCCACATTAAAGGCTACCACTTTTGCATTTTGCTTAATGTATTTTTTGATCAATACGGGTAAGCGTAGGCTTCCAGGTTCCACCTCATCAATGATTTTGTCAAACTTGTTGAGGTCGGCCTCTGTTTCATCAAATACAAAGTCTTTATCGGCATCTTTGAGTTTTACTTTAAACTCCTTTTTGGGGTGTATGTATTGTGCGACATAAGGGTCGTAGTAGTGAGATTTCATAAACTCAATCATCAAGGATTTTGAGAAGCTCGTAAACTGGTTGCTGATACTCACGCCACCAATAAGATATTTATGCTCTGGAAAACGAAGTGTGGTATGCACAATTCCTTTCCAAAGTAAAAATAAAGGCATGGGTTTTTGCTGATAGTCCTTTACAATAAATGCACGACCCATCTCTATGGATTCACTCATCATTTTATGAAGTTCCGGTTCAAAACGAAACAAATCCTGAAGGTAAAACCCATTAATTCCGTAAGTAGCGAAAATCTTGGATCCCAGACCCATTCTGTAAGCTCCAGCAATTCGGTTAGTGGTATTATCCCACAAAAACATATGATGGTAATAGCTGTCAAATTGATCCAGATCAATGGCTTCATTGGTGCCTTCTCCTATTTCCCTAAACGTAATCTCACGCAAGCGCCCTATTTCTCGTAAAATGTTTGGAATCAGCTTAGCTTCGGTTAAAAACACTTCATAATTCTTACTTTCCAATAATCGATGCTCTTCTTTCCTTAAAGATTCAACCTCCAAGGCCATAGCTTCAGAACCTACGGGAGTAACAATACGTTTTGGGGGTTTAGGAACTTTTAATGTAGACTGAATATTATCCAGCAGATTTCCTTTTCCGTCGAACGAATTGGATAGCATATAGGTTTTTTTTCTAATAAACTCTGAATATTCCTCTAACGTCGTGTGTTCTTTTTGATCGAGCACAGAAATTGGCCTTCCTATTCTAACCTTTATGGTTCGATGTTTTTGAGTCAAGAGTTCAGATGGTAATTTTGCAGTTCTAAATGTGTCACTGATTTTCGATAATTTATAAAAAAGCTTGCTGTTTTTAGCATGGAAATAAATAGGCACAACAGGAACTTCAGCCTTCTGAATCAGTTTCATGGCAGCTTCCTCCCAAGGCTTGTCGATTACCAATTTACCATCTCTATAGGTTGACACCTCTCCTGCGGGGAAAACCCCTAATGGATGCCCTCCCTTTAAATGTATTATTGAATTTTTAAAACCCATAATACTCGATTTGGCTTCCTTTCGGTCTTCAAAAGGATTCACAGGTATGATATAAGGTTTTAGAGGCTCAATGCGATGCAATAAAAAGTTGGCAATGATTTTAAAGTCTTTACGCTGCTCCAGCATCAACTTTAAGAGTAAAATCCCGTCAATGCCACCCAAAGGATGATTGGAGACCGTAATATACGCCCCTTCTTTAGGTAAGCGTTTTAAATCTTCTTCAGGGATTTCAAATTTAATTTGAAAATCGTCCAAAATACCATTTAAAAACTCCAGCTCCTCAAGATGCTTGTTGCGTTTATAAATGCCGTTAAGTGTCGATATTTTAAGGAGTTTCATCAATAACCAACCTACAAAAGTGCCTACTACCCCATACTTACCCAATTGTATGGCTTTAGCAACTTCTTTAGCCGTTACTAGTACTCCGTCTTGTTGTTTGGTCATGAGTGTAAATGTACTAAATTGTTTATTTAGTTACTATTTGAACGGTCCCTTGCGTTACTTGTTTTAAAAGAACGGTTTTATCTGTCTCTAATTGCTTGATAGCTTTATCGTTATAATGCCGTATAGTGTAGAGCGACACATGTTCTACACAATCCACTTTGAATTTTGCTTTTAAATGTTGAAGCAATTTATCCAAATTATTATAGTTATTATCGACACATACTGAAAAGCTAATGGCTGAATTTTGAATCACATCCACTTTCATTTTATACAAGTGCAATAGATTAAAAATCTCACTGATATTTTCTTCTACGATATAGGAAAAATCTAAAGAAGACAACGAAATTAATACCTCATCTTTCTTCACAATAAAACAAGGCACATCGGGCTCTAGGCCAATGGCTTTACCAACCATAGTGCCTGGGTTTTCGGGTTTCAAAAACGATTTCACAAACAAGGGTATTTCCTTGCCTTGCAAAGGCTGTAAGGTTTTGGGATGGATTACGGAGGCTCCGTAAAAGGCGAGTTCAATTGCCTCACGGTATGAAATCTTGTTCAATAATTGTGCGTTTTCAAAATAACGCGGGTCGGCATTTAAAATACCCGGAACATCCTTCCAAATTGTTACGCTTTCAGCATTTAAGCAGTAAGCAAATATGGCTGCTGTATAATCACTACCTTCTCTTCCCAAGGTTGTTGTAAAATTATTGGCATCGCTTCCTAAAAACCCTTGTGTTACATTCAAACTCCGTTTATTAAATTTAGAGCTAATTTGGGATTGGGTTTCTTCCCAATTGACATTGGCCCTTCTGTAATAATTATCCGTTTTTATAAGTTCTCTAACATCGACCCACTTATTTTTTAAACCAATATAATTGAGATATTCACTAATGATTACGGTTGAAACCAGCTCTCCATATCCTATGGTTTGGTCATAGACAAAATTGTAATCTGGCGATTTGTTTCGGTCATAAAACCCAGACAACTCATCAAATAAGCTTGCAACTCTTTTAAAAACCAAATGCTGTTCGTTGTCAAATAGATCCAATAAAATAGCATTGTGGTATTTTTTAACCTCTTGAAGGGAGCTTTGCAATTCTTCGCTCTTGTTAAAGTAATTAGAGATGACTGTTTCCATGGCATTGGTTGTTTTTCCCATTGCAGAAACAACAATTAAGGTATCGTCATAACCCACTTTTTTCAATACCGAAGCCATATTTTTAACCCCAACGGCATCCTGTACTGATGCTCCACCAAATTTAAATACTCGCATGTTATAATTTTGATAAATAATTTTTAATTCCTTGTTCATCCAAGTGCACAACATTCCAGTCGCGCATGACATTGGCTCCTTTTTTTTGGTAAAACTTAATTGCTGGAGTATTCCAATCCAATACTTCCCAGCTAATTCGTTTAACACCTAATTCATTACCGTATTTAACCACCTCGTTTAAAAGTGCCTCTCCCAAGCCTTGTCCTCTCATTGCTTGATTTACAATTAAATCTTCCAGATGCAAAACCTCTCCTTTCCAAGTTGAAAAACGTGTATAGACCAAAGCAATTCCTTCTATTTTACATTCAATTTCGGCAACAAAACATTGAAATGAAGGATGTCCTCCAAAACCCTTTTCTAGCAATTCGGACTCCGTGATTTCTACAGCATCGGGTTCTTTTTCATAATCTGCCAATTCTTTGATCAGATTAAGTACCTGATACATGTCCTCTGTTTTGGCCCTTCTAATTGTAATATCCATGTTTTGAAAATCTGGCTCAAATATAACTTAAACTTGATGATTTATCTGAATCAATATTTTACGAAATCGTTGTAGTTCCTTAAAAAAGTAAGATATTTGCAAAAACAAACTACAAAAACTTCATGTCTCATCCCAATCAAACTTTAGGTGAATTTATCATTGAAAATCAATCTGCTTTTAAATATAGTTCTGGTGAACTTTCAAGTTTAATAAATTCCATTAGGCTGGCTGCTAAAGTAGTCAATCATGAAGTGAATAAAGCGGGTTTAGTTGATATACTTGGAGCGGCCGGAGAGGTCAATATTCAAGGAGAAAACCAACAAAAATTGGATGTTTATGCCAATAATAAATTTATACAAACCCTTATTAACAGAAACATAGTCTGTGGTATTGCAAGTGAAGAAGAAGACCATTTTATATCTGTTAACAGCCTAGACGAAAACAATCAAAATAAATATGTGGTTTTGATTGACCCTTTAGATGGGTCTTCAAATATTGACGTGAATGTCTCAGTTGGAACAATTTTTTCAATTTACAGACGTATTACTCCTGTTGGCTCTCCTGTTTTACTGAAAGATTTTCTCCAAAAAGGGAGTCAACAAGTTGCAGCAGGCTATGTAATTTACGGGACTTCAACCATGATTGTTTACACCACAGGAGCTGGAGTTAATGGTTTTACATTGAATCCTGCAATAGGTACATTTTATTTATCCCATCCCAACATGGAATTCCCTAAAGACGGCAAAATTTATTCAGTCAATGAAGGTAATTATATACATTTCGCTCAAGGCGTGAAAAATTATATAAAATACTGCCAAATGGAAGAAGAGGACAGACCTTATACAAGCCGATATATTGGTTCTTTAGTTTCTGATTTTCACAGAAACATGATTAAAGGTGGTATTTATATCTACCCTAAAAGCTCTCAAAATGACGCTGGTAAACTGCGCTTGCTTTACGAATGCAATCCCATGGCATTTATTGCAGAACAGGCCAAGGGTAAAGCTAGTGATGGATTTTCAAGGATCTTGGATATAGAGCCCTCTGAACTCCATCAACGCGTTCCATTTTTCTGTGGTAGCAAGAATATGGTTGAAAAAGCCGAAGAATTCATGCGAAAATCCATGGCATAAAAAAACAACCTCATCTAAGGTTGTTTGCTATACTAAATTCTTGTCTTCCAACAAGCAGGTATTTCAAAATCTAACGCCTATTGAATCCATAAAACAGAAATCTCACTTGTATCTTGCAGAAAGTTCTTTTTGATAAAAGTGTTGTTTTAACGGTTCATGTTTTTAATCTCTTTCATAAAGGTTTCGATATCCACGCCATTTCTTACTAAGGTTAAGGCCTTATCAACAATGTACTTTACATTTTCGTGAGAAAACCCCAAACCTATACTTATTTTTCTCAAAATGACCACTTCAGGGTCGCCTTTAATATGATCCACATAGACCATTCTTGCTAAATCATAAAGGCGTTCCAATCGCCTGTCATAAGATATCGGGGGATTGATAGGGTGTGATTTATAATCTTTTAAAATCTTTTTATACTCTGTTGGGCTAATATCTAAATTTACTGCCAATCTGTCTAAAAATTCTTTTTCTTGTTCTGATATAATACCATCATCCATAGCAACTCTAACTATGGCTGCAAAATGATCCTCATTGCGCTTTTTAAATCCACTATCAAATAATTCTAGAAAAGTCATATCGTAATTATTTAAGGTATCATACAAATATAATTTTAATAATAGTTTTTACCATTAACTCTTTAACAATATTTTATATTTGCACAAAACAACTTGACTTGAGTAAATTGCTTCTCTCGCAATCTTTTGCACAGGTTTTGCAAACGCAAAATCTGCAAAATACTATTGCCATTCCCAAAACTAAATTACATTTAAAAGGACTCATAGGGTCATCGTTATCCTTTGTTTTAGTCGAAGCTTTTAAACAATTGGACGCGCCATTTTTGCTCATTTTTAACGATAAGGAAGAAGCTGCTTTTTACCTCAATGATCTCGAGCATTTGATTAACGAAAAAGATGTGCTTTTTTACCCTGGAAGTTATAGAAGACCTTACCAGATTGAAGAAACCGACAATGCCAATGTTTTGTTGCGCGCTGAAGTTTTAAATCGAATAAATTCTCGTAAAAAGCCTGCAATTATAGTTACTTATTCTGATGCCCTTTTTGAAAAAGTAGTAACCAGAAAAGAGCTGGATAAAAACACCTTAAAAATTTCGGTAGGAGACCAATTGTCTATTGATTTTGTAAACGAAGTGCTATTTGAATACCAATTTAAGCGCGTCGATTTTGTTTCAGAACCGGGAGAGTTTTCGGTACGAGGTGGAATAGTAGATGTGTTTTCATTTTCAAATGACGAACCCTATCGGATTGAGTTTTTTGGCGATGACATTGATAGCATTAGAACCTTTGATGTAGAGACTCAATTATCAATAAATCAACTTAAAAAAATAGACATCATCCCAAATGTTGCCAATAAATTTTTACATGAAAAAGGGCAGAGTTTTTTAGACTATATCGCTTCAAAAACCATTGTGTTTTTAAAACAACCCGATCTTTTCTTTTCAAGAATTGACGATTTTTTCTCAAAAGCTGTTGATGCATTTCATACGCTATCTTCAGAATTAAATCACTTATCACCCAATGAGTTGTTTTGTAATTCGGAAGTGTTAAAACAACAACTGTTGGATTTTACATTGGTGGAATTTGGTACTTCGTCTACGCTCAGTTCCCAAAATGGATTGGAGACCGAACGGAATCGAAATCGGCAGATTATTCAATTCAACACCACGCCCCAACCTTCATTTAACAAGCAGTTTAATTTGCTGATTGAGGATTTAAATGCCAATCATAATAAAGGGTATGTCATTTATATTGCTTGCGTTAATGAGCAGCAGGCTAAACGCTTCCATGATATTTTTGAGGATGGTGATCTGGATGTTCATTATAAAACTATAGTCCTGCCCCTATATCAAGGTTTTATTGACCACGACACTAAAACAGTCTGCTATACCGATCATCAAATTTTTGAACGCTATTATAAATTCCAACTTAAAAATGGCTATGCGAAAAAACAGGCCATTACCTTAAAGGAGCTCACCAACTTAGAAATAGGCGATTATGTAACCCATATCGATCACGGAATTGGAAAATTTGGTGGCCTTCAAAAAATAGATGTTGAAGGTAAAAAACAAGAGGCTATTAAATTGTTTTACGGTGATCGCGACATCCTGTATTTAAGCATCCATTCACTCCATAAAATCACCAAGTTTAATGGAAAAGACGGAAAGCCCCCTAAAATATATAAGCTTGGGAGTGCCGCTTGGAAAACTCTAAAACAAAAAACCAAATCCAGGGTCAAAGAAATAGCTTTTAACCTCATACAAGTGTATGCCAAACGCAAACTGGAAAAAGGTTTTCAGTATCGCCTCGATAGTTATTTGCAGCACGAACTAGAAGCCTCTTTTATTTATGAAGACACGCCAGACCAAAGCTCGGCTACTGCAGAAATAAAAATGGATATGGAAAGTGAACGTCCCATGGACAGATTGATTTGTGGCGATGTGGGTTTTGGCAAAACAGAAGTCGCTATTCGCGCCGCTTTTAAGGCCGTTGACAATGGCAAGCAAGTGGCCGTATTGGTGCCAACAACTATTTTGGCATACCAACACTATAGAACATTTACTGAACGCCTAAAAGATTTCCCTGTAACGGTTGATTACTTAAATAGATTTAGGACCACCAAAGAAAGACGAGCAACTTTAGAGGGATTGGAAGCCGGTAAAATCGACATGATTATTGGTACGCATCAATTGGTCAATAAGATGGTGAAATTTAAGGATCTTGGCCTGTTGATCGTTGATGAAGAACAAAAATTCGGGGTTGCTGTCAAAGATAAATTGAAAACTTTAAAAGAGAATGTAGATGTCTTAACACTTACCGCCACGCCCATACCTAGAACGCTTCAGTTTAGTTTGATGGCTGCTCGAGATTTATCAGTCATTACTACGCCGCCACCAAATCGTTATCCTATTGAGAGTCATGTGATTCGATTTAATGAAGAAGCCATTAGAGATGCCGTGACTTATGAAATCCAACGTGGCGGACAAATCTACTTTATTCACAATCGAATAGAAAATATTAAAGAAGTAGCAGGTATGATCCAACGTTTGGTTCCTGATGCCAAAATAGGGGTTGGGCATGGGCAGCTTGATGGTAAAAAACTGGAGCACCTGATGCTGGCCTTTATGAATGGTGAATTTGATGTTCTAGTGAGCACGACGATAGTAGAAAGCGGCCTAGATGTTCCTAATGCCAATACCATTTTTATTAATAATGCCAATAATTTTGGACTGAGTGATTTGCACCAAATGCGAGGTCGTGTTGGAAGAAGTAATAAAAAAGCGTTTTGCTATTTTATTACACCCGAATATTCGGCAATGACCAACGATGCCCGAAAACGAATTACAGCACTTGAGCAATTTACCGAACTTGGTAGTGGTTTTAATATTGCTATGAAGGATTTGGAAATTAGAGGCGCAGGTGATTTATTAGGAGGTGATCAAAGTGGATTTATCAACGATATTGGTTTCGATACCTATCAAAAAATACTGAATGAAGCCATAGAGGAACTCAAGGAAAACGAGTTTAAGGATTTATATCAAGATGATGGAAAAGAAAAAGATTATGTGAGAGATATTACTATTGATAGTGATTTTGAATTATTGTTTCCCGATGATTATATCAACAATATAACCGAAAGGTTAAACCTTTATACAGAGCTCAATGCCATTAAAACAGAAGAAGAACTTCAAAACTTTGAATCTAAAATTATCGACCGTTTTGGGGAAATCCCGATTCAAGTTGCAGATTTATTGAATAGTGTTCGAATTAAATGGATTGCCACAAAAGCAGGATTTGAAAAAGTGGTGATGAAAAAAGGAAAGCTCATCGGTTATTTTATAAAAGATCAACAAAGTGGGTTTTACCAAAGCAAGGGATTTTCTAAAGTACTTCAATTCGTTCAAACCCATCCAAACCTTTGTAAAATGAAAGAAAAACAAACTAGAAACGGATTGCGATTATTACTTACTTTTGATCATATTAAATCTGTAAAACAAGCGTTAACAGTTTTGCGTCCATTATTGGACTAATAATTGTAGCTGAAATAAAAACTATTCTTATGAAAAAATTACTTTACAGTATTGCTTTTTTACCTGCTTTACTCATCGCCCAGCATAGCGTGTCTGGGACACTTACTCCAGCTAAAGATTTTACATATGCCTTTTTATATCACGCCACTCCAACAGGAACCAACTATGTTGATAGAAGCAAAGTAGAAGCTGACGGCGCGTTTTCAATTGCATTAGATTCAACTGCAACTCCGGGGATCTATAAAATAGTTTACGCCGTACCACCTGAAAATAATAATTTCGATTTCATATATAATGGCAAGGAAGATATTGCTCTGACCTTCGATTTGGACAAGGGATTGGAGTTCACGGAATCTAACGAAAACAAATTATGGTCTTCGTATACCAAAAGCATGGAGTTGGTGAACAAAGCCATCAGTAATTTTTACACCAAGGAAAGTACCGATAAACATGCATTTAACGATATTTTTAAAACCCTAAAGGAAACACAGGAGGCTTATGAAAATGCCTCAAAAGGAACGATGTCTGCAACGTTTATTATTGCAAACAGACCCTATATCCCTACAGCATTTGAAGACATTTCTACCTATTCCAAAAACTTAAAGCAGTCCTTTTTGCAACAGGTAGATTTTGGAAATCCATTATTACAAAGCTCTGATTTTTTATCAGATCGCGTATTGGCTTATGTGTTTGGTATGTCGGCACATTCTACTGACGAAAGCTACAAACAAGACCTTGACCAACTGGTCAAACTTATGGCCAAAGCAAATGCATCAGTTAAAACATCCTTATTGCAAATGATTTGGCAACGTTTTGCCGATTCCAATAATGAACATATGGCCAATTATGTTACAGAGAGGTATTTGCTGGATTTAGCCAATGACATTGGTTATACTCAATTGGCTGAAATTCTCAAGTCTTACAAAAACAATTCCATAGGAAATAAAGCTCAAAATTTTGAGATTCCCAATCTTGATTCTGGCAAGACCCGTACGCTTTACGATTTACATGATGCAGATCACTATCTGATCGTTTTTTGGAGTAGTACCTGTAGCCATTGTGCCGAGGAATTACCAAAAGTAAATACCCTCATCCCAAAAAACACTAAAGTCATTGCCATTGGCATAGAAGACGATGCTATAAATTGGCAGAAAGAAATTAAAAACTATCCAAATTTTATTCATGTGTTAGGATTGGAAAAGTGGAACAATTCAATCGTCAATGCCTATGGTATTAATGCGACGCCTTCTTATATTTTATTGGATAAAGATAAAAACATCATTGCCAAACCATTTGACTTGGAAGCGTTAAGAGAGGCTGTACAAAAATAGCACCTCTTAAAAAAAAAGAAGCGCTCAACCACATACTGTAATTGAGCGCTTTTAGAAGCTAAATAACCAACCAAATCTAGCTCCTATTATTATCTCTTGGGTTATCTATCTTTTCCGTTTTCTGTTTACGTTTCTTAACCTCATTACTTGTTTTTGAAGAGGTTGAAGCCGTTCCAGATGTTCTTTTAAATTGAATATATCCTCTACCTTCAAACTCATAAACTGTGCCTGAAGATGGATGGTATAATTCTATCGTTGCATCATTGATAACGGTCAATTCGAAATGTTCATTGTCGAAATAATCATAATCTAATGTTAATGTTTTAAGGTACATATTATTTGTGACATTTCCAACACCATAAAGGCCTGTATAATCCCAATAAATATTGTTAATATCGTAAACATCAACGTCTTGCGAGCTTCTAAACTCTGAATCATTACCTCCTGCTAAAAACTGTAAATAATTTTCATTATCAAACTCATTTAGCGCTCCCATTTCACTGGTATAGGTTTTTTCCCAAGCCTTATATTCTTGCAAAAAATAATGGATATTGTCATAAAACACAAAGTCGTAATCAAAGGAGTTTCGTTGGTAGCCCTTTAAAAAATAGGACGTATCATTAAATGGATTGTACAATTCAATTGTGTTGTTATCAATTTGATAAACATCAAACGATTGATATCCGTCTATATCGTGATTAACGTCCAAAACCATATCGTAAGTAGAATAGCTTCCCATCGGAATGCCAAAACCATTGCCTTGATTTCCAAAACCAACTAAGTTGTTATTCGCATAAAGCGTCCCTCCTCTAAAAGACATTGTAAACGCAATCTGTAAAAAAGGCGTTTCACCATATCCAACGGTTTGATTGATATCAACATACCACAATTCATAAGAGTTTAATAATTGATTCAGTGAAATTGTGGGTGTATAATCAATAGGGTCTTCTACGATTACTTCTGAATAACATGAGGTTAGGAGTGTTGCTGCTAAAGCAAATCCTGAAAGTAGTTTTATAGTCTTCATAATCCAACATTTTAAGGGTTTCTGTTAATGAGTTTTCAAAACACGTGCCAAAAAATTAAAGTCTTATTTTTTAGTTCCTTCAAAAGAGTGGGATTTTATGTATTTTTGAACACAATTATTTAAAATAAATCATGGACAAACCTCTAAAGTATGCTGTTTTTGGAGCTGGTAGTTGGGCAACTGCCATTGTAAAAATGTTATGTGAAAATTTAGAAGAAGTGGGCTGGTATATGCGTAGTGAATATATCAAGGAGCATTTAGAAAAAGAACAGCATAATCCAAATTATTCAAGTTCGGTTGAGTTTCGCTTAGAACAATTAAAATTGAGTAATGATATTAATGAAATGGTAACTTATGCTGATGTTTTAATTTTTGCAATTCCATCGGCTTTTATTCATTCAGAACTAGAAAAACTAACGGTCAATATTTCGAATAAAATTATAGTCTCCGCCGTAAAAGGTATTTTACCGGAATCCGGCAAATTATTGGGTGAGCATTTTCACGATATTTACCATGTGCCTTTTGAAAATATTGCAATAATTGCGGGGCCTTGCCATGCCGAAGAAGTAGCCCTTGAACGTTTATCCTACCTAACCATATCATGTGCCGATGCCGAAAAAGCTAGTGCCATTGCCAAAAACTTATCGAGCTGGTACATAAAAACCAAAATTAGCGACGATGTTATTGGAACTGAATATGCTGTGATGCTAAAAAATATTTATGCTATCGCTGCTGGAATTGCTCGTGGCTTGGGTTATGGCGATAATTTTCAGAGTGTATTGATGAGCAATGCCATACGGGAAATGAAACGTTATATTAAAAAGAGACACAAAATGAAGCGTAACATCAATAATTCAGCCTATTTGGGAGACTTATTGGTTACGGGCTATTCTGTATTTTCAAGAAACAGGATGTTTGGAAATATGATAGGAAAAGGTTACACCGTAAAATCAGCACAAATGGAAATGAGTATGATTGCCGAAGGCTACTATGCCACTAAAAGCGCCTATATTCTTAACGAAAAAAATAAAAAGAAAGCCAAAACTCCAATCATTGATGCAGTATATGAGATTCTATACGAAGGCAAGGATCCTAAAAAGATATTTCAAAAATTGACAGAGAAATTAGATTAACTTACTTTTGAAATATCTCTTATTGCCTCAAATATTTAAACACATTAAACTATTCGATAAAAAAATTATCACATTATTAGCCCTTATAACATTATCATGAAACAGCTCGTATTACTTCTTTTTATTTTTGCTTCAACTATTAGCATTGCTCAAAATCAAAATCAGTCCCAACTTTCCATTGATGAAATCATGAAAGGCGAAGACTTTGTAGGCTATTTACCAACAGGTGTTGAATGGTCAGACAATAGCCAAGAGATTTATTTTAGTTGGAATCCCGACCAAGACACCATTCGTTCAACTTATGGAGTTAACATCCAATCCAAAGCGATTCACAAACTTTCTTTTGAGGAGTTAAAACAAAAACCAAATGATGGCGACTATTCAAAAGATTTTAAATGGAAAGTCTATGAAAAAGGTGGTGATCTTTTTTTAATGGATCTTACAAGCTATTCTTCTAAAAGAATAACAAATACACTTGCTAGAGAGTCCAATCCACAATTCTCTGGTGACCAAAAATCGATTGTTTATCAAGAAGACAACAACTTTTTTAAGTGGGACATCACAACGGGAAGCACAACTCAACTTACCGATTTCAAAACAGGAAAAGAGAAAAAAGAGTCTAAATTAAGCGATCAAGATCAATTTCTGGAAGATGACCAATTAAAGTATTTCGACGTGCTTGAAAAACGAAAAAATGAAAACGATGCCGAGAAATACCGAAGAGAACAAACCGCATTTGATCGACCCGAACCCATTTATACCGGTGACAAAATATTAAGAGGCGAAAGTATTACTCCCAATCTTAACTATGTGGTCTATAATTTATACACCTCGCCAAATGATAAAAATACTGCTGTTCCAGATTATGTCACACAAAGTGGCTATACCACCGATTTAAATTCCAGAAGTAAAGTGGGTGGCCCACAATATACTTCGGAAAGTTGGATCCTAAACTTAAATTCTGGTGTGACTTACCAGATCAAAACGGACTCCATAGAAGGCATTTTTGACAAACCAACATATCTAAAAGAATATGCAGAAAATCTATCAGAATACAAAGATACTTACGACAGCCCTCGAAAAGTTTCCATAAGCTCTCCTGTGTTTTCTCAAGATGGAAAAGCAGTGGTTAATATCACTTCAGAAGATTATAAAGACCGTTGGATCATGCTTTTGGATCTTTCTGACGGGAGTCTTAAACTTATTGACCGACAACATGACGATGCTTGGATTGGTGGTCCAGGGGTAGGTTGGTTTTCCAGAGCTGATATGGGTTGGATTGACAATGCTACGATTTGGTTCAAATCGGAAAAAACAGGATACGCTCATTTATATACCGCCAACGTCAATACCGGCAATATTAAAGCCTTAACTCAAGGAAACTTTGAGATCCTTAATGTCAGTTTATCCAAGGACAAAAAAACATTTTACATTACCAGCAATAAGGTAAGTCCACATGAACAGCACTTCTATCATCTTCCAGTTAAAGGTGGTGAAATGAAACAGATTACCACCAAAAAAGGCGGCCATGAGGTTACCATCTCTCCAGACGAAAAGCAATTGGCCATTCGCTATTCTTACACCAATAAACCTTGGGAATTGTACGTGATGCCTAATAAAGCAGGGGCAGAAATGGTTCAACTTACCAAATCGACTACCGATACTTTTAACACTTACCCTTGGATGGATTCTGAAATCATACATTTTACAGCTCGAGATGGTGTGAGCGTTCCAGCCACATTGTACAAACCAAAAGCGGGCAACGATAATGGCGCGGCAATCATTTTTGTGCATGGAGCAGGTTATACACAAAATGTGCACTATTGGTGGCCGTCTTATTACCGTGAGTATATGTTTCATAACTTTCTTGCGGATAATGGCTATACCGTTTTGGCAATAGATTATAGAGCAAGTGAAGGTTATGGCCGCGATTGGAGAACTGCAATTTACCGACATATGGGTGGTAAAGATTTGGAAGATCAAATTGATGGTGCCAAATATTTGGTTGAAAAACAAGGTGTTGATAAAAACCGTTTGGGTATTTATGGCGGGTCTTATGGTGGATTTATGACCTTAATGGCCTTGTTTACTGCTCCAGACACCTTTAAAAGTGGTGCTGCTTTACGATCGGTAACCGATTGGGCACATTATAACCATGGTTACACAGCCAACATTTTAAACACCCCAATTGAAGATCCAAAGGCTTATCAAAAAAGTTCTCCCATATATTTTGCCGAAGGATTACAAGGTCATTTATTGATGCTTCATGGAATGATTGATCGAAACGTACATTTTCAGGATGTCGTGCGATTATCCCAACGTTTGATCGAACTGAAAAAGGAAAACTGGGAACTCTCTGTGTTTCCTTTAGAAGATCATGGTTTTGTCGAAGCCTCTAGTTGGTCTGACGAATACAGACGTATTTATAAATTGTTTGAGGAGACCCTAAAAGAGTAAAAACCCTAACCGTGTTAAAAAATTAGTTGAACTAAAATTAACCCTGAATATTCGGGGATATAAACCATAAATAACTTCTTACTAAAAATTAAAAAAAATAAAATATGAAAAAAAATTACGTTTCAACTTTCTTGACTATTAGCCTTTCACTTTTAATCGGCCAGTCTGCTATTGCCCAATCTATTGAGGATTTTGAAACAGAGTCTGGCGGAGCTACTACTTTTACTGATGGAGGGCAAACATTTACCATATCCAGTACGGTAGGTGAAAATTATAATGTATTCACTGATGGTTATTCAGAAAGTTTCTCCACGGATTCTTGCATTAGTTGTGGTTGGAATGGATCAAATCCTGACAATAAATTTATTGACAATTCTGGTGGGGGAAATAATAATGGAGACGATAATGGAAGTAGTTTTACTATTGTTACTGGAGGTGCAGAAATTGGGGTCACTTCTTTATATCTATTTTGTTCGACAAACTTTAATGAACCTCATTCTGGCAGTATTACATTTACGGGTAAAAAAGCTGGAATAACTCAATATTCATTTACAAAAAATTCTGGATTTTCAAATGTAACTACTTTTAGTCCAAATAATGGATTTACATATATAGATTTTGCTACGGAAGGCAGTTCAGATTTTACACAAATTAAAATAGACGAATTGGTGTTTACAAGTACAGGTAATTTAGACTACATGGCACTTGACGCTTTTTCATGGGCTCCAGGAAACACTTTATCTGTTAGTAATATGACATTATCAACCAAAAATGAAGTCTATCCCAACCCTTCTTCCGAATTTATAAGCGTATCCGAATTAAACACCTCCAAAAATTACAAAATTTATAATGTCTTAGGGCATGAAATTAGTCAAGGAAGCATTAACAAAAACGAAAAAATTAATATTCAAAATTTCGCAAATGGATTATACTTTATTCATTTTGAGGACGGTATCATAAAAAAATTCATGAAAAAATAAAGTTTTACTTTATTAAGTAGACATACTACCTAAACACTCAACCTTCTTGTAAAACATTAATTAATGTTGAATTTGTGCAAGAAGTTTGAGTTTTTTTTAATCAATATGATCGCCTACCTAATCAGCATTTAAATTGATGTCTATTTCCATCCCCCACCAAGGGCTTCGTATAAATCAACCACAGTTAACAATTGTTGCAGTTTGCTGTCTATCACATTCAATTCTGCGTTTAAAGCGCTCTGTCTTGCGGTCAACAAATCCAAATAATTGGCATAGCCATTTTTTAGCAATTCTTCTGAGTTAGTTTCGGCGCGACGTAAGGCTTCCACTTCGTTTTGCCTGTATTCAAACTTTTTGGTTTCGGCGTTATAAGCAAATAAGGCATTAGAAACTTCATTCCCAGCTACCAACAGCGATTTTTTAAAGTTTAACAAGGCTTGTTCTTGTTGTGCCTTGGCGACTTCATATTGGGTTTTAATTTTGCGTTGATTAAAAATAGGCTGTGTCAATCCACCAATCATAGTGGCAAACAAGGAGTTGCCATTTAACCATTTGTCCAGTTCTACACTTTGAAAGCCACCAGTGGCTGAAATGGTCAATGAGGGGTAAAAATTACTTTTCGCCACATTGGTAAGTTGAAAAGATTCCATTAAACCATATTCAGCAGCCATCACATCAGGTCTGTTGTTCAATAAGCTTGCTGGAACCCCCAATTTCATATCGGCAGTAATCGCCTGTGTTTCAAGCTTGCTTCTATCTATTCGTTCTGGTGCTTTTCCTAAAAGAATGCTCAATATATTTTCAGTTTTAAAAATAGCAGTCTCAATATCCACCTGTAACGCTTTTGCACTATTGTATTGCGCGATATTTTGGTCTACCGCAACTTGTGTGACCTGTCCTGCTTCTTTTAAAGCTTTAATTGTTTCTACACTGCTCTCTCTTGTTGCAATAGTTTGGTTAGTAACTTCTAATTGTGCATCTAATGCCAATAACTTGTAATAGGTATTTGCAATACTAGAAATTAACTGCGTTTTCACAACTTGATGCCCTGCTACACTTTGCAAATAAGCAGCTTGTGTTGCTCTTTTATTGCTTCTTATTTTTCCCCAAATATCGGCTTCCCAGGATAACCTTGCCGATAAATCAAATTGCTCTATGGAGCCATTGTACAAAGCCCCGAGCTGACTGTTTTTTGCCAACTCCTGATGGGTTAAAGAGGCATTGGCTGTAATGCTTGGTAATTGTCCTGCTTTTCCTTGTTTCAAATAAGCATCAGCAGCAGCCATTTGTTGGATGGCAATACGAATATCGATATTATTTTTTAAGCCTTCTTCAATATATTGTGTCAAAAAAGGGTCGGTGAACATGGCTTTCCACGACACATTGGCCATGGACACACTGTCGGTCGGCAATTGGTCTGTTCTGTATAAGCTTTGGGTCTCGTCAAAGGTTGGTCGCTTATACTCTTTAGCCACAAAACAACTTTGTAATGTTAACGCGACAATCAATAATAGTGCTCCTTTACTAAAATTTCTATGTTTTATAATTGACTTCATTGTTCTTAATCTTCAATAGTTTGAATGGCTGGTTTACTTGAAATTTTTTCCTGTAACCACTGAAATAAAATAAATAGAATTGGAATTACGAATACGCCTATTACCGTACCAATTAACATCCCTCCAACAGCACCGGTTCCAATGGAATTATTCCCTTCAGCTCCAACACCTTTTGATAATACTAATGGCATTAATCCTAAAATGAAGGCAAATGAGGTCATTAAAATTGGTCGTAACCGTGCTTTTGCACCATGAATAGCGGCATTAACAATGGCTTCACCTTTCCGCCTTCTTTGAAGTGCAAACTCCACAATAAGTATGGCATTTTTAGCAAGGAGGCCAATAAGCATAATTAATGCAATTTGGAAATAAATATTGTTTTCCAATCCAAAAAATTTAGTGCTTATATAAGCTCCAAAAACTCCAAAAGGCAAAGATAGTACTACAGCGAAAGGCAATAAGTAACTCTCATATTGAGCGCTTAATAAAAAGTAAACAAACAAAATGCTTAATATAAAAATAAAGGTGGTTTGGTTCCCGGCATTGACTTCTTCACGGGTTAAACCTGAATAAGCAACCGAATAATTACTGGGTAATTTGGACACTTCCTCTTCAATAACCCTAATGGCATCACCAGTACTAAAACCAGGGTTAGCGGCTCCCGTTATGGTTGTTGAGTTAAATAAATTAAAACGCGTAACAGATTGTGGTCCATACACTCTTTTTAAAGCTACAAACTGTGTAATAGGTGTCATGTCGCCAGAATCGGTTCTCACATACATCCCATTTAAATCGTCAACATCTGCTCTATCATGAGGTAGTGATTGTATATAAACACGGTATTGCTTTCCGAAACGGGCAAAATCTGATGCATATACGCCACCAATATAACCTTGTAATGTTGAAAAAATACTGTTAACAGGAACTCCCTTTTCTTTCGCTAAAGGCACATTAATTTCCATTTCGTACTGAGGATAATTCGTGTTGAAAGCAGATTGAGCATATTGAATTTCTGGATGCTTCATTAAGGCCTTGCTAAACTCTTGATTAGCTTGATCTAAATCTGAAAATTCGCCCCCAAATTTGTCTAATAAATTGACTTCAAAACCAGCAGAATTACCAAACCCTCTAATACTTGGTGGTGAGAAGAAAATAATGTTTGCTTCTGGTATAGAAGCTGCGAGTCCAAATAATTCACCCCTAATAGCTTCTGCTGAAACTGAAGGATCCTTACGCTCTTTCCAATCACTAAGCTTTACAAATCCCATAGCGAAATTATTACCTGCTCCACTAATTAAGCTACGTCCTTTTACAAAAGACACACCAACAACACCAGGAATACTGTTGGCTTTCTTATATAATTGATTTGTTACTTCTTCCGTTCTATCTAGAGAAGCACCCGCTGGTAACTCTATGTTGGCAAAAATAACTCCTCTATCTTCATTAGGTACAAATCCTGTTGGTGTTGTGTTTGCTGCCCAAAATATACCGACTACGGCTAACACTAATAATAGTACAGGAATCCATTTTCTTTTGTATAAAAACTGAAGTGATTTCCCGTATCTATCTACTGTAGCGTTAAATCCACGATTAAAAAGTGTGTAAAAACGTTTTAATGGTCCTTTACCTTTTAAAGCTTCATCATCATGTGGTTTTAAGACCAAGGCACAAAGCGCTGGACTTAATGTTAACGCATTTACAGCCGAGATAAGAATGGCAATGATTAAGGTCACACCAAATTGCTCATAAAACACCCCTGTAGGTCCCTTTACAAACGTTACTGGAATAAATACGGCCGCCATTACTAAAGTAATAGAAACAATGGCCCCAGAAATTTCATTCATGGCTGTTAATGTCGCTGTTTTAGCGTTCTTTTCGCCTTGATCTATTTTAGCATGAACCGCTTCAACAACCACAATGGCATCATCTACCACAATACCAATAGCCAATACTAGTGCAAATAATGTTAATAGATTAATGGAGTACCCAAAAATGTTCAGGAAGAAAAAGGTTCCTATTATGGATACTGGTACAGCAATAGCGGGGATTAATGTTGAACGGAAATCTTGTAAAAAGAGAAACACCACCAAAAACACCAATAAAAATGCTTCTAAAAGCGTGGTAATAACCTTAGTTATAGAAGCATTTAAAAATAAACTTGTATCATATGGAATAAAAATATGTAATCCATCTGGCAAATCATTTTCAATTTTGCCTAACTCAGTTTTAACATTTTCAATAATAACTTGTGCATTAGACCCTTTGGTTTGAAAAATACCCATAAACACAGCGGGATGCCCTTGACTCTTTGCATTAGATGCATAAGATTGTGCCCCTAACTCTATAGTTGCAACATCGTTTAAACGCAAAAATTCTCCATTTCCCAACGCTTTTATGACAATATCTTCATATTGTTTTGCCTCTTTAAAACGTCCACTATAGGTTAATGTATATGAAAATGCCTCGCCATTATTTTCGCCTAAAGAACCTGCTGCAGCTTCTAAGTTTTGCTCATGTAGAGCTGCTGTAATATCGGAAGGTATTAAATTATAGGCTGCTAATTTTTCTGGTTTTAACCAAATACGCATGGCGTAATCTTGTTGAGAAAACACACTAACCTCGCCAACGCCTTTTATACGCTGTAATGCAGGAATGACGTTTATCTTTAAATAATTCTGAATAAAAGTAGCATCATAATTATCGCTATCTGTATACATAGACAAGAACATTAAAGCACTTGTCTCTTGCTTTTGAGTGGTTACACCCGTTTGTTTAACTTCTTGTGGTAATAATGGATTTGCTCTCGCTACACGGTTTTGAACGTTTACTGCAGCAATATCCGCATCTATACTTTGGTCAAAATATACAGTAATATTAGCAGAACCATTATTTGAAGCTGTAGACGTAATGTAGGTCATGCCTTCTGCACCATTAATCTGCTCTTCTATAGGAATGATGACACTTTCTAAAACTGTTTCTGCGTTAGCTCCAGGATAAGCTGCTGTCACTCTAATGGTGGGAGGTGCAATATCTGGATATTCTTCTATTGGCAAACTTGCGATACTGATTACACCAAGTAGTACTATAATAATAGAAATAACTGTTGAAAGAACCGGCCTTTCAATAAAGGTTTTTAACATAATACAAGTTTCTAGTTTTTAAATAATGTAGCTACGGGTTTAATGGCTTCGTCAAAAGATATTTCCTGTGGTGAGATGTCCATTCCATTTTTCAACTTACCAACCCCAGAAACAATGATTTTATCATTGACTTCTACTCCAGATTCTATAACATATAAATTATCAATTGTCGTTTTTACTTTAACAATTGAAGTGATAACCTTGTTGTCATCTCCAAGTTTGAACAACATTATATTTCCTTGTTGCTCGTAAGTTGCCGCTTGAGGAATCACAGTCACATTTTCGTAAATCGTTGGAATTTGAATTTTACCACTATTACCATTGGTCACCAACTGATTTGGATTATCAAAAATAGCTCTAAAACTTACCGTTCCTGTATTTTGATTAATTTGCCCAGAACTGGTTTGAATTTTTCCTTTTTCAGAATACATGCTTCCATTGGCTAGTATTAAGTTGACTTCTGGGAAATTGGCTAGTTTCTCTTTTAAACTTTTCCCTTCAGCATGCTGTAGAAAGTCTAAATATTGTGTTTCATTTAAACTAAAAAACGCATACACTTTACTAATATCACTAACAGTAGTCAATGGATTAGGATCGCTTGGACTAACCAAAGAACCTTCTCTAAATTTTATAGCACCAACATAACCATCAACAGGACTTTTAACAGTAGCATAATCGATACTAGCAACAATACTACTGTAATTGGCTTTTGCTTGTGCCACATTCGCTTTTGCAGTTTCTAATTGTACTGGGCTAATGATATTTTTTTCTACAAGTGGGATTAATTTATCGACCTCTACTTGTGCTACATTAATACGTGCTTTTGCAGCACCTGCATCTTGACTTAAAGACTGTGTTTCTAATTTAAATAGCACTTGACCTTTTCGTACTTTTTGACCTTCATCTACTAATACTTGTTGAATATAACCAGAGGTCTTTGCTCTAACATCACTATTGATGACACCTTCTATATTTGTTGGATATTCTTGATAACCTGTTACGGTTTTATTTTGAATTTGTGCCACAGGAAAAGACTCTGGAGGTGCCTGCGCTACTTGCTGCTCTTGTTTATTACCACAACTTGATAACACGAAAGCTAAACATAAAGTTGCTATTGAATATAGGTTGATCTTTTTCATTCTATTTGATTATAATTTATTGTGCTTTTCTATGGTTTTTTCTCTTAATCTTAATATTGATTTTGTGGCTTCATCTAAAAATTGAATGTACCCATCATGAAATTCTAAATCGAATTGTGTCGACTCATCAGGGTTATTTAAATTCGCCTTTTCTTTATAATCCTTAATTTCTATATGAAGTTCCCTATGAGCAGACCAAGTTTCTATCATATTATCTATACTTTGAATAATTGAGTCTTGGTTTATTATGAAATATTTTTTACGGTCTCCTAAGTTTGTGAAATAAACAATTTTCTTTAAATCCTGTAGATGATTTAAATGGGTTGATATGGTGCTTTTACTTGCACAAAGCTGGGATACTAAATCCTCGAAAGTTGTTCCAACCTTTCCTGTTAATATGATATACGACAAAATACGAGCCGCTACTGGTGCCAATTTATCCTTGTTCTCAATTAACACCCCTAATTTTTCAACTAGAGCTTTCTTTTTACTACATATACTATCGGGCATGACTGTAATATTTTGTGCAAATATAATTTAGGTTCGTTTTGTACCGAACTAAACGAAGTTAAATTTATGTTAATTGTCTTCTAAAAAATTGTGCTAAGGTAAATGGAAGTCATAAAAAAACACCTCATGGTGTTTGAAGTGTTTTTAAATTAATTGGATTAATTCGGTGAGTGTAGTGGAACATTATTCCACTTTTGTGCAAGTTTACTAAGGTTTGCCTTTTGTAAATCATCAGGAGTCATTGCAATTTTAAAATCGCATTTGGCTTTAAAATTTAGATACCAAGGTTCGGCAATCGACGGAACTTGTGAGGCATCTTTTAATTCTACCACCATAACGGCACCTCTGTTGCCGTCTTGTGAGGTGAAATAAATACTTTCTGGTTTAATTTCATTAATTATTCTTCCAATGGTTTCACCAGCAGAACCGTCTCTGACCTTTGAATTGAAAGGTTCAATGGGAAGAACAACATTAACTAACATTTTCATGACATATGAATTTAATTGTTACTTTAAATGTACAAATTAATATAGAGTTAAGGCTTTAATAAAAAACACTTTAACGATTTATTATCATTACATTAACACAATATATCTAATCAAAAGCAGAAGTCGTACTGTACTAAAAAATGCTTAGATCAAGCATCAATATTTTAACTTATTTAGTCTTTGGAAGATGCCCATTTTTTGGCCACAAAAACTCCAGACAGGTTGTGCCAAATACTAAACAGGGCACTGGGCAAAGCAACGCTGGCATTAAAAAATTGATTAGCCAAAGCAAGACCCAAAGCAGAGTTTTGCATACCGACTTCAATAGCAATGGTTCTTGCATTTTTTTCTGAAAATCGCAAAGCTTTAGAAATAAGGTAACCCAAAATATACCCAAGTCCATTATGAAGCACAATGGCAAGAAACAACACGACTGGTAAAGTCATCAATAAATTTTTATCGACACCTATTACAAATGCAACAATTAATGAAATAAGAAAAATGGCAAGACTTGGAAATACAAAACTTATTTTTTGAAATTGCTCTTCAAAATAGTGCCGTATCACTAAGGCATCCATAATGGGGAAAAAAACAATCCAAAACACACTCTTCATGAGCTCCATAACATCTAAAGGCACCTCGGTTGCCAATAAAGCGTATAAAATAAGAGGCGTTAAAAGTGGAGCCAAAAAGGTCGAGCAAAGTGTTAAGGAAACTGAGAGGGCCACATTACCCTTCGCTAAAAATGTAATGAGATTGGACGCGGTCCCTCCCGGACAACTTCCAACAATAATCATTCCTATCATTTGTTCGGTAGGCAATTCTAAAAGATTGGAAATAATATAAGCCAGCAACGGCATACAGGTGTATTGCAGCAACAAGCCAACAAAAATCAATTTAGGTTTTGTGATTATTTTTTTAAAATCAACAAACTTTAAGGTGGCACCCATACAAAACATAATGCCGCCAATGATTTGTTTGATGAACGGTTCTACCCAATAAAAAGATTCAGGTTTTAAAAAAGCTAGGATAGCAAAACTGATGATAATAATATGAAAATTCTTTTCGATGAAGCTACATATGATTTTCATAAAAAAGGTATTAGACCCAATAATTAATGACCATTATAAGGATTTCATTAAACCTTATAAAAATAGCTTAAAATAAAATAATAGATATTGGGTCTATAAAAATTAGTTATAATGCGCCTTTAAACTGCTCTAAAAAGCGTACATCATTTTCACTTAGCAAACGGATATCACTAATTTGATGTAATAAAAGTGCTTGACGGTCAATGCCCATACCAAAAGCAAAGCCAGAGTATTCTTTTGAATCAATCCCACAGTTTTCAAGGACATTAGGGTCTACCATACCGCAGCCCATAATTTCCAGCCAACCTGTGCCTTTAGTCATTTTATAGTCGGTTTCGGTTTCCAAACCCCAATACACATCGACCTCTGCACTGGGCTCGGTAAACGGAAAATAGGAAGGACGTAACCGTATTTTTGACTTTCCAAACATTTCAGTTGTATAATATTGAAGCGTTTGTTTTAAATCGGCAAAACTCACATCTTTATCAATGTACAATCCTTCTACTTGATGGAAAAAGCAATGTGAACGGGCAGAAATGGCTTCGTTGCGAAACACCCTTCCTGGCGAAATAGTACGAATAGGCGGTTTGTTATTTTCCATATAACGCACCTGTACCGAGCTGGTGTGTGTACGCAATAACATATCGGGATTAGTTTGGATAAAAAACGTGTCCTGCATATCACGCGCTGGATGATATTCGGGCAGGTTTAAAGCCGTAAAGTTGTGCCAATCATCTTCAATCTCTGGGCCTTCACTAACGTTGAAACCAATTCTTGAAAAAATATCAATAATTCGGTTTTTAACTATGGATATTGGATGACGAGCACCTATTTGGATAGGTTCTCCTGGCCGCGATAAATCACCGTAAATTCCTTTTACTTCTTCTTTGCCTTCAAGGTCTTGCTTTAAGGCATTCACTTTTTCTTCAGCCGTTTTTTTAAGAGCATTAATAGCCTGTCCAAATTCCTTTTTTTGATCATTGGCCACATTTTTAAACTCTGCAAAATAATCGTTTAGCAATCCTTTTTTGCCCAAATATTTAATGCGGAAGGCTTCAATCTCTTCTTTGGATTGTGTGGTAAATGCTTCAGCTTCAGCTATAAGCTCTTTTATCTTATCTATCATAACGTCCTTAAAATGATGGCAAATTTAATAAATCTATTGTATAAATTCGGTTTCAAGAAAATAGTTTACAATAGCCTCCTTCATCAGTACACTTTGCTCGCCTGCTTTTAAAAATGGTAATTGCTCCAACACTTTATAATGGGGCCAGCCATCTTCGTCCACAAAATCAAATTTATAATACCCATATGGTGATAATAATTTGCAAATAGCGATGTGCATCAAATCTAATTTATGATCCTTTTTAAAGGTTTTGTGGAGTTGTCCCAACTCCTGAACGCCTATAAGATAAATAATGGCATCCAAATCCAAGCGCTCGCCATCGGCAAATTGAGCCGACAGTTTTTCTACTACCAAATCCCAGCGCTGTTTTAATTGTTCGTCTCTTGACATAATTTTTTTAAAACGACAAAGTTAATAAACCAAAGTATGACTATTATTTTATATTTGTTTAAATCTTTAGGATATGAGTGTATTAGATATCATAATATTGGCCTTATTGCTTTTTGGGCTTATCAACGGCTTTAGAAAAGGGCTTTTTGTTGAAGTCGCTTCCCTAGTGGCTTTGGTTGCAGGTGTGTATGGCGCGATTCATTTTAGCGATTTTGCTGCCGATTTTTTAATGGCTAAAGTGGATTGGAATGAAGAAACCGTCAACATTACGGCTTTTGCCATCACCTTTATTGCTATCGTCCTTGTAATTTCTTTAGCAGGAAAAGCCCTGACCAAATTGGCGGACTTTGCTGCGTTGGGCATTATAAATAAATTGCTAGGAGGTCTTTTTGGAGCCTTAAAAATTGCCGTGATCCTAAGTGTGGTCTTGATTATTTTTGACAGCATGAATAAAACCTTGCCTTTTACGGATAAAAAAGACCTTGACGACTCTGTACTTTACAACCCTATAAAATCATTGATCCCCTCCATCTTTCCTGTTATTTTAGAGAAAAAGTCAGCTGAAGATAGTAATGAATCAGAAATTGAAGTATAAAAGTTTTTGATAAGCTTAAACGGATCGTGCTTAGTGTTATTCCAAATGATAAATCTCCATAATACTATTGAGGATTGTATCAAAGTCTATCTTTAAGTCTATCAACTTTCCTGTACTCACATCAAACACCCAGCCAATAACTTTTAGCCCTCGATCGCGATAAGCTTTTTGTACTGCTGCTGTTTTAATGAGATTGACGCATTGTTCTTCAACATTTAATTCTACCAATCTATTATATTTTTCGCCTTCATCCTCAATGGCATTCAACTCCTGTTTGTGAAGACGATACACATCGCGAATGTTTCTTAACCAAGGATTTAAAATTCCTAAATCGGCCGACTGCATCGCAGCTTTTACACCACCACATCCATAATGGCCACAAATCACAACGTGACGCACCTTAAGATGGACTACTGCATATTCTACAACTGACATCACATTTAGGTCTGTTCCGGTTACCATGTTCGCAATGTTGCGATGTACAAACACTTCTCCTGGGCCTAGACCCATTAATTCTTCGGCTGTTACGCGACTGTCTGAACAGCCAATAAATAAAAGTTCGGGATTTTGGCCTTTACCTAAGTTCTCGAAGTAATTGGCATCCAAGGCTAGTTTTTCCTTAATCCATGCCTCATTATTTTGAAATACTTTATCTAAATTCATTAATTGATATTTTTGGGCAAAGATAAATCAAAAAAAATTAAAGTGCCTTAATATCGTCATTCACAATCCAGCCTGTTTTACCGTCGGCTAGTTTAATTTTTTTCCAGTTATGAACGGTGTCTAAAATTTGAACTTTTGTGCCTTCATGCAATTTAAAGGCTTTTGTACTACGTAGGTTAGGTTCACTTTTTATCTGCGCTTCTTTGGCAAATACAATAGCTGGTTTATCTTGCTGTACCAAATTATAATTATGAAACGCTAAGAAAATGGCTCCACTTGCTAAAACAACTGAGGTCAAACTACCAACAAAAGCTAGACGTTTCTTTATGGTAGTATATGAAAAATAATAACTTAAAAACAAGATGACAAAAAGAATGACTAAACTAACAGCTGTTTTGGCCCAATTATCAAAACTCATCAAATAGGTTAGGTTTTTTAAAACCTTTGAAAACCCAACTTCAGGAATCGTATCCACTACATCTATGGTCATATTTCGAGCAAATGCAATATTGTTCAAAATGTCCTTATCGTTGGGAGCCAATTGCAAAGCTTTCTCATAATAATAAATGCTTGGCGCAATATTATTGAGTTTATAATAGGCGTTTCCAAGATTAAAGTAAAGCTCTGCAGAATGATTACCGCTTTTTAAAACATCCTTATATTTTTCAATAGATTCAATATAATGACCATCATTGTATAAGTCGTTACCCTGTGAAAACAAGGTTTCATTTTGGGCTATTGAAAACGTACTCAATAAAAAAGTTAGTATGTACAGTATGGTTTTCATTTAATGCTTCAAATTAAAGAGCTCATTTTTATTTTATCTGTTTATCAATTAACGAAATGGTTTTGGCTGCACGATCATAATCTTGTTGCATTTCCACTTCGGTAATTGGAGTATAGCGCGCCAATTCACAATGTTCCAATAAACGAATAAACTCACCGACCGTTGTGGGTTCAACCCCGCGTTTTAATAACAAGCTTTCTGTTTTGTCTTTAGTAAAATCGCTGGTTTCAATACGTAATTTAGCCTTCAAATAATTATGAAGGGCTTTTTCCATCGCAATATAAAATGCCTCTAAATTTCCCAACCCTTTTTTGGCTTCACTCAAATAACGTTTTGCTAACTTATCTGCCTTTCTAATTTTATTGCCATAAACATCGGCATCACGTTCATCTTTTTTACGCCTTAAAACTATAACCAAAGGAATGGCCAAAAGTGGCAACAACAACGAATTCCAAAACCAGTTGGATTTAAAAAAATATTCAGGCTTAATCGATGTTAAATTAGGATTGGTTTTTACAAAAGCAAACTGATCACTATTCAAAACCACCTGTTTTTTTGTGCCATTTACTGAAGTTATATTATTATCACCTGTTGAAGAATTGGTAGGCCCTTCTAAAACATCAATGACTATTTCTCCAGACGATACGCGTTTATAGGTTTCGGTTTTTAAATCAAAATAAGTAAAGGAGATGCTCGGTATGGGGTATTTTCCCTTAAACTGTGGCACAATGGTATAACTGTCTGAAATAGAGCCATACATACCGTCTAAATTTGTGCTTACGTTTTCAGTATGCTCTGGTTCATAAACCTCCAATGAACTCGGTAAATTAAGTTTGGGCAATTGAAACAATTTTAAATTCCCATTTCCTGTCACCTCAACTCTGGCTTGTAGCGATTCTGAAGCGTTCAATTCAGTTTTAGACGTAATCACATTAAACTTAAAATTACCGACAGCTCCTGTAAAATCCATAGGCTTACCAGCTTCTGGCAGCGGCTTTACGTTAATGGTTTTACTTCCCGCCGAAATAGTTCTATGAACTTGAGACATTAATCGCCCTCCAAAAAAATCACGCTTATTGGTTGGAACATCAACTGTAACATCTAAACTTAAAGGCTCTATCTCCAGCTTTCCGGTTTTTTGGGGATATAGAACGGTTTTACGAAGCACTACATATCGATATTCTTTCCCTTCATAAGTTCCATTCTGTACTTTTAATCCTTTAATATCAATATTCTGGCTCCAAAAGTCATTAAATCTCGGGTTATCAATTTCACGCCAATTACTGACTCCCGTATCTGAGGACACATATAACTTATAAACCACAGTAATGGCTTCATTTAAGTAAGGGTTTGATTTGGACACTTCGGCAACCAAATGAATATTCTGGGAGGCTATATACTCAGCGTTATTCTCGTCTTTGGGTTTGTCAACTGCTTTGGTAACCTCAAGTGTCAAGACTTGGGTTTTGTAAATTTCGCCATCTATTTCGATGGTCGCTTGTTTGATATTGAATCTCCCCAGCTTGGTTGGGGCCAAGAAATAGCTGTAAATTTTAGAGTAGGATCGTACCCCATTGATCCATGAATTGCTAACCGACGTGTTAGGCCCTCCAACAACAGTAAAGCCTTCAAAGTCTGGCGGATTAAAATTATCGCCATCCTTGTTCATTTCAAAATCAATACGCAAACGTTCATTGATGCCAAGCTTTGCTTTGCTCGCTTTAGCTTCAAATTTAACCTGCGCAAAAGTGATACTTGAAACAAGTAAGATGAATAGTATAGATATATATTTAATGTGTTTCATGATTCTATTTCAAGATGCTTCAATAAACTCGGCATGACAAGAATTTACCAATCTTTTGCAGTTTTAACAGGAATCCCTTTTTGCTTTTCAGCATTCATTTTTTCTTGAGTTTTTTGTTCCTGATTGTTCATGGCTTCCAAAAGATTTTTTATTTGTTGCGGAGACAGTTGTTGCGGTCTAGGCTGTTGCTGTTTTTCGTCCTTACTTTGATCTTCTTTTGGTTTACTCTTTTCGTCTTTGTTCTGATTCTCTTGATCCTTTTTTTGATCACCCTGATCTTTTTTATCCTTTTGATCTTGTTGATCGTCCTTTTGATCTTGGTCTTTTTGGTCTTGATCTTTTTTATCCTCGTCTTTCTTTTGATCGTCCTTATTGTCATCTTTCTGCTGCTCGGCACAGACTTTGGCCAATGCTAAATTATAGCGCGTCTCATCATCGGAAGGGTCATTTCTCAATGCGTTTTTATAAGCCTCAACGGCCTCTTTGCATTGCTTGTTTTGCATTAAGGTGTTGCCAATGTTATGAAATGCCTTGTGCTTCTCTGCTTTGGTTGTCGCGCTTTTTGCGGCTTGTTGCTGACGGTAAAGTGCTTCCTCAAAGTTTCCTTTTTTGTAATAGGAATTCCCCAAGTTATACGCTCCTGCAACACTGGAAGGCTGTTCCGAAATAGCCTTTCTATATTCCATTTCGGCAGAAACAAACTTGTCTTCACCCAACAATTGATTGGCCTCGTGAACATGATCATTAGCCTTTTTTAAAGCCAATACTTGTGCTTTTTCTTTCTCTTGACTAAAAGAAAAGACCGTGATCAGTACAAAGATATATGTTAATGCGTTTTTCATTTCAGGCAACTAAATTATAAAACAACTGATTTTGATACCGTTAAAGATTTGATAAAATTCATTTTTTTGGCTTTTCTAGAAGTTTTCATTAAAAAGGTTCAAGCGCTTTAACCATGCCGTTTTTCGTTCTAAAAAGAACAGGTCTAAGAACAAAAGAAAGATGGCAGCCGCCAAAAACCATTGAAATTGGTCTTTAAAATCGGCAAACTGTTTGGCTTCAAATTCCTTTTTATCCATTTTACTCAAAATATCTTTTATTTCTGATATCACATTACTCGTGTTTTTACCATTTATATAAACCCCATTAGCGTTTTTGGCAATGTTTTTAAGAGTTTCCTCATCTAAACGTGTGATAACGGTTTCCCCTTCGCTGTCTTTTTTATAATTGAGTATGATACCGTTTCGTTTTTCTGGAATTGGGCCTCCCTTTACATCACCTACACCTATGGTAAAAATTCTAATCCCTTCGGCTGCGGCTTCTTCAGCAGCATCAGTCGCGACATTACTGTGGTCTTCTCCGTCTGAAATAATAATTAAAACCCTATTGGTTTGTTCTTGATCATCAAAATACGTCTTTGCCAAGTTAATGGCTTCATTAATCGCTGTGCCTTGTGACGACAACATATCGGTATTCATATTTTGCAAAAACATTTTTGCCGCTGCATAATCTGTTGTGATGGGCAATTGAGGAAACGCTTTGCCAGCATAAGCGATAATACCAACCCGGTCACTCACTAAATTATTGATGACTTGGGTAACCAATTGTTTTGCTTTTTCTAATCGGTTAGGTGCTACATCCTCAGCCAACATACTTTTAGAAACATCGACCGCAAATACAATATCTACTCCTTGACTTCTTACCGTTTCCAGTTTGGTGCCGATTTTTGGATTGACCAATGCAATGGCAATACACGCAAAAGCCAAACATAATACCAGAACTTTTAAAACCGATTTAAACAGCGATTGATTAGGGCTTATTTTTTTAAGTGCTGAAGTATTTGCGAATTTTTTTTGGATTCTATATTTCCAAATTTGAAGCCCTAAAAACAATAGCATGATCAGCGGTATAACCGCTAAAACCCAAAACCATATTTTTTCTTCTATTTGATACATGCCTTTTTAAATTTCAAGAATATAAAATTTCAAATCTTTTTTTAATTTTAAATTCATGATTCCTTTTTCTTTTTAAACAAAACTTCTAAAAATTGTAGACCGCAAAAACAGCTCAAACATCAATAACAAGCCTGCCAAAATAACGAAAGGCCGATACTTTTCTTGATAGGTTGTAAACTTAATTTCTTCAATATCCGTTTTTTCAAGTTTATTGATTTCATCATAAATTTCTTCTAACTTTTTATTATTGGTAGCCCTAAAATATTTACCTCCCGTTACATCGGCAATTTCTTTTAATAAGTCTTCATCAATTTCAACTTGAACCCGGGCATATTGAAATTCTCCATTTTGCAAAATCCTTATGGGCGACAGTGCCATCCCGTTTGTACCCAATCCAATAGTATAGACTTTTATGCCGTATTCCAGCGCCAACTCACTTGCAATTTTAGGATCTATAAACCCTGAATTATTAACGCCGTCGGTCAATAAAATAATAACCTTGCTTGTTGCCTTACTGTCTTTGATACGGTTCACGGCTGTTGCCAAACCTGTACCAATGGCGGTGCCCCCTTCAATTATGGTATTGTATCTTATTTCGTTTAGCGAACGAATCACGATGGCCTTATCGCTGGTTATTGGAGTTCTGGTATAACTTTCTCCAGCATATTCTACTAAACCGATGCGGTCATTTGGTCTACCTTTTATGAAGTCTGAAGCGACCTTTTTTAAAGCCTCCAATCGGTTAGGTAATAAATCTTTTGCCAACATACTTGCCGATACATCAATGGCCATCACGATATCAATTCCTCGAGTCGTTTTAGTTTTAGTGGTCTCATCTGAAGTACGAGGTCTTGCCAAGGCGGTAATCAATAAAGCTAAGGCTAGCAGCCTTAAAATAAATAGTGAATGCCTAAACTTTGGCAACAAAGCCTTAGTGGTCTTAAACCCTTTAATACTTGGCATTCTCAATTCGGCGGTTTGTTTATTGTGCTTAAACACATACCATAGCAGTGCCAATGGCAGCAATAATAGTAACCAAAAGAATTCTTTATTTAAAAATTCAATGCCTTCAAACATCATTCTACTTTTTTTAGTTCTACAGAATTCAATACCCTATCCATTATTTGATTGGCATAAACATCATCTGATTCCCAAACCAATACGACTTGTTGTACTATGTTTTCTGCTGTAAATGCTAAAATAACATAGTTTCCGTTTTTAAATTTCCCTGAAATAGGCGTCGGAAATTTACCCGAGCCGTAAACTTTTAAGCCTTCGGCAGCATTGGGTGTAATAAATTGCTCACGCTTTGTAATCACATCCTTAACGCCATTCTTGTCAAACATTTTGAGGCTTCCTTCAACAACTTGATTTAAATCAATTTTAGAATCTCCCCGTGGTTTTAACTTAGTGGTACTAACAGCAATGTCCAATGCGCTTAACAAATTACCATAAGCAAACATCGTTATACTCGCATTGGGTACGGTGTCTAAAGTCTTACTTTCGACTCGTTCTAACACGACTGGGGTTGTGATGTAAATTGGCGGAACTCCGTATTCGCTCCTTACCCAATCGCCTTCTAAAAGCTCTTTACTCTCATTCCCAATAATGGTGTCTTTTACATAATTAAAACCATATTTAATACTAAACCCTACAAATGTTCCTATTAAAAGCACGACAACAATTACGGCCGTAGCGATAATTTTTTTGCGTTTCTTTTTACGTGCTTGTTCCGCTTTATATTTTTGATCCAATAGCTTTTCTTCTTCAGTTGGTTCAGGCAAGGCTTCCTTAACATGATCAATTTCAATATCTACCGTGTGTCTATCCATTTCGGCCAGAGCAACATCTGGTTTTGCTTTTGCAAACTTCACCAAATCGGCTCTCTTAAAAATAGTCTCTAAGTTTTTAATACCCTCATTGCCCAATTCTATCTGATTGCCATCTTTGAGCAGCTTTAACCTCAAAATGAGTTCGTCTGTTGTGCTTTCCATGGCGCGATCATAAACTTTTTCGTCTAAATATTTTCTAATGATTAAGGTCAATTCAGAATAATATTCTTTGATGGCCTCATCTTTTAAATATGGGCTTTCGTCCAACTTTTTTAAGGCCAATTTGGCTCTGTCATAGGGTGGTAATAAGGCTATTTGTTCTTCTTCGGTCAATGGTTTTTTCCGCCATACAAACCAGTAAATCAAAGCTAAAACTATAGCCAAGATCAATAAAACATACAGTGCGTTTCTCCAAAAATTACTTTTGCTTTTTTCGACTTCAATAATTGGCTTTATATCATACAAACCTTGTTTTGTGGTATCGACTAGGATGTTATTCACCACAACTTTTAAAGAATCTGTATAAAATATTTGATCCCCAATCATCACTTTTTGCCTCGGAATGGTATAGGCACCCGAATCAAATTGGGTCAGTCCATATTTTTTGATAAGGGAGTATTTGGATTCTATTTTAGACGTGTCAATTTTATAGGATTCAATCATTTCCAAAGGAGAAAAGGATTGCCCCTCAGGAAAAACTACCAAATCTGTTGAATCTGCTTCAACCTGAATTTTAAAGGTAATTTGTTCGCCAATTTTAATTTTTGTAGAATCGATTGATGAGGTTACTTGTGAAAAAGAAACCGAAAAACACAGAAATAAGAACAGGGTCAAAATGACCGAAAACGGAAATCCGAAAACGGATGTTCTTGTTTTTATAAGCCTAAAATCGTAAATCATAAATCGTAAATCTTTATCCTCTGCGTTTAAAATACCCCAACAGCTTTCTCACATAACTCTCATCTAGTCTGCAATCAATAACACCTGCGCCAGATTTGGTAAAACTTTCCTTAAAATAATCCACTTTTTCATGGTAGAATTTTTCGTAATTACGACGCACCGTTTTTGATGACGTATTGACCAGTAACAACTCTCCTGTTTCTTCATCCAGCATTTGCACCATACCTAAATTTGGTATACTTTCTTCTCGTCTATCATAAATTCTGATCCCCGTAACATCATGTTTTCCAGAAACGATTTTAATAGTTTGTTGATAATCCTCTGCAATAAAATCGGAAAGCAAAAACACAATGGCTTTTTTCTTCATAACATTGGATAAGAATTTTAAAGCCTCAGCAATATCGGTTTTTTTACTTTTGGGGTTAAATTCTATAAGTTCACGAATTATTCGCAAGACATGGAATCGCCCTTTTTTAGGCGGGATGTAAAGCTCCACTATATCAGAAAATAAAATTAAGCCAATTTTATCATTGTTTTGTGTTGCAGAAAATGCCAGCGTTGCAGCAATTTCTGTCACAATTTCACTCTTAAATTGTTCGTCTGTTCCAAATAATCCTGAGGCTGAAACATCAACCATAAGCATCATGGTAAGTTCCCGTTCTTCTTCAAAAACCTTTACAAAGGGTTCATTATAGCGTGCGGTAACGTTCCAGTCAATGGACCGAACATCGTCTCCAAATTGGTATCCGCGCACTTCACTAAAAGTCATACCACGTCCCTTAAACGTTGAGTGGTATTCGCCCCCAAATACATGATCGGACAACCGGCGTGTCTTGATCTCTATTTTTCGTACTTTTTTTAGTAATTCTTTAGTATCCATTTTTTTAAGTATGCTGTGTTCAGTATGCGTAAGCAGTCCTAAAATAGTATTCAGTCTTTAGTCTTCAGTACTTACTAAAATGTAAAACCGAATGTTCTTACTGAATACTACCAACTATTTATGGTACTTCTATTTCGTTTACAATTTTATTGATGATGTCTTCTGAAGTAATATTTTCGGCTTCGGCTTCGTAAGTAATTCCAATTCTATGGCGTAATACATCATGAACCACGGCGCGAACATCTTCTGGAATCACATAACCACGGCGTTTAATAAAGGCGTAACATTTTGCGGCCAATGCTAAATTGATACTTCCACGGGGTGAAGCTCCAAAAGAAATAAGTGGTTTTAAATCGGGTAGTTTATATTTTTCAGGGTATCGGGTCGCAAAAACAATATCCAAAATATACTTTTCAATTTTTTCATCCATATACACTTCACGAACAGCTTTTTGGGCATCCAAGATTTGCTTTACAGAAACCACCGAATTCACTTTTTCGAAACCGCCTTTTAGATTGGCTCGGATGATTTGTTGCTCTTCATTCATTTTAGGATAATCAATCACTGTTTTGAGCATAAAACGATCCACTTGTGCCTCTGGTAATGGGTACGTTCCTTCTTGCTCTACAGGGTTTTGAGTTGCCATAACCAAAAAAGGTTTGTCCAAAATAAAAGTCTCATCGCCAATGGTGACTTGTTTTTCCTGCATGGCTTCCAACAAGGCCGATTGCACTTTGGCAGGTGCTCTATTAATCTCATCTGCCAATACGAAATTTGCAAAAATGGGACCCTTCCGAATTGAAAAATCGCCGGCTTTCATATTGTAAATTAACGTTCCAACAACATCTGCTGGCAATAAATCTGGAGTGAACTGAATCCTACTGAAACTACCATCAACCGCCTGAGACAGTGTATTAATGGCCAATGTTTTTGCAAGGCCTGGAACACCTTCAAGCAAAATATGCCCCTGTCCCAACAAGCCAATAAGTAGGCGTTCAACCATATGCTTTTGACCGACAATAACCTTATTTATTTCTAGCATTAGCAGGTCAATAAAAGCGCTTTCTTTCTCTATTTTCTCATTAATGGTTTTGATATCAATTGTACTTGTTTCTTCCATCGTTTTTTAAATTTTAAAGCCCGAATATAGTGTGGTTATTTGAGCAATGCAAATTGTTAAAATTTTTGATGTAATCTTGTTAATTATAGGTTAAACTTACTGTTAAGGGCAGGTTAAATAAAAAAGAGCAGCACTTAGGTGCTGCTCTTTAACTTTTTTAATATAAAAATATGTTCTTAAGGTTCAGGATTAATTTCCAATAGATCCAGAGTTTCTCCAGATAAGACCGTTGCTTCAATAGTTGCAAAGGTGAGTGTATTATCAACAGGAGTTATTGTAACGGTATAAATTCCTGGGGGTATATTCTCAAGTAAAAATACTCCAGAAGCATCTGTGTTAACAGAAACCTCGTCAGTTCCGATCATTATTGATACCGAAGCCTCTACAGCAACTCCAGCATTTAAAATGGTTCCTGTAATAGCACCGTATTGTTCGAGTTGGATGGTTCCAACGTCAGTGATTTCGCCATTTACAACATCCACACTTATAACTTGTCCAATATAATTAGTACTAGGGTCAGGGGTGATTGTTAAATCGTACGTTCCAGCAGGAGCACCGTATAACATAAATGCACCACCGTTTTCAGAATTTGCATAAGAAGTGATGGATTGACCATCTACTAAGACAGATACTTCAGTTTGGAAATCGGATGGTAAAATTACACCTTTAATGATTCCAGAAGCTGCTTCCAAACTGGCGTTGATAACTGGTTTCAAAATGATATTATCTGAGTTACCCGCATCAACAATAGATTTATCGACGTCAAAATCGAGGACAAAACTATATAAGAAACCTGCTTCGAGCGTTTGGTTTACTTTTAATTTTAATCCTGACTGTTGAGCACTTGGTGTTTTTAAAGGAAATTCATCGTCTCCTTTAACAACATAATTGTTTTCGCCAAGTACCAATCTTATTTGGCTCAACTCTCCTGCCAATACTTCATAATCATCAACTAAAACAGCATTTTGTCCGCCCGTTAATGTTAACAAATCATAAACACCAGGAGTCGCCCCAGTACTTACCCATCCTCCTTCACCTTCACTATCATCATTCATTTTGATCATAACGTCAACCACATCAACAAAAACCTTGTCATAATTTCCTGGGCCGTCAACTAACTTTATAGAAATATGCGCAGCGCCATCGTTTTGGTTTAATGAACTGTTTGAATTGTCAGTACAATTATAGAATGTTAATAGTAATAGTGATAAAAAAAATAGGTTTAATTTTTTGAATGTTTTCATAGAAATTTGATTTTTAAAAATTAGGTGTGTAAGGTATATACGTCTTCCTTTTTGTTTTAGACTTTATCGATTATTATTTAATAGCTCACGCAATAGTAATTGAACAGTATTCCCTTTCATCTAGGTCACAGTTTTTGCTGAACTATTTGATTTGGATTTAGGTGTAATCCATATTAATTAGGACCCACATGAAATTTTATTTAATGAAAATTCTAATGGTAGCCACTTTAAATTACTCATAATCAGAGCCGAATTAATTAACCTTTACAATTATACACTTTTAAAAGTGTTTTGAGTATTTTTATACGTGAATCGCATAAAAATCCTTATAAACTGCAAATAAAATTGAACTATTCTAGAATTATTGCTGGCACGATGACCTGGGGAATTTGGGGTAAAAAATTCTCTAAAAATGAGATGATCGACCTCATTCACCATTGTTTAGAACATGGAATTACAACATTTGACCATGCCGATATTTATGGCGGTTATACTACTGAAGCTGAGTTTGGAAATGCTTTATCTGAAACCAATATTCCTAGAGAGACTATTCAATTGATTAGCAAATGTGGGATTCAATATCTAAGCGAAAATCGGAACAACAAAATAAAACATTACAACTATAGCAAAGATTATATAATCTGGTCTGCTGAAACTTCTCTAAAACATTTAAAAACCGAATATTTAGATTTGTTTTTATTACATCGACCCAGCCCTTTGATGCACCCTGATGAAGTTTCAGAAGCCATTTTGCAATTAAAGCAGCAAGGAAAAATTAAAAATTTTGGTGTCTCGAATTTTACGCCCTCACAGGTTGAATTAATTTCTAAAACAAGTGATGTTAGCGTAAACCAAATTGAGTTTTCCCTCACACAACATCGCGCAATGTATGATGGCACTTTGGACCAAATGATAACAAAAAACATCGTGCCCATGGCTTGGTCGCCCTTGGGCTCATTATATAAGGAAGATAATGAGCAAACCCAACGAATAAAAAAACAATTGCATGCATTGGCAAAAGTCTATAGAGCAACTGAAGACCAACTGTTATTGGCTTGGACTTTAAAACATCCTTCAAAAATTCATCCAATAATTGGCACCTCAACCAAAGAACGAATTAAAGACGCTTTTAAGGCTGTTCTTATCGATCTCGATCTCGAAGACTGGTTTTTAATTTTAGAAGCCAGTCAAGGTCACAAAGTGCCATAACTATTAAGAATTGAATATTAACTATACAATAAAAAAATAATCCGACTTAATCGGAAATAGCTATGATTAACAAACGCCTCCTCATAAAAAATCTACTGGCTCATAACGATGAGAACAGTTTTTATGATAAAAAGCGTAAAATTGATATTAGTGAAAAAGAAGGCAAGGCCAAATTTTTAAAACACATCTGCGCCCTTTCCAACAGCAACCCAAAGAACAATTCTTATATCGTTATTGGGGTTGAAGATGAAGATAATTCTATTATAGGAGTTGATTTTTTTGACGATAGTAAAATACAAAACCTCATCAATGCTTATCTTACCAACCCCCCAATAGTTCAATACGAAAATATCCCATTTCCACATTTACCTCACAATAAAGTCGTTGGTCTAGTAACCATCAGGCCAATTGATCACATCACGTCGTTGCGAAAAAATATCTGGAAATATTATGGTGGCTCGGTCTTTTTTAGAGATGGCAGCATGAGTATGCCGAAAGTATTTGATATAGAAATAAAAGATGTCAATTCAAAAATTGTTGAGGCCATCGAAAACCATGCTCAAAATAATATAGAACATACCTTGGATGGTGTTTTTGACTTTATGAATACCCGTAAAGACTACAATCCACAATACAAAGTATTCAAAGAATATTTTGTGCTTTGCTGGTCTGGTCAAAAAAAGGTAGTCAAAGACCTGGAATATTTTTCAAGAGTGGATATTGAACTGATTAATGAACAAGTCCGTTTGTTTTTTTCAGCATTGGATGAAGTCGCCATATCCTATGATGAAGACTCTTTCAAAATAATTGAATATGTGAATTTAGGGCTTCAAAACTCCTATAAGTACTATCCTTTGGAGGAAACTATTATTAATTTTAACAATAACGTTAATTATCATATCGAAACCACTTTAATATTTGAGCCACCACAATTTGACAAACGCGTTTTGCACCATATTTACAATGCAAATAATGCGCTTTTGAAAAAACTAATCACAGGATTATCATTAACAAAAAATGAAGAAGAAGATTTAAAAAATCTGCCAGCGGCTTATCTCATCTGTTATTTGAATTTATTTCATGAGGCCATAGACAAGCTTAATGAAGCCAAGCCCTATTTAAGAAACCACAGTGAAGAATTGAGCACCATTTTAAAAGAAACCTACCGGATTTTAAGAAAGGTAAAATACAGTTAATAGGTGAATTTTACGGTTCATATAGGTTTTCTAACCGTTCATAGGATTTTCGCATGCTATAGGATTTTTCACCTAATTTAGCAGTGCTATTAATCAACAATTTAATCCTATCTTAATCCGTAATAATGGATTTGTGATAGGATTATTTTTTGCTAAAACGATTATAAATCAAACTTGATACCTTGAGCTAAAGGCAATTCGGTAGTGTAATTAATGGTATTGGTTTGGCGTCTCATATAAACTTTCCAAGCATCACTTCCAGACTCACGTCCTCCTCCAGTTTCTTTTTCACCACCAAAAGCACCACCAATTTCGGCACCAGATGTTCCAATGTTAACATTTGCAATGCCACAGTCTGAACCTGCAACTGATAAAAATCGTTCTGCTTCACGCAAATTATTGGTCATAATCGCAGAACTTAGTCCTTGTGCTACTTGGTTTTGAATATCAATTGCATGTTCAACATCTCCAGTATATTTCAATAAGTATAATACGGGGGCAAAGGTTTCATGTTGTACTATTTTATAATGGGGTTGCGCTTCGGCAATGGCAGGTTTTACATAACAGCCACTTTCAAAACCTTCGCCAGAAAGCACTCCGCCTTCAACAACAAGGTTTCCACCTTCTTCCACAACTTTAGCTAATGCGTTTTGATACATTTTTACAGCATCCCTGTCAATTAAAGGTCCAACATGGTTGTTTTCATTAAGAGGGTTACCAATTCTCAGTTGCTTATACGCATCAACGATGGCCGTCTTAACTTGTTCGTAAATACTGTCGTGAATAATCAATCGGCGTGTCGATGTGCAGCGTTGTCCAGCTGTACCCACGGCTCCAAAAACCGCTCCAATTACAGTCATTTTAATATCAGCATCGGGTGTTACAATAATAGCGTTGTTACCTCCTAACTCCAATAATGATTTTCCCAAACGTTCAGCAACTTCTTTCGCTACAATTTTTCCCATTCTCGTAGAGCCCGTAGCTGAAATCAATGCCACATTTGTATCTTTGGTCATAAACTCACCAACCTTATAATCTCCATTAATTAAACAAGAAATGCCTTCAGGTAGCTGGTTTGCCGCAAATACTTCAGCTGCTATATTTTGACAAGCGATACCGCATAGAGGTGCTTTTTCACTAGGTTTCCAAATACAAACATCTCCACAAATCCAAGCTAAAGCCGTATTCCAAGACCAAACAGCCACTGGAAAATTAAAGGCCGAAATAATCCCAACGACACCAAGTGGGTGATACTGCTCATACATTCTATGCCCAGGTCGTTCGCTATGCATAGTCAAACCATGAAGTTGACGCGATAAACCTACAGCAAAATCACAGATATCAATCATCTCTTGTACTTCACCCAAACCTTCCTGGTAGCTTTTACCCATTTCATAGGACACCAACTTACCAAGTGCCTCTTTTTTCTCACGCAATTTGTCTCCAAACTGACGTACAATTTCTCCACGTTGTGGCGCTGGCATAGTTCTCCACGATTTAAATGCCGCAGTTGCGGCTTTCATCACTTGGTCAAAATCCTCCTTGGTAGTTGTTTTTACTTTCCCAATCAATCGTCCATCAACAGGAGAATAACTTTCCATAATTTCTCCATTGGAAAACCATCGAGATCCCGTTGAGGTTCCTTCATTTATAGATTGTATTCCTAATTTTTTTAAAGCTTTTTCAATTCCGAAATCGTTAGCAATAGCTTGCATATATCTTTATCTTTACGAATTATTTAATTTTAGAGCAAAGGTACTAATAAAAACTCATTTTTACTTAAGCTACCTTTCTTAAAAAATGTAACTTTAAAGCTTAATTTAATTCAATTTTACGATGAAACAATTCGTCTTTTTAATACTTCTTACTTTGGTTTTTTTAGGCTGCAAAAATGAAGAAGAACTAAACGCCTTATCCAATAAAAATAATGAAGTTGCTTCTACAGTTCAAAAAACAAATGATTTTGCCATTGTAATTCATGGAGGAGCAGGCACCATTTTAAAAGCGAACCTGACTCCAGAGCTAGAAGCCGCCTATAAAGCCAAACTGGAAGAGGCTATTAGAGTAGGCTATGAGATTTTGAAAACTGGCGGAAGTAGTTTGGATGCTGTTCAAAAAACCATAAACGTCATGGAAGACTCGCCCTTATTTAACGCTGGAAAAGGGGCTGTATTTACAAATGCCGAAACCAATGAACACGACGCTTCCATCATGGATGGCAAAACCTTAAAAGCTGGGGCTTCTGCTGGGACAACTACGGTTAGAAACCCTATTAATTTGGCAAGAGCCGTCATGGACAACTCTGCACATGTGATGCTTGCCGGAAAAGGCGCTGAAGCCTTTGCCAAAGAGCAAGGTTTGGAACTGGTTGAGCCTAGTTATTTTTATTCCGAGCCCCGTTTTAATGCTTTACAGAAAATTAAAGAAACCGAAAAAGTTGAAACGAGCTCCAACAACAAGCAAGCCTTTTATGACCCTTTTATAAACGATTCCAAATTTGGCACCGTCGGCTGTGTTGCTTTGGATAAGAACGGAAATCTTGCAGGTGGAACTTCTACGGGTGGTATGACCAACAAGCGCTGGGGCCGCATTGGGGACTCGCCAATTATTGGTGCAGGAACTTATGCCAATAACAATACCTGCGCTGTGTCAAGTACAGGTTGGGGAGAATTTTTTATTCGTGCTGTAGTCGCCCATGATATCTCAGCACTTATGGACTATAAAGGTTTGACTTTGCAGGAAGCCGCAAAAGAAGTCATTCAAAAAAAAGTACCAGAATTAGGTGGGGATGGCGGTATTGTTGCCGTGGATAAGTATGGAAATATGGTTGCCGAATTTAATACTGCTGGTATGTACAGAGCCTTTATGAATGATAAGGGCGAGTTGACGATCGGGATTTACAAAGATGAGTAATTTATAACTTGTTTCGCTGATGAAGGCAAAGGACATATTGAAACAAACTAAGCATAGAGCTTTCAATTATCCAAATCGCCCATGGAAATATTATCAGGAATGGAATCAAGTATTGTTCTTTCACTGGCAACTGGAACCCGATGAGCTACGACCAATGCTGCCCAAAGGTCTAGAATTGGATACAATCCATGGGAAAACATGGTTGAGTATAGTCGCCTTTGATATGAACCATGTTGGGATTAGGAACTTTCCTAAAATCCCCAATCTATCCAATTTTCATGAAATAAACATTAGACTTTATGTCAATTGTAACGGAAAACCAAGTGTTTACTTTTTGAATATGGAAGGCAGCAAACCTATGTCTTGCAAGGTCTTAAAAGCAGTTTCAAAATTACCTTATCGGTATTCAAAAATGAGACGAACGGCTTCTATCTATGAATCCAAAAACAAGGCTACAAACGATTTTTTTTATACTGAATACGCAGTGGAACAGGATCCCATTTCGAAAGATGAAACAGATCTATGGTTGACTGAACGCTATACTTTATTACAGGATTTTAAAAATAAAATCATCACTTATGATGTTCACCATATAGAATGGCCGATGCAAAAAATAAACATCCATAAATTAGAATTGGACTACCCTAAATTCAATTCATTATTACAAAACAAACCTGATCGGATACAGTATTCAAAAGGGGTGCAAGTTTTGACTTGGGATAAAAAAGATTATAAACATGAATAAAACCTTTAAGCCTTATTACGCCGTTATTTTTACTTCAACACAGAAAGAAACACACGAAGGCTATGCCGAAATGGCCATTAAAATGGAAGAACTTGCCAAACAACAACCTGGCTTTTTAGGAATAGAAAGTGCCAGAAATGAGATTGGAATTACCGTTAGTTATTGGGATAGTTTAGAGGCTATTAAAAGCTGGAAACAGCAAACAGACCATCTCGAAGCCCAGCAAAAAGGAAGAACAGATTGGTATGATTGGTACCATGTAAGAATATGTAAAGTGGAACGTGAGTATGACTTTAATTTTAAATCCAATTAAAACTTAAAATTCCTTACATTTGTTTGACTTAAACCATAAATTATTATCATGTACGAAACCTTCAAATTTTTACATTCTTATTGGGCATATTTGGCTCTTATTCTTCTTGTAATTTCAACTTTTAATGCTCTAATAAAGTTTTTTGGCAATAAAGAATTTGGCGCATTTGATTTTAGGGCTTCTTTATTTACACTAATTGTTTTCCATATCCAATTACTCCTTGGAATTGTTCTCTTTTTTACTGCTGATTACATCTCGTTAATAAGCGACATGGGCATGGGAGAAGTTATGAAGAATTCCCTTCTACGTTCAAATATTATTGAACACCCTTTAACCATGATTTTTGCGGTAGTACTGATTACTGCTGGATATTCTAAACACAAAAAGAAACTAACATCAAAACCCAAGTTTAAACAATTGGCTATATTTTATACTATAGCTTTAATTTTGGTTTTGGCTAAAATCCCATGGAATACTTGGTTTGCTTAAAACAAGCTTTTTAAGATAACATCTTTTTAGCTTTTTTAACGCCCTCTACCAAAATATCAATTTCTTTTTTGGTATTATAAAACGCAAATGAAGCTCTAGCGGTACCTGGTATTTTATAAAAGTCCATGATGGGTTGCGCACAGTGGTGTCCTGTACGTATGGCTATCCCTAATTTATCTAGGATTGTCCCAACATCGTAAGGATGAATTCCTTCCAAATTAAAAGATATAACGGAAGCTTTGTGTTTTGAGGTCCCGTAAATTTTTAAGCCCCCTATTTCTAAAAGTTTTTGGGTAGCGTACTCTAATAACTCGTGTTCATATTTGGCAATTGCCTCAAAACCAATGGTATTCATGTAGTCTATAGCAGCCCCAAAAGCAATACCTCCACAAATATTAGGGGTACCGGCTTCAAATTTATGAGGCAAGCCCGCATAGGTTGTTTTTTGGAACGTGACTTCATCAATCATCTCGCCTCCTCCTTGATAAGGCGGCAGTTTTCTTAACCACTCTTCTTTTCCATATAACATTCCTGCACCCGTTGGACCGCACATTTTATGTGCAGACACAACATAAAAGTCCACATTCAGTTTTTGTACATCGGGTATTAAATGTGGGCACGCTTGTGCACCATCAATCAAAACAGCTGCACCAACTTGATGTGCTTTTTTGATAATGTCTTCAATAGGGTTGATAGTTCCCAATGCATTGGAAATATGATTTACAAAAACCAATTTGGTCTTATCAGATAAAAGTTTATCTAATTCAGAGATGATGAGTTCACCATCATCATTCATGGGAATGACTCTCAAATTAGCTCCAGTGCGCTCGCACAACATCTGCCAAGGCACAATATTGCTATGGTGCTCTAGAGCAGAAACAATAATATCGTCACCTTGTTTTAAGAAGGAGGTAAAGCCTTGTGCTATTAAATTAATTCCATGAGTGGTACCAGAAGTAAAAATGATTTCATGGGCATGTTTTGCATTAAAGTGCTTTTGAACCTTATGCCTTGCCAGTTCATATTTATCTGTAGCTTCTTGACTTAAACTATGAACGCCCCGATGAATATTAGCATTATAATTGGAATAATAATCTACGATCACATCAACGACCTGTTGAGGTGTTTGTGACGTTGCTGCATTATCAAAATAGACCAAAGGCTTACCGTTGACTTTTCGGGTAAGGATAGGAAAGTCTTTTCTTATGTTCTCGACATCAAACATGCTCTATAAATTGAACCCTAAATTCACACCCAGTTTAGTAGCAATGATTTTAGTAATACGCTGTTTGATCTCTGGGATTTTAACCGAACTCAAAACATTATTGCTAAAAGCATACATCAGCAACGCTTTGGCTTCCTTTTCAGGAATACCGCGCGTACGCATATAAAACATGGCGCTTTCATCCAATTGCCCAATAGTACACCCGTGTGAACATTTTACATCATCGGCAAAAATTTCAAGTTGTGGCTTGGTATTTATTGATGCCTTGTCACTCATTAAAATATTATTGTTGGCTTGGTACGCATTTGTTTTTTGAGCCTCCTTGTTTACAATCACCTTACCATTAAAAACACCTGTAGCGCTATCCCCAAAAATGCCCTTGTAATCTTGATGGCTTTCGCAATTCGGTTCAAGATGATGTACGAGTGTATTGTGGTCTACATGTTGTTTGTTCCCAATAATGGTCACGCCTTTTAATGTAGAATCAATACGTTCGCCATTTTGGTAGAAATTTAGGTTGTTGCGTGTTATATTACCTCCAAATGAGAATGTATGTACCGAAGTCACGCTTTCTTGTTTTTGATTGATAAATGTATTGTCTATTAAAGATGCGTTTTCATTGTCGTTTTGAACTTTATAATAGTCCACAATTGCGCGTTTATTAGCAAAAATCTCAGTAACACAGTTGGTCAATACAGGATTATCTGTTAAACTTTGATGCCTTTCTATAATTTGGACATGTGAGTTTTCATCAACTACAATTAAGTTACGTGGCTGAAGCATTAATGCGGCCTCATGTCCCGTTGAAAAATGAAGAATCTGAATGGGTTTTTGTACCAACTTATTTTTTGGAATATGAATATAAGCCCCTTCACTTGAAAACGCCGTATTTAAAGATGATAAGCTATCTTTGGTAGCAATTTTGTTAAAATAGTTTTCGATTACGATTTGGTATTTTGGCTTTGCAAGTGCCGCAGACATCAGGCAAATATCCACTCCATCGTGTGTGGTTTGCGATAAATGTGATGAATACTTCCCATCAACAAACACGATTTTGTACGAATCTATTTCGTGAATAAAATATTTTTTTATATCGTTATAATCTAAAGCGTTGTCTTGTTTAGGAAACACGCTATAATCATATTTTAAGATACTATTTAAAGATGTATGCTTCCAAGCTTCTTCCTTTTTTGTTGGAAAGCCCTGTTCTTCAAATGTTTTTATTGCTTCACTTCTGACATCGTGGATAGGCGAGTCAATATCCGTCTGATTTTCAAACGCCAAAAATGATGCTATGAGTTTTTCCTTTAAATCCATTAGCTTGTTATTGAGCATTCACTTCTTCTTTAATCCAATCGTAACCTTTTTCCTCCAATTCATGAGCCAATTTTTTGGTTCCAGATTTTACAATTTTACCATTGTGCAAGACATGCACAAAATCGGGTACAATATAATCCAGTAGGCGTTGGTAGTGCGTTATTACAATAACGGCATTATCCTTACTCTTCAATTTGTTGACACCATGGGCCACAATACGAAGGGCATCAATATCCAATCCAGAATCGGTTTCATCCAATATGGCCAATTTGGGTTCTAACATCGCCATTTGAAAGATTTCATTTCGTTTTTTTTCACCACCTGAAAAGCCTTCATTAAGAGACCGTGACAAAAATTTTCTGTCGATATCTAAAAGTTCTGCTCTTTCACGAATCAATTTAAGCATGACATTAGCTGGCATGTCTTCAAGCCCCTTAGCTTTACGGGTTTCATTAATTGCCGTTTTCATAAAGTTTGTAACGGAGACCCCCGGAATTTCAACTGGATATTGAAACGACATAAAGATGCCTCTGTGAGCGCGTTCTTCTGCTGCCAATTCATCAATTTTTTCACCTTCAAACAAGATTTCGCCTTGTTCAACTACGTACTCTTCTTTACCTGCTATCACCGAAGCCAATGTGCTTTTCCCAGAGCCATTTGGTCCCATAATAGCATGAACTTCGCCAGCTTTAACCTCTAAGCTTATTCCTCGTAAAATGGCTTTACCTTCAACACTTGCGTGTAAATTATCTATTTTTAGCATATTTATTCTGATTCTAATTTTATAACCTCATCTTCATTTTGAGATTTACTAACATTTAATATTTCCTTTATGTTTATTCTATAAGGCCACCCTTCTTCATTTTCAGGTTTTGGAAGGATCTCCCCTCTAATTTCAACGGTGACATAATCTGTTGGTTCTGTCTTATATTGTTGTGCAAGTTTATCAAGTTCGTGCATTTTCTCATTAACTACGACTCCATAAATAGAACTGGAATTAGTTTGAAGCACTGCAGCATCAGCATAATAAATAAACTCACCTTTTAATAACACTAAGCCATCATTTTGCTTTGTTGTTTTTTCATCCTGGTTTTCAAGTTGGTCTGAATTGTTTTCAGATTTAGAACCATTTTTACAGCTTGTCGTCAAAGCCATAAAAAATACAAGTAATAACATTATGTTTTTCATCACTATAAAATTTATCCTACTGAGCCTTCTAAACTTATCTCTAATAATTTTTTTGCCTCAACCGCAAATTCCATGGGCAACTTATTCAACACTTCTTTACTAAATCCATTAACAATAAGGGCAATTGCTTTTTCGGTATTTATACCTCTTTGATTGCAATAAAATATTTGATTTTCTCCAATTTTACTTGTTGTTGCCTCGTGTTCTACTTGTGCCGTTTTGTTTTTTACTTCTATATACGGAAACGTGTGTGCGCCACATTCGTTACCCATAAGTAAACTATCACACTGCGAAAAGTTACGGGCATTGTCTGCCTTGGCATGTATTTGTACCAACCCTCGATATGAGTTTTGGGATTTTCCAGCCGATATCCCTTTTGAGATAATGGTTGATTTGGTGTTTTTACCCAAGTGGATCATTTTGGTTCCGGTGTCGGCTTGCTGAAAGTTGTTGGTCACGGCAATAGAATAAAATTCTCCAACCGAATTATCTCCCTTCAAGATGCAACTCGGATACTTCCAAGTAACAGCGCTCCCCGTTTCTACTTGTGTCCAAGAAATTTTTGCATTTTTCTCACATAAGCCCCGTTTGGTTACGAAATTGAAAACTCCACCTTTGCCTTCACTATTTCCAGGATACCAGTTTTGCACGGTGCTGTATTTAATTTCGGCACCATCTAAGGCGATTAGCTCCACCACTGCAGCGTGTAATTGATTTTCATCACGACTTGGTGCCGTACAACCTTCCAAATAACTCACGTAACTTCCTTCGTCTGCTATTAGTAAGGTACGTTCAAATTGACCTGTTCCTCCTTGATTGATTCTGAAATAGGTTGACAATTCCATTGGGCATCTTACCCCTTTTGGAATATAACAAAAGCTACCATCACTAAATACCGCACTGTTTAAAGCTGCGTAAAAGTTGTCTCTTTGTGGAACAACGGTGCCAATATATTTTTTAACCAATTCTGGATGCTCTCTAATTGCTTCAGAAATGGAACAAAAAATTATTCCTTTTTCAGACAAGGTTTTTTTAAAAGACGTCGCCACAGAAACGGAGTCGATTACAACATCCATTGCAACACCTGCTAATTTTTTTTGTTCGTCAAGAGAAATTCCAAGTTTTTTAAAGGTATCTAAAAGTTCTGGATCGACTTCGTCCAAATTATCATATTTTGGTTTCGTGTTTGGTGCAGAATAATAAGATATGGCTTGAAAGTCGGGTTTTGGGTACTTTACATTTGCCCACTCGGGTTCAACCATTAGCTTCCAATATCGAAAAGATTCCAATCGCCAGTCGGTCATCCATTCTGGCTCTTCTTTCTTTTTCGAAATGGCTCGTACAATGTCTTCATTTAATCCAATAGGGAATGTATCTGACTCTATGTCAGTGTAAAAACCGTATTCGTATTCTTTGGTTTTTAATTCTTCTCTTAAATCGTCTTCTGTATATTTATTCATCTTGTATTTTATAACGAAAAACTTTCTCCACAGCCGCAAGTTCGATTTGCGTTAGGGTTGTTGAAAACAAACCCTGCTCCATTTAAGCCTCCAGAATATTCAAGGGTAGTTCCAATTAGATATAAAAAGCTTTTTTTATCTACAATGATCTTTACCCCATTATCTTCAAAAACCTTATCACCCTCAAATTGTTCCTTGTCAAACTTTAAATCGTAAGACAATCCTGAACAACCTCCGCTCTTTACTCCAACACGCACAAAGTGTTTGTTCGCATCAAAGCCATCTTCAGTCATTAACTCAACGACTTTCTTTTTAGCTGTTTCTGATACTTTAATCATGATTTAATTAGATTGTTTCTAAATAGATTGCAAATATACAATATAAGTACGGCTTTTCCGCATAACCTAACATTATATTAGCATATCATATTATAGGTTTTTGTTATTAAATACGGCTTTTCGACTGTCCTATTAGTACTCAGCTGATTGGCTGAAACTGAGCATATCATACAACCCTTTGTTTAAGTATGGTGAATTATTGGTTTAAGATTAAATCTTGAGATTTTTAAAAGCAAATAACTGCGAGACGGCTGTTTTACGTTTTGTTAAAAAATTACAGAGCACTCTTTCTAATCACAAATAAACCGCGATCGATATCGCTCACAATGATATTGCCGCTAGGGAAAAATGGGTAAACACTCCAGGCCCCGTTAAAATTGGTGCTGTTATCTTCTGGATAGGTGTCAAAAAATCCTGTTTCGTTCATAACAGCTTGTTCAATTGAACTTATATCTATTACTCTAACACCTGCCGTATAACTCGATTGGTAAAACACATCACCCCTAACATAGCCATTATGATCGATTGCTAAAGATGGACCGAAATATTCCATATGTACTTTTGGATTGTCTAAACTGGAAAGGTCTATAACTAGGGTTCTTGTATTTATCCCTGAATGTATTTCGTCCAATTCGTCGCCAACCATAAAAAAAGTAAAATCTTTAGTAAACCAGCCTTGATGAACATAGCCCAGATTATTATAGGTAATTGATGAAATATGAGTTGGATTTGCTTTATCCGTCACATCTAAAATCACTAATTTGTCACCGTTACTTCCAATATATATTTCACGACCGGTATAGCTTGAGTCTGGCCCGTTATACGTGACCACCTGTGCGTCATGAGTATCGCCATCCAAAGCATAGCCGCCAGCTGCTATTGGGTTTGTTGGATCTTGAATGTTTATAAAATGTGGGCCTCCACCAAAAGTATCAGTACCAACAGCATAAGCAAAACCGCTATCTTCATTAATGATTATATTATGGGCATTGCCGAATCCCGTATAAAGTGCATCAGCGGTAAATGTTTTTGGCGGATTCGTTACGCCTCTTAAACGAGTAAGGTCAAAAACTTGCATGCCATGCGCCCCAGCATTATCAGCCACAACAAATGCATGATTTTTATAGACTTTAATGTCTCTCCAGAGACTATTTGTGGTTGCTGTTGGCAACGTGCCAACTATGATGGGGGCATTGGGAATTGAAATATCAACAAATGCCGTTCCTGTTGAAGTGCCTACAATGGCATATTCTTTTTGAGATTCGGGATCAACCCAACCCCAGCAATCATTGCCACTAGATCCAGGACCTCCTAAACCTGAAATTGGGACCAATGCCATCAAATCATAATCTTTACAGGGGAAAATATCTGCAACTCCATTTTCGCAAATTGCAGAAGGTTCAAAAGTTAGACCATTATCATCACAAGCATCCCCAATTCCATCGCCATCCGTATCTTCTTGATTGGGATTAAAGACCAAGTAACAATTATCTATATTATCAGCAACACCGTCATTATCTGCATCAGCCAGTATTACAAAATCAACCGATTCATTTTTACAGCTTTGATATAATAGCATAAAGCATCCTATTAAAAGTATTTTAGAAAGCTTGATACACTTGATTGGATTATACATTTTTGCAATTTTTAAAATTTATCTAAACTAGATTATAGGATTTATACTAATATCAACAAAAAAATCATAAAAAAGAATTCCTATAGGGCAAATTAGCGACTCTAGCAAGACTTAACAGCAGAATGCCATTTAAAATTGCAGTATTTTTTTATTTATCGGGTATTTAGCAATAAGCTTATTATTTTTGCCAAATGATAGAAGATAAAAATCAACAACGGACTTCATTAAGTGAATTGGGTGAATTTGCACTTATTGATCATTTGACCAAAGGTTTTAAAATCAAACAAAACTCAACCATTAAGGGAATTGGGGACGACGCTGCTGTTTTAGAGTTCAAGTCAAAAAAAATAGTGGTAACTACTGATCTCTTAATTGAAAATGTGCATTTTGACTTAAGTTATATGCCTCTTAAACACTTAGGATATAAAGCCATTATAGTCAATTTATCAGATGTGTATGCCATGAATGCTGTAGCCACCCAAGTTACGGTTTCCATTGCGGTTTCCAATAGGTTCCCTTTAGAAGCTTTGGAAGAATTATACGCTGGTATTGAAACAGCTGCTAAACTATACAATATCGATGTGGTTGGAGGAGACACGACCTCTTCAACAACTGGATTGATAATTTCAGTTACTGCCATTGGGGAAGTTAAGGCTGAGGATATTTGTTATAGAAATGGAGCCAAACCTAACGATCTATTGGTGGTTACAGGAGATTTGGGCGGAGCCTATATGGGACTTCAAGTTCTGGAAAGAGAGAAACAAGTATTTAAAGTAAATCCTAATAATCAACCCGATTTGGATGCTTACACCTATATCATTGAGCGCCAATTAAAACCTGAAGCTCGTAAAGATATAGTGAAACTTTTAAAAGATCTAAAGGTCAAGCCTACCTCCATGATTGACATCAGCGACGGGCTTTCTTCAGAAATTATGCATTTATGCAAACAGAGTGCTGTTGGAGTTGAGCTCTATGAAAATAAAATCCCATTGGACCCTCAGGTCATTTCAACGTGCGAAGAGTTTAATGTTGATAGTACAACTATCGCCCTAAACGGAGGTGAAGATTATGAACTGTTAATGACGATTTCGCAAGAGGATTATCAAAAAATAAAGGCTAACCCAAATTTTACAGTTATTGGATATATCACTGAAAAAGAAAGAGGAATGAGTCTGATTACCAGAGGCGAAACCTCAGTCGCTTTAATTGCCAAGGGTTGGAACGCATTTAACGATCAAGAATAAGGTCTTGTCTTTTTTTAAGTGCGCGTCTAATATGAATACGTTCTAAAACTGAATTGATCTCTTTATACTTAGGCGTTAAGGGCGTTAATTTCCCCCTACCGTCCGTGGTCATTTGAAAATTACAATTTTTACATTTATATTCTTTCACATGGTTTGTAACTCGTTTTGAGACCACAAATTGATGTCCAAAAAATGAACAATAAATATTTTTCACGCTATTAATTTATTTAATTCTTAAAAAAAGTGAACTAAATATATGAAAATGAAACAATAAGGTGTTACTAAGAACTAATATATCGACGAACTGTATGTTTTCGACTTTAAACGTAACATTCTTCTGGTATAGATTTCTTCTAAAATTGAATTAATCTCCTTAAACTTAGGGGTTAGCTCAGTTAAGTGTCCGTTACTATTTGTAGTGAGTTGTTTCTTACAACATTTACAAGTGTATTCTTTTACATGTGAAGTGACTTTTTTTGAAACTTCATATTTGTGCCCAATAATATCACAGATGATTTTGAACGAATTCTGTTTAGGTGTAGAGTTTTTCATAATTGGCGAGATTTAGAACAGACAACTTAAGAATAAAAAGCTATTTATCTGATAATCTGTCCTATTTTTCGATGAAATACATTATTTTGTAAGTTACTTCTTTCTTATTTTCAATATAAGTCATATGTCCATCTGGGAATTCAACCATTTCGATATCTGAGTTTTTAGTCTGTTCAACTAAGGTATTATATTGGAGTGCAGGATCTTTGCGACCAATTATCATCATTTTTTTACCGACTGCTTTTCTAAATAATTCAACTCTATTTTTTCTGACCTTCATCCCTTCAAGAGCAGCAATAATCCCTTGTATTGGAAATTGCAGAGCCTCTTCTTTTAGGCTTTGAATTTCATTTGAATACATGATTCTGTTTTTTGGCCTAAACAAGTTTGATATGGACAGCCTTATAAAGATCTTATGGTTTTTTTTAACAGCTGCAATAGCCCGATCCCTGTTCTGCTTTTTTTCTGGACTATCATCTAAAGCCGTTGAATTCATTAAACACAAGCCTTCAATTTTTTTAGGAAATAGCTCCAAATAAGCCAATGCCACATACCCTCCCATGGAATGTCCTATAAAAGTTGCTTTCTTAATCTCCAAATGTTTTAACACGGCGTCCACAGCCTCTGCCATTTGCTCCATGGTATGGATATACCCCAAGCATCCTGTTTTTCCATGCCCCAGTAAATCAACACAAACCACTTGATGTGATTTAGAAATTAGTGATAGCCAATCCTTCCACATTGTACTGCTTTCCAGAAAACCGTGAAGTAAAACGACAGCTCTGCCTTTTCCTGCTTGGGAATAAAATATGCTTGTGCCTTTATAATCTAATTTCATCTTTATCTCAAATTGGGCAACAAAAAAAGTGATACAGATATAACCCTAAGATACCCTGCTCAAGAGTAATACCTAATTTGGAACGGTAGACTTACTAATTTAATACATTAGAGATGGTCAACGTAGCATTGGAGTACGTCTGGATCAGCTATTTAAATTCAAAAACCATTAATGATTCATCAACTCCTCAATTTCCTCAATTTCAATAGGAATATTTTTCATCAAATTAATCGGTTCCCCAGATTCTTGAATAACCACATCGTCTTCCAAACGAATTCCAAAACCTTCCTTTGGAATATAAATCCCAGGTTCTACAGTAAAGATCATATTAGCTTGCATAGGTTCGGTTAAAATACCATAGTCATGGGTATCCAAACCGATATGATGGGAAGTGCCATGCATAAAATATTTTTTATAAGCAGGCCAATCTTTATCTTCATTTTTTACATCGGCCTGATCCAATAATCCTAATCCCAATAACTCAGATGTCATGATTTTACCCACTTCAAGGTGGTAATCTTCCCAAAGGGTTCCAGGCAACAACAGTTTTGTTGCCTCAGTTTTTACTCGATTAACTGCATTGTAAACTGCTTTTTGTCTTTTGTCAAACCTGCCCGAAACAGGAATGGTCCTGGTCATATCACTGGAATAATTAGCATATTCTGCTGCTACGTCTAACAAAATCAAATCTCCTGCTTTACACCGTTGATTATTTTGAATATAGTGTAGTACGTTGGCATTGTTTCCCGATGCAATAATGGGAGTATAGGCAAATCCTTTAGAACGATTAATCAGAAACTCGTGCAAAAACTCGGCTTCAATTTCATATTCCCAAACATTTGGTTTTACAAAATTCAACACCCGTTTAAAACCTTTTTCGGTAATATTACAGGCTTTTTGCATCAATTCTATTTCAATCGAATATTTTACTGAACGTAACCGTTGTAAAATAGGGTTACTTTTCGCAACAGAATGTGCAGGGTATTTATCCTTTAGCCATTTTGTAAACCGAGCTTCTCTTGTCTCTGTCTCTACCGAAGCCCGATAATGTTCGTTGGTGTTAATATAGACCGTATCACATTGAGTCATGAGCTCAAACATAATTTTTTCCATCTCCTTAAGCCAGTACACGGTTTTAATTCCGCTTGTCTGAAATGCAGCGTCTTTAGTCAACTTTTCGCCTTCCCAAACTGCGATATGGTCATTGGTTTCTTTTAAAAATAAAATTTCGCGATGCTTTTCCTTTGGGCAATCTGGGAATAAAACCAAAATACTTTCTTCTTGATCCACACCACTTAGATAAAAAATATCACGATGTTGTTCAAAGGGCATAGTGCTGTCGGCACTTATAGGATAGATATCATTTGAGTTAAAAACCGCCAAACTATTGGGCCTCATTTGGGCACTAAAGTTTTTACGATTTTTTATAAATAACTGATTGTTTATTGGAAGATATTTCATGTGTTAGAATTTTGTCAAAAGTACAAATTTCGACAATTGTAATTAAGACACCTGGCACCTTTCTTTCTTAGTTTATAAATCTTTTTTATTGAATTTTTTGATGCTACAGTTAGAATAGTTAATTTTCATCATCATAAAAGCCAACTCCTATGAACTCTATTAAACTGTATTTTTCAACCCTTTTTTTATGCTCAATTCTCGCTTTCGGTCAACAACCTGCAACTTCCACAAGTGCAATGGACAAAGCTCTTCAGCAAAAAGAAGCTCTTACTAAAAGCTCTTTAGTAAAACAGGTTCCTTTTGAAAATATTGGTCCCTCCATCATGAGTGGCAGAGTTACGGCTATCGAAGCAAATCCAGAAAACTCTACCGAATTTTATGTGGCTTATGCTTCAGGTGGTGTTTGGCATACCATTAATAACGGAGCAACTTTTAGTCCAATTCTCGACACCTCCAACACCCAAAATGTTGGCGATATCGCAGTAGATTGGAAGCACAATACGATTTGGGTTGGTACTGGTGAAAACAATGCTTCTAGGTCATCCTATGCTGGAATTGGCGTTTTAAAATCGGTAGATAATGGAAAAACATGGGCCAATGTTGGTTTAAAAGATTCACACCATATTGGTAAAATAGTGATAAACCCTAACAATCCCGACGAGGTTTTGGTTGGAGTTACTGGACACTTATACACACCCAATAAAGAGCGTGGTGTTTACAAAACTTTAGATGGTGGCAAAACCTGGTCTCAAACCCTTTTTGTAGACGATATGAGTGGCATAATCGACCTACAATATTCTCCTAATAATTTTAATGTAATGTTTGCCTCGTCTTGGACAAAAGACAGAAAAGCTTGGAATTTTGACGGCAATGGAATGCATTCTGCAATTTATAAAAGTACTGATGCGGGCGCAACTTGGACGAAAGTTTCTACTGAAAAAAGTGGTTTTCCAACAGGAATTGGCGTAGGCAGAATTGGTTTGGCTGTTTACGATGACAATACCATTTACGCTATTCACGACAATCAGTTTAGACGACCTGATGAGCCTAAAAAAGAAGGTTCAGACGTTTTGACAAAGGAGGATTTCAAGACGATGTCTGTTGATGCTTTTTTAAAATTAGATAATGAAAAACTGAATAACTTTCTTAAAACAAATGACTTTCAAGAAACCTATAAAGCTGATAACGTGAAACAAATGATCCAAAGTGGATCCGTAAAACCCATTGATTTAGCCAAGTACTTGGAAGATGCCAACACCATGCTTTTTGATACACCGGTAATTGGAGCCGAAGTTTATAAAAGCACTGACGGCGGTACGACTTGGGCAAAAACACATGAGGGCTATATTGATGATTTATATTATAGCTACGGCTATTATTTTGGGCATGTCCATGTTGCACCAAACAACCCAGACCATATTTACATTTATGGCGTGCCTATTTTGAAATCAAAGGACGGTGGAAAAACCTTTACCTCAATTGATGCCGAAAATGTACATAGTGACCACCATGCACTTTGGATCGACCCAAAAAACCCTAATCATTTAATCAACGGTAATGATGGTGGGGTCAATATTACCTATGATGATGGTGAGAATTGGACTAAAAACAATGCACCATCAGTCGGTCAGTTTTACTTCATTACTGTGGATCATGAAAAACCTTATAATGTGTATGGTGGTTTGCAAGACAATGGGGTTTGGAAAGGCCCCAATAATGCCCGTGAAGATAAACGTTGGGAAGCCAGTGGGCAATATCCCTGGAAAAGTATTATGGGAGGTGATGGGATGCAAGTTCAAGTGGACAACAGGAACTCCAATATTGTGTATACAGGATATCAATTTGGAAATTATTTTAGGCTTAACACCGAAACCGATGAGCAAACCTATATTCAACCAAAACACGTCTTAGGCGAAAACCCGTATCGGTTCAATTGGCAAGCTCCAATTTTATTATCCCCTCATAATCAAGATATCTTATATTTCGGAGGGAATAAGTTGATGCGCTCCATGAATCAAGGTACCGATTGGACAGCCATAAGTGGCGATCTAACACAAGGAGGTAAAAAGGGTAATGTTGCTTATGGAACATTAACGGCCATTAGTGAATCTCCGTTTCAGTTTGGATTAATTTACACAGGGAGCGATGACGGATTAGTTTATGTCACAAAAAATGCTGGCGGTAATTGGGAGAACTTGTCTTCAGGCTTACCAAATGGTTTGTGGGTGTCCAGAATAGTAGCTTCCAAGCACAAAAAAGAACGGGTTTTTGTAACCTTGAATGGTTACCGTTCAGATGATTTTTCAGTCTATGCCTATAGGAGCGATGATTATGGAAAGACTTGGAAAAGCATCAGTTCAAATATTCCCTCATCCCCAGTAAATGTGATTTGTGAAGATCCAAAAAATGAGAACATACTCTATTTAGGGACCGATAATGGTGCATACGTATCCTTTAACCAAGGACAGTCCTGGGAAGCATTTAGCCATGGCTTACCCAGTGTAGCCATACATGACCTGGTTATACAACCTGAAGCAAAACATTTGCTGTTAGGAACACATGGACGAAGCATTTACAAAGCCGATATTTCAGCTCTTGAAAGTATGGATGCTTCAAAAATGAATCAAGACTTAGTGCTTTTTGATATTAAAAGTACACGATACTCGAGTCGTTGGGGAAATTCATTTGGAGCGTGGTCCAAAGCTTTTGAACCTTCAATCTCTATTGCATTTTTTTCCAACACTTCTAGTGAAAAAACAATAAAAATCCTTTCTGAAAATAATATTGAATTAAACAGCATCACAATACCTGTTGATAAAGGTTTTAATTATGCCAATTACGATTTAACCTTAACAGAGACTGGCAGAACAAATTGGCTACAGGACAACGCAACTCTGGAACTGAAAAAATCAGAAAACGGGAACTATTATTTGCCTAAAGGAAAGTACACCATTCAAATTGAAAACGAAAAAACAACTTTGGAAATCCATTAATTTACGAGCATACAATATAAAACCATTCTAAATTTAAATTTAATTTCTAAACATTTTGCCTATCATCTAATTCAGCCGTATTTTTGCATCAACAAAAATTAACTTCTAAAAATGGGCGGAATTTTAAATTCTTCGATTGGAAGAAAATTTGCCATGGCACTTTCGGCATTCTTCCTAATGATTTTCTTATTGCAACATTTTATTATTAATTTTTCTTCCGTTATCAGTGAAGATGCTTTTAATAATATGTCTCAATTTATGGGTACCAATTGGCTAATTCAATACATTTTGCAACCTGTGTTGCTATTTGGCGTGGTGTTTCATTTTGTGATGGGATTTGTATTGGAAATCAAAAACAAAAGTGCCCGAAACATCAATTATGTCAAAAACAACGGGAATGCCAATTCTACATGGATGAGCCGTAACATGATTTACAGCGGGCTATTTATCCTAATTTTCTTGGTTATCCACTTTATAGATTTTTGGATACCAGAACTAAACACCAAATACATTCAGGGCGACACCTCTGGATTATTAGCAAATGGCGAAGGGTATCGTTATTTTGAAGAGCTACAACACAAATTTGTTCCTGTATGGAGAGTCGCTTTATATTGTTTAGGATTTGTGTTTTTGTCATTACACTTATTACACGGTTTCAGTTCGGCATTTCAGTCGGTTGGAGCAAACAATAAATACACAAAAGGATTAAAAGGCTTTGGAAAAGCGTATGCAATTATCATTCCAGTAGGTTTTATTTTCATTGCAGTATTCCATCATTTTAATCACTAAAAAATACATCTAATATGGCTTTAGATTCTAAAATACCAAAAGGTCCAATTGCAGATAAATGGACAAATTATAAAAATCATATCAACCTTGTTAATCCTGCAAACAAACGTAACATTGATGTTATTGTAGTTGGAACAGGTTTAGCGGGTGGTTCTGCTGCAGCTACTTTAGCAGAATTGGGTTATAATGTGAAAGCTTTTTGTTTTCAAGATTCTCCAAGACGCGCACACTCGATTGCAGCACAAGGAGGAATTAATGCAGCAAAAAATTATCAAGGCGATGGCGATTCTATCTATCGATTGTTTTATGATACAGTAAAAGGAGGTGATTATCGTTCACGTGAAGCTAACTCTTACCGCTTGGCAGAATTATCAGCTAATATCATCGACCAATGCGTGGCTCAAGGCGTGCCTTTTGCTCGTGAATATGGAGGTTTATTAGACAATCGTTCGTTTGGTGGTGTTTTGGTTTCTAGAACTTTTTATGCTGCGGGACAAACAGGACAACAATTATTATTAGGAGCATATTCGGCTATGAACCGTCAAATTGGTCGTGGTAAAATAAAAATGTACAACCGCCATGAAATGTTAGACATTGTTGTAGTTAACGGAAAAGCTCGAGGCATCATTACGCGTAACTTAATTACTGGAGAAATTGAACGCCATTCGGCTCACGCCGTAGTTCTTGGAACTGGGGGTTATGGAAACGTTTTCTTTTTATCTACAAATGCGATGGGAAGTAACGTAACCGCAGCTTGGAAAGCGCACAAACGCGGTGCTTACTTTGCCAATCCTTGTTATACACAAATTCACCCAACCTGCATCCCTGTATCTGGGGATCATCAATCTAAATTAACTTTGATGTCTGAATCGCTTCGTAACGATGGTCGGATTTGGGTGCCAAAAAACATGGAAGATGTGTTGGCTATTCGTGAAGGTAAATTAAAACCAATTGATATTCCTCAGGACAATAGAGACTATTATTTAGAACGTCGTTATCCTGCCTTTGGAAATTTAGTGCCTCGTGACGTGGCATCTCGCGCCGCAAAAGAGCGTTGCGATGCTGGTTATGGTGTCAATAAAACTGGAGAAGCTGTCTATTTAGATTTCGCTTCAGCTATTGAACGTTACGGAAAAGAACAAGCTCATATTCATGGATTAGATGAAAATGATTCTGTAACCGTTAAAAAATTAGGAAAAGAAGTTATCAAAGGGAAATATGGAAACTTATTCCAGATGTACGAAAAAATCGTAGATCAAAATCCATACGAAACACCTATGATGATTTATCCTGCCGTTCACTACACGATGGGAGGCGTTTGGGTAGATTATAACCTAATGACAACCGTTCCCGGATTGTATTGTGTTGGTGAAGCTAATTTCTCTGATCATGGTGCTAACCGCCTGGGCGCTTCAGCCTTAATGCAAGGACTTGCTGATGGTTACTTTGTGTTACCTTATACTATCGGAGATTATTTATCCCATGATATTAAAACTGGTAAAATTTCGACCGATACTCCAGAATTTGACGAAGCTGAAAAAGCTGTTAAAGAACGCATCAATCACCTCATCAACAATAAAGGAAAACATTCTGTTGATCATTTCCACAAAAAATTAGGAAAAATTATGTGGAATAAGGTAGGCATGTCTCGTAATGCGAAAGGCTTAACCGAGGCTATTCAAGAAATTAAAGACTTGCGTGCTGAATTCTGGAAAGATGTTAGAGTTCCAGGAACAAACGAAGAATTTAATGAGGAATTGGCAAAAGCTGGTCGTGTTGCAGATTTCTTAGAGCTAGGAGAATTATTTGCAAAAGATGCTTTAGATCGAACAGAATCTTGCGGTAGCCACTTTAGAGAAGAATCGGTGGAATTGGATGGTGAGCAAAAAGGCGAAGCAAAACGTAATGATAAAGATTTTGCTTATGTAGCTGCATGGGAATATACTGGCGAACCCAGTGAAGCTGTATTGCATAAAGAACAACTAGAATTTATAGATATAGAATTAAAACAGCGTTCGTACAAATAGTTATTGGGTTACTAAATTATTAAGGTGGATAATTTTAAATCGTTTGAAGAATTAGGTTGTTGGAAAGAAGCTAGGAATTTAAGATTGTTTGTCTCAAAAGAAATTGTATCCAAACTAACCAATACTGAAAAGTTTAGTCTTATAGACCAAATAAAACGCTCATCACGTTCTGTTGGGAATAATATTGCTGAAGGTTATGGAAGATTTCATTTTCAGGAAAACATACAATTTTGCAGAATTGCAAGAGGCTCATTATTTGAAACTTTAGATCATGGCATTATAGCTTTTGATGAAGGTTACATCTCTATGGAGACATTAAATGAATTACGGACAATTCACAATAAAACACTTTTGATACTTAATGGTTACATTAAATATCTCAAGTCACAAAAGGAAAAATAGAACATTGACAGTTTAGTTACGCAATAACTTAATCTCTCAATAACTTAATAACTTAATTTTAAAAACATGAATCTTACACTAAAGATTTGGAGACAGAAAAACGCTAACGATAAAGGAAAATTGGTGGATTACCCTATTAGTGGTATAGAACCAGATATGTCTTTCCTTGAAATGTTAGACGTTTTAAACGAACAATTAATAAATAAAGGAGAAGAACCTGTCGCTTTTGACCACGATTGTCGTGAAGGTATTTGCGGTATGTGTTCGCTTTACATCAATGGAGAAGCACATGGCCCTGATAGAGGTGTAACCACCTGTCAATTGCACATGCGCATGTTTAAGGATGGAGATACTATTTATATCGAGCCCTTTAGAGCAAATGCATTTCCTGTTATTAAGGATTTAGTTATCGATAGAAGTTCATTTGATAGAATCCAACAAGCCGGAGGGTTTATTTCGGTGAATACTTCTGGCAACACCATAGATGCGAATGCTATTCCTATAAATAAACAGGATGCCAATACGGCTTTTGATGCAGCAACTTGTATTGGATGCGGTGCTTGTGTGGCATCTTGCAAAAACTCCAGTGCTATGTTGTTTGTCTCCGCTAAAGTGTCTCAGTATGCCCTTTTACCACAAGGTAAAGTTGAGGCGACAGAACGTGTCTTAAATATGGTTAAGCAAATGGATGAAGAAGGTTTTGGAAATTGCACCAATACGGGAGCTTGTGAGGTTGAATGTCCAAAAGGAATTTCATTAGAAAGTATTGCCCGCATGAACCGTGAGTATTTAAAAGCGGATTTTAAAGGATAACAAAATAGTTAACTGAATCAAATTCAGTACATACAACACATAAAAAACCCTTTCTGTTTCCAGAAAGGGTTTTTTATAACTTTATGAACCTCTTTTATTAAGCTTCAAAAGGCTCAATAGAAACGAAGGATTTCCCTCCTGTTTTCTTTTGAAATTTTACAATACCATCAACTCTAGCATGTAATGTATGATCTTTTGATGAGTACACATTTTCACCTGGGTGATGTGTGTTACCTCTTTGTCTCACGATAATGTTTCCTGCAATAGCAGCTTGTCCACCAAAAATCTTAACACCTAAGCGTTTTGATTCTGATTCTCTACCGTTTTTCGAACTTCCGACTCCTTTTTTATGTGCCATTTTATTTCGATTTTAGTTTTATTATTAGCTTAAAGCAGTTATTAATTCAGCTTTCTTCATTGAAGAATATCCTGATATCTCTTTGGTTTTTGCCATGTCTCTCAATTCAGCAACAGTCAACTTGTTCAAGTCTTGTGTTCCTGTTTCTTTTTTAGCCTCTACTGGGGCTTTAGCTTTTGGAGCTTCTTTTACTGGAGTAGCTTTTTCGGCTTTAACTGGAGCTGCTTTTTTTACTCCTTCGCTTTCAGCTTTGGTCACTTTTTCAGCTTTGGTCGCTTTCTTCGCTCCTTCGCTTTCAGCTTTGGTCGCTTTCTTCGCTCCCGAAGCAATAATGCTTTCAATAACGATTTCAGAAAGCGCCTGACGGTGACCGTTTTTCTTGCGGTAACCTTTACGTCTTTTCTTTTTGAAAACAATAACTTTATCACCTTTAAGGTGCTTTAAGACTTTTGCTCCAACTTGAGCTCCGTCTATAGCCGGGGCGCCTACTGTGATATTGTTCCCATCGCCAATAAGAAGTACATTATCAAATGATACTGCTTTGCCTTCTTCAGTGGCTAAACGGTGAACAAACACTTTTTGGTCTTTTACAACTTTAAATTGTTGCCCTGCTATCTCTACAATTGCGTACATAGCGTAACGTTTAAATTAGTTTATTTTTATTATAAAATGGGTGCAAATATACACCTAAATTGCGAAACTACAAATGATTTATTTATTTTGGGAAAGATTGTTGCTATTTTTAAAAATTTGCATAAAAGTCAAGGTGAGTACAACGGTTGAGGCTAATCCTTCGATAAAAATAATAAACACTAATATTCCAGCGCCTTCACCATAGTTATTAAACCATTCGCCCAATAACATTTTTGTAAAATCAGGGTCTAAATGAAACATATATATAGCCATAAAACCCGTAAATAAAACAGTGGCTATAAAACCTGTGATTAACCCAGTTTTAAATCCATCAACGTAAGTGAATGCGGCTCCAACGACAAGTTTGTAATACTTAATGGCAAAAAATATACCCGCTGCCATGGCAACTCCATTAACCAACCGCAACCAAGGATTCTCATGCAGTCCAAACAACCGCAAAATTAAAAAGATGGCTATTAAAGCTGTTGTAACGAAAATTCCATATTTTAAGGCAACTGATAAGGAAGGGCTCATAGTATTAAATTTAAAAAAAAATCTGATTTAAATTTCGTGAAAAAATGTGTATTTAAATAATTTTAAAAGGCTTTTTTGTATTTATTTCAAATAACCCTAATAATCATTTCTTATTTTTGTTATAGCTTCTGTAACATCTCTTGGCAAAAAAAGACTTACAAAAGGTATACTAAAACTTATAAATCTGAACCATAATGAAAAAATGCTTAGTTATTTTAATTGCCTTCCTATTGATCGGACCCTGTATTATGGCCCAACAAGTTGAATTTGAAGAATATGATTTAGACAACGGCTTGCATGTTATATTACATCAAGATAATTCGGCCCCAGTGGTAACAACTTCTGTCTTGTACCATGTAGGCTCGAAAAACGAAAATCCCGATCGAACTGGATTCGCTCACTTTTTTGAACATCTTCTATTTGAGGGTACCGAAAATATAGCAAGAGGTGAATGGAACACCATCGAATCTTCTAATGGCGGAAGCGGCAATGCCACCACAGATTTTGACAGGACTTATTATTATGAATTATTTCCATCCAATAATGTTGAACTTGGTTTGTGGATGCAATCTGAACAATTAATGCACCCCATTATTAATCAAATTGGAGTGGACACTCAAAATGAGGTCGTAAAAGAAGAAAAACGGTTCCGTATTGATAATCAACCCTACGGAAATCTTCTATCAGAAACTATTAAACTTCTTTTTAAAAATCATCCTTATAGATGGATGCCCATTGGCTCTATGGATCATTTAGATGCCGCAACTCTTGAAGAATTTCTAGCTTTTCATAAAAAATTCTACGTTCCTAACAATGCGGTTTTAATTGTTGCGGGTGATATTGATAAAGCCAAGGTTAAAAAAATGGTTCAGGATTATTTTGGACCCATTCCAAGAGGTGCTGATATTGACAGAACCTTTCCTAAGGAACAACCCATTACCGAAACCATAAAGGGGACAGCTTATGACGGCAACATTCAAATCCCTGCTATTATAGCAGCTTACAGAACGCCTTCTTTTAAAAATAGAGATGCTTATGTATTGGATATGATTTCAGCATACTTAAGTGGCGGTAAAAGCTCAATTCTTTATAAAAAATTAGTAGATGAACAAAAGCAAGCACTTCAAGTACAGGCTGTAAATTTAAGCCTTGAAGACTATGGCCTTTATGCTCTTTTTGGAATCCCCTTAGGAGATGTGTCTCTATCGGATTTATTAGCAGAAATGGATGAAGAAATAGTTAAAATTCAAGACGAACTCATTTCTGAAAGAAGTTATCAAAAACTTCAAAATCAGTTTGAAAATCAATTTGTAAACTCTAATTCAAGCGTACAAGGCATCGCAAATTCATTGGCAAATTATTATATGCTTTATGGGGATACTAATTTGATCAATAACGAAATTGATATCTACAGGTCTATTTCAAGAGAAGAAATTCAGGCTGTGGCTAAAAAGTATTTGAATCCAAACCAGCGTGTTGTTTTAGACTACTTACCTAAAAAAAACGAACAATAATATAAAAAATGATACATCATATGAAAACCAAAATAGCTGCTTTAATAGTATTGTTTTTAATAACAATTGGCGTTAGTGCACAAATAGATCGCTCCAAACAACCTCAACCGGGGCCAGCTCCAAAAATCGTTTTAGAAGTTCCTGGAGAATTTCAACTTAAAAATGGCCTAAAAGTATTGGTGGTCGAAAACCATAAGCTACCAAGAGTTTCTTATTCGTTAACCATAGATAATAAACCCGTTTCTTCAGGAGAAAAAGCCGGCGTTGAAATTCTTTTGGGCAGTATGCTTGGCAATGGTACAACAAGCATTCCTAAAGACGAATTTAACGATGAAGTTGATTTTTTAGGTGCCACCTTAGATTATAGTTCTAGTGGTGGTTTTGCGAGCTCTTTATCTAAATATTCAGATCGAATATTAGAACTTATGGCAGATGCGGCAATACATCCTTTACTTAAAGAGGATGAGTTTAATAAAGAAAAAACTAAACTTATTGAAAATTTAAAATCCCAAGAAAAAAGTGTGGATGCCGTTGCAAGCCGTGTCAGTGGAGCCTTGTCGTATGGAACACATCACCCTTATGGGGAGTTCATCACAGAAGAAACCATAAACCGAATCACCTTAACTGATGTACTGGCATACTACGAAAAATATTTCAACCCGAATAACGCGTATCTAGTAGTGGTGGGCGATATTAATCTTAAAACTGCTGAAAAACAAATCAAAGCCCATTTTGACAATTGGAAAAAATCTGCTCAACTTAGTTATGAAGTCCCTCAAGCCAGTCCAAATGTCCAGTATACTCAAATCAACTTTGTTGATATGCCCAATGCCGTACAGTCCAATATTTCCATAACCAATACTATTGACTTAAAAATGAGCAACCCGGACTATTTTGCGTCATTAATTGCCAATTATATTCTTGGTGGCGGTGGTGACGCCTATTTATATAAAAATCTACGTGAGACTCATGGTTATACTTACGGTTCATATTCCAGAATTAAAGCAGATCAATATGTGGGATCTTTTAGCGCTGAGGCGCAGGTCAGAAATATGGTGACCGATAGTTCTATTGTTGAAATCTTAAAAGAAGTCAATAGAATTAAAACGGAGCCTATTTCCGCCGAAGTATTAAAAAATGCAAAAGCTAAATATGTTGGGAGTTTTGTTATGGCTTTAGAAAAACCACAAACCATTGCGCGTTACGCTTTAAACATTAAACTCAACAATCTTCCAAAGGACTTTTATTCCACTTATTTGCAAAAGATCAATGCTGTAACTGCCGAAGACGTCCAAAGGGTTGCCAACACGTATTTTAAAACTGAAAACGCGCGTATTATTGTTGTAGGCAAAGGAAGTGAAGTGCTAGAAAACCTTGAAAAAACAGGTATTCCAATTATGTATTTTGACCCTTATGCCAATCCTGTAGAAAGACCAGTGTTTTCAAAGCCAATACCTAAAGGAGTGACGACCCAATCTGTTTTGGACAACTATTTAAGCGCCATAGGCGGAAAAGAACAAGCTAAAACTGTAAAAACCGTATTGACAACTGCTAACGTAAAAATTGAAGGAGTGCCCTTTGCCCCTACGGCTGAAATGAAAGCGATGTTTCCTAATAAGGAATCTATAGAAATGACAATTGAAGGTATGGGCGTTATTATGAAACAAAAATTTAACGGCGAAACTGGCTACGTAGAACAACAAGGACAGCGCCAAGCCCTAACCGATGAGGAATTAGTTGATAAAAAATCAGAATATTCAATTTTTCCAGAACTGTATTATGACCTATCGCTCGTAAATTTAGAAAGCATGACCACTATTGATGGCCACGATGTATATAAAGTGAAGGTATCTGATTCAAAAAACGATTCATACCGATATTATGATTCTAAAACTGGCTATTTACTACGTGTTGAGTCCACAATCGATGCACAAGGTCAAAGCATGGTTTCAATCGTTGACTTTGGAAATTATTCTCCAGTTAATGGCATTCAATTCCCATACAGTCAAACGGTTAATTCTGGGCCTCAGGTCATTAACTTTAATATTACTAGTGTCAAAGTAAACGAAAATGTTAGCGATGCAGACTTTGATTAAATCGTTAACTTTAATTTAAGATTAAAACCCCGAAGCATCCCCTTCGGGGTTTTTCATACACCTACTAAAAGTCATAAAATTCGTTAAAAATCAAGAGTGAGAGTCAATATTTATTAGTTTTGCTTGTTCAATAAATTTAAAGAACAATGAATATGGTCAAAAATTTACTTTTAATCGCCGTTGTTTTTGTTTTTACGAGTGCCTGTAAACAGAACGCTGCTCCAGAAATAAAAACTATAGAAACCGAATCTGCTGATTTAGTAACTTATACCGCAGATCCTAATGCGGTTTATGCAAAAGCAGAATTTAACATAGATGGCATGACCTGTGCCATTGGATGCGCTAGAACTATTGAAAAGAAAATCGCCAAAATGGATGGTGTAAAATTCGCCAAAGTAGATTTTAATAATAAGTTGGCTATGGTGGAATATGATCAGGCAAAAGTAAGCCCTAAGACCCTTGAAGAAACGGTTTCCAACGTAGGAGAAGCTTATAAAGTGAAGGACATGAAAACGGTTGAAACGTTTTCAAAAGAATAGCTTAACAAAGCAATACTAAAAACATAGAGCCGCTGATAAAGCGGCTTTTTTATACCTTTATTTTACCCAAGTATTAAAAGGTTGCTTGCTCAATTGCGAATTGTAATATTTAATATCACCCGTGACCTCTTTCCCCAACCAATTTGGTTTTGCAAATGTTTCATCTTCACTTTTTAGTTCAATCTCGGCAATGACCAAGCCTTTGTTGTCTTCAAAAAATTCATCCACTTCAAAAACATGGTTTTCAACTTTTACTTCATGTCTTATTTTATCAACAATCCCTTTTTCACATAACTTAAGAAGCGCTTCAGCATCGGATTTCAAAATGTCTTTTTCCCATTCAAACCGTGTGACACCATTGCTAGAAGACATTCCCTTTACAGTTAAAAACCCTTTGTCATTTTTTAATCTCACCCTTACAGTACGTTCAGGGTGGGTATTTAAAAACCCTTGAACGATTCTTGAAGTTTTAAAGGCTTCCTCTTTATATGCGTCCGAAATCACTAAAAATTTTCGTTCTATTTCAATCATATGTATTTCCCATAACACGGGGTATCTTATTATTGTTCTCCCAAAAATAAGGAGTTCTTATTAATTTTGTTTAAATCTCATCAATAGTGATTCCTGCCTTGGTAAGAATTCATAAATTTACGTTATGCCAAACGATTTACCAATACGTAAAATTATTCATGTAGATATGGATGCCTTTTACGCTTCTGTTGAGCAAATGGACCACCCAGAACTTAAAGGCAAACCCATTGCTGTTGGTGGAAGCGAAAAACGCGGCGTTGTCAGTGCGGCGAGTTATGAAGCTAGAAAATTTGGAGTGCACAGTGCTATGAGTGGTGTACAAGCAAAACGAAATTGTCCAGATCTCATTTTTGTAAGGCCTCATTTTGATAGGTACCATGAGATTTCAAAACAAATCCGTAAAATTTTTTTCGATTACACCGATAAGGTCGAACCGCTGTCGCTGGATGAAGCGTATTTAGATGTTACCGAAAACAAAAAGGGAAATCCTAGTGCCACCTTGATTGCTAAGGACATTCGTGAACGTATTTTTAAAGAAGTGGGCTTAACTGCTTCAGCGGGTATCTCCATCAATAAATTTATAGCCAAGGTAGCTAGTGATTATAACAAACCCAATGGGCAAAAAACGGTAAATCCCGAAGAGGTTATTAGCTTTTTAGAACAGTTGGATATCCGGAAATTTTATGGCGTGGGCAAGGTTACCGCCGAAAAAATGTACCAGCTGGGTATCTTTACGGGAAATGACTTAAAGTCAAAAACCATGGAGTACCTCGATCAACATTTTGGTAAATCTGGAAGGTTTTATTATGATGTGGTGAGGGGTATTCATAACAGTGAGGTCAAAGCAAATAGGATTAGAAAGTCATTGGCAGCAGAACGGACTTTTAATGAAAACTTGTCTTCGGAAATTTTTATGCTAGAAAAACTGGATCGCATAGCCGAAGAAGTTGCAAAGCGATTGCACAAAAGTAAAGTTGCTGGTAAAACTGTGACCTTAAAAATAAAATACAGTGATTTTAGTTTACAAACCCGAAGCAAGACCCTGCCCTATTATATCCACGATCAAAGCCTGATTTTCGAAACGGCCAAAGATTTACTGTATCAGGAAAAAATGAGCAATTCTGTACGCCTTTTGGGGATTTCATTATCCAATTTAAATACCGAATCTAAAACCATTAAGGCTAAAGTTGACAAAGAAAAGAGTGTCAGTGTACAATTAAGTTTTGAGTTTTAAACTTTTACTATTTGACAGTATTAAAAAAATAGCCTAACTTAGTTACTGCTGGTTGGCAGATAGATACAGCTAATATCAAACATTTGTGTACAACCCTGTTTCGGTATTGAAAAGGGCTCGTTCAAAGTATTGTCAACTTTATTAGGCTTATTAAACGATCATGTTATGAAGCGTAAAACACTTAAATTCATCCTGTTTACTGTAGCAATTCTATTGCTCATACCGTTAATAGCAATGCAGCTCACAGACGAAGTAAATTGGACTCCATTAGATTTTATTGTGGCTGGAGTTCTACTCCTCAGCACGGGTCTTATTTTAGCTCTTATAATAAGAAAAACAAAAAGTGTCAAGTACCGAATTGCAATGTCAATAGCGCTTATCATCGTGTTTCTCCTTATTTGGGCTGAACTTGCTGTAGGCATATTCGGTACCCCATTTAGTGGAAGCTAAAGCGTAAATTAAAAAATGACACAACAGGCAACCACAACTCTAATGTAGCTATAGATTGTTATGGAACTGGAAAGTCGTGCATGTATTACACTAAAAACTACAACTTGAAATTTCAGTAACCCTTAAAGTATTCACCATTCCCTTGTCCTGTATGGGCATTGCCGCTAAACTAATGAGCATGTCTCCAATATCGAGGTAGCCTTTTTTACAGGCAATAGCATTAACGTCTTCAATGGTTTCATCGGTGCTTACAAACTTATCATAATAAAACGCCTGAACCCCCCAAAGTAAGCTTAACTGTGTTAAAATACGCTTGTTGGAGGTAAACACCAAAATATGGGCCGATGGTCTCCATGCCGAAATTTGAAAAGCCGTATAGCCACTATTGGTTAATGTGGAAATGGCTTTAGCATTAATCTCATTGGCCATGTGTGCTGCATGGTAGCAAATAGCTTTTGTAACATAGCGCTTGGTTTTAATATGTGGTGGAGATTGTGGAACCTGTATTAATGATGAATCTTCAACACTTCTAATAATACTCGCCATTTGCCTAATGACCTGAATGGGGTACTGCCCTACTGAAGTCTCACCTGAAAGCATCACGGCATCTGCACCATCCATTACCGAATTGGCAACATCATTCACTTCGGCACGAGTTGGGGTTAAACTGGAAATCATGGTTTCCATCATTTGTGTAGCGATAATTACAGGTATTCTGGCGCGTTTGGCTCTCAGTACCAACTGTTTTTGAATGAGTGGTACTTCTTCTGCAGGTATTTCTACACCTAAATCTCCTCTTGCAACCATTAACCCATCACAATAGGCCACTATTTTATCTATATTTTCAACCCCTTCAGGTTTTTCAATTTTAGCAATAATGGGGATTTTATGGTCGCTATGCTCTTTTATAAGGTCTTGAAGTAACATTAAATCTTCAGCATGTCTAACAAAAGATAAGGCGATCCAATCCACCTTTTGCCCAATTGCAAAAATGGCATCTTCTATATCTTTTTCGGTAAGTGCTGGTTGCGAAATATTGGTGTTTGGAAGATTAACCCCCTTTTTAGATTTCAGAGGTCCGCCTTGTATGACTCGTGCTTTAACTTCGGATTTCTTATCTGTCGAAACAACTTCAAAAATCAATTTTCCGTCATCTAATAGTATGCGCTCCCCTTTTTTTGTGTCTAAAGGGAATCTATCATAAGTCATATAGACCCTATCCTTTGTGCCTTCAAAACGTTCTCCAGTAACAAAAGTAATCTCATCGCCTTCATTCACTACAACTTCCTCTTTCATAACGCCGATCCTTAATTTTGGCCCTTGTAAATCGGCTAAAATGGCGGCAGTATACCCAAACTCTTCATTGAGCTCTCTAATCATTTTTATACGTTCGGCAACTCCTTCATAATCGGCATGTGAGAAATTGATTCTAAACACATCAGCTCCTTCATCCAGCATTCCTTTTAAAACTTCTTTAGTGCTGGTTGCAGGACCTAATGTGGCTACTATTTTTGTCTTTTTTCGTTTAAGCATTACTCAAAAAATTAAATTGTCTTTAGATTTTAATTTATCCGTATCTATACTATAAGCTGCAACAATTTGCGGTATAGCCTGAATTTTACTAAGTACTATTTTTTCGTTAAAATATTGATCTTCATTAGTGGCTTTAATAAGATAATCCACATTCTTATGTTCAGGCAACAAATGGTAGGTTTTTAAAACTTTGTTATGGGAAGTAAACAATGATCCCGAGCTTTGTAAACTATCTTCCTCTTTTTTACAAACATTGGAAATCAAATTCCAAGAAATCTCATTGTCTTTGTTATGCCATTCATATACCGAATACGAAGCAGCAAAATACTTGTAATCTAAATCTTGTGGCATTCTGGACAGGTTTAACCCCAAATATTTATTAAGCAAATAGGCTAATCTATAGTCGTCCAGCCCACAATGAACCGCTATAAGTGAAAATGACGTGTCGTAAAAATCGTCAACAAGTAATTTATGCAAGGCCATATTGTAACTTCCATGATTTGTAAAGATACTATATTATTGCAATTAAGATGTGAAGTTTTGTGGATTCTGACTAGAGTATTTAACGAAATCGTTATAGTTTGAATACTGGAAACACAATTTAATTAATCAGCAAATGATCTGGTGATTTTCGATTGTAAAGCAAAAAAGGCGCGCTTTGAAGCCTTTTCTTCTGCCTTTTTTTTAGAAGTGGCTCTCGCCTTAGAAACAACCTTGCCATCTATGGAAAGCTTTACTGAAAAGTGCTTCAATTCATCATTTCCTGTGTCTTCGTAAACTTGATAATCAAAAATCTTTTTTTCTTTCTGACACCATTCAATTAACAAGCTTTTATAACTAATCACTTTGCCTTCTAGCGTTTCGATATCTATATGGTGCCTAATCACTTTGTTATAAACAAATTTTTCACAGTATTTATAGCCCTTATCCAAGTAAATTGCCCCAACCAAAGCCTCAAAAAGGTTTCCGTGTATGTTGTTACCGAAGTTGTTTTTGGCGATTTTACTCTCAACTAAATCAATAAGTTTGAGTTCTTTTCCAAGCTCATTTAAATGCTCTCTGCTAACTACTTTAGAGCGCATTTTTGTTAGATAGCCTTCGTCCCCTTCTGGCACTTGGCTAAATAAATAGGAAGCAATTACCGCGCTTAACATGGCGTCTCCTACAAATTCAAGTCGTTCATAGTTAATGGCAATCCCTTTATCATCCTTAATATTCATTGAGCGATGTGTAAATGCCTTAATATAAAGTTCTTTGTTTTTAGGACTGAATTCTATAATATTTTTTAATTGCAAAAAAAAATCCCCACCATGGTTAGTAGGGGAATTAAATATGTTTCGAATGTATTTCATTCAAGTATTAATCTATTTTTTTAAATAACACACAGGCATTATGGCCCCCAAATCCAAACGTGTTACTCATCGCCACTCTAACGTCGCGTTTTTGTGCTTTGTTTAATGTTAAATTGAGTTCAGAATCAATATTCTCGTCAACAACAGAATGATTTATGGTTGGGGGTACAATCCCGTATTCCATTGCTAAAATCGACGCAATAGATTCAATAGCGCCTGCAGCGCCTAATAAATGGCCTGTCATCGATTTTGTTGAGTTTATATTGATGTGTTTAGCATGGTCACCAAAGACTTCTTTAATGGCCTTAAGCTCTGCAACATCGCCTAATGGGGTCGAAGTACCGTGTGTATTAATATGGTCAACATCCTCTGGTTTAACACCTGCATTTTTCAAGCAGTTTCGCATAACGGCAATCACACCGATGCCTTCAGGATGTGGAGCGGTCATATGATAAGCATCTGAAGATAATCCACCTCCCAATACCTCTGCATAGATTTTAGCTCCTCTGGCTTTTGCATGTTCATATTCTTCTAGGATTATCGAACCTGCACCTTCACCTAAGACAAACCCATCTCTAGTGGCATCAAAAGGTCTTGATGCCGTTTCTGGGCTTTCATTTCGTGTTGATAAGGCATGCATGGCATTAAAACCTCCCATGCCCGCCTTGGTTACCGCTGCTTCACTACCTCCTGTTACCACGAGATCACAATGTCCTAAGCGAATATAATTTAAGGCATCTATAATAGCATTGGCTGAGGAAGCACAAGCTGAGACTGTTGTATAATTTGGGCCCATAAACCCATATTTAATGGATATGTTTCCCGGTGCAATATCTGCAATCATTTTAGGGATAAAGAACGGATTAAACCGTGGTGTCCCATCTCCAGCGGCAAAGTTTAAAACTTCATCCTGAAAGGTTTCCAGGCCACCTATTCCAGCTCCCCAAATAACACCCACACGTAATTTATCAACTTTATCCAGATCCAACTTAGAATCTATGATAGCTTCATCAGTAGCAACCATGGCGTACTGTGTAAATCTATCCATTCTGTTTACAAGTTTCCTATCCAGAAACTCAATTGGATCAAAGTTTTTTAATTCACAGGCGAATTTGGTCTTGAACTTTTCAGCATCAAAATACGTAATGGGTGCCGCACCACTCTTGCCACTAATAAGACCATTCCAATAATCGTCTTTAGTGTTACCAATTGGTGTTAATGCGCCCAAACCGGTTACAACAACTCGCCTTAATTCCATAAATTTATTAGCTTATTTAGCTGCTTCTATGTATGATATAGCTTGACCAACTGTTGCAATATTTTCAGCTTGGTCGTCTGGAATTTGAATGTCAAATTCTTTTTCGAACTCCATAATTAATTCAACAGTATCTAATGAATCTGCTCCCAAATCGTTAGTGAAGCTAGCTTCTGTAACAACTTCGTTTTCGTCAACACCTAATTTGTCCACGATAATCGCTTTTACTCTTGATGCAATGTCTGACATAATCTTTTTATTTTAAGTTTTAATTAGTTGGCAAAAATAAAAAACTTTATTCTTATAACACATCTTTACTTTAAAAATGTGTTCGTAATTTACTAAAATTACATTGAAGTATTTCTATTTTACTTCTTTAATGTTAATATTTATTCTTTTTTTTGTCGAACAGTCTTAACCTTATAATCATTATAATGAAGCGTATTGTAATTTTTGCTTCCGGAAGCGGTACCAACGCCGAAAATTTAATTACTTTTTTTAATCAAAGTGATCGGGCATCTGTGGTTTTAGTTTTAAGCAACAACCCACAAGCAACGGTTTTAGAACGTGCAAAAAAATTAAAGGTTAGCGTGCACACCTTCAACAAAATAACATTTACAGAATCTGATTCGGTCTTAAATATTTTAAAGGCTTCCAATCCTGACTTAATCGTACTTGCTGGGTTTTTATGGAAATTCCCCGAAAAAATTTTAAATGCGTTTCCAAACAAAGTTATCAATATTCACCCAGCATTATTACCAAAATATGGGGGAAAAGGCATGTACGGAAGGCATGTTCATGAAGCTGTAGTTAAAAACAAGGAAGCTGAAACAGGAATTACCATTCATTATGTTAATGAGCATTATGACGAAGGTGCTATTGTTTTTCAGATCAAATGCCAAGTAAAACCAAACGATTCTTCTGAAGATGTAGCTCGTAAAATCCACGAATTGGAAATGGAACACTTCCCTAAAGTTGTCCAGTCCTTATTATTTCCAAAAGATGAGTAAAAAAAAGAAAAAATATTATGCGGTTTGGAAAGGACACCATCCTGGAGTTTTTGACGCTTGGGAAGATTGTAAAGCGCAAATCAAAGATTTTCAAGGCGCGCAATACAAATCGTTTGAAACCTTTGATGCCGCAAAACAAGCTTTGAAAGGCAACTATAAAGATTATGTGGGGAAAAGTAAAGTCAATAAAAGCGAGCTTTCTCAAGAAAAACTTAAGAAAATAGGGCTGCCAAATTATCATTCCATTAGTGTAGATGCTGCTTCCAGTGGCAATCCCGGTAAAATGGAATATCGAGGCGTAGATACTAAAACCAAGAAAGCGCTATTTAAACAAGGGCCCTTTGAAGAAGGCACCAATAACATCGGTGAATTTTTGGCCATAGTTCATGGTTTAGCTTTTTTAAAACAAAAAAACAGCGATCGCATTATTTATACCGATTCCAAAACAGCCATAAGTTGGATTAAAAAGAAAACCTGCAATACTAAATTAGAGCGAAATAAAAAAAATGCTGTGCTTTTTGAACTGGTTGACAGAGCTATACAATGGCTTAAAACCAACACATACAACACAGTTATTGTGAAATGGGAGACCAAAGCCTGGGGAGAAATTCCCGCTGATTTTGGGCGAAAATAAATTTAAAGTACTTAAAAACCTTATATTTGCACAAAATTTTGAAACCTCTTTATGAGTAAATTAGTCATTGTTGGCACTGTTGCTTTTGATGCCATTGAAACCCCTTTCGGGAAAACGGACAAAATATTGGGTGGCGCAGCAACGTTTATAGGTTTGGCTGCCTCACAATTTAATATAGACTCAGCAATTGTGTCTATTGTGGGTGGAGACTTTCCTCAAGACTATTTAGATTTGCTTTCAAATAAAAACATAGATATTTCTGGACTCGAACTTGTAAAAGAGGGAAAAACATTCTTTTGGAGTGGCAAATATCATAACGATATGAACTCTCGAGATACTTTGGCAACCGAACTAAATGTTCTTGCAGATTTCAACCCTGTTGTACCAAAAGCCTATAGAGATGCTGAAATTGTCATGTTGGGAAATTTACACCCATTAACGCAACTAAGCGTTTTGGATCAAATGGATAAAGCTCCAAAATTAGTTGTTTTGGATACCATGAATTTTTGGATGAATACTGCGTTAGAAGACTTACATCAAGTGATTTCCCGCGTCGATGTTATTACTATAAATGATGAAGAAGCCAGACAATTGACAGGTGAGTTTTCATTAGTAGTCGCTGCTCGAAAAATTCATGCCATGGGGCCTAAATATGTGGTCATTAAAAAAGGCGAACATGGTGCCTTATTATTTCATAACGATAATGTGTTTTTTGCTCCCGCTTTACCCTTGGAAGAAGTCTTTGACCCTACAGGTGCCGGAGACACCTTTGCCGGAGGCTTTGTAGGTTATATAGCCAAAACTGGAGACACGTCTTTTGAAAATATGAAGAACGCCGTGATTTACGGATCAACCTTAGCTTCTTTTTGTGTGGAAAAATTTGGAACGGAACGCATGCTGGATTTATCCAAAAGCGATATCCATAAGCGGCTATTGCAATTTAAACAATTGACCCAATTTGAAATTGAATTATCATAAACCAACGCGCTCAAAATTGAGTGCGTTTTTAAATTAAACATACAACACAACAATGAGCGATATTATTAAGCATGAATGTGGAATTGCTCTCATACGGCTTTTAAAACCACTTGAGTATTATAAAGAAAAATACGGAAGTGCATTTTACGGCGTAAACAAAATGTACCTCTTGATGGAAAAACAGCACAATCGTGGTCAAGATGGTGCTGGGTTTACAAGCATAAAATTAGACACCAAGCCTGGAGAGCGTTATATAAGTAGAGTTCGGTCTGTGGCTCAACAGCCTATTCAAGATATTTTTGACCAAATAAACGACCGTGTCAACAAAGAATATATAGAACATCCCGAGTATATTAATGATGTAGCCCTTCAAAAAAGATTCATACCCTATGTTGGTGAACTGCTTCTGGGTCATGTCCGCTATGGTACTTTTGGGAAAAACAGTGTAGAAAATGTTCATCCCTTTTTAAGACAAAACAATTGGATGCACCGTAATCTTATTTTGGCTGGTAATTTCAACATGACCAATGTTAATGAATTGTTTGAAAGCCTTGTCAAATTGGGGCAGCACCCTAAAGAAATGGCTGACACCGTTACAATTATGGAAAATATTGGCCATTTTTTAGATGATGCTGTTGCCAAAAAGTATAAACAATTGAAAAAAGAAGGGTACAATAAAAATGAATGTAGCCCTTTAATTGCCGAACGTTTAAATGTTGCAAAAATATTAAAACGCGCTTCTAAAAATTGGGATGGCGGTTATGTCATGGCTGGTTTGTTAGGTCATGGGGATTCCTTTGTGCTTCGCGACCCTGCTGGTATTAGACCTGCTTATTTTTATAAAGATGACGAAATTGTTGTTGTCGCTTCAGAACGTCCAGTAATTCAAACTGTTTTTAATGTTGAATTTAATGATGTTAAAGAGCTCAAACCTGGACATGCTATTATCACAAAAAAATCAGGAAAAACAACTATTTCAAAAATCATTGAACCTTTAGAGCGAAAAGCCTGTTCTTTTGAGCGCATTTATTTTTCAAGAGGAAGTGACGCAGAAATCTATCAAGAGCGAAAAGAGCTTGGTAAATTATTAATGCCGCGCGTTTTAACCGCCATTAATAACGACACAAAAAACACGGTTTTCTCCTATATCCCGAATACTGCTGAAACGTCTTTTTACGGCATGGTGGAAATGGTTGAAAAACATCTTAATGAAAAGAAAACAAACGCCATTTTAAAAGGAAAAAGAGAGCTTTCAGCTGAAAAAGTAACCGAAATTCTTTCTGAACGACCTCGAATAGAAAAAATAGCGATTAAAGATGTTAAGCTTCGCACATTCATTACCGAAGATATCAGTCGTGATGATTTAGTAGCACACGTCTATGATGTTACATATGGGGTCATTAAACCTACCGATAATCTAGTTATTATTGACGATAGTATCGTTAGGGGCACCACTTTGAAGAAAAGTATCATCAAAATGATGGATAGATTGCATCCTAAAAAAATAATTGTCGTGTCTTCCGCTCCTCAAATTCGTTATCCTGACTGTTATGGAATAGATATGGCACGATTGGAAGATTTTATTGCCTTTAGAGCGATGATCGCGCTTTTAAAAGAAACTGATAAGTATCATTTAGTGGAAGAAGTTTATCACAAATGCAAAACTCAAACAGAATTAGAAGATAAAGATGTTAGAAATTTTGTAAAGGATCTTTATGCAGAATTTACAGATGAAGCTATTGAAAGTAAAATTTCAGAATTGGTCTGTGATAGCTCTATAAACGCCGAAGTGAAGATCATTTTTCAACCCATTGAAAACCTTCACAAAGCCTGTCCAAAAAATTTGGGGGATTGGTATTTCACAGGAAATTATCCCACCCCAGGAGGCAACCGTGTGGTCAACAAATCTTTCATCAATTTTTATGAAGGAAATAAAGAAAGGGCTTATTAAATAAAACCTTAAAAAAACACTTAATCCTTAAAAACCAGCTTTTTAACTGAAAAAAATGCATTTCATCTAGTATTTACACCTTATAAATAAATTAGATTTACATTAGCTATACCATAACATAAGTAGGTTAAGTTCATGGTAGATTTGGGGCAAAAAAAGGTGAACTCTCGTTCACCTTTTTTTATTTTAATGCTTTTAAAAGCTGATTCTTTTTTAATATCATTCCATAATCCACAAGATTTAAATCTCAAAACAACACATTTATCCTTTTAAGCCAATTTATAGACCGTTTGTCTAATATATTTATGGTTTAGAAATAAGTCCACATATATTTGTAAATACCATAACATAAGTAGGTTAAGTTTATGGTAGATTTGGGGCAAAAAAGGTGAACGCAAGTTCACCTTTTTTCATTTATGTCACAGTTGAAAATAATAATCTCTATTTATTAAAAACTCTAAATAAAAAAAGCAAGCTCAAAGAGCTTGCTTTCAAAAAATTATGTAACTTAAATTTATTTAGCTAAAGCATAACGTCTTTCAACTTCGTTCCAGTTTATTACATTAAAAAAGGCATTAATATAATCTGGTCTTCTATTTTGGAAATTCAAATAATAAGCGTGTTCCCAAACGTCCAAGCCTAAAATCGGTGTGCCTCCACAACCTGCTCCTGGCATCAATGGGTTATCTTGATTGGGTGTTGAGCAAACTTCAACTTTTCCTCCTTTATGTGCACAAAGCCAAGCCCAGCCAGAACCAAAACGGGTAGCAGCAGCTTTACTAAATGCTTCTTTAAAGGCATCTGTGCTTCCAAAAGCAGTGTCAATGGCTTTTTTAAGTTCGCCTGACAAATATCCTTTACCTTCTGGATTCATAACATCCCAAAATAACGAGTGATTATAAAATCCTCCACCATTATTTCTAACGGCAGCATTATTCATATCCAAATTAGTAAGAATGTTTTCGATAGTTTTTCCAGTTAAAGCTGTACCTTCAATAGCTGCATTAAGATTATTTGTGTAACCCTGATGGTGTTTCGTGTAGTGAATCTCCATAGTACGGGCATCAATATGTGGTTCTAAAGCATCATACGCATATTTTAATTTCGGTAATTCGAAAGCCATAATATTTATATTTATATTGTTAATAATTAATTCCTCCAAATTTACGTATAAAACAGCGCAATTAAAAATAATAAATCGTAATGAAATCATTGATTGTTTCTATCTTGTATCAAAATATTTTTCATGTTAGCTTCTAATGATTTTACAATTTACAATGCTTCTGCAGGAAGTGGAAAAACATTCGCAGTTGTAAAAAATTATTTAAAAATTTTATTCTTATCCAAATACTCGCTTGAGTTTAAATCCATCTTAGCATTGACTTTCACCAATAAGGCTGTTGGCGAAATGAAAGAGCGTGTAATTGACATGCTCAAGGCTTTTTCAAACTCAACGATCATTGAAAATCCCAACAGCATGTTTTCCATGTTGGTTCAAGAATTGGAAATTGAACCTGAAATCTTACATAAAAAGTCTAAAATCTTACTCAATTCCATAGTTCACAATTATGCTTCGTTTGATATCTCCACAATAGATAAATTTAACCACAAACTTATCAGGACTTTTGCCTACGATTTAAATTTACCCTTAAACTTCGAAGTGGAACTGGACACTATTGAGGTACTTAATAAGGCGGTTGATAAACTTATTGATAAAGCGGGTACCGATAAAGAATTAACCAAAGTACTCGTTGATTTTGCAATTGAAAAGGCCGACGAAGATAAAAGCTGGGATATTGCTTACGACTTTAATGCTATTGCAAAATTATGGATTGACGAAAACCAAATCCCATTTCTTGAGACCATAAAATCCAAGTCTATAGATGATTTTAAAATCCTTAAAAATCAACTTGTAAAACAGATAAAAGCCATTGAAAATGAAATTGTTTTAACCGCCCAAAACACCTTGGAGCTTATTGTGAATCATGGCTTGCAGTTTGAAGACTTTTCAAGCGGCTATCTGCCTAAATATTTTGAAAAATTAATCCATAGAAATCTGGACCTAACCTTTAATTTGAAGTGGCAAAATGATTTAATAGAAGCTGCCCCCTTATATCCAAAACGCGTGACCCCAGATACAGCTGCGCTTATCGATTCTATTCAACCTGATTTAGCCACTAATTTTAACGCTACAAAGGCGCATATTATTGAGCATAATTTTCTGAAAAATGTTTATAAAAACATAACACCCTTATCGGTTTTAAATGAAATTTATAAAGCGTTGCAAGAGCTAAAAGTAGAAGATAATATTCTGTTGATTTCAGAATTTAATTCCATAATAAGCAATGAAATAAATAAACAACCTGTACCCTATATTTATGAACGTATTGGCGAGAAGTTTAAGCATTACTTTATTGACGAATTTCAGGACACATCGGTATTGCAGTGGACTAATTTAATCCCTCTAATTGACAATGCCCTGTCTGGTGAAACCTTAAAAGGTGAAAGAGGGTCTACTATGTTGGTGGGTGATGCCAAACAAGCCATTTATAGATGGCGTGGCGGGAAACCAGAACAATTTATCAGTTTATACAGTGATGAAAATCCGTTTCACGTCGACAAAATCGTTAAAAATCTTCCTGTGAACTACCGTAGCTCTAAAGCTGTTGTCAATTTTAACAATACGTTTTTTAAACATCTTTCAAATTTTGCATTTTCAAATCCCGATCATCAAAACATTTTTGAAAATTGCCTCCAAGACCATTTTTTGGAACATGAAGGATATGTTGAGATTTCATTTTTAGACACTTCAGATAACGACAAAAATTTGCTCTATTGCGAAAAGGTTTTAAAAGCCATCAATAAAGCTAAATCAAATGGATACAATTTAAGCGACATTTGTGTTATAACTAGAAAAACAAAGGAAGGTATCGCTATTGCGGAATTTTTAAGTGAGCAAAACATCACCATCGTTTCGTCTGAAACATTAATGCTCCAGAATTCTCCAGAAGTTAATTTTATAATAAGCCTTTTAACTGCAGTAGATCAACCCAATAATAATCAAACAAAAATTGAATTCCTCACGTATTTGGCTGAACACCAACTCCACATTGAAGACCAACATGAATTCTATAAAAGGCATGTTCATTTAGATTTGCATGCATTATTTAAAGCATTAAAAACGTTTGACTATTATTTTAGTATTGAAGTTTTTACCCGGTCTCCACTTTATGAAGCCGTCGAAGCTATTATAAGAGCGTTTAAACTTGATAAGACTTCAAATGCTTACCTCCAATTTTTTCTTGATGAAGTTTTAGACTATTCTCTTAAAAACCAAAGTGATCTTTCAGGATTTTTAAAATATTGGGGACGCAAAAAAGATAAGTTGAGCATTGTATCTTCTCAAAGTAAAGATGCTGTCCAAATTATGACCATACATAAATCTAAAGGACTGGAGTTTCCGGTAGTGGTTTTCCCTTATGCCAATCAGGATGTTTATTTTGACATGAACCCTAAAGTTTGGTTTCCAGTCGATGAAACTAAGTTTTGTGGGTTTCCGTATGTGTACCTGAATTTGAATAAGGATTTAGAAGATTATGGCACCTTGGGACATGATATTTACAAGGACTATAAATCCAAATTGGAATTGGACAGCATAAATTTACTCTATGTGGTAATGACAAGGGCTGTTGAACAACTTTATGTGATTTCAGAATTGGATTTGGACAAAGGTGGAAACGAAAAGTTAAAATATTATTCGGGTTTATTTATTAACTATTTAAAATCTAATACACTCTGGGATCTTAATCAATTAGAATACAGTTTTGGGAACCCCGAAAAAGGCATTGCTAAAGCCGAAAACAAGGAAACCATTCTTCAAACCCTCTTTATTTCAACTTCCAGAGAAAATCATAACCTTAATATTTTAACCAATGGGGGTTATTTGTGGGATACCACCCAAGAAAAAGCGATAGAAAAAGGCAATTTAATTCATCTTATTATGTCTCAAATAAAAACGGAAGATGATATTGATTATGTGTTTGAAAACTTTAAAGATTCTGGTAGAATAGATGAAAATCAAACTGAAGAACTAAAACCAATTGTCAATTCCATTGTTTATCACAATCAACTAAAAGAATACTTCAAGCCCAATTTGACAATTTATAACGAAAAAGACATCTTAACGGCTCAAGGCATCATCGTTCGGCCAGACAGAGTTATTATTGATAAAAGCAACCGAGCTGTTATTTTAGACTATAAAACAGGAGGTGAAGAACCAAAACATAAAGAACAATTGCAAACGTATCAAAATGTGTTGGAAGACATGAATTTTGAAGTCGTCAAAAAAATACTTGTTTATGTAAATACCGATATTCAAATAAAAGAATTTTAAATTTGCTATAAATAAATAATACTATGTACGGAAAAATAAAACAACATTTACAAAACGAATTACTTGACATTAAAGAAGCTGGTTTATTTAAACATGAGCGCATTATTTCGTCCCCTCAAGGTGCAGAAATTACTTTAACCACAGGTGAGACCGTTTTGAATTTTTGTGCCAACAATTATTTAGGTTTGTCATCCCATCCAGATGTTATTCAAGCCGCTAAAGACGCAATGGACACCCATGGATTTGGAATGTCTTCCGTTAGATTTATTTGCGGCACTCAAGACATTCACAAAACATTAGAAGAAAAAATAGCACAGTTTTATGGCACCGAAGACACAATACTATATGCTGCTGCATTTGATGCCAATGGGGGAGTTTTCGAACCCCTTTTAGGTGAAGAAGACGCTATAATTTCAGATGCTCTTAACCATGCCTCAATCATCGATGGCGTTCGTTTATGTAAAGCGGCTAGATATCGGTATAAAAATAGCGACATGGGAGATTTGGAGCAACAACTTATTGAAGCCAATAAAAATAAGGCGCGATTCAAAATTATCGTTACAGATGGGGTGTTCTCAATGGATGGTGTAGTCGCTCCATTGGATAAAATCTGTGATTTAGCAGATAAGTATGATGCCATGGTTATGATAGATGAATGTCACGCTGCTGGTTTTATTGGTGAAACAGGACGTGGCACACTTGAAGAAAAAGGGGTGAATGGGAGAATTGACATCATAACAGGAACCTTGGGAAAAGCCTTAGGGGGAGCAATGGGTGGCTATACAACAGGTAAAAAGGAAATTATTGAAATATTACGTCAACGTTCTAGACCCTATTTATTTTCAAATTCTCTGGCGCCAGCTATTGTTGGAGCATCCATAAAAGTCTTTGAGATGCTTGAAAATGATACCCGTTTAAGAGATAAATTAGAATGGAACGTCAACTATTTTAAAAAAGGTATGAATCAAGCTGGTTTTGATATCGTCGACGGCGATTCTGCTATTGTTCCCGTCATGCTTTATGATGCAAAATTGTCTCAAACTATGGCCAATATGCTGCTTGAAGAAGGCATATATGTAATCGGTTTCTTTTTCCCTGTAGTCCCTAAAGGAAAGGCTAGAATTAGAGTCCAACTTTCTGCTGCTCATGAAAAAGAACATTTAGACAAAGCCATAATATCTTTTGTTAAAGTTGGGAAATTATTAAATATCATTTAAAATTGGTTCAAAGTCTTCAGTTTTAGGGTAAATATTCAATATTTTTATATATTTGTCTTTGTTAATAAACTTTAACAACTTACTTTTGCTTACAATTAACACTTAAAATTAAATTTTAGAATATGAAAAATCTTAGCAGATTATTTTTCGCTATGTTGCTTTTAGTGAGCTTCAACGTTAAGGCACAAGACAGTAACAATCCTTGGGCTATTGGAATTGGTGTAAACGCGGTTGACTTTTATCCAACAGGAGAAGATGCTCCTCTCGGTGATTACTTTGACGAGTTCTTTAACTATGGTGACCACTATAATGTGTTACCATCTTTATCTTCTATTTCGGTGTCAAGATACCTTAGTGACGGTTTTAGTTTAAGCGCTACAGGATCTATTAATAAAATAAAACATTTTGGTGATGCCTCAAAAGATGATTTATCCTATTATGGCATTGACGGTACAATTAAGTACAACTTCCTTAAATCGTCTTCAACATTTGACCCTTACCTAGGTGCTGGTGGTGGTTATACTTGGGTTGACGAAATTGGTGCAGGTACTTTAAATGGTACTGTTGGTTTTAATTTATGGTTTTCTGAAAATATCGGTTTAAGCATACAAAGTAGTTATAAACATGCTTTTGAAGATTACTTATCTTCTCATTTCCAACATACCGCTGCCTTAGTGATTAAATTCGGTGGAAAAGACACCGATGGTGATGGTATTTACGACAAAGATGATGCTTGTCCAGATGTTCCTGGTCTAGAAGCTTTTAATGGCTGTCCAGATTCTGATGGCGATGGTATCGAAGATGCTAAAGATGACTGCCCTAACGAAGCTGGTTTAGCTGAATTTAATGGCTGTCCAGATTCTGATGGTGACGGTGTTCCAGATAAAAATGATGATTGCCCAACTGTTAAAGGTTTAAAATCTTTAGCTGGTTGTCCTGATGCAGATGGCGACGGAGTTGCAGATCACAAAGATAAATGTCCAGATGTAGCTGGTCCAGCTGCTAACGATGGTTGTCCTTGGCCTGATACTGATGGCGATGGCGTTTTAGATAAAGATGACAAATGCCCTAATGAAGTAGGTACAGTAGCTAACAATGGCTGCCCAGAAATCAAACCTACTCCAGCAGTAATGGCTACTTTAAATGAATATGCTAGAACTATTTTGTTCGATACTGGTAAAGCTACCTTCAAAAAAGAATCTTTACAAACTTTAGGTTCAATGCAAGCTATCTTTAAAGAATACCCAAAAGCAGATTTTTCTATAGAAGGTCATACGGATAGTGTCGGAAGTGAAAAATCTAACCAATTATTATCTGAAAGAAGAGCTAACGCCGTAAGAGATTGGTTAATTGCCAACGGAATTAATCAAGATAGACTAACAGCTGTAGGGTTGGGTGAGTCTACTCCAATTGATGATAACAAAACCGCTGCTGGTAGAACAAACAACAGACGTGTAGAAGTAAAACTTAAATAAGTTATTATAATAAATAAAGCTTTAAAAACGCCTCGAATTTCGGGGCGTTTTTTATTTTTATACTATGACAAGTTTTCTAGAGGATGTTGTATTAGACCTTCAAAGCAAAGGAGCTGATGTTTCACAAATAACCTTTGTTCTTCCCAGTAAAAGGGCTGGAGTTTTTTTAAAGGAACTTTTATCGCAACAAAACAAAAAAACCATATTTTCTCCAGAAATACTATCAATCGAAACCTTAGTAGAAACCCTTTCAGATTTAGAATATGTTCAAAATACAGACCTCCTCTTCGAGTTTTATGATGTTTATTTGGCTATTACCCCAAAAGAGCAACAGGAGCCTTTTGATACCTTTTCTAAATGGGCGCAAATATTACTCCAAGATTTTAATGAAATTGATCGTTATTTAATTTCTACACCTAACCTTTTTAATTATTTAAGTGCAATTAAAGAAATTAGTCATTGGTCATTAGATAAAGAACAAACACGCTCTGTTAAAAATTACATTTCATTTTGGAATAGGTTGCCACTTTATTATGCTGGTCTCAATCAAGCATTATTGAAGAGAAGAAAAGGCTATCAAGGTTTAGTCTATAGAGAAGCAGTACATAATTTGGAACAATTTATTGCTGCAAATCGTGAAAAAAAGTTTGTGTTCATCGGCTTTAACGCTTTAAACAAAGCTGAAGAAATTATTATTCAGGAGTTACTTCAACAGGATTTAGCTTCAATATATTGGGATATAGACGAAACGTTTATAAATGATCCAATACACGATGCCGGTTTGTTTACAAGAGCCTACAAAGCACATTGGCCCTATTTCTCAAAGCATCCCTTTAATTGGATCACCAAAAATTATACTACACCAAAAAGCATACATGTTATTGGCGCTCCTAAACAAATTGGACAAGTTAAATACATTGGGGAATTGCTCAATGAACTTTGTGAAACACAAAAAACATGTTCTGGTACTGCTATAGTTCTTGGTGATGAAAATCTGTTAATTCCGTTATTAAATTCTATTCCAATTGAAGTTGGTCCCCTAAATATAACTATGGGATTGCCGTTAAAATCCATCCCAATGGCTTTATTATTTGAGGCCCTGTTTAAACTTCATAAAACTCACCAAAAATCCATTTACTATAAAGATGTGGTTTCAATTGTGTCCAACCCATTTGTTAAACCTCTGTTTTTTGATGATGATATTGATTATTCCGATCAAATCATTCAACATATCCAAGACAATAATGTTGTGTATTTAAACACATCCTCTTTAAAAACCATTTGCAAGTCAAAAAATAATCTGATTGATTTATTGTTTGTTTCATGGAACGACAGCCCCAGTATCGCCATACAAAATTCTTTAAGGCTAATTTTGTTGATTAAACAATCCATAAGTACACAAAAATCAAAGAACTTATTAACCCTGGAGTATTTATATAGGTTTCATCTCATTTTTAATGAACTCCAAGTTTTAAACGAAAAACATGCCCATATCAATACCATAAACATTCTATATAATCTTTATAAAGAAATTATAGCAAATGAAACATTGGATTTTAAAGGCGAGCCCCTTAAAGGTTTACAAATCATGGGAATGTTGGAATCTAGAGTTTTAGATTTTGAAACCGTGATAATCTGCTCTACAAATGAAGGTATTTTACCAGCAGGTAAAAGCAATAATTCGTTTATCCCATTTGATGTGAAGTTAGAAAATGGGCTCCCTACGTATAAAGAAAAAGATGCTGTTTACACCTATCATTTTTACAGATTACTGCAAAGGGCAAAGCAAGTTTATATTGTCTATAATACCGAACCCAATGTTTTAAATGGAGGAGAGAAAAGCAGGTTTATTACGCAATTGGAAATTGAAAACAAACACAGCATTAACCAATATATAGTAGCCCCAAAAGTCCCATCGATACCTAAAAACTTAAAACAGATCCCTAAAACAAAGGCCATACTTGAACGGTTAAAAATAATAGCGAAAGAAGGCTTTTCGCCTTCGTCTTTGACAAATTACATAAGAAACCCCATTGATTTCTATTATGAAAAGGTCTTGGGCATAAAAACATTTGAGGAAATTGAGGAAACTGTTGCAGCAAATACTTTAGGAACTATTGTTCATCGTACGTTGGAAGATTTGTACGCGCCAACAAAAAATCGATTCTTAACTGAAGACGATATTAAAAATGCACGTGTTTTAATTGAACCAACGGTGCAAAAACACTTTAAATTACAATTTAAAAATGGTGATTTTAGCAGTGGTAAAAACCTGATTATATTTGAAATTTCCATGCGTTATGTGTCCAATTTTTTAAATAAAGAACTTGAGGCTTTAAAGAAAGGGAATACCATAAAAATCTTAGCGCTAGAAGAAGCTATAACAATAAATCTCGATATTACAGAACTTAATTTTCCCGTAACCTTAAAAGGAACAGTAGACCGAATTGATGAGTTTAATGGGGTGATGAGGATTATTGATTATAAATCTGGTAAAGTTATTCAAAATCAAATTGAAATCGTCAATTGGGAGGATATCCTATCCGATTATGACAAATACAGTAAAAGCTTTCAGGTGTTAAGTTACGCCTATATGCTGCATTCAAAAAGCCCGTTTCTAAACCCTGTTGAAGGCGGTATTATTTCGTTCAAAAACCTACAAGGGGATTACTTTTTAAAATTTGCAAAAAAGGAATCTGTTAGTACCCGTACAAAAGACCATTTAATTACACAGGAAATCCTTGAGGATTTCTTTGTTCAACTAAAAACGTTAATTTTAGAAATTTGTAATCCAGATATACCCTTTACGGAAAAACCAATAAAATGATAGCTCTTAAAAATATCGTAATTAATGGCAATCATCAAAAACCAATTCTCATCGATGTTCACTTTTTGAAGGATACCGCTCCAAAACCAGTGGTCATTTTTTGTCATGGCTATAAAGGCTTTAAAGATTGGGGTGCATGGGATCTAATGGCGCTAGAATTTGCTAAAGCTGGATTTTGTTTTGTTAAATTCAACTTTTCTCACAATGGCGGTACCGTAGAACAACCTATAGATTTTCCAGATTTAGAAGCTTTTGGAAATAACAATTATAGCATAGAATTAGACGATTTGAAAAACGTTATCGACTGGGTTAACCAAACACCAGATTTAAAGGCCCAGGTCGATCTTAATCATCTCAATTTAATTGGGCATAGTCGAGGTGGCGGCATTGCAACCATTAAAGCTGAAGAAGACCATAGAATAAAAACATTGATAACTCTGGCTGGCGTAAGTGATTTTAAAACCCGCTTTAATCAGGCATCTGATGAGTTTAAAACCTGGAAACATACTGGAATAAAACATGTTCTTAATGGGCGGACCCATCAGCAAATGCCACATTATTTTCAGTTTTATGAAGATTTTATTAAAAATGAAAAACGCTTTTCTATCCAACGTGCAGCTTCCAATCTAAAAATTCCACATTTAATCATTCATGGTAGTCAGGACACATCGGTTTCTATTGAAGAAGCTAAAGCCCTTCACGGCTGGAATCCAAAAAGTAAATTGGTTATTGTTGAAGGCGCGAATCATGTGTTTGGAACTTCACATCCTTGGATTAAAGACCCCTTGCCTTTTGAGTTTAAAAAAGCTATAGACACAACAATTGAATTTATAAAAACCAATTAAACAAAAAAAGTAATGCTTTCGCATTGCTTTATTGTGGAGAAGATGGGGCTCCCTTCGGCTACGCTCAGGATAAACTTCTCGCCCAGCATGAACAAAAAAAGCAACGCTTTCGCATTGCTTTAATGTGGAGAAGATGGGGCTCCCTTCGGCTACGCTCAGGATAAACTTCTCGCCCAACATGAACAAAAAAAGCAATGCTTTCGCATTGCTTTGATGTGGAGAAGATGGGGCTCGAACCCACGACCTCTTGGCTGCCAGCCAAACGCTCTAGCCAACTGAGCTACATCCCCAAATTATCTTTGCGCCATTTTCTCCCTGCCGCAGATTTTAAATATACCTCCCGTGTCCGAGCCAATTGTCTTGATTCATATTCTTCAATATGAATAATTTTCCATGGCCTAAACGCCTTCGTACTTTTTGTCTTCCCTTTATTATGCTCCGTTAATCTATATTCAACATCCAATGAAATACCCACATAATATCTGTCAAAATCTACGCTATAAATAACATACGCAAAATACATCTTTTCTATTTCCAATGAATGTATCTCAACGTTTTATTGCGCTCCCCGCCCGTACCGAACGGTACGTTCGGGCGGGTAGCCAACTGAGCTACATCCCCAACTTTTATTTCAAGCCACCCAACACCAATACAGGAATCGAGCTAGAGAAATCTTTTTTCAAAATTACATTTTTTTCCCATATTTTAGTAAAGAAACCTCGTTTACGTCTGACGACACATAACATATCGGGACTAATAGCTCTGTAATGTTCTAAAACACCTTGAAACGTGGTGGCATTTTCAGTATGCGTCACGTCAGAAATCAAACTTGAAAGTTCCTCACTAATATCAAAATCACCTTCATTGAAATACGGTGTTTTAACCAATAACAAATCTACTTTAGCTTTGAAATTTGTTTTTACATCCCCAAGAGGATCTAATGCATTTTCCTTTCTAATAATGGCCGATTTTACTGCCATTAATATATGTTTAACGGGTTTAAACACATAGCCTTCGGGCACGATAAGCGCAGCTGGAACTTCCATTTGTTTGATAATCTTTCCAGACGTATTCCCCAAAAACACCTCTTCATTGGTGGAGTTGGTTCTAGGCTCAACCAAAATCAAGTCAATTTCAGCTGTATCCCTTATTAATTCCAAAGTATCTATTAGTTTCCCTTTAATGGTTTTGACGATTACCTCAACGCCTTTTGTGTCAATTTGAGCCATGATATTTTTTAAATATTCTTGACTTTCCCGTTCTAAAATTTGGTCTACATTAATCATGGTACCAGCTTTTGTGTACACGTTGTAAATCTGAACAACATATAATTTCGCCCCAAAGGCTCTGGCAAAATCCACAGCATATTGTAAATGACTCACAATGTTTTTTGAGTTGCCAACTGGTGCTAAAATATTCTTCATGATTAATAAATTTACTACAAAAATAACATTATTAATGATACGTAAAGTAACTTATTATCATATTGATGTCGTTTTAAAAATTAATGAATCTTTTACCAAATATCGGATATAGTCAATGAAACGATGGAGGCAACTTAATAACAAAAAATGAATTAAAAGAGGATGATTGGGTGTTTTGAGGGTACGCAAAAACTTAGAAAATGACCTTGCTGTGAATTATTTTTATAAATTATTTTGACTTTTGAACGTGCAAATCCATTAACTTTATCATTTATAATTTAAAAAACTAACATTATGGGAAATAGATTGTTTCTTATTTTAGCATTGGTATTGATTATAATTTATTTCTATAATAAATATAGAAAACGTTAATCTATCGCGTTTTTAACCACCCGGTGATGCTTAATCGCTCTGTTTTCACAGGTTTTACTTCGTGTTCAATACAATGACTTTCAAAAATGACTACTCGTCCAGGAAACGGATAAATGACTGTATCCGTCTCTTGTCCGTTTTCGTTAATATACAACACTAATTCACCTCCATTTTCTGGCTGCCAGTCTTCATCATTTAAATAACAAACAAAGGATAATTTGCGACGGTCATCATTTTGAAAAGTGTCGATATGTCGTTTATAAAATGTCCCTGTTGGATATAACGCATAATGAAATTCTTTTTGTAGAATCCCAAGAAAACAGGTTCGGTTTAAATATCTGACGAGATCCTTTATTTTATCAAAAAATACTGTTTCAGCAGGATTGGCATGTGCCTCATCAATCCATAAAATAACATCTCCCCGAATAGATTTTACAATGGCTTCATTAAGGTGGTTTCCTATAGCTGCTTTTTTAAATTTATCTTCCTCATGTTTATCCAAAAGCGATTGCCGTAACAGCAAAACCTCATTTGAAGTAAAAAAATCTTCAACAATGCTAAACTGTCGATTAGAAATATCAGAAATGATCCGCTCATAAAGTGGGTTTTCTACAAAATCAATTGCTTCAAAAAGAGAATCCATAAACTTATATTTTAATAAAGCTCCAGCTCAATTTTTTCAAAAGTGCGCAAATGTAATCTAAATACGAATTGCTTTTACAAAATGAATATCTTTGTAATGAAATTTGAAGAACAATGAACAATATACGCATTACAAAACAATTTACTTTTGAAACAGGTCATGCCCTTTATGGATATGATGGTAAATGTAAAAATGTACATGGTCACAGCTATAAACTATTCGTAACCGTTATAGGAAAACCAATTTCCAATAACACCAACGTGAAATATGGCATGGTCATCGATTTTAGCGATCTCAAAAAAATTGTAAAATCTGAAATCGTTGATGTTTTTGACCATGCAACCGTTTTTAATAAAAACACACCACATGTTGAACTAGCCAAAGCATTAGAAGATAGGGGCCATAATGTTTTGTTGGTAGACTATCAGCCTACCAGTGAAATGATGGTAATTGATTTTTCAGAAAAAATAAAAAAATACTTACCCGAAACTATAACCTTACATTCTTTAAAGCTTCAAGAAACCGATTCCAGCTTTGCAGAATGGTATGCGAGTGACAATTAGTTTTCAGATGACAGTTGCTGTCTTCGGCTAAATTTACGGCATCTACCACCTGTCATCTCTCAAAAAACATACCTGTACTCGTGGCTAATTTATTTATATTTACGTTATGGATATCCCTAAAGGAAAAAAAATATACTTCTCTTCTGATAATCATTTAGGAGCACCAACCAAAGAAGCTTCGCTTCCCCGTGAAAAAAAATTCGTCGCCTGGTTGGACGAGATTAAACAGGATGCGTATGCCATTTTTTTGTTGGGCGATTTGTTTGATTTCTGGATGGAATATAAAAAAGTAGTGCCAAAAGGTTTTACAAGAACCTTGGGGAAACTCGCTGAAATAAGGGATTCAGGGATTCCTATTTATTATTTTGTGGGTAATCACGATTTATGGATGAATGGCTATTTCGAAGAAGAGCTAAATATTCCCGTCTATCACAAGCCACAAGAATTCACGTTTAACGACAAAACCTTTTTTATTGGTCACGGCGATGGTTTAGGGCCAGGTGATAAAGGCTACAAACGTATGAAAAAAGTTTTCACAAACCCAATATGTACGTGGCTGTTTAGACGCCTAATTCATCCAGACTTTGGGATGCGTATTGGGCATTATATGTCTGTAAAAAATAAATTGATTTCTGGCGATGAAGATGCAAAATTTCTTGGAGAAGAAAATGAATGGCTGGCGCTTTACTCTAAGAGAAAACTCGAAGAAAAGCACCGTGATTATTTTATTTTTGGACATCGTCATTTGCCTATGGAAATCGAACTGGGAAACCAATCTAAATACATCAATCTAGGAGATTGGATAAGCCATTATACCTATGGCGTTTTCGATGGACAATCTTTTGACTTAAAAACCTATTGATTGTTGTTCTCGTGGTCTTCCAAATCCTTGGTTAGATCCAATTTTCTGAACGCGGGGGAAACGATTCCTGTAGTCAATGCAGTAATTAGAGTCATGGTGCCTCCAAAAACAACCGCGGTAACCGTTCCCATTAGTTTTGCTGTAAGTCCGCTTTCAAAAGCTCCTAACTCATTAGAAGAGCCCACAAACATGGAATTGACGGAGGCTACACGACCACGCATATGATCTGGGGTTTTTAATTGCAATATGGTTTGACGAATGACCATGGAAACACCATCTGTTACACCACTAAAAAATAAGGCTGCGACCGAAATCCAAAACACTGAAGACAACCCAAAAGTAATAATACACACTCCAAACCCAAAAACCGCAAACAACAACTTCATCCCTGCATTTTTACTGATTGGTATATAAGCTGTAATCAGCATGGTTAAAAAAGCCCCAACAGCGGGAGCTGCGCGCAACACTCCAAAGCCTTCGGGCCCAACTTTTAAAATGTCCTGTGCGAAAATTGGCAATAACGCGATTGCTCCCCCAAATAACACAGCGATCATATCTAAAGTTATTGCTCCTAAAATGGCCTTAGTTTTAAATACAAATTGAATCCCTTCTTTTAAACTCTGTATCACGGGCTCGCCGATTTTAGGATTTAAAATGGGTTTCTTTTTGATCTGCAATAAAATTAATAATGACAAAATAACCAATCCAAAAATAATGCAAAGTGACCAATGCACGCCTATCAAACTAATTGAAAAGCCCCCGAAAGCAGGCCCTAAAACCGATGCCATTTGCCAAGTAGAACTGCTCCATGTTGCTGCATTGGGGTAAATTTTCTTTGGAACAATCAAGGCAATCAGAGAGAATATGGTTGGACCAAAAAACGAACGCAAAAATCCTCCAAAAAACACCAAGGCATAAATGCTGTAAAGTATGGTTTGTGTTGACCAATCGGCTACAATCTCAGGCCAGGTCAATAAAAACAGCCCCAAACTAATCAAGGAAAAGGCAGCAATACAAATGGCCAAAAGGTTCCGTTTTTCCTTTTGATCTACAATATAGCCAGCAAATAATGCCATGGTAAAAGCCGGTATTATTTCCATTAAGCCAATAATACCAAGCGATAGAGGGTCTTTTGTTAAACTATACACCTCCCACTCTATCACAATAAATTGCATAGACCAACCAAACACCAATACAAAACGCACCAATAAGAAAATGTTGAATTCTTTAATCCGCAGGGCGGCATAAGGGTCCTTTTTGGTCATATCAGGTTAAGATTTAATATCCTTTAATTTTAATTGAAGGGAAACCGTTCCATTCCATTCATTTTCATCAATAGAATAGACTGCATCGAACGGTTTTTTATTGGAAATCAAATCTACTTTATCTCCCAACCCAAAGCCAATGCAAACTATTTTTTCTTTCTTGGATTGGGTAGCGGTAAGCCTTAAATGTGTTTCATCTTCACCAACACGTTTTCCATAGCCTGTATCGGTTAATTTTTCAGTCATAAAAACCGGGGTCATATTACCTGGTCCAAAAGGTGCAAATTGACTAATAATTCTATAGAATTTTGGGCTAATATCCTTCAAATCAATTTTTAAATCGATTTTGATTTCAGGTGTTAGCAAAGATTGATCAATAGTTTTTGAAACCTCATCCTCAAAAGCTTGTTTAAAAGCTTCATAATCTTCTTTTTTTAGTGTAAGTCCAGCAGCGTATTTATGGCCTCCAAATTGCTCAATATGCTCACTGCATGCTTCCAGAGCATTATACACATCAAACCCGTTTACCGATCTTGCCGAAGCTGCTAATTTATCACCACTTTTAGTAAACACCAATGTGGGTCTATAATACGTTTCTGTAAGTCGAGAAGCCACAATGCCTATTACGCCCTTATGCCAGGTTTCGTTATAAACCACTGTAGTAAAACGCTCCTGTTCGTTTTTATCTTCAATTTGTTGAAGTGCTTCTTGTGTAATTCGTTGATCCGTATCCCGTCTATCCGTATTAAATTGCTCAATATCTTGAGCGTATTTAACGGCTAGATTATCATCCGTTTCGGTTAAAAGGTTAACGGCGTAGTTACCGTGTTTCATGCGCCCTGCGGCATTGATACGAGGCGCTACTATAAACACTACATCGGTGATCGTGAGTTCTTGCTTTTTGATTTGTTCTATGATGGCTTGGATTCCGGGTCTTGGATTGGTATTTATGATTTGAAGTCCAAAATATGCCAATGTTCTATTTTCTCCTGTAATGGGGACAATATCTGCTCCAATTGCTGTGGCTACCAAATCGAGATATTCTACTAAATCTTCAATTGATTTACCTTCTTTTGAAGCTAGGGCTTGGATAAGCTTGAAGCCAACACCGCAACCACAAAGCTCTTTATAAGGGTATTGACAGGCCTCTCGTTTTGGATCTAAAACAGCAACGGCTTGAGGCAATTCATTTCCCGGGCGATGATGATCACAAATGATAAAGTCAATTCCTTTTTCTTTGGCATATGCTACTTTTTCTACAGCCTTCACGCCGCAGTCCAAAGCAATAATCAATGAGAAATCGTTGTCTTGAGCAAAATCAATTCCTTTATATGAAACCCCATAACCTTCATCATAACGATCGGGAATATAGGTTGCGACTTGCTGTGTTTTTGTTTTTAAATAGGAAGACATTAGAGCGACTGATGTTGTGCCATCAACATCATAATCGCCATACACTAAAATATTTTCACCTTTTAAAATAGCCTGTTCAATACGGGTAACCGCTTTGTCCATATCTTTCATTAAAAAGGGATCGTGCAGATTGCTTAAACTTGGTCTGAAAAAAGTTTTGGCGTCCTCATAGGTTTCAATGCCCCGTTGTAATAACATAGTGGCAACTAGTTCATCTACTTGAAGTGCTTCTTGTAAAGCCTTTATTTTTTCAGGATTGGGTTTTGGTTTAAGCGTCCAGCGCATATAAAAGTTTTAAATCAAAGTACTTAAAGTGCTCTTCCGTTTGAAAATTGAAAACTATTGCTATTAATTATTAACTTGAAGTGTTTGGGGCACTTAAACTTTAAAAATTTATTTGTTGTGATAATGGATCGCCGTTTTTACATTGGCAAATCTTCGGAACATTTCCATAACCCCACAGTACTTTTCAACTGATAGATCTACCGCTTTCTTTATTTTATCCTTCTTAAGGTCTGTTCCATAAAAATGGTAGTCCACAAGTACAGAGTGGTAATATTTGGGGTGCTCATCCGTAAGTTCTCCAACAATTTCCATCTTAAAATCGTCTATTTTTACTTTCATTTTATTTAAAACAGAAACCACGTCAAGTCCCGAACATCCCGCCAGTGATGACAGCATCATGGCTTTAGGAGCCATACCCGAATTGGTGCCTCCAAAATCTTTTGAAGCATCCATCATGATCGATGGCCATCTTGGGTTATCCGATTCAAATACCATATTTCCTTTCCAATGTGTTGTGATTTTATCAGCCATATCAATTTTTTGTTTTCTAGTTCAAAAATACTACTAAAATTAAAATATTCCATATGCTGAGCCATTATCTATAATCTTCGTATTAAATCTCAAAAAAGTGGTTGCTAATTAGCTTGGAAAGATTTTATTCAAAATTTTCTCATATCAACCCCTTCACTATCCCTTTCAGTTCAGGCAAAACTTGAGTCTCAAACCACGGGTTTTTTGCTAACCAAAATCGGTTTCTCGGCGAGGGGTGTGGTAAAGGTAAATACATGGGTAAATAATCTTTATAATTTGCAACTGTATCTGTCAGTGTTTTTTTTGCTTTATCTTTTAAATAATAGTTTTGGGCATAGGCTCCAATTAAAATCACCAATTTAATATTGGGCATTTCTTTTAGTACCAAATTGTGCCATTGTGGTGCACATTCGGGCCTTGGAGGCAAATCGCCTGTTTTACCCTTGCCCGGGTAACAAAAACCCATTGGCAACAAAGCTATTTTGGTTTCATCATAAAACACTTCGTCGGTAACACCCAACCAATTTCGTAATTGTTTGCCACTGGGGTCATCCCAAGGAATACCTGTTTTGTGGACAGTTGCCCCTGGCGCTTGGCCAATAATTACAATTTTAGAATTTGAATGTGCCGACATTATAGGGCGAGGACCAAGCGGTAAGTGTTTTTCACAAATGGTGCATTGCCTTATATTAAAAAGTAAATCTTGCATTTTTTAAATGGTTAGATGCTATTCTGACCTATTCCGAATACTCTGGATCGAGGCAGAATGATAAAATTTTCTATTTTTTCCCACTTACAACAATGACAATCTCCCCTTTTGGAGGTTTCAACGTGTAATGTTCCAACACTTCCTTTACGGTTCCCCTAACGGTTTCTTCATAAAGTTTGGTCATTTCACGGGATACCGAAACAGACCTATCGTTGCCAAAATATTCACAGAAATTAGTCAGTGTCTTAATTAATTTATGAGGTGATTCGTAAAAAATAATAGTTCTAGATTCTTCGGCCAAAATCTGAAGTCGTGTCTGTCTCCCTTTTTTTACTGGCAAAAAGCCTTCGAACACAAATTTATCGTTTGGCAAACCGCTATTGACCAATGCTGGTACAAAGGCGGTTGCTCCCGGGAGGCAATCCACTTCAATATTGTTTTCTATACATGCTCTCGTCAATAAAAACCCTGGATCTGAAATCGCTGGCGTACCTGCATCGCTGATTAATGCCATGCTTGTTCCACTTTTTAGTTTATTAATCAATCCTTCGACGGTTTTATGCTCATTGTGCATGTGGTGGGATTGCATTACAGTGCCAATTTCAAAATGCTTAAGAAGTTTTCCTGAAGTTCGGGTGTCTTCGGCCAAAATTAAATCGACCGATTTTAATACCTCAACGGCTCTGTAGGTTATGTCTTTTAAGTTACCAATTGGAGTAGGAACAATATACAGTTTGCTCATTAATCAAATTTACTTTGAATGATTTCCATTAAGCGTTCTTCATATACTTCTTTTCCTTTCCAGTTGTTGTAATCTGGTTTTACAATATCCTTAATAAACCGAGAAGCCTCCACATAAGAATTTGTGGTGATGATTTGTGAAAGAACACGTTCATAATCTTCGATTTTCCCATCAAATAAATGCTTTGTAAAAGCAATTTTATCATTCAAGCCAATGTTTAAACTCCCGTGTTTTAATCGGTCGTTAAGAGATTGTTTTGATGGAGCTTTTGTTGTGTTTTTTGACATGGGTTCAAAAACGGGTACATCTTCAAACCCGGCTGTAATATCCTCCAAATTGTTTTTATAGTACAGTTTTTCTGGGGTAGATTTTTCAAAGACCTCGGCAACCTCTTCATCGTTTTCTGGCATTTGAGAAACCATGTCCTTAATTTTAGACATCACAGGTTCCATAATATCATCGTCTTCAACTTCATCAACATTGATATAAATTTTATCTTCAATTTCGATGTTGTCACTTACCTTATTGTTAAAAGCGACATCTAGCATTTCAAAAAATGAAGAGTCACTTCCAATAGTTGGGATATCGCCTTCAAAATTATCATGCACAAATTTTAAAACGGATAATTTTTCATATAATAATGCAACTTCTGCGTGCATTTTAATAACATCTTCTCGTCCTTTAAGCTTTAGAATCCTATGAGCGATACTCATTAGTTCCGATTCCAATTTCTTCTTCATAACTTTTGAATTTAATGTTATATAGGTTAATGATTTTTAATAAATTTACGTCACCTTTATACAAAACGAAGAATGCCTTCGTTATAGTGTCAAAATTACAAAATGTTTCTCGAAAATACTGTTAATCATAAAGAACAATTCGGATGGATTGAGGTTATTTGCGGCTCCATGTTCTCTGGTAAAACTGAAGAATTAATCCGAAGACTTAAGCGTGCGCAATTCGCTAGGCAAAAAGTTGAAATTTTTAAACCCGCCATGGATGTGCGCTATCACGAAGAAAAAGTGGTCTCGCATGATGCCAACGAAATTCGATCCACGCCCGTTCCTGCTGCAGCAAATATCCCCATTTTAGCCGATGGCTGCGATGTGGTTGGCATTGATGAAGCTCAGTTTTTTGATGATGAAATCGTGAGGGTTTGTAACGATTTGGCTAATAAAGGCGTGAGGGTTATTGTGGCTGGATTGGATATGGACTTTAAAGGCAATCCTTTTGGCCCAATGCCTAATTTAATGGCCACTGCTGAGTATGTGACCAAAGTACACGCTATTTGTACTCGAACAGGTAATTTGGCTCAATATAGCTACAGAAAAGCTAAAAGCGATGCCATTGTATTACTTGGTGAAGTGGAAGAATATGAGCCCTTAAGTAGGGCTGCCTTTTACAAATCGATGCTTCGCGATAAAGTGCGCAATATGAAAGTTAACGACCCTGAAGAAATCGCTCCTAAACAGAAACAATCCAATGCCTAAAGCGCAAGAAACCATTCTTGAGATTGACTTAAATGCCTTAACTCACAATTTTAACTATCTCAAGTCAAAACTAAAAACTCAAACACAACTTTTGGCAGTTGTCAAAGCTTTTGGCTACGGCAGTGATGCCTCTGAAATTTCAAAACATCTGCAAGGCCTTGGGGTAGATTATTTTGCAGTTGCCTATGTGCCCGAAGGTGTTGCGCTACGTAAAGCTGGGATTACAAAACCAATAGTGGTATTACACCCTCAGCCCATAAATTTTAAAGCTCTTATTGAATATCGATTGGAACCAAGCCTCTATAATGCAAAAGTACTAGCAGCGTTCCAATCTGTTGCTGAAAAACAAACAGAATACCCCATTCATATTAAATTTAATACAGGATTAAACCGGCTTGGGTTCGAGGGAAATGAACTAGACTATTTACATAAACAACTCAACTTCTCTAAGTCTTTAAAGGTTAAATCCATCTTTTCCCATTTAGCAGCAAGTGAGGATTTGAATGAAAAAGAATTCACTCAAACCCAAATAAAAACCTTTGATAAGATCTCTAAAAAGTTTGATGCTCTTTTTGGATATATGCCCATGTTACATATCTGCAACACTTCAGGAATACTGAATTACCCCGAAGCCCATTTTGACATGGTGAGAAGTGGAATTGGACTGTATGGTTATGGTAATTCAAAAGTAGAAAATAAAAACCTCAAACCCATTGCGACCTTAAAATCGGTTATTTCCCAAATTCATAAGATCAGTAAAGGGGAAACTGTTGGATACAACCGAGCCTATAAAAGTGATGCTTCTCAAAGAACTGCGACCATTCCTATTGGGCATGCTGATGGCCTTGGTAGACAATATGGAAACGGTAAGGGTTTTGTAACAATTAACAAAAAAAGAGCGCCAATTATAGGTAATGTTTGTATGGATATGATCATGGTTAATGTTACAGATATCGAATGTAATGAAGGAGATGAAGTTATTATTTTTGGGGAAAATCCAACGGCCGAAGATTTAGCCACCACAACTAAATCCATATCTTATGAAATTATAACTGCCATCTCCCAACGTGTGAAGCGTGTTATCTTTAAATAGAATTTTAACATTTATCTGGTTTTCCGTATATTAGGCTATTACTAACCTAAAATATTTAATTATGCTAAAAGAATTTAAGAGTTTTATCATGACTGGCAATGTTATTGAATTTGCCGTCGCCGTAATTATGGCGGGTGCTGTTGGACTTGTTGTAAACGGATTTGTTAATGACATTGTTATGCCTGTAGTAGGGCATTTTTCTGGCGGTGTTGATTTTGCCAACATGAAGATAATTCTTACTGATGCGATACCAGCTAATGGCGATATAGCCGCTGTGGCCGAAAATGCAATCCGATACGGGGCTTGGATTAATACCTTGGTTAATTTATTAATTGTTGGCCTAGTCATGTTTGTTATTATTAAAGCTTATGGTAAAATGAAGAAAAAAGAAGCACCGGCGCCTGCGGCTCCTGCTGGACCCTCTGAAATAGATTTATTGAAAGAGATTAGGGATGCTTTAAAAAAGTAAAACTTAGCTAACCGCTACATTATATATTCAATTTTAACCGCTTCTCAAAAAGGAGGCGGTTTTTTTACGAATTTTTCACATCAAACAATTGAATTTATATATACATTTGCCATTTAAATTTTTACACTAATGAAAATAGCTGTTGTTGGTGCAACTGGTCTTGTTGGAGGCGTCATGCTTAAAGTTCTCGAAGAGCGTAATTTTCCGCTAACAGAGTTAATTCCAGTTGCTTCTGAAAAATCGATTGGCAAAAATATCACGTTTAAAGGTAAGGACTATACTATTGTTGGTCTTTCTGATGCGGTAAACATGAAGCCAGAAATTGCATTGTTTTCGGCTGGAGGAAGCACCTCTTTAGAATGGGCACCAAAGTTCGCAGCAGTAGGCACGACGGTAATCGATAATTCATCCGCTTGGAGAATGGATATCGACAAGAAATTGGTCGTTCCAGAAATTAATGCTGCTCAACTTACAAAACACGATAAAATCATTGCCAATCCAAATTGTTCAACCATACAAATGGTCTTGGTTTTGGCGCCGTTACATGCTAAATACAAAATAAAACGTATTGTCGTTTCAACTTATCAATCTATTTCAGGAACTGGAGTAAAAGCAGTAAAACAGTTGGAAAACGAGCTTGCTGGAATTAACGGCGAAATGGCGTATCATTACCCCATCAACAGAAACGCTATACCCCATTGTGATGTGTTTGAAGATAATGGTTACACAAAAGAAGAAATGAAGCTTGTACGTGAAACCCAAAAAATTCTAGACGACAACACTATTGCGGTCACAGCCACCGCTGTGCGCATACCGACTTCTGGTGGGCATAGCGAAGCCGTTAACATTGAGTTTGAGAATGATTTTGATATCGCCAAAGTGCGTGAAATTTTAAGTCAGACTCCAGGTGTAGTGGTACAGGACAATATTGACGTGAATGTGTATCCTATGCCAATTTATGCACATGAAAAAGATGAGGTGTTTGTCGGCAGGATTAGACGCGATGGTTCACAACCCAAATCCTTAAACTTGTGGATTGTGGCAGATAATCTGCGTAAAGGAGCGGCAACAAATACTATTCAAATTGCAGAATACTTAATCCAAAACAATCTCGTATAAAGTTGTTTTGGCTTTCATCATATTAATCAAAATCGCTTTACAAAGGGCGATTTTTTTTATACTATTTTAATACTGTGTTAAACGTTAAAAATCTTTCTTTTCAATACCATAAAACTTCCGTTTTAAAACACATTTCGTTTTCGGTTAAAGCTGGAGAACACCTGTCTATTATTGGGGAAAGTGGCTCAGGAAAAAGTACGCTTTTAAAACTAATATACGGTGAATTGGATGCTAACCAAGGACAAATTTTCTGGAAAAACATTGAACTGTTTGGCCCAAGTTATAATCTTGTTGCGGGTCATGACTTTATGAAATATGTGGCTCAGGAATTTGATTTGATGCCTTTTACTTCGGTTGAAGAAAATATAGGAAAGTATCTTTCAAATTTTTATCCCAAAGAAAAAAAAGCACGCATTAAGGAACTCATTCAGGTTGTAGAATTAGAACCATTTGCCAAAACGAAAGTCAAATATTTAAGTGGTGGTCAAAAACAAAGCGTAGCTATTGCACGTGCTTTAGCCAAGGCTCCCGAAATTTTGTTACTCGATGAGCCCTTTGGCCATATTGATAACTTCAAAAAGCAATCGTTACGGAGAAATGTTTTTAACTATTTAAAAAAAAATAATATTGCCTGCATCGTTGCCACACACGACAAAGATGATGTTTTAGGCTATGCCAATAACATGCTGGTTTTGCATAAAGGGAGCATAATTGCCAAAGACCAGCCTGAACAACTATACAACAATCCGCAAACAGAATTGGTAGCCTCTTTTTTTGGGGAATTTAACACTTTTGACACGCATGGAATTGTATATGCCCATCAACTTAAAGTTGTTGAAAATTCCGACCTAAAAGTATTGGTAACTCATTCTTATTTTAATGGAAAAAATTACCTGATTGAAGCTGTATTAGGCTCTAATTCGGTCTATTTTGAACATCATACGGCAATTAAAAAAAATTCCGTTATTTACTTGAAGGTTGTTTAACCTATTTCGCTTTAATGGTTTCGTAGTTTAGAGGTCCAAAAAAATAGATCTGTCTGACAATCCATTGTTTTCTCGACTGAATATAATTTGAAGCTGGATTTGCTCGATATCTTCTGGGGTTGGGCAATATGGCTGCAATTGCTGCTGCCTCGTGTTGTGATAGTCTTGATGCCGGTTTTTTAAACCAGTATTGTGAAGCTGCCTCGGCTCCGTAAACACCATTACCCATTTCTATACTGTTTAAATACACTTCCATAATGCGTTCTTTGGACCAGGTCAGTTCTATTAGAAACGTAAAATACGCTTCCAATCCCTTTCGTAACCAATTGCGCTGTGGCCATAAAAACACATTTTTTGCGGTCTGTTGGCTAATAGTGCTTGCGCCTTTTACGCGACGGCCTTTTTGATTGTTTTCCATCGCCTTTTTTATCGCTTCAATATCAAATCCGTGATGATTTAAAAAATTTTGGTCTTCACTACATATGACAGCAAGCTGCAAGTTTTTGGAGATATTATCTATTGAAACCCAATCGTGTTTCCAACCATAATTTTTTTCTTGTTTAGGTTGTTCAAAAGTTCTTATAACCATTAAAGGCGTTATGGGTACAGGTAGCCATTTAAATACAATAACAAGAGCGATGGATAAAAATATTAACCACAAAAGGCCTTTAAAAATAAATTTGAAGACTTTTTTAATCATATCAATCGATTAATCTCGACAGTTCCTGTCCAATTAAACTCCCAATGGCAACACCCATTCCTCCCAATCTAACACCGCAAAAAACATGATTTGAAATCTGTTTGACAATAGCTTTCTTTTGGTTTCCAACGCCCATAATTCCACTCCATCGGTGATCAATTTCAAATGGTGTTGTTGGTAATATAATCGTTTTTAATAGATCTTCAAGTTTATTTTGAATGCGTTCTGTTAGAGACATGTCAGTAGTCTCTTCAGCTTTAAAATCAAGGTTTCGCCCACCACCAAAGAGAATTCTGTCATCAATATTTCTAAAATAATAAAAGCCTTTGTCTAAATGGAAGGTTCCTTTTAGATGAAGATTTTTTATGGGTTTTGTTATCAATACTTGGGCTCTGGCTGGTTTTACCTCCTCCTCCAATAATTGGCGTGCAAAACCATTGGTGGCAATCAATAATTTTGAGGTATTAAATTCAAAGTGATCCGTTTTTACGGTTACCGAACCTTTATTTTCTGAAAAGGATTCAACATTAATATTGTTAAGTATTTTAATCCCTTTCGATTGAACCTTTAATAGTAACGTCTCCATCATCTTGCCCGTATCGATTTGGCCTTCAAATTGATTATAGACGTACTGATTATTAATATTTTGAAATTGAAGCTGATTGGGTTTAAATAAAAACACCTCGTTATGAAAAATTGGTTTTAATAACGAGTTTATCGTTTCTCTTTTTGAAAGACAGGTTTCAAAAAGTGTTTCATCATTTTTGTCAAACAACTCATATCCTCCAAACTGTTGGTAATTTATGGCTTTGTCTCCCAACATCGTCCTGAGGATTTGCAACCCGTTTACACGTTTTTCAATTAATTGTAAAACCTCATCTTCTGTATGTGAATTTAAATCTTCAATAATTTCACTTAAACTCCCAAAACATGCAAATCCAGCATTTTTTGTGCTTGCGCCCTGAGGTAACATGCCCCTTTCCAAAACAAGAATATTAGCTTTTGGAAAGCGCTCTTTTAAATCTAGTGCACAATTTAAGCCCACAATCCCACTGCCAACAATGGTGTAATCAACGTTGGTAAACCAAGATTTTATTTCCCAATAGGATAGATTCAAGTACGATAAGCTTTAGTATGAGTAAAAATAGTGATTTTGATATGACTTTGGGGAAATTAAAATGGTCTTAAAAAAAACTCCGTTCAGATAGTTATCTGGACGGAGTTTATATTTTATTCTTCAACTTCTGGTTCCATTTTAAAGTCTTCCATAAACTTGGTAGTATAGTTTCCTGCCAAATAATCTGGATGTTCCATAAGCTGCCTATGAAATGGGATAGTGGTTTTTACACCCTCAATTACAAACTCATCTAAAGCGCGTTTCATTTTGTTGATGGCTTCTTCTCGTGTTTGAGCTGTAGTAATCAATTTAGCAATCATGGAGTCATAGTTTGGGGGAATAGAATACCCAGCATAAACATGGGTGTCTAAACGGACGCCATGACCACCAGGCGCATGAAGTGTTGTGATTCTTCCCGGTGATGGGCGGAAATCATTAAAAGGGTCTTCAGCGTTAATTCTGCATTCTATAGCGTGTAATTTTGGTAAATAGTTTTTACCCGAAATCGGCACACCCGCTGCTACAAGGATTTGTTCGCGTATTAGATCGAAATCGATAACTTGTTCCGTAATCGGGTGCTCCACTTGAATACGAGTATTCATCTCCATGAAGTAGAAATTTCGGTGTTTATCTACCAAGAATTCAATAGTACCAGCTCCTTCATATTTTATATATTCCGCCGCCTTCACCGCCGCGTCACCCATTTTCTGGCGTAACTCATCGGTCATAAATGGAGAAGGTGTTTCTTCTGTTAATTTTTGATGACGACGTTGTATTGAACAATCTCGTTCTGAAAGATGGCAGGCCTTTCCTGTTGAATCTCCAACTATTTGTATTTCGATATGGCGTGGCTCTTCAATAAGTTTTTCCATATACATATCGTCATTCCCAAATGCTGCTTTGGATTCATATCGTGCCGAATCCCAGCAATCTCTCAATTTTTCTGGTTTCCAAACCGCGCGCATACCTTTACCACCTCCTCCAGCTGTTGCTTTAAGCATAACAGGATATCCTATTTTCTTTGCGACTTTCTCACATTCTTCAAAACTAGAAATGATTCCATCACTTCCAGGAACACATGGCACACCTGCAGACTTCATGGTGGATTTGGCAGAAGCCTTATCACCCATTTTTGAAATCATTTCTGCTGAAGCGCCAATAAATTTAATTCCGTGCTCTTCACATATTTTTGAAAATTTTGCATTTTCAGACAAGAAGCCATAGCCAGGATGAATGGCATCTGCATTGGTAATTTCAACCGCAGATATAATGCTAGACATTTTTAAATAGGATTCACTACTTGGTGGGGGCCCAATACAAACGGCCTCGTCGGCAAATTTAACATGAAGACTATCCGCATCAACAGTAGAATAAACCGCTACCGTTTTAATGCCCATTTCTTTACAAGTTCTAATAACACGTAGTGCTATTTCTCCTCTATTGGCAATCAATATTTTTTTAAACATACCTATATAAATTTTAAAATCTCAAATTCAAAAGCTCAATCTATCTAGATTGGTTGTTTAGAATTTTAAAATTTGCTTATGATGGATCTACTAAAAATAAAGGTTGATCAAATTCTACAGGAGAAGAATCGTCAACCAATATCTTAACGATTTTACCTGAAATTTCAGATTCAATTTCGTTAAACAACTTCATGGCTTCAATTACACATAAGACATCGCCTTCTTTTATAGTGCTTCCAACCTCAATAAAAACAGGTTTGTCTGGAGAAGGTTTGCGATAGAATGTGCCAATAATTGGTGACTTTACGGTAATATATTTCGAATTCTCATCATTTGATGGTGCTGGTGTTGCAATAGGAGTGTCGGACACAGATGCGACTGGTGCTTGTGCCATCATTGGAGCTCCCGATGGGATTTGCTGAACATATGTTATAGCCTCTCCATGACTTTCACCACCCGTCTTAATGGTAATCTTAATGTCGTCCATTTCTAATTTAACCTCACTTGCACCCGATTTGGCTACAAACTTGATTAGGTTTTGAATTTCCTTAATATCCATAATAATTAGATTAGTTAAATAATTTAGTTAGTTAAATCTTTCGTTAGGAATTATACGCCCATGTCAAATAAATCGATCCCCAGGCAAATCCTCCACCAAAAGCGGCAAAAATTAATTTATCCCCTTTTTTTAATTGTTTTTCATAGTCATATAAAAGTAACGGTAAAGTAGCAGATGTCGTATTGCCATACTTTTGAATATTCATCATTACTTTTTCTTCTTCAAGTTGAATCCTACTAGCGGTGGCTTCAATAATTCGTTTGTTTGCTTGGTGTGCCACAAGCCAAGCTATGTCTTTTTTGGTTAGATTATTTCTTTCCAATATCTTTTCGGCAACATCAGCCATATTGTAAACTGCATTTTTAAAAACCGTTTTTCCCTCTTGAAACACAAAATGCTTGCCTTCTTGAATGGCTTCAACAGTTGAGGGGTATGATGAGCCCCCGTAAGTGGCTTGCAAAAACTCTCTTCCATCTCCATCACTTCTTAAGTATTCGTCTTGCAATCCAATTCCTTCATGATTAGGTTCGAACAAAACAGCCCCTGCTCCATCTCCAAAAATAATACATGTTGCCCTGTCTTTATAGTTTATCATTGAGGAATTTTTATCTGCCCCAATAAGCAAGACATTTTTATATTTACCAGACTCGATATATCTAGCCGCTACAGACATGCCAAACAAAAAGCTAGAACAGGCTGCCTCCAAATCAAAAGAAAAGGCATTTACTGCACCAATATTAGAGGCAGTAAAAGCTGCGGTAGAGGCAGCTTTCATGTCTGGAGTTGCAGTTGCAACAATTACTAATTCTATATCTTTGGGGTCAATTCCTTTTTTCTGGATCAGGTCTTTTGCGGCATTAATAGCTAAAAAGGAGGTGCCCTTGCCTTCTCCTTTTAAAATTCTTCGTTCTTTAATTCCAGTTCTGGTTGTGATCCATTCGTCGTTGGTTTCAACCATTGTTTCCAAAATCTGATTTGTCAACACGAAGTCAGGCACGTAGCCCCCTACGGCGGTGATTGCTGCAGTGATTTTACCCATTTATGCTATTAGTTTTTACAAAAAAGTAACGAAAAACCGTCAAAACTCAGTAAATAATAATGAATTTACTGAATTTTGTTTAAATTTCGTGCAAATTAAGTTGTTTTTAAGACTTTGAGAAATTAATCATAAAAAAACGCTCATTAATGAGCGTTTTTCTATATGCGTGCATAATATTTATGCTAAATTTTCTGTTTTTTCCAAATTGTCTATCAACACTTGGCCTCTATAATATAGTTTGCCTTCATGCCAATGTGCTCTATGGTAAAGATGTGCCTCTCCTGTAGTTGGACATGTTGCTATTTGAGATACTGAAGCTTTGTAGTGAGTTCTTCTTTTATCTCTTCTGGTCTTAGATGTTTTTCTTTTTGGATGTGCCATTATATGTTATTTATCCGTTAATAGTTTTTTTAATGTATTCCATCGAGGATCAATTTCCTCGTCTGTTTTTTCTTTATCTTGAGTCCCCTTGGGGCTTAATTCTTCTAGTTTTTTAAGTATGTCTGATTGTAATGTACCATCTTTAACTCCTGGATGAATCCGTTTAGTAGGAACAGATAATACGATCAATTCATATATATACTGTGCTACATTAACTTCGTATTCACTATGAGGAATGATAAGTATGTCATCAAGTTCATCATTATAATCTTCTCCAAACTTTACTACCAAATCAAAGGTTGCCTTTATTTTTTGGTCGTAAGGCTCGTTAGAGATGTCACAATTAACATTTACAGTTCCCGAAATCTTAAAGTTAAGCTCTAACAGCGTTGTTTTTTTTTCAAAAATTAAATGCGTTGTAACATTTACATCATTAAAATCATCATACTCGAAATATTCAAAGAACGCTTTATTAATTTGATAATCAAAATGATGCTTGCCTAATTTTAAACCTATAAACGGTATGATAAACTCTTTTAGGGGCTTCATGCTCACATTCATTTTGAGCCTGCAAATATATAAATTATATATATATATTATAGTCTTCTTTAACAAAAATGTTTATGATTTTTTTGAAGCCTTTTTGAGAGGGTTTTTTGAAATCACACTATATTCATTCCTGTTATTGTAAATTTTAATCGCCATGAAAACAGCCTCTTTAAAGGAGCTTTCATCAGCTTGCCCTTTACCTGCAATATCATAAGCAGTGCCGTGATCGGGAGAAGTTCTAACTTTATTAAGCCCAGCTGTATAGTTAACTCCTTGACCAAATGTGATTGTTTTAAATGGTATCAAGCCTTGATCGTGGTATGAAGCTACAACGGCATCAAAATTTTTATAATTATTAGATCCAAAAAAACTATCGGCAGAATATGGCCCGTACACCAATTTACCAGACTCTCTAATTTTAGCTAAGGTTGGTCGCAAGACTTCGTCATCTTCTTTACCAATAACCCCATTATCCCCGGCATGAGGGTTAATTCCTAAAACAGCTATTTTTGGTTTATTGATTTTGAAGTCTGCAACTAAAGACTTATAGATCGTTTCAATTTTTCCGATAATAAGCTGCTCTGTTATCTGTTGTGGTGCTTCTTTTACAGGGACATGATCGGTTAGCAATCCTACTTTCAACTCGTCAGTTACCATAAACATTAAACTATTGCCACCTAAAGCTTTCGCTAAATAATCGGTATGACCTGGGAAATTAAATGAGTTGGATTGGATGTTGTGTTTATTGATGGGGGCTGTAACCAAAACATCAACAAGGCCTTGCTTTAGTTTTTGTGTTGCAGCTTCTAACGATTTGACCGCATAAGCACCAATAGCAAGATCCTCTTTCCCAAATTCTATAGAAACATTTTCTTTCCAAACATTAAATACATTTATTTTGCTATCAACAATAGAGTCTCCATCATTTATGCCGTGAAAATTAATCTCACTCTTAAAGTGTTTTTTGAAAAACGACATGGTTTTAATAGATGCGAAAATTACAGGAGTGCAAAATTCAAGCATACGTGAGTCCTCAAAAGTCTTAAAAATAATCTCTGCTCCTATCCCGTTTAAGTCACCAACAGAAATTCCGACTTTAATTTTTTCTTCTTTTTTCATTAATATGCTTTCTTTTGTGTGTAATTTTATCATTGCAAATTTAACCAATTATTTGTCATTATGTTTACGGGTATTATTGAAGATTTAGGAGTGGTTACTCATTTAAAACAGGAGGGCGGTAATTTGTCCATAACGATTAAAAGTAAAATTAGTCCTGAATTAAAAATCGACCAAAGCGTAGCTCACAACGGTGTATGTCTTACCGTTACGGGTATTATTAATAATGAATATACGGTTATAGCAATCAAAGAGACCTTGAGTAAAACTAACTTAAACGCTTTGCAATTGGGCGATGAAGTAAATCTAGAACGGGCCATGAAGTTAGGTGATCGGCTAGACGGCCATATTGTTCAGGGCCATATTGACCAAGTCGGTGTTTGTAAGTCTATTTTAAATGAAAATGGTAGCTGGGTTTATAAGTTTGAGTATGACAGTTCCGCTAAAAACATGACCATTGAAAAAGGATCGATTACTATTAATGGGGTCAGTTTAACGGTCGTAGATTCTGGTGTCAACAGCTTTAAGGTTGCCATTATTCCTTATACTTTTGAGCATACAAATTTTAAATGGATAAAGGAAGGAACTATGGTAAACCTTGAGTTTGACGTCTTGGGAAAATATATTCAAAAACTTTATGAGTCCAGAATTTAATTACTTCATCTTGTTCCTAGCTCCGTAAAATAGAGCCGCCAACATTAAAACGGGAATTGCTCCGTCAATTGGCAACCCTGGTGGTGGTGGTGGTGGTTCCATAGGAGTGGGTGGTGGCAACGTTTTACCGTCACCCGGTCTTTGAGCATAGCATACAAAACTTATTAATACAAATAAGATTGAGGCAAAATATTTCTTGTTCTGTATTCTCATTTAACCCTTATAGCATAAAAAAGTCAATAAAACCCATGTTTATTAGCTGAGAAATTTAAATTAAGCTGTCAACAAAAATTTTTATGATCTCTTACGAACATTAATTACAATCTGTAAAACTCAATTTATAAAACAATATTGTTATAATATATCCTTAAGATTTATTTGTAAAAGTATAAAAAAAAGCGAGCCTTCAAAATAAAAAAGCACAAAAACATCTTTTAAATGCAATAATAATCGATGAAATGCGTTTTATACGACTCACACTTCATTTAGCCACATTTTCAAAGATATCGGATTTTGCGTTAAAAAAATCACAAATTAAGATTAATTATACCAAGCCCTAATGAATATTATTGAGGATGACTTACCAAAGTTAAAGAAAGATTATCCTCCTATCTAAAAAACACGTTTAAAGCGGTATTTAATTGGTCAAACAAATTAAATAGTAGTATTGAAATTGAATCTAAAAACAAATCAGCTGGCAATAACACGTCATAATTTTCTAACATTATGAAGGAGATAAAAGCGAAAAACCTTTCAATTTCTTGAAAGATTAGTTTTTAATTGTGGTCCCACTTGCTTTTGTCTGCTTTTTGTGACACTTTATTAGAACACATACTGCCGCTATTTGCTTTATTTACTTCACTTTATAGAATATTATTATAAATATTATATATTTGAATTTAGAACCATTCATCTGCATGTTGTTATTTTTTTAATCCTATGGAAATAACCAATGCATCTAATTAGACCCCAACGATTTTTAAATGTATAAGATTTTAATATTTCAATATAAGGTGTTCAAAAATATAATTATTTGCATTCTTAAGGGGGCTTCAATCTTAAATATTTTTAACAAAAAAAATGAAGTCTTGGTTTCTTTCTTAACCTTTAGTTTTTGTTTCATTACACATCTTCAAGCACAAGAAAAATTAGAGATACAAGAATTGCAAAAAACACTAGATTCTTCTCTCATCTATGATCGATCCAAAATCAATGGTATTCAAATCCTGAAAGCTCAAGAGCGTGATTTTGATTCGGAAAATCTTGAAGGGCTTTTTGATTTATATAACCGTTTATTCAATCAGTACAAAGTATTTAAAAGTGATTCAGCCTATTACTATAGCCTAAAAACAAAAGAAATTGCTTCAAAAGTAAACGACTCTTCATTACTAAGTAAAGCTTATTTGAATTTGGCAGATATAGCCATATCCGTTGGCATGTATAAAGAAGCATTAGACTATCTTCAAAGCATTAAAATAGCATCACTTAGCGATATTGATAAACCTATGTATTATGGCTTATACGGAAGGTGTTATAGTGATATGGCCGAATATAGCAGTCTGCCTGATTTTAGTAAAAAATATAATGAATACGCACGCTTTTTCAGGGAAAAAACTTTGAATCTCACTGAAGAAGGAAGTTTTTTTAACATTTTTATGATTGCTTACAATGAGTTCAGTAATAATGAATTAGAGTCATCTGCCAAAAATTTAAAATCACTTTTAAACACTAAATTAGATTTAGGTGAAAAAGCATTGACAAATTATGTTTTGGGTGAAATTTATCAGCAACAAAATATGCTCGATTTAGCTGAATATCATTATGCAAAAGCCGCTATTTCAGATATTAAAAACTCAACAAAGGAGTCACTAGCAATCATTAAACTTTCAGCGTTATTATTTAAAAGCAAAAAACTTAAAATTGCTTCTTCACTTATTAAGAAGGCATATGAGGATGCTAAGTTTTATGGAGCACAACAAAGGAAACTTCAAGTTGGTGCCATACTACCATTAATTGAAGAAGAGATTGTGAAGAATGTTGAGCTAGAGCGTAAACGTTTGTATTGGCAATACATAAGTGTTGTTGTTTTTTCAATTATTATGATTCTTTTTTCCTCCATAATTTTTATGCAATACAAAAAACTCCAAAAAGCGCGAAGAGTCATTTCAAAAGCTCATAGTAATTTAAAAGAAACCCATTCTCAATTATTAATTGTAAACAAACAATTGAAAAAACGCAATATAGAAATTGAAAAAGTAAATTACCGCCTTTCCGAATCCAATAAAATCAAGGAAGAATATTTAGGGTTTTTCTTCACTGAATATGACAATGTTTTTGAAAAATTTAATGATCTCACTTCTGAAATCAAAAAAACCCTTGCACTAGAGAACTACAAAAAGGCGAGTTATCAATTATCTCGTTATGACTTAAAAAAAGAGAAAGAGAAATTATTGCACAATTTTGATACTGCTTTTATTCAACTCTTCCCAAATTATATCAGGGAGTTTAATAGCCTAATTAAAACAGAGCACCATGTTCAACTAAAAAAAGGACAAATTCTTAATAAAGAATTAAGGATTTTTGCTTTGATAAGATTAGGCATAAAGCATAATGATAAAATTGCTCAAATTTTGGGATATTCTGTCAACTCCATTTATGCTTACAAATCTAAAATCAGAAATATGTCTATCATCGAAAATGAGAATTTTGACCAAAAACTGATTGATATTACCACAATTAAAGTCTAAAAATTATACCAATTTAACAATATAATGTTGGGTATTCAGTTTTTTAGCAAATTACTTTCTATATAAAAATGTTTTCAATAAAATATATAAATCATTATTTATAAGCATTTTATGATTCTTTTTAATGATAAAATCACTCGTTTTATCTATATAAAAATTTGACTTCATTTTTTCGACTCCATTTTATCGTTTCTTTGGCTTAAAGGTTTGCTTTAATGTTATTCAATGGCATTCCCATCCTTAATTTAACTAATCAAAATATGAACAAAATAATTTTAAATCGTGATCGGCTAAAGGAAAGTTGCCCCTTATTAATTTGTTTCTTCCTAATACCACTAATTATGGTATCTCAACAAAAAAGTTCTGAACTTGAAATGAAAGGTAAAGTTACTGACGAATTGGGATTACCTTTAATTGGGGCTACAATTGTAGAAATTGGAACATCTAATGGATCTACAACCAATTTTGATGGTGAATTTGAAATTACTGTAACGAATAGTAATTCGCAAATAGAAATTAGCTATGTTGGTTATTTGTCTCAAACCTTAAAAAACAATCAAACATTTGTGACTGTAAAAATGCAGCCAGATATTGCAGCCTTAAATGAGGTTGTAATTATTGGCTATGGCGAATCAAAACAAAGGGATTTGACGGGTTCTGTTTCCTCTGTTTCTTTAAACGATATTAGCAAGCAGCCTTCATCTAATATTGGTGACGCTATCCAAGGAAGAGCTGCTGGTGTTACTGTGACTACGTCTGGTCAACCTGGAAATAATCCAACCTTTAGGATTAGAGGTACTGGAACGATTGGTAATAATGATCCACTCATTGTAGTAGATGGCATGCCGTTGAATGGTGGTTTAAACCAAGTAAACATGAAGGATGTGGAATCTTTGCAGGTTTTAAAAGATGCTTCGGCAACTGCTATTTATGGTGCCAGAGGCTCAAATGGTGTCATCATTATTAGCACCAAAAGAGGAAAAAAAGGAAAAGGAACTATTGATATTGATGTATTTACCAGTTTTCAACAAGCCACCAATGTTATTGATGTTTTAAACGCCGAACAATTCGCCACATTGAGTAATGAAATGCTCACAAATGGTGGTTTCACTCCTAATCCTGCTTTTTCCAATCCCTCCTCTTTTGGTGAGGGTACTGATTGGTTAGATGCCTTTTTTACAACAGGACGTCAAAGCAATATAACTCTTTCATATGCTCAGGGAAATGATAAATCCAATATTTTCACTTCTCTAAACGTGTTTGACCAAGATGGCATCATTATCAATTCAGGGTACACCAGATATATCATGCAATTTAATTCTGATACACAAGTCAATGAGCATTTCAAATTCGGGAACAGTTTAAAATTGAACTATGACCTTAAGAAAAATGGAGACAACAATATCCAAAATGCCATTTTATCGCTACCGACACAACCTATATATCGAGAAAACGGAAATTACTCCGGTTCCATTGGGCAGCCCATTTATTCTGGTGATGTAGAAAACCCTATCGGCAAATCCAATATTGTTGAAAACACCATTAAAGGTTACAATCTTCAAGGGAATGTTTATGGAGAATTGGGGCTTTTAAAATATTTTAAATTCAAAACCCTACTAGGCGTTGAGGCAAACTTTTGGGACACCAGAACCTGGTCGCCTTCATATAGTTGGGATTCAGATGTGGCACCAAATGCTTATTTGTCAGAATCTTCCAATAAAAGTCTTACGTTAGTTTGGGATAATACGCTCACTTTTAATAAGGAATTCGACAATGGAAGTTCTGTAACGGCTATGGTCGGCACAAGTGCTCAAGAAAATCAATTTAAGTTTATCAATGGGTCTGTACGAGGATTTCCTAGCGAAAGCACTCAAACTCTAAATAATGGATTGCTACAACCCACCATCAATGGAAGCGGCTCTGAATGGTCAATCTTCTCATATTTTGCAAGAGGTCAATACGATTATAAAAACAAGTATTATCTAACAGCGACGATTAGACGTGATGGCTCTTCACGATTTGGAAATGGGAATAAATACGGAACCTTTCCTTCAGCATCGGCAGCTTGGAGAATTTCTGAAGAAGCATTTCTTCAACAGTCAAATACCATTAATAATTTGAAATTGAGGGTTGGATATGGAATAACAGGTAATCAAAACATCGGGAACTACTCCTTTGCCTCTGCCTACAACACCAATTTGTATAATTTCAACGGTGTTTTTGTAACTGCAGCTGTACCAACTGTTCTGCCAAATTCCAATGTGAAATGGGAATCCCAAAAGCAATTTAATATTGGTGTCGATGCTACATTATTCAACAATTTCATGGATATAACCGTTGATGGCTATGTGAAAAATACAGAAGATATGTTGGTGCCACAAACAGTTCCCGTAACTTCAGGATACTCCGATATTTACGTTCCATTTATCAATGCGGGTAAAATCAGGAATAAAGGTGTTGAAACTGTCCTTACAACTCATAATATAAATCGCAATAATTTTAAATGGTCAACAGATGTAGTCTTTGCTTATAATAAAAATGAAGTCATCGATATTAATAGCGCTACGCCATTAACAACTGGAAGCATCGGCTTGAATTATACTTTGGGCAGAATACAGCCAGGTCAACCCATCAATGTGTTTTACGGGTTTGTGCAAGATGGCATCTTTCAAACACATGATGAAGTCAATAATCATGCATTACAGGTTCCTGGTAACGATCCAGCAACAAGCACATCGCCTGGAGATATCCGATTTAAAGATTTAAACAGCGATGGTGTTATCAATGATGATGATCGAACTTTTATTGGTAATCCAAATCCGAAATTCACTTACTCATTGAACAATACATTTACCTTCGGCAATTTTGATTTGAGCATTTTCTTTCAAGGCGTTTATGGCAATGATATTTTTAATGCCAATCGATTGTATACCGAGAACATGTCGGTTACTACCAATCAATCTACAGCTGTGTTAAATCGTTGGACAGGTCCAGGAACCAGCAATACTGTTCCAAGAGCTGTGTTTGGTGATCCAAACAATAATAATAGACAATCTACAAGATACATAGAAGGTGGATCCTATTTAAGATTGAAAAATGTGAATTTTTCATACACTCTTCCTGCGGAGAAATTTAAAAACACATTTTTAAATTCAGTAAAACTATATGTATCTGGACAAAATTTATTTACCATCACAGATTATTCAGGGTTTGACCCCGAAGTCGGGCCAAATGGAATTGATAATAATATTTATCCAATAACAAGAACATTCACTCTAGGAGCAACTTTAGGATTTTAAAAAATAGAATTATGAAAAACCAAAAATATTTAATAGCTGTAATCGTAATGCTTTTCTTGAGTGGTTGCAGCAATGACTTTTTAGACAAGCAACCTTTGGATACCATTAATACAGAAAATTATCCACAAACAGCAGAGGAATTAATCTCCGTTGTTAATGGTGCCTATCAACCTCTACAATGGCCAAAATTGTATAACTTAAGAATGTGGACTTCCGATATTATGGCAGGCAACAGTATTGTTGGAGCTGGTGGTGGAACCGATGGTATTGAAACACAGGATATGTCAAATTTTATTGTACAACCTGATAATGCTGGTGTATTGGATTTGTGGCGTGGACCTTGGCCAGGAATTTTAATGTCCAACATTGTTTTACAAACAGCACCTACTCTCGATATTGATGAGAATATCAAAAATCGTTCAATGGGTGAAGCCTATTTTTTAAGAGCACATTACTACTTTATTTTGGCTCGTTATTTTGGAGATGTACCAATTATTACAACGCCATTAAGCTCAGACGATAATCTATTCCCATCAAGAAATCCGGTAAGTGAGGTATACGATTTGATTATTAGTGATTTAACAAACGCTGCACAATTATTGCCACCAAAGTCCGCATACGGCCAACAAGATATAGGCAGGGCATCTAAAGGTGCTGCTTATGGGATGTTGGCAAAGGTATATCTCACGCTTGATAATTACCAAGAAGCCGTCAACATGGCCACGCAGGTGGAAGGTCTTGGATATGCATTGAATACTAATTATTATGACAATTTTAATATTCAAAACGAAAACTCGATCGAATCCATTTTTGAGGTTCAATATGCTTCTGATGGAGGCTATAGTTTTTGGAGCAATGAAAATCAATCCTCATGGACTAGTCCTTTTATGGGGCCAAGAGGATCCAATTTTGTAGGCGGAGCCTATGGTTGGAATCAACCAACACAAGAATTCATGAATCAGTATGAACCTAGTGATTTGAGAAAAGATGTGACGGTTTTATACGATGGTTGTCCAAATTTCGATAGCCATGCCTACGACCCAGCATATTCTTATACAGGTTATAATGTGCGAAAATTTTTAGTGCCATTAAGTGTAATTTCAAGTTACGATAATAGTCCAATGAATTTTCCAGTATTGCGTTATGCCGATGTTTTATTGATGAAAGCAGAAGCATTAAACGAACTGGGGCAAACCAGTGAAGCCGAAGACTATCTCAATATGGTAAGAAACAGGGCTGGGCTTGATGATATTCAGACAGGGTTAAGTCAAGCGCAATTTAGAGAAGCGGTTCTTAAAGAACGTCGATTGGAATTGGCTTTTGAAGGTCAAAGATGGTTTGATTTAATTCGTGTTGACCATGGACAATATGGACTTGATTTTCTTCATTCCATTGGTAAAAACAATGCGGCACAAAAACATCTTTTGTTTCCAGTACCTCAAATTGAAATCGATAGAAATCCTAACCTCACTCAAAATCCTGGATATTAAAAAATTGAATTATGAAAACATATAGAAAGTTTAAAACGATTACAATTGGCATTTTTTCTTTAATAATGGTTTGCCTATTGTCTTGTAATGATAATTTAGTGGATAATTCATTCGACACACAAGATACATTACAAATTGCTGTTTCTAATAATGATATTGTACTTGAAGAGCTGTTTTTCAACAATAACATTACTCTTAATTGGTCCACAGGAACAAATCAAAATACAGGAGCTGCTATAAAATACACATTACAGCTCGATTTGGCGTCTAATGATTTTTCAAATCCTATTGTAACTTTTTTGTCAGATGTTCAAAACACCTATTCTCATACTATCAGTTATGGAGACCTCAATCAAGTACTATTAGATAACGGTTTGGCTACAGATCAATCTTATGAGTTAACGGCGAGAATAACAGCAAATATCACCAACGAATCAGTACCAATCCAAGTGGCTAATACCAATTTCACAGCCACAACTTTTAAACCAGTTACGGAGCAATTATTTATTGTTGGAGACGCCACACCAAATGGTTGGAATATAGGAAGCGCAACAGAATTGGTTGCTTCTAACTCACAAAGAGGTGTATTTATTTACGAAGGTGTTTTGACCCCTGGAAACTTTAAGTTTGCAGTGAATCAAGAAGGCTGTTGGTGCCAGGATTTTTACACCAAAGATGCAGCTGATGCGACTAAAATTGTATATAATGAAGGAGGCAGCGGGGATGATTTACAATGGAACATCGAAACAGAAGATAATTATAGAGTGACCGTCGATCTTTTGAATAAAACAATCGAAATAAAAACTTATATTCCAATGGATCCAGATGAACCACCTTTTCCAATGCTTTGGATTGTTGGCGATGCATCAGAAAGTGGCTGGAATATTGATTCTCCCGCAGCATTTACTCAAAACTCAAGTAACCCCATCGAATTTAGTTATGAAGGAACCCTTTCACCTGGTAACTTTAAAATTTTTGCTGGCGCATTGGGCGATTGGTGTGGCGAATGGTATCGACCATCTGTAGATAATCAACAACTAATAAGTGGTCCTGTTGAGCAAAATTCAGGTTGTGATGTAGATAATAAATGGATTGTAACGGAAGCTACAAAAGGCCGATACAAAATAAAAATCAACACCATTGAGAATACGATAACCTTTAAAAAAGTCTCTCTTTATTTAATTGGAGATGGTGGCCCGAATGGCTGGAATATCAATAACCCAAGTCCAATGACCTATGAAAATGGCGAATATGTATTTTTAGGTGCATTGGGAGCAGACAATCCAACAGGAGAATTTAAAATTTCAAAATTTGTGGGCAATTGGTGTGATGATGACTGGATTAATGCAGCAGTACCCAATCAATCTATTTATAATACGGCTTACATCAACACTTTTGGTTGCGATGGCCCTGACAATAAATGGAAATTGCAAGTTGGACAAGCAGGAAACTATGAAATTAGAGTGAATCTGGATACCGAAGTCATCACCATTACAGCGCAATAATATTTGAAAAACAATTCAGTATGTCCAAATAAAACAGTGTCTTGTTTTATATTTTAATGCCGAGTTAGTCAAGACATCTATATAAAACATAGATGTCTGTCTATTTAACAAATTAACATCCTATTGACAATGATAAAATTTTTCAAAATAATTATCTGTATTCTAATAATGCATTTGACCGGAACTGTTTGGTCTCAAAATTCCCGTCAGATAAAAGGATATACTGTTGAAAAGAATCATGCTGTGTTTTCATTTGAATCAGGCGCTAAAATTTCACTTAATTTTTTAAATTCAAAAAATATCAAATTTTGGTTTTCACCGAAAGGCAATTTCGAAAGGACCAATGCGTCTTTTGCTGTCGTCAACGAAAATTTTGATCCAGATTTTTCAATCAATGTGATCGAATCGGCTTCAAATTACGAGATTTTCACGGCAGACTTAAGAGTGGTTATTACTAAATCGCCTTTTAAAATTCAAATCTTTAATAAATATCAAAAACTGATTTTGGGCGATACAGACGAACAGCCCTATGTTGTGGATGGTTCCGAAATCAAAACAACCAAAGTGTTAAGAAACGATGAACATTTCTTTGGTTTGGGAGAAAAAACAGGATCATTAGATAGAAGAGGACAGTCATACATTATGTGGAATAGCGATAAACCCTGTTATTCAGTAAAAGAAGATCCGCTTTATAAAAGCATTCCATTTTTTATGAGCAGTTACAATTATGGAATTTTCTTTGATAACACGTACAAAACAAAATTTGATTTTGGTAAAGAATCGAACGATTATTTTTCGTTTTCATCACCTGACGGTCCTTTCATTTATTACTTCTTTTACGGCAAAGACTACAAAGAGATTATTGAAAGCTATACAAGATTAACTGGCAAACCGATTATGCCACCCAAATGGGCTTTCGGATGGTCACAATGTCGCGGGCTTTTAACCAATGAAAAACTTTCTAGAGACATTGCGCAAGAATATAGAAAGCGAAATATTCCATGCGACATCATCTATCAAGATATCGGTTGGGTTGAAGGTCTCCAGAATTTTGAATGGGCTAAAGAGAAATATGATAATCCTAAAAAAATGTTATCAGACTTGGCCGATGATGGGTTTAAAGTGATTGTTTCTCAAGACCCCGTTGTTTCTCAAGCTACAAAAAAACAATGGGAAGAAGCGAATACCAAAGGTCTTTTCGTAACAGATATCAGAACAGGAACAGCTTATGATATGCCTTGGCCTTGGGGTGGTAACGCTGGGGTTGTTGATTTCACAAAACCCGAAACTGCCGATTGGTGGGGAAATTTGCAACAAATCCCCATTAATGATGGTGTCAAAGGATTTTGGACCGATATGGGAGAGCCGGCTTGGAGCAATGAAGAAAGTACCGATCGTTTAAATATGAGACATTATTTGGGCATGCATGATGAAATTCATAACGTGTACGGCCTCACTTGGGATAAAGTGGTGACCGAACAATTTGAAAAACACAACCCAAATCAACGTGTTTTTCAGATGACACGCGCTGCCTATGCAGGTCTTCAGCGCTACACGTTTGGTTGGTCGGGCGATAGTGGCAATGGTGAAGATGTCAATGATGGTTGGGCCAATTTGGCAAATCAAATTCCTTTAGGCTTATCGGCAGGTTTGGGGTTAATTCCGTTTTGGACAACGGATATTTCTGGTTATTGTGGAGATATTACAGACTACCCTGAATTTGCTGAACTCTATGTCAGATGGTTGCAATTTGGGATTTTCAATCCATTGAGTCGTGCCCATCACGAAGGGAATAATGCAGTAGAACCGTGGCTATTTGGAGAGCCAGCAGAAAAAATAGCGAAAACATCTATCGAATTAAAATATCAATTACAACCCTATCTTTATTCTTATGCACGTCAATCTTATGATACAGGACTACCAATGATGAGAGCTCTGGTTTTGGAATATCCAAAAGATGAAAACGCCTTTAAAATTGATGATCAATTCATGTTTGGAGAAGCCTTTTTGATAGCGCCAGTTATAGAAAAAGGCGCAAAACAACGAAGCGTTTACCTTCCAAAAGGTGAATGGATGGATTATAATAATCCAACACTGAAATACAATGGAGGCAAAACGATAGATTACCCAGTCACTTTGGAAACCATTCCCATGTTTGTAAAAACGGGTTCAATCATCCCAAAATCGCCAATCATGCCTTTTATAGGTGCCATGGAAAATGCGCCAATCATTTTAGAAATTTTCCCCTCAGATAAAAGCACTTCCTTTGATCTTTATGAGGACGATGGCGAAACCAACAACTATAAGGAAGATCAATATTCCCTTACTAAAATTGAGATCCAAGCCGCTGAAAACAGTTTAAAGGTTAAAATAAACAAGCCGCAACAGAATGTGTTTAAAACGGATAAGAGAAATTTCCTTTTAAAAATCCATACAGCTTCAAACCCAACAACGATCGAAATCAATAACAATAAAATAAAACCATCAAGGACGAATGAAATTTCAAACCATCTCAACTCCAATTTTAAGGAAATAAGTTATTTCTTTGATGCGAAAAATCAACTTTTGATGATTCGGTTACCAGACACTAAATCAGAAACAGAAATCACAATTTTCAATTAATCAATTCCACAAATGACAAAACAAATTTTAAGCATAGTAACGCTGTCTCTTTTCGTTACACTTCAGGTATTTGCCCAACAAGTACAGTCGCCAAACAAAAACATACAGCTGAATTTCTCATTAAACGATGAGGGTGTGCCAATCTATCAGATGACTTTTAAAAACAAAGAGGTGATTAAACCCAGTCGATTGGGTTTTCATATGAAAGATGATAATCAAGATTTAAAAAACGGGTTTTCAGTTATGAACACAGAAAATTCGACATTTGATGAAACCTGGAAACCTGTTTGGGGAGAAGAAAGTGAAATTAGAAACCATTACAATGAGTTGGTGGTGCGTCTGAAACAAGAACCGTCGCAACGAGTTATGAACATAAGATTTCGAGTTTTTAATGATGGTGTGGGTTTTAGATATGAGTTCCCTGAACAACCTAATTTGGGACATTTTGTGATTGAAAAGGAATTGACTCAATTTGCTATGACCAATGACCATACGGCTTTTTGGATTCCTGGAGATTATGACACTCAAGAATATGATTATATTGAATCGCGCCTTTCAGAAATAAGACCATTAATGGCCAAGTCTATTACCTCCAATTTATCCCAAACGTCATTTTCACCAACAGGAGTTCAAACGCCGTTGCTCTTAAAAACAGATGATGGGTTGTATATCAATTTACATGAAGCAGCATTAATTGATTATTCAGCAATGCATCTCGAATTAGATGATAAAAATTATGTGTTCAATGCTTGGTTGACTCCCGACGCTCAAGGCAACGGTCCTTATATGATCGCACCAGCAACGACGCCTTGGCGAACCATCATCGTCAGTGATGATGCTCGAGATATTTTGGCCTCAAGAATTACCTATAATTTAAACGAACCTTGCAAAATAGAAGATACCTCATGGATTAAACCAATGAAATATGTAGGTGTTTGGTGGGAAATGATTACAGGAAAAAGCACTTGGGCCTATACTGATGATTTGAAAGCAGTAAAGTTAGGTGTCACCGATTATACAAAAGTTAAACCGAATGGAAAACATGGTGCAAACACGGCGCACGTAAAGGAGTTGATTGATTTTGCCTCTAAAAATGGATTTGATGGTGTTTTAGTGGAAGGCTGGAACATTGGATGGGAAGATTGGTTTGGACATTCTAAAGATTATGTGTTCGATTTTGTAACACCTTACCCAGACTTCGATTTAGAAGGTATTGAAGATTACGCAAAAACCAAAGGTGTGGAAATGATTATGCATCACGAAACTTCATCATCAGTACGGAATTATGAACGGCATTTGGACCAAGCCTATCAATTTATGAAAGACCATGGTTACCATGCTGTAAAAAGTGGATATGTTGGCAATATTCTTCCAAGAGGAGAAAACCATTACAGCCAATGGATGGTGAATCATTATCAATATGCACTAGAAAAAGCTGCCGATTATAAAATTATGGTGAATGCTCATGAAGCTGTGAGACCAACAGGAATCGCCAGAACCTATCCCAATTTAATTGGTAATGAATCCGCAAGAGGTACAGAATATCAAGCTTTTGGAGGCTCAAAACCAAATCATGTAACTATTTTACCATTTACCAGATTAGTTGGAGGCCCAATGGACTATACTCCGGGAATCTTTGAGATGGACATCAGTAAATTAAATCCTGAAAACACATCCCATGTCAATAGCACCATTGCCAATCAATTGGCTCTTTATGTTACGATGTACAGTCCACTTCAAATGGCTGCAGATTTACCAGAAAATTACAATCGGTTTCTTGACGCCTTTCAATTTATAAAAGATGTCGGAATCGATTGGGAAAAAAGTGTGTATTTAGAAGCTGAACCGGGCAGTTATATCACCATTGCTCGAAAAGAAAAAGGAACTGAAAATTGGTTTGTTGGAAACGTTACTGGCAAAAAAGAGAGAGTATCTGAAATTAAATTGGACTTCTTGGATAAAAACAAGAACTATTTTGCCACCATTTATTCAGATGGCGAAGATGCCAATTACAAAACCAATCCACAATCCTATAAAATCACAAAACTAAAGGTTACTTCAAAATCCAAAATTAGTTTAAAAAGTGTTGAAGGTGGAGGTTATGCTATCAGTATTATTGAGGTGAAACAATAATATTTTCATCAAATCATTTATTTGGCCAAATAAGACGTTCCCTGTGTCGAACCCTTTAAAAAACTAAAATCCGCAAACCGTTGATATTTAACGTTCTGCGGATTAAATTTGTGGTCCCACTTGGGCTCGAACCAAGGACCACCTGATTATGAGTCAGGTGCTCTAACCAACTGAGCTATGGGACCGAAATTGGCTGCGAATTTAATATTATTTTTACAACTCTACAAACGTTTTCCCTCCTTTAAAGAAATCTCTTGACATAGCTCAATAAGAACCCCGTTTGTAGTTTTGGGGTGTAGAAAAACAACGCGTTTATTGTCTGCCCCTTGTTTAGGGCTTTCATTTATAAGTACAAACCCTTCTGCTTTCAACCGTTTTATTTCACTTTCAATATCATCAACAGCAAATGCAATATGGTGGATTCCTTCTCCCTTTTTATCTATAAATTTAGCGATTGGGCTATTTTCATCTGTAGCCTGCAACAATTCAATTTTATTTGGACCGGACTTAAAAAAAGAGGTGATTACGTGCTCGCTTTCAACCATTTCAGTTTTGTAGTGACTTTCTCCAAACAAGGATTCAAAAATTTTGTTAGAGGTTTTCAAATCTTTTACAGCAATTCCAATATGCTCAATTTTCTTCATATATTGAATTTAAATGTCTTAATGTCTTAATTTTATGAATCCAAAAATAAGATAATCCTTAAATATCGTCTATTTTTGCCTTATGGAAAGTAACAGACAGAAAAAAATTGGCGGAATTTTACAACAAGACCTAGTTGAAGTGCTACAAGGAGCTGCTACACGTGGTGGCCTTAAAGGCGTCATTATTTCGGTAAGCAAGGTAAATGTTACTTCCGATTTATCAATCGCCAAGGTGTATTTAAGTATTTTTCCAAATAAAGAAGGTGAAGAACTTCTAAAGGGTATTCGTTCTAACACCCCGTTGATCAGACATGAATTGGCCCAGCGCACTAAACACCAATTGCGTAGAATGCCTAATCTTCAATTTTTCATTGATGGCTCTTTGGAGTATATCGATGGTATTGAAAAATCATTAAAGGGCGAAGACAACCCAATTGTAGATCCTAAGTTACTTGATAAACGAAAAAAATCCTAATTGAATTTTCCGCTTTACATCGCAAAACGATATTTGTTTTCCAAAAGCAGTAATAATGCCATAAACATTATGACCAATATCGCTGCGCTGGGACTTGTTATCGCTTCAGCGGCGTTGTTTATTGTTTTATCTGGGTTTGCAGGATTAAAAGATTTTAGCCTAGAATTTTCATCTTTTGTTGATCCCGACTTAAAAATTGTTCCCGTTGAAGGCAAGTCCTTTTTACTATCAGATGAGGCAAATTTTTCTCTTAAAAATATTGAAGGGGTTTCATCGCTTTCAAAAATTATTGAAGAGCGTGTCATACTTGAATTTGATGGCAAGAAAAAATTGGCAACTATAAAAGGTGTCGATGACAACTATACTCATGTCACAGATATTGACTCAATGATCGTACAAGGGAATTGGTTAGGAGAAGGCTTGGGTCAAGTCGTCGCCGGTGGTGGTGTTGCTTACGATTTGTCCTTTGGCGTTTTGGATTATGCTAAAAGTTTGACTATTTATGTTCCTAAACCTGGAAAGGGCCAGATCAGTTCTGTAAGAAGCATCTTTAATAGTGTTGAAGCCTCCAACGTGGGGATTTTTGATATAAATGAAGAACTAAACAATGAATATGTCTATGCTAATATAGAAACCGCCCGCTATTTGCTAAATTTCGGTCCTGAACAGTTTACTTCGGTCGAATTAAAACTTAAAGACAACGCAAACGAAAAGCTTATAAAAGAAACCATTCATGGCATTTTAGGCGACCAGATTGAGGTTAAAAATAAAATGCAACTCAATAGTGCGCTCTACAAAATGTTAAATACAGAAAACATCGTGGTTTATCTCATTTTTACTTTAGTACTGATTATTGCATTGTTCAATGTTATTGGCTCACTGATCATGATGATATTAGACAAAAAAGAGTCATTGCACACCTTATTCAATTTAGGATCAACCACCGACGATATTAAGCGTATTTTCTTTTTACAGGGGAGTTTAATGACACTTATTGGTGGTGCTATTGGCTTATTTATAGGGTTAGTTGTTATAGTATTGCAACAACACTTTGATTTGGTCATGATTACGCCATCATTGCCCTATCCAGTTACTATTAAAATGATAAATTTTGTTATTGTTTTTTTAACGATAGGAATTTTAGGTATCGTCGCTTCAAAAATTGCTTCTAGCAGAATTAACAAAACATTGGTGAAGCATTAGTTTTTAAACAAACTGATAATCCGTAAACACCTCCAAAACCTCATCAAAAGCCTCAAATACATCACTGGCTTTGTCACTGGTTACCATTTTTGTTCTGTATTCCTTAAAGTTTGGAATGCCTTTAAAATAATTGGTATAATGTCGCCTGGTTTCAAAAACACCAAGATTTTCTCCTTTCCAAGCGATGGCCATTTGCAAGTGTCTGCGAGCAGCCTCAACGCGCTCTTCCAACGAAATAGGCTCAAGATGTTCTCCGGTTTTAAAGTAATGCTTCACTTGTTTAAAAAACCAAGGGTTCCCTATGCTCGCTCGACCAATCATCGCGCCATCAAGTCCATATAAATCCCTCATTTCCATAGCTTTTTCAGGAGTGTCCACATCGCCATTTCCAAAAACAGGAATATGCATTCGCGGATTATTTTTAACCTCAGCTATCCACTTCCAATCGGCTTCTCCTTTATACATTTGGGCGCGAGTACGCCCATGAATGGCGATAGCCTTACAGCCTACATCTTGCAGCCGTTCGGCAACCTCAACAATTTTAATGGAATCGTGATCCCACCCTAAACGTGTTTTTACGGTTATAGGTAAGTTGGTACGCTTAACCATTTCGGCGGTAAGTTGTTCCATTAAACAAATATCTTTTAAGATACCTGCTCCTGCTCCTTTACTTACCACTTTTTTTACAGGGCAGCCAAAGTTAATATCGATAATATCGGGGTTGGATCTTTCAACAATATCAATGGTCTGGAGCATGCTTTCTAAATTGGCTCCAAAAATTTGAATCCCAACTGGGCGCTCCTTTTCATAAATATCAAGTTTCATGACGCTTTTGGCCGCATTTCTAATCAAGCCTTCACTTGAGACAAATTCGGTATAGACCACATCAGCCCCTTGTTCTTTACATAAGGCGCGAAAAGGTGGGTCGCTCACATCTTCCATTGGTGCTAATAGCAATGGGAAATCTTGTAGTTGTATGTTGCCTATTTTGATCAAAAATTCATTTTTGGTTTGCAAAAGTATTAAAAAAAGATGATTTCACTTAAAATTCAATTTCAACCTCAACTTTAGATCCGTTTCGTTCTACAATTACTTTTGTTAAGTCTCCTATTTCAAAAGAAGACAACGCTCGCATATAACTCATCATATCAACAACCGTGCTATCTCCGAGTTTAATCACAATATCTCCTTTTTGAAGACCCGCTTTTTGTGCTGGTTTATCTTCACTTATACCATCAATACGCATGCCTTTACCGTCAAATAAATAATCGGGGATGACTCCCAAACCTACTTTAAAACGCGGAAGGTCTTCGCTTTCATTTTTAGTCTTTTTAAAAGCTAGCTTCCCATCGTCATCCAGTTCTGTAATAATTTCAAAAATATAATTCGAAATAGCCTCCATGCCTTCGTAATTCAGCTTTTCAGAATCGTCTGAAGGTTTGTGGTAATCTTCATGTTGTCCAGTAAAAAAATGCAATACAGGAATTTCACTATTATAAAACGACGTGTGGTCAGAAGGTCCAACGCCTGATTCATTTTCAATAATTTTAAATCGTGAATTACTAGAGTTGACAACTTGTTTCAAAATTGGTGAAGTTCCAACACCATAAACAGCCAAAGTGCTATCCTGTTTTAAACGCCCTACCATATCCATATTAAGCATATAGTTCATCTTTGTGATGTCCAAAGTTGCATTTTTTGTAAAATAATTAGAGCCTAATAGGCCCATTTCTTCTCCAGAAAATGCCATTAACAAATAGTTGTTGCTTTTGTTAAAGCTTTTTAGTTTGCTGGCTAAATTGAGCATCACGGCAACACCACTTGCATTATCATCGGCTCCGTTATGGATTTTCTTTTCTTCTCCTCTATACAAGGAGCCTTCTGCGCCATAGCCTAAATGGTCGTAATGCGCCCCAATAATAACTGTATAGGGTGCTTTATTGTTTATAAAGCCCATAACATTAGTCCCGGTAAGGGTGCTATCGTTTCCAATCACGGTATATGAGACTTCTTGATGAGGATCGGTTTTTGGTTTAAACGAAAACGATTGAAAATAGCCATCTGTCCCTTTCGCCTCAAGACCCAAATCTGAAAACCGTTGCGCGATATACTCAGCAGCTTTTTTTTCACCTAATGTTCCTGTTTGTCTGCCTTCAAGTTTATCGTCAGCTAAAAAAGTGACGTCTTCCTTAATTTTATTTTCTGTCTTATTTTTGGTATTACACCCTAGTAACGCTAGAAAAAAAATGAGTGTTGCTATTTTGTTCATGTTTTAAAGTCTTATTTTTGGTCTAAATTAGGCAATAATTGTCATTTATTTAAACCCTTAATCTATTACCATGCTCTCGCGTTTACAACTTGTCGCTTTCACAGTATTGATCATGACATCGTGCAAAAACGATAAAAGGTCTACACTTGCAAATACTTCGAATATCGAAACAAGCCAAGATACTTTAATTTTTCCCGAAGAAACCCATTTTAAATCGATCAAGCAAATTACATTTGGAGGAGACAATGCCGAGGCTTATTGGAGTTTTGACGACAAGCAAATTGTGTTTCAATCTAATAATAAAGCTTGGAATGTGGATTGTGACCAAATGTTTTTAATGAATGCCGGCGACACATTTGAAAATCAAATCCCACCAATGATTAGCACGGGGAAAGGGCGAACAACTTGTGCTTATTTTTTGCCAGACAATGAACATATTATTTATGCTTCTACACATTTAGGAAGTGAAAATTGTCCCGATACCCCTTTACGCCAAAACGGCAAATATGTCTGGCCAATTTATGATACTTACGATATTTTTGTTGCCGATCTAAAAGGGAATATCGTAAATCAACTCACAAACGAACCTGGTTATGACGCCGAGGCCACCGTATCGCCCAAGGGTGATAAAATCGTATTTACTTCAACTAGAAATGGAGACATCGATTTGTATACTATGAATTTAGACGGAAGCAATGTAAAACAAATCACCTTTGAATTGGGCTACGATGGTGGTGCCTTCTTTTCGCCAGACGGGACAAAACTTATATTTAGATCTTCACGCCCAAAAACCGATGCCGAGATCAAAGAATACAAGGATTTATTGGTCCAAGGCTTGGTGCAACCTACTGAAATGGAGCTTTATGTTTGCGATGCCGATGGGAGCAATATGCGACAACTCACGCATTTAGGGGGCGCTAATTGGAGTCCCTTTTTTCTTCCTGATGGGAAACGGGTGTTATTCTCTTCTAATTTTGAAGCCGAAAGAGGATTCCCTTTCAATCTTTATATGATAGATCTTGACGGTAAAAACCTTGAACGCATTACCCACAGTGAAACTTTTGACGCTTTCCCTGTGTTTTCAAATGACGGAAAACAACTTATTTTTTCTTCCAATCGAAATAACGGCGGTGGGCACGATACCAATTTGTTTTTAGCCGAATGGGCCGATTAAATTAATTGTTCTCTTTTAATCGTTCGCGCTCTTTGATATCCTTGGTCTGCGAATTAGTTTTTAAGTTGGTGTTCCCAAAATTATATCTAAATCCAAGTTTGATAAGCCGGCTATCTAAGCTTGTGCGAATAGAACTAAATTGATTGAGATACCGCGTAGAATCATTGTAATCTTGGCTGTTAAACAAGTCTTCGGCCACAAGCGAGATTACTGCCTTTTTGCCCATTATGGATTTAGATATGGAAAAACTCGACACCCATCGGTCTTCAACGATCCTAAAACCCTGAAGATTCTTGCCAACATAGTATACTGTAACGTTTGCATTTAAGCTTCTGTCCTTTAAAAAAGTAAAACTGTTCTGCAAAACGCTATAGTTGGACCATTGGTTTTGGTTAACAACATTAGCGTCAAAAACGGTTTGGTCTTCTATATTATAGAACGAGGTTAAAAAATAAATTGACCAATCTTTTGCTGCATAAAAATTAACTCCAAAATCAAAACCATACTCTATGGTTTTATCAAAATTTAAAGGTGTAAACAACAAGGACTTAGTTGTATTATCCTGCCTCGGTAAGACATAAATGTTGTTATTTATGTTCTTATAATAAGCTTCTAAAACAAAATGATCCAGTATGGACGTCCCAAAAACCATATGATCTGTAATTATGGATTTCAAGTTTGGATTTCCCACAAATGCATTATTGTCGTTGTAAAAAAACCGAAACGGATTTAAGTTTTGATAATTGGGTCTCTCAATACTTCGTTTGTAGTTGGTGTAAAGACTAAGTTTCTGAATAGGCTTAAAGCTTACGCTTGCGGCAGGAAACCAATCCAAGTAATCTTGCGTGTTGGTTTGGTTATTAAAAATTGATTTGCTTTTAATATTGGTTTGCTCTGCTCTTAGACCTAATGTAATATCCCATTTTTCCCAGCCTTTTGAATAGTTAACATAAGCAGCTTGAATCTCTTCTCTATAGTCAAAATCGTCGGTATTATTAACATCCAAAACTTCTTGTCCATTAACAATATCATATTGTGATGTGGCGCTATTGGTTTCTATACGCGATGTTTTTATTCCTGTTTCAAAACTAGCGGCATCACTAACAGGTAAATGGTAATCAACCTTGCCCGCAATTATTTCGGTGTTTTGGTTGTTGATCGTGTTAAAAGCCGTAGTTTCTATAAATGAACCATCGTCTTCATAATAATTACTGACAACATTTTGATTTTGTTTATAATTGTAATCTGTGAAATGGGCATTTAGTGATAGTTCTCCTTTTGAAAATTGATGTACAAAACCAAGGTCAAAACCTAAATTGTGTTTTTTATCCTGTTCCAAATTGTTTGAATCATAATAAAAATCTAAATTTTTTGCCGCATCAAAAACGTTAGTGGTGTTAGCTTTTTTATACTTGTAATGGGGAAGCAATAACATGTTTGACGATAGGCTCAACGTGTTGTTGTTGTTAATAGCATAGTCAAAGTTCACGTTAAACGTGTGGGTTTGTGTCCATTTATTTCTATTTGTTTCGGATTGCCAATATTCATCAATATTTTGATTATCGTCAAAATAATTGATGTTTTCGCTATCGTCTCTATTTACTTTACTATCCGTATAACTGTAATTAGCATAAAAATTTATCTTTTCAGATTTAAAAAAATGGCTGGTCCCACCATTATAAATTGGAAATACCCCCTGTGTGTAGTTAGCAAAAACATTGCCTCTGTAACCCGTTACCAAGTTTTTGCTCATGACGATATTTACAACTACACCACTGGAAGCATCGTATTTTGCTGATGGATTAGTAATGACTTCTATAGATTTAACGGCGTTAGCTGAAGAGCTTTCCAATAGCTGCGTTAATTCTGAAGCCGATATATTGACTTTCTTGTTATTAATATAAATGGTCGGGGTAGAATTTTTGACTGAGATTGTATTGTTGAGAACCATAACCCCCGGAGTGCTTTTTAAAACCTGAAGCATATTTCCTTCAATCAAGGCTGAGTTTTCAACATTAAAAACCAATCTATCGGCTTCTTTTTTAAGCGTTGGCCTTTTAAACACTAGAGTTACAGCTTCGAGGCTTTGAGTTTCTTCTTGTAGGGTAATTGTTCCTAAATTTAAATCCCCTTCAAGAGAAATCGCCTTTAAAACTTCTATATACCCAATAAAACTGATTTTAATAGTATAGCTGTTTTTATTAAATGTGCTCATTCTAAAAATGCCCTGATCGTCTGTAGAAGTTCCTGTAATTGCTGTAGAGTCTTGTTGTGTCATTAAAAGAACATTAGCAAATGAAATTGGCGAACCTTGTTCGTCCACAACTTTTCCAAAAACAGAAAACTCTTGGCTAAAACCGAAAACCGAAATACAACAGAAAAGAAAAAAAAGGGGTTTAAATTTCAAGCTTTATTAATTTAATAATGCTGCAATATACTATTTGTTTTAGACTTTTAGTTACGGTTTTTCCTCAATTAGGGCTTTCTTGTAAGGCAAAAATAAAAACTCCTAAAGCTCAATAAATCAATTATATTTGCAAAATCTATAGTTGGAAGAACGAGCATTATGAAGCACATTAGAAATTTTTGCATTATTGCGCACATCGATCACGGTAAGAGCACTCTGGCTGACAGGCTGTTGGACTTTACGGGCTCGGTTACCGATAGGGAAAAACAGGATCAACTCTTGGACAATATGGATTTGGAGCGCGAGCGCGGCATCACCATTAAGTCTCACGCCATACAAATGGACTATACCTATAAAGGTGAGCAATATGTTTTAAACCTTATAGACACTCCTGGCCATGTCGATTTTTCTTATGAAGTGTCTCGCTCCATTGCAGCCTGCGAAGGTGCTTTACTCATTATTGACGCAGCACAAAGCATTCAGGCACAAACTATTTCAAACTTGTATTTGGCCTTAGAAAATGATTTGGAAATTATTCCGGTACTAAATAAAATAGATTTGCCTAGCGCCAATCCAGAAGAAGTCACTGATGATATCGTAGATCTGCTAGGTTGTGAACCTTCCGAAATCATACCAGCAAGTGCCAAAACCGGGATAGGAATAGAGGAAATTCTAGCAGCGATCATTGAACGTATCCCGCCACCAAAGGGAAATGTAGATGAACCGCTACAGGCTTTGATTTTTGATTCCGTTTACAACCCATTCAGGGGAGTTGAAACCTATTTTAGGGTTAAAAATGGTTCCATCAAAAAAAACCAACTTATTAAATTTATTGCTACAGGAAAAACCTATAATGCTGATGAGGTTGGGACTTTAAGATTAAAACAATTTCCGAGAAATGAAATCAAAGCGGGGGATGTTGGATATTTGATTACAGGAATAAAAGAAGCTAAAGAAGTAAAGGTTGGAGACACCATTACCGATGCCAAAAATCCAACTAAAAACGCCATTTCTGGTTTTGAAGATGTAAAGCCAATGGTTTTTGCCGGCATCTATCCTGTGGAGACCGAGGACTACGAAGAGCTTCGAAATTCGATGGAAAAATTACAGCTTAATGACGCTTCTTTGGTTTTTACGCCTGAAAGTTCGGCTGCCTTAGGTTTTGGCTTTCGATGCGGCTTTTTAGGAATGCTCCATATGGAAATCATTCAAGAACGGTTGGAGCGCGAATTTGATATGACTGTCATTACTACAGTTCCCAACGTATCGTATAACGCTTATACACGTAAAGATGTAGACAAGCCCATTATTGTAAACAATCCTTCGGACTTACCCGACCCTTCAGGTTTGGATCGTGTTGAAGAACCCTATATTAAAGCATCAATCATAACAAAATCAGATTTTATTGGCAACATTATGTCCTTGTGCATTGATAAACGAGGACAAATTACCAATCAAACTTATTTGACACCTGAACGGGTTGAATTGAATTTTGATATGCCTTTAGCCGAAATTGTCTTTGACTTTTACGATCGGTTAAAAACTGTTTCAAAGGGCTATGCTTCTTTTGATTATTCTCCTATAGGAATGCGTGTGTCAAAATTAGTTCGTGTGGATATCTTATTGAACTCTCAACCGGTTGATGCACTTTCCGCACTAATTCATGCTGATAACGCCCATAATATTGGAAAAAGAATGTGTGAAAAATTGAGAGAATTGATACCGCGTCAACAATTTGATATTCCTATTCAGGCTGCGATTGGCGCAAAAATCATTTCTAGAGAAACTATAAAGGCACTTCGAAAAGATGTAACCGCAAAATGTTATGGTGGTGATATCTCCCGTAAGCGTAAATTATTAGAAAAGCAGAAAAAAGGCAAAAAACGTATGAGGCAAGTAGGAAATGTAGAAATTCCCCAACAAGCTTTTATGGCCGTACTAAAGCTAAATGATTAATCCTTTTTTGTTTTGCCTAGAAAAAGTAGCGCAATAATGACAAAACCAATCCCTGTAAAAATAGGTGGTTTTGCTCCCATATTTGCGCCTAGATAAACCATTACAATAGCCACAATTACTAAAAGAATTAATAATATCTGTTTCATCTGTTTATGTTTGATTAGCGTTTTCGCTGTATGACGGATTTAACAAATTGCACCCTTTTTTGAATTCTTAAACTTTGTCTAAGCCTAAGCGTTTACCCAAATAAACCAAATTCCATCCTTTTTCAATTTTATCCATATTACTGTTATAAGAAGAAATAATATGAAATTCACCTTCCTTATCCTTTAAAAATAAAGGTACAATATATTTATCTTTTTTGATGATTTCGATCAATTCGGCGTAATGTGTTTTCCCAGTTAATTGTATCTCATTAATTGATGGGTATTTATTAGCAACTTCAGTTAAAGAATTAAAATCATCCGTATGCGAAAACAACCCTTCCTTAGGACTTTCTTTTTCGTCACTAATCTCATCCGAAGAAATCAATCTAAACGCCCCGTGTTCACCAAAATGTTTGCTAAATTTATTAATTGCATACTTGTTGATGTCGGTATTCCCGGTTAAAGCCATTAAATATCCAATATCATTTAGTTCGATGTTGTCTGCTAATTTATCTGAATAAATGTTCGTGTTTATCGCTTCCAATTTCAGTTCATGAGCTTTACTTATATTACTTAAATTGCTGTCGATTAAAACCACATGCCTGCCGTTGGATTCTAAATAATGTCCCAAGATTCGAGATACTTTTGATGCCCCTACAATTAAAATACCACCCGATTTAGTTAAAAACACCCCTAGCATTTTGGCAAATATTCTTGCGGTTGTGGCGTTTAATAAAACGGTTCCCAGTACAATCATAAAAACCAATGGGGTGATGTATTCTGCACCAGGCACGCCATTTTTGGCCAACTTTAATCCAAATAAAGAAGCGATACCAGCAGCAACAATACCTCGCGGGCCCACCCAGCTGATAAAGATTTTCTCATTCATTTTTAACTTAGAACCATAAGTGCTTAAAAACACGCCAATAGGCCGGATGAGAAACACAACTATTCCAAATAAAATCGCAGCATTCCAATTGTAAACTAACAATAGGTCTTCAAAATTAATATTGGCTGCAAGCAAAATAAATAAGATGGAAATCAGCAATACGCTTAAGGATTCCTTAAAGTATAAAAGTTCTTTTAAGTAAGAAGATTTGGAGTTTCCTAAAACCATTCCCATAACCACAACAGCTAATAGCCCCGATTCGTGGGCAAAAGCGTCAGATAATACAAAAACTCCCAAAACTAAAGCTAGGGTAAACACATTTAATAGGTAGTGTGGAATCCATTTTTTATTAATTGAGAGGTTTAGGGCGTGAGCAAATGTAAACCCAAAACTAGAGCCAAAAAGCACAATTTTACCAAACTCAATAAATACGGTCTTAGTAAATTCTCCCCCTGTTCCGGCATCAACACTAATAAATTCAAATACCAATACGGCAACTAAGGCTCCTATGGGATCAATTAAAATCCCTTCCCATTTCAAAACAGCCGAAACATCCTTTTTTAATGGAATATTTCTTAAAATTGGAGTGATCACTGTGGGTCCAGTTACAATAATTAAAGCTGAAAAGAGAAAAGACATTTCCCAGCTTAAATAAAAAATAAAATGCGCTCCAATTGCAGCGCAGAAAAAAGTAACCAAAGAACCAATTGTAATAAGTTTGGTAATAACCGGCCCAACATGTTTGACTTCTTTCGTTCTTAGTGTTAAACCGCCCTCAAATAAGATAATGCTAATAGCCAGTGATACAAAATAAAAGAGGCTTTCGCCAGGAAATAATCCTTCGTGCCCATTCCATTGTGGCTCTATCCATTTTGTTTTATCTTCAGTTATAAATTCGGCGGCGATTGGACCCACCAGTAACCCGATTAAAATTAAAGGTAAAATAGCTGGAATTTTAAGTCTCCATGCCACCCATTGAGCCATAATACCCAAAATAATAATTCCAGCAAGTTCTAACATGTTTGTATTTAGTGTTAGTTAAAAAAAGTAAAGTTAGTGAATATTACCGGTTTTTTAAGATCAGCCGATCTTGACTAAGTCCATTTTTATGAGAATCTACCTATATTCAAGTGCAAGAAGTTCTCGAATTCCGTCTTTCTTTTTTGAGTTGACAAGATTCCATAAATCATACCCTAATAAAGTTTATTATATGGTTTCAAGGGCGTTATAATGTGTTTTGTAATATAAAGTTAATAGATATACTAGGGTAGAATTTTTGCAATTCTACCAAAATAAGGTTCTTGCATTCAACTTTTAAAAATCCCAATTATTTCTTAACCTACTCATGAAGTACTAATCTATTTATTATCTTCGCTTCAATGAAGTTATATCCCATAAATTGTGGAAATTTTAAGCTAGACGGAGGTGCCATGTTTGGAGTGGTGCCCAAATCGTTATGGCAAAAAACCAATCCTGCAGACGTCAATAATATGATTGACATTGCCACGCGTAGTTTACTGATTGAAGATGGAAATCGGCTAATTTTAATTGATACAGGAATGGGAAACAAACAGAGTGATAAATTTTTTGGCTACTACCATCTCTGGGGAAATGATACTATAGATAAGTCCCTAAAGCAATACGGGTTTCATCGTCATGATATTACCGATGTATTTATGACGCATCTTCATTTTGACCATTGCGGAGGAAGTATCCAATGGAACAACGACCGAACAGGCTATGAGCCCGCATTTAAAAATGCCCTATATTGGAGTAATGAAGACCATTGGGAATGGGCTACTAAACCCAATAAAAGAGAAAAGGCATCGTTTTTAGAAGAAAACATTATCCCAATAGAAAAAAGTGCTCAGCTCAAATTTGTGTCACTTCCGGGAAATAACCTATTAAAAAAGAGCGAACTGGGATTCGATATTTTCTTTGCCAATGGGCATACCGACAAACAAATGATTCCTATGATTCAATATAAAGGTAATACCGTTTGTTTTATGGCTGATTTGTTACCTACGGTAGGGCACTTGCCCATCCCTTTTGTAATGGGATATGACACGAGACCCCTGCTAACTTTAGGTGAAAAAGAACACTTTTTAAACCTTGCTGCTCGCAATAATTATTATTTGTTTTTAGAGCATGATGCACATAACGAAATTATAACTGTTCAACCTACCGAAAAGGGGGTAAGGCTTAAGGAAGCTTTAACCTGCAAAGACGTTTTTTAAAATTAACCCAAATCACACCATGAAATATTCTTTTAGATTACTACTTAGCTCTATTTTTATTTATACAACCCTTATCGGTTGTAGTAGTTCACGTCTTTTAACAACGCCCATAAAGATTGTTGATAATGTGCCTACAAAAGTTGCTGAATTATCAGAAAGTGAATTAAAAAGTTGGAGCTATTTAGATTTGGCTAAAGATACGGTTCCCGGCATGAGCGTCAATAGGGCCTATACCCAAATCATAAAAAACAAAATGGGGCAAACAACGGTTGTTGCGGTAATCGACACTGGAATTGACATTGACCATGAGGATTTAGCTAATGTGATTTGGACCAACACAAATGAAATTCCAAACAATGGAATAGATGATGATCATAATGGCTATGTTGATGATGTTCACGGTTGGAATTTTCTAGGTGAAGCTTATGAAGAACAATTAGAATATGTGAGGCTTTTGGCTACAAATGATACTATCAATCCTGAGTATTCAAGAGCTGAAAAGGAATATGAACAGGAATTTAAAAAATATACCGAATTAAATAATAACTACAGTAAACTCATCAATCAATATCAAGAGTATAAAAAAAATTATGAACTGCTTCTCGAAAAATTAATTTCAGCAGATAAAACAATAGCACTCTATTTGGGTAAAAAAGAATATTCACAAGATGATGTTCATGCTATTTCTGGTAATGATCCTCAGTTACAAGAATCTATATCTATAATGAATTATATCTATGGTCTTGATTTTAACTCCGCCGAAGCTGCAAAAAAAGAAATCTCTGAAGGCTTAACACAAATAAACATGGATTTGGAACAGCTAGATGGGGATATGGTAGAAATCAATGATCGCTTAAATTATAATTTAAATATAGAATTTAAAGGCAGAAAAACCGGCGACAATATAAATGATATATCCGATACCGATTATGGAAACAATATTGTAAAACCTATTGCTGATAATGAAGACCACGGAACCCATGTTGCGGGAATTATTGCCGCAGAACGCCATAACAATAAAGGAATAAATGGTGTAGCCAATAATGTAAAAATAATGGCTTTAAGGGTCGTATCTAACGGTGATGAGTATGATAAAGACGTGGCCTTGGCCATACGATATGCCGCCGATAACGGCGCGAGGGTTGTTAACATGAGCTTTGGAAAATACTTCTCACCTCACAGTGATTGGGTTCGTGAAGCCATCCTATATGCGGCCCAAAAAGATGTGTTGTTGGTATCTGGCGCCGGTAATGAAAGTCTTGATTTAGATCAAAAAGCAAATTACCCGAATGACCAGACCAACAATGGCCCAGAGATTGCTGATAATTATTTAACTGTTGGAGCAATTACACCAGTTTACGGGCCACAAATGGTTGCAGACTATTCCAATTATGGAAAAATAAATGTAGATGTTTTTGCGCCCGGTTCAGACATTTATTCTACGGTTCCCAACAATAGTTACAAATCTTTTAATGGAACCTCCATGGCTGCTCCTGCGGTTGCGGGCATTGCCGCAATAATAAGATCACAATATCCAACTTTAACCGCATCACAAGTAAAGCACATTATTATGGATTCTGGCTTGTTATTGAATACGAAAGTTGGGGTAGGAAGTGAGCCTAATCATTTAGTGCCTTTTAATGATCTATCAAAATCGGGTAAAATTGTAAATCTGTACAATGCTTTGATCTTGGCTTCAAAACAAATTAGCCAATAAGCTTCAATTTGAGAGACTTGGATTAAAGCCGATTATTTATTGGCTAAACCTCATTACCTTTGGCGTAACATGAAGTACACATTTCCAAAAAAAGAGAAGCTCAAAAGCCAAAAACATATTGAGAAATTATTTCTTGAAGGAAAATCTATCACTGTTTTTCCATTGCGGATGTTGTATTTGCAGACCACATTTGAGGACGGGTCTAAAATAAAAACTGGAGTGTCGGCAAGCAAACGAAATTTTAAAAAGGCCGTAGACAGAAATCGTATTAAACGCCTTTTAAGAGAGGCTTACAGGCTCAACAAACCAGAATATTTTAACAACATTACAACATCTTATGCGTTAATGATTTTGTACATTGGTAAAGATGCAGCGGATTTTGATTCGGTAAATTCTAAGTTAAAAATATTGTTTTCAACTTTTCTTGAGAAGATTTCAAAAGATAAAAATTGAGCCAAATGAAAAAACTACTCCAAAATAAAATAATAATTCCCGTACTGATTTTATCATTATTTCTTACAGGAACAGCTTTCAAAAGTGATTTTTTTGAAGTTGCCAAACAAATTGAAATTTTTACCACCATGTTTAAGGAACTCAACATGAATTATGTTGACGAAACCAATCCTGGGGATTTAATGAATACTGCTATAAAAAGTATGCTCAGCGACTTAGACCCCTATACCAACTTTATGAATGAGCAAGATGTGGAGGCCGCTAGAATAAATAATACGGGGGATTATACAGGTATTGGAGCCAGTGTTTTGACCCTAAAAGACAAACTTGTTGTGGTCGAACCCTATAAAGGATATCCGGCTGATAAAGCGGGATTAAAAGCCGGTGACGAAATCATTAAAATTGAAAATGTTGTGGTTGCCGATTTTAAGGATGATGCTGGAAACTTATTGCAAGGTGCTGCTGGGACTAAGGTCGATGTCACCTATGTAAGACAAGGAAAAACTAACACGGCAACGATTAAACGTGAGGAAGTAGAAATCCATGCTGTGCCACATTATTCGATGGTTGATGACAAGACGGGGTATGTGGTGTTGCGACAATTTAATGAAAAGTCGTCGTCCGAAACCAGCAACGCTGTAAGAGCTTTAAAAAATCAAGGTGCAAAACGGTTGATTTTGGATTTGAGAGGGAATCCAGGAGGTTTATTAAGTGAAGCTGTTAACGTAGTGAACATTTTTGTGCCAAAAAACCAATTAGTGGTCACCACGAAGTCCAAAGTAAAAAAATACAACAAAACCTATTATACTCAACGAGAGCCTTTAGATATAGAAATCCCTCTTGTTGTTTTAATTGATGGCCGAAGCGCATCGGCAAGCGAGATTGTCTCTGGGGCATTGCAGGATTTAGATCGGGCAGTTATTGTGGGAGCCAGAAGCTTTGGAAAGGGCTTGGTACAAAGACCTAAGCCTTTGGTTTATGGTACACAAATGAAAATTACTATTTCTAGGTATTACACGCCTTCTGGACGTTGTATCCAGGCATTAGATTATTGGCATAGAGACGAGAATGGAAAAGCAACTCGTGTTAAGAAAGAAAATTACAATATATTTAAAACCAAAAAAGGTAGAAACGTTTATGATGGTGGTGGTATACAACCCGATTTAGAATTGGAAAGCTCAATTTATAGCGCCATTACAAAGGCTATTTTAAATGAGAATTTGATTTTTGATTATGCTACTAAATATTATTACGACAACAAAATAACGGAGTTGTCTAGCTTTAATTTTAGTGATGCCGATTTTAATGATTTTAAAAACTTTTTAAAAAGTCGAAAATTCAATTTTGAAACCAAAACAGAAAAAGCCTTCGATGATGCATTACAGGTTGCTATTGATGAAAAAATTGTTTCAGAAATCGATACCGAGTATAACACCATGTTAAGTACCTTAAAAAATTACAAAACCAAGGCAATTGATGATAATAAGACACAATTGGTGTCTCTGCTTTCAGATGAGATTATTAAGCGTTATTTTTACAGAGAGGGGCTTTATGAATACTATCTATCTCACAATCCTGAAATTCAAAAAGGTGCTGAAATTCTTAATAGTCCAATTAAATATTCTACTTTTTTTAAACAACCTTAGTGGTTTTCTTTATAAAAAATTGAAATTGACTTATATTTAAATCTGATTTTAATCATCTCATGAAAAGATTCTTGATTTATTTTCTTCTGGCATCTCAATCGATATTAGCTCAAAATGAGTTAAAACATGAGGTGTATTTTGATACTGATAAATTTGAGATGAGCCCAGCTGAACACAATAGGTTGTTATTGTTTTTGGCTGACATAGAAAAAATGGATATTGAAAAAATATCTATTTATGGCTTTACAGACGATCGGGGAAGTGTTTCATATAATATGGTATTGTCTCAAAATCGCGCAAATGCCATTAAGGAGATTTTTTCAAATAATGAGTTCGACGAAACCATCATTACTAATGTTGATGGAAAAGGGGAGTTGCTGATAAAATTAGTGGAAAAACAAAAGATTGATGAAGCAAGAAGCTTAAACCGTAAAGTCCAAATTATTGTAAAACCCTTTTTCCCTCCAAGAGTTGAAGTTATACCTGAAAAAAAAGATATCACCACCCTTTTAAAAGGAGAGCTTAAAGCTGGTGATAAATTTAAAATGGATAATATCTTATTTCAAACTGGCTATAGTGATATTCTTGAACAATCTAAAACTACGCTCGAGGATGTTGCTAAAATTTTGGTGTCGCGCGAAGATGTTTATTTTACCATTCAAGGCCATGTGTGCTGTACTCAAAACAGTAGAGACGCCATAGATAGAAAAACAAAACAGCGTAATTTATCCGTGGCTAGGGCTAAATTTGTCTATGATTATCTGGTTAAAAAAGGGGTGAGCCCCAAACGCATGAAATATGTTGGTATGAGAAGAAAATTTCCGCTTGGTGGAGAACCTAAATACGACAGGCGTGTCGAGATTTTGATAACCTATGCCAATAGTGGTAATTAAATAATTACAGTTTAATCATAGCTACATGAGGGATGCCATCTTCGAGATATTTTTCACCTGCCTCATTAAATCCTAAGTCATTATAGAATTTTTTTAAATAGCATTGTGCTGAGATTTTAATTTGGGTTTCATTAAAGCGCTGATTTATGGCTTCTATTGATGCATTCATAATGGTATAACCAAATTTATAGTGCCTTTCTTTTTGGCTGACAAGTACCCGTCCAATGCTGGCGTATTCAAAATAATCTCCTGGTTTAAAAATACGTGTATAAGCCACTAATTTTTGGTCTTTAAAACCCAAAACATGGAGTGCTTTTTGGTCTTTTCCATCCAAGTCTTGGTAAACACAATTTTGTTCTACAACGAAAACTTCACTGCGCAACTGCAATAAACTATACAGTTCTTGAGTGGTCAATTCTTTAAATGTTTTGACAGTAATTTTCAGCATTAGTCTTGAACAATGATTTCTTTAGGGTCCTTTTTATTGAATTCGGGTTGAATCGTGACATGATTGATTTGAAATTCATCATGTAAAAGTGCTTCAATTTGATGCAAAATTTTATTAAATTCCAAAAGAGTAATGTCTTCTGTAAAATCAAGATGGGCTTCCAAATGAAATTCATCATCATTTAAGCCCCAAATATGGACATGATGTAATCTATTCACTTTAGGCAATTTATTAACTTCCCTAACCACATCTTTAATATTTATATGGTCTGGTGTAAACAGCATTAATATTTTTGTGGAAGTTTTAAGCAAATTATAACCCACTATAATTAAATACAGTGCAATTAATAAGGTCAGTACACTATCTACCCAATAAACCTGATAAAATTTCATCAATAAGCCACCTATTAACACGGCCACACTAGCCATCATATCGGTAAAAAGGTGCAGGTATGCAGATTTTATATTGATATTATTTTTAGAGTCCTTTTTTAAAAGTAAAACGCTGGCCCCATTAGCAACTATAGCAATTAATGATAACCAAATTACCAAATTGGATTCAATTATCTTAGGATGCTGAAAGCGATCTACAGCCTCAATAATTAATAAGATGGCAACAATAACTAAAGTTGAGGCATTAATAAAAGCTGCAAGAATTTCTGCCCGTTTGTAACCAAATGTTCTATGTAAGGATGCTTTTTGTTTTGCTAATTTTGAAGCTACATAGCTTACTATAAGAGAAATTACATCACTTAAATTATGGAGTGCATCACTCAATAAAGCTAAGCTACCAGATACTAATCCACCAACAATTTGAGCGGCGGTAATAATAACATTTAATAAAATAGAAATTAAAAGATTTCTATCTTTTGTGGTTTTATGAGAGTGTGAGTGGTGATGTAAATGGGTCATTTAGCACTTTAATGGGATTTTATCTACTCTATTTTGATGGCGACCTCCTTCAAAAGCGGTATTTAAAAATATATCAACCATATCTAGAGCTTGCTGGTTTGAGGTAAATCTAGCGGGTATACAAATCACATTTGCGTTATTGTGTTGTCTCGCTAAAACTGCAATTTCTTTGGTCCAACATAAAGCAGCTCTAACCCCCTGATGCTTGTTTGCGGTCATGCTTACGCCGTTTCCACTACCACAAATAAGAATTCCAAAATCAACTTTATGGCCTTCTACATCATTAGCAACTGGGTGTACAAAATCTGGATAATCTACACTGTTCCTCTCGTTTGTGCCATAATTTGTTACAGCAATGCCTTGTGCCTCTAAATGCTTAGCTATAACTTGTTTATAGTCTGTTCCTGCGTGATCATTACCTATAGAAATCTTCATAATTTAGTTATATTTTATTCAGATTATAAAATTACAAATAACCATTGTCAATTACTATATTAATTAGTTGTTAATATCTAACTGTAATAAATTCATAAAAAAAGTTTTAAAATTGAAATATTTTTTCAATCAAAAATAGGTTTTAAACAACCAAAAAAGTTAGGCTTTTATTTCGACCAAGTTGTAAACTTAATAAGTGGATATGTAAACACAAAATTTAAAATATGTTATCAAACAAAGTGTATTGTTTTCTATTATCAACACCTGTTTATAACTAAATTAAATGTGTTTAGCCTCAGCATATTGTTATCATTTATTAACGTTCATTACTTATCTATAACCTGTAAATATCCAATAATGCAAATATAATTTTATAAAGTTTTCATCACTATTAACACACCATCATCATCATCATTTTTATTTTAGAATTTTAAAAAAGATTATAGTATTTTATATAATTGTGAATAACTCATTTTCTTAAATTAATACTAAGAAAATATTAGTTTAATATTTATAACGTAGCTTTGCAAGGATCTTAATGAATTGATTTAAAAGAATTCATAAATTTTTTAAAGACTTCAAAATTAAAATAGTTCTCACCCGAATACATGAAACCAATTCAATTAAGAACACTAAATGATGAATTATATACATGACAAGAAATAAAAAAAGGAAATCTCCTAATAAGATTTCAAACCTTACCAATACAATCTTAAGTATTTTAAAAAAAGACCGCAACAAGACCTTTAATTATAAACAAATTGCCGCTATACTTGGAGTTAATGACGCGAGTAGTAGAAATCAAATCATAAAAAAACTTCAACAGCTTAAAGCTAAACAAGAAATTGAGGAAACTGATAGAGGTAAATTTAAGGCAATTGTTACTACCGAATACCATTCAGGAATTTTGGATTTATCTTCAAAAGGATCTGGGTATATAATCTGCGAAGATTTTGAGGACGATGTTTTTATTGCATCCAATAATATCAACAAAGCCCTTGATGGAGATGAGGTTGAATTTTATGCTTATAAACGGAAAAACCGAGGAAAGTTTGTAGGAGAGATCACCCAGATTTTAAAACGAGCTAAAAGCCAGTACGTTGGTGTTATACAAATTTCAAAAAACTATGCTTTTGTAATTGCCGATACTACAAAAATGTATAAAGATATTTTTGTACCTATCAATAAAATAAATAAAGCTGAAGATGGAGATAAAGTCTTGGTATCTCTTGAAGATTGGCCAGAAAATGCAGATTCTCCTTACGGAAAAGTCATTCAGGTTCTAGGTAAACCTGGTGAGCACAATACAGAGATTCACTCTATTCTTGCCGAATACGGACTTCCGTACGATTTTCCTAATGAAGTTGAAGACTTTGCAGATCAATTAGATACATCAATAACTCAAAATGAAATTGCCAATCGCCGTGATATGCGAGAGGTTTTAACCTTTACCATTGATCCAAAGGATGCAAAAGATTTTGATGATGCTTTGTCGTTTCAAATTCTAGACTCTGGTTTATACGAAATTGGAATTCATATAGCTGATGTATCCTTTTATGTAAAAGAGGGCACGATATTAGACGAGGAAGCTTACCAAAGGGCTACATCGGTATATTTAGTGGATAGAGTAGTGCCTATGCTTCCTGAAATATTATCTAACAATGCTTGCTCCTTAAGGCCTCTTGAGGAAAAATATACGTTTTCTGCGGTATTTCATATTAATGACCAGGCAGAAGTTAAAAACCAATGGTTTGGAAGAACGGTTACTTATAGTGATGCGCGATTTGCTTATGAAGAAGCGCAATCTATTATAGAATCTAAAAGCAGAAACATCCCCTCAGAAGTATCCATTACTGGAGCGGCTTATCAAACAAAGCAATCTATTGTTGATGCGGTGTTAAAATTCGATGAGTTAGCTAAAATCATGCGTAAACAACGTATGAAAAATGGTGCCATTTCATTCGATAAAGTTGAAGTTAAATTTGATTTAAATTCCGAAGCCAATCCAATTGGAGTGTATTTTAAAACCAATAAGGATGCCAATAAACTAATTGAAGAATTTATGTTATTGGCCAACAAAAAAGTGGCTGAATTTATTGGAAAACAATCTCCTAAAAAAACTTTTGTTTATCGGGTTCATGATGAACCCGACGACAGTAAGCTTGCCGCTTTACAAAATATTGTTGGCCGTTTTGGATATAAACTCGATTTTAAAGACCGAAAAACTACAACCTCTTCATTAAATAGATTACTTAAGGAAGTGGATGGAAAAAAAGAGCAAAATCTTGTTGACACCTTAACGATAAGAAGCATGAGTAAAGCCGATTATACAACTCATAATATTGGACATTACGGGTTGGCTTTTGATTATTACACACACTTCACCTCGCCAATTAGACGATATCCAGACGTGATGGTTCATCGCTTATTACAGTATTATTTAGACGGTGGGAAATCGGCTAATGAAGACATATTTGAAGATAAATGCAACCACTCAAGCAATATGGAAAACTTGGCAACAAAAGCCGAAAGGGACTCTATAAAATATATGCAGATTAAATTTATGCAAGATCATAAAGATCAGGAATTTACTGGAGTTATTTCTGGAGTTACGGATTGGGGTATTTATGTTGAAATTATTACGAATAAATGTGAAGGTATGGTGAGCGTTAGAGATATGACAGATGATCGGTATACCTTTGACGAAACCCAATACGCCCTAGTTGGTAAAAACACAAACACAATATATCAGTTAGGTGATGAAGTGGTGGTTACTGTTAAAAACACCGATTTGGTTAAAAAACATTTAGATTTTAATTTAGTAGGTAAAAAAGAGGAATAATTTTTGATTCATTTTGTAAAACTTAAATTTATGAAGACTTTCATTTTAGCATTTTTATGCATATTGGGCACGTTCCATTCACAAGCACAAACAGAAAAAAACGTTGGTGAATTCAAGGAACTTAAAGTGTATGATTTAATTGAGGTTAAACTCGTTAAATCCGATGAGAACAAAATTAGAATATCAGGAGAAAACACTCAAGATGTTGTGTTTGTGAATAAAAATGGTGTCTTGAAAATCAGAATGGCTCTTAAGAAAATTTTTGACGGCAACAAGACTCAGGTAACCTTGTTTTATACAAACATGGATATTATAGATGCCAACGAAGGAGCTTATATTTATTCGGATGACCTTATAAAACAGTTTGATTTAAAATTAAGAGCTCAAGAGGGAGGCCTTATAAAAATAATTTTAGAAACTTCTTTTTTGGATGTTAAATCCACTACAGGCGCAACTATTGAAGCTAAGGGACACTCTAAAAAACAAAACATTAGCTTAAATACTGGAGGAATTTATAAAGGGGAGCATCTAAATACCGAACAAACTGAAGTATCTATTGTTGCGGCGGGAGAAGCTTATGTAAAGGCCTCAAAACTTGTAGATGTAAAAATAAGAGTTGGAGGCGATGTGTATATTTATGGAAACCCTGAAACAGTTAATGAAAACAAAGCCATCGGAGGCCGCGTTAAGCGAATGGACTAAATCCAATGGCTTTTATTAAATTTGCTGAAAACAATAGGTCTTTATGTTTGATAATATATTAGCCGCCATTCCTTTTGGTATTATACTAGCCTTTACAATTGGCCCAGTTTTTTTTGTGCTTCTAGAAACTGGAGCTACCAAGGGATTTAAAAGCGCTTTAATATTTGATTTTGGCGTTATCTTAGCCGACATTTTTTTTATAGTTATTGCTTTTTTTACTACCAACAGATTAATGGAAAAAATTAAGGATGATCCTAATTTCTTAATTTTTGGAGGTGTTTTATTAATTGTTTACGGACTGATTTCCTTCATAAAAACTTCTAAATCGTTTAGGTCGATCGCTAAGGAATACCATAGAATTGAATTTAAAAAAAATTATGGCAAACTTTTTTTAAAAGGGTTTCTTTTAAACTTCATAAATATAGGAGTTTTGCTGGGGTGGCTCGGTTTTATCATCATAGCAAATTCGATAACAGATTCACAAGAAGGAGTTATAGTTTTTTTGGCGACTATCTTGTCGGTCTATTTTTTGGTGGATTTAGGTAAAATGGCAGTTGCTAAAACCTTAAAAAACAAGTTGACTCCTAGGCGCATATTCAAAACCAAAAAAATAATTTCCTTGGTTATCTTAGGCTTTGGGGTTTTGTTATTGATTCAAGGGTTTTTCCCTAGGGAAAAAGAACGCATTCAAGAAAAGTTGGAGCAGATTGATAAAAAAATAACCCCATAGTTTTTACTAACCCCATAGTGTTTTGTAATTTTTGAATAGCCTCGTGAAGGTTTTGCGTTTTATTAATTCATTTTCTAAAAATTAGAACAAAAAAACCCTCAAGTATATCTTGAAGGTTAAGAGGCATCAAGCGTCCCGAGGCCTCGGGCTAACCGCTGTAGAAGGTTTTGCGTTTTATTAATTAATTTTCTAAAAATTAGAACAAAAAAAACCCTCAAGTATATCTTGAAGGTTAAGAGGCATCAAGCGTCCCGAGGCCTCGGGAGAACCGCTGTAGAATGTTTTGTGTTTTATTAATTCATTTTCTAAAAATTAGAACAAAAAAAACCCTCAAGTATATCTTGAAGGTTAAGAGGCATCAAGCGGATTCGAACCGCTGTAGAAGGTTTTGCAGACCTCTGCCTAGCCACTCGGCCATGATGCCCTTTAAGGACAGCAAATGTAAATAAAATATATGTCACACACCAATCACACTTTGTCTTTTCGCCGTTCTGTCATTTTTATGGTTACTTTTTCAACATCACCACCAATGGGAGGGTTTAATTTACTCACCCAGATCGTTGCTTTTTGGACTCGAGCAGCTTCATTCAAAATCCGGGTTAAAATTCGTTTTGCGACGGTCTCAAGAAGGTGTTTGGGTTTAAGCATTTCTTCCCGAACAATTTTGTTTAAAAACACGTAATCAACAGTATCCCTCAATAAATCCGAATTTGCAGATTGCTGTAAATTGGCTTTAATCTCGAGATCTACTCGATAATCACTACCAATCTTCGTTTCTTCCTTAAGGCAACCGTGATAAGCAAAAACCCTTATATTTTCAACTTTTACAATTCCCAAAACATTTGATTTTCAACAAAAATAGTACACTATAATTTAATAACTTTGTTTTTTATTTTTAAAAATGTCAGAAGAAACAAAATCGCTCAATTTTATTGAGCATATGATAGAGGAAGATTTGTCAAATGGATTTCCAAAATCCAACTTACGTTTTAGGTTCCCCCCAGAACCCAATGGGTATCTCCATATTGGGCACACGAAAGCCATTGGTATCAGTTTTGGTTTAGGTGAACGATACAACGCGCCCGTCAACCTTCGATTTGACGACACCAATCCAGAAAAAGAAGAACAAGAATATGTTGATGCTATTAAACACGATATTTCTTGGCTTGGTTACAAGTGGGCTAATGAACGGTATTCTTCTGATTATTTTCAGCAACTTTATGACTGGGCTGTTTTACTTATTAAAGATGGAAAAGCTTACGTGGATTCACAGAGCAGTGAAGCTATGGCCGAACAAAAAGGCACTCCAACTGAGCCTGGTATAGATGGTCCTTATCGGAATAGGAGCGTAGAGGAAAATCTTGATCTTTTTAACCGAATGAAACATGGTGAATTTGAGGAAGGATCTCACATACTTCGTGCAAAAATAGATATGAAGCACACCAATATGCTCATGCGTGACCCTATCATGTACCGTATTTTAAAAAAACACCACCACAGAACCGGAAATAATTGGTGCATATACCCTATGTACGATTGGACCCATGGGGAAAGTGATTATTTAGAACAAATTTCACATTCGTTGTGTTCCTTAGAGTTTAAACCTCACAGAGAACTTTACGATTGGTTCAAGGAGCAAGTTTACCAATACAGCAAAGATTCGTATCCCATGCTTCCAGAACAACGTGAATTTGCACGATTAAATTTAAGCTACACCATAATGAGCAAACGTAAGCTGCTTCAATTGGTTGAAGATAAAATGGTTAAAGGATGGGACGATCCGCGTATGCCCACGATTTCTGGCATGAGAAGGCGAGGCTACACTCCAACATCCATTAGACAGTTTATTGAAAGAGTAGGCGTGGCAAAACGCGACAATATTATTGATGTTTCCCTTTTAGAATTTTGTGTTCGTGAGGACTTAAATAAGATCTCCCCAAGGGTTATGGCTGTATTGGATCCCATAAAATTGGTGATTACAAATTATCCTGAAGGGAAAGAAGAGTGGTTGGAAGCTGAAAATAATCAAGAAGACGAGAGCACGGGTTTTAGAAAAGTTCCCTTTTCAAGAGAATTATTTATTGAGAAAGATGATTTTAAAGAAGAATCCAACAGCAACTATTTTCGATTGGCCATAGGTAAAGAAGTCAGACTAAAAAATGCATACATTATTAAAGGAGAACGGGTACTAAAAGATGCAAGTGGAAACATTGTTGAAATTCAGTGCACCTACTCTGAAGACACTTCCAAAAAAGTGAAAGGCACACTACATTGGGTATCTATAAAACATGCTGTACAAGTTGAGGTAAGAGAGTATGACAGACTTTTTATTGACGAGTCACCAGATACCCATCCCGATAAAGAGTTTACAGAATTTATCAACCCAGAATCGTTAAAAATTACAAAAGCTTTTGTTGAGCCAAGCATAACAAATGCAAAAATTGGAGATAAATTTCAGTTTCAACGCATTGGTTATTTTAATGTGGATGATGATTCGACTTCAAAACTCTTGGTCTTTAACAAAACTGTCGGGTTGAGGGATTCTTGGGAGAAGAAAGCTCCAAAGAAAACTGAAAATCAAAGCCAGAAAGTAAAACAATCCTTACCACAACGAAAAGCAATTGATGTTATTCAGCAGTTTGGAAAAAAATACACTAATTTACCACCAATAAAACAAGAAAAGATAAAACGAGAGATTCAAGAGCTCGCTAAGCAAGTTTCTTATGAAGAGTTAAGTCCATTTTTTGCAACTGCTGTCAAAAAAACAGGAACCAGAATCGCTACCTTAATTACTTTAAAAGTGCTTTTTGAAAACGGTATAGAGCACACTAAAGAGAGTGACGAATTTATTTCAAAAGCTCTAGAAGACAAAAATGAATTATTGGTTGCTGAAGCAAAAAGCATGTAGAATGCTGTATTTTCAAAGCCTTAAAAATGTATCCTTAATTTTTTTTAGATTATATTTAACTTCCTAACCAATACACGTTTAATTATGGAATTTAATATTTTAGCTATTTTGGCTGCAGCCGTATCGGCACTAGTAGTTGGGTTTGTTTGGTACAATCCCAAAGTTTTTGGAAATGCATGGATGCAGGCCGCAGACATGAATGAAGAAAAAATGAAAGGAGCAAACATGGGTAAAATCTTTACCCTCGCTTTAATTTTCGCCTTTTTATTAGCTTTTGCTTTACAATTTTTGGTAAACCACCAAACGGGTGCCTTTAGCTTGATTGGCGGAGATGTTGAAAATGCACTTCCTTCATATCAAGCATTTATGGACGATTATGGTAATGCCTACCGAACCTTTAAACACGGCGTCTTTCACGGTGTAGTCGCCGGGGTATTTATCGCTCTCCCCATCCTTGGCACCAACGCATTATTTGAGCGTAAAGGTGCTAAATACATTTTTATAAATAGTGGCTATTGGATCGTGACTTTGGCAATTATGGGTGGAATTATTTGCGCATGGAAATAATAATAGGCTAAATAAAAAAACGTATAAAGACTGACAACCTTGTGTTTCAGTCTTTTCTTTTTATCTTGATACATTTTAAAATTTATCAGTCTCATCATCAACTTCCTATATCGTGGGACACTATTACGAGCCGCGATAGGATGTTAACAAGGCCTTATTTAAAAGCCTTGGAACAAGCATCGCCCAGTACGGTCAAGATGTATTATATAGGGGTGTTTAAAACAGATAAGCTAGTAGGTATAGCTATTGTGGAGCATGTACGACTCTATCTTAAAGACATGTTTAGAATAAGCTCTCCTTCAGCCTTAAAAACGTTTTTTAGAGATCGTATTTCCGCAGTTTTAAAAGGAAACATCTTAGTGGTTGGTAACCTCACCCACACGGGACAACACGGAATATGTTTTATGGATAAAGAAATAGCTCCTAAAGACTATTTAGAGTCGATTTTAAAGGCTGTCAACGTTCTTAAAAAGCATATTAAAAGAGAAAGTGGTAAGACCATTCGTGTTGTAATGCTAAAGGATTATTTTTTAAATGACGATATCCATAACACGAAGGAGGTTTTTAAATCCAATAAGTTTAATCGAGTTATGGTTCAGCCCAATATGGTGCTTAATATCAAACCGAATTGGGCTAATATGGAAGACTATATTATCAGTCTCAATAAAAAATATAAATCTAGGTACAAGCGGGCAAGAAAAAAGTTTGGCAGTATAGAAAGACGAGAACTAGACACCGAAGCTGTTAAGCTTCATTCAAAACAACTCCATAACTTGTATTCCAATGTTTCAGATCACGCAAAATTTAACACGTTTATTCTTCCAGAACATCATTTTTACAGTCTAAAGAGCGAGCTTCAAAGCGACTTTAAAGTTTTTGGATATTTTACTGAAAACAAACTGATAGGTTTTTATTCTTTGATTTTAAATCACGAGACATTGGAAACCTACTTTTTAGGATATGAAACAGAGCATCAATACACCAAGCAACTGTATTTGAATATGCTTTACGATATGATTGATTTCGCCATTTCGAATAACTTTGCCTCAGTAGTCTTTGCTCGTACAGCTATGGAAATTAAAAGCTCGGTAGGCGCTAAACCTATAGACATGGTGATGTACATGAAACATACCAATAGCTTCGTTAATGCAGTATTAAAACAGATTTTCAACTTCATGAAACCCAATCAAAAGTGGGAAGATAGACATCCGTTTAAATAAACTTTTGGAACGATTTTTTTCGTACTTTAAAGGTATAATTGCTAAAGGAGCCTCAGTGTGAAAACCGTTAAAACACTTCTTACAGAACTATTACAGATTATTAAAGAAATTGAAGCCAATTATCCCGAGCTCTATCAATATTTAGATGAAAACCCAATGACTATACCCAACGTGCAGCACCCGAAAATAGGAGACGAAGAATTGGAACATTATTTAGAAAGCCTTCGGGACCTATTGGACAAACGCAAGAACAGCATGAAGCAAAAGACACATTGAGTTTTGAAGCCTAGTCTGAAAGCAAATTAGAGCTTATCCTTTCTTTTTGTCTTTATTTTGTTTCATAGCCTCTCCAATTTGGTTACTTGCTGTAAAACTAGCTACCATATCGTTTAACATATTGCTTCCCGCTTGTGGTGAATTTGGCAGTAAAATTAAATTGCTGTTGGTATGCTGACCAATGGATTGAAGTGTATCATAATGTTGAGTTACAACAATTAATGCTGAAGCTTCTTGAGAGTTGATCCCAACCTTGTTCAATACTTCTACAGATTCTTCCAATCCTCGAGCAATTTCACGTCTCTGATCTGCAATACCTTGACCTTGTAAGCGTTTGCTTTCGGCTTCAGCTTTTGCTTTTTCAACTATTAGAATACGCTGTGCATCACCTTCGTATTGAGCAGCTGTTTTCTCTCTATCTGCCGCATTAATCCTGTTCATGGCGTTTTTTACTTGTTGATCGGGATCAATATCTGTAACAAGAGTCTTTATAATGTCAAATCCATAATCCAGCATGGCGTCATTTAGCTCTGCTTTTACAGCAAGAGCGATATCGTCCTTCTTGACAAAAACATCATCCAACTTCATTTTTGGAACTTCGGCACGCACAACATCAAAAACGTAGGACGTAATCTGTTCATGGGGGTAATCCAACTTATAAAAAGCATCGTACACCTTGTCTTTAATCACTTTGTACTGAACAGAAACTTTCAATCTTACGAAGACATCATCCAAGGTTTTAGTTTCAATGATCACATCTAGTTGTTGAATCTTTAAACTCAAGCGACCAGCAATTCTGTCAACCAAAGGGATTTTTAACTGAAGTCCAGAATGTCTGATGCTGTTAAATCTGCCAAACCGCTCAATAATGGCCGCAGTTTGCTGTTTTACAGTAAAAAATGAGGAAATTAAAATAATTACTCCAAAAAAAATCAGTGGAAAAAGAACAAATTGACCCATGGTAAGTTTTTAAAAGGTTACAATAATAAGATTGCTAAGTTAAGCCATATTTTTACGAGTTTGAAAATAAAACACTTAAAATAGCGAGGCAAATAATTTAGACAATGCCTCTAATTTATAAAAAATTTACCTAGGTTTGCTTGAGTTCGATAAATTCTATCATGCGAAATAAACAACTTTTAGCAACAATTACTTTTTGTATGGGGCTTGTTACTCTAACGCAAGGCCAGCACAGAACCTATAATATCGTTAATGGATTTGGAGTCCAAGCGGGTATTACCAAGTTTGATATTATAACCAATAATTTTGAGACTCAGAGCTGCACGGGTTGGCTAGGAGGGCTTTCAGCCACAGTAGACATTCCGCACCGTTGGTATAATGTGAGTTATAGTATTCAATTTTCTGAAAACAATGTAGATATTTTTGGCCGACCAAATAGTATTGGCGCAAGTGATGAACCTGTGGGATATAAAATGTATACAGCTCAAGTAGCCTTATTGGCACATATAAAACTTATTGGTAGAAATGTCACCTTAGATGCGGGACCCATGCTTCAATACAATAGTGAACTTGAACTGGACAACAAGAGCCAATCTGATTATATTTTGACCAATTATAACAATTTAATTGCAGAAGATATTAAGGGTATAAATCAATTTAATATTGATGGCACAGTTGGTTTAACAGCTGGATTTGATAGCTTTAAGCTGAAAGCGCAGTACATCTATGGTTTTACAAACACACTTAACAAATTGAACAAAAAGGATCTGGATACTTCCGGAAGCGACGAAACCAAGTTCGAGGGGAATCAATCCATTTTAGCGCTAACTGCCATGTTTACGTTTTAAAAGCAGATCTTAATCATTTAAATTGTATGTATTAAGTTTTCGATACGCTTTAAGGTTTCATCTTTTCCTATTAAAAACATAATTTCAAATACATCAGGACCTTGTAAATCACCAACTAAGGCTAATCGCAATGGCATCATAATTTTTCCAAATCCAATATTTTCAGAGGTTATCCATCCTTTAATTTTGTCATGAAGATTTTCAACGGAAAAAATAGAGATAGCTTGTATTTGGTTTTTCGCCTCACTTAAAATAGCTTTCGTATCTTCCTTTATTGCTTTTTTTAAAGCTTTTTCTTCATAAGTATTTGGTGAAACAAAAAAGTAATGACTCAATCCCCAAAACTCATTTACAAATGTAGCACGCTCTTTAATCAAGCCTACAACAAGTGAAATGAAATTTAAATCAATATCGTTTAATTCTGGGCGTAAAGATTTAAAAGTTGTAGCCAAAACAGTATGGTCTTGGTTTTGCATGTAATAGTGATTATACCATTTAATTTTATCAGGATCAAACCGAGCTCCAGCTTTGTGCACGCGAGCTAATTCAAATACCTGGGTAAGTTCTTCTAGATTAAAAAGCTCTTGTTCTGTTCCCGGATTCCAACCTAAAAAAGCCAAAAAATTAATCATGGCCTCAGGGAAGTAGCCATCTTCCTTATAGCCTCTAGAAACACTTCCCGTTGTAGGGTCTTTCCACTCTAAAGGAAACATGGGGAAACCTAATTTATCACCGTCACGTTTACTCAATTTTCCTTTTCCAGTTGGTTTTAAAATAAGAGGTAGATGAGCGAATTCTGGTTTTTGCCAGTTAAAAGCATCGTATAACAAATAATGCAGCGCCAATGAAGGCAACCATTCTTCACCTCGTATAACATGTGTGATTTCCATTAAATGATCATCCACAATATTGGCTAAATGATAAGTTGGCATGCCGTCGCTTTTAAACAAGACCTTATCATCTAAAATGTTGCAGTCTATAGAAATCTCACCTCTAATGATATCTGATAATTGTAAAATTTGATCTTGCGGAGGTTTAAATCGAATCACATAATCTTCTCCAGAAGCTAATTTAGATTGTGTTTCCTCTGCCGAAATTGACAAGGAGTTTTTTAGTTTAAGCCTATTGTGCCAATTATAGATAAAGGTTTTACCCTTAGCTTCGTGATCTTTTCTATGGTGTTCTAGTTCTTCAGCTGTATCAAAAGCATAATAAGCATTTCCGGATTCAATAAGTTGATCAGCATATTTTTTATACAAATCCTTGCGCTCACTTTGCCTATATGGACCGAATTTTTCGTTTTTACCTGGGCCTTCATCAAAAGGAATGTTACACCAATTTAACGAATCGACAATATGGTCTTCAGCCCCTTTAATGTAGCGATTTTGATCGGTGTCTTCAATTCTCAAAACAAAAGTTCCCTGATGTTTTTTAGCAAATAAATAATTGAATAAAGCCGTACGAACTCCTCCTATATGCAATGGTCCTGTTGGACTTGGGGCAAAACGTACACGAACGTTTTTGGTCATTTGTCATGTTTTAAGATTGCAAAGATAACAACCATTAGGGTTAAAAGAAACGCTTTAAGCAGAAATCCTATAGCGTAGATCAGCAGTATTTACAAATGGGCTTTGGAAATTAACAGAATCTTATTAATTTGGAATAAATCAGATTAAAATAAAAGCGTAGTTTAGTATGTTATATTAAAGTATGAGCGATTTTATTGTTATACAGAATAAATTAGAGCAATTCATTAAAAGGTATTACAGCAATGAATTACTTAAGGGCTCTATTTTGTTTTTATCTATTGGAGTGTTATACTTTTTATTCACACTTTTTATAGAGTACATGCTCTGGTTGAACCCTACAGCCAGAACTATTTTGTTTTGGATCTTTATTGTTGTAGAACTGGCTCTTTTCGTGAAGTTTATAGTCAATCCCATTTCAAAGCTTTTTAAACTTCAAAAAGGGATTAATTACGAAGACGCTTCCCAAATTATAGGCAATCATTTTCCGGAAGTCAAAGATAAATTGTTGAATGCGCTTCAGTTAAAACAAAACAAAGTTGAGTCGGAATTGATTTTAGCTAGCATTGAGCAAAAATCGTCTGAATTAAAGCCAATCCCCTTTAAACTCGCCATTAATTTTAAGAATAATATCAAATATTTAAAGTACGCTGCCATCCCTAGCCTTATTGTTCTGGCTTCTTATTTAACTGGAAAAACAGGATGGTTTAGCGACAGTTACGAACGTGTTGTGCATTATAGAACGGCGTATGAACCGCCAGCTCCGTTTCAGTTTTTTGTAAATAATGAAGAATTAAAGGCCATTGAAAATAAAGATTTTAAACTTATTATTTCTACCGTTGGAGATCTCGTTCCAGAACATGCACAAATTCATTATAATAATGAGAGCTTTTTTTTGCAACAAATTGCACCTGGAAAATTTGAATACATTTTCGCCCAACCTAAACAAACTCTCGATTTTAATTTGTCGGCCAACAATGTAAAATCCAAATCTTATAATTTAAGCGTGATCAAAACACCAATTTTGCTCAATTTTGAAATGGTCTTGGACTATCCTAGATATATTGGCAAAAGCAGTGAAACACTTAAAAGCATTGGAACCACCACAGTCCCCGAAGGCACAAAAGTGACTTGGAAAGTAAACACAAAATCCACCGATGAAGTTTCAATTTTTGCTCATGATACGTTAAACCTTCAATTAAAAGCACCCAATAAATTTGAAGCTTCAATGCAGGTATTAAAAGATTATGATTACCGAATTAGCACAAGTAATCAGGCTTTAAAAGATTATGAAAACTTAGCGTTTTCAATTAAAGTAATCAAAGACGATTACCCTGAATTTAATTTAAAAGTTGAAAAAGATTCTATCGATAATCAAACACTTTACTTTTTTGGGCAAGTGAGCGACGATTATGGATTGAGCAAGTTGCAATTGGTGTATTACCCTTCAAATGACGAGGAAAACAAATCTTTTGAACAAATCCCAGTATCCAAATCCAATTTTGATGAATTTATCAGCAGCTTTCCTAATCAATTACAAGTAATGGAAGGCGTTACTTATGAACTGTATTTTCAAGTATTTGATAATGATGCCATTCACAATAATAAAAGCGTTAAAAGTTCGGTTTTTTCATATAGAAAGTTAACACAGGAAGAGGAAGAACAAAAGCAATTACAGGAGCAAAGTAAAACCATAAAAGATATTAGCAATACGTTTGAAAAGTTAAAAGAGCAGGACAAGCGGCTTGAAGAATTATCTAAAACCCAAAAAGAAAAGAAGGAGTTAAATTTCAATGATAAAAAAAAGTTTGAAAACTTTTTGAGGCGTCAAAAAGAACAAGAACAATTAATGAAGAATTTTAATGAAAAGCTTCAGGAAAATCTAGATAAATTTCAAAATCAGAGTCAGGAAAAGGATCAGTTTAAAGAAGATATAAAAGACAGACTTCGAGAGCATGAAGAACAATTAAAACAAGACGAAAAACTTTTAGAAGAACTGGAAAAGCTTCAAGAAAAAATCCAAAAGGAAGAGTTTGCAGAAAAGCTGGAAGAGCTCGCCAAACAAAACAAAAATAAACAGCGAAGCTTAAAACAATTGCTGGAATTGACTAAACGATATTACGTAGCCAAAAAAGCTGAAAAACTACAACAAGAACTCGAACAGCTCGCTCAAAAACAGGAAAAACTTTCAGAAGAGAACAAGGAGAACAATACGACAGAAAAGCAGAAGGACTTAAATAAATCTTTCGACGATTTTCAAAAGGAATTTAATGAACTTCAAAAGGATAATAAAGCCCTTCAAAAGCCCTTAGACATTCCCCAAGATAAGCTTGCCGAGGATGAGATAAAAAAAGACCAACAAGAAGCGGTAGAACAACTAGAGCAGAAGGAGGAAAACAAAGAAAAAGAAGATGAACAACAATCTCAAACAAACCAAAATAAAGCAAAACAAAAACAACAAAGCGCTGCTCAAAAAATGAAAAAAATGAGTGAGGCCATGAAACAGAATATGATGTCTGGAGGGGCCGATCAATTAAGTGAAGACGCTACTATGTTGAGACAGATTTTGGACAACTTAGTATTGTTTTCATTTAATCAAGAGGATTTGATGAACACTTTTAGAAACATTGACATCAACAATAATCAATACGGCAATTACCTGCGTAATCAAAGTGGTTTGAGAGAAAATTTTGAGCATATAGACGACAGTTTGTTTGCACTGTCTTTAAGACAGCCAAAGATATCTGAACAGGTTAACAAACAAATTACAGATGTATTTTTTAATATAGATAAATCGTTAAATGAACTTTCTGAAAATCAAGTTTATCAAGGTGTTTCGTCACAACAGTACACGGTAAACGCAACCAATGTTTTAGCGAGCTTTTTAAGTGATATTTTAGATAATATAGAAGCTCAAATGAATATGGCTCCTGGGCAAGGAAAGGGTGGGCAGGATATGCAATTACCAGATATTATTAAGAGTCAAGAAGAGCTCAATAAAGACATGGAAGAAGGTTTAAAAAATGGAGAAAAAGGGAAACCCAAAAATAACAATGGAAATAATCCGCCAGAAAGTTTAGATGGAAAACAAGAGGGGGAAGGAGAAGGCAGCAATGAAGAACTGAACGGAGAACTGTATGAAATTTATCAAAGGCAACAAAGACTAAGACAGGCACTACAAAATAAGTTAGGAAATAGTGGTGAAGGTGAGGCGCAAGACGCATTAAAAAAAATGGAAGACATAGAGTTAGATTTAATTAATAAGGGGTTTACAAATCAAACACTTCAAAAAATGATGGACCTCCAGTATCAGCTTTTAAAACTAGAAAACGCGGCATTTGTTCAAGGACTCGACGACAAACGACTCTCAGAGACCAATTATAAACAATTTAGAGAGGGGGCTAACGATGCTATTCCCACCGCCAAAGAATATTTTAATACTACTGAAATTTTGAACAGACAAATCTTACCTTTGCATCAAGTTTACAAAAAGAAAGTGCAAGAATATTTTAAACAAAGCAATGATTAGCTTTAATTATGAAACTGATTTTAATCTCGAGAATGAGATTGAATTATCAAATTGGATTTCATCTGTAATTAAATCAGAGGGTTTTAAAGAAGGAGATATAAACTATATCTATTGTGATGACGATTATTTGTTTAATCTAAACACAGAGTTTTTAAATCATGATACCTTAACGGATGTTATTAGCTTCGATTATAGGATCGGAAAAATAATTCATGGTGATATTTATATTTCTATTGAAAGAGTTTTAGACAACTCTAAAGTGTTTAAAGTCAAGTTCTTAGAAGAATTATGTCGCGTTATGGTTCATGGTGTTTTGCATTATTGTGGGTATAATGATAAATCGACTGAAGACATAGCGCAAATGAGAAATAAAGAAAACCACTACTTAAATACCTTATAAATATCTAGCAAATCGACGTATATTTGCAAATCAAAAAAAAACAATTGTTTCACGTGGAACGATTAAATCAACAAAAGGAGCTTTAAAATGTTTAGCGATTTATATGATGTCATTATAGTTGGCGCGGGACATGCTGGAAGCGAGGCCGCCGCTGCAGCTGCTAATATGGGGTGTAAAACGCTATTGGTTACCATGAACCTGCAAAATATAGCGCAAATGTCTTGTAATCCCGCCATGGGAGGTATTGCTAAAGGGCAAATTGTTAGAGAAATTGATGCATTAGGCGGGTATAGTGGTATTGTTAGCGACACATCGGCTATTCAATTTAAGATGCTGAATAAATCTAAAGGTCCAGCTATGTGGAGCCCAAGAGTTCAAAGCGATAGAATGCGATTTGCAGAAGATTGGCGCTTAAAGCTTGAGAAAACGCCAAATCTTGATTTTTATCAAGAAATGGTTTCGGGATTGCTTATAGAAAATCATAAAGTTGCAGGCGTTGTAACTTCATTGGGGATTCGAATTAAAAGTAAAACGGTTGTGCTAACGAATGGCACTTTTTTAAACGGACTTATTCATATAGGTGATAAAAATTTTGGAGGAGGAAGGGCTGCCGAAAGGTCTTCTACTGGCTTGACCGAACAACTCGTGCAATTAGGATTTGACTCGGGTAGAATGAAAACAGGAACACCTCCTAGGGTCGATGGTCGTTCTTTGGACTATTCTAAAATGATTGTCCAACCTGGTGATGCTGTTCCTGAAAAGTTTTCATTCTCTGATGAAACTCAACCACTAAAACAGCAAATGAATTGTCATATGACTTACACAAGTCCCGAAGTACATGACTTACTCCGTGAAGGTTTTGATCGTTCGCCCATGTTTAACGGAAGAATAAAAAGTACAGGACCACGGTATTGCCCATCAATTGAGGATAAAATTAATCGTTTTGCGGATAAAGATAGACATCAGTTATTTATTGAACCAGAAGGCTGGAATACAGTGGAGATTTATGTAAACGGATTTTCAACTTCCCTTCCCGAGGATGTTCAATTTAAAGCACTACGCTCTGTAGCAGGCTTTGAAAAAGTAAAATTTTTCAGACCTGGTTATGCGATCGAATATGATTATTTTCCACCCACACAATTAAAACATACACTAGAAACTAAGCTCGTTGAGGGACTTTTCTTTGCAGGCCAAATTAATGGTACCACTGGATATGAAGAAGCGGCATCACAGGGAATCATGTCGGGGATTAATGCGGCATTAAAAGTTCAAAATAAGGAAGAATTTATACTCAGACGTAACGAAGCTTATATTGGAGTATTAGTTGATGATTTAATCACTAAGGGAACAGAAGAGCCTTACAGAATGTTTACATCTCGAGCAGAATATAGAACACTTTTAAGGCAAGATAACGCAGATTTTAGGTTAACATCCAAAGGCCATGAACTAGGCTTAGTGGGTGAAAAACGCTTAAATAGAATGGAAGAAAAATATTCTAAGTCGGAGGCTTTTGTTGATTTTTTTAAAGAAACTAGCGTGTCACATGAAGACATTAACCCAATACTGGCAGCCAATGATTCTGCTACCGTTAATCAATCTGGAAAATTGTTTAAAATATTTGCGAGACCAAATATTTCTATGCAAGATATTCGGAAAATTGATCAAGTAGAAGCCTATATTCAGGAACATGATTTAGACACAGAAACAATTGAGCAGGCTGAAATCCAGGTAAAATATTCGGGTTATATCGACAAAGAAAAAAATAATGCGGACAAGCTTAATAGGCTTGAAGATATAAAAATCCCAGAGGGTTTTGATTATTCTAAAATTAAGTCGATGAGCTACGAGGGTAGAGAAAAATTGAATAAGATTAAACCAAGAACAATCTCCCAGGCATCCAGAATTAGCGGTGTGTCACCAAGTGATGTTTCTGTGCTATTGGTTTATATGGGGAGGTAGTCAGGATTAATAGTTTTGATTGCTGTTTCACGTGGAACAACACCTCTAATTTTACAGATTTTCTGCTCCGATAAGAACCAGAACGCTCCATTTAATGAACGAAAAGACATTATATTTAAGGGTTAAAGACCATTCGGTTTCAGGTGAGGAATTCCAATTGTTATATAATAAAGACAAGGAATTGCTCGAAACGTTTCCACAACCTTCAATAGAAAAACTTCCAGAATACTATAAAAGCGAAAACTATATTTCTCACACCGACAGCAAAAGAAATCTTTTTGAACGAGCATATCACTATGTGAAATTAATTTCGTTAAAACGAAAAGTAAAACTTATCAATTCATTTTCATTAGACACTAAAAATCTTTTGGATGTAGGATGCGGAACAGGAGATTTTTTAAAAATTGCCAAACAAAATCATTGGTCGGTTAGCGGAATTGAGCCCAATGAAAAGGCGCGTGAATTGGCTAACAAAAAAACCGATAATTCTGTTTTTAGGAATGAGCAACTTTTAAAATTCAAGCCCAATAGTTTTGATGTTATTACACTTTGGCATGTTTTGGAACATTTACCAAAACCTGAAGAGCACATGTCGATTTTTAATAGACTTTTAAAACCAACCGGAACGTTAGTCATTGCAGTCCCAAACTATAAAAGTTATGACGCGCAACACTATAAAAATTATTGGGCAGCCTATGATGTGCCACGGCATCTTTGGCATTTTTCTAAAAACGCGATTTCGAAATTAGCAATTAGCAATACTATGACCGTTGTTAAAACACGGCCATTAAAATTTGATGCGTATTATGTTTGTCTGCTTTCTGAAAAATATAAATCAGGATCCATGAATCCTTTAAAAGCATTTTGGATTGCTTTTCTATCAAATTTAAAGGCAAAATTCAATAGCGAGTACTCTTCTTCCATTTATATAATAAAGAACAGGTAAATCAATTTTTAAAGGATAGCGCGGGAGATTGTACGTATAAATGTGTAATGACCTTGCTTAATATTTTTCCGCTCTATAAAGGCCTTAAAACGCTTCAAAATTTAATAGACATTACATATTCAAAATACAAACACAATAGATTTTAGTTATATCAATAATTTTTTTAAAAATAGATGACAACTTTCATACATTTGCCAAAATTTAATTTAATTCAAAACATGAAAAAAAACAGCGTATTAATTTTGGTCTTGACAATTTTTATGTCTTGCCAAAACCAACAAAAAATCGGATTTGTCGATAATGGAAAAATGATAAATGAATATCAGGAGAAAAAAGACATTGAAGAAAAATTCACACAAAAAGAACTTGCTTTTCAAAAACGAACTGACAGTATTGGAAAAGCTTTTCAATTAGAAGCTCAGGATTTTCAATTAAAGGCTTCAACCCTGTCTCAAAGTAAACAACAGGAACAATATCAAATCTTAGGGCAAAAACAAAAAATGTTGCAGCAACAAATTCAATATGAACAACAACAAATGCAACAAGCCTATCAAACAGAAATAGATTCTGTCATTGTTAAGGTCAAAGGTTTTGTTAAAGACTATGGCAAAAATAATGGGTACACTTTTATTTTAGGAACAAGTGATAATGCCGCTTCTGTATTATACGGTGAAGAAAAAAATGATTTATCGCAAATTATGATAGACGCCTTAAACGCCAATTATAAAAAGCAATAATATAGTCTAAAGTTTAGGGCTGTTATTGGATGATTAAAGTTAAAAAAAGGCCTCCGTTAATTTAGGTTTTAACGGAGGCCAACAATAAAAGTCAAACCCTCATTCTCCTTTTATGCGTCTTTTTTGGTTTATATGCTTTTTATTATAGATTCAAACATTCGTTCCAATTCCAATAGATTCCCACTGACCTTAGATGATTGATAAACAATCCGTTTACCTTTAAATTTTAACAGAATCAGGGGCTTTTTTCTATCTCGGATATTCCCAATATCTTTAGGTCCCATTTCGACAAGCAATTGGTCTAAATATTTAATGGCTTCCTGAGAGATCTGCATTTTACGAATTCCTTGTTTTTCGACGTTTTCAATACCGTTATAAACAACTTGACCATCTTTAAAAATCCACAAATCATAAACCGGGCAATCATATAAACACCTGCCTTTGGACAAACTTAAAAAGGCGTCGTTAATATTATAAGACAGCTTTTGTTTTTTCATAAAATATGTAGTCAATAAAGTCATACAATTTTTTAATTTAATTCTATCATCATCAAGAGTTAGTAAATTTGCGCCAAAGACTTATCGATTTGGGGTCATTGCTTTGACGCAAACTATCTAACTTATTGTTTCAGACAACTAAGCCTGAATAGTATATCGCACGATCACAGAAATGTGTGACGATATCATTTAATTATTAAAATTGTAGGTAAACTTAGGTAGATTTGGGATTTGGTACATTTTAACCAGAAGTTTAAAGGGGCATTAACACGACCAGTTATATCTATAACAGTTTAAAAAAGAAACACCCTACTTTTTAGTTTAATTTTTTTATTTTTGAGACCTTAGCTTTATTTATTATAGGTGTATTATGAATAATGAAACCAAATCTGTTTGTGAAGAGAAAACCTATAAATTACTTTTCGATACACATTCAAAACTATTATTCAATTTTATTTACTATAAATGTGGCGACGTAAAACAAGCAGAAGATCTTGTCCAAGAAGCCTTTATTAAACTTTGGAATAATTGTAGCCGAGTTTTTTTTGAAAAAGCAAAATCATTTTTGTTTACAGTCGCGCGAAATCTTTTTTTAAATGAAGTTGCACATAAAAAAATTGTGCTTCAACACCGATTAGGTTTAGAGTCCGATGTAACAAACGAAACACCTGAATTTTTACTGGAAGAAAAAGAATTTATGGTTAAATTAAAAAGAGTCATTGCCGATCTTCCAGAAAAGCAACGCGAGGTATTTTTATTAAGCAGAATTGACCAAAAAAAATATTCTGAAATTTCAGAACTATTAAACATCTCAGTTAAAGCTGTAGAAAAACGGATGAGCCAGGCCTTAATGACTTTAAGACAACAACTTGGCAATATATAAAGTAGGGTAAATTGAAATTCAACTGTTTAATATGTAAGAGCACTTAAAAATGGAAAAACACAATCAAGACGAGACTTTTTTGGCGCGATGGATTTCTGGTGAGCTTACCTCAGAAGAGCTGAAAGCGTTTAAAAAATCTAAAGATTATCCAGTTTTTAAGAGAATTAACGAGTCCTCACAAAGGTTAGAATCTCCAATATTTGACCAACAATCTGTATTTAATAACTTGGTAGATTATCAAACCAATCAATCAAAAAAGCCTGTAAAATTAATTCCAAATTGGGCTTATGCACTTGCAGCTTCAATAGTCATTGCCTTGGGTCTGTTTTACATTCTAAACGCCGAATCACATTTTAAAACAGGGTTTGGCCAGCAATTGGCCGTAGTGCTACCTGACAACTCCAAGGTGCAACTCAACTCTAATTCTGAGTTGAATTTTAAATCGTTAAACTGGAAAAATAATCGGGAGTTAAACCTGAATGGGGAAGCCTTTTTTGATGTTGAAAAAGGACAATCTTTTGAAGTACATACCGATGAAGGCGTTGTAGAAGTGCTGGGAACGGAGTTTAATGTGATATCAAGGGCTCATTACTTTGAAGTGCGGTGTCGTGAAGGAAAAGTAAGGGTTACAAGTATAGCAGCAAAAACTGAAGCTATTCTTCTACCAGGTAAAGCCCTTAGAATTGTAAACAATACATTAGAAAAATGGGATTATAATATTAATGAACCCAATTGGCTAATCGGGGAAAGCACGTTTCAAAATACGCCAATTTCACAGGTCATTCTTGCGCTCGAAAATCAATTTGAGATCTCATTTGACACATCAAACGTAAATTTGTCAGAACGTTTTACAGGAGGGTTTACTCATAAAGATCTAAAACTAGCCCTGAATACGGTGATGATCCCAATGGATATTACTTATTCTGTAGACCATAACAAAATTATTCTAAAGAATTCAGGCAACTAAAACCAAATTACTGTTACTTTTAATAATAATATTTTAAATTTAGAATATTATTAGAATTAACACATAGTAAATGAGGTTTAAGCTAACAATTTTTATTTTTTTAGTATCATTTTATATGATGTCCCAAGAAAAGGCATCAGTTCAATATACAAGCACACCTTTAAGCCAAGTTATTATTGATATTGAAAGGAAATTCAATATAAAATTATCTTTTAATTCTGAAATAGTCAATGAGCAATTTATCACAGCTCAGCTTGAAAATGCCACTTTAGATGAGATTTTGATTGCTATTGAATCACAAGTAAACATCACGTTTAAAAAGGAATCCGATCGTTATTATATTATAAAAAAACTGCCCGAAACAAATCTTACCAGTACACAACACCTTCAAGAAATTGTCATCAAAGAATATTTAACTACTGGAGTTAGCAGAGAAAATGAAGACACTTCCATCATCGTATCACCCCAAAAATTAGGGATCCTACCAGGCCTAACGGAACCGGACGTGCTTCAGAGCATTCAATTACTACCAGGTGTTCAAAGTCCGACAGAAACCGCCGCAGGGATTTATATTAGAGGCGGTACTCCAGATCAAAATTTAGTGCTTTGGGATGGGATAAAAATGTATCACTCTGGACATTTTTTTGGAACCATTTCGGCCTTTAACCCCTATATTACCGAAGATATTAGACTTTACAAAAGCGGTACTAAAGCACGTTATGGGAATAGAATTTCTGGAGTTATTGATATTACTTCCGATTATGAAATCCCTAAAAAAATTGAAGGGGGGTTGGGTTCCAATATGACTCATGCTGACGCTTATTTAAGAGCGCCAATAGGCAAATCTAGTGTTGCAATAGTTTCTGCCAGACGCTCCATTAATGATGTGTTTAACACAGAAACATTTAGGAATTTAGCAAAAAGAGTGTTCCAAGACACCAAAATATCTGATGGTAATAAGGTTTTTGAAGAAGACGAGGTGACCAATACAAAGGATCAATTTTACTTTACAGATTTTACGGTCAAGGCGATTACAAATCTAAATGAAAAAGACAAAATTACAGTAAGCAGCCTGTTCACAAAAAACAAATTGGATTATGGGTTTTTAATCGAAAAATTTGATGAGGCCTCTCGAGATCAATTGGATATTGAAAATCAGGGGACGAGCATTAAATGGGATCATGTTTATAGCAAAACGTTAACACATAGTGTCAGCTCCTATTATTCAAAATTCGATTTAAGCTACATTGGAAGCAACAGTATAACAGATGAATTTAACGATCAACTCTCTAAAGATAATACCATTGATGATATTGGTGTAGCATACGATTTAGATTGGAGTATTAATGACACTTCAAGCTTTGGGTTTGGCTATCAATTTTCTTCTTCTAAAGTTAAGTACGCTCTGAGTTTTGAAGATAGTGAGAGCCCCGAGGACAACTTTGACCAATCCAATATCGAAACCAATACTATACAAGCTCTGTATGCCGATTATCAATTTAGGATAAAAGACAAATGGTTTGTGAATTTAGGATTGAGAGCAAATTATTTTTCGGTACTGGATAAAGTTTTTATTGAACCTAGAATTCAATTTGAAGCAAAAATAAATTCTGATTTTAAGTTTAAAGCCTCAGGCGAAAGTCTGCACCAAGCGGTAAGTCAGGTTGTAGAGTTCAACACAAAAGCGTTTGGCTTAGAAAACCAGATTTGGGTAATTTCAGACGGCAGCACGATACCCGCACTTAAAAGCATTCAATTAACGTCGGGTTTTGTATTCAATAAAAATGGGTGGGATATTGATTTGGAAGGGTATTATAAAAATGTAAAGGGCCTCACTTCTTTCACATTAGGTTTTGAAAATGTAGACGATTTCTTTTCCAGAGGAAAGAGTGATGTTCTAGGTTTGGAGCTGTTAATTAAAAAGAAAATACAAAATTATAGAACATGGATAAGCTACTCTTTAGTCAATAACGATTTTACTTTTAGCAACATTAATAATGGGGATTCCTTCCCTGGAAATTCAGATATAACCCAACAATTAACATGGTCGCATACCTATGAATGGAAAAGATTTGATATTTCATTAGGATGGAATTTAAGAACCGGAATACCCTTTACTAAAGCCATAGGAATTAGGGACACTCCCAATGGTTCAGTTATTGATTTTGAGAAAACTAATGGCGATCGTTTGCCAAATTATCACCGACTCGATATTTCAACAACCTATAAATTTAACATCTCTAACACGAATCATTGGAAAGGGAAACTAGGGTTCTCTTTATTGAACATTTACAATCAAAAAAATGTCTTAAGCAGAACCTATGAAAAAAGACAAAGCAATACTGACGCTAGTGAAGTATTAAGGGAGATTAATAAAATATCCTTGGGTATCACACCAAATCTTGTTTTTAGAGTTGAGTTTTAATTTTTAAAACGAAAATGCCACGAAACAAGGTCATGGTTAAGCAGATTTTTTATGAAGTAAACGGGTAATTTTAATCGATAAATCGGTTAGTATGATTTTAGAATTTCCATTGCGCTCAATATGGTACATAGCATCTTGTAATTCGTCACAAATCTCCAAGATATTGGAATCATGAACAAAAGGAGCAAAATTTTCAAGCTTAAAATCACTAGATTTTGGTTCTAAATATACAAGATCATTGGCCTTATAGTTCAACAATAATGCCTGTCTAAAAAAGTCCAAACAAAACTGAAGGAACTGCTTTTGGGTTTCTCTACCCGTCTTTGAAACATCATCACTCCACAAAATCAGATCGTGTACCGCGCTTTTATTTCCTTTGGCCTTAAAAGCACTTCGGATCCAAAAAACAAACCATTCTTCAAATCGCAAATCTTCAGAATCCTGATAAACCAAATCACAGGCCTTATTGTAGTCGCCATTGGCTTGACGTGCAATTTTTAAAGCTACCAAATCTTCTAAATGGTATTGTTTGAGAAGAGCATTTTTAATCACATCTTCGGCCAAAGGAGGGAAATGTAGTATTTGGCAACGCGATTTAATGGTATTAATAATTTGTCCCTCATCTTTGGCAATGAGTATAAAAACAGTCTTATTTGGCGGCTCTTCAATGAGTTTAAGAAGCTTATTAGCAGCCGCAGTATTCATTTTTTCTGCCATCCAGATTAACATAATCTTATAACCGCCCTCATAGGCTTTTAAGGACAAAGACTTTACAATGTCTTGAGCCTCGTCAACCCCAATCTGCCCCTGCTTATTATCTATACCAATTTTTTTATACCAATCAAACAAATTGCCGTACGGCTGTTCTTTCAGCAATTCCCTCCATTCATCCATGAAATGATTGGAAACAGGATGGCTTTTAACTTTATCAGTGGTTGCGACTGGAAAAGCAAAATGTAAATCGGGGTGCGAAAACGTCTTAAATTTTAAACTACAGGGGTCATTCGGTCCAACGTTCCCCTCGTTATGGTTATGACACAACAAATAGTGAGAATAGGCTATAGCAGTAAGCAGTGTTCCAGACCCTTCTGGGCCTATAAACAATTGAGCATGAGGAACTCTACCATGATCGGCGCTTTGAATTAAATGGCTTTTAATGTGCTCTTGACCTAAGACTTTTGAAAAAAACATAAACAAATATAGCAGAATTGGGTATCACATATGCAGTAAATCTAAATAAAAGGTTAGTTGTCGGTTTTTGTACCATGCCAAGTCATTTTTATTTTAGATTTGATTCCCTCGATAATCTATTAGTTTTAAATTATTTAAGAATTAGGCCATGAAAAAAACTACTTTACTTTCACTAGTGTTAGCCATTAGTTCGTTTTATTTGGCGGCACAAAGCTTTAAGCAAGATTTCGACGACGAAAGCAAAAGCAACTGGGACTATTCTACCAACATCCCTTTTTATTCATTAAATAATGATTCAGATGTCTGGAAAAAGAAAGGCGAAAATGGCAGAATACCAAATGCTTATTCTGGAGCGACTTTTCTTGCTGGACGGGATTTAGATAATCCTTATTCAGAAAGCATAACGGGAAACGCATCACCAGAGCATATACTAAACTTTAGCCCAGTTTATATTGGGGGTTTAAGGGCCGAAATATCCTTTAGGGTGCATTATGTTGGTATCGATAAGGGAGATTATATTTATTATCAAGTATCCTATAATAATGGAGCAGGATGGTCTACATATGATTATAGACAAGATATCTTTAAAACCACTCAAAACGGTAACTTTAATTCCAAAGGTTGGGAAGAATTCAAGCATAGCGTTCCATCTGGCCACAATTTTGTTAGAATGCGACTTGTGATTTACCAAAATGGAAACGAGTATCTAGGTTTTGATGATTTTCAGGTACAAACACAAACCTTGTCAACAGATAAAAACTTAATTGATGGATTTAAATTCGGACCTAATCCAACAAAAGGCCCTTTAAAACTGAGCGCCACGGCTAATTTAGACAGTGCCACGATCTATAATATTTTAGGAAAGGAGCTCATAAGCGTTACCGGAAATTCAAATGAAATGAATTTGGATTTAACACAATATTCAAGTGGGATCTATCTTGTTAGAGTAAAATCAGGAACATCCATTCAAACCATCAGGGTTATTCACATATAATTTTATCGGTTAAAAAAAATCAACAATCCGAGTAGCATTTTATAATGTTACTCGGATTGTTATTTTATATTTGTTTTTTCAAAGCTTTATTAATCACAAAAGGGCAAGAATTTATTGTTGAGCCTTAATTTTTCACTTCCAAACACTAAAGTATTATTTATATATGAAAACTCTTAACGACGTCAATTTTAAGAATAAAAAAGCATTAATTAGAGTAGATTTTAACGTGCCTCTAAATGAACAATTTGAAGTCACCGATGACACAAGAATTGTTTCGGCAAAGCCAACCATTATTAAAATTCTTGAAGACGGAGGAAGCTGTATTTTGATGTCTCATTTAGGAAGACCCAAAGGAATTCAAGACGAGTTTTCACTGCGACACATTGTTTCTAAAATTGAAGATATTTTAGGTGTTGAAGTCCAGTTTATTACAGATTGTATTGGTGAAGAAGTTGAAGAAATAGCAAAAAAATTGAACTCCGGAGAGGTTTTATTGCTGGAGAATTTAAGATTTCATAAGGAAGAAGAATTAGGTGATGTTAAATTTGCCAAGCAACTTTCAAGTTTAGGGGATATTTATGTTAATGATGCTTTTGGTACCGCACATAGAGCTCATGCGTCAACAACAATCATTGCTCAATTTTTCCCAGGCAAAAAATGTTTTGGATATTTAATGACCCAAGAAATTGAAAGTATCAATAAAATAATGACTAGTGGGGAAAAGCCTGTTTTAGCTATTTTGGGTGGCGCGAAAGTCTCTTCAAAAATTACGATCATAGAAAACATTTTATCTAAAGTCGATCATCTAATCATTGGTGGTGGAATGACCTTTACCTTTGTAAAAGCCCAAGGGGGAAGTGTAGGAAACTCAATTTGTGAAGATGACAAAATGGATCTAGCCTTAAGTATTTTGAAAAGGGCAAAACAAGAAAACGTTCAAATTCATTTACCCGTTGATGTTGTGGCGGCTGATGCCTTTAGCAATGATGCTCACACACAAATTATGGATGTTTATCACATAACAGATGGCTGGCAAGGCTTAGATGCTGGACCAAAATCGTTAAAACAGTTCCACGACATAGTAACAACATGCAAAACCATACTTTGGAATGGTCCCCTTGGTGTTTTCGAAATGGAAAATTTTGCCAATGGAACCATTGCTTTAGGCCATTCAATTGCTGAGGCTACAAAAAACGGGGCTTTCTCTTTAGTAGGTGGAGGGGATTCTGTTGCGGCGGTTAAAGAATTTGGTTTTGAAGATCAAGTGAGTTATGTTAGCACAGGAGGAGGCGCCATGTTAGAAAGTCTTGAGGGCAAAACACTTCCTGGAATTGCTGCGATTTTAGATGAACCAACCTATTAAAATGTTAAAAGAAATACGTCACCTTTCTTTTTAACTAAAAAAATACGATTTTAGCCTATCTGTCGTTGACAGATAAATAACCCATCAATGAATTTAAAAATTAAGATATTCACGTTTTGCGTGTTGACTCTATGTCAAATTGGCTTTGCCCAAGACTTAACAAAGAAGACCAGCGTTCTTGTAAAGGATACCATAATTGATGGTAAACTTGTCAGCAAACCAAACATTTCACCCGTAGTAGATTCGTTAGAAATAAATGCACTGGAAGACTACCTGCCAGCAATTGAGATTGATCAAAAATGGATCGAAGAATTATACAGCAATAGTTTATTTGACAGTGTTTATAATTCAGTCTCGGAGCTGACGTATGAGGATGTTGAATACCCCGAATTACCCACAGATACACTTAAGGCGAGGCTTGAGGTGCTTAGCTCAAAAACCCCCTTTAACATTGAATACAACCCTTCACTTGAGAGTGTTATAAAATCATATTTAAAAAACAGAAGGGGAACTTTAGAACGATTAATGGGATTGAGTGAATTTTATTTTCCAATGTTTGAAAAAGAACTGGATAAATACGATATCCCTTTAGAGCTTAAATATTTAGCGGTTATCGAATCTGCACTAAAACCTAGGGCGAAGTCAAGAGTTGGAGCAACTGGACTTTGGCAGTTTATGTTTGCTACTGGTAAAATGTACGGATTGAATGTAAGCAGTTATGTTGATGAGCGTAGTGACCCTATAAAATCTACAGATGCAGCAAGTAAATATTTGGCTAAATTATATGAAATATTTGGCGATTGGGATTTAGCTCTAGCAGCATATAATTCTGGCCCTGGAAATGTTAGCAAAGCCATAAGACGCTCGGGAGGATATCAAAACTATTGGAATATTAGACCATTTTTACCACGGGAAACGGCTGGGTATTTACCAGCGTTTTTAGCAACCATGTATATTTTTGAATATGCTGAAGAGCACGGTTTTAAAAAACAAAAGCCAGACTTTAGATATATGGAAACGGATACCGTTCGCATCAAACAAATGATCACCTTAGATCAGGTTTCCGAATTACTGGATGTTCCAATTGAAGAGTTACAGTTCTTGAACCCTTCGTATAAGCTAGACATTATCCCCTATATTAAAGGCGAAGATTACGTGTTGAGATTGCCTAGGCACGCTGCTGGCAAATTTGTAAATAATGAAGATCAAATCTACGCTTATGTAAAATCCGAATTTGATAAACGAGAAAAACCTTTACCCCAGTTTTTTGATTCGGAAACTAAAACAACGTATAGGGTTAAATCTGGAGATTATCTCGGGAAAGTAGCTAGAATATATGGTGTTAGGGTTAGTCAAATCAAACAATGGAATGGTTTGAGGAGCAATAATATAAGTATTGGGCAGCGCCTTACCATTTATCCAAGAAACCCTTCAGCAAACGTCTCAGTTGCTTCACAAAATACAAGGCCTAAAACCATTGAAAAAAACGGAAAAAAAATATATAAAGTTCAAAAAGGGGACTCACTTTGGAGTATATCTCAAAAATTTTCAGGAGTTTCTGTTCAAAACATTAAAGATTGGAACGATATTAGTGGTACAAAATTAACAGTCGGCATGACGCTAATTGTTTCCAATTAAAGTTTAAAATTAATTCATGAAAAATTTCATTCCAGCCATCCTCTTAACTTTAGTTTTTCTAGCGTGTAACGAAGGGAACACCAAAAAACAAAGATACGTTTCAGACTCTTCAGGCAACATTAACAATCTATCAGTGGTTGTTGATAATCTACTTTGGGAAGATGCAGTAGGCGAAGCTATTCGAGATGTGCTAGCGGCTCCTTTGGAAGGCTTGCCACAAGACGAACCTATATTTACCCTTAGTCAAATGCCTCCTCAAGTTTTTTCAGGTTTTGCAACAAAAAATAGGACGGTATTAAAAATTGAAAAGGGCAAACCAGCTGCTGTAGCCATTTTGAACGACGTGTATGCAAAACCACAAACCATTGTTTTGGTTACGGGAAATACCGATACTGAAATTATAGATCAATTAAATACAAATTCCGGCAAGATTGTAGCTGCTTTTAAGAAAACCGAGATCAAGGAACAGCAACGGCGTATTACCCGCTCCTTATTTGATGACAAGCCCTTACAAGAAAATCTGGGCATACGCTTAAATTTCCCAACAGCTTACCGGATAGCAAAAGAGGAGGATCACTTTTTTTGGATTAGAAAAGATACAAAAACAGGAACTATGGATCTTTTAGTTTATCAAACTTCACTTGATGCAATACGAAAAGGTGATAGTGCCATAACGGACATTGTGAGAATGCGTGATTCCATTGGGAAAAAGTATATAGAAGGACGCTTGGAAGGCTCGTATTTAACAACCGAAAGTGCTTATGCGCCTTATATATTCAAGACCATAATAGATAACAAACCAACTTTGGAAACCAAGGGGATTTGGGATGTTAAAAATGATTTTATGTCTGGGCCATTTATAAATTACGCCATAGAAGACAAAGTCAATAACAGATATCTTGTCATTGAAGGCTATGTGTTCGCACCGTCAGTGGAAAAACGAGATTATATTTTTGAATTGGAATCGATTATAAGATCTGTAAGAATTAAATAAAAAAGCCAACACTAAGTTGGCTTCTAATAATTAATTTACAAGAAAGATTATTTTTTATCTTCTTTTTTATCGTCTTCTTTACTGGCGTCTTTAAATTCTTTTATTCCACTGCCCAAACCCCTCATGAGTTCAGGTATTTTTTTACCTCCAAATAAAAGCAAAACAACCAAAACAACTAAAACAATTTGCCAAGGGCCAATCGCTAAAAACATATGTGCTGCTATCATAATTTTCTAAATTGAACTACAAATCTAATAATTAAACTTCAAATTTAACGTTTAAAAACAAACTTTAACCAATACCGCTTAAATCTGCATTTATTTTATTTAATTTTGTTCTACAATGTCTGAGATGAAAAGAGAAAAAAGATTTGCCAAAAAGCTGCTTCATAAGTATCGCTTGGTTATTTTAAACGAGGACACTTTTGAAGAGCGGTTTGCTATAAAATTAACGCGCCTAAACGTTTTTGTCATTGTAGCCTTATCTTCAATTTTGCTAATTTCAGGCACTATTTTTCTAATCGCCTTTACGTCTTTAAGAGAATATATTCCTGGGTATTCTTCAACAGCATTAAAACAAAAAGCTACGGAACTAAATTACAAAGCCGATTCGCTTCAGCAGGTTATTAGTATGAACCAGCAATATTATGAGTCTATAAAAAGAGTCCTTACAGGAGATGTTAAAATGGTTGAGTTCAATAAAGATTCGATAATTGAGGCAGCAAAAATTGAAAATCAAGCTATAAATTTAACCCCTACCAAAGAAGACTCCTTGTTAAGAAATCTGGTTGATAAAGAGGACAAATACAATATATTTGAAACCGCGATACCGTCATCGAGTTTAGTGTTGTTTCCACCAGTTAATGGCACTATTTCTGAGAGTTACAATGTTGAAGAAAAACACTATGCCGTTGATATTGTAGTCGCAAAAGACACACCAGTTAAGGCCACGGCCGACGGAACAATAATTTTTGCGGAATGGACTGCCGAGACCGGATACGTGGTTATTATTGAGCACCGTAATGAGTTGATATCTGTTTATAAGCACAATGCCTCATTGACCAAACGACAAGGCGATTTGGTAAAGGCTGGCGAGGTTATTGCCATGGCCGGAAATACAGGTGAATTTACTACTGGGCCTCATTTACATTTTGAACTTTGGAGCAGGGGATATCCCGTAAACCCAGCAAATTTTATCGACTTTAAATAATGCTATCTATAAAATCAGCTTTAGCCAAACCTTTTGCGGCTCAAATAAAAAAACAAGTTTTTAAATGGGCTAACAAACCCATTGAAACCCAGCACAAGGTATTTCGAAGTTTAATAAACGAGGCAAAGGCCACCAAATTTGGTAAAGATCATGACTTTAGGGGGATTCGTACGCATCAGGATTTTGTAAGCCGGGTTCCTATCCGTGATTACGAAGATTTAAAGCCATATATTGAAAAAGTAGTTGCTGGAGAAGAAAATATCCTTTGGAAAGGAAAGCCCCTCTATTTTGCCAAAACATCAGGAACCACTTCGGGCTCAAAATACATTCCCATTTCAAAGGAAAGTATGCCCACTCACATTGAAGCGGCTAGGAATGCCATTTTGCTATACATAGCCGAAACGGGTAACAGCAAATTTGTGGATGGTAAGATGATTTTCCTTCAGGGCAGCCCTATTTTAGATAAAAAAAATGGAATTCAAATGGGGAGACTTTCTGGAATCGTTGCACATTACGTCCCTAAGTATCTTCAAAAAAACAGAATGCCTTCTTGGGAAACCAATATTTTAGAAGACTGGGAAACCAAAGTTGATGCCATTGTTAAGGAAACCTTACCCGAAAATATGACAGTTATTTCGGGAATCCCGTCCTGGGTACAAATGTATTTTGAAAAAATTCAGAAACAAACTGGACAAAAAGTTGGGGAAGTGTTTAAGAACTTCAATCTTTTTATTTTTGGCGGTGTCAACTATGAGCCTTATAGGGCAAAATTTGAAAGCCTGATTGGAAGAAAAGTTGACAGCATAGAATTGTATCCTGCCAGTGAAGGGTTTTTTGCGTTTCAAGACCGACAAGATGAAAAGGGGATGTTGCTTCAGTTAAATTCGGGTATTTTCTATGAGTTTGTAAAAGCGGATGATTTTTTCGATAAAGACGCTAAGCGCATCACGATTAAAGATGTTGAAATTGGAGTAAATTATGTGATGATTATCTCAACAAATGCTGGACTTTGGGCTTATAATATTGGGGATACTGTAGAATTTACTTCAACAAACCCGTATCGGGTAATGGTTACAGGAAGGATAAAGCATTTTATTTCGGCGTTTGGAGAGCACGTTATCGGTAAAGAAGTAGAGCTTGCACTTCAAGAGGCGATTGTGGGGACTGGTGCTCAGGTTACAGAATTTACAGTCGCCCCTCAAATCAATCCAAGCTCAGGATTGCCTTATCACGAATGGTGTATTGAATTTGAAATAGAACCTAAAAACATTTCGAATTTAGAAACTCTAATTGACACTTCTCTTCAAAAGCAAAACAGTTATTATTTTGATCTCATACAAGGAAAGGTATTAAGACCTTTAATAATAACAAGAATTAAAAAGAATGGGTTCCAAGAATACATGAAATCTTTAGGTAAATTGGGCGGCCAAAACAAAATCCCAAGGCTTTCCAATGATCAAAAAATCGCCAACGCCCTACGGGAGCTTAATTTGACCAAATAGTATTATCTTAGCACACGAAATAATATGAGTATGGACAAAAAGAAACATCAAGGAAGAACGAGAGCCCAAGAAAGCTCAAATGCTATTGAAAGAATGTACATTACCATGCGACATTTGTTTAATCGCGGATTTTACAAACCCATGGGTGTTTCTGGTGAAACGTTAAGAGAAACTTTATTGCTCTTAAAGCCAGAGATTTATGGCTCTATTGGAGAAGAAAAAGCAGAACTTGAAGGCTTGCTTTACGTAATTGATAGACTCCCTCAAGGGATTGAGGAATGTTCGTTTATAAACTTAACCAGTGACGAAGGGTATAGCGACTCACATTTCAAACCCATTATCCCACCAAAACGACGCAGAAATTGTTACCGGATCGATGATGAACAAATGAATATTGAAGTTACCAGAGGGCGCTCAGAAATTTATGATATTTTAACCCATTTAACCTTCCTTTTTGTAGAATCACACAAAATAAGCAAGAGAGTGCTTATTGACGACCAAGGAGGAACCACAAGAGACTGGGTTAAACTTAAAAAGGCAGTACTCTCTCCTGATAAACTTAATCAACAAGAGCGAGAAATTGCAATTACACATACAGCCAATATTTTAGGGAGAACATTTAATGAACTTACAGAAGTCCATAAAAAATTCGCTTCACCTTCTAACCCAGATCGATTATTGCATATTATTTATTGGTTAGGGAAACTGGCCATTGAAGAGGTTATAAACAACAACAAACGCACCGTTACGTTTAGCCCCGTTTTAAGGGAGCGTCTTGGGCATCATCTGCACGGAGAAATTTGGGCTGATAACATCAAGGAAATACTTTATAAAAACAACTTATTGGAACGTCCAATTCATGTGATTAGTGCCAATATGCACAGTGTGATGAACTCCATATTTGCCCCTTCGGCTTTAAAAACCTTTGCCGCGAAAAAAAATATCTTTGAAGTTTATGAAGCATTAAGTCATAAAGACAATGAGGCTTTGCGTAATAAAGTGATTAAAGAAGCGTCACAAAAAGGGATGATTTATATTGAGGATACTTCAGGCACGAATATAGATGTCCAAATTTTTGATACCTCTAAGATTGATTTTTCAAAAACAGATATTGAAACTTCCGAAACCTTTAAGAAATCTGAGAAACCCGTTATATTTGTTATGGATTATGCCTTTGGTGAACAGGCCTATGAAACCATTGACGAGCTATTGAAACCTATTAAAGTTAAAGGAAAAAAAATACACCTTAATGTCGAGTCCATTTCTATCATGGGGAAAGCGGGTATTTTGGAAGGTGGTAAAGGAGATATCATGATTCCTTCGGCTCATATTTTTGAAGGTACTGCGGATAACTATCCATTTATAAATGAGCTTTCCAAAAAAGATTTAGAAGGCCAGGGAGTAAATGTATATGAAGGCCCTATGATAACAGTTTTAGGGACCTCGCTTCAGAATAAAGAGATTTTGAAGTTTTTCTTTAATTCCACATGGAATGTTATTGGCTTGGAAATGGAGGGCGCGCATTATCAAAAGGCCATACAGGCGGCTTCAAAAGTACGAGGAAGTATCAGAACAGATGTCAAAGTAAGATATGCGTACTACGCTAGTGACAACCCCTTGGAAACGGGAAGCACATTGGCGTCAGGTGGGTTAGGAACCTCTGGTGTTAGGCCAACATATTTGATTACCAGAAAAATATTACAGCAAATATTTAATTAATAATACAACAATATGAGTAAAAACTTACCAGATCAACCCCATTCAGAAGAAGTGGATTTAGGGCAATTGTTTAAATTAATTGGAAACGCCTTTAATAGATTTTTTAGATTTATTGGAAGCATTTTTAACGGTTTGTTCCTGGCTTTTGTATGGCTTGTTTTTTTCTTTAAAAAGCACGCAATTAAAATTTTGATTGCAGCTCTAATAGGTTTTGGTTTGGGCTATTTAAAAGAAAAAATCTCAGCACCTGTTTATCAATCGACAGTTATTGTCAAGCAGAACTATGAAACAGGTAAAAACTTATATAATTTAATAGATTTTTACAATGACTTGATCGACACGGGGGATGAGCAAACCTTAATGTCTGTGCTGGATATATCTCAAGAAGATGCGGCGTCTTTGGTGTCTATAGGAGTTGAACCGAATATCACAGAAAACCAGAAACTTAAAGATTATGACAACTTTGTAAGGGGTCTTGATTCAACCTTAGCCGCATCTGTAGATTATGATAGGTATTCGGAGAACATCAATTTATATGAATTTAAGGAGCAAGTGCTGTATGTTAATGTCCACAACAATATTAATGTCAATCCAATTTTTAATAAAATAGTTGAGAATATTAACAAAACCCAATATTTTAAAAGAGAACAAGAAAAGGACATCAAGGAGCTCGAGAATCGTGAATCTGCTTTAAAACAAGCCTTAATTAAATCAGACTCCTTACAAAACATGTACAAACGTGTTTTAGAAAAGCCATTGGATGATAAAAAAGGCACTCAAACAAGTATAACAATAGAAGGTTCGGACCAAATTGACAAAACCAAAGAGTTTGAATTGTATAAAAGCGAAATTGAAATCCGCAGGGAATTGGTGCAAATAGAACGGCAAAAAGAAGACAAGTCTGAGATTTTGGAAATCATAACCCGTTCTCAAGAAAAAGGGGTGATAAATAATGATATAAAGATTCTAAATCAATCCTTTAGTCCAAAAGTATTTTATGCAGGATTATTTATTTTGATTTTGACCTTAACCCTATTAGGGTTACAGTTTCTAAAATATTTAGAGAAGTTTCAAGATAAACTTTAAAACAATGAACATTTTAATTACTGGTGGTGCAGGTTTTATAGGATCACATGTGGTGCGGTTATTTGTCAATAATTATAGAGATTACAACATCTATAATTTAGATACTTTAACCTATGCGGGAAATTTGGAGAATCTTAAAGATATTGAAAACCAAAGCAATTATACCTTTATTAAAGCAGATATAACCGATGCCGAACACATTAATGCTCTGTTCCAATCCTATAGATTTGATGCCGTCATTCACTTGGCGGCAGAATCCCATGTGGACAGATCCATTGAGGATCCGTTAGCGTTTGTAAAAACCAATGTTATTGGCACTATGAATTTGTTAAATGCCTTTAAGAATTTATGGGGAACTAATTATCAAAACAAACGATTTTATCATATCAGTACAGACGAAGTTTATGGAAGCTTAGGAGAAACCGGATTATTTACTGAAAAGACAGCCTATGACCCAAACTCACCGTATTCAGCATCAAAAGCGAGTTCAGACCATTTTGTAAGGGCTTATGGCGAAACCTATGGAATCCCTTATGTAATCACGAATTGCTCCAACAATTATGGACAAAACCAATTCCCTGAAAAATTGATTCCCTTATTTATAAACAACATCATTAACAATAGGGCACTTCCTGTTTATGGAGACGGAAATTATACCAGAGATTGGCTGTATGTTAAAGATCATGCCAGAGCGATAGATTTAATCTTCCATAAAGGAAAAAATAAGGAAACATATAATATAGGTGGGTTTAACGAGTGGAAAAATATAGATTTAATTAGGCTGCTTTGTGAACAAATGGATAGCAAATTAAATCGACCTAAAGGGACTTCAGAAAAGTTGATAAAGTTTGTTAAAGATAGGCCAGGGCATGATTTAAGATATGCTATTGATGCCACAAAAATTAAAAATGAATTGGGCTGGAAACCTTCCGTTACCTTTGAAGAGGGATTATCCAAAACAATAGATTGGTATCTAAGCAACGAAAGTTGGTTAAATAATGTAACCAGTGGAGCTTATCAATCCTATTACCAAAAACAGTATAGTTAATAATGACATGTCAGTTCACTATTTCAAACCAATAGAAGATGCTAATAAGTCATTGCACCCGCCTGAACGGAACGGGCACTAACTGATAAAAAACGATAGATAAAACAGATGAAAGGAATAATTTTAGCAGGCGGATCTGGAACTAGGCTTCACCCATTAACCTTATCGGTTAGTAAGCAGTTAATGCCTATTTACGATAAGCCTATGATTTATTATCCGCTTTCAACCTTAATGTATGCGGGAATTCATGAAATATTAATCATTTCCACACCTAAAGACTTACCGCTTTTTGAAGAGCTACTTGGAGATGGACATCAATATGGCTGTCGATTTGAATATGCCACACAAAATTCCCCTAATGGTTTGGCCGAAGCCTTTATTATAGGCGAAAAATTTATTGGAGAAGATAAAGTGGCGCTCATATTAGGCGATAATATATTTTATGGAACAGGACTGTCTAATTTATTACAAAGCAACAATGATCCACAAGGAGGGATTATTTATGCTTACAGGGTTCATGACCCAGAGCGCTATGGTGTCGTTGAGTTTGATGAAAAAGGGCATGCTATATCCATAGAAGAAAAACCAAAACAACCAAAATCAAATTATGCAGTCCCAGGGATTTATTTTTACGATAATTCAGTGGTCAATATTGCCAAGACTATCAAACCAAGCCCTAGAGGGGAATTGGAAATTACCGACGTTAACAAAGAATATCTCAAACAAGGAAGATTAAACGTAAGTATTTTGGATAGAGGCACGGCATGGTTGGACACTGGAACGTTTAAATCGTTAATGCAGGCTTCTCAATTTGTTGAAGTTATTGAAGAGCGTCAAGGTCTCATGATAGGATCCATTGAAGCAGCCGCATTCGAGATGAAATTTATTGATAAAGTACAATTTAAGGCTTTGACAACACCTCTGTTAAAAAGTGGTTATGGCAAGAATTTGTTGGGCCTATTGAACAAAGAATAATGGTTGTTAAGGAAACTAAATTAAAAGGCTGTTTTGTTATAGAACCCGATGTATTTATAGACAATCGAGGCTATTTTTACGAAAGCTATAATCAAGATAAATTTAATAAAGCTATAGGGCAAGAGGTCAATTTTGTTCAGGATAACGAATCGTTTTCTACAAAAGGCATCTTAAGAGGGCTTCATTATCAAACGGGAGAACAGGCCCAAGCCAAGCTTGTAAGAGTTATAGAGGGAGAAGTTTTAGACGTTGTAGTAGATCTGCGGAAGAATTCTCCAACATATGGCGAGCACATCTCTAAAAAATTATCAGGAGAAAACAAATCTCAACTTTTTATTCCAAGGGGATTCGCTCATGGCTTTGTGGTTTTGAGTGAGACCGCTATTTTTTCGTATAAATGCGATAATTTTTATAATAAAGCTGCCGAAGCAGGAATAATTTACAAGGACACAACACTAAACATCGATTGGCTTCTGCCTGATAATGAGCTCCTGATTTCAGAAAAAGATGCCATTTTACCAAAATTTGAAGACGCTATAACATGAAAACCATATTGGTAACGGGAGGACATGGGCAGCTGGCAAAGTGTATAAAAGATGTAAGTACCACATTTGCCGACTTAAAATTTATCTATACCGACCAATCTGAACTTGATATAACCCGTACAGAACAAACCGACACTTTTTTTAACACAAATAAATTGGATTGGTGTATTAATTGTGCGGCCTATACCGCAGTTGATCGGGCTGAAACGGAACAGAACGTAGCTTTTGAAGTTAATACACTAGGGCCGAAAAACCTCGCTCTAGCCTGTAAGCAAAATAAGGTGGGATTGATGCACATTTCTACAGATTTTGTTTTTGATGGAACGGCTTCTAAACCGTATTCCGAAACTGATAAAACAAACCCTCTTGGAGTTTATGGTTTAACAAAATTAGAAGGAGAACAAGAAATTAGTTCAATCCTCAATAAGTATTATATTATCAGAACATCCTGGTTATATTCTGAGCACGGAAACAACTTTTTAAAAACCATGCTCAGACTTGCAGAGAATACTAATGAAATTAAAGTCGTGTCAGACCAAATTGGATCTCCGACCTACGCCAAGGATTTAGCCCTTTTAATCTGTAAAATTATCAGCAGACCAAGCCACGACTTTGGAACTTACAATTACAGCAATGAAGGCATTGTGAGTTGGTATGATTTTGCCAAAGCCATTTTTGAGATTGGAAATCAGCCAATAAAAATAAATCCAATATCAACTGAAGACTATCCAACCCTAGCGAAAAGACCAAAGTTTAGCGTGTTGGATACCACTAAAATTAAACATACATTTGGAATCCAAATACCCCATTGGAAGGATAGTCTAAAAACAGCAATATCAAAATGCAATGAATAACGTAAAACTGCAAGTAGCAATTGAGGCCTCTTTAAAAGCAGGAAAAGCCGTTATGGAAGTCTATGATACGGTAATTGAAGTTGAATATAAAGACGACAAATCCCCTTTGACAGAAGCCGATAAAAGAGCAAATGATATCATCAACTCGTTTTTAATTCCAACTCAAATTCCAATAATAAGTGAGGAAAATAAACAAACCGACTTTGCTGTTAGAAAAAATTGGAACCTGTGTTGGGTGGTTGATCCGGTAGATGGTACAAAGGAGTTTATCAAGCGAAATGGCGAATTTACGGTAAATATTGCGCTTGTTGAAAACGGCAAACCGCAACTGGGAGTTATTTACGTTCCGGCGACAAAAGTTGTTTATTTTGCCGATGTCATAAAGGGCAAAGCCTTTAAAACCGAATTGACAACTCATGACACCCCTGTTGAAGAAGTGTTTAAAAACGCTGTCCAATTGCAACCAAAACAAGGGAATTCAAACCCAATTCAGGTGGTTGGAAGTCGTTCACACATGAGCCAAGAAACATTGGATTTTATGGAAAAACTTAAGCAAAACGGAACTGAAGTTGAAATCGTTTCAAAAGGCAGTTCGTTAAAGTTTTGTTTAGTGGCCGAAGGGAATGCCGACGTGTACCCTCGCTATGCTCCAACCATGGAGTGGGATACCGCCGCAGGTCAGGCCATTTGTAATGCCGTTGGGGTTTCGGTAATATCAAACCAAACCAATCAACCCTTATTATATAATAAAGAGAATTTGTTGAACCCTTGGTTTTTGGTTTCTAAATATGAAAGATAAATCACATAAACGACATATAGCGAAAGCAATTACATGGCGATTAGTGGGGACTTTAGATACCATGATCGTATCTTGGGCGGTTTCAGGAAACCCATTTATTGGACTTAAAATTGGATTGGCCGAGATTACAACCAAAACAGTATTGTATTATTTTCATGAGCGTTTTTGGTTTAGGTCAGAGATATTAAACGCCAATAAACGCCATCTCATTAAAACCATTTCATGGCGAGTATTGGGAACTATGGACACTATTCTGTTGGCATGGATTATTTCTGGAAACCCTATGATTGGATTGAAAATAGGAGCAGTAGAAGTCGTTACTAAAATGCTGCTGTATTTCGTTCATGAAAATATTTGGTATAAATTTGATTATGGTTTAGAAGACAGGAAACAGCAATCGTCATGAAGGAAAACATTATACCTCATACATACCAAGTATCAGTACGAGATAGAAGGCAACAAAACAAGCATGGTTCGTTCTTAATTTGGTTCACCGGGTTATCGGGTTCAGGAAAATCCACAATAGCGAATGCTGTAGAGTTAGAGCTTCATAAATTAGGAATCAAAACCTATACCTTAGATGGGGATAATATTAGAAAAGGCTTAAATAATGACCTGACCTTTTCTCCCGAACACCGAACCGAAAACATTAGGCGTATAGCAGAAACAGCCAATTTAATGATAGACGCAGGGCTAGTCGTTTTGGCAGCATTTGTATCACCCTACAAAAAAGATAGGGAAAACATTAAAAGTATTGTTAAAGATGTTAATTTTGTCGAAGTTTACATTAATACCAGTATTGAAGAATGTGAACGTCGCGATGTAAAAGGGCTTTATAAAAAAGCTAGGGCTGGAGAAATTAAGAATATGACTGGTATTTCAGCACCTTACGAAGCACCCGAACATCCTGATGTTGAAATTAAAACGGAAAATGAATCAATTACGAATTCAGTAAAAAAAATAATTGATTTTATAACACCAAAACTGTCGAGGCGATCATGAGTAAGTATTATTTAAATTATTTAGACGAACTGGAAAGTGAAGCTATTTTTGTGCTGCGAGAAGTCTGGGCACAATTTCAAAACCCGGTCATTTTATTTTCGGGGGGTAAAGATTCAATTGTAGTGACCCATCTGGCCAGAAAAGCATTTTTCCCTTCTAAAATACCCTTCTCTTTGATGCATGTGGATACAGGGCATAACTTCCCAGAAACCATTCAGTTTAGGGATGATCTGATTAAGGAATTAGGTGCTAATTTAATAGTGGGATCCGTTCAAGAATCAATAAATCAGGGTCGTGTTGCTGAAGAGCGAGGTAAAAATGCCACTAGAAATGCGCTACAGATAACAACGCTTTTGGATGCTATTGAGACTAATAAAGTGGATTGTGCTATTGGAGGAGGTCGACGAGATGAGGAAAAAGCAAGAGCGAAAGAGCGGTTCTTTTCGCATAGGGACGATTTTGGACAATGGGATCCAAAAAACCAACGCCCGGAATTATGGAATCTTTTCAACGGTAAATACTTTGAGGGAGAGCATTTTAGGGCTTTCCCAATTAGTAACTGGACCGAAATGGACGTCTGGAACTATATCAAAAGAGAGAACATAGCCATTCCTTCGTTGTATTTTGCCCATGAACGCAAAGTCGTGTGGAGACAAAATTCATGGATACCCTATTCGGAGTTTTTAAAACTTGAGGAAAAAGAAGAAGTGGTGACCAAAAAGATTCGATTCAGGACTTTGGGCGATATTACCATTACCGGTGGAATTGAATCTGATGCCGACACTTTGGAGAAAATTGCCATGGAAGTTTCAGCAATGCGCCAAACAGAACGTGGCAATCGCAGTGACGACAAACGTTCAGAATCGGCGATGGAAGATCGAAAACGGCAAGGGTACTTCTAATTAACGCGAATTAAAACGAAAAAGCCTAATTGATGGGTGAAACAAAAATTTTATACAAAGAAGAAAGTTATAAAATTATTGGAGCCTGTATGAAAGTAAATCGTGAATTAGGTAGTGGTTTTTTAGAAGCCGTTTATGAAGAAGCATTAAAAAAGGAATTTGACAATTCAAGTATTCCATTTGATTGTCAAGTTAAACTTAATATATTTTATGATGGAGAACAAATGGATAAATTTTACAGAGCAGATTTTATTTGTTATAATAAGATTATTTTAGAAGTAAAATCAGTTACTCAAATACCGAACTCCTTTTATGCCCAGCTAAAAAACTATTTGGCCGCCACTAAAATGGAATTAGGAATGTTAATCAATTTTGGACAGCCTTCTTTAACTTATAAAAGAATAATAAATACCAACAATTAGCGATAATACAATTCGGATAATTCGTTTAAAATTCGCTGAAATTAGTATAAAATGTTAGACAACAATCAATTATTACGTTTTACAACTGCAGGAAGTGTAGATGATGGCAAGAGTACGCTTATAGGCCGCTTGCTATACGACTCCAAATCCATTTTTGAAGACCAATTGGAAGCCATTGAATCGACCAGTAAAAGAAAAGGTCATGAAGGTGTCGACTTGGCATTGTTCACAGATGGCTTACGGGACGAAAGGGAACAAGGCATAACTATTGACGTAGCCTATCGCTATTTTACAACGCCAAAGCGCAAATTTATTATAGCCGATACCCCTGGGCATATTCAATATACCCGAAACATGGTTACTGGAGCTTCAACAGCAAATGCCGCTATTATTTTGGTGGATGCCAGACATGGCGTTATTGAACAAACCAAAAGGCATTCGTTCATCGCTTCATTGTTGCAAATCCCTCATGTTATTGTATGTATTAATAAAATGGATCTTGTTGATTTTTCAGAAGAAGCTTATAATTCGGTCATTCGCCAGTTTGAAAATTTTTCTTCCAAGATGGTCATAAAAGATGTTCGGTTTATTCCCATAAGTGCCTTATTGGGCGATAATGTGGTGAACCGTTCCAAAAATATGGATTGGTATCAAGGAGCGACACTTTTATATACCCTCGAGACGATTTATGTTAGCAGTGATACGAACAAGGTCGATGCCAGATTTCCTGTACAGACGGTATTACGGCCACAACGGGAAGGCTTTATTGATTACAGGGGCTATGCAGGACGTATAGCTAGTGGAATGTTTAGAGTTGGTGACGACATAGTTGTCATGCCCTCTGGGTTTAGTTCAAAGATCAAAACCATAGATACCTTTGATGCCTCTTTAGAGGAAGCCTTCACTCCCATGTCTATTTCGATGACCTTAGAAGATGATATCGATATTAGTCGAGGCGATATGATTGTAAGGTCAAACAACCGGCCCGAAGCTTCACAAGATATTGAAGTCATGCTCTGCTGGCTTGGAAATGACCAAGCCAAACCTAGAGCGAAATACACCATTAAGCATACCTCCAACGAGCAAACAGCCATGATTAAAGAAGTGATTTATAAGTTTGACATCAATACTTTAGAACGAAAAACGGATGATAAAGAGCTGAGAATGAACGACATTTCTAAAGTAAAAATACGAACTACAAAACCTTTAATGGTAGATGCTTACAGAGAAAACAGAACCACAGGAAGTGTTATTTTGGTGGACGATGCCACTAATGAGACTGTGGCTGCGGGGATGATTGTTTAGATAATCTTAGAGAGGGGCATTAATTATAGTATTTTTGTTCTTTAAAAGGACTATATAATTCATATAGTTATAATGAGATGTCAAAGTATTAATGAAAAAGAAAAACCTTATTGTATTTGGAACCCGACCGGAGGCTATTAAAATGGCTCCGTTGATTAAAGAATTTCAAAAAAACAAAGAAATATTTACAACAAAAGTCTGCATTACTGCACAACATAGGGAAATGTTAGACCAAGTACTCTCTTTTTTTGAAATTGTTCCTGATTATGACCTTGATTTAATGAAGCCGAATCAAGATCTTTACCATTTAACAGCTGATATTATCACAAGTTTGAAGCCAATTTTGGAAGAGTTTCAACCAGATTATGTATTTGTACATGGTGATACCACTACCACCATGGCGGCAAGTTTGGCCGCATTTTATTCAGGGGCAAAAGTATGTCATGTGGAAGCGGGTTTAAGAACTTTTAATAAACGTTCTCCATTTCCTGAAGAAATGAATAGATCTGTCACGGGGAGTATTTCAGATTTTCATTTTTCTCCAACAGCAACATCTAAACAGAATTTATTGAATGAAAACATTTCTGAATCCACTATTTTGGTGACTGGAAATACGGTCATTGATGCATTACAATTTAGTGCTCAGAGAGTAACATCCTCTGAATATTCTGACAAAGAGGTAGAATATCTTAAAGGAATTTTAGATGATTCTAAGAAATTAGTATTGGTAACAGGACACAGAAGAGAGAGCCATGGACAAGGATTTATTAATATTTGCACAGCGTTAAAACAAATTGTAATTGAGAATTCAGATACTCAAATTGTGTATCCGGTTCATTTAAACCCAAAAGTGCAAAAACCAGTATATGAATTACTAGGAAAAATAAATAATATAAAATTGATAAGCCCCTTGTCATACCCCGCATTTGTTTGGTTAATGAATCAATCTTATTTAATTATTACAGATAGTGGTGGTGTTCAAGAAGAAGCCCCAAGTTTAGGGAAGCCGGTTTTAGTGATGCGTGATACAACAGAACGGCCAGAGGCAGTTGAAGTTGGTACAGTATTGTTGGTAGGGACCAATAAAGAAGCGATTTTTGAAGAAGCAAATCGTTTGTTAAACAATAAAGAAGCTTATGATAAAATGAGTAGATTACACAATCCCTATGGAGACGGAAAAGCTTGTAAAAAAATAGTTGAGTTTATTTTAAATAAATCCGCAAATAGCTAAACCCTAATGAAATGAATGAAGGGATAAAAGGATTTGGATGGAATTCTATAGCACAGGGATATAAAGTCCTTTTTTCTTCAGTAGTTTTAGTCATTTTAGCTAGATTAATTTCAGTAGAAGAGTTCGGTATAATAGGAATGTCTACAGTTTTTGTGTTATTTTTCAACACATTATTAAATATTGGTTTTGACAGCTCTATTATTTATTCTAAAACTTTAAAAGATAAACACCTATTTTCATTATTTCTTCTTAATGTAACTATTGGTGTATTTATATATTTTATAGGGTATTTATCCGCCCCACTTATTTCAGAATTTTATAAAAACAATCAAATTACTATAATATTTAGGGCCTTAATTTTTGGAGCACTTTTTTCAAGCTTAGGTATCGTTTCTAAAGGTGTTTTACAAAAGAATTTAGAATTTAAAAAAATAGCATTAATAGATTTAATAGGTATTACACTTGCGGGATTAGTAGCAATAACCATGGCATTGCGTGATTATGGATATTGGGCACTAATTCTTCAACAATTATTAACGGTAGGATTAACATCATTAGGCTATTTAGTAATTTCTTATAACAAAGTATTTAAATCTATAACTATTAGATTTGACATTATAAAAGAGCACTTTAAATTTGGGTATAATGTTTTTATATTTAACGTAGTAAATTTTTTCGCACAACAATTAGATGTATTGTTAATAGGCAGATTGCTGGGTGAAGCAGAAACGGGTTTATACATATTAGCCTTTAATTTAGTTTTAAAACCAATAGGATTATTAGTTCAGGTTTTTAATAAGACACTCTATCCTATTTTGGCTCAATTTGATAAAGAATCAATTGCAGAGAAATATTCAGAGTATACTTTGTTGTTTTTCTTTGTTTTCTCTCCTTTGATTATTTTCTGTATTTCGTTAAGCCAAATTTTAGCTCCGTATATTTTAACAAGCAAATGGCATGCTATTCTTTTGCTGTTAATTGTATTTGGCTACCAATCTATTAGAACAATTTTAGCATCACCCTCAGGTTTGTTGTTTTTACTAACTGGAAATCCAAAGAAACAATGGAGGTTCTCATTATTTATTTCTATTCCTTTAAGGATTCTTGGAATGTTTTTAGGCTATATAATTTTCAAATCAGCTTTAGGAATTGTTATAGGGATAAATATTTTTGCAACTGCCGAAATGATAGCTGGATTTTATATTACCTTTAAGTTAGTAGACTTAAAAATAGTTGATTATTTAAAGGTTTTTAAGGAAGAGTTTATTAGTTTGATTTTATTATCAGGGGGCTTTATAATTATAAATATATTTATTGATTATGAGTGGATTTCATTGCTGGCTCAATGTATTTGTTTCTTAGGATTTATATTGTTTAAGAAAGAAAAATTAAATTATTTATTGTTTAGAATGAAAGTGATTATATGAAAAAAATAGGCATTGTAACAACTTGGTTTGAAAGAGGAGCGGCATATGTTTCTAAGCAATTTAAAGAAGTTTGGGAACAAAATCATGATGTTTATATTTATGTTCGAGGAGGTGAAGCAGTGGCTAACCCGAATAGTGATTGGAATAAAGGAAAAATTACTTATGGAAAAAGATTTGACTATAGTAATTTAGATTTTATTGATTTAGTTCATTTTCAAGAATGGATTACCACTAATAATCTCGATATTGTTTTTTTTAATGAACAGCATTTATGGAAACCCGTTCTACTTTGTCATGATTTAAAAGTCAAAACAGGCGCTTATATTGATTATTACACGAAACAAACAGCACCTTTTTTTGAATTATATGATTTTTTAGTTTGTAACACTCAAAGACATTTTAAGGTATTTGAGTGGCATCCAAATCCTTATTATATTCCATGGGGGACTGATACGGATATTTATAATATTTCTCAACAAAAAAAAACTGTAAAAAACGAAGTGGTTTTTTTCCATTCTGCTGGTATGAACCCTTACAGAAAAGGCTGTGACCTTGTATTAAAAGCATTTAGAAATCTTAAGTCTCAAAAAGCCAAACTTATAATTCATACACAATCAAATCTCATAGATTTTTTTCCTGAGTTAAAAGTTGTTATTGAAGAACTAGAGAGGAGTAAAAAACTTCAAATAAACGAAATGACCGTTTCTGCTCCAGGATTATATAGTTTAGGAGATATATATGTTTATCCTAGCAGGCTAGAAGGGATAGGACTTACAATTGCCGAAGCTAGTGCTTGCGGCATGCCAGTTATTACGACTAACATAGCACCAATGAATGAATTCGTTAAAAGTGATGTAAATGGTAAATTGGTAAAGGTTAAAACCCAAAAGGAAAGAAAGGATGGATATTATTGGAAAGAAAGTGAGGTCGACATTAATGATCTTAAGAATCAAATGCAGTTTTATTTAGATAATATTGAATTATTGGATCAATTTAAGAAAGATGCTCTTTTATATGCACATAAAAATTTAAGTTGGCAAAAGAATTCTAAATTTTTGTTAGATTTAGTGAACGAAGTATGTCCTCTGGAGGTTAAACATAAAGAGAGGATTTATAAAGTAGTTAAAAAATTTGAAGCGTCTAGAGGTGTTTGGTTTTATATTGCAAACACTAAAGTCTATAGAAGTTTAAAAAGAAAATATACAAACTTAATGAAGAAGATATCTTTATGAAAGTATTATTACTTAATACACTTTATTATCCTTATAGTTATGGAGGCGCGGAAAAATCAGTTCAAACTTTAGCTGAAAATCTCGTTCTATCAGGAGAAGAAGTGCTGGTAATTACTTTAGGAGAAAGCACCGAACGTTTTGATTTAAATGGTGTTAGTATATGGAGTATTAAGATTAAGAACAGATACTGGCCTTTTTCTGATAACGAAAAATCAAGAGAGGATAAATTTTTTTGGCATCTTAAGGATGTAAGAAACACTAGTTATGTTCAAGACCTCAATAAAATTATAAAGGATTTTAAGCCAGATATAATTCACACAAATAATTTAAGCGGATTTTCAACACATGTTTGGGCAATAGCAAAAAAACAAAACATAAAGATAGTACATACTTTAAGAGATTATTATTTGCAATGTCCTAGGGCTACAAAATTTAAAAATGATAAGATTTGTACAAGTACATGTGTTGATTGCTATTTTTTATCAATTATAAAGAAAAAAGCATCCCAGAATGTTGACTGTGTTGTCGGTATTAGTGATTTTATATTAAAAGATCATATTAAGGAAGGATATTTTTTAAATTCGTACAAAGAAGTTATTTATAATGGTTTTGAAATAGAAATCAGTGAGAATAAGCAGAAAGATATTATTGATAAAAAAAAAATTGTTTTCGGTTTTATTGGCCAAATCAATACATCAAAAGGAATAGAGGTACTGTTAGAAAGTTTTGATAATTTGTTAGAGTTTGAAAACTGGAGTTTAGTTATTGCTGGTAGAATTAATGATGACTATAAAAACAAACTACGAGAAATATGTAAATCGGATAGAATTAAGTTCTTAGGTTTTACAAATCCCGAGAAATTTTACAAAAGTATCGATGTTGTCATTGTGCCTTCCGTATGGAATGAACCATTTGGGAGAGTAGTAATAGAAGCAGCGATTAAAGGAAAGGTTATATTAGGAAGCGAAACAGGCGGAATACCAGAACTACTTGTAACTAATAAAGATTTTATCTTTAAACCGAATTCGAAAGAATTAACAATTACCCTGAAGTCTTTTTTAAATAACCCAGTAAAATTTGACGTTTTTAAAATGGAACATTCGTTTTTGTCAAGGTTTCAAATTCAAAATACAGTTTTTGCTTATAAAAGTTTGTATAGAAGCATTTTAGAAAGATAATATGAAACTAAAATTAACTAGCATCATTTTTTTTGGAATCTTTATTCAAATATTTGCCACACAGGGAATTTTAATGTTTAACATTTTTAATTTATTGGGTGTTTGGGAAATTAAAAAAGTATTATACCCTATTGGTTTAGTGCTTGTGTTAATACCGTTTATGATGAAGTCGTTTTCATTAAAAAAAATAACTTTGTCTCAAGAATCAGTCTTATTGTTTTCATATTTAATAATACAATATTTTGTTTTAGTTTTTAATAAAATTCCGCTTCTTTCTTTTTTATATAGTTTTAGAGAAGTTGTTGTTTTATTTTTAGTAATAGTTGTTTATCAAAGATTTAATTTGAAAAAGCAATATTTTGAAACTATTTCAAAATGGTTGCTATATTTGGTAGTTGCCAATATAATTTTTGTTATAATTAACTTTTCATTGGGCCCTGAATCATATATGAGACTTATGACTGGAAGATACTATTGGCCAATTGATCCGTTATTAAAATTTAAAATATCCACTTTTTATAGTGGATTTTATAGGAGCCCAGGTTTGATTGGTGAATCAGCATCAGTTGGTTTTTTTGGAGTCTTCGCTTTTTTTATTATTGTACATTCTAAACTTAAACGGTTTTTTTGGATTCCATTAATACTAATTTTTCTTTCGTTTACAAGAAGCGCTTACCTAGTTGTTATTATATATTTTTTACTCCAAGTTTTGTCGAACAAGAAATATTTAAAATTTACTATTACTATTACGCCTATAATTATTGCTTTTGTTATATATCTTTTTTACGCAAGATTATTAAGTTTAGAGTCCTTATGGATGCGAATTGATAATTGGATTAACGTTGTAGATTTAAACAGTAATTTTATTTTTGGAGGTAACCTTGCAAACATTGGCAGTTCAGCTTCAGATGAATCTAGTTTTGCTTCAATAATGGATAGTTATTGGTTGTATCTATACCATGGCCTTGGTTTATTAGGTATTTGTTTGGTATTATATTTCCTATTTAAAAAAATTGCTTATACAAAAGACAATCTGTTTATTTTAATTGGATTGATTGTTGCCGGGTTGTTTGTAACTTACACTCAATCTATACCTTTTTTAGTATTTTTCCCTTTGTTGGCCATTAAAAATTGGTGGGAAAAACAGAAAACATATAATGATGACTAAAAGATTTCCATTTTATGGTTTATTAGTGATATCTCTTTTTCCTTTATTTAATGTTAAAGGGGTTAGTATTTTAATCATTTTTCTTTCGATCTTATCAATAACTTACTTAATAAGTGACTTTCAAAGCAGATGGAGTCCAGATATTAAAAGCTTTATTTTAACAAGTATTCCTTATAATTTATATCTAATTGGAATGTTTTATACAAATGATATTTCAATGGGTTTTAAGGCTTTAGAAACAGGCCTGCCACTTATTATTTTTCCTTTGTTGTATTTTATAGTTTTGGGCAAAAATTTTGTGCTTAGTAAAAAGGAAAGTGATATAATACTTAATAGCTTTACTTTAACTGGTAGTATTTTCATAATTATAACAATAAGTTATCTTTATTATAACAATAGTTTTCAAGGTTTATTTGACCGAGAAATGCTTCAAAGGACAACTCAAAACAGAGGGAGGGACATTGTTAGGTGGGCAATTGAAAATGTTCCATTTATAGGAGAGCATCCAACTTACTTAGGGCTTATCAGTATTTTAGTTTCTTTAATTTCAATTTTTGGAATCAAAAATATTTCAAAATTATATATAATATCGTTATTAACAGGAACGACAGGGGTTATAATTTCTGGTTCTAAAATGGCCATTTTAACTATGATTTTCGTAGGACTATTAGGTTTGTTTATTATAATAAAATCTAATACAAAACGTATATTTATTTTTTGTGGCCTCTTAACTTTTTTTGCAGTTGTTTTTGCGTCAGTACCAATGATAAAAGTGCGATTTGATCAGGTTCTTAAAACCAATTTTGATCCACCAAAAGATTTGCGCTATAATTCTACTAATGTTAGAGTTGCAATTTACCAATGTACCTTTGCCAATATTAAAAAAGCTCCAATTTTTGGAAATGGAACACGTGGATATATTAATGGGATGCGGGAATGTTATAAGCAATATAAAACCGATATTTTTAAGAGACAAGGATGGTATTTTAATTCTCACAATCAGTATTTAAGTTTTGTTTTATCAAATGGGATAATTGGTTTGATATTATTTATATTATGGATAATTGTATTTTTCACAAACTCAATTTTAAATAATGACAATCTTTTTTTACTGTCCCTATTAGTTTTTGTGTTAATGTTTTTTACAGAAAATTTAATTGAAAGACAAACTGGGAATGTATTATATAGCTTTTTAATCATGCTATTTTATAAGCAAAATGTGAATACATTTTCATTTAAAAAAACAAATGAAAAGAACATAAAATGATAATTGTAAATGCGAGATTTTTATCTCAAAGAATTACGGGAGTTCAAAGGTTCGCAATTGAGATTTGTAAAAGACTGCCAAAAAAAGTCAATGGAAGGGAAATTGTTTACGTTGCCCCTAATGGGAAATTGGTTACAGATATTTTATTTGATTTTGAATTAATTCAGTTTGGTAGACTTAAAGGACAACTATGGGATCAAATAGAATTGCCTATATTTTTAAAAAGTAAAGGTAACCCGCCGTTAATTAATTTTGTAGGGATAGCTCCGATTTTTTATAAACGAAAAGTGATGTTTCTCTATGATCTGGCGTTTAAACACCATCCAGAATGGTTCTCTACTGCTTTCCATATATTATATAATTTGTTAGTGCCAATAAGTCTGAAGAACTCACTTTTGGTAATTACAGACAGTAATTATGTTAAGGGTGATATACATAAGACCTATGGCGTTGGGAAGGGTAAAATACAAGTTTTATATGCTGCAACAGCCGATAAATTTTTAAACAAAAATTTAACAAAAGAAAAGATAATTCTAACTGTTTCATCAATAGATCCTAGAAAGAATATAAATAGAGTTATTAAAGCATTTTCTGAGATAAAGAGTGAATATAAACTGGTTATTGTTGGATCAAAAGGCAAATCTTTTTCAAATATTCAATTAAATGAAAATAGGTTTAATGATAATATTATCTTTACAGGGTATTTAAGCGACGATAAATTAATTGAGCTTTATAATAAGGCAGAGATTTTTATTTATGCATCGCTATTTGAAGGATTTGGGATTCCCCCATTAGAAGCTCAGGCCTGTAATTGTGCTTGTATAGTTTCTAATGTGACCTCATTACCTGAAGTATACCAAGAATCCGTGGAATATTGTGACCCATATTCTATAGAAAGTATTAAAAACGTTATGGGGAAATTAATGAATGATTCCAGTTTGAGAAATCAGCTAAGAGCAAAAGGGCTAGAAAATGTTAAACGGTTTCATTGGAGCAAATCCGCAAATGAATTTGTTAAAATAATAGAAGGTATTTTATGAAAAAAGCATTAATTCATGATTGGTATACGGTTTATGGAGGAGCTGAACGATGCGTTGAGAGTTTTACCAATATTTGGACTGATTTCGATCATTATTCGCTTATTGATGATTTGTCACAAAGCCATCGGCAAACCATTTTAAAAGGGAAAAATACCAAAAATTCGTTTATTCAAAAGATGCCATTTGGAAGAAAAATATATAGAAGATATTTCCCATTTTTCCCATTTGCCATTGAACAGTTTGATTTAAGTGAGTATGAACTAATTATTTCTTCTTCATCCTCAGTTGCAAAAGGTGTTTTGACAAAACCAGACCAGCTTCATATAGCGTATGTCTATTCTCCGGTTCGTTATGCTTGGGATTTATATCATCAATATCTTAAAGAGTCAAAATTAGAAAGAGGAATAAAAGGATTATTCGCTAAATATTTTTTATTTAAACTTAGACAGTGGGATTATTCAACGGCGAATAGGCCCGATTATTATATTGCGATTTCACATTATGTTGCTAAAAGAATAAAAAAGATTTACAATAAAGAATCAATTGTAATCTACCCACCCGTTGATACAGATTCATTTACATTGACTACTAAAACCAGTGATTATTTTATAACGTGTTCGAGAATGGTTCCTTACAAAAAGATAGATTTAATAGTTGAAACCTTTTCCAAAACAAATAAAAAATTAATAGTTGTTGGAGAAGGCCCAGATTATAAAAAGATTGAAAAACTAGCAAACTCAAATATTCAACTTAAAGGATATGTTGAAAAAGAAGAGATGTTAGAGTTGATAAAACAAGCAAGAGCATTTATCTTTGCTGCAGAAGAGGATTTCGGCATAGCCCCAATAGAAGCTCAGGCATGCGGTATTCCCGTTATTGCTTATGGAAAAGGAGGTGCGTTGGAGACTATTAAAGGAGCTTACCCGAGTGATAAGTTAATTAATAATTCAAATACGGGTATTTTTTTTAAAGAGCAGAATTCAAATTCCCTTCTTGAAGCTCTTGATTATTTTAATAAAAACGAAATGCTTTTTAATAAAGTTGTAATTAGAGAAAATGCATTAAGATTTAATAAAGAAAGGTTCGAATTAGAATTTAAAAGTACAGTAGATAAATTGTATAAAAATTGGAAAGAAAACAGTTAAAATGAAAAAAGCACTAATTACAGGTATAACAGGTCAAGACGCTGCCTATTTAGCGGAATTACTATTAGAAAAAGGATACAAAGTGTTTGGGACTTATAGAAGGACAAGTTCAACTAACTTTTGGAGAATAGAAGAGTTAGGAGTTGATCAACACCCAAACTTGACATTGTTGGAGTATGATTTAATAGACTTATCTAGCGCTTATAGAATTATTTCAGAAATAGAACCAGATGAAATTTACAATCTAGCTGCTCAAAGCTTTGTAGGCGTTTCATTTACTCAACCAATAGCAACTGCACAAATAACAGGTATAGGAGCCATGAATTTATTGGAAGCCATTAGAACAATAAATCCTAATATCAAATTCTATCAAGCATCTACTTCTGAAATGTTCGGGAAAGTAAATGCTATCCCCCAAAATGAAGAAACACCTTTTCATCCAAGAAGCCCTTATGGTGTAGCAAAAGTTTTTGCACATTGGGCTACTTTAAATTATCAAGAATCATATAATTTATTTGCAACTAGTGGCATTTTATTTAACCATGAATCTCCCTTAAGAGGTAAAGAATTTGTTACAAGAAAAATCACCGATGCAGTAGCTAAAATTCATTTAGGCAAACAAAGTCTTTTAGAACTTGGAAATATGGATGCAAAAAGAGATTGGGGATTTGCTAAAGAATATGTTGATGGGATGTATAGAATGTTACAAATTGATGAACCTGGAACTTTTGTATTGGCAACAAGCAAAACCCAAACAGTAAGAGATTTTGTTTCTTTAGCATTTAGAGCAATTGAATTAGATATTGAATGGAAAGGGAAAAACGAAAATGAAGTTGGAATTGATGCTAAGTCAGGCAAAACTTTAATTAAGGTAAATCCAATATTTTATCGTCCAGCAGAAGTTGATTTGTTAATTGGAGATGCAACTAAAGCAAATAAAAAATTGAATTGGGAGCCAAAAACCACTCTTAAAGAGTTATGTAATATGATGGTTAAAAAAGATATTGAAAGAAATAAAAATGGAGTCACATTCTAAGAAAAAAGTTTTTATAACGGGGATTAATGGGTTTACTGGAAAACATTTAGAAGTATATCTTAAAAAAAGAGGCTTTCAGGTATATGGGACTACATTAAATAAAACAAGTAATAAAAATTATTTTAAGTGTGATATTTTAAGTAAAGATTTACTGTTTGAGATTTTAAATAAAGTCAAGCCTAATTATGTTATACATTTAGCGGCTATTTCATTTGTGGCATCACAAGACCAAGAAAACATTTATACCGTTAATGTTTTTGGCACAATGAATTTATTAAATGCAATTGAAAAGCTAGATTATAACCTTAATAAGATTTTGATCGTAAGTAGTGCTGCTGTTTATGGAAACATTGAAGGGGAATTAAATGAAGACATGTGCCCTAAAGCCGTAAATCATTATGGGAACAGTAAATTGGTAATGGAAAATATGACTAAACCATATTTTGAAAAATTAAACATCATTATTGTAAGACCTTTTAACTATACAGGAATTGGACAAGAGAGTCATTTTTTAATCCCTAAAATTTTATCTCACTATAAACTTGGCAAAGAAGAAATTGATTTAGGTAATATTGATGTCTTCAGGGAATTTAATGATGTAAACTTTGTAATTAGAAGTTATTCAGAGCTTATGCTTTCTAATACAAATTCAGAAATTATAAATGTTTGCAGCGGAAAAGCCCTAAGCGTTAAAAATATTTTAGATACAATGGCTAATATTGCAGGCTATAAAATTAAAGTTAATATTAACCCAATGTTTGTTAGGTCTAATGAGATTAGAACCTTAAAAGGGTCAATAAAGAAAATGAGTCATATTATTGGAGATTTTACTGAAGAATTTAAAATTGAGAATACTTTAAGAGAAATGTATTACAATTAAATATGTTTACTTAAATTAAAAAAATGGAAACAACAAACATCTGTTGCATAGGAGCCGGTTACGTGGGAGGGCCTACAATGGCCATAATTGCCCAGAAATGTCCACATATCAAAGTCACGGTTGTGGATATCAATGCATCAAGAATTGCAGCATGGAACAATCATGATTTAAGCAAACTTCCTGTATTTGAACCGGGTTTAGATACTATTGTGAAAGAAACTAGAGGCAGGAATCTTTTTTTTTCAACAAACATTGAACAAGCAATAGACCTTGCCGATATAATTTTTATTTCGGTAAATACCCCTACTAAAACCTATGGCAAAGGTAAAGGCATGGCGGCCGATTTAAAGTATATAGAACTATGTGCCAGACAGATCGCCAAAGTGTCTAAACAAAACAAAATTGTTGTTGAGAAATCGACGCTACCGGTAAGAACAGCGTCTGCCATAAAAAGTATTTTAGATGAGACCGGGAATGGCGTTAAGTTTCAAATATTATCCAATCCAGAGTTTTTAGCAGAAGGGACAGCAGTTAAAGATTTGCTTAAACCTGATCGGGTATTAATTGGTGGCGGCACGGATGCAGAAGGTCAAAAAGCCATACAGGCTTTGGTCGATATATATGCAAACTGGGTGCCTAAAGAGCGTATACTAACTACCAATGTCTGGTCTTCAGAGTTGTCTAAGCTTACCGCTAATGCCTTTTTAGCACAACGAGTGTCGTCTATTAACGCTATGTCTGAACTTTGTGAAAAATCTGGTGCGGACATTAATGAAGTTGCTAAAGCCATTGGTATGGACGCTAGAATAGGCAGCAAGTTTTTAAAAGCTTCTGTTGGCTTTGGTGGGTCTTGTTTTCAAAAGGACATTTTAAATTTAGTTTATATCGCCAAAACCTATGGTTTAAATGAAGTGGCCCACTATTGGGAGCAAGTCATTTTAATGAACGAGCACCAAAAGCAGCGTTTTTCAGACAATATTGTGAGGACTTTATATAATACCGTTTCAGGAAAAAAAATTACTTTTTTAGGCTGGGCCTTTAAGAAAGACACCAATGACACCAGGGAATCGGCAGCTATTAAAGTGGCCGATAATTTATTAAATGAACAGGCTAACATTTCTGTTTATGATCCCAAAGTCATTGAAGAACGCATCTATGCCGATTTAGACTATTTAAATACTCGTACTTCTGAAGAAAACAGAACCTTATTAAAGGTTCAAAATGATCCGTACGGGGCTTGTAAAGCATCACATGCCATTGCTATTTTAACAGAATGGGATGAGTTTAAAACCTACGACTGGGAGCGAATTTACAAGGACATGCTTAAACCCGCCTTTATTTTTGATGGCAGAGGAATTTTAGACATTAAAGCACTAGAGAGGATAGGTTTTGTGTGTTATAAAATAGGAAGCGCGCCCTAATGTCATTCAGAGCGAGTAGAACGAAGCGAAGAATCTCTGGCTACAACAGTATTTTTCATTTAAACATCTTGCAATTATTTTTGTAGATTCATCAGTCGCTGCGCTCCTTCTGAATGACAATGTCATGCAGAACGTAACATAGTGAAGTGAAGCATCTTTTTCAGTATTAATTCACTCAATTCATGATATGAAAACCATTGGAACACACAATTATTATGTCTATATTTTAACTAATAAAGCCAAGACAGTCCTTTATACAGGTGTTACCAATGATCTTAAGAGGAGGTTATCTTTTCATAAAAACCCTGTTCCTTTTTCTAAGGCTTTTACTGCCAAATATAAATGTTATTATTTGCTATATTATGAGCATTTTTTTGAAATAGATGACGCTATAAAAAGAGAAAAGCAAATTAAGGGTTGGAGTCGGGCTAAAAAAGATGCCTTAATTACCAATTTTAATTTGTCTTGGAGTTTTTTAAATGAGGAAGTATAGAGATTCTTCAGTCGCTGCGCTCCTTCTGAATGACACTGTCATTCAAAGCGAGTAGAACGAAGCGAAGAATCTTTGACTATAACGGTATTTTTCATTTAAACATTTAGCAATTATTTTTGTAGATTCACCAGTCGCTGCGCTCCTTCTGAATGACAATGTCATGCAGAACGTAACATAGTGAAGTGAAGCATCTTTTTCAGTATTAATTCACTCAATTCATGATATGAAAACCATTGGAACACACAATTATTATGTCTATATTTTAACTAATAAAGCCAAGACAGTCCTTTATACAGGTGTCACCAATGATCTTAAGAGGAGGTTATCTTTTCATAAAAACCCTGTTCCTTTTTCTAAGGCTTTTACTGCCAAATATAAATGTTATTATTTGCTATATTATGAGCATTTTTTTGAAATAGATGACCCTATAAAAAGAGAAAAGCAAATTAAGGGTTGGAGTCGGGCTAAAAAAGATGCCTTAATTACCAATTTTAATTTGTCTTGGAGTTTTTTAAATGAGGAAGTATAGAGATTCTTCAGTCGCTGCGCTCCTTCTGAATGACACTGTCATTCAGAGCGAGTAGAACGAAGCGAAGAATCTCTGGCTACAACGGAATCTTTCATTTAAATTTAGCAATTATTTTTGTAGATTCTTCAGTCGCTGCGCTCCTTCTGAATGACACTGTCATTCGGAGCGAGTAGAACGAAGCGAAGAATCTCTGACTACAACGGTATTTTTCATTTAAACATTTAGTAATTATTTTTGTAGATTCATCAGTCGCTGCGCTCCTTCTGAATGACAATCGTTTTTATGTCATTGAGGGCGAAATGAAATATAGCAAAACCATAGAGTCTTGGATGGTGTATTAGAAGCTAGTTTTATTCTATTTAGAGTGCAACCTCATCATCGTAATTTTAATAAACGGGTGGTTAAAATGCCCAAACTCTATTTTTATGATGTTGGTTTGCTAGCGCGTTATTGGGAATTCAAGAGGCTAGTCAATTGGAATTCCACCCTTTTAAAGGGAATTTGTTTGAAAACATGGTAGTTGTAGAGCTTTTAAAGCAACGACTTAATAAAGGAAAATCGAATAACTTATACTTTTGGAGAAATAGCAGAGGCAATGAAATAGACGTTGTGATCGATAATTTTGACGCGTTAATCCCTATTGAAATAAAATCTGGTAGAACCATCACAAATGATTATTTTAAGGGATTAAAATATTGGAATCATTTAACAGGATATATGGGAGGTAAAATAATTTATAGCGGAGAAGATTATCAAAAAAGAAGTCATAATTTTGAAGTAATTCCTTTAGATTTGATGGATGAAAAAATTGAGAATTAAATACAGGATAAGTTGAAAAAAGTTCTTATAACTGGAGCGGCAGGATTTCTAGGCTCACATCTATGTGATCGATTCATAAACGAAGGCTATTCGGTTATCGGTATGGACAATTTGATTACGGGTGATAAAAAAAACATAAAACATCTTTTTGACCATTCCAACTTTAAATTTATCGAACATGATGTTACTGAATTTATAAATATTCAAGGACAATTGGATTATATCCTTCATTTTGCATCACCGGCCAGCCCCATCGATTATTTAAAAATACCCATTCAAACCTTAAAAGTGGGTTCTTTGGGAACCCATAATTTATTGGGATTGGCTAAAGCTAAAAAAGCTAGAATCTTGATAGCCTCAACTTCAGAGGTTTATGGAGATCCGCTTGTGCACCCCCAAGACGAATCCTATTATGGCAATGTAAATACCATAGGTCCAAGAGGGGTTTACGATGAGGCTAAACGCTTTCAAGAATCCATTACCATGGCATATCACAGGTTTCATGGGCTGGATACACGAATTGTTCGTATTTTTAACACCTATGGCCCGCGAATGCGATTAAACGATGGCCGTGTGATTCCTGCATTTATGGGTCAAGCTTTAAGAGGAGAAGATATATCTGTATTTGGTGACGGGACCCAAACACGATCATTTTGCTATGTTGATGATCAAATAGAGGGAATTTATAGAGTATTGCTAAGTGATTATGCCTATCCAATTAATATTGGAAATCCACATGAAATTTCAATACGGGAATTTGCAGAGGAAATTATTAAATTAACGGGTACGGATCAAAAAATAGTGTATAAAGCATTACCTCAAGATGATCCTATGCAAAGACGTCCCGATATTTCATTGGCAAAAAAACTATTAGATTGGGAGCCCAAAGTAGAAAGGCCCGAAGGCATGAAAAAAACATATGATTATTTTAAAAGCCTGACCCAAGATGAATTGTATAAAAGCGAACACAAAGATTTTGCTCAGCATATAAAAAAGTAAATGGAATATAGACAAGGACGGTATTCTGGCTATATAAAGCCGATTTTTGGGTTAATAGATTTGGCTATTATTAACGTCACTGTTTTTCTATTTGAAATAAATTTTAACAGTACGTATCTATTTTCGGTTTATATCACCTTATTATGGCTTGTGATCTCTCTTAAAAATCAGTTTTATGAAGTCCAAAGGCACACCAAAATAATTCAGATAGCTACCCTACTCATTCGGCAAATGATACTCTTTACTTTGGTATTGTATGCATTTATAGGCTTTTTTAAGCAGCCCAACATAAGCAGATTGGCTTTAGGTGGCTATGTATTGACCCTATTTGCCCTAATATCGGGGTTTAAGTTTCTAACCTTTTATTTAATAAAAAGATACAGAACACATCTTGGAGGGAATATTAGAAATGTAATTGTCATAGGAAAAAATGAAAAAGCAAGACAACTAATACAGACCTTTAATTCAAGATTGGACTTTGGATACCGGTTTAAATCACAATTTAATACCAGGGATAAAAATTTTTCTTTAGAGAACTGTTTTAATTATATTATTGATAATTATATTGATGAAATTTATTTTTCAGTTGCTGAATTATCCAATAAGCAGATTAACCAACTTATCGATTTTGCAGATAATAACTTACGTGAATTAAAATTTATACCAGATAATAAAGACATATTTTCAAAAAAATTGAAATATGAGTATTATGATTATGTACCCATTTTATCGTTTAGGGAAATTCCGTTACAAGACTCCATCAATAAGGTTGTTAAGCGCGCTTTTGACATCCTAGTATCAAGTTTGGTGATCGTTTTTATTTTATCATGGTTAACGCCGTTGCTGGCCATTTTTATAAAATTAGAATCCAAGGGTCCAGTATTTTTTAAACAATCCAGAAATGGATTTAATTATAAGGAATTTGACTGTTACAAGTTTAGATCCATGACTCCTAATCCAGATGCCCACCTGTATCAAGCCACACGAGGTGACCACCGTGTTACCAAAGTTGGGAAGTTTATAAGAAAGACGAGTATTGATGAGTTGCCGCAGTTTTTCAATGTGCTTTTTGGGGATATGTCTGTGGTTGGTCCACGCCCTCATATGGTAAGCCATACCAATATGTATGCAAAAAAGGTCGATAAATTTATGGTTCGCCATTTTGTTAAGCCGGGTATCACGGGATTGGCACAAATTAGTGGTTTTAGAGGCGAAGTAGAGTGCGATAAAGATATTATAGGACGGGTGCGATATGATATTTTTTATATTGAAAACTGGTCCTTATTGTTGGATCTTAGGGTTATTCATAAAACTATTATAAACGTCTTTAAGGGTGAGGAAAAAGCGTACTGATTAAATCCTTTAATTGCAGTTCAAAATCGAATTTAAGTACTGCTGTATTTTTTATTTTTTGTTTTAATTCCAAATTAAAATCTGTTTTTTTAAGCTTAGAGAGGTTTTCATTTAAGTCCTTATAATCTCCTGCTTTCGCAATCCACCCCAGTTTGTTTTCGATTATTATAGTCTCACCCTCTCCTCCTCCAAAATAGAGAATAGGCAAGCCTAATCGGGCGTATTCAAATATTTTGGAGGGAACTGAGCCGTATATTCTGTTTACTAAGGGGATGATGGCTAAATCGTATGTTATCAGTTCAGTGTGCAATAGTTGTCTGGAAACTTCGCCATGATAGGTAATTGGAAGGTCTAGATTATTTGCGATTAAATCTTCTATGCTTTTTCTTTCTGAACCTGACCCATAAATGTGAAATTCAAGGTTTGAATAGTCCAACTGCTGACAAAGTTTTAAAACACCTTGAGCCATTCCCAATAGTCCAGCATAAACCAATTTGATTTTGTGAGTTTCAAGAGGCGCTCTCTCTAACTTTGGTGCTTCAAAGTCAGGATAATTTCGGTATAAAAAGCTTTTTTTATTAGGGAACAGGGATGTCACATGTGCCAAAATTTCTTCACTTTGCCCTAGGATTAAATCGGCCCTTTTATAATTATGGTATTCAATTCGCTCTAGAATGGTATAAGTCAAATTCTTTTTTAAGGCACCAAGCTCTAAGCCAGCAATTGGCCATAGGTCACTAACATTTAAGATAAGTTTACGTTTTTTGCGTCTTAAAAAAGACATAGCCGTACATGCAACCAATAAGGGAGGTGATTGTACAATTACAGTTTTGGGAATCTGATGCCAAATAAAAAACCAAATCAAACTTATACTGTACGACAGCATAGCGAGCAAGCGTTTCATTTTATTTTTAGAATTGCTGGCATAGATCCATAATCTATGAACTGTTAGGTGGTTTTCAATTGAAGTCTGCTTAAACTTACCCTTATAGCCTTCAAATACGCTCCCTGTTGGGTAATTGGGCAAAGGGCTAACTACTGTAACCTTAAAACCGTGCTTTTGCAAACCTTCTGCCAATTGAAAAATTCGATTGGACGCGGCTCCTATTTCAGGCGGGAAGTAGTTAGTTATGATGAGGATGTCTTTCACTACAATTTGTAAAGTTCAATTAAATGGTCAATGATGCGTTTTGCAGCGTTTCCATCCCAAAGCTCCGGAATTTGTCCTTGTTTCCAACTTCCAGATAATAACAAGTTAAAAGTGTCAGCAATTTTAGTGGGATCATTCCCTACCAAAACATTAGTGCCGATTTCACAGGTTTCGGGACGCTCGGTGGTGTCACGTAAGGTCATACAAGGGATATGCATGACCGTGGTTTCTTCAGTAATACCCCCCGAGTCTGTTAGAACGCCCTTGGCGTGTTTCACTAGATAATTAAACTCCAAATAACCTAGAGGATCCACATAATGAAGATTATTAAAATTCAAATTTAAGCGTTCTAACATTTTTTTGGTACGTGGATGTACTGGGAAAAGAATGGGATAGTCTTTACCCAAAGTTGCGATTTGAGTAAGGAGCTTTGTTAGTAGATCTTTTTCATCTACATTACTTGGGCGATGAAGGGTGATCACAACATATTTTTTTTCTTTTAAGTTTAGAGTATTCCAAAAAAGAGGTTTTTTAAGTCGACTCTCGTTTTTATAGAGGGTATCGATCATGACGTTTCCCACAAAGAAAATCTGATGTTTGGGCACACCTAACTTCTCAAGATTTTTATTGGCATAGTCCGATGTTGTAAAAAAATAATCGGTTAAACTATCGGTTACAATACGGTTAATTTCTTCAGGCATTCGCATATCACCCGAACGGATTCCAGCTTCTACATGAGCCACTTTCACACCCGCTTTTTTTGCCACTATAGCACATGCCATCGTTGAGGTGACATCGCCAACAACCATGACCAAATCACAAGGATGTGCTTGCAATTCATTTTCAAAACCAATCATAATGGCTGCGGTTTGCTCTGCCTGTGATCCGCTTTTTACATCAAGATTCTTATTTGGATATGGAATTTGTAATTCCTTAAAAAAGGTGTCGCTTAAATTTTCATCATAATGTTGTCCCGTATGAACTAACCGAAAACACATGTCAATTCCCTCAACTTGCTTCTGCTTAATCGCTTCGATTATTGGAGCGATTTTCATAAAATTGGGTCTTGCCCCAGCAACAATAGTTATGTTCATTTGGATGGATGGATTAATGACGAAAATTGCTTCAATTTACCACTTTTTGAACGTAGTATATGATCTTGTCTTTCAAAAAGAATATTCAAGCCTGTTTCGAGATAGGTTTCCATTTCGGCTTTGATTTGGTCTATTTTATTTTTAGACAGATTTTTTCCACTGACATAAATAATTTTAAAGGTGTCCAATTTTAATTGTTGTATTATAAATTCTTTAACATTGCCGTCATCTTCAATAATGCTTTTGGTAATGTAGTAAAACGTCAGGCCCGCAGCTTTTTTCCCACTTGGCAAGATGGCGATATCATTGGTTCTGCCAATAAGGGTCTCAAGAATTGGGTGTTTGCTAGTACTTTTTTTGGAAAGCATTCCAACATCTCCAATATCGTAACGAATAAAAGGGTGCGCTTTATTATAAAGCGATGTAATCACAACCCGTCCTTCTTGCCCTAAAGGCAACTCTTCGTTTTGTTCGTCCAAAATTTCCACATATAAGGTTTCGCTATTAATGTGCCACTCATCTTTTGGATTTTGAAAAGCAATTAAATCCAGTTCGGATGCGCCATATTCGTTGATTATTGGAACGCCAAATTGGGTTTCCATCAGAGTTTTATCATCGTCAAAAAGCATTTCAGAGGTTACGATGCAAGCCCTCAGGGATGGACAAATAGAGCTTAAAATGATGTGTTTGTGTTTCAAAAATTTGGCAAACTGAACAATAGCACTTGTATAACCATTAATGTAATCGAACTTTATGGATTGGAATGTTTTAAGATGTTTTTCAAAAGCTATATCGCTTAAATCAAACACCGAAAAGCGATGCCGTCTACTTAAGACATCTTTAAAACGTTCTTTGTAATACCCTTTTTTATCCAAAGGAATACCATAAAACCGTGCTTGTCTTGAGCGGTTAAAATCTAAATTGAACCACCCAAACCGATTTTCAATTACAGCCCAAGTCATGGCGTGGCAAAACGTATCTTTGGCAAAAATAAAAGGGTCTCCTGAAGATCCAGATGTTTTATTAATATAGACGTCTTTCATTTTAAAACCATTAGAAAGACGTTCATTTAAAGGGTGTTGCAAATCGCGCTTGGTCATAACGGGAACCGTATTCCAATCCAAAGGGTTTACCTGTTTTGCTAATCTTTTATAGAAAGGATTGTGTTTTAAATGATAAGTGACAATATCTTGTTTTGAGTTGTTGATGTATGTTTTAAAATCACCTTCGCTTTGTTCTTGGATGGACATCAAAACCTGTTTGGCTTTCTTAATAGGAAAGCCATTTAATTGTAATGAAAGGTCAAATAAATTCAAAGGAAAAATGATTTTTATGTTTTTGTAAAATAATTCTTTTTTAAGCGCAAAAGCAATTATTTTTGCGCAAACAACTTACTAATGACGATTTTAATTCTTGGATCTGGAGGAAGGGAACATACTTTTGCTTGGAAAATCGCCCAAAGTCCTTTATGCCGAACACTTTATGTAGCGCCTGGAAATTCCGGCACTGCCCAAATAGCTGAAAATGTAAATATTGGCGTTACCGATTTTCCTGCGATTAAAGAACTGGTCCTTTCAAAGCATATTGATATGGTGGTTGTAGGGCCTGAAGATCCGCTCGTGCTAGGCATCCATGATTACTTTTTGAATGACGATCAACTCAAGTATGTTTCAGTAATTGGTCCACAAAAGGCAGCAGCCGAACTTGAAGGCAGCAAAGAATTCGCCAAAGAATTTTTATTTCGACATCATATTCCAACAGCAGCATATCAAAGTTTTAATCCGTCCAATGTTGAACAGGGCTATAAGTTTTTGGAAACTTTGAAGCCACCTTATGTTTTAAAAGCAGATGGATTGGCCGCGGGTAAAGGTGTTTTGATTTTGAACGATCTAGAAGAAGCCAAAAAAGAATTAAAAAGCATGCTTATAGACTCCAAATTTGGCGAGGCAAGTTCAAAAGTAGTCATTGAAGAGTTTTTAGATGGAATAGAGTTAAGCTGTTTTGTACTAACGGATGGCAAAAATTATAAAATTCTCCCAACGGCAAAGGATTATAAACGGATTGGCGAAGGTGATACGGGCTTAAATACAGGCGGTATGGGAGCGGTGTCTCCTGTTTCTTTTGCGACGGAAGAATTTCTAAAAAAAATTGAAGAACGTATTGTGATTCCAACCGTCAATGGGCTTCAAAAAGATAATTTACCCTATAAAGGCTTTATTTTTATAGGCTTGATTAAAGTTGGAGATGATCCCAAAGTGATTGAATATAATGTGCGAATGGGAGACCCTGAAACCGAAGTAGTATTGCCTAGACTTAAAAATGATTTGGTGGAAGTGTTTCAAGCTATTGCCAATCAAACTTTGGACAAAATAGATATCAAAATAGATGATCGAGCCGCCACAACCGTGATGATGGTTTCTGGAGGATACCCTGAAGCTTATGAAAAAGGGAAGGAAATTATTGGACTGGAAAAAGTTAGGGAATCCATTCCATTCCATGCCGGATCAGCACTAAAAGATGGGAAAATTATAACAACAGGTGGGCGCGTAATGGCCATGACTTCTTATGGAAAGACTTATGAAGAAGCCATAAAAAAATCCTATCAAAATATAGCATTGTTACATTTTGACAAGATGTATTATCGCAAGGATATTGGTTTTGATTTATAGGTAAGAATGTGAAGAGATCGTTTTATCTTCATCACCATGATCATTAAACTTCTTTAACTGAAGCATCCAATACACCATAGCGATCAAACCTATAGCAAAAAACACCCAGGATACGACATTGGCACCAAACCAGCTACTAAGCTCTAAAGTTCTTAATGCATCAAATGGTGCAAATAATACATTGACAAATAAATCTTGAATGGCGTAAAAAAAGTCTTTCATTGTTTTAAATTTTAAAACCCATTATGGGATTAAAGAGTATAATCATATATTTACAGTACAAAATTACATTTTTTCAACTTACATTTAGCAAAAAAGGAAAAGAATATTCCAACGTCATAAATGATATCTAGTTTTTTTAGCAAAGCCAAGCCCATACATTTTGTAATTGTAAGTCTCCTACTATTATTGGTTTTTAGTATTGCTAAATTTTATAGTATTAATGAGCCTTTTACTCTAAGTGCATTAATTAAGCAAACCGGGCTTTTGATGGTGTGCTTGTCTTCGGTTTTTGTATTGGATTTTTTAGTTAGCAGAAACAATCTCACCAAAAAAAACAGCTACAAAATCTTGATATTTGGCTTATTTGTCTCATTACTTCCTGTGACCATTTTAAATTCAAAACTACTAGTAGCCAATTTTTTTATTTTACTAGCGTTACGGCGTCTGATTAGTTTGAGGACCAATAAAGACGTCAAAAAAAAACTCTTTGATGCGTCATTTTGGATAGGGATTGCAACCTTGTTTTATTTTTGGGCCAGCCTATTCTACATATTAATTTTCACAGCACTCATACTGTATAGGATTGTGGATTTAAAAAATTGGATTATTCCATTTGTGGGTGCTTTAACAGTCGTTGTTATTGGTAGTTCGTATATGGTTTTGGTAGGCCATAATGTGATTGATTATTCACAACATCTAATCGCTTTCAGCTTTGATTTTAGTCCATTAAATTCAAGAAGAACCATAATTTCCACTACTGTTATTTTATCCTATGGCCTTTGGTCTTTATTTTATTTTATAAGGTATTTGAAAGCTAAATCTAAAAAATCAAGACCTTCTTTTATTCTCATTATTTTTGCGATACTAATTGGGCTTTTAATTTTAGCGATTTCACCCCATAAAAATGGCAGTGAATTTCTTTTTCTTTTTGCACCATTATCCATCATAATCACCAATTATTTGGAAACGATTTCTGAAAAATGGTTTAAAGAAACATTGCTTTTGGGGCTTGTGGCAACCCCAATCATTATTTTACTGTTGTAGTTTTTTACCAAAGGCCAAATCACCGGCATCTCCTAATCCGGGCATAATATAACCTTTATCGTTAAGATGTTCATCAATGGTTGCAATCCATAAATGTGTGTTTTTGTCAAAATGCGGTTTAATGTACTCAATACCGTCCTTTGCACCAATAACACTGACCAAATGGATATCCTTTGGAACACCAAAAGCTTGCAAGGCTTTAAAAGTCGCAACCATAGATTGTCCAGTAGCTAACATGGGATCGGCAATTATAAGAGTCTTATTTTCTAGACTTGGACAGGCCAGATATTCGACGATGATTTCAAAATTTTCAGGATCCTGCTTATGGTGTCTATAAGCAGAAATGAAGGCGTTTTCAGCGGTATCAAAATAATTTAATAGACCGTGATGTAAGGGCCCTCCGGCTCTTAGTATCGAACATAAAACAACATCATTGGCAATAAGGTTAATATCACAAGTTCCTAAAGGTGTTGTAACATTTGTGTTTTTATAACTTAAAGTTTTGCTCATTTCATAACCCAAAATCTCACCAATACGCTCGATATTCCGCCTAAAACGCATGCGGTCTCTTTGAACTTCTACATTTCTTAGTTCAGAAATAAAGGTGTTTAATATAGAATTTTGGAGTGATAAATTATGAATTTTCATAGGTCGTTAGTCAGTTGTTTGTGGGTAAAGTTAACCAAAATAGAGCTATATTTGCAGTTAAAATCACAACATCATGTTTACAAGTAAGGCAAATAAGATTTTTCAGGAGGTAATCGAAAAGTATCATGTTATAAATACGGTCAATCAACCTTTTAGTAACCCCTACAATAAAGATTCAAATCGTATTGAACATTTATTGTACAGAAAATGCTGGATCGATACCGTACAATGGCATTATGAAGACATTATTCGTGACCCACAAATCGATCCTGTTGCGGCGTTAAAATTAAAACGCAAAATAGATGCTTCAAACCAAGACAGAACAGATATGGTGGAATATATTGATAGCTATTTTTTGGAGATCTATAAAAATGTCATCCCTAAAACAGATGCGACGATAAATACCGAAAGCCCAGCATGGGGAATAGACAGATTATCCATTTTAGCATTGAAAATATATCATATGAATGAGGAAGCGACTCGTAACGATGCTTCCAATTCACATAAAATGGCTTGTAAATCAAAACTCGACGTGTTGTTGGAGCAACGGGTGGATCTATCTACCGCCATTGACACCTTACTTAAAGATATTGAAAACGGGGATAAGTACATGAAAGTGTACAAACAAATGAAAATGTACAATGACGAAGAGTTGAATCCCGTATTAAGATCACAAAAATAAATTTGAATTCTCGAAATCGTATAAGAGTTCATCAATTAGGTTGACGTGTCAAAACCGATAAACCACATACTTGTAATTCGTCTTTCGGCAATGGGGGATGTTGCGATGACCGTTCCGGTGTTGAGAGCGTTAACCCAACAGTTTCCTGATGTTAAATTAACGGTACTGACGCGGGCATTTTTTGCTCCTTTTTTCAGAAATATACCGAATGTGACCGTTTACGCCGCTGAGGTCAAATCCAAACACAAAGGGTTATTAGGTATTTACAGATTGTCTAAAGAACTGAGAAAGCTTGAAATTGACGCTATTGCTGATTTACACAATGTATTGAGAAGTAAGATTTTAGGATTTTTATTATTTGAAAAAAAACGCATTCAAATTGATAAAGGTCGAACAGAAAAGAAGGCCTTAGTTTCTGGTGAAATAGTTAAGCAACTTAAAACCACACACCAGCGTTACGCCGACGTATTTGAAAAACTCGGATTTTCTATCGATTTGTCTAACCCAATCGTTCCCAAAAAAGAAACATTAAACCCAAAGGTTTTAAAAATTACGGGAAAAATAACCATGAAACGTATTGGAATTGCACCCTTTGCAACTTACGACAGTAAAATGTATCCAATAGATGCCATGGAACAGGTTATTGAAGCCCTTTCAAGCACCCATCAAGTTTTCTTGTTTGGAGGCGGAGAGCATGAAATTAAGATTTTAAGGTCACTTGAAGAAAAATTTAAAAATACAATTAACGTTGCAGGAACTTTGAGTTTGGAAGATGAATTAAATCTAATTTCTAATTTAGATGTGATGCTTTCCATGGATTCTGGCAATGCTCATATTGCTGCAATGCTTGGGGTAAAAGTTGTTACCATTTGGGGGGTAACGCATCCTTTTGCGGGATTTGCACCCTTCAACCAACCCGAAGAGTATGGGCTGCTTTCCGATCGAAAACAATTTCCATTGATTCCAACATCGGTTTATGGAAACAAGTATCCAGAACATTATAGAGAGGCTTCAAGAAGTATCACGCTCGAGACCGTCATAAAAAAGATAGAATCTATTATTTAAATGAATGTGTCAACTATGACCATATTTTAGTCTTACATTCTCTCTCTTTGGGAGACCTGCCTGCCGGCAAGGCAGGGATGTCTAAAGGACAGAGAAGGCTTAAATATCATCGTAGTCCACATAAATAGTTGAGCTAATAGGATGCGCTTGGCAGGTTAAAATCAACCCAGAAGCAACTTCGCTATCCGTTAAAATACTGTTTTGTCGCATTTTTACTTCACCCTCTTTAAGCCTTGCTAAACAACTGCTACAAATTCCACCTTGGCAGGAATAAGGAGCGTCTAGATCTTCATCCAAAGCGGCCTCAAGAACAGATTGTTTTGGAGACATTTCAAAAGTGGATTCCTCATCATCTATCATTACTGTGACCTTTGTTTTTCCACTAGGAGCATCTTCATTTATAAGGCCCTCTTGTTTTGCAGCTTTAAACAGCTCGAAATGGATGCGCTCATTCGCAATACCTTGTTCGGTCAACACATCTTTTACGGTATGTATCATAGCTTCGGGACCACAAATATAAAAGGCATCAACAACGATATCTTTGTACTTGTTTTTCATGACATAATTCACCGTGCTTTTTTCTATACGCCCAAAAACTGCATGGTCTTCATCGGCTTGACTGAACACAAACTGAATAGAAAAACGTGAACTATATTGATTTTTAAGTTCTAAGAGTTCATTTAAGAACATGGTGTCTTGAGTAGTTTTGTTGCCATAAACCAAAATAACTTCGCTATAAATCTCCTCTTCCAAGGCACATTTCACAATGCTTAGTATAGGTGTAATGCCACTGCCTGCTGCAAAAGCGGCTAGGTTTTTGGTTTTCGAGTCATTGGGCTCAAATATAAATCGCCCTTTGGGTGGTGCAACATCTAAGTGATCACCAACTTTTAACTTTGAATTGGCATATGACGAAAACGTTCCGTCCATAACCTCTTTTACGGCAACCTTAAGTTCACCACTTTTTGGTGAAGAGCAAAGTGAGTAGTCTCGCCTAACTTCATGTCCATCAATGACACTCTTAAGGGTAATATATTGACCAGATTTGAAGGAAAAAATCTTTTTTAACGGTTCAGGGACATCAAAGCTTAGGGTGACCGCTTTATCGGTTTCTCTATGGATGTCTTTTATTTGGAGCTCATAAAACTGTGACATGATTTTTTTTTGCAAAAATAAGGAATAGAGATGTTAAATGAGTTTTGATTGTAACAAAAAGAGTTTTAATATTACCAATGGTTTAAACACAGGCCAAAATCATGATTAAACATTTTTTAAGTTTAGAGTGGAAACAATTTTTCAGATCAGCTAGTTTTGGAAAAGGGATTGCCCTAAAAATCTTGATGCTGTTTTTGGCACTCTATTTTATAGCCACATTTTTAACCATTGGTTTGGCTTTATATCCCTTGTTAAAAAAGGTATTCCCAGAACAAGACCCGCTCATCGTCGTAAATGGATTTGTGTTTTATTGGATTTTGGTTGATCTTCTCATTCGATTTTTCTTTCAAAAACTCCCAGTCATGAGTGTTAAACCCTTATTGACATTACCCATTAAAAGGCGCAAAGTTGTTAATTATGTTTTAGGAAAATCGGCGGTGTCATTCTTTAATTTTTTGCCACTTTTCGCCATTGTTCCTTTTGGGATCACACTAATTTTTAAGGGTCACACGATAACTTCAGTATTGACCTGGATGATTGTAATGTTTGGTATCGTATTAATCACTAATTTTTTAAATTTTATAGTTGAAAGCATCACGGCAGAATCAGAGTTGTCGTTTTTGCCCCTGATCGTGACCGTAGGGATTTTAGTTTTAATTAACCATTTCAATATTTTATCAATCTCTGAAACCCTTTCAAAAGGAATCCTCTCTATTACCAATAATCCCGTCCTGATTTTTGTGCCACTTTTGGTTTTATTTGGGCTTTATCGATACAATTTTAAAATTTTAAAGAATAAATTGTATTTGGATAATTCCCTTAAATCTAAAACGCAGGAAGTCAAAACCTCCGATCTAGCTTGGACGCGACGATTTGGCGATATAGCTCCCTTTATGCAATTGGATTTAAAATTAATCTGGAGAAATAAAAGACCCAGATCCAGTATCTTTATTTTGATTATTGGCTTGCTGTACGGTTTGATTTTTTATCCCAATCCAGTTTACCAAGACATGGCTTTTATGTATGGCTTTGTCGGGATTTTTGTAACTGGAATATTCTTGATCAATTTTGGGCAATTTATTCCCGCATGGGATGGTGGCTACTACAAATTGTTGATGAGCCAAAACATTATATATCAGGATTATTTAAAATCTAAATTTGTGCTTATGGTTTTAAGCGTAATAATTCTATTCGTTTTGAGTATCCCGTATGTTTATTTTGGATGGAACATTTTGTTGGCGCATTTTGCGGCTGCAATTTATAATGTTGGGATAAATGCCCATGTGATTTTGTATGGAGGGTCCTTTAACAGAAAAAAGATAGATTTAAATAAACGAGCAGCATTTAATTACCAAGGTACCGGAGCAGTACAATGGCTGTTGGGGATTCCTTTAATGCTGGTCCCTATGGGTATATTTTCGGCATTTTATTTCTTGATCAATTTTGAAGCCGGCATTACGGCCATAGTCGTTTGTGGTTTATTGGGAATCGTTTTTCATCAAAAATTAATGCGATTTATTACTTCAAAATATTTAGAATCCAAGTACAAAATGATTGACGCGTTTAGTCAAGATAATTAAATTAAAAATAGTATGATTAGTACTTCAGACCTTTCAAAAAAATATAACGAACACCTGGTTTTAAACATACAACATTTAGATATTCCAAAAGGCCAAAGTTTTGGTTTGGTAGGAAATAATGGAGCCGGTAAAACCACCTATTTTAGTTTGCTCTTAGACTTGATAAAACCCACAACAGGCTATATAAAAAACAACGCTATTTTAGTGAACGAAAGTGAAAATTGGAAATCTTTTACGTCGTCCTTTATTGACGAAAGTTTTTTGATTGGCTACCTGACGCCTGAAGAATACTTTTATTTTATTGGTGAACTACGTGGGCAAAACAAGGCCGATGTCAATGCTTTAGTGGCCCAATTTGAAGATTTTTTCCATGGAGAAATTTTAAATCAAAAAAAATACCTTCGAGATTTAAGCAAGGGCAATCAAAAAAAAGTTGGTATTGTTGCTTCATTAATAGGAAATCCAGAAGTTATCATTCTTGATGAACCCTTCGCGAATTTGGATCCTACTACTCAAATTCGGTTAAAAGGAATCATTAAAGACCTTGCCGAAACAAAGGGCGTTACGATATTAATTTCTAGCCACGACTTAATGCATGTTACCGATGTGTGTGAGCGTATTGTGGTTCTTGAAAGAGGCGAAATTATTAAAGACATCGTCACCAGCAAAGCCACATTAAAAGAATTGGAAGCTTATTTTGCAGGGTCGGAGACGTTCTAAAAGTCAGTTCTTTTTCTACAATAATTCAAAAAGATGCTTATTTTTACAGCAATACATAATATTTGCTAAATCTTTTTAGTTATACATAAACCAAAAACAACCAACGTTGAGCACATCTTTTAAAGTTATAGTACTTGTATTTTTCGCGTCACTTTTTGTTGCCAGTTGTTCACGTAAAAAAGATAAATTTATCAATCGGAATTTTCATGCCCTTGGCACAAAATATAATGTTTTGTACAATGGCAATATAGCTTTGGAAAAAGGAAGAGAAGCTGTTGACGATGCCTTCACAGATAATTATTGGGAGACCTTACAAGTTGAACGGATGCAGGTGAGTGACGAGGTGATGCTTCCTGGGCGATCCAAAAATAAAGATTTTGAAGTTGCCGAAGAAAAAGCCATAAAAGCCATTCAAAAGCACGGCATGAATATTAAAGGCAAAGAACACAACCCACAAATAGATGAAGCTTATTTGCTTCTTGGGAAAGCCAGATATTATGACCAACGCTTTGTGCCAGCACTGGAAGCGTTCAATTTTATTCTGTATAAATACCCTTCAAGCGATAAAATCAATCAGGCAAAAATCTGGAGAGAAAAAACAAATATCCGTCTCGAAAACAACGAATTGGCCATCAAAAATCTAAAACGATTGATTGATATGGAAGCCTTAAAAGATCAGGATTTGGCAGACGCATCGGCCATGTTAGCTCTAGCTTATATCAACATCAAAGCTAAGGACAGCGCTTTAACACAATTGTCGTTAGCGGCTAAACACACCAGAAAAAACAACGAAAAAGCACGGTATAATTTTATAAGAGGTCAACTTTATAACGAGTTTGGATATAAAGACAGTGCCAATATGGCGTTTAATAAGGTTATTGAACTGAACAGAAAGGTCCCAAGAGCCTATTATATCCATGCTCATTTGGCTAAGGCTAATAATTTTAATTTTGATAGGGGGAATAAATTGGAGTTCACTAAGTATTTAACCAGTTTGGAAGAGAACAGAGAAAACCGTCCTTTTTTGGATAAGATATATTATCAGATTGCCGAATTTCACAAAAAAAATAAATCGGATACACTAGCCGAAATCTATTATAACAAGTCGCTTCGCACCAATACACAGGATAGGCAATTATTAGCGTTTGATTATTCAAATCTTGGCGATATGAGTTTTGATAAGTCCCAATATAAAATGGCAGGAGCTTATTATGACAGCACATTAACTAACCTAAGCCTAAATTCTAAACCTTATAGACAGATCAAACGAAAACGGGATAATTTGGAAGAGGTTATCTATTATGAAGATGTAGCACAAGTTAACGACAGTATTTTAAGTCTTGTAAGGCTGTCTGATGAAGAACGGTTGGTATATTTTAAAAAATTTACAGACGATTTAAAGGAAAAAGCCGAGGAAAAGAAGGAGAAAGAAGAAATTGCCAAACGCCTGAACTCGGGTTTAGTGACTGCCAATAATTTGGATACGGGCTCGAAAAGAGGGAATTTAAATCCAATTTCAGAAAACAGTGGGCAACAAAAATTCTATTTTTATAATCAAACTACAGTAGCGTTTGGGAAGAATGAGTTTCTAAAAATATGGGGAGATCGCTCACTTAAAGATAATTGGAGGCTTTCAAATAGTAATACCGCTAATAGAAATCAACAGGTTAATGCTATTGTGGCAGGCGCAACCGAAGAAGAGCTTTATGACCCTGAATTTTACATTTCTAAAATTCCGACAGCACAAAAATCAATTGACAGTTTATCAAAAGACAGGAATTACGCTTATTACCAACTGGGCGTCATTTATAAAGAAAAGTTTAATGAACTCAAGTTGGCCAAAGATAAGCTTCAAGAATTGCTTAAAAGCAATCCTGAAGAGCGCTTGATTCTTCCAGCCAAATATCAACTCTATAAAATTTATACCGAATTAAATTTAAGTGATGAAGCAGAAATTACCAAAAGCGATATCATTTCAAATTATCCCGAATCGAAATATGCCGAATTGTTGTTGAACCCAAAATCACAATTGGCAAAAGACGAAAATAGTCCTGAAAGTGTTTATGAAAAGTTGTATGCGGCATACCAAAGTCAAAACTATGTAGATGTTGTTGAACAAAGTGATCTCTTTATCAAACAATTTGAAGGCGAACTCATTGTTCCTAAATTTGAAATATTAAAGGCATCGGCAAAAGGACGCCTTTACGGGTTTGAATCTTATAAAGAAGCCATAAACTATATTGCATTAAATTATCCTAATTCAGAAGAAGGGAGAACAGCTCAGGACATCTTAGAAGTTGTCATACCTACTCTTGAAAAGAAAGAATTTATCGATGAGACTACAGCCCAAAACTGTAATGTTATCTATCAATTTGAAGTTGGTGCAAAAGATAACATCGATGAGTTTTATAAGACCTTAAATGAAGAGGTTGCTCAAATTAGACTGTTTCAACTGAGCACTTCAAAAGATGTTTACAATAAAAGCACGATATTTATCGTGGTGCATGGGTTTAAAGATATTGGTGGGGCTAGAGGTTTTGCAGATTTACTAAGAGAGCGAAAAGCAAAGATAACAAGACCTTATTTTGCGATTTCATCGCCTAATTATGAGATCATTCAAATGCACAAAAATTTAGATGAATACTTAAACACACAATAAATAATGTTTTTAGATCAAAAAAAGGGAAAAATGGCAGCAGCAGAAACATATTCACAGCAAAACCTTATTGCTCAAGGCACGACCATAACAGGAGATATTATGAGTGAAGGAGATTTTAGAATTGAAGGTAATATTCAAGGGAATTTAAAAACCCCAGGGAAAGTGGTTATAGGTAAAACAGGAATCATCAATGGAACGCTCAAAGGAGCTAACGCCGACATTGAAGGTAAGTTTTCAGGGAAATTAATCATATCAGACACTTTAGCATTAAAATCATCAGCACATGTAGAAGGCGAAGTTGAGGTTGGTAAATTGGCCGTTGAGCCAGGAGCCACCTTTAATGCGACTTGTGTTATGAAAGGATCAATTAAAGAACTTAATAAAAGTGGATCAACAGGACGATCAGAATCGGAAAAAGAACAATCCGCTTAGCTCATACGCCCAATTTTCTGGCAGTGCTTTTCAAATGATTGCCATAATTGGACTTGGGGTATATTTTGGAGTTAAATTAGACGAAAAATATCCCAATAAGTATAAATTGTTCACCATTACGCTCCCTCTATTGTCCATTGGTATAGCGCTTTTTAATCTTATTAGGCAGGTCACAAGATTCACAAATAAACAAAAAAATACAAATGATAAAAAAAGCAATTAGTTTCATCATTAAACTATCCATTTTTGCAGGACTTCTTTTTGCAATCCATTTATATATATTAAGTCAATTTTTTGAAGGCACTTTACATTTTCCTATTTGGACCATCTATATTTTTAATGCCGTATTGGTGCTTATCGTATTTTCTGTAATCACTTATAAAAACAAACATGGAAGCCAAAAAATGTACCAGTTGTTTTTGGGATTGACAGTTTTAAAAATGGTTTTGGCTGTTGTATTTTTGCTACCTCTATTCTTAGGAAAGTCTGAACATGCACAATTGGAAGTGATCAACTTTTTTATACCTTATTTTTTATTTTTAGGCTTTGAAATTTTCAGCCTGAATAAATTTCTACAAAAACAGTAACATTGATTATTTTAGTTTGTTAATTAATATAATGTGTGTACATTTGCACCGAATTTTACACAAGGGATTTTTAACGAACTAAAAGGATGCAAATCAACACCATTAAAACACTTTTACTAAGCCTTTTTTTATCCGTTTCTGTTTTTTGCTTTGCTTCTGAACAAGAAGAAAGCATTGCATCAGAAGAATTTATAGCTTCAGAATTAATCTTCCACCATATAGGAGACTCCCATAGTTTTCATGTTGCAGGCGATTTATCAATTCCTCTTCCCATTATTTTATGGACGGACAATGGACTAGTCATATTTAGTTCTGGCGAATTTCATCATGATCTAGATGGCAAAATTAGCGTAGAAAAAAAGGGGCAAAGATTTGTCAACCTTCACGATAAGATTTATCAATTAAACGAGGGCTCTGAGAGTTTAGAGTTAAATGCCGAACATCACCCAGAAAACGCTTTTAGACCATTGGACATTTCTATTACAAAAAATGTGTTTTCAATGTTTATATCGGTAATTATATTACTGTTATTATTTTTGTTTGCAGCACGCTCATATAAAAAATCGAGTACTAATATGCCAAGTGGAATAGGTCGATTTTTAGAGCCAATAGTTGTTTTTGTAAGAGATGAGGTCGCCATTCCTAATATAGGTAAGAAGCACTACAATAAATATATGCCGTTTTTATTGACCTTGTTTTTCTTTATTTGGGTTAACAACTTAATTGGATTAATTCCATTTTTCCCGTTTAGCTCTAATTTAAGTGGAAACATTACGTTTACCCTAGCCTTAGCGGTAATCACCTTTATTATTATGATATTCAGTAGTAAAAAATACTACTGGAAACATATGCTTTGGATGCCAGATTTACCCATTCCAATGAAGTTGTTTTTGGCGCCAATTGAAATTATAGGCATGTTTGTAAAGCCTATAGCCTTAATGATTCGTTTGTTTGCGAACATTACCGCAGGCCACGTTATTGTGTTAAGTCTTATCTCTTTAATATTTATATTGGAAACGATTTGGGTAGCACCACTTTCGGTTTTGTTTTCATTTTTTATAAGTGTTATTGAAATATTGGTAGTTGCCATACAGGCTTATATATTTACCCTGCTCTCAGCGTTGTATTTTGGGCAGGCATTAGAAGAAGAACATTAATTAATTTTTAAATATTCAAACTATGAGTTTAGCATTATTACAAGAAGCCACAGTAAGTTTTGGAGCTTTTGCAGCCATTGGAGCTGGGTTAGCCACTATTGGTGGAGGTATTGGTATTGGTAAAATTGGTGCTGCGGCTATGGAAGCTATGGCGCGTCAACCAGAAATGCAAGGAAAACTACAAGGTTCTGCAATTGTATTGATTGCCTTTATTGAGGCAATTGCACTTTTCGGAGTTGTTGTATCACTTCTTGGCGTTTTATAGGTTAAAATGTATTAAGGTACAACGGTTGGTTGTACCTTAATTTTTTAAAAATTAAAAAGATTAAAAAAATATGGACTTACTAAAGCCGGAATTTGGACTTCTCATTTGGACAGTAATTTCTTTTGCGATTTTACTTTTTGTATTAAGAAGATTTGCATGGAAACCTATTCTAGGAGCTGTTAATAGCAGAGAAGAAGGGATAAAAAATGCATTGGACTCTGCTGAAAAAGCACGCCGTGAAATGGAAAATCTTCACGCAGATAATGAACGCATTTTAAAAGAAGCGCGGTTAGAACGTGAAACGATGCTTAAAGAAGCAAGAGAGATTAAAACGAAAATGATTACCGATGCTAAAGAGGAAGCACAATCTCAAGCTAATAAAATGATAGAACAAGCGCAAGCCGCAATTGAAAGTGAAAAGAAAGCGGCCATGGCAGAGCTTAAAAACCATGTGGCAACACTGTCTTTGGAAATAGCTGAAAAAGTAGTCCGCAAAGAATTATCAAACAAAGACAGCCAGCTACAATTGGTGGAGTCTATGTTGAGTGAAGCAAAATTAAACTAAAAGGGTCGTTAAGCTTAGTCGAAACGACACTAAATATAACTAAAAATAGATACCCTCTTTCGTGGGCATTATTATGGCAGGAACAAGAGCAGCATTACGTTATGCAAAAGCAGTTTTGAGTTTGGCTTCAGATCAAAAAGCGGCTGAGGCTGTAAACAAGGATATGAAGCAAATAGTAAACGCTATTGCCGAAAGTAAAGATTTACGCGACATGCTTCTTAATCCAGTGGTAAGATCCTCGGTTAAAAAAACGGTACTGAATGAGGTGTTTAAAAATTCCAACACCATAACAGAGAATCTAATAATAACCTTAATCGCCAATAAAAGAATTGCGCTATTAGGAGATGTGGCTTCTAAATACAATCAATTATATGATACATTAAGAGGTACACAAATTGCAAAAGTAACCTCTGCTGTTCCATTAACAGAAGCCTTAAAAACTAAAGTTTTGGCTAAAGTTAAAGAACTTACTGGAAATGAAGTTGAAGTCATAAATGTTATAGACGAGAACATTTTAGGAGGCTTTATTTTGCGAGTTGGCGATATTCAATACAACGCGAGCATTGCAAACAAATTGAATAATTTAAAAAGAGAATTTACATTAAATTAAAAAGCTGGTCGTTGAGCCTAGTCGAAACGACAATTTAAGCAAAAATCAAATAAAAATGGCAGAAGTAAAACCAGCTGAAATATCAGCAATCTTAAAACAACAACTATCAGGTTTTGAAGCAGGAGCTTCATTAGACGAAGTCGGGACAGTATTAACTGTAGGTGATGGTATTGTACGTGCTTATGGATTATCAAATGCTCAATACGGCGAGCTAGTTGAATTTGATGGAGGTTTGGAAGGCATTGTCCTTAACCTTGAAGAAGATAATGTAGGTATTGTATTATTGGGGCATTCAAAAGAAATTAAAGAAGGTTCTACAGTAAAACGTACCGAACGTATTGCTTCTATTAACGTAGGAGAAGGTATTGTTGGCCGAGTAGTTGATACATTAGGAAGCCCAATAGATGGTAAAGGCCCTATTCAAGGCAAAACTTATGAAATGCCTTTAGAGCGTAAAGCTCCTGGAGTTATTTATCGCCAGCCGGTAAATGAGCCGTTACAAACAGGGATTAAATCCATTGACGCTATGATTCCCGTTGGTCGTGGACAACGTGAGTTGGTTATTGGTGACCGTCAAACGGGAAAAACAACGGTTTGTATTGATACCATTATCAATCAAAAAGAATTTTATGATGCAGGTCAACCTGTATATTGTATTTATGTTGCGATAGGTCAAAAAGCATCAACTGTAGCAAATATTGCTAAAATATTGGAAGATAAAGGCGCTTTAGCTTACACCACTATTGTGGCAGCCAATGCTTCCGATCCTGCTGCAATGCAAGTTTATGCTCCTTTTGCGGGTGCAGCTATTGGCGAATACTTTAGAGATACGGGTCGTCCAGCTTTAATTATTTATGATGATTTATCAAAACAAGCTGTGGCGTATCGTGAAATCTCTTTATTGTTACGTCGTCCACCAGGACGTGAAGCTTATCCTGGAGATGTATTCTATCTACATTCAAGACTTTTGGAACGTGCGGCAAAAATCATTAATAATGATGCCATTGCTAAAAATATGAACGATTTACCAGACGTGTTAAAACCCATGGTAAAAGGTGGAGGGTCTTTAACAGCGTTGCCAATTATCGAAACCCAGGCGGGAGACGTATCGGCTTATATTCCAACTAACGTGATTTCGATTACCGATGGACAGATTTTCTTGGATGGAGATTTGTTTAACTCTGGTGTTCGTCCTGCAATTAACGTGGGTATTTCAGTATCTCGTGTTGGAGGTAATGCACAGATTAAATCCATGAAAAAAGTAGCTGGAACATTAAAACTGGATCAAGCGCAGTTCCGGGAGTTGGAAGCGTTTGCAAAATTTGGTTCCGACTTGGATGCAGCAACCTTAAATGTTATTGAAAAAGGAAGACGCAACGTTGAAATCTTGAAACAGGCACAAAACGATCCCTTTACAGTTGAAGATCAAACCGCCATTATTTATGCGGGGTCCAAAAACTTGTTAAGAAATGTTCCTGTAGAAAAAGTAAAAGAATTCGAAAGAGATTATTTAGAACTCTTAAGAGCTAAACACAGTGATACTTTAGCGGCTCTAAAAGCAGGTAAATTAACCGATGAGGTTACAGATACTTTAACAGCTGTAGCCAAAGATCTTTCAGGAAGATATCAAGCATAATCCCCTCTTAATCTCCTCAAAAAGGAGAAAACAGAAACGGGAATTACATATTTTAACGAATCAATTCCTCTCCTATGTGGAGAGGTTAGGCAAGGAAAAATGGCAAACTTAAAAGAAATACGCAACAGGATAGCATCGGTATCATCAACCATGCAGATTACCAGTGCCATGAAAATGGTGTCTGCTGCTAAATTAAAGAAGGCTCAAGACGCGATTACAGCGATGCGACCTTATGCCAATAAGTTAACAGAACTCTTACAAAGTTTAAGCGCAACTTTAGATGCTGATTCTGGTAGTAAATATTCAAATCAGAGAGAAGTAAAAAAAGTATTGATCGTTGCCATTACATCAAACAGAGGCTTGTGTGGGGCATTTAATTCCAATATCATTAAGGAGGTTTCTAAATTAAAGTCTCAAAAATATAAAGATCAAGAAGTTTCATATCTAACAATAGGCAAAAAAGCAAATGATGCTTTTAAAAAATCCAATCGTGTAATAGCCAATAAAAGTAGTGTTTATGATGATTTGACTTTTGAGAATGTTGCAGAGATTGCTGAACTGATGATGGATAAATTTGTCACAGGCGAGTTTGATAAAATTGAAATCGTTTATAACAAGTTTAAAAATGCTGCAACTCAAGAAATCATGGCCGAACAATTTTTACCAATTGTTCCTATTGAAGGGGATGCCAATTTAAATTTGGATTATCTTTTTGAACCTTCAAAAGCCGAAATTGTGGAGCAATTGATTCCGAAGTCCTTAAAAACACAATTGTACAAAAGTATAAGGGATTCTTTTGCCAGCGAACACGGGGCACGAATGACAGCCATGCACAAAGCAACGGATAATGCTACGGAGTTAAGAGACCAATTAAAATTGACCTATAATAAGGCACGTCAAGCATCCATTACCAACGAAATCCTTGAAATTGTTGGTGGTGCTGAAGCTTTAAATAATTAAAAACTGTCAAGCTGAACTTCCTGCACGACACAGGCGGGTTTTCAACTCTTTATATATCAAACCTCACTAATTAGTGAGGTTTTTTTATGGCATGGCTGTTGATTTAGTACTTTTATAATTCTAAAAGACCACAACTCATGATCCGCATGAAGACTATTTTATTTTCAACAGTGATATTTTGTCTTATGGCAAGTTTTTCGCAATGCTCAAACGCACAAAAGTTGGAGCAGACAGCCCCTTTGGAGTTTGGCGAAGTGTATTACCAAAAAAAGGCACAGGCTGTTAGAGATTTAGAATCTGTGTTCACGTTGTTTATACCCTTTAAAGGCGATACCAACAATATTGAATTGGACTCCGTTTATTTCAAAGGTAAATCGGCAAAATTAATGTTGTCTCCACAAAACCAAAACCTGTATTTTGGACGTTTTATAACGCCGCCCAAATATGTTGAAGACCTCATTTTAAGTAGTGATATAAAAGAAGAACACCAAAATCAACTTCCTAAAATTGAATCTAAAACCCCATTTGAACTTAAGCATAATGAATGCATCATAAGGTATATGCAACATGGTGAAGTCAAATATTATAAAATTTTAAACATTAAGGAAAAACGTTTACGCGAAGTCCCAATGTCACCAAGAAATAAGCCTTGACTTATCTTTGGATTGCGTTTTCTAAAAACGTATTTTTAGCTTCATAAAATCACAAAACTTGAGTGGATTTAAAACACTATTTAAACAAACATTTATTTATGGCTTAGCAACTGTGCTACCTAGAATGTTGAGTTTTTTATTGGTACCCTTATATACCGACCCAGAAGTGTTGTCTTCACCAGCTGAGTACGGTCAAGTATCCGTAATCTTTTCCTACTTTGTACTGTTTAATGTGATATTGGCTTATGGAATGGAAACGGCGTTCTTCAGATTTTTCAACAAAGAAGAAGATAAAAACAAAGTCATAAGCACCTCCGCTATTTCATTAATTGTGTCGTCGTTAGGGTTTTTTGTGATAGCTCTTTTTTTTCAAAACCAAATTGCATCGGCTATCAATATTGATGTTAAATATATCAATCTGGTCCTTTGGATTTTACTATTGGATGCCTTGGTTATTATTCCTTTTACTTGGTTGAGAGCCACGCAAAGACCCATGCGTTATGCCATTATTAAAATTTTGAACGTAGCGATTAACTTAGGGCTAAATTTATTTTTCCTATTAGCCTTAAAAGATTTAGCATCCAATAGTCAAATTTTTGAGAGTATCTATAAACCAAATTTCGAAATCAGTTACATTTTTATTGCGAATCTTATTGCAAGCGCCGTGACCCTTATTTTGATGCTTCCGTTTTATACAAAAATCAAATATGTTTTTAGTTCCACATTGTGGAAAACCATGTTGCGGTATGCCTTTCCAGTTTTAATTGCAGGTATTGCCTTTTCAATAAACGAAACTTTTGATAGGATTCTGTTAAAAGAACTACTTCCTCCAGATATTGCAGATACCCAAATCGGCATGTATTCGGCATGTTATAAAATAGCTTTGTTTATGACCCTTTTTGCTACGGCTTATAGACTGGGCATAGAACCCTTCTTTTTCAGTCATGCAAAAACTGAAAATCCTCAAAAAAATTATGCAAAAATATTAGAATTTTACGTCGCTTTTGGATCTGTAATTTTATTGACTGTGGTGGTATTTGCAGATGTTTTGAAACCTTATATTGTAAGAAGTGAAGCTTATTGGGAGGCCATGTGGGTAGTGCCAATTATATTGATTGCCAATTTTTGTCTGGGCATTTATCACAACCTTTCGGTGTGGTATAAAATAACGGACAAGACAAAAATAGGAGCCTATATTTCAATAGTTGGAGCCATAGTAACCTTAGCATTAAATGTTCTGTTTATTAAAGAATACAGTTATAAAGCTTCGGCTATAGCCACATTGGCGGCTTATGGAGTTATGATGATGTTGTCTTATTTTTATGGGAAGAAGTATTATCCAATTCCTTATAATCTAAAAAAGATAGGACTGTATCTAACGGTTTCAATTGGCTTATCTTTAATTTCATTTTATGAATTTAGAGAAAACTATATAGTAGGAATACCCATGTTACTCATATTTTTGACAATCATGTTTTTTTCTGAAAAGAACAAACTTAAATTAATATTAAAGAATAAGTAGAAATTTGCTTGACGCTTAATAAAAAAAGAAAAATGACCATAAAAATTATTAATAAATCTAATCACGCACTTCCAAATTATGAAACCATAGCTTCGGCAGGCATGGACCTAAGAGCCAATTTATCGGAGCCAAGGATTTTAAAACCTTTGGAGCGAAGTATTGTAGGCACAGGGCTTTTTATAGAATTGCCAATAGGATATGAGGCTCAAGTAAGACCTCGAAGTGGTTTGGCTGCAAAAAAAGGAATTACCGTTTTAAATACCCCGGGAACTATAGACGCAGATTATAGAGGCGAAATAGGGGTTATTCTGGTCAACCTCTCCAATGAGGATTTTATAATAGAAAATGGTGAACGGATTGCACAATTAATCGTTTCTAAGCATGAACGAGCTGAATGGGTTGAAGTCAAAGAGCTATCAGAAACGTCTCGAGGCGAAGGCGGATTTGGGAGTACGGGTGTGAAATAAATTCCTACCTAAGCAGGAATCTCATTTTAAAAAAGCATGAAACTCAGGTTGTCCAAATTATGGTTAATAGACCTGATTTGAGTTTGAATAGTTATAATTTTAAAGAATAAGTACTAACATCCCTGCCTAAAAAATAGGTATAGGAATTAAGTTTAACATAAAAAAGATACCTGCTTTCGCAGGTAATGATATGAAGATAATTGTACCCATGGCCGGTCGCGGTTCGCGCCTACGCCCACATACTTTAACCATTCCAAAACCATTAATACCAGTAGCAGGGCAGCCTATTGTGCATCGTTTAGTAAAGGACATAGCAAAAGTCATTAAACAGCCTATTGAAGAAATTGCATTTGTTTTGGGAGATCCCGCTTTTTTTGGAGATGACGTGGTGGAGAGTTTAACAGAATTGGCCAAAAGTTTAGGAGCAAAGGCTTCCATTTACCGTCAAGACCAACCATTAGGCACCGGTCACGCTATTATGTCTGCAAAAGCATCACTTTCTGGGCCTGCCGTTATTGCCTATGCAGACACCTTAATTAGAGCAGAATTTGATTTGGATCCAGATGCCGACGCCGTGATTTGGACTAAAGCAGTGGACAATCCAGAAGCCTATGGCGTCGTCAAATTAAACGCAAATAACGACATTATAGAATTGGTTGAAAAACCAAAAGACTTGGTTTCCAATCAGGCCGTTATAGGGATTTATTATTTTAAGGATGTTTCCCTTTTAAGGCAAAAATTACAAGAAGTTTTAGATGAAAACGTTACTAATGGAGGAGAGTATCAAATAAACGATGGTATTAAACGCATGATGGCAGACGGGAACATATTTAAAACGGGAGCGGTAAAGGAATGGATGGATTGTGGCAATAAGGCTATCACGGTTAAAACGAACTCAAAAATGCTAGGGTTTTTATTTAATGAAGGGATAGAACAAATGATAGCATCAACGGTAACCCTAGACCATTCAAAAATTATTGAACCTTGTTTTATTGGTGAAGATGTAATACTAAAAAACTCAACCGTTGGGCCTAATGTGTCTATTGGGAACCATTGTATCATTGAAAATTCAACCGTTAAAAATAGTTTAATACAGAGTTATACAACACTAAAAAACACTAATTTAGATGAAGCCATGATTGGAAATCATGTTGAATATAACGGGGAGTTTACTAAAATCAGCATTGGTGATTATTCAGTATTAGAATAATATTCCTGTGGTAGCAGGAATCTTTCAGTACTATTAAGCGAATTTATGAAAACTAAGAAGGGAATGGCTAATAGATTACTATATCTAAGAAAAACACTTGTGTATTCGAGGTAAAAAATGAAGAAAAGAACCTACATACTTATAGTTATCTTCGGGATCCTTTTATTCCCGCAATTAAGCCATGCCCAAATAGATTTTAACAAAATCCCCGATGACGATCTTGGCAATGTGGAGGATGAATATCAAGAATTGTTTTTTGAGGCTTTGAAACAAAAAGGAATAGAAAATTATCAACGTGCTGCTGATGCCCTTTTAAAATGTATAAACCTAAAAAGCTCTGATCCTGTTCTCTATTATGAATTGGGTAAAAATTATAATAAACTCAAAAATTTTGGTGCCGCTGAAGACGCCTTGAAAAAAGCCATCTCTAAAGAACCGGATAACGAATGGTTTCTGGATGAACTGTATGATGTTTATATGCAACAAGATGACATCAATAAAGCCATTAAAACCATTAAACAATTGGTTAAATATCATCCAGAGGATTATAAACAGGATTTAGCAGCTTTGTATATAAAAGCCAAAGACTACAAGAACGCATTGGAAATGCTGGACGAATTGGATAAAGAATTTGGTTTTAATAAAGACAGGGACTTTTTGCGCAATCAAATTTATGACATTACCGGAAAGGATAAGGAGCGTATAGAAAACCTTGAGGCACGCCTAAAAAATGAGCCAGATAATGAAATGAATTATCTCAACTTAATTTACAGATATAGTGAAACCAACCAAAAAGAAAAAGCGTTTAAAACAGCCCAACAACTCCTAGCGTTTAATCCTAATTCCCAATTGGTCCATTTGGCATTGTACAAGTTTTATTTGGATGATAATGAAACCGAAAATGCGATACATTCCATGAAAATTGTATTGACAAGTTCAGATATTAATCCAGATGCTAAAACAAAGGTGCTTAATGATTTTGTAAACTTTGTATCATTACATCCAGAATACGAAGCCGATTTACTGGAAGTTACTGCAAAGGTGAGTAATGATAAAAGCGCCAAGACCCTTTTGGAATTGGCACAATATTATTTGAAGATTGGAGATAAAACCAAGGCATTATCCTATTTTGAAGAAGTTTTAAAAGAAGATCCTAATAACTACTCAGTAATAAAGGATGTACTTTTGCTTCAATTGGATTTAAATTTTGAAGAACAGGCCGCTAAACAAAGTGAGCAAACAATAGAATTATTTCCAGCCCAACCCATCTTTTATCTCATCAATGGCGTAGCCAACATTAAATTAAAGCAGCCTAAAAAAGCCATTAAAAGTTTAGAAGCAGGATTGGACTATATTATGGATGATCTTAAAATGGAAATTGATTTTTATAAGCAATTAAGTTTGGCCTATCAGCTAGATAATAATATAACCAAAGCACAAGCGTTTACTAAAAAGGCCGAGGCACTAACAAAAGGACAACACCCATAATGAAGTTGATTAGAGTATTTATTTTAATAGTGTTTGCAGGACTTACGTTTGGTTGCAAATCTTCAAAAAGCATAACCTCAATAGGGAAGCTCAATGCAAGCATGACCACAAAGGAATTGATTAAGGAAAACCAAAACCAAAATGCTCGTTTTAAAACACTCCAGGCCAAAATAAAAATAGAGTACACTCAAGATCAACAAAGTCAGGGCTATACCGTAAACCTAAGAATGGAAAAGGATAAGATCATTTGGATTAATTCCGTTTTGGGATTAGCCAGAGTGATGATTACCCCCGATCGGGTAAGTTTTTACGACAAAATCAACAATCAATATTTTGATGGGGATTATAGGTTGTTAAGTGACTTGTTGGGGATTGAACTGGATTTTAAAAAAGTGGAAAGCTTATTGCTTGGTGAAGCCATTTTCAACTTGAAAGAAGGCAAATACGCGCTTTCAACCCAAGCGAACTCTTATGTGCTTCAACCCAAAAACCAGCAACCCGCATTGGAGATTTTCTTTTTGCTTAACCCAGCACATTTTAAAATGGATTCACAGCAATTGTATCAGCCATTAAAGCGAAGAATATTGGAAATTGATTACAAATCATATCAAAAGGTTAGCAAGCAAACGCTTCCTGAAACCTTAAAAATTATAGCAGTTGAAGACACCGAAGAAGTGACCATCGAAATGGAATACCGATCGGTTTCGTTAAATGAAGACCTTCGTTTCCCGTTTAGGATTCCTACGGGATTTAAAGAAATTACTATTGACAATGCGGAATAAATTTACTTACATCTTTGTTTTTATGGGATTGCTGTTATGCAGTATTTCGGCGACTTCCCAAAGCCAAAAGCAAATAGAGCTCGAATCGAAACGGCAACAATTACAAAAGGAGATTGAACAGATAAATACCTTGTTGTTTACCAATAAAAAAAAGGAAAAATCGGTGATTTCTCAAGTTGAGGATTTGAACTATAAGGTGAGCGTCCGAAAAAACTTAATTAAGGTGACTAATGATCAAGCCAATCTTTTAACCCGCGAAATCAATGCGAACCAAAAAGAGATTTCCAGTTTAAGGGATCAACTCAAAGTGTTGAAGGAGGATTATGGGGCGATGATTGTTAGATCTTATAAAAGCAGATCCGATCAAAGTAAGGTCATGTTTTTATTGTCTTCAGATAATTTTAAACAAGCCTATAAGCGTTTACAATACATTAAACAATACGCCGATTATCAAAAAGAACAGGGCGAAAAAATTAAAGATAAGACTCAAAAATTACAAGACCTCAACACCGCTTTGTTACAGCAAAAAAAGGACAAGGAAAAACTTATTGAAGAAAACAGAGTTGCAAAAAACCGATTGGAAGAAGAACTCAAACAGCAAAATGTATTGATGACTTCCATACGCAAAGATTTGAGTTCCTATAATTCTCAAATCAAAAAGAAACAGCAAGAAGCCGATAAAATAGATCGAGAAATTGACCGATTAATAAGGGAAGCTATAGCGGAATCTAACAAAAAAGCAGGCAATGCATCCTCGTCAAGAGATTATGCCTTAACCGCTGAAGCTAAAGCATTAGCCGCAAACTTTGAATCTAACAAAGGAAAACTACCTTGGCCGGTTGAAAAAGGAATCGTTAAGTTAGGTTATGGCAAGCAACCTTCGCCTATAGACAATACGGTAACCATTAACAGTAATGGGGTTAGAATTGCAACAGAAGAAGGTGCCAAAGTTAGAGCTGTTTTTGATGGAGAAGTCTCTGCCATCGTCGCTATTAGAAATGCCAATCCAGCAGTCATAATAAGACATGGTAATTATTTTACCATTTATAAAAATCTGTCCAAAATATTTGTAAAACAAGGAGACAAAGTCAGTACGAAACAAATAATAGGGGAAGTGTTTACCAATAAAAGTAATGGCGAAACTATTTTAGGTTTTGGCGTCAACAAAAATTCAAACACTGAAAATCCTGCGAACTGGATTTACAGAATGTGATTATTTAAACAAGGCCTTTAACTCGGTAGCTTCGTTTGCATTCATTTTACCTGCTAAAACTAAACTCAATTGTTTACGTCGTAAGGCTGCATTAAAACGTTCGATTTCCAAAGGGGTTTCAGGTTTTAATTCTGGCACTTTTACAGGATTTCCGAAATCATCAACAGCAACAAAGGTATAAATGGCTTCATTGGCTTTTTCTTTTTCACCAGACTCTCGGTCTTCAATCCAAACATCTAAAAACACTTCCATTGAGGTTTTAAAGGCGCGGGACACTTTAGCCTCAACGGTTACCACGCTTCCCAAAGGAATAGATCGATTAAAAGCGACATGATTAACGGATGCTGTAACGGTAATTCGGCGCGAATGGCGTCTCGCAGCAATACTGGCAGCTCGATCCATTCTTGCTAAAAGTTCGCCACCAAATAAGTTGTTCAACGGATTGGTTTCACTAGGCAAAACCATATCGGTTAATACCGTTTTAGATTGAAAAGGGGTTCTTGCTTCCATTATAGTTTAAATGAGACACAAAGGTAAGATGCTTTTCTATTAAAAGCTAAAGAAGGAAAAATTAGTTTAAAGCCTTAACAAGTAGCCAAGCTTCAGAATTGTTTTCATTTTTAATTTGCCTAAGAGCTTTCAAAGCTTCAAGTCTATCGGTATAACTTGCATAAACAACCTCGTGTAATCCGTATTTGTTCATACCAATTTTACGAGCTTTGTAGCCTAGGTCTTGAAGTTGTTTTACTTTTTTATCTGAATTCTCTTCGACCCTAAATGCTCCGGCAACAATATGATAATTTCCACTTTGTTTTTCAATGGTCAATGTCGCAGCTGGTAATGGGTTACTGATTACAAAAGTTGCCTCTTGAACTTTAGCGTCCAGTTGTTGATTGGCCTCCTCTTGAGCCACTAGATTTTGTGCTTTAATTTGATTGATATAGTAATTTGAAGCCGTAAAACCTCCCACGGTTAGTGCTATTAAGGCAATAGCCGCATATTTTAGATAGGGTCTTGACTTGCGTTTTTCAGGAGTGACCGTAATTGGAATGACTTTTTCAAGGGTTTCAACCTCTTTTTTGTAAACCTCTCTTGAAATATTTGCACACTCAAATTGTGATAATCCAAAGGCATCAGTTAAATAATTGATCTGGTACGCGGGTTCAAAAATGATTTTACCTTCGGTATTCAACGCCAATTCGCCAATATTATTGAAGGTGATGGTTTCGCCCTGTATTAAATACGACTTAATGGTTTTTACATATTTAGCAATCTTTTGTACGGCGATTTCATAAGGGATTTTTTCAACTTCGGCGATGTAATTTGGCAATAATCCATCGTTATGTTGTAATTGTTCATTAAAAGACAATACTTTTTTTGGCGGATAAAACGAATGTGAAGCGTCATCTATTTTAGCCGATACTCGATGGGTTAAAAATGCACCAAATTCTGAAATGGTGACACAGTCATATCGGTAGAGTAAATCGCTTATGTAGGTTTCAAGTTGCATAAAAACAAAGTTAGAAATTTTTGCATGCGAATAAAATTTCTGTATAACTAGTTATTAACAGTATAAAAAATTCTTAATTTGTTGTATTAATTAATAAACACATTTCCGTTTTCACGGTAAGTAAATATGACCGACCAGGATTTAATATATGTTTTAGCGCTGCAACATGTACCTAAAATTGGGGATTTAACAGCTAAAAAGTTGATAAACCATTGTGGGTCTGCCGAGGCTGTTTTAAAAGAGAAGAAACAGAATTTGTTAAAAATTGATGGTATTGGGACAACAACCCTAAAAGAATTGACCAATACATCGTTTTTAAAAGAAGCGGAACGGGAGTTGCTGTTTACCAAGGACAACCAAATAAGCTGCCTGTATTTTACAGATGAAGACTATCCTGATAAACTAAAACATTGTATTGATGGCCCTATTTTGCTTTTTCAAACGGGGCAGGTCAACTTAAAAAAGCAACGTCTTATCAGCATTGTTGGTACACGAAAAATTACTACAAACGGAATAACTTTTTGTGAAAAATTAGTGGAGCAACTCGCGATTTATAACCCTGTAATAATTTCTGGATTTGCCTATGGCACCGATATTACTGCTCAAAAAGCAGCTTTAAAGCATAATTTACAAACCGTAGGGTGTTTGGCACACGGACTTAATCAAATTTATCCACCATCACACAAAAAATATGTTGTTGAGGTTGAGAAGAATGGAGGCTTTTTTACGGATTTTTGGAGCACAACGGTGTTTGATCGAAACAATTTTTTAAAACGGAATAGAATTATTGCCGGCTTAAGCGAGGCGACTATTGTAATAGAATCGGCCGAAAAAGGAGGAGGTTTGGTCACCGCTGATATTGCAAACTCTTATAATAGAGATGTTTTCGCAGTCCCAGGTCGTGTTACAGATACACAAAGCGTTGGATGCAATAATTTAATTAAATACCAAAAGGCGCATATATTGACCAATCCATTGGATGTGCCTTATATCTTGAATTGGAAACTTGAGGATGACAAAAAACCAACGATTCAAAAACAATTATTTGTAGAACTTGAGGATGAAGAAAAAGTGATTTACACCTATTTAAAAGCCAAAGACAAACAAATGTTAGACACTATAGCCATTGAATGCGACATGCCCATTTTTAAAGTAGCGAGTATGTTGCTCAATATGGAGCTTAAAGGCGTTGTAAGACCACTTCCTGGAAAATTGTTTGAGGTTGTTTAATGTTGTCATTCCCGCGTGGTCAGAGAGCGTAATCGAACTGAAGGCAAGGGCCCATTAATATCCCACTTTACTCCTAACCCGTTTTAACACTGCATTAGCTACAATTTTGGCTTTTTCTGCGCCAATAGCCAAAGCAGCATCAATTTCATCAAGATGGTTCATGTAATACGTATAGCGTTCTCTAGGTTCAGCAAATTTTTCAATAATAAGGTCAAATAAAGCTTGTTTTGCTTGCCCATAACCAAAGCCACCAGTTTCGTAATTGGATTTCATTGCAGCTATCTCATTTTCAGAAGCTAGCAGTTTATAAATGGCAAAACAATTACAGGTTTTCCAGTCCTTGGGAGCTTCTAGAGGCGTGCTATCCGTTTGAATAGACATGATTTGTTTTCGAAGTTTTTTATCCTCTAGAAAAATGTTAATAAGATTTCCTTTACTCTTGCTCATTTTCTCACCATCTGTTCCCGGTATGATCATCCTATCTTCTTGGATGTCGGCTTCAGGAAGTACAAAAGTCTCTCCCAGTTTTGCATGGAATCGAGATGCCACGTCACGAGTCATTTCAATATGCTGTAATTGGTCTTTTCCTACTGGGATAATATTGGCATCATATAATAAAATATCGGCAGCCATAAGCATTGGATACGTAAACAAACCCGCATTGACATCTTCTAGCCGATCTGCTTTATCCTTAAAACTATGCGCCAAGGTTAAACGTTGAAAGGGATAGAAACAGCTTAAGTACCAGGATAATTCAGTAACCTGAGGCACATCACTTTGTCTATAGAAAACGGTTTTTTCAACATCCAATCCAAAAGCTAACCATGTTGCCGCCGTAGAATAGGTATTGTTTCGCAATATTTTGGGATCTTTAATTTGAGTTAAGGAGTGCATATCTGCAATAAACAGAAACGAATCATTTGCACTATTTTTCGACATGTCAATTGCCTTTAGAATAGCTCCTAAAATATTTCCCAAATGTGGTGTCCCTGTACTTTGAATGCCTGTGAGTATTCTTGCCATGTTTACTTCCCGTGAAAACGGGAATCGATTTATTAGTTATACGAAAAAGACAAAGGTAATTTTTTTGATACAATAGCTCAATAAATTTAAGTAGTTTTGAAGTAAATGAGGCTTTTAAAATATCCATTCTGGGTTTTATATCGTATTTGGTTCTACGTTCTTGTAGCTGTTCCCATATTGGTCTTGTTTCCACTACTTTTCATTTCTATTTTAAAAGAAGCATGGTATCCTTTCTTTTTTAAGCTGGCTCGTTTTTGGGCTAAATTTATTTTAAAAGGCATGGGTTTTAATTATACAATTGAAAGTGAGCAAACCCTAGAAAAATCTAAAAGCTTTATGTTTATTGCCAACCATACTTCCATGGCAGACATAATGCTGATGTTGGTAAGCGTTAAAAATCCCTTTGTTTTTGTTGGAAAGAAGGAACTAGTTAATATCCCATTATTTGGGTTCTTTTATAAACGCACCTGTATTTTGGTTGACAGAAATTCTGAACGCAGCAGAAAAGCTGTTTTTTTAAGGGCGCAAAGGCGATTACAATCGGGATTGAGTATTTGTATTTTCCCTGAAGGCGGTGTGCCTGATTATCAAATTGTTTTGGATGAATTTAAGGATGGAGCCTTTAGGCTGGCGATAAACCACCAGATACCCATTGTACCCATCACTTTTGCCGATAACAAAAAACGGTTTTCCTATATTTTTTTTAGTGGTGGTCCAGGAAAAATGCGAGTCAAAATCCATGAGTTTTTATCCACAACCGGATTAACTACTAAGGATACAAAAACACTCAATTTAAAAGCAAGGGAAGTAATATTAAACCAATTGGAGACTTTTCATAAAACCTAAAAAGCTGCTCTTGGCACAGAGCAGCTTTTCGGCGCCGTTGCGAAGTATGCAACAACTAATCTAACCAACTAAAATCTAAAACTTATAACTCAATCCCGTATAGATACCTATAAAGTAGGGTTGAAAGTCTCCAGAGGTATTACGGAATGTATTGATTTGATATTTGAACGTGGGTTCAAGATTAAATTTTATCTTATCTGAAACATTATAATTTAAACCCAAACCAAAATTGGCACTATAACTGGTGTCATTAATATTTTTGGCCTCACCTAAAAGAGACTTATCTCCATTAAGGGTTGAGTACACTTTGTTTTTGTCCAAGAAAAATGTGCTAAAACCGCCTATAAGGTTTACTCCTAATTTCGTATTTAAAATAGCGTATTCAATCTCTACAGGAAGTTCAATAAATCCAAGCTCCTGATAGATTGATGCCTTAGCATTTGAGGCCAAAATTTCAGGTGCTGCTCCAAATCCTAAATTTTGTGAGCTTAAAAGAGATGTGTTTTCAGATTTATCATTAAACCTAATGTTGCTATTGCTTCTTGAGAACGCGCCACTGTACACAATGACATCGTTAGTGTTGTAACCTAGATTAACTTTATTGATCCCAGCTCTTATTTTTAGTTTTTCAGTTATAGCATAACTTCCATTAATACCATAACTCATATTAATTTCACCACTTTTTGAATTGCCAATAAATTGGTCGTCAAGAGAGGATCCATCTCCTAAAGCGTTAAAATAAACAGGTGCTACATTGGTGGAAATATTCCACCTGATTAACTTCTCTTCTTCTTTTTTATCATCTGTATTATTTACTTGAGCAATAGCGTCTTCTATAGTTTTGGAATCCTTTTTGGAATCTATGTCGTTTAATTCTGATAATGCTTCTTTACTCTTACGATCTGCCACTGAGGTTTTGGTATTAATATCAGGAGTGCCAATCAAGACATCCGTTTTCAGTATATTCTGATTAGCTTCAGGCAGGTTTGAAGTCTTTACGCTACCATTAGTATCGGTATTTGTTGCAACGGCATTTTTATTTTTAGAGTTTTTTAAAGTTTGCTGAATGGCGGTATTTGTGTTTTGAATAGCTCCACTTCTGTCAGGTTTAGCGTTTGTATTTGCAAGGCTTGTAGTAGACTTTTGTGCTTGATTTACAATCGTATTGGAAGTAGAATTTGAGTTCAAATCTTCCTGATTGCTACGATCTACTACTGAATTTTCATCTGGATCATTATTTGAAATAATCGTGTTATTTGATGATGGAACGGATAAATTGTCTTTCTCATCAGTATTTACAACAGGATTGTTTGTGGAGTTATGTTCAGGGGCCTTATTGAAAACGATACTTCCAATTGCAAATAGTACAGCTAACAAAGCGGCAACACCAGCTCTTTGCCACCATAGGGGAATTATACGTCGTTTGCGTTTCTTGGGATGAAGCTCAAGCTCTATAGACTCCCAAACGGCATCTCCAGGACTTGCTTCAAAATCTTTGAGCCTTTCCTGAAAAAGACGGTCGATATGTTTTTTATCACTCATTATAAGGTTTGCAAGTTTAAACTCGCTTTGTAATGTTCTATTTTTTCTTTTAAAATCATTCGCGCACGTGCAAGATTTGATTTAGAAGTTCCGGTTGAAATATGTAGCATTTCCGCTATTTCCTTATGGGAATAGTCATCTAACACATAAAGGTTAAAAACCAATCGATACCGATTGGGTAGCTCTTGAATGATCTGCAGTAAAAAATCGATGTTAATGGCGTCTTCATCAATATCGACGGACTCCTCTTCAATTTGATTTTCATTTACAATATCAAAAACTCCAACGCTTCTATACCGCTGCAGCGCCGTGTTAATGGCAATTCGTTTAATCCAGCCTTCAAAAGAACCTATATTTTTAAATTGTGATATTTTTTTAAAAATGGTCACAAAAGCATCTTGCAGATTATCTTCTGCTTCAGCGTAATTTCTCGAATATTTAAGGCAAACCGAAAACAATTTACTCGCAAAGAGTTTATATATTTGACTTTGAGCCTTAACATCGTTTTTTTTGCATTGCGCTATGAGTTGATCTAAACTCAAATGATATAGGTGTTAATTAATCCAAAATATTTATTCTACCACAGGGACTTCAACTATATAATATAAATCAGTTCCGTTATCATCTTCACCTTGCCAAAATTTAAACACATAAGTCCCATTACTAGTAACTATAAAATTAAAAGTAGCTTCTACCAGTTCAGTAGCTTGTGTGCAAACTCGGTCGTCATAAACTGTATTTATAACCGCAACCGTCCTTTGATTAAGCTCTTTTACATAATAAAAATCGTTAAACACATAACAATTTGAAGGTTTTAGGTAGGATACCGTGATTGGATAAGTTTCGCCAAGGGTGAATTCATCAGGAATATCTACACTTTCAATAGGAAGAATTTCAAAATGATAATTTGGGGAGTTATCATCACCTAATGAACAAGACACTAATGTGCATAACAAAACGCAATAAACGGCCAATTTTTTCATATGACAAAAAGTTTAATAGTACACCTTTATAAGCTGTAGATGCTCTCTAATTATAAAGGTTGCGTCTGAAATGCAAAATATCCCGAAAAGAATCGGGATATTTTTAAAAGTTAATCATTTAAAGTACTGGCTTTGGCTACTTTTCTAACTTTGCCCTCAAGTTCTTCCATGAGTTCCGGATTGTCTTTTAATAAGTTTTTAACTGCATCTCGGCCTTGACCAAGTTTGGTGTCTTCATAACTAAACCAAGACCCGCTTTTTTTAATAATTTCATGATCTACAGCAATATCAATTACTTCTCCAACTTTAGAGATTCCTTCACCGTACATAATATCAAATTCGGCGGTTTTAAATGGTGGAGCGACCTTGTTTTTAACCACTTTTACTCGGGTTTTATTTCCAGCTACAGTACCATCTGTTTCTTTTATTTGAGTAGAACGTCTGATATCCAATCTTACCGAAGCATAGAATTTTAGGGCATTACCTCCAGTTGTGGTTTCTGGGTTTCCAAACATGACGCCAATTTTTTCACGCAATTGATTAATGAAAATCACAGTGCAATTGGTTTTGCTTATAGAGCCGGTTAGCTTTCTTAATGCTTGAGACATTAATCTCGCGTGCAAACCCATTTTTGAGTCTCCCATTTCACCTTCAATTTCGCTTTTGGGTGTCAAGGCAGCAACTGAATCGATAACGACTATATCAATAGCACCTGAACGAATTAAATTATCGGTAATTTCCAAAGCCTGCTCTCCATTATCAGGTTGAGAAATAATGAGATTATCAAGATCGACACCTAGTTTTTCCGCATATTTTCTGTCAAAAGCATGCTCAGCATCAATAAAAGCGGCAATACCACTAGTTTTTTGAGCTTCGGCAATGGCATGAAGTGCTAATGTGGTCTTACCTGACGATTCTGGCCCATAAATTTCTATCACTCTTCCTCTGGGATACCCTCCAACACCTAGTGCGATATCTAAACCTAAAGATCCAGTTGAAATGGAATCAACATCAACCACGGCTTGATCACTCATTTTCATTACTGTGCCTTTTCCATAGGCCTTGTCCAGTTTGTCCAAAGTAAGTTTTAGGGCTTTTAATTTTGCGTCTTTTTCGCTGCTCATTTATATGTATTTTTCTTATTGATATGACAGCTAAAATACGACAACTTTTCATCTTTTCAATAGGATCACGCAACCTTTTTGCACTTTTTACATCTACAAGATATTAAGGGAGAATCTTGCTATGAAATTCTTTAAAAGGACCATTTTCAATAACGCTTTAGGTGTTTCAATTGTTGTAAATGTTAACGGCAATTGTAAAGCCGATGGAGGCTAACTCTTTATACAATTCTTTAAATTAAAATTAAAAAATTAGTATTAACGAGTTAGTCTAAAAAAAGCATTTCAGAACGTCTGAAATGCTTTTTTGTTTTTTAAGTCCCAGTGTTCTCGTAAAATATTAACTTTGCCAAAAAATAAGCTTTAATTCTTAAAATTAGTATAGCATGCAACTGTACAATAACTTAAGCGCTAAAGAAAGAGCTGAACTTATTGAGCAAGCGGGAAAAGAACGTTTGACCATCTCTTTCTATAAATACGCCAAAATAGGGAATCCCGAATTATTTAGAAACCATATGTTTTTAGCCTGGAACGAACTTGATGTTTTAGGTAGAATTTATGTGGCACATGAAGGCATCAATGCCCAACTTTCGCTACCTGCAGACCAGTTTCAAAAATTTAAAAATCATTTGGATAGCATTTCTTTTTTAGAACATGTTCATTTAAACGTTGCCATTGAACAAGATAATTTTGCCTTTTTAAAATTAAAGGTGAAAGTACGAGATAAGATTGTTGCCGATGGTTTGAACGATGAGACTTTTGATGTGACGAATAGAGGAGTTCATGTTGGTGCTGAACAGTTTAACGAACTTGTCGACGATCCCAACACCATTTTGGTGGATATGCGTAATCATTACGAAAGTGAAATTGGCCATTTTAAAAATGCCCTAACGCCTGATGTGGATACGTTTAGAGAATCCCTTCCCATCATTGAAGAAGACCTGAAAGCACACAAGGAAGATAAAAAACTTGTGATGTACTGTACGGGAGGAATCCGCTGTGAAAAGGCAAGTGCCTATTATAAACACAAAGGTTTTAAACAGGTGTATCAGCTTGATGGCGGAATAATTAATTATGTAAGGCAAGTGGAAGCTCAAGGTTTGGAAAATAAGTTTATTGGAAAAAACTTTGTGTTTGATGAACGCCGTTCCGAACGCATTTCTGAAGACGTTATAGCACATTGCCACCAATGTGGCAAACCTGCCGATTTACATACCAACTGTGCTAATGAAGCCTGCCATCTATTATTTATTCAATGCGAAGAGTGTAAAGTAAAAATGGAAAATTGCTGCTCAACAACCTGCATGGAGATTAAGCGATTACCTTATGAAGAACAAAAGGCACTTCGAAAAGGCCAAGGGAACAGCAACGATATCTTCAAAAAAGGTAGAGTCGATCATTTGCCCTATAAAAAGGATTTAAGAAATATTTTTGATACATTAAGCAAAACGGTTTAAAATGAATGTATATAAACTTTTACAGCTTAACAGAAAAATCAAAAGTCATAGAATTAAATTTTTAGGCCTCTTTTTGTTACATAAATTTAATAAGCGATATTTAGCAGTTAATTTAGATCCTGTTATGGCTTGTAATTTACGTTGTAAAATGTGTTATTTTACTGATGAAGATTACGTAAAAACACTCAAAGGTCAATTTAAAGACGAAGATTTAAATTTAGTTGCAAAAACTATTTTTAGTAGAGCTTTAAAACTTCAAATAGGTTGTGGTACAGAGCCCACTTTATATAAGAACTTGGTCAAGATAGTTGAACTAGGGAAGGAATACAAAGTGCCATATATCTCCATTACAACAAATGCCAATTTACTTACCGAAGAAAAAATAGAAGCACTCCTAAAAGCAGGACTTAATGAATTTACAATATCACTTCATGGTGTAACAAAAAAAAGTTATGAAAACTTTATGAAAAAAGCGAGTTATGAAAAATTTCAAAACGCATTTAATTCTTTTTCTAAATTAAAGTCTAAATACAACTTCAAAGTAAGAATAAATTACACCTTTAATAAAGACAACTTCTACGAGTTAAAAGATTTCTTTAAACATTTTAGTGCAGACAGCTTTGATATACTTCAAATTCGACCAATACAAAAAATAGGAAACACTGAGTATAATGATTTTGATATTTCAACATTACATGAAGATTACCCCAAATTAATCACATCGATAAGAGAGGTGTGTAAGCAAAACGATATCATTCTTATGGCGCCAACGACCTTGTCTGGTTTAACCAATGAGAATCAATCTAGTTTTATATTTGATTACACATTTTGCTACGTTTCACCTAATCAATTTTGGAAGGAAGGCTTTGATTGGAGACAGGAGACATTTAATGATTTTTCCAAAAAGACAAAATGGAGCCAAAAATTATTTATGAACATTTTTAAGTCTAAAAAACAATTAAAATCTCTTACCAACAAATTAAACTACGAGATTGAGTTTAATTAATGACTTAATTTTTAAGTCATCATAATAATATTATCTTTACATTTCAAAAAATTAGTATTAATCTTCATTCGAAAGCATATTTTGTTTTCGAGTTTTATATAAAAATATATGAGTTGTCAAAGTTGCTCAACTGGAAAAGATGGACAACCCAAAGGATGCAAAAACAATGGAACTTGTGGTACGGATAGTTGCAACAAGTTAACCGTTTTTGATTGGTTGGCCAATATGTCGTTACCTCAAGGAGAAGAACCCTTTAATGGTGTTGAAGTCCGTTTTAAAAATGGAAGAAAACAATATTACAAGAACACCGAAAAACTAACATTAAGCATTGGAGACATTGTAGCTACCCAAGCGCAATCTGGACATGATATTGGCATGGTTACACTAACCGGAGAATTGGTAAGGATTCAAATGAAGCGGAAAAAAGTGGACATCGACAATGAAGAAGAGGTTTTTAAAATTTATCGAAAAGCGAACCAAAAAGACATCGATATTTGGTCTTCAGCAAGAGACAAAGAAGAACCGATGAAGGTTAAAGCCCGTCAGTTCGCCATAGATCTGAAATTACAGATGAAAATTTCGGATATCGAATATCAAGGGGATGCCAGTAAGGCAACATTTTATTACACCGCAGAAGAACGCGTAGACTTTAGAGAACTCATTAAACTGTTTGCTAAAGAATTTAGAACACGAATAGAAATGAAACAAGTCGGTTTCCGTCAGGAAGCTTCTAGACTTGGAGGCATTGGTTCATGTGGAAGAGAATTATGTTGTTCAACTTGGTTAACCGACTTTAGGTCGGTGAGCACCTCGGCAGCTCGTTACCAACAACTGTCCCTAAATCCGTTAAAACTTGCGGGGCAATGTGGAAAGTTAAAGTGTTGTTTAAACTATGAGCTGGATGCCTATTTGGACGCACTAAAAGATTTTCCAAAAACAGAGATAAAACTGTACACCGAAAAAGGGACTGCAGTATGCCAAAAAACAGATATTTTTAAAGGACATCTGTGGTATGCATACGAAGGTGAATGGATGAATTGGCACAAACTTACTACAGATCAAGCTAATGAAATTATAAGTAAAAACAGCCGAAAAGAAAAAGTCCCTAACCTTGAAGATTACGCCTTAGAACTTATTGAGGATACTAAAATAGAGTTTGAAAACGTTGTGGGTCAAGATAGTTTAACACGGTTTGATAGTCCAAAACGCAAAAACAAACGTAGAAATAAAAGAGGGAATCATAAATCAAATCATAAGCCTCAAAAAAATGCCAAGAAATAGTATTTGGGTAGCTTTGATTATTAGCACTATTTTTAGTTCTTGTGACTCCAATCGTGTTTTTGATGAGTATAAATCGGTTCCCAATCAATGGCATAAGGATTCTATAATATCATTTAAGGTTACCCCTCCGGATTCTATAAATAGCTATAATTTGTTTATAAATTTGAGAAATACAAATGAGTATAAATACAACAATTTATTTTTGATCGTTGAAATGGACTATCCCAATGGAAAAGTACTAAAGGACACTTTAGAATATAAAATGGCAGACCCCAGTGGTAAGCTTTTGGGGACTGGATTCACGGATGTTAAGGAAAATAAATTGTGGTATAAGGGTTACGACAAGCCATTTATATTTAACGAATCAGGAGACTATAACATTAATATTCAGCACGCCATGAGACAAAATGGGCAAGTCAATGGTATAGATAACTTAGTAGGGATAACCGATATTGGCTTTAGGATTGAACATTCAAAAACTAATTAATTATGGCTAAGAAAGCAGCTAGCAAAAAAAATTTAACCCCAGATTTTTCAAAATATATCCGCTGGTTTTGGAAACTGTTTGTAACAGGATTCCTTTTAGTTATTCTTGTGTTTTTGCTGGCTTCTTGGGGAGCTTTTGGCGAAATGCCTGACCATACCATATTAGAAAACCCTCACACCAATTTAGCTTCTGAGATTATTACTTCCGACGGTAAAACTCTTGGGAAATTTTATCTTAACGACAATAGAACGCCTGTTGAGTATTCAGAGCTTCCTACAAGCTTAGTCGAAGCTTTAATCGCTACAGAGGATGTGCGTTTTATGAGCCATTCTGGAATTGATGCAAAAGGAACTTTAAGAGCCATTGTAAAACTAGGTAGTGGCGGTGGCGCAAGTACCATTTCACAGCAATTGGCAAAGCAGTTATTTCATGGAGAAGGCTCAAGAAACATTGTAGAAAGACTATTGCAAAAGGTTAAGGAGTGGATTATAGCGATTCGATTGGAACGTCAATACACCAAAGAAGAAATTATTACCATGTATTTTAATATCTATGATTTTGGCAACAATGCCGATGGTATTAGAAGCGCTTCCCGTATTTATTTTGGTAAAGAGCCTAAGGACCTAGATATAAAGGAATCGGCTATGTTAGTTGGAATGTGTCAAAATTCATCATTTTATAATCCCATACCAAGTAGAAATCCAGTAGGCGTAAAAAACAGGCGCAATGTCGTGTTGGCTCAAATGGAAAAGTCAGACTATATTACAGAGAAAGTAAAAGACTCCCTTCAAAAAACAGAATTAGATTTAAACTTTTCCCCAGAATCTCATCGCGAAGGCATAGCCACCTATTTTAGGGCGTATTTATCTGATTTTATGAAAAAATGGATTGCCGAAAATCCAAAACCTGATGGTTCAAAATATAATTTGTACAACGATGGTTTAAATATTTACACCACCATAGATTCCCGAATGCAGAAATATGCTGAAGACGCTGTTCAGAGACACATGCCGAGATTACAGGCCGAATTTGACAACCAGAATACGCCTGACAGAAATCCAACAGCACCATTTTTAGAATTGAACAGCGATGAAGTTGCAGCTCTAATGAAAAGGGGGATGAGACAATCTGAACGCTGGAGGGTTTTAAAAGGAAAAGGGTTGAGTGATAAAGAGATTGAAGCGTCTTTCTATATACCAAGACAGATGAATGTATTTGCTTGGAAAGATGGTTTGGCTGCCGAAATAGATACGGTTATGAAACCCATAGATTCCATGAGGTATTACAAATCGTTTTTGCACCCCGGCATGATGTCATTGGATCCCAACACGGGCCATGTTAAAGCTTGGGTTGGAGGAATGAATTATAGGCATTTTCAATATGACCATGTGAAACAAGGTAAAAGACAAGTAGGGTCAACCTTTAAGCCTTTTGTTTATGCAACGGCTATTGACCAATTACATTTATCTCCATGTGACTCATTTCCAAAACAACAAATTACTATTGAAGCCAACAAATACGGTAACCCAGAACCTTGGACCACAAAAAACTCAGATGGGGAATACGCTGGTTTTGTAACATTAAAAAGTGCTTTAGCCAATTCTATTAATACCGTTACAGCTCGTTTAATGGATAAAGTTGGACCACAGCCTGTAATTGATATGGCTAAAAAGCTAGGTATAGAAGAAGACATTTTAGCGGTACCTTCAATAGCACTAGGGACTCCAGATTTAAGTGTTTATGAAATGGTAGCGGCCTATGCCACATTTGCCAACAAAGGGGTGTATAATAAACCCGTATTGGTAACCCGTATTGAGGACAAAAATGGAACTATTTTATATCAGTTTACACCAGAATCTAAAGATGTACTAAGTGAAGAAGTAGCTTACGTTACCACGAGTTTATTGGAAGGTGTGACCGAGTTTGGTTCAGGAGCTCGATTGCGAAGAACCTGGGGAGCTGATACCCCTGTGTATAAAGAAATCATCACTGGCTACCCTTATGGATTTGATAATCCTATTGCTGGTAAAACGGGAACCACGCAAAACCAAAGTGATGGCTGGTTTATGGGTATGGTGCCTAATTTAGTTACGGGTGTTTGGGTTGGAGCTGAAGATAGATCAGTACATTTTAGAACGATTACCTATGGTCAAGGGGCTTCTATGGCACTGCCAATTTGGGCCTTGTATATGAAAAGTTGTTATGCAGATAAAGATTTAGGAATTTCAAAAGAAGAGTTTACAGCGCCTTTAGAAATGTCCATCAATGTCGATTGTAGTAAGGTTGGACAGAATAACAAATCCAAGGAAGATGTTATTGATTTCTAATGTTCAAAGTTCTGTATTGAGACCAAGTTAGCAGCTGCATTAAAAAACTAAAGCCATTCATTTTAGAATGGCTTTTTAATATTGTAAAACTTGCTGTTTTTCAAGTAGTGCTAGACTTAAAAGGATAATTTTTTAAAGGGTTTTCGCAAACTCAATAAAATAAGTCACAGACTCTGGGTTGCGCATCGCATCAAAATTGATGGATTTTTCTAAGGGCATACCTAATAATATTTTTTTGATGGGCGCTTCCATTTTTTTGCCGCTAATGGTATAAGGAATATCGGGTACTTCTATAATGTCGTCAGGAACATGACGAGGTGAGTATTCGGTTTTTAACTGGACATTAATTCTGGATTTAATAGCATCAGTCAGTTTATTGTCTGTTTTCATTTTTACAAACAAAGGCATATAGTGCCCGCCTTCTTCTTGTTCGAGGTTAATAATTAGAGCGTCTTCAACCTCCTCTATTTTATTAACGGCGCGGTAAATTTCAGCAGTGCCTATCCTAATTCCGTGACGGTTCAAAGTAGCATCAGATCGACCGTAAATAACCAATCCGTGAGTTTCAGAATTGATTTTAATAAAATCTCCATGGCGCCATTTGCCAGGGAAGTGTTCAAAATAACTTGCTTTATACCGCTGGTTATTGGAATCATTCCAAAAATAAATAGGCATTGAAGGCATGGGTTTATCAATTACCATTTCACCCAATTCATCTTCAACAGGAAGGCCTTGGTCGTTATAGGCGTATAACGAAACACCCAAAGCACGACATTGTATTTCACCCGAGTGAACTGAATATTCCGGACACCCCCCAACAAATGCTGTGCACACATCGGTACCACCAGCCATAGAACATAGCCAAATATCTTTTTTTATATGATTATAAACATATTCAAAGGCTTCAGATGGCAGCGGGGCTCCAGTGGAACTAAGAGATCGCAAAGTTGAAAGATTGGAAGAAGCTTTGGGAACTACGCCTCTTTTCATACTGGCAACTAAAAACGGTGCACTCGTGCCAAAATGATGGATTCCTACTTTTTCAGTGAACTGCCATAGTGCGTTAAAGTTGGGGTAAGTTGGACATCCATCAAACAACACAATGGTGCTGCCCATTAATAAAGCAGCTTGAACAAAATTCCACATCATCCAGCCCGTTGTGGAGAACCAGAAATAATTTTCACCCTCGTGCACATCATTATGAAACGCCATGTATTTTAGGTGTTCTAGCAGGATGCCCCCATGAGATTGAACTATAGGCTTAGGCAAGCCTGTGGTGCCAGAAGAATACAGTACCCACATAGGGTCATCAAAATTGACCGCTTCAAAAGTGAGTTCTGATGACGAATCCAGCCAAATGGTCTGTATGTTTACAAAATCGGCAGGAAATCGAGTTGTATCGTCGGTATTCAAATAAGGAAAAATAATTACCTTTTCAAGCGATGGCAGTGCAGAAACAATGCTCTTTACAATATCCGTTTTATCATGGGGTTTTCCATTATAATAATAGCCATCGACAGCAATTATAACTTTAGGCGCAATCTGCAAGAATCGATCCACAACGCTTTCTACACCAAAATCGGGAGAAGTGCTCGACCAGATTGCTCCAAGGGAATTGACCGCTAAAAAGGAAATGGTGGCTTCAGGCACGTTAGGAAGAAACGCCACGACACGATCCCCTTTTGTCACGCCAAGAGACTTTAAATAAGAAGCCATCGAGGCCACCTTCAGTCTGAGTTCGTCCCACGTGATATATTCAATGGAGCCTGATTCATGACCAAAAACAATAGCAGTTTGATCTCCTTTAAAATTTCTAAAAATATGTTCTGAATAATTTAATTTGGCACCTTCAAACCATCTTGCTCCTGGCATGTCATAGGATGAAAGTACTTTTGTGTAGGGGGAATGAAATATAACATCAAAATAATCGCAAATACTTTTCCAAAAGTCTTCAACATGATTAACCGACCAATGCCATAGTGCTTCATAGGTTTCAAAATGTAGTTGATGTGTTTCGGCTAACCAACGTTTATAGTCGTAAAGATGGCTTGATTGTTTAAAGAATGTAGAAGGTGTCCAAAGGGGTTTAGAATTCATATCTGAAAAATTACCACCAAATATAGGTATTAATACTCAAATTCATGTTCAATATTTGCTGGACACTATGGTGAAATTTACAAGAATAGTACTTTATAGAAGATAATAAAATACGTACAAAAACCCTTCAAATGTTAAAATTTAGTGTATTATAACGATTATATATGTTTTTAAACTGATATTTGAATTAATTGTATTATGTTTGCTAAACCAAATTGAAACAACCAAATGTACCATAAACTTAATTTTATGATTTGCCCCAAATCTATCATGAACGTTAACCTATGAATCAAATGGTTCCAAATCTACCTAAACTTGATCCCTTTGAAAGCAAGACCTTTTCAACCTTTCAAAGTACCTTCAAATTATTTAAAAATATATTGAAGTTGGCCAAAAAAATATTCATGCTATAACCCTTTGGGTATAGCATGAATTAATTTTTTTGTATAGGCTTTTTCAGGGTGTTTATAAATAATATCGGCATCATTCATTTCTTCAATTTCACCTTTATTCATCACCACAAGCTGATCTGACATATAGTTCACTACAGCTAAATCATGTGAAATAAAAACATAAGTGAAGCCAAAGTTCTCCTTGAGGTCGTTCAAAAGATTTAGCACTTGAGCCTGTACAGAAATATCAAGGGCAGAAACTGACTCATCACAAATAATTAATTTAGGCTGAAGCGAAATTGTTCGAGCAATGCCAATTCTTTGACGTTGGCCACCAGAAAATTCATGAGGATACCTGTAAAAATGGCTTTCATCCAGACCTACTTTTTGAAGAATATCGAGAACCATGTGTTTCCTATCGGTATCTGATCTGCCAATGTGATACACTTCCATGGGCTCCATAATGGCCTTCCCAATAGGCATTCTTGGATTTAACGACGCGTAGGGATCTTGAAAAATGATTTGAATATCTTTTCTTAAAGTCCTGAATTCTCGTTTTGATAGTTTAGTAATATCAACACCTCTGTATAAAATTTCCCCTGAAGTTGCTTTATCCAATTGTAGAATGGCATTGGCTAAAGTCGATTTACCACAGCCCGACTCGCCGACCAAACCCAAGGTCTCACCTTCATAAAGTTTAAAACTCACTTGGTTTACGGCCTTAAATGTTTCTGGCTTTGAAAACCATCCTGCTCTTGAAACGTATTCTTTTTCGAGGTTAATGACTTCGAGCAAAGGAGGATTATTGTAAATAGTATCATGAAACGCTTTGCGTTGCTCAGAAGTGATGATAGTTTTATTAACAGTTTTTCCAATGAAATCCTTAATCGTTGGCAGCCGTTTTAATCGTTCACCAAGTTGAGGTCTTGAATTAATTAAAGCCCGGGTATAGCTGTTTTCAGGATGCTTGAATATATTTGAAGCCGTATCTTGTTCGACAATTTTGCCTTGATACATGACCAAAATACGATCGGCTATTTCAGAAACTAAAGCCAAATCATGTGAAATAAAGAGAATGCTCATCCCTTCTTTTTTCTGTAGTTGCTTTAATAACAAAATAATATCTTTTTGAACCGTTACATCTAAAGCCGTCGTAGGTTCATCGGCAATTAATATTTTTGGTTTACAAGCAATGGACATAGCAATCATGACACGCTGTTTTTGTCCTCCAGAAATTTCGTGTGGATAAGACTTAAAAATACGCTCAGGTGATGGCAATTTTACTTTTTCAAAAAGAGACATGACCTCTATTTTAGCTTCAATTTTAGTTAAAGTAGTATGCTGAAACAAAACCTCTTCCACTTGTTTTCCACAGGTCATGGACGGATTTAATGAGCTCATGGGTTCTTGAAAAATCATGGCAATCTCCTTCCCTCTAATGGATTGAAATGTTTTTGAATCCAATGCGGTTAAATCTTTGCCATTAAAGCTAATACTCCCGCTGGTAATTTTAGAGGCTATTTTAGGTAATAAGCCCAGAATGGCAAGAGATGAAACCGATTTTCCAGAACCGGATTCCCCAACAATTCCTAAAATTTCGTTGGAATTTAAATGATAAGAAATATCATGTATGACTTCATTTTTTCCAAATGCTATCGAAAGATTTTTAACATCTAAAAGAGGTTTGATCTTCATTTATATATGAATAATTTCGTTTTCCTGCAGCAATTCATCCCCTCTTAATCTGAGAAATATTTGGGCGACAGCTATGGTATCTTTTTCACAATAGATAACAATGCGGTCTATATTATTTTCTTCATAATACACACGGTATACTTCGCTGCCATCAATATCGTCTTTTGGTGAAGGAATACCAAGAACATGAGTCAATAATTTTAAGGAGGTGTAGGTTTTGTAGTCGCCAAATTTCCATAGTTCTAAAGTGTCCAAATGGGGCACTTCCCAAGGTTTTTTGCCAAATAAATTGAGCTTGTTGGGTAATTCAATATGGTGAATAATCATACGCCTTGCGATATAAGGGAAGTCAAATTCCTTGCCGTTATGCGCACACAATATATGTTTTGCTTGACCAAAGTGAGTAGTAAGCAGGTTTTTGAAATCCTTTAATATTTTAATTTCATCACCAAAAAAGGAAGTAACTCTAAAGGTTCGTATATCAGCTTGAATATTAAAATACCCAACCGAAATACAGATGATTTTTCCAAACTCTGCCCAAATACCAGCGCGTTGGTAAAACTCTTCAGCCGTCGTCTCTTCTTTACGTTGATATTGTGATTTAAGCTCCCAAAGGTCTTGTTTTGTTTTTTCCAGATCGGAAAAGTGCTGTGTTTCGGGAACGGTTTCAATATCCAAAAACAGGATGTTTTCAAGATGTAATTTAGAAATCATTTTAGTATTATCTTAAAAAATAAATTAACTCTGTTTGATGAATAAAATAGAACATTGCTTTCCAAATAGCCCAGTGATACCTGCTGCTATTCCACCTACAACTCCAGTGATCAACATTAAAAGTGTTATACTTCCATTAAGAGGCAAAAGTATGGCAATCTTTTTTGCCAATATAAAATCGTTGCCACTACCCAATACGTATGCATAAATTGTCCATAAAATGGAAATCGCTAAAAAGGGAATAATAAATACAGCATAACGCTTTAAGCTTATAAACACACTTGTAACAAAAGCGGCCACCATGACGGACCACCAAGGCAAAAATTGTGATAATATAAGCGCTATAATGATTGTTGCTATAAAATTGATGCTATTTTTTTTCATTGTTTGGGTGTTAAGATTTGTGTAGCAATAACGCCTTCGGTGTCATTCGAGTCCTGAATAAATAAAGCACTGAAATAGTCTCCGTCTGCCCATCGATCTATAAAATTATCGTAATATTTACTACCAGGATTTCCCGATTGACCACCAGGATAAATGCCAAAGGCTTTAGGGGGAGATGTCATTTCAACAATCATACGCCATGAAGGGCCATGGTTTGTATCTGCTGCATTTACTGTATTTCGATCACCACCTATAGGGAGATTAAATCTTGAAAATGCAGGTAGAGCTTGCAACAAATGCCCCACGTAAGTGCCTTTATATGCTTGCCAATTGTAGTCGCCATGTTCCGTTTTCCAAGACTTGAGCTCTTTTACGGTTTCTTTAAAAGTCATCAAGAATAAATCTTTTGCGGTTTCTTTTTCTGGCGTTGCCACAATATCCATAAAATCATCATTCGGGTAGTTTTTTAACAAATAAATAGTTTGATAAGTAAAGGGATCTTTTAAAGCAAGATCTTGATCTTGAAACTCATCCCAAGTCATTAAATACAACTTTTTCCACCATAAATCCCAAATGCTGGGTGCTGTTTGGTCAATACTGCTATAATAATCCCAAGTTTTAATGGTGCCCAAGACTTTATTTTCTTCTGTGGTTAATTTTGAAGTGTCCATATTTTCAAAAATATATGGTAATAATTCTGAAGCTTTTAAATTGAAATTATTGTTTTGAAGATCTTTAAAATCTTGAATTGAAAATTTTTCTTTCGATCTAAAAAAATCATTAATCACTCTATTTCTATAAGCTTCATATCCGTCATTGAACACATAGAATGGGTAGGATTGATCGACAGGATGCTGATTAGCCGAACTCACAAAACCACGTTCTGGATTTTTGCTATGTGCATTAAATTCTTGCGGGATGAAACTTTGCCAATCGTTTTCAGGCTTGCTACCATCCAACAAAAACTTACCTTGACCCTTCCATTTATTTGGAAATTTACCTTGTATCCAAAGTGCAATATCACCTTCAGTGGAGGCAAAAACAAAATTTTGTGCTGGAGCCACCCAATACTCGAGAGCCTTTAGGTAATCGTCATAGTTTTTTGCAGAATTTAGATTCAAAAGTGTACGCTGATTATCTCCACCAATAAGGCCAATCCATTTCATAGCATAGCCTTCTTTTTCATTATTGCCTTTAAAAGTCTTGTCATAACTCACAGGGCCATGATGTGTGTAAGTTACAGAGTCTATATATGGTTTTTGATTTCTTATTTTGATTTCTTCAACCCTTATAGATGTATTTTTCCACTGATCATTGTATTTATATTGTGTCCTGCTTTTATCTTTAAATTCAATTTTATACCAATCTTTAACATCGCGTGTTGCATTGGTTTCTCCCCAAGCTATATGAGTATTAAAACCAGAAACAACACCTAAGGCGCCTGGAAGTGTGGCTCCAAACGAATTATGTTCTGGTGTTGCCAATTGCATAACAAACCAAATGGAAGGAAGGTTAAGGCCCAAATGCGGGTCATTTGCTAAAATGGGACGACCAGAATATGATTTACTTCCTGATACTGCCCAATTATTACTGCCGTTATCGGGGTCTGGTTTTTCCATGGTTTCCACAATGGAGTCCAATAGCAAAGCACTTTGAGGTGTTTCAGCCATTTTTACATCAATAAAACTCCAATCGGTGTCTTTTGGGATCACAGGGTCATTCACATCAAAAAAATCTGGATATAATAAATCAAAACGCTCTTTTCCAAATTTACGCAGGGCGTTGGTATATTCTAAATCTGAATCACCACCACATAACATATCGGTCATGTACATGAGCAATAAAGCTGTCTTTTTTGTTGTCCATGGTTCTGGCTTGTAGTCTAATAATTTATACTCAACAGGATATTCATTGGGGCTTAATTGATTGATATAACTATTGACGCCATCGCGATAAGCTTCTAGAAAAACTATCATTTCTGGATCCTCTTTCATTTTTTCCAAAGCGTTTTCAGCGCCAAAACCCATGCCTTTTCGACGTTGCGCTCTATCGTAATTTAGAGCTTTTTCACCAATGATTTCAGATAAACGACCAGCTGCGGCATAGGTTTGAAATTCCATTTGCCACAAACGATGTTTTGCCGTAATATAACCTTGAGCTTTGTATAAATCGGTGTCGTTTTGAGCAAAAATATGTGGGATAAGATTTTCGTCATAATGCACTATGACTTGATCTGAAATCCCGTCAATTTGGAGATTGCCCATTATGGACTCATCATGCTCGTTTTGCCAAACGCCTTGACTTGGACTTAAAAACTTACCAATTGGGGGCACTGAGCCAAGTTTCGTGTTAAGAGCATAAAAAATGGCAATTGTAAGTAAAAAAGATAAAATAAATTTGAAGTATTTCATTTGAATGAATGGGTTGGGATTTAAAAAAATAAATATAAGAAAATTAACAATGTGAAGATTCCATTTTCGATGGAATAGCCAGAAATCGAAATGGAATCAAGTTTTAAGATGAATCCTTTATTCTAAAATAACACGTGTTGCTTATGGGGGCTTTCGTGTTCCAATAGCCATTGTTTTCTGTGCAAACCGCCAGCATAGCCTGTTAAGCTCCCATCGGATCCTATAACACGATGACAGGGCACTACAATCCAAATTGGATTTTTGCCGTTGGCATGAGCTACGGCGCGAATGGCTTTAACATCGCCAAGTTTTTTGGAAAGCTCGAGATAAGAAAGTGTTTTTCCGAATGGAATATTTAGAAGTGCATTCCAAACGCGTTTTTGAAAGTCGGTTCCTTGTAGATTTAGTTTTAAGCTGAAGTCGGTTCTTTCCCCTTTAAAATATTCATTGAGTTGATGAACACACTCTTCTAGTTCTAACGGAATGGTGTCTGAGATTTTTTCTTCAGTATTCAACACTGTAATGGAAGCAATGCCTTGATTGTCGCCAAGTATTTTGGTAAAACCTAGAGGTGTTTTTAAAATGCACTCTTCCACTAATCTTCGTTTTTAATATCGTCTATTAACCCAAGTCGTTGTGCTCTGGCTTCCCAGCTTCGTCTCGCTAATAGCTGTAAATCTGGAACTTCATCCATTTCATCCATAATTTCTAAACCCAAAAGCGTTTCGATGACATCTTCCATGGTTACTAATCCATTTACGGAGCCGTATTCATCCACAATTAAAGCCATGTGGTTTTTGCTTTCAATTAATTGTTCGAATAAACGAGGAATAGGCAAACTTCTGTTGATGATAATGATGTCTCTTTTAATATCCGAAATTAATTTATTGCCATTACCAAAAGCCATTTCCTTAAAGACTTCGTGTTTTAAAACCAGTCCGGTTATATTGTCTGGATTGCCTGAATAAACTGGGATTCTTGAAAATTTTATATTCGCATTTTTTTTAAAAAAATCTTCAATTGTCTGATTTTCATTTTCAATTTTCATGACTGTTCGAGGGGTCATGACATCTTTAGCAAGAACTTCTTTAAAAGTTAACATATTTTTTATGACTTTACTTTCAGCTTCATGAAAAACACCTTCCTTTTCTGCTAAATTGGTCATGGCACGAAAATCTTCCCGACTCAAAACACTTCCATGTTCGCTACCGCCAATAAGTTTTGTTGTAAGTCTGAAAACCCATAAAAGACCTGAGTATTTTAAAGGAAAAATTAAAATATTAAGCGTTGTTGCAGTAAATCCCGCTAAATGTTTCCAATAAGAAGCACCAATTGTTTTTGGAATAATTTCTGATACAATTAATATAAGCAAAGTCATAACAGCCGATATGATTCCAACGGTATTTATTCCTAAAACCTCTATTTTATAAGGCAATTTTTCAGCTTCAATACCTACCATCATAGCACCCAAAGTATGAGCAATGGTATTGATGGTTAAAATAGCGATTAGTGGCTGATCTACATCCGCTTTAAGAGTTTCTAGCTTGAAAGCGTAATCTTTGTTTTCTTGCTTTTTAATGGTAATAAAAGTTGACGTAACGCTTAGCAACACAGCTTCTAGAATGGAGCATATAAATGAAAAGAAAATTGAAATAGTAGCCCAAAAAACAAGTGCTGTCATTAGTTATATTTTTGATGAAATTACGAAATCAATTTCACAATATCTTTTGCAAAATAAGAAGCGATGATGTCGGCACCGGCACGTTTTATAGCGGTAATCTGTTCGAGCATTACGGCATCATGATCCAACCAGCCTTTTTCAGCTGCTGCTTTAATCATGGCGTACTCACCGGATACTTGATAAACAGCAACAGGAACATCTACCACATTTTTAATTTCACGAACAATATCCAAATAGGCTATTCCTGGTTTAACCATAACAATATCTGCTCCTTCATCAATATCCATTTGGGTTTCACGAACAGCTTCAATGCGGTTGGCGTAATCCATTTGGTAAGTTTTTTTGTCTTTTGGAACATTTGCTAGGTCCACTGGGGCAGAATCCAACGCGTCACGAAACGGACCGTAAAACGCTGAAGCATATTTTGCTGAATAACTCAATATCCCTGTGTTGGTAAAACCCTCTTCTTCCAACGCTTCACGGATGGATAAAATGCGCCCATCCATCATATCGCTTGGCGCCACAAAATTTGCTCCTGCACGAGCATGGGAAACACTCATTTTGGCTAAAACATCAACGCTAGCATCATTGACAATCACACCGTTTTCTACAATCCCATCATGACCGTAAATCGAATAGGGGTCGAGAGCCACATCGGTCATCACCAACATGTCTGGGCAAGCATTTTTTACAGTTTGAATAGCACGTTGCATCAATCCGTTTGGGTTTAAAGCTTCAGTACCTCTATTGTCTTTTAAATTATCGGGAACTTTTACGAATAATAAAACCGACTTTAACCCAAGTGCCCATAACTGTTTTACTTCGTTTTCGAGTAGATCTAAACTAAATCTAAAGTAGTTAGGCATTGAAGCTATTTCTGCCTTTATGCCTTTTCCTTCCACCGCAAAAAGGGGTACTATAAAGTCATTTGGAGTAATTATGGTTTCACGAGCCAAAGAGCGTATGGCATCGTTGGAGCGTAATCTTCGGTTTCTTCTTAAAGGATACATTCTGTCAAGTTATAAGTTAAAAGTACAAAGTTAAAAGATGATTTTAAACCCAATCTTTAGGGTTTTGTAATACTTGAATGAGTTTTTCTTCCTCACTTCCTTTTTCAGGGCAGTGATCGTACACCCATTGCACATGTGGAGGCAAACTCATTAAAATACTCTCAATACGGCCGTTGGTTTTTAAACCAAACAAGGTGCCTTTATCATGAACCAGGTTAAATTCGACATAGCGACCACGACGTATCTCTTGCCAATCCCTTTGTTCTTTGGTATAGGGTAAGTTTTTACGCTTTTCAACAATAGGTACATATGCTTCTAGAAAACTATTGCCAACTTCGGTTACAAAGTTATACCAATTTTGCATAGACATCTTATCTGAAGCTTTACAATAGTCAAAAAACAAGCCACCAATACCTCGAGCTTCGTGGCGATGGGTGTTATAAAAATAGTCGTCGCATTTGGATTTAAAATCCGAATAAAACGCTGTATTATGCAAGTCACATGCTTTTTTACAGACGCTATGAAAATGCTTAGCATCCTCTTCAAACACATAATACGGCGTTAAATCTTGTCCGCCACCAAACCATTGATCTAAAATATCGCCATTTTGGTTGTACATTTCAAAATAGCGCCAGTTGGCATGAACTGTTGGTGCCATTGGGTTTTTGGGATGCATCACCAAACTCAATCCGCAGGCATAAAAATCGACATCGCCAACTTTAAAATAGGTCTGCATGGACTTTGGTAGCTTCCCATGAACGGAAGAAATATTGACCCCGCCTTTTTCAAACACCTTACCGTTTTCAATCACACGGGTTCTACCTCCACCACCTTCTGTTCGGTCCCAAAGGTCTTCTTTAAATTTTGCTACACCATCAATGGCTTCCAATTTAGAAGTAATGATGTCTTGTAATTCGTGTATGTATTTAAAAAATTTATCTTTCATTTTATTTTTGCAGGCGTAAAATAGCAAAACCAATTAATGCCGAAATAAATGAACCTATAAGAATACCAATTTTAGCAGAATCAATATGGGTTATATCATTAACAAATGCAAGGCTAGCTATAAAAATAGCCATAGTAAAGCCAATACCAGCTAGAAAAGACACTCCCAGAATATGCTGATTATTAATATCTGGTGGAATATCTATAAGTTTAGTTTTTTTAGCAATTAGTACAATAGACGTAATGCCAATACTTTTACCAAGAACTAAACAAATGATAATGTTTATGACCAACGCAACATCCAAATTAAGATCATTATTAATAATGACTCCTGCATTAGCTAAAGCAAAAACGGGTATAATAAAATAGGCGACCCAATCGTGTAAACTGTGTTCTATATGCTGAAGCGGGGATTGATATTTAGTCGTCCAATCTTCTAAAGCGTCAATTTCTTGAATTTGTTCTGTAGTTAGAATAGGTAAATTTAATTTTTTAGCTGCAATTATATTCTTGGTAATTAGTTCTAATTTATCTATAAACTCAGGGGTTTCAACTTTTTGTCTAATAGGCACAGAAAACGCTAATAAAACACCTGCAAGTGTAGGATGAACACCTGATTTTAAAAATAAAATCCAAATAAGAATGCCCAAACTAATCATTAAAAATTTGGAATAATAGCCTTTATAGGATAGAAAATATAATACTGCTAATAAAAGGAGCGCAATAGCTAAAAGAGAAATTTTGATGCTTCCGCTATAAAATATAGCAATGACTAATACGGCACCTAAATCGTCAACAATAGCAAAAGCGGTTAAAAATATTTTAAGACTTAAGGGTATTCTTTTCCCCAAAACTTTTAAGATAGCTAAAGAAAACGCAATATCTGTTGCCATTGGAATGCCCCAGCCTTTAAAGGTGTCAGGATTTTGATTTAGGATTATAAAAAATAGGACGGGAATAATCATACCTCCCAAAGCTCCAAAAAGGGGGAAGGCTAATTTTTTCATCGAATTTAGCTCCCCAATTAAAAACTCTCTTTTAATTTCCAGTCCAATGAGAAAAAAGAAAATAGCCATTAACCCATCATTTATCCAAAGTAATAAGGGCTTATTTAACTCAAAATTTTCGGTACTGAAGCCTATTTTATATTGCCAAATTTCTAGGTAGCTTTCTGAAAATGAAGAATTAGCCCAAACAAGGGCTATAATCGTTGCCAGTAATAATAAAATACCGCCAAAGCTTTCGATATTAACAAACTTTTGAAACGGGGATAATATGGTAATTGCTGTTTTTTTCATTTAACTTTTATAGTTTTTCACAGCATCAACAAACGCCTTAGCGTGATCTAAAGGAATATTGGGCAAAATGCCATGTCCTAAATTGACAATGTATTTATCCTTGCCAAATTCGCTGATCATTTGGTGTACCATTTTTTTAATTTCTGCTGGAGGTGACAACAATCTTACTGGATCTAAATTACCCTGAAGAGTTATATTCCCACCAGTTAAATACCGTGCGTTTTGAGGCGTAATGGTCCAGTCGATTCCCAAAGCTGAAGCATTACTTTTTGACATCTCTTGCAAGGCGAACCAACAGCCTTTTCCAAAAGCAATAACAGGAGCATCGTCTTTTAGAGCTTCAATTATTTGGTTAATATACTGCCAAGAAAACTCTTGATAATCGACAGGCGATAACATGCCTCCCCAAGAGTCAAAAATTTGAACAGCATCTACTCCAGCCTCCACTTTGGCTTTTAAATAGGCTATTGTTGTATCGGTTATTTTTTGTAATAATTCGTGAGCTGCTATAGGATTTGTAAAACAAAAAGCTTTGGCTTTATCAAATGTCTTACTTCCTTCTCCTTGCACACAGTAGCATAAAATGGTCCATGGTGAGCCTGCAAAACCTATTAAAGGAACTTCATTATTTAATAAATCTTTCGTTGCCTTTATGGCTTGCATCACATAATCCAATTCAATATGAACATCTGGAACAATAACCTTATCCACACTTTTTTGGTCACGAATGGGATTGGGCAAATACGGGCCAAAATCGGCTTTCATCTGTACCTCAATATTCATAGCCTGAGGTATGACTAAAATGTCACTAAACAGAATGGCCGCATCCATACCAAAGCGACGAATGGGCTGAACGGTAATTTCACTAGCTAATTCTGGTGTTCGGCAACGTGTAAAGAAATCGTATTGCTTTTTGATTGCTTGAAATTCAGGTAAATAACGTCCTGCTTGACGCATCATCCACACCGGCGGCCGTTCAACGGTTTCACCTTTTAATGCTCTTAAGTATAAATCGTTTTTTATCATGGTCAGATCCCTAGCCCTTTCATGTGAAAGGAAATTGATTTTGGTTTACTTATAATTTTCGTTAATCAAATCGATCACGCTTTCAATTGTAGGTATTTTGGCAACCCTTACCTCTTTAAAATGCATCTTGGCTTCGGTGGCTGTTGTTTTTCCAATGCAATAGGCAATTTTATCTGCTTTATTAAGTTGAATATAACTTTGAACGGTTGAAGGGCTGTAAAACATAACGCCTTCAATTTTTGTATCTACTTTAACAGGGTCCAAAACTGTTTCATAAGCTTCAATCTCATTAACCTTAATGTGATTTTTTTCAAGAATTGTTGGTAATTCGTCCAATCGAATAGCACTGCAAAAATAGGTGACTTCTGTACCATCTATGAACTCCACTAAGTAGTTGGCCAATTTTTCGGCACTGTTTTCAGAATGCTTGACTTTGCCAATTTTGCTTTCAATGAGTTTTTTGGTCCGCCTACCTACACAATATATGTTTTTAAATTGAAGGTCTTCTTTTGGACAATTTGTAATGATTGATTCAACAGCATTCTGACTGGTAATGATGACATTTTCAATTTTAGACTTCAAAAGGGTCAAAGGGATCCTGTTAGTGCTTATTTTAATAAAATCAGAATCGTCTACTACAATAGTGTCTTTAAAGACTTGACGTTGGGCTTCGGTTAAGGTTTTTGTAGAATAAATTTGAGACTGTTTTTTGGTCAATTTTAATTGGTCCATTAAACGTTTTCCACCGCGTTCAATAACATAATCAGCACAATATTTAGCGATTTGATGATGGCGTCCTAGAGTTTCAAAACGTTTGACCTCAATCTTTTTTGTCCCATCCAAACTTAAAAGCACTCCATGAAAATGGACTTCTTCATTTTTAATATAGGCCAAAGCTCCAATTGGTGCAGAACAACCGCCTTCAAGTAATCTTAAAAATTGGCGCTCTATAGTTGTACAGATTTCTGTTTCTTCATGGTTTATTTCTCTACATATCGCTCTAGTTTCCTCATCTTCCAATAGAGCCGTAATGACTACAGCGCCTTGCGCTGGAGCAGGAACCATCCAATCTAAACTAACGGTTTCAGCTGGAGTTAAACCAATTCTGCCCAAACCAGCAGCTGCAAACACAGCTCCATTCCAATTATTGTCTTTAAGTTTTTGCAAGCGTGTATTGACATTACCACGTAAAGTCACCACATTATGAGTTGGGTATCGATTTAACCATTGCGCTTTTCGGCGTAAACTTCCAGTGGCAATAATGGCGTCTTTTTGAGATAAAAATTCTTCATTATTTTTAAAAACCAAGACATCTTTTACGTTGCCCCTTTTTAAAACAGCAGCCTGAACAATGCCTTTTGGCAATGCCGTTGGGACATCTTTTAAAGAATGAACAGCAATATCGATGTGCTTATTTAATAACGCAACATCAATTACTTTTGTAAAAACCCCAGTCGTGCCCATTTCATAAATAGGCTTGTCTAAGATGAGATCACCATCGGATTTTAAAGGAATAATTTGGGTTGCATGACCCAAGTGTTCTAACTGTTGTTGCACAGCTTTGGCTTGCCATAATGCCAGTTCACTATCGCGAGTACCAATACGTATAATTTTAGGCATCTGTTGAAGGTTCTAATTGAAACACTTTTTTAATCAGGTCAAGGCTTTCATTGGTTGAATTTTGATCTTCTTTAAGATGATGGGCAAAGCGATTGGTGATTTTTTGAATGATATTATTGCTGATTATTTCTGCTTGCTCTTCGTTAAAATTGTTCAATTTTTTTCTTTGTGTATCTAATTCAGCCTTTTTAAAATCATTTAATTTATGTTTTAAAGCTTTAATGGTAGGCGCGTATTTTCGATTGTTCAACCAACTAAAAAATTCAGATTTAACATCTTCAATTATAGCATTGGCCAACGGGATGTATGCTTTTCTATTTTCCAAGGTTTCGTCTGTAATTTGGGATAAGTGATCGAGGTGGATTAAGGTCACATTGCTTAAATCGCGTACGTTATCATGTACGTTTTTAGGAATAGATAAATCTAAAACCAGCAATTCTTTTTTAGTTTGAATCAGGCTTTTGTCTATCGTTGGGTTTTGCGCACTGGTAGCAACTACTAAAATATCGGTGCTATTAATTTCCTCCTGTAAATTGCCATAGTCTTTCACCGTCAAATTAAATTTCCCCGCGATTTTTTCAGCCCTGACCTTTGTTCTGTTTATTAAAGTAATATGATCGTTTTTAGTGTGCTTTATTAAATTTTCACAAGTATTTCTGCCTATTTTACCAGTTCCAAAAAGTAAAATGTTTTTATTGGAAACATCTTTAACCGTGTTTAAAATATACTGAACAGATGCGAAAGACACCGATGTAGCTCCTGTAGATATTTCGGTTTCAGTCTTAATGCGTTTGCTGGCTTGTATTACGGCATTGATGAGTCGCTCTAAATAGGTGTTTAATACACCCTGCTTTTTAGAGGTTTTCGCACTTATTTTTAATTGGCTAATAATTTCGAAATCGCCTAAAATTTGGCTATCCAAACCACAGCCAACATTAAAAATATGACTAACAGCCTCCTTGCCTTTATAGATATGTGCCACTTCTATAAATTCTTCAATGGTCCCTTTGGCGTTGTCGCACAATAACTTTATGAGCTGATAAGGATGTTCAGCGAAACCATATAGTTCGGTTCTATTACAGGTTGAGGTAGCAATTAGGCTATCAATTCCGGTTGCTTTGGCTTGGTTTAACAAGGTTATAATGGTAGGGGCATCTAAACTAAAACGCCCTCTAATTTCAGCATCAGCTTTTTTATAACTCAAACCAACAGCATAAAATAATTTGCCTTTTAATGTTTGATAGTGTTCCATGTTAGGATTTGAAATTTCAATGAGCAAAAATAAAGATGTATTATAAATAAAAACATCGCTGAAAGAACTTTTATTGTCGTTTCAGGGTTTTTAAATTATTTTTTAGCAATAAAATTATAAATGTCATATTTTTGCAGTAAAATAGGGGAATTTCAATAAAATAATTTAGAATGAATCTAAATAAAATCGACTTACTAGGCCTTCAAAATACATCAAAAAATATCGCTAAAGGTTCTTTTTTAGAAACCTATATAGATAAAGGGTTCTATATCTTGACTTACCAAAACAACAACAACTTTATTGAAAGTGTTGAGCGTAAGATAGACAGCAGTTTTATACAGTTTCATTTTTGTATTAAAGGGTCCTGTGCGTTTGTTTTTAATGACGGGCGTTATAAGTTGAACATGACTGAAGAACATTCGCTTTTACTCTATAACCCCCAACAGGATTTGCCAATAAATCTGGAAGTTAATCCAAACTCTTGGCTGGTTTCTATTGTAATCTCCATTCAAAAATTTCACAGTTTGTTTTCTACAGAAGCGGATTATATCACGTTTTTGAGTGAAGATAATAAGGATAAAAAGTATTATAAAGATGGAACAATTACACCTTCAATGGCCATTGTTCTTAATCAATTGATAAACTACAACCTTAATTCATCCATTAAAAGCTTATATTTTAGAGGGAAAGCTTATGAGCTTTTAAGTTTGTATTTTAATCGAAGCGAGGACACAAATATTGAACAATGCCCTTTTTTGGTGGATGAGGCCAACGTTATCAAGATTAGAAAGGCAAAAGAGATTGTGATTTCTAGAATGGCCGAACCACCAAGTTTACAGGAACTATCAGATGAGATTGGATTGAATTTAAAAAAGCTGAAAGAAGGGTTTAAACAAATTTATGGAGATTCGGTATTTAGTTTTTTGTTTGATTACAAAATGGAAATATCGAGAAAGCTATTGGAATCTGGTGAACACAACGTTAACGAAGTGGGTCTAAAAGTAGGTTATAGCACATCGAGTCATTTTATTTCGGCATTTAAAAAGAAATATGGAACAACGCCAAAAAAATATATTATGTCGGTAACTTCATAATCAGGATTTTATTAATTTCAAAAGAATATATACAACGTCAAAAGCCAACCCTATTTTATGGGTTTACATATGAAAAAAGGAGTTTTACTTATCAATCTAGGTTCTCCAGAGAGCCCAGAACCAGAGGATGTCAAAACCTATTTAGGTGAATTTTTAATGGACGAACGTGTCATTGACGTTCCACTGTGGGCCAGAACACTATTAGTTAAAGGCATCATATTAAATACGAGACCCAAAGCATCTGCAGCGGCCTATAAAAAAATTTGGTGGGAAGAGGGGTCACCCTTAATTGTAATTTCTGAAAGGCTAAGGGACAGCATTCAAAAACAAGTGGAATACCCCGTAGCTCTTGCCATGCGTTATGGAAGTATGACCATTAAAAAAGGGCTTCAAGAATTAGTTGATAAAGGAGTTGAGGAGGTGTTTTTAATTCCGTTATACCCACAATTTGCCATGGCGACTACCGAAACCATTTTGGTGTTGGCCGAGGAAATTAGAAAAGCTCATTTTCCAGATTTAAAAATTATGGATTTACCAGCTTTTTATAATAGGCCAGATTATATTGAAGTGCTTTCCGATAGTATTTCCAGACATCTAAAAGGTAAAACATTTGAGCATATGTTGTTCTCTTATCACGGTGTTCCTGAACGCCACATTAGAAAAAGGGATGTTACAAAATCGCATTGTAAAATTGATGGAAGTTGTTGTATAAGCCCTTCAAAAGCACATCAATTTTGTTATAGACACCAATGTTTGGAAGTAACGCGCTTGGTTGCTAAAAAATTAAACCTGAAAGAAGAAACGTATTCAACTTCATTTCAATCTAGATTAGGATTTGACCCTTGGTTACAACCCTATACAGACCGAACCATTGAAAGGTTGGGAAAAGAGGGCATTAAAAACTTGGTTATTGTAACCCCTGCATTTGTTAGTGATTGTTTAGAAACTTTAGAAGAAATCGCCATGGAGGGTAAAGAAATCTTTCATGAAATGGGAGGGGACTCTTTTACAACAATTCCTTGTCTAAATGCCGACGATAATTGGGTGGCATTACTTTCAAAATGGATCAAGGATTGGGCAGAGCCTGAAACAGAAACGGTATAATGACAAAAGTCACATCCCAAGATTTAGGAACACAACCTATTGGTAAATTATTAATCAAACAAGCCGTTCCAGCCTCCATAGGGATTTTGGTCATGTCACTTAATATTCTAGTTGACACCATTTTTGTTGGAAATTGGATAGGCTCTATAGCTATTGCCGCCATCAATGTTGTGCTTCCCGTTTCATTTTTTATTGCAGCTTTGGGAATGTCGATCGGAATTGGAGGGTCCTCAATTATTTCGAGAGCATTAGGTGCAAACAAACACAAAAAAGCACTTAAGACCTTTGGTAATCAAATTACTTTGACTTTAGTGCTTACGATTTCAATGGCTATTTTAGGATTGGCATTTAAGGACAGTATTATAGTTTCCTTTGGCGGTAAAGGCGCCATTTTTGATCCAGCAAAAATATATTATACCGTAGTACTATATGGAGTGCCATTTTTAGGATTGTGCATGATGGGAAATACTGTGATAAGAGCAGAAGGTAAACCGAAATTCGCCATGTATGCCATGATGATTCCGTCGGTGAGCAACTTGCTTTTGGACTACATTTTTATTAATGTTTTAGGCTATGGAATGGAAGGTGCAGCTTGGGCAACGACCATTTCTTATATAATTTGCTTCTTGTTTATACTTTGGTTTTTCTCATCAAAACACTCTGAATTAAAAATTGACCTGCATCATTTTGGGCTTAACCCTTCAATTGTGAAAGAAATAAGTTCGTTAGGGTTTGTAACCCTAGCCCGACAAGCTGTGGTAAGCATCACCTATTTGTTCATGAACAATATATTGTTTGATTTGGGTGGGGAAGTATCGGTAACGGCATATGCCATAGTTGCGCGATTGCTCATGTTTGCCATGTTCCCAGTTTTGGGCATTACACAAGGGTTTTTACCAATTGCAGGATTTAATTATGGGGCAGGCAACTATTCGAGAGTCAGGCAATCGATCAACACTGCTATAAAATATGCCACTATTTTGGCAACATTAATGTTTATCGTGTTAATGCTATTTCCTGAAGGCATCACAAAACTGTTCACCTCAGATCTTGAAGTTATAAAACAAACCCCAAGTGACATGCGATGGGTATTTGCAGCTACACCTATTATCGCCATTCAGCTTATTGGAGCCGCGTATTTTCAGGCGGTAGGTAAAGCTATTCCTGCCTTATTACTTACACTGACCCGCCAAGGGATATTCTTTATTCCATTAATTTTAATTCTTCCAAAATTTTATGGAGAACTCGGTGTTTGGATATCATTTCCAATTTCCGATGTGTTGGCAACATTAGTAACTGGATTTTTTTTAAAAAGAGAAGTGGCGTTAAAATTGGTTGGCATTGAAAAAAAATAATTTATTATACTTATTTTTAAAGCACTTTAACCAAACCAAGATTAACATGCAGTTTAAAATTTATACACTTGTATTATTTCTTTTTGTTGCAACTTTTGTACAGACCAACGCCCAAACTTTTAATGAAGAACAATATAATGCCTTAGAATATAGACTTATTGGTCCCTTTAGAGGAGGAAGAAGTGCTGCTGTAACCGGCGTTCAAAACCAACCTAATTTATTTTATTTTGGTTCAACAGGTGGTGGCGTATGGAAAACTATGGATGGAGGACGCACTTGGGACAATATTTCTGATGGGTTTTTTGGAGGAAGTATAGGCGCTATTTCGGTGGCTAAAAGCGATCCGAATGTCATTTATGTTGGTGGTGGAGAAAAAACGGTAAGAGGGAATGTGTCTTCAGGTTACGGCGTTTGGAAAAGTGAAGATGCCGGTAAAACCTGGAAAGAAGCCGGTTTAAAAAATTCACGTCATGTGCCAAGAATTGCGATAGATCCAACAAACTATAATATTGTATACGCAGCTGTTCTAGGAGATATTTATAAATCTACTCAAGACAGGGGCGTCTATAAAAGTATTGATGGGGGTAAAACTTGGAAAAAAATTCTTTTTTCAAATGAACAAGCAGGAGCTACAGATTTATTGATTGACCCTACTAATCCAAGAATTTTATATGCTTCAACCTGGAGAGTCCAAAGAACACCTTACAGTTTAAGCTCTGGAGGTGAAGGTTCTGCCTTATGGAAAAGTACCGATAGTGGTGAAACTTGGAAAGAAATTTCAAAAAACAAAGGATTTCCGGATGACACACTTGGAATAATTGGGGTCACAGTATCACCTTTAAACAACCAACGCGTATGGGCAATGGTTGAAAACAAAGAAAGAGGTGGATTGTATAGAAGTGATGATGGAGGCGAAAACTGGACTTTAGTCAATAGCGACAGAAGCTTGCGTCAACGTGCTTGGTACTATACGCGAGTGTATGCCGACACGAAAGATGTAGATGTTGTGTATGTGATGAATGTGAGTTATCATAAAAGTACAGACGGAGGGAAAACCTTCAGTTCACACAATGCACCGCATGGAGATCACCATGATTTATGGATTGCTCCTGAAGACTCCAATAGAATGATTATTGGAGATGATGGAGGAGCTCAAACAACCTATGATGGTGGTGAAACTTGGAGTACCTATCACAATCAGCCAACCGCTCAGTTTTATAGGGTCACTACCGATAATCATTTTCCATATCGCATTTATGCAGCGCAACAAGACAATTCAACAGTAAGGATTTCTCATCGTTCGGACGGCTCGTCTATATCAGAAGACGATTGGGAAGAGACTGCAGGAGGAGAATCAGCCCACATTGCTATTGATCCCAATAATGATGACATTGTTTATGGTGGAAGTTATGATGGTTTTCTTACCAGAGTAAACCATAAAACGGGTACAGTAAGAGCAATTAATGTCTGGCCTGATAACCCAATGGGTGCAGGTGCTGAAGCGATGAAGTATCGTTTTCAGTGGAACTTCCCTATTGTGTTTTCAAAACACAAATCCAATCGTTTATATACCTTTTCGCAACATGTTCATGTCACCGAAAATGAAGGACAGTCGTGGAAGGTCGTCAGTCCCGATTTGACACGGAATGATCCAGAAAAACTAAAATCTTCCGGTGGTCCAATTACTCAAGACAATACTTCGGTGGAATATTATTGTACCATTTTTGCCGCCAATGAGTCTCCATTAAAAGAAGGCTTATTGTGGGTTGGAAGTGATGACGGATTGATTCATGTTACCCAGAACGGAGGGCAAACTTGGGAGAATGTAACCCCCAAAGGTATGCCAGAATGGATGATGATTAATAGTGTGGAACCTAGTGCTTTTGATGCCGGCACCTGTTATGTTGCGGGCACTAGATATAAGTTGGGCGATTTTACGCCCTATTTGTATAAAACGACAGATTATGGCAAAAGCTGGACAAAAATCACCAATGGTATCCATCCAGAACATTTTACAAGAGTAGTACGGGAAGACCCAAAACAAAAAGGGCTATTGTATGCGGGAACCGAAACGGGGATGTATATTTCGTTCAATGATGGGAAAAATTGGCAGCCATTTCAATTGAATTTACCGATTGTACCCATAACAGATCTGGCCATAAAAGACGATAATTTAATTGTAGCAACTCAAGGGAGAAGCCTTTGGATTATTGACGATTTAACGGTTTTGCACCAGTTATACCATTCTAATAGTACAACGAATAGATTGTTTAAACCCAAAGACACCTATCGAATGGATGGAAGAAGTAGGAGCGGAAGCAAAACCTCGGGTACCAATCATCCAAATGGAGTGATGACTTATTTTAATTTAAAAGATTACAAAGAGGGTGATGAGGTATCGTTAACTTATTTTGACAGAAAAGGAGATAGTATTAAAAGTTTCAACACAAAAAATAAAAAGGAGAATAAACTGGAGGTTAAAAAAGGCATGAATGAATTTGTATGGGATATGACATATGACGGAGCCGAACTTCTTGATGGTATGATTTTATGGTGGGCAAGTTTGGATGGGCCAAAAGCCATTCCTGGAACGTATAAAGTTATGCTTAAGGTTAATGATGAAAGTAGTTCACAATCTTTTACAATTTTGGCAGATCCAAGAGCCGAAAGCACCTTGGCCGATATGCAAAAACAATTTGATTTTATTAAGGACGTCAATAAAACCATGGACAATGCCCATAAATCCATTAAAAAAATTAGAAACATTAAGGAGCAGTTATCAGTTTTTGAAACCCAATATAAGGATAATGAAAGCGTGAAAGAACTTCTTGAAAAATCCAAGACCTTAAAAGAGGAATTCACAAAAATTGAGGAAGCTTTGTACCAAACCCAGAATAGAAGTGGGCAAGATCCATTAAATTTTCCAATTCGTCTCACCAATAAATTAGGACATTTAAACGCATTGGTCGGCATGGGTGATTTTGCACCAACTGAACAGGATATTGCTGTAAAAGACGAGCTTACACAAAAAATTAAGGGACAATTGGATGCGTTTAATACATTGGTAACCGATGAAATTTCAGCTTTTAATATGGCCTTTAACAGTAAAAATTTGAACTATTTATTTGTGGAAGATTAATGGACTATCTTTATATAAAAGCGTTACATCTTATTTTTGTCATTACCTGGTTCGCGGGGTTGTTTTACATTCCAAGATTATTTGTCTATCAAATCGAAGCGTTTCATAAGCCTTCACCTGATAAAGAAATTTTAGGAAAGCAGCTCAAACTTATGGCAAAACGCTTATGGTATATAATTACATGGCCTTCAGCAATTTTGGCAACTCTATTTGCGATTTGGTTACTGATCTTGCAACCGTTTTGGCTGGAGCAACCTTGGATGCATGTCAAACTTGGTTTCGTGGTATTGTTAATAGTTTATCACTTAAAAACACATCAGTACTTTAATCAATTACAACGGGATGAGGTTAAAAAGAGTTCTAGTTTCATGCGTATTTGGAACGAAGGGGCAACATTCATTTTGTTTGCCGTAGTATTTTTGGTTATTCTAAAAAGTGCTATTAACTGGGTGTTTGGAGTTTTGGGATTGTTGGTTTTGGGCATTCTAATCATGTTGGGCTTTAAACTTTATAAAAATATACGAAGCAAAAACCCCAATGCCTAAGCCTTAAAATTGAATGAGCAAACCTTAAACAATCAACTTTACAGGTTGGATTTTGGGATTTTGTTTTTTGATTTTTGCAAGGACTGTTTTGGTGTGATTATTGTTATCTTTATGCAGCATAAATGATGAGATGACACTAGGAAAAATATCGCTAAGAGCTCGAATATTTATAGCCATGATACTTTTGGTATTAATAGCTTCAATCTTGATTGCTTTTGTAACCATACGCCAATACAATGAAGAAGCTCAAGATTATCATAAAGATCGTCTTGACCGGAAAGAAGAAAATATTAAACAAAGCATCGATTACACTATTCGGGAGACAACCTATCCAGTCACTACAGATAAAATTCCGTTAATATTTAAAGACGAAATCTATAAAATATCTGCAATTCACAAGTTACAAATTAACTTATACGATTTAGACGGCGGGCTTTTAAAGTCTTCAAAAGCCATGATTTCTAATGATACCATACTAAAGTGCATTGATGTAGAGATTTTAAACGCACTGTCCAATACGGCAGAACGTAAATATGTGGCAAAAAATGTAGAAAATGGCGAAACATTTTTATCGTCTTACACTTATATAACCGATACAAAATTTAAGCCTTTGGCCATTTTAAATCTTCCCTATTTAGAAAATGATAATTTTTTAGATAAGGAACTTAATGAGTTTTTAAAACGTTTAGGGTACGCCTATATGTTTATGCTTGTAATTGCAGTTGTTTTGGCCTTATTATTATCAAAGTACATTACCAAAACACTAAAGACAATTAGTGATAAAATTAAAGAAACGCGTTTAGAAAAGCGCAACGAAAAAATTGAAATCAAATCTTCAACCGATGAAATTTTAACACTGGTCAACTCCTATAACAGTATGATTGATGAGTTGGAAGAAAGTGCCGTTAAATTGGCAACAAATGAGCGGGAACAAGCATGGCGAGAGATGGCAAAACAAGTGGCACATGAAATTAAAAACCCTTTAACTCCCATGCGTTTAAGTGTACAAAGTTTTCAAAGAAAATTTGACCCCATGGACCCAGCGATTATCCAAAAAGTTGATGAATATTGTAAAACGATTATTCAGCAAATTGACACCATGAGCTCCATAGCTTCAGCCTTTTCGAATTTTGCTAAAATGCCTGCGCAACAAAATGAAACCTTAAACGTGGTTGCCATTGTAAAATTAGCATTAGATATTTTTAATGAGGACTACATTACATTTCAAGCTGAAGAGACAAAAATTATAGCCAAACTTGACCGAACGCAACTAATTCGAGTTATGACCAATTTGATTAAAAATGGAATACAATCCATACCAGATGATGCCGTTGACCCCAAAATTGTTGTAAATGTTGCTTCAGTTGATTCGATGGTTAAAATAACGGTTCAAGATAATGGCGTAGGTATTTCAGATGATAATAAAATTAAAGTGTTTGAGCCCAAGTTCACCACAAAAACAAGCGGAATGGGACTTGGATTGGCGATGGTAAAAAATATAGTGGAAACCTATAATGGAACGATTACCTTTGCATCTGAAAAAGGTAAGGGTACGACTTTTACTGTAATGTTTCCAAAAGAATATTAATTATAAATTGTTTGTCGCTCTGAGCTTGTCGAACAGCCAACTAAAATAAAGCTTCTTATACAATGAATTACGAAAACATCCTTTCACAAACTAAAGAAGGTATTGCAACCATCACCATAAATCGTCCCAATAAGCTCAATGCTTTAAATAAAGCTACCATTGAAGAATTACATGAGGCATTTCAAATTGCAAATGCCGATAAAAAAGTTAAAGCAATCATTGTAACGGGAAGTGGCGATAAGGCCTTTGTTGCCGGAGCCGATATTAGTGAATTTGCCAATTTTGATGTAGAACACGGGCGTAAACTAGCAGCAAAAGGGCAAGAACTATTATTTGATTTTGTCGAAAACCTTTCGACTCCAGTTATTGCTGCAATTAATGGTTTTGCCCTTGGCGGTGGACTGGAATTGGCTATGGCAAGTCATTTTAGAATTGCTAGCGATACAGCCAAAATGGGATTACCAGAAGTTTCGTTAGGTGTGATTCCAGGCTATGGTGGCACACAGCGACTGCCCCAATTAGTAGGTAAAGGACGCGCCATGGAAATGATTATGACTGCAGGCATGATTGACGCTAACACGGCATTAAATTATGGATTGGTAAATCATGTGACTTCACAAGAAGACTTAATTCCATTGGCGGAAAAGATCGCAAGTAAAATTAGTCGCAATTCTCCAGTAGCTATAAAAGCGGCTATTAAGGCCATAAACGCTAATTATAAGGAAGGTGTTAATGGTTTCAAAGTTGAAATCAAACAATTTGGAAAATGTTTTGGAACAGAAGACTTCAAAGAAGGTACATCTGCGTTTTTAGAAAAACGAAAAGCTCAATTTCCAGGTGAATGATTCAAGATGAATCTTCACAAATAATATAAAGAAGAGTAGCGAAACTTGTTTAAAAAAAACAGGAGACCTCTAATAGCCTCCCGTTTCACTAACTAACTAACTAAAATTACACTAACATTCTAAAACAAATTTTCAAATTGTAATTGATTCTATAAACTCTCTACCTTCAGTTTTTATCACCACTTTGTACTTGCCTTTTTTGGTTTTATCTAAGGCATAAACACGCTCAATGATTTTGGTGTCTTTAAATGTTTCAATGTGAATCAATTCATTATAGCTGTAATCATCAAAATAAATTTTTACCTCTAAAGGTTTGTAATCCAGTGACAATCTATTTAAAATCACCTTATTGTCTTTAAACCTGATTATGGGTTTAAATATTTTGGTTTCCTTGTCTTTAAGAAACTCAACCTTGTTCATTAACACTTTAAAAGGAATGATTTGCACCTCAGTGTCTTTGTCCAACTCAAAATAGTAATTACCATTTGGAAGGGCCGTTAAATCAAATCCTTTACGGTAAGCTCCTGAATGACCTATCATTTCTTTATATAATACTAGGCCATTATAATCTTTGATTACCAATTGCTGCCCTTGTTTTACATTATGTATTGATAGTGTTGTATTCTTAATTTCAACTTTTTTATCTAAAGTTGCGGGTCTTGACGCATAACTGATCATGGCTGCTAACATAGTTACCAATAGTATGCCTTTTTTGACTTCTTTTTTCATGATTTGAATTTTCTTTACAGTACAAATGTACAGCTCTATTAATGCTTAGAAAACAACAGGTTTATCCAATTTGTGTGTATAATTAACCATGTATTTAAATTATATATTCAAAAAAGTTAATATAACATATAAAACGGCTAAATTTGCATATGTTTGATGAAGCTTTAAACCCTAATTTTGCTATAAATTCTAAGTCTAATGCAACGTATAAAACCAGCCTTTGAAAAGGTCATTCCAAGCTTTGGTAGTTCTATCTTGGTTAAGAAGCACACCAAGAATAGAAAGAATAAAAAAGCCTTTTGGCATTTTCATCCCGAAATAGAGTTAGTATATGTAAACCAAGGACAAGGGAAGCGCCATATCGGGAATCATTTGTCTTATTTTAACAACAGTCAGCTTATATTGTTAGGCTCAAATCTGCCTCATAATGGATTTACCGATAGTCTAACCAATAACGGATCAGAAACTTTAATACAGTTTAAACCAGATTTTCTTGGAGACACTTTTTTTGATATTCCAGAAATGCACAATATCGTCCAACTGTTTGAAAGAGGAAAAAAAGGGATTTTATTCAAATCGGAGGCCAAGAAGGTTGTGGGCTCTAAGATGGAAAGCTTGATTAATTATGATGGATTTGACAGAATTATTAAGCTGCTTGAAATTTTAAATGACTTGGCGCTATCAGAAGATTACAGCTTGTTAAATGCCGATGGCTATGCCTTTGAAACTAAACCTCAAGACAGCGCAAAGATTGTAATCATTTACAAGCACATTAACAGTAATTTCAGAAATCATATCAGTTTAGACGAAATAGCGGATAAAGTTAGCATGACCGTTCCGGCGTTTTGCAGATATTTTAAAAAGGCAACAGGTAAAACCTTTACAAAGTTGGTCAATGAGTACAGAGTTGTTCACGCTACAAAGCTACTGTCTGAAAGCCAAATGACTATTACGGATATCTGTTTTGAATGCGGGTTTAATAATTTTTCACACTTCAATAAACTGTTCAATGAGTTTACTGGAAAAAGCGCTTCGACCTATAGAAATAAAATGAAGCAAATGGTTCAATAAACTACAATGTTCCATCCCATTCGGCATAAAATTGCCCTAAATAAAGTTCCATAAATTGGTGGCGTTTTTTTGCTAAGTCTTTCCCGGTTTTGGTATTCATTTTGTCCTTCAAAAGCAATAGTTTTTCGTAAAAATGATTTATAGTCGGGCTTGATGAAGTTTTATATTCAGCCTTGGTCATATTAGGATTTGGTTGTACGGAAGGGTCATATAAGGGCCTATCTTTAAATCCGCCATAGTTAAAACAACGCGCAATACCAATAGCGCCAATGGCATCCAATCGATCGGCATCTTGAACGACTTCTAATTCTTTTGAAGTAAAACCAGATTCACTATCCAGTGAATTTTTAAAGGAAATGTGTTTGATGATATTGATGACGTGTTCAATGATTAAGGAATCCACATTGTGCTTGAATAAAAATTCGCGAGCTAATTGAGGGCCAACGGTTTCGTCACCATCATGAAATTTACTATCTGCAATATCGTGCAACAAGGCTCCAAGTTGAACTATCAAAATATCGACATTTTCAGTTTTAGAGATCAATATGGCATTTTTGTAAACCCGTTCGATGTGGAACCAATCGTGCCCGCCTTCAGCATGTTCAAGGCGCCCTTTAACAAATACAGTCGTTTTTGAAATTAGATCTTCAGGAGTCATCATTGGATAAAAATAAAAATTCCTTTTATAATAATGAAAAGGAATTTTTTAAAAGTCATTGTGAAGTCCTTATTTTAATGTAGCAGGCTCCACCCATTTAAATTGAAAGGAGTTTTCAGGAATGGACATTCTATCTGCCAATCTCAGCATCCTAGATGGGAGTTTCATTAAGTAATCTCTTGCTTTTTCGGCCTCTTCTGTAAGAGTAGTAATATTGCCAATATCCCAACGGGCAATAAGTTTTTCTAAAACATCGATATAATCAGCTGAGGTATAGACGCCAATGCGTTGCGCGGTATTCGAAAATTCTTCAAAAGCCGTACTAATCTTATTGCCAGACTCCCTTAAAAAATGGGCGGGCATGGTGATTTTTTGCTTCATCATGTATTGAAAGGCCAACATCATCTGGCTAGGATCTACTGCAAAGATGCGCTCTACAAATTCTGAATAGGCATGATGATGTCTCATCTCGTCTCCAGAAATAATTTTACACATTTTACTCAGTTGCTTGTTGTTTTTTTCTTTAGCAAACTTGGCCACACGATTATGAGAAATATAAGTTGCCAGCTCTTGAAAGCTTGTATAGACAAAATTTTTGTAAGGATCTCTATCGGTACCAATATCAAATCCGTCTGCAATAAGATATTGGGTGGTTTTTTCAATTTCACGCATATTAACACGGCCAGATAGGTATAAATACTTGTTTAATACATCTCCATGTCTGTTTTCTTCTGAAGTCCATTGTCTAACCCATTTAGCCCAAGGGTTTCGCTCTATTTGTTCAACACCTTCAACGTCCATCAACCAAGATTCATAGGTTGGTAAAGCTTCTTCAGTAATCATATCTCCAACTAATACAACCAAAAGATCATAGGGTAATTCTTTAGCGAGTTCACGAATTTCTGTTACCTCATCAAAAAAGGAGTCCTTTTCAGAATTTGGCAAAAAATCTGTAGGCTGCCAGATGTTTTCAATTGGGATCAGGTATTTTTCTATTAAGGAGTCGACGTCTTTTTCCAAAAACTTCATTACCTCCAAGCGTACATTTTTTAAAGACATATATTTTATAATTAAGGGCGAATGGCCTCTGTTATCGTGGTTTCAATTTTAGAAATGAGTTCTTCTTTTTTTGCAAAGGTAGCAATTTTAATAGGCTGATGTATTGTAAATATAATATGATTGCCTATGCCCATAGGAAATTTACCATATCGTAACATCTTCCATGAATTATTGATAGTTATTGGCACTATCAGAGCGGAAGGGATTTTTTTAAACAATAGTTCTAAGCCTTTGGTTTGAAATTTTTTTGGCTGGCCATTTTTACTTCGTGTGCCTTCTGGGAAAATAACTGCGGCACGCTTTGTTTGTTCTATATATTCTCCAAATTTAATTATGGCAGGTAAGGCCTGTCTTGGATTTTTTCTATCAATCAAAACTGATCCGCCATGACGTAAGTTGTAGGATACGCTTGGAATGCCTTTGCCCAGTTCTTGTTTACTTATGAATTTAACGTGATGTTGGCGCATAAACCACATTATAGGAGAAATGTCGTATAAACTTTGATGGTTGGCCACTATAATTAAGGGTTGGCCCAGTGGTATTTCATGAGGATTATTAAAGGAAATACGCGTACCCAAAATATGAAGGCAACGCACCAAACAGAATTGAAGTAGATCTACACTTTTTTTATGGGCTTGATATCCAAAAACAGTAAAGCAAATCCATTGTATGGGATGGAAAATCACTAAAGTTATTCCAAAACATATCAAGTAAAGAATGGTTAAAGGGTAGGCCAATAATTTTCTCATGTCACAAAAATAAATCAATGAAGAGGATACACAAAAAAACCACGACATTATCGTGGTTTTTTTTTAATTTATTTTACCCTTTGGCATAGACCTAAGGGAGTGAGGCTTAACAAAATTCGTTAAAAGCATCCACTAAATTTTCTGCAATTAATTCAGCTGGGCGACCTTCAATATGGTGACGCTCTAACATGTGAACCAATTCACCATCTTTAAACAAGGCCATACATGGCGAACTTGGTGGAAATGGAACCATGTGCTGTCTCGCTTGACTGGTGGCTTCTCCATCGACACCAGCAAAGACGGTTACTAGGTTGTCTGGACGTTTCATGTTTTGCAAACTCAATCGAGCTCCTGGGCGTGCGTTGGCAGCAGCACAACCACAAACGGAATTGATAACAACCAATGTTGTGCCTTTTTTTGCCAAAGCGGCATCAACAGCTTCTACGGTATGCAATTCTTCAAAACCAACTTTGGTCAAATCCTCTCGCATGGGTTTTACTAATTCTGCTGGATACATATATTTTAGTTTATAAGATTAATAATTCAGACAGCAAAGATATAAAATAGTCTTCAGTAAGCAGTCGCCCTTAACAGTTTTATATGACAAGCTTTAACAATTTTTTAATTTAAAAACAGACCCAACTTCACATCAAGGATTCTTACTATTAACCTTTTCAATGAGACAAACACTTAAAAAGCTCAACAAACAATAGTATATTTGAACCCTAAAAAAAGAAACAGTATGGGATTTTCAAAATGGATAGGTGGTGCTTTGGGTTGGTCGTTTGGTGGGCCAATTGGAGCCATTATTGGAGTGGTGTTGGGGAGCGCTGTGGATGCGATGTCCAATAATGGTCAAAGGACTTATCAGGGAACCTACACTAAAGGGCAAACACTATCGGGAGATTTTGAGGTCAGTTTATTGATATTGGCGTCGGTAGTGATTAAGGCCGATGGCAAGCAAGACCAACGCGAACTGGATTTTGTACGCCAACAATTTGTGGGGATGTATGGTAAAGAGCGAGCTAATCATGCGTTTAAATTGTTTAAAGATATAAGCAAACAAGACATTCCGTTGCAGCAGGTATGTTTGCAAATTAGGCAAATGATGAACCATGCTTCGCGTTTGCAGCTCCTTCATTTTTTATTCGGCATAGCCAAAGCCGACGGGATGGTTTCTGAACAAGAGGTCAATACCGTCCAAACCATTGCTAATTATTTGGGTATCAGTCGCCCCGATTTTGAAAGCATTAAGGCTATGTTTTATAAAAACAGTGACAACGCCTATAAAATACTTGAAATCACCAAAGAAGCGACACCTGAAGAAATTAAAACTGCTTATCGTAAAATGGCAAAAAAATACCATCCTGATAAGGTGATTCATTTAGGCGAGGAATATCAAAAAGGCGCAGAAGAAAAGTTCAAGCAAGTACAAGAAGCTTATGAGCAGTTGCAGAACGAACGAGGTTTTTAATAGAAGTTAATCGTATTAATTTAAAAATTTTGTCATTCTAAACGTGTTTCAGAATCTATTAATTAAATTCTGAAGGTAAAACTTCTTAAATCATAATTTTTAGTCTTGTCTAAAAATATATTTACTCTTATATAAAAATATTGTATATTTGTAACCTAAATTATTGGTTTTGGTTACATTATCAGAAGAAAATTATTTAAAAGCCATATACCATTTAGGCAAACAAGGCTGTGAAGGAGTGAACACCAATGCCATTGCCGAACAAATGGATACTAAAGCGTCTTCGGTTACCGATATGATAAAAAAATTGGCGGAAAAAGATCTTGCTAATTATGTAAAATATCAAGGAGTAAGCTTAACGAAATTAGGGCGGATGACTGCTGCAACAGTGGTTAGAAAACACCGACTTTGGGAGGTGTTTTTGGTTGATAAACTCAATTTTTCATGGGATGAGGTGCATGACGTTGCCGAACAATTGGAGCATATTAAATCTGAAAAGCTTATCGATGAATTAGATGCCTATCTTGAATTTCCTACTCACGACCCACATGGCGATCCAATTCCAGATAAAAACGGGAAATATACCACCATAAACAGCAAGAGCATATTGGATATTAAAATCGGAAGCCAAGGTATTTTAACAAGTGTTAAAGATTCTTCAGATATGTTTTTAAAGTATTTAAACAAAAATAATTTGGCTTTAGGGGATCGTATTAAAATACTGGATTTTGAACCTTTTGACGATTCTTTTACAATAGAGACCAAAACTAAAAAGATGAACATTTCAAAACCTGTTGCTGAAAACCTTTATCTAACCGTAACTCATGAGTAATTATAACCCAATATATGCGCTTTTAATATTTTTTGTAGCTGCAGGCTTATTGTACTTGATATTTAGACCTTCAAGAGGATGGTTTTGGCTGGTTAAAAGCAATTATATACGCGATGAAAAAGCGCTTATTGAAGATATTTTAAAGCAGCTTTACCACGTTGAAGATTCAGGAAATGGAATCAGTCTAAAAAATATAACTGGAATGCTAAAATCCAGTAATGAACAAATTGTAGATGCCATTAAAAAAATGTCAATCAATGAATTGGTTTATTTAGAAGCGGATATTGTAAAATTAACCAATTCGGGTAGAGATTATGCCTTGCGCATTATTAGGGTACATCGATTGTGGGAACGCTATCTGGCTGATAAAACGGGATTTAACAAGTCTGAATGGCACGATCGTGCGGAATTGATGGAACACAAATTAAATACCGAAGAGACCAACTTGTTGGCATCTCAATTAGGTAATCCAATGTACGATCCTCATGGCGACCCCATACCCACACATACGGGAGAAATAGCTGAAATTCATGGAGTAGCACTTCCGTTATTGAAGGTTGATACGATTGGAAGAATAACCCATATTGAAGACGAACCCGATATTATTTACAGGCAAATTCTTGCCGAAGGCATTCATATAGGATCCCTAATTAGAGTTGTTGAAAATAATGCAACACGCATCGTTTTTCATGCCGAAGGGGAAGAATTTATTTTGGCTCCAATCGTTGCAGCCAATCTTACCATAACACTATCAGAAAATGGTAGTATGCTGGAAAATGGCATTGCAAGATTGTCCAGTTTAAAGGAAGGTGAAACGGCCAACATTATCGGGATTTCAAAAGAATGCAGAGGAGACAACAGAAGGCGATTATTAGATTTAGGGTTTGTTAAGGGGGCTCAAATTAAAATTGATTTAGTGAATCCGTTACCAGAGCCTACGGGTTATTTAATTAAAGGAACGGTGATTGCTTTAAGAAAAGATCAAGCTTCTAAAATTTTAATTAAAAAAGATTGATATCATGGAAAAACCTATTAAAAGTGCTTGTGATACTTGTGTCCATTTTAATGCCAATGGCTTAAAAAGATTAGGAGTAAACACCGATAATTTTGACTTTGTTGTTGCCTTATCAGGGAATCCTAATACAGGGAAAAGCACCGTATTTAACGCTTTAACTGGGCTACGACAACATACAGGGAATTGGCCAGGAAAAACGGTGACCAGGGCTGAAGGCGGGTTTGAATACAATGATCAAAAATTTAAACTAATGGATTTGCCCGGGACTTATTCTTTGCTTTCTACATCAGAAGATGAGGAAGTGGCTCGTAATTTCATCCTTTTCGGAAAACCAGATGTCACGGTTATTGTGGTAGACGCAAGCCGGTTGGAGCGTAACTTAAATTTAGTATTGCAGATTTTAGAGATTACTGATAAAGCAGTATTGTGTTTGAATTTAAAGGATGAAGCGAAACGCAATCATATCGAAATTGATGAACGCGCTTTAGCTCGCAGTTTGGGGATTCCAGTTGTGGGCACCAGTGCTCGATTTAATCAGGGCATTCCAGAGTTGATTCAAACTATTAGCGAAATCGCAAATGGTAAAATCATTTGCAAACCACATCGCATCAAAAATGTTCCAGAACATATAAATAAAGCGGTTAAACAATTAAGCTCCGAACTTGAAAAACTATATCCATCCATTCCCAATAGCAGATGGATTGCATTTCGACTCCTTGAAGGAGATACCCAAATTATAAAGGCATTACAAGAAGGTGAACTGGTATAAATAATTATGAAAGATAGAGATGTTGATAAAATTATAGCTTTATCAAATGAGCTACGTTGGCAAATAGGTGATGATTTTCATGACAATTTAGCCGAGGGCATTTATGCTGACGCTTCCGAAATTGTGCGGACAGCGGTTAACAATAACAGTAAATCGCGATTTAGATTAGACACTAAAATCGATAAAATTGTTACCAGTAAGTTATGGGGATTCCCCATTATGTTCTTAATATTAGGGGTAGTACTATGGCTGACCATTATTGGAGCTAACTACCCGTCGTCTATGTTAGCGAGTTTATTGTTGGATAACATACATCCAGGGTTAAAAAGCTTAGCCGCTAGCATTGGATTACCTTGGTGGTTAGATGGATTTCTCATTGATGGTGTCTATTTAGCAGTTGCTTGGGTTATTGCTGTCATGTTACCACCAATGGCTATATTTTTCCCGTTATTTACACTTCTCGAGGATTTTGGGTATTTACCAAGAGTAGCATTTAATCTGGATTACCTATTTAAAAAATCTGGAGCTCATGGTAAGCAAGCTTTAACTATGAGCATGGGATTTGGCTGTAACGCTGCCGGTGTTGTGGCCACCCGAATTATTGACAGTCCAAGAGAACGGCTAATTGCCATAATTACGAATAATTTTTCCTTGTGTAATGGTCGATGGCCAACACAAATATTGATTGCCACTATTTTTATAGGAGCTATTGTCCCAGACTCCTTTTCTTCAATAGCATCGTTATCTGCTGTAATAGGAATTGCCGTTTTGGGTATGTTTTTTATGTTTTTTACTTCATGGGGATTATCAAAAACCGTGTTAAAGGGAGAAGTGTCAACATTTAATTTGGAATTACCACCATATCGACCACCAAGATTTTGGAAAACTATTTATACGTCTTTAATTGACAGAACACTTATTGTATTATGGCGCGCTGTTGTATTTGCAGCACCAGCTGGAGCTGTAATTTGGTTAATTTCAAACATCTACATAGGTGGTGACAATATTGCGAATTGGATGATCCATTCAATGGATGGGTTTGGGTTTTTATTGGGGCTTAATGGCGTTATTTTATTGGCTTACATTGTTGCCATTCCTGCCAACGAGATCGTGATTCCAACCATTTTAATGCTTACCGTAATGTCTGTTGGTATCACTGGTGGAGCAGGTACAGGAGTGATGTTTGAATTAGATTCGGTCAGTGAAACAGGAGCGATCTTAAAAGCCGGTGGATGGACTTTGTTAACGGCAGTTAACTTAATGTTATTCAGTTTACTACATAATCCATGCAGTACTACAATCTATACCATTTATAAAGAAACAAAAAGTGTAAAATGGACAACGGTAGCTTCAGTATTACCAATAATAATGGGATTTATAATTACATTTTTAGTTGCTCAAATTTGGAGACTATTTTAATAAAAAACCAAAATCAATGTTTAGAATTGTAATTAGTATTGCTTTATTAATTGTACAGGGGTCAACCATGGCCCAGAGTATTGTAACAGACAGGCCTGATCAAACGGAAAGTTCTTCAACCGTTACTAAAGGGAGTTTGCAAATTGAAGCTGGGTTTTTGGTAGGGTCGTCTAAAGACAATTTGATTAAGGAACGACAGATACTGGCACCAACAACGTTGTTTCGTTATGGCATCACTGATGGGCTTGAACTTCGACTGGGAAGTCAGTTTGAAAGTTTAAAAAACAGACAAACCAATGAAATTAATGAAGGACTAAGTGATCTGGAATTAGGAGCTAAAGTGCAGTTGTTTAAAAAAGAAAACAGAACTACTGAAATTGCATTTTTGTCACACCTCATTATTCCAACAGGAGCTAAGGGCTTAACGAATGACAAATTAGGCACCATAAACAAACTATCCATTTCGCATACGTTAACTGAAACCTTTGGAATAGGTTATAATATTGGTTATAATTATTTTGGTATGGACAAGGGTGATTTTACGTATTCTTTAGCTGTTGGGATTGGTTTTACAGATACTATTGGAATCTATCTTGAGCCTTATGGAGAAGTCCTTAATTTCGAAACCCATGAGGCAAGTTTTGATGTGGGGATAACCTATTTACTTCAGGATAACTTACAATTAGATGCTTCTTTTGGTACTGGGATTAATCACAACATGAACTATGTTGCGCTGGGATTTAGTATTAATATGGCTAAAAAAAGTAATCCTTAATGACAGCCACAATCGTCATCGCCCCCACAGTTTTTTTTAGACTTGGAGGACTTTAAAAAGAATTTCCTCACCAAAAAGGCTAAAGCCAATGCTAAGGCCGAAAAGACTAATATATTTTGTATTATAATATTCATGTTACATCTGTCGTTATTTAAGGCAAAACCTTATTTTAATATTTGATAGGCGATTAAGGCTACTATATAGGCAAAGCTACTCATTAGGGTTAATTGTAAAGTGGGCCATTTCCAACTATTTGTTTCTTTTTTTACGACGGCAAGTGTACTCATACATTGCATGGCAAAGGCATAAAATAAAAGCAACGAAATCCCGGACGCGAAATTAAATAATGGACCACCTGTTATAGGATTAATCTCTCCCGCCATTCTATTCTTGATGGTTTCCTCTTCATCATTTCCCACACTGTAAATAGTGGCCAAAGTGCCTACAAACACTTCGCGAGCAGCAAATGAGCTCACTATAGCAATGCCAATTTTCCAATCATATCCCAAAGGGCGAATTATTGGTTCTATACTTCGCCCAGTTAGCCCAATAAAGGAATGTTCTAATTTCTGTGATGCGATTTTTTGCTGCAAATCAGCATCGCTCAAATTTTGTGAAGCATATTGAGATTTTACAATATTTTCAGCGTCATTGAATGCTTCACCTGGTCCATAAGAAGCCAAAAACCATAATAATACAGAGATGGCTAAAATGATCTTACCAGCACCAAATACGAACGCTTTTGTTTTTTCAATAACCGTAATAACCACGTTTTTAAGAAGTGGTAGTTTATAGTTCGGCATTTCCACTACAAAAAAGGATTTGCTTTTTATTTTTAAAATCTTGTTCAAAATATAAGCTGAAAAAATAGCAGCCATAAATCCGATAAGGTACAGTAACATTAAGGTTAAGGCTTGATACCCTAGACCTAAAAAACGCCCTTCTGGGATTACCAACGAAATAATAATCAAATACACCGGAAGCCTTGCCGAGCAGGTGGTAAGAGGTGTTACAAGAATAGTGATCAACCGTTCTTTCCAGCTTTCGATATTACGTGTTGCCATTATGGCGGGAATGGCACAAGCGGTCCCAGAAATAAGTGGCACAACACTTTTTCCACTTAGTCCAAATCGACGCATAGTCCGATCCATTAAAAAGACCACCCGACTCATGTAACCACTTTCCTCGAGCACCGAAATAAACAAGAACAGAAACGCTATTTGAGGAATAAAAATCACAATACCCCCAAGTCCGGGAATTATACCTTCTGCCAATAAATCTGTAAAAGCACCTTGAGGCAAAGCATTTTTGACCCATTCACTAAGCGAAGCAAAAATAGCATCGATAAAATCCATTGGGACGCTGGACCAGTCATAAATAGCTTGGAAAATAGTAAGCAGTATCACAAAAAATATGGCGTAGCCCCAGACTTTATGAGTTAAAATTCTATCCAATTTAATGCGTAAATCCTTGGCTTGGGCTAAGTCTATGGTTTGGCCCTTTTTAAGGGTGTCGTTAATAAATTGATAGCGTTTTATCGTTTCTTTTTGCTGTAAGCGTTTTAGGTCTGCTTTGGATTTGGTTTTAAAATTGGCAACAGGATCTATTTTATTCCGATCGGTTTTACCGAAATTTAAATCTTGGGTGATGACCAACCAGAGTTTGTACAACGGCTGGTTTGGGAATGCTTTTCGTAAATTTTCAAAATATTCTTTATCAATTTCAGTTGTATCCAAACAGTGTTTGACGGAAAGATCTCTATAATTAATGATAAGCTCTTTTAAGGATTCAATTCCTTGATTTTTCCTTGTGCTTATCAGTGCTATCTTAGTCTCCAATCGAGTTTCCAAATAACCAATATCCAATGAAATCCCTTTGTAATTCATTCGATCCGCCATATTAATGACCAATATGGTTGGGATTTCCAAATCTTTAATTTGGGTAAAAAGCAGCAGGTTGCGTTTTAAATTTTCAACATCGCTTACAACAACGGCAACATCGGGAAAATCTTTATCGTTTTTATTTAAAAGCAATTCGATAACAACATTTTCGTCAAGCGATGAGGCATTTAAACTATAAGTCCCGGGAAGATCCAAGATATGGGCTTTAACCCCTCGAGGTAATTTGCAAATGCCTTCTTTTTTTTCGACCGTTATACCTGGATAATTACCTACTTTTTGTTTTAGCCCTGTTAAAGCATTAAACACCGAGGTTTTTCCCGTATTTGGATTCCCTATTAAAGCGACATTAATCTGCTTACTCATTGGTTATCTCAATTAAAATATGAAGCGCAGTTTCTTTTCTAATGGCCAAATGGGTTCCGTTTATGTTTAAATATAGGGGGTCGGCAAAAGGGGCTACTTGTAATAACTCAACAACATTACCCGGTAAACAACCCATTTCGAGTAGTTTTAAGGGGATATATATGGAAGAAACATCAGTAATAACTGCATGCTCTCCCCGCTTTAAATGTGCTAATGTTGTTTGCAAGCTTATTTAGATTGATTTTAAAGAAGCAAAAATAAAGTAAATAATCAGGGTAAAAAACTATTAGGATTCTTTTTTTAGGATTTTAATATCATTTAACAAACGGTCAATGTCTTCGGGTTTGGTACCGTCGTAATAGCCTCTAATTTGTCGTTTTTTATCAATGAGCATAAAGTTTTCGGTATGGATCATATCGTATTGATCACCGTTACCGTTAGTTTTAACGGCCATATAGCTTTTTCTTGCCAAGTCATAAATTTGTTTTTTATCGCCGGTGACCAAATTCCATTTACGATCGATAACCCCTTTTTCTTTCGCATAACGTTTTAATTGTTTAACCGAATCAATTTCAGGAGTAACCGAATGTGAAAGCAACATAACCTCATCGTCGTTTAAAATTTCCTTTTGAATTTGAAACATATGATCGGTCATTATTGGGCAAATCGTCTGGCAGGTTGTAAAAATGAAATCGGCAACGTAAATTTTATCCTTATAATCATCTTGTGTGATGGTCTTTCCATTTTGATTTGTTAAACTAAAATCTGAAATGGTATGGTATTTCCGAATATCCAATAATGAGCTGTCTACCAGCTCTGAATTCACAGTGGCAGGCTGATAAATGGGTAGCGTTTTATCAACTTTTAAAATGTTGTAAATGAAAGCAATAATAATCAAGGAAAGTATAGAAAAGGCTATTGCAAAGTATTTATAATCTTTAAAAAAAGACAGCATAAGAAATGTTTATAATAGATTGTGAGATTAGATTGCAAAAATACACACATTATCTATAAATCAGTGTTAAAAAACCAATTAATAGAAGACATATTGTTTTCTAAATGGTAGTAATACATTACTTTTGTGCCTTATAAATTTTTTGACTGATATACATGGAGTTTGTTATAAAAATATCTCAATTTTTATTGAGCCTTTCATTGCTTATTGTCTTACACGAATTAGGACATTTTATCCCAGCTAAAGCCTTTAAAACTAGAGTGGAAAAATTCTATCTCTTTTTCGATATTAAATATTCCCTATTTAAAAAGAAAATTGGCGATACGGTTTATGGGATAGGCTGGTTACCATTAGGGGGCTATGTAAAAATTTCGGGAATGATTGATGAAAGTATGGACAAGGAACAGATGGCTTTACCACCTCAGCCTTGGGAATTTAGATCTAAACCCGCTTGGCAACGCCTCATCATCATGCTTGGTGGCGTGACCGTTAATTTTATTTTAGCTTGGATGATCTATATTTTTACCTCAGGGTTTTATGGAGACACAACGGTTTCTACTGAAAGTATACAAGATGGATTCTTGATACAAAACGATGCTTTACATGATGTTGGCATCAAGACAGGAGATAATATCGTTTCAGTTAATGGGGTTAGATATGACAATTTAGCCGATTTGAGCTATAGTTTTATTACAGCAAAAGAAGCGATAATAGATAGAAATGGTGAGGAGCTAAAAATTGATTTCCCAAAAGATTTTGCTGGAAAATTAACCAATTCGAATGGGCAACCCATTTTAAATTTAAGAATACCATTTTATGTAAATCAAGTGATTGATACCTTGCAAAATGCAAATTCGGGCATTCAAAAAGGCGATTTAATAGTTGGTATAAACGATGAAGAGGTTAAATACTTTGATCAGCTTACAGACATCGTAGAGAAATACAAAAATCAAGATGTTGTTGCCAAGGTTTTAAGAGATGGCGAAACCCTAGATATCCCTTTAAAAGTGAACAATAATGGGAAATTAGGCATAATAAGTGGTGGAAATCTCGAATTGTTTGATGAATTGGGATATGTAGATATGGTTAGAAAGGAATATGGGTTTTTTGAGAGTTTTGGAGTTGGAACCGATAAATTTGTAAAGCAGTTTAAAAAATATGGTGAGCAGTTGCAATTAATTTTCACCCCAAGTACAGGAGCTTATCAAGGTGTTGGAGGGTTCTATGCCATTTACAATGTATTCCCCGATTCATGGAGCTGGGAGTTTTTCTGGGGCATTACAGCCTTCTTATCTATTATGTTGGCCGTGTTAAACTTATTGCCAATACCGGCATTAGATGGTGGCCATGTTATGTTCTTGCTATATGAAATGGTATCTGGTCGAAAACCAAGTGATAAGTTTTTGGAGCGAGCCCAAATGGTTGGATTTTTCATACTTATTGGACTGGTACTTTTTGCCAATGGGAATGATATTTTTAAAGCTATTTTTAAATAAAATAATTTAAATAAAAGGTTTGGAGAAACTAAAAAATACTATATATTTGCGCTCGCAAAAGCGATAATTTTCCTCCTTAGCTCAGCTGGTTAGAGCATCTGACTGTTAATCAGAGGGTCCTTGGTTCGAGCCCAAGAGGAGGAGCTTCGAAAGAAAGACGTCACCATTTTGGTGGCGTTTTTGTTTTAAGCCCTATTGCTGCGAGAAGTTTATCCCGAGCGAAGTCGAGGGAAGCCCAAGAGGAGGAGCAAATAGAGAAAACCATCTAAGAAATTAGGTGGTTTTTTTGTTCTAAACTTTTTAAGGCAAGAAACTTACACAGAGCGCAATAGAAGCAGGTTGAGCAGCGTGAGAAAATCAAAGTGAACTTAATTCCATCACAGGACATTAATTTGTCGGTTTAAATATTCATTTGGAGTCTGTTGGGTGTGATTTTTGAAAGAGTCAAAAAATAAATTATAAGAACTGAACCCAACTTTATTAGCTAATTTTTCTAATGATAATGTACCCAATCCTTTGCTTATAATTTGTTGAGCGTCGTTGATTCTACAGTAGTTTTTATACTCTACAAAAGAAACTACGGCATGATATTTAAAAATATAATGGATATGGCTTACAGGCATATTTAAAGATTTTGCTAGATCTGCAAGTGAAAATTTAGAGTTACGAAAGGGATGTTTTTTGTTTACAAAATGTTCAATATTGGAGATATAGGGCAACACAATATTTTTTATATTACAACTTATTGACTTGTCCTGTAGATTTGAAATATTTGCTAAGTCGTAAACCCAAACATCATTGTTAACGGATGCCATTTTTTGAGCTTTCATCAAGGTTTTTTCCAATTTAGGGTAACCGTATAATATTTCTGGATTAACCAAAATTTTACCGTAGATAAGAAGCCAAGGTATAATGACGATATAAGAATGGTTTTGTGCCTGAATTAATTCGTTAGAAATTTTTTCAGAATAGATGGAATACAAAATCCTTAAAAATAAAAATGTGGAAATTGTAAAAAGGAAGAGCGTCCAATTTTTGATAAGATAATAATGTCTTGTGTCTACAGACTTACTTATACCCTGCTTCCATAAGTTGCTGTATAAAAAATTAAAGGACAGGATTAAATAAACAATAAAAAACGCCATTAAACTGACGAATCGGATATTTTCAATAGATTGATTTTTTAAAACTGGGAAGTACTCTTGTCCTAAATTCAAAAGTAAATTCAAAAGTGGATATAAAAAATGAAGTACATCTCTTTTGTAAATCCGTTTGTAATCTTGAACCAAAGATTTGAAATACAGAAATAAACAGGGTACAACAATCAAGAATATTGGTGAAATATATTTTGGAACGAGTATCAATTTGGAAATAGAAGTAACTTCAGGAAGCCCAATAAGGATGTTTCTGAACGAACATATAATAAAAATAACTGCCAAATAGATATTTACTAATTTGTTAGACCGATAAGAAAATAACATGAGAGATATCACAAATAGGCCTAGTATGCCAACTAAAATCAAGGTCAAGTTCATAATAATAAATGGCATAAATTCTAGTATAAGTGGGTATTGATTGGGGTCTACTAATTAAATTATCATACACAAGCAAACAAAAATAGTGATTTTGTTTTATTGTAGGTGATAGGCTCGTGGGATTTTGGAATTAGCAGATATTTATTTTGAATAGTTGTTGCTTCCTAATTCATAAAAGGCACTTTTTAAGGTGCTAACATGGTAAAGGTCTATTTTATGAATTTTTTAGTGACTTCAACTGCGACTCTATAAGTCCTTAAGTAGTAGGGCTTAGTATTTTTGCAACGATAAAAAATGTGCTTTAAATTACATTTTTGGAATTGTATTTATTTCTTAACTGAACAATCATTTCAAAGGTCATTTTGGCAAGGCCGAAATCATAATTCCAGTTCCAATCTTTTTTTGCAAAATCATCATCAATCGATTTTGGCCAACTATCTGCTATGCGTTGTCTATAGTCTGAATTATACTCAACTGTAAAATTTGGAATATGCTTTTTTATCTCGTTTGCTATCTGTACTGGTGTAAAACTTATGGCGGACAAATTATAAGACGAACGCACGCTAAGATCTTCTTTTGGGGCCTGCATGATGGTTACTGTAGCTTTAATGGCATCGTCCATAAACATCATGGGGAGTTCGGTGTTTTCAGATAAAAAACAATTATAATGTCCTTCAGTCAAAGCTTTATGGAAAATTTCAACGGCATAATCAGTAGTGCCACCTCCAGGCATGGTTTTCCAGCTTATAATACCAGGGTATCTTATACTTCTGACATCAACTTGGTATTGTTGATGATAATATTCGCACCAACGCTCGCCTACCTGTTTAGTAATGCCATAAACTGTTGATGGCTCCATAACCGTATGCTGAGGCGTGTTTGTTTTAGGAGTGGTTGAACCAAATACGGCAATACTTGAGGGCCAAAACACCTTTTTTATAAACCCTTCTTTGGCGAGATTTAATACGTGAAAAAGAGAACTCATATTTAAATTCCAGGCTTTCATTGGGTATTTTTCTCCTACTGCACTCAACATGGCCGCCATTAGGTAGACAGTATCAATGTCATATTTTTCAACGCATATTTTTACCGCAGAATAGTCCTGTGCGTCCAAAATCTCAAAAAGACCAGTGTTGACCACATCTAAATTTGTGTAGCTTATATCACTAGCAACCACGTTGTCAGGGCCATGGATTTCCCTTAATTTATAAGTGAGTTCTGAACCAATTTGCCCGCAAGCTCCAATGATCAATATTTTAGACATGGGTGTTTTTAGAAAGTTTTTAGATGTGGTAAAAGTAGTAAGAAATGCTTTTAGTAAAAATAATATGCCCTTAAAATATGCTAAAGGAATATCCGTTTATTTATATTTACAAGTTGAATTTTATAATTGTCTTATAATTTTTTTATGCGTTATCACTCATTTTATATAATTGTCTTCACCATCATCAATTTAGGATGTAACAATGCTCCAAATTCGAATCTTGAAGTTACTGTTGAAGCATCAGAAGACTTAAATACTATAGCACCTAAAGATATTGAATCGTTCAGGTTTAATGATTATACATTAAGCAATGACTCCAAAAAAGCACTTGAAAACTGGCAAAAATACCAAGAGCTAAACGAACAAATTGATTATATCTATAAGGCCGATTTTTCTTTTTTCAGTAGCGAAAAAAAAGTGATGATAACTTTTATAAATGACTTTAAAAGAGAAATGCCCGAGACCATTAAAACAACACCCATTGTATCAAGGATTTCGGTTTTAGAAACCATGCTTTTAAAATTAAATAGCACACTAAAATTAGACAATGTGGATAAAGCCACCCGCTTAGGGACCATAAAAGAACTTTTAATAGCCATGTCCAATCTCAATCTTCAGATTAATAAGAAATTTGAATTGGAAGCTAATTTGGTTGACAAAAATGCTGCTGTTGATTGACAGAATTCTTAATGAAATCTTAATGTTTTGTTAAGATGTAACATTATTAGGCTTTAGACTTCTAATAAGTAACTAATTTTAATTCGAATTAAATTTAAACTTTATGAACACCAATCTTAAACAAGTATTGGCGGTAACTATTTTGGCAGCAACTTCATTGTTTGCTTGTAAAGAAGAGGCTAAAAAAGATACTGCTATGACAGAAAAAACACCAGCATTAGTTCTGGAAAACATGGACACCACAGTGAGCCCAAAAGTTGATTTTTACAATTATGTGAATGGTAATTGGATGAAAACCAATACTATACCTGACGATGAAACACGATGGGGTGGTTTTGATATTTTAGGAAAATCTACAAGACAAGATGTTTTGGATATTGTTAAAACCTCAAAGGAATTGGGCACTTATGCCGAAGGAACAGACCAAAAGAAAGCCTTATTGATTTTTGAAACAGAACTTGATACAGTTGCTAGAAATGAAGCAGGTATTAAACCGCTTCAACCTTTACTTGATGCCATTAATGGCATTCAAAACTTAAATGACATGCAAACGGTATATGCAAAAACCATGGGGGTTTCAGCACCTTTTGCCGGAATTGGTTCATCGGCAAATCTCAACAACAGTACTATGAATATTGCTTGGGTCTATCCAGGAGGTCTCGGACTTCAAAGGGATTACTATCTGGATCAAGATTCTAAATCGAAAGAAATTAGACAAAAATATGTTGATCATGTCGCCAGAATGCTACAGTTTATAAATTACAGTGAAACCGATGCAAAAAAAGCAGCAAATCTAATATTAAAGTTAGAGACCAAATTGGCAGAACCAAGATTGGATAAAGTAGCCATGAGAGATGCCCGTAATTATAATAATCCATCCACTTTGGCCCAATTACAAAAAATGACTCCAGCCATTAAATGGACAAAATTGATTGACGACATGGGTATTGAAAAAAAATTGGATACGCTTAATGTCATGCAACCAAAATATATGGCAGCTTTAAACAAATTTTTAACCTCTACCGATATAAATGATATTAAAACATTGATGGTTTGGGGTACTTTAAATGATGCCGCGGGCTATTTGACTACAGATATTGAAAAAGCCAATTGGGATTTTTATTCAAAAACCTTAAATGGAGCACAAAAACAACGTCCTGCAGAAGAACGCGCTTTAGGTACTGTAAATAGTTCGGTTGGTGAAGCCGTTGGTAAATTGTATGTAGATGCTAAATTCCCACCAGAAGCTAAAGCAAAAGCCGAAAAAATGATTGCCAATGTCATCAAGGCATTTCAAAATAGGATAAATGCTCTGGATTGGATGAGCGAGGAAACTAAGGCTAAAGCAGTAGAAAAACTAGATAAAATAACCATTAAAATTGCCTATCCAGACGAATGGAAAGATTACTCTAAGATGATGGTTAAAGAGGGCAATTCTTATGCCGAAAACATGCTTGCCGTAGGCAAATGGGCCATGGAAAAAAACTTATCTGAAATTGGCGAACCCGTTGACAAAAAAGAATGGGGCATGACACCACAAACAGTAAATGCCTATTTTAATCCACGTAATAATGAAATTGTATTTCCAGCTGCTATTTTGCAACCACCTTTTTATAATTTCACTGCTGATGAGGCCGTAAATTACGGCGGTATTGGCGCAGTAATTGGTCATGAAATCTCTCACTCCTTTGATGATTCTGGGTCACGTTTTGATGGCGACGGAAACCTTAAAAACTGGTGGACCGATAAAGACCTTGAAGAATTCACGAAAAGAGCTAATGCACTGGCAGATCAATATAGTGCTATTGAGGTTTTGGATAGTGTTCATGTTAATGGTAAATTTACTTTAGGTGAGAATATTGGGGATCTCGGAGGGCTTTTGGGAGCCTATGATGGTCTGCAATTATTTTACAAAGAAAATGGAAGACCTGGTAATATTGATGGATTTACCCCAGAACAACGCTTCTTTATGAGTTGGGCGACGGTTTGGAGAAACTTAATTAGGGAAGATGCTTTAAGAACAAGAATCAAAACTGACCCACATTCACCAGGAGTTGTAAGAGCAACACAACCTCTTAAAAATATTGATGCATTTTATGAGGCTTTCGATATTAAAGAAGGAGACCCCATGTATGTGGCACCTGATAAGCGTGTTAGGATTTGGTAATAAATAACGTATTAGTATAAAAAAAGCAGCCATTGGCTGCTTTTTTTTTATGATTAGATGGCGTCAATTATTCCTTTTTTCTTGATAATAAGGCATCTTTACTAACTTTAGCTAAGTTGAAATTTGGGTCAATAGCCAAGGCCCGATTCATGGTAGCCAATGCAAGTTCAACATTTTCATTTTGATCTTCACTAAAAATTTCCAAAGCTTTTAAATACAATAAAGCGGCTTTAAGCGAAGTTTGATAAGGTTGTTGAGTTTCATAATAGGTGCGTTTCATATCATCCTTTACGTTTGCAAGACCATATTCAATGCTAGCTTTAGCTCCAGCCAAGTCTTGAGTCTGAATCTTTAGATCTCCAAGTTCATACGCTAAATTGGCGCTAGGTTGTCGCTTAAACAAAATCTCATAGTGCTCTAATGCCCTTTTGGGTTGGTTTAATGCTTTTAAAGCAACAGCCTTAACTTCCACATTGATATCGGAATCTGTTGGATTTTTTTCAATTCCAATAGTATTTAGGGCTTCAAGGTTTCTGCCTTCAGTCACGTAGATGTAAGCGAGCGTATCTTTTCGTGCTTGAGAGGGTTCTAATACGTCAAGGTGCGTCATGGCATTAATGATGCCTTGGATATCACCTTGCGTTTTCATTTGTGCATAATAGGCTTCAAAATGATTTTTTAATTCAGTTTTTGTTTGTGCCGTAATGCCCCATGCTGACATAATAATTAAAAGGAGTGCTATCTTTTTCATATTCTTAAAATTTAATGGGCTAAACTAAAAAAATTAAAAGTATAAATTCTTAAAAGCTTGCTAATTATTACAATTTAATTTGAAATTGATAATTTAAAAGGTCTTGTAGTTTGTTGGATCTAATGATTTTACCTTGACTCTTTTGGGTTAAATCATAAATTGGCGCTGCAAGATTCATAGATTCACAAACTGAATTATAATAATCTTGTCTAGTTGGATGCTCTAAAGTTGAAGCAATGAACGTTTCGCCGAAAACATCTAGTTTTATAATTTTTACAATGATTTGGATGGCATCTGTAAGATGAATTAAATTAACAGGAGCCTTAGCGTTTTTTAAATTGGTTTTTCCAGAAAGGTGTTTAGCTGGATGCCTGTCTTTTCCGAATAAACCTGAAAATCGAAGAATTGTAGTATCGAAATGTGTATTGTTTTGAAGCAAGGCCTCTACTTTTAAGAGTTGTTTTCCAGATTCAGTTTCAGGATTTGGTTTTGTATCTTCAGTGATTTCAGGAAAGGATTCCTCGTCTGAATAAACGGAAGTACTACTAATAAACAGCACTTTTTTTATTCGAGCGGCCTCAATATGAGAAATTAAATTCTTAATTAGTGCAACGTAATTTTGATCTGGGTTTTTGCCTAACCCCGGTGGGATATTTATAACCAACACCTCACTTTTCAACAGGCTGTCTTCAATAGGGCCAACAATGGTTTCTGAAGTGATTTTTAAAAAATAAGCTTCAATTTTTCTGTCGATTAGGCGCTCTAATTTATCTTTTGAAGTAGTGGTTCCTTTAACCTTAAAACCGCACTTAATAAGCTCTTCCGCTAGCGGAAAGCCTAACCATCCACAGCCCACTATGCTAATTTGTGTATTCAAATAGAATTATTTTTTTAATTGGTTTATGAGATATTTTCAAGGTTTTAAAATTACAAAATAAATAGTGTTAAAAATTTATGTTAGTTTAATTGGCTTATTTTCAGTAAATTTATTTTTCCAACTAAAATTTAAGACTATGGGGATCAAAAGTTTTTTGGCAGCTAGAAAGACGAAAAAGAAGGCTACGGCAGATATTCCTGTCACGGTTCGTGATTATATGTCTACAAAATTAATCACATTTAGATCGGATCAACGTATTGAGCACGCCATAGACATTTTGATAAAACATCGGATTTCTGGAGCTCCAGTCGTAAATAGCAAAAATGAACTTATTGGCGTTATTTCTGAAGGAGATTGTATTAAACACATCAGTGAAAGTCGGTATTACAATATGCCAATGGAAAACAAGACCATTGAAAGCCATATGGTTAAAAATGTAGAAACTATTGATGCAAACATGAATATTTTTGACGCTGCAAACAAATTTTTAGAATCTAAACGAAGACGTTTTCCCATTGTTGAGAATGGTAAATTAATAGGTCAGATCAGCCAAAAGGATGTTCTTATAGCTGCTTTGGCTATGAAAGGACATTCGTGGTAATATCCAACTAAGAGCCCCGTTTTACTAAGGCAAAATAGTCACCTTCAATAGGTAAATATCCTTGATCATAAACAAAGTAGTACACGGCACCAGCCTTTGTGGTGTAAATGCTTGTGAAATAATTAAAATCAAATCCCTTTTCAATTAGTTTGGCTCTCGAGGTTTTTGTTTTTTGCTCTGGATTGAGTGCTTCCAAGATTCTGTAATTTTTTCGAAGTCGGTTATTGGTGTTTCTAATAAGGTTTTTGCTGTCCTTATTTACGCTATTGTTATAGGCATTTCGGCAAGCATCACTACAGAATTTTTTGTCAATTCTACCAACAATTTTTTCACCACATTCTAAACATTGTTTTTGCATGAGTTAAGATTTTGAAATGTTATACCAACGCAGGTCAACATTGGCTTTTTTGTCATAAAAGTCTTCAATATAGTGGAGCCCAATTTTTAAAAGGACCTGATGCGAGGCCTGATTATTTTTTTCAGTGATACCATATATTGTATCTAAATTAAGGATGTTAAAACCATAATCTAAACTAGCGATTGAGGATTCCGTAGCATAGCCTTTTCCCCAGAACCGTTTGATAATTCGGTAACCCACATCGTAAAAATTGGAGTGATCATTAAGTGTTATGGTGTTGAATTTTAAACCCGACCATCCCATAAACTCATTGGTTTGCTTGTTGACCATGGCCCAACGGCCAATGCCAAAGGTTTCATATTGTTTTATAATATCGTCGATATTAGCTTCAGATTGACTTTTATGTTTAAAGGGATTGTTGCCAAGATATTTATGGACAGCAGGATCAGAATCCAACTCAAACATACCCTCTATATCTGTCGGTAACATGTTGCGAAGAATTATGCGCTCGGTTTCAATTTGAAAGGACATCGTTATCGATTTAATATAGGAAGATAAGCTGCCCAAGGGCCGACTTCAGTTTTATATTGTTTGGCCATTACACGAGCTATTTGTGCAATATGCCCTAAGTCGTGGGTAACCCAAGTAGCCAAAAGCTGTGACAGGGTCACTTCCCCAAGTTCGGGATGGATGCCAGTTAATAATAATTGATTTTTGGTGAGATTTAGGGATTTTAGGTGAGTTAAATTAGCCTGGCGTAATTCCATAAATTCGTTTAACAGGTCTTGTACCGACTTGCCTTTAGATTGTTCAAATTGAGCAAAACGATCAAAGGGTTCGAATATTTTATGTTTCGAATGCCCCAAAATGATATGTAATCTAGGAATCCAATCCGTTTTTTCGCCATGGATAAGATGTCCCAAACTATCAAAAGCGCTCCAAGTTTGATCTCCTTCGTTGCAGAAAATCCAGTCGTCGGATAACGGAGACAAAAATTCCTTAAGAATGATAGGAGTCCGTTCTAAAATTTCTATAGACTTAAATAGGTCATATTTCATACCAACTAATATACAAATTATTCGTTTACAAACGACTACAACCGTTTACAAACGATTTTAAATGTGTAACAACCGAATAATCTTTTGAAGCGTTTGCATCTTTGCCTTGTCGAAACATTAGAACTCGATAGTATTAACTGTTTAACGCAAAAATTTAAAATTATGAACACACTTAGAAACAAAGTACAGTTGATTGGTAACTTAGGAAACGACCCTGAAATCATCAATCTTGAATCAGGAAAAACATTGGCAAAATTTTCAATTGCCACCAACGAGAGCTATAAAAATGCTCAAGGAGAAAAAATTACAGACACCCAATGGCACAATATTGTAGCCTGGGGAAGTACTGCAACATTAGTTGAAAAATACTTACAAAAAGGAAAAGAAGTAGCTATAGAAGGTAAATTAACTTCACGTAGTTATGAAACTTCAACTGGAGAAAAACGTTACATCACCGAAGTGGTCTGTAATGAACTTTTGATGTTGAGTAAATAGTATTATTAAAAGGTAGATTTAAAACGGACTTATTAAGTCCGTTTTTTTTTATTAAAAATTTATCTTTCCTTTAGTACAGAAAATTAAAGATGTCTTTAAAGCTAACTAAAAAGGCTATCGGACTTTTTTTAGGGCCCGTAGTATTTATTTTTATCTTATTGTTTTTTCATCCTGATGGGTTGAGCAAACCCGCAAATGCGGTTTTGGCCTCTGCCTTATGGATAGCTATTTGGTGGATTACAGAGGCCTTGCCTATTGCTGTTACAGCTTTATTGCCCATCATTTTGTTTCCTTTAAGCGGGGGGTTAAATCTTGAAGACACTACAGCTTCCTACGGTCATAAATATGTGTTTTTATATATTGGAGGTTTTATTCTTGCTATCGCCATTGAAAAATGGAATTTGCACAAACGCATTGCGCTAAATATTATAAAAATTGTAGGAACCAATGTGGTTTATATCATACTGGGATTTATGTTAGCCACGGCTTTTCTTTCTATGTGGATATCCAATACGGCTACAGCTGTCATGATTCTACCCATTGGAATGGCCATAGTATCTCAACTAAAAGATAATCCAAAAACTATTGAAAACGAAAACCTAATTTTTGGTAAAGCATTAATGCTTGCCATTGCCTATAGCGCATCTATTGGCGGAATGGCAACATTAATTGGCACGCCTCCTAATCTTGTTTTGGCAGGAGTGGTTAAAGAAACATATGGCATTGAAATATCATTTTCACAATGGTTTAAATTTGGATTTCCAATTAGTATCCTATTACTGTTTATTTGTTGGATTTATCTTACCCGAATTGCCTTTAAATTTAAACAAAAAGCATTTCCTGGGGGAAGCACCGAGATCAGAATGCAATTAAAAGCGTTAGGAAAAATCTCTTTTGAAGAGAAAACAGTATTGGTGGTTTTTATAGTTACAGCTTTGGCATGGATCAGTAGATCCTTTTTAATCAAACAGTTCGTTCCAGCTATTGACGATACCATCATTGCCATCATTGCGGGAACACTTCTTTTTTTACTCCCAAGCAGTGAAAATAAAGGGCGATTATTAGCTTGGGATGATGCCGTAAAATTACCATGGGGAATTATCCTTTTGTTTGGCGGCGATATGGCTTTAGCACTGGGCTTTGAATCCAGTGGTTTGGCCGTTTGGATTGGTCATCAAATGACATCCTTAAGCACCATGCCATTACTTTTGGTGTTATTAATCTTAATAGCATCCGTTAATTTTCTTACCGAAATCACCTCTAATTTGGCGACAACGGCCATGTTACTTCCTGTATTGGTGTCCTTAGCTTCGGCTATTGGAGTTCACCCTTATTTGCTGCTGTTTGGAGCTACCGTTGCAGCCTCCTGCGCTTTTATGCTACCTGTAGCAACGCCACCAAACGCGGTGGTTTTTGGCTCGGGATATCTAAAAATTGAAGATATGGTTAGAAAAGGGTTTTGGATGAATATCATATCCATCATTCTACTAACTCTTATTATTTATTTTGTGTTGCCTTTGATTTGGGATTTGACTACGCCGATTTAATCGTATTATTTTTTTTGTAATTCAAATGAAAAGCTGACTAATACAACTTCAGATACTTTATTCTTTACAATTTTTGGAATGTCAATTTTAAAATCAGAAACCAAGACTTTAAACGCTCCTTCAATCTTGATCTTATCATTGTTTTTATAAGCGGTAACTGGGATATCTTCAATAGCCTTGGTAACGCCATGAAAGGTTAGTTCGCCATTTAACTTATAATGATTTGCCGACGATTCAAGTGCCAATTCTTCTATCTTACCCTGAAAAATGGCTTTTGGATATTTTGTGGATTCGGCATAGTTTTCATTGAAATGCTCTTCCATTAAAGCATTTTTAAAACGAAACCCATTTATTAAAGTCAGTACAGCTATCTCACCGGTTTCAGTGTTTATAATTGCGGTGACCGATGTGTTTTTTGCTGCGACTTCTTCAAATGAAGACACCGAAGCCTCAAAACTTATCGATCCCGTTTTGGTTAGATATTTTCCTTGTGCAGCGCTTATTGCGCTTACAAAAAATAATATAAATAATAGTTTTTTCATGGTTTTATTGTTCTATTAGCCCGTCAGTGTTCCATTGAATGATGATATCAATTAAATTTTGTGGCATTTTTGGACCGCCCAATGGCATTAAACTTCCTGGCCCAGAACCTGTGATCCTGCCAATGAGATTATTGTTTTCAACAGCACTTTTTACATTAGCGTAGGATACTAGGGGTATGGTTGCCCCATTGGTTTGGGGGACGCCATGGCAATTTAGGCAATTATTATCTATAATGACCTTTACATCAGCTTGGTACGTTACTATATCAGGTAATGGTTCTGCATCAATTAAATCGTCTTCATTTACGTTGGTACAACTTAAAGTGATGAGGAACATCGCACTTATCAAAATAATCTTTTTCATAACATCATTAATTAAAAACACGGGTTAAATTAAATCCAAAATATATATCGCCATCACCCCAATCGCCCGTGGCCTGCCCTAAAAAACCATTGGTGTTCATGGCTTGTGCGTTTGTAAAATGCATCTGGAAAACATGGCCTCCTGTTTCTAAATCTACGCCAACTGAAAATGGGTTTTTAAATGGGGAGTCACTGGCTCGGTTTAAATGCCATCCATAATCCATGTTTAAGGACCAACGTTTGCCCAATTTGTAACGACCTCCAAGACCGAGTGCATATTGAGAATTATCTTGATCATTGATGGCTACATAATTGTCATGAAAAAAAGTTGGAGCCAATTCTAAGGATAAATTGGTGTTTATCTTTCTGGAGATTAAAACTTGAGCCGTATAGCCCAAGCGGTGTTTAAACTCCAGTTTAGGTAAATTGTCATGACTCAATGCCGTATTGATCAAAATCGAATTGTATCCTACGATGGTAAAAGGAAACCCATTTTCTTTTTGATTGACCAACCTATACTTTAAAGCACTTTCATAAATTTTTTGAAACGAACTTCTTGAAGCACTAATGTTAAATCCATCTGAAATGGCATAAATGAAATTCAACCGTGTGACAGCATCGTCAAGACCGAAAAAGCTGTCGAAACCATTTTCTACGCTCCCAAATCTATGGGCTACCATAAAAACAAATTGCTTTTTGTATAAAAGCTTTGTGGATTCAAAATTTACAATTTTCAAGCCTTTAAACACGGCATTGGCTTCTTGGTTACTTATAGAATCCGAATCAATTTCAGCTAGTAAGTTGTCTTGTGAATAGATGAGTGTTGGTAGGCACAAAAGAAAAATCAATAGGTTTTTCATTTTTTAAATAGATTTATATTGCTAAAGTTTAAGTAATTTTTTTTAATTGTTGCTTTATATATAGTTTGGTTTGGGAGTTAATTCCAAATATTAAAGTATTAGCTGCCATTCACAAAACAAAATAAATAAGTAATTACGTTTTCATAACTTTTATTTTTAATCAATTAATATGCTGCATTGATCGAGTTTAATCTGTTCCAAGAGATCATCATATCCTATAAAGCGTCCTTTGACCTTTACATTATCAGTATCTATTTTAATTTTAGAATCAAACTGACAAAAAACGGTATGATCCAATGTTAAATCAGTATCATTTAATTCTGTAATAGTCCCTTTTATCTCAATGGTTTTATTGAGGTATTTTTTTTCGGAAGCAGAAGGGTTTATGGCAAATTCGTTTGCGATGTCAATTGAATTCATCACAAATTCAGAAGTTTCGCTTTCGATGTTCCTATGTTCTTGATATATGTAGTTGTAGACTAGATAAACCAAAACTAGGAGTACTAATATAATGATCCATTTACGCATAATATTTTATATAAAGTTAATCTGTTTATAGATTGATTTGTGAAACATTATAAAACTGCTTCAGTACTACCTGAAGCAGTTTTTTAGCATTAATTAAAAACAATTTTCTTTTTCATAGTTTAATTAATTGCAATTTTTTTTATATCGAAGCCTATCAGCATCACCAAGTCTAAAATCAATTCTAGTCTCTCCTGAGTAGCTTTGTATTTCATGTAACTCCCAATTGTTATTGCAATAGGGTAAATCGGGGATATCTATAACCACGGTCATATCATTTCTAGAGCCACGTGCAGACCAAATTCCATAAGCAGTAATTCCAGACCAATACACCGAAATTGTTCCATTCTCAAAAAAGCTAAACTCATAACCATCATAAACGGTGTTATAATCATTGTTGTTTCGTTTAAGTTTGTCTACAGCCCAACTATTGCAACGGGTCAAAAATGTTGTAAGCTCTTCTTTAGTACAGTGATCACAATCATCATCATTGTAGTCATAATCATCATCCTCATCACAAGTATGACGATACGTTTCGATGATGTTTTTGAGTTCGTTAAGATTATTTATGATGATTTCAGTATCATCCAAAAGCATAACTTTCAAGGGGAATCCTAGGTTTACAATATCGTCTTGGTCAATATGGTTAATAAATTCAAAAAGCTGATGATCATTAGTAATAGTTATGGTTTCAATTAATTCTTGGGCGGTATTAAAAACAGAGGCTGTTATTGGGTATTGAAAATCTAGACATTCAATATCACTATCGTCTTCATTTTCCCCATTACAAGCATTTGAATAGGTATTGAGTTCATTCAAGGTGCTTATGGTTTTTTCAGAAAAATCACTAAGCACTATAGTGATAGGGAATACGATATCAACTATATCAGTATCATCGTCAGAAGTGTCAAAAATATATTCAACAGCACTTAGATCGGTTTTGGAATTTAGGTTAATTTCTGTCCCGTTAGCTATCACAGTATATGGGAATTTAATGTTGAAGCAATTGGCTTTATCTATAATGTTATCGATTGAGCCATCATTCATCGCCGTTTGCTGAATTAAATTGGCAATTGTAGAATTTGCGACCAAAACCTGTTCTTCTGGTGCGTTGACAAGCTCAATATCTTCTTTTCTACAAGAAGAAAATAAAAAGGAAATGAAAAAAATGATAAGCGATGCTTTTTTTAAAATTGATGTCATATCAATGGGCTTCTTTCATATATTAATTAAACAATTAACTCATAAAAACTCCTGAAGAAAAAAAATGATTTATTTACCTTTGATGAACAAAAAAGAAAATTTTGCCAAAAGAATTGGATGAATCTATATGTAATGAATCAATTTTTGAGCGTATTTATTATAAATACTCACAGAGCCTGTATGATTTTTTATATTATAAATATGGTGAGCAAGGTAATCCAAGCGATAAAACCCAAGAAGCCTTTATAAAACTTTGGGATAACTGCAAAAAGGTTCCCCTAATTAAGGCAAAATCGTTTTTGTATACGGTAGCGAATAATATGGTGCTTAATGATCTCAAGCATCAAAAAATTGTTTTTAAATTTCAACAAGTAAAACCTAGACATTATACCAATGAGACCCCAGAATTTATTTTGGAAAAGGAGCAGTTTCTTGAGCGTTACCAAAACGCATTGGAAAATTTAAATAAAGAACAACGCACAGCATTCTTATTAAGCAAAGTTGAAGGCAAAAAACATAGCGAGATAGCAGAACTTTTGGGTGTTACCCAAAAAGTGGTAGAGTATAGAATTTACACGGCCTTTGGTATTCTGCGAAAAGAATTGGATGGATTCAAAATAAAATAATAAGGAGAAGAGCCATAAAAATTGTTATATATAGTAGATACAGGAGTTATGGATAAAGATAATTTAATAAAAAAGTGGCTGAAAGGCGAGTTGACCGATGCTGAAATGGAAGCATTTAAACAGTTGGAGGATTATAAATTGAATATATCCATTATTGAAAGTGCAAAGCACTTTAAGGCTTCTATAATTTCAACTGTTGAAGATTTTAATAGGTTTAAGGAGCACTATTATGCAAGGAAAGTATCTAATAAAAAACTGTACTGGCAACATCCAATATTAAAAATCGCTGCTATTTTAGTAATTGCATTTGGGATTTATTTCTGGCTCTTTTATAATAATACCATACTAGCAAAAACTTTAGCAAGTGAAAAAACCACTATAGAATTACCCGATCATTCTCTAGTTTCCTTAAATGCCTTTTCAAAAATCGAATTCAACAAGCAAGGATGGAATAAAAAAAGGGAAGTGTATCTTGACGGTGAGGCTTTTTTTAAGGTGATTAAGGGAAAAACATTTGAAGTGATTACCGATGATGGCAGAGTCACTGTTGTTGGTACCCAGTTTAATGTCAAGCAACGCAATCATTACTTTGAAGTAAAATGCTTTGAAGGGAAAGTTAAAGTGTCTTCTAATGGAATAGAAAAAATACTTGAAAAAGGAGATACTTATCAAATTTTGGATGGGAAATTTGTTGGAAGCAAAACGGTTTCAAATGCTCCATCTTGGATAGAGAACAAAAGTCTTTTCCAGGCGATTCCATTACAGGAAGTTTTGGCAGAAGTTGAAAGACAATATAATATAGAAATAACATACAAAAACATTAATACCAGTCGGTTGTTTACAGGAGGTTTTGTACACGATAATTTGGAAAACGCCCTAATTTCTATTACAAAACCCATGAATTTAACTTATGAAATGAGTTCGTCAAACCTTGTAAGGCTTCATGAGGAAAATCAATAGACTGATCGTTTTAGCTTCCAGTATTTTACTCATTAATGCTTGTGTATTACATGCCCAAGAGCGCCATGAGCCTATACCGTTATCAGAGCTATTCGTTTTACTTCAGACCAAGTTCGAGGTTCAATTTAATTATGCCGAAGATGTCATTGCTGGAATAGTATTGAGCCCACCTCCAGAGAACCTTACCCTTCAGGAATCATTGCTCTATCTTCAGCAAAACACCAATTTATCATTTACGTCATTACATGATAATTTAATACTGGTGACTTCAAAACAACCTTTGATTTTATGCGGCTTTTTAAAAAGTATGGACGATCAAGCATCTGTGTCTTTGGCTTCGATACAGGGTCAAAAGAACACAACCATAAGTGATGATCAAGGTTTTTTTCGGCTTGAAGTGTTCAATGAAGATGAAATCATTACCATTCGTCATATAGGGTTTAAAACCTTTTCGAGAACTTTTAAGGAACTTGCTTCTGCAGGTTGTGAAAAGGTCTTACTTGAACCTCAGTTTCAAAATCTCACCGAGGTTATTGTTTCAAATTATATTACAAGTGGCATCAATAAATTGAGTGATGGATCTTTTTCTATGGATTTCTCAAATTTTGGAATTTTGCCAGGCTTGGTTGGAGCAGATGTATTGCAGTCAGTCCAAGCGTTTCCAGGAATTCAAAGTATTAATGAAACCGTTTCAAACATTAATATTCGTGGAGGGACCCATGATCAAAATTTATTACTTTGGGATGATATCAAGATGTATCAATCTGGACATTTTTTTGGCTTGATTTCTATGTATAATCCTCAAATTACCCATAAAGTATTTTTGACAAAAAACGGAACCGACGTAAGTCATACCGATGGGGTTTCTGGTACGATTGCTATGCAAACCGAAGGACAAGTCAATTCAAAAATTAGAGGTAATATCGGGGTTAATTTTACAGATGCCAACGGTTTTGTAGACGTGCCTATAGGTAAAAAATCATCTTTGCAGGTCGCTGCAAGAAAATCGATCAGTGATTTTTTTGAAACGCCCACCTACAAGGCTTTTTTTAATAGAATTTCCCAAAACACAGAAGTAGAAAGCAATTCTGCCAACATTACAAATTCTGATAAAAGCTTTGATTTTTATGACACGTCCTTTCGTTGGATTTATAATATTAGTAATAAAGATTATTTAAAAGTCAATTTTATAAACGTAAGAAACGAGTTGCAGTTTAATGAAAACACCATTGTTGACAATGAAGAGAAATCCAGACAAAGTAATGTCGTCCAAAATAGTATTGCAGAGGGCATTCAATACAAAAGAATCTGGAACGACAAAGTTCAAACATCAATTGAAATCTATGAAACAGATTACAAGCTTAAGGCCATTAATGCCAATATTATGGATTCTCAGCGGTTTCTTCAAGAAAATAAGGTTTCTGAAACAAGCTTTAAATTAAAGTTCGATTATAAACTGAATGATGCCTTTAGTTTTTTAAACGGTTATCACGTTGTCGAGACTGAAGTTACAAATTTAGATGATGTTGACAATCCGGTATTTAAGAAATTAGTGTCAGAAGTTGTGAGAGAACATGCTTTGTTTTCTCAAGTTGGGTATAAATCTAAAAGCAAAAACACCAATCTAAATCTTGGTATTAGGGGGAATTTTATTGGAAAGTTCAACAAAACAATTATTGAGCCTCGTTTAAGTTTTAGCCAGCGTTTTTTAAGTCATTTTACACTTGAAGTGTTGGGAGAATTTAAGCATCAAAGCACATCTCAAGTCATTAATTTTCAAAATGACTTTTTGGGAATTGAAAAGCGAAGATGGCAGTTGTCCAATAATGAAGATATCCCAATCATTAGGAGCAAACAAATATCTACAGGCCTCAATTTTAGCAGGGCGGGTTGGTTGGTTAGCGCTGAAGCTTATTATAAAAAAGTCAATGGAATAAACTCACAAAGCCAAGGTTTTCTAAATCAATATGAATTTGTTAGGGCCGACGGGAGTTATAAGGCCGTTGGACTTGATGTTTTGATTAGAAAAAGCTTTTATAAATTCAATTCTTGGTTGAGTTATTCTTATATGGACAATACCTATAGGTTTCCAGATTTTGAGGCCAACTCCTTTCTAAGTAATTATAATATAGACCATTCAATTACAATTGGCACAACATATACAACAAACCATTTAAAACTTGCCGCTGGATTGAATTGGCATTCGGGAAAACCCACAACAACACCTATTTCAGGTCATGAAATCAGTGATGGGGCTATTAATTATGAAAAAATAAATCGGGCAACACTTCAAGATTATATGAGGCTAGATATCTCAGCAGTTTATAAACTGAAATTGGGGCAAAAAACCGATGCCAATGTTGGATTATCAATCTGGAATGTTTTGGATAAAGAAAATATAATCAACAATTATTACCGCATCATTAATGAGACTATAAGCGAAACACAACAACGATCTTTAGGGTTTACTCCCAATATTGTTTTAAGAGTTTTTTTTAATTAATTTTCACAATAATAGAAGGTGTTTTGTAACACTTTCGCATTTTATCCCTTTAAAATTAGATAATTAATAAAACTTTATCATTTGGATGTCTTTTGAATTAGCTTTACTATTTTTATAGATACTTTAGAATCCATAAAAACATGTCTGCACAACCTAAATTAGTAAGATTTCAACAAAATGTTTTAGCAAAATACCATATTTACAACAGTATTTTTGTGACTTTACCATTCAATACAGTTACTAAAACTGGCGCACTTTTGCCTTTATTTCATGAGACCTGTGTTAAAGGTTATGCTAATGGAGATAATCCTACCACAATTGTAGATACTTTTTTTAAAAAATACCAAGCCAGACGCACCAAAGAAAGCCAAATCAATTTATTGTTCCGATTTATTCAATTTATTGAAAGACAAGTTGTATTGTTTGACGCTGTCGAGGATGCAGCTTTTCCAATTGTGAACCATATGGAAGGGATTGGAACATTGAGAAGTTTAAAAGAGGCTGCGGTTTCTGAAGATAAATTAAAACAACTTAAACATTATTTGAAAGAATTTAAGGTTCGTATTGTTTTAACGGCACACCCAACCCAGTTTTATCCAGGAAGTGTTTTAGGAATTATTACTGATTTAACCAAAGCCATAAAAGAAAACGATTTACTTAGAATAAAAGACTTGCTTGCTCAACTAGGAAAAACCCCATTTTTTAAACATATTAAACCAACCCCTTACGATGAAGCAGTGAGCTTAATTTGGTATTTGGAAAATGTGTTTTACCATTCGTTTGGAACCATTTACAATTACATACAGCAGAATATTTTTGATAACAAACAAATCGCTAACGAGATTATAAATATTGGTTTTTGGCCGGGTGGTGATCGAGATGGTAACCCCTATGTCACCCCGGAAATCACATTAAAAGTTGCCGAGAGGTTAAAATTTACCATCCTTAAGAATTATTATAGAGATGTCAGGATTCTAAAAAGAAAGTTGACTTTTAAAGGCATTGAAGATCGTATGCAAGATTTGGAAATAAAACTTTATGAAAGCTTTACCAAGCCTGATGCTAATGAACCCTTCGATTTGAAGCAACTTATTAGCGAGCTTCAAGCTATTAAGGCCATTGTTGTTAAAGAAAATCAATCGTTATATGCTCATGAAATAGACAGTTTGCTGAATAAAATACATTTGTTTAAGTTACATTTTGCTACTTTGGACATTCGCCAAGATAGTCGTGCCCACGATAAAGTCTTTTCTTCACTAGTTGAAACATTGATTGCTTCTGGAAGTACGATCTTCCCTAAAAATTATAACACGCTTTCACAAGCCGATCAAATTAAAATTCTTTCTAAAGTCAAAGGGCCCATAGATTTATCTTTATTTGATGATGACGAAGTTTTAAAAACTTTACACATTATCAAAGCAATTAAAACCATTCAGCAGAGCAATGGGGAGCAAGCTGTAAATCGATATATAATAAGTAATAATCAAACAGCACTTAACGTGATGCAACTGTTTGCCATGTTAAAATTGGTAGCCTTTGAAGATGACTTAACCGTTGATATTGGCCCATTATTTGAAACCATAGATGACCTTGAAAACGCAGATTCGGTGATGAAAGAACTCTATACCAATCCCGTTTATAGCGCCCATTTAAAAAAGCGTGGTAATAAACAAACCATTATGTTGGGCTTTAGCGATGGAACAAAAGACGGGGGTTATCTTATGGCCAATTGGGGCATATTTAAGGCCAAAGAGCGCCTTACTAAAGTTTCGAAACGCTATGGAATAACCGCTATTTTCTTCGATGGTAGAGGAGGGCCGCCAGCAAGAGGAGGTGGTAAGACACACCAATTTTATGCCTCATTGGGGCCTACTATTGAGGCTAAAGAAGTTCAGGTTACCATTCAAGGGCAAACCATAAGCTCCAATTTTGGGACTATGGATTCTTCTCAATACAACCTAGAACAGTTAATCAGTTCTGGAATTGTAAACAAATTGAATGAAACCAATCTTAAAATGTCAAAAGAAAGCATTAAGGTAATGGATAAACTAGCTAAAATAAGCTACCAAGCCTATGTTGATTTTAAAAATCATCCTATGTTTTTGCCTTATTTAGAACGGATGAGTACTCTAAAATATTATGCTAAGACCAACATAGGAAGTCGACCTACAAAACGAGGTAAATCGGAAGAATTAGTATTTGCTGATTTAAGGGCGATACCTTTTGTGGGTTCTTGGAGTCAATTAAAACAAAATGTCCCAGGATTTTTTGGTGTAGGCACTGCACTTAAAGCCTTTGAAGATAAAGGAGAGTTTATAAAAGTAAAACAACTTTATAAGAGTTCTAACTTTTTTAAAACTTTGATAGAAAACAGTATGATGTCCCTTTCAAAATCCTTTTTTGACCTCACTAAATATATGGCGGATGACGAAGAGTTTGGTGAATTTTGGAACATCATCTACGATGAATATGTTCTTACCAAACGTTTGGTCTTAAAAGTAACGGGGTTTAAGGATTTAATGCAAGAAGAACCTAGTGGTAAATCATCTATTGATATTAGAGAATCTATTGTGTTGCCACTATTGACCATTCAACAGTATGCCTTAAAGAAAATTCAGGAGTTACGAAAAACCACTCCAATTGATGAAGCCCAACTTGAGGTTTACGAAAAAATAGTGATGCGATCTTTATTTGGAAATATCAATGCCAGCCGAAATTCGGCCTAAATAAAATAAAAAAAAGACTCGTTTTTTGATACGAGTCTTTTTTATTAATGTCATTTTGAGATCTAATTGCCAGCTTGCTTATTGGCATCATCTACCATTTTTTGGTTAGGTAAAATAGCCACATTTACGCGTCTATTTTTTGCACGACCCTCAGCTGTTGAGTTGTCATGTATGGGTTGAGTTTCACCAAACCAATTGGTTTTGAATCGTCCACTGCTTAATCCTTTATTGATTAAATAGTTGGTAACCGCATAAGCCCTATTTTTAGAAAGCGTCATATTGTAAGCTTCAGAACCAGCACTATCTGTATGTCCTACTACTAATATATCGGTGTTTGGATATTCTAAAAACACAGCCGATAATTTATTAAGAGTAATTTGAGAAGCCGTATTAATATTATATTTTTCAGTTGCGAAATAAACACCACTATTCTCATCAAAGGTCACCACAATGGCATCATCAACACGTTCTACTTTGGCTCCTGGGATTTCTTCTTCAATTTTTTGTGCTTGCTTATCCATTTGATTTCCAATAATAACACCAGCAGTACCGCCTACGACACCGCCAATAACAGCACCTAATTCCCCATTTCCGCCTTTACCAACATTGTTCCCAATGATCGCGCCAATAACGGCTCCACCAGCAGCACCAATGACGGCTCCTTTTTGTTTGTTATTAGCATTCTGAATGGCTTTACAGTTAGTAAGAGAAATAGTTAAAAGTATTGCTAAGCAAATGATTCCTATTTTATGTATTATCCTTTTCATAATTTTTTAAATTTTATTAAAATTCATAGTTATTGTAAATGGCGCTCCATCAACTATAAGGGTTTGTTGCCATTGCATTAAAGTTTCAGATAAGGCTTTCAGATTTAAACGAAACCCTTGATTCGTATCCGATTTATACTTCTCATTAGTCGGTTTTAACATAAAGTCATATAGTCCAGTTTCTGCATGTTCTTCTTGAATCGTAAATATAAAATTCCTAATTCCTGTAGAGCAGCTCGATTCATTTATAGTATAGGTCCCTGTATTATTATTGGGCACAAACTGCCATGTACTGCCTTCAAAACAGTCTTTAGAGGTATCATTAAGTAGGGTGACATTATATTTTCCGGCTTTATCATAGGTTACTGAATTTAATGTCCAGCTTCCTTTAATAATTGTTTTTGATTGTCTTAAAGTTTTTGATGAACTGCAACTGAATAAACCAATTGCCAATAGAAGTAGGATAACTCGTTTCATGATTATGTGTGTTTTTATTGTTTACAAAAGTGCCACTTGATTGACGATTTCATATTATAGGATTATTTCTTATGATTATATAATTTCCATTTGGATTTAAATCATTTATAAACCTATTGTAGGGTATCATTTAGTTCTTATCTGTTAAAAACCTTAATATATACGAAGTTGAATACGTGTTTAGATGTTGTCTTAAAGTTTAAAATGGAGTATCAGTTTAAATACAATTTTCAACTGATATGCAATCCATTCGCTACAGTTTGGTCATCAGGATTGACAAACACAAATTTCCCTTGGGTATTTTCAGTCATTAAAATCATGCCTTGGCTGTCTATACCCCGTAATGTTCTTGGTGCCAAATTGACCAAAACGGTTACTTTTTTACCCACAACTTCTTCCGCCGTAAAACTTTCAGCGATACCAGAAACAATCGTTCTAATATCCATTCCTGTATCTACTTTTAAACGCATTAATTTTTTGGTTTTGGGCATTACTGAAGCTTCCAAAATAGTGCCGACACGAATGTCCAACTTGCTAAAATCATCAAAAGTGATGGTCTCTTTTTGGGGCTCGATAGTTTTATTTTCTGCTTCATTGGCAGCTTTACTTGAGATTAACTTATCCAATTGTTTTTGTATCGTCTCATCTTCAATTTTAGAGAACAATAATTCCGCTTTTCCAATTTGGTGACCAGCAGGAAGAAGAAGGTCTTTTGTTGAAATATCGTTCCATGAGTTCTCCATAGGATTCTCTTGTGTCGAATCATTCGAGCTGACATTTAGTATATGTTTAAGTTTATCTGAAGTAAACGGTAAAAAAGGTTCACTTAAAGTTGCCAGAGCTGAAGCAATTTGTAACGCGACAAACATAATGGTCTGGGTGCGTACTTCATCTACTTTGATGACTTTCCAAGGTTCTTCGTCTGCCAAATACTTGTTCCCAAGTCTGGCAAGATTCATAAGTTCTTGCTGTGCTTCTCTAAACCTATAGCGTTCAATTGAGCTTGAAATGATCTCAGGATATGTTTTTACAGTCGCTAAAGTGTCTTTATCGACTTGAGAATATTCAGAAGGTTTTGGAACTATTCCGTTAAAGTATTTATCAGTCAGGACTACAACACGATTGATAAAGTTTCCAAAAATGGCGACTAATTCATTATTGTTTCTGGCTTGAAAATCGGCCCACGTAAAATCGTTGTCCTTGGTTTCAGGTGCATTGGCGGTCAACACATAGCGCAACACATCTTGCTGGTTTGGAAACTCCTTCAAATATTCAGGTAACCAAACCGCCCAATTTTTTGAGGTGGACAACTTGTTCCCTTCCAAGTTTAAAAATTCATTAGCTGGTACATTTTCTGGAAGAATATAAGAGCCTTCTGCTTTTAACATGGCAGGAAAAATGATACAGTGAAACACGATATTATCTTTTCCGATAAAATGAACCAGTTTGGTGTTTTTATCTTTCCAATAGGGTTCCCAATCTTTTCCAACACGTTTTGCCCATTCTTTAGTAGAAGATATATACCCAATCGGGGCGTCAAACCAGACATACAATACCTTGCCTTCGGCATCAGGAAGCGGAACAGGAATGCCCCAATCCAAATCGCGGGTAACGGCACGAGGGCGTAACCCATCGTCGATCCAAGATTTTACTTGTCCGTAAACATTAGACTTCCAATCTTTTTTGTGCCCTTTTAAAATCCATTCTTTTAAAAACGCTTCATATTTATCTAAAGGGAGAAACCAGTGTTTGGTTTGCTTGAGGGTGGGGTTGTTTCCTGTGATTGCCGATTTTGGATTTATTAAATCGGTGGCATTATGGCTTGTGCCACAACGTTCGCATTGGTCGCCGTATGCTTCTTCATAACCACATTTAGGACAGGTTCCAATGACAAATCGGTCAGCCAAAAACTGGTTGGCGTCTTCATCGTAGAGCTGTTCAGTCACTTCTTCGATAAAATCACCTTTTTTGTACAGCGTTTTAAAAAACTCGGATGCCGTTTCGTGATGGATTTTTGCTGATGTACGTGAATAGTTATCAAATGTAATCCCAAATTCCTCAAACGATGCTTTGATGATTGCGTGATATTTATCTACAATATCTTGAGGCGAGACGCCTTCTTTTTTGGCTTTTATGGTTATAGGGACACCATGCTCGTCACTACCGCAAATAAAAGCAACATCATGGCCAGTCAATCGTAAATAACGAGCATAAATATCTGCAGGGACATACACTCCAGCCAAATGCCCAATATGAATGGGTCCGTTAGTGTAGGGCAATGCCGCAGTTATGGTATATCGTTTAGACATGGTTCTCTTTTTTGAAGCACAAAAGTACACATTTTGAGAGCGATTTAGAAAAAAAATGTACATTTACATTATGTCAAAAATCTCACTAATCATCGCATTATGTTGTGTTGTTTCTCTTTCTGGAAAAACTGAACTTACAGCACAAAATAAGGCTTCAAAACCACATCAAAAATTGATACAACCACCCTATTTAAAGGCAGGCGACACGGTTGCCATAGTCGCACCGTCAGGAATTTTAAAAGGAAAAACTGGCGAAATTGATCAAGCTATTGCTTTGCTTAAAAGCTGGGGATTGCACGCGGTTGTTGGAAAACACGTATTTAGTCAGGCCAATCACTTTGCGGGAACCGATGACGAACGCTGTGAAGATTTTCAGAAAGCAATGGACGACCCCACAATAAGTGCCATTTGGTGCGCACGAGGTGGTTATGGAACCGTTAGGATTTTGGACAAATTAAATTTTTCAAAATTTAGAACCCATCCAAAATGGGTAATTGGCTATAGTGACATTACAGCTTTGCACAATCAAGTGCACAATGAAGGCTTTGAATCCCTTCACGCCATGATGTGTGTCAGTCTATCTGAAGACAACAAAGGTTTGGAAGAGACCATTGGAACTTTTAAGAATGCCATTTTTGGGAAGCCCCTTTCATATACTTTAAAAGGGTCAGAACTTAATAGAACAGGAAGCGTTACGGCTCCTTTGGTTGGCGGAAACTTGACGATGCTGCACACTATGTTAGGCTCTAAAACCAGTATTGATACCTCAGGTAAGATTTTATTCTTTGAGGAAGTAGGCGAATATGCCTACCATATCGACCGTATGTTACAAAGTTTAAAACGTGCCGGTTATTTTGATCACTGCAAAGGCGTTATTGTTGGGGATATGTCCAAAGTAAGAAAGAACACAACCCCTTGGGGCACTTCTGTAGAACAATTAATATTGGATGCCCTTTCGGATTATAATTTCCCCATTGCGTTTAATATGCATGCAGGACATGAAAATGACAACCGCGCCATGATTTTAGGGCGGACTGTTGAATTGAAGGTTGGAAAGGATAAAACGCTATTAAAATTCCAATAAATCGAAAAAATTCCGTAAAAATAAATGCCAAATACCAATTAAGAATTATACCTTTTTATAGAAAATAGAAAATAGAAAATAGAAAATAGAAAATAGAAAATAGACTGATAGCTGACAACTGAAGTCCGAAGCTTGTATAGTCCTATTGGAATTTGCTGCTATGTTTTTTGGTGATATTTTTACCGACCACTAAAATTAGTGAACATCACAGAAATCAGCTTCATCAGCGTTCTATTCACAATCCTCCAACTACTCACTAACAAATCACTCCGAATAATCTCTTAACAAAGCTCGATAATTGGTCAAGATTTTAGAACGACTTATAAAACCGTAGAACGCTTTCTTTTCGTCCAACAAAGGGAGTTGCCATACATCAGCTTCATCAAACATTTTAGTGACTTTCATTACAGAATCCGATGGATTGACGATAAACCCAGGGTTGATGGCAAGTTTGCTGACGCTGGTTTCATCAATCGGTTTTTTCCCTAAAAGATAAGGACGCAAATGCTCTCTATTTAATATTCCCAAAAATTGATTGTTATTATCAATCACAGCCATACTGTTTTGGTCGCTGTTCCTAAATTTTTGCAAGACTTCATGCATGCTTTCTGTTGTGCTCAGTACTAAAGAAGACGGATTGATACAATCTTTTAATGAGATTTGAGAAAGAATATTTTGATCTTGACGTGTTGTAAAAATCTTGCCTTCTTCAGCCAATTTATTATATACGGGATTTATTGGCGAAAAAAACCGATTGATCACATAGGCAATTACGGACACAGTCATTAATGGAATCAATAAATCATAGCCACTGCTGGTTTCGGCAATCAAAAAAATGGCGGTTAAAGGGGCATATAAAGCTCCAGACATCACGCCTGCCATACCAACCAGCATCAAATTGGTAGTGGGAACGTCAGGCACTCCCAGCATTTCTAATGAAAGCCCAAAGACATAGCCTAACAAGCCACCTGCAACCAATGAAGGTGCAAAGTTTCCACCATTACCACCAGAACTAAGTGTGATACTGGTTGCAAATGCTTTTAAAAGGGTCGCTAAAGCCAAGAAAACAAGTACAATGAGTTGCGAGTTTCCCAAATATCTAAAAAGACTTTCATGAATTAAATGCTCAACATTCCCTTGGTGCAAAATCTTAATATTGAGATAACCTTCACCAAAAAGCGGTGGAAATGCCACGCACAATAAAGACAACAGCGAACCGCCGACAAGTGCCTTTAACAATACTCGTTTTTTAAACCGTTCAAAAAAATGATGCACTTTTTGCCCAACAATTAAAAAATAGCGCGCATACAGTCCTGTCAATACTCCTAAAGCCATAAAATATAAAATGTTGACATAATTAAATGGTTCCCGGGCTCGTAAATTGAACAGCACGTCTTCATTTAATATAATTGTAGAAAGTAAACTGCCACAAATAGCCGCAATAACCAGTGGAATAAAATCTGTAAACACCAAACCTGTGAGTAATATTTCAAAGGCAAACATAACACCGGCAATTGGGGCATTAAATGCAGCCGCAATGCCTGCAGCCGCACCTGATGCAAGCAACAAGGTTCGCTCTTTAAAATCCAACCGATAGCGTTGCGCGTAGTTGGATCCAATGGCAGAACCTGTAACAGCAATAGGTGTTTCCAAACCTACAGAACCACCAAAGCCAACAGTGATGCCGCTTTGTATAATTTGCGAATACATTTTATTGGATTTGATCTTGCTCTGGTTTTGCGATATGTCTTTTAAAACAAATGACAGTTCTTTGTCTTGATCGCCTCTAAAAAAATATTTGACAACCAAAGTAGTCAAAGTAATACCAACTAAAGGGAAAATGGCATAAACAAAAAGGCGCTCATTAAAAGGGACTTCCGTATTTATAAAAAATTGGATATGGTGCACAATGACTTTAAGGGTAACACCTGCCAAACCAGCACTTAAGCCCACCAATACTCCAGACAGAATAAGAAATTGAGAACGTGATAGCCGTTCATGGATCCAAAATAAAAGTATTTCGGCAAAGTTAAATTTTCTATAGGGATAATTAGTAAAGGCTTTTTTGAATTGTAAAAAGCTTACATACAGTTTCTTTAGTTTGTACATTGTGACTGCTAGATCTTTATGAGGTTTTTTGGAAAGCTAAAAATGCTTTATTTAAAATTCAAAATTTCATTAAAGTAGTAATTTGTCAAAACCAAACGCTTCCAACACTAAATTATCGTGCAAATTTCGAAAAAAATAATAGATGGGAGGTGTAAAATAATCAGAAATTTAATTTACTATGCTTTCTTTTAGTACATTCATTGTTAGTTAAAATAAATGGATGAGTGTGGAAAATTCCTGCTTCGATAGTAATAATGGCATCTCACAACGAACTTGGTAAAATAGGCGAACAACTCGCAACGGAGTATCTTTTGAATAAAGGATACGAAATTATCGTTCGAAACTTCATGTTTCAAAAAGCTGAAATTGATATTATTGCCAAACACGATAACATGATGGTTTGTGTAGAAGTCAAAACCCGAAATTCTGACTTTTTTGGTGATCCTCAAGAATTTGTTTCTAAATCAAAAATCAAATTGCTGGTTAAAGCGATGGACGCTTTTATTATTGAATACGATATTCAATTAGAAACGCGATTTGATATTATTGCTATTTTAAAAAACAAAACTACAGAACAATTGACACATTATGAAAATGCCTTTTATCATTTTTAATCCCTTCGAAAGCAGGGATCTCATCAAGCCAAACGCAGTTATCCTTGAAATCAATAACCACTCCTAACGTTAATATAAATTCATAAGATTCCTGCATCCGCAGGAATGTTACTTATAAAAATTCATCTCATCTAGATATTCCCATACACCTTCTGGCAACATAGGTCTTACGTTTTTACCTTCCTTTATTGACTTTCGTATAAATGTTGAAGACAGCTCCATCAAAGGTGCTTTTACTTTATGAATATGGGTATGATTGTCGAACTTAGTTTCTATTGGCTTTTCAGTTCGCCTAGGATACACATAAATGTGATAATCTTTCAAAATGAGTTCATAGTTTTTCCACTTATGAAAGCTTTTTAAGTTGTCTTCACCCATAATAAGCGCAAATTCATAATCGGGATATTTTTCGTGTAAATAGGTTAGGGTGTCGATGGTAAAATTGGGCTGAGATAGATTAAATTCTATATCACAAGGCTTTAAGTTTAGGTAGTCTTTGGTTGCGCGATAGACCATTTCAAAGCGTTGGCGATTATCGAGTATAGAAGCCTTGGTCTTAAAGGGGCTTTGAGGAGTTACCACAAACCAAACCTGGCCCAAGTCACTATATTCGGCAATATGGTTGGCAATGGTTAAATGCCCAACATGAATTGGGTTAAACGTGCCAAAAAACAATCCGATTTTCATTTTTTTAAAAAATTGGATACTAATGTGTAAGATTCAGCTAATGCTTTTTCCAAATCCTCATTGACAACAATAGCATCAAATAAAGGAGCCGTCGCCAATTCGGCTGAAGCCTTGGCAATGCGCATATTAATTTTGTCTGCACTTTCGGTTTTGCGTTTTTTTAACCGAATCTTTAATTCGTCAATACTGGGCGGTTTTACAAAAACAGACAAGGTCTGTTCAGGATATTTTCGTTTGATACGCAGGCCTCCAGAAACATCGATATCAAAAATAACGTGTTTTCCTAAGGCCCAAATACGCTCAACTTCAGAGTTTAAAGTACCGTAAAAATTATCTCTATACACCTCTTCCCATTCCAAAAACGCGTCGTTTTTTATGTTCTTTTTAAAGTCCTCAAAAGACAGAAAATAATAATCTTTTCCATGTTCTTCCTTCCCTCTTTTTTCTCTTGATGTTGCCGATATAGAGAATTCTAGATTTAGTTCTTTTTGTTTTAATAAATGTCTAACAATAGTCGTTTTACCTGAACCTGAAGGAGCTGAGAATACGATTAATTTACCTTTATTCATTTTCAAAATTCCAAAAATAAAAATTCCAAATTCCAATTTACACGTTTTTGGAATTTGGTGCTTTATTATTGATTATTAGTTTTAGAGTACATTTAACAACTGTTCCTTAATTTTCTCGAGTTCATCCTTCATTTGGACGACTAGTTTTTGCATGGGGGCATAGTTGGATTTTGAACCAATGGTGTTGATTTCTCTTCCTATTTCTTGCGCGATGAAGCCTAATTTTTTGCCATTGGAATCCTCCGATTTTAGTGCTTTTAAAAAGTAGTCTAAGTGGTTTTTCAAGCGGACCTTTTCTTCAGTAATATCAAATTTTTCGATATAATAGACTAGTTCTTGTTCAAAGCGATTTTCATCCACTTTTTCCTTTAGCTCCGCCACGCCTTTTTGCAAACGTTCCCGTACACCTTCAATTCGCTCTGGATCCATAGTAATAACTTGATCTAATAATTCCGAAATGTTTTGAGTACGATCAAAAAAATCGGATTCCAAACTTTTGCCTTCGTCCAATCGGTATTCTTGAATTTTATCTAGACTGTTATCTATTTCTTTTGCGATTTGCGCCCATTCATCTTCATCAATGTCGTCGCGCTCTGTAGTCACGGCATCGGGTAACCGAATGGCCATTTTAAGAAGTTCGATTTCATCGCCATTAACCACTTCTTTTAGCTGCTTAATATATTGATTAACAACAGTCTTATTAATTTGAGTAGAAGTTTCTTCACCAGTGATTTCCATATATAATGAAAAATCGATTTTACCCCGTTCGAGTTTTGAAGCGATGAGCTTTCTAATTTCTAACTCCTTTTCTCTATACAGCGAAGGCATTCTCGTGTTCAAATCGAGATTTTTACTGTTTAAAGATTTTATTTCTATCGAGATTTTTTTTGAAGGAAGCTGTATTACTGATTTCCCGTAACCGGTCATGGATTGTATCATGTACTCATTTTAAAAGTTGAACAAAGGTAAACAAAATCGCAAAGTTTTAATACTTAGAAATTTGGTAAATCCTAACAGGATTAGGCTAAGCCCCTTCTTTTGGTTACCAAATACACTCCTAAAAAAACTAAACCAGCTGCGAATGTTTTTAGAACGTCTAGTGCATCGCTTCCAACTATAATAGCAAATAAAATGCCTAATAATGGCTGTAAATACATAAACACGCCAAGGGTTGAGGCATTCAATTGTTTTAAGGCATAAATGTTTAATAAATAGGTCATAAAGGTGGTACCAACAACCACAAAGGTCATTTTTAAAACGGCTTCTAATGGTAAATTGAGCCACTCCACTTCTTGAAATTCCGACAAAGTGATTGGTAAATTGATAATTACTGCGATTAAGAACAGCCATTTCATCAAGGTAATAATATGGTATTTTGAGACCAATGGTTTTACAAGGATTAAATAAATGGCATAGGATAAGGCGTTAATTAAAAATAAGGCATTTCCCAAAGGAATATTATCGGCATTTTGGCCTGTTTCTTCTGTAAATAAAATTAAACTTAAGGCTCCGGCAAATCCTATTAAAATTCCTAAAAATTTTAAAAGCGTTATTTTTTCTTTTAGAATTAACACGGATAATAAAAAAATTATAATTGGCGTAATGGTAATGAGAACCGAACTATTTATGGGGGTTGAAAGCGACAAGCCCTTAAAAAACATGAGCATACTAATGGACATACCAAAAAAAGCGCAGGCTAAAATACGCAACCAATCTTTTTTTTCAATACGCTCTTTTGGTGCCCAAAAGCTTATAATCCAAAATAAAATTGCTGCTCCAGAAACACGTAGAAATACAAACCCATAGGGTTGAATGTAAGTTGGCATCAAATCTTTGGCTATGGTAAAATTTAAACCATAAATCGCACTGGCTATAAAAGCTGCAAATAGCGCAAGGGATCGTTTATTCATGTATTGCTTGCTTTGCAGCTTCTATAGTTTTTTGGGCGTTGCCAATAAAAATTTGGTTGTTAAAAACGATGACGGGCCTACTTAAAAAAGTATAGTGTTCAAGTATATAATGTTTAAAATCTTTTTCAGTAAGGTCAAGATCTTTCAATCCCATCTCTTTGTATAGCTTCGATCTTTTGCTGAACAAAGCCTCATAGCTTCCAGATAGTTTATAGAGTTCTTCAAGCTGTTTTACCGTAATCTCCTGCTTTTTAATATCTTGAAAAATACAGTCAGAAGGAAGGTTTAAGAATTTTATAATTCGCACACAAGTGCTACAGGTTTTTAAATAGTAAATTTTGTTCACGGCCCTATTTTTGAAATACAAAGTAACAGGTTTTAAACAGAAAATTAATTACTTTTGAAAAAAATAAAACATGAATTGGGCATTTGACATCTCCCTTAAAAACAGGGCCATTTTAAAATCGTTTATCGACACTTTTTCTTTAGAAGAACTGAATAAAGTCCCTTCAGGGTTCCAAAATAACATGATATGGAACATTGCACATACCATTGTAGTACAGCAAATGCTAGTCTATAATTTATCAGGTATTTCCCCAATAATTCCGGAAAAAATGATTGAAATGTTTAAAAAAGGCACCAAAACCGAGCGGGATTTGACACAAACTGAAGTGGATGACATTAAAGGCTTTTTGTTTTCAACCATTGAAAAAACTAAAGAAGATTACCATAATAAAGTTTTTAAAACTTTTCAAGAATACACTGTTTCTACAAAAAGCACGTTGACTAATGTAGAAGAAGCTATTTGGTTTAATAGTTTCCATGAAGGTATACATTTAGGTTATATCTTGGCTTTAAAGAAATCATTGTAGGTTTTCTGTTTGCCCCTTTTTAGAACGTTGACACTAACGGTTTTTGGTAATCGTCTACATTCTCGTTTTGTCTTCTATTAAAAAGCATAGCTAGACTGTAGGACGAATCATCAACAAATTGATGATTGCCCTCCTAATTGATTTTTAAATACTTTGAAATTTTAGAGTAAGGAATAGTAAATTCGGTAATGCCATCTACGTATGAAGCCAATTCATAAGGATTGTATAAAAAGATGACGCCTTCTTCATTAAAGCCAATATTTTCGGGTAGTTTAAAGCTTTCACCAAAAAAATAATTCTCAGAATTGTCATTAGTTTTTGAAGCGGTTTCTATTTTAAAATAGTGTTTCACCAAATCAGTAAAATCCTTGGATATTTTGAACACATCATCTTGTGTATATAATTTACCTGTTTTCGGGTCAAAATTCAACAGGGTGATCACGCTGTTGCCATGAGCGCCACCAGTGAAGGTGTAGCTATCAATTGATATTGTAATGCTTTGTAAGGATTGAAAAACCACTTCACTGTTTATAGTTACTTCCCAAGGTGTGGCATCGGCTTCAAAATCGGTTTTAAAACGGATATAACGATCTTCAAATTGTTTAATGGCATCCTTTAATAAGAGGCTATCTGTCTCATCTTCAAAAAAAGCGATTTGCTCAGCAAGAACAGATTCTACTACTCTATTAATTTTAGAAGATGCGTCAGTTGTACTGCTAAGTTTAGAATACACCACTTCAATAGTTACAGGCTCCTTTTTTTCAATAGCAGTCTCAAAAAATTCCAAAGAACTTTCCTCTTTACAAGAACATAAACTGACCAAAACAAATAATAAAACTATATTTTTCAAAGCTTTCGATTTCATAAAATAGGCTATTGAATTTAAAGATAATGTAATGATTTGAATACAACGAATTAAAGATTAAATTTGTTGCTTAATATTTAATAAATGAAATTTAACACTAAAACAATTCATGGCGGGCAAGAACATGATCCAGCTTATGGTGCTGTCATGCCACCAATATATCAAACCTCAACCTATGCGCAAACTACACCAGGAGGCCATAAGGGATATGAATATTCAAGAACTCACAACCCAACACGACACGCATTGGAAAATGCCTTTGCAAGCATTGAGAATGGCAAATATGGGTTGGCGTTTGCTTCGGGGCTTGCTGCAATCGATGCTATTATTAAGCTATTAAAACCAGGGGATGAAGTGATTTCTACTAACGACCTCTACGGAGGATCTTATAGATTGTTCACCAAAATATATGAAAATTTTGGAATTAAGTTTCATTTTATCGGGATGGAACATGTTTCAAATATTGAGTCCTATATCAATAAAAACACCAAACTGGTTTGGGTTGAGACTCCTACCAATCCAATGATGGGTATTATTGACATTAAATCCATGGCTACAATTGCAAAAAAACATAATATTCTTTTAGCAGTTGATAATACATTTGCGTCGCCTTATCTGCAAGTGCCATTGGATTTAGGAGCCGACATTGTGATGCATTCTGCTACTAAATATCTTGGTGGGCATAGCGATGTCGTGATGGGTGCTGTCGTTGTAAATGACAAAACATTGGCAGATAAATTATACTTTATTCAAAATGCAAGTGGCGCGATTTGCGGCCCTCAAGACAGTTTTTTGGTATTGCGTGGGATTAAGACTTTGCATATTCGCATGCAACGGCATTGTGAAAACGGAAGAACTGTAGCTGAATATTTGGCTTCTCACCCTAAAATTGAAAAGGTATATTGGCCAGGATTTGAAAACCATCCAAATCATGCTATTGCCAAAGCACAAATGAAGGATTTTGGGGGTATGGTTTCCTTTACAACTAAAGGAAATAATTATAATGAAGCAATTAAAATTGTAGAACGCCTTAAAATTTTTACACTTGCAGAATCTTTAGGAGGAGTTGAATCGTTAGCTGGGCATCCAGCAAGTATGACACATGCCAGCATTCCAAAAGAAAAAAGAGAAAAAACGGGAGTTGTGGATTCTTTGATCAGATTAAGTGTAGGAATTGAAGATATAGATGACTTAATAGATGATTTAAAACAAGCCATTGGGTAAGGATTTGTATTAATCTAAATAATAGACATAACCGAAGTTGAGCCATACGAGCCAGTCATTGAATTTATTATAGCTTAATTTATGGTCGAAACCATCAATCCAGTCACTAAAATAAAGCTGCCAACGTAAATCTAACATTAGGTCAGAGAGCTTAGTAAACTTGTATCGAACACCAACACTGGTAACCACCGACCAAGCATTTATGGGGTCTAAGTTAATAGGGTATTCCCGTTGTTCACCAGGGGGAATAGGTGGCAATTTACTTGTATTTGCATACCAATAATCGTAAATATTAGCGGGGTTGTAAATATTCTCATCACCATAATTGGTCCATGCTTGAGGATGGGAGTTCGTGAAGTGAAAGCCTAAGCTAACAAAAGGGGCAAACTTATAGGCAAATGCTTGGAATGAACGAATACTTAAAGGAAAATATTCCAATTGCATCCCAATATCAAAGTTTTCTGCTACACCATGATGCGCTCTGAGTTTGTCTGCAAGCGCACTGGTTCTATCTGGAGCAACCCATTGACCATGGTGGTCAAGCCTCGTGTAGTTCCATGAAATTTCTGAACGAAGTTTGAAATGGTCATTAAAATAAGTGTCTGCGGAGTAGCAATTACAATCGGCACTATATGCAAAACTAATATAATGAATAATGCCTATTCCAATACCACTATTACCAAGATTAGTGCTTTCATTCAAACGGCTACCAAAATCTGACCTAAACTCAACAGGTCCTATAATAGCTCCAATTTCATGCGAAAAACCAAGTTGAGCATATCCTAGATTAATATTAATAAAAACAATAAATGGGAATGCTAATTGTTTAACATTAAGCGTCATATGGTTTCATTTAATTGGGGGCAATGTTGTTAACAAATATATGAAAACTGCCTTAACTATCAAATAAAACGGATTTTGATGAATCCGTTTAAAAAACTAAACGTTTTTATAGCATCATTATTTTAATATACTCAAAATGAGAATATAAAAAAAATAATATATAATTTTATAGATAATGTATATTTGCAAGGCAAAGTAGAAATTTACTACAAAATATTATATGGAAAAAATAATCAAAGACTTTTTAGATCTTGTTAAAGTAAGAAATGGGAATGAACCCGAGTTTTTACAGGCTGTACAAGAGGTTGCAGAAACTGTGATCCCTTATATAGTCCAACATGATATTTATCACGGCAAAAACATTCTTTTAAGGATGGTAGAACCAGAACGCGCCATTACATTTAGAGTGAATTGGGTTGATGACCAAGGCGAAATACAGGTTAATCGAGGATATCGCATTCAAATGAACTCTGCGATTGGGCCATATAAAGGAGGGTTGCGTTTCCACCCTTCAGTAAATATGAGTATTCTAAAATTTTTGGCTTTTGAACAAGTATTTAAAAATAGTTTGACGACCCTGCCAATGGGTGGAGGAAAAGGCGGAAGTGATTTTGACCCCAAAGGTAAAAGCGATGGAGAAATTATGCGTTTTTGCCATGCTTTTATGAGTGAATTATTTAGACATATAGGCCCACAAACTGATATACCAGCTGGAGATATTGGGGTTGGTGCTAGAGAAATTGGGTTTCTATTTGGGATGTATAAAAAATTACGAAATGAATTTACCGGTGTCTTAACCGGTAAAGGAATGAGTTGGGGAGGGTCATTGATTAGACCTGAAGCAACCGGATATGGTAATGTTTATTTTGCGCAATGTATGCTAGATACCAAAAAGGATAGTTTTAAAGGTAAAAATATTGTGATTTCGGGCTCAGGAAATGTGGCGCAATTTGCTGCAGAAAAAGCGCTTCAGTTGGGGGGTCGGGTACTCACATTATCGGACTCATCCGGGTATATTTATGATCAAGAGGGTATTAATAAAGAGAAGTTGGCCTTTATCATGGAATTAAAAAATGTCAAACGAGGCAGAATAAATGAATACGTTAAAAAGTATCCTAGTGCCAAATTTGTCGAGGACAAAACACCATGGGAAGTAGCTTGTGATATCGCATTACCATGTGCAACACAAAACGAACTTAATGGAAATGACGCAAGAATGTTGCTGAAAAATGGCTGCAAATGTGTAAGTGAAGGCGCTAACATGCCTTCTACCATTGAAGCTGTAGCAGAATTCCATAAGGCTAAAATTTTATTTGCTCCGGGTAAAGCTTCAAATGCTGGAGGTGTAGCAACTTCTGGATTGGAAATGACCCAAAACTCATTGAGATATAATTGGTCAAGAGAAGAAGTGGACAATAAACTAAAAGAGATTATGATCGATATCCATAAATCTTGTATAGCCTATGGTACACAAGATGACGGGTATGTTGATTATGTTAAAGGCGCCAATATTGCTGGATTTGTTAAAGTAGCCGACGCGATGTTAGCACAGGGAGTAGTTTAATAAATATGGATTTTTAAGAGTTAAGCTTCTGTAGTGTTACAGAAGCTTTTTTATTTGTATTTATATGATTATATAAAAAAAGTCGTTAACAATAAATATATTTGAACACAATTGTTGCACATGTTAAGACGAATTACGGTATTCCTTTTTATTATAACTTTTTATCTTAGCTCAGCCCAAGATTATTCATCACTTTGGGAAGGCTATTTTTCGTATCATAATATTAAGGATGTCAGTCAAGGCAACAACAAAATTTATGCAGCTTCTGAAAATGCCATATTTAGCTATGATTTGACCACAAATGAATTGCAAAACATAACGACTATTAATGGTCTTTCTGGGCAAACGATTACTAAAATTAAATATAGTGAAGCCTATCAATTACTCATGATTGGTTATGAAAATGGCTTGATTGAAATTGTATTTGACAACGATGAAAAAGTAATATCTGTGGTTGATATTTTGGATAAAGAAACAATCGCGCCTAATGTTAAACGCATAAATCATTTTAATGAGAAAGATGGATTGATGTATATCTCGACCAATTATGGTATTTCAGTATATAATTTACAACGCTTGGAATTTGGCGATACCTATTTAATTGGAGCCGGAGGAAGTCAAATCAATGTTAGCCAAACAACAGTATTTGGAGATTTTATCTATGCAGCATGTGGTAATAATAATGCTATAAAAAAGGCGTCATTGCTAAATCCAAATCTTATTGATTATCAACAATGGCGGACCATTAGCACCGGCAATTTTAAGTCAATTCAAGCAGTTGGAGATAAGTTATATACCGTAAGAACAAATAGGACATTTTATGAAATTGTAAAGGACAATTTAATTCAATTATTTGTGTATCAGGACCTGCCTATGGATACAAGAGAGGTCAACAATAATTTAATTATTACCACCATAAAAAATGTGTTTGTTTATAATAGTAATTATGGTCTATTATCAACAGCATCCATTAATCAGGAGTTTAACACCAGTTTTTCATCGGCAACAATTAATGGTGAGCATATTTATATTGGGACTTCAAGTTTTGGAGTCTTGAGAACATTCTTATCAGACACAAACGCTTTTGAGGTAATTAGACCGGATGGTCCTTTAAGGAACAATGGATTTAAAATTGAGGCAAAGTATAATAAGCTGTGGTTAACCTTTGGAGATTATGATGTTTTTCATAATCCATTCCCATTAAGGCAATATGGGTTAAGTATATATGAAGATGAAAATTGGCATAACATTCCTTATGATAGTTTATTGACCGCCAGAAATCTAACCTATACCGCTGTCAATCCTTTTAACCCAAAACAAGTATTTATAAGTGCAACCCATGATGGGCTTTTAGAAATGAACGATGATAAAGCTACAACGTTATACAACCAAAACAATAGTGGTTTGGAATCTCTGTCCGATCCCAGCAACCCAAATGCTGTAAGTATTAGAATTAGTGGGTCACAATTTGATTCCAATGGTTTACTTTGGACGGTTACTGCAAGAAATGACAGTCCATTAAAATCATACAACCCAAGCACGAATCAATGGAAGGCGTTTAGTTTTGAGAAAATAATCTCTGATAGTTTTTTTGATGAATTTGGCTTTAGTGATTTGATAGTTGACAGGAGTGGAACAAAATGGGTTGGATCTTACAAAAACGGGGTAATAGCTTATAATGAAAATAACGGCAAGAATATAATCAATAGAGTTTTTAGTGAAGAACAAAAAATGCCAACTACTGTGGTAAAAGCTTTAGCCATTGATAATAGAGGCCAACTTTGGATAGGTACCATAAAAGGATTAAGAGTATTATACAACACCTCAAGTTTTTTAGACGACCCTAATCCTGCTGTCAACGATATAATTATACTGGACGATGGGATACCAAAGGAACTGTTGTCAAACCAGTTTATTACGGATATTAAAGTAGATGGCTCCAACAATAAATGGATTGGGACACTTGACTCTGGACTGTTTTATTTTTCTCCAGATGGGCAAAGAACCATTTTTCATTTTACTACAGATAACTCCCCGCTTCCTTCCAACAACATCAGTGATATTTCAATCGATTCACAAAGCGGAAAGGTTTATATTTCTACACCTAAAGGGCTAGTGTCTTATTTGTCAGGAGGTTCTAATGCTGAAGACGAATTGTCGAATGTCTTTGTCTATCCCAATCCCGTTAGGCCAGAGTACAATATTTTGGGATTTAACGACTTAAACAACATAAATAACGGGGTAAAAATAAAAGGGCTAACAGAAAATGTTAACATTAAGATTACAGATATTGAAGGCAATTTAGTGGCCGAAGCTCAGTCAAGAATCAATCAACGTTCGTCAAGGGCTAATTATAATTTCGCCATCGATGGGGGTACAGCCATCTGGAATGGTAAAAACCTTGCAAACCATATTGTGGCTTCTGGGGTATATTTAATTTTAATTTCTGATCTAGATTCCTTTGAAACAAAGGTTTTAAAACTGGCAATCATAAGATAATTAATAACCATAAACCATGTTGGTTAAAACAAATGCCATTGTTCTTTCAAAACTAAACTATCGCGATAACGATTTAATAGTAAAATGTTATACAAAACAAAGGGGTGTTGTTAGCTACCTTATTAGGGGCGCTTTAAAAACCCAAAAAGGAAGTTCAAAAACAGCCTATTTCCAACCCTTATCTTTAGTGTTGATAGACGAACAGTTTAGAGCGAATCGTTCCTTACAAAGCATCAAAGAAGTCAGGATCGATTATCTTTATAAAACACTGCATACCGATGTTTTAAAAAGTGCCATTGTGATGTTTTTGTCCGAAGTGCTTTCATCCGTACTTAAAGAAGAGGAGCAGAATGAACAGCTGTATCTTTTCATAGAGAATAGCCTACGATGTCTAGATTATGAAGCGGAATTTTCAAATTTTCATTTGTTGTTTTTGATCCAATTAACCAAATTCCTTGGGTTTTATCCAGATGATCAAAATAAGACCAATCCATACTTTAATTTGAGCAATGGTTTATTTGAGCCTAAAAAGGATGTGCGTTATTCGATTTCAGGCGAAAATTTAGACCTTCTTAAACAGCTGTTAGGCATAAATTTTGATAGGCTTAATACGATTAAATTAAATTCGAAGCAAAGGCATTCATTTTTAAACATGTTATTGCTTTATTTTGAATTACAATTGGGCGATTTTAAAAAACCAAAATCACTCCAAATATTTAATCAAATATTTAATTAATAACCTACGACCAACTATTAAAAATGAAAATTAAGTTCTTACTAGTTTTGTTATGCCTTTTTAGTTCAACTGTATTTGAGGCTCAACAAGTAAAAGTTTTAGAAGACAACACTCAAAACCGAATTCACGGAGTTACAATTTACAACCATAATAAAACAAAAACGGTAACTACAAATATAGATGGAGAAGCTTCATTAGAACTATTTGCAGCAAACGAAACACTTTATTTTCTGAACCCTTTATATGAATTAAAAACTTTAAAAAAATCCACAATTGCTTCAAATAGCTATATAGTATATCTAGAAATGAAGGTGGAGGATTTAAAGGAAATTGTTATTTCGGCTTCAAAATTTGAACAAAATAGGAACGAAATTCCTCAAAAAATAATCAATATAAACGCTAAGGAAATTCAATTTTCAAATCCGCAAACCAGTGCTGATCTACTGGAGAATTCTGGAAATGTATATATTCAAAAAAGTCAACTTGGTGGCGGAAGTCCAATGATTAGGGGGTTTTCAACCAATAGACTTTTGATTACTGTGGATGGCGTAAGGATGAACAACGCCATTTTTAGAGGAGGAAATCTGCAAAATGTGATTTCTATTGATCCCTTTACAATACAAAACACCGAGATCACTCTTGGTGCGGGTTCAGTAGTATACGGAAGCGACGCAATTGGTGGTGTTATGAGTTTCTATACCCAAAAACCTCAATTGTCATATAAGGATTCTTTATATTTTAAGGCTAACACTCTTGTGCGATATGCATCCGCAAATTCTGAAAAAACTGGACATGTAGACTTTAATTTTGGGTTTAAAAAATGGGCGTTTTTAAGTAGCATTAGTTATACGGATTTTGATGATTTAAGAATGGGTAGCCACGGTCCGGATGATTATTTAAGACCCGAATATGTTAAGACAGTACATGGTGAAGATTTGATTATTGAAAACGATAACCCACTAATACAAAGGCCTACGGGTTATAATCAGGTTAATTTAATGCAAAAGGCACATTATGAGCCTGAAGACAATTTAAGTTTTGATTTAGGGCTTTTTTATAGCACAACGTCAAGTTATTCCAGATATGACCGACTTATAAGATACCGTCGTAATAAACTCCGTTCAGCCGAGTGGAATTATGGTCCTCAACGTTGGTTTATGGGGAACCTCCAACTCACCAAATTAAGTAGTAAATCCAATTTATATGATAAGGCAAAACTCACTTTGGCTTATCAAAATTTTCAGGAAAGTAGATTTGATAGAGACTTTAAATCCGAAATAAGGAATATTAGAGAAGAAGCAGTTGACGCTTTTACTTTTAATGCAGATCTAGAAAAACAATTAAGCCCTAAAACCGAACTATTTTATGGTGTAGAATATCTTTATAATAAGGTCAATTCAACAGGAGAGGAAGCAAATATTTTAAATAATACATCAATATCTACCGTTTCAAGATACCCTAATGGCTCTGATTGGCAATCCCTTGCAGCTTATATGAGTGTTAAATACAAACCCAACTCAAAATTTATTTTTCAGTCGGGACTAAGGTATAATCACGTACTCATCCACGCTAATTTTTCTGAAAACAATCGATACTTAAACTTGCCTTTTGAAAAGGTTTCTATAAATGCAGGAGCTTTTTCTGGGACGGCAGGAATAAGTTGGTTGCCCAACGATATAGTGCAATGGAAATTAAATGCATCGTCGGCATTTAGGGCACCAAATATTGATGATGTAGGTAAGGTGTTCGATTCTGAACCGGGTTCTGTAGTAGTGCCAAACAATAATCTTAAACCAGAATACGCCTATGGTGGTGAACTGGGTTTAAAACTGAATTTTGAGAATGTTTTTATTGCCGATATGGCTACGTATTACACGTTTTTGGACAATGCGTTAGTGAGACGAGATTTTTCATTAAATGGGCAAACAGAGATTCTGTATGATGGAGAACTGAGTAATGTTCAAGCCATACAAAATGCTTCTAAAGCCTGGATTTATGGATTTGAAGTAGGTATACAAGCAAATTTCACTAAATCTTTGAAATTAACATCCCAATATAATATTATAGGAGGTACTGAAGAAGAAAACGGTATAGAAATGCCAGTAAGACATGCAGCACCAAATTTTGGAAATACACATCTTGTCTGGCGGAAAAATAAATTTCAATTTGATGCTTTTGCTGAATATAATAATGAGTTATCGTTTTATCAATTAGCACCTTCAGAATTAGAGAAGGATTATATCTATGCATTGGATAGTAACGGAAACCCTTATGCTCCTTCGTGGTATACTCTTAATTTTAAAACCCAATATCAGCTCTCAGATACAGCTACAATAACGGCTAGTTTAGAGAATATAACAGATCAACGGTATAAAACCTACTCTTCTGGGATTGCTTCACCAGGTAGAAATTTGATAGTCTCCTTAAAATATGTTTTGTAGACTGAAAAGTTACCTTCTTTTTACGGTTCTTTTGGTTACTACTTGACCATTTGACAATTCGATTAATGCAATAAAAGTAGATTGACTTAAATTGGTTAAAGTATAAATTTCAGAGGGACTTGTGCCTTTTAATTGATACAGTGACTTGCCTAATATATCCATTATTTTAACCGAATTAATGCGGAGATTGCTATTGGAGTTGATTTGAATTCGCCCATCCTTCAGCTCCATGATGGAGAGGTTATTGGAGTTGATTTGAGCTTCTAAATCCGAAAGCGTTTCAGATTGGAAAACAAGTTCAAAACGATCTTTAAATTCACCGACTTCTGAAGTAAAAGCATAATCTGAAGTATCAAGGTCATGAATCAATTGTAGAAACTTATCTTTTAAATAAATAGTATGTTCTTTTAAAAAATCACCTTGAATCTTAACCTTCGAAATTTTATAAAGTGTTGGAACATTTATTGTCGTGTCAAAACCAAGTTGAATAACTTCTTCATCGCAAAGGCTTTGATTACTTTTGCCCTGAATAGCGAATTTTTTTGAACATCCCTTTATGATGGAATATAAAATAGTCGAATTTGTTGACTTATTTCTAGGAGCATCAAAATGCTCCCCATCATAACCATCTGTTGCTTTTTTTACATAGCCAATGGCTATTTGACTAAACACACCGTTATCAGAAGTTAAATTCAACCATAATGTATTGTCTTGATATGGGTTTGAAGTTCTAAAAAACTGAGAATTGGCTGCGGATTCCTTCGCTCTCATCCCGTTATTAAATCGTACGTGAGTAGAGTCTATTTGCCCAGAATATAGACTGGACGGGCTTGTATTGGACATGGTTACAAAGAAACCTTGACCTGATGGTATATAACTATCAAAATCTGGCCCAGGGCCAATAATAGGAGACACGCCATTAACACCATCTCCACCAGAAATGGCTGTTGTTTCATTAATAATGGCATAATCTGAAGATGAGAAATTTAATTGTTCGTTACCATTGGCTAATGATGATGGCGCTGTGTTTTGTGACCATAAATAAATAGCGCCTCCAATTTTTGGATTTTTGGTTACATTTTCTTCAAAGAATTTTTTTGTACTGATTGCTGAGGGGTATGGATTTCCTATAAAATTCCAGTTGTTGTCATCGAGCTCAGCATCATTTCTATAAATGGGGACTTCTATAATACCATCATTAAATGGACCTTGAAATACATATTTAAATTGGTAGGGAGGAGATCCAGGGCCAATAAAAACAGTTGCCCTATGGGTGGAAGCGTAACCAACACCAGGTACCATGACATCGGAACCCGGAACCAAAGACCAAACATTGGCGTCGTCATCTATATCATCTTGCCCCAATGTGGCAGTATTATCATTGTTAACCTCATAAAAGGAGTCTCTATAATTTTTGGCATTAAACAAAAAACGTCTGTTAGGTGATGCATCTGCTAAAGCACGGTCAATTGTTTCGCCAGTTACTGGAGAGCTCCAGTAGGTATATTCATACCAATTATACATAGGAGCCGTTTCTTTTTCTACAGTAATACTGGTTTTGTCTACAACAGTAACTGTTGTACCATCATTGTTTTGAACAAACGAACCCTTTGGAGTTACAATAAGTTTACCATTTACAATTAAATTGTTTTCAACTTCAACATAGGTGTTATCGGCAATGATTAGAGTATAATACCCACCCATACCATCATTATTCACGGTTAGGTTACAAGCTCTAAAATTGCCATCAATTCCTGTATTATAATTCCAATTCATAATAGCGATAGTATCAAGATTTGGGGAGCCCTTAGTCCATCCACTACTTGTCCAAGTGGTAATGGGCAAGGTCAATCGAATGGCTTGACTCGCTGTATAACAACTGGGATCATCTTCTCTTATCTGGCAATAAAACTGATAGCCTTCTAAACTAGAAGTATTTAAAATGTCTAAAGTTGCAGCTGTTACGTCTTTATATATAGAACCATTTGTAGCCATTGTCCATCCAGGATTTCCTGGAGCTAAATAAAACCATTGGTATGCTAATCCCGCTGGATCAGTACCTTCAGCACCAGTAACATTAATTGTTGCTGTATAACAACTAGAAGCAAGTATAGGTCCTGAAGCCACGGAAGGTGGTGTTCCTATTGAGAAATCAAATAGCCCAATATCGCTGTAACTTACAGGCGTAAAGGCTTTCCAATCTGTCGCATTCCAAGCGGTACTTGGAGCGGTGATTCCTGATTTTTTTCTTCTATAAGTGTAATCTTTTGAAGCTACGGTAAATGCTGTACCCGTTGTGTCTCCCCATAGGTCGATCCATGCTGTGTTTTTATAGAGCCTAATATGGTCGTCATCATTTATTCCACTTGTGGCACTAAAAAATTGTGCAATATAGCCCCCTTCTGGATCTGTAGCATTTGTTCCACCAATAGCTACAACAACCACCGAATTATTACCAATAGTACCAGTGAGATTAATGGTTCCAGTTGGCGTTGCATTTCCATTGTTATGAATTCTGATTTGATAATTACCTGCGGTCAAATCAATTGGAGCTCCTGTACCATTGAAAATCTCGATATATGAATGTGATCCGGTTCCTTTATCAGTCACTTCACTTATAAATAAATCTGATGGAAAAGTGCCACTTCCTTCACAGCCTGAAATGTAGTTATCAATCACAACAAAAAAAGCAGAGCCTTTACAACCAATATCGTTGCTAATTTCAAGGCTACCTGTAGTTGAATTTGCTGGAACAGTAACCTCAATAGTGGTTGATGAAATAACATTAACTACTGCTGGTGTACTATTTAATAGGGCTGTGGTTAATCCACCAAAATTTGTTCCTACTATGGTAATTACAGTTCCAACAGGTCCGCTTTGAGGAGAGATTGATAATGAGCCAGCGGCGCAATTTGCATTTCCTTGCACTTTAAAGGTATATGAACCTTCATCACTGTCATTATTCGCAAGGGTTATTGTTGCAGTCCTTAATGGAGGCGATGCTGAATTGGGCATAAAAGTAATTTCAAATACAGCAAGTTCACCTGGTGCCAAAACTATTGTTGCAGGATTAGGGGAGACACTAAACTCTGTAGGATTACTCGAAACTATACTAGAGACTATTAAGTTTGCGGTACCTTCATTATGAACATAAAAAGTTTTAGGCGAGGTAGAGCTCCCAATAGTAGTGGTTGCAAATACCGTGTTAAATCCTATGCTCGCCACTGAACCATTGGGTATAGAGGCGTTGGTGTTTTTTTCAACATCAATTTCGGGGGCAGGAGTATAACCGACTCCTGTTAGATTTACTACACAACTTCCTTCATTAGAATCGTTATTATTAATTGTTAGTGTTCCAGACCTTGTTCCGTCTATGGTTGGTGTATATCTAACAGTAATAGTTTGACTGTTTCCAGAAGTTATTGTAAAAGGACTTATTGGCGAAAGAACGGTATAATCTCCCGTTATATCAAATGAACTTATAATTAAATCTAGGCTCCCCAAATTTTTGATATCGAACGTTAAATCTGTTTGGGTTGATAAGGCCTGTGAACCGAAATTTATGGTATAACCGCAATTTTGATAGGTAGTAGTATTGTCTACTAATTGAAGTTCAGGAGATGGCGTCGAGCCTACATAAATTGAAAAATCATCAACTGCTAAACCATCATCTGCTCCACTTGCATTTAAATCATTCCAACGCAACCAAAATGTAGCTCCATTAGCGATTGATAACCCTGTAATTGTAAAGGCTTTTGAAGTTCTATTGTTGACTAGATTTCCATCTAAAGCCCCTACAGTTCCTGCAGTAATAGGTGCGGTAAAATCTAAATTATTTTCGTCTGTCCATGTACCAGTTGTTAATGAAGTTGCGTTCAGGCTGTATTGAAAATCCAATTGATCTACTCTTCCTGTAGCACCAAGTCTCCATTGCTCTCCAGTGTAAGATATAGTTAACTCGGTAATTATTGTCCCAGTATCATTTGTAAAACTGACTCCAATAGTTGGTGTTAAAGTTCCAGATTGTAAACCTCCAAAACTTCTTTCAGTATTTGAAGCTATTCCAAAACTATAGGTGTCGCCTGCGATGCTGTTTCCTGCCCCAGCAGAATAAGTTGTATTTGCGTTTGTACCTGATTCTGAAAAACTCCAACCTATAGGCACTAAAGTAGATGATCCACCAATAGCTAATGAATTAAAATCTTGTGTATAGGTATTTCCGGCACCTAAACCAGTAATAGAAATTTGCCCAAACCCTATAGAGCTGGCACACAGTGACACAAAAACAATGAGGGATTGTCTTATGATCATAGAGGGATTCTATTAATTTTGCAAAATAGATATTAAATATAAATTAAAATATCTAACAGTCAACAGGTTACAAAACTAAATTATTAACAAAATGTCACTATTTTTATGCTATGTATCAAAGGCAAACCTACACGCTTACCGAAGCTAAAAAAAAACTTGAGCATTACTGTGCCTATCAAGAACGTTGTCATAAAGAAGTCCAGCAGAAACTGAGAGATATGTACATGATTCCTGAAGCTATTGATATGGTCATTGGACATTTGTTGGAGCATAACTTTTTGAATGAAGAACGTTTTGCAAAATCCTTTGTAAGTGGGAAGTTTAAAATCAAGAAATGGGGGAAACGCCGATTGATTCAGGAGCTCAAGCAAAAAGAAATTTCCAAATACAATATAAATCTAGCGATGAGTGCTATAGATGATGACGAATACATCGAGACTTTTAATGGTTTAGCCAATAAAAAATTATCATCTATAAGAGAGACCAATATTTTAAAGAAAAAAAAGAAATTAGCCGATTATTTATTATATCGAGGTTGGGAATCTTATTTGGTTTATGACAAAGTTAATGAGATCGTTAAATAAGCGCTTTTTTATGGGTTCTAATCACAGCCTGCTCATTTTTCCAATCAATCCATTTTTGACCTTTAAGGCGTCGCATACCATTATCAAAATGGCGCATGATAAAAATATTATAAATGGCTTTACTTAGGTTTTTTGGTTGTCTTGCTATAGCTCTTAAACTCATGGAGAACCCGGGGGTCAAGTATTTCATATAATGCCAATAACCTTCGGGCATATACAGCATTTCACCATGATTGAGCTCTGTTGCGTACCCTGAAGCGTTTTGAAGCGCAGGCCATTTTTTAATATCTGGATTAGAGAAATCAATGTCTTCCCTAGTGATTAGTGAATGTGGGACTTTATATAAATACTTGTTCTGGTCCTGATCAAAAAGAATGATTTGTTTTTTGCCTTCAAAATGAAAATGAAAAATATTGGCCAAATCAATATCATAATGCATAAATGTATGCGAATCACGCCCTCCAAAAAATAACATTGGTAAGCCTTTCATGAGTTTTAACCCAATGTCCGGATATGCAAAATCATTTTGAAGCTGAGGGACTTCCTTTAGTATATTCCACAAGAAAATACGATATTTTGTTGGAGTCTCTCTGATTAAATCTATATAATCGCTCATTTTCATTTTATGATGTGGCTCATTAAATCCGTCTTTAAAGTCAACGGGTCTATCGTCATAAAGCGGAACGATTTTGTCGCCTGCTACAGCTTTCATATAGTCCAGATTCCATTTGCTATAGGCTGGCCAATCTTTTATAAACTGTTCTATAACCACAGGTTTTTGTGGTTTAAAGTATTGTGCTATAAACTCCTCTTTAGTTATGGTTTTTACCCGAGGAATGTCTTGAAGGTGTAATGCCAACGATTAAAATTTAGTGACCTAAAGTTAGGAAAACGTTACTAATTTTTAATGAAAATTTTATCAATGCTTTTATTTTAACACATATTTTAATGAAAACAGCACATTCCCTTTGGGCATCGGTACCAAATTGGTCTCAGTATATTCAGCGTTAAAAATATTATTGGCAATAACCGACAGCTCCAGAGCCTTTAGATTTAAACTTATACTGGCATCAACAACAGAATAATGCTCCCCTGAAGCTCTTTCAGCGTATTTATAGATAATATTTTGAGAGAGATTTTCAAATAAGCGCGTAGACAAACGCGATGCGAAGTGGTGTTTTAAAGAATTTATGGAATAGCGCGAAAAATTGGCCTGTAAATCTTTAACATCGTCTTCTAAAAAAGTATAGGATACATTAATCGACTGACTGTATGCTCCAATTTTAAAATTATAATTAGCCATGGTTTCAAACCCTTTAGTGTTCAGTTCTCTAATGTTTGTTGCTTGCCATAAATCGCTTTCGTTTTCTTTAACATAATCGATAACCTTATCACTATCTCTATTAAACAGTGCCAAACTAGCTGAAAAATTATGTTGAATGTATTTGATACCTAATTCTTCTGCAATGGCTTCTTCTGGATCTAAATTTTCATTTCCAAGGGTGGTTGGATCACTATAGTACAAATCGGTATATGTAGGAATCCTGAAGGTATAACCCACATTTCCATAGAGTTTAAAGGCGTCATTTATTTTGTAACCTAAATCAATCCCTGGAAAAGCGTGAAATTTGAAGTCAGAATAATAAGTCGCTGCAATTCCTGGTGTTAAATCTAACGTATTATTGAAAAACTGAAAGCGATGTTCCAAAAATAAAGTCGACATGGTGCGATTATGTTGCCCCAAGTTATTGCTGGAAATATAAACTTGGGCGACATCCATACCAAATCCAGTTGTTCCTAGATTGGAAATGTAAGACCCATTTAATTCTGCAGCCACCTTATTGGTCTGGTGCAAATTTCTGTAAATGGAAGGGTCTTGGCGCACAAACACGTATTCATCTTGGTTACGTTTCCAGTACAGGCGTGGCTTAAGGGTTAGTTTTTCTTTTTTTAGTTCGGCAGAAAACCCTATCAAACTAGCTTGTGTTTCTTCATATTGATTGACTGCAGAAGGACTGGCGTAAAAACCATTGGCACCAAATTTACGTTCAGAGAATGTTGCTAACATAGTAATGGGCAATTTTTGGGTATTGAAATTGCTCTTTAAAAAATAATTCTGGTTGTCAAAATCGGTATTAAATCGATAACCATCTGATGTGTTTCTGGAAAAATGGACCAAATGATTGGAATTGCTCAATTGGCTGCCAATTGTTACTGCTACGTTTTTTTGACCAAAAGAACCAGCCTCTATTCCTAAGGACAAAGCGCTTTCAGGATTTTTTTTCGTCACAATATTTATGGCACCTGTAAAGGCATTTTGACCAAATACGCGGGCAGCGGGTCCTTTAATGATTTCGATACGTTCAATAACGTCCAACGGTACTATCATGTTCATGGTATGATGACCAGTTTGGGCATCCTCAACTTTAAAGCCATCAATAAGCAATAAGGTTTGGTCAAAGCCGCCACCTCGTAAGTATAAATCGGCTTGCATACCAGATGCACCACGCCTTCTTATATCTACACCTGCAAACTGCTGTAGCAAATCTGCAACATTGGTTGCAGCACTATTTTTGATTTGTTCAGAAGTGATTATTGTAATAGTCCTAGAGTTTTCCTTAAATGGCAGGTCAATACGACTCGATGTAATTAGCACAGAGTCTAATTGTTCCTCTTTAGGTGCTACCTGTGAAAAAAGGGTAGGAGTCACGAAAAGGCTCATTGTGATTATCAAAATTTTATTGATCATTGTTGATTGATTTTATCCGCAAAAATAATGGAAATATCTTTTTTGTAAAGAATATAAGTATTTAAAGTGTTATTATTATGATTATTAGCAAATTACAATTCAATACGCCACATGTTTAGCCTGCTATTTGTTTTTTTGGACCATAAAATTTATGGAATATTGCATAGGGTTTCATAAAAAAGGGAACTATTAAAATAAGTATATTTGAGACAAACTTTTTTACAATGAAACCATTATTTTCAATTCTTGTTTTACTTTGGTTTACTACAATAGTTCAAGCACAAGTATCTTCAAAGTATTCCATTTCATTTGAAAATGCCATTCATCACGAAGCTCAAATAAAAGCAACATTTACCAATTTAAAGAACGATGAGGTGGAGTTTAGGATGAGCCGTTCGTCACCAGGCCGATATGCTTTACATGAATTTGCCAAAAATGTGTACAGTGTTGTAGTGACCGATAGTAAAGGCCATGCTTTAAAAACCACAAGGACAGACCCTTATTCATGGCATGTAAAAGGACACGATGGGACTATCAATGTAAGCTATACCTTGTTTGCCAATCATGGTGACGGCACTTACGCCCAAATAGATGAAACTCATGCTCATTTAAATAGCCCAGCAACCTTTATGTATGTTCCTGAATTGTCTGAGCAAGAATATGAGGTGACATTTGAAGTTCGTGAAGATTTGAATTGGAAGGTGGCTACTCAATTAAAACATGTAGATGGCAATACCTATTATGCCAAAGACCTACAGTATCTTATGGATAGCCCAACCGAAATCTCCAATTATAAAAAAAGGTCTTTTCAGGTTGATAATCAGACCATAAATTTTGTCTTGCATGATGATGAAGCTTCAGATGATGATTTCGATCACTATTTTGAAAATGTAAAAAAAATAGTGCTCCAAGAAGAAAAAGTTTTTGGAGAGCTGCCAACTTATGATTATGGTACATATACGTTTCTTGCCTGCTATATGCCCAATGTTAATAGTGATGGTATGGAACACAGAAATTCGACCATTGTAACCAAAACACGAAGTTTGGCACATGGAGGAATTCAAGAAAATATTAGTACGGTCTCTCATGAATTTTTTCATTGTTGGAATGTGGAGCGTATTAGGCCACAGGCTTTGGAGCCTTTTGATTTTACCAAGGCTAATATGAGTGGGGAGCTATGGTTTGCCGAAGGCTTTACCAATTATTATGATGCCTTGACCTTGTGTAGAACAGGAATTTGGAATCTTGAAACTTATTTAACAGATATGCAGAGTAATTTTAATAAGGTTTGGACCTCTCCAGGGAGACAGTTTTTTAATCCCATCGAGATGAGTTATCAGGCTCCTTTTGTGGATGCCGCAACATCAGTTGACGAAACCAATAGGGAAAATACATTTATTTCATACTACAATTATGGAGAGATGCTTGGGTTGGCATTGGATTTGTCCTTAAGGGAAATTCACCTTAATCTGGATGATTATATGAAGTTGATCTGGAATACCTATGGTAAAAGCGGTAAATACTACACTGTTGAGGATTTGAAAAAGACATTGATTGTCTTTGCAGGGGCAGAATTGGGTAATTTTTTCTTCAATAATTATATTTATAAAAGTGACATGCCCGATTATGAAAGACTATTCAAATATGTTGGCATTGATTTAAAAGGAGATGAAAGTAAAGTGGTATTTGGTGCAGATGTGAGGTATCAAAAGATAATAAGCAACCCTAGAATAGGTTCAATGGCATATTTTGCTGGATTTCAAAAAGGGGATAAAATTATCAAGGTGGGGACGTTTGATATCAATGAAATGGTGACTGCTGAGATGATATTGAATAAATATAAAATTGGAGAAAAGGTTAAAATTAGTTACTTGCGTTATGAAAAAATTGAAGAAGTTGTTGTTACTTTAAGACCCGAAAAAATGTACTATTTATCTTTAATGGATAAAGAGGCAGCTTCAAATGAGATGATTCAAAACAGATTAAATTGGTTACATGCAAAGCAATGAAATAACATATTGTAGGGCTTCAAAAGATGAAGAACTCCATCAAATTCTAAAGCTTCAAAAGCTAAATTTACCAGATTCACTTTCCGTATCAGATAAAGAAAACGAAGGATTTTTAACCGTAGTTCACACCTTTGAAATTCTTAAACAAATGAATGACTGCTGTCCACATATTATTGCCAAAAATGGCGATGAGGTTGTGGGTTACGCTTTAAGCATGCATCCAAAATTTGCTGATGAAATAACAGTCATAAAACCTATGTTTGATGAAATAAACAAAATCATCTCAGATAATTCGGAGTATATCATCATGGGGCAAGTTTGTGTTGATAAAAATTATAGAAAAAGAGGAATTTTCAGGGGGCTATATAATTTCATGGAACAAGAACTTCAAAGTACTTTTAAGTCCATTATTACCGAAGTCAATGCTAGTAACAAGCGTTCTTTAGATGCACATTTGGCCGTGGGCTTTGAAATTTTAAAAGAATATTATGAAAATGAGAAACATTGGGTAATTATATCTTTGAATTGCAGTACCAACTAGGCTCATAAAATGTAAATATTTTTATTTTGATAGAGAATGAAATTGCAGGTTTAATAAGACTTTAACAGCGTGAAATGGTTAAAAATATTGAGGTCAAGATATAAAGTTGCTGTTTTTTAGCAACCCTGACTTTGGTTGTAGGAACTTGGGGTATTGTTGATGAAGTGAACGTAATATTTTGAACAAAAAAAAGTGAAGTATATAACCTCACTTTTGTATCGTTTATATTTTTAAAAAGATATTAATCTGCCAACACAATGATTTTATTATCTTTCAATTCAATGGTTCCCGAATTGATTTTAACCGTAAGTATTTTTTTGTCATTAGAAAAGGGAACAACATCAACATGAAGTTCATCAAAATCTATTGCACTTTGGTTATGAGTCTTGATTTTAACCGTTCCTTCTTTTAAAAGCGAAACAATAGGGGCGTGATTGTTTAACATCTCGAATTCACCCATAAGACCAGGTACAACAACCGAATCTACTTCCGAACTAAATAAGGTTGCTTCTGGTGATACTATTTCTAAATACATCTTTTTTAAGTCTTCAGTTAGTTGTCTTTGTCTTCAGTACTGCTCCCGATAACTATCGGGACTGCAGACTGTGGACTAAATTTAAGCTTCAGCCAACATTTTTTCTCCAGCTTCAATAGCTTCTTCAATGGTTCCTTTAAGGTTAAATGCTGCTTCTGGTAAGTGATCTAATTCACCATCCATAATCATATTAAAACCTTTAATTGTTTCTTTAATATCTACTAAAACTCCAGGGATACCGGTAAATTGTTCAGCAACATGGAAAGGTTGAGATAAGAAACGTTGTACACGTCTCGCACGTCCTACGGCTAATTTGTCATCTTCAGAAAGTTCTTCCATTCCCAAAATAGCAATAATATCTTGTAATTCTTTATAGCGTTGTAACAATTCTTTTACGCGTTGTGCACAAGCATAATGTTCTTTTCCTAAAATATCGGCAGTTAAAATCCTTGATGTAGAATCTAATGGATCCACCGCTGGATAAATACCAAGCTCTGCAATTTTACGGGACAAAACTGTTGTCGCATCCAAATGCGCAAAAGTTGTTGCAGGAGCGGGGTCGGTTAAATCATCCGCTGGTACGTATACCGCTTGAACAGATGTAATGGAACCTCTTTTTGTTGAAGTAATACGCTCTTGCATGGCACCCATTTCGGTTGCCAAGGTTGGCTGGTAACCAACTGCAGAAGGCATACGACCTAGTAAAGCTGATACTTCTGAGCCTGCTTGTGTAAAACGGAATATATTATCAACAAAGAACAACACATCTTTTCCTTGTCCTTCACCAGCTCCATCACGGAAAAATTCAGCAATAGTTAGGCCAGATAAAGCAACACGTGCACGGGCTCCAGGAGGTTCGTTCATTTGTCCAAACACAAAAGTAGCTTTAGAATCTTTCATGACTTTTTTATCCACTTTGGATAAATCCCATCCACCTTCTTCCATAGAGTGCATAAAGTCATCGCCGTATTTAATAATGCCCGATTCCAACATCTCTCTTAACAAGTCATTGCCTTCACGTGTACGTTCTCCAACGCCTGCGAAAACTGAAAGGCCACCATGTCCTTTAGCAATATTATTGATCAATTCTTGGATCAAAACAGTTTTACCCACACCAGCACCACCAAATAATCCAATTTTCCCTCCTTTTGCATAAGGCTCAATAAGGTCGATAACTTTGATACCTGTAAAGAGTACTTCTGTAGAAGTGGATAAGTCTTCAAATTTTGGGGCTTCACGGTGAATTGGCAAACCAGAGTTACCTGCTTTTGGCAAATCTCCCATTCCATCAATAGCATCTCCAATAACATTAAACAAACGCCCGTAAATATCTTCGCCAATAGGCATTTGAATTGGGGCGCCAGTTGCAACAACTTCAGTACCTCTACTTAAGCCATCGGATGAATCCATTGCGATAGTTCGAACAGAATCTTCACCAATGTGTGATTGAACTTCTAGCACAAGAATGGAACCGTCTGGTCTTTTGATTTCTAATGAATCATAAATTTTTGGGAGTACATCACCAGAGCCGAATTCCACATCGATTACTGGGCCTACTATTTGAGCAACTTTACCTGTAACTTTTGACATTACTTATGTGTTTAATATTTAGATATTTTAATAATGGAAAACATTACTTTTTTCGCGCTGCAAAGATATATTTTTTAATTTAAAAGAGAAGCCATTTTCAACTTTTTTAAACACAAAAAAACACCTTCAATTAGAAGGTGCTTTTTTTATGAAATAGTTTATGATTAATTATTGATTGTCCATGAGACAAAATATTGAGATCCTATGAATGGACCACCAATTGCACTTTGAAATTCTTTACCACCTAAATTGGTTCCACCTATTTTAAAAATAGATTTAAGAGAAGGTACAGAATAGTTTATTTGTGCATCGACCACAGTTCTTGCAGGCATTACGGCATTTGCAATACTAGCTTGCCATAAATACTTGTCGCTCCAACGTAAATTCACGTTAAACCCAAAATTTTCGATTAGGTTCTCATTGCCAAAAGACACTTTTACTTTATGATCTGGGGTATTAAACCCAGCACTAAAATCAGGGTCTGTTGACTGATCAAAATCTAAATGAGCATAGGTGTAGTTAAAGCCTAAATTATAAGTCCTTGCTATTTTGGTTGACAATCCAATTACTGCACCATAAGAATTAATATCAGCATTTGAATTAGTTTTAACTTGGAAAACCTGAGCATTACCAGATGCAACAGCAAGCACTCCTGTCATGTCTGTAACAGACCCGTTTTTTGGTGTCACTACAAGTTTTTCAGCTAAAAAGTCATTATACATATTGTAGTACACATTAAGATCCGTTGTAAAAGGCCCTAATTTGCCACGGTATCCGAGGTCTAAGGACGAAACTTGTTCTTGTTTTACCAAGGGGGTTATTCCAGTACCATTAACAGGTCTCAGTACACTTGGGTCTCCAGTTGCTTGAAGAGCCATAACAGAGGCTAAAGTATAAGAATTGAAATAGACATCTCTACCTGTAAGTGTTGTCCCAGGTAAATCTCTATCTAAGTTTTCTGGAGCTCCACCAACTAATATAGCTCTACCAACATTAAATCCAATAAACAACGATTGGGTGTCTGGGTTTCTAAACCCAGTTTGGAAAGAAGCTCTAAAGTTATGTTGTCTGTTTTCACCTGCGGCGTATCCTACAGAGATTCTTGGCGAATAGCTAGCGTCAAAAAACTCATTTTTATCGTAACGCACAGAAGCTGTAAGCTTTAAGCGGTCATCACTAAGTTTTTTTATAGCTTGAATATAGGCACCGTATTCATCATAATCAATAGGGCCGTCATAGTCTGTAAAGATCGTTCCGCTAGAATTTAATGAGTACTGTCTAAACGAACCACCTATTTGTAAATCAACTTGATTATTTAATAAACTAGCAAAATTATAATTTCCTTCGCCTACATACATTTTGGTATTATCAAGGAGTCTTGAACCTGTTTCGACGTTTGGATCTGAAGTAACTTTATTAAATAAAGCTTTAAATTGAGGCGTACCTGGTTGCGGAGTTATTGCATCAGCTGCTACTCTAGCCGCAGCATGGGCCTGCTCTGGATTTAATCCACCAAAGAATAGGCCTCCTAAATAATTTTGGGCATATAAACCAAACCACTGTGTTGCGCCAACTTTATTCATATTAATACCTGTAAAACGCATATCATAAGAATTACCGGCGGATTCTCCAGTGGTATATCCTCTTAAGAAAAAGTTATTACCTCTAATTTCTAATTTGTGTTGTTGTAAGGTGAAATCTTTGATTTGATATCTATTGGCACCTTGATAAATCGTGCTACCACGACCAATTTTTGATTTCCATTCAATTTCTATATCATTGGCAAAAGGGCGATAATCCAAAGTAAAATCGGCTTTTAAGCTGTTTGCATCATAATCGGTTAAATCGGATTCCTTATAACCTGTTCTGGCAACCTTACTTTTCCCTAAGGTTCCTGTCGGGGTTCCAGCAATTGCATCCCAATTCAATTCTGTTGCAACTTCGTCTCCATAGATATTTAAGGCGTCATGACCTGGGCTTGATCTAAAAGGAAGAATAGCATCGGCAGTTCCAACAGGGCCCAAAACATATTCATTGGTATCGTTGGCATGCCAATCTGTACCTTTTAAGTAAGAAAATGAGGCTTTTGCAGCGAATTTATCACTAAACTTATAAGCTGTTCTGATTCCGAAATCGGTAAAACTATTATCTCCACCAGCTTTTTGAGAGGTCATCCCTTGTTTATAATAAAAACTTACACCTTGATGATCAAATGGATTTTTACCATTCATAAATAAAATACCATTAAAGGCATTAGCTCCATATAAGGCTGAAGATGCACCAGGTAATAACTCGACACTGCTCACATCCAATTCATTTAAACCTAGCATATTTCCCATTACAAAGTTTAAAGCAGGCGAGGCATTATCCATACCATCTACTAATTGAACAAATCGATTGTTTGCATAGGTAGCAAAACCACGAGTGTTTACAGAGTTAAATGTTAAACTGCCTTGATGGACATCCACTCCTTTTAAATTTTCTAAGCTTGAGTAAAAACTTGGAGAAGTTGAAAGTCTAATATCTCGTGCATCCATTCTTTCTATGGTCACTGGAGATTCCCTGACACTTTCAGGTGTTCTTGAAGCAGAAATGACTACTTCATCTAGCTTGGTTCCTTCCTCAAGTACGAAATCTAAAGTTTGTGTATTTGTGGTAACTTCTTTAGTAACACTTTGGAAACCTACGCTACTAACTTGAATAGAAAATGGAGGATTTTGATTGGTAGTTAGCGTAAAGTTCCCATCAAAATCTGATACAGTACCCGTTGAGGTACTTAGCGCAATAATGTTGGCCCCAGGTAATGGTTGACCACTGTCATCTGTCACCTTACCTGTTACTGTAGTTTGTGCAAATGATATTGTGCAACAACACAGCATAAAAATTTTAGTGATTGTTTTCATTTTAGAGAATTAGTTTATTTTTTAAGCAATATATATAATTAAATCGGAGCGCAAAAGAAATTCATATAAAACTATGCGCGCATAGTATTATTTGATAAATATTCACGAATTTTATTTAATATATTTCAATATATAGTACTAAAAATAACAAAAAATGAAAAAATGATGGGCTTTAAAAAAGATTTGTTTTTGGATGGGTTACTCAACGGTTACCGATTTAGCTAAATTTCTGGGTTGATCGACGTTTCTGCCCAGCATGACGGCAATGTGGTAGGACAGTAATTGAAGCGGAATTGTCGTTAGTAGTGGAGATAAGGACTCCAAAGTATCAGGTATCTCTATAACATGGTCAGCAAGCTCCCTTACACTTTTATCACCCATAGTTACAATTCCAATAATTTTACCTTTGCGTGACTTTATTTCCTGAATATTGCTCAGCACTTTATCATATTGGCCTTTTAATGTAGCAATTACTACAATAGGCATGTTTTCATCAATTAGTGCTATTGGGCCATGTTTCATTTCTGCTGCAGGATAGCCTTCTGCATGGATATAGGATATTTCTTTCAGTTTTAAAGCTCCCTCTAAGGCAACAGGAAAGTTGTAACCTCTGCCTAGGTACAAAAAGTTTTTAGTGTCTTTATAAATAGAGGCGATAGTCTTTACATAGGCATCAGATTTAAGAGTGTCTTCTACCTTTTTTGGAATCAATTCCAATTCGATTAAATGGTTTCGAAACTCAGAACTTGAAATTGTGCCCTTGGCCCTAGCAAGACGCAATGCAATTAAGGTCAGTACCGTTATTTGGGTTGTAAAAGCTTTTGTTGAGGCCACGCCAATTTCAGGCCCTGCGTGTGTATAAGCACCCGCATTAGCTTCTCTTGCAATTGATGATCCTACTACATTACAGACGCCAAACACAAAGGCCCCTTTTGATTTCGCTAATTTAATGGCGGCTAAAGTATCGGCAGTTTCTCCAGATTGGGAAATGGCTATAACAACATCATTTTCTGTGATTACCGGATTTCGATACCTAAATTCTGAAGCATACTCAACTTCTACAGGAATTCGTACCAAATCTTCAAAAATATACTCGGCTACTAAGCCTGCATGCCAAGACGTGCCGCATGCCACAATAATAATTCTGTTGGCATTGAGAAACTTTTTCATATTGTCTTCAACGCCAGCCATTTTTATTATGGCTTCATTGGATTTTAAACGCCCTCTAAAGGTATCCAAAATAGCATTGGGCTGTTCATAGATTTCTTTAAGCATAAAATGCTCATATCCCCCTTTTTCTATTTGTTCAAGATTTATTTTTAACTCTTGCATATAGGGTTCAACAAGAGAATCATCTTTAATTTTTCTAATTTTTATGTCTTTGTCCCTTCTAATGATCGCCATCTCTTCATCTTCAAGATAAATGGCGTTTTTAGTATATTCAATAAATGGAGAAGCATCACTGGCTATAAAAAATTCATCCTCACCAATTCCTATGGCAAGGGGACTGCCAAGTTTGGCGACAACAATTTCATTAGGTTTGGTTTTATCGAAAACAGCAATCGCGTAAGCACCCACAACTTGGTTTAATGCGATTTGAACAGCTTTACCTAATTTAATTCCAATTTCACTTCTTTTGACATCTTCAATGAGGTTTACCAACACTTCTGTATCGGTATCAGATTTAAATTGAAAGCCTCTTTTAAGAAGCTCTTTTTTTAAAGGGTCATAGTTTTCGATAATTCCGTTATGAATTATAACCAAATTACCTGAATTAGACGTGTGTGGATGTGAATTGATGTCATTAGGTATACCGTGTGTGGCCCAACGGGTGTGACCAATTCCTAGAGTTCCATTGGTGGACATTTCGCCTTTTAACTTAAGTTCAAGATCGGCTACTTTGCCCTTGGTTTTAGATAACTTAATGTTCTCCCCATCGTATAAGGCAATACCAGCACTGTCATAACCCCGGTATTCTAATCGTTTTAGTCCATTGATAATGATTGGATAAGCTTCACGATGTCCAATATACCCTACAATTCCACACATAGATTTCTAATTACTTTTAGGTTCTGTATAAAAGACTTCTAAAGAAACCTTTTTTTCTTCATTAGTGGTCTTGTTACCATAGAGAACAGTGCCACGGGGAGTTATGATGGAGCTTAAAGGGACTTTATTCGCTAAGGCATTATCTGTTAAAACGTTAAACTGTCGAGCGTTGGATTCAATATTTACATTAGTACTCACTGCCAGCCCTAATTTAACATTAGTAGAGTCATTTAAAAGAATATTTTTTAGATGATCTGTAATTTTAATTTTATACCGAATACCTTTTCCATTGGGTTCATTATCTACACGTTGTAGTTTGCCAAGATGAATTATCCTAGAGTTTGAAGGGTCTGTATTTGACGAAATATCAGAAAAGTAATCTAATAGCGGCCTTTTGTTTTCTAGATCATATAAATAAATGCGACCTGGTTCCTTTAAACCTTCAACCGCTGTTTGATCAACGTAAAACACAAGATTGGCTTCATTGATAAGCCATTTTCCTTTTTTGCTTTTATAGTATTCCAACTGAGGGACGTCCAAACCAGAATCTGGATCTTGAATTACACCATTAAATAAATCAACTATAGCTATAGAGCCTTGACCTCCTTTAAGATAGAGTTTTTCATCACCATTGACTTCATCACCATCAGGTTTTATTAAACTGGGCTCAGATATAAAATTAACACGATTTCCGTTAAATGAAAACACGTAAGTGCCAGAAATGCGTGCACCCCCCACAGTTGTCGGGTCTTTAGTATAATACATAGTGATATTGGCATTTGTATTTGTAAAGTTTAACAGCATGGCGTTGCCTTCCAATCCAGTTGCTTCTGCTTTGAAATAAAGCCCTCTAAAGTAATCTTTGAAATTGTTTGAGTTACTCAATTCAGGTGCGCCCTGTTTATTAATAATCTTGTTCAACCAAAAATCTGTATCTAAATTTAAACGAAGAGCAGGGGCCATTCGTGTTTCTATTTTTCCAACAGAGTCCAAAAATTGAATTTCTTTTTCAATTGGTAAAAAATCATTGACTTCTTTAATTAAAGCGCCTTCCAATTGTGCGGGACTAATTTGGTCTATACCAGTAGAACCGTCTGAAAAATAAGATTGAGGGGAATTAATTGGTAAAGCTGGGTTAAAATCCCTTAGAAAATAATTGCTTTCAAAAATTGAAAGCTTTATAGGTGTTGAACCAAAAACGGAATCCAATTTATAAATGGTTTCTCCACTTTCTTTTAATTCCACAACTTTACTAAAATAAGGAATAGTTAAAACAACAGAGTCTAATGCTACATGTTCTCCAAAAACAGGATTAAAAGCTGACGGAGTGATTTGTGTGACCACACTTGCTGTGGTAGTTCCATACACAGGATCATTATAAACCCCTAAATAATTTATAGGCAAATTATTAGTTTGAATGGGATCTAGTTTTTTGTTATAAGTAGTAACATTAAACTTTAGACTGCTAGTATTAAAATGCGTTGCATTATCATTGTTAATAATGTCCGAATCTAAACTGGCAAAATCTTTATCACAGGCTATAAATGAACTTATCAATAAGCTTAAAACAGCAAAATTTTTAAGGACTGTATGTTTGTTTTTCATTAATGTATGTCTAGTTTAATACTTTAGTATTGTAAAACTCTGAGTAAGGTTCAGCAAACTCTTCAAGAGGAAAATACTCTAGAACAGGCTTGTTGGAAGCTTTTAAATAGGTTTCCAATTCTTTTGGGATTTCTTCCGACCCTATAATCAATGCATCCGAAAAATCGATGGCAACTTTCATAAGATTAATATAAGACGGTTGTTTAAGATGTTTTATAGCGTCTTCATCAATATTATCAAACCGTATTTTATTGATCATATTGATATCTAACGTCCCATCAAAGCTTTGATTGTATACAGAGGTCACAATTTTACTTTCAGTAAATAGCGGCTCGTTTTTATAGAATTCTTTTAAATAAACAGGTAATAAAGAAGCCAACCAACCATTCACATGAATAATATCTGGAGACCAATTTAGTTTTTTAACGGTTTCTATAACTCCTTTTGCAAAAAAGATAGCTCGTTCGTCATTATCGCTATAAGGGTTGCCTTCTTCATCGGTTAAAGTGGCTTTTCTCTTAAAATAATCCTCATTGTCAATAAAATAGACTTGAATGCGTTCTTTTGGGATGGATGCTACTTTAATAATCAAGGGCATGTCTAGATCGTTAATCACCAAATTAATACCGGATAACCGGATAACTTCGTGAAGCTGGTGCCTTCTTTCATTGATATTTCCATATCGAGGCATAAATATTCTTATTTGCCCTCCTTGCTTGTTTACCATTTTTGGCGCTTCAAATGACATTGAAGAAATCTCTGTTTCAGGTAGATATGGTACTACTTCGGACGACACATATAATATTCGCTTATCTTTCATGCGTTTCTGTTTTATTGTATTTTAACAGTCTTAAGTAACTCGCTAGGAATAATTTTTGACTCTTGAAATGGTTATTAAGCTTGTTTCACAAACCAGCTCGTTTGGAAAATTATAACTAAAAAACATGCAAAATTACAAAAATTTATGCAGATTGCCAGTAAAATATTAAGTTTACAGGCTGTTAAACTTTTGTTATAGAGTGAATATTTATTATAAAAAAAAAGACTTGAATCTCTTTATAGAGAGCTTAAAATCACTTAAGCTTTCGATAGGGTTGGTGCCGACTATGGGTGCATTGCACCTGGGCCATTTATCAATAGTTAAAAGAGCCTTGAAAGAAAATGACAAGGTCATTGTAAGCATTTTCGTAAACCCTACACAATTTGACAATAAAGAGGATCTTGAAAAATATCCCAGATCTTTAGAAATGGATATTGAAATGTTAAAGACGGAAAACAATGATGATATTATAATTTACGCCCCGAATGTTAATGATGTTTATGGAGTAAATGTTAACGCGACAGATTTTTATTTTGATGGATTGGAAGACGTCATGGAGGGAAAATTTAGGCTTGGACATTTTGACGGTGTTGGAACTATTGTAAAGCAATTGTTCGAAATCGTGAAACCCCACAACGCTTATTTTGGCGAAAAAGATTTTCAACAATTGATGATCATTAAAAAATTGGTTGAAAAATACAAACTCCCAGTTCATATAATTGGTTGTGAAATTTATAGAGAGCAAGATGGCCTGGCTATGAGTTCACGCAATATGCGTTTAAAGCCAGAATACAGAAACGCAGCGCCTTTTATTTTTCAAACATTAAAAATCGCCAAAGAGAAATTCGCAACAAATAGCTCCAATAAAGTTGTCGATTGGGTCGAAAAGCAGTTTGCTAAACATAGCTTATTACGTTTGGAGTATTTTACAATTGCTGAAATCTCTACACTTAATACCTTCAAACGAAAATCCAATAAAAAAACGTACAGAGCTTTTATTGCAGTGTTTGCAGATGACATAAGACTGATAGACAATATCGCTCTAAATTAATTACTTTTACATTTGAAAATTCATATTGTAAAACGGATAATGTTAAGATAGTTTTAAACCCTCTTTAATAGTTCTATTTACAGACAATCACCCTTTTAAAATCGAGATTTTTGAATAAGAAAATGAAAACCATACTTAAAATAACCTTACCATTGGTATTAGGACTAATTTTAGTTGGGTATTCCTTGTCCAAGATTTCGTTTCATGATTTGCTGCAATATTTTAAAAATGCCAATTATTTTTATATAGGTTTAGGATTATTTTTTGGGCTGTTGAGTCATTTATCACGTGCTTATCGTTGGAAATTTATGATAGAACCCATGGGTTATACTTTAAGGCTACCAAATAGTATCATGGCAGTCTTTGCGGCCTATTTGGTTAATTACACCATACCTAGAGCAGGGGAAATTGCTCGTGGTACGATACTCACCAACTATGAGGGCGTACCATTTGAAAAAGGCCTAGGCACTATTGTTGCTGAACGCATTGCAGATATGTTGGTTATGGTTTTAATCATAACCATTACCTTATTTTTGGAATTTGAATTTATTTACGAATTTTTTTCTGCACGGTTTAACCCTCTCAAAATAGTGTTAGGAGGCATTACTTTACTAGGCATTGGGATCCTGTTTTTAATTCTTATTAAACGCAGCACATCAATTTTTGCAATTAAAGTAAAAACATTTGTAAAAGGTTTGATTGAGGGCGCCATGAGTATTTTTAAGATGAAAAATAAATGGGCTTATATTTTTCATACGCTTTTTATTTGGGCCATGTATGTGTTAATGTTTTATGTCACAACTTTTGCTTTAGAAGAGACTACAAATTTACCCCTCTCAGCCATTTTATTGGGGTTCATTTCAGCTAGTTTTAGCATTGCAGCTACCAATGGAGGGATTGGTTCATATCCCGTAGCAGTTTATATTGCTTTTTCGATGTTTTCAATAGCAAAAGAACCAAGCATTGCATTTGGATGGATCATGTGGTCATCACAAACCATAATGATAATTGTTTTAGGGGGGCTATCCTTAATTTATCTCCCTATTTATAATAGAAGAAAATAATTTTTTACCTTGCCATAACAATATTTAATCAGCCAATCATGAACAAAATCATTTTATGTCTAATATTGACTTTTGCCACCTACTCTATACATTCTCAGGCGATTTATGAAACCATCCATTCAAACAAACTCAACGAAGATCGCCAGTTGAAGATATTGTTACCACGAGGGTATGATGACGCAAAACCTAAAAAATATCCTCTTATTATTGTGCTTGATGGAGATTATCTATTTGAAGCTGTAGCAGGAAATGTTGATTATTATTCCTTCTGGGAAGACATGCCAGAAGCCATTGTGGTGGGCGTTAAACAAGAAGATAAGCGTCATGATGATAGCCTGTATTCTGAACAAAATTCTTTACCAATAGAAAAAGGAGCGGCTTTTTTTGAGTTTATAGGCATGGAACTGATTCCTTATCTAAACAACAACTTTAAAACCGAAAACTTTAGGGTGGCTGTAGGTCATGGTGAAACTGCAAATTTTATTGACTATTACTTGTTAAAGGACATTCCGCTTTTTCAAGCTTATATAAGTATTAGCCCAGATTTAGCCCCAAAAATGAGCCAATATCTTACCGACCGATTTAAAACAATTCAAGCTAAGGTATTTTACTATTTAGCAACTTCTACTAATGATGTGCCTTCAATTCAAGAAGGAGCAGAAAACTTAAACAAAAACATTGCAGCTTTAGACAACAAAAACCTGCTTTATAATTTCGATAATTTCGACGGGCCTTCCCATTATTCTCTTCCGGCACATGCCATTCCAAAAGCCTTGGAAAGTATCTTTTTTGTGTTTCAGCCAATCAGTAAAAAAGAATACAACGAGTCCCTTCTAAAATTAGATACGTCACCTGTGGAGTATTTAACTGAAAAATATCAGATGATAAAAGATTTATTTGGAATAGAGAAGCAAATATTGATCAATGACTTTAAAGCTGTTGAAGCCGCCATTGAAAAAAAGGAGCAATTCAAATACTTTGAAGACTTAGGAAAACTCGCTAGAAAAGAATATCCAGAGACCTTATTGGGAAATTACTATTTGGCGCGATATTATGAAGAAATTGGCGAGCCTAAAAAAGCAATGAAAATGTACCGGTCTGCTTATATCCTTGAAGAAATTGGAGGCATAACAAAGGATTTGATGCTGGAAAAAGCAGATGAAATTAAAGCCGATTTCGGATATTGATGGCTAAAGTAAAAACAACATTTTTTTGTCAAAATTGTGGTAGCCAATTTTCTAAATGGCAAGGGCAATGCACGTCCTGTAAAGAGTGGAACACCATAGTTGAAGAGGTTATCCAAACTCCTGAAAAAACGGATTGGAAATCACAAACACGGTCTACAAAAAGAGTTTCAATGCCTTTAAAGATCAATGAAATCGACATATCCCAAGAAGCAAGATTAATTACACAAGACGAAGAATTTAATCGCGTTTTAGGCGGTGGATTGGTACCCGGGTCCTTAACGCTTTTAGGAGGAGAGCCAGGTATAGGTAAGAGTACATTGTTACTTCAAATCGCTTTAAAATTAGCCTATAAAACCTTATATGTTTCAGGAGAAGAAAGCCAGAAACAAATCAAGATGCGCGCCGAACGCATCCATCCAAAAAGTGAGAATTGCTACATTTTAACCGAAACCAAAACCCAAAACATCTTTAAACAGATTGAAGCACTGGAACCCGATATTGTGGTTGTCGATTCTATTCAAACCTTGCACAGCGATTATATCGAGTCGTCTTCAGGCAGTATTTCCCAAATTAAGGAATGTGCTACAGAACTCATCAAGTTTGCAAAAGAAACTGCCACCCCTGTTGTGTTAATCGGTCATATTACCAAAGACGGGAGTATCGCAGGGCCAAAAATTTTAGAACATATGGTCGATACCGTCTTACAATTTGAAGGTGACCGTAATCATGTTTTCCGAATTTTAAGGGCTAATAAAAACCGCTTTGGGTCCACTAATGAATTGGGCATTTACGAAATGCAAGGATCTGGATTACGTGAGGTTTCTAATCCGTCTGAAGTATTGATTTCCAAAAAAGATGAGGAGTTATCTGGAAATGCTATAGCAGTGACCATGGAAGGAATCCGCCCTTTACTCATAGAAACACAAGCCTTGGTAAGCACCGCTGTTTACGGCACGCCGCAACGTAGCGCTACAGGATTTAATGCCAAGCGTTTGAATATGTTGTTGGCTGTATTAGAAAAGCGTGCGGGGTTTAGACTGGCAGCAAAAGACGTCTTTTTAAATATTACAGGTGGTATCTCGGTTGACGATCCAGCTATAGATTTGGCAGTAGTTGCTGCCATCTTATCCTCCAACGAGGATGTTGCTTTACAAAAAGATTTTTGTTTTGCTGCAGAGGTTGGACTTTCTGGAGAAATTCGCCCTGTACAACGGGTCGAGCAGCGTATTTTGGAAGCCGAAAAACTTGGATTCTCTACCATTTTTGTGTCTAAATACAATAAAATTGCATTGAAAAACACAGTAATAAAAATTCAATTGCTCTCGAAAATTGAAGATTTGGTTGGTCATATAGTATAAAACGGTTAATATTTTTTCTTCCTTGCCTCTTTAGCTCAGTGGTAGAGCAGCTCATTCGTAACGAGCAGGTCGCGGGTTCAAGTCCCGTGAGAGGCTCAACTGTCATTCCTGCCTTTTGACTTTGCTCAAAATAAACTACGGCAGGAATCTGTCAAATTGGAGTACCTATTCATGAGATTACTTCGTCTTTTTCCATCGCGCCATCTGGCACGTTCACTAAAAATGCATACCATGCATTTTTTTCACGCTCCGTCCCGCAATGACAATTCAGGCGCAATGACAGGCAGAATATTGCATCGCTACTCTCCTCGTAATGACATTAAATTAATCAAAAACACTGCTTTCTATTTACACAAAAATCATTAATTTCGCAGCTCGAAATGAAATTTGATATCATGAGCATGAAATTTCCTGAATATAAAGGACTTGACTTACCAAAAGTTGCAGAAGAGATTCTCAACTATTGGCAGGAATACAACATCTTCGAAAAAAGCATCACCACTCGTGAGGGCCACGAACCTTATGTGTTTTATGAAGGACCACCATCAGCAAATGGACTTCCAGGAGTCCATCATGTTTTGGCCAGGACCATTAAAGATATTTTTCCGCGTTATAAAACCATGAAAGGCTACCAAGTGAAGCGTAAAGCGGGATGGGATACTCATGGTCTGCCTATTGAATTGGGTGTAGAAAAAGAATTGGGCATTACCAAAGAAGATATAGGCAAAACCATTTCTGTTGAAGAGTATAACGCTGCATGCCGAAAAGCTGTAATGCGCTATACCGATGTCTGGAATGACCTTACGCAAAAAATGGGGTATTGGGTAGATATGGACCATCCGTACATTACCTACGAACCTAAGTATATGGAGAGCGTTTGGTGGTTACTAAAACAGATTTACAATAAAAATTTGATGTATAAGGGCTATACCATTCAGCCGTATTCACCAAAAGCAGGAACCGGATTAAGCTCTCATGAGCTTAACCAACCCGGAACCTATCAAGATGTGACCGATACAACTGTAGTAGCTCAGTTTAAAACCAAACCTGAGTCGTTACCCAGTTTTTTACAAAACCTAGGAGACATCTACATTTTGGCTTGGACGACTACACCTTGGACTTTGCCTAGTAATACGGCATTGACCGTTGGATCAAAAATTGAGTATGTATTGGTAGAGACCTTTAATCAATATACATTTGAACCTACAAAAGTGATCCTAGCTAAAAAATTGGTAGGATATCAATTTTCAGGAAAGTTCAATCAAGTTGAAGATCAATCAGAATTATCTTCATACAAACCAGATGATAACCAGTCTAGTGGCAAGACAGGAAAGATCCCATTTTATATCGTTAAAGAATTCAAAGGAAAAGATTTAGTAGGGATCACTTACGAACAATTATTGCCTTATGCATTGCCAAACGACAATCCTGAACATGCTTTTAGAGTTATTTCTGGAGATTTTGTCACTACCGAAGATGGTACGGGAATTGTGCATACAGCCCCAACTTTTGGAGCCGATGATGCCATGGTTGCTAAACAGGCAAGTCCTGAAGTACCGCCTATGTTGGTCAAAGACGAAAATGGAAACTTAGTGCCACTGGTAGATTTGCAAGGACGTTTTAGACCTGAAATGAAAGAGTTTGCCGGCAAATATGTAAAAAACGAATATTACGATGATGGAGAAGCTCCAGAGCGTTCGGTAGATGTTGAACTGGCCATTAAGCTAAAAGAAGAAAACAAAGCCTTTAAGGTTGAAAAATATAAACACAGCTACCCAAATTGTTGGAGAACCGATAAACCCATTTTATACTATCCCCTAGATTCTTGGTTCATTAAAGTAACCGAAGTTCGGGACAGAATGCATGAACTCAATGAAACCATCAACTGGAAACCAAAAGCTACAGGAACAGGACGCTTTGGTAACTGGCTGGCCAATGCCAACGATTGGAACTTGTCACGTTCGCGCTTTTGGGGTATTCCATTGCCAATATGGAGAACTGAAGATGGTAAGGAAGAAATTTGTATTGGCTCGGTTGAAGAACTGAAACATGAGATGCAACGAGCTGTTGAAGCAGGCTTGATGAAGGCCGATATCTTCGAAAATTTTGAGGTTGGTAACAACGCCGAAGATAATTATGCAAAAATCGACTTGCATAAAAATATTGTTGATGAGATTATCTTGGTTTCTGCTTCAGGACAACCCATGAAACGCGAAAGCGATTTAATTGACGTCTGGTTCGATTCAGGATCCATGCCTTATGCGCAATGGCATTATCCGTTTGAATTGCCTCCTAAATCCTCCAAAGGAGGACTTATACAAACTCCTGGTTATCAAACTGCAAGAAAATCGTCTTATCATTTAATAAATGAATTAAAGAAAGAGCGATCTAAAAAACCAACAGAAGCAGAAAAAATACTTTGGGAATCATTAAGAGGAAAAAAGCTTGATGGATTTAAATTCAGAAGAGAACATATAATTGATAAATTTATTGTAGATTTTGTATGCTTATCACAACGGTTGGTGGTTGAGGTTGATGGCGGGTATCATGCTAAACCTGAAGTTATTGAAGCAGATAAATTAAGAACAGAAATTTTAGAAGCTTTAGATTATAAAGTTATCCGTTTTACAAATGAAGAGGTCATTGGAAAAATTGATTCTGTATTAGATAAAATTAGTGCTAAATTAAAAGTCCTTCCTAAGGGGAAGGATTTAGGATGGGCCTTTCCTGCCGATTTTATTGCCGAAGGCGTCGACCAAACACGCGGGTGGTTCTATACGCTCCATGCTATTGGGACTATGGTATTTGATACGGTGGCCTACAAAAATGTGGTGTCAAACGGTTTGGTGTTGGACAAAAACGGACAAAAAATGTCCAAACGTTTGGGCAATGCTGTTGATCCATTTGAAACCCTATCGACTTATGGAGCTGATGCTACACGTTGGTATATAATTAGTAATGCAAACCCTTGGGATAATTTAAAGTTTGATGTTGAAGGTATTGAAGAAGTGAAACGCAAGTTTTTCGGCACTTTATATAATACCTATTCGTTCTTTACATTATATACCAATCTGGACAATTTTAGCTATAAAGAAGCAGATATTCCATTAGAAGACCGCCCAGAAATAGACCGTTGGATCCTTTCGGAATTGCACACCTTGATTCAAAAAGTAGACGACTATTATGCCGATTATGAACCTACCAAAGCTGCTCGGGCTATTTCAGACTTTACTCAAGACTTTTTGAGCAATTGGTATGTGAGATTAAGTAGAAGACGTTTTTGGAAAGGCGATTACCAGCAAGATAAGATTTCAGCTTACCAAACTCTTTATACTTGTATGATAACTATTGCCAAATTGGGGGCTCCATTGGCACCTTTTTTTATGGACCGATTGTATTTAGATTTGAATTCTGTAACTCAAAAGGAAGCTTTTGAAAGTGTCCATTTGGCAGAATTTCCACAATACGATGCGTCTTGTATTGATAAAGTTCTAGAACGTAAAATGGAAGCTGCACAAGCAATATCATCTTTGGTATTATCGTTAAGAGCTAAGGAGAAAATTAAAGTGCGACAACCCTTGCAAAAAATCATGATTCCTGTTGGAAGTAAATCTCAGAAAAAGGAGATTTTAGCAGTAGCAGATTTGATAAAATATGAGGTCAATGTAAAGGAAATTGAGGTAATGGATGATGCTTCAGATATATTGGTCAAACAAATAAAACCCAATTTTAAAGTACTCGGGCCCAAATTTGGTCAGGATATGAAAGCTATCGCTCGGGCAGTCAACGACTTTACATCTAAGGACATAAAAAAAATCGAGCAAACGGGCATTTTAGATGTTGTAATTAATGGAAAAAGTATTACATTAGAACGCTCCGACGTGGAGATTTCATCTCAAGATATTGAGGGTTGGCTTGTCGCTAGTTCTGGAAATTTAACAGTAGCTTTAGATGTCACTATAACTGAAGAGTTAAAAAAAGAAGGTATTGCACGAGAGTTAGTGAATAGAATTCAACATTTGAGAAAGGATTCAGGATTTGAGCTCACAGACAGGATAGCAATACAATTTCAAAAAGACGAACATATTATAAGTGCTATAAATAAAAATTTAACGTATATTAAAACGGAAACCTTAGCAGATGAATTAAAGATTATGGACCAAATAAATGATGGTATTGAGATAACTTTTGATGAAGTAAATACCAAATTGTTTATTAAAAAAATATAAAAGATGGCAACAGATACAAACATTAGATATTCTGATAAAGATTTAGCGGAGTTCAAAGCATTGATTCAAGAAAAAATAGTGAAAGCTGTGCGCGATTTAGAGTTAATAAAAAGCGCGTATATGAATGACCTCAATAATGGGACTGATGATACTTCACCTACATTTAAGGCCTTTGAAGAGGGTAGTGAAACCATGAGCAAAGAGGCAAATTCACAATTGGCGATTAGGCAGGAAAAATTTATCCGTGATCTCAAAAATGCATTGGTTAGAATAGAGAATAAAACCTATGGTGTTTGCAGGGTTACAGGTAAGTTAATCAATAAGGAACGCCTAAAATTAGTGCCGCATGCAACCCTTAGTATAGAAGCAAAAAATATGCAACAATAAAATTTCCAGGTTCATTGGAAATCTCATGTATAGAAAAACGCCCTGTTTTCAGGGCGTTTTATTTTTTTGACACCTTTAAATTTTCAAAAAATAGAAATCGAATAATAGTATTATTTTTGTTCGCATGATCACTTTAGTATGACTCTAAAAAAAGCCTCTATTTTAATCCTTATTATTCTAATTGTAGACCAAATAAGTAAGATTTATATCAAGACCCATTTTACGCTATCAGAAAAACAGGTTGTGTTTAATTGGTTTCAAATCGCATTTGTTGAAAATGAAGGAATGGCATGGGGAACCAAAATCAGTGATTTTGTGCCTTTTATCACAGAAAAAACAGCTAAGTTAAGCTTAAGTTTATTTAGAATTTTTGCCGTTTTTGGGATTGGTTATTGGTTGGTTTCTGTAGTTAAATTGAAAGCACCTAAAATATTGATTATTGCAGTATCCCTAATTTTTGCTGGAGCACTGGGTAATATTATAGATTCGGTATTTTATGGGATTTTATTTAACGATAGTTATAGCCAAGTGGCTACCTTTTTACCTTCAGAAGGAGGATATGGCAGTTTATTTCACGGACGGGTAGTAGACATGTTGCATTTTCCAATATGGAGAGGAGTTCTGCCCAATTGGATTCCTTTTTATGGCGGGGAGTTTTTTACGTTTTTTGAACCCGTATTCAATCTCGCCGACATGGCCATAAGTACAGGTATTGGCGTTTTGATTTTCTTCAATAAACAAGCCTTTCCTAAGGAGTAAAGGCATCGTTAGAAAGTATTTAAGTAAGTATTTCCTACTTTAATTATATTTTATAACTTTAAAATCTTAATAGAATATCGCTTAATAAAAAAAATGAAAGGCAAATTCCCTCTCGTACTCGTATGTTTTGCATTTAGTTTACACAGCCTTGTTGCCCAAAACACTTACGATATTCTGTTCCCTGGTAAAGAAAGAACCCAAAAATGCCAAGAATGTTTTCAAATATTTAATCAAAAACCTTATGAAGTTAAGTTTTCTATTAAAAGAGAACAGGAGAATCTTTATTTTGAAGTAAATGATAAAAACTGGTTTGATTTATTGTTTAAAAATCCAGGAGACGGTATAGCAATCGATATAGTTTTAAAAGATCGGTATGCCTGCAAGTTTGAATCTATTGAAAATACTCAAATAAAAGGCTTTCTTCTTAAACCGGTTTATTCTCAAGACTTGAAAAGCGGATTAAAATCCAATAAAGAAAATCTATTTAGTGTGCCTGTTGGTAAAATTCCTGAGGGTTTTCTTAATGACGAGTTGGAATTCAACATCTTGTTTTTAAGCAACAAAAACTTGTGCCGTTATTATGTGACCTACGATTTGGAATCCTATACATGGGATTTACTGGATATGGGTATGTATTTAGATTCTTTAACATTCGACACGAAACAAATAAAACCGTCGGCAAAAGACAGTTATGTGATTAGAAACAAGACTCTAAAGTTTACTATTCCTTTTAAAAAGAATAAATCCAATTATTCACAGGCCGATATAAAACCAATTTACGATTCTTTACGATTAACCGATTTTAATATCAAGACCATTACTATTAAAGCCTATGCTTCCATTGAAGGAATATCTTCCCGAAATATTGAATTGCAAACGCTTAGAGCCAATAGTCTTGTGGCTGCGTTACAAGCATTTCAAAAGCCAACCATTAAAACCGTAGTGACCTCTTCTGAGAATTGGGTCGAGTTTTTTAATGATATTAAAGGAACTAAATATGAAAACTTATTGTCGCTTACAAAAGCAGAGGTTAAAGCGCGAATAGCGGGATCACTTTCGAATGAAATGGAACCTATTTTTGAAAACCACAGAAAGGCGATTATTGAATTGGAGCTCGAAAAAAAAGACAGATATAGAGATGAATCAGCCGATATATTATTAAGTAAATTTAATGCTGCTATTACAGTAGAAAAGCTTGAAGAAGCGAATGAAATCCAGAATTCAATTTTTGAAAAAATTAAGGTAAAAGAAGCGCCACCATCTATTTTGGAACAGATGGAGATACCCCTGCAAGTAAAATTTGCTAGAATATTCAATAAAAATTCTGCCTATAAATACATCTTGGATTTCAAACAAGCTTTAATAGTTTATAACGAATTGCTTGATCTTGAAAAACTTGTGCCAAACGATAGAAATGTGAAGTACAATATTGCGGCGGTTAAAATAAAACTATGGCGTTTTAACGCTATTGATATTGATGAAACAGCTTTAAAAAATCAAATTACAGCATTAAAAAACTATAAGATTAACAAGTCACTTATTTCAAGAATGATGGTGAATTATCATATTATTATGGCCGAAAACCAAATGCGAAATAGAGACTATACCAACAAAGATAAATCTGTTGAGTATATAAAAAAGAATTATAATACGTTTCCCTTATCAGATTACGACTATTTGAGTTTGGCTCAGTTTTTTAGTTACTACGGCAGCACTAAAATGTCTGTTGAATTATTGGAAAGCAAAGCTAGAAGCATTGATATAGATGAAGATTTATTGTTTTATTATCTAAACTTAACCTTAATAAATGAAGAGCTTACACACGACTCAAGTTACAGAACCATTATGCTTAATGCTATTAACAAGAATAAAGAACGCTATTGTAAGCTGTTTAATTCTATAGAAAATGGAGGTGTCACGTTTCAATTATTGGAAGACGAATATTTAAGAAGCACCTACTGCGAGAACTGTAAAGATTAAAATTTATAAATCTGCTCAGGTGTCACACAATAATCCAACCTCACATCGGTTTCCATAACATCGTCAATGCTAAGTTCAGCTTCAAAAAAAGCTAAACCAATTTTTAAGGTATTTGGTTGACATTCCGAAAGGAATTTATCATAAAACCCTTTGCCGTACCCTACGCGATGTCCTTGTCTATCAAATGCCAAAAGGGGAACAAAAACAACCTCAACTTTGTCAGTTAAAATTTCAATACCATCCAAAGGCTCGGGAATGTTGAAGTGATTTTTTTTAAGAACCGTATTATCTGTCAAGAGATAATGCGTCATTTCAAAAATTTTAAAATTACTTTTTGAGATGACAATATGCTTATCCTTTCCAGAAAGGATGTTGAGGATATAATCGGTTTGGACTTCTTTATGTTCTTGAATGGATAAAAAAACATGGTAGAAAGCTTTATCCCAAATGGATAAGGTTAGTAATTGGTTGGCAATTTTTAAGCTCAAATCTTCAAGAACTTCAGCGGTCAACGCAGACCGTTTTAATTTATAAAGGTTTCGTAATTCGGCCTTTGTCATTTTAGTTGGGTTGAAATATGAAATAAGGCATCACCTTGATAGACTATGGGAGATTCATTGACATTAATAATATATCCCGAAAAGGAAGCTTTTACGGCATAATTTAATTTTCCATAAGGATCGGTAATTTGCCCAATAACATCGCCCTTGGTTACCTTAGAGCTTATTTTAATTGAGGGTTTAAACATTCCTGAATAATTGGCGCGTTGCCAACGGCTACCCGTGATATATACAGGTTTTTTTGATGGTTTTGAAGCTTTAAATTTAATGTTCAACATGTCGAGACTACTAAGAACGCGTTTGACACCGTTGACCGCTATATTGGTAATGTTGGGGTCAATATGAAACGACTTACCGCCTTCAAATAATAGCATGGGTTTGCCTAAATTGGCGCAAGTATTTCTGAAGGTTTTTTTGATATTTTTTGTATATAAAACAAAAGGAGCACCAAACGTATTGGCCAAAGCCTCAAGTTTTGGATTATTTTTGACAATTCTAATTTGAGGAGCATTAAACCTGCCGGCACCACCTGTATGGAAGTCCATAACGATGTCTACTTCTTTAACAATTTCATTTACTAATTTATAGGCAACTCTACTAGCTAAAGACCCTTTTTTTAATCCTGGAAATACCCGATTTAAGTCCCTTCCATCGGGAAATTCCCGTTTTAAATTGATGAACCCAAACACATTGATAACGGGTATACAAATAATAGTTCCACACTTAGGTTTATTGATGCCTTTTGCAATTAGTTGCCTTACAATTTCTACTCCGTTCACTTCATCGCCGTGTATTCCAGCTGTAAACAAAACAACAGGGCCAGGTTTTTTTGAACGTTCAATAATAACTGGAACACCTACACTAGACGAGGTGTGCAGTTTAGCAACATTAAAATTGGCTTCATAACGTTCGCCAATTTTAATAGCTTTTCCTAGAATGGTTATGCTATCTTTTTGTTCAAAGGTCATTTGTAATTTCTTTCTATAAAGGTAATGATTGCTTTTGCAATATTTTTCCCGGTAGCGCCTTCAATTCCTTCAAGCCCTGGAGTTGAATTAACTTCCAAAAGTAAGGGTCCTCTATTCGATTGCAACATATCCACCCCGCAAACAGGGAGTTTAAGTGCACGGGCAGCATTCATGGCCAGTTTTAGCTCAGCTTCGGTCAATTTAATAATGTCAGCAGATCCACCACGGTGAAGGTTGGAGCGAAACTCTCCATCCTTACCCTGACGCTTCATGGCGCCAACCACTTGGCCATCAACTAAAAGCGCTCTAATATCTGCGCCTTTGGCTTCCTTAATAAATTCTTGAACAATGACTCGCGCTTCAAGACCATTAAAAGCTTCAAGAACAGATTCAGCAGCATTTTTAGTTTCTGCCAAAACAACGCCCAATCCTTGGGTACCTTCCAAAAGTTTAATAATTACGGGTACGCCACCAACACGTTCAATAACTTCTTCAACATCTCGAGAGTAATTAGTGAAAACGGTTTTAGGCATGCCAATTCCCACTTTTGAAAGCCGTTGTAAACTTCGCAGCTTGTCCCTCGAACGTTGTATGGCATCAGAAGTTGCAATGGTAAATATACCCATCATCTCAAATTGTCTGACCACGGCACAACCATAAAAAGTTACCGATGCTCCAATTCTTGGAATGACGGCATCGATATAGTTCAAATAGCGATCTTTATAATAGATGGCTGGCTTTTCTTTTTCAATAATGATATCACATTTTAAAGGGTCTATAATCTCGACCTTATGGTTGCGTTTTTCACCTTCTTCCACTAGACGTTGGGTAGAATATAGATCTGGATTTCTAGATAGAATGACTATGTTCATGACTGTTTTTGAGTATAAGATTGATTTTCCAAATCCACATCGACAAGAAATTTTTTATTAAGGAATTGCCTTCCAATCAGCACTGGGAATTTCATATCATCTCTTGTGCTTAAAGTTAAGTTAATCTTATAGGTTTTTCCAAAAAATATGACTTTAGATTTAATTTTGAACCGGTTTTCCCTAAAACCATTACTGCTTTTTACGTTGGTACGAGAATAGGTTTCAAAAATAATGTCTTTACTTTTAAAGTTTGGATGATCTAAACTATCAAAAGCACATCGAAGGGTATTGTTTTCTTCTATAATTTGAGTGCAATGTATTGCAGAAGTGTAAGCGCCTGTATCAATTTTAACATCAACACCATACAGGTTTAACTCCGGGAAGTCAGCTTTATCAATTCTACCAATTATTTTTTTGGTCATGTTTTCTTAAATAAAAAGTGGCGCAAGGTAAGGATAAAGATAATTCAGAACCTATGTTTTTTATGTAAATTTAAGATTATAATAATATGAATTGATACCTTTGAATTCATGCAAAACCCCGCCTTGGAGATACAATTACAAACCTTACCCCATCAACCTGGAGTGTATCAATATTTTGATGCGGAAGGAAAGATTTTGTACGTAGGAAAAGCTAAGGATTTAAAAAAACGGGTCAGTTCCTATTTTACAAAGCAGCATGAAAATGGAAAAACCAAGGTGCTTGTTAAAAAAATAGCCTCCATAAAGCATATTGTTGTAGCCACCGAAACAGATGCACTTTTATTGGAGAATAATCTTATAAAAAAGTACCAACCACGCTATAACGTATTGCTTAAGGACGATAAATCCTATCCCTGGATATGTGTTAAAAACGAACGTTTTCCTCGAGTATTTTCTACAAGAAGAGTGTTTAAAGACGGATCAGAATATTTTGGGCCTTATACCAGTATGAAGACTGTTCATACGTTATTGGATTTGATAAAAGGGCTATACCATTTGCGGACTTGTAATTACGATCTTTCCAAGGAAAAAGTCGATGCAGGAAAATATAAAGTATGCTTGGAATATCATTTAGGAAATTGTTATGGCCCTTGCGAAGGATTGCAATCTGAAGCAGACTATCACGATAATGTTGGGGCGATAAGAGAAATTTTAAAAGGAAATTTTAAAGATTCCTTAGCCCAATTTAAAAAGCAAATGAAGCAATTCGCAGAGCAATTGCATTTTGAAGAAGCCCAAAAGATTAAGGAAAAGATAGATATTCTAGAAAATTACCAAGCCAAGTCAACCATAGTGAATCCAAAAATTAGCAACGTAGATGTGTTTTCCATTATAAGTGATGAGAGTTATGGCTATGTCAACTTTTTGCAGTTGTCTTATGGTTCCATCATTAGGTCACACACCTTGGAAATTAAAAAGAAACTTGACGAGACTGACCTAGAACTATTGGAATTGACCATAACCGAAATTAGGCAACGTTTTCATTCTAAATCAAAAGAAATCTATGTTCCATTTCGGGTAGATTTGGGAGAAGATATTAAAGTGACCGTACCAAAATTAGGGGATAAAAAACGTATTTTAGAACTGTCTGAACGCAATGCTAAATATTACCGAATGGAACGTTTTAAGCAAGTAAAGATAACCGATCCCGACAGACATGTTAATAGAATTATGGGACAGATGAAAACGGATCTACGGTTACGAGCAGAACCTCGTCATATTGAATGTTTTGACAATTCCAACATCCAAGGAACTCATCCTGTAGCGGCTTGTGTTGTGTTTAAAAATGCTAAGCCAAGCAAAAAGGACTATCGCCATTTTAATATCAAAACCGTTGAAGGCCCAGATGATTTTGCGTCGATGGAAGAAGTGGTTTACAGGCGGTACAAACGGTTGTTGGATGAAGGAGCCTCTTTGCCTCAACTAATTATAATTGACGGAGGTAAAGGGCAGTTGTCTTCGGCCTTAAAAAGTCTCGTGGCCTTAAATTTGAAAGGGAAAATTGCCATTATTGGAATTGCCAAACGTTTAGAAGAATTATTCTATCCAGATGATCCAATTCCCTTATATTTAGATAAAAAAAGTGAAACCTTAAAAATAATTCAACAATTACGCAATGAAGCCCATCGATTTGGAATTGAACATCACAGAAATAGACGTAGTAAAGATGCCTTAACTACCGAATTGGAAACCATTACTGGAGTTGGAGAACAAACCGTGATAGCATTGATGAAACAATTTAAATCTGTAAAACGAATTTCTGAAGCTAAATTTGAAGATTTGAAGGCCGTTGTAGGTGCCTCAAAGGCCAATAAGATTATTGAATATTATAAAACTAAATGAAGCAACTAACCATCATATTAATATTATTTGTAGGGTTTGGGCTAAACTCCTTTGCACAACGTGCCGTTGTAAATGACTCCTTAAAAGTGGGATTGGTGCTCAGTGGCGGTGGAGCAAAAGGCTTTGCGCACATAGGGGTTTTGAAAGTCATTGACAGTTTAGGCATTAAAGTAGATTACGTAGCAGGAACCAGTATGGGAGCCATAATTGGGGCGCTTTATGCTTCAGGATATTCAGGAAAACAATTGGATTCAATATTTAAAAGTTTAAATTTTGAAGATGTTATAAGTGATAATCTTCCTAGAGATGCCAAAACATTTTATGAACGTGATAATTCAGAAAAATATGCGGTAACCTTACCTTTTGATAAGTTCAAGATCAAACTACCTTCAGCCATTTCTGGAGGGCAAAACGTATATAATTTACTTGTAAAACTCACATTGCATGTTAGTGAAATTCATGATTTCGAGAAATTACCCATTCCTTTTTTCTGTATAGCTACAGATATAGAAACGGGAGAGAAAGTTATGCTGGATAAAGGGAATCTTGCCCAGGCCATAACGGCCAGTGGCGCATTTCCGTCTTTATTTAGACCCGTTATTATTGATGGAAGGGTGTTGATTGATGGCGGAGTGACAGACAATTATCCAATAGACGGGCTTAAAGCCAAGGGCGTTGAAAAAATTATTGGGGTTGATGTTCAAGATAGTTTAGTGTCGCGAGAGGAGCTCACGTCGGCGCCAGATATTTTACTTCAAATCAATAATTACAGGACCATTAATGATATGAAGAAAAAAGCGCAGAAGACTGATGTTTATATTAAACCAGACATAAAGGAGTTTTCTGTGATATCCTTCAGTGAAGGTAGAGACATTGTTAAAAGCGGTGAAAAAGCAGCGCTTTTAAAAATTAAAGGACTTAAATCACTAATGCCTTCAAAACAACAGGCCAAAAAGACTGAAATAAAAATTGTCCATTATGACAGTATCAGTATTAACGATATCGTTTTAAACGGAAATAACCGCTATACTAGGGCTTATATTTTAGGAAAACTCAAACTTAAAAATAACTCTAGGGTGAGTTATGACAATTTTAGTAAAGGAGTCAATAATCTTGTAGCTACTAATAATTTTGATTCGTTTCAATATGAGTTTCAGAAATCTGAAGCTATTGAAGGATACGATTTGGTGGCAACACTCAAAGAGGCTGAAATCACCACGTTTTTAAGATTAGGCATACATTATGACGACCTTTATAAAAGCTCAGGGATGGTAAATTTCACAAAAAAAAGAGTTTTGGTTGATAATGATCTTGCGTCGTTGGATCTTATTTTAGGAGATAACGTTAGATATAATTTTGAGTATTTTATTGATAAAGGGTTTTATTGGAGCATAGGTGTAAAATCAAGGTTTAACCAGTTTCATAAAAATGTAAACGCCAGTTTGCTTTTGGAAGAGGGCGATCAAGCACTTACAAACTTAAATAAAATAGATGTTGACCTTCAGGATCAAACTAATCAGTTTTATTTGCAAACCATGTTTAGAAAAGATTTTGCTTTGAGTTTGGGGGCGGAACACAAACGTTTAAAAATCAAATCGGAAACTATTGCAAACGATACTCAAAACAGCGATGTTTTATTTGAAAACACCGATTATTTAAGTGTTTTTGGGACTTTAAAATTAGACACTTACAATAACAAATACTTTCCAAAACGGGGGTTTTATTTTAATGGAGATTTCCATTTATATGTTCACGCTTCAAAATTTAATGATGCGTTTTCACAATTTTCTATAGCCAAAGCCGATCTTGGATATGCATTCAGCCTGTCCGAAAAATTTGCCGTAAATATTCAATCTCAAGGAGGATTTAAAATTGGGGATAATTCAACGACCTCTTTAAATTTTGCGCTTGGAGGATATGGCAACAACTATATCAACAACTTTGTGCCCTTTTTTGGTTATGATTATTTATCGCTTACTGGGAATAGTTTTGTAAAAGGTGCTATTGTATTGGATTATGAAATATTTAAAAAAAACCATATCACGCTAGTGGCAAATTATGCCAATATTGAAGATGGCATTTTTAAATCTGGCGAATGGATTACGGCTCCTGATTATAGCGGCTACGCTATAGGCTGTGCTATTGAAACTTTTTTGGGCCCTGTTCAAGCACAATATTCTTGGTCTCCAGAAGCCAACCAAGGGTTTTGGTTTTTTAATGTTGGGTTTTGGTTTTAAAAACTACAAAATTTCACGATATTTGTACGGTTATGAACGTGTTCTGGACAGACTTACTACTTCACCTTCAATTTCTTATCAAGAGAAATCCTGAATAAGCAAGCATATTCGTATCTTTATATCTAATAATCAATTTTTCAATCATTTTGATTATTGAGCCTAGTAGAATCAAATTTTTAATTTATAAACCATGCCATTTTATCATATATTGGGAAAAATTCCCCATAAGCGTCATACTCAATTCCGCAAACCGGATGGGAGCTTATACGCTGAGCAATTATTTGGAACCATTGGTTTTGATGGGATGTCTACCAATAGTTATCATGAACAACGCCCAACTCAGGTAAAGCAAATCAAAAAACAATACAGTGTTGCTCCAAAAATTGCCAAAGCCAACAACATACAATCGTATCGATTTAGAGGATTTCAAGTAAAACCTGAAGGGGATTTTCTAGAAAGTCGAAAAACAGTCTTGGTCAATAATGACTGCGCCATTGTGCTGGCTGCACCAAAACAGTCTTTAACAGATTATTTTTATAAAAACACAGATGCAGACGAATTGATTTTTATTCATAAAGGCTCTGGAAAATTAAGGACACATCTAGGGAATTTGGATTTTAAATATGGAGATTATCTTTTGATTCCTAGAGGAATTATCTACAAAATAGATTTTGATACTGAAGATAACCGATTGTTTATTGTGGAGTCGCATCGCCCAATTTATACCCCTAAGCGGTATAGAAACTGGTTCGGACAAATGTTGGAACACGCTCCGTATTGTGAACGGGATATTCGTAGGCCACAAGAGTTGGAAACCTACAATGAAACAGGTGATTTTTTAATCAAAGTCAAAAAGCAAAACGACATTATAGAAATGGTGTATGCCACACATCCATTTGATGTTGTAGGGTATGATGGTTACAATTACCCATACGCGTTCTCAATTCACGATTTTGAACCCATAACGGGACGTATTCACCAACCACCTCCAGTACATCAGACTTTTGAAACAGACGCTTTTGTGGTGTGCAGTTTTGTGCCGCGTTTGTATGATTATCACCCATTGAGTATTCCGGCGCCTTACAATCACAGTAATATCGATAGTGATGAAGTCATATATTATGTCGATGGTGATTTTATGAGCAGAAACGACGTAAAAGAAGGGCATATATCATTGCATCCAGCGGGCATCCCTCATGGGCCACATCCTGGAGCAACCGAACGGAGTATTGGAAAAACTAAAACAGATGAACTTGCTGTCATGGTGGATACTTTTAAACCGTTAAAGCTTACTGAAGAAGCTATGAAAATAGCCGATGAAGATTATCATAAATCGTGGTTAGAATAAGAAATTGCTCCTCAAAAAGAAGGAGTTTACGTTATTTAAATCAAACAAAATTTTAAGACAATGAGTAAAGACATAAAATCAGTTGAATACGGACTGGAAAAAATATTTGAAGGTGCAGAAGACTTCTTGCCTTTATTGGGTACAGACTATATAGAGTTCTATGTGGGCAATGCAAAACAAGCGGCACATTTTTATAAAACAGCATTTGGCTTTCAATCCTATGCCTATAGGGGATTGGAAACAGGTTCGCGAGACCAAGTGAGTTATGTGCTTAAACAGGATAAAATAAGGCTGGTATTGACAACACCGCTTAATAGTAAATCCCCTATAAATGATCATTTAGCAAAGCATGGTGACGGCGTAAAAGTTATAGCCCTTTGGGTTGATGATGCCAGAAATGCATATGAAGAGACTATAAAACGCGGTGCTAAATCCTATATGGAACCCAAGGTCGAAAAAGACGAATTTGGAGAAGTCGTACGTTCTGGAATTTATACTTATGGCGAAACAGTGCATCTGTTTGTTGAACGAAAAAATTACTCTGGAACTTTTATGCCTGGGTTTGTGAAATGGGAATCAGATTATAATCCCGAATCAGTAGGTCTTAAATTTATTGACCACATGGTTGGTAATGTAGGTTGGGGCGAAATGAACACTTGGGTTAAATGGTATGAAGAGGTCATGGGCTTTGTAAACTTTTTGTCGTTTGATGATAAGCAAATTCATACAGAATATTCAGCCTTGATGAGTAAGGTTATGAGCAACGGGAATGGGCGGATTAAATTTCCGATAAACGAACCAGCCAAAGGCAAGAAACGTTCTCAAATTGAAGAGTATTTAGATTTTTATGAAAGTCCGGGCGTGCAGCATATTGCCGTGGCAACCGATGATATTATCAACACCGTGTCAAAATTGAAAGCTAAAGGCGTAGAATTTTTATCAACACCACCAGAAGCTTATTACCGGGCAGTCCCTGGAAGATTGGAAGAGTATAGCCATCAACTTAGGGAAGATATTGAAACTTTAAAAAGCCTTGGTATCATGATAGATGCAGATGAAGAAGGGTATCTTCTTCAAATTTTTACGAAACCGGTTGAAGATCGGCCAACTTTGTTTTTTGAGATCATTCAACGTATGGGTGCTAGAGGTTTTGGCGCTGGCAATTTTAAGGCCCTTTTTGAGTCTATTGAGAGAGAGCAACAAAAGCGAGGCACATTATAACATTAATTTAACGTATTTAATCACTAAAAAACCCAGCAGTTTCCCTGTGGGGTTTTTAGTTTTTTATACTTTTGGAACAGTAATTGTAATTTAAGCTCAAACAATAAATTGTCACTTAAAAAGTTACAATTGCAACCTTGTTTAATATGAAATATCTATTGCTTATATTTTGGCTTCTTTTTAGCATGCAAATTTCTTTTGCCCAAAAAAATACTGCATTTCAAGACGGTGAGTGGTTTAAATTTGAAATGAGTTACAGTGGGTTTTTTAAAGCGGGTAATGCAACCCTAGAAGTAAAAGAAAGTACCTATAAAGGCAAGCCCGTTTATCACGTGGTAGGTAAAGGATGGACCACAGGTCCTATAAAGTGGTTTTTCAAGGTTAAGGATAGGTATGAAAGTTATTTTGATAAACTAACAGGTTTGCCATATAAATCTATTAGACAGATTGATGAAGGAGGGCATACAAAAGATATCGAAATTGAATATGATCAATCCAACCGTAAAGCAATTGTAACTAATAAAAAACATAAAACTGAACAAACTTTTGCAACCGAAAAGAATGTTCAGGATATGGTTTCTGCGTTTTATTATTTGCGCAACAATTACAAAACCGAAACCATAAAAGAAGGCGACGTCGTATCTTTAAACATGTTTTTTGATGAAGAGAATTTTGAATTTCGCTTAAAATTTCTTGGAAGAGAAACTATTAAGACTAATTTTGGCAAAGTTAATACATTAATATTTAGACCCTATGTTATGGCTGGCCGCGTTTTTAAAGAACAAGAGAGTTTGACTTTATGGGTAAGCGCTGATGAAAATAAAATTCCTCTTAAAATAAAAGCCGATTTGAGGGTGGGCTCTTTGCAGACCAATTTAGAGGCATTTAAAGGGTTAAAACACCCATTCCCAATTCAATTTGATTAATAATTATGAACAAACAAACTAATTTCGAACCTATTTTACAAGAACTTCAAGACAAGTACAATGCCATAGATCAAAAAACCAACGACCATTTATTGGGATTGCTTCACAGCAAACCCATTAACTATTGGGACTATATTCATACAGATGCACTTTTAAACTTGCAAATTCAGCGCACGTTGTTACCAGATGAAATGGTTTTTATTGGGTATCACCAAATTAACGAACTTATATTTAAGATGATCCTTTGGGAAATTCAGCAAGTAGCAGAACGAGAAAAGCTAACTGTTGAGTTTTTTGAAAATAAAATCATGCGCATCAGTCGCTATTTTGATATGTTGACCACCTCCTTTAACATCATGAGGGAAGGAATGGATATTGAGCAATATATGAAGTTTCGATATACCTTAACACCAGCTAGTGGTTTCCAAAGTGCCCAATACAGACTTATCGAATTTTCTTCAACCGAACTCATTAATCTTATAGACTTTAGATTTAGAGCAACAATTGATAGAAATACACCTTTTGAACATGCTTATGAGCATTTATACTGGCAAGCGGCAGGAAAAGATTACGCAACTGGAAAAAAATCAACTCTTTTACTTAACTTTGAAAAGCGCTATAAAGGGGATTTCATTCGTTTTATGCAAACGTATAACACAAAAAACCTTTGGACACGGTTTAAAGAACTGCCTCTAAAAGATCAAAAAAATGAAGATTTGATAAAAGCGATGAGGCATTATGATTTTACAGTAAATCTCACATGGGTCAGGGCACATTACAAAACGGCTGCGCATTATATTGAAAGCGGGTCTGGAAATGGGGAGGCCACTGGAGGTAGTGATTGGAAAAAGTATATGCATCCTAAATATCAAAGGCGCATATTTTTTCCTGAACTTTGGAGTGAAGAAGAATTAAAGAATTGGGGAGAAGATATTTAACAGCAATAAAACACATCCATGCAATCAAGTAAATTATTAATAGCACTTTTTATCTGTATCAGCATTGTTGCATGCAAACAAGATCAGAAACTTCAGGAAACAGATGGATTAGAAGCATATGTAGAGCCAGAGGACATTTATGAATTTGGCTTTAACCTAAACGATTATATTGTAAAACGGGATACTATAAAATCGGGAGATAGCTTTGGGGTCATTATGGAGCGCAATAAACTGGGCTATCCTGAAATTTTTAAAATTGTTCAAGGTTCTAAAGACAGTTTTGATATTCGTAAGTTACAAGTAGGGAAACCTTATACTTTATTGTGTTCTAAAGATTCTCTTGAACTTCCAAAATGTTTTATTTATCAGCCCAACATGGAAGAATACTATGTGGTAAATTTCCAAGATTCCATTCATGCCTATAGTAGTAGAAAACCTATTAAATATGTTGAAAGAACAGCTTCAGGAGTCATTAATAATAACCTGTCCGAAACACTGGAAGAACTAGGATTAAGTTATAGGTTGGTTAATAAAATGGCAGATGAAATCTATGCCTGGACTATCGATTTTAGACGACTTCAGCCTGGAGATCGCTTTAAGGTTGTTTATACAGACAAGTTTATAGACGACACCATTTATGCTGGGGTTTATGATATTAAAGCTGCCCTTTTTGAGCATAAAAATGAGCCCTTTTATGCTTTTAAATTTGAAACAGACTCCATAAAGCACATCAGAGATTATTTTAATGAAGAAGCCAAAAATTTGCGAAGGGCTTTTTTGAAAATGCCCGTTCAGTTTAGTCGTATTTCATCGCGGTACAATTTAAATAGAAAGATTGCTTATTATGGCAACGTGGTACGGCCACATAAAGGGACTGACTTTGCCGCCAGTGTTGGTACACCCATTTTGGCAACTGCAAATGGAACCGTAATAGAGTCAGCTTATAAAGGAGGTAACGGAAATTATGTCAAAATCAGGCACAACGCCACCTATTCTACACAATATCTTCATATGAGCAAACGCAAAGCTAAAGTTGGTCAATTTGTAAAACAGGGTGAGGTTATAGGTTGGGTAGGAATGACTGGAAATACTTCTGGCCCACATGTTTGCTATCGGTTTTGGAAAAATGGGGTGCAAGTTGACCCCTTTAGACAAAAACTGCCAGAAGCTGAACCAATTTCAGATAACCTGAAGACTAAATTTATGTCATTCATCAAGCCCATAAAAACACAATTGGATAGCATTCCATTTGAATCGCCTAAAAACCCCGTGGAATCCCTAATTTCATCTGTAAATTAAATGGCTTTAAAATCAATTGATCCTACAGCCACAAAATCGTGGACTTTGTTAAAAGAACATTTTAATGAAATTAAAAATGTTCACATGAAACAATGGTTTGCCCAAAACGCAAATCGGGCAGATGAAATGACCATAAAATGGGAAGATTTTTATGTAGATTTTTCCAAACACAGAATTACAAATAAAACCTTGGGTCTTTTGTTGAATTTGGCAGAAGACGTTGACTTAAAAGATGCTATTTCAAAATATTTTATTGGTGATGTTATCAATTCTACTGAAGAAAGAGCTGTTCTGCATACAGCTTTAAGAGCTCCAAAAACATCAAAGGTTTATGTGGATGGGAAAAATGTAATTCCTGAAATTTATGAGGTTAAAGAAAAAATCAAAAGGTTTACCAATCAAATTGTCAATGGGCAATTTAAGGGGTATAGCAATAAACCCTTTACAGACATTGTAAATATTGGAATTGGTGGATCTGATCTTGGGCCAGCTATGGTTGTGGAAGCTTTAGGCTTTTATAAAAACCATTTAAACACACATTTTGTGAGTAATGTGGACGGTGATCACGTTAACGAAGTCATTAAAACATTAAACCCAGAAACCACATTATTTGTAATTGTTTCAAAAACATTCACAACACAGGAAACACTATCCAATGCCAATACCATTAGAACATGGTTTTTAAAATCTGGAAGCCAAAAGGATGTTGCTAAACATTTTGTTGCGGTATCTACAAACATCGAAAAAGTTAAGGAATTTGGGATTGATGAGCACAATATATTTCCAATGTGGAATTGGGTTGGAGGTCGTTTTTCACTTTGGAGTGCGGTTGGACTAACCATAAGTTTAGCTTTGGGCTTTGAACATTTTGACAAATTGCTTTTGGGTGCCCATAAAATGGATGAGCATTTTAAAAATGAACCCTTCAACAAAAATATTCCTGTGATTACAGCGTTATTAAGTGTGTGGTACAATAATTTTTTTGGAGTACAGACCGAAGCCGTTATCCCATATTCTCAATATCTCAACCAGTTTGCAACCTATTTGCAACAAGGGATTATGGAAAGCAATGGAAAGCGAGTCGACAGAAGCGGAAATCCAGTAAATTATCAAACGGGAACCATTATTTGGGGAGAGCCAGGCACCAATTCACAACACGCTTTTTTTCAACTCATACACCAGGGTACAAAATTAATTCCTGCCGAATTTATTGGGTTTTCAAAATCTCTCTATGGCAATACCAATCATCAAGATAAATTGATGTCCAACTTCTTTGCACAAACCGAAGCACTTCTTAACGGTAAAACTAAAGAAGACGTTGCTGCTGAAGGCACTTCAAGTCAATTGACTCCTTTTAAGGTTTTTGAGGGAAACAAACCTACGACCACCATTTTAGTCGATCAACTTACACCAGAAAGTTTAGGGAAATTGATTGCTTTATATGAACATAAGATATTTGTTCAGGGCGTTGTTTGGAACATTTTTAGCTACGACCAATTTGGAGTTGAGCTTGGAAAACAGCTTGCAAATACCATATTAAGTGAGTTGAACCACAACAAGGTTGTTAACAAGCATGATGGCTCAACTCGAAACTTGTTAGAATATTATAAGAAATTAACATAATTTTTGTTAAAAAGTTTTAATAAGTTGTCTCGTAATTGTAATCCTACAATTATTTATATTCTTAAATTCACATTGCTTAATTCATAATAAGGAAGTAATAAATTATCCTTTTAATATGTAATTTTGCCAAAACTATTAATTTAATCTTAATTAACCAGTATGAAAAAAATTACTCAATTTTTATTAGTATTTGTAGTAATGTTATTTACTACCATTGCGTTTTCGCAAAGCACATTACAAGGTAATGTTATGGATTCTGATGTGAATTCACCCTTACCAGGTGCTAATGTGGTTGAAAAAGGAACTACGAACGGTACCACTACCGACTTTGATGGTAACTTTTCACTAACTACACAATCAACTTCAGGATCTATTGTAATTTCCTATGTGGGTTACGGATCTGTTACTTTGAAATTTAGCGGAAGCGCTAATTTTGGAACGGTAAAATTATCAACAGACAATTCATTGGATGAAGTTGTGATTACTGGGACAGGGATTATCGATTTAGCAAAAGACAGGCAAACACCTGTAGCTGTTTCAACTGTTAAAGCTTCAGAAATTGCTATTAAAGGTGGAAATCAGGAATTCCCTGAATTGTTAAAAGCCACCCCATCGATTTATACAACTAAAAGTGGTGGAGGTTTTGGAGATGCGAGAATCAATACTCGTGGTTTTGACCAATCCAACACAGCATTTTTGATTAATGGTCAACCCATCAATGGAATGGAAGATGGTAAAATGTATTGGTCTAACTGGCAAGGTGTAACTGATGTTGCCAATGCCATTCAAGTTCAACGTGGATTAGGTTCTTCCAAATTAGCTATTTCTTCTGTAGGTGGAACGATTAATATCGTTACTAAAACTGTCGACAAGAAAGAAGGAGGGTTTTTCCAATTAATGACTGCAAATGACAGTTATCTAAAAACAACCGCTTATTATTCCACAGGTCTGAATGAAAAAGGATGGTCTTTTTCATCTTTATTGGGACACTGGCAGGGTGATGGTTATAACAACCGAATGAATGGTATAGGACAAACTTACTTTTTCTCTGTGGGTTACGTGCCAAATGAAAACCACACTTTCAACTTTTTAATTACGGGAGCGCCACAAAATCACAATCAAAGAAATCGTTATACTATAGAACAATTGCTAGATAAAGGGTTAAAGTACAATGATCAATGGGGAGTTTTAGATGGTAAAGAAATTACAGCTGGATCTGGTAACTATTACCACAAGCCAATTGCGAACTTAAGTTGGGACTGGAACATGGGTGACAAATCAAGTTTATCTACTGTAGTTTATGCTTCTTATGGTAGAGGGGGATCTGTTGGAATGAGAAATTATAGTTCTGTTGTAAAACCGTCAGGGAGTGATAGTTTTGATTTGAATGCTCAAATAGCCTATAATCAATCTATTGCGCCTAACAGTGGCGGGCTTATCGTTGGAGAAAGAAGAGAAGATGGTAGGAGAGCTGATATCATTAGATCAAGTGTCAATGAACACAAATGGTTTGGTATCGTATCTAACTTTAACCACAAATTAAGCGAAACACTTAGTTTCAATATTGGTTTTGACGGGCGTTCCTATCATGGAGAACATTATAGACGTGTAGTTAATTTCCTAGGCCTTGATGGATGGGATGATGATACCACAAACCAACAGTTAGGTAATGATTATGTAGTTACAGAATCCTATAGCGCTAACGCTTGGAAAGCTACATTTCACAATACACCAAGAGATCAAAGAATTAATTATGACAATCCTGAAAATATACGTTATATTGGTGGTTTTGGCCAATTGGAATATGCAGGAGAAAAACTTTCTGCCTTTGTTCAAGGAGCGGTCTCTTCACAATCCAATCAGCGTTTTGATTATTTTAATTATGCTGTAGGTGACGAAAAATCTGAAAAAGTTACCAATGGAGGCTTCAATGTTAAAGGTGGGGCCAATTACAATTTGGATGATTATAACAATGTTTTTGTAAATGTTGGCCATTATTCTCGTCAACCATATCAGGATAATATGTTCTTAAACTTTAGAAACGATGTTAACCCATTATTGACCAATGAAAAGATTACAGGTTTAGAAGCTGGTTATGGACTAAGAACAAGCACTTTTACAGCTAATTTAAATGTATATCACACCATTTGGGATGATAGAGTTGTAAGTGGGAGCTTGAGCTCAGGAGATGGATTTTATCAATTTCAAGGTGTAAAACAAGTACACCAAGGCGTTGAATTTGATTTTACATTTAGACCAACCAGTGAATTAATGTTTAAAGGATTTACATCTATTGGTAAATGGGAATATGACGGTAATGCAACACAAACTGTTTATGATGACAACCAAAATGTGATTTCTCAAGGAGACCCGTTATATCTTGACGGTGTAAAAGTTGGAGATGCTGCCCAAACCACGATTGGTTTAGGTGGCCGCTATGAGTTTGTTAGAGGATTGAGCATAGATGCCGATTGGTATAGCTATGACGATTTATACGCTTCATTCCTTCCAACAGATTCCGAGTTTTCGACACCAAACAACAGAGGTTCTGTTAAATTGCCATCTTATAGTTTAGTAGATGCTGGTTTAACTTACGATTGGAAAGTGAGTGATGAATATAGCTTAGTATTGAGATTTAATATGAATAACGTTTTGGATGAAGAGTACATTTCTGAATCTTTAACTAATAGACATGTTGAGAGTGGCGATGCAACATACAAAGGGGTTTCGGTAAAAAACCAAGCTTACTTTGGTTATGGTCGTACTTGGAACTTCAGCATGAGATTGAAGTTTTAAATAGAATTTTAATATAGATAAAAAAGCAGTGATTTTTCACTGCTTTTTTGTTTTATAGAGTTTAGCTTTTAAAGCTAAGGATCAATGATCCATTAATCTTTCCATTTTAAAGTTTCCATAATATGCTTAATATCATTTTTTAAATAGACGGCAGCCGGATATATGGAGTCGTAATTTGGTTTTGCATAAAAATATAAAGAGCCATTTAAAAAATGGTGAATACTGTCGGTAACATAAAATTGGGATTGTGAAGCTGCATTACCACCTATCTCATAAAACATCCCAAAAACTCTATGATCTTCATTAATAAATTTCTGTTCGACTATTTCATCTGCTTTTATGGTGTGCTTTTGGGTTAAATTTTGAGCATCTTTTATCAGGGCAAAGAGATTGTCATCAATGTTCTTATAAGTTAAATAAATGGTCCCTTTTAATGCGGGATAATTAATGTCTATACCAAATGATGTGGAGTCATTATTGACTTTAATATTTACAATATTGTTGGTTATTGTGTTTTCTTCGAAACTAAATGGTAAATTAAAAACTGCAGTTTTATATTCTGGAGCAGGGTAATCTAAACGTAAATAGGCTTTGGGTTTTGGAAGAACATTATCGCCACAGGCGAAACAAATACATAAAGCAAACGGGATAAGAAGTTTTTTTATAGTCATTTTTTTTCCATGAATATGGCTATTTTTAATCTTGAATGGTAAATTTAACCTGTTTAATGCGTTTATTATCAAAGGCTTCAATAGTAAAAACGTATTTTTCAAAATTTATTTTAGTGTTCCTTCGCGGAAAAGCTCCAGAAACTTCCAATATAAACCCTGCAATGGTTTCGGCCTCTCCTTTTTGGTTTTCAAATACAGACTCATCTTCTATGTTGATTATTTTATAAAAGTCTTTTAAAGGAGTCTTACCTTCAAACATAAAATTATTATCGTCTATTTTGGTATAAATTAAATCATCATCGTCAAATTCGTCGCTTATGTCACCCACAATTTCTTCAATGACATCTTCCAGTGATACTAATCCTGAAGTGCCTCCATATTCGTCGACAACAACTGCTAAATGCACTTTTTTACTTTGGAATTCAACCATTAAATCATCCAACTTTTTGTTTTCGGGCACAAAAAAAGGTTCCCTAATCAAAGAGGACCAATCAAATTGTTTTCTGTCTATGTAGGGCAGTAAATCCTTCACATATAAAATTCCGATAACCGAATCAATACTGTCTTTATAAACTGGAATTCGGGAATAGCCATTTTTTATGATTTCGGGAATGATCTCGGCATACTTTTGATCGGCGTTGAGTGCGAAAATATCAATTCTCGGTCTCATAACCTGCTTGGTATCGGTGTTGCCAAAAGATACAATGCCTTGTAAAATTTTATGTTCTTCTTTGGTCGTGTCTGTTTTAGAAGTCAATTCTAAGGCTTGAGAGAGTTGGTCGACGCTAATACTGGACTTTTGCTTGCCTAATTTATTATGAATGAAAATTGTAAAATGCCGCATAGGTAAACTTAAAGGTGAAAACAAAACGTCCAATACTTTGATGGGAATTGCCATAAAAACAGCAAATTTTAAGCGATTTCTACTAGCGTAAATTTTGGGTATGATCTCACCAATCAATAGAATTAAAAATGTGATGATGACGACTTCAAAAACAAATCTAACCCAGAAAATATCAATATTAAAGAATAAAAACTCGCCTAAATAGGCAAATAAGATCACGATGGCAATATTTATAAAATTGTTTGCAACCAGAATGGTGGCTAGTAATTTTTTTGGCCGTTCTAGTAATTTTGAAATTGTATGAAAGGCCTTAGGGTTCTTTTCTAATCCGTTATCGATATCGGAACGGGTCAATGAGAAGAAAGCGACTTCAGCTCCAGAAATTAATGCGGAACACAGCAATAAGACAATGAGTAAAATAATTCCTGAAACTAACGATGTGTTTGCAGTTGATAAAAAAAAAGTTAAACTCGCGGGTTCTGGATCCAAAGTCAAAGGGATTGGTTAAACTTAAAACGGTAAGTCATCGTTATCTTCTTCTATAGAATCGCTTGCCGTTTGTTGAGATTGGTTCTGAGGTACAGATTGTTGTGAGCTTGAATGATCTCCTCCTTGTGACTCGCTTTTCGTTGTAAGAAAGGTAAAATCTGTGCATTGAATTTCAGTAGAATACCGGTCCATTCCTTTATCATCTTGCCATTTTCGAGTCTTTAATTTACCTTCAATATATACACGATCTCCTTTTGCTAAGTATTTCTCACAAACTTCAGCAGCTTTATTTCGTACTACAATATTGTGCCATTCGGTGTTGGTAACACGCTCATTGGTTTGCTTGTTGGTATAGGTTTCGTTTGTGGCCAATGGAAAACGACCAACGCAACCGCCACCTTCAAAATAATGCATTTTTACTTCATCTCCCAAATGCCCAATAAGCATCACTTTATTTAACGTTCCAGCCATAATTAATTGATATTTAAATGCAAATCTAACCTTTTGCGGTGACTTTTTTAAAAGTAATAAAAAAATACGAGTCTTTATAAAGGAAAACGGAATTCGTCAATAAAATTGCTGATTAATATTGGTGTTGGAAATTTCTGAAGATTAGAAATCAGGATGCCTTCTTCAGGGAGTGTGTTGACTTCAACAATCCAAAATTTGGTATGCAAATGTTGATGCGATAGTTTGTGGATTATATCCTCCTGATTGTATAAACTGTATTCAAAAGGAGAGTTTTTTAAAATAGATTTAATTTTTGAATGCTCTTTAAAGTGAGCGCTATCTAAAGGAAATTCTGTTTCGATAAGCGGAAATTGATATAGATTTTTCCAAATACCTTTATCAGTTCGCTTTTTGAAAATGGTTTTTTTATCTGAAGACATCAGGACCAAAAAATTGAAATATTTTGTTACAGCCTTAATTTTTTTAAGTTTTACAGGCAAGGTGTCAATCCAATTATTTTGAAGAGCAGCACAACTTAAATTAAAGGGGCAAACCTTGCAATCAGGATTTTTTGGTTTACATTGTCTAGCACCAAATTCCATAATGGCTTGGTTGTAATCTGCCGGATTTTTTCTATCTATTAATTGTGTCGCTAAGGCTTTAAACTCCTTTTTGCCATTGGTAGAATTTATAGGCGTTTTTATACCAAAATAACGAGCCAATACACGATATACATTACCATCTACAACGGCTGTAGGCTCATTGAAACAAATGGACGCTATGGCACTCGCAGTATAGTCTCCTACGCCTTTTAGTTTGAGTAATTCAGGGTATGATTTTGGAAATTCACCATTATAGGTTTCAACAACAGTTCTAGCAGTGGCATGTAAGTTTCGCGCTCTTGTATAGTAGCCCAAACCCTGCCAAAGCTTTAAAACGTCACGTTCGTTGGCGTTAGCAAGGTCGTAAACCGTTGGAAATTGGCTTACAAAAGCCTCATAATAAGGCAGTCCTTGGTTAATTTGTGTCTGTTGTAATATGATTTCTGAAAGCCAAATATAGTAGGGGTTCTTTGTGTTTCGCCAAGGTAAATCTCGTTTATGTATTGAATACCAATTAGTTAATATTGAACCAAAAGTCATTGTTTTGTTGATTTGAACACAAAAGTAAATCTTTATAAGGTTAAATTTTAATTAATTACGCTTGAAATATTGAAATTAAAATTCCTATATTTGCATCCCTTATAATTAATAGATAACCCTAAAAAATAATTAACATGACAAAAGCTGATTTAGTAGCTAAAATTTCTGATAAGCTAGGAATTGAAAAAGGAGATGTTCAAGCAACAGTTGAAACATTTATGGAAGAGGTAAAAACTTCATTAGAAAGTGGCGATAATGTATATTTAAGAGGTTTTGGTAGTTTTATAATCAAAACTAGAGCCGAAAAAACAGGAAGAAACATTTCAAAAAACACCACCATTAAAATTCCTGCACATAACATACCTGCATTTAAGCCTGCTAAAGTATTTGTAGAAGGCGTAAAAACTAACGTTGACGTTAATTAAGACCTTAAAAAAATAATAACAATTTAAAAAGTATTTTTATGCCAAGCGGTAAAAAAAGAAAGAGACATAAGGTAGCTACGCATAAGCGTAAAAAACGTCGACGTGCTAATCGTCACAAAAAGAAATAATTTGAAAAAGTAGTTTTTAACTACTTTTTCACTTTTTGAAATTAAGTTCTTTGATATTTAATTCATGATATTTTACGTTTACCTAAGTAGAATCATGGATTTAACGGATTTAACATCCTGTGTCAAAAAATAAAGTTTAATCCATCTGCCACGCCAAACGTGACGGATATAAATTTTCAATATGGATAAAGAATTGATTATTCGATCGAGTTCCGATGTTGTTGATTTTGCCTTATTAAAAGATGGAAAACTTATTGAATTGCATAAAGATGAAGATGACAACAACTTTGCGGTAGGCGATGTGTTTATAGCCAAAATACGTAAAGCAGTTCCTGGACTAAATGCTGCATTTGTTAATGTAGGTTATGAAAAAGATGCATTTTTGCATTATCATGATTTAGGGCCACAGTTACCTTCGCTTTTAAAATTCGTAAAACGTGTAAGCACAGGAAAACACACAGATTTTTTACTTAAAAATTTTCAATTTGAAAAAGACATTGACAAAAATGGCAGCATTGTAAATGCATTAAAAGCCAATCAGTCACTTTTAGTTCAAATTGTAAAAGAACCTATCTCAACAAAAGGCCCTCGCATCAGTAGCGAGTTGTCTATTGCTGGACGTTATATTGTTTTAGTACCATTTTCCGATCGCATCTCGATTTCTCAAAAAATCGAGTCTAAAGAAGAAAAAGAGCGTTTGAAATTATTGGTACGAAGTATAACGCCAAAAGGATTTGGAGTCATTGTTCGTACTGTAGCCGAAGGAAAAAAGGTTGCAGAACTAGACAAGGATTTACAAAATTTGTTGACGAGATGGACTGCAATGTGCAAAAAATTGAACAGAGCACATCACCCTAGTAAAGTATTGGGGGAATTGAACAAAGCATCTTCTATTTTAAGAGATATTTTTAATGATTCATTTTCCAGTATTGTTGTGGATGATGAAGCGCTTTATGTTCAAATAAAAGACTACGTGCAAGAAATTGCGCCAAACAAAGAGTCCATTGTAAAGATGCATAAAAATGGCGTGCCGATATACGAAAAGTATGGCATTGAACGTCAGATTAAAACATCATTTGGAAGAACCGTGTCGATGGCAAAAGGAGCTTATTTAATAATTGAACATACTGAAGCCCTTCATGTTGTTGATGTCAACAGTGGAAACCGATCTAATAAAGAAAAAAATCAAGAAGATACAGCATTAGAAGTCAATCTTATTTCTGCTACAGAAATTGCTCGACAATTGCGTTTACGTGATATGGGAGGCATTATTGTAATAGATTTTATAGATATGACCAATGCTGAGAATCGGAAAAAACTGTTTAATCATCTTCGCGACGAAATGCAAGATGATAAAGCAAAACATAAAATATTACCACCGAGTAAGTTTGGACTGATCCAAATTACAAGACAACGTGTTCGTCCGGAACGGAATATTGAAACCAAAGAAGAAAATCCAAACGGGGTTGAAGGAAGTGAAATAGAAGCACCAATTAAAATTGTGCAAAACATTACTCAAGATCTTGAGCGGCTTTTCAAAAAAGACTATAATAAGGTGATCTTAAACACACATCCTTTTATAGCAGCCTTTTTAACCAAAGGCTTTCCATCTGTGCGTACTAAATGGTTTATGGACCATAAAAAATGGGTTAGAATACAACCCAGAGATGCTTACACTTATCTTGAATACCATTTTTTCGATAAAAATGGTAAGGAAATCAAATAATATCAAAACCCCTTTTTACAATTGTAGAAAGGGGTTTTTTCTTTTAAAATATATTGAAAATCATGTAGCAGGATTTGGTATATCTGCATGTACTTTATTTATGGCCTGTAAAATCTCATCATTTAATGTGATTTGAAAACTTCCAATATTTTCCTTTAGTTGCTCAAGCGATGTGGCTCCAATAATAGTACTGGTTACAAAAGGTTGTTGATTAATAAAAGCTAAAGCCATTTGGGTTAATGATAACTTGTTTGCTTCGGCGATTTTCATATAGCGTTTGGTAGCCTCGGTTGATTCTTTGCTGCTATATCTCGAAAACCTAGGAAATAGTTTTAATCGTGAGTTTTCTGCCGCAGTGCCATTTATATACTTTCCAGTTAGCACACCACAACCCAATGGCGAATAGGCCAATAAGCCTATGTGTTCCCGTAACGAAATTTCGGCCAAATCCCCTTCAAATGTTCTGTTTAACAATGAATAGGCATTTTGGATGGTAATCATTCTAGGTAAACTATGGATTTTTGATTCTTCCAAATAACGCATGGCACCCCAAGCCTTTTCATTGGAGATTCCAACATATCGTATTTTGCCGGCTTTAATATGTTCATTAAGTGAGTGAAGTATTTCGTTAAAATTATCAACCCATGCATCGTTTGGATTATGCTTATAATCTCTAACTCCAAAGGTGTTGGTTTGTCGTTCTGGCCAATGCAATTGAAACAAATCGATATAATCGGTTTGCAGGCGTTTTAATTCGTTATCAATAGCTTCTGCGATCGCACTCGGACTAAATCCTGTTTTGCGAATATGAGCGGTGTAATCTCCTGTTCCTGTAATTTTTGAAGCCAATATAACCTTATCCCTTTTGCCTGATTTTCGCAACCAAGTCCCAATAATTTTACTGGTTCCTCCGTAAGTTCTCGCTTCAGCTGGAACAGGATACAATTCAGCTGTATCAATAAAATTAATCCCACAATCAAGAGCGTAGTCCAGTTGGTCATGGCCTTCGGCTTCGGTATTCTGGTTTCCCCAAGTCATGGAGCCTAGGCATATTTTACTAACTTCGATATGGGTATGAGGTAAGGTGGTATATTTCATGCTAACTACCTGCTATGGCAGGAATCTCTTTTTAGGTTTATTATAAATTAAGCGAGGGGTAAAGGTAAAAAACCTTTCAGGGTTTTTAATACTGAAAGGTTTATAAATCATAGTCATTTCAATCCCGGGTACTTGGGAGAAGCAATCTCATGATTGCAGCTTCAATTCAACACGACATTACAAGTCATTCAACAATTTAGAGATCTCATCCAATTTTGGAGTTAAAATCACTTCAATGCGTCTATTTTTAGCTTTGCCTTCAGCGGTGTCGTTGGATGCAATAGGAGCGTATTCACCTCTTCCAGCAGCAGTAAGGTTTTCGGGACGGATTTCTGAATTCTCCCTCAAGATATTGACGATTGCAGTAGCTCGTTTGGTAGACAAATCCCAGTTACCACTTAATTGTCCGGTACCCGTATAAGGGACATTGTCGGTATGGCCTTCAATTAAAATAGCGATTTCAGGATTTTCAGCTAACACAGTTCCTAATTGTTTTACCGCTTGTTTTCCGTTAGTACCAACAGCCCAACTTCCAGATTCAAACAATAGTTTATTTTCCATCGACACATAAACTTTGCCGTCGCGTTGTTCAACAGTTAACCCTTTGCCTTCAAAGTTGGTAAGTGCTTTTGAAATGGCGTTTTTAAGTTTGGTCATGGCCGCGTCTTTGGAGGCAATGACTTTTTCTAACTCTGCTACACGTTGAGAACGATTTTCTAATTCCTGTTTTAGGGCTTCCAAACGGGCATTTTCAGCAGCAAGGGCTTGTTCTTTGGCTTCTAATTGCGCCAATAATTCTCGGTTTTTTTTAGAATTTTCAGCAATGGCTGAAGAGCTATTTTTTTCCAGAGCATCATAAGAAGCCTTCAAATTATCAAGATTGGTTTTGGTGGCTTCATAATCACTTTGAAGCTTATCGCGTTGCGCAACCGTAGTATCATAAGCTTTTTGAAGCTTAGTCAAATCGTTTTGTGCTTTGTTTAAGGATTCTGATAAACTGGCATTATCATCTGATAATTGACGATGTTCTTTTTTTAAATCGGCATATTTGTTTTCTAAATCAGTATAAATCTTTTTAGAAACGCAGGAGGTTGTCAATGCAAGAGTTAGTGCAATTAAAGACAATTTTTTAAGCATAGTTTTACAGTTTTAAGCCCTTTCTGTCGCTGTTCGACATCTTTTCCAAAGGAAAGAATTTTTCAAGGTTTGATTAATAAATATTTTAAGATTCGATTTCCAGTAATATCGGACAATGATCACTATGTTCAGCATCCGACAGTATAACGCTTCGTTTTAATTTTTCTTGTAGTGGCAAACTCGCCAATGCATAATCCAATCGCCAGCCTTTATTATTAGCTCTAGAATTGGCTCTATAACTCCACCAAGTATAATTGTGGGGTTCTTTATTGAAATGTCTAAACGAATCAATAAAACCACTTTTCATAAAGTTTCCAATCCATTCTCGTTCTACAGGTAAAAACCCCGATACATTTTTGAGTCCAACGGGATTATGAATGTCAATAGCTTCATGGCATATATTGTAATCTCCACAGATAATTAAATTGGGGATTTCTTTTTTTAAGTTATCGATATACTCCTGAAACATGGCCATATATTCTAATTTATGGTCTAATCTGGCATCATTGGTACCCGAAGGCAGGTACAAACTCATCACGGAAACCTCGTCAAAATCGGCGCGCAAATTTCTGCCTTCAAAATCCATAGACGCTATGCCAGTACCATATTCAACATGGTTGGGCTCCGTTTTGCTCAAAATAGCCACACCACTGTAGCCTTTTTTTTGGGCACTAAACCAATAATGGTATTTGTAACCGGCTTCCTCAAAAACTTCGAGATCAAGTTGCTCTTTCATGGCTTTAATTTCTTGAAGGCAAATGACATCGGGATTGGCACTTTTGAGCCAATCTATAAAGCCTTTGTTTAGTGCTGCTCGTATACCATTAACGTTGTATGAGATGATTTTCATGATGTAGAATAGAAATTTCAGCTAAAATAAATAATACTATACGTTTACACTATTATTTTAATGCCCTTTTAACTATAAAATAAATTTTGCATTTCATAGTTTTACTACATAATGAAAATTGTTTTTGCTCTTATATGTTTTTTAGCGAGTTGTTGTGTCTTGGCACAAGAGCAAGATTCTAATTATAGAACAATAAAAGTAGTGGTTAGTGATACCATTGTTATCGATTCTGTAAGTATCAATCCAAGTAGGTTTGTGGTCAAAACTAAAAACAATGTGCTTATTGACAGTTCTAAGTACAGCGTTGATTTTTCTAAATCCATTTTATTCTTTAAGGAAGCTATGGCGTCCGACTCCATCATAATTAATTATCTAAGATACCCAGATTATATTACCAAAACCTACAGGCAATTGGATCCCAGTATCATTGTTGAAAACACCAATAGCATTCAACGCTTGTACAAACTCAATCAATCCACGTTAAAAAATAATTTTACACCTTTTGATGGCTTAAATACTTCTGGAAGTATTTCCCGAGGCGTAACGGTTGGAAATAATCAAAATTCAGTTTTAAACAGCGAATTGGATTTGCAGATTTCAGGAAAACTAAGTGATAAGGTGACCTTAAGGGCTTCCATACAGGATGCCAATATTCCACTTCAAGAAAATGGATACTCCCAACGCTTGGATGAATTTGATCAGGTCTTTATTGAGGTTTTTAGCGACGACTGGAACATTAGGGCAGGAGATATCGATCTTCAAAATACCAGCTCTTACTTTGCCAACTTTACCAAACGTGTTCAAGGCTTATCGGTTCATGTGAATTTGGATACCGAAGCGTCCAAAACCAATTTATTTGCATCTGGAGCTATGGTGAGAGGGCAATTTACAAACAGTCAATTTACGGCCCAAGAAGGTAATCAGGGGCCTTATAAATTAAGAGGGCCAAATAACGAATTGTTTGTCCTTATCGTGTCTGGAAGCGAAACAGTTTACGTCAACGGTTTGCCAATTGTACGTGGAGAAGATAAAGATTATATCATCGATTATAACGCTGGAGAAATCATTTTTAACTCCACTTTCCCTATCACTTCAGAAATGCGGATCACGGTAGATTATCAATATAGTGAGCGAAATTTTTCACGTTTCACAGTTTATGGTGGTGGAAGCTATGAAACCGAAAAACTTAAATTAGGGGTTTCGGTATATTCAGAAACGGATGCCAAAAACCAACCCTTACAACAAAATTTATCAACCGAACAAGTTCAAATCTTGGCCAGTGCAGGTGATGATAAAAGTTTGATGATTGCCCCTTCAGACGTGCCTGAAACCTATTCAGAAAATAGGATATTGTACAAAAAAGAGTTGATCAATGGCGCTGAAGCTTTTGTGTTTTCGAATGACCCCAACGATGCCTTGTTCAGTGTTAAATTTACGCTGGTAGGCAATAATCAAGGCAATTATAATATTTCAAATGCTAATGCCATTACCACCATTTACGAATATGTGGCTCCAGTGAATGGCATTCCGCAAGGCAATTATGCGCCCATTGTACAACTCATAGCGCCAACACAATTACAGGTCGCCGTTGTGAATGGGACATACAAACCCACCGAAAAAACAGACATCTATTTTGAAGCAACTGGTAGTAAAAACGATTTGAACTTATTTTCTGGATTGGACGATTCCAATAACGATGGCTTTGCTGGAAAGTTTAAAGTCAACCAATACCTTATAAAACAGGATAGTTTATGGAGTTTGAAGGCTTTTGTGGATGCAGACATGATTCAGGAAAATTTTAAGACGATTCAACGTTTGTATGATTCTGAGTTTAATCGAGATTGGAATTTGGAAAACCCATTGGGAAACCAAACACTATTAAGTTCTGGATTGGAGATCATCCATCCTGAAAAGGGGATAGCGATTTATAAATTTGAGCATTTGGGTTACTCTGAAAATTTTAATGGCAATCGGCATAATGTGCTCGCCAATCTACAACTTGGGAGGTTCAATATTTTTACAAATTCAAGCGTATTATCAAGTGAAGGCAATTTGTCGACGTCGAAATTTTTTAGAACCTTTAATAGGTTAACCTACAGTTTCGACACACAATGGATTGGAACAAAATTAGCATCGGAAAACAATGAGCAACGCGACACAACGACCGAGGAACTAACAAATCTCAGTCAAAAATTTAGCGCATACCAGGTGTTTTATGGTATTGGCGATAGTACGAATGTATTTGTTGAAGCAGGCTATAAATTTCGGGTCAATGATAGTTTAAGAGCCAACCGATTGGAACGGGTAAACCGTTCTAATACGTATTATTTAAAATCGAAACTTATCCAAAACGCCAATACCAATCTTGGGGTTTATGTGAATTACAGAACCTTAAGGCATAAAGACCAAAACAAAAAAGATGAACAATCCTTAAATTCCCGTATCAACTATAATCAAAATATGTTTAAACAAATAGTGCTATGGAATACCATTTTTGAAACCAACTCTGGCACATTACCCCAACAGGATTTTACCTACATTCAAGTGGATGCCGGTAAGGGTACCTACGCTTGGATTGATTACAATAACAACAGCATACAAGAACTTAATGAATTTGAAGTGGCTCAATTTCAAGATCAGGGCGAATATATAAGAGTGTTGTTGCCTAATCAAATCTTTGTAAAAACACATCAAAATAGATTGAGCCAAACCTTGACCATTAATCCACAGCAATGGACGGTTGAAGAGAGTAAATTCAAACAGTTTTGGTCCCATTTTTATAACCAAACGTCTTATTTAATTGACAGAAAAAATAGAAGAGATGGCAACAACTTTAACCTGAACCCTTTTTCGACAGATGAGATTAATCAATTGGCGCTCAGCAAAAGTTTTAGAAATGTGTTATTTTTCAATCGCGGAAAACAACGCTATACCACGTCTTATACGTTTTTATCCAACACGAATAGAACCATTTTATCCATTGGATTTCAGGAAAATAAATTGAAAAGCCATCAGTTGAATTTCAACCATAAATTTGCCGAAAGTTGGCTTTTGAATTTAAAATCCAGTTTAGAAGCTAATGAAAGCTTAAGTGAAAATTTTGTGAGTAGAAATTATAAAATTGATGAAGTTAGATTTCAGCCAAAACTCTCCTATTTGTTTAATGAAAATGCGCGTTTTGATCTGTTCTATCAGCACACTTCAAAAGATAATACCATAGGGAATCTCGAGACTTTAAAGCAGAACAATTATGGCATATCATTCACCTACAATAACGTTCAAAAAATAGCTTTGACAGGGGAGATTAATTTGTTTCAAAATGAATTTGAAGGGAATGCAAATACACCCGTGTCTTACCAAATGCTTGAAGGCTTGCAACCCGGCAAAAATTTCACTTGGAGTTTGTTGGCCCAAAAGAAACTGACCAAATTTTTGGACTTGAACCTCAATTATTTTGGGCGGAAAACCGAAACCAGTAAAACCATCCACACAGGCACGGTGCAGTTGAAGGCTTATTTTTAGTGATATGAGATGCTGAAAAGAGTTTAGCATGACAACCTATATTTATTGCATTTTCATCAACCAGGTTTTCATATCAACCTCTTTCTTAATGATATCACGTAAATCTTCTATTTTGACACGGTCTTGTTCCATCGTGTCTCGGTGGCGAATGGTTACGGTATTATTCTCTAAGGTATCATGGTCAACGGTGATACAAAATGGGGTTCCGTTGGCATCCTGTCTTCGGTAGCGTCTTCCAACGGCATCTTTTTCGTCGTAATCCACATTAAAATCCCATTTTAAATCCTCAACAATCTGTTTTGCTATTTCAGGTAGGCCATCTTTTTTGACCAATGGCAACACGGCAGTTTTAAAAGGTGCCAATACTGCAGGCAATCGTAATACGGTTCGGGTGGTATTGTTGTCCAGTTCTTCTTCAATTAACGAGTTTGAAAACACTGCCAAAAACATACGATCTAATCCTATTGAAGTTTCGAGGACGTAGGGTACATAGCTTTTATTTTCTTCGGGATCAAAATATTGTAATTTCTTTCCTGAATGTTTTTCGTGCTGGCTCAAATCGAAATCGGTTCGGGAATGGATGCCTTCCAATTCCTTAAATCCGAATGGGAACTTGAATTCGATATCACAAGCGGCATCAGCGTAATGCGCTAGTTTTTCATGGTCATGAAAACGGTAATTATCGGCTCCCAATCCCAATGATAAATGCCATTTTAAGCGTGTTGCTTTCCAGTGTTCATACCATTCGGCCTGTGTGCCTGGTTTAATAAAAAATTGCATTTCCATTTGTTCAAACTCACGCATTCTAAATATAAATTGTCTCGCGACGATTTCATTTCTAAAGGCTTTTCCTGTTTGGGCAATACCAAAAGGAATTTTTAGGCGCCCCGTTTTTTGTACATTCAAGAAATTAACAAAAATACCTTGAGCGGTTTCCGGACGAAGATATAAGTCCATGGCATTTTCTGCTGAAGCTCCAATTTTTGTTCCGAACATTAGATTAAATTGCTTCACATCGGTCCAGTTTCTGGAACCAGTTAAAGGATCGGCAATCTCTAGTTCTTCAATTAGGGCTTTAACATCGGCCAGATCTTCCTTTTCCAAGGATTTACCTAAACGTTTTAAAATGGCTTCTCCTTTTTGTTGGTATTCCACAACTCTAGGATTCGTTGCCAAATATTGTGCTTTATCAAAGGCATCACCAAATCGTTTTGCTGCTTTTTCGACTTCTTTTTCAATTTTAGCATCCAATTTACCCACATAGTCTTCCACCAAAACATCGGCTCTATAACGTTTTTTGGAATCTTTATTATCGATAAGGGGATCGTTAAACGCATCGATATGTCCTGAAGCTTTCCAAGTGGTTGGGTGCATAAAAATGGCGGCGTCGATGCCTACAATATTGTCATGCATTTGCACCATGGCTTTCCACCAATAATCGCGAATGTTCTTTTTGAGCTCCACGCCATTTTGTGCGTAGTCGTACACTGCACTTAATCCATCGTAAATTTCACTACTCTGAAACACGTAACCATACTCCTTTGCGTGAGAGATTACTTTTTTAAATTGATCGTCTTGATTTGCCATGCTGCAAAAATAAAAAACCGCTCCAATTAACAGAGCGGTTTTGTAAAAATAATATAGTTAGGATTAATTTAGTTGCAATTGCGTGCTGCCCAATTTTTGATCATTATTGAACACAGTAATAAAATAAGTGCCCGCTGTTAAAGGTTGGTCATCGTTTTCAGCATTAATGGCAATGGAAACGTCTAAAACGTGATTGTTATAGGATACTAATTTTTTGGAACTGTAAATGAGTAAAGATTCGCCAAAACTAATGGCCCCTTTATCTGCAAACACATTATTCTCTGGAGTTAATATCTGAATATAGATGTCTTTTTCACCATCTTCGGCAAGCGCATTTTGCCCTAAAGTAAAAGAGACTTCAATACTTTGCGTTTTTGAGGCTTTGGAAGTGACTACAGTTTTTCCAAGTGCTTTATTGAATGCTGTTGCCCTAAATGAATTGGCTGTTAAAACAGAAGCCTTTTTTAGAGTCGCATTCAAATTTTTAGTTTCATCTAAAAGCAAGGAGTTGACATGGAGTTGATGTTGTAACTCATCGTAAGCTACCAGTTTTTCCTTTTCAAGGTTAGCATTTTTAATGTTAACGGAATTAATAGTGCTAAAAAGAGCATTATTTTTTGATTGTAAATCTGAAACTTGACGTTTAATTTTTGGAATTATAGACAATTCGCTACGCAGTAACCTTACTGAGTCTTGTGCGATTTCAGTACGACCGTTAGCAAATTCAAGTTGTGATGTCATCAGATTATTTTTCCTGGAAATGTCATCATATCTCTGGATGAGATGAGATAATTCGATTTCAACAAGATTTTTTTCTTGTTCCAGAAATTGTTGATGTGCCTGAATGGATTGATAGTTAGTAAAACTAAAAATGGATAAGACCGCAATGCCAACAATTAAAGAACCTGTAATTAATCTGTAGTTAAATAATTGAGGGTTAACTATCATTAATAAATTCTTAAATTTATAAGTCGAAATTAGAGATTACATTAGCGTTATTTTATTTTAATCGACGAAATGGTAAAAAATTTGTTAAACCTGTTTTTTCCTAAAGTATGTTTAGGCTGCAGTTCGTATTTGGGAGATAACGAAAGTTACATTTGTACGTCTTGCAGGCATCAATTGCCTCTTACCAATTTTCATCTGGATCACAACGATGCCTTGAAAAATGTATTTTATGGGCGTGTTAATCTGGAATTGGCGACGGCATTACTGCACTTTTCTAAAAAAGGCATAGTTCAACAGCTTATGCACAACCTTAAATATAGAGGGCATCAGGATGTGGGTGTTTTATTAGGAAAATGGTTGGGTGAAGAACTCAAAACCCTTGAGGCTTACCAAAGTCTAGATGTTGTAATACCAGTTCCGTTGCACAGCTCTAAGTTGCGTCAACGCGGCTATAATCAAGTTGATAAGTTTGGTCGAGAAATAGCCGAGGCTCTGGGCATTGAATTCAATACCAAAGTTTTACAGAAGACCGTAGCGACTAAAACACAGGTTTTTAAAGACAGGCTTTTGAGAACTTCGAGTCATGCCGCTACGTTTTCAATTTCAGAAGACCAATCTTTAAAGGGAAAACATATTTTATTGGTCGACGATATTGTGACCACCGGAGCAACCATTGAATCTTGTGCTAATGCGTTGCTGACTATTGAAGGGGTTAAAATTAGCCTAGCCACTATGGCTATAACTGATTAATTTTTAAGACGGTTTCTTTTTATGGGTTTTTAAGGCCAGAAGTAATTTGGGCAACAAAGATTTTGTTTGATTTTAAATTTTTTAGTTATGCTCATTTCATTCTCCCATAATTATGTTGTTAATTTGTCTAAAATTTAAGCTTGATAATGTCTAAAAGTTTATTTCAAAACTTAGTCCTGATTTTTGTGATTATTGCCATTGCAAGCTGTGCCAATAGAGGCACTCCTTCTGGAGGAGAAAAGGATATAGAACCCCCTCAAATTATAAAATCAGAGCCAGAAAATTTTACTACCAATTTCAAGGGGAACGAAATTAGAATCTATTTTAATGAATATATTAAAATAAAAAATTTACAAAAGCAGCTCATTATTTCACCACCAATGGAGTATCAACCCGATATTACACCATTGGGTTCTGCAAGTAAATACATAAAAATAAAAATTCTGGATACGCTTCAGCCCAATACAACCTATGCCTTTAATTTTGGACAAAGTATTGTGGACAATAATGAAGAAAACCCCTATCCCTATTACCGATACGTTTTTTCTACTGGAAGTTATATCGATTCCCTATCTGTTAGTGGGATGATTGTGGATGCCATAGAACGAAAAACGGACAAGTTTGTCTCTGTTATGTTATACGAAATGGATTCCACCTATACCGATTCCATAATTTATAAAAAAAAGCCTAAATATATTACCAATACCCTGGACAGCGTCACCACGTTCAAAATTGACAATATCAAGGCGGGAACCTATAAATTAATTGCTTTGAAAGAGGAAAACAGCAATTATACTTTTCAACCAAAAACTGATAAAATTGGATTTTATGGTGGTGTTGTCAAGGTGCCAACCGATTCCCTTTTTACCCTTAAATTATATAAAGAAAAATTGAACTTTAAATCGCTTCGTCCAAAACAAGAAGCAGGGCAAAAAATTATGTTTGGGTTTGAAGGGGATTATAAAGATGTACAAATTGAATTGCTCGACAAAACCCCTGAAGATTTTGAACATCGAATCACAAAAGATACTAAAACGGATTCCTTATATTACTGGTACAAACCTAAATTAGAATTGGATTCCACACGGTTTGTTGTTACAAACAAGACGTATCGTGATACGCTTAAATACAAATTCAGGGATTTAAAAAGGGATTCTTTGATATTTAATGCATCACCTTCGGGCACTATTCATTTTTATCAGGATTTTCAGCTTCAAGCGAATATTCCGTTGATCAATATTGATGAAAAACACATCACAATTTTAGATAAGGATTCTTTGAACGTGCCATTTTCTACCACATTTGAAGCATTTGAAAATAGGTATACGTTTAAGTTTGATAAAAAAGAAACGAATACTTATAAAATTCAAATGCTACCTAATACCATTGAGGACTTTTTTGGAAAAACCAATGATACCTTGAGGTACACCCTTAAAACTAGCAAAAAATCTGATTATGGCAATATTAGGGTGCGATTGATAAATGCTAAGTTTCCTTTAATCGTACAATTGGTGGATGATAAGGGTAATGTGATGTATGAAAGATATACTACTGAATCAGCTGTAGTGGATTTTAACGATTTGCTCCCAAAGCAGTATTATTTGAGAGCTATTTTTGATACCAATGGCAATAAAACATACGATTCAGGAAATTTCTTATTGAAAAGACAACCCGAACGGGTGAGCTATGCCCAAAACATAGATGCCGTGAGGGCTAATTTCGATTTTATAATTGATTTTACGTTAAAAGATTAAACGTGTCTTTATCGTTTAGAAACTTCAGTTTGTTTCTGTAGAAATTAATGTGACTGCGCTCCAAGGTCACAATTTCAGTATGTTCTTTATTAGGTCTAATGGGCGTAATATTGCTTCCTAAAACATCATAAGTTGCCGAGTGTCCGCAATATTCATTATCTAGTTTATCAAACCCAACTCTGTTAACACCAACGCAATAACATATATTTTCGATAGCTCTTGCTTTTAAAAGGGTATCCCATGCCACAATACGTGGTTTTGGCCAATTGGCAACATAAATTAAAACATCATAGTCTTCCGTATTTCTGGACCAAACGGGAAAACGCAAATCGTAGCAAATTAAAGGGCAAATTTTCCAGCCTTTATAATCGATAATCAATTTAGAACGTCCTGAAGTATAAACTTTGTCTTCTCCGGCTAAAGTAAAGGTGTGTCGCTTATCATAATATTGGATATTGCCATCGGGATGTACAAATAATAATCGGTTATAGTAGTTGCTGTTTTCTTTTATAATAATACTTCCAGCAATAGCGGAATTTTTTTGTTCAGCCATTTTCTGCATCCATAAAATGGACTTATCCTGCATGGTTTCGGAAAATTCTTTGGCATTCATGGTAAACCCTGTTGTGAACATTTCGGGTAGTAAAATAAGATCCACGGGAGTAGTGATTGCCTCTATTTTTTCCTTAAAATTATCGCGATTTTGTTTTGGGTTTTCCCATATTAAATCAGATTGAATTAAGGCAACTTTAAGTTGGTCTTGCATGTGGTGATTAGGTGCGTTTAAGTTTTTTTTTGGTTTTTTCTAAATCTTGATGTAACGTTTTGATTTTATCAAGCCATTTATCCTCTTGATTTGGAGAGAGATTCCCTCTTCTTTTTAGTTTGTCATATTTTTCTTCAGCCTGTTCTAACTTCTTGCTAGCTCTTTCGAAATTTGCTTGTGCTTTTTGCTTTCTTCTCAGCTCCCTTTCGGCTTTTTTCTGAGCTTTTTCAGCCTTTTTCTGAGCTTTTTCAGCCCTTTTTTGAGCTTTTTCGGCTTTATTGGTCTCTTTTTCAATTCGTATTTGCTCGTCCAAAGTCGCTCTAATTGTATTTTGTTGCTCAATCGTCAAGGTGCTTGTCACATCTACGCCATCTTGTAAAATAGTTTTTCCTTTTACGGTATAAGTTATTCCATTACTCATTACGTCTTGAGCACTTGCCATAAGCCCAAATCCAATACAAAACAGCAAAATCCAGATTTTCATGATTTTATATTTTAGTTATTGAAGATAAAAAAAGCATTTCATATAAAGGTGCTTATGTCAATTTTCCACTCTAAAAGTAATTATTTTTTAATTAGTTTTACGGTTTTAAACTATGAATTTATCATATAAAATTTGCAACGAAAAAGACCTTCAAACTCTAGTTGAAATATCTAAAAGCACTTTTATTTCTGCTTTTGAAAAACAAAATAATCCAGAAGATTTTAAAACACACATTCACAAAGCATTTAGTAAAACTCAGCTACAGGAAGAACTCTTAGACCCAAATGTGCGCTTTTATTTTGTATACAGAAATAATACACTAGTTGGCTATTTTAAGTTGAATGAAAAGGAAGCCCAAACAGAGCCTTTTGGCGAGACTTCTATGGAGATTGAGCGTATTTATGTATTAGATGGATTTCAAGGGCAACACATTGGGCAACACATGCTGAATCATAGTATTGAAATCGCCAAACAAAAGCAGTTAACCTTTATTTGGCTAGGAGTTTGGGAATTGAATACAGCAGCCATCCGATTCTATGAACGCTATGGTTTTGTAAAATTTGACATGCACCCGTATTATATTGGCAACGACAAACAAACCGATTGGTTAATGCGTTTAGATTTGATTTAAAATCTCGGCTGCTTTTTTGAGGGTCTCATCGGTTTTGGCAAAACAAAATCGCAATACCTTCTGATCCCAACCATTTTCATTAAAAACAGACATCGGGATGGATGCTAAACCATGTTCAATAGTCAGGCATTTGGCAAAATCGACGTCGCGCTCTTCTGTAATTTTAGAATAGTCCAGCACTTGAAAATAAGTGCCTTGCGAAGGGATAAACTCAAATTTTGAACCTTTGATTAGGCTTAAGAATAAATCTCTTTTTTGTTGATAGAATTCTGATAATTCTAGATAATGATTAGGTGCTTGAAGATATTCTGCAAGACCTTTTTGCACAGGATGATTCACACAAAACACATTAAATTGATGCACTTTTTTAAACTCATCCATTAAATCTTTTGGAGCACAGCAATAGCCCACTTTCCAGCCTGTATTGTGAAAAGTTTTACCAAAAGACGCTACTACAAAACTTCTCGTTTTTAAATCGGGAAACAAACATGCGCTTTGGTGTGGTTTAGCATCAAAAATAATATGCTCGTAAACCTCGTCGCTTATTAAGATGATGTTTGTGCCTTTTAATAAAGCCTGCAGTTGTAACATATCGGTTTTGGAAAACACAGTGCCACTGGGATTTTGTGGTGTGTTGATAATGACCATTTTTGTTTTACTATTGATCTTTTCCTTTACGATATTCCAGTCCACTTTATAATGAGGCGCTTCCAGTTGAATCGAGATCGTTTTGCCGCCGTTGAGTTCTATTGCCGGTTCGTAGCAATCATAGGCAGGCCTAAAAATTATAACCTCATCATGAGGCCTAATAAAAGCCGAGATAGCAGTAAAAATGGCCTGGGTTGCTCCAGCAGTAATCGTAATTTCGGTTTCTGGGTGATAGCTAGATTTATAGAGCAACTCGAATTTTTTGGAAATAGCATTTCTTAATTCCAGACTTCCAGCCATTGGCGCATATTGGTTATAGCCCGTGTTCATGGCTTTAGTGACCAAGTCGATAAGCTTTTGATCGCTTTTAAAATTTGGAAATCCTTGCGATAGGTTAATGGCATTATGTTTTGCTGCCAGAGCACTCATTACTGTAAAAATAGTGGTGCCAACGTTGGGGAGTTTGGAGTTGTTAATCATTTTGTCCAATGGCGATGTAAACCAGTACATCATTAATGCATTTATGGAGTTCTTTTTTTATTTCCTTTTCCCAAAATCGGAAAACCGTATACCCTATGTTATTTAATTGCCGATTTACTTCTCGGTCACGCTGCATATTACGTTCTATTTTTGGTATCCAAAAACCACGGTTGCTTTTTATATTGTCTCTGCGTTCGTTCCAATTGTAGCCATGCCAAAATTCGCCATCGATAAAAATTGCCAATTTGTATTTTTGTATGGAGACATCGGGTTTTCCGGGTAATTTTTTACTGTTCACTCGATAACGCACGTTATGTTTCCATAGAGCCATTCTGAAGAGCAACTCCGGTTTGGTGTTTTTACTACGAATGTTGCTCATGATTTTAGAGCGTTTCTTTGTCGTATAAAAACCAGAGGCTTCGTTGAATCGTGGGACTTTTATTTTATTATCTTCGTAGGACATAATGGTTTTACCAAATTATGAATAAAATGAGCCAATCAAAAAACAAATATGTAGATTTTGTGTCAGATGATCATTTGTTGAAGTGTATTTCAAACCTCTACACATCTTATGCTGAAGCTAAAAAAGAATTCACAAAGAAGAAATTTTATAATAATAAGGTCGATACTTTTAAACTTACTTTTGATTCGAAATTTAATGAATTATCTGAAAAAGAACTTATCAAACTGGAAATGTCCCGTCAAATAGATAAATCAGTGAATAATGCTATTGGCACATTTCACGAAGAAGTACTTGGTGGAATAAAAGGGTTTTTAAGTGGTAAATTGAGTGGCTATGATATAAAAGCACTTGATAATTCTTTGTTTGCTGAAATAAAGAACAAACATAACACAATGAACAGCAGCTCGGCCGAAAGTGCTTTTCAGAAGTTAGCAAGATTTGCAGATGATAATAAACAGGCTAAATGTTATTTAGTTCAAATATTGGCAAGAAACAGCTTTTTGAAGAAATGGGAAGGTGTCATAAATAGAAAAGAATACATCCATAGTAGAGTGTTTATAATTTCCGGTGATAAGTTTTACGGATTGCTTACTGGAGATGAGAATGCCTTTTTTAAACTTTATAAGACTTTGCCAAAAGCCGTTAATGATTTTTTAAAAACTATTGATGTTGCAAATGAAAAACAAAACACCATTTTAAGTGATATTACTAAAAGTGCAAAAACAGCCAATAGAAATCTCCTTGACGAAATTACTTTTGAAAATTTTCACTACTATAATGGTTTTAACTCTTTAAACAGCTAGTGTCTCATGTTCATTAATTTCTACATGGTTTTGTAAGTGTACATTATTTAAAAAAGAAATGATAGAGTAGCCTATTTCCTTGGCTAAATTTACCGGAACAGCATTTCCAATTTGTTTATATTGTTGCGAAATTGAACCTTCAAAATGCCATTCGTCAGGAAACGTTTGGATTCTTGCATATTCTCTTACTGTAAAAGGTCTTGTCTCGTCGGGGTGGCAGCGTTCGGTTTGTTTTTGTGCAGGACTACAAGTTAAGGTTAAACATGGTTCGTCCCATCCAATTCTTCTGGCCATACCAGTTTTGCCACCGCCCAAATAAAAGCTTTTCTGCATGTATTCCTTTTGAATATCTAAAGGTAAATCTCTCCAATATCCTTTGGGAGGAACTAAATCTAAGACAACTTTTTTGTGCGAAGGGTATTTAGACCCATTAGATTTTGGGACATTTGAATCATACAAAGAGCCCTTTTTAAGCGCATCTTTAAGATTGTATATTTCAGAGAATGGTTTAGGATAATCATAATCAATTGGAATATCTTTTCGAATTGCCACTAAAATTAGACGCTCACGTTTTTGAGGGACTTTAAAATGGATGGCTTTTAATACTCGTACAGGAGTTACAACATTATAGCCAATTTCATCCAATATTGATATCATACCTTCAAGCGTTTTCCCATTATCATGGCTTAACAAACCACGAACATTCTCACCTATGCAAATCTTTGGTTTTGTTTCTTGAACAGCTCTTGCAAACTCATAAAAAAGAGTTCCTCTTGCATCTTCCAAACCTAATTTTTTGCCTGCATAGCTGAACGCCTGACAAGGGAAGCCCCCTGTGACTACATCGATTTTACCTTCATATTCAGAAAAGCCTATATTCCTGATGTCTCCTTCTAAGACATTCCAATTCGGGCGATTAGACCGCAACGTTTGGCAAGCCCATTTATCAATTTCATTAAGAGCTTTGCATTTTAATCCAGCTTTTTCCAAGCCAATTGCAAGGCCCCCAGCACCTGCAAAAAGCTCCAAAACAGAAAACTCACTTAATGGTTTAACAAAATTCTCCTCATCCAGTTTTTCAAAATATCTTTTGAATTCGGGAAAAATCTCAAGTTGCTCCTTTTTGTAAACCCTATAATTGCTCATGGGTTCTCTAAGCACAGTCAACTTGCCTTCATTATCCCATCTTCTTAAAGTTTCGGGGTTTTTGCTTAAAATTTCTGCAGCTTCAGAAACTGAATAATAGTCTTTTATAACCATATTATACAACCTTATATATGGTTATAAATATATTCTATTTTATGATATAAAAAGCTTCAAATTAATAAAAAATTAAAAAAACTTATTCACAAGAAAAAATCCCAAACTAAACATTTGGGATTTGATATTTTTATGAGATGCTGAAACTAGTTCAGCATGACAAATTATTTTAGTAACGGTAGTATTCTGGTTTAAAAGGCCCATTTACTTCAACGCCAATGTAATCGGCTTGGTCTTTACGTAGTTCGGTAAGTTCCACTCCAATTTTTGCTAAATGGAGCTTAGCTACTTTTTCATCCAAATGTTTTGGTAGCATATAAACTTTGTTTTCATAGGCTTTGCTGTTAGTCCACAATTCAATTTGAGCTAAAGTTTGATTGGTAAATGAGTTGCTCATCACAAAACTAGGATGACCTGTGGCACAGCCTAAGTTTACCAATCGCCCTTCGGCCAAAATAATGATGTCTTTGCCATTAACAGTGTACTTATCCACTTGATCTTTGATGGTGTCTTTGGTATGACCGTGATTTTTGTTTAACCAAGCCATATCGAGTTCATTATCAAAATGGCCAATGTTACAGACAATGGTTTTGTCTTTCATAGCTTCAAAATGCTCACTGCGCACAATGTCTTTATTACCCGTTGTAGTAATAACAATATCAGCATTGGCAACTATGGTTTCCAATTTTTTTACTTCAAAGCCATCCATCGCTGCTTGTAAAGCACAAATGGGGTCAATCTCTGTGACGGTTACAATACTCCCTGCGCCTTTAAAAGAGGCAGCTGTACCTTTACCTACATCACCATAACCACAAACGACCACGCGTTTACCAGCCAACATGATGTCGGTTGCACGTCGAATGGCATCTACAGCACTTTCACGGCAGCCGTATTTATTGTCGAATTTAGATTTGGTTACAGAATCATTAACATTTATAGCTGGCATGGGTAAGGTACCATTATTCATACGCTCATACAAACGATGAACACCTGTTGTAGTTTCTTCACTTAAGCCATTAATTCCTGAAATCAATTCGGGATACTTGTCTAAAACCATATTGGTCAAATCCCCTCCGTCATCCAAAATCATATTCAAAGGCTTGCGATCTTCACCAAAGAAAAGCGTTTGTTCGATACACCAATTAAATTCATCTTCGTTCATGCCTTTCCAAGCATATACTGGTATTCCAGCATCAGCAATAGCCGCAGCAGCTTGATCTTGTGTAGAGAAAATATTACAAGAACTCCAGGTTACCTCAGCACCCAAAGCTTTCAAAGTTTCTATTAGCACTGCCGTTTGAATGGTCATGTGCAAACAACCCGCAATGCGTGCTCCTTTTAAAGGCTGGGAATTTTTGAATTCTTTTCGTAAGCTCATTAGCCCAGGCATTTCGGCTTCAGCCAATTCTATTTCTTTTCTTCCCCAAGTAGAAAGTGATAAATCTTTTACTTTATAAGGGACGTAAGGAATTGTCTTTGTGTTCATAATTATTCTTTGTATATGTCTATATTTGTGATCGCAAAGATAACTATTAACTTTCAGAAAAGTAAATGCCTCTTTATAAAACTATAACTCCAAACTCACAAACTACTGTTAAAATCTGGAGAATTACGGAGTCTTTTGAAGATTTAATGCAGCCTTTAGACCTTAAACCTGAGAGTTTGGAACGTGTTACGGGAATGAAAAGTGAGATCCATCAACGAGGGTTTTTAAGCGTAAGGCATTTGTTACATTCTTTTGGATATACCGATCAAGATTTGTTTTATGACCAATGTGGTAAACCTCATTTAAGAGATGGAAAATGTATTTCTATCACACACTCGTTTATATTTTCTGGTGTTGTAGTTAGTGATACTGAAGTGGGGATAGACATTGAAAAAGAACGTGAAAAAATTGGAATCATTGCTCATAAATTTGTGGGCTATGAGTTGGAGTATTTGAATAAAGAAGACAAAAACTATATCAATAAATTAACCTTGATTTGGTGCATAAAGGAGTCGCTTTATAAATTATTTGCTACGCCGGGGATGCTGTTCAGAGATCATTTTTTTGTTATACCTTTTATGTTGGAAGATGGAGAAACCATTTCATGGATTGATTATTACGGCAAAAAACAGCGATATCAAGCACAATTTTTGGAATTTGAAGGCTACGCCTGTGCCTTTACCTTACCTTCATAAATGACCTCAATTTACGACAACATATTAACAGCCATTGCCAAAGGCGATAAGCTATTGGCTGTTTTAATCGATCCCGATAAAATGAGCGTTACTAGCGTTGCGGGATTTATAAAAAAAGTAAACTCTACCATAGCAACCCATATTTTTGTTGGAGGAAGTGTGGTAGAAGAATCGCTTACCGAAGCCTTAGTTTTGGAAATTAGGAACCACACCAAACTACCAATAGTATTGTTTCCTGGCGACGTATCACAAATTACCCATAAAGCACATGCACTGTTGTTCCTTTCATTAATTTCAGGCAGAAATCCAGACTATTTAATAGAAAAGCATGTAGGCGCCGTTTCAAAATTAAGAAATTCAAGACTGGAAGTGATTCCAACAGGATACATTTTAATTGAAAGTGGGAAAGAAACATCGGTTCAAAACGTGACTCAAACTAGGCCTTTAAATAGAAATCATATTCAGCATATTGTAGACACTTCCATAGCAGGGGAGCTGTTGGGTATGAAATTGATCTATCTTGAAGCTGGAAGTGGAGCAATACATCCCGTAACTCCTAGGATTATTTCAGCAGTAAAACAAGAATTAAAAGTACCTTTGATTGTAGGTGGAGGCATTCGAACCCAAAACCAATTGCAAGAAGCTTATAATTCTGGCGCAGATTTGGTAGTAATAGGAACGGCTTTTGAAGAAAACGAAGCGTTTTTCGATGAATTGACATGAACGAAATTATTGACTTTTTCCTAGAGCCCTATAAAACGGCAACGACTGTAAATATTATATTAGAAGTTGTCGCAGCTTCTTTTGGGGTTTTGAGTGTGGTATTCGCAAAACGAGAAAATATTTTAGTATTTCCAACGGGTATTATAAGTACGGGGATCTATGTGTATTTATTGTCACAATGGAGTTTGTATGGTGATTTGATTATCAATATTTACTATACTTTAATGAGCGTTTTTGGTTGGTATATGTGGAGCAAGGTTGTAGATTCAAAAAAAAACCACATTCCTATTTCAAGAACCTCAATGCTTGACAAACTTAAAGCTGCGGGTATTTTTGTCTTTACGTCTCTATTTGTAATTGTGGTGTATCGGTATTACAATGTGATGCCAAATTCACTCGGATTTTTGGATAGCGTTAATTTTGCATATACTCATTTAACATCTGGGAGTTTAGAAGATTTTAGAATGGCAACGCCTTTTTTGGATACCTTTACCACAGGGGTGTTTTTCGCCGCTATGTGGCTCATGGCGCTTAAAAAAATTGAAAACTGGACCTTATGGATTTTGGGCAATATTGTGTCTATTCCATTATATTTTGTCAAGGGTTATGGTTTTACAGGAATTCAATACTTTATATTTTTAATTTTAGCCATTCAGGCCTACAACGTATGGAAGACAAGCTTAGACAACAACCGGCAAACTGTATAAAGATAGTCTTGTTTGGGCCAGAATCCACAGGAAAAACAACCCTTTCAAGGCATTTGGCCAGACATTATAATTCGGTTTGGGTTCCTGAATATGCACGGGAGTACCTTCAAAATAAATGGAACAACGAGCGCAAAACCTGTGAGCCACAAGATTTATTACCCATTGCAATAGGACAAATGAAGCTCGAAAACAAACTGGCTCAAAAGACCAACACGGTCTTAATTTGTGATACAGATTTGTTAGAAACTAAAGTGTATTCTGAAGCCTATTATGTGGGAAGCTGTGATCCAGTATTGGAAAAATATGCACTAAAAAATAAATACGATCTTTACTTTTTGACGTATATTGACACACCATGGGAGGCTGATGATTTGCGAGACAAACCCCATGAAAGAGAGCGTATGTTCAAGGCTTTTGAAGGCGAACTCATAAAACAAAACAGGCCTTATGTGTTGCTCAAAGGCGATAAAATAAAACGGTTGAATAAAGCCGTAAAGCATATAGACAAACTTTTAAAAGCAAAGCATTAAATGTTTTCTGAACAAGACATAAATCAAATCGAAAGCAAAGGGCTTACACTTCAAAAAGTGAATGACCAAATAGAACTTTTTAAAACGGGGATCCCTTTTGTAAACCTTAAGGAGGCTGCCACTATAGGAAAAGGAATTTTAAAGCTAGATGATACTCAAGAACAGCATTTTATAAAAGTGTTCGAGCAAAAACGTCATGAAATCTCGATAATGAAATTCGTTCCGGCTTCTGGTGCTGCAACTCGTATGTTTAAGTTTTTATTCGATTTTTTGGAACATTATAAGCTTTCACAAGAAAGTATTAATGCTTATATAAATAGAAATAAGGCTAAAGAATTGTCTGTCTTTCTGGTAGGATTGGAAAAATTGCCATTTTTTGAGGAAGTACTTCATAAAACCCATAAAATCATTTCTAATTTTAACGATCTTGGCTACGATGTACAGCGTTTGGAATTTATAAAAACCATGTTAGATTCAGACAGGTTGAATTATAGTTTTTTTCCAAAAGGATTGCTGCCTTTTCATAAATATAAAAATCATGTTTCGACAGCTTTTGAAGAACATTTGTTTGAAGCCGCTGTTTATGCCTCGTCCAATAAAAAGGCAAATTTGCATTTTACAATTTCTGAAAAGTACAAGCACAAATTTGATGAGGAATTCAAATATATAGAGGAAGATGTTGAAATTAAAACCAATACCGCCTTTAATATTTCGTTCTCGTATCAAAAACAAGCCACTGATACTATAGCTGTCACACTGGCAAACCAACCCTTTAGGGAGCAAGGCAGGTTGTTGTTCAGGCCTTCAGGTCATGGTGCTTTACTCGAAAATCTCAACGATTTGGATGCGGATATCATTTTCATTAAAAACATAGATAATGTGGTGGTCTATAAATTTGAAGAGCAGGTCACCAAATTTAAAAAAATGTTGGCTGGTGTTTTATTGGAAATTCAGGCGCAAACTTTTCAATATTTAAAGGATTTGAAAAATAAAGCCTTAAATGAAGATGAGCTTTTGGAGATTGCTCAATTTTTATCCAATAAAATGAATGTTGTTATTAATGAGGAGTTTGAAAAATACGCTTTAAAATATCAAAAGTCATATTTGACCGAAAAATTGAATAGACCCATCAGGGTTTGTGGTATGGTCAAAAATGAAGGTGAACCTGGTGGAGGGCCATTTTGGGTAAAAGGAGAAAATGGAAACATTTCGTTACAAATTGTGGAATCGGCTCAAATAGATAAAAAAAATAAGCACCAAAAGGAAATCTTTAAGAATTCTACACATTTTAATCCCGTGGATTTGGTATGTGGAATAAGAGATTTTAAAGGGAACAAGTTCGATCTGACCAAATTTGTAGACCATAAAACGGCATTTATTACTATGAAAACAAAAGTTGGTAACGATTTAAAAGCCTTGGAATTGCCAGGGCTTTGGAATGGCAGTATGGCCGATTGGAACACCATTTTTGTTGAAGTCCCACTCATTACCTTCAACCCTGTGAAAACGGTGAACGATTTACTTAAAGCACCACATCAAGTCACCTGATATGTTTGATGAAGGGTTATTAATATCCGAATTGAATTTTAAAGCGATTAGAAGCTCTGGCGCGGGAGGTCAGCATGTCAATAAAACGTCTTCAAAAGTAGAGCTTACTTTTAGTTTAATTGATTCTGCTGTTTTTGATGAAAATCAAAAAGAGGTATTAAAATCTAATTTAAAATCCCGATTAACTAAAGATTCTACGCTCCTGTTGCAATGTGATGAGAGCCGAAGCCAGCATAAAAATAAGGCCTTAGTCATTGAGCGGTTTTTGGAGTTAATCCATCAAGCATTGATGGTTCCCAAAAAGCGAAAAAAAACTAAAATTCCCAATGCGGTTAAACGAAAGCGATTAAAGATTAAAAAGCAAATTGCTGAAAAAAAGGCCAAAAGGAAGCCACCTGATATTGAATAGAACTTGTGGTCACATCGAGTGATTTTCTTTAGAAAATTGTATCGAGAAATGGTATAATTTATATAATCCTTTATATCTTTGCAAGGTTCTCAAAAAGGGGTGCTTTTTTAGTTGATTTTTAACAGTTAACTTCAAAGAGGCTGAGATCATACCCAATGAACCTAGAACAGGTAATGCTGTTTAGGGATTTATAAAATGATGTCATGCTGAACTTGTATCAGCATCTCATTAAAACAATCAACATTAACAAAGAATAATAACCTCTTTTTATTCGATTAAATTTATTTTTTCGGATGAAATTTTTATTCAAACCTTTGTCGTTCTTGCGTTGGCAGGAATCAAATTATTCATTAATTTTTCTATTTTTATTGGTGCTCAACTATTCGAGTTTTGCACAAACACATCAACAACTAGATTCCATCAAAGTTGAACTACTGGACGAAGTCCTAGTCAAAGCGGTTCGGGTTAATGCAACATCCCCAATCACACATTCCAATATGACAAAAGACCAAATGGAATCACGAAATTTAGGGCAGGATATTCCTATGCTATTAAACTATCTGCCTTCGGTAGTTACCACTACTGATGCTGGTGCTGGTATTGGTTACACAGGGATTAGAATACGAGGCATAAATGCCCAATCCACTAATATTACCATTAATGGAATACCGTATAACGATGCCGAATCTTTAGGTACATTTTGGGTGGATTTGGGAGATTTCGCATCTTCCATCCAAAGCCTTCAATTGCAACGAGGCGTAGGAACTTCAACTAATGGATCCGGTGCTTTTGGTGCGAGCATCAATGTGTTAACCGATGCTGTTTCAGAACAGGCTTATGCCGAAATTTCAAATAGTTTTGGGAGTTTCAATACGAGAAAACATACCGTAAAATTCAGTACAGGAAAACTGAATGATCATCTCGAGATTGCAGGGCGATTATCGCAAATAAAGTCCGATGGTTATATAGACAGAGCGTCTTCCGATTTAAAATCCTACTTTTTGCAGGCTTCTTATGTCGATGAGAATACATTGTTTAAAGCGATAACTTTTGGAGGGCAAGAAATTACCTATCAATCTTGGTATGGATTTGATCCAGCAACGATTTCGGCTATAGGAGAAAATCCTAATATAAATGAGAACAGAAGGTTCAATATTGCAGGCATTAAGTTTGATGAAGATCAGACGTTTCAATCATTCTATGACAATCAGGTAGACCATTATAATCAGGATCATTATCAGCTGCATTGGAGCGAGCGTTATAGCGCGAATTGGTCTACTACATTAGGGCTTAATTATACGCATGGTAAAGGATATTTTGAAGAATTTGTAGACGACTACTATTATACCAATATTCTGTTTGCGCCAGACTCGAGCTTTGATTTTTTGGGACTTGACCCTATCACAGTCAATGGTGAAACGGTAAACACCATGGATTATATTAGACGACGTTGGTTAGATAACGATTTCTATGTTGCTAATGCACATGCCAATTATAAAAAAGAAGGGTTAAACCTAACCTTTGCAGCCTCATATAGTAGTTATGATGGCGATCATTTTGGCGAAATTATATGGGCACAATATGCTCATGAAATGTCGTTACGTGATCATTATTATGATGGAAAAGGAAGGAAAAAAGACTTCAGCTCTTTTGCGAAAGCGACCTATCGAATGAATGATAAGGTGAGTTTATTTGGAGACTTACAATGGCGATTAGTGGATTACAAGACGTTTGGATTGTCATCGGATAGAATTCCATTTAATATTAATAAGAACTATAGTTTTTTTAACCCAAAGGCTGGAATTACCTATAAAATCAATAACAAAAACAATCTCTATTTTTCTTATGCAAGAGCCAATAGAGAGCCTAGTAGAGACGATTTTGAACATAATGACACTGTAAAACCAGAACAACTTAATGATTTTGAATTAGGTTGGAGGCATTATGCCGAGGCGTTCAAAATAGCGATCAATGGGTATTATATGTTGTATAATGAACAGTTGGTGCTAACAGGAAGCATCGATAATGTTGGAAACCCAATTCGAACCAATAGCGGTGAGAGTTATCGATTAGGTCTGGAAGTTGACGCTGCAATTAAAATCATCGATAATTTTTCAGTGCAACCCAATTTTACGATAAGTTCCAATAAAAATAGAGAGACCATTGCCCCAATTGATGGAAGCTTGGTAAATCTTGGTAAAACGAATATTTCATTTTCTCCCGAGCTGGTCGCTGCCAATGCCTTGGTATTTCAACCTCAAGACCATTTTCAAATGTCATTTTTGAGCAAATATGTGGGCAAACAATTTATGGGAAATACAGATTCGAAGGCCTCAAAACTGGATCGCTATTTTGTAAATGATTTTAATATTATGTATGAAATAAAACCCAAAGCTATTTTTGAATCTATTGTGTTATCAGGATTGGCCAATAACATTTTTGGAGAAAAGTATGTGTCAAATGGATACTATTATAGTTATGATGACACCTGGTCTGATCCAAACCAAACTACAACAATTGAAGGCGCAGGATATTATCCACAGGCAACCACCAACTTTTTAGTAGGGGTTACCTTTAAGTTTTAATATAGAAAGGGTATTTAGTGGAGTGTCATTTTTTAATTATTGAAAACTCTAATTATAGAGCCTATTACTTCAACTTTATAGCGAATTAATGAATAATTTCCGGTTGTACCCTCTCTTTTAATACCATTTAAAATGTCATAAGAATTACCGTCATTACAATCGCAAGTAGCTATTATGCCCTCTACGTTTAGTATAGAGCAAGAACTTATAGGATGATTTGGGTCTGTGATCTCAAAAGCATTATAATTTGTGCCGCCAGCATAATAAATAACCACACCTTTTATTCCGTAAGGACTATTTATGATAACAAAATTACCAGGAAATTTTAATTGACTATATTGAGGTAAATTGGTATTTATTAAGTTGCCCGTATCAAAGCCATAATTAGGTAAATTCGGATTTTTAACAAAATCGTTATTAGCGCTACACCCAACCAAAAAAATAACACAAATTATAGTTAAAAAAGACTTCATATTTATTGGTTTAATAATTTTCAATTTACAACATTAAGAAAATTGAGTTAATATTTTGTATATTTGTTTGTAATCTCGTGTGAGCGGGATTTTTTTTATGCGGAATCCCTATACAGAGCATTGGCAATGTAGGATTCGGCATATTTTTATTAAGTAAACGATGAAGTTATGACTAAAGTATCATATTACACCGCTGAAGGATTAAAAAAATTAAGGAATGAGTTAAATTACCTCAAGGATGTAGAACGCCCTAATGCCTCACGCGCGATTGCAGAGGCAAGAGATAAAGGAGATTTGAGCGAAAATGCCGAATACGATGCCGCGAAAGAGGCGCAAGGCATGCTGGAAATGAAAATTGCCAAGCTTGAAGAAACTTTGGCCGGAGCACGGTTAATTGATGAATCCCAATTGGACACTTCAAAAGTATTGGTGCTTTCCAAAGTAAAAATCAAGAACCGAAGCACAGGCATGGAAATGACTTATACCTTAGTGGCTGATGGTGAAGCAGATTTAGCTTCAGGTAAAATTTCAGTAAACTCTCCAATTGGAAAAGGATTGTTAGGTAAAAAGGCAGGAGAAGTGGCAGACATAAAAGTGCCTAATGGGATTATAAAGTTTGATATATTAGAAATCAGTAGATAATTTTTATATTTACAAAACAGGCATTCTAAATGGCATCTATCTTTACTAAAATCGTCAATGGAGAAATTCCCTGTCACAAAGTTGCGGAAACCAAAGATTTTTTGGCGTTTTTAGATGTAAACCCAAATGCAAAGGGACATACTTTATGTATTCCTAAAGTAGAAGTAGATAAGCTTTTTGATTTGGATGAGGTTACCTACGTAGGCTTAATGGAATTTGCAAGAAATGTGGCGATTGCCCTAGAAAAATCTGTACCCTGTAATCGTGTTGGAGTTTTTGTAATTGGCTTGGAAGTGCCCCATGTCCATGTACATTTAATTCCTTTGAACTCAATGGACGATGTTCGTTTTATTTCTAAGGTAAAATTGGAAAATAAAGAGTTTGAAGCTTTAGCCAAACGGATTAATTCGTTTTTGGAGTAATTTATTTAAACACGTCGTTAGCATATAACACTATTCCTACAATAATTACAACAACAGCCCCAATAAGTAACCAAGCCATTTTTTTTAGTTTAACCGATTTAGGTTTTGGTGTTTTGCCCCGTTTGTGGTAATTGACAACCTGTTCTATTTCATCGGTCCAGCGCACTGGAAAAATCTCTGTATTACAGGTTTTACAATGCAATGAATAAGTTGTTTCATTGGTTATTGCCTTGTACAAAGCATTTTCAGTGAATTTTTGTTTGAAGGTAAGCGTGAGCCCTTCCCTAGAGTAACACTCAGGACAATGGTTGTTCAAACGAACTTTTTTTAAAGTAAAATAACTTTCAATCATAACACAACATCTCTATACTATTTTCAATGAAATCTGCATGGTGGTTCCTTTGTCGATTTCACTGTGAAGCACTTTTATTTTACCCTGGTGGTAATCTTCTATAATGCGTTTTGCCAAGGACAATCCCAATCCCCAGCCTCTTTTTTTACTGGTATAACCGGGGTCAAAAATCTTGGTGAAATTGTTTTTAGAGATTCCCTTTCCGGTATCCGTAATATTGATTTTCACATGTTTGTCTTCATTAAGAATGGCAATATTAATTTGCCCTTTCCCCTTCATGGCATCAATGGCATTTTTTACCAAATTTTCAATAGTCCAACTGTAAAGTTGCTTATTTAAGTTGACATAAAGGACATGGTCGGGGACTGAAATATCAAAATGAATCAAGTCAGACGAACGTGCTTTTAGATAGTCGTAGGACTCCAAAGTTTCATGAACAATATCCAATTTTTCAAGAGTTGGCATGGAGCCTATTTTGCTGAATCGTTCAGTTATGGTCTCCAACCTATTAATATCCTTTTCGATCTCGATTAAGTAACTTGGATTCACCTGTTCCGACCGTAAGATTTCGGTCCATCCTACAAGCGATGATAAGGGCGTTCCAATTTGGTGAGCCGTTTCTTTGGCCATTCCAGTCCAAAGTTTGTTCTGTTCTGCGATTTTAGTACTCCTATAAAAGAAGAATGCCACGGCACCAAATAAAAAGATAATGAGCAACAAAGCCAATGGATAGTATTTTAACTTATTCAATAATTGTGAATTCCCATAATAGATGATGGAATATACTTCACCATCAAAAAAGACTTCTATAGGTTTGTTCTCGTTTTTAAATTTATCGATCAATTTTTGAGCGTAATTTGGGTTTTTCATTTTTGAGTCGTCAACATTGTTATAGGTTCCAATGCTTCCGTCTTTATTTACAGCAATCATGGGGGTTGTTGAATTACTGTTTAAAATTTGAAGGGTGAGGTCCAAATTGGTGGTGTTGGTATCGGATTTAATGAATTCGGATTGGGCAGCCGACCAATTTTGCATTTTGTTGCGCTCTTCGGCTTTAAAATTCTGAAAGAAGATATAAGTATTCCACAAAATGAGGGAAATAATAATAAATGAAGCGATTACGATTATCCATCGTATTCTATTTCTATTCATTGTCAAGGGCGTTAAGTTGTGTTTTCAATTTTAAATATAATGTAAATCTGTTAATAATATTGTATAGCATTCCTACAAATCATTTTTATAACTTTGGCAATATGGTTACATTTGTGGCTCAGCGCATTACTGGATTAAGCTGAAATATAATAATAAATGCACAAATGATTTCGTTTAACCCTAAAGACCTTAGTGCGCAAAAGCTTCAGAGTTATTTGTTAAGTGCTGTAGCGCCCAGGCCCATAGCCTTTGCCAGCACCGTGGATAAAGATGGGTGCCCTAATCTATCACCATTTAGTTATTTTAATGTGTTTAGTGCCAATCCTCCAATTTTGATCTTTTCACCGTCACGGCGGGTTAGGAATAATACCACAAAACACACACTCGAGAACATTGAAGTTGTTAAGGAAGTAGTCATTAATGTGGTAAATTATGACATCATACAACAAACATCACTGAGCAGTACCGAGTATGCAAAAGGTGTAAACGAGTTTGAAAAGGCTGGATTTACTATGCTAAAATCGGATATTGTAAAGCCATTTAGGGTTGCCGAGTCTCCTGTTCAATTTGAATGTAAAGTCAACGATATTATCAAACTTGGAACTGAAGGAGGGGCGGGAAATTTAATAATCTGTGAGGTCCTAAAGTTTCATATAACCAGAGATGTTTTAGATGAAAAGGATGATATTATTCAGGAAAAATTGGATTTAGTGGCCCGAGCAGGAGGGAGCTATTACAATCGAGCAAAAAAAGGATTTTTTGAAATCCCAAAGCCACTTCACACATTAGGAATTGGTGTCGATGCCATGCCCGAGCAGGTTAGAAACAGTATGATTTTAACGGGTAATGATTTGGGAATGCTTGGGAATATTGATAAATTGCCTACCGCTCATGAGATCGACGTATTTATAAAAAATGTAAGTGAGCGTTACCCCAATATAACAACTATGTCCCATCGGGAAAAGCATCAGATTGCTCATAATTATTTAAGTTATGGCGACGTTGAAAGTGCTTGGAAACTGTTGCTGTCATAAAAGCTTTGTAAATAATTTAAAACAAGAATTAAAGAACATTAAATATTAGTAAAATGGAAGTACAAGGAAAAATTAAAATGATTGGAGAAACCCAAACCTTTGGGGGCAATGGGTTTAGAAAAAGAGAACTAGTTATCACTACTGAAGAACAATATCCACAACATATTATGGTTGAGTTTGTTCAGGATAAAACCGATTTATTGAACGCTTACCAAGTTGGACAAGGTGTGAAAGTGAGCATCAATTTACGGGGTCGTGAATGGGTAAATCCTCAGGGTGAAACAAAGTATTTTAATTCCATTCAAGGGTGGAGAATTGAAAACTTACAAAGTGAGACTTCTGGTAGCATACCTCCAATACCACCCATGGATGCCTTTGAATCGGTAACCGATTTAAATGAAGAAGACCATGATGACCTTCCGTTCTAAACAATCATAAAGCAATAGTATTTATTAAAAAAGCCCTGAACTTATCAGGGCTTTATAGTATTATGTTGCCGAAATCAGTATTGCTAAAATCAAACTTCAGAATACCTAAAACATTCCATTTCATGGTCATTGACCATGCCTGTAGCTTGCATATGAGCATAGATAACCGTTGAGCCTACAAACTTAAATCCACGTTTTTTTAAATCTTTGCTTATTCGATCACTCAAAGCTGTAGTAGCTGCTGCTTCCTTATAGTTTTTAAGCTTGTTTTTAATAGGTTTTCCATCAACAAAGGCCCAAATATATTTTGAAAACGAACCAAATTCTTTCTGAATAGCCATAAAGGCTTGGGCATTGGTAATGGTGGCACGAATCTTTAATTTGTTGCGGATAATTCCAGCATCTTCAAGTAAGGATGCGATTTTTTTTTCTTGATAATCAGCTATTTTTTTATAGTTAAAGTTGTCAAATGCTTTTCTAAAATTTTCGCGCTTGCGTAAAATGGTAATCCAACTCAAACCGGCTTGAAAAGTTTCAAGGGTTAAAAACTCAAAAAGAGTAGCATCGTCATATACAGGAACTCCCCATTCCTGATCGTGATAGGCCTGATAAAGCGGGTCTTCTTTGCACCAACCACATCGGTGTTTTACAGTCATTGTTTTTAGTGTTAATTAAAAATTAAATATAAACATAGTTATGATAAAAGTCATGTTTTTTAATAGATTTTGAAGGTACTTTTGGGTATGTTAAAAGAACAATTAATATATCAAAAACAAAAAAGCTTTTCGTATCATCAATATTGGGATTTTGTTCAGCAATTAGTGGAACAGCATTCTACATCTGGTAAACAAAAATCGGAAGAATTGATCTACATGACCATGTTAAATGAAAGACGCATGAAGCGTTTGGAGAAAACCCTGGCCGTGCCTATTGATATAAAGAAAAGACTTTCACAATTTCATGGCGATGTTACATGGCTGGTACTTGTTGAAAGTTGGTGTGCCGATGGTGCTCAGGTTCTTCCCGTAATTCATAAGGTGGCAGAACTGAATGATGGCATCGATCTAAAAATTATACTAAGGGATGACAATGAAACATTAATGGAACAATTTTTAACCAATGGGGCAAAGGCCATTCCTAAGTTGATTATGATTGATAATAAAACAGAAGCAGTTATAGGTGTTTATGGGCCTAGACCAAGTGCCCTTACAAAAATAGTTGAAGACTATAAGCGGGATCATGGTAAGGTAACCCCAGAATTGAAGGAGGACTTACAGCGTTGGTATAATAAGGACAAAGGGCAAGCTATAATTGATGATTTGATAAAACTTTTAGGGGTTTAATATTTTCCTCTAAAGTGAAACGTAATAGAGCCTAATTGTGATGGGGTTGTAGACGGATCAAATTGAACGATCTTGGCGTAATCCAATGCCGCATCAATAAGACATTCATTACTTGAAGTTGAGGAGCTATTAATGTAGGTATCTATAACTCGACCTTGACCATTTACAGTAATATTGATCACAATTTTACCACTATACTCACATAAATATCTAGGTGTGTCGTAATCTAAAAGCGTTCGCCCTTTTAGCGAATAGGTAAGTGTACTTACGGAATTGGACTTTTTGTCTTCCGATTTTTTTTCGGGAGACCGCATAGCCAAAATATCTTTCGCCTTTCTGTATTTATTGAGTTCTTCTTGATTTACAGAATAACCACTGGAGGTGTTATAAGATGACTCAGCAGTCACCACATCATTTTCTTCTTTAAAGGCTTCTTCCTCAAGATTTTTGGTAGTGTTTTCAAAATCGTTGGCATTCATCGATTTGAAATTCTTCATCATCTCTTTGAATTCTTCATTTTCATTTGAAGCTTGATCGGTCGTTTTTAGCGCTTTTTCAAGAGCTTCCAATTCCTCTAGTAGTTTGAGTTCTTCAGGTGTAGGAGGCTCAACTTCGTAGTAGCTTTCAGCTATCAAATCACTCTGTTTTGAGATGTGAAAACTGAACAAGCTAAACACTACAATTCCTGTGATAAGAAATGTAATGATACCGGCTTTATGTTGTTCTATAATCTCCAATTCAGTTTAGTTTAGGGCACTTTATATTATTTATATACGGCAAAGTAAGTAAAAAAGTTTATAAAAACATAAATTCAAGAAAAATGGAAACGCTTGACAAACCCTCTAAGGTTCTATATCCAAATCGTTTTCTAGTATATTCCAATCCTATTAAAATAGAATTATTTTTACCTATATCTCCCTGAGTACCAAGCCCTAGTTTAAACATATTGCCTTTTTCAAAAGAGTTTCCCATTTGAAGAAGTATTCCATATCCTGCCCGAACAAAAAAATGGTCCGCCTTAGCGCTGAGGTTATGTTGAAGGTTTAAATATGCTGGAAAAAAATGAAGTCCTTGTTTTGAATGCCAATTGTATTCCAAATTTAAACCAACTGAAGTACGTTGATCAAACTGATAGCCTAAAGTATTATTTACAAACAATGCACTAGGAAGTAATAATGTTTCATCTTCATGGCCCTCTTCTCCATAATCTTCATTAATTGCAAGAGTTGTAGCCAAAGAAAATTTATAAAAAATACCGTGGGTTTTTATGGTATCATTTTGTGAAGATGCTATAAAAGAAAAGCATAATAAAGTAAAACCAATGATTAAGGCCGATTGCTTCACTACTTTTCATATTTGAATAGTAAATATAAACAAAAAAAATGTGATTATTATGAAGTCAACTTGTTTATAAATTCAGGCAAATTTTGAGCATTATCGACTTTAAAATTACCAATCTTAGTTCGTCTTAAAGCTGATAAATGCGCTCCAGAATTTAGAGCTTTTCCAAAATCGTGAGCCAATGATCTAATGTAGGTGCCTTTGCTGCAAACCACTCTAAATTCTACTTGGTTGTCTTCAATAGTTGTGATTTCAAATTCTGAGATGTTTACCGTTCTAGACTTAATGTCAACCGCTTCACCAGCCCTGGCAAATTCGTATAAGCGTTTGCCGTCTTTTTTAATAGCCGAAAACACGGGCGGAACTTGTTCTATGTCTCCAGTAAATTGTTTGGTCGTGTCGTGAATTAGCGCATTTGTAATGTGTACGGTCGGAAATGTCGCATTGATTTCTGTTTCCAAATCGTAGGAAGGTGTAGTGCTGCCTAAAACAAAGGTGCCAGTATATTCTTTTACCTGACCTTGAAAAGTATCAATTTGCTTGGTCATTTTTCCAGTACAAATCACCAGCAATCCAGTCGCCAAAGGATCTAAAGTGCCAGCATGACCGACTTTTATTTTTTTAAGGTTGAAGGCGCGTTTAATTTCCCAACGCAGTTTGTTAACGACTTCAAAAGAGGTCCAATGTAAAGGCTTATCAATAAGTAATACCTGACCGGTCAGAAAATCTTCAGCAGTTTGCATTATAGTGTGGTTAAACGATAGATGAAAAAATGGATGATGAGCAAAGAAACTCCTAATATAATCCGATAGTATCCAAAAACCTTGAACCCTTTTTTGCTCAAGTAGTCTATAAAGGATTTAATGGCAAATAAGGCCACAATAAACGCAATGATATTTCCAATAATTAAATAATTAACTTGATCGTTGTTTATTTCAAAACCCGCCTTATAATAATCATATCCTTTTTTTGCAGTAGCTCCAAACATGGTAGGAACCGCAAGAAAGAACGAAAATTCTGCAGCGGTTTTCCTGTTTAATTTTTGAGCCAATCCTCCAAAAATAGTGGCGCCACTTCGGGAGGTGCCAGGGATCATGGCAAGCACTTGAAAAAAACCGATTTTTAAAGCGGTTGGGTAACTGATTTCAGTATGTGCTGTGGGGTTTTGCTCATCGTAAGTTTCGTTGCTTTTGAACCATTCATCAACTTTGAGTAAAATGATACCGCCAATTATGAGAGAAACTGCAACTGTTAATGGACTTTCCAACAAGTCATCAATAACATCATTTAATAGCAAACCAAAAATAACAGCGGGAATAAATGCCACAAATAACTTAAAATAAAAATCCAGACTTTGGAAAAATCGTTTCCAATAGAGCACGACTACTGCTAAAATAGCTCCAAGCTGAATGGCAATAGTAAAGAGTTTAGTAAAATCATCAGTAGCAATCTTCATAAATGATGAAGCAATAATCATATGGCCAGTTGAAGAAATAGGAAGGTATTCTGTTAGGCCTTCAATAATAGCGAGAATAATAGCGTCGATAAAATCCATTGAGCAAAAATATCAAAATAGAGGTACTAATAGGGGAAAGTGAGAAAGAATTTATGATTTATAAGTTTATAAAAAAGCCAGCTGATGAGGTTTACCAAAACAATCCTATAGAAATCTAATAAAGTATCGAAAAACTAGTAGGTAAATAACAAGGAGTTTTCTACTTATCAGGATCCAATAAAATGGCATAAACTTCAATAGCAAATCCAAGAAGGACTAAAGTTGGTGCCAATCTAATGCGTCTCCAGCTAAAGATATCGGGATTGAATACATTGGGATCGTCGCTTCCGCCACCTGCCATTAATATAAACCCAAGGGCAATACAGCCTAGTCCAATAAGCATAAACTTGTAATTTTTCTTACCGAAAATAAATTCGGATTTAGCCTGTTCTTTGCGTTTTTGTTCTCCCATGATACTGCTTCAATACGATAACGCAAAGTAACAGTTTTATTTAAGACTTTTACGTTAATAGAATCTAAAAATGTATAAAATTGACTTTGGTTAACTTCAAGAAAAACCCATCGGCAACTCTTTGGTCAATGTGAATTTGATTCTGGGACATATCGATACTTCCATAAGGCATCCCGTTTATGTTTAGGGCTTTGTAATCTGGGGTATCTTCAATTGAATAAGTATAAGTTCCAGATTGAAACATACTAAAACCACTTTCAGAATTATTGACAACGGTTAGCATTCCTGTATTCTCGTTAAAAGTCCAAAGTATGATGCCAGGGTCAAAAGACAAATCCACCCCACTTATGCCTCCACTTACATGACTTAAGTTCCAGGACCCTTCAAGACTATAATCGGCATTGGAATCGTCATCTTTGGTATGGCAACTGGTTACAGAAGTCAATAACAGAACAGATAACATAAACAGGATGGGTTTCATAACGATGTTTATGTTATAGATGATATGTATTTAAAAAGGTTGCGTTTATTAGATTAATAATATAAATGATCGGTCTTCAAATTTAAGAAGCGCTGTGTGGCAATAAAGGTGCTCACCCAAGTAATTAAAACCCCTATGCCAAAAACGCCAACAAAAAGAAACGTAATAGTTAAAGGCTTTTGTTGTAACTGTAATTCTGGAAATGTTTGATTGATATAATATAATACAATAGACATTCCTATTAATGCGATAAAGGCGCCTACAATTCCTAGTTGGACACTTTTTAAAATAAATGGCTTTCTGATAAATGATTTTGTGGCTCCAACCATTTGCATGGTTTTAATAATAAAACGTTTTGAATATACAGCCAATCGTATAGAACTATTGATCAATAGTACGGCAATCAAAGTGAATAGCGCACTTATTACCAGCACCCAAAAGGTTATTTTTTTAACGTTGTTGTTCATGAGTTCCACTAAATCATTATCGTATCTCACTTCCTGTATAAAGTCTTTTTGAGAGAGATCTTCAGTGATTTTGGTCAAGGTTTCACTAGTAACAAAATCGGCTTTTAAATGAACGTCTATCGAGTTTTGTAGCGGATTTTGCCCTACATTATCCAAAAAATCTTCACCGTACTCAGCTTTCATGAGTTCTGCGGCTTCCTCTTTTGAAACATAGATCGAAGATTTGGTATAATCGGCCATAGCCAAACTTTTTTCTAGTTGTTCTAGTTCGACCCCTTTTGCTGAATCCTTCAAATAAATGGAAACCACCACCTGCTCTTTAAAATTATCTGAAATGGTTTTAGCGTTCAGCACCAACAAACCTAAACAGCCCAATAAAAAAAGCACTAAGGCAATGCTAATGACGACTGATAAATAGGAGGAAATTAACTTGCGCTTTTGGAATTGATCAAAAGAGGTACTCATATATAAAATAGATTTCGATGTAAAAATAAAAAAGTAAATCAAAAGAAACTTCAAAAGGTGAAAGTCTTTTGATTTCGTTTGGAATTGCCGCTCCCGCAAAGGCGGAAAACCCATAAATCAAATTCGGATTATTCATTAAAATCGAGTAATTTTGAACCTAATCTAGAACATATAACTAAAAACATATGAACATTGTTGTGTTTGGGGCAGGCGGTATTGGCGGCTATTTTGGAGGAAAACTTGCAAAAGCTGGTTTTAATGTCACATTTATTGCTCGAGGTAAAACACTTGAAGCCATAAAAACTAATGGTCTCAGGGTTAAAAGTATACAAGGCGATTTTGTGGTGCACCCAAAAGTTACTGATCAAATCTCTGAAGTTAAGGATGCTGATGTGATCATTTTAGGCGTTAAAACTTGGCAGATCGAAACGATTGCAAAACAGATTAAACCCATAATCAACAAAAACGCCATGGTCTTGCCGCTTCAAAACGGAGCAGACAATGCCGATCGCCTTCGAGAGATTTTAAATCCTGAACAGGTGTTGGCTGGTTTATGCAAAATTGTAAGTAAAATTGAATCACCAGGTGTCATTGACCATTTTGCGGTTGAACCTGAAATTGTTTTTGGAGAATATGACAACAAAAAAACAGAGCGTATTTTGGCCTTGAAAAAGGTGTTTGACCAAGCTCAATTTAAAAATATACTATCAGAAGACATTCATTTGGACATCTGGAAAAAATTCCTGTTTATTGCTACGGTAAGCGGAATGGGAGCTTTAACCCGAAGCCCTTTTGGAGTGATGCGAGACGATGGGAATATTAGAAACCTGTTCTATCAAACCGCACATGAGATTGTGACCATCGCCAATGCTAAAGGTATTGGATTGACCAACGATGACATTGATATGATTTTAAAAGTGATTGATGGTGTAGGCCCTAACACTACAGCTTCTATGCAACGGGACATGATGGAAGGTCGACCAAGCGAGCTCGAGAACTTTAACGGATACATTGTAAAATCGGGGAAACAACTTCATATTACAACCCCTGTAAATGCATTTACATACTATTGTTTGTTGCCTCAGGAACAGAAAGCAAGAAAGCTGCTCTAAAGGTTTTTTACTTCATGCAATAAACCTTAAATTTGCGCCTTGATAAATTGTCATTACGAGGAGGGTAACAGGCCAGCAATGAGCGCAGTCGATATGTGGTAATCTCTTAAAAACAAACAGATTGCTTCACTTTGTTCGCAATGACGTATAGATTACAAAATTTAAATGAAATACCATTTCAACGAGATAGAAAAAAAGTGGCAAGACTATTGGGCCAAAAACAAAACCTTTAAAGCCGAAAACCCTGCCCTGAGCGGAGTCGAAGGGCAAAGCGATAAACCCAAATATTATGTCTTGGATATGTTTCCCTATCCAAGTGGAGCTGGATTACATGTTGGACACCCATTAGGCTATATTGCCAGCGATATTTATGCACGTTACAAACGTCATAAAGGCTTTAATGTCTTGCATCCTCAAGGTTATGATAGTTTTGGTTTACCTGCGGAACAATATGCCATTCAAACTGGGCAGCATCCTGCTTTGACTACCGAAGAGAATATAAAAACCTATCGTAGGCAATTGGATCAAATTGGATTTTCATTTGATTGGAGCAGGGAAGTACGGACTTCAGACCCCAAATATTACAAATGGACACAATGGGTATTCATCCAGTTGTTTGAATCCTGGTACAATAGAGATACCAACAAAGCAGAATCGATTTCAGATCTTGAAAAAATCTTTGCTTCCAACGGAAATAGTAAAGTCAATGCTGCTTGTGATGACGATACCGAAACCTTTTCGGCTGAAGACTGGAATCAGTTTTCTTCTAAAAAACAACAAGAAATTCTTTTAAAATATCGATTGACCTATTTAGCTGAAGCAGAAGTGAATTGGTGCCCTGCACTGGGAACCGTTTTGGCTAATGATGAAGTCGTGAACGGTGTTTCCGAACGTGGTGGTCATCCGGTGATACGGAAAAAAATGACCCAATGGATGATGCGTATTTCGGCTTATGCCGAACGCTTGCTCCAAGGCTTAGAAACCATTGATTGGCCCGAACCTTTAAAGGACATGCAGCGGTATTGGATTGGTAAATCGGTTGGAGCTAGTGTGACGTTTAAAGTCCTTCCCCCTGGGAAGGATTTAGGATGGGATAATATCCTATCCCCAGCCCTTTCCAAAGGAAAGGGAGCAAAGCATGCGGGTTATTTAACGGGTAATCCAAATAATGCACATTTGCTTTTGGAACGAGCCAAAGACATGCGAGCCAATCCAACGAAGGCCGAAGCAGCATTATGGCAACATTTAAAGAGTAAAAAAATAAATGTAAAGTTTAGACAGCAACATCTAATTGAAGACTATATTGTAGATTTTGTGTGTTTGTCAAAACAATTGATTGTTGAGGTTGATGGAAAAATTCATGAATTCCAAGTTGAAGAAGATTCCAATAGAACCGAAGTTTTAGAAAATAAAGGTTTTAAAGTTATTCGTTTTACAAATGAAGAAGTTTTAGGGAATATAGACAGTGTAATCTCTAGAATACAAAAGGAATTAAGAGATAGAGAAGCCTATTTCTTGGAAACTAATGAAAGCCCTTCCCTTGAAGATGATTTAGGAATAGATGAAAGTCCTTCCCTTGGGGAAGGATTTAGGATGGGAATCGATGTTTTCACCACCCGTCCAGACACTATTTTTGGAGTCAGTTTTATGACTCTTGCTCCAGAGCATGAGTTGGTTGCTAAAATCACAACGCCTGAACAAAAAGCTGAGGTTGAGGCCTATATCGAAGCGACTGCAAAACGCAGTGAGCTGGATCGAATGGCAGATGTCAAAACCATTACGGGAGCGTTCACAGGAGCCTACGTAGAGCATCCCTTTACAAAACAGGCCATTCCGGTTTGGATTGGCGATTATGTGTTGGCCGGTTATGGCACGGGAGCGGTAATGTCGGTACCTTGTGGCGACCAGCGCGATTATGATTTTGCTAACCATTTTAACATTCCCATTCCCAATATTTTTGAAGGGGTTGATATTTCACAAGAAGCCTTTTCCGATAAAGATAAAACCATTATAGCCAATAGCGATTTCCTTAACGGATTGGAATATAAACAAGCCACAAAAAAAAGTATTGAGGCTCTTGAAAAAATAGGTCAAGGCAAAGGGAAAACCAATTTCCGTTTGCGAGATGCTGTATTTTCCCGTCAACGCTATTGGGGAGAACCCTTTCCAGTATATTATGTCAACGGTATGCCTCAAATGATAGATGTTAAACATTTACCTATTGAGTTGCCAGAAGTTGAAAAGTATTTACCCACCCAAACGGGCGAACCGCCTTTGGGTAATGCCACAACCTGGGCATGGGACCTCGAAAAGTGTTCAGTAGTCAGTAATCAGTTGATTGACCACAAAACCGTGTTTCCATTGGAGTTGAACACCATGCCGGGTTGGGCTGGAAGCTCACAGTACTTTAACCGCTATATGGACCCGCATAATGAGGACGAGATCTTCTCACAAAAAGCCATAAACTATTGGCAACAAGTGGACTTATATATTGGAGGAAGCGAGCATGCCACAGGGCATTTATTATACTCCCGTTTTTGGCAAAAATTTATGTTCGATAAAGGCTTGGCGCCGCATGATGAGTTTGCCAAAAAACTGATTAACCAAGGGATGATTTTGGGGACGAGTGCATTTGTTTATAGGGTAATTCCTCATATCGGATTATTTAATGATGAAGCTTTAAAAAATAGTATTAATTATAAAAATTTCGAAAAAGGATTGCCTACTATTCTTCATTCAAAATATTTAATTGATGAATATTTTAAAATTGAGAATAAATCAAATTTCGAAAAAGATAAGTTTATTGAAATTAAAAAAATCTATCAAAAATTTAATAACTGCAATTTAGATTTAAGCAATATTAGTATAGAATTTCAGCCAATTCATGCAGATGTGTCTTTTGTAAATGCTTCTGATGAATTAGATATTGATGCCTTCAAAAATTGGCGGCCAGAATTTAAAGAAGCTGAGTTTATCTGTGAAGATGATAATACTTTTAAGGTTGGTCGCGAAGTCGAAAAAATGTCCAAATCCAAATACAATGTAGTCAATCCCGACCAGATTTGTCACGATTATGGTGCCGACAGTTTGCGGTTGTACGAAATGTTTTTGGGACCTTTAGAACAGGCCAAACCTTGGAATACGGCTGGAATTACTGGGGTACATGGCTTTCTTAAAAAGTTATGGAAATTGTACTTTGATGACAATGGATTTAAAGTATCAAATGATGAGCCCACAAAGGAGAACTTAAAAACCCTTCATAAAACCATAAAAAAAGTAGAGGACGATATTGAGCACTTTTCGTTTAATACGTCGGTGTCCACCTTTATGATTGCTGTCAACGAGTTGACCGCACAACACTGCAACAGTAAAGCCATTTTGGAGCCTTTATTGATTGTGATTTCACCTTATGCGCCTCATATTGCAGAAGAACTTTGGGAAGCATTGGGTCATAATGAATCGATTGCGCTGGCACCCTTTCCAAAATTTGAAGCCAGTTATTTGGTGGAAAGTAGCAAGACGTATCCCATCTCTTTTAATGGAAAAACCCGTTTTACATTAGAGCTGCCTTTGGATTTAAGTAAAGAAGACATTGAAGCTGCGGTAATGGCTCACGAGAAAACCAAATCCCAATTGGAAGGTCGTACACCTAAAAAGGTGATTATTGTTCCGGGTAAAATTGTGAATATTGTGGGTTAAAACTGTAATAAGTGTGCTATATTAATGTTAATAAGTGTTAATTATGACAAAAAGGTTAATATAGCATATAAATATATCAATTGTAATGCTTTTTTATTTCTGAATTCGTCGGAATTTTGCAGTGTAAAATAAAGGTGTGGTATTATAACAAGGAAATATGGAGAAGTTGTGATGCCAGGCACTATAAATAAAGAAAGAAATGGTATTTAGTATAGAAATTATAGGATTGGTAGCCGCGGTATTAACCACTTCGGCTTATATACCACAGGTTTATAAAACCAAAAAAACAAAAGCGGTTGAAAACTTATCGTTTTCGATGTATCTAACCATGTTTGTAGGGGTTGTTCTATGGCTAATTTATGGCATATATTTGCAGAGTCTTGCACTCATTTTAGCAAATTCTGTAACTGCAGGATTGACTTTAATGCTTTTAAATTATAAAATCAGGTATTCAAAAAAGTAAGGCTATTTTCAAGAGAAAATAGGCAAAAGATTGACAAATTTTCTTAACTCAAATTTGGCTTTTTTTTTGTAATATATTCTGTAATTTAGCAGTTTAAAAATTTAAAAACATGATTGGATATTATATATTAATTGGAGCGATAGCACTGGTGAGCTGGTTGGTTAGCAATCAGTTAAAGCGAAAATTTGCATTTTACTCCAAAGTGCAGTTGCGCAATGGGATGAGCGGCAAGGAAATTGCCGAAAAAATGTTAGCTGATAATGGCATTAGAAATGTAGAAGTGATTTCGGTGGCTGGTCAATTGACCGATCATTACAATCCAAAAAACAAAACTGTAAACTTAAGTGAATCCGTTTATAATCAACGTAATGCTGCTTCAGCTGCCGTAGCGGCCCATGAGTGTGGACATGCTGTACAACATGCGCAAGCATACGCTTGGTTAACCATGCGTTCGCAATTGGTACCAATGGTAAGCGTCACGTCTGGGATGTCTCAATGGTTAGTTATAGGTGGCTTACTTTTAGGTGCAGCAGCAGGTGTTGGGATGGGTTATTATGTGGCCGTTGCAGGCTTGATATTTATGGCGATGGCAACTCTATTTAGTTTCATTACACTACCTGTAGAGTATGATGCCAGTAACCGAGCATTAGCTTGGTTAAAAGCTAAAAACATGTTGACACCCGATGAATATAAAGGCTCCGAAGATGCACTTAAATGGGCAGCGCGAACCTATTTGGTTGCCGCTATTGGTGCTTTGGCCTCTTTGTTATATTGGGCGCTTCAAGTATTTGGTTCTAGGAGATAATTTTTGAAATATGTAATTTAAAAGGCTTCATTTTGAAGCCTTTTTTCATTAGGAGAAACGCCAACGCCTAAACATCTTCCGTCATTACGAGGAACGTCGAGTCATCCAGGTGACGAAGTAATCTCTTGAATCGGAACTCCTTATTATGAGATTGCTACAGCACATAAATTTGCTTCGCAAAGACCATTAAACCTTAATCTGCCTGTCAATCTGCTGCTGTAAAGACACAAAAGTCTCCGTTCTTGAAACGCCTGGGATGGGTTGGATTTCTTTGTTTAACAAATGCATTAAATGTTCATTATCCTTACAGAGTATTTTAATAAAAACACTCCAATTTCCCGTGGTGTAATGGCATTCCAATACTTCAGGAATTTTTTGAAGTTGTTTCACAGCTTCGGGATTACTCATCGCTTTATCCAGATAAATACCCACAAATGCCATGGTGGTATAACCTAATGCCTTTGGGTTGATAATAAATTTGGAGCCCGTGATCAATTCAGACTTTTCAAGCTTTCGCAATCGTTGGTGAATGGCTGCCCCTGAAATCCCTACATGACGTGCAATTTCCAAAATGGGGGTTCTGGCATCTTTCATTAAAGCACGAAGAATCTCTTTATCTATACCATCAATCTCAAGGCTTTGATTTGTAATCTTCATGGGTTATATGTTTTAAACTATAACACAAAAGTAACAAAACAATTACAAATGTTAAGGTATTATATATTTAGAGGGTTATATCCTAAGTAAGGCACCTCTTTTTCTTTAAACGCAATACCATACTGTTCAAGTTCCTTCAAGGTGGGACCATAGACCTCTTTTTTTAGGGGAATTTGAACACCTGGAGTTGTAATTTTTTCATTTAAAATGGCCAAGGTTATAATGGCTAGAGGCAAACCGACCGTTTTGGCCATAGCGGTATAGGTGTCGTCCTCTCCAATAACCACCATAGTGGAATCGATTTGTTTTTTCTCTCCATCAAGCTCGTACCCAAATTTGTGATACATCACGATCATATCCTTTTCATTAGGTTGAAGCGTCCATTTTTCCATTAAAATTTTTTGCAATATTTCGGCTGGCGTTGCTTTTGTAAGACCAACTTTATTAGTTGAACTAAAAATCTCTAGTTCTTCTAACTTGTCCCACATAATATCGTCTTGATCTATTTTTAGAGCGTGTCTAAATTTAAGTTCTACTGAATCTGTTGGGCTATAAGGTAAAAAAGCATTTACAAAATCGCGATAGCTCATATGTTCACTATCATCCATGGTGTATTCATCATCGGTCATTCCCAATTGTGCAAACATATTCCAAGCTCTACTAAATCCAACGCGCCTCATGGTACCCCGATATAATGTTTTGGCATGATCCAATCCGTATGCACTCTGATATTTTAAGGAATCTCTATTGGCATAAGCCTCAAAACGACCAAAACCGTCGATCTCCAAAAACTCTGTACGTCTGTAAAGTCTGTTGTACGGAATGTATTTGTAAGTGCCTTCTTGTAGAAATTTAGCGGCACCACCTTGGCCTGCCAGTACTACGTTTCTAGGATTCCAAGTAAATTTATAATTCCATAAGTTGTTATCGCTTTCTGGAGCCATTAGGCCGCCTGTAAACGATTCAAAAAGAATTATTTTTCCTCCTTTTTCCCGTATTCTATCAATCACCTGTATGGCACTCATATGATCAATGCCAGGGTCAACTCCAATTTCATTCATAAAAATAAGGCCTTTGCTTTTGACAGATTTGTCCAAATCTTCCATATCCTTAGTGATATAAGATGCTGTGGTCATATTTTTATTATAAGAAACACAATCTTTGGCAATTTCAATATGATAACGAGCCGGGAGCATGGACACTACAATATCCGCATTTTTTATAGCTTCAATACGAGCCCGTTTATCAGAAATGTCAAGCATGATGGCTTGGCCATTTTCGTGATTACCTATAAGCTTTCTGGCATGGCTAATATTCTTATCAGCTATAATAATATGAAGCTCCTCTTCAAAGGATTTGTCCAATAAATATTTTATGAGGTAAGACGTCGATTTTCCTGCACCAATGATTAAAATCTTTCGCATAATGGGATTAGTTGATTAATTTTGTGGATACGAATTTACTAAATACAAAGGGTTATTTTAACCCAAAACTTAAATTAATATGAAAAAATTAATATTGGTTACAGCTTCGGCTTTAGGATTGTTGAGTATTATATTGGGCGCCTTTGCAGCTCATGGCTTAAAGGCATTAATTTCGGTAGAATCCCTTCAAGTTTTTGAAACAGGAGTGCGTTATCAAATGTACCATGCCATTGTGCTTTTGTTTATTGGAACAACAACGTTATTGAGTACAAAGACAAAACAGCTACTGTATTACTTGATTGTTATTGGGCTTCTATTTTTTTCGGGTTCGATTTATGGTCTGGCCACCAACGAGTTATCAGGGTTTGATTTTAAAAGCATTGGATTTATTACACCTATAGGAGGACTGCTTTTAACGCTCTCTTGGGGCATCATGATTATAAAATTTTTGAAGTTAAAGGCGGATAAATAAGGTTTTTAATGGTCACATTAAAATATTATTTTAATTTTGCATAATAAAGAAAAAAACAAATCATGGTGGGATATACCCAAGATTCGAAAACGATTTCGTTAGAACAGTACGGAATTAAAAACGCCACAATTCATTACCAACTACCTCCAGACCAGCTTCACGAAATCACCCTTGCAAAAGAGCAAGGCGTGGAGACCTCTACAGGAGCTTTAGCTGTAAACACCGGTGAGTTTACAGGACGATCACCAAAAGATCGTTTTATTGTTAAGGACGATATTACAAAAGATCGTGTGTGGTGGGGTAACATTAACATACCCTTTGAACCCGATACTTTTGAAAAATTGTATCATAAAGTTATGGCCTATCTTTCAAATAAAGAACTATTTGTGAGAGATTGTTATGCTTGTGCCGACGAAAGTTATAAACTTAATATTCGTGTGATTAATGAGCATCCATGGACTAACATGTTTGCTAATAATATGTTTTTACGACCCAATGAAGAGGAACTTAAAAACTTTACGCCAGAGTGGACCATTGTTAATGCACCGGGTTTTAGAGCAAATCCCGAATTAGACGGAACTCGTCAACATAACTTTGCTATTCTAGATTTTACACGTAAAATTGCCCTTATTGGAGGAACCGGTTATACTGGAGAAATTAAGAAAGGGATTTTTTCAGCCTTAAATTTTATACTTCCTGTTTTTAAAGATACTTTGCCCATGCATTGTAGTGCCAATGTTGGAAAAGATGGTGATACGGCCATTTTCTTTGGACTTTCAGGGACTGGAAAAACCACCTTATCAGCAGATCCCAATAGACGTTTAATTGGAGATGATGAACACGGTTGGACTAATGAAAATACAGTGTTTAACTTTGAAGGAGGTTGCTATGCAAAAGTGATCAATCTTTCTGAAGAACATGAACCCGATATTTTTAGAGCCATTAAAAAGGGAGCCATTCTAGAAAATGTGATTTTGGATAGCGAAGGACATGTAGATTATGAAAATATATCCATTACACAAAACACAAGAGTTAGTTATCCTATTGAATATATTGATAATATACAATCCCCTTCTATAGGTAAAGATCCGAAACATATTTTCTTTTTAACAGCTGATGCTTTTGGAGTTTTGCCTCCCATATCTAAATTAACACCTAATCAAGCTGCCTATCATTTTATTTCAGGATATACAGCAAAAGTAGCAGGTACCGAAGCAGGTATTGTTGAACCAACACCTAATTTTTCAGCATGTTTTGGTGCGCCGTTTATGCCTTTGCACCCAGCAAAATACGCTGAGATGTTAAGCGATAAAATAAAATCATCTGGTGTTAACGTATGGTTAATCAATACAGGATGGACAGGAGGGCCTTACGGTGTTGGAACTAGAATGAAATTGAAGTACACTCGTGCGATGATCAATGCAGTTTTAAATGGCGATTTAGGGCCTTACGATTATGATCATTACCATATCCATTCTGTATTTGGAGTCGCACAACCAAGATCATGTCCAGGAGTCCCAACTGAAGTTTTAAGCCCTAGGGCAACTTGGAACGATGATGAAGCTTATTACACAATGGCCTTTAAATTATCAAATGCCTTTAGAGAAAACTTTAAAAAATTTGAAAGTTACGCCAGTGAAGAAATTAGACGAGGTGGCCCACAGCGCTATGCGTTTTAACAAAAAAAAGAGCGATTGTATTTCAATCGCTCTTTTATTATATAAGGAGTTTCTATTTATTTTCCTTTATTAACTTTATCTATATATTTTTCCAAGGCCATAGTCATTGATGGAGTCTCTGGAGATGGAGCCGCAATGTCTACTCTTAAACCATGGTCTTCTGCAGCTTTGGCTGTAGTAGTCCCAAAAACGGCAATTCGCGTATTGTTTTGTTTGAAATCTGGAAAATTTAGAAATAAGGATTCAATTCCAGAAGGACTAAAAAACACTAAAATATCATAGTAAACATCTGCTAGGTCTGATAGGTCACTTATAACGGTTTTATAAAAAACAGCTTCTTTCCATTTAATATTAAGTTCATTTAAAAGTTCGGGAACTTCAGACTTTAATTTATCTGTAGTTGGTAATAAAAAGTTTTCATCTTTATACTTTTTAACCATTGGAGATAAATCTTCAAAAGAACGTTTCCCGACATAAATTTTACGTTTTCTGTACACAACGTATTTTTGAAGATAGAAGGCAACGGCCTCCGATTGACAAAAATATTTCATCGAGTCTGGTACTTTAAAACGCATTTCATCAGCCACTCTAAAAAAATGATCTACAGAGTTTCTACTGGTGAGTATGATAGCGGTAAAATGACTTAAATCTACTTTTTGTTGTCTAACATCTTTTGCCGAAAGCCCTTCAACATGAATGAAAGGTCTAAAATCGACCTTTACTTTCAGTTTTTCCTGAAGATCGAAATAAGGAGAATTTTCTATTTTAGGCTCGGGTTGCGACACTAAGATTGTTTTCACTTTCATAGGCTCTAGTTAGGGATTAAGCTTTATAGTATAAAATTAACCAATATAAAATAAAATAAGGACCAATTTCAAGAGCGCAAAGATACAAAATAAAATAGAACAAGTTGTCTAATAGCGCTTTTTGATGAGTTTTAAAGGATGTTATAAACCCAGTTAAATTTATTAAAAAGATGAGCACAAGGATGATATAAATTATATTTTTTGTAGGAGAAAGCGTATAAATAAGTAAAATATTAATGGGTAAAAGCACTAAGCCTGTATAATTTTTATAGGTAGTTTTTTGAAATAAATAGGAATCAATTAATGCGTCAATTTCAAATAAACTTCCAATTAAGCGTTCCAGTAATACTTTAATGAGTACTAAAGCGCCAATGCCAAAAAGAAGTTTAAAAAAACGAATGAGATCAAACTCCTCTGGATTCACAAATTCTGAATACATTAAAAATGAAAATATCGAAGTAGAGATCACTAGATTTAAAAACATCAAGGTGTCAAACCCATCAATAAATTTTTGGTCTCTAGCATAGATCTTCAGGTACTTAGAATTGCCAATAACTACCAAGAAATCTTCAAATCGTCTTGAGTACAAAAACTTGGATAAAGTCAGAAATCCTAGTGCGAGCACTATAAATACTGTAATCCATTCGTTTGTAACAATTTCTCTTAGCATGATGCTAAATTATAAAGAATATTTTATCTAAAATATTTTATTTATATAGAAATCATGCCCGTAGCCATAATAGGTTCTAGCCAATATTAACAAAGTTTAAGTTATTTTCTTTAAAATTAATACCTTAAAAAACTTACTTTTGCCTGTATTACAAAGCTAGGGGGGAGTAACTTAAAATTAAGTCCATGGTTGACGCTATTGTCATTATACCTACATATAATGAAATTGAAAATATTGAAGCGATAATAAGAGCTGTTTTTGCACAAAAAAAAGCGTACCATATTCTTATTGTTGATGATAATTCGCCAGATTTGACTGCCTTAAAAGTGAAGGAGCTCCAAAAAGAATTTGAAGGACAATTATTTCTTTTAAATAGAAAGCATAAAACAGGATTGGGAACAGCCTATATTGAAGGCTTTAAGTGGTGTATTGAAAAGGATTACGATTATATTTTTGAAATGGATGCCGATTTTTCCCATAACCCCAATGACTTGGAAAAACTTTACAACGCTTGTCATTTAGACGGTGCCGATCTATCGATTGGGTCTCGTTATATAGATGGTGTTAATGTGGTGAATTGGCCAATGAGTAGAATTTTACTATCCTATGGAGCCTCAAAATATGTGAGATTAATAACCAGAATGAAAGTTCACGATACAACTGCTGGTTTTGTTTGCTATAAAAAACAGGTTCTTAAAAGCATAGACCTAGACACAATTAAATTTGTGGGTTATGCGTTTCAGATTGAAATGAAATTTAAAGCCTACTTAAAGCAGTTTAAAATTGTTGAAATTCCTGTAATATTTACAGATCGAACTAAAGGAAAATCCAAAATGAGTGGCAGTATTATTTCTGAAGCCATTTTTGGAGTCATAAATATGAAATTAAAAAGCCTTTTTGGTAAATGATATGAACACAAATACGGTACTAATTAAAAATGCCAAAATAGTTAATGAAGGAGAAATTTTTGAAGGTGATATATTTATTGAAGGTGAGTATATCAAAGAGATTTCAAATTCAATTAGTATAAAATCTGCTGATCAGTTCGTTATTGATGTTGAAGGAAATTATGTGTTTCCAGGAGTTATTGACGATCAAGTTCATTTTAGGGAACCAGGACTTACCCATAAAGCGACCATTGAAACCGAGTCAAAGGCTGCTATTGCTGGTGGGATTACGTCTTTTATAGAAATGCCCAATACGATTCCACAAGCCACTACTATAGAAAAACTGGAGAAAAAATTTGAAATTGCAGCCAATTCCTCGTACGCCAATTATTCCTTCATGTTTGGTGGCACTAATGACAATTTGGACGAAATTTTAAAAGTTGATCCAAAATCTGTTGCGGGCTTGAAATTGTTTTTAGGATCTTCAACCGGAAATATGCTAGTGGATAACCCTGAAGTATTAGAAAAAATATTTTCCAGCACCAAGCTTATTATTTCTGTTCATTGTGAAGATGAAGCCACCATTAAATCAAATCTAGAGCAACATATCAAAAAATTTGGAGACGATATCCCCATTCAATATCATCCCATAATTAGAAGCGAAGAAGCCTGTTATATATCATCTTCAAAAGCTATTGAACTCGCAAAAAAAACAGGAGCGAGATTGCATGTATTCCATATTTCGACAGCTAAGGAAACCAAACTGTTTTCAAATAAACTTCCCCTTAAAGACAAGAAAATCACTTCAGAAGTGTGTATTCATCATTTATGGTTTAGTGATGAAGATTATGAAAATAAGGGAACGCTAATTAAATGGAATCCAGCTGTTAAGACGGCAAAAGATAGAGATGAGTTATGGAAAGCGCTTTTAGATAATAGAATTGATGTCATTGCCACAGACCATGCCCCTCATACCCTTGAAGAAAAGAAGCGTGTTTACACCCAAGCGCCATCTGGTGGCCCCATGGTACAACACGCATTAATGGCTATGTTTGAGGCGCATCATAAAGGGAAAATCTCTTTGGAAAAGATTGCCGAAAAAATGTGCCATAATCCGGCCATTTTATTTCAAATTGAAAAAAGAGGGTTTATTAGAAAAGGATACTTTGCCGATCTAGTGATTGTAAACCCAAACAATCCATGGTCTGTAAACAAAGACAATATTTTGTATAAATGTGGTTGGTCACCATTTGATGGAACCACGTTTAAATCAAGAATTACCCATACCTTTGTCAATGGTAGTTTGGTTTATAATAACTTTAAAATTATGGACGTTAAAGCTGCAAAACGTTTAACATTTAACAGATGAAAAAACTATTTTGTATACTCATTTGTGTCCTTTTTTCATGTAATACTATTGAAAAGCCCAAAAAACCAGACGGTTTAATTTCTAAAGAAAAAATGGTCGACATTCTATATGATGTATATTTATTGAACTCTGCCAAGGGTGTCAACAAAAAACTACTGGAACTAAATGGTGTTTTACCAGAACAATACGTTTTTGAAAAATACAATATAGATAGCACCCTATTTGCCGACAGTAATAACTATTACGCTTACGATACCAAAGCCTATGAATCGATCTTAAATAATATCAAAGAAAAAATAGACAGTAAGAAAAAAGAATATGAAGCTTTGGAAAAAGTAGAAGAAGCGGTAAGAAAGAAAAAACTGGACTCCTTAAGAGCGATAAAAATAAAAGAAAACGATTCTTTGCTAAGACTAGGTGATATAAAGCCTATTAGGGTCGATCGTAAAAAAATAAATTAGTCTAAATCTTTTAAAAAATACCTACAAACTTTTAAGATAGAATCATCTATAGGGTTAAAGCCAAAATCTAATTTTTGTTTGATTTTAGAGCTGTCATAATAACGTTTAGACCTAACCGTTTTAGCCAATTGTTTAGAAAGTGTTCTGCGTTTTCCTCTTAATTTATGATTTAACCAATCCAAACGCCAGCCCATTTCTAACATAAATTTACTAGCTTCTTTTTTAGCAGGGTTCACATGGAGTGCTTTTGCTACTCTAGATTGAAAGTCATTAAAAGATAAGCTTTCTGAGACTAAAATAAAGCGTTCATTTTTAATGCTGCTATCCATAAGTTTGGTCATGGCCTTGATGACATCCCAAACATCTACATAGCTAGAAATTCCGGTTGTATAATAAGGCATCCCTTTGTAAATCAATTGTATTAAGCTTCCACTACCTCCAGATTTCCAATATCCAGGTCCTAAAATAACGCCTGGGTTTACTATCACGGCATCCAAGCCTTCCTGTGTTCCTCTCCAAACTTCAATTTCAGCACCATATTTGGTAATGGCATAGACGCTATGATCTTCTTCTGGATTCCATTGGGTTTCTTCATTGCTGATCGTTTCTGAATTCATATCATGGCCAATGGCTGCAACAGAGCTTACATAACATAGTTTTTTAACGGCGTTGGAGATACACAGATTAACAATGTTAGCGGTGCCCTGAATATTTATTTTACGCAACTGGTGGTACTTGTCTGGTTCAAAAGACACAAATGCGGCGCAGTGGTACACGTGTGTTACATCCTTAAAAGCAATTTCTAAAGCTGGGACATCATTTAAATCAGCTTCAACCCATTGAATTTTATGATATAATGCTTCAAAATCATCACAGTAATAAGAAAAGACTTTTTTTACCGAATCCAATTTATGAAGTCTTCGGTAAATGGCCTTTACGGCTTTGCCTTCATTGATAAGTTTATAAAGTAAGTGAGAACCCACCAAACCTGTTCCGCCTGTAACTAGTATCATGAAACCAAAGTAAAGAATTATTTATTATTCAACAGTAATTGTGCTTTGATTTTTATCTTTGCCAAAACTAAAATCATTACTACAATTATGGCTAACGCTTTTGTTGAAGAATTACGTTGGAGAGGCATGTTGCATGATATCATGCCTGGAACTGAAGAACAACTGAATAAAGAAATGACTACGGCATATATTGGCTTTGACCCTACGTCAGATTCGCTTCATATTGGTAGTCTTGTTCAAATCATCTTATTGGTACATTTTCAAAAAGCAGGCCATAAACCCATTGCCTTGGTTGGAGGCGCAACAGGAATGATTGGCGATCCATCAGGCAAAAGTGATGAACGCAATTTGCTGGACGAAGTGACTTTGGAACATAATGTAAAAGGAATTAAAAGCGTGTTTTCTCGATTTTTGGACTTTAATTCAGACGCGCCAAACGCACCTGTTTTGGTCAATAATTACGACTGGATGAAGGATTTTACCTTTATTGATTTTGCTCGCGATGTTGGCAAACGCATTACGGTTAACTATATGATGGCGAAGGATTCGGTTAAAAATCGCTTGTCTGGTGATGAGGGCAGCGTAGGAATGTCGTTTACAGAGTTTACTTATCAGTTAATACAGGGTTACGATTTTTATTATTTGCAAAAAAACTACAATTGCCTGTTGCAAATGGGTGGAAGTGACCAATGGGGCAATATTACAACCGGAACCGAGCTTGTGAGGCGCATGAATGTGGGCGAAGAGGCCAAAGCTTTTGCCATGACCTGTCCTTTGATCACAAAAGCGGATGGTTCTAAATTTGGAAAAACGGAAGGTGGAAACGTTTGGTTGGACACCGATAAAACCTCGGTCTATAAATTTTATCAGTTTTGGTTAAACACTAGTGATGAGGATGCTGAAAAATATATTAAAATCTTCACCTTTTTAGATAAAGCGACCATAGAATCTTTGATTTCTGAACATAAAGCGATGCCTCATTTAAGAATATTACAAAAACGTTTGGCGCAAGAAGTGACCACCTTCGTTCATTCTAAAGAGGATTTTGAAAATGCTGAAAAAGCTTCCAATATTTTGTTTAGCCCAACTTTTAAGGAAGATATAAAAACACTAAACGAAAACACATTTTTAGATGTTTTTGAAGGTGTTCCGCAGGCCGAAATTGCACGAGCCGAATTTAATGAAGGGCTCGATATGATTGCTGCTCTATCTGCAAAAACCAATTTTTTAGCATCCAATGGCGAAGCACGTCGAGCCTTAAAAGAAAATTCAGTTTCTGTAAACAAAGAAAAAGTTGATGAAGATTATAAGTTAACATCTGAAGATTTAATAAATGATGCCTATATCATACTCAATAAAGGGAAAAAGAATACGTATATCATAAAAGTTATATAAATAAAAACGCCTGATTGAAAGCTCAATTCAGGCGTTTTAAAATAACCAACCAACTAATTTTTTTCTTTTTCTAAATGTATTCGTTTTGGATCTCTACTGGCTTTGGTCGGTTTATATTGTAAACCTTTCACATTTTTTAATATAATTCAAGGATATTTTTTCCGAAGCCTAATAAAATAATATAAAGTATTCCAATCTTAATTTCAGAAGTTAAGATTAATGTTTGCCTTTTTACTGAAGTCGCATTAGCATTATTCTCGGTGATAGAATTATTAATCTTATAATCAATGGCTTAGTAAAAATTCAAATGAATTCTAAAACCTAATGAAGATTGCATTTTAATCCTTTATGTTCGGGAAATAAAGAGATGTTACAAAACCATTAGATTACAACCTCTAATATCAGAATGATCGAATCTGCCTACAATTTCAAAAGTCCCATCGGGGTTGGTTTGGCCTAAATCTTGGGTAGCGATAAAAGAGCACGAATTAATATTGGCCAAGTCAATAACATTAATGCCTCCAGTTTTATGTGGGCCCAAAGGGGTTAGGGCATCCTCTGGGTCTCTGGTGAAGACTTTCATCCAGTTTGGACAATCAAAAACTCCATTCCCCTTAGAATAGGCTTGACTTAAGAGTTCGGTCATTCCATATTCACTGTGAATCTGTTCAACTCCAAACCCCTGTTTTAAAATGGAGTGTAGCTCAGATCGTACCAATTCTTTTCGTCGTCCTTTCATGCCGCCGGTTTCCATGATAATGGTATGCTTCAATTGAAAGGTATACGTTTCAACTAAATCTAACAGTGCAAACGAAACCCCAATCAAAAGTGTTGGTTTGCCTTCAGATTCAAGTTTCAATAACAAGTCTTTTAATTCAGCTAGATTGTTTAGATAGAAACCGCTCTCTTTCCTACCAGATTGTTTAATGAGAGTATCAACCATATAAATCAAAGAAGATCCTTCACGTTCCAGATATGAAGGTAGTAAAGCCAAAATCACATAATCTTTGAAATTGCCATAACATTGCTGAAACCCCTTTTGAAAGCTTTTTTCATAAATAGAAATATCGGTAATATAATGTTTGCTTGTGATGCTGCCAGTGGTCCCAGAACTTGAAAAGATCTTTTTAATAGGTTTTTGGTTACTTAAAACCTTATGGGACTTAAAAAACTGAATAGGTAAAAACGGAATTTCCTGTAAGGACTTTATAGCACTTGGATGTTTGTACAATAAATCACAAAACGAACGATAAGTAGCATTGTTCTCAAACTGAAATTTAAAAATCTTTAAAGCTAAGGTTTCAAAGTCTTTTTCAGACGAAATGTTGAAGATGTCTTCTGGATGAATCATTAAAACAAAAGTAGATAAAATAGTCTAAAAAACAGCTCAAGATTCCATGCCTAATTAGATTTAGTTAAGGTAATAGGCGAAGGTGGTTAAGCTGCGTTTTCAAGTAAGATTAATTAACAGCTACCTAACAACAAACTTTCTGGTAACAGTGATGTTGTTTTCAGTGATCTTAATAACGTAAACACCAATGTTAAGTCTTGAGATATCCATGGCCTTACCAAATAAGGAAGTAGCGTAAATTTTTTTGCCCAAAACATCAAAAATTTCAATGTCTTTTGAAAGGTTTTTTGTAGAGCTAATATACAGTTTACCGTTGCTTACGGGGTTTGGATATATCGATAATCCTTCAATGGTACCATAAGTTGCGACTTTAGTTTCTGTTGTTTGAGCGAAACTAAAAGAAGTAGCAAAAAGACAAATAAAAAGCGTAATAAATTGCAAGTAAAATTTTGTCATAATCATAGCTTTTATTAAAGTTAAGATATAATGTCAAAAGCTGTACCAAAAATATGTTAAACCTTAATAAATTTTAATTTAGTTAGGATTATGTAAGGTTAAGGTTATGATCGTGTTATTTATACTGGTGTTGCTATAATTTTTTGTTATTAATAGTATCTTTACTTGATCGTATTCAATACTAAGGATAAAATGTCAAATTAGTTTACAATCTAGCCATTAGGATTGATAAGGGATCCACCATTTCGACAAAGTCTTTCTGGCGGAGAACGGACAGGTTTGACCAATAAAAAACGAATATATTTTTATACATGAAAAAAAGAGAGATTAAAATTCTTTTAGTGGATGATGAAGCAGACATTCTGGAGATTGTGGGTTATAATCTATCGTCAGAAGGGTATCAGGTCATAACGGCAGAAAACGGGATTGAAGCTATTAAAAAGGCCAAAAAGGAAAAACCCCATCTCATCATTTTAGACGTGATGATGCCAGAAATGGATGGCATTGAAACCTGTGAACACATAAGGAAAAATCCAGATTTAAGTAATACCATCATTACGTTTTTGACCGCTAGAGGTGAAGACTACTCTCAAGTAGCTGGTTTTGATGCGGGAGCCGACGATTATATTACCAAACCCATTAAGCCAAAGCTCTTAATAAGTAAAGTAAACGCCTTATTAAGACGCTTAAAAGAAGACGAAACTTTAGATAGTGTGCTCAAAATAGGCGGGTTGATCATTAACAGGGAGGAATACAAAATATCGCTAAATGGGGTAGAAATCATTTTACCCCGAAAAGAATTTGAATTGTTATCTTTGTTGGCAACAAAGCCTGGTAAAGTATTTAAGCGTGAAGAAATTTTGGATAAGGTGTGGGGCAATGAGGTTATTGTAGGAGGAAGAACCATAGACGTGCACATTAGAAAACTCCGTGAAAAAATTGGAGATCAAAGTTTTAAAACTGTTAAAGGTGTTGGATACAAGTTTGTAGATTAATGCAAAGTCGATTAAAAAAATCTAATAAGTTTGCGATTAAAACATCGTTTTATATCACACTTTTTTTAACGCTCTCAATGAGTGTTTTTTTATATTTTTTAGAGATTTTTAATGCCAGTGCCATTATTCTTTTTGTAATTTTTTGTTATTCTTTTTCCTTTTTTGTTATTCAGTATCGCGTTGAACGATTTATTTATAGGCGCGTCAAAAAAATATATGACGACCTTACTCTTTTAGAATCTGCAACGCTTCGCAAGCAGCCCATAACAACCGATATGGCTACACTTACCCAAGAAATTGATAAGTATGCAAAAGACAAAAAACTAGAAATTGAAACTTTAAAAATTAGAGAAGAATACCGAAAGGAGTTTTTGGGCAATGTGTCTCATGAACTTAAAACGCCCTTGTTTACCGTACAAGGTTATTTATTGACCTTGCTTGAAGGTGGCGCAATGGAAGATGAAAAGCTTAGGGAAAAATATCTTCATAGAGCTAGCAAAGGGGTTGAGCGCCTCATTTATATTGTAAAGGATTTGGATATGATCACCAAACTTGAAGTTGGGGATTTGAGTTTAAAAATAGAAACTTTCAATATTGTTGAATTGGTCGAAAATGTGTTTGATTTATTGGAAATGAAAGCATCCAAAAAGAAAATCACCTTAACGTTTGATAGAAACTACAACGAGCCTATTTTAGTCAAGGCTGATAAAGAACGCATTCAACAAGTACTGACCAATTTAACTGTGAACTCTATAAAATATGGAAGAGAAAAGGGCACAACAGAGGTCAGTATCGAAAACCTCATTAAAAATAAAGTGATTGTTCGGGTTACCGATAATGGCGAAGGCATCAAAAAGGCAAATTTACCTCGACTGTTTGAACGGTTCTATAGAGTAGATAAAAGTGGTTCGCGCAAGGAAGGTGGTTCGGGTTTAGGACTGTCAATTGTGAAGCATATTATTGAGGCCCATGACGAAAAAATTTATATCGAGAGTGAAATAGGAGTGGGCAGTGAATTCTCCTTTACCTTAGAAAAGGTCAAATAAATTTTTAAAATTCACGTCATAATCAAAATGACCAAAGCCTTTATAATGATCAATTTTATTGAGCTTTTCAAGCGTAAAATCATCTTGATGACAGCTGGGTACCATGCCTTGTTCAGTTAATCGATTTGCTAAATATTCTTGTTCATATTGACCAGGCGTTGGTATAAAATAGGCCTTTTTATTAAGTTTTGCCAAATCCATGATCGATGTATATCCAGATCGGGAAACAATTAATTCACTTTCATTTAAGGATTTTTCCAATAATTCTGAAGTCATAAAATTATAAATGACCATATGACCCTTTTCAATTCTTTTTTGTTCATTTTCTACCGTTCCCTTTACAAAAAGTACATAGCCTTTAAAACTTTCAAATTCTTTCAGTAATTTTTCTTCAAGCATAGCGCGCTGAGGTTCTGGGCCAGATAACAAAACCATGACATCGTATTTGATTTTCGAATCAATTTTGTTAAATCTACTGATGGGACCGATATATTTTGTCGGTATGTTTTGAAATTTAACGTGACCTAATTTTCCGCTTAAATTAGAGTCCCCTTGATGATCTGGTACCCAGCATTCATCAAACCGTTTTATAAAATTTTGATGTACTGCCGTGCTCAACCAAGAGGTGTTGCCACTTAAAACCTGTAGTTGATGGGTCATAAAAACAGAAGGCACTTTTTTGCTGTAAACCCCTAGTCTGTTATCTGAAATAATGCCATTAATTTGGTAGGCATCTAAAATTGAGTGTATTGTTTTTTTTTCAGCCTTTATGGCCATCAGAAGTTTAGGAGCGTTTTTAAGTAAATTCAGCTTAAAAAACCTGCCTTTTTTGGCATAGGTAATGTTATAGGCTGGGAGCTCAATAGCTTCCAAAAAGGGAAATTCCTTTTTTAAAAGTAAAAGTGCCACACCGTCACTGGCAAGTACGGGTTTAAAGCCTTGTACAATCAAGGCCTTGATAATTGGGATGCTTCTAGTGGCATGGCCCAACCCCCAATTTAGGGGCGCAACTAAAATTCGTTTTTTCAAAGTCATAAAAAACAAAAATAAGCATATATTGACTTATATATATTTCCTTATTTTTACCCAGCCGTTAAATAATAATAGTGGGAAGTAAAAATAAATTAAAACGCTTTAAGGAAAACGAAACCTTTTCGAATGTATTTCAGCCAAAACGTGAGGAATTAATTAATAAAACGTTTTCCCTAAAAGGAAATTGGAATACATTGTTTTTTAGGAATGACAAGCCCTTGGTGTTGGAACTGGGTTGTGGTAAAGGAGAATATAGCATTGGCTTAGCAAAACAATATCCAAACAAAAACTTTATAGGGATAGATATAAAAGGAGCGCGTTTTTGGAGAGGTGCCAAAACAGCTATTGAAGAAGGAATTAACAATGTCGCTTTTTTAAGAACCCAAATTGAATTGATCGAATATGCATTTGCTAAAAGCGAAGTAGATGAAATCTGGATCACATTCCCAGACCCCCAAATAAAATACAAACGTACCAAACACAGGTTGACTAACAGTGAATTTTTGGAACGCTATAAAAAAATATTGAAACCAGAAGGAATTGTAAACTTAAAAACCGACAGCGAATTTATGCATGGTTACACACTTGGGCTCTTGCATGGAGCTGGCCATGAGGTCTTGTATGCCAATCATAATGTTTACAAACAAGCGGGTAGTCCTGAAGAAGTTACATCCATCCAAACGTTTTATGAACATCAATTTCTGGAACAAAACAAACCAATTACGTACATTAGATTTAAAATTAAATAAGCTTGAACATCACTATTGTATTTTTTTTAGGATTGATCCTTGCCCTTGTTGGGGTAATACCACCAGGATTGTTGAACATGTCCGCGGCAAAAATCAGTCTTAAAGAAGGATATTCAAGGGGCATCATGTTTTCGGTAGGTGTCTGCATCACAGTAATCTTTCAAACGTATATTGCTGCTATTTTTGCACGCTACATCAGTAATCAGCAGGATGTGGTAGATATTTTACAACGTGTTGCCTTTGTTGTTTTTGTATTAATCACGGTGTATTATTTGTTAATTGCAAAAAAGGAATCCAAGGTTAAGGTCCAAACAAATATCAAAAGCAAACACAGTCGCCTATTTCAGGGGATGCTGCTTGGAGGTATTAATTTGCTTCCAATACCATATCATGCGTATATGACTACAACTTTGGCTTCATTAGGCTTATTAAGCTTTGAGCACACTATGATTTACAGCTATGTTGCAGGTGCTACAACAGGAACCTTTGTCATGCTGTATGTGTATATTTTCTTTTTTGAAAAGGTAAAAGGGAAAAATTTCACCTCTCAAAAAAACATGAATTATTGGATTGGTTCTATAACTGGAATTATAGCAGTGATTACCCTAATCAATATTTTAAAAGAATTGTAATGCAGTTAGAAACGATTAACTTTTTTGATAAAGTCTATGAGGTCGCAAAGCAAATTCCTTACGGTAAGGTAACCAGTTACGGTGCTATTGCTAAGTATCTCGGCGCTGCCCGAAGCGCTAGAATGGTAGGCTATGCCATGAATTGCTGTCATGGTAAAGATATACCAGCACATAGAGTGGTTAATAGAAAAGGCTTGCTTACTGGTAAACACCATTTTGAAGGCACTAACCTAATGCAACAATTATTGGAGAGTGAAGGCGTAAAGGTAGTCGACAATCAAATCCAGAATTTTGAAAAAGTGTTTTGGGAGCCTTCAAAGGCATTATAGTCAGTCATTCTGAACTTTCTTCTAGCAGGTAAGGTTAGGACTTATAAAAGGGTGATGTCAAAATTATCGCCTTTCCAATAATTTGAAGCTTTTTTGTTAATTGCAATTTTTTTCAAATAACCACGTTTGACCAAGTCCTCAATATCTGTTCTAGCAGTTTGGTTAGTAATGCTAAAGATGTTTTCAATTTCTTTAACCGTAAAAAAACGGTTATTGTCTTCTTCAATTTTTTGCAGAATTACTGCTTGACGTTCATTAATGTTTTCAAGTTTTAGGTATTTAGATAGTTTGGTTTGCTCTCTTTTCTTTTTGGCGACATAGGTTTTTAATTCTTCAAAGGCTTTAACCAATATTTTCACTTGATAATGAATAAAATAAGTGACATCCATATCATCAATTTCTGTATATAAATATGCTTTTTCGTACTGGACTTTGGTTTTCATGATAACCCTAGATATTGACAAGTATTCTGTTAACCAATAGCCATTTTTTAATAAGTACCAATAAAAAATAGCACGTGCAGTTCTGCCATTGCCATCAACAAACGGATGGATATATCCGATCAGAAAGTGAAGAATACTTCCTTTAACGATAGGGTGAATAAAATCTTCTTTCGGGTTGTTGTTAAAGAACTCACAGAAAGATTTCATTAAGTTGCTTAGATATTCAAAGTTTGGAGGTATATGAACAATTTCACCAGTAATTTCATTTATGACATGAACTTCATCAGTGTTCCTAAACACACCAATATCTTCAGGCTCTATAGTGTTTTTGGTAACTAACCTGTGAATATCGTATAGTTTTTCAATCGAAATATTTTGATCTTGATGTTCACTAATGTATTGAATTGTTTTGTAATTATTCAATATCATTTGTTCACTTTTGTTTTTAGGCTTTTTGTTTTTTCGCAACATGTCTTTAGCCTTAACACGCGTTGTTGTAGCGCCTTCAATCATCGATGAAAAAATAGACTCTTCCATCAAAGCATTTTTGAGATAATTTTGTTTATCTAAATCAGTAAGCAATTGTTCTTTTTGCAAACCTGCTCCGAAGTTGAAGTCAAGATAGTGAAGCTCTTTTTGAAGAAATTCGTTAACATTATAATTTATATGTACTGGTTGTTTAGGTTCTTTTGATTCAATAAGAATGCTTTTTGAATTTAAATGCCGTCTAAGTTTTAAATTTTGCCACGCATCTTCTGGAGTTATAAGATTGTATTTTAAATATTTTACATTGTCCCAATATAAATACTCTTTTTCAATTTTGTTAAAAACCTCAGTATTTAAACCCCTCTGAATATTTAATAAACCTTGTCGCAGTATAGTCTCTGAATCTATATTAAAATCTGGAGCTTCCTCAATCATAATGTTCTATTATTTCCTAATTTATCAAAAATTTACAAATATCATCAAATATACAAAATATATAATTATTTCCTAAGTCATCAAAAATTTACAAATTTATAACGTCTATTAATGAGCATGACATGAACACCAATCATTTCAATTAAATGGTTTCAAATTCTAAACATTTCGCTGTATATTTGCATATTAGAATAAATCTAAATAACGAATGAAGCTTAATAAACAAGACATATTAAAGGCACTTGAAACCATATCTGCGCCGGGTGAAGGACAAAATATGGTAGAGAGCAAGGCCGTGACCAATGTCATCACTTTTGGAGATGAAGTCATTGTAGACATAACGATAAAAAATCCGAGTCTTCAGGCCAAAAAGAGAACTGAGGTGGATATCATGAAAACCATTCACGATTTGGTCTACGAAAAAGCTAAAATCAAGGTTAACATAAAAGTAAATGCCCCTGCAAAACCAGCGGCAAATGTTATTAAAGGAAAGCCAGTTCCTGGAATTCAAAATATAATTGCTGTAGCCTCTGGTAAAGGTGGTGTTGGTAAATCGACTATTACTGCAAATTTGGCAGTTACTTTAGCTAAAATGGGATTTAAAATTGGAATTTTGGATGCCGATATCTACGGGCCTTCAATTCCTATTATGTTTGATGTTGAAAACGAACGCCCTTTGGCGGTAAACATAGATGGGAAGTCTAAAATGAAACCCGTTGAAAATTATGGAGTAAAAGTATTGTCCATTGGATTCTTTACCCAACCTAACCAAGCGGTGGTTTGGCGAGGTCCTATGGCGGCTAAAGCTTTAAACCAAATGATTTTTGATGCCCATTGGGGTGAACTCGATTTTATGTTGATCGACTTGCCACCAGGAACAGGTGATATTCATTTAAGTATCATGCAATCTTTACCTATTACTGGAGCGGTAGTGGTGAGTACGCCTCAAAATGTTGCTTTGGCCGATGCTAGAAAAGGCGTGTCCATGTTTCAGCAAGAAAGTATTAATGTCCCTGTTTTAGGAATTATAGAAAACATGGCCTACTTTACACCTGAAGAATTGCCAAACAATAAATATTATATTTTTGGTAAGGAAGGCGCAAAACATTTGGCTGAAGATTTAAGCGTGCCATTTTTGGGCGAAATTCCACTCGTTCAAAGTATTAGAGAAGCTGGCGATGCTGGACGTCCTGCAGCTCTGCAAACCGCCACTCTTTTAGAGCAAGCCTTTGAAAAAATAACACAAAATGTGGTTCAGGAATTGGTTAGAAGAAATGAAGACTTACCGCCAACCGAAGCTATAAAAATTACAACAATGGCTGGATGTTCAGCAGTTAAAAAGTAGACTATGACAACAGAAGAGCTTAAAATTAATATCGAAAAGGCGCTGGATGAAATCCGACCATTTTTGCAGAGTGATGGGGGTGACATTTCTTTGTTATCTATTGAAGATGATAAGTTAGTGAGGGTGCAATTGGAAGGCGCCTGTGTGGGTTGTACGGTTAATCAAATGACCTTAAAATCTGGCGTTGAAATGACCATAAAAAAATACGCCCCACAAATAGAACAGGTAATTAATGTTGAGCCCTAAGGTGATTACAGTCATAAAAAGATTGTACAACCAACACTATTGCTGTTTGATAAAGAAAAATTCATGATTAAAACAGATATACTCATCATTGGCGCGGGGCCAACAGGTCTTTTTGCCGTTTTTGAAGCAGGATTATTAAAACTAAAATGCCATCTTATTGATGCCTTACCACAACCTGGAGGCCAATGTTCCGAAATTTACCCCAAAAAACCCATTTACGATATCCCTGGATTTCCTGAAATATTAGCAGGAGATTTAACGGAACGATTATTAGAGCAGTGCAAACAATTTGAGCCTGGTTTTACATTAGGAGAACGAGCCGAAACTCTAGTAAAACAGGAGGACGGAAGCTTTATTGTAACAACCAATAAAGGGACCATGCATCAAGCTTCTGTAGTTGCAATTGCTGGAGGATTAGGTAGTTTTGAGCCGCGGAGACCTTTGATTCATAACATTCGATCATTTGAAGATAAAGGCGTAGAATATTTTATTAAAGACCCGGAAATGTATCGAAATAAACGGGTCGTGATTTCTGGAGGAGGTGATTCGGCTTTAGATTGGAGTATATTTTTAGCAGATGTTGCAAGCGAAGTTACGCTAATTCATAGGCGTAATGAATTTAGAGGCGCTTTGGATTCTGTAGAAAAGGTTCAAGAACTCAAAGATAAAGGAAAAATCACGCTGGTGACCCCTGCAGAAGTAATCGGAATTGTTGGAGACTATGAACTTAAAGCCGTGGTAGTCCACCAATCGGATAATGTTCATATCGACAAGGAATTTGAAATTGAATGTGATCATTTTATCCCACTTTTCGGGCTGTCTCCAAAGCTTGGCCCAATTGCCAACTGGGGTCTCGAGATAGAAAAAAACGCTATCAAGGTAAATAATGCTCTAGACTATCAAACCAATATTCCAGGTGTGTTTGCCATTGGCGACGTGAATGCCTATCCAGGCAAGTTAAAACTCATTTTATGTGGGTTTCATGAGGCAACCTTAATGTGCCAAGCGGCTTATCAAATTATAAATCCAGGTAAAAAATACGTTTTAAAATACACCACAGTAAGTGGGGTTGATGGTTTTGATGGGTCCCGTAAAGAAGCAACAAAAGCTGTGATTAAATCGATTAAATAAAAGTATGGAGCAAGATATTACAATTAAAATAACGGATAGAGCAGGTGTAACTCATGAGGTTTTAGCACCAACCGATATGGCCATGAACTTAATGGAAGTTGTCCGTAGCTATGAAATTGCCCCCGAAGGCACCATAGGTGTTTGTGGAGGGATGGCCATGTGCGCCTCTTGCCAATGTTATGTGCTTTCTGATCACGAGTTGCCAACAATGCAAGATGATGAAGAGGCTATGTTGTCTGAAGCTTTTAATGTAAAAGACAATAGCCGATTAAGTTGCCAAATTCGAATTACAGAAGTATTGGAGGGTTTGGAAGTCGCCTTGGCCCCTGAAAGCTAGCAAACTTTTTTTATAATTTATCAGTTAGAGTTTGAGGTATTTAAAAAACTATATTTATAGTAATCAGAATTAGTCATGACTAAAACACAAACAGCAGAAACATTTTTAAAATTAGCCAGTAGTGGCAAAGCAAAGGAAGCATTTGATAAATTTATTTCAACTGATTTTCGTCATCATAATCAATATTTTAAAGGAAGCCGAGAGGCTTTACAAAAGGCAATAGAAGAGGCGCGCCTAACAAGCCCAAATAAGTCTTTCGAAATTAAATACAGTTATACTGATCAGGACACTGTAATTACGCACTCACTCGTCACAAAGCAGGATATGGTCATAGCTGTTGTTCATATATTTCGCTTTAGAGGAGATAAAATAGTCGAGCTATGGGACTTAGGTCAGCTAATTGAAAAAGATTCACCTAATGAAAATGGACTGTTTTAAACTGAAAAGAATATTTGGTATGGGACACTACTACCAACCCTGTATTTGAATCACGGTTCTTGTTAAAATAGTTTGATATGCTCTTATAGGATTCACTCTCTAATTTATGGAAAACCATCAAAAACATATGCATAAATGCCTTCAATTGGCAAACAAAGCATTAAGTATAGGAAATCCGCCTGTTGGAGCAATCTTAGTGATAGATGACAAAATAATTGGAGAAGGTATTGAAGCTGGGAAAAGTTCAGGAGACATAACCAATCACGCAGAAATATTAGCTATTAGAAATGCTGTAGAAAATGGATATGTAAAAGATTTACATAAATCCGTAATGTACACAACACACGAACCTTGTATTATGTGTTCGTATGTAATCAGGCACCATCACATACCGCATATTATATTTGGAACATCGGTTAAATATATTGGTGGATATACTTCCAAATTTAATATTTTGACCACATTAGAAGTCCCTAAATGGGGAAAACGGCCAAAAATAACAGCTGGAGTTTGCAAATTGGAATGTGAAGAATTGACAGAACAATTTCATCAATTATTAAATAAATTGGACTGAATTGTTATTCTCCAACGTCAAAAAAGCATAACCAAAGCGCAAAACCATTCATCAGTAATTTGATGTTCTAGATTGGTTTGAAAATTATTGAGAAATAGTCCTCGTAAAACAGCTATAACCTAATTGTTACTTAAACGCATTCAATCCTGTAATATCCAAACCTGTAATTAGTAAGTGGATATCGTGTGTGCCTTCATAAGTAATCACGCTTTCTAAATTCATAGAGTGGCGCATGATGCTGTATTCTCCAGTAATACCCATACCGCCTAGCATTTGCCGTGCTTCACGAGCAATTTTAATAGCCATATCCACATTGTTGCGTTTTGCCATTGATATTTGTGCTGTAGTAGCTTTGCCCTCGTTACGTAATACTCCAAGACGCCAGGTTAATAACTGAGCTTTGGTGATTTCTGTAATCATTTCGGCCAATTTTTTTTGCTGTAACTGAAACTGTCCGATGGGTTTTCCAAATTGTATGCGCTCTTTGCTGTAACGCAAAGCGGTATCATAACAATCCATAGCGGCACCAATTGCACCCCAAGCAATTCCATAGCGCGCTGAATCCAAACAGCCAAGCGGCGCACCAAGACCAGATTTGTTGGGCAATATATTTTCTTTTGGGACTTTTACATTATCAAAAATCAATTCTCCAGTGGAGCTAGCACGTAGTGACCATTTGTTATGGGTTTCGGGCGTGGAGAAACCTTCCATGCCGCGTTCAACAAGTAAACCATGAATACGGCCACTTTCATCCTTTGCCCAAACTACAGCCACTTGTGCAAATGGCGCATTGGAGATCCACATTTTGGCACCATTTAGCAAATAGTGATCACCCTTATCCTTAAAGTTAGTCACCATATTTCCAGGATTGCTTCCATGGTCTGGTTCAGTCAAACCAAAACAACCCATCCATTCGCCACTTGCCAATTTTGGCAAGTATTTTTGACGTTGGGCTTCCGTTCCATATTTCCAAATAGGATACATCACTAAAGAGGACTGTACCGAAGCAGTACTACGCACGCCTGAATCGCCACGTTCGATTTCCTGCATGATCAAACCATAACTAATTTGATCCAAACCAGCGCCGCCATACTCCACTGGAATGTAGGGGCCAAAGGCGCCAATTTCAGCCAAACCTTTTATAATTTGGGTTGGAAATTCTGCTTTTTGGGCATAGTCTTCAATAATTGGAGAAACTTCACGTTTTACCCATTCTCTTGCGGCATCGCGTACCAATTTATGTTCTTCGGTCAACAGTTCATCAAGTTGATAATAATCCGGTGCTTGAAATAGGTCTGGTTTCATTATTTGAATTTTTTTGTGGTCAAATTTAACCATAAGTTATCAAAAGGATAAATATTAATTGGGAAATCTAAAAAATGAAAGGTGATTTTTATAGGTTAGATAAGATAACCTATCAACATTAATTCTATGTTTAAATTATTTTTTCTAAATAGTTGTACATTTAATGGCTTTCGAACACTAAATAAAATGAATTAACACAATATAATTATGGCTGAAAAATCCCAAAAAATTGGTTTGATTACTACCACATCTTTGGTTGTGGGTAATATGATAGGCGTTGGTATTTTCGTCATACCTGCTGTTTTAGCCAAATATGGAAGCATTAGCTTATTGGGTTGGGTATTTACCGCAGCAGGTGCGTTAATAATGGCTAAAATATTCAGCAATTTTAGTAAAATTATCATCAATAAAAGTGGAGGGCCTTATGCCTATTCTAGAGCGGGATTTGGAGATTTTACCGGCTTCTTGATGGCCTGGGGCTATTGGATTGCTATTTGGGTTGGCAATGGAGCAATTGCTGTTGCCGTTGTGGGTGCTTTAAGTTTCTTTTTTCCTATTTTAGAATCTAATGCCTATAAATTAATTATTGGCCTAGTCATTATTTGGCTATTTACTTGGATCAATGCAAGAGGCATAAAAGAGTCAGGAAGAATTCAAGTAATTACTACAATCTTAAAGTTGGTTCCGCTGGCTTTTGTGATTATTGTGGGTTTATTTTATTTTAAATTGGATAATTTTCCAGCATTCAATTTAACTTCAGAAAGTGATTTTGCCACCTTTCCAGCAGTAGCAGTTATAACACTTTATGCATTTTTAGGGCTGGAATGCGCTTGTATTCCGGCAGAAAATGTTAAAAATCCAGAAGTTACAGTCCCCAAAGCCACGATGATAGGAACGATTTTAACCACCATCGTGTATATTTTAAGTACTGTCGTTTTGTTTGGGATTCTGCCTAACGAGATGTTACAGGGTTCTCCTAAACCCTTTGCAGATGCTGCCCAACTTATTGCAGGAGATTTTGGTGGTTATTTTGTTGCTATAGGCGTAATTATATCTGGACTTGGTGTCATGAATGGATGGGTGTTAATGGTTGCTCAAGTGCCAATGGCCACAGCAAAAGATGGCTTGTTTCCTAGAATCTTTAAGAAAGAAAACAAAAAGGGCACCCCTGTTTTTGGACTTATTATTGGTAGTGCATTAACCAGTATGATGTTAGTTATAAGTTATGGTGGAGGTTTGGTCGATCAATTTCAGTTTATAGTTGAAATCTCTGTTTTTGCCGCTTTAGTACCGTACTTATTTACCGCAGCAGCTTACATTTTAATTGTTATTGAAAAAAAATTGCACACTAATAGTTGGGTTAAAACTTTTGCATTGGGAAGTCTTGGTTTTGCCTATTCTTTATGGACTATATGGGGTTCAGGTAGAGACACCACATTTTATGGGTTTATGTTATTATTGATTGGTATCCCTTTTTATTTGTTAATGAAATGGCAGAAACGAGATAAGTAATGCTCACGCATCATTCAGAATATTTAAAATTGCAGCAGGTCTTTATTAAACCAGCACGATCTGCTTTTGGTTCTCAAAGCCATCTAGATAATCAATGGAAAGATTTAAATTATTTGGAAACACCAGATTTTGAAGCTTCCATTAAGGAATATGAAACCTTTGAAAAATGCCTGAATGATCACAATATTGAAATTGATTATTTCCCCCAAGATCATACAGTAAGTATTGATTCCATCTATTGTCGCGATGCGAGCATTGCTACCGATTTTGGAATGATACTTTGTAACATGGGAAAAGCAGGCCGAAAAGAGGAGCCGTTATCTCATCGACAAGTTTATATCCGTAAAAACATTCCGATTTTGGGCGAAATTACATCCCCAGGGACTTTGGAAGGTGGCGATGTGGCTTGGTTAGATAAAAAAACGCTGGCCGTTGGCCATACCTATAGAACGAATGCCGAAGGTATTGCCCAATTAAAGCAACTTCTAGAACCCAAAGGAATTAACATCATAGTTGCTGAATTACCACATTACAAAGGACTCCATGATGTGTTTCATCTCATGTCCATATTAAGTCCGGTCGATAAAAATTTGGCAGTGGTATATTCACCATTAATGCCCATTAAGTTTAGAAATGAATTATTAGATAGGGGATTTGAGCTTATAGAAGTTCCCGATGAAGAATTTGAAAGTATGGGTTGCAATGTGTTGGCCGTGGCACCAAGACAATGTCTTATTGTGGCTGGAAACCCAGTTACCCAAAAACGTTTGGAAGGTGCAGGTTGCCAAGTTACAGCATATAAAGGTGAAGAGATTAGTATAAAAGGAGGCGGTGGTCCAACCTGTTTAACACGACCCCTATTGAGGTCATATTAACCATTACATTTCTAAATAAAAATCTTTTGTCAAGTTAATGTATGCTTGGGTATACTGATGTCTGGCTGTTTCGATAATAAGATCTTCAATTTTAGGTTCCCTTTTGTTAAAAGAAAAAGTAATAAGACTTCTCTTGACTTCTGAAGAAGGGTTGCCTTTGACATGCAAAATCTTGTTTGGGAATAAATTGACTTTAGAAGCTAGTTCTATAAATATTTCTTCTTCCTTAAAAGGAATAATCACTGAAAAAATGCCATCTTTTGAAAGCAGCTTGGACACACTTTCCAGTAATTGAATGAAGGGTAAGGCCTTAGAAAATCGTGCTAGATCACGTTGCAAATTTTCACTTTTGTATTCTGAAGAGTGGAAAGGGGGATTAGAAACGATCATATCATATTGCTCTTCAATTTCCTCAGTAAATTCCAATAATGACGCATGATAACAAAACAAGCGGTCAGCCCATGGGGAGTTTTCAAAATTTTCAACGCATTGCTCGTAAGCTTCTTCATCAATTTCTAAGGCGTCAATAGTTTCGGCAGGACTTCGTTGTGCCAACATTAAGGCTATAATTCCTGTTCCAGCACCAATATCCAAAATCGATTGTGGATGGTGTTTAATTGGAGTCCAAGCCCCAAGCAAAACAGCATCTGTGCCTATTTTCATAGCGCATCGGTCTTGGTTAATAGTAAATTGTTTGAATTTGAATGGTTTCATTAAAAGCACCAATTATTAAATTCCAAAATCCAAATTGTTTAAGATTTGTTTATGATTGCGGATAAGATTTTTCGTAATTCTTCCACTTATTGTTGAAGTTCAGCTAATTCGAAGTTAAATGGGGTGTTTAAACCTTTTAAGAGCTTTAACCAAAGCACGGATTCTTTAGCTTCTTTTCTGGCAATTTTTAATCTGAATTTAAAATCTTTATCACCTAATTTTTCATTAGCTTCTATATAATTTGCAGCAATTGAACCTGATGATTTCACTAATTGTTTTCCATCATTAATATTAGAGATAGTTCTTGGAAGTTTTTGAATTAATAATCTACAGTCCTTTGCAAACAAATAAGTCCGCTCTTCTAAATCGTAAATTTTATCGTTTTCCATATTCATTGGAATTTGGTGCTTGAATGTTGGAATTTATTGAATATAAAGATCAATAAGTCCATCAGGAGTTTCAACGATAATCAGTTTCTTTTTTTTATCCACTTTTTTGATGAAGGCATCATTCATGGGAATAAGGATTTCAACACCCTCTCGGTCAATTTCAAACAAGGACTGTGCAGTAGAATCGTTAATGGCTTTTATAATCCCAACCTTTCCAAAATTAACATCTTCAACAGTAAATCCAATTACTTCATGAAAGTAAAATTTATCATCCTTTAGTTTTGGCAAGAATTCCAGAGGGAGATACACGTCACATTTTAAAATACTATCGGCATCTTCTTCAGTATCCACTTCTTCAAATTTAACACGTAGTAACTCCGATTTATGCAATTGGGAAGATTCAATAAAGAAAGGGACTAAACTGTTTCGTAAATCAATAAATATAGCATCGAGGTTTTCATACAGTTCAGGCTCATCAGTATCAAGTTTTACCAAAACTTCGCCTTTAAAGCTGTACTTTTTTACAATTTTACCGAGATAGAAACAATCTTTTTTTTGCATAAAAAAACCCAGACATTTTTCGTCTGGGTTAAAAGTATAAAAAATAATTTTTTATTCTTCTTCTTTTGAAACTTCTGTTTCAGCTACTGGAGCATCTTCTGTTGCTTCTTCAGTAACGGGCTCTTCAGTGGCGACTTCGTCAACTGCTACAGCTTCTTCAGCTACAGTTTCTTCAGCCACTTCTTCAACAGCTGCAGCGGCTCTTGCCTCATTTACGGCTTTTTCTGCCTCTAAAGCTATGGCTTTAGCATCTGCTTTGGCTTTAGCTAAATTATCTTTTTTAGCATCAACCCTGCCTGATTTTTCTTCTACCCAAGCGTTGAATTTTGCTTCAGCTTGTTCTTCAGTTAAAGCACCTTTTCTAACGCCACCTGCTAAATGATTTTTTAATAATACGCCTTTGTAAGATAAAATTGCTCTCGCAGTATCTGTTGGTTGCGCACCATTTTGTAACCAAGTTACAGCTCCATCAACATTCAATTCAATGGTTGCTGGGTTAGTGTTTGGGTTGTAAGCACCTAATTTTTCTAGGTATTTACCATCTCTTTTTGATCTTGCATCGGCTGCAACAATCCAGTAATAAGGCTTTCCTTTTTTACCGTGTCTTTGTAATCTAATTTTTACTGGCATAATGATTAATTAGTAAGGTTCTCGACCTCGATTATTAATGAGTGCGCAAAGGTAATACATTTTTTTATTTGACACACATTATTTTTTTGAAATACATTAATTTTCAAATTTATTATACTTTTAGAATCCTTTTTAAGTTATTTGTAGTGTAGGCATTAAGCGAAATAAATATGAAAAATAAATATATTTTGGTTCTGTTAGCATTAGTTACGTTGCAGAATTGTTCAGACCATGTTGAGTTTAATACGCCTGCAATTCAAGGATATAAAGATGGAGTAATCTGGAGAGCGGTATATCAAGCTGCAGATATTGATTTTGGGGGCTTGGTCATTGAAGGAGGTGATCGTGGCGAGACCTTATTATTTGTAACAGTCGATGACGGTCGAGGGACTTATACTTTTGGAGGTGATTCGCCAAATGAAGCAAGGTTTACCGATGCAAATGGGGTGGTCTATTCTACAAAAAACGCCCCAGATCCTAGTCTTTCGGTATATCCAGCAGATGGAGAAATAGTAATTCAAAGTTTTGATAATTCGGCGACCCCAAAAACCTTGACAGGCGTATTTTGGTTCAATGCTTATACAAGTGATGGATTGAGTCGCGTGAATTTTAATCGGGGGAATGTATATAGAGTCCCTTTAGTTGGTGGATTGGACGCCAACAAATGACAGGAAAGACAACCAAAAACCTAATTTAAAATAGAGCTTCAACGTTTTCTAATGGACTCTTTTTTGTTTACAATTGTTTATAACTTCACTTTATAAAAGCGAAAATTCTGTGTAATTTTATCCTCTTCGTTTAACCACTAAACGAAAAAACACATCAACGGATAAACACAAACAATGTACTTAATATTTGATACTGAAACCACTGGATTACCAAAGCGATGGGATGCACCTATAAGTGATACCGATAATTGGCCACGTTGTATACAAATAGCTTGGCAATTACATGATGCATTGGGAAATTGTATTGAACATCAGGATTATTTGGTACAACCCGAAGGATTCAATATTCCGTATGATGCCGAAAAAATTCATGGGATTTCTACTGAGTTAGCACAGAAAGATGGTAAACCTCTGGTAGAGGTTTTGGAAAAATTCAATGAGGCTTTGTCTAAAACCAAATTTGTTGTTGGGCAAAACGTAGGCTTTGATTTAAACATCATGGGCGCCGAATTTATTCGTGCTGATCTTGCCAATTCATTGCAAGAATTGCCAGTTTTGGATACTTGTACAGAGCATACTGCCGAACTCTGCAAACTCCCTGGAGGGCGTTATGGTAAATTTAAATTGCCCACCCTCACCGAATTGCATGAGTTTTTGTTTAATACCCCTTTTGGAGAAGCTCATAATGCCACTGCCGACGTTGAAGCGACCTCACGATGTTTTTTCGAACTTATTCGTCGCCAGGAATTTACAAAAGAAGAACTGGCTGTTCAACCTGATTATTTTCAAAAATTTTCAGAAGCCAATCCTAAAGAAATTCAGAGTATTGGTTTAAAACACATCAATCTTAAAAAGGAAAGTGCAAAAATAAATAAACAGCTTCAGAAGGCCCAGAGTGAAGTAGTCATGGATTCCGATACAAGTGACTTTAGTAAGGAATTAGATGAGGTAGATTTTGTACACCTACATAACCATTCGCAATTTTCAATACTTCAGTCTACCATCAGTATCAAAAATTTAGTGGCTTCAGCAGCAAAGCACAAGATGTGTGCTGTAGCACTAACCGATCACGCCAATATGATGGGAGCCTTTCATTTTGTAAAGGAAGTCAACCTTCATAATAAAACGGTTCAAGCCAAAAACAAGGAAAACAAAGAGAAAGGGGAAACACCTTCTGAACCTGAGATTAAACCTATTATCGGATGTGAGTTTTTTGTTTGTGAAGATCACCTAGATAAATCCAGAAAAGATAATGGTTATCAAGTCGTGTTTATTGCAAAAAACAAAAAAGGATATCACAATTTGGCAAAACTATCTTCAATTGCCTATACAAAAGGCTTTTATTATGTGCCAAGAATTGATAAAGACCTTATAAGACAATTTAAAGAAGACTTGATTGTTTTAACTGGGAATTTATATGGAGAGGTTCCGAGTAAAGTGCTAAATATAGGAGAAAATCAAGCTGAAGAAGCTTTGCTGTGGTGGAAACAGGAATTTGGGGATGATCTATATATTGAATTGTCTCGACATAATCAAGAAGATGAAAATCGTGTTAATCAAGTTCTAGTTGAGTTTTCCAAAAAACACAATATTAAAGTGGTTGCGACCAACAACACTTATTATGCAGAACAAGAAGATGCAAACGCACACGATATTTTATTGTGTGTTAAAGATGGGGAAAAACAGGCGACTCCAATAGGGCGTGGGCGCGGTTATCGCTACGGATTGCCCAATCAGGAGTATTATTTTAAGTCCAAAAAGGCTATGAAAGCGCTTTTTAAAGACCTTCCTGAAGCTATTTTCAACATCCAAGACGTAGTAGATAAAATAGAACCCTATCAATTGGCTCGTGAAGTATTGCTTCCAAGATTTGAAATTCCCAATAATTTTGAGCATGAGGACGACTATCTCAAACACTTAACCAATGAAGGGGCGAAAAAGCGATATGAAACGATCACGCCAGAAATTCAAGAACGGTTAGATTTTGAGCTAGATGTTATTAAGAAAACCGGCTATCCAGGCTACTTTTTAATTGTAGAGGATTTTATTCGCGAAGCTCGAAAAATGGGCGTTTCTGTAGGTCCAGGACGTGGTTCGGCGGCAGGATCGGTAGTCGCCTATTGTCTTTGGATCACTAATATTGACCCCCTTAAATACGATTTACTTTTTGAGCGTTTTCTCAATCCTGATCGGGTAAGCATGCCCGATATTGATATCGATTTTGATGATGAAGGTCGGGGGTTGGTCATGGATTATGTCATAAAAAAATACGGAAGCAGCCAAGTAGCACAGATTATTACGTACGGTACTATGGCTGCCAAATCTTCAATTCGAGATACGGCTAGAGTATTAGACCTGCCATTACACGAAGCCGATCGGATTGCAAAACTAATTCCCACCATGTCCAAGCTCCATAAGATTTTTGAGCTGGATGAATCTAAATTGAGCAAAATGTTTAGGGCCGAAGACCTTGAAAAGGTCAACCAATTGCTTAATATTTCGGATGGGGAGGATTTGGAAGCCGAAACCGTGAATCAAGCAAGAATTTTGGAAGGCTCCGTTCGTAATACCGGAATTCATGCCTGTGGAGTTATCATCACACCAAGTGATATCACCGATTTTGTACCCGTTGCTACCGCCAAAGATTCAGATTTATATGTTACCCAGTTTGATAACTCTGTGGTTGAAGAAGCCGGCTTATTGAAAATGGATTTCTTGGGATTAAAAACCTTAACCCTTATTAAGGACACAATTAAAATCGTTAAGGCAAAGCATGGCATAACTTTAGACCCAGACACTTTCCCATTGGATGACGAAAAAACTTATGAGCTGTTTCAAAAAGGAGAAACCGTAGGAATTTTTCAATATGAATCGGCAGGAATGCAAAAACACCTTAAGGATTTAAAGCCCTCGGTTTTTGACGACCTTATTGCGATGAATGCTTTGTATCGTCCAGGACCAATGGAATACATTCCAAGCTTTATTCGTCGTAAACACGGTGATGAAGCCATTGAGTATGACCTTCCGGTTATGGAAGACAATCTAAAGGAAACTTATGGGATTACCGTCTATCAAGAGCAAGTGATGTTATTATCGCAACGTATAGCAAATTTTACCAAAGGTGAAGCCGATGTGCTGCGTAAAGCAATGGGGAAAAAGATTTTTGCTGTTTTAGAAAAAATGAAGCCAAAATTTTTGGCAGGCGGTGATAAAAACGGTCATAAAAAAGAGACTTTAGAAAAAATTTGGAAAGACTGGGAAGCCTTTGCAAGTTATGCGTTTAACAAATCGCACTCCACATGTTACGCATGGATAGCCTATCAAACCGCGTATTTAAAAGCCCATTATCCTGCTGAATACATGGCGGCTGTACTTTCAAATAATATGAATGACATCAAACAGGTTACCTTCTTTATGGAAGAGTGCAAACGCATGCGATTGGACGTACTTGGTCCTGATGTTAATGAATCCTACTATAAATTTTCGGTAAATAAAGACAATGCTGTGCGCTTTGGTATGGGCGCTGTTAAAGGTGTAGGCCATGGCGCCGTTATGACCATTGTGGACAACCGGAAAAAAGATGGTCATTACAGCTCTATTTTTGATTTGGCAAAGCGCGTCGATTTGCGAGCAGCCAATAAAAAAGCATTTGAGAACTTGGCTTTAGCCGGCGGATTTGATTGCTTTAAAAACACCCATCGCGCACAATATTTATATGATGAAGGCGACGGGATTAGCTTTTTGGAGAAAGCCATTCGATATGGAAATAAACATCAAGAAAATGAAAACTCGTCGCAGGTAAGTTTGTTTGGCGACGCCAGTGACGTCCAAATAGCAGAGCCCCTAATACCTCCATGTGAAGAGTGGGGAACTATGGAAAAACTGGCGCGGGAAAAAGAAGTGGTCGGGATTTATATTTCTGGGCATCCTCTTGATGATTTCAAAATCGAAATGAACACCTTTTGTAACGCAACGCTGGCACAGTTTAATCATTTGGAAGGCTGTGTTAATCGGGAATTGACTTTTGGTGGTGTGGTGACCGAAATCCAACATCGGGTGAGCAAACAAGGCAAAGGATGGGCGGCATTTAACGTTGAAGATTATACCGATAGTTTTGAGTTTAGGATCTTTGGGGAAGACTATTTAAAATTCAGGCATTTTTTGGTAAAAAACTCCTTTGTTTATGTAAAAGTCTTTGTTAGAGAGGGGTGGATGGATAAAACTACTGGGAAAAAAAGCGAGCCTCGGTTACAGTTTAATAGCTTTCAGTTATTACATGATGTTATGGATGTTTATGCTAAAAAGCTATCCATTCAATTAGATATTAAAGATTTACAAGAGCATCGTATTAAAGTGCTCAAGGACTTAATAAAAATGCACAAAGGTGATCACACCCTTAATTTTGTAGTATATGATAATGAGGAATCCTTAAAATTAAGTATGCCTAGCAGAAAACAAAAGGTAAAAATTTCCCAAGAATTGTTAGATGAGTTGGAGAACAATGAGGTGTTTTACAAGCTAAATTAAGTTAAGTAGAAGGGTTTACAACTCAGTTAAAATTATTAAACCGCTATATTTAAGTGTTTTGCTTATCTAAATAATCACCAAGATTTTTAAGCGAATTATCCCAGAATTGTTCGTAAAATTTCAGCCAATCGTTAATCTCTTTTAAAGATTTGGCGTTCGCCTTGCAAAATCGTTCGCGCCCTTGGGTATCGATAGAAACCAATCCAACATCTTCTAAGGTTTTAATATGTTTAGTAACGCCTTGACGGCTTATCTCAAATTGATTGGATATTTGTGTGATACTTAAAGCTGAAGCTCCTATTACCAAGGCGTGAAATATATCACGCCTTGTTGGATCAGCAATGGCTTTAAAAAGTTTTGTTATTCTATCCTGCATTTACAAGATTTTTTAAATAGTTTGATAATTCGTTCATGCAATTGGTCCAACCACCGTTAAAACTTTCAAACATTGCAACTGCAGTATCTCCAGCATAGTTTGTAATACCTGAATGTTCTAATATGAGTTTGGTATTATTGCCTACAGGTTCTAAAGTCCAACTTACAGTTGTTTCAACATTGGTGTTTTGTACAACCCAAGTATAGACTAAGGTATAAGGATTAGACTGCTTTACTTTTCCTGTAATGGTTAAGCAGCCTTTATCTTCACTAGCTGTAAACGTATAGTTGTATCCTTTTTCTGCTTTAAAATCGGCTTTAATAAACCAGGCAGAAATCTGTTCAGCTTTAGTAATGGCATTCCATACGGCATCAATTGGATGATTAAATAACTGTTCCTTTTTGATAATGTCTTTCATAATGTAATATTTTTAAATTAATATGCAACTATTGAGTTGCTAAATTAATATAAACATTTTGATTATGCAACTTTTAGGTTGCATTAATTAGAATTACCTTATAAATAGTTGCCTTTAAAGGAAAAAGGAAGTTTAAAAAGGATTCAGCCCTGATGCTTCGAGATTGGAGCTCCATGAAATGAGCGACTTGAGGAATCCGGTTTATTTTAAAAAAATCATACGTCCAAACCCCCAGTATAATATCAAACAATCCAATTATAAACAAAACAAATACCTGTCCCGTAAGTTTTGGAGTTTTTTTTGACTAATTTTGCATATTAAACTAAAGTGAAACACATTTAAAGATAAATATTATGGCATTAGAGATAACAGATGCAACGTTTGAAGCAACCGTTTTAAAAAGTGATAAACCCGTAATGGTGGATTTTTGGGCAGCTTGGTGTGGGCCTTGTAGAATGGTGGGACCCATCATTGAACAAATAAGCGACGAATACCAAGGAAAAGCTGTAGTAGGTAAAGTAGATGTGGATGCAAATCAAGAATTTGCAGCGAAATATGGTGTGCGTAATATTCCAACAGTTTTGGTGTTTCAGAACGGCGAAGTAGTTGGAAGACAGGTAGGTGTAGCCCCCAAAAGCGCTTATACTGACGCTATTGATTCACTTTTGTAAGATAAGCCCAAAAGAAATGATAAAAGGTTTGCCATTTTGGTAAACCTTTTTTTATTTTAGGAGAACCGAAAATTAATAAATTTTAAAAGTACATTTACAAAATGAACGATTAAACTATTTAATTTGAGAGCGAAGCATTGCCTGAGGTCTTATTTTTTAAATAAATTTAAACGACATAATTTAGTCATATTTAAACGAGCGAAAATTAAACATAATGAGCAGTAAATCGAAAACACAAGATGCTATTGACAGCAAACTTATAGAAGATCGTAAAGTATTTCTTTGGGGGCAGGTAGATGACAAGTCTGCAAAACACGTGATTGACAGACTTATGTATTTGGATGCCTTGGAAACCAAGGATATTCATTTATACGTGAATAGTCCTGGAGGTTATGTAACCTCTGGTTTTGCAATTTACGATTGTATGAAGGCGTTAAATAGTGATGTGTCAACCATATGTACAGGTTTTGCAGCATCTATGGGATCAATAATTCTATCAGCTGGCACAAAAGGGAAACGGTATATTCAACCTCATGCAAGGGTCATGATTCATCAGCCAAGTGGCGGTGCCAGAGGACCGGCAAGTGATATACAAATTACAGCACAGGAAATAATTTTGACCAAAGAATTGAGTGCCCAAATTTTAGCCGATAATTGTGGTCAAAAATTTGAAAAGATTATGAAAGATTTTAATCGGGACCATTGGATGGGAGCCGACGAATCGGTGGCTTATGGCATAGTGGATAAGGTTATTAAATAAGTTATTGAGTTACTAAGTTATTTAGGCAATACGCACTTAAAACTTACTAATATACTCAATAACCCAATGACTCAATAACTCAATAACTCAAAATGAACTTACAGCAAGAACTCAACAAAACAGGAGGTTTTAAAAACCTTGAACTCCTTGCCAAACAAGTGGTAGAAGGGTTTATTGCTGGTATGCACAAGAGTCCGTTTCATGGGTATTCTGCTGAATTTGCCGAACATAAAATCTATAATCAAGGGGAAAGCACCAAACATATCGATTGGAAGCTCTACGCAAAAACCGATAAGCTTTTCACCAAACGTTACGACGAAGAGACCAATTTGCGCTGCCATATAATTATTGACAATAGCAGCTCAATGCACTATCCCGAAGTAAAAGAATACACTTTAGGGCATTTAAATAAAATTGGTTTTTCTGTTTTGGCCTCCGCAGCGTTGATGCATATTTTAAAAAAACAACGTGATGCTATTGGAATGAGCATTTACAGCGATAACTACGACTATTATGCTCCTGAAAAAGGTAATGAGCGTCATCATCAAATGTTGTTGGGGCAATTGAGCCAAACGGCTAGTTCTAAACCTATTCAAAAAAAGACCGAAACCTATTTGTATTTACATCAGATTGCTGAAAAAATTCATAGACGCTCGTTGATTTTCTTTTTCACTGATATGTTTCAAACCATAACCCATGATGTCAAACTGTTTGAAGCCTTACGGCATTTAAAGCATAACAAGCACGAAGTGGTTTTATTCCATGTGTTTGATAGTAAAAAAGAACAGAAATTTGACTTTGACAATACTCCTAGGCGTTTTATCGATGTTGAAACAGGAGAATTCATCAATCTATACCCAGAAACTATTAAGGACTCATACACAGAAGCAGTGAACGATTATTTTAATGATTTAAGATTAAAATGCAGTCAATATGGAATTAAATATGTTGAGGGCGATATCACTAAAGATTTTGATAAAATATTAACAACATTTATGGTAGAACGTCATAAATTTGCCTGATGTAAATAATTTAAAAAAACGCAATAAATTATTTGCGGCATGAAAAAATGGAGTGTATATTTGCACCCGCCTACGCACAGAAGTTCGCTTCGGTGGGCAGGACCGCAATAAAGCAACGGTTTGGTAGTTCAGCTGGTTATCCCGAGCACTCGGGATGCCTGTCACCCAGGCCATAGACGTTCATTTATGTTTTATGTGTATATTATAGAGAGTGAAAAGGATCATTCGTTTTATATAGGTCAGACAAATGATTTAGAAAAACGAATAGAAAATCACAATCAGGGCTTATCTGCTTATACAAGAAAGAAAGCACCTTGGAAAATAGTATACAGTGAAATTTATAAGACCAGAAGTGAGGCAATAGTAAGAGAAAGATTTCTTAAGAGACAAAGGAATAAAGAATTTTACTTAAGCTTAATAAATAGTAAACGGTTTGGTAGTTCAGCTGGTTATCCCGAGCACTCGGGATGCCTGTCACCCAGACCTTAGACGTTCATTTATGTTTTATGTGTATATTATAGAGAGTGAAAAGGATCATTCGTTTTATATAGGTCAGACAAATGATTTAGAAAAACGAATAGAAAATCACAATCAGGGTTTATCTGCTTATACAAGAAAGAAAGCACCTTGGAAAATAGTATACAGTGAGATTTATAAAACCAGAAGTGAGGCAATAGTAAGAGAAAGATTTCTTAAGAGACAAAGGAATAAAGAATTTTACTTAAGCTTAATAAATAGTAAACGGTTTGGTAGTTCAGCTGGTTATCCCGAGCACTCGGGATGCCTGTCACCCAGACCTTAGACGTTCATTTATGTTTTATGTGTATATTATAGAGAGTGAAAAGGATCATTCGTTTTATATAGGTCAGACAAATGATTTAGAAAAACGAATAGAAAATCACAATCAGGGTTTATCTGCTTATACAAGAAAGAAAGCACCTTGGAAAATAGTATACAATGAGATTTATAAAACCAGAAGTGAGGCAATAGTAAGAGAAAGATTTCTTAAGAAACAAAGGAATAAAGAATTTTACTTAAGCTTAATAAATAGTAAACGGTTTGGTAGTTCAGCTGGTTAGAATACCTGCCTGTCACGCAGGGGGTCGCGGGTTCGAGTCCCGTCCAGACCGCAAGATTGCAAAAGCTTCAATGAAAGTTGAGGCTTTAGCAATCTAAAGAAGTTGTGTTGTTCCCGAAGTTATATTTGGGACGTAGTTGTAAGATATTCAATCAAATTGGATACTTACCGATGGAAAGCTTTCCTTTTTTCTTTACAGAAGATGGGGATGCTTTTTTGTTTTAGGGCAACTGGCCAAAATGGTATTAGAGCATGATCTTAAAATTATTATAACCACAAGAACATTAAAGAAGAAAAGGCTTCAACATCTATTTTGAGAACTAATGGATTTAAATTTATAGGCATTGTTGATAATGGCAAAGCTTGAGAATGGCAATATGTTAATTTTTGAATAGTGTTTTTTACGATTTAAAGACTCTTCTTTATATTCTGGGATTTGGTATTCTAATAGAAAACTTTCTTTTTTTCTTTACAGAAGATAGGGATGCCTGCCTGTCGGCAGACAGGTTTTTTTATTTTAGGACAATTTTAGTGTGATCTATGAAATGAGTCTCAATTCTATGCGCGAGTTCTTGATTCATTAATAGGCTTGCATAACATCTTCAGCAAGTATTTTTCGTAAATAGAAGAGAAGTTCTTCGGCATTTGTTTTTGAAAACACCATTGGCGGTTTTATTTTTAAAACATTATGATCAGGGCCGTCTGTACTCATCAAAATCCCGTGATCCTTCATTCTATTGGCTAAATAATCGGTTTGAGATTCTAAAGGATGCATTTGAGAATCAACCAACTCTACCCCAAGAAATAATCCTTGTCCGCGAACATCACCAATAATTGGAAATTCTTTAGAGAGATTTTTTAATTCGGCTTTTAAAAACTCGCCAACTTTTAGGGCATTCTCTTTAAGTTTCTCACGTTTTATCACTTGTAAAACTTCTGTCGCAATTGCGCAGGATACAGGATTACCGCCAAAAGTATTAAAGTATTCCATACCGTTTGAGAACTTTTCTGCAACCTCTTGCGTGCAAGCTACAGCAGCTACAGGATGCCCATTGCCCACGGGTTTGCCAATGGTTACAATATCTGGAATGACACTGTGTAATTGAAACCCCCAAAACGTTTTGCCCATTCTGCCACAACCGGTTTGGACTTCGTCAGATATACACAATCCTCCAGCTTTTCGAACATGGTCATAGGCTTTAGCTAAAAAGCCTTCGGGGAGTTCTATTTGTCCGCCACAACTTATAATAGGTTCTATAATAAAAGCACCGAGGCCTCGACCTGTTTTGTGAATGCTATCGATTTGTTTTTGTACGTATTGGGCATATTTTGGCCCTGTATTTTCTCCTCTGTATTTTCCTCTGAAGGCATCAGGCAACGGAATAATGTGCGTATGTTCGGGAGCTCCTTTTCCGCCTTTACCATCAAATTTATAGGAACTGATGTCAATACACATATTGGAATTTCCATGATACCCAACTTCCGATGCAATGATATCGCGCTCACCGGTCGCCGCTTTTACCATTCTAATAGCGAGCTCGTTTGCTTCACTTCCCGAATTCACAAAATGCAGTACATTAAGTTTTGGTGGCAGGGTTTCAAGAAGTTCTTCGGCAAGTTTATTGATGTTTTCGTGCAAATAGCGCGAATTGGTGTTGATTAGCGCCATCTGTTCTTGCCCAGCCTTTACGACATCGTAATGTTCATGACCAACATGGGCAACATTGTTAACCGTATCCAGATAATACCGCCCAAACTGGTCTATCAAATATTGACCAGAACCCCGCACCATTTTAATGGGGATTTTATACTGAAGGCTTAAACTTTTTCCTAAATGTTGCTTTCTGTAATGGATTAATTCTTCATTGGTTAAGCCTTCATTTTTCTGAAGGGCTTCAGATTTGAATAACAAATTCGGATCCGGGCAAATGCTTTTCCAAATATCGATTTGATTATAATAGGCTACACCGGGAAAATCAACTTTGTAATCTAATATGGAAAGCATGATTTGAAAATGCAGATGCGGTGCCCAATTTCCGTTTTCGGGATAATTTCCTAGTTCAGCAACTTTATCACCTTTTTTAATGCTGTCACCAAGGCTGTGCTTCAAGACACTTTCAACGGTATTATGACCATAAAGTGTAAAGAATTCAAAATCTTCAATCTTATGTTTTAAAATCACTAGCCCGCCATATTCTTTATCACCGGCATCGTTTACTGCTGTTACGACTTCCCCGTCGAATAGGGCATGAACAGGCGTAAGTGCGGGAAACCAAAAATCGATACCTAGATGAATCGTTCTGCTTTCACGACCGCTGTTCCCTATTTTGTCATAAGCGGATGAGGTATAAATGGAACGGGGTTCCAAATACCCTCCTGCAAGAATTTTGTTGGGGTGTTGTGATTGAAGCCGATCTATTTTAAACTGAAACAGCTCCAGATCGCTTAAATCGTGTTGATGCCCAATCCATTTGCTTGAAACACTTAAATCGATATGTTGAATTTCATTTTTATGGATAGTCGGGAACAAATCGGCGACATTAAACTTATTTAGTTTTGCCCAAGCATTGAATTTATCTTGGTTTGGATGGGGTATAAATCCACAGGCATCTCTAAAACTATAAAGCGCAAAATTAGAACTGATGTGATACCATTTTTTAAGGACTTCCCAAGCGGGTTTTTCGCTAATGAGCAAGTATTCATTATTAGGTTCAGCAACTTTATTGATGGCCGATTTGGTCACAGAAATAACGAGGCGCATCGCAATGGCCGTGTATAGATGTTCGAGTTCAATGTCCTGCAAAGGGAACGTGGAGTGATATCCTTTTACTATGGGTAATGCCGCTTCTAACGGATCGTTGTGATTCATGATGGCATAGGCACAAGCTACAGCCAAATCATTGATAATTTGGCTGTACACCGCATCGCCATAATCGATAGACGTTATTACTTTTGGGTTGATGAGATCGGAAGAGACGACCACATTATTATCATTGGCATCGTTGTGGATGACTGCTTTTCGGAGCTTAGCATAGTCGACGTGCGAAGCTTCAAATTTATTTTGAAATGTTGAAACCATCTCTTTTTGTTCCCCTTCAAACACATGAATATGCGCTTTTGTCCAAAGCGATTGGGCAATATCCCAATCCAAATCGCGATGCGCTTCTGTATGATCAAAGCCTTGTAATGCCTTGGTGAGTAATCCACATTGTTGGCCTAAACTAAATCGTAGATCGTCTAGTTGTGGATTAACTTGACTCCAAATCCTTCCTGGTACCCAAGATAATAAACGCACTTTACGCCGTTTTCCAAACGCATCCTTGATTTCGGAAATGGCATTTCCATTCTTGTCCTTAATGACTTTGGGAGCCATTACATTTTTGCCATGTTTGGCAACATATTGTAATAATTTTTGCTGAAAATCAAGATATCGTTCGTTTTCGTTTGGACGCGATATTTTAAGAATATAGCCTTCCTCATTTTTAATATTGATCCTAAAATTAAAATCGATTTCTCCTGGAAGTGTTGTTGCTGTTCCTTTAATTTCGAATACATCAAAAAGGATGTCTTCAGCTTTTTGTGTGGTCATGCGCAATTCAGAATACGTGCTCATTTATTAAAATAATATTATCTAATTACAGTGTTCTAGGTCTTGTTTTTTTAAGAAAAAAGGTATTGAATTGTCCATCGTTTTTAAAAGTTATAAACTTTAAAAGTAACACTTTAGTCAAAATAAAAACATTCAAAAATAAATCAAACAAATTTACATTAATATCCTAAGGCCTTCTCGCGAAACCGGTAAAACATCAGCCTATTTGACCTCTTACAGTTAGATTAATGATTAGACAGACCATTATAACGGCTTCATTCCATAATGTTAGAACTTTAAATTTTTGCAATTTAAAAACGTTGTATAGCTCCCGATTGGGAGCTTGCCTTTTTTATTTTAGAACCGTTTCGATCTTCAACTAAATTCTTAATGGAGGACACCATTTAATAAATGGAATTAGAAACTTAGTCACTAATCAAGATTATACTAATCACATAATAATAGGTCCTCTTTTAGAGTTGCTAAAGTAGGATTCTTCTTCCTGATTTTCATAAAAAGATGCATTTTAACCCATTTATATGCATTTTATCGATTTTATTTATTACATTGCTCCCGAATCAAGCCACAAAATGGTATAAGTAAAGTTAAAATAGCGAAAATGAACACATTAGAACATCAATATATCAACTTAGAATCCTTAAAGGAAGATACACTAGGTGATGTGGAGATTTTAAGAATGGTCATGACTTTGTTTATTGAAGGCATCGACGAGTATGTAAACATTATAAAAGTTGAAATCGAGCAGCGTAACTGGCAAGCGCTGCATCAGGCCACTCACAAAATTAAATCGAACATCAGGATGTTTGGGATTTTCCAATTAGAATCTATCATCATCCAATTAGAACATGATTTTAAAAATGAGGTGCATTTAGACCAGATTGATAAACCCTTAGCCACATGTCTTGATGTTTTAAAACATGTAAAAACGGAATTGCGTTCAGAACTTAAAACCATGCAAAATGAGTAAATATAAAATTGTATTGGCCGAAGATAATTCGACACTGTCTTTGTTGTTAAAATTTAGGTTAGAAAAAGAAGGCTATGATTTACACTTGGCCGTAGACGGAAAACAGGCTATTGAGCTTATTGAAGCCCATAACCCCGATTTAGTTATAACCGATATTATGATGCCATTTGTTAGTGGCTTAGAAGTGATTAGCCATATAAGAAATAAACTGAATGCGGTAACGCCCGTTATTGTTTTTTCTGCTGCTGGTCAAGAAGAAATGGTGCTTAAAGCATTTAGTTTGGGTGCTAACGATTTTATGGGTAAGCCTTTTAGTCCCAACGAGTTGGTTATTAGGGTCAATAGGCTTTTAAATAATATGTTGAATTAAATAACGCAAATGGACTATCAATTTTATATAGATTATTTCACGGACAGCCCGTTTGTAATCCAATTAGCTTTAACTCTCATTGCAGTATTAGTAAGTTCAATTGCTGTGTTGGTGGTGTATTTAAAAATAATTCGAGGATATCTTAGAAGTAAGGAGCAAGAAACCGAAAGGCTTAAAAGCGAGTATGAAGCTTTGTTAATAGAATATCTTTATTGTAATACCGAGAAAGAGGAAATTAATGCCCAACAGGAAGCAATTGTATTAAAAATAAAAAAGGCCATTCAGCTTAAACCTCAAAGAAAAATAGTCGTTTCTATTTTATACCATTTAATGGACCAGGTTTCGGGAGAAATGTCAGCTTCTATTAGAGATCTTTATCATAAAACGGGGCTTATTGATGATGCCTTGTCGCGATTACATAGCAAAAAATGGTATATCATTGCCAAGGGCATTGGTGAACTTTCCCGATTTGAAATAAAGGAGGGGCTTAACCATGTATTGAAGTTTGTAAAACACCCAAGGCGAGAAGTTCGTAAACAAGCCCATTTATATTTGGTAAACCTGTACCATTTTGAAGGTCTTTCTTTTTTAAAGGACATCAAGACGCCAATATCTGAATGGGATCAGATACAGTTGCTTGAGATTTTACAAAAATTTGAAGATCAGCAGATCTGCGACATTAAGCCTTGGTTAAAATCGTCAAACGATACGGTCGTTCAGTTTGCCTTAAAACTGGCAGTAGTTTACAATCAATTTGAAGCTAAGGATACCTTGATGGAATTACTCTCGCACCGAGCCATGCCTATAAGAGTTCAAACCATCGAAGTCTTGACCCATTTATATGGCGTGGAAGCTAAAGAATTACTGAAAGCTAATTTTAATGAATTGAGTATAGCAGAACAGGTTTGCTTTTTTGGAATGTTAGAGAAATTAGTCGTTCCTACAGACGAACCGTTTATAGAAAAACACTTGTTCCATAAAAATTTCGAAATACAATTGTTGGCTCTAAAAATATTAAAATCTATAAATATAGATAAGTTCATGGGCTTAAGAAGTGAGCTATCAAACCAGGATTTACCAGAGGTTTATGAATTTGTAAATAACGCACAATAATGGATACGACTACCAGCAAAATAATTTTAGAAATATTTCACTACCTATTTTTCGCTTTTGCTTTTTTTGCAATTGCGTCTTATATTATTTTGTCTATTCTCTCAATTAAAGAAACTATAGAATACTTTAGAAAAAAGAGCTTTATTAACTATAAAGACATCTTATCTTCAACCTTTTCCCCATCTATTACTATCATCGCTCCTGCTTATAATGAAAGTCTCAATGTAGTTGAAAATGTAAGGTCATTATTGTCCAATCACTATGTAAACTATAATGTTATCATTGTTAATGACGGTAGTAAAGATGATAGTCTAGAAAAATTAATTGCAGCCTATGATCTAGAAAAGATAGACTTTATTATAAACGAAAAGATCAAAACAAAGCCACTTAGGGCAGGTGTTTTTAAATCTAAAAACCCAGCTTTTGAAAAGCTCATGGTGGTCGATAAGGTAAATGGAGGTAAAGCTGATGCCCTAAATATGGGTCTTAATATGAGTACATGCAAGTATGTGGCTTGTATAGATGTCGATTGTTTGTTATTGGAAGACGCTCTTCAAAAAATGATAAAACCTTTTTTAGAAGAAACCGATACGACAGTTATTGCAACTGGTGGCGTTGTGCGTATAGCAAACGCCTGTAAAATTAGAGGCGGCAGATTAATGGATGTTAACTTACCCAAAAACCTATTGCTTCAATCACAAACTTTAGAATATATACGGGCATTTTTACTAGGTAGAATGGCCTGGAGCAGGTTAAATGGATTGCTGGTTATTTCTGGGGCATTTGGTATTTTTGATAAAAAAATAGCAATTGAAGTTGGAGGTTATGATACCAATACCGTTGGAGAAGATATGGAAATTGTGGTGCGCATGAGGCGGTATATGGAAGAGCAAGGTAAAAAATATAAAGTGTGCTATATACCAGATCCATTGTGCTGGACTGAAGCTCCCGATAATTATAAAATATTTATTTCTCAACGAAATAGATGGACCAGGGGCACTATAGAAACCTTGAAAAAACATCGAAAAATTGGATTTAACCCTAAGTATGGTTCCTTCGGAATGATAAGCTACCCCTATTGGTTTTTATTTGAACGCCTTGCCCCACTTGTTGAGGTCGTTGGTCTTCTGTATTTTGTTGTGTTAGTAATTTTAAAAGATGTGCGCTGGGATTACGCCTTTACCTTTTTGATATTGGCATATTTATTTTCGGTCGTGTTCTCTATCATTGCTTTGTATTCTGAAGAGTTGACATTTCACCAATATAAAAAGAAAGGTACAGGCTATAAATTAATTTTACTAAGTGCATTGGAGCCCTTTGTGCTGCATCCATTTATATTATATGCCGCCGTTAAAGGGAATTTTGACTATTACTTTAACAAAACAAAAAAATGGGGTCAAATGGAGCGAAAAGGAATGGCTGGTGCTTAAGTACAACGATATTAACGAATAACGACTATGAAGTTTAGTTTACAGGCAGAGGCTATTTACAAATATGTGCATTTAATCATAGGGTTGATCGTTACATTTTGGCTTATGAGCTTGTTTGAGCTTATCATGCTAAAATCGGAAGAGACTAATGTAATGTTGGCTGTAGTTTTAAAACTCACTAACGATTTTTGGAGTGGCTTGATAATAGGTCTTTTGCTGTTCCCTGTATTTGTTTTATGCCAAATCGTTTTAAAAAATGCAGCAATAGGCATTTTGAAAGTACTGGTGGTGATGTTGGTGCTAATTCAATTTTCACTTGTAATTTATAGTCTAACTACCTTAGTTAATTTGGGAGCCGACCTTTTAGGCTATTCATTAAACGATATTTCCGCTACAATTACCTCGTCTGTATCGTTTTCAATATTGTATTTTTTGCCATTTATAGTTTTTCTTTTGGTGTTTCTCTTTGCACAGAAACTAATCAGCAATTTCTTAAATGAGCGCAATTTAATAGGCATAGGTGTCGTTTTTATTTTAATATTTGGAAGCCTAAAACTGGTGCTCCCTGGACTAGAAGATAGTAAATACCAAAATAAGTTAGCCTTCTTAACGAACGATATATTAAAACATCAAAATGAAAAAAGGAAATTAAAGGCCTTTACCAATAATAGAACGGACTATCCATTGCTGAAACCGTTTAGCAAAACCAAGGATGTGCTATCACCGTTTTTTAATATTCCAGTAGAAAAACCAAATATCGTTATTTTAATTGTTGAAGGACTTGGAAGTGAATTTATTGGTGATAATGCTTATAGCGGTTTTACGCCATTTTTAGATTCGTTAAGGTTAAAATCACTGTATTGGGAGAATTTTGTAAGCAATTCGGGAAGAACCTTTGGGGTTGTTCCTTCATTGTTAGGGTCATTACCCTATGGTGATTCGGGCTTTTTGGAACTTCCCAATACGCCCTCTCATCTATCTATAGCGAGTGTGCTAAAAGCTAACGGGTATAAAACAGCCTATTATTCTGGAGACCAAGCAAGCTTTGACAAGAAAATCAATTTTCTAGAATACAACGACTTCGATCAAATTGTTGACGAAAACAACTACGGTCGAGATTATGTAAAAACCGAAAGCAACTCAGAAGGCTTTTCCTGGGGTTATCCTGATTCGGAAATATTTAAAAAAACATTAGCGTCTTCAGACCCAAGTATACAACCTCGATTAGATGTTATCATGACGCTCTCCAACCATGAGCCATTTTTAGTCCCTTCAAAAGAACTGTTTGAATTAAAAGTCGATAGTATTTTAAACAGTACAAGAAGGTTTAATATTCCAAAAGAAGAGATATTAGAGCATAAAAATATTTATACAAGCCTTTATTATACTGATAAATCGATACAGGATTTTATGCATGCCTATTCAAAACGATCAGATTATAAGAACACCATTTTTATTATTACGGGCGACCACAGGCTTATACCTATTGCCCAAAAGGATAAATTGTGCAGGTTTCATGTGCCATTATATATCTTCAGTCCCATGCTGAAAAAGCCTCAAAAATTCAAATCTATTTCTTCACATTGGGATGTAACACCGAGTTTGCTTTCTTTTTTAATAAACAATTACAGGTTTAGCGCTTTGGAAACCGTGGCTTGGATGGGTGATGGTTTGGATACAGCAAAGCAATTTAGAAACATTCACAAAATTCCTTTAACGCGATATAAAGGAAGTATTAACGATTTTATTTATAAAGATTATTTGTATTCGGATGGCGAACTTTATAAAATCAAAGACAATTTTGGCACCTATAAAGTACAGGAAGAAGAACTGAGTAAATCCATAGCAGACTCATTAATGGCCTTTAAAATGATAAATGCTTATGTAACCCAAAACAATAAAATATTCCCCGATTCGCTCAATATGTATGTAAAACATAAAGCCGAATTCACGAAAGCACAATTGGCAGAGATTGATGCATTAACACAGGGGCTTAACTTTGATCAAATATTTCTAGTCGCCCAGAAAAAAGGACATGCAAAAGAATATAAAAAAGCGAGGTTGCTTTGCGATTACATTTTGAACGAACTACCCAATCATGCTGATGCTAGAACCTTAAAAGGGCGGACTTTAGCTTGGGAAGGTGATTATAAAAATGCAGAAACAGAATTACTGGCCGTTATAAAATGGGCGCCTTATTATTATGATTCTTATTTAGCATTGTTCGACCTGTATTGGTGGTCCAATCAAGATGAAAAATCTGAGGGCATCTTCAAATTGGCCTTAAAAAATAACTTGGTCGACCCAGATATTAGCTTTAAAATGGCAAAAGCCTATTCTAGAATGCACAATACAGAACAGGCCAAAACTCTAATGGATAGTATTCTTAAAACGAATCTCGATAACAGCGATTATTTAACCTTTAAACAAACTTTACAATAAATGTTGGTTACTCATAAATATATACTGATTATAGTAGTTCTATCTGGATTTTTTCTATATGGCCAGCAGGACACGTTTAATGGCGATCCGGATAAAGCATTTGAAGTGGCCAGGGACTTGGCTTTTAATAATCAACGGAAAGCAGCGCAAGACAGCCTATTGCTTATTTTGACTAAATATCCTAATTATAACGATATTCGCTCATTTTTGGGAACCACCTATTCTTGGGACGGGGATTATAAAAAGGCCAGAAAAGAATTGGACTACGTGTTACATAATGACCCAAACCGACTGGATACCTGGGAAGCCGCCATTAAAAATGAATTGTATAGCGATTTGCCTTTTGCAGCTTTGGAAAAGGCAAACAAAGCATTGGGATATTTTCCTGAAAATGCAGAATTATTATATTTAAAGGCTAGTGCCGAAGAGGACTCGGATAATAAAGAAGACGCCATTAAAACCATCAACCAAGTCTTAAAGGCGAATCCTGATCACGAAAGAGCTCAGGCCTATAAGCTTCGCTTAATTAATGAACTCAGCTATAATACTATTGGGCTAAAGTCTGCATTCGATTTTTATTCTGAAACATTTGACCCCATGCAGTATTATGCATTGGAATATGGAAGGCAAACTAAGTATGGCAGCATTAAAGCTAAAATGAATTTGAGCAGAAGATTTGAATCGACAGGGACACAATTTGAAGTCGATCTGTACCCCAAAATTGTCAAGGGCTTATATGCCTATCTCAATTTTGGAGTATCAAACTCGTTCTTATATCCAGAGATACGCTATGGAGGCGAGTTGTATAAATCTTTGCCAAAAAGCTTTGAAATTTCGGCGGGGTTTAGAGCCTTGAAATACAGTGGAACAACAACTATTTATACAGGTTCTTTAGGTTGGTACACCGGAAATAGTTACTGGTCTTTCCGTACCTATATCACACCAGGAGATTCGGGCACCAGTACTTCTGGGACACTTAATTACAGAAAATACAGAAGTGATGCCAACAATTATTTTAGCATCGATGCAGGAATTGGATTTTCACCAGAAATTTACAGGTTTGAATTTGAAGGCAACGAGAATGCCGTAATCAATCTTAAGTCCCAAAAACTAAACTTGGGGTACTATTTTACATCGACCAGTAAAAAAAATGCATGGGGGGTTAAAGCCGGCGTGTCCCATCAAGAAATCAGTTTTAATCCAGGGTCTTATTTCTGGATTTATTCAGTTGGATTGTCTTGGGATTTTAAATTTAGATAGTAAATTATACACAGAACCTCCTATTAGGTGCTTCAAAACGCTGATGACCAGTTAAAATCAGCTCCACACACGAGTTGAATTTAGTAGTAACCCACGAATAGACATGGTAATTTGCTGCATTATTTAGTCAAGTTTAGCTCACAATAGATGCTATTTTCTTAAAAGAATCACAAAAACAACTTAAAAAGGACGATTATTTTATTACAGAATATTTTGGTGTTTTAGTTAAGCCGTATTTTTGTAAATTTGGACGCTTTTTAAAATTGGCTTCATAGTTCAACGGATAGAACAAAAGTTTCCTAAACTTTAGATCCAGGTTCGATTCCTGGTGAAGCTACTTTAAATTCGGGATGTGGCGCAGTTCGGTTAGCGTACACGGCTGGGGGCCGTGAGGTCGCAGGTTCAAATCCTGTCATCCCGACTTAGTACAAAAGTGATGTTTTGGCATCACTTTTTTAATTTTAGGTCAAGACAAAACTTGTTTTGGATTGAACGTAGAAATTAAAAAGGTAAAAGCCTTAGTTTTACTTTTGTATTTGCAACAAGGGTTTTAATGGATTCTGCAAATCTTGTCATTTTGACTCAGCACAAAAGCTAGACAATCAGCAATAGAATTAAATACGTGTTTTAAGCCTAACCAAAGTCACTTTATACCAATGAAGGGCGTGATTATTCAAGAGCTGTGTTCGGATAGGAATTTCAACTCAAAAGATGATGATAATAAAAGTGTTCATTGTTTAATTAAAAACGCTATTAAAGATAAGTTTATTTTTGGGTTTATGCATAAGTTGTATAGCACATGGGTAATGGTACGCAATTACACAATCCTCATGGTTAAAACCTGTGTTATAGATAGTTTTATTATTTAGCATCTTAATTATTGCCCATACGTGAATGTACAGGCTTAGGATTCATGAATTAAACCTTGGAATTTCTGAGAATGTTTTTCTTGACCATATAAACAACACCTTATTGCCTTTACTAAACCATCAAGGATCTGTCATATTGGGGTTTTGAAGAAATTGTAGATATTTGTTCAAAAGATTTGGCTTTTTTATTTATTATAAAACTATACAAGTATATTAAAATTTTGAAGTTAAAATTTATAATAGAACTGGTAAGCAATCATTCCTGTGTGATCGTTATACCACATCATTTTTTATTGCATTTGAAGGCTTTCAACAGACAAGTAATCATGTAGAGTATGAGCGAATTCAAAACTAAAAGATGATGGACTGCTTCTCTTTTTTTTAATCAAATAATAGAGTCTTAAATGCACAATTCGGCGTATATGTTGGTGTTTAAAGTAGTGTTCGTCCATGAGACGACAAGGGGAAAGTTTAGGTCATACCCTGAATGGCAATGTATTGTAAAGCTTTTTGAGTATTCCAAATTTTAAATTTTAATAAAAACAATTTGATTTTTTTAGTATATTGTTAATATCTTTTAGATTGATATTCAAGAGCCTCAATTTATTTAACAAAGCCTGCTTGTAAAACACAAGACTATGTTTTCGTTAAAAAAAATCGTTATTGTTCCAATATTATTACTTACGTTATTGTTTTTTTTAAAATGTAAATACGACAAAAAGGCTCCCTTAGAATCTAATGTTATTGACCGCCCAATCCAAGCACCAGATTTTACTTTGGTTAGTTTAAATAATGATACAATAAACCTTAATAGTTTTAAAGGGAAATATGTAGTGCTTCATATTGCCGCGACTTGGTGCCCGTTTTGCAATGCCGAAGCACCACATCTTGAAAATCTTTACCAAGACTATAAGGACCATAATGTAGTGGTACTTTTAATGGATGTTAAAGAATCGAGACAGCTTGTACAGGAAAAATTGATGGATAAATATGAGCTCTCATTTCCAATAGTATTAGATATTGACGGAAGTGCAGCGGCAAGCTTTGCGCCTAAAGATATATTGCCTGATTTGGCTAGAGACGAGGTTATGTTGGCTTCTAATATTTTAATTGATCCAGAAGGGAACATTCAGTTTATGTCCCTTTTGGACTCCAAGAACTTTGACGCAGAATTAAAGGAACTTAAAAAGAGGTTGGATGAATTATTATAGTTTAATTGTATGTTGTTTTATTTCACTGTTTACTCTTCAGGACAAACAGTTTGTTAGCTTTAAAGATGATGAGGTTAAGATTTCGGCGAAAGGGAAACATTTAACTGTAGTACTTCCATTTCAAATTCTTGAAAAATATCATATTCAAACTGAAAAAGTTGAAAGCAATAATTTAATTCCAACTGAAATCCATTTTGAGGGTCCTGAAGGGTATAAAATATTGGGCTTCGAGTTTTCAAAAGCCTTAAGAGAAGCCCTGATTTTAGGTGGCTTAAAATGTGAAGTACTGAGCAATTATTTAGAGGTTACCTTGCATTTGGAAAAAAACATAACCTTAAGCAAAGCATTGAATATAAAGGGTTATTTGTACTATCAAGCTTGTGATGACAGACAATGTTTTTATCCGCGTACCCTCGATTTTAATGTAAATTTTAAGTTATGATAAGGACCAAAGTGTTGCTTAATAATTGATAATTAACACATTTAATAAAATAGATGCAATAATATCAAAAAAAAATATTTATTTTAGTCACTTATCTCAAAAAGACGATTAGTAGCAAACCATCGTATCGCCCTAGATATACATATTTTTAGCCTGTTGTTTTATGACATACCAACCAGCTAAAATATAGTTAATGAAAAACCGGACGCAATTTTCCGCCCTATTCATCATTTTTTTTATTCTTTTTAATGCAAGTTTTCAGGATGTTTTTGCCCAACCTCCAGAAAAAAAGGATCGCAATATGTTTGGGCTCTACATCCCAAGAGGACTTACAAAAACATCAGATCATCTTACAGATGGATATATTATGTTCAGTCCTCCAAATTCAGCAGAAGTATTTTTGATGAACAGAAAGGGTGAGATCGTCCATATTTGGAAAAGTAATTATGCAGTCAATAGCACGTATTTAAATAATGACGGCTCAATTAGTGTATTGGCAACAGATCCAGATTTTCCTGTGTTTGCTGGAGGGGGAGAAGCGGGGAGAATTCAAAAAATAAGTTGGAACAGTAAAATGTTATGGGATTTCGAATATGCCAACGAAGAACATCTTGCTCATCATGATATTGCGGTATTACCTAATGGAAATATATTGGCTATTGCTTGGGAATTTAAGTCGGCCGATGAGGTTTTACAAGCGGGTAGAAAACCAGAATTGATCCCCAAAGCAGGGCTTTGGACGTCTCAAATTGTGGAAATTCAGCCTTTGGACAAAACGCATGGTAAGGTGGTTTGGGAATGGCACCTTTGGGACCATTTGATTCAAGATTATGATTCTAAAATGAAAAATCATGGCGATGTTGCTGCACATCCAGAATTATTGGATTTTAATGTTGGAGAAGAATTGCCAGAGCCCATTTCTCAAGATAGTATGGATGTTTTGCACAAAATGCGTAGGGCATGGAGGAATCAAACGGTTGACAACAGGGGTTCAGATGCCTATCATTTAAATGCCATTAATTATCATGCAGATTTGAATCAAATAGCCTTTAGTTCTCCCTCATTAAACGAAATGTTTATCATTGATCACAGTACAACTTCTGAAGAAGCAGCTGGTCATAAAGGTGGACGTTGGGGAAAAGGAGGTGATTTTTTATACCGTTGGGGAAATCCACAAAATTACCGTCAAGGTGATTCCACCAATCAACAGTCTTTTGGGCAACATGATGTGCGATGGGTAGAAAAAGGACATCCAGGCGAAGGAAGTTTGACCTTCTTTAACAATGATGTATCTGGAAAAAACAGAAAGGACAGTCTTAATTATTCCGCCATTTATCAGATAAAACCTTTAACCGATAGTAAGGGAAATTATATTTTAATGGATAACAATCGCTTTGGGCCAAAGGAGCCAGAATGGACCTATATCGCAAAGGATACCATTTCGTTTTATGGCAGTTTTATATCGGGAGCACAGCGTATGAAAAACGGTGATACCTTTATTAATGAGGGGCCAAAAGGACGTTTTTTTGAGGTCACTCCTACGGGTGATATCGTTTGGGAATTCTTAAACCAATTTAGAGGGACTATACACCATACAAATGGCGATCCGGTTAATCCTATTCCGTTCGCATATTATATGTTTCGATCTAATTTTATCCCAGCCGATCATTTGGGTCTTAAGGATAAAGTGCTGATTCCTTTGGATCCACAACCAACAATTTTCAAATTGCCTCCTAAAGAGGAAAAACAGAAAGAGGAGTAATGCTTCAATAATAATTTAAAATGGTAGAATTAATACATTAGTTGTTAGGACGACTTTATTGTATTTTGGAATTGAATAAACTCTCTAGGGAGTTAATTTTAAAAACGTTGAATGAACTATAAAAATTTGCATACCCATACTTTAGAACAACTTTTTGGACCTATTTCACTTAATATATTAAAACAGAATGAAACGATTAGAATTGTAGAATTAAAAGATCAAGATAGGATATGCAAAACTTTAGCCCTTGTTAGATTTTTAAATATCCATGGTATAGCTCTTAAAGAAGCTTATGATAAAATTATTGAAGGAGGGTTATTGGGTCAAACATTATATGATTATAAGATTGATTTCGAGAAGGAGTTTATAGGGTCGATATCAGTTAAGTTGCCAGATTGGTTACAAGCAGATTTTAAAACCCATGAAGCGTTAAGTTTTGGTTTTATATCCAATATTTGGGTTAAAGACGAATCAGTCGCGCAAAATCGATTTCTATTTTCCGAAATTATAGAGATCATCCCACCAGAATTAAAAAAGGTGTTTATTCACAAGATAAAACCTTTGCAAAACACAAATAAAAGCATAATGTCAATGCTTAATGAAGCCAAAATTGAAATGATATAATGTTAAAAATATGATTAGCTGTATTGTTATTGGAGCGGGACCGGGTGGCATTGTTGCCACCAAAGAACTTTTGGAAAAAGGGTTTAAGGATGTCTTGTGTATTGAGCAGTCTTCAGAACTTGGTGGGGTTTTCTCTAAAAGTTATGACCATCTGCTTTTGACGTCTTCGGTAACCTTCAGTATGTATTCCGATTTTTGGGTTGGCGAAGGTAAAAGTCATCATTTCTGGACCAAACAGGAGGCGGTTCAATATTGGAAAGATTATGCAGAGCATTATAGTGTAATACAAAACATACGTTTTAATTCTAAAGTTGAAGCGGTCACCATTCGAGAAGACAAATCATGGAACGTCAAACTCGCTTCTGGTGAAAGCATTAGTTGTGAACGCCTAATATTGGCTACAGGGAATAACAATATTCCTAGGTTTCCAGAATGGTGTGGTAAACTTACAAACATTACCTATTCTCATTCTAAAGATTATAAAAATGCAGATGGTTTTCAGGGAAAGCGGGTTCTGGTTGTTGGAGGTGGCGAGTCTGGCTCCGATGTGGCCTATGAAATTTCCAAAGTAGCCGAACAATGTTGGGTAAGTTTAAGAGAATCTACCGGTTGGATAGTCCCTCGAAAACGTGGGAACCATGCCGCCGATGTATCAACACATCGAGGTATATGGGATTTGCCACGCGAATACGGAAAACAGTTAAGCCCCTTTGTATTAAAATTGGAACGGGGTAGAAAAGATCCAGTTTTTGACGCGTTGGCAGACCTTAATGATAAAGTAAAAGCGAGTAGAGGTATTTGGGGGATATATGGGACCAAAACATTAGCATTGCCCAAAGCTATTGCGAATTATGGCTGTAAGGTTGTAGATGATATAGTTAAAATTGAAAATGGCGGTCGAACCTTAACGTCCAATAGTGGAGATGTTTTGAAACATGTGGATGCTGTAGTATTTTCTACAGGTTACCACAATAAAAATGATTTTATGCCAGAAGGTCTCAAGGTTTGTGACCCAAGAAGTTTATATAAACACATGTTTCATTTAGATTATGGTGACCGATTGGCTTGGGTAGGTTGGGCAAGACCTGGATTTGGTAGTCAATTCCCCATTATGGAGATGCAATCTCGATATTGTGCCCTTATCTTTTCTAAAGAAATGAAGTTGCCAAATTTTGAAGCTCTGTCAAATAGCATAAAAGAAGACCTGTCCGTATATAAAGAACAATTTGAAGGTAACGCAGAACGTATTCGTAGTTTGGTAGATTATCATAAGTATATGAACGATCTGTCTAAAATTATGGGTTGTTATCCTCCGTTGCTCAATTATTTTTTTACAAACCCGAAGCTTTGGTTGCATTTAATGTACGGCCCAACCCAAGCCACTCAATTTAGGTTAAAAGGTCCAGGGAAAAAAGTAAAACTAGCAAAAGACATGATTTATAAATTGCCAATTAGTACGTTTAACCATATTGTCAAGGCGGGATTAAAAGGAAGGTTTCAATATGTTATTAAGGCCATTTTTCCTATTGCGTTATATCGATTCGTTTATAGATTAGGCAAGTAAAACGCATTTGATAAAAGATTTTTTTAGTTTTCAAAAAAAAGAGTAAATTAGATGTACTGTTTTTTAATCTAGCACGTTAGTTTATTTAGTCCCCCCTTATTTTTAGTTGCAACCTACAGTCAGTTTAATTGATTTTTAATTTACCTAAAAATAAGTCAAATGAAAATTCGCTTTATTCTACTGTTTTCAATGTTATTGGGGTTTACATATTCCTGTAAAACGGATGATTCTAAAAAAGATGTTTCTGAAGCCATTGAAGTTCGTCAATGGAAGCCAGAAGATTTAAGGGCTATAGCCGGCAATAGGGCCAAAAGAGGCCTGATTTCAAAGTCTAAAATGGCTACACAAGGATATGTGTTGTTTTCGCCCTATACGGGCACCAAAACCTTTTTAATGGATAAAGACGGCATGATTGTTCATGAATGGGATGGCGAATTAAGTGCAACACTAAATGGTTATCTTCTAGAAAATGGACATTTGATCAGAATGGAACGCGATGTCGATTTTCCAACTTTTGCTGCAGGAGGGCAGGCAGGTAGGATAAGAGAATATGATTGGGATGGCAATATGGTTTGGGATTTTAAATATGCCAACGGTAAAGAATTACTGCATCATGATTTAGAGGTTCTGCCTAATGGAAATATCCTCGCAATTTCTTATGAATTAAAGACTCCAGAAGAAGCAATAGCCGCAGGAAAAGATCCTAGCACCATTGCCAAAGCAGGCATTTGGCCTGATAAGATAATTGAAATTAAACCCACTAAGCCATACGGAGGAGAGATTGTTTGGGAATGGCATTTGTGGGATCACTTGATTCAAGATTTTGATGCATCAAAACCAAATTACGGTGTAGTAGCAGAGCATCCTGAACGCATTAATGTTAATATTAAAAATGACGTCGATTTTCCTCCTATGAAACCTGAAGAGGTAGAGGCAATGAAAGCACATGGCGTTCTCACTTCAAACTTTACAGCAGACAATCTTACTTCAGATATTATGCATACCAATGCCGTTACTTATAATAAAGACTTGGATCAAATAGCCATTAGCGTAAAGCATTTTGGAGAAGCTTTTATAATTGATCATAGCACAACAACCGCAGAAGCTAAAGGGAGTTCTGGTGGCAAATGGGGTCGCGGAGGTGACTTACTATACCGTTGGGGTAATCCTGAAAATTATGGAAGAGGAACTGAAGCAGATCGTAAGTTTTTTAATCAGCATGACCTAAAGTGGATTTCTGAAGGCTATCCAGGAGCCAATAACTTTTTGGTTTTTAATAATGATATAGTTAACCCAAACAATAGGATGCCCTCTGCTTTAGGAGCTATGGGAGCTACAAGGTCGCTTGATCCAGAAGTTTCTATAGCAGATATTGGTAACTATAGTACAGTGAATGAGATTGTATTGCCAAGAAATGAAAAAGGAGTATATATCATTCCCGAATCTAGTAAAATTGGACCAGATGAGTCAGTTTGGGTATATATGTCACCAGATAAATATTCTTTTTACTCCCCTATCATGTCTTGCGCACAACGTCTAAAAAACGGAAATACCTTAATTACTCAAGGTATCAATGGTCGAATTTTTGAAGTCACCCCCGATAAAAAGATTGTATGGGAATATTGGAATCCCTATAAATATAACTACAAATTACCCGATGGCACACCACCCCAGCCGGGAGGTGGTTTAACAGCTTATGGATTGTTTAGAAGTACACAATATGATGTGGATTACGCTGCATTTACCAACAAGGATTTAAAACCCATTGTTCCACAACCCAAGCCTTTCATTTTTAAAATGCCAGCGCCTCCACCAGTTCGTGATAGTATCCATTAAATGTGTTTTTTTACTTGCTAACCAACTAACTTCAACCATATGAAAATTCGTTTTATTTTTTTGCTCACCGTTTTACTAGGGTTTACATTGTCATGTAAAACAGATTATTCTAAACAGGACATTTCTCAAGCCACCGAAATCCGTCAGTGGAAGCCAGAAGATACCAGAGCCCTTGCAGGTGTTACAGAAAAAAGAGGTTTAATATTAAAAACCGATATGGCCACACCGGGGTATATTTTATTTTCTCCATCATTTGGTACTGAGACCTATTTAATGAACTTGGACGGAGAAATTGTTCACTCTTGGTCGGGAGAACTAAATACCATGTTAAGTAGTTACCTTCTCAAAAATGGCCATCTAATTAGACTTGAAAGAGATCCAGACTTCCCTAATTTTGCTTTTGGTGGACAGGCGGGAAGAATACGCGAGTATGATTGGGACGGAAATATGCTCTGGGATTTTAAATTGGCCAGTTCGACCGAACTTATTCATCACGATATAGAAATCATGCCCAATGGAAATGTTCTTGCCATTTGTTATAAAGTTAGAACACCTGAAGCATCCATCGCTGCAGGAAGAGATCCTCAGCGAGTTCTTAAAGCCGGACTTTGGATTGATAAAATTATTGAAATCAAACCAACCAAACCCAAAGGTGGTGAAATTGTATGGGAGTGGGATATGTGGGACCACCTCATTCAAGATGTGGACTCCACAAAAGCAAATTTTGGTGTTGTGAAAGAATATCCACGGAAAATAAACATCAATATTTTTAGTACAGAAGCTGAAGGAGGACCTCTCATGAATGAAGAACAAATCGAACAAATGAAAGCTATGAGCCTCATGACTTCAAATGCCACGGTGGACAATCAACGGTCCGATATTACCCATGTTAATGCAGTTTCGTATAATCCTAAACTGGATCAAATTGTTTTCAGTTCTCCAGGGTTTAGCGAAGTTTATGTCATTGATCACAGTATTTCAACCGAGCAGGCTAAAGGAAGTGCAGGGGATTTGCTATATAGATGGGGTAACCCCAAAAATTATGGTGCAGGAACAAAAGAAGATCAAAAACTTTTTGGGCAACACGATGTCAAATGGATACCTAAGGGTTATCCAGGAGAAGGGCATCTGATAGTTTTCGACAATGATATTCCTAACCCCAATAACAAATTACATTCACTCGGTGAAGCTTTAATGGCAGCAAAATCTCCAGATCCCCATGTTGCGGTTGGGGATTTTGGAAACTATAGCGCTATTGATGAGTGGGTTTTGCCTGAGATGGAAAATGGGACTTATCCAATATCTGATAATACAGCTTTTGGACCCTCCGAGACCTATTGGGAGTATATGGCACCGGATACATATTCATTGTATTCACCATTTATTTCTGGTGTTCAACGGATGAAAAATGGAAATACCTTGATTACGGGTGGAGTTAAGGGTCAATTTATCGAAGTCACGCCTGATAAAAAAACCGTCTGGGAATATTGGAATCCTTATATGGATAATTATAAACTGCCCAATGGGACATGGCCTCAACCTGTAGGACCTTTTATTTATGCCCAATTTAGGAGTACACATTTTGATTCGGATTTTCCTGCATTTCAAGGGAAAGATTTAAAACCCATTATACCACAACCAGAGCCTTTCATATTTAAAATGCCACCACCACCTCCGGCTCAAGCAAAAGATAGTGTTCAATAACATAATAACTAACCAAAAACTAATTAAAAATGGCTATTAAAATTATAGGAGCTGGTTTGCCAAGAACTGGTACAAACACATTAAAAGAGAGCTTGGAACAATTAGGGCATAAACATGTATATCACATGAAAGAACTCCTTGTAAATCCAGAGAAGCTTCATTATTGGAAGACTTTGGATGAAACGGGAGGCACGGATTGGGATGCGCTATACAAAGGTTATGACGGCACAGTTGATTTCCCTGGTTATCCTTGGTATAAGGAACATATGAAACGTTATCCAGATGCTAAAGTCATTCTTACTGTAAGAGATTTTGAAAGCTGGTATAAAAGTGTAGACAGCACTGTATTTAGAGCGGGACCTCAAACTCCTATCGAAAAAATTAAGATGTTGAGTAAACTGCTTTTCAGCGCTAGGGCTCGCCAAGTAGTAAAGTGCATTAAATGGTTTAAGAAGGTCTTTTTTGCTGAAAGGCTTCAGGGAAAATTTGGAGATAAGGAATTTGCAAAAATTTTTTGGGAAAATCATCTAGCAGAAGTGAAATCTTATGTTCCTGCCGATAAATTATTAGTTTATGATGTCAGAGATGGTTGGGGACCTTTATGTAAGTTTTTGGGCGTTAAGGAGCCCAAGGATCCATTGCCACATTTGAACAAAAAGGAAAATTTTAAAGAAATGCTTCCAAAGTTAATGAAAGGGAAAATGGTTTGATGATTAACAGGGTTCGTTCTCAAAATAGTTATGTTCTGAGTTATAATCTAAATCTTAAATACGGATGAATTCAGAAAGTTGGCAAGTGAAAGCTACCATTTTGCTGGTAAGCAGTCTTACCATTATGTCCATGATCACCATATCGGCCTCGCTTCCCGATATGACCAAAACCTTTTCATATTTGCCTAATGCTTCAGGTTTAGTAAAACTGGTCTTGACCTTTCCAGGGCTTTTTATTGCATTAAGCGCTATAGTGGCTGGAATGATCATAGATAAATTTGGGCGTCTTAAATTATTAGGAGTTGCACTTATTTTATATGCTGTCGGTGGCAGTTCGGGCTATTGGTTAGATAACATTTATCTTATTTTAGCAGGAAGGGCAGTGCTAGGAATTAGTGTGGGAATTTCGATGACCATTGTAACTACTTTGGTTGCTGATTATTACCAAGGAAAGGAGAGGCAAAAGTTTGCTGGAACACAAATAGCGGTTATGTCATTGGGAGGAATAGTTTTTATAACTCTTGGAGGCTTTCTGGCCGATATCAGTTGGCGAATACCGTTTTTACTGTATTTTTTCTCAATACTGATCTTGCCCTTCACCTATTTATATTTAAAAGAACCTTCAAAAGATTTAGAAACCAAGGCAATCAACAAATCCATAAAATCGCCAAAAATCATTTGGTTCGTTTTTATAAACATCATGTTGATGTGGGTTATATTTTTTATTATTCCGGTTCAAGTTCCATTTTATTTAAAATCAATCGGTGTAGAAAAAAATGCATTAATTGGCATTGCCATTGCATCAAGCACGTTTTTCTCAGCCATTTCAGCGTTTTCATACTCAAAAATAAAGGACAAATTAAATTTCCAACAAGTGTTTTGTTTGGGCTATTTTTTAATGGCCATTGGGTTTGTGTGCATCGCATTGTCTTCTACTTATATTTTGGCCTTGTTGGGGATTTTGATTGTAGGATTGGGAATGGGGGTATTAATACCAAATGCCAATATATGGGTGATGCAATTGGCACCTCAAGAAATACGTGGTAGAGAAATAGGGAGATTAACAACATTTTGGTTTATGGGGCAATTTTTATCCCCAATTGTTCTATTACCCTTTTTACAACTGATTTCACTGGCTCAGATGTTCTATATTATTTCAGGCGTTTTAATTGGATTGAGTATGCTATTCTTTATTTTACATCTAAAGATCAATAAATAAGCCTTTTACATAAATATGTAGGCTAAATATGCAATTTGAAGCCATATATAGAAAATCCAATTATTAGCTGAATGTACTCAAGGTTTCACTTCGCTTTAAATTCTAACCTATTTGTAAGCTGTTTTTTTTTGTAATTATTTGCGAACTGATTGAATCTTCAAGATGAGGTATTCGGCAAAACCAAAACGATAATTTTTGATGCTAAGGCAGAAGTAATTCTGGTGATTTATGGACGATGAGCAGCAAATAAAGTTAACAAAAGATTAATAGGATTAATAAAGAGTTAAAAGCTATTTACAAAGCCTTTTTTTAGTAATATAGTGCTGGATTTTGAATAGGAGAACTTTATATATAACCATTTTTGTTGCAGCCGTAATCGGGTTGTTTATCGTGCAATACCAATATCTTAATATTGGACTAAACTTAGCCAAAATTCAATTTAATAAAAATATTGGGGCAACAAGTCAAGATATTATAAAGGATATGTTAACTGAAAATCAATTATCTTTTTTGGTAGGTCAAGCCATTACCAAGGATAAGTCTACTTTTCATTTAAGTTTAGATAGTGTTCAAGTTGCTTCCAATCATTTTCTAAATGATTTTATTACTCATAAGTTGTCAGAAAATGGAATCAATACGGATTTTACTTATCGATTGTTTACTAGGGATAGTAGTTTTTATCTCAAATCACAAAAAGATTTTAATTCCAATACAGCTTTAAGGGTTTTTCCTATTGAACTTGATGGGTATTTGCCACAATTGGTAAAAAAGGAAGTCATTTTAGAGTTACAATTTAAAGATCTTAATGCGTATTTTTTGTCTCAATTAAATGGACTTACAATACCCAGCATACTATTTTTGTTAGTTATTATTTTCATATTTGTTTGGGTTTTAAAATCGGTGTACTGGCAGCGTCAAGTTATCACTACAACCAATGCTTTTATAAATAACCTGACACATGAACTTAAAACTCCTGTATTCTCAATAGGCCTAGCAACTAAAATATTGGAAGAAGATTTAAGACCTAGTAAGAAGCCGATCCTTCTAATTATTAGGCAGCAATTAGAGCGGCTTAATCAGCATATAGACAAGGTGTTAGAATTAGGTAAATTGGAATTTAAAAAGGAAATATTTTTGCTAAAAAGGATTGATTTTAAGCCTAATTTAAATAAGATTTGTGATGATTTCCAAATTTTATCTAAACTTGAACATGTACAATTTTCATATGAATTGATAGGAGACCACTATTTTATTAATGCAGAAATAAATCATTTAGAAAATGCTATTGGGAATATTTTGGATAACGCACAAAAATATTCATTAGAACCAATTATAGAATTAAAGGCATTTTCAAATAAAAACCAACTGATGATTTTAATAACTGACAATGGTGTTGGTATTGACAAGAGGGACATACGACGTATATTTAAGAAATATTATCGAGTTACAAATGATTATTTACATACAGTAAAAGGACATGGCCTTGGTTTAAGCTATGTAAAAGAAGTCATTAAAAAACACAAAGCCAAAGTAAAAATAGATAGCAAACTTGAAAAGGGTACGACAGTTACTATCAGAATTCCATTAAGCTATGACAATTAATAAAAAGAAAATAATCCTTTTAGAAGACGATGCAACATTAGGGTATCTGCTCTCAGAATATCTTACTATGAATGAATTTGATGTGCATTGGGCAAAAAATGGATTCAATTGCTTAAAAATGCTAGAACAGAATAATTATGATTTGGTAATTTTGGATATCATGTTACCTGACATTGACGGGTTTAGTTTAGCACGCAGCATTAAGAATTTATATCCCAATCTACCTTTTATTTTTTTAACAGCAAGATCGCTTAAAGTGGATGTATTAAAAGGGTTTTCTAGTGGGGCAGTGGATTATTTAAAGAAACCAATTGATGAAGAGGAACTGGTAGTAAGAATTAAAACATTGTTGTCTAGATTGGTTAATCCAAAACAGCAAGGACGTGATCAAGATATGCATAAATTGGGTATTTATAAATTTAATGCCTTAAACCAAGAACTTATTTTTAAAGACTCGATAATTAAACTGACCAATAAAGAGAATCAGTTATTACAACATTTAGTACTCCATAAAAATACCTTATGTACTCATAAGTATATTCTAACCCAAATATGGGATAAAAATGATTACTTTAATAAAAAAAGTTTGAATGTGTTTATAACACGTTTACGTCAATATTTAAGTAAAGACGCCAATATTAAGCTTGAAAATGTTTATAATAGAGGATTTATTTTAAAAATTGGAGACAATAATTAATTCAATCTTAACATATTAGGAGAAGTTATTAAAAATTGAGATAAAGTTGTTAATTTTTATTTGCTTGTACAAAGCATAAAGACTATATTTGTTTAGTAACAGTTTAATCTTATAAATCAACAAAACTATGGAAGGTTATTGCGTAAAATGTAAATCAAAAAAAGAAATCAAAAGTGCTGCACAAGTTACCATGAAAAATGGTAGAAAAGCAATGAAAGGAACATGCCCAACTTGTGGCACAGGAATGTTTAGAATATTAGGTAAGTAGACGACCTATTCTATAATTCTTTTGAGCTATATGGGCTAAACAGTTAAGTCTGTTGTAAATTATGTAATTAATTCATTTTGTGTTTAGCAAAATTCGGGTTTGATTGTTTGCCCTTTTTTAGTGAAATTTAACATTCTTCACCTTTAATCGATAAAAAAGTACATTTTATCGATTTTATTTCTTTATTGGAATCCTTTTAATTTATATTAGCTGTTCCTTCTTAAGCCCCTAAATCACTTATCAAGGTAATTTTTAATCCATTCCCTCACAATATTTTTCAGTATTGGGTATTTTTTATACTCTAAAATTAATAATCCATTCTTCCCTCGATTGGCATTTTTATATGCCCATTAATTATTAATTAACCAAACTATAATAGTTTGTTATTGTATAACCCTAATTCGAATAATAGCATGAAGACTCTAAAAATTACATTTCTATTGTTAGCAATATTATTGTTAACTGTATCAGGACAAAGTAGTGATACCTTAAAAAATGATGAAGCTAATACTTATATAAAAGCTGATACACATTATAATTTATTGGCAAGTACAAAAGACAAAATCCAATTACCTCCTAATCAATAGGTAGTTTAAGGATTAATACTTATTTCAAAATATAAATTATATGCCCTTATCGTTACAGGTAAGGGCTTAAGTTGTTATTTATCATTATTAAGTCTACAACTAAATATTATTTAATACATTTGAATTGGTTACATTAATTCAAATAATTTAATGCGTTTAGTATTAATATTTATTCTTTTATTAATTCAATTCTATTATACTAGTGCACAGGAAAATTCTTCGAAATTGGACAGTGTATTATATTATAGAAATATCTCTAAAGACTCTAAATTATCATTAGAAGTGCGATTACAGTTTGCACTAAAAGCTTCAAATTTTGCTGCCGAACTAAAAATAGACTCAACCACCGTTTTAAATAATAGAAATTTATCTTTTCTGTATTTAATGAATGGTGATTATGAACCTTTTAAAAAGGTGAATCATGTAAATTTAAAGTTAGCTACAAAACTTCAAGACACATTGGTCCTAGCTATAGCTAATAATAATTTAGGCTATTATTTTCATCACAAACAACAACATGACAGTGCCTATTTTTATTATAATAAGGCATTGAAAATATATGAAGAGCTTAAAAATATATTTAGTCAGGCAACCATATTGCAAAACATTTCAATTATTCAATTAACAGAAAAAGATTATGTAGGTAGTGAAGAAAGTGCGATTCAAGCTTTAAATCTTACTCAAAAACTACCTCTTTCAGAAACTGTATTAGATGGGCAGTGGGTATTATATAATCGTTTAGGAATTATTTCCCTCGAACTAAAACATTTAGATAAATCTCTTGAGTACTATGATAAAGCCATTGAGATTACCAAAAAAATGAAATTCGGTAATTCTAATAAATATGCTTCAATTCATAATAAGGCTTCAGTTTATAGAAGGAAGGGAGACTTTAAAAAGGCACTTGAACTTTACCAAGATGTTCTTAATCAAGATTATTTATTTGAGGAGGACCCCTCATTTTACCCGCAAATTTTAGAAAACATCGCCATTACTAAATTTGAATCTAATGACACAGATGTAAAAGCCATAGAGCAGATGTTCATCCGTGCGTACAACATCAGCGATAGTCTAGGGAATAAAATCATTAAGCTCGCTGTCATCAAAGATCTATCAAAATTTTATAAAGGAATTAATAACAAGGATAGTGCTTTGCATTATGCTGAAATGACTTATAACTTAGCAAAAGAAATCTCAGATAATGATATCTTATTAGAATCCATGTTGATTTTATCAGATTTAAAAGACGGAGAAGAAGGAAAAAAATATTTAAATGAGCACATCAAGTTAAGCGATAGCTTATTATTTAATGAGCGGTCGGCTAGAAATAAATTTGCCAGAATTGCCTTTGAAACGGATGAAATTGAAAAAAGAAATGAGCGCATTACTCGCGAACGAATGTGGTTATTAGCACTTTCTGGGGGGTTAATACTCACATTAGTGTTATTATATATTATTGTGACACAACGTTCAAAAAATAAAGAATTAAAATTCAAACAAGAACAACAACTGGCTAATGAAGAAATTTATAATCTTATGCTTTCCCAGCAAGATAAGGTAGATGAAGCCAGATCTAATGAAAAGAAGCGTATTTCACAAGAGCTTCATGATGGGATTTTAGGGCGATTATTCGGCACGCGATTAAGCTTAGACAGTTTGAATTTTAGTGAAAGTAAAGATGCCATTGTAAAGAGATCAAACTATATTTCAGATTTAAAAATTATTGAAGAGGATATCAGGAAAATTTCCCATGATTTAAATACAGATTTTATTTCTGGATCTGGCTTTATAGATATTATAGCTAAACTAATAGAAAAACAAACGGAAGCCTATCAACTCCAGTTCAAGTTTAAACATGCTGAGCATATTAATTGGGAAGATGTTTCCAATAAAACTAAAATCAACATCTATAGAATAATACAGGAATCGCTTCAAAATATCTATAAACATGCCAATGCCAATATCGTCAAAATTAGCTTTAAACCAAAAAATGATGTAATTTGCTTAAGCATTTCAGATGACGGAAAAGGATTCGATATTCACAAAAGTAAAAAAGGCATAGGACTTAAAAATATAAAATCAAGAGTTGACGAACTTGAAGGAGAAGTTAATTTCGAATCTGAAATTAATAAGGGGACAACACTAACCGTCAATGTTCCATACTATTCAAATTAAATACAATGCAAGACATACATATTTTAATGGTAGATGATCATCCAATTATTATTGAGGGCTATCAAAACACCTTGATGGCAACAAAAAGAGAAGATCAAACCTTATTAATCGATACGGCAAACAGCTGTGACGCTGCTAACCAATTGATGCAAAAGGCATCAAAAGAAGAACCGTATGATGTTTGTTTTTTTGATATTAGTCTTCCAAGTTCTGCTGATGGGACCATAAATTCAGGGGAAGACCTGGCTTTAATTGCTCGAAAAATCTTGCCAGAAGCAAAAATCATTATTTTAACGATGTTTAACGAGTCTTTTAGAATACACAATATCATTAAAGAAATCAGCCCAGATGGATTTTTAATTAAAAGTGATTTAACGTCCAGCGAACTTGCTGAAGCTTTTCAGCGTATTATGAATTCTCCACCTTATTACAGTAGCACGGTTAGTAATTTTTTAAGAAAATCGATCACTAGCGACATTTATGTAGATGACATTAACCGTAAAATTCTTCATTTACTTTCTCAAGGCATAAAAACAAGAAGTTTAAAAGAGCATATCGATTTATCCATGAGTGCCATTGAAAAACGCAAAAAACAAATGAAGCTATTGTTCTCTGTTGAGGATGGAAAAGACGAAACACTCCTTGAAGAAGCTCGAAAAAAAGGATTTCTATAAATTTAATCTTAAAAACTCATTTTTTTCAATTAAAAAAATCTCCTGATCGCCTGGTATTGCTGAATAGTACGGTTTTTCCACATCAGGTTTGCGGTTTAACCGTAACAAAAATCAATTCGCATTATTTACATTTGAACAGTCAACAAAGATTAATTAATCCCTCGAAGTATTTTGTTGAGTTAATAGCAAAAAAATTGAAAGCCTAATAATTGTCAGAGGTTATTAGGCTTTCTCTATTTATATAAGCACTTCAATAGAGCCAACTACCTTTATAATAAAAAAGCCAAAATAAATAACAGCTACTATAAATTTTATAAATGTAGAGGCTAAAAACCCTAAAAGAGATCCTAAAGCAGCTTTAACGGCTTTGTTAAATTCACTTTTATTTACTAGCTCACCAATTAGGGCTCCACAAAATGGACCAATAACAATACCTCCAGGAATGGGTACTAAAAGGCCGACAATTAATCCTAAAGAAGTTCCAATAATTCCAGCTCTACTGCCTCCAAAGCGTTTAGTGCCCATAGCGGGGATCATGTAATCCAAAACCCAAATAAGCAAAGCAACACTAAACGTAAGAATTAAAAAAGTTCGGGTCATTGGTATTGCATTTGTAAAGCTGAGAATTAAAAGTCCAACCCAGCTGGAAAGAGGTCCAGGTAATATTGGTAAAAAACTACCAATGATTCCTAAAATCATAAATAATAGGGAAATTATAATTAAAAAAAAGTCCATAAAATAAGATTGCATTGCAAGATAAGTCAAATTATTAGATCAAAAATAAACTAACTAATTAGTTTAAACTAAAAAATTAGTTATATTTGAATCAATGAACTAAAAATTTATTTGGAAATGAAACAACTCACGAAAGCAGAAGAGGACATCATGCAAATACTTTGGCTATTAAATAAGGCTAAAGTAAAAGCGATTATAGAAGAATTTCCTGACCCAAAACCAGCTTATAATACTGTGTCGACAATAATTAGAATTTTGGAGAGCAAAGGTTTTGTGGATTATGAAAAAAAGGGGAAAGGACATGTGTATTTTCCGTTAGTGATGAAGCAAGATTATAGTAATCAATCCATCAATAAACTGGTGGATAATTATTTTCAAGGGTCCTTTAAGAGTATGGTGTCTTTTTTTGTCAAAAAAAATGATATCAGCTTGAATGAGATGGAATCTATTTTAAAAGACATTAACAAAAACGAAAAGTAATGTTACATTATATTTTACAAATCTTAATCTTTCAAGCTTTCTTTTTATTAGTATATGACGCATTTTTAAAAAAGGAAACTTTTTTTAATTGGAATAGATTGTATCTTTTATCAACCGCGGCCTTAACAGTTATATTGCCGTTTATTAAAATAGACAGTTTTAAAGATGTTGTTTCCCAACAATATATCATAAGGTTGCCAGAAGTTTTAATAGGCAACAAGGGGCAATTAAACACAAGTCAAGTATCATTTGAAACCATAGGCTTAAATTCACAATCCAGTTGGTCTTGGGATCTGATTTTATACACGGGTATGTTTATAGCTGTACTTTTATTAGGTTTTAAAGTCATCAAAATAGTACGTTTGCTTTCTCAAAACCCTAAAGAGAGAATGGGGCGTTTCCGTATTATTAAACTTATAGATAGTACAGTGGCTTTTTCATTTTTTAATTATATTTTTTTAGGATCAAACCTAAGTGGAAAAGAGATAGAATCTATTTTAAAACATGAAATGGTTCATGTTAGGCATTGGCATTCACTTGATTTACTGTTCTTTGAATTTATGCGTATCATATTTTGGTTCAACCCTTTAGTTTATATGTATCAAAACAGAATGATGACAATTCATGAATTTGTCGCCGATTCAAGCGCTTTAAAACATCAAGATAAAACTACCTATTATCAAAATCTTCTATCTCAAGTATTTGAAACAAAAAATATTTCATTTATAAATCCATTTTTCAAACAATCATTAATCAAAAAACGAATCGTTATGTTATCAAAATCAAAGTCAAAACAAATTAACTTGTTAAAGTATACTATTTTATGCCCTTTAGTTTTAGGAATGTTGGTTTATACTTCGTGCGTTCAAAACGCTTACGGACAACAAGAGGATACTAAATGGGAAATCAAAAAAGTTAGCAATAGCCCATTAATTAAAAAAATACAAGCGGTTAAAAGCCAAATTCAGATACAGGGTCATACAAATGAAGATGAAGATTATGGTTTAAACCTACTCTTAAGTTTGGTTAAAAGCAATGTATTAAACACAACTTTATTGAAAGAAATACAAGACTATGGGTCTTTAAAAAATAAGACACCACTTATGGAAAGAATTAACGATTTGTTCGATCAAATACAAATCCAAGGAGAAGTAACAGAAGATGAAGAAAAGTCCTTAAAAAACTTGTTAATTTTGACCAGTGACAATGGATTTAAAGATCCAATTTTTGCAGATGTTTTACAGGATGTTGAAGTTCCATTTTCTGTAATAGATGAGGTGCCTATTTATCCGGGTTGTGAATCTTTCCTCACGAACGAAGAACGAAAACAATGTATGTCCGACAAAATAGCACAGCATGTAAATGCCAATTTTAATACTAAACTTGGGAAAGAGTTGGGATTGACTGGAAGACAGCGTGTTAATGTGGTTTTTAAAATTGATAATCATGGAAATATTGTAGATGTTAGGTCTAGAGCATCACATCCAGCATTAGAGGAAGAAGCAATTAGAGTGATAAAAACATTTCCTAAAATGATTCCTGGCAAACAAAAAGGGATAGCGGTTAATGTACCTTACTCATTGCCAATTATATTTGAAGTAATGGACGACAATAACAATCCAGAAAAACCTAAAAACTAAAAACCTTCATATTTGGTGAATAGAAGTATCGTTCAAATTTTAATGGTAATAATGATATGTAAAACTGAAGCTCAAACTTCGGTTTTGCGTCAGGCTGATAGCTTATATGCATATGGAAATTTCAGTAAAGCTATTACATACTACAAAAATTATGATAAGACCACTGAAGTCTATGATAAAATAGCCAGAGCCTACATTTCCATTGGTAATTATGATGAGGCCTTAAAAAACTTTGAAGCCAGTTTAAAAGTCAATCCCAATGATGCCTTGTTAAAGTATGAATATGCCAAGCTACTATCAAGAACAAAGCATTTTAAAGATGCTTCAATAGTGTTCAATGAATTGGTGTATTTGGATTATCGCAATCCAAATTATCATTATGAACTAGGATTGGCATTGGAGCAATTGGGAGATTCAACAGCTATTAATAGATTTTGGTCTGCTTATGATTTAGATCCGACATATCAAAAAACGATCGTTAAAATAGCAAAACAATTTGTTGAAAAAAAGGAGTATGAGGCAGCCGAAAAATATATTAATAAAGGATTGGAAACTTATGCAAATAACGTAGAACTTATTAACCTAAAAGCACAAAATTATTACATAAATGAGTACTATAAAAATGCTATAGTTTGGTTTGAAAAGCTTTTGCAACTCGGTGAAAATTCGGAATTTATCCATCGAAAATTAAGTGTAAGCTATGCCAATACCTACCAATTCGAAAAAGCCATCGAGCAGCTTAAACTTGTTTTAAAAGACAACCCAGAAGATTCCAATACGATGTATGTCATCGGGACGTATTATGAGGAGTTACAAGATTTTGAAAATGCCGAAAAATTTGTAAAGCAGTCCTTGGTTTTAAAAGATGTACCCTTAGACCAAGAGTATCAATTTTTGGGAAAGGTTTACAATCAGCAAAAAAATTATGCAGAAGCAATCAAAGCTTTTAAAAGGGCTGAGAAAGAAAATCCAGAGAATGAATTTACTCAATTTCTTTTGGTGCTTACCAAAGATAAATATTATGCCGATTTGGATGCGAGAATTAAACTATTTGAAGATTTTAAATCGAAATATCCTAAAAGTATGTATTTCGAATTTGTTGAAGGACGCCTAAACGAGTTAAAAGAAGAAAAATTTATGAAAGAAGATTAAATTCTAAAAATATTGTACTTTTCAGTTTCAGTTAAAATTAAATGAAACGCTTAATTCTTGTTTGTTACCTTCTTGTATTTGTTTCTTGTAATTACTTCGAGAAAAAGAAAGTCTATTCCGAAGATATTCTTGAAGAAGAGTTGCAAACCTTCAATTGGAACGATGTTGACGAATATCCAACTTTTGCTTCATGCGACCACACTTCTGGAAAAGAGAATAAAAGACAATGTTTTGAAAATACAGTATTACAACTACTTAATAATAACTTTGCTAAACAAAATATTGTAGTTACAGAAGATGTCAATGATACCATTCTTTTAAAGATTACAATAAACAATCTAGGTCAGTTCTCTATTAATGACATGGTGTATAGTGAATTAACCAAATCCCAAATCCCCAATATCGATAGCTTGTTAATACACAGTTTTGATTCCTTGCCCAAAATATATCCTGCTATAAAACGAAGCCAGCAAGTTACCACACAATTTAGTTTGCCTGTTGTGGTTCGAATTAATGACATCACAAATTAAATTTGTAGCCCAGCGTTAAGTTGGTAGAAAAGTTGCCATTATTTTCAATTAAAACCGCGAAAAGCTCGTCATAACGAATCGTGAAAAAACTTTTTTCGGATAATCTAATATCAGCTCCAATCCCAAAAGTTAAAGGCACCTCTAAAACGGTTCCCTGAGTATCTAAAGTGGTGTCATTTGCTCCTGGAATGGTGTTTTTTAAAAAATTAAGGGTAGCCAATTTGGTTTGTCCATATAGACTAAAAGGTCTAGAGTTTATCACTCTAAATCGATATCCTAGTGCTAATTCGGTAGTTGTGTATTTAAAATCATTGGTTTTAAAAACATGTCTTAATTGCATAAACAGGGCATGTCTTTTAATTTGGTTGGCATCCAATAATTCCAACTCTGCTCCAAATTGAGGCGTGATTGAATTATTGGGGTTATTAATAAATGGACTATTAGTAATGCCGCCAAAAAAACCTAATAAAAGTTGAAGTTTGGCATTATAGATTGACGTTTTATAGTTTGGGTCTTGAGTTTGGTTATAGGTGTCGATGTAAGTCTTTAAATCAACTAGTGTTAGATTGACTTTATCTGTAGAAACATCTGTAAGATTTTGAAGTAGGGTCTTATATTCTTCAGTATACTTATGGTCCTTATTTTTTGTATTAACCAGTTCGGTTATGGTATGGTCTGTTGTTCTTACAAAATAGCGATAGTGCCCATCAATAATATTCCAAAGTAAATCCAGTTGGCCTTCGACTTCAGTTTTAAGTTGAAGTGTTTCACCAGAAACTGTATAAGTGTCTTGCGCCATTACTGAAGTAAAGCTTAATAAAAAGCATAAAATAAGACCTATTCTTTTCATCTGGAATCAGGATTTGAGATAAGTAAATCTAACAAAAATAAATGATACCAACACTATGCGCGAAATGTTCGGCCTTTCCATTTATAGCCTTTGAAAATAGAAGCAAAGGCAACAAAGACGCTAAAAAAGGGGTATATCAGACTGGAAAAGATATAAGAAAATAGATACTGCTCTTGATTAAAAAAGCGCACGGTTTTAAACAGTAATAAAAAATCCAATCCAAATTTTATAAGGAAGGTATAGGCTAAAACCCTTGGAGGGATAATACCCGCCAACGTGATCATCAACAAACAAATGATTAGAGCATTCATAAACAAAACAACTATCCCAGTAAGTTTGCCGAAAAGGTTGCTATAACTTGAAGTTTTAGCAGCCCATCGCAAGCGTTGGGATATAAGGTTTTTTAAATTAGATTCGGGTATGGTCGCTACCGTTGCATGAAGCGATTTAAGGTAAAAAAGTTGTTTTGGAGCGTATTTTAAGGCTTTTTCAAGTAAAAAAATATCATCGCCGCTCCCAATATGGCTGTTTCCTTCAAATCCTTTTACAGTTTTAAAAAAAGATAATGTGTAAGCTAAATTGGCGCCATTGCATAAAAATGGTTTTTTAATACCAAAACCACCCACGGTTGCACCTTGTAAGCTTAAAAAATCCAGAGTTTGAAAACGTTTTAAAAAGGAATTGACCTTTGTATATGTTACGGGTGCAACAATACATTTTGCATCATGACTTTGAATAAAACAGTCATAAGAGTCTAGCCAATATTTTGGCAAAATACAATCCGCATCGGTTGTTACGATCCACTCATTTTTGGCGTGTTTGATCGCCGTTAAAATGGCATCTTTTTTGGGAGCGTTGGTTTGCCTATTATTTTTGATAAGTTTAGAACCATTTTGGCAAGTCGTTAGAAATCGTTCTACAAGTCTTTCCGAACCATCACTTGAGTCATCATCCACAAAAATGAATTCAAATTGATTTTTAGGGTAGTTAAGTTCTGAAATGGATTTTAATAAAGTAGGTACATGTTCGGCTTCATTTCTAAAAGGAACAATGATCGTAAACTTAGTTTTGGCAGGAATATCTTTTAATGGAAAGTCTTCAATCTTATCAAATCCGTAAACAAAAAATCCGATTAAAACGACATAAATAAGCGTAATGATTAAGGCTATAAGTATCATATATGGTCAAGGGCTATTAAGTAAGGCCTTCAGTTTTTGTCAAGAGCCAACAAAAATATGGAAATTTGTTTGGGCAACTCCTATCGGATTGATCTAAATAAAATAAAATGTATCAATAACCAATGTCAATTTAAGAAGCACAAAAAAGAATTGTTTAGATTTGTAGAGAAGCCAAATGATTTTATAAATTATACTAATTGATGAAAATGGATTTCAGTTTTAAGACCTATCTACTAGTTTTTTGTGTTGTTTTCGCTACATCAAGTCTGTTTGCCCAACGGGAAACTAACAAATGGAAAGCGCAACTTGCTCTGGGTCTTAATAGTCCTGCGCAATCAGGTTTTGTTGAAGGATTCCAAGGGAAATCCCTGAATTTTCCAACTTTAAATTTAGGCTTACAAAACATGTTCGAGAATCAGTTTGGAGCTAAGTTGGATTTTAGCTTTAACAGGATTTCAAATGATGATAGCTCCCAAGAATTTAAACTCAATTACTCCCGCGTTAATGCACAACTCGTCTTTGACCCTACAAATAGTTTATATTTTTTACCCCCACGCATGGGCGTTGTTCTGCATGGAGGTCCTGGCTACTCTTTTGTAAAACCATTAGGAAATTATGGCAATAACAACATCTCCTTTTTCAATGCCATGGCGGGTCTAGAAGTTCATTTTGGATTGGCCGAGCGCATGTCGTTGTTTGTGGACACCTCCTATATTTTAGGTTTTGGTAAAGATTTTGACCCTGTCACTACAGGGTATGGGGCCTTTAACGGGAATTTGTTGACTATCGCGTTTGGAATTACCTTTTCGTTAAGCGGATGCCAATATTGTACAGACAATGAGTAAGGAAAAAATTATTTTAGGAATAGATCCTGGAACGACCATTATGGGTTTCGGACTTATAAAAGTGGTGGGAAAAACAATGACTTTTATTCAGCTTAATGAGTTGGATCTTAAAAAATATGAAGATCATTACCTAAAACTAAAACTTATTTTTGAGCGTACTATTGAATTGATCGAAACACACCATCCAGATGAAATTGCTATTGAGGCTCCTTTTTTTGGAAAAAATGTGCAAAGTATGCTTAAATTGGGTCGCGCTCAAGGTGTGGCCATGGCCGCTGGATTAAGTCGTGAAATTCCTATTACAGAGTATTCTCCAAAAAAGATTAAAATGGCTATTACGGGTAACGGAAATGCCAGTAAAGAACAAGTGGCCAAAATGCTTCAAAGTCTATTGAATTTAAAAACTATTCCCAAAAATTTAGATGCGACTGATGGCCTTGCAGCTGCAGTTTGTCATTTTTATAACGAAGGTAAAGTTGAGGGCACTAAAAGCTATACCGGTTGGAGCGCTTTTGTGAAGCAGAATGAAGATCGGGTTAAAAAATAGTTGATTTGTTTTTCGTTAATGTGTTGATTTGTCATTCCTGCGAAATCGAAGGTCACGAATACAAAAGTTTAAAATGTGAATCGATGAGTAAAGCAGGAATTTATTTTAATGAAAATAATTATTTAAAAACTGCCAACTGCCAACTGCCAACTGCCAACTGCGACTGAAAACTGAAGACTAAAATGAGCGGTATCTACATTCATATTCCCTTTTGCAAACAAGCCTGTCATTATTGTGACTTCCATTTTTCTACTTCGCTAAGCAAGAAAGCGGATCTTGTTCACGCTTTGGTAAAAGAACTTAAACTCCGAAAGGATGAATTTAAAAACCAAACGATCAAAACCATTTATTTTGGAGGAGGAACACCTTCATTATTAACGAATGAAGAATTGCGATTGCTGATTTCTGAAGTATACACTAATTACCAAGTCAGTGATAATCCTGAAATTACGTTAGAGGCCAACCCAGACGATTTAACAATCAAACGCATCAACGAATTGTCCAATACACAAATCAACAGATTAAGCATAGGCATTCAATCGTTTTTTGCCGAAGATTTAAAATTGATGAACCGAGCTCATAATGCGCATGAGGCAAAACAATGTTTACAAGAAGCCACAAAGCACTTCAACACTATTTCAATCGACCTAATTTATGGCATACCAGGATTGTCCCATGAGCGTTGGATTCAAAATATTGAAACGGCACTGTCATTCAACATGTCTCATATTTCCAGTTATGCCTTAACTGTTGAGCCCAAAACAGCTTTGGAGTCTTTTATAAAAAAAGGCATCATTCAAAATGTGGATGATGCGTTGGCCGAAGAACAATTTTATATCTTGATTGAAAAATTGGAAGCTTCTGGGTTTATACATTATGAACTTTCCAACTTTGGGAAGCCAGATTGTTTTTCAAAACACAATACGAGTTACTGGCAAGGAAAACCCTATTTGGGTATTGGGCCTTCTGCACATTCGTTTAACGGAAATCAACGTAGTTGGAATGTGAGAAACAATTCAAAATACATAAAATCATTGAAAGAGTGCAATTTGCCAAGTGAACTAGAAACCTTGTCAATAACTGATAAATACAACGAATATGTCATGACAGGATTGCGAACCATTTGGGGCATTTCGTTGAAAAAAATAGAACAGGATTTTGGGAAACACTATAAAGCATATGTTTTGCAACAGGCTAAAAAACATATTGACCAACAATTATTGTATATTGATGGGGACAAAGTAATCGTCTCTAAAAAAGGAAAATTTTTAAGCGATGGCATCGCTTCAGACCTATTTAAAATTAACAAATCTTGATAGCAACACTACAATACCATTCGAAAACCTATAAAATTGATGTATCAAAACCTTTGGATATTTCTATACCATTGCGAGCTTCAAAAAAGAATGTGAATGCATGGTATTTAGACGAGCCCAAAATTGAACCCGTAAAAATGGGGGATTGGATTGGCAAGGTTTCAGAAGGCGCCGATGTTAATTTTAATTCCATTTGGTTTAATCCTCACGCCCATGGCACGCATACTGAATGTGTTGGTCATATTACCAAGGAGTTTTATTCCATCAATAAAAATTTAAAGCAGTTTTTCTTTTTGGCAGAAGTTATCACAGTTGCGGCTGAAAAACTTAAAGACGATTTCGTGATTTCAAAAAAACAAATTCAGGCAGCTTTGGGAAACAAAAAGCGCGATGCTGTGGTAATAAGAACAATTCCCAATATGAACGATAAGTTGTCAAAACACTATTCCAATACCAATCCAACTTATCTTTTGGAAGAAGCCGCGGTTTATCTCAAAGAAAAAAACATCAAACATCTGCTCATTGACTTGCCAAGTGTAGATAAAGAAAAGGATGGAGGCAAACTTTTGGCTCACAATGCTTTTTGGAACACTAATGGGAAATTGCGATTGGATGCCACGATAACCGAACTTATTTATGTGCCAAACAAAGTAAAGGACGGCACGTATTTTTTAAATTTACAAATTGCACCTTTTGAGAATGATGCTTCTCCAAGTAAACCTGTATTGTACAAAATAATTGGATAATGAACATTGAGCAACTTCGCGACTATTGCTTGAAAAAAAAGGGCGTCACAGAGCATTTTCCTTTTGATGAAGACACCCTTGTGTTTAAGGTCATGGGAAAAATGTTTGCTCTATTTCCATTGGAAAATTGGGAAGCTGGTAAAGGTTGGGTGAATTTAAAAGCAGACCCAGAATATTCCCAAGAACTTCGTTCGGAATATGAAAGTATTCAACCAGGATGGCACATGAGCAAGACCCATTGGAATTCGGTTTATATTTACAAAGGAGAATTACAATCTAAATTTGTGCTACAACTCATAGACCATTCCTACGAAATGGTTGTTAAAAGTTTACCTAAAAAACTTAAAGAGCAGCTAAAGTAATCTATTGTTTTATAAGCCATTAAATTGTTTGTATAAACAATAAGCCAGAAAAATTTTGTATATTAGACATTCGAAATGTTTATTTCTCCCCCTAGAAAATAAGGATTTAGACTTATTACACACATTCCCCACGTGTTTTTCGTTTCCCCAAATAGTCGTATTGAATTTTATAGTAATCAATTATACTAACCTTAATATTTATTAAAATTATGAGAACAACCAACCAATTTTTTGCAATGATAACACTCATGTTATTATTATCTTTTAACTCAGTTTCAGCACAAGAACAATCTCAAGCACCACTGTATTATGTAGTAACTACCATGCATTTTAATTTAGACAATGATTCTGATGCTAAATGGATCGATGTTGAAAAAGAGTATTTAGACAAAGTAACCATGAAAAATGAATATATCATGGGAGCTGGGTTTTATACACATCTATACACTTCCAATAGCACCGATGTGAAATATGTGCAGGTTTATGGGAGCTGGGACGCTATTGAAAAAGCCGATAAGCGCAATGCTGAGCTGGCAAAAGAAGCATGGCCTAACGAAGAAGCTAGGGCGGCATTTTTTAAAACTCAAGGCAGTTTTTATGATTCAAAGCATTCTGATGAAATTTATTCTGTTGCACCAGGAACAAAGGTTCGCACAAGTGAATTAACAGATAATTCAGTTTTATATGTTAGAACCAGCCATTTAGCCTATCCTAGTGATGCTGTTCCAGGCGAACTTAGCAAAGCTCGTGCTGAATATGTTGAAAATGTGATCAATAAAAATGAGCTTATAAAAGGCTATTACCCACACCGCCATTTTTATGGACATAATAGTAGTGAATTCATTGAAGCTTTTTTCGTGGATTCTATGGCTGATTTAGAGGCTTCGAATGCTCGTAGTGGAGAGCTTTTTAGAGCACATTGGAAAGATGACGCTTCAAGAAAAGCCTTTACTGCAATTCAAAGAAAATATTTTACTGGCGTCCATGGTGACGAAGTTTATTCAGTTGTCGCTGGTTTAAGAAAATAGATTTAATTCGCTTATAATGAATAAAAAGGGATGCTATAGCGTCCCTTTTTTTAATTCCACTATTTTTACCGAGTTAAAAACTGAATTAAAGATGAGCGTTCTACAAAAATTAAAGGAAAGAAGTCATGATGCTTGTGAATTGTGTTCTTCAAACAAGGAATTAAAACACTATATAATTCCACCGTCGTTAAATGAATCTGTAGATAATAGTCTGTTGGTTTGCAATACCTGTTTAAACCAAATTGAAGGGAATGAAGATATCGAAACCAACCATTGGAGGTGTTTAAACGACAGTATGTGGAGCGAACATGTAGCGGTTCAAATTATGGCTTGGAGAATGCTACAGCGACTTCGCAATGAAGGTTGGCCAAAAGACCTGTTAGACATGATGTATTTGGATGATGAAGCTTTAGTGTTGGCCCGTGCCACCGGAGAGCATGAAGATGCAACTCATAAAATTATCCACAGAGATGTAAATGGCGTGATTTTAGAACCTGGAGATGCGGTAGTATTAATAAAAGATCTAAAAGTTAAGGAGTCCAGCATGGTTGCCAAACAGGGAACTGCAGTGCGAAATATTCGATTGGATCATGATAATGCCGAATATATTGAAGGTAAAGTTGATGGGCAACAGATCGTCATCATTACCAAATACGTCAAAAAGCTTTAGGATTTTACTTTTTTTTAGTTCCCTTAAAGAGAAAACCCAGAGGGATAATTAAAAACAAAAAGAAAAATCGTCCTGTAACCAATCCATAAATACTAATTAAAAGACCTGCTATTACAATTATGGGAAGGTAGTTTTTCGAGTTCATGATCGGTTGTGTTTTTTATATTCAGAAGGAGATAGTTGTTTGAGGGCTTGAAATTGTCGGTTAAAGTTAGACAGGTTATTATAGCCAGAACATTCTGCAATTTCTGAAACAGAGACTTCTTCTTTGGCGATCAAAAGCTTACAGGCATGTTCTATGCGCAATTCATTTAAAAAACTAAAATAGGTTTTATTAGTCCGTTTTTTAAAGTATTTGCAAAATGCATTTTTGGTCATATTGGCCACTTCGGCAATGGTTTCTAAGCTGATTTCAGATGTAAAATGGTTCATCGTATATTCAAATACATTTCGCATTCGGCTTCCTTCGTTATCTGTATATTTCTTGTCGTAAACAAATGAAGACAGACTTTTATAATTTGCTTTTGAAATTAATTTTAAGAGCTGAAATAAAGTTAAAAAGCGATTTAGTTTTGAAGCATTTTCAAGTTGAAAAAATAGTTCCTTGATGGCTTTCCGTTTTGAAACGACTTTAAATCCATGTTTTGAACGTTTAAAAAAGGGCTGCAATTCTTTTAATTCCTCAAGCTCAAAAAAGCGGCTGCCAAAAGACGATTTCGAAAAAAACAAGCTCAGCATATATGAGTTCTGTGAAACAGACAAATCACTTTTAAACACATGGGGCAAATTGCTTCCAACAACAAAAATGTCGCCCTTAGAGTAACGGTTTATGGTGTCGCCTACGATTAAAGTGCCATCCCCATCAACGATTAGGCTCAATTGAATTTCTTCATGTTGATGTAGTTTATCATAAAACGATTCATCATCATCTATTTGAAAAACAAAGGCATCTTGTTCTGGTTTTGGGATTTTAAATGGCAATACTTTCACAGCAGTTATCTTTTAATGCTTTTCTTTGATGAGCAATCTTAGTTGAGATAGAAAGAGTAAAAATACACAAAAACTATTCAATTATAATTTAAAAAATAGATAATAGGATAATATAGTATTAATCATGGATAAAATGCGATTAAAAAAATCCCCTTTTCTAAAGTAATTTTGTCCCATTAAAACTAAATAGATTATGAGCATTCAATGGAAAGGCGTTATGCCAGCAGTTACTACAAAATTCACCGATAATGATGAATTGGATTTAAAAACTTTTGAGTTAAACATCAATGCCCAATTAGAAGCTGGAGTACATGGCATAGTATTGGGAGGTACCTTAGGAGAAGCAAGCACCTTAGTGTATGAAGAAAAACGAAGATTGACTAAAGCCACTGTAAATTTTGTGAAAGGAAAGGTGCCTATATTAATGAATATTGCCGAACAGAGCACCAAAGGAGCCATTGAAGCAGCAAGAATAGCGAAAGAAGATGGAGCTAGCGGACTTATGGTATTGCCTCCAATGCGATATAACGCGGGAGACAGGGAAACCATCGAATATTTCAAAGCGATTGCCAAGAGCACATCGCTTCCCATCATGATTTACAACAATCCAATAGATTATAAAATTGTAGTGACTTTAGATATGTTTGAAGAACTTTTGACCGAATGTCCAAATATTGAGGCGGTCAAAGAATCGACGAGAGATATTTCTAATGTCACTCGGATTAAAAACCGTTTTGGCGACCGACTTAAAATCATGACAGGAGTCGATACCCTTGCTCTTGAAAGTTTACTAATGGGAGCAGACGGTTGGATTGCTGGTTTAGTTTGTGCATTTCCAGCAGAAACAGTAGCCATTTATGAACTGCAAAAGGCTGGTAGGATACAAGAAGCTATTCAAATATACCGTTGGTTCTTACCTTTGTTAGAGTTAGATATAAACCCTAAATTAGTACAGAATATAAAATTAGCTGAGGTATACACTAAAATAGGTACCGAAAATGTTCGTGCACCACGTTTACCATTATTTGGTGATGAGCGTAAACACGTGTTACAAACCATTGAAGAAGGCATAAAAACCAGACCAACATTACCAGACTATAAAAGTTTGGCAAAAAAGAACACTAATTAAAAATAAATCTACCCTAAGGGGAGGTTAAAATGACAAAGATGATAACCGGAAAAAATTATATAGGCAACAATCCTTCAGCAAGAGGGAATAAGACTTATAAAACATTCAATCCCCAACTCAATATTGAAAATGAGCAGTTGTTTTTTGAAGCAACTTCAAAAGAAATCGATGAGGCAGTAGAGTTGGCCTCTGAAGCCTTTAAAACCTTCAGAAGCATTTCGGGAGAAAAAAAAGCAACGTTTTTAAATGCGATTGCCGATGAAATTTTAGCTCTGGATGATGAACTCATTCAAATGTATTGTTCAGAATCTGGGTTGCCAGAAGGGAGAGCTAAAGGTGAACGAGGACGAACCATTGGTCAATTACGCATGTTTGCCGAATTGATAAAAGAGGGTTCTTGGGTTGAAGCCTCTATTGATACAGCAATAGCAGATAGACAACCCTTACCTAAGTCGGATGTACGCAAAATGAATATTCCTTTAGGTCCAGTTGTGGTATTTGGTGCTAGTAATTTTCCATTGGCTTATTCAACAGCCGGAGGAGACACTGCAGCAGCGTTAGCATCAGGTTGCCCCGTAATTGTAAAATCACATCCCATGCATTCGGGCACAGGAGAGTTAGTGGCTTCAGCAGTTTTAAAAGCTGCTCAAAAAACAGGAATGCCAGATGGGGTATTTTCAAATTTAAACAGTAGTGGTATTGAAGTCGGTGTACAATTGGTACAACACCCACAAGTAAAAGCCGTAGGATTTACAGGAAGTATTAGAGGAGGAAGGGCACTTTTTGATTTGGCATCCAAACGCGATGAACCTATCCCAGTTTTTGCCGAAATGGGAAGCGTGAATCCAGTTATTATTTTGCCAGAAGCCTTAAAAAACAGAAGTGAAAGTTTGGCCAAAACTTACGCCAGTTCTATCACCCTAGGATCAGGACAATTTTGTACCAATCCTGGTTTGTTATTGGGAATTAATGGGGAAAGCTTATCAAATTTTATTCAGAAATTATCTGATGAAATCCTAAAAATCGAACCGTCCTGTATGTTACACCCCAATATAATTGGAGCTTATGAAAGTAATAAACAAAAAGCACTAGCGCAACCCAAATTAAGTATTGTAGCCGACTATAGTACTGAAGTGCAAACTAATTATGCAAGACAAACCATAACAACGGTTGAAGGACATACTTTTTTAGAAAACCCGACCTTGCATCAAGAAGTTTTTGGTCCTTATTCCATAGTGGTACAATGTGAGAATGCCAAACAGTTGGAAGCCATTATTTCAAAATTGGAAGGTCAACTCACTGGAACAATAATTGGAGATGACAGTGAAATTTCTAGTTGTCAAAAAGTCATTTCTGCATTACAAAATCGTGTTGGGCGACTCATATATAATGGTGTTCCAACAGGTGTTGAGGTTTGCCCATCCATGACACATGGCGGGCCTTATCCAGCATCAACCGATAGTCGCTTTACAGCAGTTGGAATTCATTCCATTAAACGCTGGGTTAGACCCTTTAGTTATCAAGATTGGCCAAATGCATTATTGCCAAATGAACTCAAAAATGAAAACCCTTTGGGGATTTCACGGTTAGTAAACAATAAATTGACAACAGATAGTATATGAACCATTTAAAGATTGCTTCAATTGTAGGTCTAATGCTTTTTTTTAGTGTTAAAGTAGTAGCACAAGACAACCCATCAGTACAACTTGATTCCATAATCAATATTTATCAAAATCACAAAGGATACGATGAAAAGGCATACCCTTTAGGTCTATATACAATAGACTATTATAAGGCTGAGGCCGAATTTGCAAAGTCCAAATTGAATGACTTGTCTAAAGTGAAAACAGAAGCATTAAGTGAGACCGAACAGATTTCTGCTGAGCTTTTAAAGTTTGTGCTTCAAGACCAAATCGATTATTATACGTTTGAACAGTATTTAAATCCCTTACTTTCCGATTCTGGTTTTCATAGCAGCTTGACCTATATGGTGAGACCCTTAAACAATTATGGACAAGTAAAGTGGTATTTGAATAAACTGAATGCCATCCCCGAATTTGTAAACCAAAATTTTGTGAATTTGCGAGAAGGATTGGAGAAAGGCGTATCGCAACCTTTAGTGATTTTCAAAGGCTATGAATCTACTTATGATACGAATATTGTTGAAAATTATGAAGATAGTTTTTACTATTCACCCTTTAAAAATTTGCCAGACGGTTTAACTCAAGCTCAAAAGGATTCCGTATTGACCGCCGCTAAATATGCCATTGAAAACAGTGTTACGCCAGAATTCAAACGTATAAAGACGTTTTTTGAAACTGAATATTTTCCGAAAACAAGAAAAACCTTAGGTGTTTCCGAAACACCAAATGGTGCAGCTTACTATCAAAATAGAATCAATTTTTATACAACGAGCACACAATATACTGCTGAAGATATCCATCAAATTGGTTTGAAAGAGGTGGCACGAATCAAAGCCGAAATGGAGAATGTCATTAAAGATTTAAATTTTAAAGGAAGCTTTGCAGATTTCTTAAAGTTTTTAAGAACCGATGAGCAATTTTATGCCAAAACACCTAGAGAATTGCTGATGATTGCACGGGATATAGCTAAGCGTATCGATGCACAATTGCCAAGATTCTTTAAAACCTTGCCGCGCAAGCCTTATGGTGTTGCTCCAGTGCCAGATGCCATTGCCCCCAAATATACGGGAGGTCGTTATGTTGGGACTTCCAAAGAAAGCACCGAGCCGGGGTATTATTGGGTAAATACCTATGACTTAAAGAGCAGGACATTATATACTTTACCAGCATTAACCGCTCATGAAGCCGTTCCTGGGCATCATTTACAGGGCAGTTTGAACAATGAATTGGGTGATAGTATTCCGCAATTTAGACGAAACTTATACCTCTCTGCTTATGGTGAAGGTTGGGGCTTATATTCTGAATATTTGGCGGATGAAATGGGAATATACACAACACCTTATGAAAAATTTGGACAATTAACGTATGAGATGTGGCGCGCTTGCCGATTGGTAGTAGATACAGGAATACACGCCAAAGGCTGGACCCGAGAACAGGTGGTGAATTATATGGCATCAAATACTGCACTGTCCATGCATGAAATTAATACAGAAACCGATCGTTATATCTCTTGGCCAGGTCAAGCTTTATCCTATAAAATTGGAGAGTTAAAAATAAGGGAAATGCGCAAAAAAGCTGAAACGGAACTAGGTCCAAAATTTAATATCAGGGATTTTCATGAGGTTATTTTAGAGCAAGGGACTGTGACCTTATCTATTTTGGAAAAAAGAGTGAATAATTATATTCAGAAGGTGAAAAATGAGTAAAAGCACATTTGTCTGCATTGATGCGCATACCTGTGGAAACCCTGTAAGAGTGATTAAAGAAGGTGGTCCAACACTAATTGGAAACACCATGAGCGAAAAACGCCAACACTTTTTAAAAGAGTTTGATTGGATTCGTAAAGGCTTGATGTTTGAACCTCGTGGGCATGATATGATGAGCGGCAGTATTTTGTACCCGCCCCATAACCCAGAAAATGATTTTGGGATTTTGTTCATTGAAACATCAGGCTGTTTGCCCATGTGCGGACATGGTACTATTGGGACCATTACCATTGCTATTGAAGAAGGTTTGGTGAACCCTAAAATTCCAGGAAAAATTAAAATGGAAGCCCCTGCAGGCTTGGTTGAAATTGAATATCAACAATCAGGAAAAAAAGTGGATTGGGTAAAACTTATCAACGTAAAAAGCTATTTGGCTGCAGAAGGGTTAACCGTAGAATGCCCCGAATTAGGAGAACTCGTATTTGATGTAGCTTATGGAGGAAACTATTATGCCATAGTTGATCCTCAAAAACATTTTTCGGGAATTCAAGATTTTTCAGCATCAAAAATTATCCAATACTCACAGATCGTGCGTCAACGTATTAATGAAAAATATCCAAATCAATTCATCCATCCGGAAAACGAAACTATAAAAGATGTGACACACATGCTTTGGACTGGAACTCCTATAGATTCAACGTCTTCTGGAAGAAATGCTGTATTTTATGGTGATAAAGCCATCGACCGAAGTCCTTGCGGTACGGGAACATCGGCTCGAATGGCACAATTACATGCTAAAGGAAAATTAAAAAAGGGAGAACCCTTTATTCATGAAAGCTTTATAGGCAGTAAATTTATAGGTCGAATTGAAGAAGAAACAAGTTTGAATGGTACATTAGCGATCGTTCCTAGCATTCAAGGTTGGGCAAAAATATATGGTCATAATACCATCACCATTGACGATGATGATCCATATGCCCATGGATTTCAAGTCATTTAAATTTAAAATATGAAGTATGTTTTAGTAGTTGTGGTAGCGGCATTGTTTATTTCAAAGCCTATACAATCACAAGAAATCACAAAAGACCATTATGAACGCGCTGTAAGTTTTATGTACGATAACTACAACAATAAAACTGCATTTAATCTGTACACGACTGTTAATTGGTTTAAAGATGGTTCTGGACTTTGGTTTATAGATTACAGTAAAGTCAAGAAAACTTATAGAACGGTCGATTTTAAAAATTATAAAGTTGTTGAATTATTCAATCAAGAAAAATTAGCATTGGCTTTAAGTAAATTGACGAATGAACCAATAGAGTCTAATAATTTGTCTATTTCAAATATTGAGCATCTCAAGAACGGAAATATCGATTTTAGTTTTGATGAGAAAAATTATACAGTAAATCTCAAATCTTACGAGCTTTTTCTGAAAGAAGACAAAGAAAAGGACAATAAAAATGAGTTTGAAAGTACTTCTCCAGATGGAAAATGGATTGCTTATTCCAAAGACTATAATTTATTCATAAAGTCCACTGAAACTGGAATAGAGCATCAATTAAGTTTTGATGGAAAGAAAGATTACGAATATGCTACCTATTATGGTTGGTTTGATATTATGGAAGGTGAAAATGGGGCACGACCAAAACACTTTAATGTCAATTGGTCCGAGGACTCTAAATGGCTTAGTGCCGATATTGTCGATTTTAGAAATGCCGAAAAAATGTATCTGTTAAATCAGAGTATTGATTCACTTTACAGACCTAAATTATTATCCTATTATCGCGGGTCACCTGGAGATACGACCATGGTCCATGTTACGCCAGTTTTTTATAATATCAACACCAAAAAGGAAGTGAAAACAACCTTGCCAACAGGTACACACATCAATTCAGTTGCTGTAGAGTGGATGAAAAAGTCGGGGATGCTTTTGGCTGAATATTCAGATAGAGGTTATAAAAAAGAAGTTTTAAAATTGGTAGACCTTAATAGCGGGACAGAACAAACCCTTATTGAAGAAACCAGCGAAACAAACATAGATAATTTTTGGTTTCGAAAGCTGGAAGACATGCAAAAAGTCATTTTTTTATCAGAACGCAGTGGTTGGCGCCAGCTATATATGGTCGATTTAAAAACCAATAAGATAACTGCAGTTACCCATGGAAATTATTATATCAATTCAGTGTCACACATTGATGAAGCTAATGAAATAATTTACTTTTTAGCCTCAGGAAAAGAAGCCAATAACAACCCTTACCATCAACAACTTTACAAAGTCAGCTTTGATGGAAAACTAACGTTGCTCACACCTGAAAATACGCACCATAGTATCAGTTTTTCAGAAGACGGAAAGTATTTTGCAGATAACTATTCTACCATAAACATTCCAACAAAGACTGCTTTGAGAGATTCAAAAACAGGAAAGTTATTAGTGGAATTAACAAGAGCGGATGTGTCTGAGGCACAATCAAAAGGATGGCATTCCCCAGAAGTTTTCCAACTCACAGCTAAAGATGGCAAGACCACCATTTATGGAGCATTATGGAAGCCAAGCAATTTTGATCCAAATATATTGTATCCAATAATTGATGCCACGTATACTGGGCCACACACACAAGTGTTTCCCAAATCGTTTGATCGTTGTTTTAGTAACCAAGATTTAGCTGAGTTAGGTTTCATTGTTATGAATGTTGATGGCTTAGGCACTTCAGGGCGTTCAAAAGAATTTCATGATCATTCCTATAAAAATATGGGAAACAACTTAGAAGATCATGTTTTAGCGATTAAGTATTTAGGAAAAAAATATTCGTGGATTGATGCAAATAGAGTTGGAATCTTTGGCCATTCAGCTGGAGGTTACGATACAGGTAGAGCTATGCTGGCATTTCCGGATTTTTATAAAGTTGGAGTGGCAAGTTCTGGAGATCACGATTTCAGAATGGAAAAAGCTTGGTGGCCCGAAATGTACCAAGGTTGGCCAGTTGACGACACTTATGAAAAAGTTTCCAACATTACCAACGCTGGAAATTTAAAAGGAAAACTACTGTTGGTCCACGGAGGTATTGATGATAATGTAAATCCATCGGCAACGTTTAAATTCGCAGAAGCCTTAGTAAATGCGGATAAGGAATTTGATTTGTTAATTTTGCCAAGTCAGCGGCATGGTTATGAAGGAAAAGCTCGAAAGTATTTTATAAAAAAACGTTGGAATTATTTTGTAGAATACTTAAAAGGAGATACACCAATTTGGGATTTTAAATGGGAATAAATGGGTAAACAAGTCATTATTATTGGAGGCGGAATCATAGGTTTATGTTCTGCATATTACCTTCATAAGGAAGGCCATCAAATCACCATTGTGGATCAATCCAACATGGATGCTGGAGCGTCTTATGTCAACGCAGGTTATTTGTCACCTAGTCATATTATTCCATTATCGGCTCCTGGAGTGATGAAAAAAGGACTGAAGTGGATGTTTAATCCTGCAAGCCCTCTTTATATAAAACCGCGTTTGGAAGCCGATTTTTTAAAATGGGTATTGGCATTCAATAAATCCTGCACGTCCAATCACGTAAAAAAGGCCATTCCAGTGATAAGGGATATCTCCATATTGAGCCAGCAATTATATCATGACATCAAATCACAGGAACACTTTACATTTCATTTTGAAGATAAAGGCTTATTGATGTTATGCCAGACTGACAAGATGCTGGAAGAAGAACTTAAAACAGTGCATCTTGCAAACCAAGTAGGTCTTGATGCCAATGAGATTGGTCTTGAAGAATTGAAACGATTAGAACCCAAAGTTAATATAAATGCAAAAGGGGCAATCTACTACAAGTGTGATTCCCATTCGACACCAAATGAGTTTATGAATGAAATGAAATCCTATTTAATTTCAAAAGGAGTCACCATTTTTGCAAACGAAAAAGTTGAAGATATAGAGGTTAACAATATGGATGTCGTTTCAATTACTACCAACCAACAAACCTTAAAAGCAGATGAGTTTGTTTTGGCAGCAGGAACTTGGAGCCCTTTGTTAAGTAAAAAATTGGGATTAAAATTATTAATGCAAGCGGGGAAAGGGTATCGAATAAACACGACGCAACAAACAGGAATAACTATACCTGCCATTTTAGCTGAAGCAAAAGTGGCCGTTACTCCAATGCATGGGTTCACACGATTTGCTGGGACTATGGAAATTGCAGGCATCAATCACAACGTTAATAAAGTTAGGGTTGAAGCTATTGCCACGGCTGCCACTAGATATTATCCAGATTTAGAATTAACACCAGTCGAAAAAAATGATGCCGCTTGCGGATTACGCCCAGTTACCCCAGATGGTTTGCCTTATATTGGAAAATCTTTGAAATTTAAAAATTTGACTCTTGCTGCTGGTCATGCTATGATGGGATGGAGTATGGCAACCGCAACAGGAAAACTGGTTCAAGAGGGTATTGACCATAAAATTCCTTCGATTAGCATGGAGATGTTTCATCCCGACCGTAAGTTTTAGGACAGCTCGTTTAAATTCAGTCTCATAGTAATGAGGTGTTTTTTAAACCCAACTTTTTCATAGGCTCTTATAGCAGAATCATTGACATCGTAAACGTCCAATCGTATCTCATAAACGCCTTGCTCTTTGCACCAAGCTATTAGGGCATCCATGATAAGTTTATTATAACCTTTACCTCTATGAGCTTCAGGGACAAACATAAACCCTAGATAGCCTTGTTTGGTATGTTTTAAATAAGGCCTGTCTGGTTTTATTTTGGCATATCCAGTTGCGACAATTTCATGATTTAGTTCTACGACGTATAATTCAGAATCGTCATTTTTTATAAATTCCGAAACGTCATAATAGCTAATTTTCCCGTCTTTGATGGTCACATCCATGGGGCGTTCTGCCTTAATAAGGCCTTGCTCAAATTCTAAAAGTACTGGAACGTCCTCTAAAGTTGCTATTCTAACAATTGGCTTCATAGTTTAACAGGATGAATCTGCAATAATTTTCCACTCACCATCAATCTTTTTAAAGATAATCATGAATGTACCGTGGGCATCGCCAATAGTTCGTTGTAAATGATATTGACCCATAACATAATAAGCGTTGTTTTCAATTTTTGAAACGGCGTCAATAGTGAAGTTCAGTTTGCCAATTTGGTCGTTTGTAGCATAACGACTTTTGTAATTGGCAAGTGTTTGTTCCCAGCCTTGAGTAATGCCGTTACTTCCATAAAACTTTAATTCATCCGATTTCCAATAGCCTTGCATGAAACCTTCCAAATCAAAGGCGTTCCAGGCATTTTCTTGTTGATCAAGAACCTTTAAAATTTCGGCTTTGTCACGTTCAAAAGAATTATCTTTTGAAGAATTTGAAGAAAACTTACAGGACCAAAACAGGACAATTAATGCAATACTACAGACTTTCACAGTTAATTTTTTAGATGTCCTAAAATTACTAACTAAAATTTAAAGTGCGTTTTTTTGATGCTTAAAAAAAGCATCCGCTTGAAGCTGCATCAGTTCTCTTGCTTTTTTACGCTTGTAGGTGTACAACTCATCCTCTTCAGCAATATCATTATAGATTTTGTTATTAATTGCCATATCGGTCTTTAACAAAATATTGCGCTCATTCACTTTTTGCTCAACCCAAGTTTTGACAGCGGTCTCTATGTCTTCAAGTTTATAATCATACTCGCCTTTTGGAGATAGCAGTTTAGCAAAAATAGGAGAAGTTTCAATGGCCAAAAATAATAAAAAGATAAAAAATGAAGGTAGCCAAGGTAATGCTCCCAAAGCATTGATACGGGCCATAAAGCCATCAAACTTATCAATAACAGGTTGTGTAGTACTCACTTTGGTGTCGTAATCTGTTTTTAATGTGGCAATTTGAGCTTCAGTGGTCGCTATTTTAGTTTTGTTTTCGGACTTTAACTGTTGCAATTCTGCCAAAGCAGCATCGTGTTTTTCACGCTTTTCTTTATAAACAGGACCTTTACCCAATAGTTTTGTTCCAGCAGTGCCTTCAGCTTCAGAAATGTAGGTATCATAAAGCGCATTCACTTCGGCCTCTTTAGTGTTTATTTGTGATTGTAATCCATTGATGTCATTTTCCAATCCAGTAATCGCAGGGTTGAACTGCTTGGCAATTTGATTTTGATTGGCAAGAGTTAAATCGTTTTTCTGTTCCAGTAGGACTTGATCAATTTCTTTTTGAAATATTTTTAATTCCAAAGGTTTTGAAATGACAATGGCTATAATGACCGCCAAAATAATTCTTGGGGATGCTTGAATCAATTCGTCAATAAAATGGTTTCGTTTTTTTATGGTCGATACAATAAATCGATCCAAATTAAAAATGAGCAAACCCCAAACAAAACCAAAAGCTATGGCCATAAAGTAATTGTCAAAAACTGTATAAAGGGCATAACTTGAGGCTATAAACGCCATAACAGCGGTAAAAAATACGGTGGCACCAATGCCAGCATATTTATTTTGTTCTCCAATGGAACATTGGTCTAAAATGTCGGTGTCTGAACCCGAACAGATGATAAAAAATTGTTTTAACATAACAGGATTGTTTTTTGATTGATAGAGAGTTAGAACGTAAAAATTATAGAATTGTTACAAAAAAAGCCTCTAAATCAGAGGCTTTTTTATTTTTGGAGTCCTATTAGGTTAATCTTTTATTACAATTGGGTCTTTTGTGATATATACTTTTGCCTGTTTTGAGTTGGAATCTTTCGTTGAAATATTAAGATGCTCATTAGTTTTTAGAAGTTTAATAGCTTCCTCTGATGCAATTGGTTTTCCTTCATAATAAAACGAAGCTCCTCTTTCAGCCATTTCTATAATATGCTCTAAGGGTGATTTCGGAGCAGGAGGCGGAGGCGGAGGTGGTACAGTATTGTTATAATGGTCAATAGCTTTTTGCATTTTTATTTTTTCAGCAGGTGCAGCATGATCTGGAATGGGTGGTGGAGGCGGCATTTTTTCACCATTCACAACCTTTAAGGGCTCTGGTGCTTTAGGTGCAGATGGAGGAGGTGGAATATTAATACTTGGGTAAGGTTCGGCATTGGTCTTTTGTTCCTTTGTCATGATGCCATAAAGATATTCTAAGCGTTCAATATCCTTTTTCATAATCTGCATCCTGTCTTTGGGCATGTTATTGTAACGTTTAGCCAATTTGTTATATTCGGTCACTTCTTTGGGTGTTGCCTTTTTGTCTTGAATATCTTCTGAAACATTAAAGTCTTCAATGGCTGTTGTTTCGGAATTTGTTCCTGCAGATTGTAAATTTTTGGAGGTATCTGCTTTTACAATTTCCTTACTGTCACTAAACCCATAAAGCGTTAATACTAATAGAGGTAAAAGTAAAAAACTCCGTAGGTAAATGGTCTGTTTTGATGTGTGTGTTTTCATAACTGTAAATCGTTTTTTGATTGATGAATAATTAATGGCATGAGCCAAATGGGGTTCTTTGGCATTTGATGAAAACGCCAGCAGAAGTTGTTGATAATTTGATAAGTTGTTGCCCTGTTTTAAAACCGCTTGATCTGCTAAAAATTCGTGATTGAGTTTGACGTCCTTTTTGAATAAATAAATCAAAGGATTGTACCAAAAAACTATTTGAATCAGCTCAATGAACAAAATATCCAAGCTGTGTTTTTGTTCTGCATGAGCTTGCTCATGTACAAAAACCTCTTTTGGAATTTGCTGGGTTTCATACAAATGTTTATTCAAGAAGATATAATTGAAAAACGTATGTGGCGTTTTTAATTGCTCCAACAAAACATTAATAAAATTGTTGGATTTATGTTTAGGGTTACACTTTATAGTTTTGACAATACTAAGAAGATTGCGAATAAATTTTAATGAAAAAAGAAGAGAGCCTAACCCATATAATGTCCACAGGATCAATGACCAATGTATTGGACTAAAATTAGAAAGGTTGTTTAAGGCGATACCATTTTCTGTGTGTTGAAGTGTTACAGTGTCTGATGGGAGCTCAATATAATAAGTAATTGTAATCAACGGGATGCAGAGTGCAAAAATCAAAGATACAATTAGATAATACCGCTTTAATTGGTGCATGTTTTCTTTTTCCATAAACAGTTTATAGAAGATCATAAAGATGGCCAAACAGGCACTGGATTTTAGAACATAGATGAGCATAATTATTTCTTTTTAATTTCGCTATCGATAATGGCTTTTAAATCCTCCAATTCTTCTTTTGAAAGATTGGTTTCTTTAGTAAAAAACGAAGCAAATTGTGATGAGCTATCGTTAAAAAAGGTTTTTATGAGTCCATTGACGTGTTTTGAAAAATAGTCTTTCTTTTTAACCAACGGATAATACTCTCTTGAATTCCCATAGACAGTATAACCCACAAAACCCTTGCCAGTCATGCGTTTTAATAATGTGGCAACTGTTGTTGTCGCAGGTTTTGGGTCTGTGTATTCGTCTAATAAATCTTTCATGAACGCTTTTTCAAGTTTCCAGAGGTGATTCATTAGGTCTTCTTCAGTTCTTGTGAGTTGCATTGTTCTACGTATTTAGAGTCATCTCTACAAATGTAGAATTAATATTTTGATTCTACAAGTGTAGAGGATATTTTTTAAGGAAATCTTTTCAATTTATACTTGAAAGATTTAAAATTTATCTAGAAAGTTCAGTAAAATACTTGTAAAACAAGGGTATGGTTTCAATGCCTTTTAAGTAATTGAAAACTCCAAAATGTTCGTTTGGCGAATGGATGGCATCACTGTCTAAACCAAATCCCATTAAAATAGTCTTGCTTTTAAGCTCTTGCTCAAATAAGGCCACTATTGGAATACTGCCACCACTGCGCTGTGGAATGGGCATTTTTCCAAAGGTGTCCTGATAAGCTTTTGAAGCGGCTTGATACCCAATGCTATCAATAGGCGTAACATAGCCTTGCCCGCCATGTAAAGGGCTGACCTTTACCTTTACCCCTTTTGGAGCTATGCTTTCAAAATGAGTCTTGAACAGTTTAGTAATTTCTTCCCAGTCTTGATGAGGGACCAATCGCATGGATATTTTGGCATGCGCCTTACTCGCTATGACCGTTTTGGCGCCTTCACCCATATAGCCTCCCCAAATACCGTTGACATCTAAAGTGGGCCTTATGGAATTACGCTCATTTGTCGTATAGCCATGTTCACCATAAACTTCTTCAATATCCAAAGCCGACTTATAGGCGTCTAAAGAAAAAGGGGCCTTTGCCATTTGTGTGCGTTCTTCTGAAGATAAGTTTTCAACTTTATCATAAAATCCAGGAATGGTAATATGATTGTTTTCATCATGAAGAGAAGCAATCATTTTGGTCAAAATATTAATAGGATTGGCAACAGCACCTCCATACAAGCCTGAATGCAAATCTCTATTTGGTCCTGTAATCTCCACTTCAACATAACTCAAGCCACGTAAACCCGTGGTGATGGAAGGTGTGTCTTTGGAAATCATGCCAGTATCGGAAATGAGAATCACATCATTTTTTAGTTTTTCATGGTGTGTTTTTACAAATTTTGAAAGGTTTTCACTGCCCACTTCTTCTTCGCCTTCAATCATAAACTTCACATTGCAAGGCAATTGATTTGTTGAAGCCATAAATTCCATAGCTTTAACATGCATGTACATTTGCCCTTTATCATCACAGGCTCCTCTTGCAAATATGGCGCCTTCTGGATGTAGGTCTGTTTTTTTGATTACGGGCTCAAATGGAGGAGAAGTCCATAACGCCACGGGATCTGGTGGTTGAACATCATAATGGCCATAAACCAAAATGGTAGGTAAATTTTTATCTATAATTTTTTCGCCATAAACAATAGGATGACCTTGAGTTGTACAAATTTCGACATGATCACAACCGGCGTGTTCCAAACTATTTTTAACAACTTCGGCTGTTTTTAAAACCTCATTTTTATAAGCCGAGTCCGCACTAATGGATGGTATTTTTAAGAGGTCCATGAGCTCGTTTAAAAAGCGGTCTTTATTGTTGTCGATATACGATTTTAAGTTTTGCATAAGTTTTTTATTTGATCCAAAAATACAAAACACAGTGCACTTTTTTCTTAAAGAGGGCACTTGAATATCCAAACTAATTTTTATATTTGCAGTCCTTTTGCAGGCGTGGTGGAATTGGTAGACACGCTAGACTTAGGATCTAGTGCCGCGAGGTGTGGGAGTTCGAGTCTCCCCGCCTGTACAGTTAAAAAGCTTCTCATATACGAGAGGCTTTTTTTGTTACATTTGTTTTAAGGGATTTAAAACAATCTAATTTTTCAACATTTATAATGGATCAATTAATAACCAACATCAATTTATTTACAGTCAACCATATTCTGGATCCAAAAAAAGGAGAGGATTATTTAGAGCTTAAGACTTCTGACCAATCGTGTTATGCTAAGATAGATTTATCGTTGGGAGGAAGTTTACAAGAGCTATCCCTTCAAAATAAAACCATAATATCTTCAAAGCACTCAAAGCCCTACACCGAATCTTTTGCTTCAGCCATTCTGTTCCCGTTTACCAACAGAGTAGCACTTGGCAAATATGATTTCGACAACAAGACATTTCAGTTAGAACTAAATGAACTTGGTAACTCCAACGCACTACATGGCTTGGTTTATAACAAGACGTTTAAAGTGATTAAACAAGAAACTTCAGCTACTGAAGCCGCTGTTTCTATAACATATAATGAAATACAACCTAGTAAAGGATTTCCGTTTAAGTACGCCATTACTTTTGATTATGTGTTGACAAAAAAGGAGTTGCAGTTACATGTTACAGTTAAAAATACAGACCAAACTGCTTTCCCATTTTCTTTAGGGTGGCATCCTTATTTTGAAACCAACGATTTAAGCAATAGTTATTTGTACATTAACAGTCATAAAAAAATCACTACCAATGATAAAATGATTCCAGATGGTGAAAAAGCAATGGATTGGGATAAGCCTCTTAAAATTGGAGATAAAACATTTGATGATTGCTATATTTTAAGTTCTAATATTGCAGAGTTAAAAACTCCTGAATACCATTTGAATTTTAGTTTTTCTTCCAAAAATAGTTATCTTCAACTCTTTACACCAGATCACAGAAAGAGCATCGCCATTGAACCACAGACGGCTCCAGGAAATAGTTTTAATTCTAAAGTGGGATTGCAGGTTTTAAAACCTGAAGAAACCTACAGCCTTAAATGGAAAATAAACATAGAATAAATGAATTGGCCTTTAAATCAATTTATAATAAGCAGAACATTATAATTGATGATCCGGTTTGCGTTAATATTATTGTGGAGCATATGGATTACATCCAATTGTTTGCAAATCCATTAAGGGGATTGTCAAATAATCTTTAAATAAGTAGCATAGATATGAAACGAGACATAGTTTTAAGATATAGTCTTCTAATTATTTTTATTGGAAACTTTACTGGGTTTGCCCAGAATACTGAACGGGGAGATGCTATTGTTGATGATAATGGAGTCATGCGATGGCAAAAAACAAATGAGGAGGTAAAAGGTTTTGGGGTGAATTATTCAGTGCCATTTGCACATGCTTATCGTTCGGCTGAACGATTGGGGGTTGATATTAAGCAAGCGATTGATAATGATATTTACCACTTTACACGTTTAGGCTTCGACCTGTATCGTTTGCATGTTTGGGATACCGAAATTAGTGACACATTAGGAAATTTACTAGAAAACAAACATCTAGATGCCTTTGATTATCTTCTAAATAAGTTGAAAGAACACAATATTAATTATGTCATTACGCCCATTGCATTTTGGGGCAACGGTTGGCCTGAACCTGATACTGAAAGCCCAGGTTTTTCACATAAATACGGAAAAGAGACATGTTTAACAAATCCTGAAGCCATTAAAGCACAACACAATTATCTATATCAATTTTTAAATCATGTGAACCCTTACACTGGAGTTGCTTATAAAGAAGAACCAAATTTCATTGCTTTTGAAGTAAGCAACGAGCCACACCATAGAGGAAATGGAGAAGCGGTTACCCAATTTGTAAAAGGGATGGTTGATGCTATGCGAAAAACAGGCACTAAAAAACCTATATTTTATAATATGAGCCACGCCGTTCAGTTTATGGATGACTATTTTAAAGGCGGTGTACAAGGCGGAACCTTTCAATGGTATCCAACCGGCTTGGGTTATGGCAAAGAACTATCAGGTAACTTATTGCCAAATGTAAACGACTATGATATGCCTTTTGATGCGGAGATTAAAAAGCATCACGGCGCTAAATTAGTCTATGAATTTGATGCTGCCGATGTTGGTCGCTCTTATATCTATCCAGCGATGGCTAGAAGTTTTAGGACTGCGGGTATTCAGATTGCGACACATTTTGCCTACGACCCAACCTTCATCGCAGCTTTCAATACGGAGTATAATACGCATTATATGAACTTGAATTACACACCACAAAAGGCATTGAGCCTTAAAATCTGTGCCGAAGTATTTCATGAAATCCCAATGAATACTGAATTTGGAACCTATCCACAAAACACTACTTTCGGGAATTTCAAAGTAGATTATAAATCTGATTTGGCTCTATATAATTCTGAAGAAAAGTTTTTCTATACAAATACTACTAATACAATCCCTAAAAATGAAAATAAATTAAAAGAAGTTGCGGGATTCGCCAATTCTACAATTGTTGCTTATGATGGATTAGGAGCCTATTTTTTGGATAAAATTGGCCAAGGGGTTTGGCGCTTAGAAGTCATGCCTGATGCTGTATGGGTGACCGATCCTTTTGGTCGAAATAGCCCCAATAAAACAGTTGGAGTCATAAAATGGGAAACCCACAATATGCGTATAAGCTTAAAAAATCTTGGTGAAGATTTTATGATTGAAGCGATCAATAAAGACAATGATTTTGTTCCAATCGTATCATACAAATCGTTTTCAATCCGTCCAGGAACTTATATCTTAAGCAAAAAAGAGGCTAAAAAACAATGGTCCGCAACTAATTCGTTTAAAACGAATAGACTCAATGATTTTTATGCACCTAAAACTACGGTTAATAAGCCTTGGTTTAAGCATGATGTAATTGAAACAATAAGTGAAAACATCGATTCAGAAATCGTTGTGCAATTTATTGCGCCAGACAATCCCAAAAACATGACATTAACGGGTTACAATAGCAATGGAACTTATTTTAATGTTGATTTTCAACCGATAGGGAATTATAAGTATAAGGCGGTAATTCCTTCAGAAAACATCAAAATAGGATATTTGAATTATAATATTATAGTCCAATTAGCTGATGAGAGCCAAATAACATATCCATCAGGCCTAATGGGTAACTTATACGTTTGGGATTTTTATGATCGTACAACATATAAACTTACGGTAGTTTCTAGTGAAAATCCAGTTTATCTTTTTAACGCTATTGATGATTCTAGTAATTTAGTAAAACAATGGCGACGCAGTTTTAAATTAGTGCCAACAAAAACTGCTGGAGAAGCAGAATATCAAATGCTTTTGGATAAATTGTTTTATCCAGACAATGAAAATTTAAATGCAGAACCTATTTATGACTACAGTTTTAAACATTTTGTTTTAGATAAAATTGAAGGCAGAAAAGAAGATTTAAAATTAAAAAAAGATTTGGTATTTAGAGGCAGGTCCTTAAATAATAAACCTTGTAAACTGCAAATCGCATTTGTTTTAGATGATGGCACCTCGTACGGAAAAGTCATAGAAATTGGTCCAGAATTAAAAGATTACAGAATCGCTATTGCTGATTTAAAACTGGTAAAAACAGTAACGCTACCGCGACCTTACCCTAGCTTTTTGCCCTACTATTTTAAACACAGCAATCCCATAAGTTTCGATATTAATCACATTGAAAGCCTTCAGTTCTCAATTGGTCCCGAAATACCTGTTGAGCAATTAAACGAAGCTCAAGGCATAGGAATTGTAAACGTCAAACTCGAATAAATTTAAGGATATGAAAAATACAGTATTAGGTCTAGTGTTAATGGTTCTTGTACTCGGGTGTAAAAACCCTAATAAACAAGCTAACATTGAAAATGAAGAGTGGATACCCTTGTTTAACGGTAAAGACTTAAACGATTGGGATATCAAAATAGCGGGTCACGATGTTGGGGTTAATTACAACAATACCTTTCAGGTTGAGGATAGTATGATTAGGGTTAATTATGATGCTTATGAAAATTTCGAGAATGCTTTTGGACATTTATATTACAAACAACCTTTTTCATATTACAAAATACGTTTAGAGTATCGGTTTATAGGTGAACAGGTTGCTGGTGGTGCTAGTTGGGCGACCAAAAACAGTGGTATTATGTTACATTCGCAATCGGTACTTAGCAATAGTTTAGGGCAATTTTTCCCAGTGTCCATTGAGTTTCAGTTTTTAGGTGGATTACAAGAAGGAGTTGACCGACCTACTGGAAATTTGTGTACACCAGGAACCACAGCCGAAATGAATGGAATAACCCTTACCAATCATTGCACAAATTCTAACTCAGACACGTATTATGATGAACAATGGGTAAGTGTAGAAGCTATCGTATTGGGAGGTGAATCCATTACCCATATTGTTAATAAAGATACAGTGTTGGTGTATCAACATCCTAAAATTGGAGGAGGGCTAATTAATGGTGCTGAAGGAGAATGGGAATCTAACGGAATTGCAAATAAAGAGGCTTGGTTGGCAAAAGAAGGAGAGCCTTTAACGGAAGGCTTTTTGGCCTTACAGGCGGAAAGCCACCCTATCGATTTTAAAAATATTGAACTATTAAATTTATGCGGTTGTCTCGATAAAAAGGCTAAAAATTACAAGGCGTATTATGTAAAAGCTGATAATTCTAAATGTATTTATTAATAAAAAAAGAGGCTGACTGAAAAGTAGTAAAAGTGTCATTCTGAATTAATTTCAGAATCTCAACAAATTATTTATAGCCATGAGAACCTGAAACGAGTTCAGGTTGACAAAATATAACCTTTTCAGTCTGCCTTTTTTGAGATATAATATTTAAACCTAATTTTTCACAAGTTTCGTAGTTAATGATTGTCCGTTGTGATTATCAATTTTAACAAAATAAAGTCCTTGCGTTAAACCAGAAATATCAAAATCTTTATGGGCTTCAAACTGTCCAGAGAACGATTCAATCAATTTTCCTGTTAGGTCATAAATATGCAATTCATTTATCGATTTATTGATCTTAAATGTAGCACTTGTAGGGTTTGGAAATATTTTTAGCGTAGCTAGCGAAGCTTCTTCAATTCATAATGTTGTTAAATAAGTATATTCTGTAGTTGGTTTCCAGTATATATTAGCATTCGCAACTCCATTCCAATCATCTGCAAAATAAACAGAATACCCCGTGATATCGGTATTATTTAAGGTGATATTAAAAGTTTCTGCGCCATCATTCATTGAAACTGTCATAGTTGTTGCAGTATCTAAAGTAAATTTAAACTTAAAATCAGCATAAGAAGTTGAACCTCCAATTGTAGATGGATTAATTGTACCACCTGACGAAACCAATTCCCAAGGATCGTTGGCTCCGCTGTTTCCATTTAAATTAACTTGTACTGCATAATTACTTATTCTATCAGCCCAATTTGTTGTTGATGGACTTGATAACAATGCTAAACCAATAACGCCAAATGATGCTTGAGTTGCCGAAAGGGTAATTGTAAAACTATCGCCAATTGCCATTGTTGATGGTGTGCCTGTAGTAGTACCATCTTCAGTAAATGATCGCCAAGCTACTGATTGTTTTGCAGTACCACCAATATTTGCCCACATACCAAATTCAGTAGCTCCATTATCAAATTGTCCGCCTCCATCACTAAATAACGCATTATAATTGGCTACTTGTTGAGGATAATTAACAGTTGTTTGAGCATTTAAGCCAAACGTTAAGAACAAAATGGATAGAAAAAAGAAAGTAAAGTTTCTTCATAATTTAAAGTTTTTAGTTAATAATTAATTGTTTAGTAACTGTGCTAGAATCTTGTTCTAATTTTATAATATAAAGGCCTTGTGCTAATCTAGAGACATCAAATTCAAAACCTTGTGCATAACCTCCTGTGAAATTGGAAATTATTTTACCTGTAAGGTCATATATAGAAACCTTATCTACCGCTTTGTTTAATTGAAAGGCTTTGGATGCCGGATTTGGATAAATACGAAATGCATTTAAATTAAATGAGTCGGTGCTTAATGTTGACGCTTGATTACCATACATTTTAAATCCTCCAGCTGGAATATTGATGGGCGTGGTAGTGCTGGTGACATTGAGTGTCGTATTTCCTGTTGCATCCATTAAGTCATACCATGTTCCCGTATTGGGGAAATCTGGTGTTACATTTTGTGCTGAAACACCGAAGTTGGCTAATATCACCACATTTTTCAATTGACTTGAGGACAAACTGTTGTCAAACACATAAATTCGTGGGGTTAAGCTTCCTGAATTGATGCTGTAATCACCTTCAAAAACTGGTTCATTAATTTTTAAATTAATCAGTCGTGCCCAATCACTTCTCACCTGGCTTCTATTTGCATCAGCCAACCAATTTTCGACCCATTGGGGTTGTGGTTTCGTGTCTAATTTACAATCGCCATCACCATTACCGTCATAATCGCTATTGACTACGCCGTTCTGACAGGTCCAAATGGAATCATCCATACCCAGATCGGCAAAATGCCAGATCATTTTTGGTCCTGGAATAGGGATGGTCACAGCACCTAATGCAGACATACGAGCAAGAGCTGTATTAAGATTTTTAATATCATAACCAGCTCCACTGTTGCCAAACTGAACCATTTCGTACATAATACGATCTTTGTCATGGCTTTCGGGATAACCCAAAGATCGTTTTCCCGTAAAGCCATGGGCTGTATGGCCCATTCTGTCAAAGTTGCTAGCGTTGCCTTGAGCTAAATTTTTGTAACTGTCCCACATTTCACTCCACATCATAATGCCTTTTCCTTCACCCAGTCTATAATTGGCCCATTCAATTTCTTCATCAAGTGACGTTTTCCCGTCGCCATTAGTGTCCCCAAAGCCATTAGTACCTAAGTGTTCAAAAATCACGTAATGATCAGGATCTAAGAGCCATGAATAGTCAGCATATTCCTTTAATACGGTAACTCTATCTGAATTGTAATCATTGGTGCAGCCTTCATTACCAGCACAATTTTGGGTGAATCCTTTGGTTAAATCCCAACGAAAACCGTCAATTTTAAAATCTTCAACCCAATGTTTTATGACGCGTTTTACGTAATTTTTAGTTAATTCAGATTGATGGTTAAAATCTTCGCCTACACTATAACTATGTCTTGCCGTTTGATTGAAATAAGGGTTTTCAGAACTTGGTCCGCCCCAACCATCTTTATCAGGATCGTTCATCCACATGCGCACCATTGGGTTTCTTCCAAAAGCATGGTTTAGTGCGACATCCAAAATAACCGCAATACCGTTTTGATGGCATAAGTCAATAAACTCTTTAAATTTGGTTTCAGTCCCGTAAAATTTATCTAGAGCCATATGAAATGCTGTATTATAGCCCCAGCTTTCGTTGCCTTCAAATTCCATGACAGGCATAAGTTCTATGGCATTAATATTTAAATCTTTAAAATAGTCAATGCGGTCTATAAGCTCTTGGAAATTTCTATCTGCATCAAAATCGCGAACCAATACTTCATAAATAACTAGATCTTCCTTTTTGGGTTTGATGAAATTGGACACCTGCCAATTGTAAGGTGTTTGGTTAGTTTGCAACACAGTAACTTCACGTTCTTGTCCACTTGGATAGGTTGGCAAATTTGGATACGTAGTTAAAGGTATGGAGGGGTCATCAAATGGCGACAATACCAAAGTTGAAAATGGATCTGCAGTTTTAACCAATGTTGGTGAATTTGCAACAGGATTAGAATCATAGACCCAATATTGGTATGTATAAATTTGGTTTTGGGTAAGCCCTGTAATTGGCAGCCAAAATTTACCAGTGGAAGGATCTTGTTTCATGACGTATGCATTTGTTGGCGTGTAACTATTAAAACTTCCCGCAATTTCAACAAAATCTTTTCCTTGTGCATTTAATACCAATGTTGCCGATGTGGGGCTGGTATAATTTATACCGTCAACCAATCCAGCAGGTAAATCTTCTTGAATAACTACAGGTATGACCTTCACTTGAAAAGAGGCTTCCCCAGTGTCCGTCGATCCCGGTGGGGTACCCACAAATCGCACTGTACCACTTTCGGTAATATTAGTTAATGTTTTAAAACAAGCTGGGAATCCACATGTACCGGTTGCTACTGAAACATCGTTATAAAATATTTCGAAGGTGCCTTGCACCGTGGTAGATCCTCCTGCACTTATGGTTGCAGACACATTGAGATTAGAGCCAGAAGCCAATACTACAGGTATTGTAGAAGGTTGTGTAATTGTTATATTTACCAAACCTACCAAAAGCACAAAATCTTTACAAGGTGACCCTTGAGCCTTATACTCTTGTGTTCCATCGGCATTTCTAAAGACCATACCTAATTTTGTCGAATTGTTGGCTTGAGTATCCGTAAGTCCAAAATAAGTCTTAGGTGTTAATGTGACACTATAGGTGCCGTTGCCATTGTCGGTCATTAGACCTACGCCGTCATCTTGTCCCCAATTACCAACTACGCTATATCCAAAAGGATTGCTATCAGGCCCTATGCCAGCATGCATGTATACTTTGGATGGATTGATCAATCCATTACACGAGTTCGAATTGTTAATATTTACGGTTATGGTAATTTGTTGGTCGACTTCAAATGCGGTGGGATTAACAGATACTTGACCGTAAGTATAGCTTATAATAAATAAGGAAACTAAAAAAATAATTTTTCTCATAGCAATTAAATATTAAAAAAGGCTATGATTAACATAGCCTTTTTAATTAATTAACAAGACTTATTGTAGGCTTATTGTTTTATTTACATCATCTACAGTAAGCGTATAAATTCCTGGAGTACCATTGAAATAGAAGTTGCTATCCCCATCATTGGCGTTTATAAAATCACTATCAATAGTATAACCGTTTCCTTGATATGTCGGGTAATTAATTCCACTTCCCCAATCACTATGAGTTGTAAAGAATCTGAAGGCATCATTTGCAAAAGTTACTTGCCCTGAATACACACCATTGCCTGAGCAGGTCAAGGCTACAGGAGAATCCCAGCCCCAGCCAGCATCTGGTACACCAGCCCCAACGAGCCATAATTGATCATAATCGCAGGTCAGTTGTTCTGGACCTATAGTTATTGTTTTATTGATGTCGTCCACAGTTACATAGTAAGTCCCAGGTGTGCCATTGAAAAAGAAATTACTATCCCCATCATTGGCATTTATGAAATTGCTATCTATAGTATAGCCATTTCCTTCATAGGTGGGATAATTAATTCCACTTCCCCAATCACTATGCGTTGTAAAGAATCTAAAAGCGTCATTACTGAAAGTCACATTCCCCGTATAAGTGCCATTACCGGTACAAGTTATGGCTACAGGAGAATCCCAGCCCCAACCAGCATCAGGTACACCGGCACCGACTAACCACAATTGGTCATAATTACAATTTGGACCAATTACTGGAGGGCCTAAAGTGATGGTTTTATTGGCTGTATTTATTGATAAGAAATATTCGCCCGCTGTACCTACAAATTGAAAATTGCTGTCACCATCATTAGCATTAACAAATAAAGGATCTATCGTATAACCAATAGCTTCATAGTAAGGGTAATTTTGGCCAGAACCCCAGTCACCTTCTGTCGTAAAGAATCTGAAATTACCACCGTTATCTGGTGAAAAGTTAACATTACCGGAATACACATCACCTTGAAGTGGGAGTTGTATAGGAGAATCCCAGCTCCATCCTGCGTCTGGCGCACCTGCTCCAACAATATACAAAATTGGAGGAAGCTCAATGCTGTAAGGAGTCACGGATACTGTTATTATTTCAGAAATCCGCTCTAACATAGCCCCACCTTCATTTGTGATAACCGCTTTTATACGAATATCTAAATTTGCAGCGACTTCTGGAGTTAAACCAGCGTTGAGTGCAACGGTATTAAAGTCTGCATGTGTCGAAGATATTGATGTGCCATTAGTAGAGGTGCCAATTGCAATTGGATCTGCAAATGCGGTACCTGAAACAGCAGCTTGTATGGTGTAGTTGACATCTATATCTAAATTTGAAGATAAAATGGCATCAGACCATTCTACTGTTAGAGCTTCATCATTTTGACTGGTTATTAACAGCACAAATGATGTTCCTGTAGTTGGATTTGTTATTTCAGGCGGATCTATTGGATAGGTTGTTACCAAAAACAAAATGGAATTGCTTAAGGTTCCGCTGGCATTTATTCTAACATATATTGCAATATCTCTAAATGAACTAGCACCCGCATTATTAATAGCTGCATTTAGGTCTTCAACATTTATTGAAAATGAATTTGTACTTGAACTCCCTAGGCTTACTATAGTTCCAAATTCAGGATCCAATGACATTTCAACCGTATATGATGAACTGCCCGTGAGATCATCATTCCATGAGATTGTAAACGCTGAATTGCTAGGAGTCGCAAAATTTAAAAACACACCGCTAATACCTGGTTCTTGTAAAGCCAAGGCTGGTTCTGGCGATGTGATCTCAAATGTTTCTTCTGTCTCGCAGGCCATAAAAACTAAGGCAACTGTAAGGATTAGATAACTTAATTTATTTAAATATAGTTTCATATCTGTTTTTTTTATGATTATAAATTCAACGGTATTAGTATATAATCACCAGTTAAGTCATTAAACCAAACATTGTAATCATCTTCAACCACTACTGGAATGTTACCACCGTTTTCTATAGCCACACCCGAAAATTCAGTTGAACCCGCCAAAATAGAGCCTGTATTGGTCATAAACTGTAAGTCACCCGGAACCAAATGTATGCTGCTCGAATACCATAAATGCGTATCAAATGATAATTGAGTCATAGCCGTAGTATTCGCAGTAGAAGATCCTTGAATAGACATACTGGTAAAGTTTGCGGCTCCTGATGCATTAAATGGCTCAAATGTGTATGTATTCGATGAATAATTTATTGTAAATGTGTAATAGCCTGCTGAAGCTAATGGATTGTTGTTGTTTGGAAAAGTGTTTGGATCAGACCCTGTTCCCGGATTAACATCTATAGTTGATCCATCATTGGTTCCCCATTGTGGTTGCCAAAGACCTTTTATTTCCAATACTTTAAATTGACCCACACCAAAATACCCCGTGTAACGGTACAAATTAGCATTTGAAGCATCTCTGAATAAGGGAGGGTTATTACTATTATTATTCCATCCAGGAGCCGTAGCATCACCTACCAAATAGAAATCCTTAAATTTGTAATTAAAGTATGGAAACACACTAAAATTAATGCTATTTGAAGCAACTGGGAGCCCGCTTTGTGTACCAATAGATGATTTAACTCTAGCATACATAGTATTCCATGCAAAGGGAGGAAAACCTACGTTTCCGGCAGCAGAATTTAATTCACTTACAGAGAGAGTGACCGTATTATTTCCAGTAACCGTTGCCGCTTTCAATGGTTGCGTAAATGCTTGATCATTTGACAGTTCTAATGTATAACTAACTGAAGCCTGCTGTCCATAATCTGCAGTAGTCCAATTTAATGTAATCGCCGGATTATTTGTGTTAACTGGATCGAGTTCAATATCAGTGATTGCTAATTCGGAAAGAACAACCGGTGCCGTTTCCGAGACAACAAATTTTTCAGTATCATCAGTACAGGAACTTACAATAGCAAGTGCAAATACTGTGAGAATATAATTTGATATGTTTTTGAAATTTTTCATTTGTAAACGTTTATATTTAATATCCCGGATTTTGAGTGAGATTTGGATTTGCAGCTATACTTGCGTTAGGAATGGGGTAAACTTTAAAATGAGATGGAAGAGCAATTCCATTACTACCATTCCCTTTCCATGCCCAGTTATAATTACCTCCAGTAAAGAGACCAAATCGAATTAGGTCTTGTCTTCGATGTGCTTCCCAATGTAGTTCTCTGGATCGTTCATCTAAAATGAAACTCAAAGTTAAGTCACCAGAAGTAATGGTATTGGGATTGTTGGCTCGTGTTCTTAAAGCGTTAATGTAACCAACTGCTGTGGCTAAACTTCCGCCACCACCACGTAAATGGGCTTCAGCATACATTAAATAAACATCAGCTAATCTAAACAATGGGAAATCAGTATCAACAAAGGTTTGATCAATGCCAAGACCTCCAGTTGAAGTAGCATTTGAATATTTTTGAATAATATAACCTGTATCCCTATCTGAAATATCGGTAATTTCTTTGGTTCTATTTGCTGAAATTATGGTGTTTCTATCATCATCTGCAAATTGTGGACCAGCGAAAAGGTCTGCAAATTGTTTTCTTACCCGTAAGGCACCACCCCATCCTCCAGCACTAACACCAACTTCGGTTCCATTTACTTCTAAACTACCTACCTGACCATTAATCATAACCGTAGTAGGTCCATAATTTTGAGTAGTTAACCCATCAGAAATGATTGGGAAGATAATTTCGTTTACAGCAGAGTTGGTATTATTATCTGCCATAAAATTATGGAGGTAATTTGTGGCTAACGAATAGCCGCCACTAATAATTTTCTCACAATAAGTAATACAATCAGCATATTTATTTTCTCCTATGTAGACTTCTGCATTGAGATATATTTTTGCCAAAATCATATAAGCTACAGACTTATCCGCTCTACCATATTGATTTTGTCTTGAATCTATTAGATCAGCATCAATAGCTTTTAATTCCGTTTCAATAAAGGAAAAGAGTTGAGCTCTGTTATAAACTTGAGGCACTGAATTAACAGCATCTTCTTCAGTAGCAAAATTTGCTTTTCCAAAAAGATCCATCATGTAGTAATAAGATAATGCTCTAAGTAAGCGAGCTTCAGCTCTATAAGCTTTTATTTCTGTACGTGTGGCCGCCGATACATTTCTAGCATCCAATTTATCATCTGTAGTCTCTCGTAAAAAATTGTTTGCAAAAGAAATGGTTAGGTGTGTTCTACTAAACATACCCACTAACAATGGGTTTTGTGCTGTCCATAAATTTCTCTGAATCTCTCTTGTTCCAGGGTCATTTTCGTAGGACCAAATCATTTGATCTGCTGATAGGGTTTGTAAATAAAGTAATACCCTTCCGAACTGACTGGTACCGGCATCCAGACCGGCAACATTTGAAGATCCAGCGCCATCGGTTCCAGTGAGTGCTAAATTGGCGTAAACACCACCCAATACATTTTTATAGGCAGCCTCATTTGCAAACAAGTCACCACTTAATGTGGTTTGATCATCATTTGGGGTTATGTTCAAATCATCGGTACAGGAGGTCAATCCAACCGCAAAAAGACATATAAGCCCAATGCTTGTACGAATTTTAAATCTCGTTTTCATATTTAAATTTTTCATAGTTGTTTTTTAAAACTTAATGTTAGCTCCGGCTAATATTGTTCTCGATCTTGGGTAGATTAAGTTATCAATACCATCAAATACTTCTGGGTCCAACCCAGAATAGTTAGTTATCGTAAATACATTTTGAACACCTGCCCATAGTCTTACACTTTTAAGTGTTTTAGAAATATCTTTAAAAGTATATCCTAATGTGATATTATCCATTTTCAAAAATGATGCGTCTTCAATGTAGATATCGGAATTTATAACATCTGAAGTCCTTTGAAAACCTGTTTCTAAAACAGAAAGAGGTAAATTGCCAAGTACTGAGTTGTCTAATATCCGCTCGTATTGTGCTCTAGACGAGTTTACGTTGTTATATACATAATTACCAATATTGGCTCTTAAGTTAAACGACAAATCGAAATCTTTGTAATTAAAGTTTGATTGAAATCCGAGTATGATATCTGCTCCAGGATTTTCTTTTAAATATCGATCGTCGTCATTTATAATATTGTCGCCGTTTAAGTCAACATAGGCGCCTTCGATTGGGTTGCCAGAAGTATCATACAATTGTTTATATACATGAAACGAGTTAGGTGCTTGCCCTTCACTTAAAAGTTGTATGGTATTACCTGTGCCGCCACCGGTTCCACCGGTTCTCACGTCCTGACCAAGAGCCAATTCTTTAATTTCTCGATCTAAAAAGGTCGCATTAAAGTTAAAATCTAGCGTGAGGCCATCTTGTTTTATTACGTCTGCATTTAATGTAAACTCAATACCTTGTATTTGAAGTTCACCAATATTCTGGATGATACTATTAGAAAAATTGGAACCATCGGCTACAGCTGCATTAAATAATAAGTCTTTTGAATTCTTTTGAAATAAGTTTAAGGATCCCGAAAGACGTTCACTAAACAAACCGTAATCTATTCCAATTTCAAGAGTAGAAGTCTCTTCCCATTTCAAATCGGGATTAATTTCTGAAGGAATCAACGAAGGAATCACAGTGTTGCCAAATTGGTATTGAGAGTTTTGATCCCCCCCTCTATAACGACTTAAAAAGACATCATTGTTTCCTGTAATGTTTTGTTGTCCTGTGATACCATAACCTGCTCTTAATTTCAAACTAGAAACAGTTTTGGAATTTTTCAAAAAGTCCTCGTCTCCAAGATTCCAAGCCACAGCTGCCGCTGGAAAGTCGCCCCAGCGATTTTCTTCGCTAAAACGTGAAGTTCCATCTCGTCTATAAGTTAAAGTAAGCAAGTATTTTTCTTTAAAGGCTAAATTTGCTCTACCAAAAAATCCAATTAAAACGACATCTGGATCTGCAAAACTGCTTGGAAAGCTATTTGGATCTGTAATATTTCCTGTATTGTTTCCTTTATTGGTAAATTCTTGATATGAATAACCAGCAGTAAACTCGGTATCAATGTTTTTAAATTCTTTTTTATAAGTTAAATACCCATCAAGAAGTCTATTGGTTCTTAATTGGTAGTTTTCAGATTTTGCACCTTTAAATAATTGCCCAGTGTCTGTAGTTGCCACAGTTTTATCAGAAATATCTATAACTTTAGCTTCAGTTTCATCATAACCAATATTTAAAACTGCTCTTAACTCAGGTAAGAAATGGAATTTATAATCAATATTTAAGTTGCCGTAAGTTCTATTGGCATCACCGTTATTGTGACGTTGCAATAAGGATGCTAAAGGGTTAGTGGTGCCATTTGCAATAACAGTTCCGTTTCTATGCTGATAAAATCCACCAAAAGGTGAAGTTGGATCGTAAACTGGTTGCGTAGGATCATATTGTAGTGCAGCACCAACTAGACCAGCATCTGCAAACCTATTATCTTCAAAAGCAAGATTTGCATTTAAATTAACTTTTAGATGGTTGTCAAAAAACGTTGGATTTAAAGCCAAACTTAAATTACGCCTTTCAAATTTAGAAGTCTTTATAGCACCTTCTTGATCGGTTACGCCAAACGAAAATCTCGCAGGCAATACATCAAATAGTGACCCTTGTAAGGACATGTTGTGTAAAGTTGAGGTGGTTTTTCGGAACAATTCATCCTGCCAGTTGGTATTGGCAGTTCCCATTAAAGCAGTGTTTAATGTCGATCCGTTTAAAGGTTGAGAATTGATCAATTGTCTAAAATCAGCTGCTGAAAACACATCAATTTGATCGTCTAATTCACCAAAACTATATTGTACATCATAGGTGGCACTAAATTCAGATTTCCCTTTTTTTGTTACTATAATAATAACTCCGTTAGATGCTCGAGACCCGTAAATAGCAGTTGCAGATGCATCCTTTAATACAGAAAATGAATCGATATCGTTCGGGTTAATGGAAGCCAAAATACCATTAGACCCCGCTACACCATTATTATCTATTGGCAAGCCGTCGATGATAATAAGTGGGTCATTGGAAGCATTTATAGATGAGCCTCCACGAATTCTAATTTGTGATCCAGATCCAGGGGCGCCACTTGTATTGACAGTTACGCCAGCAACACGACCGCTCAATAAATTTTCGGCGGTTACAATATTACCTTTGGTAAAATCTTCTGCCGTGATCGCTTCTACAGAACCTGTTGCATCCTTTCTTGTTGTAGTACCATAACCAATAATGACGATTTCATTTAGTTGGGCTACATCCTGAATAAGGGTTACATTAAGTGTTTGGCCTTCGTTATAAGTTAGTTCTTGTGTTACAAATCCTAAATAGGAAAACACAATAATGTCGCCTGAATTTGCTCTAACAGTAAAATTGCCATCAAAATCTGTGGATGCTCCTGTGGTCGTTCCCTTTATAATGACGTTCACGCCTGGTATGGGAATATTAGCTTCGTCTGTTACGGTACCTGAAACTGATGTTTGAGCAAACAAGGAAACAGGAATTAATAATGCCAGTAACAATAAGCTATTTAAAAATGTTTTCATAGACTATTTCTAAAGTTAATTGCTTGAGTTAATTAGTTATATATTTTCACTTCTGTTGTTAAAACTATGTAAATTTTGTTTACATTAAGCAATGACAATCTTTTATTGTCCTTCGAAAACGTTTTCGTGTTGATAACTTTTTTAAAAGTGTGTAGAATTCAAAAAAGATAGTAAAAAAACGAGAATTAAACAATAAAACACATTGATTTTTAAATAGTTCGTGTTTTAGTCCTAAATTATATACTTTAGTAGCATCTTTTTTTTGATAAAATAAGCCCATTTATTAAAGTATTATGAAAAGGAAAATTACGCTAAAACAGATTGCAAAAGAACTGGATGTTTCAATCTCCACGGTTTCAAAAGCATTAAAAAACAGCTTGGAAATTAGTCAGGATACCAGAGATAAAGTACAGGCTTTTGCCAAATTGTATAATTATAGGCCTAATAATATTGCATTAAGTTTAAAGAACCGAAAAACAAAGACTATAGGGATTATGATCCCAGAAATAGTCCATCACTTTTTCTCAAAAGTTATAAGAGGTATAGAATTGGTGGCTAATAAACGAGGTTATAATGTGATTGTTGGCTTATCCAATGAGTCCTTTGATAAGGAAGTCATTAATATGGAAATGTTGGCAAATGGAAGTATCGATGGTTTTATTCTTTCCATTTCTAAAGAAACACTATTACAACAAGATTATTACCATTTTAGTGAAATCATTAATCAAGGGATGCCTATTGTGATGTTTGATAGAGTGGTCGATGAAATTAATTGTGATAAGGTTATCGTCGATGATTTTAATGGAGCTAAAAAAGCAGTTTTAAAACTGTTGGAAAACGGCTGTAAAAACATCGCTATTGTTACCACTAATGATTATTTAAGTATCGGTAAATTGCGAACTGAAGGGTATATACAAGCTCTAAAAGAGTATGATATTGTAGTTAATAATAGTTTGATTTTGAAAATTGAAGATAAATTGTTGAGTGACGAAAATGTAGAAGAGCTTGAAAAAGAGTTGACGCAATTATTTAACGCTAATAATGTTGATGGTATTTTTGCAGTGAACGAATTGTATGCGGTAACCGCTATAAAAGTTGCTCGTCGTTTAGGCCTCTCAATACCAGACGATTTGCAAGTGATAAGCTTCAGTGACGGAGTGCTTTCTAAGCATTCGACGCCCAGTTTAACCACTGTAAGTCAGCATGGGCAAGAAATAGGGGAGAAAGCTGCAGAGTTATTAATTAACCGACTGGAAAATGAGGGAGATGATGAAGGAGATGATGAAGATGAGCTTTTCGAAACGGTTATTATTGAAACTAAACTTATTGAACGAGAGTCTACTAAATAATGTACCTAAAATTATATAAATTAAAAACTTTAATTATATTTACCACCGATTCAAAACTTATATTTTCACTTCTACATAAGTTTTGATAAGTATTCAGCTTGTCAAAATAGTATCAATTTAATCATACTATAATGAAAAAGCGCACGCTAGGATTTTGGGAAATTTGGAACATGAGTTTCGGATTTTTAGGGATCCAAATGGGTTTTGCCCTCCAAAATGCAAATGTCAGTCGAATTTTTCAAACTTTGGGAGCAGAGGTTGAAGATATCCCCATTTTATGGGTTGCAGCGCCTTTAACAGGGTTGATTGTCCAGCCAATTATTGGATATTTTAGTGATCGGACTTGGCATCCTAAACTAGGTCGTCGACGCCCTTATTTTTTGGTAGGTGCCATTTTAGCGTCCTTGGCCTTGTTTATTATGCCTAATTCTCCAATGCTATGGATGGCAGCTGGGATGCTTTGGATTATGGACGCTTCAATTAATGTGTCCATGGAGCCTTTTAGGGCATTTGTTGGAGATAACCTACCAGACCACCAACGTACCAAAGGATTTGCTATGCAAAGTTTTTTTATTGGAATTGGTGCCTATGTAGCTTCAAAGTTACCGCTGTTATTAACATATATAGGCGTCGCCAACACTGCACCTGAAGGTATCATCCCAGATTCAGTAAAATACTCTTTCTATATTGGAGGAGCCGCTTTTTTTATAGCGGTTTTATGGACGGTCATCAAGTCTAAAGAATATTCTCCAGAGGAATTAAAAGTGTTTGAAGATCACGAGAAAACCGATTTAGAAAAGGAGAGTAGACCTGAAACATGGTATCAATCTAATGGTAAATCACATCTTATAAAGGGGCTTGTGGTATTAATGGTTGGTTTGGTAGCAACCTACAGTGTTTATTATTTTGGATTGAAAAAGGATTTATTTGTATTAACCATGGGTTTAATTTCTCTAAGTGGAATGATCTTGATAGTTTCTGGAGTTTTGCAAAGGGGAAAAAATTATCAGCATGCATTTGTAACTATTGTCAACGATTTTCAATTTATGCCTAAAGTAATGAAACAGTTGGCCTGGGTTCAGTTTTTTTCTTGGTTTTCACTGTTTTCGATGTGGATTTACACAACAAGTGCGGTTACAGAGCATATTTATAATACTAAAGACACGACGTCAGAAGCCTATAATATAGGCGCGAACCAAGTTGGAGAGATGTTTGCTAATTACAATATCATTGCCGCAGCTGTAGCTTTTTTATTGCCTTTATTGGCAAAGAGAACCAGTAGAAAATTCACACATTTTTTAGCTCTTGTAGCTGGAGGGTTGGGCCTAATGTCACTCTATTTTATTACAAATCCCACCACATTTGCCATTGAATGGTTGCCCATGATTGGAGTAGGAATTGCCTGGGCTAGTATTTTATCGGTGCCTTATGCTATGTTATCAGGTTCACTTCCAGCGTCAAAAATGGGGTATTATATGGGCGTATTTAACTTTTTTATAGTGATTCCTCAATTGGTAGCCGCCTCCATTTTAGGTTTTTTAGTTTCAACATTTTTTAATAATCAACCAATTTATGCCTTACTAGTAGGAGGAGCCTCTATGATACTAGCAGGTATCTTGACATTAACCGTAAATGATAATCCAACAATTCAAATTAATGACTAAAAAAGGATTCATATTCGACCTTGATGGGGTCATTGTCGATACTGCCAAATATCATTTTTTGGCCTGGAGAAAATTGGCCAATAGTGTTGGTGTAGACTTTACAGAAGTACAAAACGAACAACTAAAAGGGGTAAGCCGAAAAAAATCATTAGAGCAAATTTTAGAATGGGGTCATAAATCCCTTTCTGAAGAAGAATTTATTAAACTCATGACTCTTAAAAATGAAGATTATTTGGGTTATGTGGCTAAAATGGACGAACGTGAAATTTTACCGGATGTGCCAAAAATATTAAACTTTATTATTCAAGAAGGGCATCCTATAGCTTTAGGCTCGGCCAGTAAAAATGCACGTAACATTTTGGGGAAAGTGAATTTGCTCTCAAGGTTTAATGCCGTAGTAGATGGTAATAGTGTTACTAAAGGTAAGCCCAATCCAGAAGTTTTTTTTAAAGCGGCGAAAGCACTAAATATAAGACCTGAAAACTGCATTGTTTTTGAAGATGCCCAAGCAGGAATTAAAGCAGCTAATCTTGCGGGTATGGTTTCTATTGGCATTGGTGACGAATCAGTGTTACATGAAGCTGACTATGTATTTAAAGACTTTACCGAAATCTCTATAGATTTTATAAAAACATTAATAAATAATTAAGTAACTGTTTTTTACAAATAGAAGTAATACCAACTAAAAATGAATTTAGATTATATTAAACCGGATAACTGGTCCATTATTGAAAAAGGGTTTGATCCAAAAAGAGTTAAATCGTCTGAGAGCTTATTCAGTATTGGTAATGGCGCCATGGGACAACGTGCCAATTTTGAAGAGCAGTATTCTGGTGAAACCTTTCAGGGGAGTTACATTGCCGGGGTATATTATCCGGATAAGACACGGGTAGGTTGGTGGAAAAACGGTTACCCAGAATATTTTGCCAAAGTGCTCAATGCACCTAATTGGATTGGGATTAACGTTACCGTAAATGGTGAGCCATTAGATTTGGCTACTTGCAAACGAGTTGATGCGTTTAGGCGAGAGCTCAATATGCGAGAAGGTTGGCTCTCTAGAGGTTTTATAGCCATATTAAAAAATAACCTTAAAGTGGAAGTAATCACCAAGCGCTTTTTGAGTTTGGACTTAGATGAAATAGGCGCTATTTCATATTCAATAAAGCCTTTAAATACATCGGCTGAAATAATTTTTGAGCCCTATTTAGACAGCGGTATTACAAATGAAGACACTAACTGGGACGATAAATTTTGGGACACCTACAATGTGGTTAACGAAAACCATCAAGGGTTTATATTGGCTAAAACCATGAAAACAGAGTTTCATACCTGTACTTTTATGGAATCTAAAGTTTTCGTAAATGACAATCCAATTTCTATAAATGCAAAGGTTGAAACTGAAAGTACTCGCACATCAATTAGTTATAGAAATGTGATAAAACAAGACGAAACCTTCACTATCCACAAGTTTGCGGGTTATGCTGTCGATAGAAAACATGACAAATCAAAACTAATTGATACGGCCAAAAAAGTATTATCAAAAGCTATATACCTAGGTTTCAGCGGTTTATTATCCAAACAAAAACAGGCTTGGGCGAGCATTTGGGAAATGGCAGATATTACTATTGATGGAGATATCAAAGCGCAACAAGGCATTCGTTTTAATATTTTTCATTTAAACCAAACCTATTTGGGTAAGGATTCTCGATTAAATATTGGGCCTAAAGGATTTACTGGAGAAAAATATGGTGGTAGCACGTATTGGGACACAGAGGCCTATTGTATTCCATTTTATATGGCGACTAAAGATCAACAAGTGGCTAAAAACTTATTGGCCTATAGATTTAACCATCTCGATAAAGCCATTGAGAATGCTGAAAAACTGGGCTTTAAAAATGGAGCGGCATTATATCCAATGGTGACCATGAATGGTGAAGAATGCCATAACGAGTGGGAAATCACTTTTGAAGAAATCCACCGTAATGGCGCCATTGCATTCGCGATTTATAACTACCATCGTTTTACAGGCGATTATAGCTATATTCCAGAAAAAGGCTTAGAGGTATTGATTGGCATCGCTCGTTTTTGGCACCAGCGCGCCACATTTTCTAAAGCTAAAAACAAATATGTTATTCTGGGTGTTACTGGACCCAATGAGTACGAAAACAATGTGAATAATAATTTTTACACCAATTATATAGCCAAATGGTGCATTCATTATGCTTTAGAGAATTTAAGTAAAGTTGAAACAGATTTCAGTTCTGACTATACGCGAATTATGAATAAAACAAATTTATCTAAAGCCGAAATGAATCTATGGAAAGCCGTAGCTGATCAAATGTATTTTCCGTTTGACAAGGAGCGAAATATCTATTTGCAACAAGATGGCTTTTTGGATAAGGAATTGATCACAGTCGCCGATTTGGATAAATCACAACGCCCTATCAACCAAAAATGGTCTTGGGATCGAATCCTGCGTTCACCATATATCAAACAAGCCGATACGCTTCAAGGGATGTACTTTTTTGAAGATGATTTTACAACTGAAGAGTTGGAACGTCATTTCGATTTTTATGAACCGTTTACCGTCCATGAAAGTTCCTTGTCACCCTGTGTTCACAGTATTCAAGCAGCCAAATTAGGCAGAATGGAGCAGGCTTATACCTTTTATTTAAGAACCTCCCGTTTGGATTTGGACGATTATAACCACGAAGTTCATGAAGGCTTGCACATTACGTCTATGGCGGGAACCTGGATGAGTATTGTTGAAGGGTTTGGAGGGATGCGTGTTAAAAATGGAATGTTAAATTTTACCCCTAAAATACCTAAAGAGTGGGAAGCGTATTCGTTCAAGATCAACTTTAGAAACCAGATTGTAAAGATAAATGTTAGCCAAAAACATACTAGTTTTGAATTAGAAGGCAATTCTAAACTTGATATAACTGTTAATGGGAAAACTATAACAGTATCTTCTAATCAATTGACAAGCATTTAATATTGTGATAACTCATTAAAATCGAACAATTATGAAATATATGTGTCACTTCCTTTTAACGTGTTTACTGCTATTAAACCTGTCATGCAAAGATTCAAAATTGGCAGATGATAGTTCAATGACTAGTTCAAAATCTATAGAAGTTTTCAATGACATTGATAAGGTTGAGCCACCAAACTGGTGGGTAGGGTTTAAAAATCAAGACCTACAGCTTATGGTACACCATGATAATATTTCAACTGCAATACCAGAAATTTTATTTTTGGGTGTTTCGGTTAAAGCTGTTCAAAAAGCCGATAGTCCAAATTATCTCTTTATTGATTTACACATTTCAAATCAAGCCAAAGCAGGACGATTTAATATTGTTTTCAAATTTGAAGAAGGAGAAACTTTGGTTCAAACCTATGAATTAAAGGAGCGCGAAAAAGCGGCTGTAGATTTTATTGGGTTTGACAGTTCTGATGCCATTTACTTAATCACGCCAGATCGTTTTGCTAACGGAGATGTGTCTAATGATACTAATGAACCCTTGCTTGAAAAAACAATTGATAGAACAGATGATTATGCTCGTCATGGTGGCGATCTAAAAGGGATTATAGATCATTTGGATTATATATATGATTTGGGATTTACCGCCATTTGGCCAACCCCCATGCTTATTAATGATATGCCCAAAGCGTCCTATCATGGATACGCCATGACTGATTTTTACAAAGTTGATCCACGTTTTGGAACTTTAGAGAATTATAAGGAATTGTCGAGCAAAATGGCTGAGAAAGACATGAAACTTATTATGGATATGGTGGCTAATCATTGTGGTAGTAACCATTGGTGGATGCGTGATTTACCGTTTAAGGACTGGGTGAACCAACAGCAGGCATTTTTAAATGGAGACAAATTAAAAAATTCTAACCACAGACGTACTACTAATCAAGACAGCTATGCGTCTAAAGTAGATAAAAATGAAATGACTCGTGGTTGGTTTGTACCTTCCATGCCAGATTTAAATCAAAAAAACCCGTTCATGGCAAACTATATTATCCAAAATAATATTTGGTGGATAGAAACCTTAAAACTGGGAGGCATTCGACAAGATACTTATCCGTATTCAGACAAGGAGTTTTTGAGTAATTGGGCTGGATCTATCATGACTGAATATCCAAATTTCAATATTGTGGGAGAAGAATGGACTACAAACCCGTTATTGATTGCCTATTGGCAAGACGGACATCAAAATAAAGATGGATACGACTCTAATTTAAAGTCGACCATGGATTTTGCCATGCAATCTAATATTGTTCAAGCATTAAATGAGAACGAATCTTGGGGCGGTGGACTCGTTAAAATGTATGATGGTTTGGCCAACGACTTTGTGTATACAAACCCTAAAAGTATTATGATTTTTCCTGACAATCATGATATGAGCCGAATTTTCACACAGTTAAAAGGTGATGTTGCCAACACCAAAATGGCATTAGCCACAATTTTGACTTTACCAAGAATTCCGCAGCTTTATTATGGTACCGAAATTTTAATGAATGATTTTGAAAAGCCTGGAGATCACGGTTTGTTAAGAGGTGATTTTCCTGGTGGTTGGCAAGGTGATCAAGTGAATGCATTTACTGGAGATGGATTGACAGATGCGCAAACTGATATGCAATCCTATCTTAAAACCCTATTAAATTATCGCAAGACGAGTAAAGCAATTCACGAAGGAAAGACGCTTCATTTTGCACCAGAGAATGGTATTTATGTTTTGTTTAGAAGTTATTACAATGAAACTGTGGTCCTTATTTTAAATAAAAACACATCGCCTATAACATTGGATTTAAAGCGTTATGAAGAAGCGGGCTTGACTGGAAAAACCCTAAAAAACATAGTTTCGGGAAAACAACTAGTTTGGGATAATACTTTGGAATTAAACCAAAAAGGAAGTCTAATTTTAACTACAAAAATAGATTAGATTTGAAAAATATAATGGTAATAGCATTGATTGTAACCTTCTTTTCTTTCAAAACAGAAAAGGAAAAAATCACCGTAAAAAAAATAGAGGATGCTGTATTATATGAAGGTGATTTATTTAGAATTGACAGTTTTCCAACGCATTATATAAAAACACGCCCTGTAGATATTTGGTTGCCAAAAAACTATTCAACATATAAAAAGTATGCCGTACTCTATATGCATGATGGGCAGAACCTATTCGATAGCACTACAACTTGGAATAAACAAGAATGGAAAATTGATGAGTGGGCTTCCAAATTGATGAACAGCAAAAGGGTGAAAGATTTTATTGTTGTAGGTATTCATAATATTCCAGATACCAGATGGTTGGAATTATTTCCGCAAAAGGCTTTGGAATATATAGCCCCAGATGTAAGAACGCCTTTGATTGAAGAAGCGAAAGCCAGCAATAAAAATATGGATTTTAAAGGTGATGATTATTTAAAATTTTTAGTAAAAGAGCTTAAACCGTTTATAGATGCTACCTATTCTACCTTGTCAGACCAGATGAACACTTTTGTAGCAGGTTCCAGTATGGGCGGATTGATGTCTATTTATGCTGTTTCAGAGTACCCTGAAGTTTTTGGGGGTGCCGCTTGTTTGTCAACGCATTGGGTTGGTGCAATGCCTAGGCCAGACAACCCGTTCCCTGATGCCATTTTCAACTATTTGGAAGCTAATTTGCCTAATGCTAAATCACATATATTGTATTTTGATTATGGCACTAAAACCTTGGATGAGAATTATCCACAATTTGCACCAAGAGTTGATGAAATTTTATTGTCAAAGGGATATACAGATGAAAATTTTAAAAATCTAATATTTGAAGGCTCTGACCATTCTGAAAATTCATGGAATCAGCGCTTAGATATACCATTGACATTTTTATTAGGTCACTAATAAATAAATTTAATAAGACTGGCCAAATGAAACATTTTTTTATAACTGGTTTAATTCTTGTTTGCCTTGTTTGCTATGGCTGTAATAATCTAACGAAAGCTGATAAATCTATAATGACTAATAATCAGATAAAGAAAAAGGAAGTTGTTTACCAAGTCTTTACACGCTTATTTGGCAATACAAATACCAATAATAAACCTTGGGGGACACTTGAGGGAAATGGGGTTGGTAAATTTGCCGATTTTACAGAAAAAGCGCTTAGTGAAATTAAAGATTTGGGGGTCACTTATATCTGGTATACAGGTGTTCCTCATCATGATGTGATTACTGACTATACCAAATATGATATATCCAATGATGATCCAGATATCGTCAAGGGACGTGCAGGTTCACCTTATGCGGTTAAGGATTATTATAATGTAGATCCCGATTTGGCAATTGATCCTGCAAACCGGTTGGAAGAATTTAAAGCACTTATTGAGCGAACTCATAAAGCGGGATTAAAAGTCATCATCGATATTGTGCCCAATCACGTGGCGCGTAATTACAACAGTTTAACCAACCCAAAAGGAGTTGAAGATTTTGGCGCTTCGGACAATAAGAGTGTGGTTTATGACCTGAACAATAATTTTTATTACAATCCTGGTGAAGCGTTTCAAGTTCCAAATTGGCGTGATGGTTATTTACCTTTAGGAGGTGAAAAACATCCACTGTTAGATCATAAATTTGATGAAAGCCCAGCCAAATGGACTGGAAATGGATCTCGGGCCTCGCAACCTGATATGAACGATTGGTACGAAACAGTTAAAATTAATTACGGAGTAAGACCCGATGGCACCAAAGATTTTGATTTGCTTCCCGAAGGTTTTGAGAATGAAGATTATCAAACGCATTTTAACTTTTGGAAAGATAAAACAGTTCCCAATTCATGGCTTAAATTTAGAGATATTGCCTTGTATTGGCTGGATTTTGGAGTTGATGGATTTCGTTTCGATATGGCAGAAATGGTGCCAGTTGAGTTTTGGAGTTTTATGAATTCGTCCATCAAGATGAAAAATTCTGACACGTTTCTTTTAGCAGAGGTCTATAACCCCAATCTTTACAGAGATTATATTAGAAAAGGTAAAATGGACTATTTGTACGATAAGGTCGAACTTTATGATACATTGAAACACATTATGCAAGGCCACGGAAAAACAGATCATATTCCTTCTATTCAAGAAAACTTAAAAGATATTGAACACCATATGCTTCACTTTTTGGAAAACCATGATGAGCAACGTATTGCAAGTCCTGAGTTTGCTGGAAATGCAGAAAAAGGAAAACCAGCTATGGTCGTTTCTGCAACTATAAGCACATCACCAACCATGATTTATTTTGGCCAGGAAGTCGGCGAACCTGGAGCAGAATATGCTGGGTTTGGATCGCCATCACGAACCTCTATTTTTGATTATATTGGCGTTCCGCATCACCAACGCTGGATGAATACTAAACAGTTTGACGGAGGCCAATCTACAAAAGAGGAAAAGGACCTTCGGGATTTTTACAAACGCTTATTAAATCTCACGATTACTAGCTCAGCTTTGGCAGGAAACTATCAGGATATCCATCAATTTAACAGAGCACATACTGAATGGTACAACGATAAAGTCCTGTCGTTTGTACGGTGGAGCAATGAAGAGCAATTGATTGTGGTTTCCAATTTTAGTGACTCCGATTCCTTTGGGTTTGAACTACAATTACCAGAAAACTTAATAAATCGGCTGCAACTTAAAGAAGGCAGCCACGAAGTAAAAGATCAACTTTATCATACTTACAAATCAATTTTAAAAGTTGAAAACACTAAGGCATCGGTCAGAATTGACATCAAACCATTAGAATCATTTATTCTTAAAATTAACTAATAATGAAAAAATTAATTATAGTGCTTATGAGCTTATTTACAATGTTGGCTTGCCAAGAACATAAAAAGGAGAAAACTTCAGTAGAAAAGCAAGACGCCCCATTTGTTTGGGAAGGTGCAAATCTATATTTTTTGTTGATAGACCGTTTTAATAATGGGGACATTTCAAACGACATCAATTTTGATAGAACTGATGAAGTCGCTAAACTTCGGGGTTTTAAAGGCGGCGATATTAAAGGAGTCATCCAAAAAATTGAAGACGGCTATTTTACAGATTTAGGGGTTAATGCGATTTGGATGACACCTATAGTTGAGCAAATCCATGGAGGAACCGACGAAGGCACAGGCAAAACCTACGGCTTTCATGGCTATTGGGCAAAAGATTGGACGACCTTGGATCCAAATTTTGGCACAAAAGACGACTTGAAGAAATTGGTTGAGGTTGCCCATAATAGAGGGATTAGAATTGTTTTGGATGCCGTGGTCAATCACACAGGGCCTGTAACCGAAAAAGACACTGTATGGCCTGATGATTGGGTTAGAACTGGACCAGCCTGTACTTTTGATAATTACGAAAATACAGTTACTTGTACTTTGGTAGCGAACCTTCCGGACATTAAAACCGAGAATAATAACCAAGTTGAATTACCACCTCAATTGGTCGAAAAATGGAAGGCAGAAGGGCGGTATGAAAAAGAAATGTCAAGTCTTGATGCTTTTTTTAATCGGACAGGATATCCTAGAGCACCTCGCTATTATATTATTAAATGGCTAACCGATTATATTGCTGAGTTTGGTATTGATGGGTATAGAGCTGATACCGTAAAACATATCGAAGAGCATGTTTGGCAGGAATTTAAAGTAGAATGTGATTATGCCTTTGCACAATGGAAAAAGAACCATCCAGAAAAAGTGCTGGACGAAAATCCGTTTTATTTAGTTGGTGAAGTTTATAATTATAATATTAGTAATGGGAAATATTATGATTTTGGTGATAAAAAGGTCAATTATTTTGATAACAGCTTTCACAGTCTGATCAACTTTGAGTTCAAGTCAAATGCTCTAGATAATTACGAGCAGTTTTTTTCGAAATATTCAGAGATGTTACATAAGGATTTGAAAGGCTTTGGGGTTTTAAATTATTTGAGTTCTCATGACGATAGCCAGCCTTTTGATGCGACTCGAGAAAAACCTTATGAAACGGCCACAAAATTACTATTGGCTCCTGGAACGTCACAAATCTATTATGGCGATGAATCCGCTAGATCATTAGTTGTTGAAGGCACAAACGGAGATGCAACATTGCGTTCCTTTATGAATTGGGACGCTATTGAAAAGGACCCTAAAACTCAGGATATATTAAGCCATTGGCAAAAAATAGGTCAATTTAGGGCCAACCATCCAGCCATTGGAGCAGGAATCCACAACATGATCAGTCAAGAGCCTTATGTGTTTTCTAGAAGTTTTTCTAAAAATGATTATAATGACTTGGTAGTTGTTGGCTTAAATTTAAAAAAAGGTCTAAAAGAAATGGACGTGTCCAAAATATTTAAAGACGGAGAAATACTGCGTGATGCTTATTCAGGCCAAAATGTTGAGGTGAAAAATGGTAAAGCCGTTATAAATTCTGAATTCAATATAGCGTTAATTGAAAGAAAATAATAGAATAATCAAGTGAAAACAAAAAGGCTCTTCAATTGAAGAGCCTTTGATAAATATCTATTCAATTTATTTTACTTTTCCATAAACCAGACTAATCAACACACCTAAGATAACAGAAAATACAATATTCAATACACCATTAATAATGGCATCATTTAATGTTGAACTATACATTTGGAAAGCATAATCATACCAGCGTTCTCCAAATCCTATTAAGATGCCAATCCAAAGCCCATACGTTGCGCCACGTGCTAAACTATGATCACCACCTGACCATTTAGAATAAATTGTAGAAGCAGCAAAAGCAGATATTAAACATGCGATAATAACATGCGTTAGATCACCAGGATTAGTGTTAGGAGATGAAAAAAGGGAAGACCCTATCATTCCCCATAGCAAATAACCTCCAATATAGGCCCAAACAGTGCCTACAACAGTCGAAATTAAATTTGTTTTTGAAAACATAAATTAAGAATTTAGTTAGTTAATAATCAAATAAAAGTAATTAAAATTAGTATATGTATAAAAAAAATGTTAAAAATATACAAACAATATAATATGTTAACTAGTTAATAACTTTGCGACTAAATCTAAATAATTTGTAGTTTTGTAAATATGGACAATGACATGAAAGACTTTAACGATAATTTAGAATCCCCATATATACTTAAAATAAGTTTCAACAAACTCTTGCAGTATTATGAAAACCTTTCAAAAAGTACTGATGAGTTTATAGCTGCAAAAGCGAAAAGAGTATTAAAAGCACAAAGCCCTTATCCCATTTTAAGAACGGGTTTTAGCGATGTTTCTTTAGTTGATACTTATAAAAATGAAATCAACATTATTTTACAAGATTCCTTTAGTCCAGTACTTACAAAAAATGAAATCAAGACCGCATCGATCCCATTTCATGATTTTATTTTTAATTCTTCAGAGCGTTTTAATACTATTATTAAAACAGCGGGCAATGATTTTAAATTAAAAATCAAAAACATTTCTGAGGGTGAAATTTATATTACGGCCTGTACCGTAATCTTAAATTTTTATTATGGGTATCATGTAAATATTAAAAGGCCATATTATTACGAAATTCCAGATGCCAATGGCATAATGAGATATTATAAAATATTATACAATGCTGATTTTTGTGAAATAATCCCAAACGAAAACGCACCTACAATTACTCAGGAAGATTATTATGAGTTATTGGATAATTTTGATGACATTGAACTTTGGAAAACCAAATTCCCCCCTGCTAGTTATCTCTTTAAAGGCTTTGTTATTTCAAATATTTTTGATGTCACCGACGACCAATCTATATCAAATATTAAATCGAGCTTAATATCTGAGGCGGGCCAAAAAGACGAGCATATTTTGTATGATTTTCATGATATTTTTCAATCGCTTTTAGGTATTAAAGACCTTAAAGTAGGCATCTCGATATACAATAAAGAAGAGAGTGTGTTTGAAAGAGTTTACGGGAATAGTATTAATAGTTATCTTTTAAATAATTCCGATTCTGAAAATTGTTGTGACTCACTGTGCACATCATCATATACGACCTTAATTCAAGATAAAAAGTTTTTTGCCGTTTCTGATGTAGATAAATATTATGAAATGTCTAAAGGTCGTGCGCCTCAAATTGCCGTATTAAAAGCACAAGGTATAAAAAGCGCTATTTTGGCTCCAATTGCCAACAAAGAAACATTGTTTGGCATTTTAGAACTGGTATCTAATAAACCAAAAGTACTGAACAGCATTAATGCAAATAAGTTGGTAGATGTCATGCCTTTTATAGTTTCTGCAGTAAAACGTTCAAAGGATGAAGAGGAAAATCTTATAGAAGCCATCATTCAACAGGAATGCACCTCCATCCACCCTAGCGTGCACTGGAGATTTAAAAAAGAAGCGAAGCGTTTTATAAATGAACAGTTTAAGGGTAATGAAGTTTCGTTCAATAAAATCGCATTTAATAATGTTTATCCACTTTATGGTCAAATTGATATAAAAGGATCCTCTGAAGCACGAAATAAAGCTACAATGCAAGACTTGACACTCCAGTTAAACGCTATTAAGGCTATTATTAAAAAGGCAAGCAACATTGAGAATTTACCAATTTATGAACAGTTCATGTTTCAAATAAATCAGTATTTGGAAAATCTTGAAACGTATTTTCAGGTAGATAGCGAACAACAAATATCATCTTTCGTACTCCATGAAATAGATCCACTATTTGATCATTTGGAAACTTTAAAATCTCTTAAAGGAGACATAGAAACCTACAGGGATAATGTTGACCCTCAGCATAAAGTTTTATATAAATACAGAAAAGACTATGATGATACCATTGCCCTAATTAACATGGAAATGGCTTCGTTATTGGATAAAAAGCAGGTTGAGGCCCAAAGCATGTACCCTCATTTTTTTGAACGTTTTAAAACAGATGGCGTTGAACACAACATGTATATAGGGGAATCCATAACTAAAGAAGAAAGCTTTAGCTCAATCTATCTTTATAATTTAAGATTATGGCAATTACAGGTGATGTGCGAAATGGAAAATGTATATTATCAAATGCAGCCCAATTTTCCGATACAATTGGATGTAGCATCCATGATTTTAGTTTTTAATCAGCCTTTATCCATTAGTTTTAGAATGGATGAAAAGCAATTTGACGTCGATGGTACCTATAATGCAAGGTATGAAATTGTTAAAAAACGGGTTGATAAAGCGAATATTAGAGGAACAAAAGAACGTGTTACAGACTCAGGAAAAATTACCATCGTGTATTCTCATAAACAGGATGAGGTAGAATATTTAAAATATGTTAGATTTTTACAATCAAAGCATTATTTGGGAGATGATCTGGAAATTGTTGAGTTGGAAGATTTACAGGCAGTAACCGGATTAAAAGCAATTAGAGTAAACATACTTTATAATAAAAACAATGAGACCAAAGCGTTTTATACGTACAACGATTTAATGAAAGAGATCAAGACCTAATGTCCGTAGTACTTAAATGCAATAGCGTAAGCTAAAACACTTACAATAATCCCAACCATAAAAACAGTATAGGTTAATCTCAGTATTTTATATTTTCTGTCCAATACTTTTCCCAGAAAATATAAATCTTTCTTCATTGAAGAATATAAGTAGTCTCTATCCTGCATCATTTCGCCCATAGCCCATTCAAAATCTGGAAGGCTCATTTTATGGAAATTTCCAAAAAACAGCAGGTTTACTTTTTTATTGGCAACATCTTCTTTGGTAAACTTTCCGTTAGTGACATTTGGTCTAGTGGCCAGCACGGATAAAATCATAGATGCCACAGTAAATAATACAAAAATCACCGTTGGATAAATTAAGTAAGCATTAGAGGCATTGTCTAATTTTGAAACTAAATTTGAAAGGACAAGAGAAACAATTATGGCATTGACCGATAATAAAATATTGGCCTTTGTGTCGGCAATATCACTTAATGAAATATGATTTCTAAGCGTTACTCTAAACATGGTTTCAATGCCTCTTTCTGGCAGAGCCACTTTGTTTTTCTTGAAATCCAGTTCTTGTTTTTTTTGTTTTAGCTTTGTATTTACGCCATTAAGCTTATTTTGAAGCTTTAATAATCTTGATAAGTTTTTTCCTTTGGTTTTGTCCCAAATGGAAGATGCTTCATCTGTAAAAAAGCGATGTTTATGGGTAAGAAAATCAATATTTTCTTGTAACCACTCCGCTTCTTTTAATGTTTTATTGCAGGTTAACTCCCATTCTTTTCTTAAGAGCTCTGTAACAATCACAAAATCTTTGCTCCCAAGATGGCCAGAGTCCGCATCGCGAATAATTTTTTCTAGTTGAGTCTTGGGCTCGTAACCTAATTGTGTTGCAAGGATTAGATTTGAAACGAATTCAATCTGATGTTGTGGGCAATTTTGAGATTTGAGAAACGATGTTGCAATAGAGGCACTTTTCTCTTCATGCTTTTCAATGGCTTTGGTGTAACCCGTGTCATGAAACCAAGCACTTATGAGCAACAACGCTTTTTGTTCTTCATCTAGACCAGATAGATCTGCAAGTTTGGAAGCATTAAAAACCACGTTTTGAGTATGGGCAAGATTGTGGAATGTGTAACCGCTATCCAATTCTTCATTGATAAGATGAATAACAAATTTTTCAGTTTTTGCAACTAAGTCTTCCATGGCAAGAAATGATTTTAGTAAAAATACTAAACTTTGATGAATGTAAAATAAAGGTTTTATTTTGTCGTAAATTTAACCGAAGATTTCAGTAGCCTTCAAAATAAATGTATTGTAAGTCAATTCAAGTAATTGCGACCAGAAGAGCATTGAAATGTATAGATAATAAACACATAAAGGAAATAAGAACATGTTAACTTGGAAAGAAGTCCTAAATTTTGCAGTTCATGGAAATCCAAAACCAGATACAAGATTAGAAAAAACAGATGAAGAATGGCGCGCTATTTTGACTCCAGAACAATTCAAAATTACACGTAAAAAAGCCACAGAAGCTCCAGGTACTGGCGCGTTTTGCAATATTCACGATGCTGGTAAATATAATTGTGCCTGTTGTAATACGCCAATGTTTGATTCGACCATTAAATTTGAATCTGGAACAGGTTGGCCCAGTTTTACTCAACCGATAAAAGAAAACGCCATTAAATATATAAAAGACTCCTCTTTTGGTATGGTTAGGGTCGAGGTGATGTGCAATACCTGTGATGCTCATTTAGGTCATGTGTTTCCCGATGGACCTAAACCAAGCGGACTGCGATATTGCATTAATTCTGAATCGATGATATTAGAGAAACACGTGTAGCCATGGAAGATCTAAAATTGGAATTAGCAACATTTGGTGGGGGTTGTTTTTGGTGTACCGAAGCGGTTTTTCAAGAAGTAAAAGGCGTAGAAAACATAGTTTCTGGTTATACAGGAGGAACAGCTCCAGGCAAACCCACATACAGAGAAGTCTGCTCTGGCTTGACCGGTCATGCCGAGGTGATTCAAATCACATTCAATCCATCTGTAATATCGTATGAAGATTTGGTTACTATTTTTATGACCACACATGATCCCACAACTTTAAATAGACAAGGTGGTGATGTAGGAACGCAATATCGTTCCGTTATCTACTATCATGATGAAGCACAGAAGAACATTGCGGAAGCGGCTATAAAAAGCTTATCAAAATATTTTGATAACGATATTGTTACCGAAATCAGTCCTTTAGGTATATTTTATAATGCCGAAGACTATCATCAAAATTACTATGCCAACAATCAATCTCAAGGCTATTGTAGTTTTGTCATAACTCCAAAATTGTCAAAACTCCGTAAACTTCATGCCGACAAATTAAAATAATAATTCAATATCAAATAAAGCTGTAATCTATTAGTAAATTGAGCTAAAGTCAATTTTGATTTTAATAGTTTTGGCTTCTAAAAAAAATTTAAAATGACATCAGTACATGATTTGCTAAAACTTTTAACTTTAGATAAAGTCGAAGAAAACCAATTTAAAGGGGTTAGCGAAACGGTTGGTAGCCCTAATGTGTTTGGGGGTCAGGTCTTGGCGCAAGCTATCAATGCGGCCAGTAGAACAATTACCAATCATAGGGTTTTGCATTCCATGCATGCTTACTTTTTGGAGGCTGGAGATTTGAAATCGCCAATTATGTATAACGTAAGCATCGTTAGAGATGGTGGGAGCTTCTCGGTTAGAAGGGTTACTGCACAACAAAACAATAAAACGATTTTTATATTATCGGCATCATTTCACAGAAAAGAAGAAGGCTATAATCACCAAATCGAAATGAAATCGGGCATAAAGCAGCCTGAAGAGTTATTAAGCTGGACAGATATTTTACATCAATTTGGAGATGTTTTGCCAAAATATATCAAAACCCTTTTTGAGATCGAGCGCCCCGTAGAATTTAAACCAACAGTTATAGTTAATCCTTTGGACCGTAAAGATCTTCAGCCCATTAGCGATGTTTGGTTTAAGCTTAAAGGAGACGCTTCTGGTTTGGACTTGGTGACAAAGCAACAAATTTTAACTTATATTTCCGACTATAATATTTTGGGTTCGGCACTTAATTCCCATGCGAGTAAAGCACATTGGGGTAATACACGAACCGCAAGTTTGGACCATTCCATGTGGTATTTTAGGGATTTTGATTTTAACGATTGGTTGTTGTATTCTATGGAATCGCCCAATGCCTCAAATGCTAGAGGTTTTGCCAGAGGAAATATTTTTTCAAGAGATGGAATCCTTATTGCATCTGTTGCACAAGAAGGATTAATGAGACCCTTAAATAAATAATGAACACGTATCATGTTATCATCGTTGGAGGAGGAGCAGCCGGTTTTTTTGCCGCTATCAATATAGCTGAACAGAACCAAAATCTAAAAGTGGCCATTCTCGAACGCGGAAATACAGGATTACAAAAAGTGAAAGTATCTGGTGGTGGACGCTGCAACGTCACCCACGCCGAATTTATACCTCAAGAATTGGTGTTAAATTACCCAAGAGGTGAAAAGGAATTATTGGGTCCTTTTCATCAATTTATGACAGGAGACACCATGGAATGGTTTGAAAAACGAGGTGTTACATTAAAAATTGAAGACGATGGACGTATGTTTCCTGTATCGGATTCGTCCCAAACTATTATTGATTGTTTTTTAAAAGAAGCCAAAACGTATAACATTGATATTTTATACAACCATTCCGTTAAAACCATTGAAAATCAAAACCAAATCTGGCATTTATCAACTTCTGAAGGCGAATTCAAAACGGAAAAAGTGGTTATAGCAACAGGAAGCAATCCTAAAGTTTGGCAACTTCTTGAAAATTTAGGCCATAGTATTTCACAACCAGTTCCATCATTGTTTACATTCAATATTAAAGACGCGCGCATTAAAGATATTCCGGGAGTTGTGGTTCAAAATGTGGAAGTCAAGGTTTTAGGTGCCGATTTGGTTTCAGAAGGCCCCCTGTTGATTACCCATTGGGGCATGAGCGCTCCCTCCATTTTAAAATTATCAGCATTTGGAGCACTGGAATTGGCTAAAATGGAATATAAGTTTACAATAGAAATTAATTTTATAAGACAAACTTTTGAAGACTGTCTCGATCAATTAAAGGACTTAAAGCAGCAATTATCTAAGAAAACAGTGTTCAAATCAGTTCAGTTTGACTTGCCAAAACGGTTTTGGCAACAATTGGTTTTGGCTTCAGAAATGAATACAGAAACACGTTGGGCCGATATGAATAAGGCTCAATTGGAAGGGTTGGCAAATCAATTAACTAAGGCAAGGTTTCAAGTTGATGGAAAAAGCACATTCAAGGAAGAATTTGTAACCGCTGGAGGCGTAGACCTTAAAGAAGTCAATTTTAAGACTTTTGAAAGTAAGCTGAACCCAGGACTCTATTTTGCAGGTGAGGTTTTAAATATTGATGCTGTAACAGGAGGTTTTAATTTTCAAAATGCATGGACAGGTGCATATATTGTAGCAAAATCAATTTCAGGATGAATACTTATATCGCACTTTTAAAAGGTATAAACGTTGGAGGACATAAAAAAGTCCCCATGTCAGAATTAAGGGAGATACTCTCAAAATCTGGATATGAAAATGTGCGAACCTATATTCAAAGTGGGAATGTCATTTTGCAATCTTCAGAAGGATCTATTCAAAAAATTGAAGCCACAATTAAGAGCGCTATTTTAGATTATTTTGGATTCGAGGTGTCTGTATTAGTAAAAACAGCGTCTGAGTTAAAGCGAATTTTTGAAAGCTCACCCTTTTCAGAAGAAAAAAAGAAAACCAGTTATTTTATGATGTTGCACGATACTCCACAAGCAGAATTAGTTAAAATGGCTTCAGAGAAAACCTATGAAGACGAAGAGTATAAAATCATAAAGGATTGTATTTACTTTTTCTGCGCCAAAGGGTATGGTCAAGCAAAATTTAATATCAATTTTTTCGAACGTAAGCTAAATACATTTGCAACTTCTAGAAACTATAACACAATGCTAAAGTTGTTATCTTTGTCGCAAGAACGTGAACCGTAATGACTGAGAAAGATTTTATTTCAAAATCAAATTCCAACCTAATTGAAAGCGGGCGTGTTACTTGGGAATCTCCAAGTAATATCGCACTTGTAAAATATTGGGGAAAAAAGAAAGGTCAAATACCTGCAAACCCCTCCATAAGTTTTACGCTCAATACTTCTAAAACCAAGACAACTTTATCCTATTCAAAAAAAGAAGACCAGTCTAATTTTGATTTTGAAGTGTATTTGGATGGAGTTAAAAAGGACGATTTTAAACCAAAAATCCAAACTTTTTTTGAGCGAATAGAATTGTATTTGCCTTTTTTGAAAGCGTTTCATTTTAAAATTGAAACTTCAAATACATTTCCTCACAGTTCAGGAATTGCTTCATCAGCATCAGGTATGAGTGCCTTGGCATTGTGCTTAATGAGTATTGAAAAGCAGCTCAATCTAAAAATGACATCGGAATATTTCTATCAAAAAGCATCATTTTTGGCAAGGTTAGGATCGGGTAGCGCCTGCCGAAGTATTGAGGGTGATCTTATGGTTTGGGGCAAATCGGATGCGGTTGAAAGCAGTTCTAATCTATTTGCGATAAAGTATCCATATAAAATTCATGAAAATTTTAAAGGCTATCAAGACACCATTCTATTGGTCGATAAAGGTGAAAAACAAGTAAGTAGTACAGTGGGACACAATTTGATGCACAACCATCCCTATGCAAAACAACGATTTCAGCAGGCACATGATAACCTTAAAAGGCTCAAACCGATTTTTGAATCTGGAGATTTGAATGAATTTATTGCAGTAATTGAAAGTGAAGCCTTGACGTTACATGCCATGATGATGAGCAGTTCACCCTATTTTATTTTAATGAAGCCAAATACCTTAGAAATAATCCACAAGATTTGGGATTTTAGAATGAGAACTAAGTTGCCCATAGGATTTACTTTGGATGCAGGCGCTAATGTTCATGTTCTTTATCCAAAGCATGAGGCCCATGCTATTTTGGAATTTATTAAAAGCGAGTTAGTTGCATATTGTGAAAACGGACACTATATTTGCGACGAAATTGGCTTTGGGTGCTCGATTAATGAATAATTAAAAATGAAGAATGAATAATTAAATAGATTATTTTAGACGGATAAACTTAAATTATTCATTATGAAACCAAACATTATTAAAGACAAGAGTTTTGATTTTGCGGTTGAAATCGTCAATCTTTACAAAAATTTGGCGCATAACAAAAAGGAATTTGTAATGTCAAGACAATTGTTGAAATCTGGAACATCAATTGGAGCCAATGTTAGAGAGGCAGAATTTGCTCAAAGTAAACCTGACTTCACGAATAAAATGTCTATTAGTTTAAAAGAAGCCAACGAAACAGACTATTGGATAGATTTACTCCATGCAACTGATTTTTTGAATTTGGATGAATTTGAAAAATATAAACCTAAATCGCAGGAAATGTTAAGATTATTGGTTAGTATTGTAAAATCATCCAAAGAATAATTGTTAATTTTGCATTATTAAATTTTCATTAAATTAAAATGAAAGGACCTCTTTTTTACTCTAAAATTTTACTCTTTGGTGAGTATGGGATCATTAAAGATTCAAAAGGCTTATCTATCCCCTATAATTTTTACAATGGTGCTTTAAAGATGAGTGAAAACCAATCGGAACAAGCTCAAAAATCCAATCGTAATTTAAAAAAGTTTGCCACCTTTCTAGAAACCCTAGATCCAAATCTTATTGTTTTTGATATTGAAAAACTACAAAATGACCTACAATCTGGGATGTATTTTGATTCTTCAATTCCACAGGGATATGGTGTGGGCAGTAGCGGGGCTTTGGTAGCGGCCATTTATGATAAGTATGCGCAAAATAAAATTACTGTTTTAGAAAACTTAACCCGTGATAAATTATTACAGCTTAAAACGATATTTTCTGAAATGGAAGCGTTTTTCCACGGAAAATCCTCAGGCTTAGATCCGTTGAATAGCTATTTAAGTATTCCAATTTTAATCAATTCTAAGGATAATATTGAAGCCACAGGCATTCCTTCACAAAAGGCAGTTGGTAAAGGTGCGGTATTTTTATTGGATAGTGGAATTATTGGAGAAACAGCACCAATGGTTGGTATTTTTATGGAGAACATGAAGAGGAAAGGGTTTAGGAATATGCTTAAAAACCAGTTTATAAAACATACCGATGCCTGTGTTGAAGATTTTTTAAAAGGAGATATCAAATCGCTGTTTAACAATACTAAAAAATTGTCTAAAGTGGTTTTAAACCATTTTAAACCCATGATTCCTAAACAATTTCATGCGCTTTGGAAAAAGGGAATTGAAACCAATGATTATTATTTGAAATTATGCGGTTCAGGGGGCGGTGGTTATATTCTAGGCTTTACCGAAGATATCGAAAAAGCAAGATTTTCACTTAAAGGTTATAAATTAGAAGTCGTTTATAATTTCTAAACCTACATTATGTTTTCCAGAAAACAAAAACATCTTATGCTAAAGTTTTTTAGCCTGTTTTCTGTTGTAAGAGGCTATAATATTCTTATTTTGGTTATTGCTCAATACCTCAGTTCTGTATTTATTTTAGCACACCACAAGTCTTTGCGTCACGTATTATTTGACCTTAATTTGTTTATGTTGGTTTTGGCATCATCATTAACTATTGCTGCAGGTTATATTATCAATAATTTTTATGATTCTGAAAAGGACTTAATCAATCGCCCCCAAAAATCAAATTTAGACAGGTTGGTAAGCCAAAACACAAAATTATCCTTCTATTTTGTTCTCAATTTTTTTGCTGTGGTCATGGCGAGTTATGTGTCTTTTAGAGCTGTGGTTTTCTTTTCTATTTACATTTTTGCGATATGGTTTTATTCCCATAAATTAAAAAAAATGCCATTTATAGGAAATCTAACTTCGGCAATTTTAACCATCACGCCATTTTTCGCCATTTTTATTTATTACAAAAATTTTGAGCACGTCATCTTTGTACATGCTATGTTTTTATTCTTGATCATTTCGATGCGTGAACTCACTAAAGATTTGGAGAATATTAAAGGAGATTTGCTGCAAGATTATAAAACGATTCCTGTTGTTTATGGGGAGCGTACTTCAAAATATATGCTTACTATTTTGATAGTACTGACAATTGTTCCAACATATTTATTATTGTTTCATTTTCATATAGGTAGAATGAACTATTTCTATTATTTAAGCGTCATTTTGTTGATGGTGTTTTTAGTATTGCTTTGGAAGTCAAATAGTAAATCACATTATTTACTACTTCACAATATTTTAAAATTTATTATCGTTGTAGGCGCAATAAGCATCCCACTAATTGATATTTCTATGGTTCTGAATAAGATCGTTTTTCATTAGCTAAGGGGTTAAATATCATATATCTTTGCAAAAAATAAAATCATGAGTAGACATCAGGGTAGTGATCGAAAAGGAAAGCCTTCAGGGAGAGGTAATGGAAATGGGTCGGATAAAATTTCTACAAGGGGAGGGAACTATACCAAAGGCAAAAGTTTTTCAAGAGGGAACGCCCCTCTAAGGAAGAAAACTTCTCCTCCAAAAACAACATCCAATCCAGACGAGATACGACTCAATAAATACATAGCCAATTCCGGTATTTGTTCTAGACGAGAAGCTGATGTCAATATAGCAACGGGATTGGTCACGGTTAATGGCAAAGTGATTACCGAAATGGGTTATAAGGTGAAACTCGAGGATGAGGTTCGTTTTGATGGTGCTCGCATCAACCCAGAAAAGAAAGCTTATGTACTATTAAACAAACCTAAAGGCTTCGCAACGACTACAAGTGAGAGCAAAGGAAAAACGGTAATGGATTTGGTGGCCAATGCCACGAATTCACGCATAAAACCCATTGGGCGCTTGGGCAGGAAAGCTACTGGCTTATTATTGTTTACCAATGATGAAACCATAGTAAATAAGTTTACAAACTCAAAAAATGGGATTGCTAGGTTGTTTCATATTGAACTGGATAAAAATTTAAAATTTGAAGATTTTAAGAAAATTCAAGAAGGTATTAAAGTAGAAGGGAAGCAAATTTTTATTGAAGAAATAAGTTATATTGAAGAAGCCACAAAAAAAGAGGTTGGTCTAAAACTGAAACAGACGGGCAACAATGCCATTCGAACCATTTTTGAGCATCTAAACTATGAGATCGTCCGTTTGGATTGCGTAGCTATTGGGCATCTTACAAAAAAAGATATTCCACGAGGCCATTGGAAACATTTAACGCAGCAAGAAATCAATACCTTAAAGATGCTTTAATTGAAAAAAATAACAAAAAAAGCCTATAATTAATTTTTTTATATTTCATTTGTAATAGCAACCAGCAAAACATAATGATTAATGTTTTTAAGTTCGGAACTTTGAAAATTAAAAAGTCAAATCCAAAAATAACTTATAGTATAATGGGTAGCCTATATTTAAAGCTAACGTCCATTTTCTCAATCACATCCAGTCAGCACAACTACGGTTTTGTACCAACCACACATACACAAATACGAATTTGATATTCAATATTATATTAGCCATTAAAAAATAATTTTTTTGTTTAAAAACTAACATCTAATAATGAATACTAAATATATTGATTTAATAAATCAGACTTTTTATTTTCCACAAGAAGAATTCAAACTTGAAGACCGCGACCTGCAATTTCACGATATAGATTTGATGCAACTTGTAGAGGATTATGGAACACCTTTAAAATTTACATACCTTCCTCAAATCTCAACCAATATTAATCGTGCAAAAGAGTGGTTTGCCAAGGCTCGTAAAAAAATTAAATATAAAGGGAAATACAATTACTGTTATTGCACTAAAAGCTCGCACTTTAAACATGTTTTAAATGAGGCTCTTAAAAATGATATCCATATAGAAACGTCATCAGCCTTCGATATAGATATTGTTGAAAGATTGAAAGCCGAAGGTAAGATTACCGATGACAAGTATATTATTTGTAATGGCTTTAAACGATCACAATATGTCACAAATATAGCACGACTGATCAATAACGGCCAAAAAAACTGTATTCCCATTATTGATAATTTTGAAGAGATTGATCTACTTTCAAAAGAGATAAAGGGTAAGTTTAATATCGGTATTCGTATTGCTTCAGAAGAAGAACCAAAATTTGAGTTTTATACTTCAAGGTTGGGGATTGGGTACAAAAATATTGTCCCATTTTACAATAGACAAGTTAAGGATAACAAAAAAGTAAAACTTAAAATGCTTCATTTTTTCATCAATACCGGGATTAGAGATAATGCCTATTATTGGAATGAGCTTTCTAAGTGTTTAAAGGTTTATACCAGTTTAAAACACATCTGCCCATCACTGGACAGCTTAAATATTGGTGGAGGCTTCCCTATAAAAAATTCTTTGGCTTTTGATTTTGATTATGAATATATGGTTGAAGAGATTTTATGCCAAATTAAATTGGCTTGTGAAGCAGAAGAAGTGCCTGTGCCTAATATATTTACAGAATTTGGTAGCTTTACGGTAGGCGAAAGTGGAGGGGCAATTTATGAAGTGCTTTACCAAAAGCAACAAAATGATCGCGAAAAATGGAATATGATCAATTCCTCTTTTATAACAACCTTGCCAGATACTTGGGCCATAAACAAACGATTTATTATGCTGCCAATTAATAGATGGTATGATTCTTATGAACGTGTTTTACTTGGAGGATTGACTTGTGATAGCGACGATTATTACAATAGCGAGCAGCACATGAACGCCATTTACTTGCCAAAATATAATAAGGAAAAACCGTTATATTTAGGGTTTTTTAATATTGGAGCCTATCAAGAAACGATTGGCGGATTTGGAGGATTGCAACATTGTTTAATTCCTTCGCCAAAGCATATTTTAATTGACAAAGATGAAGATGGAAACATCACCACAGAATTATTTAGCGAACAACAAAAAAGTGAAGACTTACTTAAAATTTTAGGTTATAATGGAGAATAAAACTTATGCTGGAATTCCTGAGGAATTCGCAAAATTGGAAACTTCTAAAATTGTTTTGATCCCAGTGCCCTATGATGGAACAAGCACTTGGGGAAAAGGATCAGACAAAGGCCCAGAAGCATTTTTAGTCGCTTCTGAAAACATGGAGCTATATGACATTGAAACGGATACAGAAGTATACCAACAAGGTGTCTATTTAGCAGATGCCATCAAGGAATCAGCCTCACCTGAAGCCATGGTCGATGCTGTGCACAAAGCAACAAAGCTATATATTAAAAAAAATAAGTTTGTAACGGTAATTGGGGGCGAACATTCTATCTCAATTGGCACAATTAGGGCATTTAATGAGTGCTTTGATAACTTAACTGTTTTGCATATTGATGCACATGCCGATTTACGTAAAGAATATCTAGGTTCGGCATGCAATCATGCTTGTGCTGTGTATGAAGCTCATCATAACACAAACTTGATTCAAGTTGGTATTCGTTCCATGGACATTATTGAAAAAACGGTAATGGATGAAGAAAAGGTGTATTTTGCACATGAAATGGCTGTGGATGATACTTGGGTAGACAGTGCCATAGACCAAATGACAGAAAATGTGTTTATCACCTTCGATTTGGACGCTTTGGATCCTTCCATTATGCCCTCTACCGGAACACCAGAACCGGGAGGCTTATTCTGGTATGAAACACTTGAATTTTTAAAGCAAGTTTTTGAAGAAAAAAACGTGGTTGGGTTCGATATTGTAGAGCTTTGTCCTAATAAAAATGATAAATCTTCAGACTTTTTAGCCGCTAAATTGTATTACAAAATGTTAAGCTATAAATTCGCTGAAGACGATATTCATGATGATTATGAAAGTAATTTGAACGAATATGGTTCTTCCAGTATAAATAAATTTTCTAAATTTAACGATGATGACGAAGACTAAAGGTCCTATATCCAACTTTATTGAAAAGTACTACTTGCACTTTAATGCAGCGGCATTGGTTGATGCGGCCAAAGCTTATGAAGCTCAGTTAGAACAAGGGTCTAAAATGTTAGTCTCCCTAGCTGGAGCAATGAGTACAGCAGAATTAGGTAAGATTTTTGCTGAAATGATTCGTAAAGATAAAGTTCAAATCATTTCCTGTACAGGTGCCAATTTGGAAGAAGATATTATGAATTTGGTGGCCCATTCCCACTATAAACGCGTTCCCAATTATCGAGATCTGACTCCACAACAAGAGTGGGATTTATTGGAAAAAGGACTCAACAGGGTTACAGACACCTGTATTCCTGAAGAGGAAGCCTTTAGACGCTTACAAAAACACATCTATAAAATTTGGAAAGACGCAGAAGATAAGGGTGAACGATATTTTCCACATGAGTTTATGTATAAGATGCTACTTTCGGGAGTCTTGGAAGAATATTATGAAATCGACATAAAAAATTCGTGGATGTTTGCTGCAGCAGAGAAAAATTTACCTATAATTGTTCCAGGATGGGAAGATAGCACCATGGGAAATATTTTTGCTAGCTATGTCCTTAAAGGTGAGTTGAAGGCAAGCACCATGAAATCTGGAATAGAGTATATGACGTTTTTGGCAGATTGGTATACCCACAATTCTAAAAAGGGAATCGGTTTCTTTCAGATAGGAGGCGGTATAGCAGGAGATTTTCCAATATGTGTTGTACCAATGTTGTATCAGGATATGGAACGTACAGATACTCCATTTTGGAGTTATTTTTGTCAAATCAGTGACTCAACAACAAGCTATGGATCCTACTCTGGAGCGGTTCCAAATGAAAAAATAACTTGGGGAAAACTGGATATTAATACACCAAAATTTATAATAGAAAGTGATGCTACAATAGTCGCTCCACTTATATTTGCCTACCTATTAGACATGTAATTATGAGCAACAAAAAAGATAATCTTAAGCGCGTTATAGTTGATTTTAAAAAACTCACTCCAGAAATATTGGCGTTGTTGGTTGAAAAATATCCTGATGGCTATGATGACGATAACATCATTACCTTTAAAAATGCCAATAATGAAATTGTTGAAGCTGTAGAAGTGACCACCGAAGACACTAAATATTTAGTAAAAGTGAGCACGAAACTTCAGGTCACCATGGAAAATTATGACGAAGATGATTATGACGATTTCGATGGGGACGATCCAGATGCCATCCAAGATCCAGAGCTTGCACCAGATGATGATTTAGGGGAAGAAGATGATGATATTGATGATGATTAAAAAAGAAATTGAATTCATGTCGGAGGTAAGCAAAAAAAAGCATAAATTTAGGTAAACTAATTGTTTATGGCAGCACAATTTCATCTCGCACTACCTTGCTTAAGCATCAGTAAAACCAGGACATTCTACCATGAGTTGCTTGGTGCGCAAATTGGCCGATCTACAGTAAAGTGGATTGACGTAAATTTCTATAACCACCAAATTACCTTTACAGAAAGTGGACCTTTTCATTTTGATTCCAAAAGCTATTCTTTTAACGGACAAATTTTACCTTCTTTTCATTTTGGAGTGATCTTAAATGATCAAGAATGGAATAGTGTATTAACTCTGTTAAAATCCAAAGGAGTTAAAATCGTTTCAGAAATCGATTTTTTAAAGGAGAAAACTGGCGAACACCATTCTTTTTTTGTAAAAGACCCTAATGGATATACCGTAGAGTTTAAATGTTTTACAAATTCAAACGAAATTTTTAAACCTTAAAACCATTTTCACAACCAGAAGAGAGCGCAGAGACCTTTTTAGTACCACACGTAAATTTAAACAGCAAAAATTTACTAAAAGCTTTACGGACTTGAAGTGGCAAAATTCCGATATAAAATATATTTTAAACCTATTTTAATTTTATATCTATGAAAACACAATCTAAAATACTATTCGTTCTTTCATTATTTTTCTTTTCATCTTTTTCATTTCCTATGAAATCTACTGCGATTCAGGATATAAATACTGTTGAAGGTGTTTTTGATGGACAGGAATCTTATGGCTATAATTTTATTGCGATACACCCTGATGACGATTCAGAATACACCATAACTTTTCAAAATATTAATAAAGAGTTGCTTAATCAGTTCGATTTGGGATCAGAAGCCTTAATTGGAAAAAGTTTTAAAATTACTTATCAAATTAAAATCAAGAAAACTAAAGATGAAGATGGATTTGTAGACGAAGAAGAAATTTTGACCATTACAAATCTCGAAAAACTATAACTGTGATCAGGCTACCTTTGGGTGGCCTTTTTTGATGATTAGCTCCCAAATAAAATAACCGTAAAGTATAACGTACTCTGCGCCAATAACCCATAGACTTTCGGTGTTATCAGAGTTTGTATAAGCTAGGTAACTTAAGATGATGATAAAACTCCACACAAGGGGGAATTTATAATTTGTAAATATAGATAAGACCAGTATGGGGGCTAGATACCAAGGATGTACTGTAGTGGACATAAAATAGTAAATGGATAAAACTAAAACCATAGAAGAGATCAATTCTATAGTGGTTTTATTCTTTCTAAAAAAAGTGAATATTAGAATAATGCAAACGATCACTATGGGTATTGCTTTACCTATAATTTGAATTTCGTTATAACCTCTAAAAGTATATCCAATCGCCCGAGCGATATAGTAAAAACTAGCGTTAAACTCAAAACGCTGAAACCATAAGCCAATCGTATTGGTATAATTGGTTAATAATTCTGAATTGTAAAATGGGATAAAGGATAACAGGGTTAACACACAAATAATAACATAAAACATAAAAAGATTGGACACTCTTTTTAGTGTTGACTTCCTGATTGATTTATCATCCTCTTTAATAAAGCTTTGAAAAAATAAAGGCAAAAAGATTAAAGGAATTAACTTCACCGAGATCGAACAGGCAAAAATCACAGCTGCTATCTTCCACCTCCTAAGATGTAACAAATACAAACTCCAAACTAAAAAGAAAATCATAATACTTTCAAAATGAAGATTTCCGGTAAGTTCAATGATAATGAATGGATTTAGCAGGTACCAAAAGATATTATGGATAGGAATGTTGAGCTTTTCCAGAAGTTTTTTTCCAAAATAGAGCGTTCCAATATCGGCGGCAATTATAAATAGCCGCATGACTACTACAGAACCAAAAATACTTTTTCCAGCAAATAGCCCAGCAATTACAAAACACAGTTGGTTTAAAGGTGTGTAATTGGTTAAATGGCTTCCGTTAAGAACGCCCATGCCATGGTATAGCTCTTGGGCTTGAGCGACAGGAAAAACACCATTTAAAATAAAGGATTCGGGAGTATAGAGATAGGGGTTAAAACCTTCCAATATCATTCGCCCGTCCCAAATAAAGCGATAAAAATCTTGCGAGAGGTTTGGAGTTGCCAATAAAAACAAAAGCCTAAACAAAATGGCCAAACCCACCAAAAACTTAAAATTTCCTTTGTTGATTTGAATAAGCTTATAGAATAAAAAGAACAAAGCCGAATAGAGAGATATGAGTTTTACATAATCTGTTCTAACGAGATCGTAAGCAAATGAAAGATAACATGCGACACTAGTTAAGGCCAATAAAAATGGAATTTTATTAAGCTTTAAAAGTGTACTGTTGAGCATCGCTAAACTTTGGAAACTATGGATTTAAGAAACACATAACCAAACCCTATAAAAAGCATTAAATGGAATGGAAACAATCCAAAATCACCGCCTTGGTCGCCTACTACAAAGGCACTATATAAACCAAAAGCAAAGTACAGTGTCAATAAACCTTCAAGAATCACGTTAGGGGATAATTTTTTGCGCAAATACTTGTTGCCTTTCCAAGAATCTTTAAGGGAGCTGATATTAAATTTTGGAGTTCGTATAAATTCGCTGCGTTTGCCCATATGGCCTTCAATAACGGCAATTGAGTTGTGTAGTGAAAAGCCCATAGCTATAGAGAAAAACGTAAAAAACATAGCGATATAGCTAAAGAATTTTTTGTAGCCGCCACCATAAATCTGTTTGTACATAAACCAATAACAGATAAAGAAAATAATGGTGCTCACCACAAAAAAGCTCATGAAATAAAAGTAAAAACGAAGGTGTGCGTATTCGTTTTTAATATATAACATAGGTATACTTAAAACCGCAACAACAAAAATGCTCAAGAACATCGTACTGTTTAGTAAATGTAACAAGCCATGAACTTTAGTTTTAGTTGAAATATTATCGGATTTTAAAACTTTCCAAAGCATTTTTCTAAAGTTTTCGGCTCCACCTTTATTCCACCTAAATTGTTGAGATCTTGCAGCGCTGATGACTACAGGAAGTTCCGCAGGTGTTTCAACATCTTCGAGATATTTAAATTTCCAATTTTTAAGTTGGGCTCTATAGCTTAAATCCAAGTCTTCAGTTAAGGTATCGCCTTCCCAATTTCCAGCATCAAGGATGCAGGTTTTGCGCCAAACTCCAGCAGTTCCATTAAAGTTGATAAAATGTCCTCTACTATTTCTTCCAACCTGTTCAAGGGTAAAATGCGCATCCAGAGCAAAAGCCTGTATTTTTGTCAACACGGAATAGTTTCGGTTAAGATGACCCCAACGGGTTTGAACCACACCAATGTGCTCATCTTTAAAATAAGGAATGGTGCGCTTTAGCCAGTTTTTCTTCGGAAGGAAATCGGCATCAAAAATAGCGATGTATTCACCTTTGGCAATCTTTAAACCTTCCTTAAGGGCACCTGCTTTAAAACCTTTTCTATCCGTTCTTCTAATATGTTGAATGTCTAATCCAGATTGTTTCAATTTTTGAATCTGTTCAAAAGTGGTTTGTACAGTTTCATCAGTTGAATCATCTAAAACTTGGATTTCCAGTTTGTCTTTTGGATAATCCATTTCTGCAATGTTGTCCAACAAACGTTCCATTACGTACATTTCATTGTACACAGGAAGTTGTATTGTCACTAAAGGAACTTCTTCAGGATTAGAAAAATCGAACTGCTCACATTCTTTTTTAGAAGATTTTTTTGAGGATAAATAATTGTGAAGCAAGTTGAGTTGTGCCAAAGAATATAAAAATATTAGTACGATGGCAACGGTATAAACGATAATAATAAGCGATTCGAGAATCATTATTTAAAACTGTATTTAAAAATCCAACCAAGTATCTTAAAGCCTGCAAAGATAGTACCTTTTACGGTTCCTGATACTTTTGAGACCCCAATTCTTTTTTTATATTTAACGGGCACCTCTATATACGTTAAATTTCGCTTAATGGACTTTAGTTGCATCTCTACCGTCCAACCATAAGTTTTATCGATCATGCCTAACGCGATCAGTTTCTGATATTTAATAGCTCTAAATGGACCAAGATCAGTAAAACGCCCATTAAATAATAGTTTCATTAAGGTTGTGGCAAGCCAATTGCCAAAAACTTGTTGTGGAGTCATAGAACCATCTTCACGAAGTCGTTTTACACGAGCGCCAACAACAAAATCAATATCATTCTGGATAATCGGGTTTACCAATATTGTCAATTCTTCAGGGTAATCGCTATAATCTCCATCCAAAAATACAACAATTTCGGGTTTAATACTTTGACTTGCTATATAATCCATTCCTTTTAGGCAGGCATAACCATATCCTCTACGGAGTTCTGTAAGCACAGTGGCACCAGCTTTTGATGCGCATAATTCAGTATCATCAGTTGAGTTGTTGTTGATTACAATGATTTCGTCGACGATTTTAGGAATATCACTAATGACTTTAGCTATTGAAGCTTCTTCATTATAAGCTGGAATGATGACTTTTATTAGTGGCATTTAGTCTTGTTTTCGAAATTATTTCTGATTCACCAAATGCATTAAATCGACATCATTTCCCAATAATATTTCATTAGGGTTGATACGCCCTTTTAAGTTATCGTTTTCTAATTTAAGCACACCTCTTGGGCATACGGCACTACAGATACCACAGCCAACGCAACTGCTGCGCACAATGTTTTCGCCTTTTTGGGCATAGGCTCTAACATCGATGCCCATTTCGCAATAGGTTGAACAGTTTCCACAGGAAATGCACTGACCTCCGTTAGTGGTAATCCTAAATTTTGAAAACATACGTTGTTGAAACCCGAGTACAGCCGCCATAGGGCAACCAAATCGGCACCAAACTCGGTTGCCTAAAATGGGGTAAAATCCAGTACCTATAACTCCTGAAAAAATAGAACCAATGTAAAACCCATAAGCCGAACGTAAACTACTTGATTTGATTAAAAAGATTTCATCAGTAGACCCTGTGTAAAACATAATAAAAAGAGAGGTAATTACAATAAAGTAACCAATAGCACCGTAGTATGCATCTTTACCAAGCTCTTTTCTTTTAAACACCATCGTTACAGCGAAAACAAGGGTTAGCAGTAAACCTACACCAAAAAGAAAGGTACCTCGATTTAACCAATACTTATTGGGGTCGTTGCCTAAATAGGTGTAAATTATGGCAACGGTCATGATTACAGAAAACACTAAAACGGTATGAATTAACCAGCGTTCCATTTTCCAGGCCGATAGTTTTTTGCTGCTTAGTTGCCTGAAGGAATCGCCAGCAGTTTCTGCTAAACCACCGCAGCCACAAACCCATGAGCAATACCAACGTTTACCATACTTATAAGTAAGAAATGGAGATATAACAAAAATAGAAACAACACCAAATAGCAACATTAATAAGCCGAGTGAACCGGAAGACAGAAGCCCGTTAATTGACCAGCTATCAAATAAATAATAATTTAATGGCCACATGCTTTTTAAATCGTAATAGGGTAAATTATAGTCAGGACTAGAATTAAGACGGGACATAAATTCTGGAATTAAAAAGGCAAATCCCAATTGAAAAAACATGACTGAACCTGTTCTTAACTGCTCATAGCGATTATGGCGATACTTCAACATAAATTTATAACCAAAAACCAAAATGGCGACCGTATAAAGCGTTCCATAAACAAACCATTGACTAGCAGGTTGTCCACTCAAGACAAGACTTAAAGGATCAAATAAAGCAATTAAACCCGTATTGGATTCACCAGACTTAGTCATGCCCAATACTTGAGGATAGAAATAAAGTACAATATAAAACAAAGTCAAAGTGATTCCAGTTATCCACCCTAAGGCACCTCTTGAGGATATGGATTTAAACCACACCCCATCGTTTTTTATACCCTTTGATTTGTTGAGGTACGCATCATTTGAGTAGATAATTGTTCCAACAAAAATAGAAAGTATTGAAATGCTTAAAAACCATCCTTGGTTTGGAAAATTGGTATTTAAAAGGGCGAGCACAACAATAAATAGACCAATAGTACCTAGACCGATTCCAATTTTTTGGATTAAGGATAAGTCTGGAGCATCTGGTTTTGCTAAAGACATGCTATGATTTAATTTGATGCTCATAAGATTGTTTGTAATTGGTTTTTAAATGCATGTTGGATGTCTTTTTCGTAATGGCTATACAGTTCTGGATCGAAATTAGCTTCAGATAAATGCTCGATAACATAATCCATCGTCTTTTTTTCGGTCAACCAACGGTCAAAAGTTTCATGCCTCATCCGAATTCCAAAGGTGTTGATTCCCAAAAATTGATTGGTAGTACTGTTGTATTCTATAGTTATCGATTTGGTGTCATCGGCATGTTTCCAATGAAAATGCTCATGGTTTGGTTTTGGATTTGCAAACACCCACCCGTAAGTTTGATATTCAATATCAAAAAACTTTGCCGAGTTGAACCAATGTCCAGGCTTATATTCCATTTTGTTCCCGCAAATAGTTTGCGCGAGCACTTCTCCCATCATGCGTCCGGTATACCAAACCGCTTCAATAGGTCTGCGGTTCCCAATAGCTTCGTGTTGTTCGGCACAATCCCCTATGGCATAAACCGCTTCAATATTAGTTTCAAGAAAACGGTTCACCAAAACCCCTCTATGGGTTTCGATATTGGACGTTTTTACAATATCGATGTTAGGGGAAACACCTGCGGTCAACCCAACAAAGTTGCAAGGTATCTCTTCGCCAGTCTCTTCAATAATTACAGATTTAACATGCCCGTTTTCATCCGATTTGATTTCCTTTAAATTAGAAGATAAACGCAAATCGATATGATGACTTTTTATATGTTTATTCAACATGTCGCTTTCACCTTTTGGCAATACAGCATTCCAAAAACTGTCCTCTCGAACCAAAAAAGTAACGGGAATATTTCGAGTATTTAACATTTCCGCCAGTTCAATTCCAATAAGCCCTCCACCAACAATCACTGCACGTTTACAAACTTTATTATTAGGCGCAAAGACTTCGAGATTGTCTAAATCTTGTTTACTGTAAAGTCCTTGAACCCCTTGAAGGTCTTGTCCTTTCCAACCAAATTTATTGGACTTGCTTCCGGTAGCAATAATGAGTTTGTCATACTTAAGTGTATCACCTTCTAAAAAATAAAGGGTTTTAGATTCCGTTTCAATACGACTTACAAATCCCTTTTTAAGTTCAATTCTGTTTTTTCCCCAAAACCAATTTTCGTAAGGTTGTATATGTTCAAATTTCATATGCCCCATATACACGTACATAAGTGCTGTTCGGGAAAAGAAATAATCGGTTTCAGCGGAAATAATAGTAATTTTTTTATCAGATAATTTTCTGATATGTCTGGCAGCCGTCACTCCAGAAATTCCGTTGCCAATTATAACAATGTGTTCCATTAATTTGGTTTAGTTGTAGCTTTTGTCGAAGGAGTTATCAAAACCTTATGGTGCTACTTTCAATTTGCTTAAATTTAGACATTAAATTTTAGGTATGAGAATAATTTTTGGGTTGGGCTTGTTTTTAATGATGTATTCCTGCGCTATGACTTCACCTAAACAAGAAAAAATAAACGGGGTAAGTTTTGTAGCGTCACGGGATTCTATAAATAATAAACATATTGATCCTGTTTTAAAATTAAATGCCAATTATGCTGCCATAATGCCCTTTGGATTTATTAAGGATTTGCAACATCCTGAAGTGGTTTTTAATAGCGAACGACAATGGTTTGGCGAAACCAAAGCTGGTACGAAGCAGTATATTGAAGCCCTAAAAAAACAGCATATCAAAGCCATGATGAAACCCCAAATTTGGGTTTGGAGAGGTGAATTTACAGGTTTGATAAACATGAAAACAGAAGAAGAATGGCTGCAATTGGAGCACACCTATTCCAATTTTATTTTGGAATATGCGCAAGTCGCTCAAGACACCCATACCGAGCTGTTTTGTATTGGCACCGAGTTGGAAGCCTTTGTTGCCAATCGACCAAAATATTGGAGTCATTTGATTACCGAAATAAAAAAAATTTACAAAGGTAAATTAACCTACGCGGCTAATTGGAATGAATACACTAAAACACCATTTTGGGATCAATTGGATTATATTGGCATCGATGCTTATTTTCCTTTGAGTGATAAACCAACACCAACCCTTCAGGAATGTCGAGAGGGCTGGAACACCTATAAAACAGAAATTAAAGCTTACTCTGAGCAATTTAATAAGCCCATTTTATTTACTGAATTTGGCTATCGAAGTGTGGACCATACAGCTAAAGCACCTTGGAATTCAGATATAGAAATGGTTGACGTAAATATGGATGCCCAACTCAATGCCACTTGTGCGCTTTTTGATGAGTTTTGGAAGGAAGATTGGTTTGCTGGTGGTTTTATTTGGAAATGGTTTCATAACTATGAAGAATCAGGTGGAAAAAACGATAACCAATTTACGCCACAAAACAAACCTGTTGAGGAGATGATTAGAACATATTATGGGTCAAATTAATGGTGTAATTAACAAATATGTTTATTGTAATAAGCCAGTAATTCATCTGAAGAAGCACCAAACCATTTTTTCACATAAATAGCCCAAAAGTGGTATTGTAATTTCCAAACACCATTGGTCTCATAACGTCTTGCAGAAGTCGTTATCCATTCTTGAATGACTACAAATTGTTTTATAGCATATAATTTATTAATCAGATCATTGTCTTCATAAACTACAAAACGTTCATCATAACCTCCGATGGTATTAAAGAGGGCTTTAGTAATAAACTGACTTTGGTCGCCACCTCTGCTGGCTCTCCAACTAAATCGCGTGAGATACCCTGCCAACTTGAGCCACCAATGGGAGCTGTCAAATTTCATTTTAAAACATCCTGCCAAATGCCCTTTTTGAACTTCATGGATTATCAGTCGATCATAATGTTTAGGAGGAAGGGAATCGGCATGTAAAAAATACAAAAGGGTTCCTGTAGCATGTTTTGCTCCAAAGTTCATTTGTTTGGCCCGCCCTTTTTCAGATTTTAAAAAAGTAGCTTCTTTAAATTGCCGTACAAACGATTCTGAACGATCCGTACTTCCGCCATCGACTACAATGATCTCCGAAATATTCTTTTGCGAAGAATTTTCGATAAGATGCTGAAGCAATTTGCCAATTGTAGCCTCTTCATTTAATATTGGAATGATAATGCTTAAGGTGAATTTCTCCAAAGGATAAATGACGGTTTAGTGTTGTTCATTTAAATTCCAGTCGTAATCCAAGTAATCTATGGATGCCTTTGGATTTATTTTTACTGAACTGTATGGGTTGATATAATCAATAAGGCTTCCATTATTGGTAAAGTCACTTTTATACCAATTAAAAATCATGGAGAGTTGTACCCTGTTCTCAGATAGTTTATTTTTTTTTTGGTCGCCGATAAAATCTCTGGCAGCTTTATCTAATAGAAACTCAACATTTTCAGATGTATAAGCTGTATTTAACAGTTTTGGACAGGATGCCGAAGCACAATTGATGGCAAAATGTATTCGGGGTTCGTCCATTTTTCGAAGAATATTATGTTCAATGTCTGACAAAGAAAAATTGTCCTCACCTATTTTAATTCGATCTTTGGCCCAAGGCCTACTAATGTCTTTAATACTTTTTGTTGGATAATTATCGATGATTAATTTAATGGTGTTGGCGTTATAAACATTAATAAAATAGGCTAATTTTTCTTGTTTGCTCCAATTTTTGGAAGGCACTTTAGTGGCTAAATAATTAATGTAGTTGTACAAAGTTTTGGCATCATTTTTAAAGCTTTTATAATTGACATCTCCGTTATCCGCCACATATTTTTTTAATAGTTTATCCCAGCTACTGTGATCAATCACATTGTGCTCAGTTCCAAATGTATTAAGATCTTTTATTGAAAACCCTTTTGCATCTAAGCAACTTGTAAAGGTTAAAGCTGTAATTAATAATAAAACTAATTTATTCATGATCCTTCTTTCTTTTTAATGGATAAATTTCCTGTGTTAAAAAGTCTTCGGGGAAATCTTCATCGCCTTTAAAGCCAAGTTCAATATCTTTTCCGCTATGCGGAATATAACTTGTTTTGAACAGATAATCCCAAATACTTAAGGTAAGTCCAAAATTCACGCCAAACCTAACATGCTCTGGCAATGCTTTTGCATGATGCCAAATATGCATCTTGGGGTTGTTGAATATGTATTTTAATTTACCATAATCCCAACCCAAATTGGCGTGGTTTAAATGACCAATGGCTAAGGTGAAAAAGTAAACAAAGGCGACATCCTTTGCATTGTAATTACCAATAATAGCCAAGGGTATATAAAGTATCGATTTATAAACGATTGGTTCCATCCAATGGTAGCGCAAATGTGCTGCAAAGCCCATTTCTTTTACACTGTGGTGCACCTTATGGAAGTTCCATAAAAAAGGAACATGGTGTAGTAACCTGTGGGTATTCCATTGGACAAAGTCTGAAACTATAAAAAATATGAACAATCCTAATCCTTTAGGCAAGTTGTTGACATCAAAAAGTTGGAAACTGGAAATAGATAGCCCAATTTTTGCTAAAACATCATTAAAGAATGCGGCAGTGGTATTAGAAAGTGCAATTAAAATAATAAGATTCAGTAGAAAAAAATTAAAGAACATATAAAAAGTGTCCAACCAAAAGTCCTTTCTAAAAATAGACTGTTCTTTCCGCCACGGAAACGCAATTTCAAGAATCCAAACCAATAATGAAATGGCGATCAACCCATAAAAATAGTTGTCCCAATGGTTGATCTTAAAAAGTTCATACTTGAGGTAATTCCAATATCCCGAATAGGATCTGATGATAATGTCAATATATTTTTCGATAGCAGTTTAGGATAAAGTTTCTAATAATTTAAATAACAGGCCACTTATAATAGCGGCAACCGGCAAAGTCAGTAACCAAGATAATACTATTTTGCCAATCATTGTATAATCTGCTTTTTTTGTTGCGGCACCAATTCCAAAAATAGATCCAACTGAAACATGTGTGGTCGAAACTGGCAAACCGTGTAAACTGGCCGTTGTGACTAATAATCCAGTAACCAAATTCGCTGTAAATCCTTGACCAGAATTCATAGGTGTTATTTTTTTACTCATGGTTACTCCAACTTTTTTTGCATTAATCAATCCTCCAAGAGCCATAATAATAGCCATGATAAAAATACTCCAATGAATTTCAATGGCGTTAATAATTAGCAATAGGCCAACTATTTTTGGAGTATCATTTAGGCCTCTAGCAAAACTTACAATACCCGAGCTTAAATAGTGTAATTTATCTATTATTTGTTGAGATGAAATGCCCAATACTCTACCTGTATAAGATTCAACATCATGGTATTTACAGGTCGATAATTCTACGCTTGAAGTCATGTCAAGGGCCATATGAGTTTGATTAGATTGAAGGCCATCTGATTTTTCATAAACACAGATGCAGCTTGATTTTTTGATGCCAGATTTTATCCTAACGAACTTGAAAAATAAATAAACAAAGAGGCTTAAAACAGCAGCAATTAACGGACTTACAATTAATGGGTATAAAAATGAGCTCTCCAATTTTTCAAAATTAAATTGAGAGCCAACTGCCATAAGGCCTGTGCCCAATAAGGCTCCAACCAAACTATGTGTTGTAGAAATTGGCATACCAATTTTGGTAGCAATAAAGACCGTTAAGGCTGCTCCCAAGGCAATTGATATGGCAAAAGGAGGCATAGCGATAAGCTCATCGGGGACTAAACCCTTTCCAGAAAAATTCTTAACAAGTTGATTGGCTAAAAAAATAGAAGCAATAGATCCAGACAAGGTTGTTATAGTAGCCCATTTGATGGCTTTTTTGTAGCTCGTTGTTTTGCTTCCAAAAAGTGTGGCCACCCCCTTAAAGTTATCATTGGCTCCATTACTATAAGCCAAAAAACAAGCAGAAATAAATAGAATAATAAAAATCATGGTAGGTTTGTTTAATTAAATTGGACGATGATAATTTGGATTGCTTACCATAATAAATCCAAAAAAGGCAAAAAAAAAGACACCAAAAATTTTTGTGTCTTTTTTAGGCAGGATTAATGTTAGCAACAACCCCCTCCGTCGTAATGAAAGGTAGATGGGCTTATAAAAATGGTATCTCTACCTAGTGAAGCCAAAGCTCCAGCCGTTTTATCACAGACTGCTAAAGGCTGGTTTTTTAATAAAATATGACCTTTTTTATCGTCTATATAGTCTTCTTCTCCGTAATATATGGCAGCTTTACCCGTAAAAATGCAAGGGCCATCTTCGGGCATGGGATCTTTAATGGCGGCCACTTCAATGGATTCGATATAGATAAGTTCTTCGGTGTTGTAATGCTTAGGATCCAGAATTCTATAAGGCTTGCGGGCACGAATTTCAATAGTTCCAAAACCGGCATCGGTTAATACTTTTATATATTCTGAAATCGGTAAACTTCCACTTAAACATAAAGCACGTAGCCTATCGTCATTTCGCAACTCATCATTCATGGGCTGTTCACAGGTAGGGTCGCTCATGACCAATCGACCATGAGGTTTTAATACACGGTACATTTCGGCAATTGCTTTTTTAAGATCGTCGGCTTTAAAAATATTGAACAAGCAATTTTGGGCAGCTACATCAATGCTATTATCTTCAACTGGAAGATTCATGGCATCTCCTTTTTTAAGATCAACAAACTCGCTTTTAAACCAAGGATTGAGTTTTTCAGCTTCAATGAAATTTTTACGAGACGCTTCTAACATTTCATCAACAACATCCACTCCAACAACACCTCCCTTTTGTCGGTTGAAATAAGAAAATTGTAGGAGTTCCATACCACCTCCAACACCAACGTATAACATTTTGGGATTGTTGGTTAAATCGCGAGCGTGAACGGTACTGCCACAACCATAGTTCATTTCTTGCATTATTTTTGGAATCTTTAACCCTGGTAATTCCCAAATAGGGTTCGTTGTGCAGCACAACCCAACATCTGGAGTTAGGGCTGCTTCTTTATAAACGTCGTGTGTGGTTTCTAAATAGCTCATAATTAGATTTTATATATTAGAATATTTTTATGTTAAATTTCAATTTGATTTTATTATTGATATCATTGTAAGTGTAGTACAAAACCTGAATAATCAGTAGGTGAAGCGTATCAACTTAAATGGCATTATAAATTTTTAATCAATTCTTTAAAAAGAATAATCATATTGGGTTCCGCTTTTTCTGCCATTTCAATAATTTCTGAAACGTTAACCGGTTTTAAGTTGTTTGGGTCGCATTCATCTGTTAGAACTGACACGGCAGATACTTTTAATTTTAAATGATTGGCAACAATAACTTCTGGAATTGTACTCATGCCCACAGCATCGGCTCCAATAATTTTAAGCATTCTGTATTCGGCTTTGGTTTCTAATTGTGGGCCTACAACACTGGCATAAACACCTGTGTTAAGCTTAATATGATGAGCTTTAGCTATGGCTTTAAATTTCGAGTTTATTTCCAAGTCATAAGGCTGACTCATATCTATAAAACGTTCTCCTAACTGTTCAACACCTTTAAAAGCCAAGGGTGAATCGCCTAGGAGATTGATATGATCTTCAATAAGCATTAATTCGCCTTTTTTAAAATCAAGGTTAATGGCTCCTGCGGCGTTGGAAACTAATAAGGTATGAATGCCCAGTTTTTCCATAATTCGAACGGGGTAGGTTACATCCTGCAATGAATAGCCTTCATAAACATGAAAACGGCCTTGCATGATCATTACTTTTTTTCCTTCAAGCACACCAAAAATGAGCTTTCCTTTGTGAAACTCGACCGTTGCTGTTGGGAAATTAGGAATGTGATTATAGCTTACTTCGTGCAAAATATCAATTTCATTTATTAATTGCCCCAAGCCAGTACCGAGTATGATTCCTATTTCTGGTGAGTCAAATCCTCTCCCCTGAAGATATTCAACCGTTTCTTGTATTTCTCTAATCATATTAAATGTAAAATCGTTCTAATTGTTTGTAGTGTTTCATGTCTTCAAAAGTATCGATATCGTTTAGTTCTTCTAATAATTCAACATCGCTATTTTGTAAATCAAGTAGCGTGTCTTTTAAGACCGTCTCTTTGCCCCAAGCTTTGTTTTTAAAGATACTTTCATGCATTATTTTCATTCCCAATAAATAATAACCACCGTCCTTAGATGGGCCAATAACCACATCATGTTGGTTTAGGTGTTCAAATGCATGTTCAATATGACTCTGATTAAGATCGAGTAAATCACTGCCGATAATCATCACTTTTTCATAACCTAAACCAAATAAATCAGAAAAGGCATTGGCCATTCGAGAGCCCAAATCTGTTCCGGTTTGCAGTTTTTTTCTGAAAAAATCGGTGTTCCAAATATCACTTTTATTAATAGTTTCTGAATAATACACGTATTTATCTGCCTTAACGGGGGCTGAAGTCGTAGCCGTATGTTGCAACAGAAAGGTGTAAATATTTAAAGCAGCTTCGTCACCAATGGTTTTTGCCAAACGGGTTTTGCATTGTCCCAGTTCTGGGTTTCGAGTAAAAATGATGAGTGCTTTTTTGGAGGTTGGAAAATGGAAATCGAATACCATTTCATTACCATTTGCATTATGTTTGCTTAATAATCCCATGTTATATATTTAAGATACACTACCTTGACAACTGCTACCCGCTCCAGCAGTGCATCCGTAGCAATGTTGGGAAATAACAATATTTCTACCCTCTAATAAGTCTTCATTATATTCTGAAATGTGCTTTACTTTGCTGTTTATAGGGAGCTCCAGCATTTGATTAAAATCGCAATCATACAGATAGCCATCCCAACTTACAGATAGCGTATTGGTGCACATCACATTTTGAACGGCTGAAGGATTATAGGCTTCAACTAATGAATACATATAGTCTACATAATTTTCTGAAGCGATTAAGTAATCCAAAAACCGACTAATCGGCAAGTTTGTGATAGCGAATAAGTTGTGAAACTGAATGCCAAAATCCTCTAGCAAGGCCTTTTTAAAATCTTTTTCCAAAGCGGTTTGGTTACCCGGCAAAAATGCTCCTGATGGATTGTAAACCAAATCCAAGCGCAAATCGCTACCTGGCATACCATACCCAATAGCGTTAAGCTGTTCTAAGGCTTTAATAGATTTATCAAACACGCCACTTCCACGTTGTTTATCTGTTTTCCCCCTAGTCCAATGTGGCATAGAGCTTACTACATGAATATTATGAGCTTTAAAGAATTCTGGAAGATCGTAATATTTTTTATTAGACCTGATGATGGTAAGGTTGGAGCGGACAATAAAATCTTTTATACCAGCTTTTGAAGCTTCTTCAACGAACCATCTAAAATCGGGGTTCATTTCTGGGGCGCCGCCAGTTAAATCCAAGCAATACGCACCTGTTTTTTTAATTACATCCAAGCATTGTTGCATGGTCTCGCGTGTCATGATCTCTTTTCGGTCGGGGCCAGCATCCACATGGCAATGTTCGCAAACCTGATTGCACATATAGCCTACATTAATTTGTAGGATTTCCAGTTTTTTTGCCTTTAAGGGAAATTGACCTGTTTCTGAAATTTTATCCTTAAACTTTGGCAAGTCTCCATTTTGAAATATACCATTTGATAAAATTTCAAGTTGCCTATTGCTTTTTGCCAAATCGCTTTGACGTTTATGTAGGGATTTTTGGGTCATTAACATTTAATATTTTATTTATAAGATTTATGGGCTTTTTTCAGGTTATCCGAGCCAAACGTGTTTACTATATAAACTACAAGGTCTGCTCACATTTCCAATTTATTTACTTTATTCATCATTTGTACACCATGCACCAAAGTAGCGCCACCACGAATAGCTCCTGCAACATGTAGGGCTTCCATCATTTCTTCTTTGGTAATTCCGCGCTTCAATCCATCACTAGTATATGCATCTATACAATAGGGGCATTGTATGGTATGTGAAACCGCCAATGCAATCAGCGATTTTTCACGTTCAGATAAGGCACCTTCTTTAAAAACGGAATTATAATATTCAAAAAATTTAGTGCCAAGTTCTTCATTCCATTCGGTTATCTTTCCAAACTTTTTGAGATCGGCGGGATCGTAATATGTTTTTTGCATGGATTTAAAATTCTTTTGTTAATACTCTTACCAAAAAATGAAGATACGGCTTTTGTCGAAGTTAGGAAAAAATGATTACAGAGAAACATGAAAAAGCTTTAAACCAAAAAACCCGAACAAACAGTTCGGGTCTTTAGTGGTGGTGCCTCCAGGAATCGAACCAGGGACACAAGGATTTTCAGTCCTTTGCTCTACCAACTGAGCTAAGGCACCAGTCGCTTTGATTGCGGCTGCAAATATAGGGGCATTTTTAATATTCACAAAAAGAAACCAAAAAATAATTAGCCCTGTCGCAAATTATTTGTAAATCAGGCATAACTCCATGAAAGTGTTATTTTTAGGTTAAACGAGATTGAATTATTCTGGATCATTTTGTAAGTTTACGGCTTATTTACCATTATGAATTTAATTGTTGATGTCGGGAATTCGTATGTGAAATTTGCTGTTTTCAAGCACGGTAAGTTGATTCATAAACAAACTTCAAAACTGACTCATTTTAATGAAGCTTATCAAACCGTAAAGAACGATTATTCAAACATAGAACATGTTATTGTGTCTTCAGTTGGAAAATTGGACCCATCCCAAATCGAAAGCCTTAAAAAACAAAGTAATATTTTGGTTTTAGATTCAGAAGTTAAACTTCCTTTTAAAAATTTATACCAAACTCCAAAAACCCTTGGAGTGGATCGATTGGCATTGGTAAGCGCAGCGGTACACCAATTTCCAGAGGCAAATGTTTTGATAATTGATGCAGGCACTTGTATAACGTATGATTTTATTACTTCTAAAAACCAATACCTTGGAGGCGCCATTTCGCCCGGAGTACGATTGCGATATCAGGCTTTACATAATTTAACCGCTAATCTTCCGTTGTTGGATACTGAAATACCAAAAGACCTCATTGGCAATAGCACGTCTAGCGCTATCCATTCTGGGGTGATCAATGGAATTTTAAAAGAAATAGATGGTATAATTGATGAATATCAAAATAAATATTCAGATTTAACAGTTATTTTAACAGGTGGAGACGCCAATTTCTTGTCAAACCAATTAAAAAATAGCATATTTGCCAACTCAAATTTTCTTTTGGAAGGTTTAAACTATATTTTAGAATTCAATACAAACTAATGATAAAAAAACTTGTAATAGTTTTGATCGCATTTTTTGCTTTCCAGTTACACGCACAACAAGGCACATCTTCACCATATTCGTTCTACGGCATAGGAACTTTAAAATTTAAAGGTACGGTTGAAAATAAAAGTATGGGTGGTCTGAGTATTTATACCGATAGCATCCATGTTAACTTAAGGAATCCTGCAGGATATGTTGGTCCAAACTTAAAATCATTTAACGAGGAAAGTCGCCCCGTAAAATTCTCTGTTGGGGGAAGCAACAATAGTTTAAACTTAAAAGCGAATTCAGGCTCAGCCAAAACGAGTGCTGCTACCTTTGATTATTTAACACTGTCTGTTCCAATTGGTAAATTTGGTGTAGGTTTTGGTTTATTGCCTTATACATCGGTAGGCTATAAATTGGAATCGAAAGAAAATGATCTCATTGCCAACAGGTATAGAGGAGAAGGGGGCTTGAACAAAACATTTTTAGGATTGGGATATAAAATATCTGAAGAATTAAGCGTGGGGATTGATGTAAGCTATAATTTTGGGAATGTTCAAAACAGCGTTATAGAGTTTGTTTATGACGATGATAATAACCCAGTTCAGAATCAATCCCGTGAAAACAATCGATCTGATTTAAGTGGACTTAATTACAATCTTGGGCTTTCTTATAAAACTATGTTAACTAAAAAGCTTGAACTGATTACTGGGCTTACTTATTCTCCAGAAAGTACATTAACATCTAACAATTCAAGATCGTTTTCAACAATAGTCATTAGCGCATCAACAGGTCAGGAGTTTGTTGTAAATACCATTGAAGCCAATTTAGAGGCTGATAATTTAAAGACTACAGATTTAACCTTACCTGCAAGAATAGCTTTTGGTGCTGGATTGGGACAGCCAAGAAAATGGTTTGTCGGTGCAGAATATACCTTTCAAAACACAAAAAAGTTTTCAAATCCTATTTTTAGTGTAGAGAATACTACTTTTGTAAATGCTTCAAATATAGCGTTAGGTGGGTTTCTAGTGCCAGACTACAACTCCTTTTCAAGTTACTTTAAAAGAGTGACCTACAGAGCAGGTTTGCATTTTGAAAACACAGGTTTAGAAATTAATAATGAAACCATAAAAGAGTTTGGCATATCTTTTGGAGTTGGGTTACCAGTTGGTAATGTATTCTCAAATGCTAATTTGGGATTTGAAATCGGAAAGAGAGGTACAACCAACCAAAATTTGATTCAGGAGAACTTTTTCAATTTAAATATTAGCTTATCTTTAAATGATAGGTGGTTTGTAAAACGTAAATATAATTAACAATTAATCTACACATGATGAAAACGAGAATTACAATAATTTTGGCAGCACTTTTTATAAGTGTTAATGTAAGTTTCGCACAGCAGGACGAAGAATGCATGAACAACCTTACAATCTTTACAGATTATTATAAAAGCAAAAGATATGATGAGGCTTATGAACCTTGGATGAAGGTTAGAAATAAATGTCCAAAGTTTAATAGAGCTATTTATGCCTATGGTGAGAAAATCTTAATGCATAAAATAGATAACGCCGCAGGAAATGATAAAGTAGCTTATATTAACGACCTTGAAGTTCTATGGGATAAAGCATTGGAGTATTTCCCTTCAAATTATGACTTAGGTGAAGTTATTGCCGATAAAGTGATTTTAATGTATGATAACAGAAAAGAACTTGGCATAACCGATAAGCAATTATTTGATAAAGCCGACAAAGGTTACAAACAAGATTTGGAAAACTTCACCAGTCCTAAAGCCTTATATATCTATTTTTCTGCCATTGTCGACTTATTTGAAGCCAAACAAGTACCTGTTCAAAACGTATTTGACAAATATGACGATGTTTCAGAAAAAATCGCAAATGAGATTCAAAACTACACACTAAAATTAAACAAACTTGTTCAAAAAGAAGAGGCTGGTCAGGCTTTGACTTCTAAAGAAAACCAATATAAAAGTCAATATGAAAGTTATTTAGAGGCTTATGATAAAATCTCTGGAAGTATTGATACTAAATTAGGGATTTTGGCCAATTGTGAAAATTTGATACCTCTGTATAAAAAGGATTTTCAAGAATTTAAAAAAGATTCCGTTTGGTTAAAACGAGCTGTAAGTAGAATGTACAATAAAGAATGTACAGACGACCCATTATATGTTGAATTGGTAAAAGCCTATGATGCTGTAGCACCATCTGCCGACACTAAATATTTTGTGGCCACTGTGCTGTTCAAACAAGATAAAGACAAAGAAGCTGAAAGTTACATGAAGCAAGCTTTTGATTTAGAAACAGATTCCTATAAAAAAGGAAAATTGGCTGAACGTATTGCCAGCAGTTTAAAATCTAAAGGGCAATATGGCCAAGCGAGAACATATTATAGGGAATCTATTAGACTCAACCCTTCAAATGGAAGACCCTATCTTGCTATCGCTGCAATGTATGCCGCTAGCGCCAATAGCTGTGGTGATGACACGTTTAGTAAACGAGCAGTGTTTTGGTTAGCTGCTGAGGAGGCTGCTAAAGCTGGTAGAATAGATGGAACTTTAAAAACGGCTGCTTCCCAATCCATAGCGAATTATGAAGCTAAAGCACCAACGAGATCTGATATTTTCTCAAAAGGAAATCAAGGGCAAACCATTAGAATTGGTTGTTGGATTGGAGCGAGTGTAACAGTGCCTAATCTCTAGATGAAAATTAAAAAAACAAATAAATTATTAAGTATGGTTGTAGCATTGGCTACAACCATACTTTTTTCATGTAAAAATAATTTTAAGCAGGTTCAGCAAATTGGTGTTTTGCAAAACGGTCCAGTGGGAGAAGCCAAAAACATTAATTTAAAATATACCGATTCTGGCAAGATTAAAGCAAATTTAATAAGCCCTAAAATGCTGGATTATTCTAATAGGGAATTTGCGTTTTCTGAATTTCCAGATGGTATTCACCTCAATCTTTTTGATAACGAAAACCATAAAAGTGTTGTGCTTGCCGACTACGCCATTAGTTATAGCGAGACAAACTTGATTGACTTACAGGGCAATGTGGTTTTAATGACTTATACAAAAGACACCTTGTTTGCCGAACAAATGTATTACGATCAAAAGCGAGAACAGTTATTTACAAACTCACCTGTACGCTTTAGTTTTGCCTCAGGTAATTCTGGAAGAGGCAATATCTTTGATTCGGATATTAGATTTGAAAACTACGAAATATTAGAAGGAAGTGGAAGCGCAGATATAGACCAATAAATTAATTATCTTTGTCTAATTAATATCTGACATATGAAACTTCTTAAATTTTTTCAATACGCCTATATCTTTTTTGCCATCTTGTTTTTGTATGAAGCCATCACAAGTTGGAATATAGACAGAAATAAATCTTATATATCGTTGCTTTTTGTGGCATTAGCTCTGTTTATGTTTTTCTTCAGGAAACGATTCAGGAAAAAGATTGAGGATAGAAACAAGCATTAAGCTATGGACTTCTCTATTCTAATTATAATAACAACGCTTATTTCATCGGCCTTTTTTTCGGGAATGGAGATTGCTTATGTTTCGTCTAATAAAATTCATATTGAGATTGAAAAAAAGCAGAATGATTTTTTAGCTAAAATCCTAACCAAGCTAACAGCCAAACCTTCAAAATTTATAGCCACAATGCTCATTGGAAACAATATAGCATTGGTTGTTTATGGGTTTTTAATGGGTGATTTACTGGTGGAATGGTTTCAATCCATGCTGCCAACGCCTTCTGGCTTTTTAAACTATCTATTTACAGATTTAAGTTTGTTGAGCCAAACCATAATTTCTACTCTAATTATCTTATTTACTGCCGAATTTTTGCCAAAGGTTTTTTTTCAAATCTATGCCAATAGTTTTTTAAAGTTTTTTGCAATTCCCGCCTATGTGTTTTATCAGTTGTTTTATTATGTAACCAATTTTGTTATTTGGATTTCAGATAATATCCTTAGACGATTTTTTAAGACCGAAGGCGATAATGTACAACTGGTATTGACAAAAGTTGAACTTGGCAACTATATTAGTGAGCAAATGGAATCGGTTGAGGCAAATGAAGAAGTCGATAGCGAAATACAAATTTTTCAGAATGCCCTAGAATTTTCAGAGGTCAAAGCTAGAGAAGTTATGGTGCCTCGCACCGAAATTATTGCCGTTGAGGCCAATGATTCCATAAAAAATATCAACTCAATATTCACGTCTTCTGGACTATCAAAAATTTTGGTTTATAATGAAACCATCGATGATATATTGGGTTACATTCATTCTTTTGAATTATTTAAAAAACCCAAAACCATCAAATCCATAGTTTTACCAGTTGAGTTTGTACCTGAAACCATATTGGTAAAAGATGTATTAAGTGTATTGATAAAAAAACGAAAAAGTATTGCTGTAGTTATTGACGAATATGGCGGAACTTCTGGAATCATGACTATAGAGGATATTGTTGAAGAACTCTTTGGTGAAATTGAAGATGAACATGATACTATTGCATTAATTGAAGAAAAGATTGACGATTTCAATTATAAATTTTCTGCGCGCTTGGAGGTGGATTACATTAACGAAACCTATAAACTTGACCTTCCAGAATGTGAAAATTATGAAACCATTGGTGGATTGATTGTTGATGAAACAGAAGAAATTCCAAAAGTAAACGATAAAATAATCATTGAAAATTTTCTATTTACGATTCTTGAAGTATCCTCAACAAAAATCGACGTTGTGGCACTTAAAATTCTTAACGAAGAGTAAATCGTTATATTCCAATAAAATCTGGTATTCTACTTTTATTATTTAATAGAAAATGGTATTTTCGCGCACTTATATTTTATAAACTTATACTACAAAAATGGCAATTTTAAATAAAATCAGACAGCGTTCACTGTTTTTAATTCTTATTATTGGTTTAGCCCTGTTTTCGTTCGTACTTTCAGGCTTGTTCGATGGTAGTGGAAATAACTCATTATTTGGATCACAGGATATCGTTGCAACCATAAATGGCAAAGATATAAATCGTGAAGAATTTATGAATCAGGTTGAGGTTATGCAAAGACAATTGGGTCCAAATGCTACATCAACTCAAGCCATGAACAATGTTTATGACCAAGTGGTAAGAAGAACACTACTTGAAAGTCAATTTGAAAAATTGGGATTAAATGTTGAGCAAGATCATATGCGGGATTTATTAAAAGCTAGTTTCTCAAGTTTTCCAGAATTTAACAATGAAGCAGGTCTTTTTGACGAGGCTAAATTAAATGAATTTATTGCCAATTTAAAAGCAATCTCTCCTCAACGATCACCAATTGGTAATGGTGCCATTAACTATGCCGAATGGGTGAACAATGAACAGTCTATTGCTACAAATGCCTTGCAACAAACCTATTTTAATATGATTAAAGCAGGAATCAACGCAACCTTCGTTGAAGGAGAAGTAGATTATGGTTTAGAAAATCGTTTGGTCGATATAAAATATGCTTTAGTACCTTACACCAGTATCCCGGATAGTTTAGTTGAAGTCACTAAAGGAGACATCACCAAATATATTAAAGAGAACAAAAAGAAATATGAAATAGAAGCTTCAAGAGATATCAATTTTGTCCAGTTTAGCGAGGTGGCTAGTGTTGAAGATGAAACTGAAATCAAAGCAGGGTTGATGTCTTTGTTGGATAATACAGTAGTTTATAATGCAGATACAAAAACCAACGATACCATAGCAGGATTTAAAAACACCAGTGATATTGAAAATTTTGTAAATGGAAATTCAGATATTAAATTTAATGACAAATTTTTATTTAAATCTAACTTACCAACTGCCATAGCCGATAGTATTTTTGGTCTTAATGAGAATCAAATATACGGGCCTTATAAAGATGGGCAATTTTTTAAATTGTCAAAAGTTGTTGCAGAAACACAATTGCCAGACTCCGTTAAAGTCAGACACATTTTAATTCCATTTATTGGAGCTGCAAGTGCAGACCCTACAATAACAAGAACCGATGTTGAAGCCAAAAAGACTGCAGATAGCCTTTTGGGAGTTATTAAAGCAAACCGTTCTAAATTCCCTCAATTAGTGACTGCTTTTTCTTCAGATCAAGGCAGTATTCAAAATGGAGGCGAATATGATTTTCACCCCTACAATACCATGGTAAAACCATTTAACGATTTTGAGTTCGAACGCAATAAGGGTGATATTGGGGTTGTAAAAACAAATTTTGGATATCATATTATTGAAATATTAGATCAAAAAAACAAATCAAGAGCTATTAAAGTGGCTACCATTGCCCGTAAGATAGAGCCTTCTGAAAAAACTGTTAATGATCTTTTCAATACAACACAAAAATTTGAAATCGCGATTCAGGATCAAGATTTTCACGAAGTTGCTGCAAAAAACAACTATGAAGTTAAACCTGTAAACACAATTGGGGAGTTACAGGAATCTATACCAGGTTTAGGAAGTCAAAGAGCTATTGTGCGTTGGGCTTTCGATGGCGCTACAAAAGCAGGAGACTATAAACGGTTTTCTATTCCAAATGGTGGTTATGTTATGGTGCAATTGGCATCAATAAACAAAAAGGGATTGATGTCGGTCCAAAACGCCTCGGTAACTGCTATTCCAGAAATTAGAAAAGAAAAGAAGGCCAAACTTATTAGAGAAAAAATTAAAGCAACCACCGTCGATGAGGTTGCAAAAAATCAAAATGTTTCGGTATCAACAGCAGCTGCTTTAAACATGAAAGCTCCAACACTTTCAGGAGCTGGACAAGAGCCTAGAGTCGTTGGAACAGCCTTTGGTTTAAAACAAGGAGAAACGTCCAAATTAATTGATGGTAGTAAAGGTGTATTTATTATTGAAGTCACCAAAGTTACTGATGCTCCTAAATTAGAAAACTATCAAGCAAATACAAGCAGATTAACTACTGCCAGAGTAAATAGTGCTCAAGCAAAAGTTTATAACGCACTTAAAGAAGCTGCCAAAATTGAAGATAATAGAGCAAATTTTTATTAATAGGCTTATTATAAATATTAAATAAAAGCTCTGCACTGCAGAGCTTTTTTATTTTAAAACCATATGTTCAAAAGGAATGACCGTTTCAAATCCTTTGCCTTTAAAATAAGCCGTTGGATTCATTTTTGACGTCGCCATAATAAAATCACCACCCCAAGCGCCAAGACTTTTTATACAGCCCTTAAAATCCTTAAAAAGGTGGTCTTTCACAGGTTGTAAGTTGATAATGTTAGAGATTATGGATTCATGTTGCTGTATTAGGGCTTCAAACTCGTCCAGTTGTTTGCAGTCAATCATTTTTAAAGTGATACTGCTAATTTTAGAAATTTCATTTAAAAGATTGGTCGTGTTTTTCTTGTACTGTTCAATACCTTCTCTACTATCTTGCTTTCTGTTTAAATAGACAAAATATAAGCAATCTTTAAATTTTGGATTAAAATCAACCTGATGGACTAGAGGGTTGCCACCTCGAACTCCAGCTTCATGGGCGGGTAGGCGTTTTTGAGTCTTACTATTGTTGTTGAGAAGTTGATAGGTGATCGCAGAATCATGTTGTGCACAAGCAATGTCATAACCACTGCCACCAAAAGTGAGTTCTTGTAATTGGTAGGCTCCAACGTTTGCCCAATTGGCGATATTGTTTATAAGCGTAGAAGAAGAACCCAGCCCCCATTCTCTAGGAAAAGACAGTTTACTTTCAACCTTAAACCCATGCGTTCCATTTAAAAAGTCGGGATTAAGCTTTTGGGCCACGTTTAAAATTTGAAGCAATCGATTTGAAATGGCATTGTCATGCTGAACTCCCGCCTGCTGTTCGGGTAGGTGTTTCAGCATCCCATTTTGTAGTGTAAATTCATCCTCGAACCAAACCTTGCCTTTCTCATCAAAGCTGTTCCAAATAAGTTTTGGTTTGTCAATAGGCTCAATAATTAGAGCTTGGCCATATTGAGTAGGAAGAGCAAGGGAAAGCGCTCCATCAAGCACTACATATTCTCCGGTGAGCAAAAGTTTTCCGTTGCTGTAGCTTCGACTACGCTCAGCTACCGATTTGTTTTGATTATTAGAATGTATATCGTTGCTGTCTTTGTTGTTAGTGGCTGAGCGTGGTCGTTGTTGTTTTTCTGGAGTTGAATTTAAATCTTGATCGGTGGCTGAGCGTGGTCGTTGTTGTTTTTCTGGAGTTGAATTTAAATCTTGATCGGTGGCTGAGCGTAGTCGTGGTTGATTTTCTGGAGTTGAATTTAAATCTTGATCGGTGGCTGAGCGTAGTCGTTGTTGTTTTTCTGGAGTTGAATTTAAATCTTGATCAGTGGCTGAGCGTGGTCGTTGTTGTTTTTCTGGAGTTGAATTTAAATCTTGATCGGTGGCTGAGCGTAGTCGTTGTTGTATTTCTGGAGTTGAATTTAAATCTTGATCGGTGGCTGAGCGTAGTCGTTGTTGTTTTTCTGGAGTTGAATTTAAATCTTGATCGGTGGCTGAGCGTGGTCGTTGTTGTTTTTCTGGAGTTGAATTTAAATCTTGATCGGTGGCTGAGCGTAGTCGTTGTTGTTTTTCTGGAGTTGAATTTAAATCTTGATCGGTGGCTGAGCGTAGTCGAAGCCACTCTTTATAGTGACTTTTATTTCTGCATTCTGAATGTTTGGGCAGGTCTTGATAGTGTTTGTCAATTAAGGCTATTTTCTTATTTCTGCTCCAACCTTGAATTTGTTTTTCTCTATAAAAGGCTTCATCGATTCGTTGAAACTCTTCAATATAAACCAATTGGACCGGTAACCTTTTTTTTGTATGATTGGCTCCTCTGCCGTCTTGATGCTCTAGAAAACGTTTTTCAACATCTAGGGTGCTTCCCGTATAAAAAGTGCCATCACAGCATTCTAATATATAAACAAATCCTTTTGGCATGAAATCTTTTGATTATTGAATATAGTCAATTTTCTGGTAGCTGAGCGCCCACCCCCGAACGGGCAGGTAGTCGAAGCCACATTTATTTTCTTAAATTATGAATAGCCTCAACAACCGCACTATGAGTTGCGACATGAGTTTTAAAATGCTCAATAAGTTGATCTTTTTCGTCTTGACTTGCTTTAAACTGGTTTAAAATATTCATCAGATGCATTTTCATATGTCCTTGTTGAATTCCAGTAGTTGTTAACGAACGTAAGGCTGCAAAGTTTTGAGCCAATCCGGCAACAGCAACAATTTGCATTAATTCTTTGGCTGTTGGGTGATGCAGTAGTTCTAATGCCAATTTGACGAGCGGATGTAAACTTGTTAATCCGCCAACGGTACCGAGTGCCAGTGGAATTTCAATCCAAAATGTAAAAATGCCCTGTTCAACCTTCGCATGAGTCAAGCTAGTATATGACCCATGACGAGAAGCATAGGCATGAACCCCTGCCTCTACAGCTCTAAAATCGTTACCCGTTGCCAAAACTACGGCATCTATCCCATTCATGATGCCTTTATTGTGGGTTACAGCTCGAAAGGGTTCTACTTCGGCAATTTTTACGGCCTGCATAAAATTTGAAACAAATTCTTGAGCTAAAATGGATTCGTCATCATATAAATCTTCTACCTTACAACTTACTTCAGCCCTCACCAAACACTCAGGTACATAATTGGATAAAATACTCATCACGATTTGAATCTGCTTTTCTTTTTCAGAAAACAATTCAAAATGTAGAGCTTCAACTTTAAATGTTATTGCAAACTGCTCCAAACAGGAATTGATGAAGTTTGCCCCCATGGCATCCATGGTTTCAAATGTAGCATGAAGCTGATAGTACCCATTAAGATCTTTGGTTTTATCGCGTAACTCAATATCCAAAATGCCACCTCCGCGGGACTCCATATTTTTGGTAATGGCTTTGGTTTCATAGATAAGTTTTGGCTTCACAGCTATAAAAAACTGTTCTAGTGCTTTAAAATCACCATGAAACATAAAGTGAACCTGACCAACTTTTGTGGTAGAAAGTACTTCAGCTTTAAAACCGCCTCGATCTGCCCAAAATTTGGCCGTTTTACTGGCGGCTGCCACAACCGAACTTTCCTCTATAGCCATGGGAATGGTATAGACTCTGCCATTAATTAAAAAGTTAGGAGCAACCCCAAGTGGTAAATAATAATTAGTGATGGTATTTTCAATAAACTCATCGTGTAGCTGTTGGAGTTTGTCATTGGAATTCCAATATTGTTTTAAGACGGTTCGGGCATCTTCTTTATTGTCGAAATAAGAATTGATTATCCAATCAATTTTTTTGGATTTGGAAAGTTTTGAAAACCCATCAATCGTTTTGCTCATTAAACTTTACTTTAGACGAACAAAGATACCATTCTTGCCTGTAAAATTTAAGGTGTTCATTAATATTGCATATTTAACTGTTAATAGTTGGGGCTTTTTGCATAATTTTTAGTAAACTTGGCATTATTTTATTAAAAATTCAGGATTGATTTTTGTGTAAAACATCAAAAATTATCCTACATCAATACTAAACAAACTAACTTTTACTAATAACAAAATTACTTATGCCACAAGCTACGATAAAATTACCTCATCAAAAGGAACTCTTTGGACATCCCGTTGGATTATATGTATTATTTTTTACTGAAATGTGGGAACGCTTTTCCTTTTATGGAATGCGTGCCATATTGGTTCTTTATTTGGTTGCCGAAACTCAAGGTGGTAACGCAGGTTTAGGGTGGAGTAATGGGGACGCCTTGGCATTGTACGGGTGGTACACCATGTTAGTTTATGTTTCATCTATACCTGGAGGTTGGATTGCTGATAAATTTTTAGGACAAAAAAAATCTGTTTTTGTTGGTGGAATACTATTAGTCGCTGGACACGGAATTCTATCGATTGAGACCATGTGGGCATTTTACTCTGGATTAGCGTTGATTATAGCTGGAGTTGGAATGTTGAAGCCTAATATTTCAACAATGGTTGGAGGTTTGTATAAGCAAGGAGATATTAGACGGGATAAAGGGTTTACAATTTTTTATATTGGGATTAATTTAGGAGCATTTTTATCTAGTTTAATTGTAGGATATGTTGGTGAAGTTCATGGCTGGCATTACGGTTTTGGACTTGCTGCTATTGGAATGTTGGCTGGATTAATTCAATATTGGGCTGGTCAAAAACATTTAAAAGATGTAGGTAATTATTTAGGTGCTTCTCAAAATGAAGTTGACAAGGAGGTCATGAAAAAACCATTGACAAAAATTGAAAAAGACAGAGTTATTGTATTACTGGTCTCTTTTTTATTAGTTATTGTCTTTTGGGGGGCTTTTGAACAAGCAGGGGGATTAATGAATATTTATGCTTCAGAAAAAACGAATAGAATGCTAATGGGTTGGGAAGTTCCAGCTTCTTGGTTTCAATCGCTGAATGCCATGTTTATCATCTTTTTAGGAACAACAGTTGCTCTTTTTTGGGCCAATAGAAAACTGAAGGGCAAAGTGTCCTCTTCTCTTTTTAAAATGATAGTCGGTCTTATTATAATGGGAACTGGTTTTTTCTTTATGACCGCTGCTGCTGCACAATATGAAGCTAATGGCTCATCTGCAATGTACTGGTTGATTTTAGCTTATTTATTCCATACTGTAGGAGAGTTATCACTCTCTCCAGTTGCCCTGTCCTATATTACTAAATTGGCACCATTAAAATATGCGTCTTTGATGATGGGTGTATATTTCGCGATGACAGGTTTAGGTAACAAACTAGCCGGTTTACTGGGAGAGGCTTCAGAAAATTATGGAGAATATACCATTTTTACAAGTATCGCTATTTTTTGTGTTCTATTTGGGTTATTGGTCATGATATTCAGAAAGAAATTGGAAGTTTTGACTCATGGTGCAGAGGACAATGAACGGGTTTTGCGCGATGAATAAAACAACAATTTCGATTTGTACACAGTAATCACCTAATACTCAAACTATGACCGAAAACTCAACAGACCAATTTTTTAAGAGCACAGTTCTTGGCCATCCCTCTGGATTATTTGTATTATTTTTTACCGAAATGTGGGAGCGTTTTTCCTATTACGGAATGCGAGCCTTATTGGTTATGTTTTTTACGGCATCCCTAATGGATGATGGATCTGGAGGCTGGGGTTGGCCGCGAGAACATGCCTTTGCCATTTTTGGGACTTACACCTCTTTAGTGTATTTGTCAACTTTGCTTGGCGGTTATTTTGCGGATAAAATAATAGGGTTTAGATATGCTGTCGCAGTAGGGGCTTTATTGATGACGCTTGGTCATGCCTGTATGGCATTGGAGGCTCCTTTCTTTATTTATACGGGTTTGACATTGCTGGTTTTTGGCAGTGGGTTTTTTAAACCTAATATGACCTCTATTATTTCTGAAATGTATAAGCACAGATCTGAAAAGAAGGATGGTGCTTACACCATTTTTTATATGGGCGTCAATGCCGGTGCGTTTTTGGGAATTTTATTATGTGGTTACCTGGGTGAAGTTGTAGGTTGGAGTTGGGGCTTTGGTCTTGCCGGAATATTTATGTTATTTGGGCTATTACAGTTTTGGTTTGCCCAAAATATTTTTGGAGATATAGGATTAAAACCTATTAAGATCGAAGGCGTTTCACAAGAATTAAAAGAAGGAGAGCCAAAGTTAAATCCGTTTACAAGTGGACAATTAGCTATAATTGTTGTTGCTGCCGTATTAGGATTAGCTTGGATTTTGAATGACCCCATTTCTAAAATTTCAGAAGGAGCATATAATCTATTTGATTTTGGTTTATTTGGTTTGGATGGATCGACAATTGTTATCTTAATGGCGTTGTTCCTATTTATTCTTCTTTTAATTATTCGAATACCTAAATATGATTTTATTACAAGAGATAGGATGCTTGCCGTCATATTTTTTGCATTTGTCACGATCTTTTTCTGGGCCATATTCGAACAAGCTCCGGGATCACTTACCATTTTTGCAAGAGATTATACGCAAAGGGTTTTGGAAGGAGATTCAGCCTTAATCTTTAAAATTGTTAATTCTTTAATGACTTTAATTCCGTTAGGCATCATCTCATGGGTGCTAGGGTTATTGTTTAAACAAACATTTTCGAAATATGCCAAATCCAACATATTTTTAACAGCTAGTTTTGTTATTATTTGGGCTATTGCCATTTGGATGCTTTATACTGAATTCATGAAGGACATAGCTGAAGTACCAGCTTCTTGGTTTGGAGTACTCAATTCGTTATTTATTATTGCCTTCGCTCCCTTGTTTTCTAAATGGTGGGAAAGTAAGTATAACCCCAATGCCAATATGAAGTACGCCATTGGAATGGTTTTATTGGGACTAGGAATGGCATGTGTGGCCATTGGGTCGGCATCTATTCCTGTAGGAGCTAAAACAGCTTCTGTAAGTATGATATGGTTGATTTTGGTGTATTTCTTTCATACTATGGGAGAGTTATGTATTTCACCCGTTGCCTTATCCTATGTTAGTAAGCTCGTTCCGGGCCGAATGATTGCTATGATGTTTGGTATTTGGTATTTAGCCGTTGCCATAGGAATGAAGATGGCAGGTGTTTTTGGAGAAGCGTCTGAAGGAATAGCTAGAGATGAAGGATTGAGCTACTTCTTCTGGTTGTTAACGGCCGTTGCTGTAGGTTTAGGAATTTTATCTGCACTTTTGCGTCCGGTAATTAGAAAGCTGATGCATGGTGTCCGTTAATCGATAATACCGTTAAAATAATCTCAAAATGCTCCGCTTTAGGAGCGTTTTTTGTAAGTTCGTATAAATTTGCAACAACTACTATAATGAAAAAATTAAGATATATATTATTATTCACAGTGCTAACCTCGGCTAGTGTTATAGCACAGGGCGTCAAATGGATGTCGCTAGATGAAGCTATTGAGCTTCAAAAGAAAAGCCCTAAAAAAATTGTAATGGACGTCTATACCAATTGGTGCGGTCCATGCAAAATGCTCGATAAAAACACCTTTCAAAACCCAGATGTTGCAAAATATATCAATCAGTATTTTTACGCTGTGAAATTTAATGCAGAAGGAAATTCAAAACTAACTTATAATGGGAAAACTTATGGTAATCCTAACTATAAAGAAGAATTGGCTAATAGGCGTAACGGGGTTCACGAATTTGCGTATTATTTAAGAGTCAATTCGTATCCTACAGTAGTTTATTTTGATGAAAAAGGGAATTTGTTAACCTCGATTATAGGTTATAAAACGCCCCAAGAAATTGAATTGTTTTTAAAACTTTTTGGCGAAGACAAGCATAAAGAATTGAAAACCCAAGAAGATTTCAATAATTATGCTACTACTTTTGTTCCTAAATTTAAAGGATAAAAAACTTACCTTATCATAAATGCTCCTTTTTCACTCGTTTTGTGGAAAGGGAGTTTTTGTTTAGTACAAGTAGTTTCCCAACGATCTATATAGGATTTGTAATTACTGCCATCGGCTATGATGAATTCGGGCTGTAAGGAATCAATCAATCTGTTCAAATTTATTTTAGGCGAGTTTCTTAAAAGCACATAATTGGGCTTAAAGGTTTTGATATTATAAACTCCAAAACTGTCAATAACCAAAAGCTTTTTACCATTAATTTGATAAACAGTTGTAATAGTATCCTCTTTAATATGGGTTATAAAATTACCTATTTTAAAATTTTTGATGACAGGGTCATGGGCCCTTGCTAAACGGTCTAAATTAGAGTAGACTTTAAGTTCTCTATTGGTCTTTTCGCCTAGTACTGTAAATCTACTTTTGTGAAATATGATAAATTCATGAGTTGAATTTGTATAGGAATTATAAATAAATACACCTTGTAAAAGTAAAACCGAAATCAACATTAATCTTAAGTTTATAAAGGTTTTTTGTTTTAAAAATTTCACAAAGGTTATTAATAGGACATACCATACAAACACCTGAAGCATGGAAATCGAAATGTCCTTAAACAAAAACTGCTCTTGTCGAGCTACCCAGTCTACAATGCTGTTCATTGAAGTAATAATATGTCCGTAAAGGGTGGCAACATATTCAGGAAGTAAATTTATCAAGGCAAGCAGGATCAATATAATTCCATAACCAAGAATAATCCCTAAAAACGGAATGATCAAAAGATTTGAAATAAAGAACAGGCCGGGAAACTGATGAAAATAATAGAGGCTTATGGGAACGATTCCAAATTGTGCTGCAATGGTGACCGTAAAGATGTTCCAGAAAAAATCATATACCTTAAATTTAGGTTTCCAAAGCTCATAAAGAAGAGGCTGAATGACAACAATGGACAAAACTGCCAGATAACTCAACTGAAACCCAACATCAAATAAAAACATGGGCTTAAACAGCAATAAAAAGAATATTGAAATCGCTAAGGTATTATAAACGTTAGTCGGTCTTTTCCAATGCATGGCAATAGCAACAATACTAAACATAGTAACGGCTCTTGTTACCGAAGCAGATAAACCCGCTATAATGGCAAAACCCCAAAGGATCGATAGTATGACGAGCACCTTAATGAGCTTTCCTTGTCTAATATATTCAATAGGTTTAAACACAAAATTTAAAAGCAATAATACAATCCCAACGTGCAACCCAGAGACCGCTAAAATATGAATCGCTCCCGCTTTGGTGTAACTATTATAAATCTCTTCACTAATATCTTGGCGTTGACCTAGTAAAAGCGCATTGATTATGGCCAGTTCATCCGCTTTAAAATGGTATCGTTTTAATTTGGTATTAATGGTTTCACGCCATGCATTAGTATAACCAAAAAGGGTATGCTTGTTGGATGTCAATTTTAAAAGCGAATGGTTTTCAGTGAAAATTTGATGATAGACATATTGCTTTTCTAGATAGTTTTTATAATTAAACTGATTGGGGTTTAGGGGTTGGATCAATTCTTTTAAAGGAGAAGAAGTTATAAAAACATCATCGACTTTATAAGTTGGTTGCGTGGAATCAATTTGTACGTTTAAAAGCGACTTTCCTAAAACGGTTTCTTCATTGACTTTTAAGATATCAATAATGTATTTGTTGTAGAAATTTCCAGGTTTCAGTTTTTCTCTGATTCTGAAAGTAATTCTATCTTCAGTATTATTGTCACTAGAAATATAATTGGAATAATGGTGTTTAAAGTTTTGTTGATTGTGAAGATTATAAACTAAAGTTCCTAAGCTTATTGTGGCCATAAATGCTACAAGTCCAAACCATATCGTTTTTTTGAGTTGATTTTTTGAAACAAAAAAGACAAGTGCTAAAACTATTAATAAAACGAAAGTAAGACTTAAAGAATGATTTAAAGAAATGGTTCCAAAACGTGCAAATAAGATTCCAGCACTTAAACAAAGCGTCAGTTTTAAAATGACAAAATTGAGCAACTTCATAAATTGAAATTACTAAAATAAGTTTTATAAAACGCGTCTGGCCTGCACAAAAGTAGAGTGCCAATAGCGTTCGGCCAAATTGGAAACAATTACACCAGCACCAATAGTAGAATGTATAAATTCAATAAAGCCTGGACGCACTTCTGTAACAAGACCAACATGATTTATTTCGCGACTGTTTCTTTTTGTTGCAAAAAACAGAAGGTCACCTTTTTCTACTTGATTAACTTCAATCCAGTTTCCAACACCTGCCATGTCTTTGGAGCTTCTTGGTAATAAAATGGCTTCGCTTTTAAATGCTGTACACACAAGTCCAGAACAATCCATTCCATTTTTGGTAGTGCCTCCGTATTTATAACTTACACCGTCAAATTGTTTGGCATAATTAATAATAATATCGGTTTTTGAATTGTAGTTTTCAATTGGACTTACTGGATCAGATACAATATATTCCTTAATTGTGGAAACGGGTACATCTGGGTCAGCTTTAACTTCCACTTCTACGGCTTTACTTATTAAAGGCTTAGTTTTTTTAGTAACAATACCTTTAGAAGATTTACAACTATTAAAACAAAACACTAAAAGTAGGATTATGGCAATGTTTTTCATGATATATTAGGCATGTATCGATTTAAATATAAGTTTTGCTGTCTTTTCACTTGCACCTTTACCTCCGAGTTTTTTCTCCAAATCGAAGTAATTTAGAAAGAATTTAATACGCTCATAATCGTCTAAGATTAAGCTCAGTTCTTGTTTTAATCTCATGGTATTGAAATCATCTTGGATAAGTTCTGTAACAACTTCTTTATCCATAATTAAATTGACCAAAGAGATGAATTTTATATGTTTTACAAGACGCTTGCCAATTTGATAGGATAGCCAACTGCCTTTATAACACACCACTTCTGGAATTTTAAATAGAGCGGTTTCTAAAGTTGCAGTGCCCGAAGTCACTAGTGCAGCATAGGACACACTCAACAAATCATGGGTCTTGTTGCTAATAAACGCAACATTTGTATTTTTTATAAAGGAGTCGTAGAATTTTTTATCCTGACTAGGAGCGCCAGCAATCACAAATTGATAGCCTTTAAAATCGTCGACAATACTTAGCATAATGCTGAGCATTTTTTTAATTTCCTGTTTTCTACTTCCGGGCAAAAGCGCAATAATGGGCTTGTCGCTTAATTCGTGCTCCGCTCTAAATTCAAATTCGTCAACTTGGTGTCTACTGGCAATGGCATCAATAAGAGGATGCCCAACAAACTCGACGGGATAATGATGTTTTTTCTCGTAAAAATCTTTTTCAAAAGGTAAAATGACATACATATTATCGATGTCTCTTTTAATACTTTCGATTCGATTTTCTTTCCAGGCCCAAATTTGAGGGGAGATATAATATTCTGTTTTAAAACCTTTTTGTTTTGCCCATTTTGCGATTCGTAAATTAAATCCTGGATAATCTATAAATATGATGACATCGGGACTATAAGCTCCAATATCTTTTTTGCAAAATGAAAGATTTTTGGCAATGGTCCTAATATGTAATAAAACTTCCAAAAACCCCATAAAAGCCAAGTATTTATAATGCTTTACTAGGGTGTTTCCAACCTGTTGCATGAGGTCGCCTCCCCAAAATCTAAATTCGGCATTCACGTCCTGTGTTTGTAATGCCTTCATGAGATTGGAACCATGCAAATCTCCCGATGCTTCCCCAGCAATAATATAATACTTCATAAAATAGTTAACTTAGGATAAGTTAAGCAAAAACGTTGTAATAGCAATCAAAATGGTAGCCATTAGTACACCTCTAGCCCTATAGTCTTGTTTCTTTTTAATAAAAATAAAAAAAACGACTAAATTTAAAAGGGCTCCTATAGTAACCAACTTGCCAAACAAGCCTTCAGATAGCGACTGTTTTAAAGTCATGCTAATATCTTCTCCTCTACCCAAGAATAAAGCAGCAAGGATCAAGCCAATACTATTTGCAATTAGACCAACAAAAAAACCAATAAAAATTTCTTTTTTAACCATTAATATTCCAGGCGTTTAAGGTTTGAATACATTGATGTGCTGTTAGATCAAATTGTACGGGAACCACAGAAACATAACCATTTTCAAGAGCCCACTCATCGGTATCCTCCCCATGATCTAAATTTACAAATTTACCAGTTAGCCAATAATAAACCCGCCCTTGAGGGTTTTTGCGTTTGTCGAACTCTTCTTTCCAATTGGCTCGTGCTTGTCTGCAAATTTTAATGCCTTTTAGCTCTTGTTTTGATAAATTGGGGATATTAACGTTTAAAACCACATCTTTTGGCAATCCTTCTTTTAAAACACTTTCAGCAATTGTTTTAATATACGTTTTTGAAGCTTCAAAATTAGCATTCCAACTGTAATCAAGCAACGAAAAGCCAATGGCAGGAATGCCTTCAATTCCAGCTTCTATGGCTGCACTCATGGTACCAGAATAAATGACATTAATTGAAGAATTAGAGCCATGGTTAATGCCAGACACACACAAATCTGGTTTTCTTTCAAGAATTTGGTTTACCGCCAATTTAACACAATCGGCAGGCGTACCTGAGCAACTGTACTCCAATTGATTACCTTGGTCAACTTTGACTTTTTCAATAAAAAGAGTTGAATTTACCGTGATGGCATGCCCCATTCCACTTTGTGGGCTATCGGGAGCAACAACAACAACATCGCCAATAGTTTTCATAACTTCAATAAGGGTTCTAATACCTGGGGCGGTTATACCATCATCATTTGTGATTAAAATAAGTGGTTTTTTTGACATTCTTGATTAATTTTTTTAGAGCACTAAAATACGTAAATTAGGATATACACGTTTATAATATTGGGTTTAACAAAAAATTAGTAGCAATAGACTTAATTGGCATGATTTTTTCAGTTAATTTAGTCAAAAAATAATATGAAAGATATTATGAAAAGGAATTATAAACTTTTATTATTGGCATTATTACTGGCTTTTGCGTCTTGTAGTTTTACCAGTAAAACCTTCGAAGACCCTGATAAAGACAAATTACTTATACGTTTGATTAGTTATGTTTTACAAGAAGGACACTACAGTCCTAAAGATATCAATGATGCGTTTTCTGAACAAGTATTTAAAGGTTATCTTAAACAATTGGACCCCTTCAAACGCTATTTTTATGACTCAGATATAAAAGAGTTTGAAGCCTATAAAGATAAATTGGATGATGAAATTAAAGAGGATAACATCTCATTTTTTAATTTGACACATGAAAGATTGCTTCAGAGAATAGAAGAATCAAAAGCTATTTATAAAGACGTATTGAGCAATCCATTTGATTATAGTCAAAAGGAAGAGTTTTTAACAGATTATGATAATCTGTCGTATGTGAAAACTAAAAAGGAAATGAAAGAGCGTTGGAGACAACAGCTTAAATTTTCTACCATAGCCAATTACGATGATTTATTAGCACAACAGAACAACACCTATTCTGATAAAAAAGCTTTAGAAAATGCGAGTGATTTAGATCCTCAAGGATTTGAAAACAAAACAGAGGAAACAAAAAGCAATGTCAAGAAAAGTCTTTCGCAATTGGAGCAGGACTCTAGAGAAGCAACCTTAAAATCGCTAAACGAATTGTATGAATTTATAAACGAAAGAGAGCGCAAAGATTGGTTTGCTGTGTACATAAATGCCATTGTAGAAGAATTTGACCCACATACGTTTTATTTTGCACCAGAAGACAAAGATCGGTTTGATGTGGAAATGTCGGGTAATTTTGAAGGCATAGGAGCAAGACTCCAAAAAAAGATGGATGCCATTTTAGTGAACGAAATTATTAGTGGCGGTCCAGCTTGGAGGCAAAATGAATTGGAAGTTGGCGATCAAATTCTTAAAGTAAGACAGGAAAATGAAAAAGAGGGTGTCAGCATTGTTGGAATGCGGTTGGACGATGCCATAAAGTTTATAAAAGGACCTAAAGGAACTAAGGTGATATTGACCTTAAAAAAAGTGGATGGCACTACCGAAGATATATCAATTACAAGAGATATTGTTGAGCTTGAAGAAACCTATGCAAAATCTTCAATAGTAGTTAAAGATGGCAAAACGTATGGAGTTATTAACTTGCCTAAGTTTTATGTTGATTTTGAAGATTATAAAAAACGAAACGCCGCTTCAGATATTAAATTGGAAATTGAACGGTTAAAAGAGCAAGGAATTGAAGGTCTTGTACTAGATTTAAGAAACAATGGAGGAGGTTCTTTACAAACCGTTGTGGATATGGGTGGATTGTTTATTAAAAACGGCCCTATTGTACAGGTTAAAACAGCAGGAGCGCCAAAAGAAGTGCTTAATGACAACGATCGCTCCATAACTTGGGATGGTCCACTTGTTATTTTGGTCAATGAATTGTCGGCTTCGGCTTCCGAGATTTTGGCAGCAGCTATGCAGGATTACAAGAGAGCCATTATTATTGGCAGTAAACAAACCTATGGAAAAGGAACGGTTCAAAATGTTTTGGATCTCAACCGAATGGTAAGAAACAATAGCAACGGCGATATGGGCGCTTTAAAGTTTACGACTCAAAAATTTTATAGAATCAATGGAGGTTCCACACAATTGGAAGGTGTGAAAAGTGATGTTGTGGTTCCCGATCGTTACAGTTATATCAATATAGGCGAAAAAGATCAGGAAAACCCTTTGAAATGGGATAAAATTGAAGCAGTTCCTTATGATGTTTGGGAAAATTATTACGACTATGATGCTACAATTGCCAAAAGCAAAGAGCGTATGGCAAATAATGAGCAACTTAAACTAATTGATGAAAATGCTCAATGGGTTCAAAAAATAAGGGATAGGGAAAGTTTTTCATTAAATTATGACGACTATAAAGCGACCTTAAAAATAAATGAAGAAGAAGCCAAACGTTTTGAAAAACTATCTGATTACAAAACGAACCTTACCTTTAACTCCTTACCTTATGAAGTGAAATTAATGGAAAAAGATTCCGTTTTAAAACAAAAACGTGATCGTTGGCATCAAAATTTAAGTCAAGATGTCTATATGGAAGAAGCTTTAAATGTTTTAAACGACTTAAAAATGACTTATGCCATTAAAACAAAAGTGGCTACCACTACTGTAAAAGAGTAAGCATAAATGAGTCTAAATCATAACTCATTAACACATTTGGCGCTTCAAAAGTTTAAAAAAAACTTTTGGGGCGTTTTTAGTTTATGGATCATCATTATTATTGGATTGATTTCTGTTTTTGCATACGTCATTTCTCCTGACAATTCACCAAATGCCAATCAAATGCATTTAACCATACATTCCAAAAAGCCGGGATTTAAAGTGCAAGTGTTGACCGTTCCTGCCAAAACAGAAAATCAACAATCTTTTTTTTCTAAATTATTTTACGGCATTAAAAATGCAGAAACTGAAATACCAATCACAGCTTATCATGTAACTAATGAAAGTTTGGACTTTACAGAATACGCTTCAGATGGACTTGAAGGTGTTAGCAAAACACTGCCTTTAAATATATTTCCAGATCAAAATTATAAAGACTACATAAAAGAAAAAACCTTCATTTTTGGCACTGATAAATATGGAAGAGATTATTTAAGTAGAATATTAATTGGCTCCCGAATTTCATTTTTTATTGGATTTGTCGCCGTCTTTATTTCCCTAATTATTGGAATTATTATGGGTAGTGTGGCTGGTTATTTTGGGGGCAAAACAGATGCTGTGATTATGTGGATCATCAACGTAACATGGTCTATTCCAACCTTACTGCTGGTAATTGCCATAACATTGGTGCTCGGTAAGGGCTATTGGCAAGTTTTTATAGCCGTTGGATTAACCATGTGGGTAGAAGTAGCTAGAGTGGTTAGAGGACAAATGATTAGCGTTAAAGAGATGCAGTATGTTACCGCAGCAAGAGCTTTGGGATTTGATGATTTTAGAATTATAACGCGGCATATTTTGCCTAATATTATGGCCCCTGTTATTGTCATTTCTGCAGCAAATTTTGCGGCTGCCATACTAATTGAAAGTGGGTTAAGTTTTTTGGGTATTGGAGCTCAACCTCCTATGGCAAGTTGGGGAGCCATGATAAAAGACCACTATAATTATATTATCCTTGGCGAGCCGTATTTAGCCATCATACCGGGTTTGTGCATTATGATTTTAGTGATGGCTTTTATGCTCATTGGCAATGCCTTGCGCGATGCTTTGGATGTGAAGAGTTAAAGGCTTCTTAAACTATTAATTTGAATATTAGTATCCTCAATAAATTGGAGAATTTCATCTTTTCCAAGAGACTTGGTTGACGAAGTCACAAAATATTTAGGGAGTTCATCCCATGTTTTTAAGAGTTCTTGCGCATATACTTCAACATGGTTGTCAATAGCTTTAGGTTTTAGCTTATCGGCTTTTGTGAATACAATGCAGAACGGAATCTGTTTGATGCCCAAATATTCCATAAACTCCATATCAATTTTTTGTGGTTCATGCCTAATATCAATAAGGACAAAAGCTGAAACCAGTTGTTGTCGATTTTCAAAATAATTGGTAATGAATTTTTGAAACTTCCGCTTTGCGGTTTTAGATACTTTTGCATAACCATAACCTGGAAGATCGACCAAAAACCAATTTTTGTTGATTATAAAATGATTGATAAGTTGTGTTTTTCCGGGCCTTCCAGAAGTCTTGGCCAGATTATGACGACCAGTAAGCATATTGATCAACGAGGACTTGCCGACATTACTACGTCCAATAAAGGCGTATTCAGGCAACAACTCTTTAGGGCATTTAGCCACTTCAGAATTGCTTATGACAAATTCGGCAGTTTTAATCAACATGTACTATAAATCTTCAGTTTGCAATCCTTAATTTAAAACAACCTTTTCACCTTCAATTATCACCTTCCGTTTTCATTTCAACTTCAACTTCGTCTTCGACTTCAACTTCAACTTCATCCAGCCTTTAAAACTTTCTTTTCTGCAACCAGGAATCCAAAATTCTATTAAACTCGTCTGGACGTTCCATCATGGCAGCATGACCACATTTGTCAATCCAAAACAATTCAGAATCCGGTAATAATTGATTAAACTCTTCAGCTACAGCAGGTGGAGTAACCGTATCATTTTTACCCCAGATGATGCAAGTAGGTGTCTTCATTTTTGGAAGGTCTTTAGACATATTATGCCGTATAGCACTTTTGGCAATGGCCAAGGTCTTTATAAGTTTATTGCGATCGTTTACGGTTTCATAAACTTCATCTACAATTTCTTTTGTAGCTATAATCGGGTCATAAAACACATCCTGAGCTTTTTTCTTGATAACCTCGTAGTCACTACGTTTGGTGTAACCGCTTCCCATGGCACTTTCGTACAAACCAGAGCTTCCTGTGATTATAAGGGCTTTTATTTTATGGGGATATAATTTTGTGTGGTATAAACCTATATGGCCACCTAAAGAATTTCCCAATAAAACCACATCGTTGTAGCCTTTGTATTCTATAAAATCGTGGAGGTATTTGGCAAAACTTTTAACATTGGTTTTAATTAAGGACATCCTATAAATAGGTAATTCGGGTATAACAACTTTGTAACCTTTAGCCTTAAAAAAGTGGGCAACGGTATCAAAATTACTTAAACCTCCCATCAGCCCGTGCAAAACTATCATTGGGGTACCTTCACCCACTTCTAGATAGCTGTAATTCTTTTCTTTTTTTAAAAGATGTTTCATGTAATAATAACTGTGGTGGTTGAAACAAATATAGGTATTTCATTTCTATTTTGTTCTCATTTTAATTGATGTTAATAAAATAGTTTACCAACAGATTGGGTACGATATACAATCGTTAATTGATCAAATTTTAACGAATTGATTTTAAGTAAATTGAAAGATATCACGTCGCGCTTCTCATCCAAAAACGTGAAAAATATAAAATTTATCAACAAAAGTGGTAATTTGTGGTAAAAAGTGGTTTTTTTTTCAATATATTTGATTCAAAATCGTTTGTTGAATAAACTAGCCAATTGAATACTCTAATAGGAACATATGAATGTAAGGTGGATGCCAAAGGAAGGCTTATGCTTCCGGGTGCCATCAAGAAGCAATTGTCTCCTGTGCTTCAAAGTGGGTTTGTATTGAAACGAGCTGTGTTTCAGCCATGTTTGGAACTTTATCCAATGGCCGAGTGGGAAACCCTAATGCAAAAAGTGAATACACTAAATCGGTTTAGGAAAAAAAACAATGACTTTATACGTCGGTTCACTGCTGGGGTAAAGATGATAGAAGTGGATGCAGCTGGGCGCCTTTTAATCCCTAAAGATCTCATTGCTTTTTCTAGTATTAGCAAAGATGTCGTTGTGTCGTCGGCTATCAATATTATTGAGATTTGGGATAAAGATAAATATGAACAAGCTATTGACGATGCTACAGGTGACTTTTCGGATTTAGCTGAAGAAGTCATGGGACAAGATGATAATAATGGAATATCATAATCCAGTTTTATTAAAGGAAACGGTTGAAGGGTTAAAAATCAAGCGCGATGGAATTTATGTGGATGTCACTTTTGGAGGCGGCGGTCACAGTAAGGAAATATTAAAACAGCTAGGCCCAGAAGGCAAGCTGTTTGCATTTGACCAAGACAAAGATGCACTTTTAAACACCATTACAGATAGTCGGTTTACACTAATTAATGAAAATTTCAAGTTTGTCAAACGCTTTTTAAGATTTTATGGTGTAAAAGAAATTGATGGCATTCTTGCTGATTTTGGGGTTTCGTCTCATCAGTTTGATGTTGCAGAACGAGGCTTTTCGACACGATTTGATGCCGATTTGGATATGAGAATGAATCAAAGTAGCACACTGTCTGCTTTTAATGTTGTGAATAATTATGATGAAGAGCAATTGCGCCAAGTATTTTGGCAATATGGAGAGTTAAGACAAGCGCCTGCAATGGCGAAAGTCATTGTTGAAGAGCGTTCAAAATCTGAAATCAAAACCAGCGAGCAGTTAAAAGTAGTGTTGAAACGATTTTTACAACATAAAAAGGAGAATAAAGTATTAGCACAAATCTATCAAGCTATTCGTATAGAGGTGAATCAAGAAATAGAAGCATTAAAAGAACTGCTTTTACAAACACCCGAAATATTGAAAGTGGGAGGAAGATTAAGTTTTATATCCTATCACTCCTTGGAAGATAGATTGGTGAAACGGTTTATAAGAAATGGATTATTTGAAGGTGAGCCAGAACGGGATGTGTTTGGAAATTATAAAGTACCGCTAAAAAAAATAGGAAGCCTAATTGTGCCTTCGGGGCAAGAAATAAAGTTAAATAATAGGGCTAGAAGTGCCAAGCTTCGCATTGCTGAAAAGATATGAAAGAAAGTGTTTATGACATTTTAAAGGGTAAATTTTTAATAAGTGATGATTCTTTTAAAAACTGGAGAGTTATCATTTTTATTTCGGCATTGGCTATTGTTATGATCGCAAGCTCTCATAGTGCAGACAAAAAAGTGCATGAAATTGCACAGCTAGGTAATGAGGTAAAAGAATGGCGTTCAGCTTTTGTGGAAGGGCGTTCAAAATTGATGAGACTAAAAATGGAATCTTCAATTATTAAAAAAGTAGCCGAAAAAGAGCTAGCTCCTTCAACAATTCCACCAAAAAAAATTAGAATAAAATCTCAAGAATAATTGTGGCAGTAACTGAAAAAAACATATTAAACAGGTTGTATTTTATTGCTGGATGCATGTTTGTATTTATGATTGCAGTGATATTTAAACTGTTTACCATTCAATTTGTCCAAGGAGATCAATATAGAGAATTAGCCGAAAAACGAACCATTAAAAATGTGATCATACCGGCAAATAGGGGTAACGTTTATGCTTCAGATGGCAGTTTGTTAGCGACATCAATTCCAAAATACGATATTAGACTGGATGCTTTGACGCCTTCAACTTTTACATTTGAAAAATATTTAAAACCACTTTCCGATTCCTTGTCAAAATTTTCTGGAAAAAGTTCAAGTTATTATCAGAACGAGATTCGAAAAGCCAGAGCCAACAAAAACAGATATTTTTTATTGGCTAGAAATATTGGCTATTCAGATTATATCCGATTAAGAAATTTTCCACTTCTTAGCCTAGGCGCATTTAAAGGCGGGTTGATTGTTGAGCAAACCACAAAACGCGAGCATCCTATGGGCGGAATTGCTCAACGTTCCATTGGTTACGAGCGCTTTGATGACCAAGGTAATGTTACAAGAGCAGGTATTGATGGTGCTTTTGGAGTTCAGTATTTAAGAGGTACCGACGGACATAGATGGAAACAGAAAATTGGTCAAGGGCAATGGAAACCCATTACCGATTATAATGAAGTTGAGCCTAAAGATGGCTACGATGTTTACACAACCATAGATGTTAATATTCAAGATATTGCCCATCACGCTTTACTTGGTCAATTGGAATATTATAAAGCAGATCATGGCTGTGTAATAGTCATGGAAACCAAGACAGGAGAAATTAAAGCCATTTCAAATCTTGGTCGAAACGCCGAAGGTTACTATTACGAACGATTAAATTATGCTGTTGGAGAATCGCACGAGTCAGGCTCTACTTTTAAACTCATGGCGATAACGGCAGCTCTAGAGGATAAGGTAATTGACACCAGTGATGTTGTCGATACTAAGCAAGGAGTTTTGACTTTTTATGGTAAACATGTTAGAGATTCACGTAGGGGCGGATATGGAAAGATATCTGTAGCAAAGGCATTTGAATTGTCTTCAAATACAGGAATTGTCGCAGCCATAGATAAAGCTTATAGTAAACAACCTGAAAAATTTGTTGACCGCTTGTATGCTATGAACTTAAACAAAAGGCTCGGTTTACCAATTATTGGGGAGCCAGATCCAATAATCCCAGACCCTCGTATAAAAAATAAACGCTGGAGTGGCATTGCATTACAATGGATGGCTTATGGTTATGGCGTTTCCTTTACTCCATTACAAACCTTAACATTTTACAATGCTATTGCGAATGATGGCGAAATGGTGAAGCCACAGTTTTTAAGGGAAGTAAGAGCGTTTGATAAAACCATAGTGCCTTTTAAAAAGGAAATCATAAACCCTCAAATTTGTTCAGAAGAAACAATTTTAAAAGTTCGTCAACTATTAAAAGAAGTTGTTGAAAAACCTTATGGCACAGGCCATAAATTGTATTCTCCAAATTTTTCAATGGCTGGAAAGACGGGAACTTGTCAAAAAGATTATTCTAAAAAAGACAAATTGAGTTATATCTCATCATTTGCCGGATATTTTCCTGCGGATAACCCTAAATACTCTTGTATAGTAGTCATTCATGAGCCTGATAAAAGTGTAGGCTATTATGGAGCAGATGTATCTGGACCTGTATTTAAAGCCATCGCTCAAAAAATATTTACCGATACCCCTTTAATAGATGAGGTTGAAACACTTGATTTTAAAAATTCAGTAGTTGATGAAGATTTTGAAGACTACTATGATATAGCAAAAACCTATAAAACCATCATGCCAAGTGTTGTTGGAATGCCTACAATGGATGCTATTCCTTTGTTGGAAAACATGGGCTTAAAAGTTAAAATAGAGGGTGCCGGCATGGTTAAAGGCCAATCAATTGAAAAAGGAGAAAAAGTGCAAAAAAATCAAACAGTCGTCTTAGATATCTAATGGTACAATTAAAAGACATATTATATAAAACAACCATTAATGCTGTAGTAGGAAACACAGGTATTATGGTTAATGCTGTTGCTTTTGACTCCAGAAAGATCAACAAAAATGATGTGTTTGTAGCCATTAAAGGAACTGCTACAGATGGTCATAATTATATAGATAAAGCCATTGAAAAAGGCGCCACTACAATTGTATGTGAAAAGCTTCCTTTAAATTTTGTTGACAATATAACTTATGTAGAAGTAGATGATGCCACAAAAGCTTTGGCGTTTATGGCTTCAAATTATTATCAAAACCCATCTGAAAATTTAAAACTTATTGGGGTAACAGGTACCAATGGAAAAACAACGGTAGCGACCTTATTATATCAACTTTTCAAAAAAGCAGGCTTTAAAGTAGGTTTATTATCTACGGTTAGAGTTATGGTCGACAATAAAGAATATGAAGCCACGCACACGACTCCAGATTCATTGACTATAAACAGATATTTGAATGAAATGAACCTTGAAGGTGTTGAGTTTTGTTTTATGGAAGTGAGCTCTCATGGGATTCATCAAAACAGAACCGAAGGTTTGCATTTTGAAGCTGGGATTTTCACAAACTTATCACATGATCATTTAGATTACCATAAAACATTTTCTGAATATAGGGATGTAAAAAAATCATTTTTTGACAAGCTCCCAAAACAAGCTTTTGCACTGGTGAATATTGACGACAAAAATGGCTTGGTTATGCTTCAAAATACAAAAGCTAGAAAGTTTACCTATGCTTTAAAAACTTATGCCGATTATAAAGCCCAAATTTTAGAAAATCAGTTTGGTGGCTTGTTGTTAAAAATTAACGATGCCGAAGTATGGACGCGTTTGATAGGCAGTTTTAATGCTTACAATATATTGGCAATTTATGCAACTGCAGAATTATTAGGTCTTGAAAAAGTAGAAAATCTAAGACTCATCAGTGAACTCGAAAGTGTTGCCGGTCGTTTTCAGTATTTAATTACTAATGAGAACATTACAGCCATTGTTGATTATGCACACACGCCTGACGCCTTAAAAAATGTGTTGGAAACCATCAATAGTATTCGAACAAATAATGAAGAACTGATAACGGTAGTGGGATGTGGTGGCGATAGAGATACGACTAAACGTCCAGAAATGGGGCAAATTGCTTCGGCCTTAAGTACCAAAGTCATTTTTACGAGTGATAATCCAAGAAGTGAAATTCCAGAAGCTATAATAGAGCAGATTGAAAAAGGTGTCGAACCTCAAAATTTTAAAAAAACGGTTTCAATTGTCGATAGAAAACAGGCCATTAAAACTGCATGTCAAATGGCAAAACCCAACGACATCATATTAATTGCAGGAAAAGGTCATGAAACCTATCAGGAGATTAAGGGCAAGCGATTTGAATTTAATGATTACAAAATTGTGCAAGAATTTTTAAAACAATTACAAAAATAATATGCTGTATTACCTATTTGAATATTTAGAAAAAGAATTCCAGTTTCCGGGAGCATCACTCTTTGGGTACATATCATTTAGGGCAGCTGTAGCTATTATTTTATCGCTTTTAATTTCCACAATTTATGGAAAACGCATCATCAGGTTTTTACAAAAGCAACAAGTTGGTGAAAGCATAAGAGATCTTGGATTAGAAGGTCAAGCAGAAAAAGCTGGAACGCCAACAATGGGCGGTATCATCATCATCCTTGCAACTTTAATTCCAGTGATTTTAGTAGCCAAACTAGAAAATATTTACATTATTCTGCTTATTGTCACCACACTTTGGATGGGAACCATTGGGTTTGTTGATGATTATATTAAGAAATTTAAAAAAGATAAAGAAGGCCTAAAAGGACGGTTTAAAGTATTGGGTCAGGTTGGACTTGGGATCATAGTTGGAACGACATTGTTCTTTCATTCAGATGTTACCATTAAAGAAAAGTTGCCTTTAGCAGAACAACAACAGCTGCTAGCAGACAATCCTAAAATTTCACCTGCAAGACTTTTTGAAAATGAAGTGCGCTCTACAAAAACAACTATTCCATTTGTAAAAGGGAACGAATTTGATTATTCCGAACTAGTGACATGGATAAATCCTGAATGGAAGGCCTATGCCTGGTTGTTATTTATTCCTATTGTCATATTTATAATTACGGCAGTTTCTAACGGCGCGAATCTTACCGATGGAATAGATGGTCTCGCTGCAGGAACATCTGCAATTATTGTGCTCACATTAGGGATTTTTGCATGGGTTTCGGGTAATATCATTTTTTCCGATTACTTGAATATTATGTATATCCCAAGAGTAGAGGAAATTACCATTTACATCGCGGCCTTTGTAGGTGCTTTGATAGGATTTTTATGGTACAACACCTATCCAGCACAAGTATTTATGGGAGATACAGGAAGCTTAACTATAGGTGGAATTATTGCAGTAATAGCTGTGGCTGTGCGCAAGGAATGGTTAATCCCATTACTATGCGGCATCTTTTTAGCAGAGAATTTATCGGTGGTCATGCAAGTGAGCTATTTTAAATACACCAAGAAAAAATATGGTGAAGGACGACGCATTTTTAAAATGTCTCCATTGCATCACCATTTTCAAAAGGCAGGATATCATGAAAGTAAAATTGTCACACGCTTTTGGATTATAGGCATCTTGCTTGCGATTTTATCAATTGTGACCTTAAAAATTAGATAGAAGCCTATCTCTTAATCTCTTCCCAAAGGGAAGAGAAATGATAGAATGAATTATGGATGAAGAAATAATAAATACAAAGAATGAAAAGCCCTCCTTTGGAGGGTTTGGGAGGCTTGTGGTTCTTGGTGGTGGAGAAAGTGGGGTTGGAACAGCACTTTTAGGAAAAGCAAAAGGATATGAAGTATTGGTTTCAGATAATGGAACAATCAAACAAAAATATAAAGACGTTCTTATACATAATGAGATTGAATGGGAAGATGAAAAGCATTCAGAAGCAAAAATATTGAATGCTGACCTTGTGATGAAAAGCCCAGGGATTCCTGATAAGGTGCCTTTAATGAAAACGATTAGAGAAAAACGAATTCCGGTAGTTTCTGAGATAGAATTTGCCTCAGGATTTACTAAGGCAACTTTAATAGGAATTACAGGCAGTAACGGCAAAACCACGACCGCAAAATTAACACACCATATTCTTAAACAGCAATTAGAAGTTGGACTTGCAGGAAATATCGGGGAAAGTTTTGCGAAACAGATTTTGGAAAAAAATTATCCAAACTATGTTTTAGAAATCAGCAGTTTTCAATTGGATGATATTGTAGATTTTAAACCGCACATTGCCGTCATCACAAATATTACACCAGATCATTTGGATCGATATGATTACAAATTTGAAAATTATATCGCTTCAAAATTCCGTATTGCCATGAATCAAACACCAGAAGATTACTTGATTTATGACGCCGATGATGAGGTCATCACCAATTGGTTAGTTGACCATCCCGTTCAATCCACAGTATTGCCGTTTTCATTAAAAAAACCCATTGAAAACGGAGCGTATTTAGATAAAGAAAACATAAAAATAACTATAGATAATAATCAAATAATTATGCCAACAACAAATCTAGCATTAGAAGGAAATCACAATATTAAAAATGCAATGGCTGCGTCCACTGTAGCGCATCTGTTAAAAATTAGGAAACAGACCATACGAGAAAGCCTTGAAAATTTCCAGGGAGTTGAGCATAGACTCGAACAGGTATTAAAAATAAATAAAGTGCAATACATCAACGACTCCAAAGCTACAAACGTTAATGCAACCTATTACGCTTTGGAAAGCATGGATGCACCAACAATTTGGATTGTGGGCGGAATCGATAAAGGCAATAACTATAAAGAATTATTCCCTTTTGTAAACGAAAAAGTAAAGGCCATCATTTGTTTGGGTGTTGATAACGAGAAGTTGCTTAAAAATTTTGGAAACATGGTCGACATCATTATTGAAACACAATTTATGAGTGAAGCTGTTAAAATAGCTTACAAAATTGCAGAAGCAGGAGATAACGTATTGCTGTCACCTGCATGTTCAAGCTTTGATTTGTTTGAAAATTATGAAGACCGAGGCCGTCAATTTAAAGACGCTGTTAGAAATTTGTAGCTTCATCTTAATCTTCCATAAAGGAAACATTCATTATGGGCTAATAAAATAATTGATATTAAAACAGATTTTCCCTTTGGGAAATTGAAGATTCAACGAATCAGAAACATAATAGTAAAACAGAGTTAAATGTCCAAAGGACAAATGGGTAACATATTCAATAACATAAAAGGAGATCGGTTAATTTGGGCCATTGTCGCATTGTTGGCAATTTTCTCATTTCTTCCTGTCTATAGTGCTGCAAGTAACTTGGCGTATGTTGGAGGAATAGGAAGTACCTTTTCGTTTTTTATCAAGCATTTCATGCATCTGTTTTTGGGGTTTGCCATAATGTATGGTGTTCACCGTATTCCATATCGATATTTTAGAGGCTTATCTATGGTGATGTTGCCTATCGTGCTCGTCTTACTTGTCGTTACCATGTTTCAGGGCACCACTGTTGAAGGCGCAAATGCAAGCCGATGGATTCAAATTCCCATAGTTGGTATGTCATTTCAGACGTCGACTTTGGCTTCTTTGATTTTAATGGTTTATGTGGCCCGCTATCTGTCAAAAATAAAGGACAAAGAAATTACTTTTAAAGACTCTATTTTACCACTTTGGACGCCTGTTTTTCTGATCCTGATATTAATCCTTCCAGCTAATTTTTCTACTGCAGCAATTTTATTTGTGTTGGTGACAATTTTGGTCTTTATAGGAGGTTACCCTTTTAAATACTTGGGTGTTATCATTGTCATGGGGATTATTGCTTTGGTCTTATTTGTTTTGGTTGCAAAGGCATTCCCAGAAGCCATGCCCAATAGGATTGATACGTGGATGAATAGAATAGAAAATTTTTCAAATGGAGAAGATACTGAAGCAGATTATCAAATAGAAAAAGCCAAAATAGCCATCGCGTCTGGAGGTATTACTGGACTTGGTCCAGGGAAAAGCATTCAAAAGAATTTTTTACCACAATCGTCATCAGATTTTATTTTTGCGATCATTATTGAAGAATATGGATTGATTGGAGGATTGTCATTATTGGTGTTGTATTCGTGGTTGCTCTTTAGAATTATAATTGTCTCACAAAAATCGGACACTGTTTTTGGTAAACTTTTGGTGCTTGGCGTTGGACTGCCAATCGTATTTCAGGCCTTGATTAATATGGCGGTTGCTGTTGAGCTTTTTCCAGTAACAGGACAAACGTTGCCTTTAATCAGCTCTGGAGGGACATCTATTTGGATGACCTGTTTGGCTTTAGGAATTATATTAAGCGTAAGTGCTAAACGAGAAGAAATTAAAGAGCAGGAGCATATTGACGACAACCCTCTTGAAATTTTAAGTGAAGCTTTAGAATGAAGAACTATAGAATCATATTATCAGGAGGTGGAACTGGAGGGCATATTTACCCTGCCATAGCCATAGCTAATGAGTTGAAATCTCGTTTTCCAGACGCTGAATTTCTGTTTGTTGGTGCTATGGATAAAATGGAAATGGAAAAAGTCCCGGAAGCAGGTTACAAAATTGAAGGGCTTTGGATTTCAGGAATACAACGTAAGCTGACGCTTAAAAACCTTACTTTTCCGTTCAAGCTTGTTTTGAGTTTATTAAGAGCCCGTAAAATTCTAAAGACCTTTAAACCTCATGTGGCCATAGGAACAGGTGGGTTTGCCAGCGGGCCATTGTTACAAGTGGCGGCCACTAAAAAAATTCCGACTTTAATTCAAGAGCAAAACTCATACCCAGGGATTACTAATAAATTATTAGGTAGGAAAGTAAATAAAATTTGTGTGGCCTACGACGATTTGGATCGCTTTTTCCCAAAGGATAAAATTGTTAAAACGGGAAATCCTATACGGCAAGACCTTTTGGAAATTGACACTAAAACCATCAAAGCAAAAGATGCCTTTGGGTTAAAACATGGCAAACACACCTTACTCGTTTTAGGCGGTAGTTTGGGTTCGAGAAGAATAAACGAATTAATTGAAAAAGAATTGGAGTTTTTTCAGACTCAAAATGTTGAGGTTGTTTGGCAATGCGGCAAGTTATATTATAAGGATTATAAGTTTTATGATAATCAAGACGATGTGCAAGTCCACCCATTTTTAAATAATATGGATTATGCTTATGCCGCTTCTGATATTATTATTTCCAGAGCGGGCGCTGGCTCGGTTTCGGAATTATGTGTGGTGGGAAAACCAGTAATTTTTATACCATCCCCAAACGTTGCAGAAGATCATCAAACCAAAAACGCCATGGCAATAGTCGAAAAAAATGCGGCGCTATTAATAAAAGAATCTGATTTGGAAATTGATTTTGAAAATAAGTTTTCACTGTTGGTCAACAACATGGAAAGGCGTAATGAATTGGGAGATAACATAAAAAAACTAGCATTGGTAAATGCAACTAAAGATATAGCCGACGAAGTTGAAAAACTTTTAAAACAAAAATGAAATTAAGCATCAAACATAACATCTATTTTATAGGCATTGGAGGCATTGGCATGAGTGCTTTGGCGCGTTATTTTGTTGCGAACAAAAAGTATGTTGGAGGTTATGATAAAACCAGAACAGAAATAACCGAAAGTCTCGAAAATTTAGGGATAAAAGTTCATTTTGAAGATGATGTTAATCAAATTGAAGCAAGATTTTTAAACCCAAAAACAACTTTAATTGTTTACACTCCCGCAATACCTAAAGATCACAAAGAGCTAAATTATTTTAAGAACAATGGTTTTGAAGTTTTAAAACGCTCGACCGTTTTGGGGGAAATTACAAAAGACACCTTCAGTTTTGCAGTGGCTGGCACCCATGGCAAAACCACGACGACGAGTATTTTGGGGCATTTACTTACTAAAAGTAATGTAGAAGTCACAGCTTTTTTTGGTGGAATTAGTGAAAACTACAATTCAAATTTAATCTTGAAAGGAACTAAAGTCACTGTAGTTGAAGCAGATGAATTTGACCGTTCATTTTTAACATTGTCACCAGATATGGCCTGTATTACATCCATGGATGCAGACCATTTGGATATTTATGGCGAAGCTAAAGAGCTTCAAAAATCCTTTGTAGAATTTTCTAAAAAAATTAAACCTAACGGAAAATTATTCATTAAAAATGGACTGCCTTTAAAGGGCATTACATACGGAATAGAAGACGATGCTGATTATTCAGCAATCAATATAAAAATAATAGATGGCACTTATGTTTTTGATGTTAAAACACCTAGTGGCATACTTGAAAATTTCAAATTTAACCTACCTGGTAGACATAATCTGTCGAATGCATTAATAGCCTTGGCGATGACTGTAGAATATGGTATCCCTCACCACCAGCTCGCCGAGGCATTAGCATCTTACAAAGGGGTTAAACGCAGATTTACCTATCAAATTAAAACAAAAGAGTTGGTCTTTATAGATGATTATGCGCACCACCCTCAAGAGATTAATGCGGTATGCCATGCTATAAGAGAAATGTATCCAGATAAAAAAGTTTTAGCAATTTTTCAACCCCATTTATTTAGTAGAACCCGAGATTTTGGTGATGATTTTTCGAATAGTCTATCCAAGTTTGATGAGATTATTCTTTTGGATATTTATCCGGCAAGGGAAGCTCCAATCCAAGGCATTACTTCAGCATGGTTACTAGAAAAGATTAATAACCAAAACAAGAAATTGGTTCAAAAATCAGATTTGATTTCAGAAATAAAACAGTCTAATGCCCAAGTAATTTTAACCATTGGAGCAGGCGATATTGGTGAAGAAGTTAAATCTATAAAAAACGCTTTATATGTTGCGAGTTAATTATTACATAAAAGTATTTGCATTGCTGGTGCTAGTCGCGTTTTTATTTGCGTTCTCATCTGTAAGAAATTCTTCACGAAAAGTAAGTGTGCCAGATATAAAGTTTATTGGGGAAGACAATTTATTTATAACCCATGAAACTGTTAGTAAATTGTTAATACAAAATCAACAAAGTATTGCGAATAAGCCTAAAGAAATTATAGATTTGAACGGATTGGAAAATTCATTAACATCCAATCCAATGATTAAAGAGGCTCAAGTGTTTATCAGTGTTGACGGTAAAATTACAGCAGAGATAGAACAAAAAAAGCCTATAGCTAGAGTTAGTACAAACGCATCTTATTACATTGATGATAGAGGATCCTATATGCCTTTATCATCAAATTATACTGCTAGAGTACCACTCATTACAGGAACAGTTTATAAAAATGAACTGTCAAATGTTTTCAAGATCGCCAGTAAGGTCGAGCAGGATGATTTTTTAAGAAAACATGTAGTTGAGATTCATCAAAACAATAATAAATCTATAGACCTAATATTTAGAATGCACGATTTTACGATTCATTTAGGTTCGTTAAAATCATTAGATAAAAAAATAAATAACCTAAAGGCTTTTTATCAAAAAGCAATGAGAGATAACACGTTAAATCAATATAGTGTCGTGAATTTAAAGTTTGACAACCAAGTAATCTGTACCAAAAAGTAAGTCATGGAAAACAATAAAATTTCAGTAGGACTGGATATAGGAACCACAAAAATTGTGGCTATGATTGGTCGTAAGAACGAATATGGCAAAGCCGAAATTTTAGGAATTGGAAGATCTAAAAGTTTAGGGGTACATAGAGGTGTGGTCAATAACATTACCCAAACCATTCAATCTATACAACAAGCGGTACAGCAAGCTGAAGCGGAATCAGGAATGAAGATTGAAGAGGTTACGGTTGGTATTGCAGGGCAACATATAAGAAGCCTTCAACACAGTGATTATATTACACGCCCCAATTCAGAATTAGTTATTGATGAAGAGGATATTGATAGACTGATTAATCAAGTTCATAAGTTGGTCATGTTACCAGGTGAAGAAATCATCCATGTGTTACCACAGGAATATAAAGTGGATGGTCAAGGCGAAATTAAAGAGCCTATTGGCATGTATGGAGGTAGGCTTGAGGCCAATTTTCATGTGGTTGTAGGTCAGGTGTCATCGATTAGAAATATTGGGCGTTGTGTTAAAAGCTCTGGATTGGAATTGGAAGGCATAACCCTAGAACCTTTGGCATCGGCCAATGCGGTTTTAAGCCAAGAAGAAAAAGAAGCAGGTGTTGCCTTAATAGACATTGGTGGAGGAACAACAGATTTGGCGGTATTTAAAGATGGCATCATCCGTCATACCTCAGTTATTCCATTTGGAGGAAACGTGATTACAGAAGACATTAAAGAAGGATGTTCAATTATCGAGAAACAGGCCGAACTTTTAAAAATAAAATTTGGATCGGCTTGGCCTGGAGAAAATAAGGACAATGAAATAGTCTCTATTCCTGGATTGAGAGGAAGAGAGCCAAAGGAGATTACTTTAAAAAATCTCTCAAAAATCATTCATGCTCGTGTGGTTGAAATTGTTGAGCAGGTTTATGTAGAGATAAAAAATTATGGTCACGAAGAACAAAAGAAGAAACTCATTGCAGGAATAGTGCTTACCGGTGGCGGTGCACAATTAAAACATTTAAAGCAATTGGTGGAATACATAACAGGAATGGATACTAGAATTGGGTATCCTAACGAACACTTAGCAGGTGAGAGCGATGAAGAAGTCGCAAGCCCTTTATACGCTACAGCGGTTGGTTTGGTTATGGACGGATTAAGAAGGCATGAAAAAAGGCGCATAGAAAAAGAAAGAGAAGCTTTAGAGCAAGAATCAAAAATCAATTTGGAGCAACAGTCAGAAGGCAATGTCGTAATGAATCAACCCAAAAGAGAACGCAAATCATTTTTGGACAAGTTAACAGAACGGGTAAAAGATTTTTTAGATAACGCAGAATAACAAATTAATTATAAATCCAGTAAACAACTAATTATATGAGCAACAAAAATGAATTAGGAAACATTGCTTTCGATTTGCCAAAAAACCAATCCAATGTTATTAAGGTGATTGGAGTTGGAGGCGGTGGGAGCAATGCCATTAACCACATGTTTCAACAAGGAATTAAAGGAGTTGATTTTGTAATCTGCAATACAGATGCCCAAGCTTTACAAAATAGTGGCGTTCCAAATAAGATCCAATTAGGCGTCAACTTAACCGAAGGTTTAGGCGCAGGGGCAAATCCTGAAGTAGGAGAGCAGGCTGCAGTAGAAAGTTTAGAAGACATTCGTAGAATGTTGGATAGTAATACAAAAATGGTATTTATTACAGCTGGAATGGGAGGAGGTACAGGTACTGGTGCGGCTCCAGTTATAGCTAAAATGGCTAGAGAACTTGATATTCTAACGGTTGGGATTGTAACTATGCCTTTTTTGTTTGAAGGTAAAACTAGAAATGAACAAGCGCAGAAAGGAATTGAAAACCTTAGAGGTCATGTCGATTCTTTAGTAGTTATCAATAATAACAAATTACGTGAAGTTTATGGCAATTTAGGATTTAAAGCCGGCTTCTCAAAAGCAGATGAGGTCTTGTCGACGGCTTCACGAGGTATAGCTGAAGTCATTACACATCACTATACACAAAATATTGATTTACGGGATGCCAAAACTGTTTTAAGTAATAGTGGTACGGCAATTATGGGATCTGCTACGGCCTCAGGTAAAACCAGAGCTCCAGAAGCGATTATGAAAGCTTTAGATTCTCCTCTTTTAAATGATAATAAAATCACAGGAGCCAAAAACGTATTGTTGCTCATCGTTTCAGGCTCTCAGGAAATTACTATTGATGAAATTGGTGAAATCAATGATCATATTCAAAATGAAGCAGGCCATGGTGCAAATATAATTATGGGTGTAGGTGAAGATGAATCGCTACAAGAATCGATTTCTGTAACGATTATCGCTACGGGTTTTAATATTGACCAACAACATGAAATTTCTAATACCGAAATTAAAAAAGTTGTCCATGCTTTAGAGGAGGATGGAAGTGACGATTCCAAAAATAAAGAACGAGAGCCTGCAATTATTACTCCAGATATTATTCTTGAAAAACCAGAAACTGAAGAACCAGAAGCGGTAAAACATATTTTGGAGTTTGATAAAGTTGAAGAACAATCCCATTCTAAATTAATTCCAACTTCTGATTTTATAAGAAATATAAATGTGGTATATGAAGAAGTATTGGATTATAACATAATTGAAGAGGACGATTTTATCATTACACCAATACAAGATGCTAAAGTAGAAGACGAAGCAGTTGACGATTATGAAGAAGAACAAATAACATTGACATTCGATTTGCCTATTTCAGATCAAAAAAAGGCAGATGTTAAAGACAATACGGTTTTATTTGAATTGGATGATGAAGTTAAAGATTATAAAGTTAAAGATTATGTAGAGATTATTCCAGTTACAGAAGCTAACGAAAAGGGTGAATCTCGCTATGCACTGGATGATTTTATGAGCTTTGAATCTTCTATTAATAAAACAAAAACAAAAGGACATAGAGTTGACGAAGAAATCGTATTTGAAAAAAAGATCGTAGAAGAAAAAGCCAAAGATCCTATTGCAAAAGAAGATATTGACCCAATGAATAGCCCAATTTCAGAACTCCTAATAGAACGAGCAGACGAAAGACGGCGCAAAATGAAAGACTTCAATTATAAGTTTAACACTTCAAAAATTGATGAAATTGAACGCGAGCCTGCATATAAAAGGCAAGGCATTAATTTAGATGAATCACATCATTCGTCAGAGACCAACGCTTCAAGAATGTCTATTGGAACAGACGATAATGATGACCTAAAATTAAGAAATAACAACTCATTTTTACATGATAATGTCGATTGACAATATTTTAGTTTAGTGTTTTTTAAATGTAGTGAAACCCGAAGAGACTCAGTAGCATCTTTTCGGGTTTTTTATTGGTCAATTTTTTCTTGAATTGAAGTGACATACACTTGCTTCAACTAAAGACTTTTTAGTATCTTCGCGCTGTATTATAATTACAGGAATGATGAGTTTACAAAACGATATAATGACTGCTATAAAAACGGCCATGAAAGCTAAGGACCAAACAGCTCTGGCTGCATTAAGAGCAGTTAAATCTGAAATATTGTTAGCACAAACTGAAACGGCTTCTAAAGAAGAATTGACTAAAGAAACTGAAATAAAAATCTTATCCAAACTTGTAAAACAACGGAAGGATAGCGCTGTAATTTATGCGCAACAAAACAGAACGGATTTGGCAGAACCAGAATTGGCTCAGGCAGAAATTATTAGTCAATTTTTGCCAGCTCAACTCAGTGAAACAGAAATTGAAAAAATAGTACTGGAAACCATATCAAAAATAGGAGCAGAGGGAATGAAAGATATGGGAAAAGTAATGGGTATTGTCAGTCAACAATTAGCAGGAAAAGCTGATGGAAAAACAATCTCAACAATAGTTAAGAATAAGCTAACATAAAAAAGATTCCTGCTTTCGCAGGACTTAACGGCCTTGTAGCTCAACTGAATAGAGCACTGGATTTCGGCTCCAGCGGTTGGGGGTTTGAATCCCTTCAAGGTCACTAATTAAATCTCAAATTGTTGTTTTTCAATAATCTGAGATTTTTTATTTTTATTTAAGTTCAAGTGTGTATATAATAAAGGCTAATATTTCATCACATTTAAAGGCTTTTGTAAATATAAATACAGTATTATCTATTTATTACGCTAAATGTTTCCTTTAAGTTTGTGGTTGAATCGCCCCCAACCCAAATATTAAAATCGCCAGGTTCTACTTCCCATTTTTTATTGACGGTATAAAACTGAAGCATATCAGAATTTATAATAAAGTTAATAGTTTTTGTCTCACCTGCTTGAATCCTTGTTTTTTCAAAACCTTTCAATTCTTTAACAGGGCGTGTTAAGCTGCCTACTAAATCTCTTATGTAGAGTTGAATCACTTCTTCACCATCTTTGGTTCCTGTATTTGAAACTTCAACAGACACCTTTATTTCGCCATCTATTGGGATAGTATTTTTATCTAATTTTAAATTTTTATATTCAAAAGTCGTGTAACTCAGCCCGTATCCAAAAGGATACAATGCGGTTTTTGGTGCATCTGTATAACCTGAATAGGTCACGTGGCTTGGGCTAAAAGGTCTTCCTGTATTTTTTTGGCTATAATATAAAGGTTCTTGTCCCACATTATGAGGGAAAGAAACGGGTAATTTTCCAGATGGATTGTAATCTCCAAATAGCACATCGGCGATGGCATTTCCAGATTCTGAGCCTAAAAACCAACATTCTAAAATTGAAGGAACATTATTGGCTACCCAAGAAATATCCATAGGTCTTCCGTTCATTAAAACAATCACTACGTTTTTGTTTACTTTGTAAACAGCTTCTAATAATTGTTGTTGTACACCAGAAAAACCAAGGTGAGTTTGACTACGTCCTTCACCTGTTTGAAAAGCATCTTCACCAATAGCTAATAGTACCACTTCAGCTTTTTTAGCTGCTTCAACTGCTGCAGGAATACCTGACACATCGGTTGTATTAAATTTTAAGGGATGTAAAAATTGATTTTCACCGGGTTTCACTGTTGGTATAGTTAAGTCAGCACCGTTCTCATAATAAATTCTTGTATTGCTTCCCACAGCACTTTTAACGCCTTCTAATAGTGAAACTGCCGAATTGTACTCTCCCTTTGCTCTCCAATTTCCAAGGGGCGTATCTTTATCATCAGCAAGGGGGCCAATAACTGCAATGCTTTTTATGTTTTTAGATAAGGGAAGTAATTTAGTTTCATTTTTAAGAAGAACGATAGACTTTTTTGCTACATCACGAGCAATTGCTAAATGTTCTTGAGTATAAACTTCGTTTTTCTCTCTGTCCTCATTACAATATTTATAAGGGTCATCAAAAAGGCCTAATTTAAACTTTAGCCTTAAAATGCGCTTTACAGCATCATCAAGTTGCCACATAGTTACTTTATTCTCTTTTATCAATAGTTCCAAATGCTCTCCATAGGCATATGATTCCATATCCATATCGCTACCTGCATTGAAAGCAATTTCGGCAGCGTGTTTTTTATCTTTGGCATAACCATGTGCTATCATTTCTCCAATAGAACCCCAATCGGATACCACAAATCCATTCCAGTCCCATTCCCCTTTTAAAAGATCTCTTTGCAACACTTTATTTCCAGTTGCTGGAATACCATCAATTTCGTTGAATGAATTCATAAACGTTGCTACACCAGCATCTGCAGCTGCTTTAAAAGGAGGTAGAATCGTGTTGTGCAATTCGTATTCACCAATGTTAACGGTGTTATAATCTCTTCCTGCTTCAGCAAAACCATAGCCGGCAAAATGTTTAGCACAAGCTGCGATAGTATAGGGTTCTGATAAATCGTTACCTTGAAATCCTTGTATGCGGGCCACTCCTATAACGGAATTCAAGTAGGTGTCTTCGCCGGCACTTTCCATAATTCTACCCCAACGGGCATCTCTAGACACATCTATCATAGGAGCAAACGTCCATTGTATACCAGAAGCCGCTGTTTCTTTAGCTGCAATCGCTGCTGATTGTTTAATGATGTCCAAATCCCAACTAGCACTTTCGCCTAGAGGAATTGGAAAAATAGTTTTATATCCATGAATGACATCATATCCAAAAAGCAATGGAATTTTAAGACGAGAATGTTCCATGATAATGTTCTGCGTTTCTCGAATAGATGCCACCGAAGTAATATTAAGCATAGAACCAACTTCACCCTTTTTTAATTTGTCCAATTTAAATTGATCGCCACTTGAAGATGTAGGTCCTGTAGCATCCCAACCCCCGGAATACTGTACTAGTTGTCCAATTTTTTCATTGAGGTGCATTAAGGCTAATACAGAATCTACTTTTTGCTCAATTTTTGGATCTAAATCTGTAGCCGAATGCATTTTTTTACTCTCAACTTCGCTCTTATTAAAGCTATATAATAAAATAGCGATTAGTAGTATGGGAATGCTTAATAGGTTTAGCTTTTTCATGTAATTAAATTTAATATTTGCCAATATTGTTCGTGCACCAGTCTTGATATGCTGCCTCCAGTTCTTTTACTTTTTCAGGGTATTGGCTAGATAAATCGGTTCGTTCGCCTGGGTCTTCTTCTAGATTGAATAATTTTAATGACAAATCATCTCTAATAGGTTTGATATATAAGTTACTGGGTCTACCTTTCCAGTGGTTTTCATTAGAGTTGGTTAATTTCCAATCTCCTTTTCTAACTGCCCATGTTTTTTGCCATTTCCAAACTAATAATCGGTCTTTTACAGGTTGCAACAAATCTATGCCATCTATAGTCTGGTCATTTAATTTTATACCTGTAGCAGAAGCTATGGTTGGTAAAATGTCTGTAGCAGAAACGTAGGAAGTTTGTATTTGACCACCAGCAATTTTATCGGGCCAACTTATGGCCATTGGTACCCGTATACCGCCTTCCCAAAGTGAATATTTACCAGCGGTAAGCGGACTATTATTGGCGCCATTTAAAGGTGTACCACCATTATCAGACAGGAATATAATGAGTGTTTCTTTTTCCAAACCTTCATTTTTAATAGATTCTAGTACCCTTCCAATATTATCATCCAAACAATTCAAATTTGCTAAGTAATATTTTCTCAAATCTTCATCCTGAATCGCGCCCAATCGAGAATATTTATCATAATAAGCTGCATAACTTCCAGGTTCATGCTTTCCATAGGTCATTAAACTATCTGGATCATAATTGCTTATGGGTTTTACATGGTATTTGTCTAAATATTTTTGAGGAACCTCATGTATTAAGTGGTGCACCGAATTGTAAGCAAGCGTGAGGAAAAATGGCTTGTTTTTTGTTTTTTGAATATATTGAATGGCTTCGTCAGTTAAAATATCAGTTAAATAGCCTTTTTCATAACTTTTCACACCGTCATTATGCATTAACGGTCCTAAAGCTGCGCTGGTTCCGTTGGGGTCTGGCGTTCTATCCTTTATGTCCTGTGAAAGAAGCCAGTAATCATGTGCATGAGCACTAAAGCCTAAAAATTCATCATAGCCGTGTTGTAAAGGATACTCTCTAACATCGTATTTATGAAAATTTCTCCCCAAGTCATTTTTTCCAATTCTAGCCGTAGCATAACCAGCCTCTTTTAAATATTCGGCAACGGTTTTAACAGAGTCTGGCAAACCAGGACCCCAACCAGCGTTTTTATCCCATCTTATTTGGTTTTTCCCAGTCAATATGGCTACTCGAGACGGGCTACAAACGGGTGCCGTAGTATAAGCTTCTGTAAAGACCATACCAGATTTTGCCAATTTGCCCATATTTGGAGTCTCAGCTAAAGGGTCATGATTTTTAAATGGTTCAAAATCGGCATATCCTTGATCGTCCACAACGATTAGAAGGATATTAGGGGTTTTATTTTTTGTAACAGATTGCGCATTGTTTTTACAAGAAAACATACCAAATAACAAGGCAATAATGAATAGTTGTTTCATAGGTTTATAATATTTGTTTATAATTTGGACGCCTGCCTGCCGACAAGCGAGTTACACTTTAGACCGGGCTTTTACCACAAATCTTCAATCCTCGCAATATGTTGAGGTCACTACGGTACTTTACCCTTCAAATACCAAACCTTCACGATTTCACTAATTTAAAATCTTTAACAAGAGTAATCCCTAAAGCGGGTTACCAGCCATCATTTTACTTCAACTACTAAGTCTACTTTGTGACTTAGTAATACACTTTAAAAATTATTTTTAGTCCAATGTCAATTCAACAAACACTGGAAAGTGGTCTGAAGGATATTTTAAATCATTAGAGTCGCTCAAAACCGCATACTTATTTACCATAATATGATTCGATTTTGACATAAAAATATAGTCTATCTTTCTGGTTACTGGTTCATTAAATTTAAAGCCGTTAAACGTTCCGCTAGGTCCAAAAGTTAATTTAGACAGGGTTTTGGTGTTTAACATGCTTTCTGATAAATTTTTAATCAGTAAACTGTTTGGCTCTACATTAAAATCACCCATTAAAATTACTGGGTAATTTTTGGTATTGACTTCTGCTATTTTTTGTTGAATTTGATTTATTCCGTTTAATCGTGCCTGCTCACCAATATGGTCCAAATGCGTATTAAAAACCCATATTTTATTTGAGGTTTTTAAATCTGTAAACAGGCCATAAGTGCAAATTCTAGGATACGCTGCATCCCAACCTTTTGAAACTTTTTCAGGTGTTTCAGAAAGCCAAAATGTATTTTCATTTTCGACTTTAAATTTTTTAGAATTGTAAAATATAGAGGAATGTTCTCCAGTATGGCCACCATCTCTTCCTAAACCAATAACACTATAGTCAATTAACGCTGTTTTTAAATCGGACATCTGATTAGGCCTAGCTTCCTGCACACCTAAAATATCAGGACTATAAAATAAAACTTGAGCGCTTAAAAAATCTTTTCTATGCACCCATGCATTGTCCCCATCTGAAGCCACATCTAAACGGATGTTATAAGTCATCACACTAAAATGTTGGCTTTTACTTTTAATGTGAGTCTTATTTTCACTTTTACAACTCAAAAAGATCAAGGTTAATGCTAAAAGAAATATTGGATAAATTCTCATCTATTTATTTATTTTTTTTGAAAACCCTGACATAATCGATATGCATTTGTTGTGGGAAAATAGCATTATCAATTCCTTGTTGCCCTCCCCACATGCCGCCAACTGCGACATTTAATATGAGATAGAATTTTTGGTCGAAAGGCCATTCAGCAGTGGTTTTATGTTCGTTTTTTATATGATTATAAACTACGCCATCTAATATAAAATCTATTTTTTCGGGCGTCCATTCTATAGCAAATACGTGAAACGTGTCATTTGGCTTGTCGATAAAGATTGTTTTGCCTTTTTGAGTGCCTATCATATGGTTATACGCTTTAGTATGTATCGTGCCGTGTATGGAATCGTTATTATAACCTACATGCTCCATAATATCTATTTCGCCACACTCAGGCCAGCCAATTTCTTTTCTGTTTTCACCAAGCATCCATATAGCAGGCCACATGCCACGCCCTTTTGGCAATTTTGCGCTAACTTCAATTCGCCCATATTTCCATTCTGCAAGACCTTCAGTTTTTATTCTTGCTGAAGTATATTGAGCTGAATCAATTTTTGTTTTGTATTTAGCCAAGTCTTTTATTGCTGAGGCGTTAAAATCTTTATTGGCTATTTTTTCTTTGTGTGCTTCAATTATTAATTGACCATTTTCTACTCTAACATTTTTTAAACTATCAGTATAATATTGCTTTTCTTGATTTGCAATAAACCCGTAGTCATAAGTCCATTTTGTAGAATCAGGTTTTCCAGTATAATTAAACTCATCACTCCAAACTAATTCATACCCATTACTTATTGAGCTCTCTGCTAGTCTTTTTAAAACGAACTCAGGTTCATCTGTTGTAATATAGTCAAACGCATTGTCTATAAGCCAGTCTATATCTTCGGCTTTATTTACTGTCCATGCGTTTAATATAAGTCCTTCATCTTTGGCTTCTTTAATCCATTCGGGATGCTTTTTTAATTTATAAACTAAATAATCCAAACCCGAAATCCCATCTTTTTTTAATTCCTTTGGTTGTTTAGAACCATCTAAATATTGTGTTTTGGCATGAACATCCAGCTCTTGAATTTTCTTTAGGATTTCATAGCTAAAACTAATATAGGACAGGATATAAGGCTCAGCTTTTAGTTCTTTAACCAATTTCAAGACTTTTTCTGTAATAATTTTATTTCGTCCTTCTATGGTTGAGGGTTTAATCTCACACACTAGACCTGTTGCAAAATTATCTTGCATACCAGCACGTAAATATTGCTTTAAGGTCGGAAGAGTTTCTCCATTTGAAAGTTTGTATTTAGATAACTCGGCATACGTTGATGATTCAATTTGGAGACCATTATACTCTGGGTCGTGTGTTACAATAAGAACATCATCCGCAGTCATTCTCACGTCAAATTCAGAACCCACACAATTTAACGCAATGGCTTCTTTTAAAGATGCTATGGAGTTTTGTGGATGGTTTTGTTGTTTCCAAGCACCTCTATGAGCGATCACTTTATTGTTTGCAAAAATGAATTCTTTTTTTTGTGAAAAACTATCACAAGAAGTTAAAAGGAATATTAAAAACAAATGGAGTAGTAGGCGCATGGTGCAATTGTTATTTGCCAGTGTTATTACTTAATTTCAAATGGTAAAACTAAGGGTAAATTGCTTTGCCCTTAGTTTTACATTCTAAACTCAACTCAAATAAATTCAATTAAATATTAATTATACCCATCATTTTGAGGATAATTAGGGCCAAATAAATCTAAATCTTCTTGAAAGATTGGAAAATTTATATAATGGTCTTTCCAATTTACTCTAGGGTCTTTGCTACCATTATAATAATTAGGAAAATACGCACCATCTCCAGCATAGGTTCTCATTTGATAATTTAATGTAGCTGCACCAAACCTTTTTAAAGTAAACCAACGTTGCCCCTCAAAAGCTAATTCACGTGCGTTTTCATCCAATATGTCTTGTAGCGTTACACTAGTTAATGGAGCTGCTTTAGCTCTTGTTCTGATGGCATTGATGTAAGGTAAAGGATCTCCACTACCAGACCTTAAAATGGCTTCTGCAGCTATCAAATAGGTTTCGGCTAATCGATACACCATAATATTACTTCTTTGTAGATATGAGTTAGGATCATCATCTTCTTGAGCAAATTTTATACAAGATGGATGCAGCCTTTGGTAATAGGTTGTATAATTACTGCTTGGGTTATTAAGGTCTGTTATAGGTTTGTAAATGTCAATTTCCTGACCAGTATTCACTCCCGAAGTATAGTAATATTTTAATCTAAAATAGGTATTATCATCTCTAGTGTCATTTGGATCTTCAGCCAAGAGCCCCAATAAATATAGGTTTGGTAAAACCCTTGAAAATCCTCTGCCACCTTGCTCGACATTGGCCTCAATTCCTGATATTTGGAAGTATTGTGTTACATAATTGGCATTCATCATGGTGTTATCACCTCCACCTAAAAGATTATCTTGAGATTGTATAACAAACAATTGTTCAGCGTTATTTCGATCTCCTTTAAAAACATCTGCCGTTTTAGGCATTAAACTATGCGGACTATTTGGGTCTTCTATAACAGATAATGCTTGTTTTTTGGCTTCATCCCAATCACCTTGCCACATGGCAACTTTTGCTTTAATATGTTTAGCAGTTCCTTTAGAAACACGACCAAAGGTTACTTTCCATTCTAAATGATCTATAGCAAAGCTTAAATCACTATTTAACAGCGCAAATATTTCTTCTTTTGAAGATTTATCTTGAATAAGATCGAATGCATTATCAACGGTTACAGATTTAGTAGTTACATAAATGTTATTATACATTCTGTACAAATAAAAATAGGCTTCGGCTCTAAAAAACTTAGCTTCAGCGATAATTTGATTTTTAGTTTTTTCGCTAACGCCCTGAACAACTTCAGCAGCATTAATAATATCTGTAGCTTTGTTAGCTATAGTATAATAATGTTTCCAAAATAATGTTGATGTAAAGTTTGCACCTAAATCGATGGGCGATACACCTCTTTCATATCTACCCATTAAGCCAGTATATCCTGATCTACTAAATGCCAAATCACTTCTAGATGATAACAAGACACTTCCCATAAAATCTTCTATATTCCTGTCGTAACGATCTCTATTGAACTTGTATAAACTAACGACGCCAGATTTTAAACCTTCTTCTGTTGTGTACACATAGTCTGAGTCAATTAATGTACTTGGCTGCTCTGCTAGGTAGTCTTCACATGAAGATACCATAAACGATAGTACCATCACTAAAAGCAAACTCTTTGATGTCATTTTATAAAAATGTGTTGTATTCATAATATATATTTTTTAAAATTATAAATTAACTTTTACTCCAAATGTGTAACTTTTCGCATCTGGATAACCGGTATCTGCATTAGAAAATGTATTTCTAATATTTACCTCTGGGCTATACCCAATATAATCGGTATTAGTAAATAAATTTGTACCTGTTATATATAACTTAATCTGCTGAATATTAAGTTTTGATATGATAGATTCTGGTAAGGTATATCCTAAACTTACTGTTCTAAGTCTTATATATGAAGCGTCTTTAACCGCTAATGCATTTAAATATTGCGGGGCAGAATCAAAACTAGGTCTTGGGAATGTTGTTGATGGATTTTCTGGTGTGTAATAATCTACTTTTACCCCATTTAATTTTCCTGATAAGGTGCCTCCATTATTAAAATCGGACAAGAAGGGATTTACTTTGGTGGCTCCTTCTACAGCATAAAAATCAACCAATAAATCAAAGCCTTTATAAGATAGTGTTGTTGAAAGTGAACCAAACCAGTCTGGATTAGGGTTTGTAAATACACGATCTTCTTGTGTTATTTTTCCATCCGGTTGCCCTGTTAAATTGCCTTCATCGTCAACACCATTAGTGTCTCTAACTCTAATATCACCAGGTCTAAGATTAGCTTGAGGATTTGTTGACTCTGGATTGGCCTGAGGTGCATTTGCAAAATCATCTCCTACTTGATAAATACCATCAAATTGATATTGTCTGATAACTCCAATGGGTTGACCTACATAATAATTATAAGCATCGTCTTGAAGAATTTGATCGCCATTACCATCTTTATAAAGCTCAATTAGCTTATTCTCATTATTTGACCAATTTGTGGTAACAGACCATTTAAAGTCATCCGTATTAATAAGATTTGCAGTAAGGCTCAATTCAATTCCTTTATTTTGCAATTCTCCAGCGTTGAAATAAGTATATTGATACCCTGTAATTGAAGGCACCCCACGGCGAAGCAATAAATCTTTTGTCCTTGAATCGTAATACTCAATATTACCTGTTAAAAGCCTATTGAATATTGAAAAATCAAGACCAAAGTTAAGTGTTGTTATTGTTTCGTGTTTTAAATTTACATTTGGTAGTACTACTGAAGGCGAGTACCCTGAAGCTGACTGACCATCAAAAATGTAATTTTGTCCATCGGCAGTAAAAAGAGATGTATAAGGGCGACTGAGTGCATTAGCCAAAGAACCATAACTGGCTCTCAATTTTAATTCTTGTATGGCATCTACATCTTGTAAAAAGCTCTCATTATGTAATTTCCATGCAAAAGCTGCTGCTGGGTTATAAGTCCATTTAAAATCTTTGGCGTTAACAGAAGACCCATCGGCTCTGTAAGTCGCGGTGAATAGATATTTATCAAATAAGTTATAACGTGCTCTACCCATAAAAGAGGCGGTTCTTATTTTTGTTTTATCACGCTCTACAATAACGTTTCCAATGGCATTTGTAATACCGTCATACCCTAAACTTTCATTTATAAATCCTCTACCTTCTGTAAAAGTTCTCGAAAATTTATTCTCGTCAACCGCCTGTACTAAAGTTAAATTAAACCCATTATTTTCATTGAATTGTTTGTCATAGGTTAAGATGTTTTCTATTAAAAAAGCTTCTCGTAATTGATTGTCAATTCTTGCAATTCCTCTGTCAGTATCACCTGCAGAACTTAGAGACGATTGATATTGTCCTCTTTCTGAATTTTTTCTAGTTACTGATGCTTTTAATTGATATTGTAAATCCTTCGTTATTTGATATTTTGGAATAACAGTGACTACAAAATCATTTCCTTTTTCATCATGGTTTTGCTCGCGCAGGTTCCATAGAGGGTTTGTAGCTGTTAATTCCTCTCCACTGGGGTATTGAGTAAGGTCTCCATTGTCATCATAAGCTCTACCCAATGGTGAAAATGTAATCACATTTATATTTGCAGCTCTTTCAGTATCATCGTTCAAAATATTAATATCGAAGGTTGCCGAAAATTTATCACTAATTTTCTGATCAACATTTAAGCGTAAATTTTTTCTAGTGTATTCAGAGGTTGGAATTATACCTTCTTCTTTAAAGTAATTGATACTTGCATACACTTTGGTTAGATCAGTACCCCCCGAAATCCCTATTGATTGGCTGTTTACCATACCAGTTTTTAACAATTCTTCTTCCCAATCTACAAACTCGTTGTTTGCGATAGATTCTAATTCAATAGCCGAAAAAACATCTTCGTCGTTAGAATACTCATCAGTAGAATTATTAGCACGGACTGCCTCTCTCTTTAATTGTGCAAATTCTTGACCGCTATACACATCAAAATTTCTTTCAATTGATTTTGTTGTTAGAAAACCGTGATAAGACACACTCACCTTATTGGCACTTCCTCTTTTTGTGGTTATTAAAACTACCCCATTTACTGCTCTTGAACCGTAAATTGCCTGAGCTGAGGCATCTTTGAGGAATTCAATAGATTTTATGTCATCTGGGTTAATATCTTCAATACCTCCATCTCTAACAACACCATCTACTACATAAATACCATTTACATTACCTTCTATGGAACCACGTCCTCTAAATATTATTTCAGATGTTCCGCCAGGTCTTAAAGTTCCTCCACCGACTTCTACTTGTAGACCAGAAATTCTACCCCTAAGCATTTCGTTAACATCTGATGTAGGTGTTAATGTTGCTTTAGCGAGATCTGTTGTTGCAACAGCACTCACCAAATCACTTTTCCTTTGTGTACCGTATCCAACTACGACAACCTCATCCAATACACTGGCGTCTATAGCCAACAAAACGGTTAATTTACTTGAGGTTATTGTAACATCCATAGTTTTGTATCCAATAAATGATACAGTTAAAACTGTTGCACTGCTGGGAACCGATAATGTAAAGTTGCCATCAAAGTCGGTTGAAGTTCCATTAGAAGTTCCTTTTACAATTACAGACGCCCCAGGTAAAGGCATATTGTCTTCGGTCGAAAGGACTTGCCCCGTAACCGTTTTTTGTGTTTGCGCCAACATAACTACTGACGAGAGCAAAAACAATAAAGGCAATAGAATTTTAATTTTTTGATTACATAGTATTAGTTTCATTTGAACGTAGTTTAAAAGTTAGTTTTCAGACTTACAGAATAATTTGATTTTACGATATTTCTTTAAGATTAACTATTTGTAAACTTAATATCTAAAATGGAGACTTCTAAAAATTCTACCTCGATAAAAACCGTACAGAGGATTTTAAAAAAAATAATGTATGGATATCCAAGGCTAAAAGTCTTTTAAACAAAGTAAATCTGTATTTGTAATTATTTTTATTGGAAAGATATCTAAAACAATGATTATTCTTTATTGTAGTGGTAAAGTCGTGGTATAAAAGGACTGTGTAGAGGTGTTAAAATTTTAAGATATAATTAACTAGGCTTTCGTCGTGATCTAAACCCAGCCGTTTTCTTAACCTATATCGTTTTGTCTCAACACTTTTTATGGAAATATTCAAGAGGGGAGCAATCTCTTTTGAAGATAAGTTTAAGCGTAAATAGGCACAAAAACGAAGATCGTTTGGGGTTAAGCCTGGATGGAATTCCTTAATTTTACCTAAAAAATCTTTGTCTGCATTATTAAAGGCCTGTTCAAAAAAGGCCCAATCACTAGCACTGTTCAAATTATTGTCTATAAGCCTTATTGCAGGATTACGGCCGGTAATATGTTTATTTTTTTTCAATTCTTTTTTTATACTACTTAGGACTTCGTTTCTTTTGATAATGCTCATGGTTGAAATTGCAAGCTCTCTATTTTTGCTTTCTATATCCTGATTGAGCTTTTCATTTTTAATTTGCATAATCTTTTGCTCATTTTCTAGCTGCTCATGTTTTAACTTTTTACTGTAGTATTGCTTATATGCTTTATGGGTAATTAATACAATTCCAAAAAATGATAATAGATAGATAATTAAGGCTGTATTTGAGACGTACCAGGGCCTGTTAATTGTGAAATTATAAGAAATGAAATTTTTGGTTAAAAGGTTACCTACCTTGGCTCTTACATTAAAGGTATAGTCGCCAAACGCAAGGTTTTCGAATTTTTCTTCAGAAGTATCGGTCCAGTTACTCCATTTGTTGTTACGACCATCTAGTTGGTATTGATATTTAACATCTGAGTACTTATCGTATTGAGGTACGGAGTAATTAAATTTCAAAACACCATGTTTGTAATTAAAGTGAGCTTGTTCATTGATGGGTAAATCAACAATTTTATCTTCTAAATCTTGAAAAGTCACAGAATTTAAATAGATGAAATGGTCGTTTTCTTTTTTTATTTTGGATAAATCAATGGTTATATACCCGTTAACAGTACCTATAATATAATGATTTTTCTTGATAAGAGAAATGTTTTCAAATCCAGAAACTCCTTTCCTTAAACCAGATGGAATTGGTATTGTGGTAATTTTAGGTTTATTGGTTACATCGTCATTATCAATGTAACTTAATTTAGATTTTGAAAACACCCATAATTTATTAGCCCTGTCCACAATCAACTTTCCTGAAATATATTCATCCTTATCGATCATTGAGCTTAGAATTGAATCCAGTTCAAAAGTTTTACTCTTATCACTATACTTAAATACCCCTTTTTCTGAAGCGTAAACAATTTGGTCGTTGTATTTGATTAAACTTGAATTTTTGCCTGAAGACAAGTTTGTTTCCATATCGATATTAGTAACCTTGGTTAAGCTATCGTTCAATTTTAATCTAAAAACACCTTTATATTCATGACTTACCCAAACTTGATTGCCTTTATAAATTTCCAAGTATCTTGATGAATTATTAAATCCTTCAACTTTATTTTTAACTTTCCAAGAACCATTGTTTTTTTCAAGCACATACAAACCGTTATAGTTGCCTTGTAGGAGTAGATTTTTACTGTTTGGCACAGGTTTAAATGTCCAAGCCCCCAATGTGTTACTTATTTGTTTAGCTTTTCCTTGATCGATCAAAAAAGTTCCTAAGTGATGTCCACAAAATAAATCTTCATTATTATAAACATATAATTCCCAGACTTGACCAGCGGTGCCTTCAATAAATTTAAAAGGATCGTGTACGGCGTCTAATTTTCTATAAAATAGACCTTGATTAGATCCTACATAGATGAAATCATTAAAGATTTGAGTAGCATAAACAGTACCTAATACGCCTTCATAATCAAAAAATGTATTAATTGCCGATTGGACGTTGATATAGTTTATCCCATTGTCTAGGCCAGCCCATACGTTTCGATCCTTATCTTCAAATAGTGAAAGGACGGTATTGTTGCCCAATCCATTTTTCTGAGTAATCTGGTATAAAATATCACCTTTTTTATCCAAGAACAAAATACCATCAGAAATAGTTCCTATTACAAAACTACCGTCAGTAAGTTGGATACTACTGAACGCGTTTGTTTTATTTAAAATAGCTGTCGCAGGTATTTGCCAATTGGCTATTCTTCCATTTTGAAATTTATAAAAACCTGAATTTCGGGTTAGGACCAACAGACTGTCGTCTTGCTCAAAAATATTGATAACCCGGTCAGAATCAATCATTGAGTCCGTAATGATTAAGTTTGATTTGCCGTTTTCAATAAGATAAACACCTTCCTTGGCAACGTGATAATATATACGATTTTTTACCTTAAAGACCTTGTAAATAATATTATTGGCGGAAATGATCTCAAATTTTTCAGTTTTGGTATTATAGAAATATATGTTATTGCTGGATTGAAACAAAACCCATTCATTAAACTCAATAATGTTCCATATCTGTTCGTCCACCAACATTTGAGTGTCAAGTTTGGATACTAAGGAAAAATATTCCAATATTCCCATATTATTATTTTTCCAATATCCAAATTCCTCATAACAAGCCGTATAGATTTTGTTTCCTATAACATTTACTGCCCTGATTATTGTATTATTTGGCGAATTATAAGTAAGCCATTTGGAACCGTTAAATTCTAACAATCCTCTGTTGTTGGCAACGTAAATAAACTTATTGGGAGCTTGAGAAATCATCCAATTTTGATTATCTCCAATGTAATCTTCTGTTGTAAATTTTTCAATAGGGGGTAACTCTTGACTAAAAGAAATCAAGGACGTGAGCAATAAAACAAACAACTGAAAAGCTTTCATCTTAATGAAAATTAATATCTATCTAGGCTGCTTAAACCATCCTAAATATAGCTTTAGAAATTGACTAAACAAAATGCGGTAAGGTCACACATAATTTGAAAAATACTCAAAAAACCAAAATTTATAAAACGGAATAAGGGTTTAAGACAATACTAACATTAACAATGCTGCCATTGATCCTCCAACTATCGGCCCAATAACCGGTATCCACGCATAGCCCCAATCACTTATTGCCTTGCCTTTTATAGGAAGAACTGCATGCATGATCCTTGGTCCCAAGTCACGTGCCGGATTTATGGCATAACCCGTAGGGCCACCCAAAGATAAGCCAATGGCCCAAACCAAAAAAGCTACGGGTAAGGCTCCCAATGAGCCCAATCCTACAATGGTTTGGGTATCATTTATGGTAGCATCGGTAAAGTAAAAGATGCAAAACATCAACACAAAGGTTCCTACGGCTTCGGATAATACATTTGAAAATGTATTTCTAATAGCTGGTGCCGTGCAAAATACGGCTCTTTTTGCGTTGCCATCTTCGGTAACATCAAAATGATTTTTGTACATCAGCCAAACAATGGACGACCCAATCATGGCGCCCAACATTTGAGCAAAAACATACAAAGGCACATCTTCCCAAGGGAATTTACCAGCGACGGCTAAACTGATGCTAACTGCTGGGTTGATATGTGCGCCACTATAGGGTCCAGCAATAACAACTGCTACATAAACTGCTAGACCCCAACCTGTAGTAATGACTATCCAACCACTATTGTTCCCATAAGTTTTATTTAATACAACGTTGGCTACAACACCACCACCTAATAAAATAAGTATGGCTGTTCCTATAATTTCTGCAATAAATGGCGACATAGTTTAGTGAGTTTAATTATGAATTATTTTTTGACCAATATTCTAAAGCGTCAATAGCTTTATACCATCCTTTGATATTTTTATCAATGGTTTTTCTTTCTTCTGTAGGTTTAAAATGCCTATCGGTTTGCCAAATTTCTTGAATTTCTTCTAGACTTTCCCAATACCCTACTGCCAATCCAGCTAAAAAAGCGGCTCCCATGGCCGTAGTTTCTACTACTTTTGGACGAACGGTTATGGTATTTAAAACATCGGCTTGAAACTGCATGAGCATATTGTTTACTGTGGCGCCACCATCTACGCGCAACTCTTTTATAGAAATTCCAGAATCGGCTTCCATAGCTTTTAATACATCCATCGTTTGATAAGCTATAGATTCTAAGGCTGCACGAGCAATGTGAGCATCGGTACTTCCTCTGGTTAATCCAAAAATAGTTCCTTGCGCATGCTGATTCCAATGTGGTGCGCCCAATCCGGCAAATGCAGGAACGAAATAAACGCCTTCAGTACTTTCGACAGAATTGGCAAGGTTTTCAACATCAGAAGAATTTCGTATAATTTTCAAGCTATCACGCAACCATTGTACAACGGCGCCAGCAATGAAAATACTGCCCTCAAACGCATAGTGCGTTTTTCCGTTAATTTTCCAAGCTACCGTTGTTAATAAGTTGTTTTTTGATACGATTGGTCTTTCGCCGATGTTCATTAACATAAAACAACCTGTGCCATAAGTGTTTTTAACCATACCGGGTTTGGTGCACATTTGCCCAAATAAAGCGGCTTGTTGGTCTCCTGCAATACCTGCAATTGGGATTTTGGAGTCGTAAAATGTAGATTTTGTGTGTCCGTACACTTCACTTGATTGTTTTACTTTAGGCAACATGCTTTTTGGGATGGTCAATAATTCGAGCAACTCATCATCCCATTCCAATGTATTTATATTAAACATCAAGGTTCTTGAAGCATTGGAAACATCGGTAACATGCTCTTCACCTTTAGTGAAATTCCATATTAACCACGTGTCGATAGTCCCTAAAATAAGATCTCCTGCCTCAGCTCGCGCTCTTGCACCTTCTACATGATCTAAAATCCATTTTACTTTGGTGCCCGAAAAATAGGAGTCAATTACCAGACCTGTTTTTTTTCTAATGCTATCATTTCTTCCTTGTTTCTTCAGCTCATCACAATAAGAAGACGTTCTTTTGTCTTGCCAGACAATGGCGTTGTAAACTGGTTTTCCTGTTTTTTTGTCCCAAACCACTACGGTTTCTCTTTGGTTGGTGATACCGATAGCTGCTATATTTTCAACATTCAATCCTTTTTTGGCAATAGCTTCAGCAGCAACTCCTGCTTGAGTTGACCAAATTTCTAGTGGATCATGTTCAACCCATCCTGGATTCGGGAAATATTGAGTAAACTCTTTTTGTGCAACGGATACGATAGCTCCTTGTTTATCAAAAACAATCGCTCTCGAACTTGTAGTTCCTTGATCTAAAGCCAGTATATAATTTTCCATAAAGTTTAAATTTAATAATTTTATAATACGTACTGATTGGCGATTTTGATAAAATCTGATAGTTGCTCTTGGCGCCATTGCTCATTCTTATTCAGTTCTTTTGCTAATAATGTAGCCGCCAGAGGTGCTATGTCTATTGCCGCTTTTGAATCTAGGAACAGAACTCTAACCCGTCTTGCCAGCACATCTTCAATAGTCCGAGCCATTTCGTTACGAACCGCCCAAACCACTTCGGCTTTTACAAATTCTAAGCGTGGATGCAATGTCTCTCCTAGTTCTGGTGAATCTACTATTAGCTGTTCAATGGCTTTTTGATCGGTTCCATAAATATACAAGTGATTAGTATCATCAACTTTGCCATTGGCACCATGAATTAACAAGTCTTTGGTTTTACAGGCTGCCTTTGGCAACTTCCCTAAAGCTATAGCTTTATTTACAGTATCTTGGGCCATTCTTCTGTAAGTAGTCCATTTACCTCCTGTTATGGTGATTAATTCAGAGTTTGAAACAATTATTTTATGGCTTCTGGAAATTTCCTTGGTTTTTTCAGATTTATCTTTTGGTGCTGCCAAAGGACGCAGGCCAGCGAATATGCTCAATACATCACTCTTACTAACCTTTTTGTTTAAATAGGTATTGACTGTAGAAATAATAAAATCGACTTCCTTATCCAAAGGTTTAGGCTCTAAACTGTGGCTATCCAGCAGGGTATCAGTGGTGCCTACTAATACTCTGTTATGCCACGGAACTAAAAATAGGACCCTGCCGTCAACAGTTTTTGGAATCATAACAGCATCTTTACCGGGCAAGAAGGATTTATCCAAAACCAGGTGAATGCCCTGACTAGGGCGTACGATTTCTTTAGCTTCAGAATTATCCATTTTCAAAACTTCGTCGGTAAAAACACCGGTAGCATTGATAACTACTTTTGCGTTCAAATGGTATATTTTTTTCGTCTCCGTGTCTTCTGCAATAACGCCATTAACCTTGCCGTCAATATTTTTTTGTAATTGGGTGACTCGAAAATGATTTAAGACCGTAGCTCCATTTTCAATACAACTCTGTGCAATATTAACCGCTAGTCTAGAGTCATCAAATTGACCGTCGTGATATACCACACCCCCTTTTAAATGCGTGGTATTTATGGTTGATAATCTTGAAGCCGTCTCATTTTTATTGATTCTTAGGGATTTTCCAAAACTGAGCTTTCCAGCCAAAAAATCATATACTTTTAATCCAATTGTATAGAAAAAATTATCCCACCATTTGTAGTTGGGAATAATAAAAGACTGATTGTGAACTAGGTGTGATGCATTTTTTAATAGCAAACCCCTTTCGTATAAAGCCTCCTTAACCAAATCAATATTGCCCTGAGCCAAATACCTGACGCCACCGTGCACTAATTTAGTACTTCGGCTGGAGGTGCCTTTTGCAAAATCAACTTGCTCTAGTAATAAGGTTTTATAACCACGGGTAACGCTGTCTAATGCAACACCTAAACCTGTTGCCCCACCTCCAATAATGATGATTTCCCAGTTTTGGTCATCATGTAATTGGTTGACTAAAGTTTCTCTACTAAACAATGCACTTATTTTTATTATAAATTAATATGTGTTACAACAAATATATAAATAAAAATAACATAACGAAACATAACGAAACATTAGATTGCGTTAGAATCGAAATATTTTTATTAATTACTTCGTTTGCTTTCATTTTGTTATATTTGTTAGGTAAGATTATGAAAAGACATCAACTTATATTAGACAAGCTTGCTAAGCAAAAATACATTGAGGTAGCTGAATTATGCAAAACCTTAAAAGTATCGGCTGTTACAATCCGTAAAGACTTGAAACTTTTAGAAAAAAAAGGGTTGCTTTTTAGGTCTCATGGAGGTGCTTCTTTGGATAATCCTTATATTAATGAAAAGGCAATTTTTGAAAAGGAAAAAATATCCGTAGAAGAGAAAAATGGAATCGCACAAATGGCTGCTAATCTTATAGAAGAAAACGATTCTATCATGGTTGCTTCAGGAACAACTGTTCAAGCGTTTTCAAAATTTATTAAGCCTAAAAATAAATTAACAGTTATCACGTCGTCTTTAAATGTTGTATTGCATTTAATTCATGATAAAAATATACAAATCTTGCAGCTTGGAGGGTATATACGGCATAGTTCTGCTTCCGTAATTGGCTCTTACGCTGCTCATATTCTGGATAATGTGTCTTGTAGCAAGCTCTTTTTAGGTGTTGATGGTATTGATTTTGAATATGGCCTATCAACTACAAGTTTAGAAGAAGCGCAATTAAACCAAAGTATGTTAGCATCGGCACAAAAAACCATTGTTTTAGCCGATTCTTCAAAATTTGGCAAAAAAAGTTTTGCTAGAATTTGTGGATTGGAACAAATTGATGAAATTATTACCGATCGTGGGATTTCTGCAGCGAACCAGAAAAAATTAGAAGGAAAAGGTATTAAAGTGACTATTGTATAGGTCTAACCAATAGATAAATGCAAGTGTCAAGAAGCTGTATTAGTCAAAGGTATATTCCCTTAAATGTAACTGTTCTCATTTAAATATATAAACCATTTTTAGCATTGTACTTCAAGAAACACACACTTTAAATGGTTAAATTGGTTACCAATTTTGAAAAGCGCAAATTATTATTGTTATAGTATATTTGCTTGTAAAAGTACACTTAAGGTTAAATGAAAAATATAACAATCAATATTCTTTCTTGTATTTGTATTCTCATCCTTTTTGGGTGTAAAAAGCAAAAAGCCATTTCAGATAAGGACTTTTCAATTCTGGCCCCAAAAGGAATGGTTTGGATTCAAGGGGGTGCATTTGAACAAGGTGCCGTAGCTCAAGATCACATGGCGTTGCCTCATGAAAAACCACAACATCCAGTTACAGTTGATGGGTTTTTTATGGATGAAACAGAAGTGACCAATGCCCAATTTGCCGAATTTGTTAAAGCCACAGGGTATTTAACAACCGCCGAACGTAGTGTGGATTGGGAAGAATTGAAAAAACAACTCCCAAAAGACACTCCAAAACCACATGATTCTATATTACAACCTGGGTCGTTGACCTTTAAAAAAACAAAATCATCTCTTCCTAATTTATATGATTTTTCACAGTGGTGGCATTGGTCTTTAGGTGCTAATTGGAGACACCCAAGCGGAAAGCACAGTTCTATCGAAGGGAAAGAAAATTATCCGGTAGTTCAAATTTCTTTTGAAGACGCCCAGGCCTATTGTAAATGGGCAGGAAGGCGACTGCCTACAGAAGCCGAATGGGAATATGCTGCTCGAGGAGGAAAAGAAAACACAATATTTTTTTGGGGAGATGATAAAACACAACTTTCTAAAATGGCTAATTCATGGGAAGGAGAGTTTCCTGTGAGCAATACATTGGAAGACGGTTATGAGAACTTGTCTCCAGTAAAATCATTTCCTGTAAATGGTTATGGGCTCTATGATATGGCAGGTAATGTTTGGGAATGGACAAGCGATTGGTATAACACCAATTATTATAGACATTTAGCTGATTTAAAAGAAAGGGTATTAAATCCAAGGGGAGCAGAAAAAGCCTTCAATCCAAATAATCCTTATTTAGAAGAAAAAGTAATTCGAGGTGGTTCTTTTCTATGCAGTGAATCCTATTGTGCCAGTTATAGAGTGTCTGCCCGTATGGCGAGTAGCCCGGACTCTTCACTTGAACATTTGGGGTTTAGGACAGTTGCGACACCCGACATGCTATCTAAAGACTAAAGCTTTTTTGGTCGAATTTTTTGTTTTTGAAGTTAAGCTTCAGAGAACAGAAGTGAAACGATAAACTCTAGAATGAGCTGCTGCTTCATTTTTTGTATAGTTAAATTATCTCTCATATTTATTTCTCTTACAATGTATTAGTATAATTAACGTTATTTGTGAAGTGAAATCAATCATTCTAATAGAACAACTTACTACTGGCGGCAAAATTATTATAGGCGTTTTCTTTCTTTTTTTAATACTAATGCTCTTGAGCTTTGCTTTAAAAATGGTCGAATTAAGTTATGTGATGCGCCGTAAAAAGCCGTTCTATATTCATCTTCCTTTTTTTTTAAGAAAACTTGATGCTAATAAAATATTCATTTTAAGACAACAGTTTAGGTTCTATAATAAGTTAGAACCCAAACACCAGCGCATTTTCGAACATCGAGTCGCTTCATTTATCAAGGATAAAGTTTTTATTGGTAGGTCTGGTTTGGAAATTACCGAGGAAATGAAAGTCCTTATTTCTGCAACCGCGGTCATGTTGACCTTTGGTTTCAGGGATTTTTATATAGGTTTACTCAATCGGATTTTTATATATCCTGAAGAATTTTATTCACGTGCAAATGCTGAATATCACAAGGGTGAATTTAACCCAAAACTAAAAACATTGGTATTGTCTTGGAAAGATTTTAAGATTGGTTTTGAAAATAATCATGATAAAGTCAATCTTGGAATTCACGAATTTGCCCATGCCATACATTTAAACAGTATGAAAGAACGGGATATTAGCTCAACCATTTTTTCAGATTCGTTTAAAGAACTAACCGATTTACTTACTAATAAAGAACAGCTAAGAAAGGCATTGATTGAATCCAAATATTTTAGAGAATATGCCTATACCAATCAATTTGAGTTTCTGGCGGTGGTTATTGAAACTTTTATTGAGTCTCCAGATGAATTTAAATCCCAATTCCCTGAAGTCTATGATAAAACCAAACAGATGCTGAATTTTAATTTTGCCGGATATTAACCAGAAGTGAATGTTGGTCTTATATGAATGGAAACTGATTTATGGTGGATATTGTACCCGTAACCAATTTTAAGAATTTGCTAAATACTTTAGATCCTTTATGGTTTCAGTAGGATTGTTGTTTTTAAATACAAAACTTCCTGCTACTAAAACATCTGCACCAGCTTTAACCAATTGTTTAGCATTAGAACTGGTCACGCCACCATCAATTTCTATAAAGGTTGATGCTCCTTTTCTTTTGATGAGGTCCCTTAATTGCAAGACTTTATTATAGGTGTTTTCAATAAAACTCTGACCGCCAAACCCCGGATTAACACTCATCATACAAACTAAATCAATGTCCTTAATAGTATCTTCTAAAACATTCACATTTGTGTGAGGGTTTAAGGCTACCCCAGCTTTCATACCCTCGGCCTTGATAGCTTGCAAAGTTCTGTGTAAATGGGTGCAAGCTTCGTAATGAACGGTGAGGATATGGCTTCCCAGTTCAGCAAAAGTTTTGATGTATCTATCGGGATCAACTATCATTAAATGCACATCTATGGTTTTCTTGGCATGTTTGGAAATGGCTTTTAAAACTGGCATCCCAAATGAGATATTGGGCACAAACACACCATCCATAATATCGATATGAAACCAATCGGCCTCACTCGTATTGACCATTTCTATATCCCGTTGAAGGTTGGCGAAATCGGCTGCTAATATTGAAGGCGCTATTAATTTAGAACTCATTATGAAGATGATTTTAAATAGTTTCTGCAAATATATAGATAAAAAAAGAAGTTTCTTCTTTTTGGTAAGATGGAAGGTGGGATAAAAAATGAACCCAGAGTAATCAGCTCTGGGTTCTTTCATCAATCAAAAAACGAACAGTTATGTGTAACTGTTTGTAACGTTTATTTAGTCGTATAAAGCATACTAAACTAAAAATATTTTTAAACTATGTGGTTTCTACTAAACTTAGTGCACAATATAGTAAAATAATATGACTTTTAATAATTGAACTCAATCAATTATGGGTTGTAAAACCAAGGTGAAACTATCCTAAATAGGTTTTTAATATTTTACTTCTTGAAGTGTGTTTTAATCGTCTAATAGCTTTTTCTTTAATTTGACGTACACGTTCTCTAGTTAAATCAAAGGTTTCTCCAATTTCTTCAAGCGTCATGGGATGCTGATTTCCTAAACCAAAGTATAACCTGATCACATCGGCTTCACGAGGTGTTAATGTCTCTAGAGCTCTCTCAATTTCGGTACGTAACGATTCATGTAATAAATCTTTATCTGGGTTTGGAGATTCTCCACTTCGCAATACATCATATAGGTTGGAATCTTCACCTTCAACTAAAGGGGCATCCATACTGACGTGGCGTCCAGAATTTTTCATGGATTCCTTTACGTCATTAATAGTCATGTCCAATTCTTTTGCTATTTCTTCAGCACTTGGCGGACGCTCGTGACTTTGTTCTAAAAAGGCAAAGGTCTTGTTGATTTTGTTAATAGAACCAATTTTATTTAAAGGTAAACGTACAATACGGGATTGTTCAGCCAAAGCTTGAAGTATAGATTGCCGGATCCACCAAACCGCATACGAGATGAATTTGAAACCACGGGTTTCATCAAAACGTTGAGCAGCTTTAATAAGGCCCAAATTACCTTCGTTTATCAAATCGGGTAATGTCAATCCTTGGTTTTGATATTGCTTAGCTACCGAAACAACGAACCGTAAATTTGCTTTGGTTAATTTTTCCAAAGCCAATTGGTCTCCAGCTTTAATACGTTGTGCTAATTCTACTTCTTCGTCTGCGGTAATTAAGTCAACTTTTCCAATTTCTTGAAGATATTTATCTAACGAAGCGGTTTCTCTATTGGTAACTTGCTTCGTAATTTTAAGTTGTCTCATTTAGTTTTTTGTTTTTATACTAGAATGAATTTTTATACTAGTATGTAGTTATACGTAATAAGTTCAAAAAATGTTACAAGACTTTAAAATTAAATTTTAATAAGTTTTTTATCGGAAAGATTAATATCTTCTAGCATTTCATTTGTGAACTTATAGTGTCCTCGAGTAGTTATTAGACGAAAGCTATGGGATTTTAGATTACTCATGGTGTTTAAAAACAACCATTTTGATTTTAATAATTTAGGTTTTGAAGATTTTAAGCTTAACTCAAAATAGTGTTTTCTACCTTCTTTTTCGGCTACAATATCGGGAGTTATACTCACATCACTTCCTACTTTGGTGTAGGATTTAGGCGTTTCATAGCCTTCGGTATCGGCCTTAATATTTTCGTACCCAAGTTGTTTTAGATAGGTAAGAGAATCATTTAAAAAATCGGAATATTTTTCTTTGTCTGAATAAATCATAGCGGATAAGGTAGTGAAAAATGAGCAGAAAAGCAATTTTCGTCAGATAAGAATCCTAAATCTAAGAGTTAATTATAAAAATGCCATTTTTTCGTCTATCTCAATACGATCTCTGGCATTATTTATTTTTTGATGGATTGTATTAAAAAATAAGGTACGGTCACGTTCTCCTGCTGTTGCCAAAAGTTTTGAAATGGACATTTGTTTTTGTAAAAATTCATACATCATTTCACAGGTTTCGTGGTGTTCAATTTTAAAATAACTTAAAACCGTAAAAGGAGAGAAAAACACTTTTTGATGAGATGTTATTACCATGACAGTGTTTGTTAACATATGCAGGTCGCATTTATAAAGATGATATGAATTTTTGTTTTTTGCGTCTTTAAGGCTTTGTTGAATGGTTTGCTCTTCGGTATGGATTATTACTTTTTCAATATCATCACAAATTTGTAAGGCCATATTTTTGGAAACCAGGCCAGCTTCAAAATAATAGAGTACTTGTTGTAATGTTCCAGTAATCGTATTGTCGTTCCAGAGTTCGGTAATGTTAATATATTTGTATACATCACCAAGTTTATAAGCACTTTGAAGAAGAGAATCGGGTATTGATGTCATCCATTCATCAAATGTTATTTTACTTTTGACCATTTCGGTATTCAAATCTTTTAACCACACATACATCTTATACCGTGTGAGGTAAGAGTCGTTCAGCGTATGGAAAAAAGGAATGTCTTTAGCCGAATATATAATCTCGGCACCCTTGAGTTTTGTTAATGGTAAAACATTATTTAAAGACGCTTTAAAATACATTTCTAATCCTATTTCGTCTTTTGGCTGAGGGGGTAATTCAGCAATTAGGGTATTATCATTTCCTACTTCAAACAGCTTGTTTAGCGATACTTTATAATGCTTTGCGAGTTTTACGCCTTCTTCAAGAGAGATGCTTGTTTTCAAATTAATGCGCCTGTACGCGGCATCATAGCCAATATCCAATATTGAAGCAATTTCATCAGCAAAAGAGGTGTTATCTTTTGATTTTGATTTTAAGTAAGACATAAATTGTTCTTGCATTTTTCGAGAAATTACAAGTAGGGAAAGAAGTGGTTTTGTGAAATTTAAGAAAATATTTTTGAAAATTTTGATATTTTAACTAATTGTCTATCAAATATTACAACTAGTTTTATATCTATAATCAAAACCTGTACGAACTAAAATTATTAATCATGAATACAAAATCAAAAAAACCGTCTTCATTTGTTCAGATTCTTTTGGATAAGTATATCTATTATGTCGTGATTAATAAAACACATAAACAATCTGTGGCAAAACAGTTTGGGAAAGAACGAATTGGTCAAGTGGATTTAAACCTGACCTAAATCCGCTTCATAGTATACCTTACAATACTTGGTAATTTCCTTACATTCCAATTTTACAGCTTATTTTTACCGCCATGCATTTAAAAGTATAGTGAAAATGCCTTAATTGAAATCTTGTATTTTTCGTTATCTTCGTTTAACAATCAACGCATTATATATTTAACCAACTAAACTTTGGCTTGACTTGAATTAAATTTTTTAAAGAAGAAAGAAGAGCTTTGTAGTAGTTGAATTAATTTTACAATGAACTTTATTTCTGTTACCAGTTTTTTACTTATTGCTGGAGTCATACAAGGTTTTGGTTTTAACCTTGTCACCATTTTTGTTAGAAAGAAATTTGGCAAGGTTGTTATTTTTTTAAATTTAGTCGTCCTTTTTATCTCTTTAAACAACTTACAGAGGGGTTTAATAGATAGCGATTTCTTTTCTTTTTCGTTTCTGCTTAAACATTTGCAAATACCTTGGTATGTTTTGGTTTTACCTATGTTTTATGCCTTTACTACACATTTTTTAAAAGTAGAAAACAAGGTTAATGATTTTGTTAAACCAACAATTCTGCTCTTTATACTTGAAATTGTCATACGACTTTGTTTAATATCCTATGTTTTTTATGAAGTGCCAAATCGAGATGGGTTTTTAATAGAGCGTTATACAGCAATTGAAGATATATTTAATCTGGTTTTTAGTGTTTTTCTATTTGTAAATTCTTGGTTGCTAATTTTTAGAAAGCACCATTTATTGGAGTATATTTTAGCATATGATGATCTAAATTGGCTTAAATGGTTTATTAGATTAGGTCTCTTTGTTGTCATATTTTGGATTATAGCCGTTGTGATTAAGAGTATTTCTGGAAATGAAATGGCTTATATACCCTTGCGTTTAAGCTCTTCAATACTATTATATTGGATTGGTTATCAGGGTTTTTATAAATACAATGTAGTAGAAGATCGCATTTTTTTGAGAGGCTCTATTGATGCTAATCGTGTTTTGATAACTCCTGAAAATCAATTGAATTTAGAAAAACAATCTGGCGATTTTTTTAACGAAAAACATCAAAATGATTTTAAAAAAATAAAGAATCACATCATAGAATCAAAACTGTATTTAGACCCTTTATTGAGTATGGAATTTGTAGCTTCAGAATTAGGGATGAGCAAAAGCTATTTTTCAAAACTAATTAATTCATACAGTAGTTATAATTTTTCAGATTTCATCAATTCGTTACGCGTGGAACAGGCCAAGAAATTTTTGTCAGATGACGAATTCAGCCAATATACCATTGTTGCCATTGGATTGGAGTGTGGTTTTAATTCAAAATCTACCTTTTATTCAGCCTTTAAAAAATTTACTTCAGAGACTCCAACTACTTACAGAGAGCAATTTTAATCCTATATCAGTCCGAAATTATCGTTGGACATCCTGATTTATCCAGTATAAATAATATTGGATAACAGATTTTTTATTCCAAAATACATTTGAACTATTAAGTAAACCAACTGCAAAAGAAAAAGCAGTTTTAAAACTTGTTAGTATGAAAACTTTTGAAAAAAAATCTAGCTCATTTATTCTACTATTTTGGTCCATTCCTAGTTGTTCCATGTTAAAGGCGTATAAATTGAAGTCAGACTTGCTGGTAAAAGCAGCCAATGAGTCTAGAGCTGTAAAGCTATTGACCAATGAGAAAAGAACACTAAAATTAAAAAAAGTAGAAATTGATTCAGGACAATTCTTTGGATTAAAAAGCATTAAGGGGCAGATCGCCAAAATACTTTTAAACCTGAACGATATTAATATGGTAACTCTTCTTTAATCTCAAAATCATGCTTGTCGTCTTAATAATATATACGTGTAAAAGGATTTTTAAAAATCCAGATTTTTTAGATTCAATAAAAAGTTGTGTATTTAAATTCAAGTACATGCTTCCATTTTTATTGCTTTCCATGGCAAGTTTGGATACTCTTTCGCCAAAGGCTGAATTGATCACATTCCATGTCATCAATAGAAATTCAAAAATAGGGTATATCAATATTGAAAAGCAGTCTCAGGCTGAAGCCGTCACTTATACTTTAAATTCAAATATCAAAGCTAAAATACTTTTCAAATTTAATGCTATCGCTGAAGAAAGATCGGTTTATGAACATGATACGCTCGTCTTTTCTTCCATTTACAGGACACTGAATAACAAAGTTAATCGCAACCAGTCTTTAGCTTTAGTTGAGGGGCGATACATCTTAAGCTATAATGATCAAGAAGAGATTCTGCCTATTGACTGTATTCGTAGAAATCTTGTAACGCTTTATTTTAAAGAGCCTATAGGTATTAGTATGGTGTTTTGTGATAACCAAAAACAAATGGTAAAAGTAGCACCTATTAGTGAAGGAATCTATAAGGTTGAATTTTCAAAGGGTAAGTATAACATTTTCCATTATAAAGAAGGTAAATGTGTAAAAGTTGAAGCAGTTAGCCCCATGTTCGATGTCACTTTAATACCAGCTATATTATGAATAGTTCAGGCATTATTTGGGTTTTGATAACCGTGAGCTTTACTTCCTATTTTATAGTGAGTTTGGTTTATAAAAAACTTGGAGTCCATAATTTGCAATCGGCGTTATTGGCAACAAACGGGCTGCGTCTTTTAAATTTAAAACATGTATTGGGTATCATTCTATTTGGCGTCATTTTCTATACGATTTTACCAGAATTAAGATTTCTCATCGATGTTATAGAAATACCAAGGCTGCATGTGCTTTTACCATTTTTTGTAGTTGTATTTCTAAGCGCCTATATATCAAATATTTCCATTAAAAAGCAAATGTTAAAAGCGACTCATGTTAGCGGTTACAATCTGTCTAATGCCTGGGTGTATTTTAGTATTCGATTTGTGTTTTTACTGGCTTATGAGTTCTTTTTTAGAGGGATTTTGCTTTATAAATTTCTAGAACATACTACGTTTTTTATGGCAATGCTTTACAGTACACTGTTGTATGTATGTATTCATCTATTTGATTCTAAAAAAGAGATTTTAGGCACCATACCTTTTGGTGTTGTATTATGTTTTTTCGCCTTTTACACCAACAGTGTGTGGTATGTTTTTTTTATTCATATCGCCTTATCGGCTGTTTATGAAATTTCCATGTTTTATACGCTAACCTTAAAAAACAAAATTCTATCATGAAGGTATTATTAACAGGGGCAACGGGTTACGTTGGTCATCAGTTAGCACTAAAATTAGCATCAGAAAACTTTGTGGTGCATGCTCTAGTAAGAGACGTGAACTCTAATAAAATTCCACAGCATAAAAACATTATCGTATTTGAAGGTGATTTATGCGATTATGAATCCATTTGCAAAGCAATGGAAGACTGTGTTTACGTAGTTCACACAGCGGCGTATACTAATTTAAAATGCAAAAGCATCGATAATTTTTATAGGGGAAATGTTCTTGGAACAGAAAACATATTAAAAGCAGCATTTCAGAACCAAATCAAGAAGGTCATTTATACTAGCACGCTTTCCGTTTATGGACCTTCATTTAAAGAAGTTCCGATTACCGAATCCCAACCTAGATTAACATCATATGCCAACGATTATGAGCTCACTAAAAGCATGTCTGAAGAAGTGGTTTTAGACTTTGTTAAAAAAGGATTGCCTTGTGTGATTTTAAATCTTACTAGAGTCTATGGGCCTGGGTTGGATACCTATTCTAACGGGGTAAACAAGCTCATAATGAAAATCGCAAAGAATGATGTATTGATTGTGCCATCTAAGCTTAACATTATTTCTAATTATGTGTTTATTGATGATGTTATTAAAGCTCATCTTTTGGCTATACAATCTGGAATAAGTGGCGAGAAATACATTATAGGGGGTGAAAATGTTGATTATCAGAAGTTGTTCGACAACATTAAAATTCTAACCAAAAGCAAAATTAGGATTCTAAGGGTTAATTATGCTGTGATAAAAAATGCAATAATGATGATATCTACTCTTAATTCACTGTTAAGATTTGGTTTTGCATTAACCCCTAAGGTATTGGATTCCTTGTTTACAAATAGAAGCGCCTCTTCTCTAAAAGCTGAATCGCATTTGCATTATAAGGTTACCCCTTTTCGTATTGGGCTGGGTCACACTATTAATTTTTTAACTAAATAATTATGGATATCTACTATACTTTAATAACAGGCGCGAGTCAAGGTTTTGGAAAAGCTATGGCCTTGGAATTTGCCAATAGAAAAATGAATCTGGTACTGATTGCTTTACCTAATTCGGGACTAAACCCATTATCAGAATTTATTAGTAATAATTACGATGTTGATGTGCAAGCATTAGAATTGGATTTAAGTGTTACCGAAAGCTGTTTTAAAATTGCTGCTTTTATTTCAAAAAATAATATTTCTATTAAATATTTGGTGAATAATGCCGGTGTGTTGAGTCGCGGTTATTTTGAAGACTTGAGCGAAGAATTCATTTTAAAACAAATTGAAGTTAATGTAACGACTCCCACACTTTTGATCAGGCTTTTACTACCTAATCTTAAAGTATCAGCTCCAGCTTCAATTTTAAATATTAGCAGTATGGCAAGCTTTTTTGCATTACCTCAAAAACAAGTCTATGGCGGAACAAAAGCCTATTTGACTTCGTTTTCTAAAAGTTTAGGTAAAGAGTTGCAAAAAGATAGGGTCTCAGTTACTACTATTTGTCCTGGCGGATTAAATACAACAACCAGATTGTGTTATCAAAACCGCATTGTGGGTTGGATTACACGGGAGTCTGTATTAAATCCTGAAGATGCTGCAAAAATAGCCATAGATGGGATGATAAATAAAAGGAAGCTTATTGTTCCAGGTTTCGTGAATAAATGCTTTATGGTTTTAGATAAATTATTGCCTGAAATTATTAAGGATAAATTGACCAGCCGCGTGATTAACAAATTTTCGGCAACGGTTAAACTTACATAAGAAAATCATTTGAACACCTAAAACCGGGGTATTAGAAAAAGATACTAATAAATCATGAAAATAATTCAGAAACAATTAAGACCCATAACATTGCTTTTGGTATATGTAATACTACTACAAAGCTGTAAAGCAACCTATCATGATTCATTTAGTTGGGTGTTATTTAAAACTTCTCAAACAAATAAACGTGTCATAATTGAAACAAAAGATAGCCTGTCTCTTGAATACAACAGAGTTGATTTTGTAGACAGTACCTATTTAGGAATTCAAAGAATACATGGCAAAAAAATTAAAACACCAATTAATCTAGAAAATATTAAGTCTGTAGAAACTAAAAGTAAAGTAATGTTAGATGTTGTTGAAATAGTAGGTGTTATTGTCATTACAGGGCTTATTGTTACCTACTTATACGGTAAATATATTGCATGTTGGGAGGAATTACAGGATTAAGAGCATGAACTATCAAGTAATAATAAACTCGTAATCAATTTTAAAAAAATAAATAAGCAATAACTTTAAAAACTACAACTTATGAAAACAATTAAAAAGCAAATCAAACTAATAATGTTATTATTAGTTTTGATAGTAGGTACTAATATTTATGCTCAAAAAGAGACTGCAAAAAACAGAATTTTTGTACGTGTCTATAATTTAGAAGGAAAAAAGATTAATAAAGGACACGTCGTTTTTGTTGGTGATACGCTTCTTGGACTTAAACGAAATGGCAAATTCATTGAAATAAATATTAGGAATATAGGTATTATAAAAACGAAACGATCTGCAGGTAATAATATACTTATTGGCTCTGCTATTGGTGCATCTAGTATGGCAATTATTGGAGCGTCTGATAAGAATGGTTGGTTTACTACTTCAGAAACTGCAGCATTGTATGGAATTATAATAGGACTACCCGCTGGTGCTACAATCGGAGGAATTACAGCCTTGTTTAAAAAGTCAGAAACTTATATTATTGATGGTAATCAAAGCAAATGGGATATTTTTAAAGCCATATTTACTAAAACAAAAGAATAAGTAAAAAAGCCTATCAAAACTAGTTTTGATAGGCTTTTTCTTTAAGATTATTAAGGAAGATTAATCTTCTTTATTTTCTCTAGGTTTTCTGTCATCACGTCTATCATCACGACGGTTATCACGACCTCTATTGTCACGAGAACCACGATTATCGCGTCCACCATTTCTATTATTGTCTCTTGGTGGTCTTGCTACATAACCTTCAGGTTTATCTAATAAAGCTTTACGAGATACTTTTTCTTTACGTGTTTTTGGATCGACTCCAAAATATTTTACGTCAAAAACATCATTCATATTCACAACGTCAGAAACATTTTCTGTACGTTCCCAAGCTAATTCACTTACGTGTAGTAACACTTCATTTCCAGGAGCGTCCATATATTCTACCACAGCACCAAAATCTAACATTTTGATAACTTTTACTTCATAAGTTCCACCAACAGTGGGTTTAAACATTAATGAATCAATTTTAGCCAATACCGTATCAATACCTTCTTGGTTTGTGCCTAAAATTTCTACAATACCTTCTTCGGTAATTGGATCTTCATTGATAACAATAGTTGTTTTTGTCGCTTTTTGTAATTCCTGAATCACTTTTCCACCTGGTCCAATCAAGGCACCAATGAATTCGTTAGGAATTGTTCTCGTAATCATTTTTGGTGCGTGTGCTTTTACATCGGCGTTAGGTTGTGCAATAGCATCAACTAATAATCCAAGGATGTGAAGACGTCCAGCTTGTGCTTGTTTTAAAGCACTTACCAAAATTTCGTAGGATAATCCTTTTACTTTGATGTCCATTTGACAAGCCGTAATACCATCAGCTGTTCCGGTTACTTTAAAGTCCATATCTCCTAAGTGATCTTCATCACCTAAGATGTCAGACAATACAGCATATTTTCCAGTTTTAGCATCGGATATTAACCCCATAGCAATTCCAGAAACCGGTTTTTTAAGTTGAACCCCAGCATCCATTAAAGCCATGGTACCAGCACAAACTGTTGCCATAGATGAGGAACCATTACTTTCTAATATTTCTGATACTACCCTAACTGTGTAAGGACATTCATCAGGTACCATTCCTTTTAAGGCACGTTGTGCCAAGTTACCATGTCCAATTTCACGACGTGAAGTTCCACGAATGGGTCTGGCTTCACCTGTAGAAAAAGGAGGGAAGTTATAATGTAAATAGAAACGTTCTTCACCTTCAAAAGACGGCATATCTATTTGGTTCGCTTCTCTAGAGGTGCCTAGAGTTACGGTTGCTAATGCTTGAGTTTCACCACGTGTAAAGATTGCGGAACCATGAGTAGCAGGTAGATAATCGACTTCACACCAAATGGGTCTGATTTCGTCTGTCTTACGACCATCCAATCGTAAACCTTCATTTAAGGTCAAGTCTCTAACAGCTTCTTTTTCAGATTTATAATAGTATTTAGATACCAAAGCTCCATAATCTGCTAATTCTTCTTCAGAAAAAGTAGCTAAAATGTTTTCTTTTATGGCATCAAAAGCCGCACTGCGTTCATGTTTTGATGAACCGGCTTTTGCGATAGCATATACTTTATCATAAGCCATGTCGTGAATTTTCTTTTCTAATTCCTCGTCTTCACGTTCTGGTTCATACGCTCGTACTTCTTTTTTACCAAATGCCTCAGCTAATTTTACTTGAGCAGCACATTGCACTTTAATAGCTTCATGAGCAAATTTTATGGCTTCAGCCATATCTTCTTCAGAAATCTCTTTCATTTCACCTTCTACCATCATAACTGAATCGGCAGAAGCACCAATCATCATATCGATGTCTGATTCTAATAATTGAGATCTTGTAGGGTTAATGATAAATTCACCATTTATACGCCCAACTCTTGCTTCAGAGATTGGACATTCAAAAGGGAAGTCTGATAATTGTATCGCAGCAGAAGCAGCTAATCCAGCCATAGCGTCTGGCATGACGTCTTCATCATGCGACATTAACTGAATCATAACCTGTGTTTCGGCATGATAATCTTTTGGGAATAATGGACGCAAAACACGATCCACCAAACGCATAGTCAATACTTCGCCATCACTTGGTCTGGCCTCTCTTTTGAAGAAACCTCCAGGATAGCGTCCTGAAGCAGCAAATTTTTCGCGATAATCTACCGTTAAGGGTAAAAAGTCGACATCACTTTGTTTGTAATTGGAAACAACTGTACATAACAACATACATTTTCCAGATTGTACAACGACAGAGCCATGGGCCTGTTTGGCCAATTTTCCGGTTTCGATGGAAATTGTACGTCCATCACCAAGGTCTATGACCTCTTTAAAAACTTTTGGAATCATAAATATTTTAAATTCTAATTAAACAATGGTCGTTGTGTTGTTGTAGTTGTTGTGTGAGACCAATGAAAAACTATGAAAAGCTTCTTCTATTTTTGCCATTGCGATCCCGAGATGTTTTCGGGAGTGGTAATCTAGTTTATGTTTAAAAGATGACCACGGCGTTACACTTTTCGTAATGACTTGTAACTATAATATAAATAAAAAAGCCACGCCAAAGGGCGTGGCTTTTTTCTGATTATTTTCTTAATCCTAATTCTTTTACTATGGCACGATATCTTAAGACATCCTTTTTAGTTAGATAATCCAGTAACGATCTACGTTTACCAACTAATTTTACCAACGAACGCTCGGTATTATAATCTTTACGATTGTGTTTTAAGTGTTCGGTTAAGTGATTAATTCTGTGAGTAAATAATGCAATCTGGCCTTCAGCTGAACCTGTGTTCTTTGCATCTTTACCATGTTTTTTAAAGATTTCCTCTTTAACTTCTTTTGTTAAATACATTCCAATATTATTTAAATGATTTTTATGTACGCTGAAAGATTTTCTTTCAGGCGGCAAATATAGTAAATATTAATGATTTACAAGTTGTTTTGATAAAAAAGGACGAGACCAAGCGGTCTCATCCATTATGCTCGTAAGGGTTGATTGGTAATCAAATCAAGATACTGATTGATTTTGTTTTTTAAATCTCTTCGGTGTGAAATAAAATCCAAAAAGCCATGTTCCAATAAAAACTCTGCCGTTTGGAAACCTTCTGGAAGTTCTTGTCCTGTTGTATCCCTAACCACTCGTGGTCCTGCAAATCCAATTAAAGCACCAGGTTCACTAATGTTGATATCTCCTAACATGGCAAATGAGGCCGTTGTACCACCAGTTGTTGGATCGGTACATAATGAAATATATGGAATCCCAGCTTCAGATAGTTGAGCCAATTTTACAGAAGTCTTAGCAAGTTGCATCAATGATAAAGCAGCTTCCATCATTCGAGCACCTCCAGATTTTGAAATAATCATAAAAGGAGTTTTATGTTTTAATGCATAATCTGCTGCTCTTGCGATTTTTTCACCAACAACGCTACCCATAGATCCTCCAATAAAAGAAAAGTCCATACAGGCAATCACTAAATTTTTACCTTTAGATTTGCCTACGGCTGTTCTAACGGCATCTTTAAGTTTAGTTTTCTCTTGCGCAGCTTTTAAACGATCTGGATATTTTTTGGTATCCACAAATTTTAAGGGATCTTTTGATTCTAATTTGGCATCTAGTTCTTTAAACTTATTGTCGTCAAAGAGAATTTCAAAATACTCTTTGCTGCCAATTCTTACATGATAACCGTCTTCAGGACTAACATAAAAGTTCCGTTCCAGTTCATCTGTATCTATAATTTTTCCTGTTGGAGATTTGTACCACAACCCTTTTGGGGTGTCTTTTTTCTCCTCGGTAGTGGTTGTAATCCCCTTTGTTTTTCTTTTAAACCAAGACATTAAAAGTGATTTTAATTAGTAGTTAAATAGAGTACAAAGTTATAAAGTATTTACATTATTAAGGTCTTCAAATGCTTTTTTTAATCGCGCCACAAAAGTCTCTTCACCTTTTCGAAGCCAAACTCTTGGATCATAATACTTTTTGTTAGGAGAGTCTGACCCTTCTGGATTACCGATTTGTGATTTAAGGTAATCGGCTTTTTCGTTCATATAGTCACGTACACCGGTCATGAAGGCATATTGCATATCGGTATCGATATTCATTTTAATAACACCATAACCAATAGCTTCCTTAATTTCTTCAACAGTAGAACCTGAGCCACCATGAAATACAAAATCGATATGGTTGTGACCGACTCCATATTTTTTTGAAATGTAATCCTGTGAGTTTTTAAGAATTTTTGGAGTTAATTTTACATTGCCTGGTTTGTAAACACCATGAACATTTCCAAAAGCTGCAGCAATGGTGAATTGGTCACTTATTTTGCTCAACTCTTCATAAGCATAAGCCACTTCTTCGGGTTGCGTATATAATTTAGAATCGTCAACATCACTATTATCAACGCCATCTTCTTCACCTCCTGTGATTCCTAATTCAATTTCCAAGGTCATTCCCATTTTGCTCATACGGGCAAGATATGTTTTGCAAATCTCCATATTTTCTTCAATAGGTTCTTCGCTTAAATCGATCATGTGGGAACTGAAAAGTGGTTTTCCTGTTTGTTTAAAATGCACTTCACTTGCATCTAATAAACCATCAATCCAAGGCAATAATTTTTTAGCGCAATGATCGGTATGTAAAATAACAGGAACGCCATAAGCTTCTGCCAATAAATGAACGTGTTTTGCTCCTGCAATTGAACCTGCAATAGCTGCTTTTTGATTCTCATTGCTGAGGCCTTTTCCAGCATTAAATACTCCTCCACCATTAGAAAACTGAATGATAACGGGTGCGTTTAAACTAGCTGCAGTTTCTAAAACACCGTTTATGCTATTGGATCCAATAACGTTAACAGCAGGTAATGCAAAACCTTTTTGTTTTGCAAGTTTAAAAATGTCTTGGACCGCTTTTCCAGTAGCAACTCCTGGTTTGATATTATGGCTCATATAGAAAGATATTTAGTTTCGAAAATTGTGATTTCAAAAATAATCATTTTTAAGTAAGTAATCAGCGTTTTTACTAAACTATGACCAAAAAATTATACGAAATCGTTGTAGCTTAATCGGTTCTTCACCAGCTTAAAAAGGGTAGTTGATACCTATGTTATAAACGGCATTACTAAAGTTGTAATTGTTGAACCAACGGTTTCCAAGTTCATAAGAAGGGTCATAAGTTTTAAAACCAATATCGAGCCTTAGCACAAAAAAACTAAAATCATAACGTACGCCAAACCCTGAGCCCAAAGCAATATCTTGTAAGGAGCTGAGATTATTGAATGTTGCTTTCTCGTCTTCTACATTGTCCAAAACGTTCCAGATATTGCCGGCATCCACAAAAACAGCACCATTAAAACGGCCAAGAATATTAAAGCGTTGCTCTAAACTAGCAGCAATTTTTAAATTAGCTTCATTAAATTCGTTTGAAGTTTGTATACTTCCAGGGCCTAAGTTATAAGCAGCCCAAGCCCGGTTGTCGTTTGGTCCACCTGCAAAGAAACTTTTTGAAAACGGGATACTTTTAGCATTGCCGTAAGGAATTGCAATGCCAAAATAACCTCTAATGGCAAGAATATTGTTTTTCCCAAAATCCCAGTGCTTGATGTAATCCAACTCGGTTTTTACGTATTGAGAATATGGGACACCAAAAACCTCGTAATTGCCATCTGGATTTTTTTTAAGATTTAGAACTTTCGAAAGATTGGACAATAAATTTCCAGCCAATTCAATTTTGGCTTTAAGAATTGAAAAATCGGTATCAAATAGATTGTCCTTTTTGTTTTTTACATAGCTAAAATTGGAAGCAAAAATCAGGTTGTCTTCAGTAAGTCTCTGTTTTCGCTGTTTGATGTTGCTTACAATTTGAAAATCATTGGGATTCGTTTGTGCAAAACCAGTATCATTAGTCACCAACTCTAAAAATGCGTCTGATTTACTAATATCTAGTGAAGGATTTCCTTGATTATTGTCGACTATAAATTCTGGGGGCGTATTATAGGAGTTAAGGGCGATGTTTTCCAATCGGTTAAACGAATTTTGATAGACGTTAAAATAATTGGTGATGTTAAGGTTTTTTACAAATTGAACGTTAAACATATCGGTATCATTGGTCACTTTAGGTGAAGGCCTCCACCTGTAATTGATCAATCCTGACAGCGTTTGTTTATCCAACCCTATATTTCTTTGTCCGGTTGCGCCTAAATTTAGCCGTGTGGTTGGCGACATATATTTTGGGATAATTTTTTCAGTTTTAAAAGGGAAAAAGAATCTTGGAATGGTTAGTTTTACATTAGCGCCAACTTCATTTATGTCAAAAAATTGATCCCTTGAGTTTGCTGCGTCTTTTGAAGCTCCAATAGATCCTAAGGCAGAAACTTCAAGTGTCTCGGCACCCCGAAAAATATTTCTAATCAATAAACCCGTACTGAACGAAAAGCCAACAGTTTGAATGTTACTTTGCGACACATCAAAAGAAAACCCCAGTTCATACTTTTTTTTAGGAGATAAATAAATATTAGCGGTCAATGTGGTGTCTATTTCATTTTCTATGTACTCAATATTTGGATATTTAAAAGCTTGCAATTCGCTTAAATAGCGATAAGTTCGAGTTCTGTCAATATCCCTAAATAGATCTCCTTTGGTAATAAAAACAGCATCGGTTATCGCTCTTGGTCTGTATTTTAATTTATCAAAACTGTACAAATTGAAATTGTTGTACTCAAGTTTAGCCGGTATAGTTTGATTTCTATTGTCATAGGTGTAATCTGTAAAAATGTTGACGTCCTTTATTTTGTACACCTTAAAAGGGATTCTTGATGTGGAATCTTGATCTCGAATCGCCCTGTTTTTTATGATCAGATCCGTATTTACTTTTTTATTAGTGCCAATAGTATCGATATCAAATGAAATATAATCTTGCCCAAAATGATACAAGCCTGAATTTCTTAAAGCAGTGGTGAGACGTTCTCTCTCGTTATTGAAATTAACCTCATTATATTGTTCACCAGACTTAATCAACGATGCCGCCTTAAGTTTTTTTTCATAAATGGAATCAATTACAACTGTCGCAATTTTTGTCTTTATGGAATCTAATATATAAGGTTTTCCTGTTTTTACATTATAAACAACCGAAGCCCTTTGCTTCTCTGTTCTTAAAATTTCATAAGATGTTTCCACATCGAACCAGCCCTTACTGAAAAAATATTTCTTTAATTGCGTCGTACTTTTTAAGGTTTTAGCCTCATTTACTAGTACAGGTGGTTCCCCCGTTTTTTTTAACCAGTTATTAAAGCTTTTTCGAGTTTCAATATCTTTTTCTAACTGTTTTTTAGATAATAGTTTGGTTTTCCAAGCTAATTTTCTGGGATTGTCATAAATTTTAGCATTTAAAATGGAATCTATATTTGGTCTAGCCAAATTATAGATGTGTACTCGTAAAGGCATCCCAATTAATGGAAGTTTGCTGTTAGGTTTTTGATAAATAAGATTGTCTATCGTTTCGGTTTTTGTGCTTTTGTCATTGACCAAAACGGTATTTTGCGTAAGGAGGTATTGATCTGTTTTAACTCGTTTAATGACGCTACAGGAGGAAACTAATCCTGCAGTTATTAAAATCAATGATATGGAAAGGAGTCTATTTTTCAATCAAAAGCCAATTAGTACTGAAATCAATTCAAATTTACAGTTTTAATATGGTAACTGCGTAACAAAAATTAGTCCGAAAAAGTATTACTTTGCAATACCCTTACAACGTAACAAAAATAAATACATTTTGATGTTATCAAAGAGCCAAATAAAATTAATTTCAAGTTTAAATCAAAAAAAATTTAGAAACCAACATGGTCTTTTTAAAGTTGAGGGCATTAAGGGCATTCGTGAATTTTTGAATTCACATTTTAAATTACATCAACTTTTTACTACCGAAGCTATTTTTAATTGTGAAAGCACCTTAATAACTGAAACGGAACTCAAAAAAATTAGCACGCTTAAAACCCCAAATACAGCTTTAGCACTTTTTAAAATAAGTAAAGCCCAACCTGCAGATGAATCAAAGCTCATTATTGCCCTTGATTCTATAAGAGACCCTGGCAATTTAGGGACCATTATTAGACTTTGCGATTGGTTTGGGGTCAAGGATCTAATGTGCAGTACTGAAACGGTTGATTGTTATAATGCTAAAGTAGTGCAAGCCAGCATGGGTTCGCTTACACGGGTAAACGTCAATTATTTGGATTTAGAGTCTTTTTTAAAAGCATCAAAGCTTCAAAAATTTGGAGCATTTATGGATGGTAAAAATGTATATGATGAAACCTTACCCAAAAAAGGGATAATAGTTTTGGGCAACGAAGCAAATGGCATTTCATTTTCAATTGAAGAATTAGTAGGCCAAAAACTTACAATTCCACGTTTTGGAAATTTACAAGTGACAGAAAGTCTAAACGTTGCTAACGCTACTGCAATTTTGCTAAGTGAGTTTAAAAGGCGGTCTACTGAAACGTAAAGTTAATAAACACCCCTCTGGTTTTCATGGAATTGACATTTCCTGTCCAAGGGCTATTGGGATTATTATCTCTAATAATTTCATCGTTAAGTGCAAAAACACCGCGAATTGAAGGAGAAAACTTAAACCAATACAAATAAAAATCAATTCCGAACCCCATTTCATAAAAGGCAACACTTTGTTTGGACCTGAATTGTCCCGCACTGTTATCGTCAGGATTTTCTTGATTACTAGATAGGTTTAATGCTGTTGAAATTCCTCCAACAATAAAAGGTTTAAAATTATTGATACGTTTGGTTGATATTTTAAGAAGAAGCGGAAAATGTACATATGTAGATTTAACATCTCGTATCAAATCAGCATCATTGTAGGATCTACCATTAAAATAACTCGGATCGTAGATTAAGTTTCGTTGTGTGATGTACAATCCAGGTTCAAACCGTAAATCAAAATAATCATTGATTCTTAAATTTGAAATAAGCCCGACACTAAACCCAGTTGTAGATTCAACCAAAATGTCTTTGAGGTCTTGCTCATAGGTGAATTGATAATCATAGGCATTCAACCCTAGATAAAATCCCCAAGACAAACGATCTTTATCAAAATTTTCGTTATTCTTAATTTTCTCCTTTGAGAAAAGCTGAGCAGAGCTACTCTGGCTTAATAAAAGTATAGTAAGAATAAGAAGTATGTTCTTCATATTACTGTTTAGACGCTGTATAAATTGAGGCCACACCAAAAGTTTGAGGTTTGCTATCGACATTTATAAACCCAATTTTACGTAAAATATTGTTCAACTCCTCACCATAAGGAAAAACTGAGGCCGATTCGCATAAATAAGAATAGGCTGATCGATCTCTAGAAAACAGTCTGCCAATCGTGGGCAAAACATATTTAGTGTACAACTTATAACCTTGCTTATAAGGCGTTTTGACGGGGACTGAAGTTTCTAATATTACAAAGATTCCATTAGGCTTTAAAACTCTTAAAATTTCAGAAAGGCCTTTTTCAAGATTTTCAAAATTACGAACACCAAAAGCCACAGTTATGGCGTCAAAAGTATCATTTTCAAAGGTTAAATATTCAGAATCGCCAACTATCAATGCAATGGTTTGATCCAATTTTTTGTTGGCAATTTTTTTGCGGCCAACCTCCAACATGCCTTCACTGATATCCAAACCAATGATTTTTTTAGCCTTTGTTTTTACTAAATTAATAGCTAAGTCTCCAGTACCTGTAGCAATATCCAAAATAGTTTCAGGGTGGGTTTCGCCCACAATAGCAACCACTTTATTGCGCCACTTTACATCTATTCCAAAAGAAATGACACGATTCAAACCATCGTATTCTTTAGAGATGGTATCAAACATTTTAGTGACCTGTTCCTTTTTGTTTAAATCACTACCTTTATATGGTGTTATTTTTAAAGACATTAATTTTTTTGGCAAATATAGGATAATACACTAGTTTAAGATAATTTGAAGCCTAATTATATCTAAATGTAAACTTTAGCACAAACCATTAATTATAGTATATTTACATATTTTTTTGATAAGAGACCATTCTTAATCAAGAGCAAAAAATGATTCGAATAAAAATAGTACTACAATATAAACAATGAAAATTATAATTGCTGGAGCAGGTGAAGTTGGGTTTCATTTGGCGAAATTATTGTCTTATGAATCTCAAGAAATTACTCTTATCGATATTAATAAGGAACATTTATCTTATGCCAATGACCATTTGGATATTAGAGTCATTAAAGGTGATGTGACCTCTATTGCCATTTTAAAGGACGCCAGAATTAACACTTCAGAATTATTTATTGCCGTAACCTCTTCAGAAACCACAAATATTACAGCTTGTGTATTGGCTAAGCAACTCGGGGCCAAACGTACCATTGCCAGAATTTCTAACACGGAATTTATTGACCAAAAAGAAGAAGTAGGGTTTATAAAATTTGGTATTGATGAATTGATTTCTCCGGAATCGCTAGCGTCGGCCGAAATAGAATTGTTATTAAATCAGTATGGGTTTAATGAAAGCTACGAATTTGAAGACGGAGCGCTCACCATGCTAAGTTTAAAACTTTCAAGAATGTCTGCTTTTGTTGATAAAAGCGTAAAAGAAGCTGCCAAAGTATTTCCAGAATTACATTTTGTACCCATGGCGATTCAACGATTTGGGACTCAATATACTATTATTCCAAGAGGGGATACACTATTTAAAGAAGGAGACAAAGTTGTTTTTATTACGTCCAAAGGCGGTGATGAAGAATTGTTTGAGCTTTCTGGAAAAGTAAAAACCGATGTTAAAAATGTCATGATTTTGGGGGGCAGCAAAATTGGGTATAAAACCGCAAAAGATTTATGTGCCAATAAATTTAATGTAAAACTTATTGAAAGTGACAAAGAAATTGCATTTGAAATGGCAGAATTACTTCCAGAGGCCTTAATTATTAATGGAGATGGAAGAAATGTTGAACTTTTAGAAGAAGAAAGCATTTCTGATATGGATGCTTTTATATCTGTAACAGGAAATGCTGAAACCAATATTATGTCCTGCTTGGTAGCGAAATCCAAGGGGGTTAAAAAAACAATAGCGTTGGTTGAAAATATGGATTATTATAAATTGTCGCAGTCTATAGGTATCGATACCTTAATCAACAAAAAATTGTTGGCAGCCAACAATATTTTCAGATATATTAGGAGAGGTGAGGTCGTGGCCATGACCAAACTTAACACGATGAATGCCGAGCTTTTGGAATTTGTTGTGAACTCCAAGTCAAAAATAACACGAAAGCGTATAAAAGATCTAAATTTTCCACTTTCGGCTATTATTGGTGGTGTTATTAGAGAAGGTATAGGTATGATTCCTCTAGGAGATTTTAATGTACAAGTAGGAGATCGTGTAGTAGTTTGTTGTTTACCTAGATCGATAGCCGAAGTTGAAAAGTTTTTCTTTTAACCCATCCAATACCTATTGATGAAACTCAATTTCAAAATCATCTTTCATTTTTTCGGTTTATTGCTTTTGTGTAATGGAGGCTTTATGCTTTTGTCTTCAGTCATTAGCGTAATCTATAAAGATGGGGTTACTTATGAATTGGTTTTGTCAGGAATTGCGGTTTTACTTTTAGGGATGTTTACCATGTTGGGCACCAGAAAGCACCGTAAGGAAATGAACAAACGTGAAGGTTATATCGTTGTAGCTTTCGGGTGGATTATTATGGCTTTATCAGGCGCTATCCCTTATTTGTTTACAGGTGTCATTCCAAGTTTTACTAGTGCTTTTTTTGAAACCATGTCGGGTTATACCACTACAGGAGCAACGATCCTAAATGATATTGAAGTAGTGCCAAAGGGTGTTTTGTTTTGGAGAAGTACAACCCATTGGATTGGCGGTATGGGAATTATTGTGTTAGCAATCGCAATTTTACCTTTATTGGGCATTGGTGGTATGCAGTTATTTGCTGCCGAAGCTCCAGGGCCAAGTGGCGATAAATTACATCCTAGGATTACGGATACAGCAAAACGGTTGTGGCTTATTTATTTTGGCTACACAGTTGCAGAAACCGTATTGCTTAAAGTTGCGGGAATGTCTTTTTTTGATGCCATCAATCATTCTATGTCTACATTGTCAACAGGAGGGTTTTCTACAAAAAATAACAGCGTCGCCTATTGGAATAGTCAGCCTATTATTCAATATATCATCATCGTATTCATGTTTTTGGCGGGCACCAATTTTGTGCTAAGTTATTTCGCTTTTAAGGGTAGGGTGCAAAAAGTTATTAGAGATGAAGAGTTTAAAATGTATTTTAAGTTTATTGTAATCTTTACAATTATATCAGCTTTGATCATTTATTTTCAAGCCGACTTATCTCTGTCAACTTTAGATCATCCAATGGTATGGGGAAGGGCGGAAAGCTCTTTAAGGCATGCGCTATTTCAAGTATTGACCATTGTGACCACTACTGGATTTATTTCAGCCGATTACACTCTTTGGACGCCCTTTCTTTTAGTTATGTTTTTCGGATTGATGTTTTTGGGTGGTTCGGCAGGGAGTACCTCGGGAGGCATAAAAGTCATGAGGCACTTGATCTTAATAAAAAATGGTTTTTTGGAATTTAGACGGGCTTTACACCCTAATGCCGTGTTACCGGTGCGCTATAACACTAAATTAATTTCTGGGGATATTGTTTTTAATATATTAGGATTTTTTATTTTGTACATGCTCTCTTTTATTATTGGCGCCGTAGTGTTTTCAATGTTCCAAATTGATTTTGAATCGGCAATAGGCTTGTCTGCATCCAGTTTGGGTAATATTGGTCCTGCTTTAGGTCACTTTGGCCCTGTAAATAACTATAGTGCTCTTCCGCCATTGGCTCAATGGTGGGCTTCGTTTTTAATGCTCATTGGGCGTTTGGAATTGTTTACGGTTTTAATTCTTTTAACTCCATTTTTCTGGCGAAATAGGTAATACAATTCTTTATATAACTTATTACAAAACTCTTAAGGACGTCTCAACTACTTCGGGATCCTTCATTAAAATTTTATAATATACTCGAGGAATTATGTAATATTAATTGCCCTGTTCAACAATACCTTTGTGACTTAGAGTAAGGAGCTCTTAGTTAACCAATTAAATTCAGAAAACATGAACAAGACTATTAAATCAATTTTAATGATTGTAGGCGTGGTGCTAATAGGATATGGCATTTACACTATAGTTGTTCCAGAGACCATATTAAGTATTGGTTCGCTAGATGTTAAAGCAAAGGATACCAACAACAACAACTCTTACATAATGATAGGATTAGGGATTGCTGCTCTACTTTTCAGTTTTATGGGTGGTCGTAAATCTTAAAATGATTTATAGAGGGAATCTGTCATAGCTTTAACAAACAAAACACATTGTAAATAATTAAAATCTTACCATTAACTTATATGAATCTGAAAATTGAAAACAACAACAATGTTTATGAATTAAGGGGGGCACTTGTTAAATTAAATGTCCATTTATTCCAAAATAAATTTCAAAATATTTTTGATACACAAAACGATTTGACAATAAACATTGTTGATTTAGAAAAAATAGACAATTTTGGTGTTCATGCTATTGGTAAATTGCATAATGAAGCCATATTAAAACAAAAACGACTTTCGATAATTGGCTCGGGGAATCAAAACTTATTTAATCATTTTAAAGCCGTTGAAACTTCAGAAATTAAAAATAAAACTTCAGAGCATATAACGAAAACTGGTTTTAAAGATTACCTAAATTATTTTAGGGCCGTAAAAAAATTATACTGTCAATAGTTAATGCCATTTATATATAATACAGTTGGTTGGTTAGTGACTTATATATAGCATTTAACTCTTGGCAGTTTTTAATGTAAAATGCAAACATGATTTCAAAAAACCACATCACGTACAGTGCTTTTAGCTTGCTCTCTCTTATTGCTGTCGTTTTTATATTATATATTTTAAAACCAGTAATCATGCCTATATTATTTGCGGCAATATTGGCAATCATGATATTTCCTATTCAAAATTTTCTAGAAAGAAAATGGAGATGTCATCGTTTTTTAGCGTCTTTGTGCTCAATAACAATAATATTCTGTGTAACCGCTATATTAGTTATTATAATCTGTTTTCGACTTAATGTCTTAATTGAAAACAGTGATATCTATATTGCAAAATTAACAACGCTCTATTATAACTTTATAAATTTCACTTATGACACCTTTGGAATAAGTAGAAGAAGTGCGTTGTTCACAAAAGATTTGAGAGTTGAAAGTCTATTAAAAGGTCGCTTTGATAAAATCGGTGAATTTATCTACCAATCTGGATCTATATTCACCTACTTGGTTTTAATACCCATTTATTTGTTTTTCTTTTTGTACTACAGGCGATTTTTTAGAGCCTTTTACTATAAATTATTTAGATATAAGTCCAAAGCATTTTTAAACAGAATGATTTTGAAAGTATATAAAATCCAACAAAATTATTTATTGGGATTGCTAAAAGTCATTATCATTGTTGGATGCTTAAATAGTTTGGGATTAATATTGTTAGGAATTGGCAACCCCTTCTTTTTTGGCTTTTTAGCCGCCTTTTTATTATTAATTCCCTACATAGGGATAATAATTGGCTCCCTAATTCCCGCCATAATTGCTTTAGCCACAAAAGACAGTGCTTGGTATGCTTTTGGTGTTATTGCCATATTTGGCTTTGTTCAATTTTTAGAAGGTTATTTTATTACGCCAAAAATAACGGGATCGAAGGTAAGCATTAATGCTTTTATAGCCATTTTATCGTTTATCGTTTTTTCCATGCTTTGGGGTATAGCCGGTATGATTGTAGCATTGCCAATTACAGCTACATTAAAAATTATTTTTGACAATACTCCAAAATACCACGCTTATGGATTTTTAATTGGCCAACCTGTAGATAAGCACTTACACAGTTCTGTTAGAAATAGGCTAAAAGCTTGGAGAAAAATAAGAAAAGTGAAACAGTCATAATTTATATAAGTTTTGCTTTATGTGCTTAATATGAGCTCGCTAAATGACAAAATAGTTATTAATACAAAACCCTTCACTATCTTTAACTGTTAACCCATTAATGAAGGATAACAAATTATTTTATGAAACTATTCCTGAAATTCGATTTTAATACCGTCAGTAAAAAAGTATTGGAGACTAAGTTTAATGAGCTAAACTTGGAATATAAAATTTTAGGTTTTGGCGAGCTTGAGCTCATAAAAAAATTAACTTCTGAGCAATACCTTGATTTAAATAGGTCTCTAAATGATTATGGTATTGAAATCATAGAAAGTCAGAAAGGGATTTTGGTTCAAAAAATTAAAGATGCCATTATCGATATGGTTTTTAATGAAAACACCGATCTAAAAGTGAAAAGCTCGGTATATTTATCTAAAAAACTGGGACACAGTTACGGTTACCTTTCCAATCTGTTTTCTGAAGTTACGTATTCATCTATAGAAAACTTTATAATCATTCAAAAAATAGAATATTCAAAACAACTCATTTTAAATACAGAATTAAATTTAACTGAGATCGCTTTTAAATTGAATTATTCCAGTGTAGCTCATTTAAGCACACAGTTTAAAAACACAACGGGAATTACACCTTCAGCTTTTCAACGGATAATATCTAAAAGAAGGGAAATTGCCCAACAAAAAACCCACAACATATAAAAATAGTTTATGCAAACTGATTATATACACATAATTTTAGCAGACGATGATGAAGATGACAGGCTTTTTTTTACGGATGCTTTTGATGAATTAAAAATCAATACCAAGGTCAATACCTTTGAAGATGGCGTAGAGCTTATGGATTATTTAAACAAAGAGGACGCGCTTTTACCAAACGTCCTGTTCCTGGATTTAAACATGCCAAAAAAATCGGGAATTGACTGTCTGGTTGAAATAAAAGCCAGCCCTAAAATGTCTGAAATTGCCATTGCCATTTATTCTACCTCAGCTTCAGAAGAAGATATAGAAAAAACTTTTGTGTTAGGGGCGAATATTTATATTAAAAAACCAGACAGCTTTATGAAACTTAAAAAAGTGCTTTCAGAAGTCGTATCCATTAATTGGCAATATCATACCAACAGTTTAAATAAAGACAACTTTTTGTTGCGACTCTAATGAAACGGAAAAACTTGTTTAAATCGGCGTTATTTTTAAGGAGCGTTCTATTAGTGGGTTTGTTTGTCATTCTTTTAATAGGGGGTTTTACGTACAAACACATTTCTGATTTGACCAACTCCACCAATATAGTGGTTAGGACCTACGAAGTAAATGTTGAATTAGAGCGTATAAATTCCTATTTAAGCGATGTTGAAAGTGGGCATAGAAAGTATACACTAACAAAAGATAGATTGTATTTAGAGCCTTATTTAAATGTCAGGGAAAAGATTGACAACTCATTTCTTCAACTTAAAGAATTAACTAAGACAAATACTAAACAACAAGAAAACTTAACAATCTTAAATAAATTAATAGGTAAACTTATCTCTAACTTTTCCAAAACAGATGCGCTTGTTAAAATAGATGAAATTAACACCGAAACATTTAACACACTACTTTTTGAAGAAAAAATAATACTAGATAGTATAAGGAAGCAGGTTACTGAAATCATTGATCTCGAAAATAAATTGCTTAAAGCGCGGCAAAAAGACTATCAAAGTGATTTGCGGTTTACCCCATTATTTTTTTATATGGTCTTACTGCTAACGCTTGTTATAATAATTATAGCATTTACTAAAATCAATACGGATTTAATAAAAATAAAAGCAAAAAACGACCAGTTATTGATCTTTAAAGGATCCACAAATCAATCCGAAATTATTGGTAAACACGGGAATTGGGTTTGGCATGTTGGTTCTAATGTATTTAACTATTCAGATAATATGTATCGCCTCTTAGGTGAAGAACCGCAATCTTTTGAGGCTTCCCTTAATAATTTTTTAAAATTTGTTCACCCAGAAGATGTGGATAAATTAAAAGGTGAATTAGATAAAATGACGGATGAGGAAGAATTACCTTTTATAAATTATAGAATTATTCAAAAAGATGGTAGGATAAAATATTTAAAGGCTTATGGAAAAGCGTTTTATAGCTTAAGTGGACAAAAAAGATTACTTGGTATTACTAGTGATATCACAGATGAGATTGAACATTTTGTGGAGCTAGAAGAACGCAATTTAGAGCTAGTACGAAATAACAAAGAGCTTTCAGCTTTTAACTATGCTGCCAGTCATGATCTTCAAGAACCGTTGCGGAAAATACAAACTTTTATTTCTAGACTAGAAGAAAAAGAAGCCGATAAATTTTCAGATTCTGGGCATCAATACTTAGAACGTATAAAATCAGCCTCTACAAGAATGCGATTGTTAATAGATGATTTACTTCAGTTTTCAAGAACCAACAAACCCGATAAAGAGTTTACTATAGCAGATTTAAATGAACTTTTTGAAAATGCAAAACAAGATGTTGCGATAACTATTCTAGAAAAAAAAGCACAAATTACATGTGATACTTTACCTAAAGAATCTGTAATAACCTTTCAAATCCAGCAATTATTTTTGAATTTATTAAGTAACTCTTTAAAATACAGTAAAATAGGAAAAGCTCCAATTGTTAAAATAAACTATTCAAAAGTTAAAACAATTGATGAGCCCCAACTACTAAAAGCAGCTAAAAGCAATTACCATAAAATTACGTTTACGGATAACGGTATTGGTTTTGATCAAAGCTATGCCGAAAAAATATTCGACCTATTTAATAGATTACACAACAAAGAAGATTATTCAGGAACAGGAATTGGGTTATCTATATGTAAAAAAATTGTCGAAAATCATAAAGGTTTTATTTTTGCCAAGGGAGAAATTAATGTGGGCTCGGTTTTTACGATATATCTTCCAGTTAGTTAAATTAAATGTCCCATTTTTTAATATCATAATTTATTTATAAGAACCTGGAGTATAATCTTTCTAGGCTTTTTGGTTTCAAACATTTCGGTTATTCTTCAATTGCAATCATTTTTTAAAAACTTCAGATAGCAATTCTATAACAATCCATCAAAATCCTATAACATAAAGGAGCCAATAGGGTTGCAACTTTGTATTAAGAAATTAATAACAATTTAAATCAAACATTATGAGAAGTTTATTATACCTAATTGCGGTAATTCTGGTTATAGGATGGGCTTTAGGGTTCTTTGTTTACAGTGCAGGAGGATTGATCCATATACTACTGGTTATTGCTGTAATTGCCATATTATTAAGACTTATTGGCGGAAGAGGTGTATAAACGCTATGCCATCTTAATTAAAAAGAATGTTACCATCAAGCTAATTTGATGGGACAATTAACAAAATAAAAATAAAAATTATGAAATCAAATGTATTAGGAGTTGTAGCTGGACTAGCTGCAGGAGCCTTGTTAGGAGTGCTTTTTGCACCCGATAAAGGATCGAAAACAAGAAAAAAAATTAAAGATAAAACGAGCGATGCAAAGAAGAATTTGAAAGATGAGTTTGATAATTTTTTAGATGCAGCTTCAAAAAAATACAATTCAATTGTAGATCAAGGGGAAGAAGTGCTTGAAAAAGAAAAGGAAAAAATAAAGAACGTTGTTAATTCTAAAAATTAAAAAAGCAGTTCAGTGGAAAACACAGCTACAAGCATAGAAATGCTATATGAAAAAGCAAAGAAGTATACCCAAACCAGTTTAGATTTACTTAAGTTAAATACAGTAGATAAAACGGCAGATGTACTGTCTTCTTTAACATCAAGAGTGTTTATTGCTATGGCTGTTGCCATGTTTACAATGTTCATTAATATAGGAATTAGTCTTTTTATTGGTAAGCTATTAAACGAGTATTATTTAGGATTTTTCATGGTATCGGCCTTTTATTTAATACTAGCAGCTGTATTGTATTTCTTTAAAGATAAACTTATCGAAACGCCTCTTGCCAATTTGATAATAGCCAAATTATTAAAATCTAAAAAATCTGGAATAAACATTTTAGACCAGTTTAACGAGAATGGAAATGATACCATCTAAAAATCAAAAACAATCTTTAGATAAAGCAATATGCGCATTGGAAATTCAAAGAAAGACTGAGTTTGTTGAGTTAAAAGAACAATTTTTTAAAACAGGAGAACATTTTAGGCCCATTAATATATTAAATCAAACGATTAAAGATTTAGGTGAATCGCCAGTACTGAAAACCAATCTATTTGAAGCATTAATAAGTGTCACTGGAGGTTATTTTTCAAGGAAAATGATTCTAGGCAAATCTAATTCTTTAATAAAAAACTTGCTAGGATATGTTTTGCAGTATGGCATAACAAATTTTATCTCAAAAAAAGTCAGTTCAAATGGGAATGAATAATAATAAATATTAAATCAAACAATAACAATTTAAAAACTAAGAACATGAAAACATTAAAATTAATAGTAGCAATTGTTGCTATAGGAGCGGTATTAACATCTTGTAAAGATGATCAAAGAGATATGGCACAAGAACAAGTCGATAGATATAGTACCTATGTAGATTCAGTAAGCTCTATTGAAGCTAAAGAAATTGCTATGCATTGGGACGATATAGAGCGTAATTACCAAAAAAATCAAACTCTGGCTAGTAATGCCGTAATGACAGTTAGAGAAAATTCTGATATGCAAGCGTCAATTGAAGCTTCAACAGATCAATATTTAGCTTTTAAAATAGAAGTTAAAGCTGAAATCGCAGCAATGGAAGAGGTCAATTCTAAATTGTTGATGAGACAATCCTTATTAGGAAATGGTTTTAAAGGTGGCGATATGAAATTCACTTGGATTAATAAAGATAATATCTTAAGTGTTTATGACAATTTTGTTACTACAGTTGAAAAAAATAAAGATTCATATTCAAGAGAAGATTGGGATGAAATCAAATTACTGTATGAAGCAATTGATACACGTAAAAACACGGTAGAAAAAGAAGGCTTAACAAGTGCTGACAATAGGAAAATTGCGGGATTAAAATTAAAATTTGCCCCCATGTACACATTCAATAGAATGGGTGCGAAATCTGAGGAAAACGCAGCTGCTAAGCAATAATAAAAATAATAATAACTAATAATAGAATGATGAAAAAACTTTTAATCACAGGTATAATCGTATTAATTGCTAGTGTGTCAATGAACGCACAAGAAATTTCGAAGAATGCATTAGGTTTACGATTGGGGGATAACGATGGCTTTGGAGGTGAAATTTCTTATCAAGCACGTTTAAGCGCGACCCATAGATTAGAATTGGATCTAGGCTGGAGAGATGGTAAAAATTATGACGGATTTAAACTTGCTGGTTTACACCAATGGGTTTGGAATATTGAAGATGGTTTTAATTGGTATGTAGGTCTTGGAGGTGGAGTAGGATCTTATAGTTTTAACGACAATAATAACTTTAATAATGGTAATGATTATAACGATACTTTTGTGTTTGCTGCAGGCGATATAGGGATTGAATATAATTTTGATATCCCGCTATTAATTTCATTAGACTTTAGGCCAGAAATAGCTTTTGGTGATGAACGTTATGACAATAACGATTTAGGTCTAGATATTGCATTAGGTTTGAGATATCAGTTTTAGAGAATTAGAAACATATCAAATAACAAATTGCAAAAGAGCCAGAACTTATACGTTCTGGCTCTTTTTATTTTAAAGTTTAAACTTAGTTTAATTAACCGCTGCTTTTATGCGTTTTAAGGCTTCAATAATTTGATCTTTTGAAGCGGCATAAGATATTCTAATGCAATTATCAGCTCCAAAATCTTCTCCAGAAACGGTGGCAACATGTGCTTCTTCCAATAAGAACAACGAAAAATCGGCGGCACTATTAATAGTTTTTCCTTTTATTGTTTTTCCTATAAAATGAGAGACATCAGGAAACACATAAAAAGCACCTTCGGGGACATTGGTTTTAAAGCCTTCTATATCATTCAATAACTCGAGTATTAAATCCCTTCTGGTTTTAAATTCGTCCACCATAAACTGTACTCTTGATGGCGATTCGCTTAAAGCAGTAATAACGGCGCGTTGGGCAATACTGTTTGCTCCAGAGGTGATCTGCCCTTGCATTTTGGTACAAGCTTTGGCGATCCATTCTGCAGCGCCTAAATAACCAATTCTCCATCCGGTCATAGCAAAAGCTTTGGCAACTCCATTTACAGTTATGGTACGCTCATACATATTGGGTATGGAAGCAAAACTAAAGTTTTTAGCTCCATAGCTAATATGTTCATATATTTCATCAGAGAGAATAAAAATATTCGGGTGTTTTTCTAAGACTTTAGCTAGCGCCCTGTATTCAGCTTCTGAATAAATACTTCCACTGGGGTTGTTGGGCGAGTTAAAAAACACCATTTTGGTTTTGGGTGTAATAGCAGCTTCCAACTGTTGTGGAGTAATCTTAAAATCGGTTTCAACACTTGAAGGTATTTCCTTAAAAGAAGCTTCACACAAAATGGCCAAGGCCGAATAGCTTACCCAATATGGTGCGGGTAATAAAACTTCGTCACCGGGGTTGAGTAATACTTGGCAGACATTGGCAATAGACTGTTTTGCACCTGTAGAAACGACTACTTGGCTTGGTTTGTAATCCAATCCATTATCGCGTTTAAACTTTAAGCAAACGGCTTGTTTCAATTCTAAATAACCATCCACAGGCGAGTAAGAACTATAGTTGTCGTGAATAGCCTGTATGGCTGCTTCTTTAATAAAGTCGGGAGTGTTAAAATCAGGCTCTCCTAAACTTAATCCTATAATGTCAATGCCTTGTTGTTTAAGCTCTCTAGCTTTTGCCGCCATGGCCAATGTGGCCGAAATAGGCAGGCTTTTAATCCTTTCAGAAAGTTGTTGTGTCATTTACAAACTTAATTATACGTGTATTGCAGCAGGCTTCATTCCCATTAGTTTTAAATACTTAAAATGAGCAATGATCGCTTTTCGGGTTGTTTTATATTCTTTATAAGGTAAGTTGAATTCTTTAGCCGTTTCCCTTACTATTTTTGAGATTTTAGTATAATGAACATGGCTAATATGAGGGAAAATATGATGTTCTACTTGATGATTCAATCCGCCAGTAAACCAATTGACAATTCTACTTTGAGTTCCAAAGTTTACAGTGGTCCTAAGTTGATGGATTGCCCATGAGTTTTTCATGGTGCCGCTTTTTTCAGGTAATAGGATTTCCGCTTGATCCATAACGTGAGCCAATTGAAAAATGACACTTAAAATTAATCCTGCCACATAATGCATGATAAAAAAGCCTAATAGTACTTTCCACCATGCGATATCAGTGAGCAAAAGTGGAAGCACAATCCAAATGGATACATAAATAATTTTTGAAATCACCAATTTGCTCCATTCGGTAGCTGGATTTGGGAATTTGCCATAGGATAATTTACGTTTTAAATAGCGTTTCATCTGTAAAAAATCGGTTGTAATAGCCCAATTTATGGTCAATAATCCATAAAGTAAAATGGAATAATAATGTTGAAATTTATGATATCTGTGCCATTCGGCATGTTTTGAAAAACGTAAAATACGTCCGGCTTCCAAATCTTCGTCGTGTCCGTGAATATTAGTATAGGTGTGGTGCAGTACGTTGTGTTGCACTTTCCAATTGTACACATTTCCAGCCAAAATATAAATACTGCTTCCCATTAATCGGTTGACCCATTCCTTATTAGAATACGCCCCGTGATTACCATCATGCATGACATTCATGCCAACTCCAGCCATACCAATGCCCATAACCATGGTTAAAAGTAATTGAGACCAACCCGGGATGTCTAAGGTGAGCAATAAAAAATAGGGAGATAAAAATAGGCTAAACATGACGACGGTCTTAAGCCATATTTTCCAGTTACCTGTGCGTTTAATATTATTGTCCTTAAAATAATCGTTAACACGTTTATTTAAGGTTCTGAAGAATGTTGCCGAGTCGGCTCTGGAAAATGAAAGGGTTTGTTTTGTCATTGTTACTATTTTCTACCATAACGATAAAAAAAGTAGCCATGGTATAATAATGGGGACAAATATAACCAATAAAAACTTCGAGGATGGTAATAATATGCTAAAAATATCCACATAAAAAGACCTACTTTTGTTAAAAATTACAAATAATGCGTCTAATATTACGATACTTTCCAGAGTTAACTGAGATTCAAATCGCCCAATTTGAACAATTAGAAGGACTGTATAAAGACTGGAATTCAAAAATAAATGTTGTTTCACGCAAGGACATAGATGAGCTGTACTTACGTCATGTGCTGCATTCCTTGGGGATAGCAAAAGTACTATCGTTCCGACCAAACTCAAAGATTCTGGATGTTGGTACCGGTGGTGGCTTTCCTGGTATTCCATTGGCCATTTTGTTTCCAGAGAGCCAATTTTATTTGGTAGATAGTATTGCCAAAAAAATAAAGGTGGTGGATGAGGTCGTTGCAGGTTTAGGACTCACCAATGTAAAAACCTCCCATAGTCGTGTAGAAGATATAAAAGGCCAATTTGATTTTATAGTGAGTAGGGCCGTGACCAGCATGCCTACTTTTGTAAGTTGGATAAAAGGCAAGATTGCCAAGTCACAAAATCATGAGCTTAAAAATGGTATTTTGTACTTAAAGGGCGGTGATTTGACCGAAGAACTCCAAATTTATAAAACGGCAACACTTTACCCCTTAAGCGACTATTTTACCGAAGATTTTTTTGAAACCAAAAAGGTGGTGCATTTACCCTTGAAGTTTAAGGGTAAAGTTTAAAATATCCGTTTTACTAAGGTTAAAACCATAGATAAAACACAATTACTTAATAAAGCAATCTATTAATTAATAGATTGCTTTATTAAGTAATTTCCATAATGGCGATTAAAATGACTTTTTTGATAGCCTCTTTAAATCGCTTTTGAGTTTGTTTATCCTAAAAATGGATAACGGTAATCGGTTGGAGTCACAAAGGTTTCTTTAATCATTCGTGGTGATACCCAGCGCAATAAATTTTGTGCACTTCCAGCTTTGTCATTTGTTCCTGAAGCTCTTGCTCCACCAAAGGGTTGTTGCCCAACAACGGCACCTGTTGGTTTGTCGTTTATATAAAAGTTACCCGCACTGTTTTGAAGAGCTTTTGTAGCTTCTTCAATAGCATAACGATCGGTAGCCAAAACGGCCCCCGTTAAAGCATACTCGCTGGTTTCATCAACTAGTTTTAAAGTTTCGGTATACTTGTTTTCATCATATACGTAAATTGTGATAATAGGGCCAAATAACTCAGTACACATGGTTGTATATTTTGGATCAGTGGTCACAATTACTGTTGGCTCAATAAAATAACCTTTGGATTTGTCATAATGGCCACCTACTATAATTTCGGCATCTTTATCGGCTTTGGCCTGGTCGATATATTTTGCTAATTTATCAAAGGAGCCTTCGTGGATAACCGCAGTGATAAAATTACTCATATCTTCAGGTGACCCCATTTTAAAGGATTTCACATCGTCAATAACCTGTTTTTTTACTTCAGCCCATAGATTAGTTGGAATATATGCTCTTGAAGCGGCACTACATTTTTGTCCTTGAAACTCGAAGGCGCCACGTGAAATAGCTGTAGCCACTTGTTTGGCATTGGCCGATTTGTGGGCAATAATAAAATCTTTACCACCAGTTTCACCTACAATTTTTGGGTAGGTTTTGTAATGTTCTATGTTATTTCCTATTTTTTTCCACAACTGTTGAAATACACTTGTCGAACCTGTATAGTGAAGTCCAGAAAAATCAGGGCTAGCCATAATAGTATCTGTAATCATACCAGCATCTCCAAACACTACATTAATTACTCCATCAGGAACCCCAGCTTCTTTAAACACATCCATTATGATTTTAGCAGAATACACTTGGTAGTTACTTGGTTTCCAAATTACCACGTTGCCCATCAAGGCCATGCACGATGGCAAATTACCGGCAATAGCGGTAAAGTTAAAGGGTGTAACGGCATAGGTAAACCCTTCAAGTGGGCGATATTCAACTCGGTTCCAAGCATCAGAGGTGCTTTCAGGTTGCTCCATGTAAATGTCAGTCATAAACTGTACATTGAAACGCAAGAAGTCAATCAATTCACAAGCTGCATCAATTTCAGCTTGATGAACTGTTTTGGATTGTGCGATCATGGTGGCCGCATTTATTTTTGCTCGATAAGGGCCCGCAATCAATTCGGCAGCTTTTAAAAAGATGCCCGCGCGTTGTTCCCAAGGCAATTGTGACCAAGTTTTTCTGGCTTCTAAAGCAGTAGCAATGGCTTGCTCAACATGTTTCTTTTCTGCAAGATGATAGGTTCCGACCACATGTTTATGATCGTGTGGAGCTGACATGGTTTTGGTTTTTCCAGTAACAACATCTTTTCCATTGATATATAAAGGCACGTCAATTTTGCTATTGAACATGTCTTTGTAAGTCTTTATAACAGCTTCGCGTTCCGGAGTTCCAGGCGCATAAGATTTTACAGTCTCATTTACTGCAATTGGAACATTAAAGAATCCTTTTCCCATTTGAATTATGTGGTTTTGTGTGTTTAATTGAGTGAGGTGCAAAGGTACAATTTTTTGACAAATTTTAGCTTGAAAAGGTATTAAAAGCACGTTAAAACTATGACTTATTTTTTGTAAGTTTCATGTTTCTAAATAGAACCATAAGACTTAAATTTTTTAAATGTCCAATAACGGAATCATTCTCACTCTAGCCTACCCAGAAACGGTCGTTATGATTTCAGACGAATGGTTTTTAAAATATTTGCGGTTTTTTGGAATTGGAAAATTGAATTATGTCAGGGCTGGACATGCAGCTTTGGTGCTTATTCATAAAGAAGCGGGCAGTTTGGAGTATTTTGATTTTGGACGTTATATTTCACCTTCATCTACTGGTAGGGTAAGAAGCAAAGTAACAGATCTTGAATTGGATTTTCAATTAAATCCAGTTATAGAAGATGGGAGCATCGTGAATTTGGAAGAACTACTTGTTTTTTTTGCTACACATCCAGAATTGACTCACGGTAAAGGAACTCTATATGCTTCAGTTTGTGATGAAGTTAATTTTGAACACACAAAAACCTTCATCACCAATATGCAAGACCTTCATTTTATTCGGTATGCAGCCTTTGTAAAAAAGGCCACCAATTGTGCCCGATTTGTCACTGATGCCCTGATTGCCGGTGTTACCAACCCTATCATTACAAGGAGGCTAATCAAATCGAAATGGTTAACCCCAAGCACCCTTGGAAATGTGGTTATTGCCGATACTAAAAACAGGGTTTATAAGCTTACGGAAAGCGGAGCAATTTCGATGTTTAAATCTTCAGTAAAGAGAGAAAATAGACGATTATTTTTGGATCCATTAAGAAATTACCAGCCTAGTTTAGAGGGGAGATTACAGCCAAAACATAGTGCAGAAAAACAGGATACCGCACAGTGGCTATCTGGTATTGGTGAAGGCGCTTGGTTTGAACTATACGATCTTAACCATGCTGTTGACTATCGCTTCAGGCGTATTTCGCCTAATGGGCGTATTGATGTCGATGGAATTTATAAAATTTCACATTCAGGTTTTAATATTCATGCAAATTATGATTTTACATACCATTCCAACTGTAGTTATTTCCATATAAAACAAGGCGATAAGATTTATCGTTTCGAATTCTTAAGAAAGTATCACGTTATTAATTAATAGCAAAAGGAGCACTTAATTTGAAGGTAGGAATGATCACTTTAAACTTATTGTCGTTGGTAAAGTTGATCATGTTGTAATGTCCTTGCATGGCTCCAAAGGGAGAAGTTAATAAACAACCAGAGTTGTAGGTGTGGGATTTTCCTGGTTCTAAAACGGGTTTTTTTCCTATCACACCTTCACCCTCAACGATCTCAATATTGTTTAGGGCATCTAAAATTTTCCAATATCTGGAATTGAGCTGTACAGAATCCTTACTCTGGTTTTCAATAGTTACTTTATAGCCAAAAGCGTAATGCACTTTATAATTTTTATAAAATGTGCCTTCAAATGTAGTCTCTACAGAAATTTTGATGCCACTTGTAACCTGTTGTACCATATTGAGATTCAATTAGTCATGCCAAAAATACTATATTTTTCAATTACTTGAGCAGCTTTATCGGTATTTCAGCCTATTTTTAACAACTATACCATAAACGCTAGGGCTTAACAATCTGTTTTTTATGATCTACAAAATTTTCAATGGTTTTAAAGAAGTTAATGATATCCTGTTCACGTAATGAGCTATTGATGGTCACTAACCTAACAAATTCATCATCTCTAAACATACCAAAACTCACCAATAATTCTGAATTAAAATACAGATCGGTACATAAGGTTTTGGCGGATATCCCCTTATAATTAAAACAAACGGAAATGGAATTGTCAAAGCTATATAATGTATAATCAGGATGTTGACTAATATAATTTCTTGCAACATCAGCTAGGTGAAAATGATGATCTACAATGCGTTCCAATCCTTGGCTACCCACAGATTTCCAGAGCGTCCAAATCTTTAGGGCATCATTTCGTCTACCACATTGTAAAGAGGTTTTTCCTAAATTAAAATTATCATCGGCAGTTTGATATAAATATTCGGCATCACTGGTAAACGATTGGTATAAATGCTCTTTATTTTGGGTCACAAGAATGGAACAGGTTAAGGGCGCTCCCAACATTTTATGAGCGTTCACGCTAAAGGAATCGGTCAACTCAATACCTTTTACCAAGTATTTATAACGTTTGCTAAAAATAACACCCCCACAATAGGCGCCATCCAAATGCAACCATAAATTATAGGTTTTACAAACCTTGCTAATACTTACAACATCATCAAAAGCACCTAAAACCGTGGTTCCGGCTGTGGCATTCACAAAGAAAGGATGAAAACCTTTTTGCAAATCCTGTTTAATTTGAAGCTCCAAATCGTCTGCAAGCATTTCACCAACTTCGTTGGTTTTAATAAATCGCACTTGATCTCTACCAATACCAATTAAGGATGCGTTTTTTGGAATGGAATAGTGTGAGACTTCAGAGGTATAAGCAACCATAGTAGAGGTCACACCGCATGCTCTGGTGGTATTGTCATATCGGTCCCGAGCCATAACCATGGCCATATAATTACTCAAGGAGCCACCAGATGCAAAGGTACCATCGCTTTGCTTTCCGTAGCCAATCATATTACAAATATTATGCAATACAGTTTTTTCTATGCCCACTTGTGGTCCCGCCACTTTATAAGTGTACATACTGTTGTTTAACATAACGGCTAATAAATCGCCAAGCGTTGCTTTGCTTAATCGACCTCCATACAATTGATTAAAAAATGATGTAGAAGCTGTTTTTGGCGTGCTTTTGACAAGGGTTATTAATATTTTTTTAAAGTCTTCTTCTAAAGTTGGAAGTTCATTGAGAGACAGGTCTAAGGTTTGGTAGAGTTTATTGGTTACTATGGGTGTTGCTACAGGATTATTTTGTTCTTCATCCAAAAGAATGCTTACCAACTCATTAAATAATTTTAAATCTTTTTGCATTTAATTTCGCTTTCTTGGATTGCAAATTTATTTCTATTTTTAAGAATACCTTTTATATTGACTAAATAAATAATTCTAATTTTGAATGTGAGTAAGTCTGTTTAGTAGGTAATGCAGCAAGGGTCTGAATGTCACAAAGTTTATTACAAAATTGTTTTTTTTAATGGATAGACACGCGTTCTGTAAATTTGAACAATGGTCTAAAGGCAGCTAAATTAAGAATGGGTTTTTAGTTTGAATACTTAGAAATCATCTCCCCTTGTTTGGAAAATAATCTACAACAGCTTTAAAGCATCATATAGCGTTTCTAAAATTTTAATTTGATATATTAACTGAGGACGCTTCCCCAAAACCAATCAATCGATCATATCTGGCACCTAAATCTCTGTAATAAACCAATACTTTATAATCGTTTTCAGTTTGATAAAAGTTACCGCTAATGGCGCCTTCATCCAAACGTCCCTCTGCATCAACGACCACATATTTATAATTGTAAAATCCTTGTTTGAGCTTAAATACGGATTCATAATGTCCGCTTTGTGGATTAAAAGCCATTTTATTGGCTTCATTTAAGGCATAATTGTTGAAATTCCCATAAACATAAATAGTACTACCGTCGGTAAGTTCGGGATAGAGTAACGAAAAATGAATCATAGTATAATCGGCTTCTATAGAAACATTGTCCGTATTAAGAGCGGTAATTAAAAAATTTCCGTTAATATCTGGATTGTAAGTATAAGGTCTGCTTGCTCGTTCTACATCTGTAAACAAATAGTTGTGATAAATATCCAGTAAATCGATAAATTGGACTCCAACATTGGCAGCTCTTACATCTTTGTTTTCAAAAAACAAATATTCGTTTCCTGCCCAAAAACTCGATTCAGTAGTGTACTTATATATAAGTTGGTTGCCCAATGTATACTGAGGTTTGAGATCGGAAATAGCCGTATTTAAATTGTTGTTCTGGACCACTAAAGTCTTAATGGTTTCCAACGGATTATTAAAATTGATACTGTTAGTTGAGATTACAAAATCCACGGATTGCTTTTCGTTTATGGCTTTTACGTCTCTAGAACGTTTTACACTAACACCTACATTTGCAAGATCTTCATAAACCATAAATTTTCTTGAAAAGACCAATGTATTGTAGTCATCGAATATAGAAATGAGATAATTACCGCTTTTTAATAAGCCTCTGGTCTGTTCGTTAGGAATCGTCAGCTTATAATGGGAATAAATTTGATAGGTATTAAATGAATTTTGATACTCTCTAACGCGTTGGTTGTCAAGCCCTCTTAGATATTCCGATTTTACCAATTGCGTACGTGACCAGTCAAAATTAAAGTGCTCAATAACATAATAATAATCGGCCTCATTACCGTTAAGGGCATCAAATTCCAAAACTACAGGGTCGCCCAATTTTAAAATGGGCAATTGACTTTCATTAGTAAAACCTTTAAAGGTTATGGTTTTGATATATTCTGGAGGGTTGACTTCTGCAATCTGACCTAAACTTAATATTGGAACCAGAAAAAAAAGCATTCCCTTATTGAGAAATGGCATCATTAATTATTGAATTAGGAAGGTAAAGATAATCAAAATTTGTACCTAAATTATTTAGTTGTTAAAGTCTTATAAATTTCCATGGGATAATTGTAAAACTGTTTTATTAATTTGTAAATTTGCCTCGATTTTTAAGTCACTTAAAAATTGCAATCGAATTTTTTACTATTAACAAATAGAGATAGCCAATATGTCAAACGACATTAAGATTAAAAAAGGTCTCGACATCAAACTTAAGGGAGAAGCCGAAAAGGCAATTGAAAATGCCGTTATTAGCAATTTCTATACCCTGAGACCTGAAGATTTCCACGGAGTTACACCTAAATTAATTGCAAAAGTTGGAGCTAAAGTAAAAGCGGGGGAACCTGTGTTTTATGACAAATCCAATGAAGCCATACAATTTGTTTCGCCAGTTTCAGGTGAAATTATTGATATTCCCCGAGGAGACAAACGAAAAATTTTAGCCATAAAAATTCAAGCTGACAAAGAACAGGTTTACCAAGATTATGGTAAACTAGATGGTGTTAAAGCTTCAGCTGAAAAAATAAAATCACAGTTATTAGCCAGCGGGTGTTGGCCGTTTATTAAACAACGTCCTTACGATGTTATTGCAGACCCAAATAAATCGCCAAAAGCCATTTTTATTTCGGGATATGCATCAGCACCTTTAGCTGCCGATTTGGATTTTACCTTGCAAGGCAAAGAAGCCGAATTACAAGCAGCAGTACACGCCTTAGGTAAACTTACCGAGGGGCCAGTGCATGTTTGTGTCGATAAAAATGGGAATTCGCCCTTAGCAAACCTTTCAGGCATTACCTTGCATCAGGTTTCTGGACCTCACCCTTCAGGTAATGTGGGTACACAAATCAACAAAATTGACCCTGTTAACAAAGGAGAGGTTGTTTGGACCATAAATCCACAAGACTTGGTAATTATTGGTGAACTGCTGTTAACTGGAAAATTTAATGCCGAACGTATTGTGGCATTAGTAGGTTCTTCAGTTAAAAAGCCAAGATATTTTAAAGCTAAAATAGCTTGTGAAGTGGCTTCGATGATTTATGACAATGGTGTTGGTAAAAGTGAAGATGTTAGAATTATCTCTGGAGATGTACTTACAGGGAAACAAATTCATCCAGACGGGTATTTAGGGTATTATAATAATACCATAACCGTAATTCCTGAAGGTCACGATTATGAATTTTTTGGTTGGAATAAACCAGTCTTCAATAAAATTTCTATTACTAGAGCATTGACGTTTTCATGGTTAACACCAAATAAGAAATACGATCTCAATACCAATACCAACGGAGAGCACCGTAATTTTGTGGTTACAGGTGGATATGAGAAAGTGTTTCCTTTGGATATTTATCCTCTGCAAATCTTAAAGGCGTGTATGTATAAAGATTTAGACGAGATGGAAGCTCTGGGAATGTACGAAGTTGCACCTGAAGATTTTGCTTTAACCGAGTTCGTTTGCGTTTCTAAACAACCGCACCAAAAAATAATTAGAGAAGGTTTAGACTTAATGCTTAAAGAAATAGGATAATGGGATTAAAGAGAACACTACATTATTATAAATTAAAGTTTAGACATACCAAAATGGCACCAGCGTTTAATGCGCTTCATACATTTTTGTATTTGCCTAATGAAACTACCCATGGAGGGACTCATATAAAAGCTGCTGACGATTTGAAGCGGACTATGAATACCGTAATCATGGCCTTAATACCCTGTTTAATATTTGGGATGTTCAATGCCGGGTATCAACATTATTTAGCTTTAGGAGAAATTAATCCAGCTAATGGGTTTTTTGGTTCATCATTCTGGACCTTAGACAATTTACTTATAGGGATTTGGAAAGTTTTACCACTGGTAATTGTGTCCTACGGTGTTGGATTAGGAATAGAATTCTTATTTGCCGTCATCAAAAAGCACGAAGTAGAAGAAGGCTATTTGGTAACAGGAATGTTAGTGCCATTAATTGTCCCCATAGACACACCACTTTGGATGTTGGCTGTTGCCGTGGCTTTTGGCGTTGTTATAGGAAAAGAAGTTTTTGGAGGTACAGGAATGAATATCCTAAACCCCGCACTGACCATAAGAGCCTTTTTGTTTTTCGCCTATCCAACATGGATGTCTGGAGATAAGGTTTGGGTGCATGGTGCAGTTGAACGTACAAATCAAATAGCTGCTGGTGCAAATGTTGATGCCATATCGGGAGAAACTATTTTAGGAGGATTAGCTCAAGGTAGAGATTTAGGATACACCATTTGGGATATGTTCTATGGATTGATTCCGGGTTCGGTTGGTGAGACGTCAACCTTATTGATCATATTAGGAGGATTGTTTTTAATCTTTACCAAGATTGGAAGCTGGCGAATTATGTTGTCTTCAGTATTAGGGGCAATTGCGATGGGATTGATTTTCAATTTAGCAGTCGATCAACAATGGATTACCGAAGGCAGTAAATTTTATGGATTAATGAATACTCCGTATTGGGAACATTTGCTTATTGGAGGATTTGCTTTTGGAACGGTGTTTATGGCAACAGATCCTGTGACGGCTTCACAAACCATCAAAGGAAAATGGATTTACGGATTTTTAATAGGATTTATTTCGATCATGATTAGGGTATTTAATCCAGCTTATCCAGAAGGTGTCATGTTGGCTATTTTATTAATGAATGTCTTTGCACCAACTATCGATCATTATGTAGTAAAAGGTAATGTGACGAAGAGATTAAAACGTTTAAAAGTTAAAACAGCTTAGATTATGAATAACAAGACAGATTCTAACACATATACTATTTTATTCGCTATTGGAATGGTTATTTTTGTTGGTTCATTGTTGGCATTTGCAGCATCATCTTTAGAGCCTGCTATTTCAGAGAATAAACGTTTAGAAAAACAACAAAATATTCTGTATGCAATGGGCGTCAATGATAACGATGATAGTAACGCGATATTCATTTCCACTAAAGAAGCACCTGAAGCCTTTTCAAAATATATAACCAAGCAAATCGTTATTGAAAACGGAAAAGTAAGTGAAAATCCTGAAGCGTATTTAATCGATATTAAAAAAGCTAAAGCTGCGGCAAAAGGCGATGATTCAAAACGCCGGTTGCCAATGTTTATTGGTGAAAAAGACGGTAAAACCTATTATGTCGTACCAATCTATGGGAAAGGACTTTGGGACGCTATTTGGGGCTATGTTTCAATGGATGAAGATATGGTGATTCAAGGTGCTTATTTTGATCATAAAGGAGAAACACCTGGATTAGGAGCTAATATTAAGCAACGGTTTTTTATGGATGACTTTATTGGCGAACATTTATTGGATAAAGAAGGAAACTTTAAAGGAATTACAGTGTCTAAAAGCAATGCTGACCCCATTAATATCGATAAAACCGATAATGAAGTGGATGCTATAGCAGGTGCAACCATTACTGGTAACGGTGTTTCCGCAATGATAAAAAGTGATTTAAGACTGTATGTGTCTTATTTTAAAAATTTAAAAAACAACTAATCTATGGGACTTTTATCTAGAAAAGACGCAAAGTTAATTACAGATCCATTAGCTGATAATAACCCAATTACCATACAGGTATTAGGGATTTGTTCAGCACTGGCTATTACTGCAGAATTAAAGGCATCCATTGTGATGGCTATTTCAGTAATGGCTGTATTAGGTATTGGAAACGTTGTTATTTCGTTAATGCGAAATATTATGCCTTCTAAAATTAGAATTATTGTACAGTTAGTGGTTGTTGCGGCCTTAGTAATTATTGTAGATTTAATCCTTAAAGCATTTTCATACGAGTTAAGTAAAACGCTATCGGTATTTGTAGGATTAATAATTACCAACTGTATCATTATGGGACGTTTTGAAGCTTTTGCTTTGGCTAATGGCCCATGGCGATCCTTTCTAGATGGTATTGGTAATGCTGCTGGATACGGCCTCATTTTAGTAATCGTAGGCTTCTTTAGGGAATTACTAGGTTCTGGAACATTATTAGGATTTAAAATATTGGGAGATCCCATTGCCAAAACCGGTTTATATGGTTTAGGATATGAAAATAACGGATTTATGTTATTGTCACCAATGGCATTAATTGTGCTTGGTATTATTATTTGGGCGCAACGCAGTAGAAACAAAGCTTTAGTTGAAGATTAAATTAGTAGTCATTTGGTGGTTGCAGTAAGTATTACTGAAAACTGAAGATTGAATACTAAATACTATAAGAAAATGGAATATATAGAATTATTTTTTAAATCGATATTTATAGATAACATGGTGTTTGCAACATTCCTAGGGATGTGCTCTTATCTTGCGGTCTCTAAAAAAGTAACTACTGCGGTTGGTCTAGGTGCTGCCGTAATATTTGTTTTAGCCATTACAGTACCACTTAACTGGCTATTAGATCAGTATATTTTACAACCTGGGGCATTATCATGGATGGGTGAAGAATTCGTTGCATACGATTTGAGCTTTTTGTCCTTCATTATGTTTATTGCCACCATTGCCACTATGGTTCAATTGGTAGAGATCGTTGTTGAAAAATTTTCACCGTCCTTATATAACTCATTAGGGATATTCTTGCCTCTGATTGCAGTAAACTGCGCCATTTTAGGAGGTTCATTATTTATGCAATCTCGTGAAATTCCAAGTTTAGGATTGGCTACTGTTTACGGACTCGGATCTGGAGTCGGTTGGTTTTTGGCTATTTTGGCGATTGCTGCCATTAGAGAAAAAATTAGATATTCAAATGTGCCGCCAGCATTACGCGGATTGGGAATTACCTTTATCATTACAGGATTAATGGCGATTGGATTTATGAGCTTTGGTGGCATGTTAACAGGAGGTGATGACGAAGCTAAAACAAGTCCAACACAGGTAGTGATTGATGAACCAAGTCAGCCGGAAACTTTAGATACCAAAAATAGTACTGAAAAAGATTTAGCTAACAATTCAAAAGTAGATAAGTAACATGATCATATTAGCAGCAGGGGTATTAGGAACCATTTTAGCAACCGTCGCGGCATTTTTAGTGCTTACATTAATATTGGTGGTATTGTTATTAGTTGTAAAAGAAAAATTGTCGCCATCAGGCCCAGTAAAAATCACGATCAATGGCGAAAAGGAGATTGAAGTAGCTTCTGGTAACAGTTTACTGTCCACATTGGGAAATTCAAAAATATTTTTACCTTCTGCATGTGGAGGAGGTGGAACCTGTATTCAGTGCGAATGTCATGTACTATCAGGAGGAGGTGAAGCTTTACCTACTGAGACGCCTCACTTTACTCGTAATGAACTAAAACACGGTGCGCGTTTAGCCTGCCAAGTTAAAGTGAAACAGGACATGGAAATTACCATTCCTGAAGAAGTCTTTGGGATTAAAAAATGGGAAGCAACTGTGGTGCGTAATTATAATGTGGCTTCCTTTATTAAGGAATTTGTTGTAGAAATTCCAGAAGATATGGGTTACAAAGCTGGAGGATATATTCAAATTGAAATTCCACCATGTGAAATAAAATATTCTGATATCGATATTACGGCACACCCTGAAGAGCACGAATCCCCAGATAAATTCCAAGCTGAATGGGATAAATTTAAGCTATGGCCTTTAGTAATGAAAAACACAGAAACGGTAGAACGTGCGTATTCTATGGCTTCATATCCTGCTGAAGGCCGTGAAATCATGCTCAACGTTCGTATAGCAACACCGCCGTTTGATAGAGCAAAAGGGGGTTGGATGTCTGTTAATCCAGGAATTGCTTCTTCTTATATATTTAATCAAAAAAAGGGCGATAAAGTCACTATTTCTGGACCTTATGGAGAGTTTTTTATCAATGATTCTGATTCTGAAATGTTGTATGTAGGTGGTGGCGCCGGAATGGCACCTATGCGTTCACATTTATACCAATTATTTAGAACTTTGAAAACAGGTAGAAAAGTATCTTATTGGTACGGAGGGCGTTCTAAACGGGAGTTATTCTATCTAGACCACTTTATACAATTGGAAAATGAATTTCCAAACTTTAAATTTTACTTGGCTTTGTCCGAACCGTTACCAGAAGATAATTGGAAGGTCAAAACAGATATTGATGCTCCTGGAGATGGCTTTGTAGGCTTTATTCACAATTGTGTTATTGACAATTATTTGAGTAAGCACGAATCTCCTGAAGATATTGAGCTGTATTTTTGTGGTCCACCATTAATGAACAAAGCCGTTCAAAAAATGGGTGAAGATTACGGTATTCCCGATGAGCATATCAGATTTGATGACTTTGGAGGTTAGGCGATAACCGTCATAGCGAGCGAATTGCGACAATCTTTAAAAAAAAGAGAGATTGCTAATCCAAGACAAATCATAATAAATAAAGATAACCCGACAAATTTGTCGGGTTTTTTTATAAATTTCGATTAATTAGAAACTGCTTCTTGAGGATATTTCGATCTCCTAGTTTCAAATTTAAATAATGAGGAATAATCCATAACATTGTGAATATTATCTAGTTTACAAAGAAACGGTACTACAGCGCTTAATCCATTGAACAAAACATCTTTGTGAGTGGGGTGTTTTGGTTTTTGGCACTGTCTATCTAAAGGACCACTGTAGCCGCAACCTTTTAAAAAAACGGATTCTATTTGTAATAATTCAGAAGGGGTATAGCCATTAAATCTACGTCCAAAATTTTGGTTGACTAAGCCCACATAATTTAATTGTGTAGAACCATGGATATCGGTAAGATGTTTCCAACTATCTGTTTGATCCAAAATAGTACCAACAGCACAACTATTGCAATATTCGGGATGTAATGTTCCGTTATGGAATGCATTGTAAAGCTTATTTAAAGCCTGATCCAAGCGTTGTGAAGTTTTCATGGCCTTTATTTTTGTTATTACAAGGTACTAAATTTTATAATGTCTGTCAATGTAATATCTATGTCTCTATTCAAATCTTGCTATTCATCCAATCTGTTTAATGTAAATCCATAATTAAGTATATGTATGCTAAGAATGCTTTTAATCACAGGATCTATTACAAATGTTAGAAAATCTGGATTGCATAATTATAATTTTTTAATCGTGTTAACACCCTTTTGGTTCCTTCAAGGAGGGGAATAATTCGGTTTGCTTTTTACCTTTGAACACAAGTTTTTGACGGATGTTTCTAAAGAGTTTTATCATGGCTCAAGTCTTTTGTCAATTTCCTTAATGAGTTTCTGGGCGTCATTGATGAAACTTTTTAAAAGTGGAATGTAAATGGAATAATGTAACAAATAATAGGTGGCCACTCTATTTTTGTAATCTTGATCTGTTAGGGCATATTGAATAAATTCTTCATTATTTCTACCTGTTATAAAGTTGGCATACCAAGGGTAATTTTTTTCCCAGTCTAAAATATCTTTTTGTAAATTATTTGAACGTAATATGTCATCTCCTACAAACTCTACATTGTATTTGGTATAAAATTGGGTAATTTGTATTTGAAGCGAATCTTTAGTTTTAGATACATCAAAAGAGCGGTTTTTTAATAAGCCAACGCCTCTTTCATCAACAGCCCAATCAGGATATCCATTAATAAGACTTATACAAAAGGAACAATTATAATAATCTTTTAAAGTCATCTTCCCGTCTAAAATTTTGTCAAAATAAGGCAGCCGTTCTTTTTTGTAGTTTAAAACTACTTTGACTTCATTGATGTCGTTTTTGAGGTCTTCAACAACAATTTCGTATATATTTAAAAGTTCTTGTCTTTCTTTTCGTTGCTCATTCCAATTATTAATGCTTAAAGCAATCAATATACCTATCACCACAAGCACAATCTCACCAATCGCGTATTTTAGGTAGTTGGTGGTTTTGCCTTGAGTGATTAGGTTTTTGCGAATATTACGGAAGAGTTTTATCATTAACTTACAATTGTAAGCAGATAAAGAGCATCGGTAGTTTTGGTTGGTTTATAGCATTTAAAGTTAAACATTTCTAGCCATGCTTTGTAAGAATAATCTATTTTGTGAATTTTGCCTTAATTTCATCCTTTAGGAATAAAGTCAAAAGAATGAAGATTTGGTATTGTTTTAACTAAATACAGCAAAATCTACAATGGGTTTTATTGTATTTTTGTACTATGAAAAAACCCCTTTCTAATCAAGAAATACATAATCTAGCCATGAATCATGTTGGCCACGATTTGGAGCAACAGGGGTTTGAGTTTATAGCGGTAAACAGTAAATTGAAAAAGCACCCGCAATTTGTGTGTATGGATAAAAACAAACAGTATTATTTTGTTATTGTAAGGGCTGTACTTTTACCAGAAAACCCCAATAATTATGATATGGTTTGGATGGAGGCATTTAAGGCCCATGCCAGAGAAAAGGATGCCAAAGTACTTTATGCTGGTGTGGGACTCGGAAATCCTGATGGCGAAACATTACCAATTTATTTAAACGAAAAATATTTAATTGAATATAACGGCATTCAGGCCATTGAAACCCATTTGAATTAAATGAAATCTATTTTCCTACTCCTTAGTTTAACCATCTTAATGGTGTCTTGCGGTCCTTCACAAAAAAACACCAAAATATCTGGCCCTGTTTTTGGGACCTCCTATGGTATCACTTATTTTTCAGAATCTAATATAGACTATCGAGAAAAATTTGACAGTTTGTTTAGTGCCATCAATAAATCTTTGTCTACCTATAAAGAAGACTCTTATATTTCAAAAATTAACAGAAATGAGCAGACCAAGGTTGATGACCATTTTATAACGGTTTTTAATATGTCAAAACAAATATTTAAAGCAACACAAGGTGCTTTTGACCCTACAATAGGAGCGGTGGTTAACGCTTGGAATTTTGGGCCCAAGGGTAAAGTTGTTGGACTGGATGCCTTAAAAATTGATAGTTTAATGATTTCGGTTGGTTTTGATAAAGTAAACCTGGTCGGCGATCAGGTGATTAAGGAAAACCCAATCACGTTTCTCGATTTCAATGCCATTGCTAAAGGTTATGGAGTTGATGTAGTTTCCCAATATTTGGAATCCCAAAATATTGATAATTATATTGTGGAAATTGGAGGTGAAGTTCGGTGCAAAGGTATCAATATGCAAACCCAAAAACCATGGAGGGTGGGCGTAGAAAAACCAAATTTTGATGGTACTCAGTCTCTCATTAAAGCAATTGACATGCATGATGAATCCATGGCCACATCTGGAACCTATCGAAAATTTAGTACAGACGAAAACGGCAATCGTTACTCTCATATCATCGATACCAAAACGGGATATCCAAGTAAAACCAATCTGTTGGGCATTTCGGTCATTGCCAATGAATGCATGATAGCCGACGCGTACGCAACAGCCTTTAAGGCTATGGGTATCGAAAAAGTAAAGGTGTTTTTAGAAAGCCATCCAGAACTTAAAGTACTTCTGATTTTTGAAAATGACACTAACGAATTGGAGACCTTAAGCTTAAACGGGTTTCCTGAAGAATGATATTCGTTATTGCGAATCACCTTTTTTAGGATGATGTAGCAATCTTTTTCTTTTTAGAAAATTACTTCGTCGTTTCTCCCCTCGTAATGAGGTTTACTTTGTTACTACAGGAATAATTTCACCTTTCGCCAATCGATATTTGTCAATTTCAGATTTGGAACAAGTTGCCGTGTAATCCACTTCTTCAACTTTAAACCCAATACTGCGAAGTTTGTCAAAATAATCTCGACCATAAATCCGAACATGATCGTACTGGCCAAAGATTTTAGAACGCTCTTTTTTGTCTGTAATGGAATCGTCTTCAAACGTTTTTTCTCGGTTCAAATCTTGAGGAATTTGAAATATACCCATGCCTCCAACTTTTAAGACCCGAAACATTTCTTGCATGGCTTTGGTGTCGTCAGGGATGTGTTCTAAGACATGATTGCATAAAACCACATCAAAGGTGTTGTCTTTAAACGGAAGCTTGCAGATATCGGCTTTTACATCGGCTAAGGGAGAATTTAAATCGGTTGTGGTATAATCTAGATTCTTTAATTTTTTAAATCGGCTATAAAAAGCCTGTTCGGGAGCAAAATGCAAAACTTTTTTTGATGCGGTAAAAAAATCGGTTTCATTTTTAAGGTATAGCCAAAGTAGCCGATGGCGTTCTAATGATAATGTTGAAGGAGACAATACATTGTTTCGTTGTTTGCCATAACCATAGGGTAAAAAGGTTTTAAAGCTTTTACCGTCAATAGGGTCGGTATAGGTTTCGCCTTTTAAAAAAAAGGCTAAAAAAGGTCGTGCAGTATAGCTTAATCTGATTAGAAAAGGCCTCGGTAATAAGTTCAGTATAAATTTGAATAAATTTTTCAATGACACGTTTACTTATAGTCTTCCCTGACTGGACTGAAAATATCCACGACTTTGCAATCGGTTAATGCCCGGGCGCTGTGGACAATATTTGAAGGAATCAAGGTGATAATACCAGGCTCTAAAATTTGGGTCACGCCGTCAATGGTCATCTCCAATTGGCCTTCGGTGATTTGAGTGGTTTGCTCATGGATATGGGAATGTGCAGGTAAAATGGCACCTTTATCAATATCCACAAAACCAATAGTATTGGATTTGGTATGAAAATAACGCCCTCTAATCCCTTTAGCAAGCTCACGTTGTTTAATTTCTGAAATTACGTTTTGCATAACTTATAATACTAATTGCTGTTGTCTAAATTCGGTTTCCTCATCACTTGTAATGCCCAAAGCTTCATAAATATAGGCAAATGTGGAAAGCAGTTCGGGTTTGCCGTTAACAAGTGCGACATCATGTTCAAAATGCGCACTGGGTTTGTTGTCCAAGGTGGTAATTGTCCAACCATCGTCGTGCTGTTCAATGCGGTGCGTTCCCATATTGATCATTGGCTCAATGGCCACAACCTGTCCTTCAATAAATTTTTTACCACGACCACGTTTGCCATAATTTGGCATTTCAGGATCTTCGTGCATGACACGACCTAGGCCATGTCCAACCAATTCGCGTACGACGCCATAGCCGTGACTTTCACAATAGTTTTGAATAGCGTAACCCACATCCCCAACGCGATTGCCAAGTTTAAACGCTCGGATGCCAATGTATAACGCTTCTTTGGTTACGTCTAAAAGTTTTTGGGTTTCTGGAGCTATTTCGCCAACGCTAAAGGTATACGCATGATCGCCATAAAATCCATTTTTTAAGGCACCGCAATCGATAGAAATAATATCACCCTCTTTTAAAGGTTCTTTGGTTGGGAAACCATGTACGACCTGGTCATTCGGGCTCATACAAAGCGTGTTTGGGAAATCATAAAGTCCTAAAAAGCCAGGTACAGCATCTTGCGACCGTATAAATTCTTCAGCCATTTTATCTAATTGCAGCGTTGTAACGCCTGGTTTGACTTCTTTGGCGAGCATCCCAAGTGTTTTGGATACAACCAAAGCACTTTCGCGCATCAGCTCAATTTCTTCTATTGTTTTAATTTTAATCATTTTATTTTTTTAAAAAAGAAAACAGACCTTTTTTAGGCTGACCTTTAATATGGGGTTTTTCTTTGGTAATCATATGATAGATTTCTCCCCAGCCTAAAAACCCACCTAAATTTCTGTCGTCTATAAATAAATCGGCATATATTTTCCGACTTTGAGTGGTGTCAAACTCTTCCTCGGGAAAACTTTTGTTTACGGCATAAAAATGTATGCCATTGGCTTCGCAAAAAGAGACGGCTTCATCCAATTTGGAACCGCATCTGTAGGTCCATAAAATTAACCGGTGCCCATCTTCTTGTAACCGCTTTAGGGTTTCGAATGCGAAAATTTTGGGCTTGCCAATTTTAGGGAAGGCGTCTTCAACAATGGTTCCGTCAAAATCTATAGCAACAATTAATTTATTCTGAAAATTCATTCATACCAATTTTGTATTGTAAAAATACAATAATTATATACTATTGAAAATAGTATTACACTAGTGCCTTTTGAGTCATGACTTTAGGCTGCTCAATGCCCATCAATTTTAAAATGGTTGGAGCAATATCTCCTAAAATACCATCTTTAATTTCAATCTTATCGTTATCTATTAGAATTATGGGAACTGGATTGGTGGTATGCGCAGTATTGGGAGAACCATCAGGATTGATCATGGTTTCACAGTTACCGTGATCGGCAATTAAAATCGTGGTATACTCATTTTCAAGAGCGGTTGTAATTACATCTTTAACACAGGCATCTACTGCTTCACAAGCTTTTATAGCTGCTTCCATAACTCCAGTATGACCAACCATATCGCCGTTTGCAAAATTGAGGCACACAAAATCTACTTTTCCTTTATTGAGTTCTGTTACTAGGGCGTCTCGCAGTTCAAAAGCACTCATTTCTGGTTTTAAGTCGTAAGTGGCAACTTTAGGGGAATTTCTTAAGATACGGGTTTCACCTTTAAATGGGGTTTCGCGCCCACCTGAAAAGAAAAAGGTAACATGTGGATATTTTTCGGTCTCGGCAATACGTATTTGTGTCTTATTGTGTTTTTCCAAAACTTCACCAAGGGTTTCTTTGAGATTATCTTTTTCAAACACAACTTTGATGCCTTTAAAGGATTCATCATAATTGGTTAAAGTAACATAATACAGATCGAGTTTGTGCATGTTCTGTTCATGGAAATCGCTTTGAGTCAAGGCTTGGGTAAGCTGCCTTCCTCTATCAGTCCTGAAATTGAAAAAGATAACGACATCTCCATTTTTAATTTTTGTAAGAGGTTGGTTGTTAGCATCCACCATGATGATGGGTTCAATAAACTCATCAGTGATATCTTGTTTATAGCTATTTTGGATGGAATCAGTGGCATGTTGTGAATGGTTCCCAACGCCGTTTACCATGGCATCATAAGCTAATTTTATGCGTTCCCAACGTTTATCCCTATCCATGGCATAATACCGTCCTATTATGGTGGCCAATTTTGTATTGGTGTTTTTAATATGGGATTGAAGTGAACTTATAAAGCCAAAACCTGATTTTGGATCTACATCTCTACCATCGGTAAAGGCATGTACAAATGAATTTTGAATTCCGAAGTCATTGGCGGCGTCAATCAATCCAAATACATGATTAATATGCGAATGCACACCACCATCGCTAAGCAAACCCAAAAAATGGATGGGCTTATTATTGGTTTTAGCATATTGAAAGGCATCAACAAGCACTTGTTCTTTTGAAAGTGTTTTGTTTTCAACAGCTAAATTTACTTTGGCGAGATCTTGATATACAATGCGTCCTGCTCCTAGGTTCATGTGCCCAACTTCACTATTTCCCATTTGACCTTCAGGTAAACCCACATGTAAACCGTCGGTTCTAAGGCTTGCATTTGAATACTTGTGGTATAATGAATCTATAAAAGGTGTATTGGCATTGTCAATGGCAGAAACTTTAGGGTCTGGAGATTTCCCCCAACCATCTAAAATCATCAAGATTACTTTTTTGTTCATTGCTATCATGTATTTGATGGTTCAAAGATAAAAGTTTATTAGTCTAAATGTTAATACAAATGCGCAAAATGTGAGATAAAATCAATTGAATTTTATGCTTTTATTAAAATGGGATACAAGTTAATGGCTTTGTGCCCAAAGCGTTAAAAAAGTGTTATTTATGTTTTTTTTGTGCAACAGTTTAAAATTATTATCGTCTTTTTAATACAATCAAAAAATAATTCATTCATTTAAATCATTCATCATGAGAAAAATTGTAATCATTATTGCTGTTGCATTGGGCCTTACAGCACCAACTTTATTTGCAACAAACAGAACCTTCACTTCAATTGCAACTTTTGAAAGTAGTACGCCCTCTGAAGTTAGCCCTTTTTGTTTAGCTATTGTTAAAGGGGATATTGAAACCGTTGAAAAACTTATTGAACTTGGAAGCGATGTTAACGAAACATCTATTGGTTTGACTCCAGCGATGTATGCTGCCAAGTATAATAAGGTTGAAATCCTTAAACTTTTGGTAAAAAAAGGAGCCGATTTAAGAAAAAGATCGCATAAAGGATTTACTGCCAAACGGTATGCTCAACTATCCAACGCCAAAGACGCTTTGGAATATTTAGAAAAATTAGAGTCTTAAAATGACTTGCGAAGATGCAGTCAAAAAACACCCCTTTTTGACTGCATCTTTTATGTTTACATTCTTCTGTTTTTTAAGAATCTTTTTCGTTTAAATTATTATATTCACTCAAATATTTTATTTGAATGTCTTTCACTTTTAAAATTATCAATAAATCGAAAATTGATACGATCGTACCTTTGGTTCAAAAACTCACCAATTATAAATATTCAGACGAAATCTTAGTAGAACGTTTTGCCGAAATGGTTACCCAAAATTATGAGTGTGCTGGAGTTTATGATGGAGATAAATTAATCGGTATTTCCGGAATGTGGTATTGTACACGTCATTATTCGGGGAAAAGTATGGAAGTTGATCATGTTTATATCGACGATGGTTACAGAGGTCATGGATTGGGCAAACAATTTTTTAGTTGGATGTATGACTATGTCAAGGCCAAAGGTTATGAGTCGGTTGAGCTTAATACCTATGTGCAAAACTATCCATCCCACAAATTTTATTACAATGAAGGCTTTGAAATTTTAGGCTATCATTTTTTTAAAAAATTGTAATTTTTTTATTTTAAATGGCCCAGTTCCGTTTGGGGTTCTACCTCATAAGGCTCTTTTTCGTATTCGAAAATTCTGGCAGGTAAAGTTCCCCTTAAGATAATAGAATTGTCTTTAACATCGAGCCAACTTCCTTCTCTTAGACCCAAAACGGGTTGTGTATTGAACTTATGAAATTCTTTGATTCGGGTGGCTCGGGTTTCACCCATATGCTTGCTTTTTGAGTCTGGATCCAAGTAATGTGGATTGATATTAAAGGGGACAAGACCAAGGGTTTTAAAACTTGGCGGGTACACGATGGGCATATCATTGGTTGTACCAATTGTAAGTCCGCAAATATTACTGCCTGCACTTGTACCCAAATAAGGTGTTCCACTATTAACAACCTCTTTAATTACTTCAACAAGACGATTTTTATAAAGTTGATGGACCAGAACAAACGTATTACCTCCGCCAATAAAAATGCCTTTGGCGGTTTTTACCGCTTCAATTGGGTCCTTAAAATTATGAATCCCTTTTACAGTTTTGTCGATGTTTGAAAAGGCTTTGGCCACAGTTGCAGTATAATCATCATGGCTAATACCCCCAGGTCTGGCATATGGAATGAAAAGAATTTCATTGGTGTTTTTAAAAAGTGTGCTTAAATCGTTGAGAAGGTATTCTAAATAGCTAGTACCATGAACTGTGGATGTACTGGCAATGACAAGGTGTTTCATTTTAATGTATTTGTTGCAAAATTAGGTAAACGAGCGATTAAACAAAAGCTAAAATATTTAAAGCCCAATATCAAGATGTAATCCCACAACTTGTTATATTTGTATTGTGATACAAGAAGCTTCGTTTTTATTTATAGGTACTACCGAAATCATGTTTATACTATTTATAGTCGTGATGGTGTTTGGTGCCGATAAGATTCCCGAAATTGCCCGCGGAATGGGCAAAGGTATGCGTATGCTTAAAGATGCTACAAATGACATCAAGACCGAAATCACAAAAAGCGTCGAAAAACAAGGCTTGAATTCAGATGTTACCAAAAACATTACCGACGAAATCAAAAAAGTTAAAGAAGACTTAGAAGATTTTACGGGGTCTGTAAAGCGTAAACTTTAAGCTTTTTCCTTCTAAATTTATCAACACTTATAATCTGAAAGTAGAGTAGTTATGTCATTTTGAGACTTTGTAAATGCTGAAGCAATCTATTTTTTGAGTCTTCATCATGAAATTGTCACCTATCCCAAGTATTCGAGATCGGGACTTAGAATGGGATTATTTTTTTCTTGAAATCGACAAGCCATCTCTTATGGGCAAAATAACGGTTTCAATCCTGTCATCATTTTTTAAAAGTGAATTGTAAGCAATTACGGCTTTGGTATCGAAATCTTTTTTGTCTACTTTTTCTATTACTTTTCCGCTCCATAATACATTATCGGATAACAGAATACCACCAGAGTTTAACTTGTCGATAACGCAATTAAAATAGTTGGGATAATTTTCCTTATCGGCATCCATAAATACCAAATCAAAGGCCATGTCTAGTTTTGGGATTATCTCTAGTGCATCCCCTAAATGCTGATGGATTTGCTTCCCATATTCCGATTTGTCAAAATATTTCCGTTGAAAGTCGTACAATTCTTCATTAATATCAATAGTATGAAGTTCTCCACCGAGCTGCATACCTTCTGCCAAACACAATGCCGAATAGCCAGTGTATGTGCCAATTTCAAGAATGTTTTTTGGGTTCACTAATTTGGAAATCATACTTAACACTCGTCCTTGGTAATGCCCACTCAACATTCTGGGTTGCAGTATTTTTTGATGAGTTTCACGAAAGAGTTGTTTTAACAATTGGGGCTCATCTTCAGAATGTCTTACTACATATTCATCTATAGCTTCAGGAATAAAATGCATGGTTTTAGTTAGCTTAAAATTCGATTAACCAACTTTTGTTTTGCTAGATCGTCATCACCGCATAACCATTGCAGCACATTATCTTGCCAAATGGCATCCCGTTCGGATTCTGTAATAATGTCCCGTTCCATGGCCAAATCCAAAATCTTACCAGGATACGACGATTGTTGAGCGCTTTCCATTTCACCTAGAGGATAGGGATCATCCAATCCCATAATTACTTGTTTATAAGTCTGATTTTTAATCAGCAACTGTAAGGAGCCCGTATCGTGTACAAGCGTATCGAAGAAAATATTTTTATGTCCAACCGCCATTCTCGGATGGCTTTTTCCTTCAAATAAATCGGGTCTGCCATCAAAACCCTGAATACGTCTTCCCAAATTGATTTGCGCCAATTGTCCGCCGTGTGCAAAACAGGTGCGCATATTTGGGAATTTGTCTTGATAGCCGTTTAAGGTCAAAAAATGATAAGCATCTGCGCATTGTGCCAGCATCCAAATAAGATGAAAACGCCATGATGTATTTTGCAATTTTATAAATTTTTCACCATCATAAGGGTGGATTTCAACCGCGAGATTGTATTTACTGGCCAATTCAAAAATAGGCTCATTTTCTTCATCAAAAATACTACGCCACGTGCCAATAGTATCCATATAATGAGTTGGTAAGCACAATAATTGCAATCCCAAGACTTCAACACAACGTTCTATTTCCCAACATGCACCTCGCACAAAGCCCGGATGGACCACAAAGCCGCATGTAAATTTACTGGGATGTTCATGTTGAATTTTTGCATTAAAATCATTTTGAAAACGCAGTGCCTGTTTCATCTCTTCTAAACGAAGACCATTGCCATATAATTGGGACAAGTTCAGGACTACAGCATGATCAATTTTAAACCGTTCCATCCATTCCAATTTCTCAGATAAGAAAAAACTGGAATGCGTTACAGGTCGGCTCCAATCTTTTTGAAGCATGAATTTTCGATCCTTATCCACCCAAAAAATACCTTTATCCTTCATGAATTGAGGGATTTCTTCTGGGTAGGGAAGCAAGTGCGAATGACCGTTTATTCTTAATTTATCTTTCTGCATTTAATAGTTTCAATGCTTCGCATTAATTTTTTAAATTATTTTCACTAATCACTAACCTTCTATCTGAACCTTTTTGGGAGGTTGCATGACAGCGCCACAATTTGGGCAGGAACGCTTGTTTTCGTCTTTATAATAATGATCGAAAATAATGGGCATATCGGTTTCAATGTTTTTAACTGAAAAATCCTCTTCGTATAATTTTGTGGTACAGTTTTCACAAAACCAAAGTAAGGCATCCTTCATGCCCTCAGGGCGTTTATATTCAATAACCAATCCTACAGTATTAGCAGCTCGTTGAGGTGAATGTGGCACTTTTGGGGGCAATAAATAAATGTCGCCTTCCTTAATATGAACATCTTTAGGCGTGCCATTATCGATAATTTTTAATACGATATCACCTTCAATTTGATAGAAAAATTCTGGTGTCTCATTATAATGATAATCCTTTCGGCTATTAGGGCCACCTACGACCATGACGATAAAATCGCCATCTTTCCAAACCACTTTATTGCCAACAGGCGGTTTTAAAAGGTGTCTGTTCTCTTCAATCCAAGCTTTAAAATTTAAGGGTGAAACTAGATTACTCATAATAAGTCCCTATTAATCTCCCCTAAGGGAAGAAACTCAAATCGGGTTTTTGAGTTGTTGTTAAACGTCAATATAAAATTGAACCTAAAGATACTACAATTTAGGTAATGTCCCTTCACTTTGTAATAGGTTGGGGATGGGTTTATAAAGATTTTGTTCGGCCTCCATCTACAGGAAGATTAATTCCGTTAATGTAACCAGCAGCCTCACTTGCTAAAAATACGATTGCATTTGCAGTTTCTTCAGGTTTCGCAAAACGTTTGGCTGGGGTATAAGTCTTCATGATTTCAGCCATTTTATCAAAACTTGTCCCTTCTTTTTTAGCTTTGACAGTGATAATTTCATTTAAGCGTTCTGTTTCTGTAAATCCGGGAAGTACATTGTTTACAGTAATACCAAAAGCACCGACTTCTATGGATAAAGTTTTGCCCCAATTTCCTACGGCGTTCCTTATGGTATTACTGACGCCCAACCCCGGGATAGGTTCTTTTACCGACGTTGAAATTACGTTTATAATTCTCCCATAGCCTTCCTTTTTCATAAAGGGAACAACTGCTTGAGCCAGCACATGATTGCATTTTAAATGCTGAGTAAAGGTGTTTTCAAACTGCTCCAGGGTTGCCGTTAAAATATCTCCGCTTCTTGGGCCTCCTGTATTGTTTAATAGAATATGAAATCCGTGATGTTTTAATATGAAATCCGTAATCTTCTCTTTTAATTCTAGGGGGTTTGAAAAATCAGCTACTATATAATTGTGTTTTCCACCTGAAGCCAATTTGGTAAGTGTTTCTTTTAGCTTGTCTTCATTTCGCGCTACCAAAGTGACATTAACCCCTTCCTGTGAGAGGGCGATGGCCGTTGCCTTTCCGATTCCTGCGGTGCTTCCGCAAACTAAAGCGTTTTTGTTGTTTAAGTTTAAGTTCATTCCCATCCCAACCTTCCCAAAGGGAAGGAATTTTGTTTTAGTTAGTAATTTTATTTTCAGTTTCCATCAAGTTTCTTTCCATTGGGAAGACGAAAGATGGAATTAATATTTTATACACACATTTTTTGTTTCCGTAAAGAAACGCAAGGCTTCAAAACCGCCTTCACGACCAATGCCAGAAGCTTTAACGCCACCAAAAGGGGTTCGTAAATCGCGCATCATCCAGGTGTTGACCCAAACAATACCAGATTGTAACTGATTGCTCATTCGCATGGTACGTTGTAAATTGTTTGTCCAAAGCGTTGCAGATAAGCCATACTTCACTTTGTTTGCCATTTGAAGCACCTCGGCTTCAGTATCAAAAGGCATAATCGTTACCACTGGTCCAAATATCTCTTCTTGATTCACTCTGCATTCATCGGTTGGAACTTCAATAATTGTTGGCTCTAAATAATATCCATTTTCAAAGCCTTTTAAAATGACCTTATTTCCTCCACATAAAATTTTGCCCTTTTCATTTTTGGCGATTTCAATATAATTGATCACCTTTTCCAGATGGGATTTTGAAACTAATGCTCCAATATTGGTTGCCTCATGTGATGGATGTCCCACCTTGAGTTTTTTTACTTTTTGAACAAAATCGGTTTTAAATTGATTATAAATTCCTCTTTCTACAAAAATACGACTACCACATAAACAAATTTGCCCTTGGTTTGAGAACGAAGAACGCACTGTGGTTTCTAGCATGTCGATGTAATCGCAATCTGCAAAAATGATATTGGGGTTTTTGCCGCCTAATTCCAAAGATAATTTTTTGAACATAGGAGCAGCAGTTTTCGCAATATGGGCACCCGTTGCCGTACCTCCTGTAAATGAAATAGCTTTAATATCAGGATGTCCAATAATGGCTTGACCTGTGGTGGTTCCTAATCCGTGAACAATATTCAATACACCTTTTGGCAAACCTGCTTCTGTGCAAATATCTCCCAGCATATAAGCAGTCATGGGGGTCACTTCACTGGGTTTGGCAACCACACAATTTCCTGCTGCAATAGCCGGAGCAATTTTCCAAGTAAAGAGATAGAGTGGCAGGTTCCAAGGCGAAATGCAGCCTACAACACCAATAGGTTGCCGTAAGGTGTAATTAATGGCCTTTTGACCCACACTTTCATGACTTTCGCTGGCAAATTGGGTGATGGCATTTCCAAAAAAACGGAAATTGCTTGCTGCTCGTGGGATATCAATTTCTTTCGCTAGGCTTATGGGTTTGCCGTTGTCCTTACTTTCGGCCTCAGCAAAGCGTTGCAAGTTAGTTTCCAGTAATTCTGAGATCTTTATAAGGATTCTACTGCGCTCCTCTAAAGTAGTTTGAGACCAATTTGGAAAGGCTAATTTTGCAGCGTTATAGGCATTTTCTACATCTTCTTTTGAGGAATTTGGTATTTGCCCATATATCTCGCCATTAGCTGGATTATAATTATCAATCCACCCGCCTTTGACTGGAGGCCTATATTGACCGTTGATGTAGTTTTGGATGTTCATTTTCTTTTATATAATCTCGTATAAATTCTATTTTTTTTAAACTCTTTAATTAAAACCCATTTTTCAGGAGATTTTAAAGCATTAATAACTTCATCACTCACATTAAAGGCATTGGAGAATAAAATATATTTATCTGTTCTTAAGTTACAAGTTTTAAATCTTTTTTTTTGAAGGTTTAAATCGATATAATCTAAAGTGTTTGTATTTGGGAAAAAAGAGCCGATTTTTGTTATATTATAATGATTTGAATTTAAATAAATAAGCATATTTTTTCTTGTATTTAAATAATTCCAATGTAATGTAGTTGAATCCCAACCTTGGCTTATTTTAGGTGGATATAACCAAAAATGACCACTTATTAACGTTATAAATGCCAAAGGCAACAACGATTTTAATTTTTTATCGTAATTAAATATCCAATAAATGGTTAGTATTATGACTGGAATAATTATTGGGATTAAATACCGATGCCCGAAAGGATTTCTATAGATTACTATGATTGGAAAAAAAACTATAAACTGAGATAATATTATAAAAAGCAAAGTTTTAATATTATTATCTGAATTTATTTTTCCTTTGATTAATTTTAGTATTAAAACTACAAATAGTAAAAAAACAAGAACTCTGCCAAAATCAATTAAGCGCCAAATAAATACACCTATATTAATTATAATTTCTTTTAATGAAGCTAATTCTGAAGATGATTTCCAAGCGTTAGAAACTGTATTGTGAATAATCCAATTTTTTTCAAGATAAAATGCTGAAAGAAATAAAACTATACTAACTAATCCAATAGTATAAGGTAAAAATGCTTTTATGGTTATTTTTTTATGATTAAAAAAAAGATATAAAAAATGAAAAATTATAATTCCACCCCCGCAAATAGTGCCTCTTAAACTAACTAAAACTAGACAAGTAAATGCCAAACTAAGTAATACTTTTCTATTATTTAAAATGGAATTAAGGCACAATAAATAGAAAAACAACTGAAAAACCTCAAAGGTTATTAAAGACATTTGAGAAAGAATCGTTGTGTCAAATAAAACAAATGCTAAAATTATTAATCGTAAGTTATTTTTAATTTGGAGGTTTTTAATAAATATGTTTAATTGAAATAAGAAACCAAATAGAAAGGGGAACATTCCTAAATGACTAACCAAAAGTGATTTTCCGAAAATTTTCCATAATGACGCAAAATACATGCCTACAAAAGTAGGATGACCTGTGGCAATTTCGTCAGGCAAGAAAAATGAATTAAAATTGTTCTCATAATACCAATGAGCTGGAATAGAAATTTGGACAATATTATCCCAATAAAATGGATTGTCTATACTAATAATTACTAAAACAAGCGTAAATAGAAACAGCAAAATTTCTATTTCTCTATTTCTTAAAAATTTAACCATAAATCTTTTTTTGCTGAGATTTTAAAAGACTTATTTTATATAAGCCATCACCTTAATTTCCACCACCAAATCGGGATGTGGTAATTGGTGTACGGCGACTGTGGTGCGAGTTGGCCCTGTTTCTTTATCAAAAAATTCGGCATAGGCTTTATTGTAGCCTGCAAAATCGTTCATGTTCACTAAAAAGGAAGTGACATCTACAACATCTTTTAACGAGGCCCCTTCTTTGGCCAAATTCTTTTCAATATTCAATAAAACTTCTCGAGTCTGGACTTCAATATTCAAACGTTTGGTGCCCATGTTATCAATGATGTCAACACCGGCAATGGTGTTATCTGCCCGACGAGAACTAGTTCCTGAAACAAATATAAAATTGCCTACACGTTTGGTATGTGGATAGGCGCCTCTTGGGGTTACTGTTTTTTCACTCATATTTTTTATTTTAAGCCAGCGATTCTGTCGTCTTCAAGAATAGCTTCGGTTTCTGCTTTTACTTTTTCTAGGTTGGTTTTTAAATCAGCATTCAAATCTAATTTGCCATCTGCAAGCATATTTAAAATGGCTTTGTCTTGTGCACGACCTTTTAACATAGCCTCTCGATAACCTATATCTTCATTAAAAGTGACCAACGAATATTTTGAAGAATACTCATTTGGGAAGGTTTTTTCGAAAGCCATTTCCAAGTTACGTTTTTCTCTGAAATTAGCATGATTAACATGACCTTTCATTTCGTAAAAGTTATCTATGGCTAAATCAGCAATGGCGTCGGTGTCCTTTTTTCTGGATGCTTCATAAACTTTAAAAATGGTTTCCCAGTCGTTATGACCTTCATCTAAAACCTTATCAAACTCAACAACATCTTCGAACGAGGCATTCATCCCTTGCCCGTAAAACGGGACGATGGCATGAGCTGCATCACCCATTAAGAGCGTATTGCCTTTATAATGCCAAGGTGAACATTTAACCGTGCCTAAAGGTGAGGTTGGATTTTCGAAAAAATCGTCTACTAGATTAGGCATCAATTGCAAGGCATCATTAAAATAGGTTGAAAAGAATTCAATAACACGTGCTTTGGTGGTTAAATTGTTGAAATTGTATTCCCCTTCGTTATAACTTAAAAATAAAGTCACTGTAAAACTACCATCCAAATTGGGGAGCGCAATTAACATAAAGGCTTCACGACCCCAAATATGTAATGCGTTTTTGTAGGTTTTATATGTTCCATCATTATTTGGAAGGATACTCAATTCTTTATAACCATGGTTTAAATACTCTTGAGAGAAACTAAACAAGAATTTTTTTCCTAGATAATAGCTTTTTCGCATGGCCGAACCTGCTCCATCGGTTGCAAAAATAACATCGGCATCTTCTACAAATTCGGTTCCCGATTCATGGTCTTTAAAAAGTGCTGTTGTTTTTTCGAAGTCGACCGTTTTACATTTTCTATTAAAATAAATGGTTACATTTTTATGTTTTTCGGCTTCGTCCAACAATAAGGCATTGAGTTGACCACGCGATATCGAATTGATATATTCATGTTCACGGCCACTATAAGGAGCCAACATGGTATCGCCTTTTATATCATGAAGCATTCGTCCGTTCATTGGGATACATAAGGATGCTACTTTATCTTGAATGCCTACCAACTTCATGGCCTTAATACCACGATCTGATAGTGCAAGATTTATGGAACGTCCAGCCGAAATGTTTACTGATCTCAGGTCAGGGCGCATTTCCATAACGGTAACGTTATAGCCGCGTTGTCCTAATCGTAAGGCTAGGAGCGAACCACAGAGACCTGCACCAATGATGAGTATATTTTGAGCCCCATCTAAATCTGCTCCAAAGGGGAATGCTTTTTTGCTTTTACTTTCCATTTAAAATAGATTTCAGTCGTTCAACTAAATGATAAACGTCTTGATACGAATTGTACAAAGGTACTGGAGCACATCGTATCACATCAGGCTCACGCCAATCACTTATCACCCCAGCTTCAGTTAATTTGGTATGCAAATCTTTATCGGCATTTTTAACTTGGATGGACAGTTGACAACCGCGTTCGTTTGGGTTACTGGGCGTGATGATTTTAATGATGTCCTCACCCAACTGCTTCAATAAAAACTCAAAATAACCAGTAAGTTGTTTTGACTTCGCGACAAGCTTTTCAATTTCAACCTCATTAAAAATATCCAAAGAAGCTTTTATGGCGGCCATCGATAAAATAGGAGGGTTACTCAATTGCCAACCTTCAGCTCCAGGTAGGACATCAAATTCATGACGCATATTAAAACGCGTTTGTTTGTTGTGGCTCCACCAACCTGTAAATCGGTTGAGGTCTTTATTATAGGCATGACGCTCATGAACAAAGCAACCTGCTAAACTTCCAGGGCCGGAATTCATGTATTTATAGGTACACCAAACGGCAAAATCAGCTCCGGAGTCATGTAAATTTAATGCTACGTTTCCGACACCATGGGCACAATCAAAGCCCACCTTACAATTATGATCATGACCTAATTGGGTAATGCGTTTTAAATCGAAATATTGCCCTGTATAATAGTTGACGCCACCAATCATAATAAGTGCGATCTCATCCCCGTGAGCTTTCATGATGTCTTCTAAATCCTCATAACGCAGTAATTCTTCTCCTTTACGAGCCTTCCAAAGGATCAAGCCTTCTTTATCGTCAAATCCGTGATGTCTCAATTGGGATTCAACGGCATATTTATCTGAAGGAAAGGCATCTGCTTCAATAAGAATTTTATAACGCGTTTTAGTCGGCTTATAAAAAGAAACCATCATGAAATGAAGGTTTGCGGTTAAAGTATTCATCACCACTACCTCAATAGGTTTTGCGCCAACGAGGTTTGCCATACTTTCAGTGAGAAACTCGTGATAGGGTAGCCAAGGATTTTTGGCTTCAGTATGACCTTCAACACCTAAATTAGCCCAATCCTCCAATTCTTGATAGATATAGCTTTTAGTCGCTTTTGGCTGAAGACCAAGAGAATTTCCTGTCATATATATATAATCAACTCCATGTTGATTTTTTGGAATATGAAACTGACTTCTATAAGAGGATAATTCGTCATTTTGGTCAAATTGCTTTGCAAATTCAAGACCCAATTTGTAGTTTGACAAGGTATTCTGTTTTGTGTTTCTAACAAAAATAAGAATTATAACTTTAGGGAGTAAGTCAAAAAAGCTAGATAATTTTTTATTCCGTTTTTGTATCTTTAATGAAAAGATAGGATATGGGCAAAAACAACGAATATAGCAACGGTAAAGTGACAGTGGTTTGGCAAGCCAAAAAATGTATTCATTCGGGAATATGTTTTAGAGGGTTACCAAACGTATTTCAGCCCAAAGTAAGGCCTTGGATAAAAATAGAAGGAGCCTCTACGGAAGCCATTGTGAATCAGGTAAAAGCTTGTCCTTCTGGTGCCTTAAGTTATTATATGAAGGCTGAAGGCGATGAAACAGCGGAAGCGTTGGAAACTAAAATAGAAGTTCTTAGCAATGGCCCTCTATTGATTTATGGTACTTTAAAAGTAACCCATAAAGATGGTCAAGAAGAAATCAAAAATAAAACGACCGCTTTTTGCCGTTGTGGAGGCTCACTAAACAAACCCTTTTGTGATGGCACCCATATTAAACAAAATTTTGTTGGATAAAAAAGGCCCTTTGAAATAAAGGGCCAATGGATTTATAGTGACGCAAATTGCGGAAATGTTCACAATATATACGTCTGTTTGTAAAGCTTCGGATGTTTAATTAATAGGTTTTTTTTATTCAGTTGTTACGCTCACTCCTGTAAAGTAAAGATTCCAATTGTCTTCAGCATTTTTGTGCATTTTTGATATTTTTAACCCTTTGATGTCTTCATAATCTTCCCATGTGGTCATCATTGAAGGGGCTTCAGAATTTCCCTTTCGATAAATCCATTCTTTAATTAAATAATCGTCCCCAAAGAAAAAATCGTAAGCATCTCCAGGAGTGTAGCCACCTGTATTGGGGTAAGTTAAAGTGATTTTATTCATTTCAATATTACTAATTGGGGCCAATGCTTTAACTACTTCAGAAGTGCTTGCATTTTTGTCCCAAACCAATTGAAAAGGCGCTAAAAACCAATATTTGTCATTGATAAACGCACGATCTGCTTTTGATGAAGTGCTGTTAATTTTAGATCTATTATAAGAAATCGTATCGCTGTTTTGTATTAATCTAACGTTTTGGGTTTTGGGTTCCCAGGTCCAAGATCGAGCACCACGACTGGTATTAAAAGTGAACTCAATTTTTGAAATATTTTTCCAATTTTCATAACCATGGGCGTTAGCAATTTTTTGAGCTGTTGTCAACTCTTTTGTTGGTACGATAGCTTCCTTTTTTGTGTCTTTTTTACAAGAGGACAAGACTACCAAAACTGATAAAATCGTCATGAATTGTTTCATATAGTTTTTTTATAAAGGTATAAAATGAAATACAGTTATGAAATTTATTTAATTTTAGCGGCTTAGAGAAGGACATGAAATCCTTACGACTCATTATTGCCAATAGCAAATATTTTGCTCTAGCCTTTGTTTTATTGCATTAACTTTAAAGAAAAGATAAGTAAGCGATTTAAAATATTAATGGTTAGCCTTTATAACTTCAGGCATTTTTTGCTTAAATCTATTTAATCTAGGAATTGAAACCCCTCTAATATAGGCTTGATTAGGATGGAGTTTTTCATAGTTTTGGTGATAATCTTCGGCTTTCCAGAATTTTTGAAACGGATAAATTTCCGCAGCAATTTTCGCATTAATATTTTTTGAAAGGGCTTCTTTTTTTTCTACAATGATTTGCTTTTGAGCATCATTCTGATAAAAAATAATGGACCGATATTGCGAGCCGTTATCTGGTCCCTGACCATTTACTTGTGTAGGGTCTTGAGATGCAAAATAGACATCCACCAAAGTAGCAAAACTAACAATGTTAGGATTGTAAACGACTTCGACCGATTCAGCATGACCAGTTCGCCCGGTATTGCTGGATTCATAAGTCGGGTTATTAGTATGGCCACCAGAGTATCCACTAATAACGTCTTCAATCCCTTTAACGCTGTCATATATAGCTTCAACACACCAAAAGCAACCACTTGCAAAATAGGCTTTGGCCATTCCGTTTTGTAAAGGCACTTCTACTGGTTTTGCATCAATAATAGCCTGTTGACTGGAGTTGGTTTGGGCGTTATTTTGACAGCTATATAAAGCTGTAATCAATAAAAAAGAATATATATTTTTCATAATTCCACTTAGTTGTCTTTCAAAAATAATAAACCTTACCTAGTTGCATGTGAAAATTATATTAAAATAAAAAGCCTTTGCAATTTGCAAAGGCCTTTGAATTTTATAAAAACGTTATGTTTAGTTAAGTTTCGAAAATAATTTTTGCATTTTTTCTTTTTCTTCTGCTGCCAATTGGGCGTCTACTAAAATACGTCCACTATGCTCATCCGTAACCACTTTTTTACGTGAAGCGATTTCTACTTGAATTTGTGGCGGAATGGTAAAGAAAGATCCTCCTGAAGCACCTCTTTCAATTGCTACAACTGCCAATCCGTTTTTTACATTATTACGAATTCTTTGATAGGCTGCAATCAAGCGTGATTCAATTTGGGTCTGATATTCTTCCGATTTTTTGATTAATGCCAATTCTTCTTTTTCGGTTTCGGCCAAGATTGCATCCAGTTCACCACGTTTGTGTTTTAGATGTGTTTGACGCTCTTTAAGACGCTCTTTAGTTTCAGAAATCACTTCTTTTTTCTGATCGATTTGCACTCTAAATTCTTTGATATGTTTTTCGGCTAATTGGATTTCTAGTTCCTGAAATTCAATTTCTTTTGTTAAGGAGTTGTATTCTCTGTTATTTCTAACGTTTTTTTGCTGCTCGCTATATTTTTTGATAAGCGTTTTGGCTTCTTCTGTTAAGTTCTTTTTAGAACCAATTTCGTTGTCAATCAATTCAAGGTTTGCACTTAATTTTTCCAATCTTGTGTTTAAACCTTCAACTTCATCTTCTAGATCTTGAACTTCTAGTGGAAGTTCTCCTCTCACATTTCTTATTTCGTCGACTCTCGAATCGATTAATTGTAAATCGTACAGTGCCCTTAATCGATCTTCAACTGAGGTTTCAACTTTTTTTGCCATAATTATAAATACTTTACCGGATTTGTATTTGTCGTTGATAAAACGACTGCAAAATTAGTGAATTTTTTTGATAGATAATCAGCTAAAAAGTTTTTTGTGTATTGTTCACTTTCATAATGTCCAATATCTGCTAGAATTATTTGCTGTTCGGCAGTAAAAAAGTCATGATATTTTAAATCTGAAGTTATGAATATGTCGGCATTTGCCGATTTAGCTGCTTGAATAGCAAAACTTCCTGAACCTCCCAAGACTGCAACTTTTTTTATTGTTTTTTTTATGATTTTTGAATGCTTTACACAAGAAGCCTTCATCTTTGTTTTAACGAATTTTAAAAATTCAATAGCATCTGTTTCTTTTTCCAGCTCACCAACCATTCCCATTCCTATATTTTGATTGAAATTATCGAGTGTGGTAACCTCAAAGGCTACTTCTTCATATGGATGGCTTTTAAACAAGGCGTTTAAAACCTGAGATTCTAAATGCTTTTTAAATGTTATTGAAATTTGAGTTTCTTGCTCGTTGTGCAGTACACCTGGTTCTCCTAGTGTTGGATTAGAATTTTCATTACCTCTATACGTGCCAAGCCCTTCAGTATTAAAACTGCAGCTGTCGTAATTGCCTATACTTCCTGCTCCAGCAGCAAATAAAGCAGTTCTTAATGAGTCAGCATCTTTTTTAGGAACATAGGTGGTTAATTTTTTTATAGTGCCTTGTTGTGGCATTAAAATGCATTTATTTTTAAGTTCCAAGGTGTCGCAAATAATATTGTTTACACCTTGTAGTGCGTTATCTAGAGCGGTATGAACAGCAAAAATGTTGATGTTGTTTTGAATGGCTTTAATCACAACCCGCTCGACATAATTACTGCCATTAATCTTTTTTAAGCCCTTAAAAATAATAGGATGGAAACTTACAATGAGATTGCAGTTTTTTTCAATAGCTTCATCTACCACGGCTTCAACTGTATCAAGAGTTACCAAAATGCCAGTAACCTTATTGTTTTTGTTTCCAACCAAAAGGCCAACATTATCAAAATCTTCAGCATAGCTTAAAGGGGCTATTTCTTCAAGGTAATTTATAATGTCGTTTACAATCATTATATATTTGTTTGCTTCAAAGATAAAATATTTTACATTCGCCATAATGAAAATATTGAGATACATACTATTTCCCGTTGTTCCATTTTATTATTTAGTGACTTGGTTGCGAAATAAACTCTATGATTTAGGGCTAAAATCGTCGACCCATTTTGATTTACCAGTGATTTGTGTTGGTAATTTAAGTGTTGGAGGAACAGGTAAAACTCCTATGATTGAGTATTTGATCAGGTTATTAAAAGACAATTATAAAATTGCCACACTAAGTAGGGGCTATAAAAGAAAAACCGACGGGTTTGTCCTTGCAGATAATACTAAAACAGCACTTGATATGGGCGATGAGCCGTTTCAGTTTTATAAAAAGTTTAATGATATTATGGTGAGTGTTGATGCCGATAGGCGTAACGGCATTAGACAATTATTGGCTTTAGAAGATAAACCTGATCTCATTTTGTTGGATGATGCCTTTCAGCATAGAAAGGTGAAAGCTGGGTTCAATATTCTATTGATGCCTTATGATGCCGTGTTCTCCAATCACCTGGTTTTACCAACTGGGAATTTAAGAGAACCTAAATCTGGAGTCAAACGGGCAGATGTGATTGTAGTGACTAAATGTCCAACATTAATCAATGAGACTGAAAAACAACAGATTATTCAACATTTGAAACCATTAGATCATCAGTTTGTTTTTTTTAGTGCGATTACCTATTCTGAAACGATCAAAAATTCATCAGCAGAAAAAAAACTTCAAGATTTAAAGGGCAAAAGTTTTACTCTGGTAACTGGAATTGCAAATGCCAATCCACTGGTGGATTATTTACATTCTGAAGGCTTAAATTTTGAGCATTTAAATTTTAGGGATCATCATGAATTTTCCAAAAAAGAGATAGAGTATTTAAAATCGAAAGAATGGATTGTGACTACCGAAAAAGATTTTATGAGGTTGGAACAGGATTTTAAAAACTCAATTACACTATATTATCTTCCTATAGAGATCACTTTGAGTGATGCTAAAATCTTTGATGCTCTAATAGAGGAATTTATATCTAGCTTTTAATAAAGGATTTAGAATCTTTTGTGTTGGTTAAGGCGTGAAATAATTTTCTTTCAAAATCTTCCTGTTTAAATGGTTTTGAGATAATGTCGTTAAACCCGGCCTCGTCAAACTCGTGCATTTTATCTTCAAGAGTTACGGCGGTAAGCGCGAAAATGGTGAGTTCTTTATCAAAGGTTCTTATGATTTTGGTAGCTTCCAAACCACTAATACCCGGCATATGGATGTCCATAAGCACGACACTATATCTATTTTCCCTAACTTTTTCAACGGCATCTTCACCATTGTCCACAACGTCACATTCTAGATTCATTTTATTCAAAATCTTTTTAGTGATCATTTGGTTAATTTTATTGTCTTCGACAACTAAAATTTTAACGTTACTTAAGTCCAATTGATTAATGTTTTTAGAATAGTTTTCTTTTATTACCACTTCAGTTTTTTCTGAATATTCCAGAGGGATTTCAAATGTAAAGGTGGAGCCTTTACCTAATTCGCTTTTTAAATAAATCTTACCTTTTAATATTTCAATAAGTCCTTTTACAATGGAGAGGCCTAAACCAGTACCACCATATTTTCTATTGATCTGGATAGAGCCTTGGGAAAAGCTTTCAAACATATTATCTTGTTTTTCTTTGGTGATGCCTATCCCGTTATCTTCAACTTCAATTTTTAATTTGTATATATTGCCCGTCTGGTCCATATTGATAACTCTTACCCAAATATCTCCATCTTTGGTAAATTTAATGGAGTTCCCAATAAGGTTTATCAAGATTTGAGAGATTTTTAATTGATCTCCAACAAAGTTTTCTGGTAAACTTTTGTCATAGCTGTAATGCAATGCTATGTTATTGTTTGTAGCCGAATTATTTAAGGCGGCAATGACATTTTCAACCTTTTTCTTTAAATTGAACATTTCTGGGTCGAGCTCGACTTTATTGGCTTCAATTTTATTAATTTGAAGGATGTCGTTAATAAATGTCAATAAATAATCTCCAGAGAATTTTAGGGATTTTAAATGTTGTACCTGCTCAGGTTTAGGGTTTTCGTCCAGCAACATATTGGTTAAACCCGTAACGGCATATAAGGGAGTTCTCAACTCATGTGTTACGGTTGACAAGAAATTGGCTTTAGTTTTTGAGGCCAATTCAGCCTTTTCTTTTGCAATCACCAACTCATCATTCTTTTTATGAAGCATATTGTTGGTTTTTAGCCTGATATTGTTGTTTTTGTATAATGACAGGGTGAGCAACGAAAGAATTGTAATAAGAGCAATACTTAAAATAGTTGTTATTTTTGTCAAGCTGTTCTCAGCTTCTTGCTCTTCAACCTTTGTTTTAAGTTCTTGGTAGCTATCGTTGTTATATTGATTGAGATAGTGCGATTTTTTTTCGGGAGAAAGGTTTTCTCTGTTAATACTTTGAATCGAATCAGAAAGTGTAATCGATTTTTTTAAAAATTGACTGGCCAATTTATAATCTTCGGTTTTTTGATATATATCACTTAAAATTAAATAACCTGAGTTAATATTCTCAAAATAGTTATTCTTTTTGGCTAATTCCAGTCCTTCATTGGTCATGGAAAGTGCCAATTCGGTGTTGTTTAAGCTAAACATTACTTTTCCACTATTAATTAAAGCACTGCTCAATATTTTTGGTTGGTCGTATTGTTTGGCTAATAGTATGGTTTTCTCTAGTGAAGCCTTTGCCGATTTAAAATCATTTAATTGAATATACACTTTGGCCTCATTCAAGCTAACGTCAGGTATAAACTCTCTCAGGTTTTCTTCTTCAAATTTTGTTTTTGCAGAATTGAAATAATCTAAAGCGGTTGCATATTCTTTTTTACTGGCATGAACAATACCACTTATGTTATATGTAATGGCAAGATTGCCGTAGTCACTAATTGCGCGTTGTATAGCTGCGGCTCTTGTAAGAGACACAATGGCTTCATCTTTTTCTTCTACAATGAATTGTAAGTTGGCGATTTTAGCATAAATAATACCTTGTTGCTTCTTATCTTCAATTTTATTTGCAGTTTCTAAGGCTTTCTCAAGATTATCTTTTGCACTAAAATAGTTGCCACGATCGATATCAAAACCAGCTTGAGTAATTTGGTTTTCAATGTTCATTCGAAGTAAATCAACATCTTCACCATCAACAATTTGAGCTGACGATGATGCATAAAAACAGATAAAGAAAGCAACTATATAATACTTAATTTGGGACATAGTTTGGGTCACTTTATTCGACAAATATAATTATTTATTCGATAAAAGTGGTGATTTATCCGATAAATTGCAAATTAAATCTAAAATTCTTGAAGAATATCCGGTTTCATTATCGTACCACCCCACTATTTTTACCATATTTCCAATGACGGAGGTCATTAAAGCATCAAAAACGCAAGAATGGGTATTTCCTACAATATCAATGGATACTATGGGGTCTTCAGTATATTCCAATATTCCCTTTAAATATGTTTTAGAAGCATCTTTAAAGGCATTATTGATTTCATCAATTGTTACTGTTTTTTCGACATTAAATGTGATATCCGTTAAGGACCCGTTTGCAACAGGCACTCTAATCCCGCAACCACCGATAACATTGGAAAGCTTTGGAAAAACTTTAGTCAGTGCTTTTGCAGCTCCTGTTGTGGTGGGAACAATAGATTGCCCTGCAGCTCTTGCACGGCGTAAATCTTTATGGGGTTGGTCGTGCAAACTTTGGTCTGTAGTATAGGAGTGTACAGTGGTGATATACGCCTGTTTAATACCACATAATTTGTTTATCACTAAAATCATAGGTGCCGCATTATTTGTGGTACAAGAGGCATTGGAGATTAAGGGTTCGCTACCATCCAAAATATCATCGTTGACACCTAAAACAATGGTTTTGATATCATCTTCAATTGGAGGGACCGATAATATAACACGGTTTGCACCATTTTTAATATGATTTTGTAATTCGGTTTTGGTCTTAAATTTGCCTGTAGATTCCACAACAAAATCTACATGATATGGTTTCCAATCTGTAGTTTCTGGATGCTTTTGGTTTAAAAGTGGTATTTTAATCCCATCAATTATTATATGATTGTCGTCATACGTAACGTCATGTTTTAAAACCCCATGAATACTATCATATTTTAATAAATGGGATAAGGTTCGGGAATCAGCAAGGTCATTTATGGCTACTACTTGAATGTCGTTTCTTTCTTGAATGAGCCTAAAAACGCGTCTGCCTATTCTGCCGAAACCGTTAATAGCAATTGTGATCATTAATTAATATGTTTTTGTGCTTTATAAGAAGATCTTACCAATGCGCTACTTTCTACATGGCGGAATCCCAAATCCAATCCTATTTGTTTGTATTCTTCAAATTGATCTGGTAAAATAAATTGTTTAACAGGTAAGTGTTTTTTACTGGGTTGAAGATATTGGCCAATGGTGACCACATCGACATCATGTGCTTTTAAATCATGAAGAGTTTCAATTACTTCATCACGGGTTTCACCCAATCCAAGCATAATACCCGATTTGGTACGGCGTTGCCCTTGAGATTTTAGGTATTTTAAAACACCAAGACTTCTATCGTATTTAGCCTGAATTCTAACTTCGCGTGACAATCTGCGTACCGTTTCAATATTATGTGATACAACTTCAGGAGCCACTTCAATAATTCTATCAATATTTCGCTCTACACCTTGAAAATCGGGGATTAATGTCTCTAAAGTGGTTTCAGGGTTCATTCTACGTACAGCCTGTACAGTTTCGGCCCACATAATACTACCCATATCCTTTAAATCATCTCTATCGACACTGGTCAAAACAGCATGCTTGATATTCATTATTTTAATGGAACGCGCTACTTTTTCAGGCTCGTCCCAATCAATCGTTTCTGGTCGTCCGGTTTTTACTCCACAAAATCCACAAGAACGCGTGCAGATATTTCCCAAAATCATAAAGGTTGCCGTTCCTTCACCCCAACATTCACCCATATTAGGGCAACTGCCCGATGTGCAAATGGTGTTGAGCTTGTACTTGTCTACAAGACCTCTTAGTTCAGTATATTTTTTTCCTGTCGGAAGTTTAACACGTAGCCATTTGGGCTTTGCTTGGCGTTGGGGTTCTATATTTGAAGTCGTTTCTGTATTCATTCAGACTTAAATTTACAATTGCAAAGATACAAAGTATAATGAGAATAAGATATTATAATATGATAAGGTACCAAATACTAAATCCAATTAAAAACAATATGCCCAACCAAGATAAAGCATGCATCACTTTTGAAGGATGCCACTCTTTGGGTGTATGTTTGCTGCTTATTAATTTATAGTTAATTATGGCATAAAATGGTGCGGTTATAAAGGAAACGATGGTCGCAACTTTAACTAGCATCCCCATTTCTGAATTTAAAAAGAAGAAAATAATAATTGTACCTATAATAAGAATAAGTATCCACAGCGAGTAGCCATGTTTTAAAGGGTTTTCAAAGAGTAATTGGGTGGTCTTTTCCATCGCTCTTGGTGAAGCATCCAAAGTTGTTAAAGTCGTACTGAACATGGTTGTAAAGGCAGCAACACCAATAACCAGATAGGACCAACTGCCTAGGCTTTTAGTGTACATAGATATAAGTTGGTTTGCAAACTCACCTCCTTTGGGGCTAAAAGTTTCGCTGCTTTGAAACATGATCAAGGCTCCCAAAGCTATAAACCCAAGGCCCAAAACGATGGTTGCCAAATAACCAATATTAAAATCGAACAGTGAGGATTTTACAGTGTAATCATTATTGTCTTTATGTTTCTCAATGGCCCAAAGTGAATGCCATACCGAAATATCTAAAGGAGCTGGCATCCAACCCATAAAGGCAATCAAAAAGCCAATTTCTATTGAACCTTTTGGCAACACCTGAATAAAGTTGAGATTGTGTGTGTTTTCAGATAGAGCTAAAAACACAGCAATAACGGTACTTATAGTCAGCGTAATGACAATTACCTTCATTAACTTGTCGAGAAACTTATAACGACCCTTAATTAGGATAATAAAGCAGATTGATAATATAATGACAGTCCATACTTCGGTTGAAATAAAATCTCCAAATAAGGACGATGCCAAACCAGCTGTAACAATGGTAACGGCTGTTTGAATAGTAAACATGGTTGCAAACGTTATGATGAAATAGACTATAAGAACACCCTTGCCCAGTTTTTTATAGCCGTCCAAAAGGGTTTCACCTGTTGCCATAGCATAGCGAGGGCCAAACTGAAAAAATGGATATTTAAAAAGATTGACCAACAACAAAGCCCAAACCAAACCAAAACCAAAATCGGCACCTGCTCTGGTAGATTGAACCAAATGCGAGACCCCAATAGCTGCTCCGGCAAATAACAATCCTGGACCTAGTTTTTTGAGGTTAAAGTGCATTATTTTTTGGTTATGATATCAGCTAATAACTTTTTGGCCCTTAAGAGCTTAACTTTTATATTGTTTATGGGTTCATCAAGTTGCTCTGAAATTTCATTATAGCTTAATTCTTGAAAGTACCGTAAATTTATGACTTCTTGATAGTGGGGTTTTAATTTTTTAATATCACGTAAAAGTTTGGCTAAATTTTGCTCAGTAATGAGCTTATCTACTGGTGAAGGAGATTCATCTATCACTTCATAATATTCATCGTTGTCATTTGTGTCTGCAGTATTGGAAATTCGTGATTTTCGTTTCCTTAGCAAATCAATATGAATATTTTTTGATATGGTTATTAACCATGTTTTAAATTCGTAATCCGGATTATAAGTATGGATTTTGTCAAAAGCCTTTGAAAATGCTTGAATGGTGATATCTTCGGCATCATTTTCATTTTCAGTTCGTTTTAGCTGAAACCCGTAAACATCGTACCAGTAGGTGTCTAATAAAAAACTGAACGCTATTTGTTCGTTTTTTTTTGCTTTCTCAATAGCTTCAATTATTTCCAACGATTTGGTTTTGATGTTAGATTTTTTATAAAGATAAAGAATTGTGTACTAATTAAAAACACCTCTAAAATAGGAAGAAAAGGTATCAGATCCGTTTCATTTAATTTTTTTGAAGCAAACCCAAGGCTTAAAAATTGAACCAAGAAACGCAAAACAATGAATGCAACAACAATTTTCCAAAACACTAAAGAGCTCAAGAGAATAATTGATAAAAGCCAAAACAGGAGTTGCGACACATAAAAAAGAGCGAGTAAATTTTTATGCTTGGATTTATAATATTTAGCAGTACTAAAATGTCTCCGTTTTTGAATTATCCAATCTTTGAAGGTTTTTTCAGGAATGGATACAGTAAAACTTTCCCTCGAAAAACAAATGGCCGTATTTTTATTATTTGCAATTTGATTGACAAATAAATCGTCATCACCAGATTTGATATCGATGTGGCTCATAAATCCAGAGGCCTCAAAAAAGAGTTCTTTTCTATAGGCTAAATTTCTGCCAACTCCCATGTAGGGTTGACCTATTTTAACATAGGAAAAATACTGAGTAGCGGTCATTAAAGTCTCAAAACGAATAAGCTTATTTAAAAAAGAACCTTTAATAGTTTTATAGGCTCCATAACCTAGTACAATAGATTTTGAATTGGTAAAATGACTGCTCATTTCGTTTATCCATTGGTTGGAAACAGGTTGGCAATCGGCATCGGTAAACAATAAAAAATTATGTGTAGCGGCTTTAATGCCCAATGTTAAAGCAAATTTTTTGTTACCCCAAAAAGCTTCAATATTTTTAATATTAACAATTTTAATGTTATCATGTTCACTTTTAAAAGCTTCCATGACTTCAAGGGTTTTATCAGTCGACCGGTCGTTTATTAATACAACTTCAAAATTAGAATAGTCCTGCGCTAATATAGATGGCAGGAATTTTTTTAATTTTTTAGCTTCGTTTTTGGCACAAACGATTACCGAAATTGAAATATTTTTTGGAGTTTGGCTTTGTTTCTTGTGAAATGAAAATTTACCAAAGATTAAAAGATAATATATAATTTGAATAATGACTACAACAATAAATGTGTAGAAAAGTACATCAAAAATAGACATTGATGGTTAAGAATGTTGAGGTTCGTTACAGTTTTTAAATTGGTCAGGAGCTCTCCCACAAAAACCACATGCTTCTCCATTTTTATTGAGCATTGGGTTTTGACTAGCACAGGTTCCTCCAAATTCACCATCTTTTTTAGCCCAAAGCTTTATGGCAATTCCTGCAATTGCCAAACCTAAAAGAATAAAAGTGATCAATATAAGTTTCATGAAAAATAAGTTTATACAAAGATACTGATTTTACCTAAATTAATACGTTACTGTCTAGGTTTTAGAATAAAAAAACCACTTACATTGTAAGTGGTCCTTAAAAAGCTTAGTGTAAATATTAATTGTTTTTCAATGTTATTTCTGCAACCTCATTTTCTGCATTGGCCATGTTGGCCAATCGACCTTTTTTCTCGATGGTTATACTTAATCCAAGTGTATTTTCCATATACGGGATGGACTGCAATTTTTTGTTTGAAGGGTTTAAGATACCAAGATTTACCATGCGATCCTGTAATTCAGCCCAAATCTGATAGTTTTGGTCTTCGGGAAGTTGAGGTAATTCCACAATATCAATCATGGAGGTTTTATCAACGGAATTAATGTAAGCTACGGTTTTTAAATCTTTAGCACGTTCATTGCCTCGTAAAACGTATTTTTCGGTTTCAGGATTATTTAATTTCATAAACTGTCTCATAACTTCGTCCAGCTTATCATTGTTGTTCTTGATATCGCTTCTCAAATCAAAAATTTCATCTACTACAACTTGATTTTCTCTTACTAAATCCTTGTTATGAAGTAGCAACAAAATTGCGCTACCCGCAAAAATAAGTGCAGCAATAGTTGCAGCAATACTGTACCAAGGCGTACTGTACTTAGTTGGGGCTAGAGCGATTACAGGCTTGTCTTTAATATCTTCCAGTACTGCATCCAAAATAAACTTTGGCGCTTCCACAGCGTTGACTTTGGATAAAATCTCCAAGTTATTTTGCAGGGTAATGTATTCTGCTTCAACTTCTGGATAATTGGATATATAATGTTCAACTTCTAAATTTTCTTTGGCAGTTGTTGAGCCCACAACATATTTTTCAATGAGGCCCGATTGTATAAAACTATGTAGTTTTTTTTCCATTGTCGTCGTTTTTAAAGGTCGTAAACTTTTTTAAGTTCTCTCAACCCAATTTTTAATCTGGACTTAATAGTACCCAACGGAATATTCAATTCATCGCTTGCTTCTTGTTGTGTCATACCTTCAAAAAATAAGGCTTTTAACACAATTTGATACTTCTCGTCCAGTCTGGCAACATGTTCTCTTAAATCCATGACGTCTTGATTTAAGTTGGATGTTGGTAAGATATATACGTTGGATTTATCTATTTGGACTTCTTTTTCAAATCTGATATTAAAGCTTCTTAGTTTATCTATAGCCGTATTCTTTGCAATTCTATACAGCCAAGTAAATAGTTTTGCTTTTTTTGAATCGTATTTTTTGGAGTTTTTCCAGACTTTGACAAAGGTTTCCTGAAGTGCATCTTGTGCCAACTCTTCATTATTTGTAACTTTTAATATGACTCCATAAAGTGAATCTGCATAATTTTCATAAAGCAAATTAAGGGCGTTTGTGTCTCCCTTTTTAAGGAGTTCAACAATATTTTGTTCTAATGAAAAGCTCAATAGTTTTAAAGTTTAGTCATTTAATTAAAATATCCTATAGGAATTTCTAATAGTACTTTTAAAAAGTAATGTTATTAGGGAGGCAAAAATAGTAATAAATTGATAAATTAAAATTTGTATTATGGTAATTTATAAACTGTTAAAGCATAAACTTTGCAAAAAAAAATTTGGTTTTTTTTATTTTAAATAATATTGACTTCGGTTTCTATATTAATATCAAAAATTCGCTTTATAGTTTTTTGAATAAGTCTAGCTAAATTTAAAATGTCCTTGCCTTGTGCACCTCCATAATTCACCAAAACCAGTGCTTGCCTTTTATGAACGCCGTAATTGCCAAAGGTTTTTCCTTTAAAGCCAGCTTGTTCTATTAACCAGCCTGCAGGAATTTTGATTTTTTTTTCTGAAATAACATAACTAGGAATATCAGGAAATATTGTTTTTAAGGTCTTAAAATGTTGTTGAGAAATCACAGGATTTTTAAAAAAGCTTCCACTGTTGCCTATGTCTTTTGGATCGGGAAGTTTACTTTGCCGGATTGCAATGACAGCATTTGAAATATCCTGAATAGTTGGATTTGTTATGTTCATGTACTGCAATTGGTCAGAAATTGCCCCATAACCTGTATTTAATTTGTGTTTATTAGAGGTGAGCTGTAATGTAATACTGGTAATTACAAATTGTCCTTTTACACTTTGTTTGAAAATGGATTCTCTATAATCAAATTTGCAATCGCTTTTTGTAAACGTCTTTAATGTATGACTTTTGATTTCAATGGCTTCACAGGATATAAAAACATCCTTAAGCTCAACCCCGTAAGCTCCAATGTTTTGAATAGGAGCACTCCCGACATGACCAGGAATAAGTGATAAATTTTCAATGCCTCCAAAATCATGATCCAAACACCAAAGTACAAACTCATGCCAATTTTCGCCAGCATTAGCTTTAACAATAACCTCCCCATTTTGTTTTGAAACCATTTCAACGCCCTTCAAATTGACATGAATAACTAAAGCGTCAATATGATTGGTCAACAACATATTACTACCTCCGCCTAATATAAATTTATTGGGGTAGTCTTTTAATTTCAAAACCTCTAGTAATTCACTCAGCGAATTAACGGATACAAAATATTTTGCTTTGGCGTCAATACCAAAAGTGTTATAAGATTTTAATGATATATTCTGTTGAATTTGCATCAATCTTTATAGATTTTTAATGCTGCTTTTAATATGGCAACTGCTTTTATTAAGCTTTCTTTTTTAAGCACATAAGCAATACGTATTTGATTTAAGCCAACACCAGGAGTGGAATAAAATCCTGCAGCAGGGGCTACCATAACGGTTTCTCCATTAACATCAAATTTTTCTAGCAGCCATTGCGCAAAATCGTCTGCATTTTTTATTGGTAATTCGACAATACAGTAAAAAGCTCCACTTGGTTTTGCAACCTTAATACCTTCAATTTTTTTTAATTCGGATATGAGTATGTTTCTTCTTTCAACATATTCATCTTTAACTTCATCAAAATAACTTTGTGGAGTATCTAAAGCGGCTTCGCTGGCAATTTGAGCAAATGTGGGAGGACTTAAACGAGCTTGAGCAAATTTTAATGCCGTATTAATAAACTTTTTGTTTCTCGATACTAAATAACCAATACGCGCACCACACATGCTATAGCGTTTTGAAACCGAATCAATCAGTATAGCATGATCTTTTAGGTCTTCTTCTTGCATGATGGAGTAAAATTCTTTGCCATCGTACACAAACTCTCTATAGACTTCATCTGCGATTAAGAACAAATCGTGTTTTTTTACAATACCGGCCAATTTTTTAATTTCGGCTTTAGAATATAAATAGCCCGTAGGATTTCCAGGATTGCATATTAATATGGCTTTTGTTTTAGAGGTAATAAGATTTTCGAACTCTTCAATTGGTGGTAGTTCAAAATTGTTTTCAATTTTTGAAATAACCGGAACGATCTTTACTCCAGACGCTGTTGAAAATCCATTGTAATTGGCATAAAATGGTTCGGGGATAATGATTTCATCATCAGAATCCATAATGCTTCCAAAGGCAAAAAGCAACGCTTCGCTTCCTCCCGTGGTTACAATAATATCGTTATGGCTTACATCAATTTTATTTTTATGATAGTAGCCTGCAATTTTTTTTCTGTAATCTTCAGATCCTTCAGATCTTGAATAAGCCAAAATGTCCAAAGAGTGAACTTTTACTGCATCCAGAGCAATATCTGGGGTTTTAATATCAGGCTGGCCAATGTTTAAATAGTAAACGGTTTTACCTTGTTTATTGGCTTCTTCTGCAAAGGGAACTAACTTTCGAATAGGAGATTGAGGCATTAACAGCCCTTTTTTAGAAATATTTGGCATCATAAGGTATTTGGTGGTCAAAGTTCTGAAAATTATCTTAAAGTTTATTTAAAAAATACAGCTAAAAATAGTTGTTAGGCAAAAGTGTTGTAAATTGTTAATAGACTTATCATTATGAAAAAAAAGACAACTCTTGCTTTATTGTTTTTTATATGTAGTATTATCACTTTTGGTCAAAGTAGATTTAATTTACCGAGGACAAATAGCGATAAAATAAAATTTCAGTTTATTAATAATTTAATTATTGTCCCAGTTGAAGTAAATGGAGTATCACTTTCCTTTTTATTGGATACTGGAGTGAGTAAGCCTATTTTATTTAATATTGCTAACATTGATACGTTACAGGTCAATAATGTAGAAACGGTCTATTTAAGGGGACTAGGTGGAGGTGAGCCCGTAGAGGCACTTAAATCTAAGAATAACATTTTTAAAATAGGGAATGCCATAAATCTTAATCAGGATATCTTTGTGGTCTTTGATAACTCTATAAATTTCACGCCCAGATTGGGTATTGCTGTTCACGGTATTATTGGGTTTGATTTGTTTAGGGATTTTATAGTAGAAATAAATTATAGATCTAAATATTTAAAACTTCATAAGCCTGAATCCTATGAATATAAGCGATGTAAAAAGTGTGAACAATTTAATATATCCTTTTATAATAATAAGCCTTATATAAATGGTACTGTAAAAATTGAAACTGAAAACTTACCCGTAAAATTGCTTATCGATACGGGCAGTAGTGACGCACTTTGGTTGTTTGAAGAAGATTCGTTGGGTATGAAGCCATTAAACAACAAATATTTTGTTGATTTTTTGGGCAAAGGTTTAAGCGGAAGTGTTTACGGTAAACGAACAAAAGTAAAATCGTTTAATTTAAAAAGTTTCGTTTTAAAAGATGTTAATGTAGCATTTCCTGATTCAACATCTATTAGTTATGCTAGAAAGCACGAAGAGCGTAACGGGAGTATTTCTGGTGAACTACTAAAAAGGTTCAATATTATTATGGATTATAGAAATGCCAGAGTGACCTTAAAAAAGAACAGTAATTTTAGATCTCCTTTTCGTTACAATAAAAGTGGAATTGTCTTAGAACAAGATGGAATTCGGGTTGTAAAAGAACAGCAAAATGTTATCTCTGATAGGCAAAAAGAATCTCAAGGAGCAATAAAAATCGATTTTGAAGTAAGATTTAAATACTCATTAAAACCTGTTTTTATAATTGCTGAATTGCGTAAAGACTCTCCTGCCGAAAGGGCCGGACTTTTAATTGGGGATGCGATTTTATCTATAAATGGGAAGGATACATACGCTATGAAGCTACACGATTTGATTGACATATTTAGCGGCGACGAGGATAAGTTGGTAAAACTAGAAGTTGAACGAAACTTTAAGTCAATACGAGTTAATTTTAGGTTAGAAGACCCTTTAAAGTAAAAAAGCTCCTCAGTTTTGAGAAGCTTTTCCATTTTATTTTTAAGATTACTGTTCTATGACACTTTTATTCTTTTTTTCCAAAACGCCCGTTTTATTGGAATCTACGACCTCACCTTTGATTTTCAAGGCAACAGTTGGAGTATCAGCATTGGAAATTACAGTAATTGTTTTTCTAATAGGATTTACTCGATTGGTGTCATATTTGACCTCAATTTGCCCAGTTGCACCTGGCATAATTGGACCTTCAGGTTTTTTTGGAACTGTACATCCGCAAGTAGATTTTACATCAGATATAATCAATGGGGCATTTCCAGTGTTTGTAAATTCAAAAACACGAAGCCCATTCGATCCTTTATCAATTGTTCCATAATCAATGGTATCGGTCTTAAACTCGATTTTAGCGACTTTTTCCTGAGCCAAGGCTCCAAAGCTTAAAAGCCCTACAAATAAAATTAGCATTACATTTTTCATCACTTTAATTTTAAATTGATTAATTCAAAACTACTTACTTTTTGCCATTTTGCAAAATTAAATAGACGTATGGCCACTTTTTTTGCAATATTAACAAGTATTAAAGGTATTATTTGTTTCAATAATTTCGCAAAAAAAGAAATATAAGTACTTTTGTCAGTCATTACACAAAAACAATACCAAAGGATGCAAATTCCCACAAAATATTCAGCCTCTTCTGTAGAGAGCAAATGGTACAATTACTGGATGGAACATAAATATTTTCATTCAAAACCTGACCATAGAGAACCGTATACCATTGTGATTCCCCCTCCAAATGTTACAGGAATTTTACACATGGGACACATGTTAAACAATACCATTCAAGACGTCTTGATTCGTCGGGCGCGGCTACAAGGTAAAAATGCATGTTGGGTTCCCGGTACCGATCATGCTTCTATTGCAACTGAGGCTAAAGTGGTTGCAAAACTTAAGGAAAAAGGTATTGACAAAAACGATTTGTCCCGAGACGAATTTTTAAAACATGCTTGGGATTGGACACATGAATATGGAGGCGTAATTCTCGAACAATTAAAAAAATTGGGATGTTCATGCGATTGGGACCGCACCAAGTTCACTATGGATGAGGATATGAGTGAAGCGGTCATCAAGGTTTTTGTGGATTTGTACAACAAAGGCTTAATTTATCGAGGTTTTAGAATGGTGAATTGGGACCCGGAAGCAAAAACTACCTTGTCTGATGAAGAAGTCTTTCACATTGAGCGCACCGACAAACTTTACTATGTTAAATACAAAATTGACGGGGAAGACGGATTTGTGACCATTGCTACAACTCGACCTGAAACTATTTTGGGTGATACTGCCGTTTGTGTTAATCCTAACGATGAACGTTTTACAAGCTTAGTCGGTAAACAGGTTATTGTGCCAATTTGTAATAGAATAGTGCCGATAATAGCTGATGATTATGTGGATATGGAGTTTGGTACCGGTTGTTTAAAAATCACACCAGCTCACGACGTTAATGATAAAGAAATTGGAGATAGACATCATTTAGAAATTGTTGATATACTTAATGACGATGCAACCTTGAATAGTTTTGGATTGCACCATCAAGGAAAAGATAGAGAGATTGCTAGAAAGGACGTTGCTAAAGAACTTGAAGGTTTAGGGATTTTGGTCAAAATTGAAGATATCACCCATAAAGTCGGGACTAGTGAACGTACAAAAGCTGTTATCGAGCCCAGACTGTCTGACCAATGGTTTTTAAAAATGGAAGATTTGGTGAAGCCAGCCATTAAAGCGGTGCTTGAAGATGAAGCGATAAAATTATTCCCTAAACGATTCAACAATACGTATCGTCATTGGGTGGAAAACATTCGAGACTGGAATATTTCTCGTCAGTTACTTTGGGGACAACAAATTCCAGCCTATTATTATGGAGATGGAAAAGAGGACTTCGTAGTGGCGGAAAGCGCTGAAGCGGCATTAATTTTAGCTAAACAAAAAGCCAACAACCAACAACTTACAATTAAAGATCTAACTCAGGATAAAGATGCTTTAGACACTTGGTTTTCGTCTTGGTTGTGGCCTATGAGTGTGTTTGATGGCATTAGAAACCCAGAAAATGAAGAAATCCAGTACTATTATCCAACAAACGATTTGGTTACAGCACCAGACATCCTTTTCTTTTGGGTAGCACGAATGATTATTGCAGGCTATGAATTTAAAGGAGAAAAGCCATTTAGCAACGTGTATTTAACAGGATTGGTGCGTGATAAACAACGTCGAAAAATGAGCAAATCATTGGGCAATTCTCCTGATGCACTACAATTGATTGAAGATTATGGCGCCGATGGCGTGCGTGTTGGACTGTTATTGAGTTCTGCAGCAGGTAACGATTTATTGTTTGATGAAGACTTATGCCAACAGGGTAAAGGGTTTGCCAATAAAATATGGAATGCATTTAGATTGGTTCAAGGTTGGGAAGTAAAAGATATTGAACAACCCGAATCTTCTAAAATAGCCTTGGAATGGTACCAATCCAAATTCCAGAGTACGTTAATAGAGATTGAAGACCATTATAGTAAATTCAGGCTTTCAGACGCGTTGATGACCATGTACAAATTGGTATGGGACGACTTCTGTTCATGGTTGTTAGAAATGATAAAGCCAGCTTATCAAGAGCCTATGGATTCAAAAACGTTTCAATCAATAATTGACATATTTGAAAATAACTTAAAGATTCTTCATCCTTTTATGCCATTTTTAACCGAGGAAATTTGGCAATTTATAGCCGATCGTACTCCTGAAGAAGCTTTAATTATTGCTACATATCCAAAAATTCAAGCCTTTGACGAGCAATTGATTTTGGATTTTGAAACGGTTAAAGACGTGGTTTCAGGGATTAGAACGATAAGAAAAGAAAAAAATATTTCGTTTAAGGATACCATTGAGTTGTCGGTTTTGAACAATGAAAATTTGTCGTCGGATTATGATTCGGTAATTATGAAACTGGGTAATGTTTCAAAAATGGAAACTGTAACCGAGTCTGTTGACGGTACACTCACGTTTAGAGTGCATTCCAATGAGTATTTTATACCCATTTCAGGAGCAATCAATATTGAGGAAGAAATTAAAAAACTCACCGATGAGTTGGAATATACCAATGGGTTTTTGAAATCGGTTCAAAAGAAACTTTCCAATGAACGTTTTGTAAACAATGCTCCAAAAGAGGTTATTGAAATGGAACGCAAAAAAGAAGCCGATGCCCTTGCCAAAATAGAAACCTTAAAATCAAGTTTGGCGAGTTTGCAGTAGTCTGGCTTTTAAGATATTAACTCCTACCATTCATTAATTTTATTGGAGTCGAGTTTGACAAATATAAAGAGTAAAATGGTAAATCCCCAGAGCCCAGAACCTCCATAGCTAAAAAATGGAAGTGGAATACCTATCGTTGGGATAAGCCCCATGACCATGCCGGTATTAATCATAAAATGGATGAATAAAATAGAGGCCACACAGTAGCCATAAACCCGACTAAAATGTGACTTTTGGGATTCGGCCAGATATAAAATCCTTAATAATAAGGCTACAAAAAAGAGTACTACCAAAGCACTGCCCACGAAACCCCATTCTTCTCCAACTGTACTAAAAATATAATCGGTATGCTGTTCCGGAACAAATTTACCTGTGGTACGTGTCCCTTCCAAAAAACCTTTCCCAGTCAAACCTCCAGAACTTATTGCTTTTTCAGATTCGTTGAGGTTGTAAAGAATCGTTTTTTTCAATTGGGCCAACTTTTCTGGGTCATTTTCTAATCTTAGCCATAGACTGATTCGGTCTTTTTGATGAGGTTTTAAGATGTTGTTATAAAATTGTTTCATACCAAATGAAAAACCAACACATAAAACTAAAATAACAATAGGTTGAATAAATGAAAATCGCCTTTTCTTCCGAATAAAATACAACCCGAAAATAATAACTGCCGCCGAAATTGATGCAATTGGAACTCCAAATTTTAGCGTTACAATTGAAAGTATAATGATGATGCCTACAAGAATTAAATAGACTTGTTGCAACCCTTCTCTATAAAATACAAAGAAAAAGCAAGCGTAAACAATGGTACTCCCTGCATCGTTTTCAAGCAATATCAAAAGAGCAGGAATGAAAATGATAACAACAGTTTTTAGCTGGTCCTGAAGCGATTTCATATTGGTTTGAATATCACTAATGTGTTTGGCAACGGCCAGCGATGTAGCAAATTTCGCAAACTCACTAGGCTGAATAGTCATACCCCCAATACCATACCAAGAGATTGCACCGTTTACATTTTTTCCAAAAATAAAGAGGCCAACTAAGGTTAAAATAGAAATGAGGTAGATTATGCTAGAAAACCGTTCATAAAATTTAGCTTCAATGGATAGAATTATAATGATGAGCACAAAAGTTAAAATGATAAACACGAATTGTTTACCATAAGGTTGTTCCAAATCGAAATAGTCGAAATTTTCACCTACATGGGATGCCGATAGGATGTTTAGCCAACCAAAACCTACAAGCAACAAGAACAATGCAATCGTAATCCAGTCTAATTTAAAGCCTCTACGGTTTTCTTTCAACATTATCTATAACTTGTAAGGTGGATTCTTTATTAATTCCAAAGGGTTTTCCAGAATAGGGTTTTTCGTATTCGTGTTCCAAACTATGGGTCAATATCCAGTTTTCCATATCTGTTCTCGTAATATGGCCTTTAAGATATTTTTCAATCATTAAACTGGCCATTCTACCTGCAAAACGGCTTCCCCAATAGCCATTTTCAACAAATACCGCAATCGCAATTTTAGGATTGTCCATAGGGGCAAAGGCCACAAAAATGGAATGGTCGGTAAGTTGGGTTTTTACACCGTTAATTTTCACATAGTTTTCGGCAGTTCCTGTTTTTCCACAAATATCTATACCAGGTACCCTTAATGCAGACGCTGTACCTTTGTTATAAACATCAAACATCCCGTGGACTACAGGTTCAAAATATTCCTTGTCAATAGTTGTGTAATTTGGTGTGGTGTATTTTTTATCAATAGCCTGACCTTCAATTTTTTTAATGATGTGTGGTGTATAATAATAACCGCGATTTCCTATAGCAGCTACCATATTAGCCAATTGGATTGGAGTGGCCTCAACTTCGCCTTGACCAATAGCATTTGATACATTATAAGTAGACCTCCAACGTCCTTTTCCATAGACTTTGTCATAATAATCACCATCAGGAATTCGACCTTTACTACCTGTTTTTAAATCATATCCTAAATAGTTTCCTAAGCCAAAACTTTTAGCATGTTTACTCCAGATATTCATCCCAATAGCGGGGTCTTTATATTTATCTATGATGCGTCTATACACATTAATAAAATAAGCATTACAGGATTGTGCGATGCCATCATTCATACTTAAGGGACTTGGATGGCTATGGCAACCTGTTAATCTACGACCACCCAAATAGTAGCCCATGCGACATCCAAATTTTTCTTCTGTGGTTACTACCTGTTCTTGAAGTCCAATTAAGGCATTCATGACCTTAAAAGGAGAGCCAGGGGGGTATTGAGCTTGTAGACTTCTATCGTATAGTGGATTTGAAATGGTATCCCTAAGCAGTTCAGTAAAGTTTTTTGAACGTTCCCTTCCTACCAATAAGTTGGGATTGTAGCTTGGACCTGAAACCATTGCCAAAATTTCGCCTGAACTTGGATCAATAGCTATAATTCCTCCATGCTTATGTTTCATTAAAAGTTCACCGTATGCCTGGAGTTTCGCATCAATGGTTATGGTAATGTCTTTTCCGGGTTTTGGGAGCGTATCGTAAATACCGCTTTTATAGGGGCCAATATCCCTATTAAAGCGATCCTTTTGGATAAATTTAATTCCCTTTACACCTCTTAAAATATCCTCGTATGAGGCTTCAACGCCTTGTTTCCCTATTAAATCACCCATCCTGTAGTAAGGATCACTTTCGATGTTTGAATTGTTTACCTCACCTATATCGCCTAAAACATTGGCACCAATAGTAGTTTGATAATCTCTTAACGTACGTTTTTGAATGTAAAAGCCATGGAATTTTCTCATTTTCTCTTGCAATACCGCATAATCTACTTTTGAAAGTTGAGGTACAAATACAGATGGAATCCTAGGTGAATAAATGTAGGCCTTTTTGTAAAGTGATTTAAAGTCGTTTTTAGTAATTTTTAATAACGAACAAAATTCTAAAGTGTCCAGAGGCTTAACCTCGCGTGGGATAATCATCACATCATAAGAAGGCTGATTGGCAACTAACAAAGTCCCATTTCTATCATACACATAGCCGCGTTTTGGATAGTCATAAACCTTCCTTATAGCGTTGTCTTCAAATAGATCGTAGGCGTTTTGATTATAAACTTGCAGATAAAATAACCTCGCAATAAATATAACACCTACAGTAACTATTGTAAAAAATAGTAGTAGTTTTCTCATCTAGGCTTCTTGCTAAATAATACAGTTAACAGTAAACACAATAGTATAGTAAAAATACTTGAAAATAACGTTTTTTGAAGGATTAAAATTATGTTCGACATGTTAAAAATCTCCATTGAAAACATTATAAAATGATGAATTACAGTTAGCAAAGAAAAATAGACCAATCTATTTCCTGGTTCGGTTTGGGCGAATTTGATGGTTTGGTGTTCGTAAATCGTTCCAAAAGAAAACTTTAAAATTGCCGGTCTAATATAGGCTATAAGAACACTAGCTCCTGCATGAACCCCTCCCGAATCTGTGAAGAGATCTACACATAAACCCAAGAGGAAACTTAAAAAAATAATTTGCGTTCGGTTATTTTTTACGGGATAAATAATGATAAATAGAATATAGATATAAGGATTGATAAAACCCATAAAATTAATATTGTTCAAGACCAAAACTTGAACCAATACCAAGGCTATAAACCGAAGCGCCATATTAATCGCTACACTATTCATCTACTGGGGTTTGTAGTGATTTGATTTCAGCCGCATCCATATTGGTAATAACGTAAACATGTCCAATGTTGGTCATATCATTAAACAGTTTTACACTTATTGTATACATATCGCTATTGTTATCTAATGCAAACGTATTTATAGTTCCAATGGGAATGCCTTTGGGGAATATTGTTGATTGGCCTCCAGTAATGATGGTGTCTCCAATACTAATGGGGGCAAATTTTGAAATATCAATTAATTGAACAAATTCAGGAGATTTTGTATTCCAAATTAAAGAACCAATATGATTTGAAGCTTTAAGTTGGGCATTGATTCTACTTTTAGTGTTCAAGATTGAGATCACTCGCGAATAATTTTGTGAAGTATTGTCTATAATACCTACAATACCTTTTGAGGTAATGACCCCTAAGTCCTGCTTTATGCCATAGTTTGAGCCCTTATCTAGCGTTAAATAATTTTTGGTGTTAGAATAACTGTTTTTGATAACAGTAGCCGTTTTAAATTCAAAATTTATATGAACTAAACTGTCAGCCTTAGTAACCTTATTGCTTATGGTTTTAGAGTTGTAAAGGATGGCTTTAAGTTGATTGTTTTCTTCGACTAAAATCTTGTTTTGTTCTTTTAAATTAAAATAACTTTTAATGTTATTGGAGGTGTTTAAAATGCTTCCAGACAGAAAATTTGTCGAGCTGATAAATTTACTCTTATGATAAGAATGGGATTGGATTGTTAAGGCTAATGATAAACTAAAAAGCAACAAAAACAAGAGAAACGATTTGTTTCGGATGACAAAGTTTATTATTTGCTGCATTTAGGTTTATTATTTTATCAATACACTTTTAAATCTAATTAGATTTTTAAGGACTATTCCTGTGCCTCTTACAACAGCTCTCAATGGGTCTTCTGCAATATAAACAGGCAGATCGGTTTTTAAGGAAAGACGTTTGTCCAAGCCTCTTAGCATCGATCCTCCACCAGCAAGATAAATTCCAGTATTGTAAATATCGGCAGCCAATTCGGGAGGTGTTTGTGATAAAGTTTCCATGACAGAATCTTCAACACGCACTATGGATTTGTCCAAGGCTTTAGCGATTTCTCGATACCCAATTTGAACTTGTTTTGGTTTTCCGGTAAGCAAATCTCGACCTTGAACACTCATTTCTTCTGGCGGAAGGTCCAAATCTTCGGTTGCTGCACCAATTTGAATTTTTATTTTTTCGGCTGTTCTGTCTCCAACATAAAGATTATGTTGTGTACGCATGTAATAAATAATATCGTTTGTAAACACATCTCCAGCTACTTTTACCGATTTGTCGCAAACAATTCCACCAAGTGCAATGACTGCGATTTCTGTAGTACCACCACCTATATCCACAATCATGTTTCCTTTGGGCTGCATAATATCAATCCCGATCCCAATAGCTGCGGCCATGGGTTCGTGAATCAAATAGACTTCTTTACCATTGACCCGCTCACAAGATTCTTTTACGGCTCGCATCTCCACTTCGGTAATACCCGAAGGGATGCAAACCACCATGCGTAGGGCAGGGGTGAACATTTTCTTTTTTAAGGCGGGTATATTTTTAATGAACAAGTTGATCATTTGCTCACTGGCATCAAAATCGGCAATTACACCATCTTTTAAAGGCCTGATCGTTTTGATGTTTTCATGTGTTTTTCCTTGCATCATGGCGGCTTCCTTGCCAACTGCAATTATTTTTCCTGAAATTCGGTCTCTGGCAACTATAGAGGGACTATCGACCACAACTTTATCGTTGTGTATAATAAGTGTATTTGCTGTTCCTAAATCTATGGCTATTTCTTCGGTTAAGAAATCAAAAAATCCCATGTGCTATAATTGATTTTGCAGGTTAATATTAATAGTTGTTTTGCTGTTGTTTGTAAATGTAATAAAAGTTAAGAAATATATTCTATAATATTAATAATCATATTTTTTGAATATAACCAACAGTTATGAGATTTCCGCGAATGTGTAAAATTTAGTGTTTAAAATGACGGGTTCCAGTAAAAACCATGGCTAGGTTATGGTCGTTACAATAATCAATACTCAATTGATCTTTAATGGAACCTCCAGGTTGAATCACCGCTGTTACGCCTGCTTGTTTTGCAATTTCAACACAATCTGGAAACGGGAAAAAGGCATCACTGGCCATTACAGCACCATTTAAATCAAAATTAAAGGAATGTGCTTTGTGAATGGCTTGATTGAGTGCATCCACACGGCTGGTTTGCCCGGTACCACTAGCACATAATTGTTTGTTTTTTGCCATAACTATAGTGTTGGATTTTGTGTGTTTGCAAATTTTTGAAGCAAACAATAAATCGTCTAACTCGTTTTTTGTGGGTTTATTGTTAGTTGTATAGGTCAAATGCTCAACTGCATCTGTAATAGTGTCCCTGCCCTGAACCAAAACGCCGTTAAGGCAAGTTCTTACTGTGGTTTTAGGAAGTTCAACCTCCTTCAAAATTAAAAGAATGCGATTCTTTTTACCTTTTAAAATGTCCAAAGCTTCGCTTGAAAAAGAAGGAGCAATCACGACTTCACAAAATAGGCCATGTATGTCTTCGGCCGTAGCTTTATCAATTTCAACATTACTGATTAAAATGCCACCAAAAGCCGAGACAGGGTCACCTGCCAATGCATCTACATAGGCTTGATGGATCGACTCTCTTTGTGCAATGCCACAGGCATTATTATGTTTTAAAATGGCAAAGGTAGGCTTGTCACCTTTAAATTCATTCATTAAATTTACCGCAGCATCAACATCCAAAAGATTGTTATAACTTAATTCTTTGCCATGAAGCTTAGTAAAAATGGCGTCAAAATCCCCAAAGAAAAACCCTTTTTGATGTGGGTTTTCTCCATAGCGCAATACGTTCCCGTTGGTTTCACTTATTTTTAGAGCTGCTTCTTCATGGTTTTTGTTGAAGTAGTTAAAAATAGCCGTATCATAATGTGAGGACACATTGAAGGCTTTAGTGGCAAAACGTTTTCTGTCAGCTTCAGAGGTTGTTCCTTTTTGTGATGTCAATAAATCCAGAAATTCATTATAATCTTCAACTGAAGACACACAAATCACGTCGGCATAATTTTTAGCAGCAGCTCTTATTAAAGAAATTCCACCAATATCAATTTTTTCAATGATATCTTCATTACTGGCTCCAGAAGCCACCGTTTTTTCAAAAGGATATAAATCCACAATCACCAAATCTATTTGAGGAATATCAAAATCGGCCAATTCTGCAATATCGCTATCAATATGTTGTCGGTTTAAAATGCCTCCAAAAACCTTAGGGTGCAAAGTTTTAACGCGACCGCCTAATATTGAAGGATAGGAGGTTACATCTTCAACAGGAATAACGGTTATTCCTAAATCTTTAATAAATTTTTCAGTCCCTCCTGTAGAATAAAGGGTGACGTTTTGGTGGTTTAATTCTTTAACAATGGGTTCCAATCCGTCCTTACTAAAAACAGAAATTAATGCCGATTTAATGCTTTTGCTGTTGCTCATTATGTGGTTGTGTGATTTAAAATGCAAAAGTACATATTATCAAAGAAATTTCAGGTTAAGAAAAGGCAGTTTATTTAGTCTTTTTGTAACAAATAAATATTACAAACGTCCTATCTTTAATATTTTAAAAAAAAACCTCCTAAAAACACGTGTTAGTTTATTTACGATTATTTAAAGAAAGTTTTTCGTTTGCACTTAATGCCTTGCGAAACAATAAATTGCGTACGTTTCTGTCTTTATTAGGCGTCACTATAGGTATTTTCTCCATCATTGGAGTTTTATCGGCAGTAGATTCATTGGATAAAAATATTCAGGAGAATTTATCTGGATTGGATAAAAACACCATATACCTTACTAAATATTCGTTTGGTCCAACCAGTATACCAAGATGGCAACGTGACCGTTTCCCGCAGGTAGAATATACCGATTTTGATTATATAAATAAGAGTGTTCCAGATATTGAAGCTTCGGCTTATGTTATTTTTGGAGGCAGAGAAACCGTAAAATATGAAGCAGAAACCATTGCTGGTGTAGATGTCACTCCTGTTTCCAATGGAATTTATGAAGTCGAGGACTTAAAAATTGGACAAGGACGTTTTTATACGGAGTCCGAATCGGTGTCTGGAGCTCCGGTTATTGTTATAGGATATTCTATTGCCGAAAATTTATTTGGGAGTTCGAACCCTTTAGGCAAACAAGTTAGGGTTTATGGTAGAAAGCTCACCGTAATTGGAGTTTTGAAAAAATTTGGGGCAGCCCTATTTGATTCTCCCGACGAAAAAGCATATGTGCCTGCAAATTTTGTAAGACAATTTAGAAATGGAGGGGCAGATGGTATTCCGGGGGCGATCATTATTAAACCTAAAAAAGGGGTTGATATGGGAGCTTTTGAGCAAGTTTTGAAGCAGAAATACAGAAATTACAGAGGTCTTAAAGCTGGTGAACCGGACAATTTTTTTGTAAACAAACTTTCTGGAATGACTGATGCCATTGATGGTATTATTGGTTTTATGAATATAGTGGGTTGGATTATTAGTGGCTTTTCACTTTTGGTTGGAGGCTTTGGTATCGCCAATATTATGTTTGTTAGTGTAAAAGAGCGAACCAATCTAATTGGAATACAAAAATCGTTGGGAGCAAAAAACAGGTTTATTATGTTTCAGTTTTTGTTTGAAGCCATTGTTTTGGCCGTTATTGGTGGCGTAATTGGATTAATTTTGGTATGGATCACTGCTCAAGTAGCTTCAAATTTTACTGGAGACTTTGAATTTGTATTATCCTTTTGGAACATGTTATTAGGTTTTTCGCTATCTACCTTAATAGGGCTGATTTCAGGAGTGATTCCTGCAATATCGGCGTCTAGATTAGATCCAGTGGAAGCCATTAGAACTGGACAGTAATCAAAATAAAAGTTTGAAAAATTAGATGCCAAATGCCGAAAGCTTTACAATTGGATTTTGGTACTTTTTATTTGCTTGCTTGTCGGCAGACAGGAAATTTATGAAAGTAGTTTAGTTACTTGGGCACATACAAACTCCAAAAAGCGCTCGTCGGCTTCAGTAAACGGGTTCGCCGTGCTGGAATCAATGTCTATTTGCCCAATATTTTCTCCATTTACAAAAATAGGGATGACAATTTCTGCTTTTACAGAAATACTGCAGGCAATATAATTGTCTTGAGCAGTCACATCAGGTACTACAAAATTTTGATTGCTTAACGCTACTTGCCCACAAATACCTTTTCCAAACGGGATGGTAATATGATCGGTTGGTGCACCAACATAAGGGCCCAATTTGAGTTCGTTTTTATCACCATTCTTAAAATAAAATCCCACCCAATTATAATAGGACACATTGGCTTCAAGGAGTTCACAAATCTGTAATAGGCAATCGTTTAATTTGAATGCGTTATTTTTGTTGCTAACTATTTTTTCAATTTGCGGTTTTAAGCTTTCAAATATCATTTGTTAAAATATTTTGGTAAAAGTATTAAAAGGGACGCTAAGAATAATTCAATTTGCATAAATTTAACCTAAATATTTAATTGTTTATTTGAAGGCATTATTAAAAAAATATAAGTCTGTAGTAAAGTTTATATTAACATTTTTGTTAGTGTATTTGGCACTTTCAGTGTCTTACAAAATGTACTTGGATATCTCTGTTGGTTCAAAATATTACCCCGATTTTATAACTCATATTGTGGCTAAACAAACAGACGAGATCATAAGGGCGTTTGGCTATGAGGCCGAAATTGCCAACCACCCAAATGAGCCTTCAATTAAACTAATTATAAACAATAAGTATGTTGCTAGGGCTGTGGAGGGCTGTAACTCGATAAGTGTGATTATTTTGTTTGTGTCGTTTATGATTGCTTTTGCTGGTCGATTAAAACCAACGATTTTATACATCCTTGCAGGGAGTATTTTAATTTATTCTGTCAATTTATTTCGGATTGCAATTCTATCCATTGGGCTGTACCATTATCCGTGGAGGCGAGAAATTTTACATACCGTTATTTTTCCCTTAATTATTTATGGACTAGTTTTTTTACTTTGGATGCTTTGGGTCAACAATTTTTCTAAATTTAAACGAAGCCATGACTAATCCTTTGAGATACATAGTGATTGTTGTTTTATTTGGATTACTGGTTTTAATACGGGTTTTTGAAAGCGAACTGTTTTACGATCCGTATTTGCTTTTTTTTAAAAACGATTATTTGTACATGGATTTTCCTAGGCGAGAAATTTTAAAACTAAGTCTCTTTACATCATTGCGATACATCTTAAATTCTGGAATTTCCATCAGTATTATTTTTTTGCTATTTAAAGATATTTCCATTGTGAAATTTTCGGCATTGGTCTATTCAATTGCTTACGGTATACTTCTTTTAATATTCCTATATTTTGTGATAAATCCGAGACAAGCAGATTATTATCTCTTTTTCAATTTTAGACGGTTTCTCATTCAACCAATTTTGTTATTGCTTTTATTACCAGCGTTTTATTATTATAAGTTGAAGCGTTGAGGTGTTAATATTTTGATAATTATCTGTTTAGATTGATGATATTTTTTGTATCATTGTGTCGATGAATAAGGTATTTCAAAAAATAGCATCTGTGTTCATGGCATGTGTAGTTTTAATTTCTACGATGTCATTTACCATTAATATGCATTATTGTGGAGATACATTGATGGATACAGCACTGTTCAATAAGGCTAAATCTTGCGGAATGGAACTGGTCAAAACGATCACAACTTCAGATTGTTCTATTGCTAAAAAGGATTGTTGTAAAGAAGAGCAGATAGTGCTAAAAGGACTTGATGAGATAAAAATGACGTTTGATAAGTTGACGTCAGGACAACAAATTTTTGTTGCGTCTTTTGTTTATTCTTATATAAACCTTTTTGAAAACTTTGATGAGAATGTCTATACATTTTCAGATTACCCACCACCACTCATTGTCAAGAGTATTTACAAACTTGACGAGACCTATTTAATTTGATTTTTAAAGCTTAGACGCCATTATTCGATAACTTCTTGTTATTGAGATAATTTGCTGTATTCGGTGTTTTCGTACCACCCATGTCTAACGGTTTAATAATCAAATTACATGTTAAATAAAATCATAAAATATTTCCTTGAGAACAAGTTGATTACTGTTCTTATCTTGATAACCTTTATTGTATGGGGTGTATCCACATCGCCATTTAATTGGAATACGGGGTTTTTGCCAAAAGATCCAGTGCCAGTCGATGCCATTCCCGATTTAGGTGAAAATCAACAAATTGTGTTTACCGAATGGCCTGGGAGGTCACCACAGGATATTGAAGATCAAATTACCTATCCACTCACGACCTCACTTTTAGGAATTCCAAATGTAAAATCTATTAGAAGCACTTCGATGTTTGGCTTCTCTAGCATTTATATCATTTTTGAGGAAAAAGTAGATTTCTATTGGTCTCGTTCCAGAGTTTTGGAAAAGTTGAATTCTTTACCAAATAATTTATTGCCTGGTGATGTGAAACCTGCATTGGGCCCCGATGCCACAGCTTTAGGCCAGGTGTATTGGTATACTATTGAAGGTCGTGATCCACAGGGCAATGTTACTGGTGGCTGGGATTTAGACGAATTGCGCTCCGTTCAAGATTACTATGTTAAATATGCTCTTAATGGCGTTTCTGGTGTTTCTGAAGTAGCGTCTGTTGGAGGCTATGTAAAAGAGTATCAAATTGATGTGAATCCAGATGCCTTAAAAGCCTATAATATTGGGATTGATATGGTTATGATGGCAGTAAAAAATTCCAATCGGGATATCGGTGCCAAAACCCTTGAAATTAATAAAGCAGAATATTTTATTCGTGGACTTGGGTACATTAAATCTACCCAAGATATAGAAAATACCGTGGTAAGTGTTACCAATAACAAACCCATTCTCATAAAAGATGTGGCTCATGTTAGTTTGGGACCTGAAACACGTAGAGGCGTTCTCGATAAAGGTGGTGCTGAAGTTGTTGGAGGGGTTGTTGTGGCTCGGTATGGCTCAAACCCTCTAGAGGTTATTAATAATGTTAAGACTAAAATAAAAGAATTTTCGGCAGGCTTACCTAAAAAAACCTTGTCAGATGGAACCATAAGCCAATTAACCATTGTCCCTTTTTATGACCGAACCCACCTTATTGAAGAAACCATAAGCACCTTAGAAACGGCATTATCACACGAGATACTCATTTGTATTATCGTAGTGCTTGTTCTCATGATGAATCTAAGGGCTTCATTTATTATTTCTAGTTTATTGCCTGTTGGGGTACTCATGACTTTTATAGTGATGCGCTATGCTGGCGTGGATGCCAATGTGGTTGCCTTGTCTGGTATTGCTATCGCTATTGGAGTTATGGTAGATATCGGAATTGTATTTGTTGAAAATATTATTCGGCATTTAGAAATGCCCGAAAACAAAGGTGTTAAGGGGAAACAATTAATGAACGTCATTTATGTTGCCACCAAAGAAGTGGCATCAGCTATCACAACCGCTTTAGCAACAACAGTGGTGAGTTTTATTCCTGTTTTTGCGATGGTAGGTGCCGAAGGAAAACTGTTTAGGCCCTTGGCATTTACCAAAACCTTTGCCTTATTAGGTGCTTTTGTTTTAGGTATTGTGGTATTACCGGCGTTAGCACATTTTGTTTTCGGTATTAATTATGATAAAAAGAAGGTTAAAAGAACTTGGGGTATTATATTAATCGTAGGTGGTTTGCTTTTGGCAATTTATATGCACATTTGGCTACCATTGGTGTTGTGTGTGCTAGGGTTGAATTCATTTTTTGAACATAAACTGCCACTCAAATTTAATGCTTATACAAAATACATTAATATAGGTTTGACCTTATTTATTGCCACCTTTTTTTTAGCAGAAGAGTGGATGCCTTTGGGACCTCAAAATTATCTGGTTGTAAATTATGTGTTTGTACTGGTTTTATTAGGCTCTATTTTAGGAATGCTTTTGACGATTGTTCATTTTTATGAGCCCGTACTAAAATGGTGCTTGAACAATAAGGGAAAATTCATGTTAATTCCATTGTTTACCTTGTTATTTGGGGTTTTCGTTTGGATTGGATTTGATAGCACTTTTAGCTTTGCTTCAAAAGGATTCGAAAAAATAGGGTGGAACATAAAACAAACGAAGGCCTGGACTTCAATTTCCAAATCATTTCCCGGTATTGGGTCAGAGTTTATGCCAACCTTAAATGAAGGGTCCTTTTTATTAATGCCTACCGCCATGCCCCACGCAGGATTGGAAGAGAGCAAAAACACCGTTCAGAAATTGGATATGTTGATCGCCAGTATTCCAGAAGTGGACGTAGCTGTTGGAAAATTAGGCAGAGTAGAAAGCGCCATTGACCCTGCACCAATTTCTATGTTTGAAAACATTATTAATTACAAATCTGAATTTATAGCTTCCGAAGATGGAAAACCCAAACGGTTTAAGGTTGATAAAGAGGATAGGTTTGTTCTTAAAAGTGGGACAGCATTAGCAAATGATGATGCTTTACTTCAAAACATAAAAGAAGATGATTTGGTGCTAGATGATGATGGAGAATATTATAGAAACTGGCGTTCTCATATTAAAAACTCAGATGATATTTGGAAAGAAATAGTTAAAGTTTCCAAACTGCCCGGGATTACTTCGGCACCTAAATTGCAGCCAATAGAAACCCGCTTAGTCATGTTGCAAACAGGCATGCGCGCCCCAATGGGGATTAAGGTGTATGGACCCGATTTAAAAACCATTCAAGATTTTGGTTTAGAGTTGGAAACTATATTAAAGCAAGTCCCTTCTGTAAAATCAGAAGCTGTTTTTGCTGATAGAATTGTTGGAAAACCCTATTTACAACTTAATATTAATCGCTCTGCCATTGCTCGCTACGGATTAAGTGTAGAACAAGTGCAACAAGTTATAGAAACTGCAGTAGGTGGTATGAAAATCACCACAACGGTTGAAGGCAGGGAACGTTATCCTGTAAGGGTGAGATATCCTAGGGAATTACGCGATGATCCAGAAAAAATCAAGAAAATATTGGTGCCTACACCTACGGGTGTTCAGGTGCCTTTAGGGGAATTAATAAGTCTTGAATTTGTGCGTGGGCCGCAAATGATAAAAAGCGAAGAAACCTTTTTGGTGGGCTACGTACTATTTGATAAAAAAGAAAATTCCGCTGAAGTTGACGTGGTTAATGATGCACAAAAACTAATAAAAGATAAAATTGATGCGGGTGAAATAGTTGTTCCTAAAGGAGTGAGTTATAAGTTTTCAGGGAGTTACGAAAATCAAATTCGAGCAGTCAAAAAATTATCAATAGTCATCCCAATAAGTTTGATTGTAATATTCTTGCTGTTATACTTCCAATTTAAAACGGTCATTGCCTCATCCATCCATTTTTCTGGTGTGTTTGTTGCTTTTGCAGGTGGTTTTATCATGTTATGGCTGTACGGGCAGGATTGGTTCTTGAATTTTTCAATAGCCGATGTGAACATGAGGCATTTATTTCAAATCCATCCTATCAACCTCAGTGTGGCAGTTTGGGTCGGTTTTATCGCCTTGTTTGGTATCGCTACCGATGATGGGGTTATTATGGGAACTTATATCCATCAAGTTTTTGAGGAACGAAACCCTAAAACAATAGTTGGAGTGAGAGAAGCCGTCTTAGTTGCTGGTAAAAAACGGGTAAGACCTGCTATGATGACAGCCGCAGTTACCATTATCGCTTTGCTTCCGGTACTGACTTCAACTGGTAAAGGCGCCGATATCATGATACCAATGGCCATACCGGTATTTGGGGGGATGATTATTCAACTCATGACCATGTTTGTTGTGCCAGTTTTACAAGCCTTTTGGCGAGAATCAGTTATTAAACGCAATCAATAATGAAGACAAAAAATAAATATAAAATATTGAATATGAAATATTTAATTCTTGTTTTGGCGCTTTGTGCGACAAGTGTGAGCAGTCAAACATTACAGGATTATTTAAGTATAGCATCTCAAAATAATCCTGACATTCAATCGGCATATAAAGAATTTGAAGCTGCTTTACAAAAAGCACCTCAAGTGAGTTCATTGCCAGATCCAACTTTGACCATGAGTGCCTTCGGGCGTATGGTTGAAACTAGGGTTGGTGCTCAAGAAGCACGTTTTAACTTGATGCAAATGTTTCCTTGGTTTGGTACATTGGAAGCCAAAAAGAATGCGGTCAATTTAAAGGCAGAAGCTACTTTTCAAAACTATTTGGATTCCAGAAATGAGGTCTTTTTAAAGATTAAAAAGGTCTATGCAGAACTCTATGAAATCAATGGAATGATTCAGCTTGAAGAACAAAACCTTCAAATCTTGAATAATTATAGAGAACTCTCTTTGAGCAAATTTAAAAGCGGAAAAGGCGCCATGGTTGATGTGGTAAGAATAGATATTAAAAGAAACGAAAGTGAAACAAATATCCAATTATTAAAAGACCAAAATCAACCTCTTCAAATTGAATTTAATAGTTTGTTGAATAGAGATTTAGATGAAATGGTCAACATTTCTGAATCCTTACCACTAGTTGAAAATGAGGTGCTACTAGAACAAGACAGCTTATTTAATTCTAGTCCAAAATTAATAAGATTAGATAAAAAAATGGAATCTTTTGAAGCTGAAAAAATAGTAGCACAAAAAGAAGGTTACCCAATGATAGGGTTGGGGTTGGATTACTCCATCATTTCAAAACGTGATATGCCAGGTTTGGAAATGAACGGACAAGATGCCATTATGCCTATGCTTTCGGTTTCGCTGCCTATTTTTAGAAAAAAATATAAAGCCAAGCAAAAGGAAGTGGACTTGATGTTACAAGCCACAACTTTTGAAAAGCAAGCTGTAAAAAACAATTTGCAATCCACTTATAGTATGGCTAATTATAATGTGTCAAAATCTTTAAGATTAAAAGAATTGTATCAAAAGCAAACAGAAAGTACCAAGCAAGCGATTTCGTTATTAATAGCGGCCTATAGTAATTCTGGAACCGATTTTGAAGAAATTTTAAGGATGAACCAAGATTTGTTAATGCTTCAAACCGCAACCGTTACTGCGAATAAAAATCAATTTATAGCCCAATCAACAATAGATTATTTAATTTCTAAACAGGAATAAGATGAACACAAAAACTAAAAATATTATAAAAACTGTAGGAATTCTATTTGCAGGAATCCTACTTGGATGGATGGTTTTTGGAGGAAATGATACTCCAAATACAGACCATGAACACAGTACTGCTGAAGGCGTAGAAACCATTTGGACCTGCTCGATGCATCCACAAATACGGATGAATGAACCCGGGCAATGCCCCTTGTGCGGCATGGATTTAATTCCATTGGAATCGAATGAATCTGCCATGGATATTAATGCCATCCAGATGACCGAGGACGCCATGAAATTAGCCAATATTCAAACGATGATCGTTGGCGGAAGTAAAGGCACCAATAAAAAGTTAACTCTTAATGGTAAAGTGCAGATTGATGAACGTAAACTGTATACACAATCTTCTCATATTCCAGGTAGAATAGAAAAATTGAACATTAATTTTACTGGTGAGAAAGTGAGCCGAGGCCAAACCTTGGCCATGGTGTATTCTCCTGAATTGGTAACAGCCCAAGAAGAACTATTACAAGCCTATCGCATTAAAGACGCACAACCCGATTTGTTTGAAGCGGCTAAACAAAAATTGAATAATTGGAAAATTGGTGAGGCTACAATTAATAAGATAATTAGCTCCAATAAGCCCATTCAACAATTTCCGATTACAGCAGATGTATCGGGTATTATTACAACTAAAAAAGTGGATTTGGGCGATTATGTTGGTCAGGGTATGCCCATTTATGAAATTGCCGATTTGTCAACACTTTGGGTACTTTTTGACGTGTATGAAAGCGATATGCCATGGGTAAAAGTAGGAAACAAGATCAGTTACACTTTGCAATCCTTGCCGGGAGAAACTTTTGAGGGGGTCATTTCATTTATAGATCCTTTAATTAACCCGCAAACTAGGGTGGCATCAGCACGTGTTGAGGTGAAAAATTCTGGAAACGAACTCAAACCCGAAATGTTTGCATCAGGTGTCGTTAAGAATAATGTTACTACTTCAACAACTAAAGACATTGTCGTTCCAAAAACAGCAGTCATGTGGACCGGTGAGCGTTCGGTTGTTTATATCAAAAGTATCGTATCCGGTAAAGTGAATTTTAAATTAAGGGAAGTGACATTGGGAGCTTCACTTGGTGATGCTTATATCGTAAAAGAAGGGCTTTTAGGGGGAGAGGAAATTGTGGTTAACGGCACGTTTACCGTAGATGCTGCATCACAATTGGCAGGTAAGCCAAGCATGATGAATCCTGAAGGTGGTTCGGTTGTGACAGGGCACAATCACGGCAGTATGGAAATGGATGGGATAAATATGGATCCCGTAAAATCATTGAATAAGGAATTAACGATAAGTACAGCGGCAAAAGAAGCTTTGCAACCACTTTTATCAGCATACTTTTCAATAAATGAGGCCTTGGCAAATGATGATTTTATCAAAGCTAAAAAATCGAGTGTTCAGCTATTAAAATTAGCCAATAACACGAATATGTCCCTTTTTAAAGATGAGGCTCATACTGTTTGGATGGCTATCCAAAAAGAAATTAAAAACGAACTGGAACATGCCGAACACTTTTCTAATTTGGAAGATGTTAGAAAAGAATACCTTCAACTGTCCAATACAATGATTGAGATGGTGCATTCATTTCATCCAAATCATAAATCGTTATATATAATTCATTGTTCGATGGCTAATGAGGCTGTTGGAGCGGATTGGTTGAGCGATTCTAAAAGCATTAAAAACCCATTCTACGGTAAGGCCATGCTGAGCTGTGGGGAAATAAAAGAAGAAATTAAAAATTAACAACTATTAAAATAATTAAAAATCATGAAGAAATTAAAAGTAACAACAGGGATTTTGGCACTGGCTTTTGTAAGCCTAACAGTATTTTCTTGCAAAGACAATAAAAAAGAAGCGACACAAGACGAAATGCATTCAGAACTAACTTCTGAAAATGAACATCACCACGATGATTCAGAGATAAAACATGATGACTTGAACACGTCCCAAACTTTGGATGGACACCAACAAAGTACAGCAACTATTTCAGCGATTATCAAAAATTATATGACACTTAAAGACGCCTTGGTTGCAGATGACAATGCTGCTGCAAAAAAAGCTGGAGCAATGACTATGAATGCGCTTAAAAGCTTTGATATAAGTGGTTACAATGCTGAAGACCAAAAGGAACTTAAAGATATTATTGAAGATGCCACAGAACAGGCTGAACACATTTCGGAAAGCCCAATTGCGCATCAACGCGAGCATTTTAAACAATTGAGCTTGGATGTAACCGATATGGTAGCTATTACGGGATTCGAAAGCAAAATGTACCAACAATATTGTCCAATGTACGACCGGGGAACAGCTTGGTTAAGCATGAGCAAAGATATTAAGAACCCATATTACGGCAGTAAAATGTTGACTTGTGGCACGATTCAAAAAGAAATAAATTAAGTGAAATTTATAAAAATCACATTAATACTTTTAGTGCTTATATTTGTGGGCATACAGTGTGTGCCCACAATGCTCAACCAAAGCGATGAGGTGCCAAAAACCGATTTTTTGTCGCTATACAAAGCGCCAAAGCCAATAGAATCAAAAATTAAAGTGTCGTGCTACGATTGTCATAGTAACAACACACAATATCCTTGGTACAGCAAAATTCAACCTGGAGCATGGTTTATGGAAAACCATATAAAAGAAGGAAAAGAAGAATTAAATTTTAGTGTATGGGGGAATTATTCGGATAGAAGAAAGAAAAGCAAATTAAAGTCCATAATAAATCAGATTAAAGATGATGAGATGCCACTTTCATCTTATACCTTAATACATGGCGATGCTAAACTGTCCAGAAATGAGAAAACAGAAATCATCAATTGGCTTACCCATTTAAGAGATAGTATATAACATGAGTGAAATCATTCACATAAAAAACATGGTCTGTAACCGCTGTATTAAGGTGGTTAAAGAAGAATTGACTAAAAATAACATTGATTTTTCAATGGTGGATTTAGGTAAAATCTATCTAAATCGAGAGTTAACTCAGGATGAACATGACAAGCTAGAACAAAGCCTTAAAAATGAAGGTTTTGAATTCGTTGAAGATAAGGAAGCTATCGTTGTAAATAAAATCAAGGCGTTGGTCATAAAACACATTCATCAAGGGAAAGAAAAGCCTGAGCATCAAAATTTCTCTCATTATCTCAGCTTCCAAATAGGAATTGAATATTCTCAATTGAGTAAACTATTTTCAGAAATAGAAGGGAATACCATAGAGCATTTTATTATTGAACAGCGCATTGAGCGCGTTAAAGAATTAATTGTTTATGATGAATTGACCTTAAGTCAAATTTCTTACGAGCTTAATTACAGCAGCCCACAACATTTATCACGTCAATTTAAGCAGATCACAGGTTTCACACCTTCGGCGTTTAAAACGATAAAAACACGAAAAAAATTAGATACAATTTAACCAAAATTGTGTACAAACAAATCTTATAATTAAATGACCTTTGAGCATTGATTCAAACCATTTAATTCAAAAGTTATGAAACACACCTATCATATACACGGAATGACCTGCATGGGTTGCCGTAGTCACGTTGAAGAAACACTTTCCAAAGTTAAAGGCGTTTCAAACGTAGCTGTTAATTTGGAACAAGCAGAAGCTATTATAGAAATGGAATCACATATTCCTATTGAAAAACTTCAAGAAGCTTTAAAAAATGATGGATCGAGATATAGCATCCATTTGCCTGGTGAGCATCTTCACCATAAAAAGGAAGCGATTCCCACTTCCGTGGAGATTAAAAAGGGTAAAGGAACAGGAACCTTTTATTGCCCCATGCATTGTGAAGGCGATAAGATCTATGGCAAAGCAGGCGATTGTCCTGTCTGCGGCATGGATTTGGTAGAAGAGCAAAATCTATCAGCAACAACATCTGAACAATGGACCTGTCCCATGCACCCAGAAATTGTAAAAGATGAATCAGGTTCTTGTCCAATTTGTGGCATGGATTTAGTGCCCATGCAACCAGATATTTCTGCAGAGGAGAAAACCTATAAAAAGCTATTAAAAAGATTTAAGATCGCAGTACTATTTACGTTGCCAATATTCTTAATCGCCATGAGCGAAATGATTCCTAACAACCCATTATATGATGTCATGGGGCAAAAATATTGGAACTGGATTCAGTTTGCGCTCTCTATTCCAGTGGTGTTTTATGCCACTTGGATGTTTTTTGAACGCGCTTATAAAAGCATCAGAACTTGGAATCTCAACATGTTTACGCTTATTGGGATTGGTGCTGGTGTGGCTTGGTTGTTTAGTGTATTCGGGATGTTTTTTCCAGATGTTTTTCCGAGGCAATTCATATCCGAGTCAGGCGCAGTACACGTTTATTTTGAAGCCGCAACCGTTATTTTAACGCTTGTGCTATTAGGACAACTTTTAGAAGCGAGAGCACACAGTAAAACTAATTCCGCAGTCAAAGAGCTGCTGAAATTAGCACCAAACAAAGCTGTAAAAATTGTGAATGGTGAAGAAGTTGAAGTTAGTATTGACAAGATAGAATTGAATGCTATTCTAAAAGTAAAACCAGGAGATAAAATTCCAGTGGATGGCGTCATTATAGAAGGAGAAACAACCATTGATGAATCCATGATTACAGGAGAACCTATTCCTGTAAACAAGACTGTAGATGATAAAGTGAGTAGTGGCACCATTAATGGCAATCAATCCTTTTTAATGAAAGCCGAAAAAGTGGGTTCAGATACTTTACTGTCTCAAATTATCCACATGGTCAATACTGCCAGTAGAAGTCGCGCACCTATTCAGAATTTAGCCGATAAAGTATCTGGTTATTTTGTGCCTATCGTCGTTCTAATCTCAATAATAACATTTGTGGTTTGGGTTATTTTTGGACCAGAACCTGTGTATGTTTATGCTTTCGTGAATGCCATTGCCGTTTTGATTATTGCCTGTCCTTGTGCCTTGGGCTTAGCAACACCCATGTCGGTCATGGTTGGTGTGGGCAAAGGAGCGCAAAACGGTGTCTTGATTAAAAATGCTGAAGCACTTGAGAAAATGGACAAGGTAAATACCTTAATTATTGATAAAACAGGAACGATTACCGAAGGGAAACCGACTGTAGAAAAAATAGGATCTTTCAATGAAAGTTTTAGTGAAAATGAAGTCTTAAAATACATTGTGTCATTAAACAGCAATAGTGAACATCCATTGGCTGAAGCTACCGTTAAATATGGTAAAACGCAAGGAGTCGAGTTTTTAAAAACCGATGGATTTAGTGCTGTAACAGGTAAAGGTGTTGAAGGTATTATAAATGGGAAGAAGGTGGCCTTAGGAAATCCTAAAATGATGACTTATGCCAATGCTGAAATCAATTCAAAAATGCAAGAAGAGGCTCAAACCTATCAGAAGCAAGGTAAAACGGTATCCTATCTCTCGATTGAAAATAAAGTAATAGGCTATGTTGTAATAGGTGATAAAATCAAAGCAACAAGTGCCAAAGCGATTAAGGAGCTTCAAGATAAAGGTATTGCTGTGATTATGTTAACAGGAGATAACCATGATACTGCACAAGCAGTCGCATCCGAATTAAATCTAGCAGACTTTAAAGCAAGTATGTTACCCGAAGATAAACTTAAGGAGGTTGAGAAACTACAAGCGCAAGGGAAGGTAATCGCTATGGCTGGCGATGGTATTAACGACGCTCCAGCCTTGGCAAAAAGTGATGTTGGGATTGCTATGGGAACAGGAACAGATGTAGCTATTGAAAGTGCCATGATAACCTTGGTAAAAGGTGATTTACACGGCATTGTAAAAGCCAAAAACCTAAGTCATGCTGTAATGAAAAACATTAAACAAAATCTATTTTTCGCACTTGTCTATAACACATTAGGGATTCCCATTGCAGCAGGTGTATTGTTTCCGTTTTTCGGAATTTTACTCTCGCCAATGATTGCAGCTCTGGCCATGAGTTTTAGTTCGGTCTCTGTTATTGCAAATGCCTTAAGATTAAGGCATATTAAAATATGACCACACTCATTTCTGTATTTAAGGGTTTCAATAATACTATCTTGATTATTTGATAGTGGTCAAAATATTGACTATATTTAAGAATACTACAAGTATCTTAGATTATGCGCTATATGACCTTTTTCATTATTGCTGTTTCATTATTTATGCTTTTAGGCATTCGGATTGTATTTGAATACAAAAGAGCCTTAAAGTTTAGATTTGGTAGTTATATAAAGTTATTGAAACCAGGTTTGCGTTGGATCATTCCATTTGTGGATACCGTGCAATTTGTGGATATGAGGGTCATCACGTATAACATCCCTACTCAAGAAATTATGACCCAAGATAACGTTCCATGTAAGATTAATGGTGTGCTATTTTTTCGAATAGTCGATGCTACGCAATCCATTCTCGAGGTTGAGGATTATAATTTTGCGATTTCCCAATTGGCTCAGGCATCATTACGAGATGTGTCTGGTAAAGTAGAACTCGATACAATTTTGTCAAAACGAGAAGAGATTGGTGAAAATATTAGAGTCATTGTAGATACCGAAACCAAAGATTGGGGGATTACCATATTGGATGTCAAAATTAAAGACATTGAATTGCCTGAAAACATGAAGCGTTCCATGGCCAATCAAGCCGAGGCCGAACGTTCTAGGAGGGCTAGAATCATACTGGCCGATGCCGAACAACAAGCAGCTCATGCCTTAGTTGAGGCGGGTAAGCTTATTGACGAATCTCCATCTGCTATAAAACTGAGACTGTACCAAACCCTTTCGGATATTGCTGCAGAAAAAAATTCTACCATTGTTTTTCCTTTTCCCGAAGAAGCCATTTATAGAAAGCCAAAGAAAAAAAATAAAACAAAACGGACGAGTTAGCATCCCATTATTTGCACCGTTCTTTGTGAACTACGTTAATTTGAGTTTATTTATTCAAACAACTTCATATTTTTGTTAAGATATGTCCAAACTTTGTAGACCTAAAAACCAACTTATTTTTTGCCTCAAGACATGTAAAATAAGTTCGGCCCATTAGTGCCATAGGGCGATTGATCGATAGATAAATCCTTGGTCAAATTCGTGGGAAAGTTGGAGAATATTGCCATTTAAGTGAGGTGTAATTGAAAATAAAAACGCCCCAATTTAAATTGAAGCGTTTTTTATAATTTAAGTGTCGAGGCTCTCGACATTAGGTAACTGAGCGTAGCCGAAGTTACATCATGCCTGGCATTCCGCCACCCATACCACCTGGCATAGCTGGAGCGTCTTCTTTAATGTCCACCAAAGCACATTCGGTAGTCAAGATCATACCAGCAACCGAAGCCGCATTTTCCAATGCAATACGGGTTACTTTAGTAGGGTCTATAATTCCAGATTTAAGCATTTGTACATAAGTTTCGGTTTTGGCATCGAAACCAAAGTCGCCTTTGCCTTCCATAACTTTAGCCACGACAACACTACCTTCATTACCTGCATTTTCAACAATGGTACGTAATGGGGATTCTATAGCCCGAGCTACAATTTGAATACCTGTAACTTCGTCTAGGTTATCAGCGGTTAGTTTTTCTAATACACTTTTAGCGCGTAGTAAGGCTACACCACCACCAGCAACAATGCCTTCTTCCACAGCAGCTCTTGTAGCATGTAAAGCATCATCAACACGATCTTTTTTCTCTTTCATTTCCACTTCACTAGCAGCACCAACATACAATACAGCAACACCGCCAGCCAATTTAGCCAAACGTTCTTGCAATTTTTCTTTGTCGTAATCGCTAGTTGTCGTTTCAATTTGAGCCTTGATTTGGTTGACTCTTGCCTTGATATCGGCAGCTTTTCCAGCACCGTTTACAATGGTTGTATTGTCTTTATCTACGGTTACAGTTTCAGCAGTTCCTAACATGCTAATGTCTGCATTTTCAAGAGTAAATCCTCGTTCTTCAGAAATTACAGTTCCACCAGTTAAAATAGCAATATCTTCTAACATCGCTTTACGTCTGTCGCCAAATCCTGGAGCTTTAACCGCTGCAATTTTAAGTCCGCCACGTAATTTGTTGACCACTAAAGTGGCTAGGGCTTGTCCATCGACATCTTCAGCAACGATTAATAATGGGCGACCAGATTGTGCAACAGGTTCTAAAATGGGAAGAATTTCTTGTAAGTTAGAAATTTTCTTATCGAATAATAAAATGTATGGATTTTCTAAATCGGCAATCATTTTATCAGCGTCAGTTACAAAATAAGGAGAAAGGTAACCTCTGTCAAACTGCATACCTTCAACCACATCCACATAGGTTTCCATACCTTTTGCTTCTTCGACCGTAATAACGCCTTCTTTTCCAACTTTTTGAAAAGCTTGTGCAACTAGATCCCCAATGGCATCGTCATTATTTGCAGAAATAGAGGCAACTTGCTTGATCATTTCAGTTGAATTACCAACTTTTTTGGACTGTTTTGCTAGATCTTTTACAATAGCTTCAACCGCTTTATCAATTCCTCTTTTTAGATCCATTGGATTTGCTCCAGCGGCCACATTTCTCAAGCCTTCTTTTACAATGGCTTGCGCTAGTACGGTAGCTGTTGTGGTACCATCACCTGCCAAATCGTTGGTTTTTGAAGCCACTTCTTTAACCATTTGAGCTCCCATATTCTCAAGAGCATCTTTAAGTTCGATCTCTTTGGCTACGGTAACACCATCTTTGGTTACCTGTGGGGCACCAAAGCTTTTACTAATGATTACATTTCGACCTTTTGGTCCTAATGTTACTTTAACTGCATTTGCTAATGCATCCACACCTCGTTTTAAACCGTCGCGTGCATCAATATCAAATTTTATGTCTTTTGCCATAATTAAAAAATTTTTAAAATTTTAAACTTTCAAATACCAAATCCCAATTTTGGAATGTGTAAGTAGATTTTGAAAGTGTTTGGAATTTGTTTTTTGTTTTATTTGGAATTTACAGAAGTTACACGATTGCGAGAATATCGCTTTCTCTCATGATTAAATAGTCTTTGCCTTCTAATTTAAGCTCTGTCCCTGAATATTTTCCATAAAGAACCTTGTTGCCAACTTTTACGGTCATGGGTTCATCTTTTGTGCCTTTACCAACAGCGACAACTTTGCCTTGTTGTGGTTTTTCTTTGGCGTTGTCTGGTATAATAATGCCAGAAGCTGTTTTAGTTTCGGCCTCAACAGGTTCAATAAGAACTCTGTCTGCTAAAGGTTTAATGTTTAATGCCATTTGTAAATCTATTTTTTGATTAATTAAATATGTTTTTAACGATTAAAGGATAAGCCAAAAATGTGCCAATGAGTTTTGACTGACAAACTTTCAGTAACTAAAAATGCCAACGTAAATTGTTGGCATTTTTAGTTGATATTTTATCAATAATTAATTTTTAACTGAATCCTTAACCGTAGCAGTATTATTACTTGTGCTTTGAGGAGTAGTAATTGGAACCGTTGTTGCAGCGTCATCTTGGTTTAATGCTTTGGACTCTGCAGAACCTTGAGGGCCACTAATGGTAAAACTGGATAATAAAATTAGAACTAATAGCATGGTTGCCAAAGCCCAAGTACTCTTATCCAAAAAGTCTGAAGTTTTTTTAACACCGCCAATTTGTTGACCACCACTTCCACCAAAAGAAGATGATAATCCGCCACCTTTAGGGTTTTGCACCATGATGACTACAACGAGTAAAAACGACACCAATACTATAAGAACTAAAAAAATTGTAAACTGTCCCATTATTATTTATTGTTATTTTCTTGTAATTGTTTTATTGCTTTAATTTGGTCTGCAAAGAAACCACTTTTTTCTGGATATTTCAAACTTAAAATCTTATAAGATTGTATCGCTTTACCATAGTTTTTCTGTTCAAGATAAATTCTGGCCAAAGTCTCTGTCATGAGGCCGTCTGTTTGCGGGTCATCACTTTGTGCTAGATGGATAGTAGGTGTTTCTTTTGAAGGAATAATTTTAGGGTTGCTTTCCAAAAACTTATCGATCAACTCATATTTTTTTGCTAGTGGTGCTGAAGCTTTTTCTGAGGGCGTGACGGTATGGTTTTCTTCCCTTACAATGGGCTTAAAGCTTGTAATCTTTAACCATTCAGAAAATGAATGGGTTTCAGTTTTGTCGAAGTCAAGGGGCTTGCCAAGATTTAAAGTGGTTTCAGGTACCGATCTTATATTTTGAGCATCAACTTCGAGAATTGGAAGCTTTGGAGCTTCATTGATATCTGAAATAAATTGTGCTACTTTTTCGGCGTTTATTTTTTCAAACAAATAAGGGTCTAATACACCTTCGGTATCTTTAATATGCTGCTTTAAAGCCTCATCAATAGCCACACTTTTGTTGACGGAAATATCGTCAACATCGTTTACTACGATGTTTTTTAAGCTTTCAGAATTTTGCTTAATGGTTTGGGAAATTTCATTTTGATTGAAGATTTCCGAGGTGATAAAATCGAACAGAATACTTCTGTCAGTAGTATAAGCAGCCGTTGCTTTTAATTCGTCATTATAGCGGAAACTTTCTTTATTTTTTAATCCTTTTAAATACAGGGCTCGAGCCGGTTGAAAGTACGGGTATTTTGAAATGATGCTCCTTATAGCCGAGGTTTGATCAACGCTCAAATCTTGAGGGTGCTGTAGTAAAGATGTAAAATCATTTATTTCCATGGGTAAATACAACTTACCATTTGGCCAAAGTGGCATTAAAAATATCTTGGGTTAACCGCTCAAAAATGCTTTCGATTGCTGTTGCTTTTTGAGAGCCTACCAATTGTGACGATCCTGGGTAATCAAAATAAAATGTAAAACGTTGTTCAAAGTCTTCATCGGGTGTGCGTTTGTCATAAAAACGAACTTGAACACTAATTGTCAAGCGGTTTTGGGCTGCCGTACTATTGGATTGCGCTGTGGTTGGCGAAATTCTATATTCTGTAATCTCACCTTCATAAGTTAAGTCTCCTCCAGAAGTCACCAAGCTTAAATTGGTTTGGTTGAGTATTAAATCCTGAAGTGCAATAGTAAAGTCTCTTTCAAGTCCGGGTTCAATTAAAGGAGCGTTATTTTGAAAGTAATTGACTTGAAACGTTTTTGTATCAGATGGGATTGAAATTCCTGAAAACGAATAGGCACCACATCCCAAAAGGATCAGTGGCATGACAATTATAACAAGGTGTTTTAATAGTTTCATTGGTTTTACAAATCAAACTGTTTAATCTTTCTGTACAGTGTACGTTCACTAATGCCTAATTCTGCAGCCGCTAATTTACGTTTTCCACGATGACGTTCTAAAGATTTTTTAATTAATTCTAATTCCTTGTCATGTAAAGACAAGGTTTCTTCTTCTTGAACCTCTTCAGCAAAATGATACTTGTCATGAACAGTGTCGTCCATTTCAGGAACATTATTTGTTTTTTCAGGTATGGACAATACTTCCAAATCTTCAATTGATTCGTCATAATCTTCATCGTCTGAATTGCCGTATATTTTTTGGATCAGTCCTTCGTGGTCTTTTTCGACATCCTTGATATTGCCTTTTTTCATGAGCTCCAAAGTCAGCTTTTTAAGATCATTAAGATCACTTTTCATATCAAAAAGTACTTTGTAGAGAATTTCCCGTTCACTGCTAAAATCACTTTCAGATTTTGAAGACGTTACGATTGCGGGCAAATTGTTTCCTGTATTGGGCAAATAGGACTGCAAGGTTATGGCGTTAATGGTTCGGTTTTGTTCCAATACCGAAATCTGTTCGGCTATATTTCTCAATTGGCGAATGTTTCCATTCCAACGGTATTTTAATAATAAGGCAACGCCATCATCGTTTAATTTGATGGTTGGCATTTTATATTTTAGCGCAAAATCACTGGCAAATTTACGGAAGAGTAAATGGATATCTTCTTTGCGTTCACGAAGTGGCGGTATATTGATTTCAATGGTACTTAATCTGTAATACAGATCTTCCCTAAATTTTTCTTTTTTAATGGCCTCGAATAAATTAACGTTTGTAGCGGCCACAATACGAACATTGGTTTTTTGGACTTTACTAGAGCCTACTTTAATGAACTCACCATTTTCCAAAACACGGAGTAAACGTACTTGGGTAGTTAAAGGAAGTTCGCCAACTTCGTCAAGAAAAATGGTGCCGCCATCGGCAACTTCAAAATAACCTTCTCGGGTTTGCGTAGCACCAGTAAAGGATCCTTTTTCATGACCAAAAAGCTCACTATCAATCGTTCCTTCAGGAATGGCGCCACAGTTAACAGCTATATATTTATTGTGTTTGCGATGCGAGAGTTGGTGTATAATTTTGGGAATACTTTCTTTACCCACACCACTTTCACCAGTCACCACTACCGAAATATCGGTAGGAGCAGCTTGAATGGCTTTTTCGATGGCACGATTAAGTTTGGCATCGTTGCCAATAATTCCAAAACGTTGTTTTATGGCTTGAACAGATTCCATAGTTATTTCCCGCAAAGCGGAAATTTTTTTAATTTAAATTTATGAAATCCTGAAGCCTTGTCTGAGTCGAGCAGGCAGTTCAGGATGACCTATTAATTATTATCACTTAAACCAACGGCTTCACCTATAAGCGTAGCACTGGTACAATCGTTAATTTTTACATTTACAAAATCACCTACTTTATAGTTTCCTTTTGGAAATACGACCGTTGTATTTTGAGTGTTGCGACCCGACCAATGAAGGTCAGATTTTTTGGATAACTTTTCAATTAAAACTTCTTCCACTTTACCCACATGTTGTTGGGTTTTAATTGCACTAAGTTTTTGTTGCAAGGCCACAATTTCGGACAATCGTCTTTTTTTAACCAATTCGGGAACATCGTCTTCCATTTTGCGTTCTGCTAAAGTCCCAGGCCGTTCAGAATAGGCAAACATATATCCAAAATCATAGGTGACGTATGTCATCAAACTCAAGGTGTCCTGATGGTCTTTTTCCGTTTCAGTTGGGAAACCTGTAATCATATCTTGACTTATTCCACAATCAGGAATAATTTTTCTAATGTTGTCAATAAGTAGTTTATACTCTTCAACCGTATGTTGACGGTTCATTTCTTTTAAAATACGATTGCTTCCGCTTTGAACTGGTAAATGGATATAGTTGCAAATATTATCGTATTTAGCCATAGTATACACCACATCCAAGGTCATATCCTGTGGGTTAGAGGTGGAAAAACGAATCCGCATTTTGGGTTGTGCTTGAGCACATAATTCTAACAGGTTTGAAAAAGTTACCGCAGTCGCTTTTTCAAAATCACTGGCTTTTTCAAAATCTTTTTTAAGTCCGCCGCCATACCAAAGGTAGCTGTCCACATTTTGGCCTAAAAGCGTAATTTCCTTAAAGCCTTTGTTCCATAAGTCATTGACTTCTTCAATGATGCTTTGAGGGTCTCTACTGCGTTCACGACCACGCGTAAAAGGCACAACACAAAAGGTACACATATTATCGCAGCCTCGTGTAATGGAAACAAAAGCGGTTACACCATTACTGTTTAATCGTACAGGCGAGATATCACCATAGGTTTCATCTTTTGATAAAATTACGTTTACAGCTTCTCTGCCTTCATCCACTTCGGCAATTAAATTAGGTAAGTCCTTATAAGCATCAGGTCCAACAACTAGGTCAACAATTTTTTCTTCTTCCAGAAATTTACTTTTCAATCGTTCGGCCATACAGCCCAAAACACCTACCTTCATTTTAGGATTGATTTTTTTAACGGCATTGTAAGTTTGCAGGCGTTTGCGAATCGTTTGTTCGGCCTTGTCCCTTATGGAACAAGTATTGACCAAGACCAAGTCGGCCTCCTCAAGGTGTTCTGTCGTATTGAAACCTTCTTTTGAAAGGATAGATGCTACAATTTCGCTATCACTAAAGTTCATGGCGCAACCATAACTTTCTATATAAAGTTTACGCGTATTTTCTTTTTTTTCTTCTAAAACAAGATGTTCGCCTTGTTTGTTTTCGTCTATTATCTTTTCCATAAATCTGATGAAATGAGTGGAGGTCAATATTTGTGCCTGCCAACCATTATGCAGGCGCAAAGATACAACTATTTTAAAAATTATGACAAAGTGGCAGAATAGAATTTATTTCTTGAATATGTTAAATAATTAAACTTACTTTGAACACTGACCATTCAATATTTGAAAATGACACTACTAGAAATCAAGCAAAAAATCAATACGGCACCAGCCTTAGACTTTGGAGATATTTTTAATAAATCAATAGAATTGTATAAAAAGGGCTGGTTGTATGGATTATTGTTACAGCTTTTTGTTTTGGTAATTACGCTGCCTTTTTTTTTAGTGTTATATACTCCATTTGTGATGTCCCTTATGGCACAGTCAAAAAGTGGGCAAATGGATCCTGATATTTTTGGATCTTTGTTTGCTGGATTTTCAGTTTTTTATTTGGTCATTTTTGTTTTAGGAATATTGGCTGCCACCGTGTTTCAATTAGCGTTGTATGCCGCCTTTTTTAGAATGTTAAAGGCTATTGATGAGGGTAAAGAGGTGAAGGTGTCAGACTTGTTTTACTTTTTAAAAGGAAACTATTTTGGTAGTGTTACGGTATTGATGTTGTCCATTATTTTAATTTCGTTAACGGCAGCCTTATTATGTTATGTACCTTTAATTTACGCTGTGATTCCGCTTTCATTTTTCACCATTGTTTATGCCTTTAATTCTGAAATGTCTATAGGAGATATTGTAAAAGTCAGTTTTATTTTAGGAACCAAAAAGTGGCTGATTTCTTTTGGACTATTTATTGTGTCTTATTTAGTAGTGGTAGTTTTAACGCTTTTGACTTGTGGTATTGGGTCTCTGTTTTTATCTGCGTTTATTTATTTGCCATTGTATTTTGTATACAAACAAGTAGTTGGGTTTGAAGATGCAAGTGAAGTAAACCAATTGAATAATTAATAGTTAGCGTTACTGTAAAGCCTGAATATTCAGGCTTTTTTTAATTGATAGTTATCTAAAATGAGACAATTTTTTTTAATTGATAGATAACCGAAACCATTTAAAATTAGGAGGTATAATTTTTTTTCATATACATTTGTACCCTTAAAAAAATAATATATGTCAAAAAATTTAGTCATTGTAGAGTCACCCGCAAAAGCCAAAACTATTGAAAAATTTCTCGGGAAGGATTATAAGGTGGAATCTAGTTTTGGGCATATAGCCGATTTGCCTTCTAAAGAATTAGGCGTTGATGTTGATGGAGATTTTAAACCAAAGTACCAAGTTTCAAAAGACAAAAGAGATGTAGTAAAAAAACTCAAAGACTTGGCGAATAAAGCAGAAATGGTTTGGTTGGCAAGTGATGAGGACCGTGAGGGTGAAGCTATTGCATGGCATCTTGCTGAGCATTTAAAATTAGATAAAAATAAAACCAAACGAATCGTTTTTCATGAGATTACTAAATCGGCTATTCAAAAAGCTATAGAAAATCCAAGAGGAATTGATTACGATTTGGTAGATGCCCAACAAGCACGTCGTGTTCTAGATAGAATTGTGGGTTATGAACTGTCTCCAATACTTTGGAGAAAAATAAAAGGAGGTTTATCTGCTGGACGGGTACAGTCTGTTTCTGTTCGTTTAATTGTTGAACGTGAGCGTGAAATTCAAGATTTTAATTCGGAAGTATTTTTTAGGATAGATGCAGAATTTTCTAATGAAGATGGTCAATACTTTAAAGCCAAGTTAGCAAAGAATTTTTCAACAAAAGAAGAAGCCCTTCAGTTTTTAAAATCTAATATATCGGCAGATTTTAAGGTAGGAGATTTAGAAAAAAAACCAATAAAGCGATCACCAGCGGCACCGTTTACCACGTCTACTTTACAGCAAGAAGCTTCTAGAAAATTAGGATTTTCTGTAAGTAGAACCATGACCAATGCTCAACGATTATACGAAGCCGGTTTAATAACCTATATGAGAACCGATAGTGTTAATTTATCTAATGAAGCTCGTAATGGAGCGAAAGCTGAGATTGAACATAATTATGGATTAAAATATAGTAAACCAAGAAATTATAAGGGTAAGGTTAAGGGCGCACAAGAGGCACATGAGGCGATTAGGCCAACAGATTTTTCAAAGCATTCTGCACATGTTGACAGAGATCAAGATCGTCTTTACGATTTGATTTGGAAACGTGCTATCGCATCACAAATGAGTGAAGCTCAATTAGAAACAACAAACGTAAAGATTAATGCTTCAACACATGAAGAAACTTTTACCGCTCATGGTGAAGTTATAAAATTTGATGGGTTTTTAAAAGTTTACCTTGAAGGATCTGATGATGAAGATTCAGAACAAGAAGGAACACTTCCAACTTTAAAAGTGAATGAGACGCTTCAAAATAATTATATTCATGCTACCGAACGTTATACGCGACCACCATATCGATATACAGAAGCATCCTTGGTTAAACAACTTGAAGAATTAGGTATTGGACGTCCTTCAACTTATGCACCTACCATTTCGACCATTCAAAATAGAGGTTATGTTGAAAAAGGAAATGTTGGTGGAATCGAACGAAAATATGATCAACTTATCTTAAAAAATGGAATTCTAAAAGACAAGCAGTTGACTGAAAAAGTGGGCTCAGACAAAGGTAAATTGGTGCCAACTGATATTGGTATGATCGTCACCGACTTTTTGGTAACCCACTTTGAATATATTTTAGACTACAATTTTACAGCAAAAGTTGAGGAAGACTTTGATGATATCGCGGCAGGCAAGGCCAATTGGTCTGAAAAAATGAAAGAATTTTATAAAGACTTTCACCCTCAAGTTGAATATGTTCAAGAAAATGCCGATAGAGAGTCTGGTGAGCGTGTATTAGGAACGGACCCAAAAACAGGGCGTCAAGTGAGTGTGCGATTGGGGAAATTTGGACCCATGGTGCAGATTGGCACTGTAGAGGAGGAAGAAAAACCACTATTTGCAAGCTTAACGCCAGATCAACAACTTAATACCATTACCTATGAAGAAGCTATGGGGCTATTTCAATTGCCAAAAAAATTGGGTACCTATTTGGATGAAATAGTTGAAGTTAATAATGGCCGTTTCGGTCCTTATGTGAAGTTTGGTAAAAAGTTTGTTTCATTGCCTGCTGGTCAAGACGTTTTAAGTGTGGAACTGGAGGACGCTATAGTGTTGATTAAAGAAAAACAAAAGGCCGATGCTCCTATATATACTTATCAAGATTTACCCGTAATTAAGGGCAAAGGTCGCTTTGGCCCATTTATTAAATGGAATAATATATTTATAAATGTCAATAAAAAATACGATTGGGATAATTTATCTGAAAATGATATTATAACTTTGATAGAAGACAAAATTCAAAAAGAAAAGGATAAATTGGTGCAAAATTGGGAGAAGGAAGGTATACGTATTGAAAAAGCTCGATGGGGAAGACACCAAATTGTAAAAGGGAAAACCAAAGTTGAACTTGCCAATACAGTTGATGTTTCAAAAATGACCTTAGACGAAGCTAAAGCAGAGTTAGAGAAAAAAGCACCCAAAAAGAAAACCACTAAGAAGAAAAAGAAATAAGATATGGGCTTTAATTTTTTGTCCCCAGTTTCAGATGAAGTATTAGCACATAATGAGCTGCGATCTGAACAGACGCTTGGAAAAAAGTTAAAAATTCATTCCAAACAAAAAGGCATCCCAGAATTGGATGATGTAAAAATCGCCATTCTTGGTGTTCTAGAAAACAGAAATGATGTCGATTATATAGGTGAGGACATTCATTTTAATTCGGTAAGGAGCGCGCTATATTCATTATTTTCTGGAAATTGGGATACAAATATTGCCGATTTAGGAGACATCCTCCAAGGTGAATCTGTAGAGGACACGTATTTTGCTCTTCGCACAACACTTGCTTTACTTATCGAAAAAAAGATTATTCCTATCGTTTTGGGCGGCAGTCAAGATTTAGTTTATGCAAATTATCGTGCATATGACCATATCATTCCAATGGTCAATATTGTGAATATTGACAGTAATTTTGATTTGGGAGATTCGTCTTTGCCTATTAAAAATAGCAGCTATTTAGGAAAAATCATTTTAGAACAACCTTACAATCTCTTTAATTATTCCACTATTGGTTATCAAACCTATTTCAACTCACAAGAGGAAATTGATCTAATGGATAACCTCTATTTTGAAGCCTATCGATTGGGTGAAGTTTCCAATAATATTACGATTGTCGAACCCGTTATGCGGGATGCTCATATTGTTAGTTTGGATTTAAAGTCGGTTAAAGCATCTGAAGTCAGTTCAAAACAATCTCATTCACCTAACGGTTTGAACGGAAAAGATGTGTGTGCCATATCTAGATATGCCGGAATAAGTAATAAGGTCTCGTCGTTTGGTATTTATGAGTATAAACCATCGAATAACGATGTTACAGCTATGTTAATGGCTCAAGTTATTTGGTATTTTATTGAAGGCGTTAATTGTAGGGTTAAAGACGACGATTTTGAGGATGATAAAAACTATCAAAAATTTAATGTACTCGTTGAAAATGAAGAGTTAATCTTCTTTAAAAGTACTAAAACGGGTCGTTGGTGGATAGAAATTCCTTTTTTACCAGATGTTAATAATAAATTAAAAAAACATACGTTATTACCTTGCACTCACGAAGATTACGTAGAAGCAAGCCATGATAAAATCCCTGAAAGGTGGTATAAAGCTTATAAGAAGAATAGCTTTTAGAAAGGCGATTATCATCAGCGTTACCCTGCATTTCATCGATGAAATGTATTTTTTTTAGGATGAAATGCAAAAAAAGTACAAAAAAAATTGTTTTTTTGGAAATATATAGATATGTTTACAGCCTTGAAATTAATTAACGACTCCATTTGTTGTTGATAATTTCTAAAATTATAAGACTAAATAATTTAACCTCGAGTTTATATGAACATGAAGAAGTTTGCTTTATTAACCGCTGTTTTAGCTCTAATGTTAAGTTGCCACTCTGGAGATAGAGGAGAACTTGTAGGAGTTAAAGGAAAGAAATGGCATCCTGAAAAGCCTTATGGTATGACACTAGTTCCTGGTGGAGCCTTTATTATGGGTAAATCTGACGATGACTTAGCAGGTGTGCAAGACGCACCTACAAGAACGGCCACAGTAAGAGCGTTTTATATGGATGAGACCGAAATCACAAACAGTGAATATAGACAGTTTGTATATTGGGTAAGAGATTCTATTATACGAACCCGATTGGCCATTTTAGCTGATGAGATTGGGATGACACCCGAGGATGGGGGAATTGGTGAGTATGCATTTAAAGATGCCGATACTGCCAATATGAGCGTGTATGAAAAATACATGATCGATAACTATAGTGGCCTTGGACCAACTGGTTATGAGGGAAGAAAATTAAACAAGGATATCGATATAATTTTTGATGTCAATGCGTATCCAGATGAATATTATGTGGAAGTTATGGATACCATGTATTTGCCAATTGAAGAGTCTTACAATGGTATGCGCACTTGGGACGTCCATAAATTTAAATTTCATTATACGTATATGGATTTCCAAAAAGCTGCAAAAAATAGAAATTTAAGACGTAGAGATGTCATCAATACCGAAGAAATTGAAATATACCCAGATACAACAGCTTGGATTAGAGATTTTTCTTATTCGTATAACGAACCCATGCACAACGATTATTTTTGGCACGATGCCTATGGTGATTATCCCGTAGTAGGTGTGTCTTGGAAACAAGCAAATGCCTTTTGCCAATGGCGTACTCTGTATAAAAATTCAGATCAAAAGAAACGTGGGAAGCAGTTTGTAAACTCGTTTAGATTGCCTTCAGAGGCCGAATGGGAATATGCCGCTCGTGGTGGATTACAAGGCGCAACATACCCTTGGGGTGGACCATATATTAAAAACGACAGAGGTTGTTTTATGGCTAACTTTAAACCCTTACGTGGAGATTATGCGGCTGACGAAGCCTTATATACTGTTGAGGCAGATGCTTATGAACCCAATGATTTCAACTTATACAATATGGCTGGGAATGTTTCAGAATGGGTAGAAGGATCGTATGATCCAGGATCCTATGAGTATTCCGCAACCTTTAACCCAAGTGTGAATGACCCAAATAATCAACGTAAAGTTGTTCGTGGAGGATCGTGGAAAGATGTAGCTTACTTCTTGCAAGTGAGTTCAAGAGATTATGAATATCAAGATTCTGCACGTAGTTATATTGGTTTTAGAACCGTACAAGACTATATGGGAACCGAAGTCACCAAAAACGCCAAAAACAAATAATAATTAAACAACAATAAAATATTAACCTACTTAAGTATTTTTAACTTAAACTAAAATCAACAAATTATGGCACAATCAAGAGCAAGTAAGAGGTTTATAAATATGTCTTACGGATTCGGAGCATCAATAGTAATTATTGGAGCATTATTTAAAATCACTCACTTTGAAATAGGAATGTTAACGGGTAACGTTATGTTATCAATCGGACTTATTACCGAAGCAATAATTTTCGCAATTTCAGCATTTGAACCTGTTGAGGACGATTTAGATTGGTCTTTAGTATATCCAGAATTGGCTGGAGGATCAAAATCTAGTAAAGAAAGTAAAAACCCTGAAGGGTTGCTATCCAAAAAATTGGACGAATTACTTAAAGATGCTAAAATTGATGGCGAGCTCATGGCAAGTTTAGGCGAAAGCATCAAAAATTTTGAAGGTGCAGCCAAAAACATGGCACCAACTGCCGATTCCATGAATGCGACTAAAAAATATAGTGAAGAACTTTCTTTAGCTGCGGCTCAAATGGAATCTTTAAACAGTCTATATAAAGTACAATTGGAAAGCGTTAACAAACAAGCTACTATCAATGAAGAAGCTGTTGAAAATGCAACGAAATTGAAAGAACAAATGCAGTCCTTGGCATCCAACTTATCTTCCTTAAACGGAGTATATGGAGGTATGTTATCTGCAATGAATAAAAATAATTAGTTTTTAAATGAACCCAAAATCGGAATTAAATAACCACAAAAACTAGTTAGAAATGGGACATGCAAAATTATCTGCAAGACAGAAAATGATAAACTTGATGTATTTGATCTTCATTGCGATGTTAGCATTAAATATGTCAAAAGAAGTGCTTTCCGCATTTGGATTAATGAATGAAAAGCTAACCGAGTCAAACGAGGCTTCAACCGAAAGGAACGCGGCGTTTATGGCAAGTTTAGAGCAACAGGCTATTGATCAACCAGAAAAATATAAACCTTTAAAAGCTCAAGCTGATAAAATTTCTAATTTGGCCAATGAATTCAACGCTTATCTTACAGACCTTAAAGCAAGAATGAATGCTACGGTTGACGATCCTCAGGATTATGAGATTATGGACAAGGGCGATTTCTTAGATGAGCATTTTTTTATAGGCGATAAATTAAAACCTGAAGGCGAAAAATTTTTAGAACACATCAATACATTTAGAGATGGTGTTAGTGAAGTTTTATCAGAAAGCCCACAATTTGCAAATATATCAGAAGATGTTCAGAGAAAATTTGCAACAGAACCTGTTAAAAATAGAGATGGACAAACCATTAAATGGTTAGATTACCATTACAAAGGCTATCCATTAGTGGCGTCATTGACAAAGATGACCCAACTGCAAGCCGATATTAAAACCACGGAATCAGAGGTGTTATCGGCCATGTCAAGAGGTGTCTTGGCAAAAGAAGTTTCGTTTACCAATTATGGTACATTATTGCAAACCAAAAAATCAGCTTTTTTTAATGGGGAAACCTTTGATGGAGAAATTGTTTTGGGAAGAACAGATGAATCTACTAAACCAAATAAAGTAGAATTAACTCTGGATGGTAGAGCATTAAAAGATACAGAATATACTATTGAAGGAGGTAAAGTGAGGCTAAATGTCAATGCAGGAAGTGTAGGAGAACATAAAATTAAAGGTAATTTAATTTTTAATGAAAATGGTGATGAGCGTAAAGTGCCTGTTGAACAAACATTTATGACCGTACCTAAACCAAATTCTGCAACTATTTCTGCTGACAAAATGAATGTGGTCTACCGTGGTGTAACCAATCCAATGACCATCTCATTTGCGGGTATTCCAGATAATTTGGTTAATGCTAGTGCTTCTGGATTAAGCAAAGGCTCTGGTGTTGGGAAATACAATATGAACCCAGGTTCAGGTAGAGAAGTAGTCATTAATGTTACAGGCAAACTCCCTGATGGGTCACCTGTAAGTGATAGAGCAACTTTTAGGATTAAAGATATTCCTAAACCTTCCGGAACTATTGCAGGTCAATTAGACAATGCAAAACTTCCTAAAAATACAGTTGAAATTGCAACTATTGGTGCAATTTTAGAAGATTTCGATTTTGAATTGCCAATCCAAGTCACGTCATTTAAAATTAAAGTACCTGGTCAACCCTCGGTTGAAGTTAATGGTACAAAATTAAATGATCAAGCCAAATCGGCTTTGCGTAAAGCAAGACGTGGCGATGGTATTCAGATATTTGATATTAAAGCACAAATTCAAAATAATGCGGCCTACAAATTAAAAGGAGTATCTCCTGTATTTGTAGAATTGACCAACTAATATAATTTTGTGTTTTTAAAGACGTTAATATATAAGAAGGCTTTGTCCCAAATAATAAATATAATAAGATGAATTTAAAAAGTTTTTTATTGACCCTTGCAGGTGTTTTTGTCATCACAGGTTCGTTTGCCCAGGCAAATTTACTGAACGCAAAAAACCCTAAAGAGATTGGCGTTAAAACTGAAGCCCAATTAGCTTTGGATAACGACAAACCCTTGGAATATGGTTATGTTGACGATAGGGACATCTTGTTTTCTAAGATGACTTGGGAAAAAGTAGTTCTTGACGAGCGTGCTAATTTTCCATTATACTTTCCTGTCGACACCAATAATATTGGCAGTAACAGACGTTCATTGTTTGATGTTTTGGTAAAAGCCGTCAGGGACGGAAAGATTAAAAATATGTATGACGATTCTTATTTTACAACCAAGTTGACTGTAAAAGATCTTGGCCCAAGAATCTCTAAAATTGATACGTTGGATATTGGTATTGAACAATATAATGCGGATGGTTTTGTCTCTCCCGAATATATTATTAAAAGAGATATTCAAGCCTATGATATCAGTGCCTATTTTATTAAAGGATTATGGTATTTTGACAAGCGTTTAGGTGAATTAAGGTACAGACTTTTGGGTATTGCTCCCGCAGCACCAGATGTCAACTTTATTGATACAGAAGACGAGGCTAACAAACAACCCATCGCATTGTTTTGGATTTTCTTCCCAGAGGCAAGAGAAGTGCTGCATGAAGCTAAATCATTTAATGATAAAAACAGTGCCATGGCTGTGTCATTCGATCATTTGTTAAATTCTAGACGATTCAATGGTTATATGTACAAAGAAGAAAATGTATATGGCGACAGGCAAGTTAACGAATATGTTGCCGATAATGCCTTAATGCAACTCTTAGAATCTGATCGTATTAAGGATAAGATTCGTAATTTTGAAATGGATATGTGGTCTTATTAATTGGATCTTAATTTATAATAAAACGCCCGCTATTTTAGTGGGCGTTTTTAGTTACTGCAATTCGCCAAGCCTGGGAAGCCTTTCGATTATAATTTATTCTATTTTTGCAACAATGAAACAAGTTGATTACATTATAGTGGGTTGTGGTTTGGCAGGTATCGCCTTTTGTGAGCAATTGAGAATCCATAATAAATCGTTCTTGGTTTTTGACGATGCGTCCCAGCAATCCTCAATGGTTGCGGTTGGAATGTACAATCCTGTTGTTTTAAAACGATTTACCGAAGCCTGGAAAGCAAAAGAATTATTAAGTCTGGCGATTCCAAAATATAAAGATTTAGAGCAGTTACTTCAGGTTGTATTAGATTATAAACTTCCTGTTTATAGAAAATTTGCATCCATTGAAGAGCAGAATCAGTGGTTTTCGGCTGCTGATAAACCCTCTTTAGAACACTATTTGTCAATTAAAATTAAAAAGAATTCAAACCCTAAAATAACAGCACCATATGGGTTTGGCGAAGTCTTTCAAACAGGAAGAATCGATACCGCTAAACTTGTTAAACACTATAAAAACTATTTAAAAGATCGTGATATGCTCGCATTAGAGTCTTTTAATTACAAGGCTTTAGAAATACTTCAGGATCATGTTGAATATGAAGACGTGATTGCTAAACAAGTTGTATTTGCCGAAGGTTTTGGCGTAGTTAATAATCCGTATTTTAAAAATCTACCACTCCAGGTAGCTAAAGGTGAAATGATAATTATAAAGGCTCCAGATTTAAAAATAGATTTTATTCTAAAGTCTTCTGTTTTTATTGTTCCCTTAGGAAACGATTTGTATTCGGTAGGAGCAACTTATAATTGGCATGATATAACAAGTGCCGCTACTGAAAGCGGTAGGGAAGAACTTGAAAACAAACTTAAAACGGTTATCTCATGTGACTATAAAATTGTAGACCAAGTGGCTGGTGTTAGACCAACGGTTAAGGACAGAAGGCCTTTGGTTGGTAAACATTCAGAACACAAAAATCTTTTTGTTCTAAATGGTTTGGGAACTCGAGGCGTTATGATAGCCCCTTTTGTGGCTGAACAGCTTTATAATTGTATTGAAAATAAGCTTCCATTGGAAAAAGAAATAGACATTACAAGATTCACTTTATAAGTAAAGATGAGGTTACAAATAACCTATAAAAGGCGCTTTTATTTTTTAATTGAATTCTTATCGTAGTGTATAAATAAGTTGACCCATAGACTTCTTGAAGTACGCATAATGACTGGCCCAAATACAACTAGTGTACCAATAATGGAAAGAAATGCTGTATTTATGCTACTGTCTAAAATAAAATAACTGATCACAAAGGCGGCAAATGCAAACACAATGCCCACACCATAACTTACATACATAGACCCAAAAAAGAACGAAGGTTCAAGTCTGTATTTTGTATTACAGTGCGTACAATGATCGTGAATTTTTAAAGTATCTGAAAGGATATAAGGATTCTTGGTCAGGTACATGGACTCTTCTTGACATTTTGGACATACTCCCTTAATAACACTATATAATTTAGTTCCTTTTTTTATCATGGATTTGTGTATTTTTGCACTTCTAAAATAGGAGGCAAAATTAATTTAAATAATTTATTTGCCGGTAACATAAGTTATATAATGTTGAACATTCACAATCTTTCCATTTCTTTTCAAGGCGAATATTTATTCGAAGAGATTGCTTTTAAATTAAGCTCTGGAGATCGGGTCGGGTTAATTGGTAAAAATGGCGCAGGAAAATCTACCATGCTCAAAATTCTTTCTAAAGAGATGGAACCAGATTCCGGACAAATAGCTGCAGAAAAGAATTTGAGTATAGGTTTTTTAAAACAGGATATAGATTTTGTTGTTGGAAGAACGGTATTGGAAGAAGCGTATCAAGCGTTTCAGGAAATTATAATGCTTGAAGCAAAAATTGATGATATCAACCATCAATTAGTAGTGCGCACCGATTATGAAAGTGATGAGTATCATCAATTGATGGTCGATTTAAATGAAACACAAAACCAATATGAGATTTTAGGAGGCTACAATTATCACGGTGAAACCGAAAAAATCCTGCAAGGTCTTGGTTTTAAAAGAGAAGATTTTGAAAACTTGACCGATACCTTTTCAGGAGGTTGGCGTATGCGTATTGAGCTGGCAAAACTTCTACTTCAAAACAATGATATTTTACTTTTAGATGAGCCAACCAATCATTTGGACATTGAATCGATTATATGGTTAGAAAATTTTCTAAAAAATTACAATGGAGCTGTTGTTATTGTATCGCATGATAAAATGTTTTTGGACATTGTAACCAATAGAACCATCGAAATTTCATTAGGAAGAATCTATGATTATAATAAACCCTATTCTAAATTCTTGGTCCTTAGAAACGAAATTAAGGAGCAACAATTGGCAGCTCAAAAAAATCAGGCCAAACAAATTGAACAAACCGAAAAGCTAATTGAAAAATTTAGGGCAAAAGCTTCTAAGGCCTCAATGGCCCAATCCTTAATCAAAAAACTGGACAAAATCGATCGTATTGAAGTTGATGAAGACGACAATAGTGTGATGGCCCTTAATTTTCCAGTATCTATAACACCTGGAAAAGTTGTGATTGAAGCTCATCATATTTCAAAAAAATATGGTGATTTACAAGTGCTCAAGCATATCGATTTACTCATTGAGCGAAATAGTAAAACAGCCTTTGTGGGGCAAAATGGGCAAGGAAAATCTACTTTGGCAAAAATCATTGTGGGAGAACTGAAACATGAGGGGCAACTTAAACTTGGACATAATGTTCAAATAGGCTATTTTGCCCAAAATCAAGCCGATTATCTTAATGGCAACAAGACGGTTTTGGATACCATGATCGATGCTGCCAACGAAAAAAACCGAAGTAAAGTAAGGGACATTCTAGGCGCATTTTTGTTTAGGGGAGAGGAAGTAGATAAATATGTAAAAGTGTTGTCTGGAGGCGAGCGAAATCGCTTAGCGCTGGCCAAATTACTGTTGCAACCCTTTAATGTTTTGGTCATGGATGAGCCGACCAACCATTTAGACATCAATTCCAAAAATGTTTTGAAGAAAGCTCTTAAAAAATTTGAAGGTACTTTAATTTTGGTATCTCACGACAGGGATTTTCTTCAAGGACTCACCAACAAAGTTTATGAGTTTAAGGATCATAAACTCAAAGAGTATTTAGGTGATATTAACTTTTATTTAGAACAGCGCAATGTTGAAAACTTAAGAGAAGTTGAAAAGCGGAATGTAGTTAAAGAGCAGCCTAAAGAAACCAACAAACAATCATACGAAGAGCAGAAAAAGCGAAAATCTTTAAATAATAGGTTAAGCAATATTGAGTCAAAAATCAATCAGCTTGAAAAAGATATTAAAATCGTAGATGTTGAACTGGCAACAAACTACGATAAGGTTGTTTCGGACCCAAAGTTTTTTGATCGCTATCAGTCCAAAAAGAAAACCTTGGAAACTTTAATGTCTGATTGGGAACGTATACAAGAAGAATTAGAGGATTTATCCTAATAGCCCTTTAACATATTTCAATAATGTTTGGGAAGAGTGCCAAAAAAAATTGACCATTTTTAGAATTTAGGCGGATATTTATAGCTTTTAAATGCTGAATTTTTTGTGTTACAATTGACTGAATAATTACTAAATTTTAATTTTTAAATTCTTAAAATGGAGGAACACTTTTTTCAATGTCCTTACTGCTGGGAAGAGATTTCAATGCTCGTGGATTATTCCCAAAAACATCAAAATTATATTGAAGATTGTGAGGTATGCTGTAACCCAATTCAACTGGTTATCAGTATAGAAAACAATGTAATTACGAGCTTTCAAATTAAAAAAGCCCAATAGTCATAAATTTTTAAAAGACTGAATAACAGCCAATTAAAAATATTTTCATTTTTAAATCATGCAGTTCATCGAAAATAATTGGTAGTTCAACGATGTTTGCATATATTCGTAGTATAAATGTGCACCCTCAAAAAAATCTACGATTATGAAGACCTTAAAAATCACTTTAGTATGTTGCTTGGTAACCTTGTTTGCATTCGCAAATATTTCATCCAAAGAAGAGCAAGCATTAATATCTTTATATAAAACCACTCAAGGAGAATCTTGGATTAACACCTGGGATTTACATGCTCCTATTACAACGTGGTATGGTGTAGTTATTAAAGACGATAAAGTTGTAGAATTAAATTTGGAATATAATAATCTGCAAGGAAATTTACCTGAGTCATTTGGGGATTTAATTCACCTAACTAAAATAAATTTCTTTAGAAATAATATTACTGGAAACATTCCAAGTTCAATAGGAAACTTAACGGAATTAAGAGCATGCAATATGGCGTTCAATAAATTGGAAGGTCCATTACCAGAATCGATAACCAATCTCAGTACTTTAGTTTCATTGCAACTTTTTATGAATCAATTGGAGGGTTCTATCCCTAAATCTATTGATAAAATGCAAAATCTTGAAGTATTGGAATTATACAATAACGATTTCAGTGGAGAATTACCAAGCTCTATTTGTAAACTGACCAATCTTAAAACATTACTCGTGAGTAGTAATCGTTTGATAGGGAAGTTGCCTTCTGAAATATCCAACTTAAAAGAATTAAGAGTGTTAAGTGTATTTGATAACAACTTTTTTGGAACTATTCCAGCCTCTATTGGTGATTTAGCAAATCTAGAAGAGCTTATATTATCAAACAATGCCTTTTACGGTGATCTACCAACAGAAATGGCCAACTTAACCAATCTTAAAATATTGGTATTGGGTAATAATGCTTTTAAAAGCAATTTTACCAGCTTAAAATCCAAATTACCTCCAAGTTTACAACAGTTTGATTTTAATAATGTAAACTCACAAGGTACTCTTGCAACACTAGACACGGAAGATTAGTTTTTTACTGTTTTGAAGTTTTGAATGAATTGAGTTAGTTAAAAACTCCCAGCATCTAAATGCTGGGAGTTTTTTGATTATACTTAAAAAAAGCGGTTGGTTATTCCTTGTAGCTATAATTAAAAAGACAATAGACTCTTTCATTTTTTAAATAGCAGGAATCTACAAAAACCCGAATTTTATAGTAAAATATGTGAGGTCAACACCTTAACTTCCAATTTGAGCGCGCCCAATAATTCTAGGTTTATATCTCTAAATAAATTTGGAACTAATATTAGTATTGACGTATATTTGCATTCCGAAATGATTTGGTCGGCATTATGAACCGAAAGTTAAAAGCTAAGTAAATTATTTTGTAATGATATCGCGGGATAGAGCAGTAGGTAGCTCGTCGGGCTCATAACCCGAAGGTCACTGGTTCGAGTCCAGTTCCCGCTACAATGAAGCCTTCAGAGTAATCTGGAGGCTTTTCTTTTTGTCGCAAAGAAATAAATCCAGTTCCCGTTACTACAGCCCAGATACTTTTGTGTCTTGGTTTTTTGTTTATTACACTCAATTTGATTGGTATCAAAACACATATTATTCCTTTAAAACATTAATACAGATGAGTAGGTATGTATAAAAGTATGAGCATCGATTGAAAAATAGTATATTTGAATTACAATAGTATTGTTTCCTAATGGAAGTCATCAAAAAAGATTCAAAAAAAACTATCGAAAGCTGGGTTAGTGAGCACAGCGATGCTCTTTTTTCTTGGGCCTTTTATAAAACATCTTGTAAAGAAGTTGCAGAAGATTTGGTGCAAGACACATTTCTCTCTGCCTTTAATAAATTAGATTCATTTAAAGGTAATAGCCAACCTAAAACCTGGCTATTTTCAATATTAAATAATAAAGTTATTGATTATTACCGGTTAAGTGCTAAAACAACAAAAAAGACTTTTAGCCTATCTGAAGAAAAAGCTACCGAGATTTCTGACGGTTTATTTAATGAAACCGAAGATTGGAAGGACTATACTATTAATCCTATTTGGAATCAAGATGAAGAATTGTTGGATAACCCAGATTTCAACAAGGTGATGCAATATTGTATGGATGATTTACCTGAAAATTGGAAGCTCGCAGTAACCTCAAAATATCTAACAGATAAAAAAGCAGGTGAGATTTGTCAGGAATTAAATATCACAGTGTCCAATTATTGGCAGATCATTCATAGGGCTAAACTAGTTCTAAAAAAATGTTTAGAAATGAAATGGATATAATTACTCTTTAAAAAATTGAAAAATGCTGTTTAAAAGAATAATGGATAGAATGGTGAATTCTTGTAAAAAAACTACAGAATTAATTGATAAAAAGTTTCTAATGCCACTATCTATAAAAGAGAGGGTTCAGTTGTATTTTCATAAATCTATGTGTAAAACGTGTACAGCTTATGAGCATCAATCTAAATTTATTGATAACGCAATTTCTAAATTATTTGATAATGGATCCAATAAGGATGTCGATCTATCTAATGAAAGAAAACAAAAAATTATTGATAAAATAAATAAGCCCTAAATTAATAGGAATTCATAAATCTAAAGGCACTACAAGAAATTGTGGTGCTTTTTTTTTATCACTATCAGAAGTCCACGCAAGCTGCTGGAAATTAATAAAATGAGAATAGTTTAACAATTATTTCCAATTTAATTGTCAGGAACTCATTAATTAAAGTCTATTCATCCAGTTAATCAAAATTTACTAATAATTTTTATATGACAACCAAAAAGAAAATCTTAATTACCCTAGCAGTAGGTGTTTTAATCGCCATAGGAATAGGATTATACATGTTCAATAAACCTGCGAGGGACGTTCAAGCTACTCAAACAGATTTTAGTTATAGCGCAAGTGCTATTGTTAATGAATATCTAACTGATGCTAAAGTTGCAAATGACAAATATCTTGACGAAGAAGGTAATTCTAAAGTTTTAGAAATCACAGGAATCGTTTCCGATATCTCTGAAGATTTTAATAACCAAAAAGTAATACTTCTTAAAAATGCTACAGATAAAGCCGGTGTGAGTGCAACGTTCACTAAGGAAACGAATGCTCATACCCATGCAATAAAAATTGGTGATGAGATTACAATAAAAGGTGTTATACGTTCTGGCGCGGCGTACGACCCTGATTTAGAAATGTATGAAAACGTCATACTCGATAAATGTGACATCGTGTCCAAATAAACAAGTAAACAATAATTAATTAAATTTTAAAAAATGAAAAAATCATTCTTAACCATTATCGCTTTAGTCACTATTTCACTAACAGTTTCTGCGCAAAAGCAAGTGAGTTCAAAAACACACGTTAAATTCTTTTCCACAACGCCTGCTGAAAACATTGAAGCTAATAATTATGCTTCTGTAGGAACTATTGACCCTGCTTCAGGAGATATTGTTTTTTCAGTACCTATGCAAAGCTTTGAATTTGAAAAGGCACTGATGCAAGAACATTTTAACAGTAAAAAGTTTTTAAATACAAAAGCAAACCCTAAAGCTAAATTAACCGGTAAAATAGCAAACCTTGACGCTGTAAACTTTTCTAAAGATGGGTCTTATGGAGCCGCTGTTACTGGAGATTTAACAATAAATGGCGTTACCAAGCCGATTAATGAAAAAGCAACTGTTGTAGTTAAAGACGGAAGTATCAGTCTTAATTCCAAGTTTAATATCACTTTGGCCGACTATGAAGTTGCGTTTAAAAGCGGCAAACCATCTACTAACATTGCCAAAACTGTGGAAGTTACAGTAGAAGCACAATATTAATTCAAATAAAAATTGAAATTAAAACAATCTTGATGTGTTCATCAAGATTGTTTTTTAATCACAGATAAAAATGGCACATTTAAAATTAGAAAACAATTCAATCTCGTCCATTTCACAAGAGATTTTAGATAAAACCAAAAAGGGATTAGGTTTTATTCCAAATATGTATCAAAAAATGGGGAATAACCCCGCTTTATTAGATGCGTATACCTACACATATAATTCGTTTAGAGCCAATTCAGGCTTTAATTCTGTAGAACAAGAAGTGGTTTTTCTATCGGTTGCTTATGAAAATAATTGCGAATATTGTATGGCAGCTCACAGTTTTGTGGGTGATATGATGAGTAAGGTTCCTACCGAAGTCACAAATGCTATTCGTGATAATAAACAGGTTCCTGATGCTAAATTAGCAGCATTATCAAAGCTTACGCGTTCACTTACTGTAAATAGAGGGCATGTCTCTCAAGCTGAAGTTGACGAGTTTTTAGCAACAGGATATACTGAGGCGCATGTATTAGGTATTGTTGCAGGAATAGCGGTTAAAACATTAAGTAACTATTCAAATCATTTAACAAATCCAGAATTGGATGCTGCTTTTGCAGGTAGAAGCTGGAAAAAATAAATTTTTAAATATCAAAACCTTGTGTCAGGAAACCAAAATGAGGCGTCTATTTTTTAAATTAAAGTAAATGGCAATTATAAAGACTATTGACTACAATCAAGCTACCGGTAGATTAAAAGATATTTATGATGACTTAATATCGAAAAGAGGAAAGCTAGCCGAAGTTCATAAAATCCAGAGTTTAAGACCAGAAAGTATCGTTAAACACATGGATTTGTATTTGGAAATCATGTTTTCAAAATCTGAACTTTCAAGAGCAGAACGAGAAATGATGGCGGTTGTTACATCTGTAGCTAATAATTGTCATTACTGTCAAATTCATCATTCTGAAGCCTTGAATAATTATTGGAAAGATGAGGAAAGGATCCTTCGGTTACAAAACAATTTTTGTGAAGCAAATCTTTCTGAAAAGGAACTTTTGCTTTGTCAATTCGCAGAAAACTTAACATTAAAACCTGTGGAGTTTAAAGAACCAGAACATATTAATAAGCTAAAACAAATCGGTTTAACTGATGAAGCTATATTAGATGCTACACTGGTCGTTGCTTATTTCAATTTTGTTAACCGCATTGTCTTAGGATTACGCGTTAATATAGAAAGTGGCGGGGCAGCTGGATATAACTTTTAAATAAAGCATAAATGCAAATCAATTGTCAATATAATTTAAAAGAGATAAAAAAGGTATTGCTTCAGTTAACTAAAGACCAATATACATTTCAGTCTACAACCTTATTTGGTGCAACCATTGGGCAACATGTGAGACATATTCTCGAATTCTATCAAAGTATTTTAAATGGTTTGGAATCTAAAGTTATAAACTATGATAATCGAGAACGAAATATTTTAGTTGAAACCGATACCCGGATTGCAATCCAAGTGATTGATGACATTTGCTCAAAATTAAATGAAGACAAAAGGGATAGGCAAATGATTTTAGAGGGTAATTTTTGTGAAGAAGACGGGGGACTCATTCAAATTGAAACTTCTTTTTTTAGAGAATTAGCCTATTGTTTAGAGCACAGTATCCATCATCAAGCCTTGATTAAAGTGGGTTTGCTAGAAGTGAAATGTTTGAATTTTATTGATGATACTTTTGGGTTAGCACCGGCAACTATAAGATATAAAAAACAATGTGTTCAGTAAGTTTTGTTCCATTAGCAGATGGGTTTCTTTTAACCTCTAATAGAGATGAAAAAAGTTATCGCCCTACTATAGAACCAAAACCATATTTTGAAAATAAGGTGGCGTTGCTCTACCCAAAAGACGAGAAAGCTGGCGGTACTTGGATTGTTGCCAAAGACGATGGCACTAGTATAGTTTTACTTAATGGAGCGTTTGTAAAGCACCAAAAAAAAGAGGGCTATAGTAAAAGTAGAGGGATTGTTTTAATGGAAATAATAGCATACCAGGACCCTGTATTTTATTTTTATGAAATGAATTTGAAACAAATTGAGCCCTTCACATTAATCATTTTTCATAAGAATATATTAACAGAAGTAAAATGGGATGGACTTAAAAAGCATATCATCCCAAAATCAATTGATAAACCACATTTTTGGAGTTCTGCCACTTTATACAATCAAAATCAGAGAGATATAAGAAAGCAATGGTTTCAAAATTATTGTAATACAGAAAAAGCTCTAAATGCTGGTAATATATTGTCATTTCACAGTAATTCTCATGCAGAGAATACAGAATATGGATTGGTTATTAATCGTGAAGACAAAATCAAAACAGTAAGCATAACGCAATTAGTTTTGAAAAATAATAAGGTTGAAATGACTTATATAGATAAGGTGAAAAACAAGATAACAGAGAACATAACATTTTGAGAACGCTACAAAATACCGTTTATAAACTCTTAAATTGGGAGTATTGGAATACCAACGTGGTCTATTTTCCAATATTTTTCTATTGGATATATTTGAGTATCAAAGCGCGTTCACTAGGTTTTTTTAATGCCAGTAATCCCAAAATTATAAATGGAGGTTTTGCTTTAGAAAGCAAAAAAGAAATTTATGATTTAATCCCTAAAAACTATTATCCGGAAACATTGTTTTTTAAAGCAAACCAAAAACTTGAAACCATAAAAAAAGCTTTAGAGAAGACTAACATTCATTTTCCATTTATTATTAAGCCAGATATGGGTTTACAAGGTCTAAGAGTTGAAAAAATTAACTCATGGAAATCATTAAACACGTATTTGCAAAAAACAAATTATGATTTTTTAGTGCAGGAATGTATTGATTATCCGTTTGAAGTAGGCGTATTTTATTATCGAATGCCTAACCAAAACAAAGGCGTTATATCTGGAATTGTATTTAAAGAATTTTTAATAGTTGAAGGAAACGGAATAAACACGGTTCAAGAGCTTATAGAACAAAACCCAAGATTTGCTTTACAATTAACAACCCTAAAGAAAAAGTATGGTAAAGAGTTAAACAAGGTCTTATCCAAAAAAGAAACTCGCAATTTAGTGCCTTTTGGCAATCATGTAAGAGGTAGTAAATTTACCGATGTTAGCCATTGGGCTAACGAAAAACTAACTCAAACAATCAATTCAATTTGTTTACAAATCCCAGACTTTCATTTTGGAAGATTGGATATTATGTTTCAATCCCGTGAAGATTTGGAGCACGGTAAAAATTTTTCCATTATAGAGCTCAATGGTGCAGGAAGTGAACCAACCCATATTTATGATCCAAAGCATTCCATCTTTTTTGCATGGAAAGAGATTATTAAGCACTACAATATTTTATATAAGATTAGTACTTATAATCATCAAAAGGGATATTCTTATTTAAATTTTCAACAATCTAGAAATCTGGTTATTGAGAGTAAAAGATTGACGAATCATTTAAAAGCCATTTCATAATTATGAAATGGATGGATACATTTGGTTTTAAAAACAACTCTTTTCTACTAGGTTTTATAATTAGTTTCGTAGGTTCTTTACCTTTGGGCTACCTTAATGTAATTGGTTTACAGATATTAATTGAACAAGGTAATTTTGCAATTATTTCTTTTATTCTCGGAATTATAGTAGTTGAGTTTTTTGTCCTTAAAATAGTGAGTGTTGTTGCTAAATGGTTGGTAAAGCAAAAAAAATTAGTGCTATTTATAGACATTTTTACAATACTGTTTTTAGCTAGTATTGCAGGATATTTTATAAGCAATATTAGCAATAATACGAACTCTAGCGTATCACAATTACAGCTATTACAATACCCTTTTATATTAGGTCTGCTTTTAAATAGTCTAAATGCGATGCAATGGCCCTATTGGTCTGGGATTTACATTTATGTTTTTCGAACCAAAAAACTTAAATTAACTAAAAAGGCCAATTTAATATTTATTATTGGAGCTTTGATAGGAACGGGATTTGGAATATTATTTTTTGTATATGGAGGTCAATATATTTTAGTTAAAAACAACATAGAAATAACACCATATCTCAATCCAATATTTGCTGTGGTATTCATCATATTAGCAGGTATCCAAATAGCCAAATTGTTTTTAAATAAAATTAAAAAAGTAGAGGAAATATTTTAAAGTAAAGTAAAAATTAAAGGACGTGAACAGATTACTATCAGATGAAATAGTTCCTGATTTTACTGCTTTAAATATTTACGAGAAATCCTATTCATTGGCTAATGCTTTGTTAACAGGAGATGATAATCTAATTTTTTATGAAAACAACGGAGCCCATTTTGTATTAAGTATTTAAAAGAAATACAAAATAGTTTATCTTTATGATGTGCTTTTTAAACCTAAAACAAGACATTAGGCTATTATACTATAGTTCTTGAGGCAAAGCTGAAATAAAGCTTTTCAAATGAAAGTGAACAATGACCAGTGCATGTTACTTTTAGTATGTCAAAGAAGGAAAAATAAATGGAGACAAATTAATACCGATTATAAAAAACGTTGTCAAATTCAAGGTATACTTAAAAACTTGATTTATTCAGTTTGTCAGGAGTTCATGTTTTTTATGTCTGTTAATTAGTAAACTAACCCTATTAAAATGAAACAGGTCATAAAACTACTTCCCCTTTTTTTAATTCTTTATATAGTGCAGTCTTGTGCTACCTATGATGGGCAAATTGAAGCGGTGTCCCAGCCTGCACAGAATACTTCTGGAATAAACATTTTTCTAATAGGTGATGCTGGTAAATTAGAAAATAATCAACCTTCAAAAACCCTTAAAGCGTTAAATGAAAATATTAAAAGCTCAAAAAAGGATGATGTTTTATTGTTTTTAGGCGATAATATTTATCCTGAGGGCATCCCAAACATTAATAAAGATGAAGCTTTAGCCGCTTTGCAGTCACAAATGGATGTGGCTCGTAATTTTAAAGGGAAAGTCATTTTTGTTCCAGGAAATCACGATTGGTATTCTGGCATTGATGGCTTGAAAGCACAAGAGAACTTGGTTGAAGATGCTTTAGGGAAAAAAAGTTTTTCTCCCCAAAACGCTTGTCCTTTAGAAAGTTTTGATGTTTCAGATGATATTGTTGTAATCACTGTTGACAGTGAGTGGTACTTGACTAATTGGGACAAGCACCCAAAAATGAACGATGGTTGCGATATGAAATCAAGAGAAAAATTTATTGCAGAATTCAAATCATTAGTTAATAAAAACCAAGGAAAAACCATAGTGTTGGCCATGCACCATCCATTAGAAAGCAATGGCAGTCATGGTGGTCAATTCCCGTTTAATCCATTGAAAGCGCCATTAAATGTGTTAAGAAATGCTTCTGGAATAAGTCCAGCCGATTTAAATTTTCCACGTTATAGAGAGCTTTCAAATAAAATCACAACAATTTTACAAGAATATAAAAATAATGTCATTGTCGTATCTGGACATGAGCATAATTTACAATATTTGGTTCATAACAATATTCCACAAATCATTAGTGGATCGGGTTCCAAGGTAAATCCGGTTCGCCATTATCAAAAAGATGATTCAAGTTTTAGTTATGGAGGCTTGGGGTTTGCGGTTTTAAACATTCAAGAAAACCATCAAACGGTTCACTATTACGATGAAACGAATCAATTAATTCATTCAAAAGTAATTAGAGAAACACAAAAAGAACAACCTTTTTCTATTTCGGGCTTTCCAAAAGAAAAAAGCATAACAGCTTCAATTTATAACAAGCATATCGATGACAAATCAAAAGCCTATAACTCTTTTTTTGGAAATCATTATCGCCAATTATATTACAATAAATACAATTTTCAGATAGTTAATTTAGATACCCTGTTCGGCGGATTGAATCCCGTAAAATTAGGTGGAGGAAATCAAACAGTATCATTGCGATTAGAAGATAAGGACGGAAAAGAATATGTTATGCGGCGCATGCGAAAAAGTGCCACACAATTTATTCAAGTCAAAGCATTTCAGGAAGATTATATGAAAGACCGATTGGAAAACACCGTTACCGAGCGTTTTATAATGGATTTCTACACGACATCCTATCCTTTTGGAGCATTACTTAATGGTGGATTATCTGATATTGTTGGTGTTTATCATACCAATCCGCAGTTGTATTATGTGCCCAAACAACAGGCTTTAGGTAATTATAACGATTATTTAGGCGATGGTTTATATCTAATTGAAGAACGAGTTTCCAAGGAATTTAAATCGCAAGCATCATTTGGCAATGCGGATGATATTGTTTCTACAGATGAGGTAATTGAAAAAATAACTAAAGACGAAAAATACAATATCAACCATCAACAATATATTAAAACACGCTTGTTTGATATGTGGTTGGGTGATTGGGATCGGCATGAAGATCAGTATCGTTGGGCATCCTACACAAATCAAAACGGCACTATTACTTTTGCTCCAATTCCCAGAGATAGAGATCAAGCCTTTCCAAAATTTGATGGAGCTTTAACTGTAGCGATAACACGTTTAATACCTTCGCTCAGGCTAATGCAATCCTATGGTGATGATATTAGAAACGTTAACAACTTCAACCAAATTATTTATAAAGTTGATAAGATTTTAATAAACAAAAGCAGTTTGAATGAGTGGTTGGATCAGGCGAAATTTCTACAAGAACAGTTAACAAATGAAGCTATTGATCAGGCGGTTTTAGATTTCCCAAGTCAATTTAAAGACCAGAATTTTAAAGAGATTATTAAACATTTAAAAAATAGAAGAACACATATTGTAGAATGGGCCGAAACTTACTATACAACTCTCAATAGAAATGTCATTCTTCAAGGCACCAATAAAGATGATTTGTTTGAAATTACCAGATTAGAAAACGGATTGACACAAGTTAAGATAACTCGGATCAAAAATACTATTTCAGAACAGGATGTGATGTTTGATAAAATATTTGACCCCAATATTACCAATGAAATTTGGCTTTATGGTTTAGATGATAAGGATCAATTTCGTGTTTCAGGGACTCATAATTCTAAAATTAAAATACGTTTAATTGGAGGTCAAAATAAAGACAGCTACAGCATCGAAAACAAGAAAAACATTAAGGTCTATGATTATAAATCAAAAGAAAGTGTGTTTGAGGGTGAAAATGTATTTAAAAGATTATCAGACGAATATGAGCCTAATAATTATGATTTTAATAAGTTTAAACACAATCTACGACAAGTATTACCAACCTTTGGGTACAATCCAGACGAAGGACTTACTATTGGAGCATCAACGATTTTTACAAAATATGGTTTTGAATTAAATCCGTTTACACAAAAACACAGTATTGAAGCCAAATATTTCTCAGCGACCAGTGGTTATGAAGTTGGATATACGGGAGAAATTGCAAGAATATTTGGAAAGTCTAATTTAAGAATTGAAACACGATACTCAACACCTGCTTTTGCCCAAAACTTTTTTGGTTTTGGAAATGAAACCGAAAACCTTGAGGATGATTTAGATATAGAATTTTACAGAACACGTTTAGAGCAGTTTAATTTTAAAGCTTTATTTGTGAAAAGAGGTCATTTGGGAAGTGAATTTACGGTTGGTATTCCTTTTGAATATATCAAGCCAAATGATAATGAAAATCGTTTTGTCGAACAAAATCTAACTATTGAAGACCAAGAGGCCAAACAATTTTTGGGAGTTGAAACGGCCTATTCATTTATAAACAAAAACAACAAGTCCTTTTCAACTTTAGGGATCGAGTTTTCAGTACAAGCAGGCTGGAAAACCAATTTAGAAACGAGCAATCAAAACTTTGCATACTTAACTTCGGCTTTTCAACTAGATTACCCAGTTTTAAAAGACGATAGGTTAACACTTTCAACTATTTGGAAAGGACATATCATCTCAAACCAAAATTTTGAATTTTATCAAGCAGCAAGTATTGGTGGTAAAAATGGATTAAGAGGTTTTAGAAATGAGCGCTTTTCTGGGCAGTCATCCTATTATCAAAATACCGATTTGCGTTTACATATTATGCGTTTTAATGCGGGAATCCTTCCAGCTAAGTTAGGTGCCTTTACTGGTTTTGACTATGGTAGGGTTTGGTTAAAAAACGACGATTCCAACAAATGGCACACGGCTTATGGAGGCGGTTTATATGTAAATACGGCCGGACTTTTCACGTTTCAAACATCCTATTTCTCATCAGATGATGGTGGTCGATTTATGTTTGGATTAGGTTTTGGATTTTAAACAACCACATGCTCTATAAACTATAAAGCCCCCCTTTAATATATAATTTATACTAATGAAACCAAGAGAAATATTTGTTACAACAGCCACTATTATTTTAATTACAATCGGAATTATTTCTATATTTTGGAAACCCATTTTATGGAGTTTATTAGTCTTTGTTCCAATTATACTTATCGGTGTATTTGATATTATTCAAAAAAAGCATGCCATAAAAAGTAACTTTCCTGTAATTGGACATTTTAGATATCTTTTAGAGTCATTTAGGCCTGAAATTCAACAGTATTTTGTGGAAACAGAGACAGAAGGAACACCTATAAATCGGATGTTTCGTTCGTTAATTTATTCTCGTGCCAAAAACGAAAACGACACCACACCTTTTGGAACAAAATCAGATGTATATAAAGTAGGGTATGAATGTATGGCACATTCTATGTATCCAAAACGTCACGATGAGGTAGAACAAAATCCAAGAGTACTTTTTGGAGGGAAAGACTGTAAGCAACCCTATAGTGCGAGTATCTTAAATATTTCTGCCATGAGTTTTGGTTCTCTAAGTAAAAATGCAGTTTTGGCCTTGAGTAAAGGGGCTAAATTGGGAGGATTTGCCCATAATACAGGAGAAGGAGGATTAAGTCCGTACCATCTAAAAGGAGGAGGTGATTTAATTTGGCAAATTGGTACAGGATATTTTGGATGCAGAACAAAGGATGGGAATTTCTGCCCAGATACTTTTGAGAAAAAGTCTTTATTAGAAAATGTGAAAATGATTGAAATTAAACTTTCACAAGGTGCTAAACCAGGTCATGGAGGTATTTTGCCAGCAGCAAAAAACACTGAAGAAATAGCGAAGATTAGAGATGTAGAACCTCATACAGATATTCTTTCACCCCCGTATCATACTGCTTTTAATAATGCTGAAGGCTTATTGCATTTTGTGAAGCACTTACGAGAACTTTCAGGAGGAAAACCAATTGGTTTTAAGCTTTGTGTAGGTAGTAAAGATGAGTTTATTGAAGTTTGTGAAGCTATGAAAAAAACTCAAATTCTTCCAGATTTTATTACCGTTGACGGTGGTGAAGGCGGAACAGGAGCAGCACCAGTCGAGTTTTCTAATTCTATTGGGTTGCCACTACGTGAAGGGTTATCGTTTGTAGTGGATAGTCTTAATAAGTATAAGTTCAAAGACCATGTTAGAGTCATAGCTTCTGGAAGAGTTTTTTCGGCTTTTCACATAATCAGATTAATTGCTTTGGGTGCAGATACGGTTAATAGCGCTCGTGCCATGATGATGGCCATTGGTTGTATTCAGGCCTTGCAATGTAATACCAATACATGTCCTGTGGGTGTCGCAACTCAAGATAAAAGTTTGATGAAAGGTCTAGATGTGAATGATAAATATGTTCGTGTTGCAAATTTTCATAAAAAGACAGTTGATAGTTATTCAGAAATGATTGCTGCCGCAGGTTTGAGTAATGGCGACGAGATTCAACGAAAACACATTTTTCATCGTTTAGGGCCAAACAAGATCATAACTTATGCCGAATTATATCCAGAATCTGCATAATTATGAAGTCAAATATAATTTCATCAGAACTTTCTTGGCTCTATTTTAATCAGTGCATTATTGATGAAGCTGCCGATGTTACAAATCCGCTATACGAACGCATTAAGTTTTTGGCTATTTTTTCTTCAAATTTAGATGAGTTTTTTAGAGTGAAAGTCAGTCGATTAACTATTCATAAAAGCACTAGAAAGAGTGAGCTTTTAAATGCCATTTTAAAAGAAATTAATCAACAACAAGAGCATTTTGGAACTATATGGAGAACTCAAATTATTCCAGAATTGCAACAAAATAATATCATTGTATATCAAGGACAAGCTTTAGAAAGCTGTCATATAAAAGAAATTCAACATTATTTTAAAAGCTATATCCTTTCGTTTATACAAGTGGTTTTTATCAAAAAAAATGAAACTAAAAAGAACTATTTTTTAATCAATAGAGAATTGTATTTTTTAGTGCAATTAAAGAATAATGTGGGTGATTTTAGTTATGCCTATATCAATATTCCATCTGATAAATTAAGTAGATTCAAATTACTATCAAAAAAGGATAACCATCATTATATCATATCGTTAGATGAAATTATAAAATCGTGTTTGCATTTAATTTTTATGAATGATGAGATTGTTTTTTGTCATTCAATTAAAATCAATCGTGATGAAGATTATGAAATTGAAGATGAAACCTCTGGGAATTTGATTCATAAAATCAAAAATAAAATAGAAGAACGAAAAACTGGGTTACCAACCCGATTTTTATATGATGTTTCAATGCCAAATGCGATGGTTGAATTTTGTAAAAACACCTTTCAACTTAAAAAACGGGAGATGATTGTTGGTGGAAAATATCACAATTTATTTGACTTGTTCCAATTTCCAAATCCATTAAAGCCAAAGCTTCAAAGCCCTAATTATCCTGCTTTAGAGCATCATGATTTTGAAAATTCCAAATCTGTTTTTGACGTTATCGATGCAAAAAACCAACTCTTGCATTTTCCATATCATTCCTATCATTATGTATTACAGTTTTTTAACCAGGCTGCCATTGATAGCCATGTGACTGAAATAAAAGTTACACTTTATAGAATTTCAACCGAATCTTTAATTGCCAATGCCTTGATTAGTGCTGCTAAAAATAGAAAAAAAGTTACAGTTTTTGTAGAAGTAAAAGCACGATTTGATGAAAACAATAATTTGCATTGGGCTAACGAAATGAAAAAAGCCGGTATCAAAATCATGTATAGTTTACCCAATTTAAAAGTGCATGCCAAAATAGCATTGATCACCCGAAAAATGGATCAAATTATAACGCAATACGCTTATTTGTCCACTGGAAATTTTAATGAAAGTACGGCTACCATTTATGCAGACCATGGATTTTTCAGTTCAGAAAAAAAATACACAAACAACATTAAAAAAGTATTTCAATTTTTAGAAACTAAAAAAAAGAGCCAAACCATAGCAACACTTTTGGTTGCAGGCTTTAATATGAAGGAAAGAATTATGAGCCAGATTGATAATGAAATAGAAAATCATATAGCTGGTAAATCATCAGGAATATTTTTAAAAGTTAATGGTATTGACGAAAAGGATATCATTAATAAACTCTATGAGGCTAGCCAAAAGGGAGTAAAAATCACATTAATTGTAAGAGGAATTTGTTCACTATTACCAGGAGTTAAAACAATTAGTGAAAACATAAGTGCGTTTAGGATTGTAGATATGTATTTAGAACACGCTAGAATTTATAAATTTAATAATGCCGGTAAAGAAAGTATTTTTCTTTCATCTGCAGATATGATGAACCGAAATTTAAACAAACGTATAGAAGTGGGCTTTCCAATTGAGGATGAAGTTTTAAAGCAAGAAATCAATCAAATTATTCAATTTCAATTGGATGATAACACCAAAAGAAGAACGATTACTTCAGAAGGGAAAAACGAATTGATTCAGGATAGAAGAAATCCAAAAAGAGCACAATTGGATAGTTATAATTGGATAAAAGAACATCTTTTATGTTAAACAATTTTTTTTATTTTACAGTTTTTAGTGTTATTCTCTCTTGCAATCCCAATTCGCAAGCATCATTTGATATAAGTAAACATTACGATTTAAAAACACCCTCAGAATATTTTGAAATGCCTCATAAATTAAGAGAGATATCTGGAATTGATACGATAAATACTCATCAGTTTGTAACTCATAATGATGAAAACGGTAGAATATTTATTTATGATTTAAAAAATAAAACTATTATAAGAACAATATCTTTTGGGAAAGATGGTGATTATGAAGACGTTGCTATCGCAGGAAAAACCGCTTATGTTGTTCGTTCAGATGGAACTCTTTTTGAAGTAAAAAATTACCTAGAAAATCCATTAACAACTATCCATAAAACATTTTTATCAGAAAAAGACAATGTGGAAGGTTTGTGCTATGACCAAGAAGATAATCAATTATTATTAGCAACTAAAGGAAATAAAGTGAAGAAAATATATGCTTTTTCTATTGAAAACAAAACATTGAACCCAAAACCTATTTTTGAAATCAATCCTAAAAGCATCAAAGCACGTTATCACGTTAAAACTGAGTTCTCACCTAGCGCCATTGCTATTCATCCTATTACGAAAAACTATGTTGTACTTTCTTCAATAGGAAAAATGCTTGCCGAGTTTGATAGAGAAGGCCATGTGATGCAGGTTTTTAATATAAATTATGCTCAATTTGAACAACCTGAAGGTCTGTGTTTTTCTAAAAATGGCGACATGTTTATTTCCAATGAATCTAAAAATAGCAAAGCAAATATTTTAAAATATAATTATTTACAATGAAAAAAATAGTTTTTGTGCTCGTAGTTTTAAATAGCTTCTTGGCTTTTGCGCAAAAAGATACAACCAACTTGTACTGCGTTCCAGTTTTAAAAGGTATCCCTATTGGAAAAGGTCTAGTTATAGAATATCAGAACGTTTCGAATATATCAATGGAAACAAATGATAAATCCGGTAATTTTTCGAGTACCAAAAGCGAAATTAAATCGAATACTCATTTTCTGGCTAAGGTCGAAATTCCTATTGTAAATAAAGAGTATTTAAGAATTATGGCCGGATTAAAATATAATAATGAAGAGTTTCATTTTAGTGATGCCGACTTAAACCCCTTTTACAAAAATTTAGAAGATAGAGGGTTGAAAAGTATTGGAATGCATGTTTCCATAGTAAAACCCACAAAATCTAAAAAGTTTTGGATATTAAGAGCAAGTGCCGATTTAAATGGTGATTTTGGAACCATCAATTCGTTTTCTGATTATTTAAAATTTTCCGTGTCTCCTGCATTGGGTTGGAAAGTCAATGACCATTTTTCGTATGCGCTAGGAGCTAGTTACAATTATCGTTTCGGAGATCCACTTATAGTTCCTGTGGTAGCTTTAAATGCGATTTTCAACGAAAAATGGGATATGGAAGCTATTTTACCTTTGTTTATTAGATTGAGATATCAATACAATAATGGGCTTATTTGGCGAAATACAGTAGAGCTTGATGGGGCATCTTATAGAATGAATAATTTAGGAGATGAATTTTCAGAATACACCAATTTACATTTACATCGTTCGGATATACAATTTTCCACAAGGGTGGAAAAAAAATTAATAGGATGGCTTTGGGGAGCTTCAGAAATTGGGTTTAGAGAAAATTTAAACTATAATTTGACCAATTCTAACAAATCGAATAACCATATCATCTTTGATAATTCACTTCAAACAGCCTTATTGTTTAATGTATCATTATTTATATCGCCAAGAAAATAATTGAAACTATGCAAAAAGCAATATATTTTATGCCTGATATTAGTGGATTTACCAAATTTGTAAATAACACCGAGGTAGAACACAGTATTCATATTATTGCTGAATTACTTGAAATTTTATTGGATAATAATATTCTTGATTTGCAATTAGTAGAAATAGAAGGTGACGCTTTATTTATGTACACCTCAAAAACTCCAACTTTTGAAAAATTACACGAACAAACCACTCTTATGTTGCAAGCATTTCATAAGCATATTCAAGTTTATGATACGATGCGAATTTGTGATTGTGGTTCCTGTAAGACAACAACCAATTTAAAGTTGAAATTTTTAGTTCACTTTGGAGATTTGAATTTTATTAAAGTTAAAAATATTGTGAAACCTTATGGAAGGGATGTGATAAAAATCCACAGGTTATTAAAAAACAGTATTCCTTCTAAAGAGTATATGTTGTTTACCGCGCCAGTTTATGAGTTGTACAAAAATAAAATTGATAAAGACTGGATAAAAAATACTGAGATTTATGATTTAAAAAATCTAGATTATTTTTATAAAAATTTAGAATCTATAAAAAACAGTTTAGTTTTAGAATCAGCCAGAATAAGTGGAAATGCCATAAAAAATGATTTGCTAGTAATTTGCAATGAAAAAATATTTAATGCCAATATCCAAGATATTTATACCTACTTAAGTGAACTTAAATATAGGCATCTTTGGGATAAAGAGGTAAAGCGGATTGAGTATGATGATAGTAGAATAAACCGTATTGGAACACAACATAACTGTGTCTTAAACTTGGGTAATTTAAAATTTGAAACAATAAACGAACCATCTTCGGACCGTTTAACTTATGGCGAAAAAACCAAGGAAATGCGATTCACCAAAAATTATTCGTATTTGATAAAACTTCATGAAATTGACGAAAACACTACTCGTGTTGAGTTAAATGTTTATTTAAATTTTACTACAATAGGGGCTTTTATGAAAACATTTATTTTAGAAAAGGTTTCAAAAATGTGGAAATTAAAATTGAAAGAGCTGGAAACTATATCAAAAAATAAAATTCAACTATAAATATTTTTAATCATGAATTTAATAGTTCTAAAAGCAGTACAATTTGAATTAAATTAATTGGATAAGAATTTAAACGCTTTTCATAACTATATAATATTTACCAATAATTTCTAAAAAGTCAATTACTATGAGTACTAATAAAATAACATTCAAAAATTCCCAAAACCAAACCTTAGTAGCTCGATTAGAGTTGCCCGAAAATGAAGTGCCCAAGGCATTTGCTCTATTTGCTCATTGTTTTACCTGTAATAAAAATTTGACCGCAGTTCGAACCATCAGTAAAACCTTAACTAAAAAAAATATCGCCGTTTTACGCTTCGATTTCACAGGTTTAGGGGAGAGCGAAGGTGATTTTGAAAACACTAATTTTTCTTCCAATGTAGAAGATTTATACAGTGCTGCTCAATTTTTGGAAGAGTATTATCAAGCTCCTTCATTGTTAATTGGCCATTCACTCGGCGGTGCTGCCGTTTTATTTGCATCGGCAAAAATTCTTTCGGTAAAAGCCATTGCAACTATTGGTGCGCCTTCAAATCCAGAGCATGTAGCGCATCTTTTTAAAAATAGTATTGCCGAAATTAACGCATCAGGAAAAGCTATAGTATCCATTGGAGGAAGAGAATTCACCATTCAAAAACATTTTATAGACGATATTCAAGATCAAAACATCAAGCAAAAATTGGACGCATTTAGAAATTCGATTCTTATTATGCATTCACCACATGACACCACTGTTGGTATAGAAAATGCCGCCGAGATATACAAAGCTGCGCGCCACCCAAAAAGTTTTGTGTCTTTAAACGGAGCCGATCATTTATTGTCAGATAAAAGAGATTCAGAATATGTAGGTAATATTATTGCAACATGGGCAGATAGGTATTTGTGAGGAATGCAATAATGTCAGTATATTAGTTTTCATACGTCTGTTACTTAAAGCACTAACCTAATGAAATCGATTCTAAATTTTTGGATAATGAATTTGTCAATTAAAAAGCCCATTAATTTTTCCATGTCCCAAATATGAACTATTAAATATGATTATTAAAACTCCGAATCTTTTAGTAGAACTTTCAAGTGTATTATTGCTTAATGTAAAATTAAATAAGGCCTCAAACCTTGAAGAACAACCCTTAAGGGCTATTTCTATTACAGACCTTCAGGAACAATTAAACAGTGATGATGCTAAAAAAGCCTTTTGGATTAACATATACAACGCCTATTTTCAAATGTTATCCAATTCAAACCATTCTAAAAGGAAAACCATTTTTTCTGAAAAATCAATTGAGATTGCTCAAAATACATTTAGTTTAGACGACATTGAACACGGCATCCTAAGGAAATACCGAATAAAAAAGAGTTTTGGATATTTACCTAATCCGTTTGTGTTACCGTTAATTAAAAATTTAGCAGTTCAAACACTAGATTATCGTGTTCATTTTGCTCTAAATTGTGGAGCCAAAAGTTGTCCGCCAATCGCTTTTTATACGCTTGAAAAAATAGACGAAGAATTAAACAATGCTACGGAATCATTCCTTGATTCTGAAACTACTTTTGAAGAGAATAATAAAACCGTATCTACCTCAAAATTACTTTACTGGTATAGTGGAGATTTCGGAGGTTTTTCAGAAATTAAAAACGTTTTGGGGAAGGTATTAAATCAAGATTTCACTAACTATAAACTCTCATTTAAAGACTATAGTTGGGAAACCCAGCTTAACAATTATATAATAGACTAATACGTAATAAAATGAAAAACAAACATCTTTATCTAGTTTTATTGGTAATTGGCTTTCAATTTCAAAACATGAATGCACAACAAAATCCAAGACAAATTGAAACAAAATGGAAAACCGATTTGTCCAAAAATAGTGTACCTCTCGATGAGTTTTTGACCCTGTTAAAACCAGACCAAATACCACCGATAAATACGCCAAGTTTCATAACCATTGAAGAGGCAAAAAAAACCTATTTTGAGCACGAACCCGTTATTGCTATTGAAATTAACAAAGAAGCAAAAGCATATCCGTTAAGCGTGTTAATGTATCATGAAATTGTAAATGATAACATAGGTGGCGTTCCAATTATAGCCACATATTGTCCGCTTTGTAATGCAGCCATTGCTTTCAATCGGAATTTAGAGTTTAATGGCCAAACCTATTTACTGGATTTTGGTGTTTCCGGCATGTTGAGGAAAAGCGATATGGTGATGTGGGATAGACAAACCGAATCCTGGTGGCAACAGTTTACAGGCGAAGCACTTGTTGGTGATTTAAATGGAGCTGAATTAGAGTTTATTCCATCCTTACTTATTTCATTAAGTGATTTTTCAAAAAATTACCCTAACGGAAAAGTGTTATCAACTCATAACGGTTTGGGAGATGTTAATTATGCCGAAAACCCTTATGTCAATTATGATGATATAAACAATAAAACGCCATTCCTATTTAAGGAAACCGTGGATGAGCGTTTGCCTGCCATGGAACGCATTGTAGATGTTTCATTTGATGGAACTACAAGAATTTATCCCTTAACAACGATCCAAAAGGAAACGGTTATTAACGATAGCATAAACAACAATCCTTTGGTTATTTTTTACGAAACCAAAACACTTTCAGTTTTAGATGCCAAAGAAATTGATAAATCAAAAGCAGTTGGTGCTGTTACGGTGTTTTCGCCAAAAGTGGATGGTAAAACCTTAACATTTATAAAAAAGGGGGATAGTTTTTTTGATAAAGAAACAAACTCAGAATGGACTATTGCTGGAAAATGTATTGCTGGAAAACATGAAGGAATACATTTAGAAACCATTCGTAGCGGGAATCATTTTGCTTTTGCCTGGTTTGCCTTTCAACCAGAGTGTGAGATCTATGGGCAATAAACTGCATGTTTTAAATACAATTAATCTCAAACATAATGCCTAACATGAGTTATGGGATTTTTTTTAAAATAGTTTTATTTAGTCTCATATTTGGTTTGTTTTCCAATGCATTAAAAGCTCAAGAAATTGTAAAATCTTTTTATCAAGACAGTTTAACTACTGAAAAATTTGCAAATTTAAAATCAGAATTTGGGAACCATAAAACCTTGGTTGCAGCTTACGAAAAACAAATGCTCGTTGCATTGTCGTATTTCCCCGAACTTAAGGAGGTTAAAATTATATTTCGATTAAGAGACCGAAAAACACCCTTAGCCACCAGGCCAACTTTTTTTAGCATGTTTCGTTCTGCTAAAAAACGAACTTATGTTATAACGATTAGCAAGAAAAGCACTGATTATCTCAATTCCATCATTTTTAAAAACTTAAACTATAATGCTCAAATCGGTGTTTTAGGGCATGAATTGTCACATATATCAGATTACTTAAACAAAGGATTTGGCAAAATGCTCTCCGTTGCAGAAAAAGAGCTTTTGTCTCCTAAAAAGGTTGATCGTATGGAATTTATTACTGATTTGAGTTGCATCAATCATGGTTTGGGCTACCAACTTTTAGAGTGGAGTATCGAGGTTAGAAAAAATCTTAAAAGAGCAAATTGGCTTGGTGCTGTTAATTTATCAGCAGATGAAAAAAGCGAACGATATATGAATCCTTCTACTATAACCAAGATAATTTCCAATCATCCACTTTATCAAATAGACTGAATATCAATAGGTATTTGTCAGGATTGAAGGGTAAGTTAGTCTATTTATATAATTAGCTGACAATCTATAAAATGCAAATCACTTTTCAGTCTTTATTTCAAAAAATCAAACAACCTTTTCAGCAAGGGTTAGGTATAAATGAAATAATTAAAGCTGTTATTGTGAGTTTACTGTTCACGATTATTCCTGTATTTGGTGTTACTACAATTCTTTTAACTTTTTTAGCAGTTAAATTCAAGCTTAATCTGCCAATTATGGTTGTAATCAGTTATGTGGCAAGCCCTTTACAGTTTCTGTTTTTCATGCCATTTATCCATGTAGGAGAGACCATTTTTAATACAAAACACACATTGTTAACGGTTGTAGAAATTAAAAATGCTTTTGAATCCTCGTTTTTTCACACTATAAAACAACTTATTTTCGAATTGGTTTGCGGAGTGAGTGGTTGGCTATTATTGGCGTTACCAATTGCTTTAATGAGTATCATATTAATCAATAAAATATACAATTCTAAAAATGAAGCAATTAAAAGTTAAAAACATTTTCATTTTCTTAGTGTTATTTCATGTGATAAATATGAGTCTGGCCAATAGGTATGATAAGGTTGAATTCGTAAAAAACTATAACAATTTTTAAAAAACTTACATAATGAATACTATACAATTTTTTGGAGCCGATTGGTGTCCAGATTGCCAAAGAGCTAAAGCATATTTAAAAGAAAATAACATCGATTTTAATTTTATAGATGTTGATTTAGATAAAGAGGCAACGGCTAGGGTTGAAGCCATAAACAATGGAAAACGAATAATTCCCACCATCATTATTAATGATAAACCATTTACTAATCCTGATAATGCCATACTTGCAAATACATTGGGAATCAATAAAAATGGAAGAGTGGTACTCTATGGAGCAAACTGGTGTCCAGACTGTCAACGTGCGAAATCATATTTGCAGGACAATCATATCAATTTTCAATTTATTGAAGTAGATAAACACGATTGGGCTGCAAAATTGGTTGAAAAGACCAATAAAGGAAAACGCATTATCCCAACAATTTTCATAGATGATGTGTCGTATACCAATCCAGACAATGCTGTTTTGAAAGACGTTTTATCAATCGGTCATGAAACAGAAAAAACGGTATATGATAGTATTATTGTGGGAGCGGGTGCTGCTGGATTGACGGCTTCTATTTATATTCAAAGAGATCGATTTAATTCGTTAATCCTTGAAAAAAAGAACATTGGTGGTAATGCTTTTTTAACTGAAAAAATTGAAAATTACCCTGGTTTTACAACTATTTCTGGGCCTGAGCTTACACAAAAAATGGCAGAACAGGCTAAAACCTACGGGGCAAAAATTGAAACAGGAGTTTCTGTAAACGCCATTCAAAAAACAGGTAATACTTTTTCCGTAGCAACCAATATGGGGCAATATGAAAGTAAAACCGTGGTATTGGCTTTGGGATCAACCTATCGTAAATTGGGAATTCCAAATGAAGAAGACCTAATTGGTGCCGGCATCCATTTTTGTGCGACTTGTGATGGTGCATTTTATAGAGATCGGGAGATTATTGTTATTGGTGGTGGAAATAGTGCTTTGGAAGAAGGGATTTTCCTCGCTAAATTTTGTAAAAAAGTTACCATTGTAAACCAAGGTAGTGAATTTACGGCATCACAGACTTATATCGAAAAGCTACCTTCAATTAAAAATATCGAAACCCATATGAACAAGGAGTCTGTGGAGTTTATTAAAAATGAAAAAGGCAATTTTAAAGGGTTAAAGGTAAAAGATAGAAAAACTGGAGAAACACAAGAATTATATGCCGACGGCACTTTTATATTCATTGGGCTTATTCCAAATACTGACAGTATAAAAGATTTAATCCAACTTAACGAACGAGGTTTTATCACCACAACAGGATTGGCAGAGACCAGTGTAAAAGGCATATTTGCCGCTGGAGATTGTCGGGAAGGAGCCATTGCACAAGTAGCAGCTGCTACAGGAGAAGGTGTTTTGGCAAGTTATGGTGTACGCCAATATTTTAACTAGAATGTTGATTTCATTCTGGTATTTCATAATCAGGAAAATTTAAATTCAATGAAACTAAATAAGCAATTTTTTTTCGTACTATTTTTAGTGTCAGCTCAGGGATTTTCACAATCTGAAGAAAGTACCCATAAGAAAAAAATAGAAATAGGTACGGAATTGCAACTATACCCCGTTGGTTATATGCCAATGATAACTTCAAATATCTTCATAAAGGAAGATTGGGCACTTCGATTGAGATTGGGTGGTAATTTTGCAAATCGAAAAGATTTTAGTGGGTTTAATGATGATGAAGTTGCCAAGGGTTTTGGAGGAAGTTTTGGATTGGTGAAATACGTTCCATATTGGAAAGGTAATTTTGTTTTTGGAGGGTCATTAGACACTTGGAATATGTGGACTAAATGGAAAGATGGCATAAACACGCCAAACCCAACATCTGGGACTACTTACAATTTAGTCATACAACCCTGGATGAATGCTGGCTATTTATATAATCTATCAAATAAATGGAATGCAGGTATTTCATTAGGTTTTGGAAGAGAAATAAATGTCATAACACGTGGCGAAAATGTTGGGGAAGGTTGGATGGGTATTGCAACATTCTCATTGAATTATAGATTAAATTAAGAATTATTTTTATGAATTCTTGTCTGTAAAACCCATGTTTTAAAATGTTTAAACCAATTAACTACTCTAGGAATATTCTAAACCCCAATAACCTCGCGATGCTTTTTACTGATTTTTTTTTTATAATATTTAGTTAAATACTTACTTAATTGTTTTTAATTTGTAAATGGCTAACAATGCTAGTATTACAGCTATAATTACTAATGTAATAATAGGCTCTGGTCTTGCAAAAAATACCAATGCTAAAGCTGTTATCATGGTAATTAATAAAAAAGAAAAGGCTATTTTTCCAATAGTTTTGTTCTTATTGATTGCAAAAACTAGAAATACTTTGTGGTTTTCCTATTAATTTAGGTATTGCAAAAAAGGTCATTACAAGTATTATTATAATATTGATAATTTGATCTTTGATGTTTTTCATTTTATTTATTATTTTTAATTGCTTCAGTTAGAACTTGTTTAAATACGTCAATATGTTGTGCTCCTGTAACAGCACTTTTTCTATTAAAAACTATAGTTGGAACGGAGTTTACACCTAGATTTTTCCAATAAGCTTCTTTGCTTCTTACCTCGTAACGTGCTTCATCGCTATCTAATTTAGCCAAAGCTTCTTCAGCATTTAAGCCTACATCCAGTAAAGCTTGTTTTAAAATAGATCTTTTAGATACATCTTTTCGTTCACTAAAAAATGCTGTTGTTAAGCGCATATTTAATTCGGTCTGTTTTCCAAAGTCTTTGGCAAAATCTAGTAGTATGTGTGCGTCAAAGGTGTTTCCCATACGCATATCGTCATAATAATCGAATGTGAACCCTAGTTCGGCACCGGTTTCTGTCATGAACTTTTGTGATTTTTTTTGCTGCTCTATACTAGAACCGTATTTTTCTGCAATATGTTCTTGTACATTTTGACCTTCCACGGGCATATTTGGATTTAACTCAAAAGGTTGCCATTCAATTTCTACTTGGTCTTGAATGTCTAGTTCTGAAATGGCTTTTTCCAAGCGTTTGTAACCGATGGTACACCAAGGGCATACTACATCTGAAACGATATCTATTTTTAATTTCTCTTTCATTTTATAAGAATTTTTAAATCGACCTTCCCAAGTTTTAGGCGTAAGGTTTCATGTTATTATTAATATTTTAAAACGACTTAGGCATGCGCCTGTCGCTTTCTAGTTTCGTAATGAGCAATAGCAACTGCAGCAATTATAGAGACTACCATTACAAGTAAGGCAGCAGATGAATAAATAATATAAGAATTGTAGTTTTCTAAAAGTTGCCCATTTATTTGTGTGCCCAGTGCTGCGCCTAAAAACAAATTAAATGATGCTAATGACATCACTGTTCCTTTCATTCCTGACAATTCTTCCTGAACCGTAGCTAGAAGTGTGGATTGAAAAAATATAAAAGTTATACCCAATCCGAATAGCCCAATTCCCAAAATAATAATATTGCTTGAAAACGCTAGAATACTTAAAGCAGTAAAGCCTATAAATCCAGTAGCTACTAAAAATCCATTTTTTAATCGTTTTCTAAATTGTGGCGCTACTCGTCCTCCATAAACAGTTCCAACGCCATAAAGTGATAATAGAAACCCAACAATAAACACATTATAACCAGTCCGTTCCATTGTGGTTATTCCTGTGTATGTGAAGCATCCAAGGATGGCAAATCCCATAAAAAATATAAGACTAATCTTAGTCATAAACCGGCCATTTGAAAGCGCAATTTTATAAGAAGCAAAAATCTTTAACTCCTTGGTTACGGGTTTGTCTTTTACTAAGGTTTTTAGCATCACTATCGCCAATATAAACTCGGCAACGCCATAAAGTAAGTATACCATTCTCCATGACCCAAAATACGCTATGGTGCCACCTATTGCAGTAGCCATTGCGCCTCCTAAAAAGGCTATTCCAAGTACCTTTCCAATAGCCTTTTGTCTGTTTTCATTATCGTGCATTTCTCCAACAAGTGCTATTGACACGGGAAGAATTCCCGCTCCAAATAAACCATTCATCGCTCTAAAAAACACTAAAGAGGGCAGGTTAAAAGACATTGCCCCGAGTATACTGAATATTGATGTCCCAACAATTGCGATATTAATAACCCTAACTTTTCCATAACGATCCGCAAGGGGGCCAAATATTAGTGTAAATATCCCAAACGCCAACATATACGATGTCACTGATAGGGCGGCGGCACTTACCGTTAAACCTAAATCTTTTGCGATATCATTAATTAATGTTGCGGCTGCGAGATTGTCACCATTTGCGAGGAAAGTGGCTGCTCCAAGCAATACTATAGTCAGCCTCTTATTTTTATCATTCATTCTATTTTTTTAATAATTTGTATACTGTGTTTTATCGAATTTTATATCTGAAGTATTTGGATACCTTACTGTTAATTTGATCATGTTTTAATTTTGGTTTCGTATTGGTATTCACGTTTTTAGTCATCTCTATATGATTCCATCAAAGTAAATTGCAAAGGATTTCTACTTTATGTTTCAAATTTTTAATTATTGTTATAGCTAAACAGGCGTTTAGTTATTCAGTAAATTTTTTTTTAAATATTTTTAAAGGTCATTTCTATGTAGTCTTCAATTTCTTTTTGTGTGTTTAATTTGGTAGCAGTAGCAAGGCCGTGCTTTGCTATGGCCAAAAAATTAGCCTGTTTTAAAATAGTGTCTTCATCTTTTGAAGGATCCATTTTTAATTTTTCGATGAATAAATTTTTTATAGTATCCATAAATAAAGTGATCTGTTCCTGTATCAATGGGTCATCACTTTCTGAAAATTCGTTGTACGTATTTGTCAATAAACATCCTTTTTCATTGCCTTCTTCATCGCAATGATTTACAGTGTCATAAAAAAACTGCTTGATGTCTTCCACACCACTTGAAGCATTTTTAAATTTTTCAAACATCGCATGCGTTTTAGTTTTATAACGTTTAAGGCTTTCAAGGAAAACTCCATGCTTGCTACCAAAACTAGAATAAATAGAAAACTTATTGATTCCCATTTCTTTTTCAAGCAGGTTCATCGATGTATTTTCATAGCCATTACGCCAAAATAAATGCATCGCCTTATCAATAACCTCTTCTTCTTTATATCCCTTTTTTCTTGCCATTATTTTTAATTACAGCACAAAACTAAACAAACGGTTAGAAATAATTAAACATTAAACATTTAATTTACTAGTTTGAATATGAATTGAAACGGTATCGTTTGAGATCAAGCCAATTTCTGAACTGGTTGATTCGATGTCCCAAGTGGTTATTCACCATAATTATATAACTGTAATGATTATAAACGGGACTGGAAGGAAGAATCTCTTGAACAGACTTCTATTAATTAACATCCCAAAATAGATCACCACTATGGTTCAATAAAAGTTAATTGAAAGTTAAAATATATAAGCATTTGCTTAAATACGTAATTAATTATATATTTGCTTAACAAAACGTAATACTATGAAATTAGAAATATCCTGTACCCGAGCGGAAGCCAACCACAAGCAACTGTTAAATTGTATGTCCACACTAAATAGTATGGTCATTAGTTTTGAAAAAACGTCCAAGCTTTTATCTATTGCAGGCAATGAGGTACGGTTAAAAATTTTGTACTTATTAAATATGGAGAATGAATTATGCCCTTGCGATTTAGCCGACATTCTTAAAATGAGTGTTCCTGCAATATCACAGCACATTCGAAAAATTAAGGACGCGGGAATTATTACTGCCAGACGGGATGGGCAAACGCTTTACTATTCTCTAAACGAGGATGAAACCGATATTTTGAATAGTATTTTCCAGTCCATCAAATTAGATAGAAAAATAGCATAAATTATAACAATGAGTACAGAAAAAACATCAAAAAAGGCAGCATATACAGGTTTGTTTGCTGCCGTTGCAGCATCGTCTTGCTGCATACCACCCGTTATTGCATTAATAGCTGGAGTAGGCGGAGGTGCATCCGCTTTATCTTGGATGGAACCTTTTAGACCCTATTTAATTGGTGTCGCTATCGTCGCTATTGGCTATGCGTGGTATAATTATCTAAAACCTAAAAATGCTGATGATTGTGGTTGTGAAGTAGATGCAAAACCGAAATGGTTTCAAACCAAAGGGTTTTTAATAGGCATTACACTATTTGCAGCAATCTCTATTAGTTTCCCTTATTATGCGCACCTCTTTTACCCTGACAACAAAAAAGAGGTGGTTATAGTCAACCAATCCAATATTCAAACGGTGAATTTTGACTTAAAAGGAATGACGTGTTCAGCATGTGAAGAACATGTTAAGCATGCCGTAAATGAATTGGATGGGATTGTACATGTAGATGTTTCATATGAGCGTTCAAATACCGAAGTTAAATTTGATAACACAAAAACAACTAAAGAAGCTATTATTAAAGCTATAGATGGGACAGGTTATAAAATAGTTAATAAAGAAAACGGTGAGTAATAAGACCATAAATCTAAATATTGACGGAATGACTTGTACTGCTTGCTCTTCTCATATTGAAAAAGATTTGAGCGCGACAGAAGGAATTATAAGTTGCACTGTAAATCATGAAACTGGAAAAGGAGAATTTACTTATGATTCCAATACGATAAGCAATCAAGATGTTATTAATGCAGTAAACAATGTAGATCATTATACAGTTGTTGAAAATATTGAAAAGGAAGATTGCTGTACAACAAATGCAGACAATAAAAATCAATTCGATTTAATTGTTATTGGAGGTGGTTCAGCAGCATTTTCAGCAGCCATAAAAGCTGAAGGTTTAGGTTTAACTACGCTAATGGTAAATGATGGATTAGATTTTGGAGGAACCTGTGTCAATGTTGGCTGTGTGCCTTCTAAAAATTTGATTAGAGCTGCAGAAACGGTCTATCACGCTTCACATTCCAATTTTAAAGGCATCAAACCCAAAGGTGTTGAGATTGATTTTGCACAAGTTATCAAAGACAAAAAAGCATTAGTGGCTACATTACAACAACAAAAGTATATAGATGTGGTCAGTGATTTTAAAAACCTAACCATGCTAAAAGGTTGGGCAGAATTTGTTGATCATAACACCATTCTTGTGGATGGAAAAGATAAATACACCGCAACTAACATCATTATAGCTACAGGCGCAACCACTAACATTCCAAACATTGAAGGCCTACAAGAAGTTGGCTACTTAACCAATGTGTCTTTATTCAATTTAGAAGAAAAACCTAAAAGCCTAACCATCATGGGAGCTGGCTATATTGGGTTGGAAATTGCCATGGCATATAACCGTTTGGGGGTAAAGGTGCGTATCATAGAATTTACCGATAGGCCATTACGCAGTCAAACCAGTGATATTACAGATGTTTTAGTGGTACAAATGAAAAGTGAAGGCATTGAAATTCTACCAAATTTCAGAGCTATTAAATTTGAAAAAGATGGCAATAACACGATTATTCATTGCAAATGTCCTGATGGTTCTACAACTCAACTTTTTGAAAAAGGACATATTGTCGTAGCTACAGGAACCAAACCAAACACGTCTAAATTAGGTCTTGAAAAGATAGACTTAAAGCTAACAGAAAAAGGACATGTTATGGTTAACGAAAAAATGGAAACTAATTGTCCCAATATTTACGCAGTAGGTGACGTCACCAATACACCACCATTCGTTTATACTGCGGCAAAAGAAGGAAGTACGGCAGTTAATAATGCCTTTTCATTATCCAAAACTAAACTGGATTATTCATCATTACCTTGGGTTGTATTTACAGATCCTCAAATTGCAGGAGCAGGTATGGATGAAGTAGAAGCCGAAAAAGCAGGTATTCCTTTTGAAGTATCAAAATTAGATTTAATTCACGTCCCACGAGCATTGGCTGCTCAAGATACCAGAGGATTTATAAAGTTGATTCGCAACCCTGAAACCGATAAATTAATAGGAGCAAGAGTGATCGCACCAGAAGGTGGTGAACTTATTCAACAATTGAGTATGGCCATTAAATTTGGCATTACAGTAAAAGATTTAGCCGATAGTTTTTATCCCTACTTAACACTGGGAGAAGGCATCAAATTAGCGGCGATTACCTTTGGAAAAGATGTATCCAAATTGAGTTGTTGTGCTAGCTAACGCGATTGAATAATAATTAAAAATAAACTCCATCCTACAAATTAGGGTATAATTTCAACCTTAATTAATTGGAAAATAGTTCCTTAGTTAGGGACGCTAAGCCAAAAAACTTTATTTTGAACCCCTAATTACCGACGATTATACCGATATTTTTTGTTTCTTGTATTGAATTTATTTTTCAACAAGATACTGATACTTCTATTTAGAAAAATATTTAAACCTGTTATCTAGTGGATGTAAAAAGAACAAAATTTAATTCAAAATTTATATGCTGAAAAAAGTACTTATTGGATTGTGTGTTCTTATAATAACCATTCAATTCTTCCGTCCAGAAAAAAATGAATCCAATGATCGTACTTATGATATTTCAAAAACATACGAAGTGCCAGCTCCTGTCAAAGCGATTCTCACGGTGTCTTGCTACGATTGCCATTCCAATAAAACGGAATATCCATGGTATGCTAATATTCAACCCGTAGCGTGGTGGCTCAACGATCACATTATCCATGGTAAGCAGAATCTTAATTTTTCAGAATTTACTAAAAGACCCATTGCAATCCAAAACCATAAATTAGAGGAAATCATTGAGCAGGTTGAAAAAAAGGAAATGCCTTTACCACCTTACACTAATCTGGGGTTGCATTCTGAAGCCAATCTTACAGACGAGCAAAGAGACGTCATCACAGATTGGGCAAGAGGGCAGATGGCCTATCTTAAAGCCAATTATCCCGCTGATAGTCTAGTCATGCCAAAACGAAGACCAAGACCTCAAAACTAAATGAATATTGACATCATTTTAGAATAATCATTAATATTAAAAACAAGGTTAATTATTTTCCGTCTTGTATAGGGTCGGTATCTGGCATCATTTTATTGAGTATAAAATAAACCGGGCAAAATTTGGTTACAGGACTTATAATTTGAAGTACTGCAACTGCCGCCGCCAAATAAAGCCATTGCATATTGACATTAAATGCCAAAATAACACTTAATCCGTAGAGCATGCCAACAATGGCGTCATGCATTCTAATTTTGATTTGCATCCTTTTCGTTTCCATCTGTAATTGTTTTAAATGTTGTTAGTGAATCAGTTAGCACATAAAAATACATCTTTTTTCATAAAAACCAATCCTTAGTTTTAGAATTGTAACCTTTTTTAAACCTATAGATTTAAGAGTAGTAGCATTCTTGGATTATTTGTAATGAACTGGAAGTTGGGCTTTTTATACTGTTGAATACAAGATTTTAAACCTATCTTTGCAACAAACTTAAATGATGCACAAAGCAGGTTTTGTAAATATTATTGGAAATCCAAACGTGGGTAAATCAACACTCATGAATGCTTTTGTGGGTGAAAAATTATCCATTATAACTTCCAAGGCTCAAACCACTAGGCATCGAATTTTGGGAATCGTAAATGGGGAAAATTTTCAAGTGATTTTGTCAGATACACCTGGGATTATTAAACCTGCATATGAGTTGCAAGAAAGCATGATGGATTTTGTGAAATTAGCTTTTGAAGATGCCGATGTCTTAATTTATATGGTGGAAATTGGAGAGCAGGAATTGAAGGACGAATCCTTTTTCAATAAAATCACCAATTCGAAAATACCAGTCTTATTACTTTTAAATAAAATTGACAAATCCGATCAGGAACAATTAGAAACTCAAGTGCAATTATGGGCATCCAAAGTTCCTAATGCTGAAATCATCCCAATTTCAGCATTAGAGGGCTTTCAAGTTAAAGAAGTTTTTGATCGTATTATAGAACTGCTTCCTGAATCACCACCGTTTTATCCCAAAGATCAGCTTACTGATAGGCCCGAACGTTTTTTTGTCAACGAATCCATTAGAGAAAAAATCCTGATGCATTACAAAAAGGAGATTCCCTACGCCGTTGAAATTGATACTGAAGAATTTTTTGAAGAAGATACAATTATCCGTATGCGTTCGGTAATTATGGTGGAACGCGAAACTCAAAAAGGAATCATTATTGGCCACAAAGGGACCGCCTTAAAGCGTGTTGGAGTAGAGGCCCGAAAAGACCTTGAAAAATTCTTTGGCAAGCAAGTCCATTTAGAATTGTATGTAAAAGTCAATAAGAATTGGCGTAGTAATCAACAGCAGTTAAAACGATTTGGCTATAATCAAAAATAACTAATCCGCTTTGTAATCTAATTTCATAGTTATCGAAGCCGTTTTTTCTTTGGACTCTGTGTTATAAGTTCCTCCCCAAGAATAATCTTCATCAGAATTTTGTCCTGTGATTTGGAAAATTCCCATTTTTGCTGAAATTAATTGACCCAATTTGCCGCCAGAATGTGTAGCAATTTTTTCGGCTCGAGATTTAGCATCAGCAGTGGCTTTAGAGATCATTTCAATTTTTAAATCTGCTAACTGGGTATAATAATAGCGAGGAGCCTGCGAATAAAATTGAATGCCTTTATTTAAAAGTTCTGTAATTTCCCTTGATACGGTTTCTACTTTTTCTACATCGTTAGAATCAATTTGTAGGGATTGTGTCAATATATATCCTAAAAATTCATCGCCAATGTATTTGCCGTCTGAAGTGTATTTTCCACGGGTGTCTTTTCTACTGTTTACGGCATTGAAAACCAATTCTTCAGCCGCAATGCCTTTAGATAATAAATAATCTGAAATAATTTTCTTGTCTTTTTCCAAATCATTGTAGGCTTGTTGCAAATTCGCATTTTCTTGAGAGAACGAACCTTCCCAAACAATAAGATCTGAGGTGAAATCAGCTTTTCCCAATCCCGTTACAGTAATGGTCCCGTCTGTTTTATTTCTGTTCATAAAGGAATACCCAAGTACATAAGCCGCAATGATTATTGCCAGACCAAATATGGTGGCGGTCAGATTATTTTTCATAAATTAAAGGTTAAATAAGTTGAGATCATTTTTGTGTGTTATAATTGATATACGAGCACTTTTGGTATTTAGGTTTTTAATTCTAAAATCCAATACGGGTCACATTCAGTTTAGTTATTTTATACTGAACTGGTTTTAAACAATGTGGGTAAAGTAAATACCTTAGAGCCTTTCAGGTTCATCATTTTTTTAAGGACATGAAAATACTGTTTTTTCTTCGAATATAAACATTACCTTTGCATCCAATTTAAAGAATATGAGTAATATAGTTGCCATTGTTGGACGCCCAAATGTTGGAAAATCAACGCTTTTTAATCGTTTAATACAACGTAGAGAAGCTATTGTTGATGCTGTGAGTGGTGTAACACGAGATCGTCATTACGGAAAGAGTGACTGGAATGGAAGAGATTTTTCTGTAATTGACACGGGAGGATATGTTCTTGGAAGTGATGATGTTTTTGAAGCGGAAATCGATAAACAAGTGAAACTGGCCATCGATGAAGCCGATGCCATAATTTTTATGGTCGATGTGGAGTCTGGAATTACAGGAATGGATGAAGACGTTGCCAACTTATTGCGTAAGGTAAACAAGCCTGTATTTTTAGTGGTTAATAAAGTGGATAACGCCAAACGTGCTGAAAACGCCGTTGAATTTTATGCTTTGGGACTTGGAGAGTATTTTACTATTGCAAGTATTAGTGGTAGTGGTACAGGTGATTTGTTGGATGCCGTGGTTAAGGCCTTACCTGAAAAGGAAGAAGAACCTCATACAGAATTGCCTCGTTTTGCTGTGGTTGGACGTCCAAATGCCGGAAAATCATCGTTTATCAACGCGCTTATAGGCGAAGAGCGTTATATTGTTACCGATATTGCAGGCACTACACGCGATTCGATTGATACCAAGTATAATCGTTTTGGATTTGAATTTAATTTGGTGGATACTGCGGGTATTAGACGTAAATCTAAAGTTAAAGAAGATTTGGAATTTTATTCGGTGATGCGAAGTGTTCGCGCCATTGAGAACTGTGATGTATGCCTTTTGGTGGTCGATGCTACTCGAACTTTTGATGGACAGGTACAAAATATCTTTTGGTTGGCAGAACGCAATAGAAAAGGGATTGTCATTTTGGTAAACAAATGGGATTTGGTTGAAAAAGACACCAAAACCACAAAGGAATACGAAAAATCCATTCGAAAAGAGTTAGAACCTTTTACCGATGTGCCCATTGTATTTATTTCAGTACATAACAAACAACGAATTTTTAAAGCTATAGAAACAGCTGTTGAAGTTTACAACAACAGAACCAAGCGTATCAAAACCAGTGTACTCAATGAGGTGTTTTTACCCATCGTTGAAAACTATCCGCCACCAGCCAATAAAGGTAAATTTGTAAAAATAAAATACATTATGCAGTTGCCTACCCCGCAACCTCAGTTTGCGTTTTTCTGTAACTTACCACAATACGTTAAAGAACCGTATAAGCGTTTTTTAGAAAATAAACTACGTGAACAATTCAATTTTCACGGCGTACCTGTGAGCGTGTATATGAGGAAGAAGTAGATTTTAGTCGTTAGCTGTGTAGAAAAGTTTATAGTCGTCAATCCCTATTTTCTGTTTTATAAATTGATATTCCCAGTAACCGGTTTAAAAAGAATCTCTAGCATAGAGTATTAAAACCACCAACTGAACACTGAATACTGAGCACTGAATACTGAGCACTGAAGAACTACCAACCACCAGAAGCACCGCCACCGCCAAATCCACCACCGCCAAATCCACCACCGAAGCCGCCGCCCGAGCCTCCTCCAAACCCACCTCCAGAATGACCGCCGCCAAAGCCACCGCGACCCATACTGCTTAAAATAATAGCGTCCAAAATACTAAATCCACCAGACCGCCTGCCTCCAGAACTTCCACCATCACGACGGTTTTTAATTATAGATATAATGATAATTATGAAGATGATGAATAAAATAAAGCCCATTTTTGGAGGGAATTCTTTGGTTTTTGAAGACTGTCCAGCATCTTGATAGGCTCCAGTTAATACTTGAAAAATGGCATCAGCCCCACTGTTTAAGCCTCCATAGTAATCGTTTTGTTTGAAATAAGGTATAATGTTATTTTCTATTATACGTTTCGACATGGCGTCAGTTAATAAGTGCTCCACACCATATCCTGTATTGATGGCAATTTTTCTGTCCTCTTTTGCTAATAAAATGAGTATACCATTATCTTCCTTTTTTTGCCCTATTCCCCATTTTTCGCCCCATTGTGCTCCTAAATAATTAATATTTTCCCCTTTAGTAGAACTTATAATTGCTATGACTATTTGTGTTGAAGTTGTATCGGAATACCGAATAAGTTTTTGTTCAAAATTATCTTTTTCTTTTTCAGACAATAGATTGATATAATCGTAAACACTGGTTTGTTCCTTAGGAACAGGAGGAATATTAAATTGTGCTAGTACGTTTTGCGAAAGAACTAAACTTATGAGCAGTACAATCAAAAACGATATATGTTTTAGTTTATGCATTAGCTTTTAGAAATATCGTCAGGAAGCTCATTGACATCACCCTTTTGCCATGGAAAGTATTGTTGTAACTGTTCGCCAGCTTTTAAAATGCCTTCAATTAGACCTTGTTTAAAGTTCCCATTTTTAAAATGAGCTTGCATCACATCTCTTGTGCTGTCCCAAAAGTTATCTTTAACCACATCATTAATGCCCTTGTCTCCAAAAATAACAAAGCTTTTATCTTCAACTGCCAAATAAATCAACACACCATTTTGTAGTTTGGTATTATTCATTTTTAATTGAAAGAACACATCCAAAGCGCGATCCATGGCTTCTTTAGGAGATGTTCTTTCAATATGGATACGTATTTCACCGGAGGTTTTTTGTTCAGCCGATCTAATAGCTTCAATAATATCCTCTTCTTCTTGGGTAGTTAAAAAGTTTTCAATTATAGACATCAATATTATCGTTTAAAACTATTCTTCTCCCCATTTGTGGGGAAGCCCCGAAGTAACAAAGGTGTTTATTTAAATTCAAAATCTACATCAGGAGCATTTTCACTTCCTGCATCGGCTTTGTAACGTGGCATTTCTTTGAAACCAAACCAACCAGCTAAAATTTTATTTGGGAATTTTGTTGTATGGATATCATATATGTTTACAGCTTCATTATAGCGATCTCTGGCAACATTAATTCTGTTTTCAGTGCCTTCCAATTGGGATTGTAGCTCTAAAAAATTTTGATTGGCTTTTAATTCAGGATAGCGTTCAACTGAGACCAATAGTCTTGACAATGCGCCACTCATTCCACTTTGAGCTTCTTGAAAAGCTGCAATTTTTTCTGGGCTTAAATCCTCTCCAACTTGAATAGTGGGAGAAGTAGCTTTTGCCCTAGCTTCAATAACTTCTCTTAATGTTGTACGTTCAAAATCAGCTGCTCCTTGTACAGTCTTTACAAGATTGCCAATAAGATCATTTCTACGTTGATAAGAACTTTCGACATTGGACCAAGCTGTTTTGGCATTAGCTTCATTTTCTACGGCTGTATTATTAAATCCTACTGCCCAATTATAGATACCAAATACAATAACGGCAATGACTATTACAGGAACTAACCATTTTTTCATTATAAGTGTTTTTAAAGTTGTGTTTAAGATTATTAACGTCCTGTTTTATTAGTAATAAAATAGGAGCCGATGTTACAATTGTTCTTTAATTTTTATAAGATGTGCTTTAACATCTTCTAATTTACTAATAATTTCGAAAGTATCGAGTGATTTTTTCCGTTCTTCTTTTAAATGGACTTTTGCGCCTTCAAGCGTAAAGCCGCGCTCTTTGACAAGGTGGTAAATAAATTTGAGGTGTTTGATGTCTTCGGGAGTAAACTTGCGATTGCCCTTGGCATTTTTTTTTGGCTTTAAAATGTCAAACTCTTTTTCCCAAAAACGAATCAAAGAGGTATTGACTTCAAAAGCTTGGGCGACTTCGCCAATGCCATAATAACGTTTTTCGGGTAGTTCGATATGCATAATTTTAGTCTAATGATTGGTTTTCTACTTGAGCTTTTTCAAGTAATTTGGCAAATTCTTCAGCCGATAAGTTACCGTAATAGAAATTAATTGGGTTGATGCGTTCACCATCTTTAAAAATTTCATAATGCAAGTGTGGTGCTTCCGAACGTCCTGTACTACCTACAAATCCTATTAAATCGCCGCGCTTCACTTTTTGATTGGGCCTTACATTGTATTTATATAAATGAGCGTACAACGAAACATATCCATAACCATGATCAATAGTGATATGATTGCCATAACCAGTTGCTTTGTTATCAGCCCTGGAAATAATTCCATCTCCTGTGGCATAAACTGGTGTTCCCCTTGGCGATGTAAAATCCATGCCGTAATGAAATTTTCTGACTTTAGTAAATGGATCTGAACGATAACCATAACCAGAAGCTATTCGCGTTAAGTCTTCATTATTTACAGGTTGTATGGCAGGAATGGTGGCTAAAAATTTTTCTTTATTGGCTGCCAAAACGGCTACTTCATCTAAGGATCTGGATTGTACAACGATGGCTTTTTGTAGAATGTCCAACTTTTTGTTGCTTTCGGCTATCAGTTCCGAATTGTCATAGCCTTCAAACTTTTTGTAACGATTAACACCTCCAAACCCAGCTCTTCGCTGTTCTACAGGTATGGGGTTAGCTTCAAAATATAGTCTATAAATATTGTTATCACGTTCCTCAACATTTTCCAAAGCGGCAAAAGCCTCATCAACCCTCATGTTTAACAATTTATATTGAAGTTTCATGTTTTGCAGCTCGCGTGCCAAAGCTCTTTCCTTTGGAGATTGAACAAATTGACTAGCAATAAACACAAATAAAAATCCAAAAAGTGCGGAAGCTAAAATAAAAACTCCGGCATAGGTAAATGTAGTTGCTTTTTTGCGTTCTATTTTTCGGTAAGAAAGCGTCTCGGAATCGTAATAATATTTTACCTTACTCATATCGCAATTTATACTATTTTTGCATAACTAAAGGGCTAAATTTTACCCTAAGTCAATATGCAAACGAACAAACCTACAAAAATATTATCATTATATTTTTGATAATTTTGTAAAGATAGATTCACGTTCTCCAGAATAAAAAATAAACTTGGAGAGTAAATATAAAAATTGTTTCGCATTAATTATAATTTAACAGAAACAAGATTAGTTTTAAAAGTATATGAAATCTCAAGATATTCGCTCTAAATTTTTAAGTTTTTTTAAAGAAAAGGAACACCGTATTGTTCCTTCGGCTCCTATGGTGTTAAAAGATGATCCAACATTGATGTTTGTCAATTCAGGAATGGCACCTTTTAAAGAATATTTTCTGGGGAATGCCCAACCTAAAAGCAAGCGCATTGCCGATACTCAAAAATGTTTGAGAGTATCTGGTAAACACAACGATTTGGAAGAAGTAGGTTATGATACCTACCACCACACTTTATTTGAAATGTTAGGGAACTGGAGTTTTGGAGATTATTTCAAAAAAGAAGCGATTGCATGGGCTTGGGAGCTGTTGACCGAAGTTTTCAAGATTGATAAAGACAGTCTGTATGTCACCGTTTTTGAAGGTTGTCAGCAAGATAACCTGTCCATGGATAGTGAGGCCTTTGAATTATGGAAACAGTTTATTTCACAGGATCGGATTTTAATGGGGAACAAAAAGGATAATTTCTGGGAAATGGGCGATCAAGGACCTTGTGGACCCTGTAGTGAAATACATGTTGATATTCGGTCGGCTGAAGAGAAAGCAAAAATTCCAGGAAAGGATCTCATCAATTCAGATCACCCTCAAGTCATTGAAATATGGAACTTGGTTTTCATGCAATACAACCGTAAAGCCAATGGATCTTTAGAGAATTTACCTCATAAACATATTGATACCGGAATGGGTTTTGAACGCTTGTGCATGGTGTTACAAGGGGTACAATCCAATTACGACACCGATGTGTTTACGCCCATTATCCGTGAAATTGAAACGATTACGGATACAAAATACGGAAAAGATGAAAAAACAGACGTTGCCATTCGAGTGCTATCCGACCATGTTCGAGCCGTTGCATTTTCAATTGCCGATGGGCAGTTGCCAAGCAATACTGGGGCTGGATATGTGATTCGCCGAATTTTACGACGAGCCATTCGATACAGCTTCACATTTTTAAATCAAAAAGAGCCTTTTATATTTAAATTAGTTGAAGTCTTGAGCAAAAAAATGGGAGACCATTTCCCAGAGCTGAAATCACAAAGACAATTGATAGAAAATGTGATTAAAGAGGAAGAACAATCGTTTTTAAGAACTTTAGATCAAGGTCTGGTACTTCTGAATCAGATTGTCGAAGCTTCAAATTCTAATATCATTTCAGGTAAAAAAGCCTTTGAATTGTATGATACGTATGGATTTCCAATTGATTTAACGGCCTTGATTCTTCGAGAAAAAGGAATGACATTGGATGAAGCTGGATTTCAAACTGAAATGGCCAAACAAAAAAAACGCTCCCGTTCGGCAAGTGAGATGAACACTGAAGATTGGACGGTTTTAATTGAAGGTATCGACAAAGAATTTTTGGGATATGACACTTTAGGAGCTGATGTAAAAATCAAAAGATATAGAAAGGTGACTTCTAAAAAAGAAGGAGAAATGTATCAATTGGTATTAAACAAAACACCCTTTTATCCTGAAGGAGGTGGGCAAGTTGGGGATCAAGGCCATTTGGAAAACAGTCATGGTGAAGTGGTAAATATTTTGGATACAAAAAAGGAAAACAACGTTATTATCCATTTTACAAAAAAGTTACCTAAACATATTGAAGAGCCATTTAGTGCAGTTGTAGACGCCAAACAACGGTTTGCTACCGAGTGTAATCATACAGCCACCCATTTATTGCATCAGGCTTTAAGGAGCATCCTAGGAACTCATGTTGAACAAAAGGGTAGCGCTGTGCATGCAAGATCTTTGCGTTTTGATTTTTCCCACTTTTCAAAGCTTAGCGATAAAGAATTACAGGATGTGGAACACTTTGTGAATTCACGAATCGAAGAAAAACTCCCATTACAAGAACAACGACAAATTCCATTAAAGCAAGCACTAGATGAAGGAGCCATGGCTTTATTTGGAGAAAAATACGGCGATACGGTTAGAGCGATTCGCTTTGGGAAATCTATCGAGCTATGTGGAGGAACTCACGTAAAAAATACGGGGGATATTTGGCATTTTAAAATTGTTTCAGAAAGTGCTATTGCCTCAGGGATTAGACGTATTGAAGCGATTACCAATGAAGCAGTTAAGGATTATTATTCAGAGCATAGCAAGGCCTTTTTTGAAATGAAATCCTTGTTGAATAATGCCAAAGAGCCTATTAAAGCGTTACAACACCTTCAAGACGAAAATGTAAGCCTTAAAAAGCAAATTGAGAATTTACTTAAGGATAAATCCAAAAACGTTAAAGATGAATTGAAAAATGAACTGACGGAAATTAATGGAGTTAGATTTTTAGCAAAATCCTTGGATTTGGATGCTTCTGGTATTAAGGATGTGTCGTTTGAGTTAGGAAGTCAATACAATAATTTGTTTTTATTATTTGGTACAGTAACCGAAGGGAAAGCGCTGTTGTCATGCTATATTTCTAAAGAGTTGGTTGCTAGTAAAAATTTAAATGCCGGTCAAATTGTTAGAGAACTGGGCAAATGTATTGAAGGCGGTGGTGGCGGGCAACCGTTTTTTGCTACTGCTGGAGGTAAAAACCCAGAAGGTATTAAAGATGCATTAGCAAAGGCTAGAGATTATATAAAATAGTATGCTGTTGCCAGCTACAGAAAGCAGTAATTTTCCCCATTGGGGAAATAAAAAGGGGCTAAGATGAAACTACAAACACAAATACCACTACAGCCCGAACCCTTCAATCCAATTCATTATCATTCAAAAATTGTGTTGTTTGGGTCCTGTTTTGCGGAACATATTGGCAATAAATTAGAGTATTTTAAGTTTCAGAATCTTCAAAACCCATTTGGTATTTTATTTCATCCTTTAGCTATTGAAAGCTTAATTACCAATGCCATTAATGGTAAAGAATATACTGAAAAGGATATCTTCTTCCATAACGAGCAATGGCACTGTTACGAAGCCCATTCAAGGTTGAGCAATAGTTCTAAAGATGCTTTATTGAAAAATTTAAATGACGGCATCAAATCAACGCATCAACACATCAACAAATCCACGCACTTTATTTTTACATTGGGAACCGCATGGGTTTACCGACATATTGAGACAGACACTACAGTAGCGAATTGCCATAAAGTACCTCAGAAACAATTTGTTAAAGCGATACTTACTGTAGATGAAATTTCGGAATCGCTTCAGGCTATTGTAAATTTAATTAAAAGTGTTAATCCAAAAGCGGCCATAATTTTTACGGTTTCTCCAGTTAGGCATCTTAAAGATGGTTTTGCTGAAAACACACAAAGCAAGGCGCATTTAATTGCTGCAACTCATGAAGTGGTCGAACCAAGACAAGGCATCCATTACTTTCCATCCTATGAAATTATGATGGATGAACTTAGAGACTATAGGTTTTATGATGATGATATGCTGCACCCCAATGCCTTGGCAATCCATTATATTTGGGAAAAGTTTCAAAAGGTTTGGATTGATCAAAACGCTTCAACAACCATGGATGATATCGACTTCATCCAAAAAGGTTTACTTCATAGACCTTTTAACAAAACCTCAGTTGCACATCAACAATTTCTTCAAAACTTACAACTTAAAATACAGGAAGTTAGGCTTCAATTTCCTCAAATTGAATTTTAATGTTTCTTACTTTTTAAGCAATTTACATTTTATCGGGTTTTAACGACATTTTGTAGAAAAAAATATAGATAACTCTGATTATGTAATATCTTAGTACTGCTATTAATCAATTTTTTAAAGGCATTAGTGTAATTCAGCTGTAAAAAAGCAAATTATATTGATGCTTTTTTTATTGCCTTAATTTAAAATCATTTTATGATGACGCTGTCGGGGACTAAAACCGAATAATCTCCATGATTTCTAATCACTTCCCTTATGATTGAAGACGAAATATAAGAGGTGCTAGCTGCGGTTAATAAAAAGACGGTTTCTATTTTAGAAAGTTTTCTGTTGGTGTGGGCAATGGCTTTTTCAAACTCAAAATCGGCTGGATTGCGCAAGCCTCGAAGTATAAATTGGGCATTAATTTTTTTGCAATAATCAATGGTCATGCCTTTATAAGTGACTACTTTTACTTTGGGTTCATCTTTGAAGGCTTCTTCAATAAAACCTTGGCGTTCTTCCAGAGTAAACATATATTGTTTTTCGGAATTGATGCCTATGGCAACCACCACTTCATCAAACAACTGTACACCGCGTTTGATAATATCGTAGTGTCCTAAACTAATGGGGTCAAAGGACCCTGGAAAAAGTGCGCGTTTCATCTATAAATTTTGTCATTCCCACGAGGGTATAATGGCATTTAATTTTAAATAATTATCAAATATAACTAATAAATATTCATTCTTCATTATCCATTTTTCAAAGCTTCTTCAATGGCATTTTCAAATAATTGGGATAAACTAATTCCAGCGGCAGCAGCTTGCTGTGGCAAAATACTGGCCTTTGTAAGCCCTGGAACGGTATTGACTTCCAAAAGGTGAGGCTCGCCATTTTTAAAAATATATTCACTTCGGCTAAAGCCCGTCATTCGCAATACTTCATAGACTTGTTGGGCCACTTTGTTTACCTTTTCTTCTTGCTCTAAACTCAAACGCGCTGGAGTAATTTCCTGTGATTCCCCTAAATATTTGGCTTTGTAATCAAAAAAATCGTTGTTGCTTACAATTTCTGTAATCGGTAAAACTTTAACTTTACCTTTATAGGTGATGACCCCAACGGAGACCTCGATGCCGTCTAAATACGTTTCAATAATGACTTCATCATCTTCCTTAAAGGCAATATCAAGAGCCTCATTTATAGCTTCTTTTTTATAGACTTTGGTAATTCCAAAACTACTTCCGGCTTTATTGGCTTTTACAAAACAGGGCAAACCTACTTTGTCAACAATTTTATCCACATCAATCACGTCGCCTTGATTTACATAATAAGAGGGTGCTGTTTTAATGCCATAGGGCTTTAACACACTCAAACAATCCCGTTTATTAAAGGTCAATCCCGCTTGATACATGCCACAACTGGTATGTGGAATGTTGAGCAGTTCTAAATAGCCCTGCATATAGCCATCTTCTCCCGGAGTACCGTGAATGGCATTAAACACACAGTCAAAAGTTATTTTTTTGGCAGCGATGGTTATAGAAAAATCATTTTTATCTACGGGATACTCAAGATTATTTATGTCGACATACACCCATTTGTCTTTAAAAATATGGATGCGGTAGGCCATATATTTTTCAGGGTTTAAAGTTTCAAAAACTACTTGTCCACTTTTTAGGGAAATTTCATACTCACTGGAATAACCTCCCATGATGATGGCGACATTTTTTTTCATATTCATTTTCCACAAACGTGGAAATCTAATTTAATTAAACATGATTTTAATCTAAAACTAACAATAAAACGTATGTATTATTAGTTAAGCTAAAATACGCATATAAGGTCAAAGAAAAAACGCTTGCGTTTTTATATCTTTGTCTAATCGAAAATTCTTTAAATGAGTCTATTTAAATTTCTTACCAGTAAAATATTTTTGAAGCAGATTATATTGGCCGTTGTGGTGTTGATCGTGATGTGCTTTTTTTTGCTTCAATGGTTGAAAATTGATACCAACCATGGGGAATTTGTAAACGTACCCGATTTAAAGGGCAAAACGCTTAATGTTGCCGAAATAGAGCTTAAGGATAAGGATTTACGCTTAGAAATTCAAGATTCAGCAAATTACAATCCGAATTATCCTAAATATTCGGTTATTGAACAATACCCTTTGTCTGGTGCTCAAGTTAAGGAAGATCGAAAAATTTATGTAACTGTAAACCCTTCAGGTTATAGAAAAGTGGCATTACCAAGCATTGTACGCCGAACCTTTCGTCAAGCCAAGCCCTCTTTAGAGGCTTTGGGATTTGAAGTGGGAACTATTACGTATAGCGACGATATTGGTAAAGATGAGGTATTGGAAATGAGATTTGAAGGCAAACCCATACATGAAGGAGAAACGCTTCCTATGACTTCTAAAATTGACTTGGTTCTAGGAAACGGAAATAGAGCTTCAAATTAAAATGAGTGAAGAAAACATCCCAATTGATGACAGCGATGATGAACTCTATGAGCATCATGCTTTTACAGTAGAAAAAGGACAGCAACTCCTCCGTATCGATAAATACTTGATGAATTTTATTGAGAACGCTACGCGCAACAAAATTCAAGCCGCAGCAAAAAACGGAAGTATTTATGTAAATAATATTCCTGTCAAGTCCAATTATAAGGTAAAGCCTTATGATCATATCCGTGTGCTTTTTGAACATCCTCCTTACGAGCATTTGCTCACGCCAGAAAACATCCCGTTAGATATAGTTTATGAAGACGATCAGCTTTTGGTTGTAAATAAACCCGCAGGAATGGTGGTGCATCCAGGACACGGTAATTATTCGGGGACTTTGATCAATGCTCTAATCTATCATTTTGAAAACCTGCCCAACAACTCCAGTAACCGACCGGGTTTGGTACATCGTATCGATAAAGATACCAGTGGCCTTTTGGTGGTAGCAAAAACTGAAGAAGCCATGGCCCACTTATCTAAACAATTTTTTGACAAAACTAGTGAGCGTGAATATGTGGCCTTGGTTTGGGGAAATGTAGAAGATGAAGAAGGTACGGTAGAAGGCCATATTGGTAGGCATCCTAAAAATCGATTACAAAACACGGTATTTGAAGGCGACGATTCCTATAAAGGGAAAGCAGCTATTACCCATTACAAAGTCTTGGAACGTTTGGGTTATGTCACTCTAATTTCTTGTAAACTTGAAACAGGACGCACGCATCAAATACGCGTACATATGAAGCATATTGGGCATACTTTGTTTAATGACGAACGCTATGGTGGTGAACGCATTTTAAAAGGAACCACGTTTAGCAAATACAAACAGTTTGTAGATAACTGTTTTAAAATCTTACCTAGGCAGGCGCTTCATGCCAAAACCTTGGGTTTTCAGCATCCTAAAACCGGACAATTTTTAAACTTCTCCACTCCAATACCTCAAGATATGCAGGACTGTATCGAAAAATGGCAACATTACGCCAAGCATAAAGATATGGATGAAGATTAATTCCAGCGAAGGCAGGAATCTCATGATTGCAAAATTCTATTCACACATAGTTTTTAAAGACAGCTTTACATTGTATTTATGAGAATTTGGTCTTATTTTTATCAAGTGAAACGCATTAAGTTTAATTTAAAAAGATTCCAGTTTTCACAAGAAATATTATGAAATGGTCAATGGAAAATTTGATATCAACCAAAAATAATAATTGGACATTCCACCTGCCTGTCGGCAGACAGGTCTGACCTTTAAAAAACAATAAAAATCAACAGATGAAATTAGTTTTATCACCAGCAAAATCTTTAGATTACACGAGTACATTGCCAACGTCAAAGACCACGGAGGCTTGTTTTTTGAATGAAGCTGAACGTCTCAATAAATTGCTTAAAAAGAAGTCGGCGCGAAGTCTTTCAAAATTAATGAGTATATCTGATGCCTTAGGGCAGTTGAATTACCAACGAAACCAAGAATGGAGCTTACCCTTTACACAAGATAATGCTAGACAGGCCATTTATGCTTTTAGCGGAGATGTCTATAGAGGGCTGGATGCTTATAGTATTCCTACAGAAAAAATCAATACATTGCAAAATACGGTTCGAATCGTTTCTGGATTGTATGGGATTTTAAAACCTTTGGATTTGGTACAGCCATATCGTTTGGAGATGGGAACAAAATTTCCGGTAGGTAAAAACAAGAATTTATACGAATTTTGGAAGACACAAGTCACCCAAACTTTGAACAATGAATTGGAAGATGGTGAACTATTTTTAAACCTTGCCAGCGAAGAATATTTTAAGGCTATCGATACCAAAGCTTTAAAAGTCCCAATAGTGACTGCTGTTTTTAAGGATTTTAAAAACGGACAATACAAGAGTATCATGACCTTTGTTAAATTAGCAAGAGGTTATATGACCCGATATATAATCGATACCAATGCCAAAACCATTGAGGATTTAAAAGGCTTTAATTACCAAGGCTATGGATTTAGTGAATCCATGTCCAATTCTAAGGAATTGGTGTTTATAAGATAAGTTAGGCCTTCGGCTTTTTATCAATGCTAATTTTTTCTTTGGTTGTTGGACGTTTTTTGATTCTTGGACGTCTTACACCAAAACTGCCATTGACTATTTTTCCGCGCCGTGTTTTTTTGTCTCCTTTTCCCATAGTTTTTATGTATTTTAAATTGCTTATTAAAGTACAAAAAATTCTTAACAACTAATCATAATATTATGTTTAACCACAAGCATCCCTATCCACCGTTTATTCAAAATGACACGACTAAACTCATTGTTGGCACTTTGCCACCGCCTCGGTTTTCTACTGGAGAATTGTTGAAAAAAGATGTCGATTTTTGCTACGGAAGTTATTATAACTCGCTTTGGTTGTTTATTGACAAGATTCACGATTTAGGACTGCATTATGATAATTCTACCGTGGCTATTGAAGAGCGCAAACAGTTTTTAATAGCACATAAAATTGGCGTTTGTGATATTGTTGAAAGTGCTCAGCGCCAAAAAATAGATGCCTCAGATTTGGGAATGACCAACATCAAACTAAGAGACCTTATTAGTTATATAAAACAATACCCAAATATTGACACCCTTTTGTTTACTGGCGGAAATAGTAAAAATGGTCCTGAATATTTTTTCAGACAACACATCAAGGAGTACAATATAAAACTAAAAGTGGTTTCTAATGAAGTGCCCCGAATTCACGAATTTGTCATTCCGAGTGGAGCGAAGGCATCACCTGATTCAAAACGAATTATCAAAACCGTTTCCTTAACTTCAGCATCAGGCTCGGCAAATCGGGCTGTTGGGAGTATGCCTTTGTACCAGCACCTTAAAGCCAAAGATCCCAATTTTAGCACCTTTGATTTTAGAGTAATACAGTACCGCGAATTTTTATAGAAAATTAGTTTTAAAATTCAAAGGAATCTGCAACGTGTAGCACTTTCTGCCTGAATTGCCACGCAAATGGGTAAGATAAACACTAGTTTATGGCTATATTTGCAAAAAAATTATAAACTTAATCTTTCTCAATATTTATGTCCCAAGCACTTTTTAACCCTTTTGAGGATTTGATTTTTGATGATCATTTTTGCTTCCTTTCAGGAGTCTTAACCAACGAAAACATTAGTGTGTTCCCAAAGTGGCTGATGGATCATTTTAAATTTGGAGACGAAAAAATTGAGATGATGGATAAGGCCAAATCTTATCATTATGCAGATTTGACATTGCCCTGTTCTTCCGAAGTAAAAAAAGCTTTTGATGAACTGGATATAAAAATTCAGGCGGCATATAAAAAAGGCTTTGAAGGCATGGCGTCACTCGATCAAGAGCTGCTCTTTCAATGGACGGGTAGAATGGTTTATGGTTTACTTTACTACGAAATGCTTTATGAAAGAGACAGACTGCTAAGGCAAGGTGAAGATTTTGTGCTTTCTGCCACACTTAAGGAGCGCTTTGGCCATTTTCATTTAATGCTACAATCCTTAATAGAACCGGTTTCTTTCGTTGGTAAAAAACCATGGAGCATTGTTGTCTTTCCACTTAAATATTCCGCCGATATTTTCAGCTATCGCGACGATGCTATTAATTTAATGTTCTCATTTGGAGTCAATGGCTTTGGCTTTATAGCCTGTTTACAAGATAATGGCGTGATCGGGGAAAAGCAAAACGAGTTACTCGATAAAATGAAGGGTCACGTATTGCACCCCATCCAGTTTGAAGAGTTATATGCAAGGTTTCATTATTCTGATTATATATTACAGTACAAACCTAAATACAAAATTGAAAACCAAGATCATGGGATTTCCATAGAAGTCGAAACGTCTGGTAAGCAACCTGTTTTTGGATTTTGGGATGAAGATATATATGCCCAATTGCTCTCTAATTATTGGCAGGTTTACGGAATTCAAAAAGAGGAAATCCTTCAATTTCAAAAGCCGATACTAAGCTTTCTTGAAAATCCGTATACCAAAGATTTTATTAATCCAGAAACCATAGATTTACCCTATTGAGGGTTTAAAAATCCCACTATTTTTTAAATAGGTTTGTTCAATATCCAATAGGTCATTTTCAGATGTTTTTGGACTATAGTTAGAATCAAATTCTGTTAAACTTCTTTTGACCAAGTCAACTATTTTTGGAATATCTCGGTTGGTTGCAGTTCTGAATATGAATCTACTAGCGTTCATTTTCCAATTGTATTCAACCAATGTTGCTACACGGTATTAATTTTTTGTTGATTGTTAATCATTTTTATATCAATGCTTTACAACTCACCATAACTAGAACTAATATACACTTTATTCCTTTTTGTTTAAGAGATTATAAGGGCTTTTGTTTTTTAATTATCATTATTTTTTTTACAAAAGGATCTTTTAGACAATCTATAATATGAACTGGAGGTTCTGGCTATCGAAACGGTGCTGATTTTTAATGATTATTTCTTAAAAAGTTTAGATAAAAGTGCCTATTTAGCTATGGTTTCTACATAAATTACCGCTAATGACTACACTTTTTTTAACAATCTTGAAATTTATAAATGATTGATTATGAACTCCATATTAAAATAAATTGAAAATTCATTAATTTTTTTTTGAGTACTGGTGTAAATTATTATTTGAAAAATCCGTATATTTCGCTATCCCTCTAATTAATAGCAGCATAAAATGAATACTTATACACTACCTTTTGGTGATATAACTATTCTTCAAGAAAACCTTGCCGAAATCGTCGTTAACGAAGGCATTATTATAGACGAAGATATAGTTAATGATTATCACAATTTTTTGATTTCAAACCTCAAACCTCCTTTTTCTCTAATGGTCAATAAAAAGTTTGCATATAGCTATACTTATGAAGCGCTACTTAAAATTCACGGCCTTGATCAAATAGATAAAATAGCGGTAGTAGCTTACTCGAGTTTTACGGAGATGGCTACTAAATTCTTAATAGATATTAATACTAAAAGAAATTGGAAAGTTAGAATATTTCAAGATCAGGATTTAGCATTAAACTGGCTAAATAAGCCCAAAATTAAGAAGGCAGCGATTTAATTTATTTTGATAAAAAAGCACTAATTTTGCTCATCTTTATTTTTTATTAATGCAGCAAACTACAAATACTATTTTAATGATTCGTCCTGTTAATTTCAGGATGAACGAGCAAACGGTTGTCAATAACTATTTTCAGGAAGATGTAAACCTAAGAGATTCTGAAATCAATGCCAAGTCACAAGAAGAATTTGATGCTTTTGTGGCTAAGCTTCGTGGAGTTGGCGTTACTGTTATTATTGAGGATGACCTTAAAACCAGCGATACTCCCGACTCCATTTTCCCAAATAATTGGGTGAGCTTTCACGAAAATGGCAATGTGGGACTGTATCCCATGTTTGCTGTAAATAGAAGAAAAGAGCGAAGAGAAGATATTTTCGACCGTTTAGAAGCGGAAGGGTTTCTCATTAAAACGATCATGGATTATACCAGTGCCGAAGCGGATAACATTTTTCTTGAAGGCACCGGGAGTTTGGTGTTAGATCGTGTGAATAGGAAAGCGTATTGCGCCTTGTCGGCTCGAGCTGACGAAGAATTGTTTATTGAGTTCTGTGAAGATTTTGAATATACACCAATTGTATTCACAGCTTATCAAACTGTTGATGACGAACGCTTACCCATTTACCATACTAACGTTATGATGTGCTTGGGAGAAACTTTTGCAGTGATTTGTTTGGATAGTATTGATGATAAAACCGAGAAAAAAAATGTGATCAACCATCTCAAGGCAGATCAAAAAGAAATAATAGATATCTCTGAAACCCAAATGCACCAATTTGCTGGCAATATGTTACAAGTAAAAGGGTTTCAAGATCAGCCTTTTTTAATAATGAGTAAAGCTGCACATGATAGTTTAACGCCTTCTCAAATCACGAGAATTGAAAAGCACTGTGAAATTTTATCCAGTGATTTAAGCACCATCGAAACTTGTGGAGGTGGAAGCGCTCGCTGTATGATGGCCGAAGTATTTTTACCTAGGGCATGATTTATTCAACCGGCATGACTTTAGGGAGTTCAACATAAAATTTTGTCCCAACATTTACTGTACTTTCCACCCAAATTTTGCCATTATTAAGGTCGACCAGTTCTTTACAAATTGAAAGACCCAACCCTGTACCTTTTTCATTTTTAGTACCAACGGTGGTGAAAGCATTATTTTTAAACAATTTGTCCAAATTTTCTTTCGCAATACCCACACCAGAATCTTCAACACAAATTAGGGCATTCCCATTTTGAATTCTGTTTGAAATGGTAATCATATCTCCAATACGACTAAACTTAACAGCATTAGTAAGCAAGTTTTGGACAACAATTTCAATCATACTTTTATCAGCATAAATTAAATCTCTTTGAGATTCATCTATGATCACTATGCTTTTTTGATCCACTTTTTGTTCTATTAGGCTCATTTTGTTATGGAAAACGTCTTGAATATCGAACAATTCTGGATTAGGCTCCAAATTTTGCATTTGGGTTTTGGACCAATTCAACAAATTGAATAAGAGCAGAGAAGCATTGTCGGCATTTTCGCTTAACTCTGGAATTAATTCATGAAATTCTTCTTGTGAAATGCCGTCTTCTTTAAGCAAATCAATAAAGCCCTTAATGGACGAAATGGAGTCTTTTAAATCGTGCGATACTATGGAGAATAGGCGATCCTTAACTTTGTTGATTTCTTCCAAATCGGCAATTTGATTTACAATCGATTCGTTTTTGATTTGGATCTGTTCATGTTTATATTTAAAGTCTTCAACTTGTAATCTGTCTTTTTTACGTTTCGATACTGTGTTGAACAAAAAGATTAAGGCCAAAATTAAAGCAGCAATTAACCCGTATAAATACAGCTTTAAACTTTTAATCTGCCCCTGGCTGGTGTTGAGAACGTCTAATTGATCTTGGGTTATTGGCGAATTCGATTCCAATAAATTGTCGGTATTTAAATCTGTAATATTAACTGGAATTTGTGGAACTTCTTTTTTGTCAAGTTCAGACTTCAGGTTAAAATACCTACTTTGCCATTGAAATGCGCTTTGAAAGGCACCTTTAGTAGAATCCAACTCTTTTTGAAGCCTGTAATTTTTTAGAAGTTCTAGTTTTTTATTAGAACGCAGCGCCAATCGATAAGCCTCGTTTAACTGACTCTCTGCTAGCCTAATATTATTTTGTTTTAAGTTGAGATGGGCTATGGAGTTTAGGGCGCTTAAAATACCGTCATCATTTTTAATTTCCCTATTAAATTTTAGACCTTCAACCAAATATTCAGCGGCTTTATCAAAATCATTAAATTGTAAGTACTCATCCCCAATTTTGGGCAAAATGTCACCTTTAAGTTTTTGGTCTTTTTCTGGGTGTAATAAAGTAAGTAGCTTTGTGTAAAATTCAATGGCCCTTCTATTTTCTCTTCTTTCAGAATATAAATCAGCGATATTTTTTGTGCTTGTTATAATTCCAGAACTATCTTTCAATTGCTCCCTAACCCTTAAAGCTTTAAAGTTAAATTCCAAAGCCTGGTCGATTTGATGGGTGTTGTAATAAGCTTCGGCCAAATTGTTATAAGCAATACTCAGCTCGTTGGGCAGATTTTGTTCTTCAAAAATTTGTAAAGCAGATAAGGATAATTTGAGACCAGTTACATAATTGCCTCGCCTTATTTCAATTAAACCAATGCTATTGTTTACTTGTGCCACACCCAACTTATCTTTTAAATTTTGATAGGATGCTCTAGCTTTGGTAAAATGGTCTATAGCGTTAAAATAATCATCCCTTTGAGAATAAATCAGAGCCTTATAATAATTGGCGTCAGCAATGCCTTTGGTAAACTGTAATTGTATTGAAAGTTGTTCCGTTTGGTCGATATACAATAATGCCTTTTTGAAGTCTTTAGAATCGTACAATGCTTTTATAAGGAGTACCGATGTTCTAACCTTTGAAGAATCCTGTTTTTGGTAGGCTAATTGAATGGATAGACTATCTATCTCGTTTGTTTGTGAAAAACAAATAAGGAAAGATAAAAAAGCAGTTAAAGTAATTAACTGTTTCATCTATAGTAATAAAGTTTAACAATTGTAATCTTGTTAATCAGCAAACTTGCCTTGAGGGAGAGGATAAGCATGAACACTAACGACAACAATCCTGATATAGGTTGAAATATAGGTATCATCAACTTTGGGACTTTGGTTAATAGCCCTCCAAAATTGATTAAAAGAGAAGTAAAAAGCTAATTTATGGGTTTTAATGCTTATAAATCAGATAAAGTGATAACGGATTTCTTTGTAGAAAAAACAGCTATCGACGAAAGGTAAAAATCATGGGAAAACGACACTTTTATCGACGAAATGCACAATAATTTTAAATCTAAACCGATTTATGATTAAAGTGTTGATAGCAAGTTGTTTATAAAAAAAACTTTAACATTTGAAATAAATTGAGTATTTTAATCATTGATTAATAGCCGAAACAATGCACAAAGTAATTCAAGCTATCTTATTATTGGTTGGGGTGATCTTAATAGGATATGGTATTTATACAATGATTACTCCAGAAGCTTCCATAGATTTAGGAATAGTAGAGGCTGAAGTTCAAGATGACAACAATGCTTATATTACCATAGGTTTGGGCATAGCAGCTGTTGTTTTAAGCTTGCTTGCAAGTCGAAAAAGATAACCTAAAACTGAATTGCAATTTTAATGCTTGACAACTCGGCTTGTTGAGCTTTTTTTAGTGCTTTTCGTTGTAAAAGTTTTATCTTTGCACTCTTAAAATAATACTGTAAATGAATCTTCAGGACACCTTATCAACTCAAGTAAAACATGCTGTTAAAACTCTTTTCGGAGCCGATTTGGAGACTGTAGAATTTCAGGCAACCCGCAAAGATTTTGCTGGTGACCTTACGGTGGTTGTCTTTCCAATGCTTAAGCTTATAAAAGGCAACCCTCAAACAATAGGAGAACAGATTGGTGATTATTTGATGGCCCATGTAGAAGAAGTGAAATCCTTTAACGTGATAAAGGGCTTTGTGAATATCGAGATAACCGATGCGTATTATCTCGATTTTTTTAACAGCATTAAAGATAAAGATACGTTCGGGTTTGTAGCTCCAAAGCCAGGAGATAAGGCCATTATGGTCGAGTATTCATCGCCCAATACCAATAAACCATTGCACCTTGGACATATTCGGAATAACTTATTAGGTTATAGCGTAGCCGAAATTTTAAAAGCTTCTGGAAAAACGGTTTACAAAACCCAAATTATTAACGATAGGGGCATACATATTTGTAAAAGTATGTTGGCCTGGAAACGTTTTGGACATGGAGAAACCCCAGAAAGTACCGGTTTAAAAGGTGATAAACTGGTTGGAAATTACTATGTAAAATTCGATAAAGAATATAAAAAAGAGATCAAAGTTTTGGTCAGCTCAGGTAAAACCGAAGAGGAAGCCAAAAAACAGGCTCCCATTTTAATGGAAGCCCAAAACATGCTCCAAAAATGGGAAGCTGGAGATCAAGAAACCGTTGCCCTTTGGAAGATGATGAATGCTTGGGTGTATGACGGATTTAATACAACCTACAAAAATTTAGGTGTCGATTTTGATCAACTCTATTATGAAAGCCAAACCTATTTGTTGGGCAAGGAATTTGTAGCAGAAGGCCTAAAATCTGGTGTATTTTTTAAAAAGGAAGATGGTTCGATATGGTGCGATTTGACAGAGGATGGGTTGGATGAAAAAATCGTCCAACGTTCCGATGGTACTGCCGTGTACATGACCCAAGATATTGGTACTGCTATTCAACGGGTTAAAGATTATCCCAATGTTGGCGGAATGGTGTATACTGTAGGAAATGAGCAGGATTACCATTTTAGAGTTCTGTTTTTAATTATAAAAAATTTAGGCTTTGAATGGGCCAAAAACCTTTACCATTTAAGTTATGGTATGGTGGATTTACCAAGTGGTAAGATGAAGAGTAGGGAAGGCACCGTTGTGGATGCCGATGATTTGATAACTGAAATGACCAAAACTGCTCATGAGATTTCAGAGGAATTAGGGAAACTTGAAGACTACTCTGATGATGAAAAACAAGAACTTTATAAAATTATAGGTCTTGGAGCCTTAAAATATTACATCTTAAAAGTAGACCCCAAAAAGCGCATTTTGTTCGACCCCAAAGAGTCCATCGATTTTCAAGGGAATACGGGGCCTTTTATTCAATATACTTATGCGAGGATTCAATCTATTTTACGCAAAGCCACTTCGACTACGCTCAGTGACCTTAATGTCATGTTGAGCCCTAGTGAAGCACCGCTCCATGAGAGAGAAAAAGAACTTTTAAAACAGATTCAGTTATTTCCTGAAATCATCCAAAACGCGGCAGAAAGCCATAGCCCTGCCTTGATTGCCAATTACACCTACGACTTGGTAAAGGAGTTTAATTCCTTCTATCAAAATGTATCCATTTTGGGAGCCGATACCGACAGCGAAAAAATATTAAGGATACAGCTATCCAAAACCGTGGCAACCGTCATTAAAAACGCCTTTGGTTTATTAGGGATTGTAGTGCCAGAGCGGATGTAGGGTTTCTGAACTTTGACTTTTTAGCAATCAAAGGAAAATTAGATTTGTTAGCCCTGAGGCAGCTTTCTAAATTTCATTACGGTTTTCCGTATCGTCTTGATCTTTTCTCATAAAGCTATGATTTGGTCGCGAAACACAATTTTTATGTTTTGTACTTAAACAGCAAAAAAACATCCTATTCCATTCCTTTTATTCGCTTGTAAAATTGCTAGATAGTCAAACCTATTTTATCTTCAACTTTGAAAAGGCGACCATCATATAGACACCATTTATAATCTTTGGGTTTTCAATAAATAAATGAGTAAAAATGTGTAACTTTAAGTGACTTTAATGCTCTTAAAATGAGTGCATTTAGCAATAACCAAATAACATTCTATATTATGAAACCTAAATTAAGCAGTTACAAAGCTTTAGTGTTGTTAGCTTTTGTTTTATGTGTTTCAGCCATAATGGTATCTGCCCAAAACACCTTTATCGAATTTAAGGGCACGGTTGTAGACAACGACTCTCAAAAACCTTTAGAGTCGGTTAATTTAACAGTCGAACATACTAACATTTCGACGATCTCTAATGCCGAAGGAAATTTTAGCTTAAAAGTGCCTGAAGTCAATAAAGAAAACAAGGTGGTGTTATCCCTTTTGGGCTACCAATCCTATGAAATCAGCTTAACCGAGCTCTCTAAAGAAAACGTCAAAATACGACTGAACGAAACTCCTGTATTGCTGCCACAGATTAAGGTAACGGGCTTTAAAACTGCCGCAGCTTTGGTGCAAAAAGTATTTGAAAATAAGATAATGAATAATCTGGACCAACCGGTTTTGATGACAGCATTTTATAGAGAAACCATAAAAAAACGAAACAAAAATGTGTCTTTGACCGAAGCCGTTGTGGATTTGTATAAACAGTCCTATTTAAACAATTCTAGGGATGTAATGAGGCTTCACAAAGCTAGAAAAAGCACAGATTACAAACTCTTGGATACCTTGGCTTTTAAACTTCAAGGGGGGCCGTTTTCAACCTTGTATTTGGATATTATGAAATATCCCGAATACCTTTTTACAAACGAGACTATAACCGATTATGATTACAGTTTTGATCCCTCTACAACGGTTAATGACAAGTTGGTATATGTTGTTAATTTCCGTAAAAAGCCAGACGGCAATCCTTTAAGTTATTATGGTAAACTTTATGTGGAAGCGGAATCAATGGCTCTCACCAGTGCTACTTATGCCCTAAATATTGAAGACAAGAAAGCTGCCAGTGAGTTTTTTGTAAGAAAAAAACCTAGGGATGTTGTTACTTATCCAACGGAAGCTTCTTATAAGGTCAATTATCAAGAAAAGGAGGGCAAATGGTATTATAGTTATAGTAGTGTGAACTTGACCTTTAAGGTCAACAAAAAGCGAAAATTGTTCAATTCGGTATATTCAATTTCTAGTGAAATGGCAATTACCGATTGGGAAACGACCCAACCATCTGATAACAAAGAGTTTTTAAAAGACAGGTTAAGACCCTCCATCATAATTGCCGATGCGGTTTCAGGTTTTTCTGATCTAGATTTTTGGGGAACTTATAACCTTATTGAACCTGATAAATCTATAGAATCGGCCATAGACAAAATTAGGAGAAAACTTCAGCGGGAGGATTAATGGAATCCCAAAAGAGACATTATGGCTTTAAAAGTCAATTAGAATGGCCTAACTCAAGCTACCAAATCAGAATTACAGAAACTCACGGTCATCTTGGAAGAGTTTCAGGGCCTTAAATTATAATCTAAAGAAAGAGATGCTGAAACGAGTTCAGCATGACAAACGCTCTGAAGTTTGTAGCCCTAAAAATTTACTCTAAAACTCATATTGGGCGTCAATCCTAAAGACCTATTATCTATTTGAATGGCTCTATTGGAATCGTTGGGATCTACTTCGTAATACCTATTGATAAGATTTCCCTCGTTGGTCAAGTTAATAACCCCAGCTCTTAAGGATGCTTTCACACCTTCCGATAGTTTAAAACCATAATTTAATGAGGCATCCAAGCGTTTAAAATCTTCAAGATTTTCAGCATTTGGAGTGTCATAATTTACGAAGGTTGTGTTTCCATCTTGAACGGTTTCGTTGCCTGCTACGGGTTTAGTATAGGGTTTTCCTGAACGCCAAATACCCCCTATTGATAGTTGTAAATTATCTAAAATATCGTAATTGAACGCTAAGGAGACCGAATGCCTAATGTCTACATTATTAGGGAATTTTGATGGTGTAAACGCGTCAAACTCATAGTTGTTTATACTGTAAGTATAACTCAACCAAGTACTATATGTGTTAGCGGTTTTATTGATTAAGAATTCCGCTCCTTTCGCGGTATAACTGCCATTTGCCTTGCGGTATTGAAAATTGTTGTAAAACCCTTGATTGGATGCGGTAATGCCATCAACAAGCTTATAAAACCCGGTGGCTTCAAAATTTAAATTATTTTGGTTGAATTCAACTCCAAAAGAGGCTTGCTTGCTGGTCGCAATGGGAATGGAGGAATTATCGGCTAAAATCCATCGCCTATTTTCGACACCTAAAAAATCGTTCTGAAAATCCACAATTTGAGTAGCAGATTGATTTTTAAACTCACACTCTAATTTAAGCGCAAATCGGTTGGACAGTTTTTGCCTAATATTGAGTCTTGGTTCAATAAGAAACTTATTAAATTTTTGAAAGTAATTGCCACGTACACCAATTCTAAAATAGGTGTTGTTTTTATGATATTCGACTTCTGAGAATAGGGCATGGTTTAACAAAACATCCTTTTTTGTACGCTCAAAGGCTGGTACACTAACGGTGGTTTCATTTAAAATTCCCGTTTCGTTAAGCTGATAGCCCATTAAAACATTTAAAGAGTTGGTTAAGTAATAAGTCGCGTTGATCTTAATTCCAGTGTCCAAAACTTCATTGGCCTGTGTTAAGAGCTGATCGGTTTCTATTCTATTGTCTTTGGCATCGACATTGTATTTTGAATAATAAGCCGTGAAATGTGTGCTAAATTTAGGGCTCCACTTGGCGTTCCAGTGTGCTCCTAAGCCCAGATTTTCTTGTGACAAATTGCTGGTCTTGGATGTTGTGTTATCTGAACTATCGGTGATGCTTTCCTGATAATCCAAATTATTGTTAATGCTGATCAGGTTTGCCCTGAAGCTGTGTTTATCGTTGAAATCAAATAGTAGTTTTGCCGTATAATCATAAAACAAAAAATTGGAATTGGCTTCACTATTTTTAATATTATCCCTATTGGTATTGATTTCACTATCTTGAAAGCTGCGTTCAAAATAATGATCATAAGTAGGTGTGCTAAAATAATCGGTAAAAGAACGACGCCCCGATAGGTGCAATGCTAATTTTTTAGAGAAGGGAATCTCCAAAAAGGCATCAGCACTAATAAGATTGAAGCCAGCACCGCCTTTCACTTTATCGGTAATCTTGTCTTTAGTAAAGATATTTATCGTGCTTGACACCCCATCGCTAAACTCACTACTGGTTCCATTTTTAGTCACAATAACTTTGTTGGTTAAATAAGGATTATATGCTGAAATCAATCCGAAGAAATGTCCAGAATGATACATTTTGATACCATCCCAAAGTACAAGGTTTTGATCGTTGGTACCGCCTCTAACATTGATATTGGCAATACTTTCATCGGCACTTTCAACCCCAGGCAAAGCCTGAATGGATTGCAAAATATCAGGTTCGATAAGTCCCGGTAAGATCCCAAAGGCCTCCGTATTTAAAACCATGCTACCATCCAATAGTTTTTGCAAACCCGTGGTTAAAAATTTAGTGATAATAATTTGATTTAGTACTTCATTATTTTCTGTCAACAAGATGAGTTTGCAAGTAGCATTGGTCGAAAACAACGCTTTAGCTTCGATTTGTTGAGTCTCGAAACCTAAAAACGAAATAGTTAATACCGAATTAATAGGGATATCTTGTAGTTCAAATCGCCCGTCAGTATCTGCAACGCTGCCGATATTGGTATTATTAACGGCTATGGTAGCACCAAAAAGCGGGTTTTTATCCTCCAATGCAAAAACATAACCACATACAGTAATGCGTTTATCGATAACCGACACCGTTATGTAGCGTTGGTCTAATAATTTAAAATTAAAAAGGGTTTTTGCATTTAAATAGGCAATGGATTGGCCAAGGGTTAAAGAATCACTGGGCGGTTCAATTAAAATGCCTTCTACATCGTCAACAGCATATGAAAATTTCACATCAAACCGAGATTCTATAGTGGAAATGATATCAATTAAGGGGATAGGCTGAGAACTGTTTTGGGCAGCAACAAAACCGTAACAGCATAGCGCAATACAAATTATATATTTATTTGCCATTGTATTGATAAAATACAACATTTTTTCCATCAATTTTGTAACTTAATTTTAAAGGAATGGTAACCGACTGCAAGGCTAAATTTTTGTCTTCATGGGTAAAACTACCTGTAAATAATTGAGCAACATTAATGTCCTTAACGTGTATGTTGATATCGTATTGGCGTTCAAGTTCAGCAACGATTTGTTCTAATGGTACATTATTAAAACTCGATTCGCGTTGTATCCACGATGGGTTTAATACGCTTTGATCTACAATGTTTTCTTTAACTCCATTTATGACCCTAAATATGTTTCCTTTTGGCAGTTTTATGGTTTCATTATTATAGGTTACACTAACCAATCCTTCATAACAATGGACTTCAAAATAGTGGTCCCGCTCCTTTACATTGAATTGGGTTCCTAAAACCTGTATAACTCCGGCATCTGTATGAACACTAAAGGTTTGACCCTTACTCACTTTAAAAAATGCCTCACCGTCGAGATCCAAGTCCCTGTGATCTTTCCAGGTTTTGGAATTGTAAACTAATTTTGACTTTGCATTTAAAATGACCTCAGAATTGTCTGGTAAATTTATGGTCTGGGTCTGTGCAATTTTAGTTACAAAAGACTTCTGGTTATTAAAGAATACAAAGTAAGAAGAAGCGAACATAATGGCTAAAACGGCTGCGACTTTTAAAACGGTTCTAAAATTAAAGTTAATGACTTTAGTGACGTTTTTAGTTGGGTGTTTGGCCTTAAATGATTCTAAAGCTTTGGACGTATCCACTTTTGGAGCTTCTAAATAAGAAGCATAATGAGCTATTTTTTCCAAAGTTTCAAGATTTTCAGATTGTTTTAAATCCTTAACCTCAGACGCAGAAAGCTCATCGTCAAACCATTTTAATATGTCATGTTCTTTTTTCATTTTAATCCTTGTGTAGATAAGACAACTAAACCTTATTTCACCCTACGGGATATTGGTTTTTTTTAAATATTTTCAATTTTTGTTCTTAATATTTGTAAAGCTCCAGACATTCTTTTCTCTACCGTTTTTTGTGAAATACTTAAAATTTCGGCAATTTCTCTATATTTTTTTCCCTCAATTCGATTCATTAAAAACACTTCCCGTTGAACATCACTTAAATCGGAAATGGCATTTTGAAGCTTTTGTTTAAACTCTTCTTCTTCCAGTATATATTCAGGACTTTGATTGTCTTTATCTATATATGGAGCAGCTTTGGCATAATTTATAATTACTTTTTGATGCTTTACCGTATTTAAGAATAGATTATTTACTGTGGTAAATAAATATGTTTTGGCCTTATTAAAATCTATTTTTGAACAGTTTTCCCAAATTTTAGAAAAGGCGTCCTGTACCAAATCCAGTGCAGCATCCTGATTCCCGCATTTATAAAAGGCAAAGTTTGAGGCAGATTGTACGTGGGTCAGGTAAAAGTCGTTAAAATAAGAGTCTTGGCAAAGCTTGTGTTCAGGGCTGTTCATTTATTTTAATCAATCGTTTGATGAGATTTAATAAGATAACAAAGTTAGTATAAAATTGTTGTCTTACTAATACGAATTTTAAGTATTATAGCAACAGAAATTATTTTATAACACATAAAATATTGAGAATCAATCATGTAAAAATGAATTTGAACATTATTGTAAAAAAGTATAGGGAAAATTAAAATAGGGTTGTCTTACTTATAGAACGACGAAAAAGTCGCTATGAAAAATAAAATAACCCAAATATTAAAATTAAAAATTATGAAAACGTTTAACAGAATTTTAGGAATTACATGTATTGCTTTGTTGAGTTTTACATCATGTCAAGATGAAATTGACAATCAGATCGGGCAAGAGCCTAATACGAACAGTGCAAATTCAGTAGCGGCAAATAATTACAAACGCGCTGCTATGCACGATGGTTCATTTGATGACTTTTTAGATGGCACATCTTGTTCATCTATATTATTACCAGTAGTTGCTACTGTAAATGGAACACAAGTATCTATTATTAGTCAGTCAGACTATCAACAAGTTTTAAATATCTTAGGACGATATAATAATGATGACGATCAGATTACTTTTCGATTCCCGCTTACTGTTCGGTTAAGCAATTATACCGAAGTATTGGTAACATCTCAAGGTGATTATGATGCCATTATTCAAGCTTGTGAAGCTGCGAGTGCCCAAGGTGAAGATGCTATTTCTTGTCTTGATATTGATTTTCCAATCACCATTTTAACCTACAATGTAAATTTAGAACAAACAGGAAGCTTAGTTATTCAATCTAAACAACAGTTGTATACCTATATGAATAACATGGGTAATGACGAATTGTTTTCAATAAGCTATCCTATTACCATTATGTTTAAAAATGGAACTTCTGCTACAGTTGGCAGTGATGCTAATCTTCAATCAAGCATTAATGAATGCCTTGCTGAAGATGACACACAAGATGAAGCCGAAGCGAACGCTCATGCACTTGAAGAGATTTTGGTTAATGGCGTTTTTAAAGTGCAGTCTTTTGTTAACGCAGGTGTAGATACCGCAAATGACTATGCGGAGTTTACCGTAGATTTTGCCAACGATTGGTCCGTAAGAGCTCATAACGTTGTTAATGCATTAGTACAAGACGTACAAGGAACCTATAAAGTTACTTCACAGACAGAGGTGTTTATGAACTTAACCTTTAGTGGCACGACTTCGTTCAATGCTCTAAATAAGGATTGGAAAGTGACTAGTTTTAGTAGCTCATCCGTTTCCTTACAAAGCACAACAAATGCAGCAGTTACCTTAGTGTTGAAACAAATTTAATACCTATTTAGTTAGTTGGTCAGTGTGCCATGTTGTTATGGGAGAACAGCTGCCGGATAAAACTGGCAGCTGTTCATTATTAATAAAACTACTAATATTTTAAACTCTTATTATGAAAAATAAAATTGCAATTACCGTTCTATTTTTAAGTTCAATCCTTTTCTTAAATGCTCAAGATGATGTGACAAAAAAATCTAATGCAGGAATTAAAGGAGGATATAATTTATCTGCTGTGAGTTTTGATGGTGAAGGCGAGACAGGACAACGTCACAGCTTTCATATTGGACTTTATGGTGAATCGTTTTTAAACAACGCTATTTCAATACAAACGGAATTATTGTATTCCCAACAAGGTTATGAAATCAGAAGTGCTAATAGTACCTATACTCAAAAACTAAATTATATCAATCTGCCTATTCTGTTAAAAGTCTACCCAAGTGCTCATTTCTTTTTAGAGACTGGGCCACAAATTGGACTGGCAATAACTCATAAAGAAGAGTTTGAAGGTGGTTTATTTGATACTACAAAAGAATACAATCCCAGTAGTTTTGATTGGGGCATTAATTTTGGCGGCGGATTTAAAACCGATACTGGAGTTAGTTTAGGTGCTCGTTACCATTTGGGTTTAGGAGACGTCTATAATGAAGGCCATCCCAAAAATCGCATATGGCAATTTTACATAGGCTTTGATTTTTAGAAAGGCAACGCCGTATTGCTTTACATACGAAAAGAGGCAAAAAATAGTTAATAATCAATTAATAGTAAAAAACTTTTTTAAGTTTACAAAAAATTGAGTACATGAAAAAAATAATAGCCCTGATCGCTTTTCTATCCATTGCGGTTTCTTGTTCAAAAGATGAATTGCCGAATAACAATAATGGTAGTAATATCATCGCCAACCAGCAGCCTACTGGAAGTTCTTCTCATGATCTTTTATCTGACGATACCTTTACCAGTATGGTCATTGAATTAGTATATGTTGAAGGATATAAACCCACACAAACTGCTATTAATAATTTGGTCTCTTTTCTCAATGCCAGGACCTACAAACCAGGTGGTGTCACTGTAGAATTAAGATCAATTCCTTCACCAGGAATTTCAACTTATAGCACACAAGATATCGTGAATGTTGAAAAGGACAATAGAACTCTTTACAACGAAGGAAGTCAAATTGCTGTGTGGGCCTTTTTTGCCGATGGTGAAGCTAATGGAAATACAAGTACAGAATTGACTTTGGGTACAGCCTACCGAAACACCTCTTTTGTCATTTATGAAGCCACTGTTAAATCTTTAAGTGGAGGTTTTAATCAACCCAGTACATCAGTATTGGAATCAACTGTAATTCAACATGAGGTAGGTCATATTTTGGGGCTGACAAATTTTGGAGCCGCCATGCAAACTCCGCATGAAGATACGGCTCATCCAAAACATTGTGATGTAGAAAGTTGTTTGATGTATTATGCTGCTACTACAGGCTCAAGCCTAATGGGCATTTCCGGAGGTGCGATACCACAATTGGATTCCCAATGTATTGCCGATCTAAGAGCTAATGGCGGCAAATAAAAAGGTGTTATTCTAAAACCGTAAAAGTTTTCAACATGTTTTTACTTGCTGGATTTGGTACTTCAGATATTAAAACATAACGACCAGGTTTAAGATCTACCGTAAAATAACCTGTATCTCCTGCAGACATATTATTTAGACCTCCTAAAAAGGTCACACCTGTAGGTGCAGGTTCAATAAGCCCCTTTGGATTGGACCAATCCATCCAACTATTTAAGTCGTCCAGATTGGCATGGTCACTCAATTTGGCGATATTAACATCATGTCCAAGAAAATTTTCGTGAACGATTTGATCTTTATAAAATACTGAAAACGTATGTTTTCCTGCCGAAATAGAATCGTTGAAAACAATACCTTCTGTGCTTGAAATAGCAATGGCAATGTCAGCTTTTGGTTCTTTGTTTCCCGAATCCGTATTTGAAACGATAACTTCTTTCATCATGCCCATTGAAGTGTGAAACACCCCATTGCTCATTTTCACATAACATTCCAAAATATAATACCCAGGATCTAATTTAACAGTGGTTTGAGCAACATGATTTGATGATACCAAACCTGAACCGCCTAAATATTTAGCCTTGCTAAACCACTCGGGAAGCTTGCCAAATTCGGCAAAAGCTTCATCCATTTTACCTTCAGTAATAAGTTTCATACCTTGGTCAAAAGGAGGTCCTACTTCATCCATGACGTTTTGAAGGTTGATTCCTTCTGGATATTTATCTATAAGAAAAAAATGAGTTTGTGGTGATGCGTTTTTGTATCTAAACGTGACCCAACCCGAAGGTATGGTATCAGCCATTTGAAATTCCATGTTTTCAGTGAGAATATCAACAACATTTATTTTTTCCAGGTCATCTGCTTCGGTCTTCGTTTCTTTTTTGTCCGATTTACAAGATTGAAAAACAAACGATATCATTAAAATAGTAAATAAAAAAGCTAAGGGTTTAATTGGGTTGTAAAAAATTGCAGAAGTCTTCATAAGTACAGAGTAATTGGTTGATTATTGTTTATGTTAACTCTATAAATATAAGGATTTTAGATTAAAAATGAATTCTCAAACTCACATTGGGTGTGATTCCCAAAGACATGTTTTCCACGGTATTGATAGTGTTTTCGTCATCCGCCGTATAATAGGTATTAATTATATTTTTCTGATTAAAAAGATTCCAAATGGAGGCTCCAACTATGGCACTTGCTTTGGAGCTCAAGTCAAAAGTATAGGTTGTTGAAAAATCTGTTCTAACATAATCTTTTAAGCGTTCACTATTGGGAGCGTCATATTCAATACGGTCGTTGGAGCTATCCTGATTTTCAGATGGAAACGTAGTAGGTTTTCCAGAATGCCAATTGACTCCCAAAGCCAATTTAAAATGATCTAAGGTGTAAGTTCCAGCAAATGTTGCAGCATGACGAATGTCCAAATTGTTTGGGAATTCCTCACCATTATTTAAACTTTTAAAACTGTAATTGTTTTTGGCATACGAGTAGCTCAACCACGTACTAAAGGCAGCAAATTGTTTGTTGATTAAAAAATCAAGACCTTTTACTTGATAATCTCCTGTAGCCTTTTCGAACTGATATTGATTTTGAAAACCCTGACTTCGAGTTGTGATGCCATCAACCTGTTTAATAAATGCTTCAATACTGATCAATAATTTGTTTTGGTTGTAATGTACTCCAGCTGAAACTTGTTTGCTTTTAACTATGGGAATGTCTGCGTTGTTCGACAAAACCCAGCGTCTGTTTTCAACTCCAAGAAAATCATTTTGTAAATCGATAATCTGTGAAGTGGTTTGACTTTTGAATTCTCCCAATATTTCAAACCTAAAATAGTTGAGAAATCGCTGGTTAAAACTTAAACGAGGTTCGATCAAGAAGCTGTCAAATTTTCCAAAATAATTCAAGCGTGCACCAAATCTTAAATTGGTATTGGCGTTATCCGATAAATATTGACTTTCTATATAAGCGGAGTGGCTTCTTATGACTTCTTTAATATAACTTCTAAATTCAGGATCGTTGACATCTTCCAAATTACTGATTCCGGTTTCTATAAATTGATAACCTCCATTGAGCTTAAAATTAGAATTGATGGTGTAATTAGCATCCAATTTTAGAGCACTATCATAAACTTCATTTTCTTGAATCAGTCGCTGGTTATTGGTGACATCAAAATTTGTGGCATCTAAACCATAGGCCGACAAATAGACTTGCGCAGTTGTAACAAATGTTTTGGTCCAATCTCTTGTATAGGTAATGCCAGCAGCGAGATTGCGCTGTATCAATTGGCTATTTAAAACTTCGTCGACATCATTAATCCTAGATTGCTCTTCATAATTTAAATTGTTGTAAATGTTTAAAAAATTCAGTCGTAATTTATCTTTTTCAGAAATATCATATAAGAGCTTTGAGGTCACATCATAAAAATAAAAACGCTCATTTTTAGAAATCGAAGCTGTGTTGCTCCCCTGATTATTGGTCAAGTCAGAGTCTTGAAACACTCGTTTAAAATATTGGTCATAGGTAGGTGTAATGATCACATCATTTACCGAGCGACGTGAGGATACTTGCAGTTCCATTTTTTTTGTTAGCGGAATTTTGGCAAATCCGTCCACATTAATCAGATTAAAACCAGCACCCGCTGTAAATTGGTTATCAAGGTTGTTTGATAATTGCATATCGATAATACTCGAAATACCATCACCATATTTGGCACTTGCTCCATTTTTATACACATCGACTTGTTCTGTCAAATAAGGATTAAAGGCTGAAATCAATCCGAAGAAATGGCCAGATTGAAACATTTTTATACCATCCCACAGCAATAAATTTTGGTCATGGGTGCCGCCTCTTACATTAATATTGGAAACGGTTTCATCTACACTTAACACTCCAGGCAAGGCCTGAATTGCCTGCAAAACATCAGGTTCGATCAACCCTGGAAGAATTCCAAAAGCTTTGGGCTTGATGACAATAGAACCACTATTGTCCTTTACAATTCCAGAAGTTAAGTAATTGTTTATGACCACCTCAGGTAATTGTTCAATGGCTTTTTCTTTTCCTTTCTTGGCTGAAGTCCTGATCGTCACAAAACGATTGTCTAAAATCTCGAAGTCTAGATCGGTTAAAGCTGAAAGTTGTTTTAAAGCATCAGCAAGTGATAGACTGTCTATTGGAGGTATGATGTATTTGTCTTTTATAGTTTCGTCGACATAAGTAAAACTGATACCATATTTAGATTCTAAGGATAGTAAAACCACGATAAGAGGTTGCTGTTTTTTTTGAATATCTTGAGCAACTAGTTCTACTATATTCAAAAAAAATAAAGATATAAAAAGATAAAGGACATCTTTTTTATTCACGCTTTAGAGTAATCGAATTTTTGGTTTTGCTGTAGGTGACATGTAAAGGTAATGTAATTGCTTTTAAAGCTACATCCATGTTGTTATGAGAGAATCCTCCAGTAAATACCTGTGTAACGTCTACGTTGTTTGGGTCTATAGTCACATTATATTGCCTTTCAAACTCAGCAAGGACCATGTTATAGGGTAGGCTGATAAATTGGCTTTCATTATTTAACCACGAAGGTGTTGCAAGTTTCTCTTTTTCTTTAGCAATTAATTTCCCATCCATCATTAAAAAACTGTCTCCAGCCAATAATGTTGTTTGTTGATTTTGGTAAGTCACTCCAACTTTACCTTCGTAGCAAATAACTTCAAAATAGTTGTCCCGTTGTTTAATATTAAATTGAGTTCCGAAAACGGTAACCGTTCCAGCTTTTGTTTTAACCTCAAATTTTGACCCTTTTGCAACCTTAAAAAACGCTTCGCCCTTAAGTTCAACGATTCTCTTTTTGCTCCATTTATGCCTGTTGAATGTCACAGAGGAAAGCGCATTTAATGAAACTATAGAGGCATCAGGCAATTCGATATTGGATTCTTTATGGGCTGCAAGTGTAGACACTGTTGTGTCTAAAGTCAATGAATAATACACACTAAAAGCAATCACTACCACGGCAGCGATACGTAAAGCAGCTCGTACCCAGTTTTGTGAGGCTACTTTAGGGGTTTTAATGGTTTTTAATACCGTGTTTAACTCACCTGAAGTATCATATTCTGGGGCCTTAAATGCTTTTAAATGATTGTTCATGTTTACCAATGCGTCGTAGTCTTCAAGGTTTTTAAAAGCCTTAAGTTCTTCTGCATTTAGCTCATGGTTTAACCACTTTTGTATTAAATCATCTCGTTCCATAATACGTTTGTTGTTTATATAACAGTTTAACTTTATGTTTTCCTACCCTACTTTTAAAAAAAAATTAAATTAAAAACCCAAATATCAAATTCCACATTCCAAGATTAAGACTGCCAACTGCGACTGAATACTGCAAACTAATTATCACAATCCTTCAATATCTTTTCTCAATTTACTCAATGCGCCATAGATGCGTTTTTCGACAGCCTTTGTAGAAATGTCCAAAACCGCTGCAATCTCCTTAAATTTTTTGCCTTCAATCCTATTCATTAAAAATGCGGTCCGCTGTGCCTCAGTTAAATTGGAGAGTGCAGTTTGCAATTTTTTTCTATACTCGTCTTCCTGCATTAAAAATTCAGGAGTCTCATTGGTATAATGTTTTGGTTTGGTCTGAGTATATTTTAAAACCACTTTTTGGTGTGCCACTTCGTTCAACATTAAATTGTTTGCTGTGGTAAACACAAAACTCTTGGCTTTATCTGGGGAAATCTTGGCACAATTTTGCCAAAGTTTTATAAAGGCTTCCTGAACTTTATCCTTTGGATTGAGTCGATCCCCGTATTTATAGTATAAAAAATCATGAAGATGCTTTGAGTATTTATTAAAGATCGAAGAAAACAGTTGTTCTTCACAAATGTTGTCATAAAGCTTTTGACTCATGAATTTGGATGTTAGGTTGTGCTAAAATAAAAAAATTAATCCGGTAGGGTAGGAATTTTTGGAGTTATGCTGTTCTATAATAAAAATTGCATGTTAAACTTAAATACCTACATTATGAAAACGAGACTTAACTTACTTTACGTATTACCTTTTTTTGCCTTATTCATGTTGGCTTCCTGTCAAGAAGAAGCCGTTGAAATTACCCAACCCAATACACAGGAAACCTTTGTGGCCGAATCTAATTTAGCGGCATTGATTACTCAAACCTCTACAAAAGATGGCTCTAGTGATAATATCATAGATGGAGCCAATGGGTTTTCTGTGAATCTACCTGTAACGGTCTACGCAAATGGCATTGAAGTTATAGTCAGCACTAAAGATGATTATGAACGAATTGAAGAAATTTTTGATGACAGCGACGATGATCAAGATACACTTGAAATTGTATTTCCTATTACTATAACTATGAGAGATTACAGCCAAGTGGTGGTAAATAGTCAAGCTGAACTAGATGCCTTGAGAGCAGATAATTCCAATGAAAACGATGATGATATTGAATGTATTGATTTTAAATACCCATTGAGCATTTCAATATATAATTCGAATTTTCAAGTCATAGATGTGGTGACCATAAACAGCGATGAGCAATTGCATCATTTTATTAGAAATTTACGAGGCGGGGTGCTGGCTAGTTTAAACTTTCCTGTAACGATGATTTATGCCGATGACTCAACGATTCAAGTTGGTAATAATACCGAACTGGAGCGCGTTATAACCGAAGCTCGAGATGCCTGTGATGAAGATGACGATAACGATTGGAATGATGACGATTTTACAAAGGAACGATTGGATCACCTATTGACTACTTGCCCTTGGATCGTGCATGATATTAGAAGAAATGATGTTGATTTAGCTAACGATTATAGAGAATACGTCATGGTCTATAAAGAAGACGGCGTTGTTAAAGTAAGAGCCAGAAATGGAGATATGCTTACAGGAACTTGGTCAACACGTATCACAAACCACGGTGCAAAAATAACTTTGGAGTTCGACACTTTGGTAGATTTCACTTTGGAATGGTTTGTTTATGAGATTCGTCCTGGAAAGATTAAACTCTTTACCGAAGGGGGTAACCGAATCGTTTTGGAAAAAGCTTGTGATCTTGTGGTAGACCAAACCATTAGCCGTATCGAGAATATTTTAAAGGACTGTTTCTGGAGAGTACAGAGATTGTACGTCGACGGTAGTGATAATGAAGCCGAATATATAGGAACACCCTTGAAATTCTTTAACGATGGTATTGTGAAGCTACGTATAAACGGAGAATTTGTTTCTGGTACTTGGGAAGTGATTCAAGCTAACGCTGGTTTTGTATTGCGTGTCTATCTTGATGGACGACCAAACCTACAATTGCATTGGTTGATTACTTTTTTGGAGCCTAATTTGATTAAATTGGAAAATCAAAACAGCATCATGGTACTAAAACAGCATTGTCCAGATGGTGATGAAGATGTGAAGTATATTAGTGCTTTATTAAATACAGGTATTTGGGACTTTGCTAAATATCAAGTTGGCGATGATGACTTAACATCACAATACAATATGTTCAGCATCGACTTCTTAGAAACTGGTGGACTTAAAGTTCTTAATCCTAATAATAGCATAGTGGATTATGGTGCTTGGTTAGTATATAGAAACGAAGGTTTATTCATGGGGTTAAATTTTGGAACAGACTCTACCTTTAGTACGTTCAACCATCGATGGAAAATAGTATCGATTACTGAGACTAGAATTGAACTAAAAGATTATAGTTCAACTGGTACTGTTGAAAGAATATTGGTATTTGAAAGACGATAATATATTGTTTATAGGTTAACAAAGAAGATCTTTCTTCTGGTTAGTTTATTTAGTTGGTTGGAAAGGGTTGCTTGTAAAGCAACCCTTTTTTTATCATCGTAATTGCTTTAATTATACACCACAAATCCCTAAATTTGCATCTTTCAAAACAGAAGTAGGAGTTATGTTCAATAATTTAAGCGAAAAGTTAGATAAAGCACTTCATGTTCTTAAAGGGCACGGCAGTATTACCGAAGTCAATGTTGCAGAAACATTAAAGGAGGTTCGTAGAGCACTTTTAGATGCCGATGTAAACTTTAAAATTGCCAAAGAGTTTACCAATACTGTTAAAGAGAAAGCACTTGGACAAAATGTATTGACCACCTTGCAGCCTGGGCAATTGATGGTCAAATTGGTTAAGGATGAGCTCACACAGTTAATGGGTGGCGATGCCGAAGGGATTGATCTATCTGGAAAACCAAGCGTAATCTTAATGTCGGGTTTACAAGGCTCAGGTAAAACAACCTTTTCGGGGAAACTTGCTAATTATTTAAAAAATAAGAAAACAAAAAAACCTTTGTTGGTAGCCTGTGATGTGTATCGTCCAGCGGCTATTGACCAATTACATATTGTTGGAGAACAGATTCAAGTTGAGGTTTATAGCGATAAAGGCAATTCTGACCCTGTAGCCATTGCAAAAGCTGGTATAGCTCATGCAAAAGCCAATGGATATAATGTTGTAATCATAGATACTGCAGGTCGTTTGGCTGTTGATGAGGCTATGATGACCGAAATCTCTAACATCCATAAAGCAGTTCAGCCACAGGAAACACTGTTTGTTGTGGATTCCATGACGGGTCAAGATGCGGTCAATACCGCTAAAGCCTTCAATGATATCTTAAATTTTGATGGTGTTATCCTTACAAAATTGGATGGTGATACTAGAGGTGGAGCAGCGATTTCCATAAAATCTGTGGTCAATAAACCTATTAAGTTTATTGGTACTGGTGAAAAGATGGAAGCTATCGACGTGTTCTATCCTTCGCGTATGGCCGATCGTATTTTGGGCATGGGTGACGTCGTGTCTTTGGTCGAAAGAGCTCAAGAGCAATATGACGAAGAAGAAGCCCGTAAAATTCAAAAGAAAATTGCCAAAAACCAGTTTGGGTTTGATGATTTCTTGAAACAGATTCAGCAAATCAAGAAAATGGGGAATATGAAAGATCTTATGGGCATGATTCCAGGAGTTGGAAAAATGATGAAAGATGTTGATGTGGATGATGACGCCTTTAAAGGGATTGAAGCCATTATACATTCTATGACACCAAAGGAGCGATCAAACCCTTCCATCATAAATTCAAGTAGAAAGCAACGTATTGGAAAGGGCTCTGGGACTTCGGTTCAACAAGTCAATCAGCTGTTAAAACAGTTCGACCAAATGAGCAAAATGATGAAAATGATGCAAGGCGGAAAAGGAAAAGCCATGATGCAAGCGATGAAAAATATGAGGTAATTGTATTAAGAAGTAAACAGTCTTCAGTTTGCAGTATTCAGTAGCAGTTAGCAGATAAAATATGGATTTCAAAAAATTAATAGCCTACCAAAAATCATTTGATTTAGCAATGTCCATTTTTGAAATTTCTAAAACATTTCCAAAAGAGGAAACGTATTCACTAACTGACCAAATAAGAAGAAGTTCTCGTTCAGTATCATCAAACATTGCTGAAGCCTATAGAAAAAGAAGATATCTTAAAAGTTTTATTAGTAAACTAACCGATGCTGATGGGGAAAATTCTGAAACAAGTACTTGGCTTGATTATGCATTGGCATGTCGTTACATTCAAAATGAAGATTATACTAAATGCATAAATGAAGGTTTGGAAATAGGTAAACTAATAAATTATATGATTAATAATCCAGATAAATTTGGGGTTGATACAGACTAATGAATTTAGTTAATCAACTGCGACTGAAAACTGTGACTGAAAACTTATAAATATGACAATTTTAGATGGAAAAAAAGTAAGCAACGACATTAAAGATGAAATTGCCGAACAAGTCAAGAAAATGAAAGCTAGGGGAGAGAAAGTTCCTCATTTGGCTGCTGTAATTGTAGGCAATGACGGAGCGAGCTTAACTTATGTGGCGAGTAAAGTGAAAGCTTGTGAACGTGTTGGTTTTGACTCTACTTTAATTAGAATGTCCAATACCACCAGTGAAATTGAATTATTGGATAAAATTGAAGAACTCAATTTAAACCCTGATATCGATGGATTTATTGTGCAATTACCTTTACCTCCTCAAATTAACACTCAAAAGGTATTAATGGCCGTGAATCCTGATAAAGATGTGGATGGGTTTCATCCCATGAACTTTGGTAAAATGGCGTTGGATATGTCCACCTTTATTCCTGCGACACCATTTGGAATTTTAGAATTGTTGGATCGTTATGGAGTTCAAACCAACGGAAAACACACGGTTGTTATTGGTCGTTCACATATTGTTGGTCGCCCGATGAGTATTTTAATGGGACGTAAAGGGTTTCCAGGAAATTCTACCGTTACTTTAACGCATAGCCATACCAAAAACATTACACAAATTACTTCTCAAGCCGATATTATTATTTCGGCCTTGGGCGTGCCAAAATTCTTAAAGGCTGAAATGGTTAAAGATGATGCCGTGGTCATAGATGTGGGGATTACAAGGGTTGTAGACGAGACAGCTCCAAAAGGCTATTATTTAGCTGGTGATGTGGATTTTGAAAACGTAAGTAAAAAAGCCAGCTTTATAACTCCGGTTCCAGGTGGCGTTGGACCCATGACCATTGCAATGCTTTTGAAAAATACGCTTTTAGCTAGGGATCTTCATAACGAAAAATAAAATCGTTCAGAATTTTATTTAGCAAACAACTGTCCTAAATCCTTAAAGGCTTTAAATTCCAGAGCATTTCCGGCAGGATCATAAAAAAACATGGTAGCTTGCTCGCCCACTTGTCCCTCAAAACGGATATAGGGTTCAATAATAAATTGAATGCCTTTTGAAGTTAAATCTTTAGCAAAACTTTGAAAGGTTTCCCAAGGGAGTACCACACCATAATGAGGCACAGGAACCGCTTTACCATCCACGGGATTGGTATGCAAATGGTCTTCAGTCCCGATAGTTATCGGGATTGGTTTGTAATGGATCACGAGTTGATGTCCAAAAAAATTGAAATCCACCCAATGGTCGCTGCTTCTGCCTTCTTCACAATTCAATACATCTCTATAAAAGGCTCTGCATGCATCAAGATTATGAACAGGAATAGCAATGTGAAATGGTGAAAGTGCAGACATCGTTTTAGTATTTAGGTTTGTTAAGTGTTTTCGCTTTAAATGTTTTGGTAGAATCTTCCAACAGCTTATTGAGACCTTGGAGTTCATTATCTGTAAGCTCTCTATATTTACCAATAGGAACATCTAATTTTATGTTCATGATGCGAACCCGTTTAAGGGTTTGTACCTCGTAATCGAGATATTCGCACATGCGACGGATTTGACGGTTTAAGCCTTGGGTTAAGACAATTTTAAATTCATATTTTCCCAATTTTGTCACCTCACATGTTTTGGTCACTGTATCTAAAATAGGAACTCCTTGGCTCATGCGTTCCACAAAAGTTTGGGAAATGGGCTTATCGACCGTTACGATATATTCTTTGTCGTGATTGTTACTTGCACGGAGTATTTTATTGACAATATCACCATCATCAGTAAGAAGGATCAAACCTTCACTATTTTTGTCCAATCTACCAATTGGGAAGATGCGCGTGGGATACTTGATAAAATCAATGATATTGTCTTTTTCAACTCGCGTATCTGTAGTACAAACAATGCCTAAAGGTTTATTGAAGGCGAGATAAATGGATGCCTTTTTTGTATTTTTTATCAGAATCCCATCTACGTGGATCTCGTCATTTGGAGCGACTTTTGTTCCCATTTCCGGTACCATACCATTAATGGTAACTCGACCTTCTTCAATGAGTTTGTCGGCTGCCCGACGTGAGCAATAGCCTACTTCGCTTAAATATTTATTAAGCCGTGTGAGATTGTTGTCTTCCATAATGCAAAGATAGCATAAGTTAGGCTTCTAAAAAGTCGTAAATATAAGAAGCCACTGCATCGTTGTTAAGTGAATGCCCTAGGCCTTTGGTGGTGATGAGTGTACTGCCCTTAAAACTATTTTTTATTTGAAGGGCTTCACAATATGGGATTACGGTATCGTCTTCATCATGGATAATCAACCCTTGAGAAGAGATGGTTTTTAGATATTTTGAAGAGGAAAATGCAGAAGGCTCAGCTCCTAAACGCTCAATAATTATAGCGTTTATTTGTTTAATGATACGTTGGTTATAGCCCATCATTGTAGTATACCGTTCAAGAAGTCCTGAATATTCAGAAGGCGATCCTATCAGGATTAATTTTTGAACACTTTTTAAATGGTATTTATTTTGGCAAAATACAGTGGCCATGCCACCAACTGAATGCCCGATAATAACATGGGGCTGAAAATGTTTAGCAACTATATGTATAAATTCTGAATATAAAAAGGCATTAAAAACCTTGCTACCTGAATGACCATGTGCTGGAGCATCTAAGGCAACAAAATTGAAACCTTGCTGTTTTAATTGGAGTATTAAATTTTTCCAACGGGCCGAATTGCTTTCCCAACCATGAACCATCAGAACAGTCTTTTTTTTACCAAGCCATCTGTAAGTCATAATGGGAATCTTGTCAAACTTAAGTTCTTCCTGAAAAGCGGTGCCTAAGAAATCTTCTTGCTCTTCGGTAATTTTTCCTTTTCGGGGTTTGGAAAACAAGAGTATAGCCCTGTTAGCGGCATAGGTTTTTGAAAAATAGCTTATTACATTATAATATGAGCCAATTAGGGCAATCAACAGTGTTTTCAAAGGCCTTCTCGGTTAACAGAATTTATAGAAAATGCAGGAGTGCAAATGGCTAAATATTCACAGGGTTCTGTAAACGGATTCGAATATTGTACACGTGTATGTTTTTCAATTTTAATGGATTGTCCAGCTTCCAAAACAATCATTTCACCTTCAATAATGAATTGCTTTTTACCTTTTATGATAAATGTAAATTCATCAAAATTAGGAGTTTGAAAAGGTTCGCTCCAACCAGCAGGGGCAACCATGTACGCAATACTTATTTTGGAATTGCCATCTGTAGCCAAACCAAAGTGCTCTTTAATGAGTTTGCCATCTGTTGTTGGGACGACAAATGGGGAATCTTGTATCGTATATTTTTTATTTGCCATTATATTATTTTCAGTATTCAGTATTCAGTATTCAGTCATCAGTTTTCAGTCTTCGGTCATCGGCCTTCAGACAGATATCTATTTTAAGGGTTTTCGTTTAATCATACCGCCTTTTAAATCTTTTACCAAGCCCATGATAATAAAGGCACTCTTGTCAATTTTATCTATTTCGGTATGCAGTTTTGCTAATTCAAGCCTCGTGACAACCGTGTAAATAATATCTTTATCATAACTTTTGCCACTCGAACCATAGCCCCCTTTGCCAGCATAAATGGTACAAGCGCGTTGTAATTTTTCTATAAGCATGATTCTTATCTCTTCGTGGTGATCAGAAATAATGGTTACCCCTACATATTCTTCGACTCCATCTACCACAAAATCCACGGTTTTTGCAGCCGACAAATAGGTGAGAATGGCATACAGGGCAATTTCAACCGATAATATATAAGCTCCAAAAGAAAAGATTAAAATATTGATGAGCAATAATACATCACCAACCGTAATAGAGAACTTTCTACTTAAAAATATGGCTAAGACTTCGGTGCCATCAATAACACTACCGCCTCGCATCGCCATGCCTATTCCCAATCCCAAAAAGAATCCTCCGAAAACAGCGATAAGTAATTTGTCATCGGTAATAGTTGGATAGTCTACATAGTGAACAACAAGTGCCAAAAAGGCAATGGTGACAATACTTTTAATGGCAAACTTGGTGCTAAACGTTCTGGATGCTAATATGATAAATGGAAGGTTGACCAAAATCAACAAATAGCTCAAATTTATACTGGTGATGTTTTGAAGCAATAATGAAATTCCCGTGGCACCGCCATCAATAAACCGATTGGGCAATAAAAAACCTTTTAGCCCAAAACCAGCTGAAAATACGCCAATAATTATAAAAATATATTCCTTTATTGCATGAACCAATTCAACTTGTAAAACTCTAACAAGCGGCACAATCTGCTTTTTACTTACGGGCAAAGTTTTTTGCTTTGCTTCGAGTCGTTTACGAGCAATTTCTACTAAGAGTTTAGAGATAATTGGATTCATTATATTTTATGTGCTACGAGATTTATTTCCAGTAAATAAAAAAATATTTAATTTTAGCTTGATCCGGAATCTGGACTTTCTCAATTGTTAAACTCATATCGTATCTTAAATCTGGAGATAATTCTTTTTTGTCAATGGTAAATGAAGCATTGATGTCGTCGACAAAAATAACAATGGAGTTGATTAAATTGGTGATTTTTGTAATCTTGTACTTGTCATTAATATCCTTAAACGTGCTTAAAAGTGAAATGTTCTTATCAGTTTTAAACCGGGAATCCAAAATCTGAACACTCTCAATAACCGCAGTTGAATCTAAAGTTTGACTTGGGTCTAAAGCCAAAAGTATATTCCCGCCTTTTTCAAAGATTTCAATTTGATTATTATTTCCAGATAAACCTTCTTCTTTTATATATTTTGCAATAGAATCATTTGGAAAAACTAGCTCCAAATCTTTAACCTGAGTAGAATCTGTTAGAAGTCCAACATGTTGCTTACCGACAGAAAAAGGATCTACCTCCTTATTACAACCCATGATTAATAATAATGGAACAATGAGATAAAAATTAGATTTTTTCATAGTATGTATTTAACAGATTATAGTAATAGAAAATAGAGCACAATTTTTTAAGTGCTGTAAAAGACCTTCCAAAATTTTTATAAAAATACTAATCTTGAACTAATACCTATTAAAATCTTTTCAACATTTTGACAGTAAAGAAAAATCTGTAAACTATCTTTGCAAACTATGGCTAGAAGTGAGAAACAACAGTTAATGGATAAAGGATTGCTATTGCCTTTAATGGAAGAATTTTACACCATTCAAGGAGAAGGCTATCATAAAGGAACAGCAGCATATTTTATAAGAATTGGTGGTTGCGATGTAGGTTGTCATTGGTGCGATGTTAAGGAAAGCTGGTTGGCCGAATTGCATCCAGCAACAGAGACTTCCAAAATTGTTGAAAACGCCTTTAAATACAGCAAAACCATTGTGGTAACAGGCGGGGAGCCCTTAACTTGGAACATGACCGAATTGACTACCCAACTTAAGCAAAAAGGGTTGCAGGTGCATATTGAAACTTCTGGGGCATATCCACTTACAGGAATATGGGATTGGATTTGCCTGTCTCCTAAAAAAATGAAATTACCTACCGAAGAAATTTATAAAAAAGCAGATGAACTTAAGATGATTATCTATAATAAGGACGATTTTAGATTTGCTGAAGAACAGGCCTTAAAAGTAGATGAACATTGTATTTTATATTTACAACCGGAATGGAGCCGACGCGATAAAATGATTCCGGAAATTGTAGATTACGTTTTGGCAAACCCTAAGTGGAAAGTGTCCTTACAGACTCATAAGTATTTGAACATTCCCTAATTTGAAATAAAAAAGCCTTGACCCGAAACTAACGGAAATCAAGGCTTTTTAATACTAATTATTTTTTATTTTGAAGACGTTGGGACTGCTACTCTAACTTTATCCCATCCAAGATACATGGTGCCGTCATCAGCAAATGCAATTGAAAAGGCTTCCAAAGACTCATCTCCCATAGTAACTGGAGCGGTTATTCTTGCTACATCTTTTGATTGATCATAAAAATAGGATCCCCAAGTATTAAGATCGGAATTTAAAATTATAGTCCATTCTTTTTCTCCAGGTATAGTAGCCATGGTATACGTGCCGGCCTTAACCGTTTTTCCGCCAAAATTGCTGTCCTTATAAAAAGTGATTTGGGTAGCTTCATTAGCACCTGTACGCCAAAGTTCACCATTTGGAGTCAATTTGTCCAAGGTACGACCGTTGAGTTGTGGTCTACTATAAATAACTTTTATAGCTTTATTGGAATCTTTGTAATTTGTTGGGAATGATGCCGCATCCATGGGGCTTTTGTCAAGCCCAGAAAATTTTTGAGCCTCCATTTGAAGTGAGAAAAGCATTAAGAATGCCACTGAAAGTAAAGTTGTTACGGATAATTTTTTCATAATAATTTTTTTAAATTTCCATAAAAATAAAAATTTAATTGATTGGTACTACCCATCAAAATGATAAGATGTTGTTAAAGTTTATATTTTGATAAATTTTCTAGACTCTCTTCCTGTATTATTATGAAAATTTAGAATGTAAGTTCCAGATGCCAAATCTTCAACATTAAAGGTGAATGCTTTCTTAATTCCAGAATCCATTGTTGTTCTAGACAACTGCCTTATAAATTTCCCATTTACATCATATAATTCAATGAGTAAATTATCAGAAGCCTGGAGTTGTACAGTGAATTCCAATTTAGATGACACAGGGTTTTTTGTAATGTCGATGGCTAATTGTTTTCTATCGTGCTCCTCTACACTGTTTGTACTTAAGGATTCAGTTGTAAACTTGTAAATTGAAGTGCCTGATGCATAAGCTAAAGTAGAATTAATGATGAATATTCGGTTTAGATTTGAACCGATATTTAAATTCGCCCAAGTCTGGCCGCCATCCAAAGTTTCATAAAACCCCGTGGTGTGGCCACCCATCCACCCATGATTTTCATCGATAAACCCAACCGCTTGAATATCTGTTTCTGGTGCTATATAACTATTCCATGTAAGGCCACCATCAATTGATTTAATAAGTTTGCCCAAATTAGGATCTACCGATTCAATAGAACCAAACATAACGTTAGGATTGCTCTCCAAAACCTGTAACTTCCAAACATATTCACCGGCTATATTTGAATTAAAAATTTCGGTCCAAGTAAGACCACCATCGGTTGTTTTTAATACACATCCACCATTAGTGCTTCTGCCACTTGCAAAACCAGTGGTTTCAGTTAAAAAGTATATTTCAACTAGTGCATTTGCATATCCCGACATATCAATATAATCCCAAGTGGCACCGCTATCTGAGGATTTTATGATGAAAGCTGGCGTAAAATAGGCGCCACAACCATAAATAGTAGTACTTCCAACGGCATCTAAACCACAAATTGCAACTGGGTTTGTACTAATATTGTTAATGAGATTCCACGAATCACCACCATCGATTGTTTTATAAAATTTTCCATTTAAAGTTCCTAGAAACCCAATGTTTGCATTTAAAAACTCAATATTTCTGAAATATAAATTACTGCCAAGGTCTGCTTCATCTAATTGTTTTACCCAATTTAATCCACCGTCAACAGTTTTGAAAACCTTAGCATAATAACCATTTGCAGCCCAACCTATTTGGTCGTCAATAAAAAAAACATCATCAAACCGTTGTCCGTTACTATTCGGGACAATACTCGTATTTTGCCAGGTTTGGGAAATGAGATAAACTGGAAATAAAAAAATTAAGAAACAGAGATATTTCATTTTGTAAATATAAGTAACTTAAATTATCATTTATAGTTATAAATAAATATAAAAAATTAATATATAGTTACAAATTATAATCTAAATCGTATTTTTAATTTCAATATAGAAAGTTAATTTACATATTTGCACTATTAATTATAACAAAAAAATGCTATGTGCGGAATTGTATGCGCCTTTGATTTAAAACAAAAATCGGAAGAACTTAGACCAAAAGTATTGGAAATGTCTAAAAAAATTAGACATCGTGGACCAGATTGGAGCGGAATATATTGTAATGAAAAGGCTATTTTGGCCCATGAACGATTGGCAATAGTTGATCCGGCATCGGGAAAACAGCCTTTGTTTAGCGAGGATAGAAATCTAGTATTAGCTGCGAATGGTGAAATTTATAACCACAGAGAATTGCGCAAACAATTTGAAGGTGATGGGTTAAGCTCGTCGAAACCTAAATACCATTTTCAAACGGAAAGCGATTGTGAAGTCATTTTAGCCTTGTATAAAGAAAAGGGTGTTGGATTTATTGACGAAATGAACGGTATTTTCGGGTTTGCAATTTACGATGTTGAAAAAGATGAATATTTTATTGCCCGTGATCATATGGGAATTATCCCATTGTATATTGGTTGGGACCAAAACGGAACGTTTTATGTCGCTTCAGAATTAAAGGCACTGGAAGGTGTTTGTACAAAAATTCAACTATTCCCTCCTGGTCATTATATGTCTAGTAAAGACGGGCAGTTTGTAAAGTGGTATACTAGAGAATGGACGGAATACAATGCCGTGAAAGATAATGAAACAAGCATTCAAGCCATAAAAGTGGCTTTGGAAGCAGCTGTTCATAGACAATTGATGAGTGATGTGCCTTATGGCGTATTGTTGTCTGGTGGTTTGGATTCTTCTGTTACTTCAGCAATAGCAAAAAAATATGCTCAAAAGCGTATCGAATCTGGTGATACCACAGATGCTTGGTGGCCACAATTACATTCGTTTTCTGTTGGGCTTGAAGGGTCCCCAGATTTGGCAGCAGCCCGTAAGGTAGCAGCCCATATTGGAACGGTTCATCACGAAATTAAATTCACCATTCAGGAAGGACTAGATGCCATTAGGGATGTGATTTATAATCTTGAAACTTATGATATTACAACCATTCGTGCCAGTACGCCAATGTATTTAATGGCAAGGGTTATTAAATCTATGGGCATAAAAATGGTCTTGTCAGGAGAAGGTGCAGATGAGCTGTTTGGCGGGTATTTATATTTTCATAAAGCGCCTAACGCCAAAGAATTCCATGAAGAAACGGTTCGCAAGCTAAGTAAACTTCATATGTATGATTGTTTACGCGCCAATAAAAGTTTAGCGGCCTGGGGAATTGAAGGACGAGTGCCATTTTTAGATAAAGAATTTATGGATGTGGCCATGAGGATTAACCCACAGGATAAAATGATTAACGGAGAGCGTATGGAAAAATGGGTGGTTAGAAAAGCCTTTGAAGATATGTTACCCGAAAGTGTGGCCTGGAGACAAAAAGAACAATTTAGCGATGGCGTTGGATATAGCTGGATTGACACCTTAAAACTCATGGTCAATAAAGAAATTACAGATAAGCAAATAAAAAATGCACATTTTAGATTCCCAATTCAAACGCCTCAAAATAAAGAGGAGTTTTACTATCGTTCCATTTTTGAAGAACATTTTCCAAGCGATGCCGCTGCGTTGTGTGTGCCTCAAGAGCCAAGTGTAGCTTGTAGTACCAAAATTGCCTTGGAATGGGATGAGGCCTTTAAAAACATGAATGATCCAAGCGGTAGAGCCGTAGCAAAAGTACATGCTGATGCCTATTAATTTGAATTAGTCAAAAAAGAGCCCGAATAATAATTCGGGCTCTTTTTATTTTAAAATAGATTGTTTATTAGTTTGTGGACATGCTCATATCGTATAATATTCATTCAGCAATAAATAGATTGTTCAATAGCCATCATTTTAACAATGTTTCCTTCAATCAAAAGATCGATATTAAGCACGTTTTTCCACATAAAATTGTTAATAACTTATAGGTTAAAAATGTTATAAAGTTAGCATTACAGTAGGGAGTTATTTATCTTTGTGAGTATCGAAAAAATGATGCCTATAACGGCATTTTTTTATGAGCTTAAATCAAAATAATATTAGATGAAAGAAGAATTTAATAAGAACAATTATTCAGCAGATAGTATCCAAGCACTGGAGGGCATGGAGCATGTTCGTATGCGTCCATCAATGTATATTGGAGATGTAGGAGTCCGGGGATTACACCACCTGGTTTATGAAGTTGTCGATAACTCTATAGATGAGGCCATGGCTGGACATTGTAATACTATTTCGGTTACCATTAATGAAGATAATTCGGTTACAACAGAAGATGATGGACGTGGAATTCCTGTAGATTTACACAAAAAAGAAGGTGTTTCCGCATTAGAGGTTGTAATGACCAAAATTGGGGCTGGTGGAAAGTTCGATAAAGATTCGTATAAAGTATCAGGGGGATTGCATGGAGTAGGAGTATCCGTAGTTAATGCCCTGTCTGCACATTTAAAAGCCACAGTCTATAGAAATGGTAAAATTTGGGAGCAGGAATATGAGCAAGGTAAAACCATGTATCCTGTAAAATCTGTTGGAGATACGGATAAAAGAGGAACTATGGTAACCTTCAGCCCAGACACAAGCATCTTCACCCAAACGATTGAATACAATTATGATACTTTGGCTAGTAGAATGCGTGAACTATCTTTTTTAAACAAAGGTATCACAATTCATTTAACAGATAGGAGACAAAAAAAAGAGGATGGTACTTTTGAAGGTGAAACTTTTTATTCTGATGAAGGCTTAAAAGAGTTTATCCGGTTTTTGGATAGCAATAGAGAACCATTAATGAAAGATGTCATCGCTTTTGAAGGTGAAAAAAATGGAGTTCCTGTTGAGGTGGCCATGATTTACAATACATCTTACGCTGAAAATTTACATTCTTATGTCAACAATATCAATACTCATGAAGGTGGAACGCATTTAGCGGGATTCAGACGTGGGTTGACCATGACCCTTAAGAAATATGCTGATAGTTCGGGATTAACCGATAAGTTGAAATTTGAGATTGCTGGAGATGATTTCCGTGAAGGATTGACCGCGATAATTTCTGTTAAAGTTCAAGAGCCACAATTTGAAGGACAAACCAAAACCAAATTAGGTAACCGTGAAGTCTCAGCCTCTGTAAGTCAAGCCGTTTCTGAGATGTTGACAGATTATTTGGAAGAACACCCTGATGATGCTAAAATTATTGTCCAAAAGGTAATTCTTGCAGCACAAGCGCGCCACGCAGCTCAAAAAGCACGAGAAATGGTACAGCGTAAATCGGTGATGAGCATCGGTGGTTTACCAGGAAAACTAAGTGATTGTTCTGAACAAGACCCTTCAAAATGTGAAGTGTTTTTAGTCGAGGGAGATTCGGCTGGTGGAACAGCTAAACAAGGTCGCGATCGAGCGTTTCAAGCCATATTGCCTTTACGCGGTAAGATTTTGAATGTTGAAAAAGCAATGGTTCATAAAGTTTTTGAAAACGAAGAGATAAAAAATATTTTCACGGCGTTAGGAGTCACCATAGGTACCGAAGAGGATGCTAAGGCTTTAAATCTTTCAAAATTACGCTATCATAAAGTAGTCATCATGTGTGATGCCGATATAGATGGTAGTCATATTGCTACTTTAATATTAACATTTTTCTTCAGATATATGAGAGAATTAATTGATGGTGGTCACGTCTACATTGCAACGCCGCCATTATATTTATTACGTAAGGGAGCCAAAAAACAGTATGCTTGGAGTGATAAGGAACGTGACGAGATTTCTGAAGAATATGGAGATGGGGCTAAAATACAGCGCTATAAAGGTCTTGGAGAAATGAATGCAGAACAACTTTGGGATACCACCATGAATCCAGAATTTAGAACCATGCGTGTGGTACAGATTGATAATGGAGGAGAGGCAGATCGTATTTTCTCAATGTTGATGGGTGATGAGGTTCCACCGCGTAGAGAGTTTATTGAGAAAAATGCAATTTATGCGAATATAGACGTATAAACCCGTTCTCACTCAAAGTAAGTGAATGAAATATATAACAAAGCAATTATGTGAAAACATAGTTGCTTTTTTTGTTAAAAATATCGATTAAAAGCAATTAAATGGGATAAAGCGCGTTTGTTGGATAAGATTTTATTAGTTTTGAATAAAATAAAATTTACTTAACCTATGAAAAAGTGTACAGTATTAGTCTCATTATTGCTATCAACTTTATTTGTTAATGCCCAAGAAAACATTGACGATTTGTTAGCTGCAGGTATCGCAGATGCCAAAAGATTCACAACCGATTATATTGCTCCAGCCTCTGAAGGATTGGCGTTTGGAATAAACAATGGATGGTTTAATAACGCCAAAGCCCCGCATCGGTTTGGTTTTGAAATCTCACTTATTGGAAATGCTTCTTTTATAAAAGACAACAAAAAATCATTTGTTTTAAATGTTGCCGATTATGAAAACGTAAGATTTAAAGATGGTAGCTCAACCAAATCTGTGGCTACAGCTTTAGGGCAAAATGATCCAGAAATCACGGTGATTGTTACGTATGACGATCCAATATTTGGTAGCCAAGAAGCAGAATTAACCCTTCCAACTGGGATTGGTTCTACCAATATAAATTTAATCCCTACAGCCTTTTTACAAGCAAGCTTTTCACCTTTTAAAGGAACATTAGTCAAAGCGCGCTATTTTCCTGAAGTCAACGCAGAAGATACTAAAATTGGATTGTATGGTGTTGGTCTGCAACAAGACTTCACAAGTTGGTTGCCAGCCGATAAAATTATTCCTGTTGCAATTTCGGGTTTAGCGGCCTTTACCCATTTAAATGGAAGTTATGATTTTACCAATTCTTCATTGGTGGATGGAGATAACCAGCAGATTCAAACAGAAGTCAATACTGTTTTGCTACAGCTAATTGCCAGTACAAAACTTAAAATTATTAACTTTTATGGAGGTTTAGGCTACGTTATTGGAAAGTCGACTACAGATTTACTGGGAACTTACAGAGTGTCTAATGGAGTTATTTTTTCTGAAGAAATTGTAGATCCTTTTTCTGTAAAACAAGACATTTCAGGAATTAAGGCGACAGTTGGAGCCAATTTAAAACTAGGCTTCTTTGGAATTAATGCAGATTATACATTGGCCGAATTTGACAGTGCGTCACTCGGATTCAATTTTTCATTCTAAAGACATCACAAATAATACCTTAAAAAGCGGGTGATTAATCACCCGCTTTTTAAATTTACATCATAATAATTTGTAATTTTGCAATCTCATTTATCAACGCAAATTAAAATTTATTATAATGAAAATAACCGTAGTAGGAGCAGGAGCAGTAGGGGCAAGTTGTGCCGAATATATTGCTATTAAAAATTTCGCAAGTGAAGTTGTATTATTGGACATAAAAGAAGGTTTTGCCGAAGGTAAGGCCATGGACCTTATGCAAACCGCATCTTTAAATGGTTTTGACACCAAAATAACAGGAGTCACTGGTGATTATTCTAAAACTGCAAATAGTGATGTTTGTGTGATTACTTCTGGTATTCCCCGTAAACCAGGAATGACTAGAGAAGAATTAATAGGCATTAACGCTGGAATCGTAAAAGCCGTATCGTCTAGTTTAATAGAACACTCACCAAACACAATCCTTATTGTAGTGAGTAACCCAATGGATACCATGGCGTATTTGGCACACCAATCCACTAAATTACCAAAAAACAGAATTATTGGTATGGGAGGAGCGTTGGATTCTGCCCGTTTTAAATACCGTCTTGCTGAAGCATTAGAAGCCCCAATTAGTGATATTGACGGTATGGTGATAGGAATGCACAGCGATACAGGTATGATTCCTTTAACCCGTTTGGCAACCAGAAATAGTGTTCCAGTTTCAAAATTTTTATCGTCAGAACGATTGGAACGTGTCAAAGAGGATACTAAAGTTGGAGGTGCAACACTTACCAAATTATTAGGAACTTCGGCTTGGTATGCTCCAGGTGCCGCAGTAAGTGGTATGGTTCAGGCCATTGCTTGTGACCAAAAGAAAATGTTTCCATGTTCGGTATTATTAGAAGGTGAATATGGTTTAAGCGGCCTTAGTATGGGTGTTCCCGTAATCTTAGGGCGTAATGGTATTGAACGTATTGTAGAAATAGAATTGACGGATGCCGAAAAAGCTAAAATGCAAGAAAGTGCCGAAGCTATACGAAATGTTAATAGCTTGCTATAGTCTTCGAATACTTTAAGTATATAGAAGTGCCTTGATTACTTAAAGATGAAGTAAATAAGGATGGTATTAAAAACCAGTCTTTAAATACTTTTGATTTTAAGTGCTTTAGGCACTTTTTGTTTGGGAAATTTAAAGAAGCAAAAAAATTGTCAATTCCTAACCTAAATCATATATTTGCACGTTAAAAAAAATAGATAAGTATAAAATAAGATTATAATGCAAAACAAAGGACTAGTAAAGCTTTTTGCACTGTTATTTGGATTGGTAAGTATCTACCAGTTGTCATTTACTTTCAAAGCCAACCAAATTGAAGATCACGCAGCCACCATTGCTGCTAGCAAATTTGATGACTCAGATTTAAAAAATGCTGAAGAGATTCGTTATTTAGATTCTCTGTCAAATAAGGATGTATATAATATTGGCATTGCTAAATTCACCTATAAAGAGGTTCAAGAAAAAGCAATGAATCTTGGTCTAGACCTTAAAGGAGGTATTAATGTTATTTTAGAAATTTCAGTAAAAGATATTTTAAAAGGTCTTGCTAATCATAGTAAAGATCCAGTTTTCAATAAAGCTTTAGAAGATGCAGTAGAACTCCAAAAAGATGCTCAAGAAACCTATTTGGAGTCGTTTTATAGAGCTTTTGATAAGATAAAAGGCGATACAAAACTAGCTTCTCCAGATATTTTTGCGAATCGGACTTTGGTGGATGATATAGACATTTCAATGAGTGATGATCAAGTTAAGGTGATCGTTAAAAATAAAGTTGACGAATCCATTGTTTCGGCTTTTGAAGTGTTGCGTAAACGTATCGATAAATTTGGGGTTACCTCTCCAAATATCCAACGTTTAGGTAATTCTGGACGTATTTTGGTAGAATTGCCAGGTGCAAAAGATGTAGAGCGTATCAAAAAATTATTGCAGAGTACAGCACAATTGGAGTTTTGGGATGTTCTTAATGGACAAGAATTAGGAGACTTTTTTGTAAAAACAAATGAAACCTTAAAAGCTATTGTTGGAACTGAAACAGCAGAAGTTGCCAGTAAAGACAGTACAGAAGTTGAGCAAAGTGAAATTGACAAATTGTTGGGTGATACCAGTACTAGTGATTCTATTGTACCTCAAAGTCAAGGTCCTTTATTCGATATGATAATGCCTCAAAGCATCCCATCGGCCTTGTTTGCAGTAAAAGCAGAAGATAAAGATAAATTGGCTTCGTACTTAAGCATGTCTCAAGTTAGAGCAAATTTACCAGCTGATCATAGGTATACCAAATTCGCCTTTGGTATTCCAGAAATCGACAGCCAAACTGAACAGGAGATTGTAAATGTATATGCACTAATTGGTAACAGAGAAAATGAACCAGAATTGAGTGGTGCTGTTATTACAGATGCGCGTCAATCTTACAATAGTCAAGGAAGACCTTCAGTTAGCATGCAAATGAATGGTAAAGGGGCCAAAATTTGGGAAGAAATGACGGGTAGAGCTTATACACAACAAAGCCAGATTGCTATCGTTTTGGATAATATTGTATATTCTGCTCCAGGTGTAAGCAACGGACCGATTTCTGGAGGTAACTCTGAAATTTCCGGTTCTTTTACGGTAAATGAAGCAGTAGATTTGGCCAATGTTTTAAGAGCAGGAAAATTACCTGCTTCAGCAGATATTGTTCAAGCTTCTGAAGTTGGACCGTCTTTAGGTCAAGAAGCTATTGATAGAGGGATGACCTCATTCTTGATAGCCTTAACCTTGGTGTTGATATGGATGATGCTTTATTATGGTAAGGGAGGGATATTTGCTGACATGGCATTGCTCTTGAATATTTTGTTAATTTTTGGAGTGCTTTCAGGTTTAGGAGCTGTGTTGACCTTGCCTGGACTTGCTGGTATTGTACTGACCATAGGAATGTCGGTCGATGCCAACGTACTTATTTTTGAACGTATCAGGGAGGAAATTGGAAAAGGTAAGGGCCAAAGAGAAGCCGTACAAGACGGTTTTGCAAATGCCTTATCTTCTATTTTAGACGCCAATATCACTACGGGATTAACAGCCATTATCTTATTTGTATTTGGTACAGGACCAATTAAAGGTTTTGCTACAACCTTATTGATAGGTATATTAACCTCTTTGTTTACTGCAATTTTCATAACTAGATTATTGGTAGATTGGTATATAAATAGAGGTGGCAAATTGGATTTCTCCACAGCATTGACCAAAGGATTTTTTAGAAATTCTAATTACAACTTTATTATTAAGCGTAAGGTAGCTTATGTGGTTTCTGGAGTTTTAATATTGGTAAGTATTATTTCATTATCTACAAAAGGACTAGATCAAGGAATTGATTTTGTTGGAGGAAGAACCTATCAAGTTCGATTTGATAAAGAAGTAAGCCCTGAAGCCGTGACCAAGGATTTGGATGCAACCTTTGGTAGTGCCGAGGTTAAAACTATTGGAAGTGCTAATCAATTGAAAATTTCAACTAAATATAAAGTTGATGAAAACTCTGCTGAAGTTGACGAAGAGATTCAATTTATGTTATATGAATCTCTTAAAACTTATTTGCCAGAAGGATTTACATACAAACAGTTTACCGAAGATTCTGGAGCTGATATTAAAAAAATCGGAAAAGTATCTTCAGATAAAGTGAGCCCAACCATTGCGGATGATATCAAAAAAGAATCGTTCTGGGCAGTTTTAGGATCGATGGTCGTTGTATTCTTATATATCTTATTGCGATTCAAAAAATGGCAATTCTCATTAGGGGCGGTTGCAGCAGTGTTCCATGATGTGATTATTGTACTTGGGGTGTATTCTTTAACTTATACTCTAATGCCATTTAGCATGGAAATTGATCAAGCTTTTGTAGCAGCAATCTTGACCGTTATTGGGTACTCCTTAAATGATACGGTGGTTGTGTTTGACCGGATTAGGGAAGTTGTGGCTGAAAAATCAGGATTCAAGGGTGGAATTCATATTAATTCAGCAATTAATAGTACCTTAAGTAGAACCTTAAATACATCGCTTACCACACTTGTGGTGTTGTTTGCCATGTTTATTTTTGGAGCAGACTCATTACGAGATTTATTATTTGCATTGATTGTGGGTATTGTGGTCGGAACTTATTCCTCTATATTTATTGCTACACCAATCATGTATGATACTTTAAAAGACAAAGGAAACGCACCTGAAATTAAATAATTTCAGTCTATAAATAATTAAGAAGCTGCCATTTTTGGTAGCTTTTTTTTTGAAATAAAAAGATAAAATAATTATCTATAAATAATTTTTGGATTGGATAAATGACTAAATTTAATGAAAATTTTAATGTTATATTATTATGAAACTTTTGATTGTTTAGGGTGTGATAACACAAATTTCTTCTCCTAAAAAGTTTCTATTCGTTTCTCGTTGGGGAGAAACATTAGACATCGCCTATTCCATTTTTCTTGAAGGCAACGAAGTAAAATTATTTATAGAAGACAAAGCTTCTAGAGAAATTGGTTACGGATTTCTTAAAAAAGTTAGAGATTGGAAGGCCCACATCGATTGGGCCGATGTCATTGTTTTCGATTATACGGGTTATGGTAAGCAATGTGATAGCTTAAGACAATCTGGTAAACTTGTTTTTGGTGGAACAGAATATACCGATAATCTCGAGCTTGACAGGGATTTTGGGCAATCGGAACTCAAGAAGCACAAAATCAAGACCCTAGCTTATAAAGAATTTTTTAGTTTCAAGGATGCCATTGATTTTATAGAAAAAAACCCCAACGCTTATGTGATAAAACCTTGTGGTGAAACACAAGACATCAAGCAATTGCTGTTTGTGGGTAGTGATGACGAAGGTCTGGATGTGATTCGGGTTTTAAAGGCATATGAACAAACATGGGGAAACAAGTTTGGTACCTTTCAATTGCAAAAAAAAGTTAAGGGTGTCGAGATTTCAGCTTCAGCTTTTTTTAATGGTACAGAATTTATTTACCCAATAAACATCACGTTTGAACATAAAAAACTATTCCCAAAAGAACTAGGGGTTTCGACCGGTGAAATGGGAACCAGTATGTTTTGGGTCAAGGATTCTCCTATCTTTGAAGCGACCTTGCTCAAATTTCAATCTACCTTGGCAGCGCATAATTTTGTAGGCCATATAGATCTCAACTGCATCGTTAATGGTAAGGGTATTCACCCTTTGGAATTTACGTCTAGGTTTGGGTATCCTCAAGTTTCCATACAAAGAGCGGGAATCAATGAACCCTTTGGTGAAATGCTTTATAAAATTGCTTCAGGACAAAACTTTAAGATTAAGGTAAGAAAAGGGTTTCAGGTAGGGGCCTTTATTGTGGTCCCTCCATTTCCTTATGATGATAAAAAGACCTTTGATCTCTTTTCAAAAGATGCCGTTGTGGTTTTTAAAAAAAACGGAATGGAAGGCGTACATCCCTATCATTTAAAAATAGTCAATAACGAGTGGCTCATTACAGGAAATACTGGGATTGCAGTTCTAGTAACCGGAACGGCAATTACCATGAAAGAGGCACAAAAAATAATGTATAATCGAATTCATAATATTATCATTAACAACGGGTATTACCGGACCGATATTGGCGATCGTTGGTTTGATGACTCAGATAAACTCTGGTCTTGGGGATTACTATAACAATGGAACTTAAACTTTACACATCTAAAGCAGAACGGTTTTTTAATAAGCTTCCTAAAAACTGGATTGAGGTGATCTTACCCCATTGGGAAAAATTAAAAACCACAACTGAACTCTATGTCTTAATGGAGGAGGATGCAATTTTAGCAGGCGGATTGGTGTTTTCAAAATGTCCTCCAGATATGATGTATTATAAAAAAGAGGCAAAAGAATGGTTTAATAAAGGCTATCTCTATTTAGGTTTTATTTTTGTTGATGAATCCAAACGCAACAAAAGCCTAGGTTCTTTATGGTTAGAAAATATAAAAAAACACTACCCAAATAACGGGTTTTGGCTCGCCATTGAAGACGAAAACCTCCATAAATTTTATAGCAAAAATGGATTTGAAAAAATGGCTACTTTAAAAAATAAAGATTTACAGGAAGAAAGTATCTACGCATTTAAGCCTTAAATTAATTCTTGGAGAACTGTATTTTATCTCCTGTTTCCAAATTCCATTCTGTTGAAAGTCCGCCATTGATTTCTAAAACATATTGGGCTGGAGCTTCAGATGGCAAAGAAGTTTCATCAAAAGGTTTTGCGTTTTTTTGAATGCTTACTATGGCTTTGTTTTGATCAATATAAATAATGTCCAATGGAATTAGTGTATTTTTCATATAGAAATAGCGATATTCTGAATCTGGAAAAATAAATAACATACCCTGATTCGCTTCCATACCCTTGCGATACATTAAACCAGTTTGGGTTTGATAGTCATCATCGGCAATTTCGATGGTCAAGGTTTGTATAATAGAATCGGTTGAAGCTTTTAAGATCGAAAGTTTACCTTCTGGTTTAAACTTAATTTCAACAGGAGTAACTTTGGAATGATTTCTATTTTCTTTGCAGGAATAGGCTAGAATACAGACAACTGCAATCACTCCAATTTTTAATGGTTTCAAAAACATTAACTCAGTTTTGTTTTTGGCTTATAAACGAACATAAAGTATAGCCCAATCAAGATGAAGGGAATGCTCAAAAGTTGTCCGGTATCCAATCCAAACCAGCTAATGTATTCATCGCCTTGAGGTTCTTTTATGAACTCCACAAAAAAGCGGATGGACCATAGTAATATTAAAAACAGGCCAAACAAAAATCCTTGCTGTTCGCTCTTTTTGGTTTTCCAATACACATACCAAAGTGTAATAAACACAAAGATGTAACAGAACGACTCATAGAGTTGTGCAGGATGCCGTGGAAAATCCTCTCCTAATTGTTTAAAAACAACTCCAAAATCACTTCCGGTAGGTTTACCAATTATTTCAGAATTTATAAAATTTCCAATTCTTACAAATATGGCACCCAAAGCTACAGGCAGCACAACACGATCCAGAATCCAAAGTACAGTTTTATGCAATATTTTTTTGTTGTATAAATACATAGAAATGATCATGCCTATGGCCGCGCCATGGCTAGCCAACCCTTGGAATCCAGTAAAACGAATGCCTCCTTTAAAGCTAAAAGGCAGAAAAATGCTAAAAAAATCTTCGCTAATCAGTTCAGATTGATAAAAAATAACGTGACCTAGTCGTGCTCCCAACATGATGCCAATCACAGCATACATAAATAAGGAATCCAAAGCTTCATTGCTTTGGTTTTCGCGCTTATAGACGCGCTTCATAATATAAAATCCAAGAATAAATGCTACAATCCACATCATACTGTAATAGTGCAATGTAAAAAGTCCAAAAATATCAATTCCCTTTGAAGGATTCCATACGAATTTTAAAACCTGCATAATTTTATTTTTGTGCTGTAAATATACTATTTTGAAAAAGACAAAATGATATCGATATGTTAATTAATCCTTTTTTTCAGGAACAGGATCATATCCACTTCTTCTCCAAGGCGACAGAGCGTCAAGAAAATGTGCAGTGCACATTTTTAGCGAATGGGCGAGCTGGCGTAAAGGGAAATTTTCAGTTGTCATCCTTTTCAGGAACAGGATCATAACCACTTCTTCCCCAAGGCGACAGAGCGTCAAGAAAATGTGCAGTGCACATTTTTAGCGAATGGGCGAGCTGGCGTAAAGGGAAATTTTCAGTTGTCATCCTTTTCAGGAACAGGATCATATCCACTTCTTCCCCAAGGCGACAGAGCGTCAAGAAAATGTGCAGTGCATATTTTTAGCGAATGGGCGAGCTGGCGAAAGGGAAATTTTCAGTTGTCATCCTTTTCAGGAACAGGATCATATCCACTTCTTCCCCAAGGATGACAACTGAAAATACGCTTTATGGCCAATACTCCACCTTTAAAAAAGCCATGTTTTTCTAAAGCTTCTTTTGCATAATAAGAGCAAGTAGGTTGAAATCTGCACGTTGCAGGAGTTAAGGGAGAAATTAATGTTTGATAGATCTTTATGAGTAATAAAAAGGGATAAATCAGTATTTTTTTCATGTTTAGTTGGTTGTAAAGGTGGTTCCTTCTTTACCATCTTGTAACTGAATACCAACATCGGCCAACTCGTCACGAATTTTATCAGACATCGCAAAATCCTTATTGGCTCGAGCCTGTTGCCTCAATTGGATTAAGAGTTCTACAGCACCTGAAAGTTTTTCGGTGTTGGATTCGGATTTGGTAACATTAACCAAGCCAAGAACATCAAAAGCAAAGGTATGGATTGTAGCTTTGAATATGTCCAGATCTTCAGGAGTCAGGGTCTCGCTGCCCTCTTTAATTTGATGAATGTACTTTACCCCTTCAAATAGATTTGCAATCAAAATAGGGGTGTTAAAATCATCATTCATGGCATCGTAACATTGCTGCTTCCAATCGCCTATATTTAGAGTCGAGGTTTTTGACGCCTTTAAATCATCAAGGGTATTGATGGCCTCCATGAGCCTGTAAAATCCTTTTTCACTGGCCAATACTCCATTATTCGTAAAATCAAGAATACTTCTATAGTGTGCCTGAAGCATGAAAAAGCGTGCTACACTTGGTGCATAAGCTTTAGTGATATGTGGATTTTCGCCTGAAAATATCTCGTTCGGCAAAATAAAATTGCCTGTAGATTTGGCCATTTTTTTGCCATTCATGATTAGCATATTGGCGTGCATCCAATAATTTACTGGAGTTTGGTTATTACTGGCTTCACTTTGTGCAATTTCACATTCGTGATGCGGAAATTTTAAATCCATTCCACCGCCGTGAATGTCAAAATGCTCACCTAAATACTTGGTGCTCATTGCGGTACATTCCAAATGCCAACCTGGAAAACCATCACTCCAAGGAGAAGGCCAACGCATAATATGTTGAGGTTCCGCTTTTTTCCAAAGTGCAAAATCCTGAGGATTTTTCTTATCACTTTGTCCATCAAGCTCACGAGTGTTATGGATTAAATCTTCAACCTTGCGTTTGCTTAAAATACCATATTGCTTGGTTTCATTGTATTTTAAAACATCAAAATAAACCGAACCATTAATCTCGTAAGCAAATCCTTTTTTAATAATGGCTTTAATGATTTCAATCTGCTCAATGATATGCCCAGTTGCTGTAGGTTCAATACTAGGTGGCAAAAAATTGAATTTATTTAGAATGTTGTGAAAGTCTACAGTATAACGTTGTACGACTTCCATAGGCTCAATCTGTTCTAAACGTGCTTTTTTGGCAATACGGTCTTCACCGGCATCGGCATCGTTTTCCAAATGGCCTGCATCTGTAATATTTCTGACGAAACGAACTTTATATCCTAGATGCTTCAAGTACCGAAACACCATATCAAAAGACATAAAGGTTCTTACATTACCTAAATGCACATTGCTATAAACGGTTGGGCCGCAAACATACATACCAACATGGCCTTCGGCTATGGGTTTGAACAGTTCCTTTTCGCCGCTTAATGTATTATAAACTTTAATGTTTTGCTCCTGATATAAATGCATGAAGTAGTTATGTTTTTTAACTAAAATTGGGTGTCCAATTTAATATAATCTAGGAACTCTCTACGGGTTTCTTTTTCTTTAAAAACACCACCAAATTCTGAAGTCACTGTGCTGCTGTCTACATCTCTTATCCCTCTGGAGTTGATGCACAAATGTTTGGCATCAATGACGCAGGCAACATCTTGAGTATTCAATACTTTTTGAAGCTCTTTCACAATTTGAATGGTTAATCGTTCCTGAACTTGAGGGCGTTTTGAAAAATAGTCCACAATTCTATTCATTTTAGAAAGCCCAACAACGGTACCGTTAGAGACATAAGCCACGTGAGCCTTTCCTACTATTGGAAGTAAATGATGTTCGCAAGTGGAATAAACATTGATGTTTTTTTCCACCAACATTTCGCCATATTTATATTTATTTTGAAAGGTTGATGCGCTAGGTTTTTTATTTGGGTTTAGCCCTCCAAATTGTTCCTTTACAAACATTTTTGCTACCCTCATGGGTGTTCCACTTAAGCTGTCGTCAGTAAGATCTAAGCCTAAGGTTTCCATGATGTGACGGACATCATCTTTTATAATATCAATTTTCTCTTCATTGGTAAGCTCAAAAGCATCCATTCGCATTGGGGTTTCGGATGAAGTTCCTATATGGTCATCACCTAAAGTCTCAAATTCCTTTATGTGTTTTTCTATTTTCATAAGTGTTTTCAATAATCCCGATATTCTTCAGGAAAAATCTTTTAATTAATTACAAGATGGTACTTTATTTACAGACTGCAAAGATAAGCAATTAAAAAAAGCATACGCTAAATATTAATTTAAAACGTTATTAAAGTCTGTCGTTAGTTCCAGTAATTAATAACAGCCTGTTTATTTAAATTTTCTTAAATTTCACAACCTTAAGATTATTTTTAAAAACAACGAGAATTAATTATTATAATTGTTTTTTTAAGTTATTGATTTTATCAGAAAATCCCCTAAATCATCGAATACATTAGCCCAAACAATTGGCAATGAATAAAATAGTAGTGATATTTTTTTTACTGTTCAGTTCTTTTGCAGTATCACAAGATGTGATCATGCAAAACGGAACTTTTAACAGCTGCTCCGGTAAATTTTATGATTCGGGTGGCGCTGCTGGCGACTATGGTAATGGTGAGACTTTTGAAACCACAATATGCCCAGATACTCCTGGTCAACATTTACAGCTGATTTTTACTGCTTTTAATACAGAATCGGCAACAGATGTTATGACTATTTATGATGGTGATACGAGTTCAGCCCCAGTAATTGGCCTTTTTCATGGGACTAACAATCCCGGTACTATTAGAGCAACAACTTCAAATACGTCTGGTTGCTTGACTATTCAGTTTTCGTCTGATATTACTGTAGTTGCCACAGGTTGGGCGGCAAATATCCAATGTTTTACTCCGTGTCAGTCCATTTCAGCAAAATTGGATTCCGCCACTCCAGCACCCAATGCGGATGATTATATTCGCGTTTGCCCTAACGAAGAGATTACATTAGCGGGAAGCGGTATTTTTTCTAACGACGGATCAGGTGCATCTTATGAATGGGATTTGGGTGACGGTAGACTAATGCCTGGGCAAAGTGCAACATTTTCCTATTCCACACCAGGAGTGTATATCGCAAATCTAAACATCAGGGATACTAATACCACCATAGACCCATTGGGATGCCCAAATACGGTTCAGATTAATCAAGTGATACAGGTTGGGAATGAGCCCGATTTTACGGGTACTGAAGCCACAGATACTACGATTTGTTTTGGTGAGTCTACGACCATTAAAGGGGTTGTAGCACCAGTGACTTTTGTTAAGGATTGCACACCACCAGTAGGAGGGGTTACCCCTTTGCCTGATGGAACAGGGGTCTCCTATGAAACACCACTTACGGTTGAATGTTATCCTGCATCTCAGACCTTGACTAATATAAATCAATTGGAAAGTATTTGTTTAAATATCGAACATTCATTTCTTACTGATCTAACCATTGAAATTATTTCCCCTGATGGTCGAAATGTAATTATGCACAATTCCACAATTTCCCAAGTTGCAGCATCAGCTAATTTAGGAACACCATGGTCAGCCGGAGCTCTTGATGCTCAAAGCAGTAATTTAACACCAGGAGTTGGAGGAGATTATTGTTTTGTTCCAGGAAATGCGTATCCTACATTAGAGGGTGGCGTACAAACAGGTGGAGTCTTTGTGTACGGTGATGGACCTGGCACCTATATTGATTCCTATGTTCCTGAAGGTAATTATAGGTCACTTAATCCATTGACTGCTTTGGTAGGTTCGCCATTAAACGGTATTTGGATTATTAGGATTACAGATAATTTTCCTGAAGATAATGGGTATATTTTTTCATGGGAACTTAATTTTGCACCCAGTATATTACCTGCAAATTTATCTTTTACACCAGCCATTTCTTCTGAATCCTGGGATGCAGATCCCTCCATAACAAATCGAACTGGAAATACAATTACTGTACAACCTGCAACTTCGGGAATCCATTGTTATACTTATAGGATTACGGACGATTTTGGTTGTGAATACACGTATCAGGAATGTATCGACGTTTTGCCCGAAATTGTAACGGCAACTCCCAATGATCTACCTGCTTGCGATATGGGCGGTCCTTATATCTTTGATTTAACTAAAAACACTCCTGTTGTCCTTGCTAGCTCTACTATCCCATCGGATTTGATAGTGAGCTATCATGAAACATTGGCGGATGCCAATTCAGATATTAAAATCAATTCTCCTAGTTCTTATTCTGGAATTGATGGTCAAACAATTTATACGAGGATTGAATATCAAAATTCAGGTTGTTACCAAGTAGAGACGTTTACTTTATATCTCACAGATCCTCCAACAGTCGATCCTGCCTTAGATATGGAAACTTGCGATGATGATTCCAATGATGGGTTTGAGGCTTTTGATTTAGAAACTCAAACCCTGACCATTTTAGGGGCACAGCCTGCGTCCGATTTTAATGTTAGCTATCATACCTCTTTAGCTAATGCCAATTCGGGAGCTAATGCATTGGTCAGCCCATATAGAAACACAGTAAACCCTCAACCCATTTTTGTAAGGGTTGAACACGTAGGAGAGCCCAGTTGTTATTCAACTTCAGGTGGGCCACTTTTTAATTTAATTGTCGATTATAGAGCTGTAGCAAATCAACCTGCCAATTATGAAGTTTGTGATGACATCAGTAATGATGGGATAGAGTTATTCGATTTGACTTCACAAGATGGGACCATTTTAGGTGCTCAAGACCCCACTTTATTCTCGGTAAGTTATTACAATAATCAACCGGATGCTAACTCAGGATCAAATGCTATTCTTAACCCAACGAATTTTTTAAATACATTGTCTCCTCAGCCTATTTATGTTAGAATTGAAGAAAACTCAAATCCATCTTGTTATGGTTTGACCTCCTTTGACCTTGTAGTTAATCCATTGCCTAATGTTGTAATGCCAGCCCCTTTAGAAAGTTGTGACGACAATATAGCTGATGGAGTTACCGTATTTGATTTAACCACAAAAGACAATGAGATTACAGCTGGGGATCCCGATATCATGGTGGATTATTATGAAACGAATGCCGAAGCTCAAACTCAGTCCAATGCTATAACAAATCCTACACAGTATATGAATAGATCAGTTAATGCATTACCCGCTAACCCACAAACTTTATATGTGGTTGCAACTCATATCATTACGGGTTGTATGAACTATACAACATTAACTTTAAATGTATTGCCAAATCCAACACCGAATACCGATCCAAATGACCTTACTTTATGCGACGATACGAATCCGGGAGACCTTCAAGAAGTGTTTGATTTAACAGTAAACGAGACCTATATTATTAATGGTCAACTGGGTGTTAGCGCGACCTATTATGTTTCCGAAGCTAACGCAGAATCAGGAGTCAATGAAATTCTCAATCCAGCAACTTATACCAATACCAGTACACCACAAACTATATATGTTCGAGTGACCAATGATGTGACGGGTTGTTATACTATAGTAAATTTTGATGTCATTGTTAACACATTACCTCAAGTAACAGCTGTTACGAATTTAACGGTGTGTGAAGATAATTCCACTGGTGTTTATCCATTTGATTTAGAAAGTAAAACTGCTGAAATTTTAAATGGACAAGATCAACTGATATTTACGGTAACTTATCATGAAACTCAATTAGAAGCTGATACTGGTGTCAATCCATTATCAAGCCCACATCTCAATATAACAAACCCACAGCAGATTTTTGTAGCGATAACCAATACCGTAACAGGATGTTCGATTAGTACGCTAAGTTTTTTTATTGAAGTACAAGAAATTCCAGAGGCAAATAGTGATGGGGTTCCAATGGTCTATACACTTTGTGATAATATTGGGGATAATGATGGATTGGCACAATTTGATTTAACGACTCAAGATGCCCTTGTTTTGGATGGACAAAATCCTGCAAATTTTAAAGTGACCTATTTTTCTTCATCGTCTGATGCCAATGCAGGAATAAATCCTTTACCCACACTATATGAAAATAATACCAATCCTCAAATAATATACGCCAGGGTAGATGATGATACAGACCCAAATTCAATTTGTTATGCTGTTTCAGATCTTAGCCTTCGTGTGGAGTTATTACCCATATTTGATTTAGAAGACTCTTATGTTTTGTGTGTAGACAGCAATGGAACAGAGGTTGTAGGCCCACCAGTTTTAGATACCAACTTGTCCAATACCAGTTATAGCTTTGAATGGCTTTTGGATGGCATGATAATTTCTGGTGAAACAAATCCAAGTTTAGTACCAGCACAGGGCGGGAACTATAGTGTTTTAGTGACTAACAATACTACAGGTTGTCAAAAATCTGATAGTGCTGAAGTTATTGAAAGCGCCCCTCCAATATTATTAGCTAATGTGTCAACTACAGCTTTTGTAGATAATAATATTATTGTAGCAAACGCTATGGGTTTTGGAGATTATGAATACAGATTAGACTTTGGGCCTTGGCAGGATAGTGGGACTTTCGAAGATGTAACGGGTGGAGTGCATACCGTAACAGCAAGAGATAAAATGGGATGTGGCTTGACCAGTAAAGCTGTCACGGTTATTGATTATCCATTGTATTTTACACCAAATGGAGATTCATTTAACGACACGTGGAATATTAAAGGTTTGGAGAGTCAATCCAATGTTGCTATATACATTTATGATAGGTTTGGTAAGCTATTGAAACAAATTAGTGCTTCTGGCGATGGTTGGAATGGGACCTTCAATGGGGCATTAATGCCATCAAGTGATTATTGGTTTACGGTTTTATATAACGAACCAGGAAGTGGCGATCGCAAGGAGTTTAGTTCGCATTTTTCACTTAAAAGATAAAAATGAGCACAAAAAAAGAACCATAAACGATCCTTTTTTTGTGTATTATACTTAAAAAGCTTATAAATTGAAACTTAAAGTAGCCGTAATGTTGGAAATCTTCGAATCTACTTGAGCTGCATTAGTAAGACCTACAGCATAAAATTGATTTTTGACACTTCTGTCCGATTGATCAAAAGCCAAATCTAGTTTCATGTTTCCAAAATTATATCCCAAACCTAATGAAAAGCCTGTTAAATCTCCATAAAACGAATGGTCTTCATACGGGCTTTCTTCAAAACGATAACCGCCTCTAAAGCTATATTGTTTGAAGCGATATTCGCCTCCAAATTTATAGGTTGAAGCGTTTTTTAAGGTGTTGCTCATCAAATTATTTTGTGATGAAAAATAGGAATCGGATGTGGGTTTAAATTTGGTATTGCCAAAATCTTTTCTTGAATAATCAAAGCTAATCAATCCTTCATCTCCAAACACATAGGCAAGACTTCCAGTAACTTTTCCTGAAGTTTGTAATCTGTAGTCAGGAAATACATTTACCGTGTTAGGATCTATTCTTAGGTTAATGTCTGAACCGCCATCATTTCTTACGGTTTCTAAATATTGAGTGGTTTCTTCACTAATCCTATACCAAGTTGGAGAATTATAGGCTAATCCAGCTCTTAATTCTTCACTTAATTTGAGAATAGCTCCCAATTGAAAAGAAAAACCTGTACCGGTTGTATGCAAATTATTTTCAAAACCTACCTCATTAACCAAAGACCCTGCGTTTGAGTTACCTTCGTATAAATAGGTTGATCTATCGTAATCGATAAAATGGGAATTGAGATTTAAGCCTAAATATAAATTGTCTCTATACTGTGAAGCAATATTGAAGCTCAATTTGCCATTATAGCCTCTTGCGGCATAGGTGTAATCCTGGTCAAAAGTACCTGGTGCAATGTTGGAACTATAATTTGTATTGTCGTCAGAATCTGTAAAGGGCTCTAAGATGTAGGATTCATAACCTAAAAAGGCCTGTTGGTTTCCATAACCGTAAAACGAACCAATTTCGGCATAAGCATCTTCCAAACTTTCTCCTGATAGGGCAGAAATTTCATCCAGTCTCAATCCTTGGGCATGGCTTAAAAAATAGCTATCAATGGAGTTTGTACTAGTCCCTACTGCATACCAATTGTTGTCAAAATTAGAAAGTTTGTCGTAATTGATACTTACTGCCAAGGTTTTCCATGGCGAATTTTGATCCGTATTATCAAAGACAAAAACGGCTCCCAATTGGTTGACATCGAATTTAGAATCTGATGAAGAACTGAATCCATTGAAATAATTCACGTCATTTTTAGTGCTTAGATTGGATATTGAAAACGAACCACTGCTTCTTTGAAAAATGGCCGCTCCTGCAGGATTTATGCTTATTGCTGATAAATCTCCACCCAATGCTCCAAATGCTCCACCCATTGCCCTAAACCGAGCAGTTCCTTGAACTTCATCTAGAGAATATCTAACGGCATCACTAATATCTTGAGCCGAAACATAAGACATAGATAATACACCTATGAACAGTAAATTTAACTTTTTCATATATAATTTCTAAAATATTAAATAATAATTATTGGTTTCCTCTTCTACTTGAAGACGATCTCGAAGTACCACTACTCGATGATGATCTTGTAGAGCCACTTCTCATATTTGACCCTGATGATGAATTGCTACGCGATGAACTTCTTTGTATTGAAGGCGACGAATTGTTATTATTTGATCGACTTGGTGTAGAATACCTTCTATTTGTAGTATTGGGTCTCGTCGTAGAATTCTCCCTTGGTCTAACTGTTGAATTCATGGTTCGATTATTGGAATTAACTCTTGGTCTAAACGTAGAGTTTTGACCTCGCCTTGTTGTGTTTGAAAAGGTTCGGGTATCTGGTCTTGAATTAGAACTACTATTTCTTGATAAGTTTGATGTGCTTCGCCTATTTAAAGTTGAAGTTCTGTTGGTGCTATAATTAGAAGTTCTATTGGTGCTATAGTTGGAAGTTCTATATGTACTATTGGCTATGGATCCACGTCTACCAGCATTATAGGCGATGTTTCTGCTTCCATAATAATTGTTATAATAATAATGGTTCCTATTGTACCTGTACCAATATGGGCTATAATAGCTAAAACCGCCGTAATAGCCACCGTAACCATAATTATAGCCATAATTAAATCCATAAAAAGGAGAATACCAGTAGGGATTATATCCATAATAACTATATCCGTAATACGGTCTATACCAATTCCAGGAATAAGGGCTGTACCAATTGCTATAACCATAGTTTGAATAAACATTTACGGTAACATTGCCAGAGTCTTGACCCCAACCCGAGTAACCACTTACATCATTGGTGTCTTCAACCTCATTATAGTCACCTTCATAAGAATCTATATCCGTAAAAACAGCACCATCTTCAGAGATGTTTTCAAACTGACGAGATTTTTCAGCAAAATAATTTTTGTAATAGTTATTGTTGTTTCTTGTAGGCGTTTCGTTATATGAGCGTTGTTCATACACGATGTCGTCAGATCCATAGATGCCATCATTGTCATAACCTACATATTGGTATGAACCACAAGAAGCTAAAATAAAGGTAAAGCTTAGTGCAACATAAAATGGCAATTTCGATTTTAAGTAACTTATAAATTGCATATCTCTATAATTTTATTGTTGAACATTACAAAAATAGTTAGTTTTGTCGAACTATTTTTTTATTTAACATAAGCACAATTTTTGTGCCAAAACACCGACAATGAGCAAAAATCTCACGAGTAGAGCTGATGATTATTCAAAATGGTATAACGAATTAGTCGTAAAGGCTGATTTGGCGGAGAATTCGGCCGTTAGGGGATGCATGGTGATTAAGCCGTATGGTTATGCAATTTGGGAAAAAATGCAGGCAGAATTAGATAGAATGTTTAAAGAAACTGGACATCAAAATGCATATTTTCCAATATTTATACCCAAAAGCTTGTTTGAAGCTGAAGAAAAAAATGCTGAAGGTTTTGCAAAAGAGTGTGCTATTGTTACTCATTACAGATTGCAAAATGATCCAGATCGCCCGGGAAAATTAAGAGTTGATCCCGATGCTAAATTGGAGGAAGAGCTCATTGTAAGACCAACCAGTGAAGCTATTATCTGGAATACTTATAAAGGCTGGATACAAAGTTATAGAGATTTACCAATACTTATAAACCAATGGGCTAATGTGGTGCGTTGGGAAATGCGTACGCGCTTATTTTTACGCACCGCTGAATTTTTATGGCAAGAAGGCCATACAGCACATGAAACAAAAGCTGAAGCCATTGCTGAAGCCATACAGATGAATGAGGTCTATGCCGAGTTTGCCGAAAACTTTATGGCTATTCCAGTAATAAAAGGGGTAAAAACCGAAAGTGAGCGTTTTGCAGGGGCACTTGAAACCTATTGTATTGAAGCATTAATGCAAGATGGTAAAGCCTTGCAAGCTGGTACCTCACATTTTTTAGGGCAAAATTTTGCCAAGGCCTTTGATGTTAAGTTTAATACTAAAGAGGGAAAATTGGATTATGTTTGGGCAACATCATGGGGTGTTTCAACCCGTTTGATGGGTGCTCTTATAATGACCCATAGCGATGATAAAGGTTTGGTTTTGCCACCAAATTTGGCTCCAATTCAAGTTGTAATTGTACCAATCTATAAAACAGATGAACAATTAGAAGAGATATCAGTTCTGGCAAAGAGTTTAATGCAACAATTTAAAAATTTAGCAATTAGTTGCAAATTTGATGACAGAACTTCACAGCGCCCAGGAGCAAAATTTGCTCAATATGAATTGCAAGGCGTGCCTTTAAGGATTGCAATTGGACCTAAAGATTTAGAAAACAAAACAGTTGAATTGGCCAGAAGGGATACCTTGACTAAGGAGAATATAGCTTTAGATGATTTGGTCATGGTGGTTAAAAACTTAATGACAGAGATTCAAAATGCATTATTTGAAAAGGCATTGAATTTTAGAAATACACACATTACCGAGGTTGAAACATTTGACGAATTTAAACATGTATTAGAAAATAAGACTGGTTTTGTTTCGGCGCATTGGGATGGAACTCCAGAAACGGAGCAAACGATTAAGGAGCTAACTAAAGCTACAATCAGGTGTATTCCTATTGACGCAATTAGTGAAGCTGGAAACTGTATTTACAGTGGTAAACCATCTTCAAAAAGAGTGCTATTTGCTAAGGCTTATTAATTTTTTTAAAAAAAATTATTTAGTTGTTGTAGCATTTAAAAATAATTGTATTTTTGCATCCGCAATCAGGGATTGCACGTTCATTTGAAGAGTGAGTTGAATTCAACTTACTTTGAAACATCAAATGGCCCGTTCGTCTATCGGCTAGGACGCCAGGTTTTCATCCTGGTAAGAGGGGTTCGATTCCCCTACGGGCTACATCGTTTAATTAGAAAAATATATTATGGCAAATCATAAGTCGGCATTAAAAAGAATTAGAACAAACGAAGCAAAACGTTTAACCAATAGGTATCAACATAGAACTACGCGTAATGCTATTAAAAAGCTACGTGACATGGAAAAAGCTAAAGATGCTGTTGCATTTTTGCCTTCTGTAGTTTCAATGATTGATAAGTTAGCGAAGAGAAATGTTATTCATGCTAATAAAGCAGCCAATTTAAAATCTGGCTTAACTAAGTATATAGCAACTTTAGCTTAAGGATTCACTGTATATAATTAAAAGCTTCTTCATTTGGAGAAGCTTTTTTTATTTCAAAAAAGACAATAAAAAACCCTTGAAATTTTTTTTCAAGGGTTTTTCTATTTAATCTATTGAAATTTTAGCCATTCATTGAAACTAAAAACTCTTCATTGCTTCTGGTTTTTTTGAAGCGATCATTTATAAATTCCATGGCTTCTACAGGGTTCATATCTGCCAAATATTTGCGCATAACCCACATACGTTGAATCGTATTGTCATCTAAAAGTAAATCATCACGACGCGTACTTGAAGATGTGAGGTCGATAGCTGGGAAAATTCTACGGTTGGATATTTTACGATCCAATTGTAACTCCATATTACCGGTACCTTTAAATTCTTCAAAAATTACTTCATCCATTTTGGAGCCTGTTTCGGTTAAGGCCGTTGCAATAATGGTCAACGAACCTCCATTTTCAATATTACGGGCAGCTCCAAAAAAGCGTTTAGGCTTGTGCAATGCGTTGGCATCAACACCACCACTTAAAATTTTACCAGAGGCCGGTTGTACGGTATTGTATGCTCTAGCCAAACGTGTAATGGAGTCTAATAGAATTACAACGTCATGGCCACATTCAACCAATCTTTTTGCTTTTTCTAGAACGATATCTGCAATTTTAACGTGTTCATGAGCTTCTTTATCAAAAGTTGAAGAAATGACTTCACCTCTTACATTACGTTGCATATCGGTAACTTCTTCAGGTCGCTCGTCGATCAATAAAATCATTAAATACACTTCAGGATGGTTTGCCGCTATGGCATTTGCAACATCTTTAAGCAACATGGTTTTACCCGTTTTAGGCTGCGATACAATCATACCACGTTGTCCTTTTCCGATAGGTGAAAACAAATCCATGATCCGTGTAGAAATGGTGCTCTGTTTTTCAGCAAGATTGAATTTTTCTCTCGGGAACAAAGGCGTTAAGTGTTCAAATGAAACACGGTCTCTGACCACTTCTGGTCTTTGTCCATTAATTTTGGTAACCTTTATTAATGGGAAATATTTTTCACCTTCTTTTGGTGGTCTAACGTTGCCCAGTACAGTGTCTCCTTTCTTTAAACCAAATAATCTGATTTGTGATTGTGACACATAAATATCATCGGGTGATGATAAGTAATTGTAATCTGATGAACGTAAAAAGCCATAACCATCTTGCATGACATCCAATACACCTTCACTCTCTATGATGGCATCGAATTCAAAATCTGGCTCTCGGTAACGGTTTCGGTTGTCTTTATTACCGTTATTACCGTGGGTATTTCCATCCTTTTGACGAGGATTTGGTTTGTTTTCTTTGCTTTTAGCATGTGGCTGAGGTCTGTTTTCATTGCCACTATCTTTTGGTGAGCTAGTTTTTTCTTTGTTATCAGAAATATTCCCATCTTTTTGACGAGGGTTTGGTTTATGATCTTTGGTATTAGCACGCGGCTGAGGCCTATTATCAGTACCATTTTCTTTTGATAAGCTTGCACCTTCTTTATTGTTAGAACTATTTTCGTCTTGTTCAGATGGACTGCTTTCTGTTTTTTTAGATGCAGAAAACTCCATTTTTTGTTGATCCTTAACTTCTGGGGCTTTTTTTACAAAGCGTTCTCTTTTGGGTTTGCTTTGAGGAGCTTGAGTTTGTGGAACCTCTTCCTTGACCTGTTCTTTGATTACTGATTTAGGGTTTGCTGCTTGAAGATCTAGAATTTGATAAACGAGATCTAGTTTTTTTAATGTGCGGTATTTAGGCACATTGAGTTGTTGCGCTATCTCTTGTAATTCAGAAAGCTTTTTTTCTTTTAATTGCGAAATTTCAAACATTGATGTGTTTTGAATATTATGTTTTTTAATACTGAAATTGATTTGATTCGTACTTTTCTTAAAATGTAATTAAATGGAAAAAATCTGAAAAAAATCTGAAGATTTGATAAATTGACACTATAGAGAATTCAATTTACTTTTGCAATAATACAATATTATTTTAAAAATGCAGTATTCTTTTAAAAAGAAACTGTTAATTTTGTGCTTTAATTTTTTAAAATCAGGTGATACAACGCATACAGACATTATATTTATTGATTTCAGTTATTATTTCAGCTGGATTGATATTTGTATTCCATTTATGGACTAACGAAAAGGATGTGCCTATTTTTGCCAAGGATAATATGACGTATTTACTATTATTTTTGAGTTCTGCATTGTTATCCCTAATTTCCATATTCAACTATAAAAAAAGACAGTCTCAATTTGTTTTGGGCCGTCTTAATATCATATTAAACTTTATTTTATTAGGATTATTTGTGTATCAATTGCTAATCTCACCTGGAGAAAGTCGAATTTCTGAGAAGGGTGTTGGGATCTTTATGCCTATTTTTTCTATCGTGTTTTTGGTTTTGGCCAACAAAGCCATTAAAAAGGATGAAGATATTGTGAAATCTGTGGATCGATTGCGATAAACCTTTTAACTTAGTTGTATTAGTGCGTAAACCCAGGGTGAAGACTCTGGGTTTTTTACTTTTTAAATTCAATAACTTCTAAATTTTCGATCGTATCGCCATCAATTGTAAAGCGAAGCATGGTCCGCACCTTATGTATCCCGTAAGTTCCTGCAGCACCGGGGTTCATGTGCAAAAGTTTTAATTTTTTGTCGGGCATAACTTTTAATATATGCGAATGTCCACTTATAAATAGTTTGGGAGGATTTTTAAAGAGGTCATTTTTAACCCTAATATCATATTTGTTGGGATAACCACCAATGTGAGTCATCCAGACTTCAACTTGCTCGCAAAAAAAACGATTGTGTTCTGGAAATTCAACCCGTGCTTTAGCATCATCGATATTGCCATAAACTGCTCTTAAGGGTTTTAAGGCTTTAATGGCATCAGTTACTTTTAAATCTCCTATATCTCCGGCATGCCAAACTTCGTCTGCCTGTTTCACATATTTTAATATACGATCATCTATATAGCTATGAGTGTCCGATAGAAGAAGAATTTTTTTCATTTAATGTTAATGTAAAAATGTAAACCAACAAAACTAATTATCTTTGTGATTCTTTAACAAAAGTAGGAGTTTAGCTTGAGATATTTTATTGAATTGTCATATAACGGAAAACACTATCACGGTTGGCAAAATCAGCCTAACGCCATTTCTGTTCAACAGGTTTTGGAAGATACGCTTTCAGTTTTATTACAGACTAATATAGAAGTGGTTGGAGCGGGACGAACAGATGCAGGAGTTCATGCTTCTCAAATGTTTGCCCATTTTGATTTAGAACAAGAAATAGATATTCCAAACCTTATTTATAAATTAAATTCATTTTTGCCAAACGATATTGCGGTTCATGATATTTTTAAGGTAAAAGCTAGTGCCCATGCCAGATTTGACGCCACAAGCAGAACGTATCATTATAAAATTTCTGTTTCTAAAAATGTGTTTACTTCAGATTTTACTTATCGGCTTCAAATGCCCTTAGATCTTAAAAAAATGAATGAAGCTTGCAAAATTTTATTGCAGTTTAAAGACTTTCAAAGCTTTTCTAAAAGCCATACCGATGTCAAAACATTTGTTTGTAATATAAAAAAAGCCAAGTGGGTTGAAGGTCATAATGAGCTCATATTCATCATTACAGCCGACCGTTTTTTGAGAAACATGGTAAGAGCAATAGTGGGGACTTTGATCAATATTGGACTTGGGAAAATTGAGATCGAAGATTTAATTACGATTATAAAATCGAAAAATAGGAGTGAAGCGGGGTATTCAGTTCCTGCTCATGGATTATATTTGACACATATTACATATCCAGACTCTCTTAAATTGTAAAACAGTACATGGATAAAAAAGATAAAAAAGTTTTTGATGTTTCGCTTTTTAAACGGTTGCTACAGTTTATAAGGCCTTATAAATTGGTGTTTTTTAGTACCCTTATTTTTGTAATTGGACTTGCTATTTTTGGAGCACTTAGACCCTATGTGCTACAAATTGCGATTGACGAACATGTTGCATTAAAGAATTATGACGGTTTTATGTATTACGTCATCATCATGACTGTGCTTTTGATTTTGGAAGTCATTTGCCAATTATTGTTTATTTATTACGCAAGTTGGTTGGGACAATCCGTCGTAAAGGATATCCGGGTGAAGCTTTACAAACATATGTTGAGCTTTAAAATGAAATACTTCGACAATTCTTCGGTAGGAGTTTTAATAACTAGGGCCGTAACGGATATGGAACGTATTGCTGATATTTTTGGAGAAGGACTTTTCATGATCGCTAGTGATGTATTAAAAATGGCTGTTGTAGGTGGTTTTATGGTTTGGATGAATTGGAAATTGAGTCTTATTGTTTTTGTGACCCTTCCCATTATGTTGTTTGCAACAAAAATATTTCAAAGATATATGAAACGTGCTTTTGAGGAAGTTCGTAACGAAGTTGCCAACTTGAATTCTTTTGTTCAAGAGCGTATTACAGGAATGAAAATTCTACAATTATTTACAAGGGAATTAACAGAATATGAAAAATTTAAAGCCATTAATGATCGTCACAAAAAAGGCTGGTTAAAAACAGTATGGTATAACTCCATTTTCTTTGCGGTGACTGAACTTTTAGGGTCCTTGACTCTTGGTGCAGTTATTTGGGCTGGTGGGTTGTTGGTTATCGTCAATAATTCTGTTTCACTTGGAGATTTAACGGCGTATATCATGTTTATTCCCATGATGTTTAGACCCTTAAACCAAATAGCCAATAAATTTAATACCTTACAAATGGGAATGGTTGCTGCAGATAGGGTCTTTAAAGTTTTGGATACTACTTCACAAATTGACGACGCTGGCACTTTGATTGCTTCACAATTTAAAGGCGATATACAGTTTAAAGATGTTCATTTCTCGTACTTGGAGAATGAGGAAGTTTTGAAGGGTATTTCATTTGAAGTCAAATCAGGACAAACTATTGCAATTGTTGGAGCTACCGGAGCTGGAAAATCAACGATTATCAATCTGCTGAATCGGTTTTATGATATTCAAAAGGGAAGTATTTGTATAGATGGCGTTGAGGTAAAAGACCTTACTTTAAAATCGTTGCGAGCTCAGATTGCAGTGGTTTTACAAGACGTATTTTTATTTGCAGATACGATTTTGAACAACATTACCTTAAATGATCCCAATATTTCTGAAGCCGAAGTGCATCAAGCGGCACAGGATATTGGAATTCATGATTTTTTTATGAGCTTGCCTGGAGGTTACCATTATAATGTCAAAGAGCGGGGTGTGATGTTATCTTCTGGTCAGCGTCAACTCATTTCGTTTTTAAGAGCTTATGTAACCAACCCCAGTATTTTAATTTTGGATGAAGCAACGTCTTCGGTTGATAATTATTCAGAACACTTGATACAAGATGCTACCGATAAAATCACTAAAAACAGAACTTCAATTGTGATTGCCCATCGATTGGCTACCATTAAAAAAGCCGATAATATTATTGTTATGGATGAAGGCCAAATTGTAGAGCAAGGTACCCACAAGCAGTTGCTTAAAAAGAAAGATGGATATTATAGAAATTTATATGAGGTGCAATTTATGAAAGAGGTTCAGGTTTTATAACGCTTAAGTCAAATCTCTTTTAATCATTTCTGTAAGATCCTGAGTGTCCTTAAACATCACAAACTCTCCATTTTTAATATAAGAAATTTGCCCCGTCTCCTCACTCACAACAATAGTGAGGGCATCGGTTTTTTCAGTAATACCTATAGCAGCACGATGGCGCAATCCAAACCGTTCCGGGATTTTTTTCTCATTGTTTACAGGTAAAATCACTCGAGTAGCCTTAACAATGTTGTTTTCAATAATGATGGCGCCATCATGCAAGGGGCTATTTTTAAAAAAGATACTTTCTATTATGGGTTGAGTAACAGTAATATTCATCTCGTCACCTGTACCGACTAAAAAATCGAGATTATTATTGCGCTCCAAAACAATTAGGGCTCCTGTTCGGGTAGTTCCCATTTTATTGCAGGCCGCGATAATGTCATCTAAGTTGGTTTCATTTTCAACTTCTGTTCTTAAAAATTTCATTTTACTGAAAAATTTGCCCTTTCCTCCTAAATTTGTAGAGCCCACCATCAGCAGAAATTTTCTAATTTCGGGTTGGAACACAACAATCAATGCAATAATACCCACCTTCATAAAACCATCAAAAATGTTGTGTAGCATGTTCATTTTAAGGAAATCGGTTAATTTCCAAACAGAATAGATAATGATAATTCCTATAAAAATATTGATTGCTACGGTACCTTTAACCAGTTTGTAAACATAATATAGCAGAATAGCTACGAGAAAAACATCGATAAAATCGATGACTCCAAAATCCCAAAATTTGAAATTATCCAAGGCACATGTGTTTTTGTAAATTTAACAAAATATGATCAATTAATGAGGTTATGCAGTTTAATACATTCCACAGCTTCCTTAACATCGTGCACCCGTAAAATGTTTGCTCCTTTTTGTAAGGCTACAGTGTTTAAAACCGTTGTACCATTTAAGGCCGCATGTGCTGAAATGTCCAAAGATTTATAGATCATCGATTTTCTGGAAAGCCCGACTAAAATTGGTAAATCCAAGGTTTTAAATAGTTCAAGTTTATTTAGTGTTTCAAAGTTTTGAGCGTTGGTCTTGGCAAACCCAAACCCAGGATCAACAATTAGATCTAGTATTCCCAATGCTCTTGCGGCAGCAATGCGTTCAGAAAAATAAAACAAAATATCGTTCGTCAAATGATCGTAATGCGTGAGTTGTTGCATGGTTTGTGGTGTGCCACGCATGTGCATCATGATGTAAGGGACATGCAAATTTGCAACGGTTGGCAACATCTGTTCATCCAATTTTCCAGCTGAAATATCATTGATGATACACGCTCCAGCTTCAACACAATGCTTGGCTACCCGACTTCTAAATGTATCGATCGACAATAAAATATCTGGAAAGGATTTTAAAAGTAAATCAACAATAGGCACAATGCGTTGTAGTTCTTCCTCTTCTGTAATATGTTCGGCATGGGGCCGAGAACTATATGCGCCTACATCTACAAAGGTAGCACCGTCGTTGAGCATGATTTCAACTGCTGAACCTATTTCCGATTCATTTTTATACTTCCCACCGTCGTAAAAGGAATCTGGTGTGAGGTTTAAGATACCCATGACTTTAGGAGTCGATAAATTTTGGAGTTGACCTTTACAATTGATTGTCATTTTATTTTGCTTTGCCATCTATCCATGAAAACTTTTTTGTGATGTAAAAATAAGTTATCGTGAAGGAGTAGCGACATTTAAACTTTAAACCTTGAACTTTAGAATTATTTATGCGAAATTTACGCAAATTTAAATATTTTAGATGCAAGATACTTCAAAACAATACGATGAAATTATTGAAAAGAGTAGAAGCCTTTTTATCAATAAAATGAAAGATTATGGTAGTGCATGGCGAATTTTAAGATTACCTTCGTTGACCGACCAAATCTTTATTAAAGCTCAGCGTATTAGAAGTCTACAACAAAATAGCGTTAGAAAAGTGGATGAAGATGAGACCAGTGAGTTTATTGGGATCATTAATTATTGTACGATGGCGCTGATTCAATTAGACAAAGGAGTTGTGGAACAACCGGATTTATCCGTAGAAAATGCCACGGCGTTATATGATGAAAAAGTAGGTTTGACCAAACAATTAATGCTTGATAAAAACCATGATTATGGTGAAGCTTGGCGTGATATGCGTGTGAGTTCGTTAACCGACTTGATTTTACAAAAATTATTGAGAGTTAAACAGATTGAAGATAATTCAGGAAAAACAATTGTGAGTGAGGGCATAGATGCTAATTATCAGGATATGATTAATTATGCGGTTTTTGCACTGATTCATTTGAATGCATTAAAGCAATAATCAAATGACAAAAGCCAAATTCTTAGTATAAAGATTTGGAATTTGGAATTTAAAAAACTGGAATTTAAATGAAATATTTAGTAAACGTAAGCAGGCTCCTCGTGGGAGCATTATTTATTTTTTCGGGATTTATTAAATTGAACGACCCTTTAGGTTTTTCCTATAAACTAGAAGAATATTTTAGCTCCGACGTGCTTAATATCCCCTTTCTTGAACCTTATGTATTAGGAATCGCCATTTTTGTCGTTGTTTTTGAAGTGGTTTTAGGTGTGTTTTTGTTAGTGGGCTACAAACCTAAATTTACGGTATGGAGTTTATTGGGCATGATTGTATTCTTTACATTCTTAACGTTTTATGCGGCCTATTTTGATAAAGTAAAAGATTGTGGCTGTTTTGGTGATTTCTTAAAATTGACTCCTTGGCAATCATTTACAAAAGATGTGATTTTACTGGTATTCATTTTAGTCTTGTTTTTTGGTGTCAATCATATCAAACCCTTATTTAGCAAATTAGGGGTCACGGTAGTTGCTTTGTTGGGGTTTGTGGCCAGTTTATGGTTTGGATATCACGTGTTGATGCATTTACCAGCTATCGACTTTAGAGCTTATAAAATTGGAAATAATATCTTGGAGGAAATGACCGTACCAGAGAACGCGAAAAAACCAGTTATTGAATATACTTGGGTGTTTAATGTCAATGGTGAAGAAAAAGAATATATTACTAATGGTGCCTATCCAGAAGTGGATGGTAAATACATAAGTGTTGATACAAAAGTGATTGAAGAAGGTTACGAACCAGCCATTTTGGATTTTTCAATAGAATCTGAAGATGAAGATTTGACCACTCATTTTTTGCAAACGGAACATCTTATCATGATTGTAGCTTATAGCCTCGAAACTGCGGAGAAAGAAGGGTTGAGAAAACTAAAAGCGATGTCTGACCTAGCTGCTAAAAAAGGATATACAGTAATAGGGTTAACTGCATCTGGGAATAATACTAAACAAAACATAATAGATACCTATCATTTGAATTTTGATTTTTACCTATGTGATGAAAAAGTTTTAAAAACCATTGTACGTTCCAATCCAGGAGTTTTAAAACTTAACAAAGGCACGGTTATTCAAAAAGTACATTGGAACGATATTGACGATTTAGAATTATAGTTTAAGTTTTAAGTTTAGAGGAGACTTAAATAATGATTTGTGAATTCGTGGCAATTTAGACAGAACAACAAATAAACCTTAACACTGATACACTACTTTTTAAATAAAGCATTTTATGCCTTGCTCACCTTGTTGGGGGTTGTTACCGTAATTTTCTTTTTGTTTAATGTGCTTCCCGGTGATCCTGCACAAATGATGTTGGGCCAAAATGATGACAGTGCCCAATTGGCCATCGTCAAACAGAAATACGGTTTCGATAAACCATTGGGTACTCAATATCTATATTATTTAAACGATCTGTCTCCGCTTTCGTTTCATTCTAAAAGTTCAGGAAATTATACGTTTTTGAGTCCAGATAAATATGCAGCGGTCTCGTTATTTTCTATAGGGAATACAACAACAGTTTTAAAATTTCCGTATTTAAGGGAATCATTCACCAAACAAGGTAAAAAGGTCACACAAGTGATAGAAGAAACTTTGCCTAATACCTTTGTATTGGCCGTTTCGGCAATTACCATTGCCATAACTATTGGGATTTTATTGGGTATCGTTTCTGCCTTGTTTAAGGATCGCTGGTTAGACAAGGTTATTCAAATATTTAGTACCTTAGGAATGAGTGTGCCATCTTTTTTTAGTGCTATTTTGTTTGCTTGGTTTTTTGGATTTGTGTTACATAAATATACCCACTTGGAAATGACAGGTAGCCTTTACGAATTGGATGATTTTGGGGAAAGCATGCATATCAAATGGAAAAATTTAATCCTTCCGGCCATTGTGTTGGGTATTCGTCCGTTAGCTGTTGTCATCCAATTAATGCGAAATTCCCTATTGGAGGTCTTTAATCAAGATTATATTAGAACGGCGAGGGCAAAGGGGCTGAGCGAATTTCAGATTATTAAAAACCATGCTGTTAAAAATGCCTTGAATCCTGTGGTTACAGCTATTTCAGGCTGGTTCGCATCCATGCTTGCTGGTGCTGTTTTTGTGGAGTATATTTTTGGGTGGAACGGCCTTGGAAAAGAAATTGTAAATGCCCTAAACACATTGGATTTGCCAGTGATTATGGGAGCGGTGTTAATTATTGCACTTATCTTTATCATCATCAATATTTTTGTAGACGTGATCTACGCTTGGCTGGATCCCAAAATAAAATTGCAGTAATTGATGACGAAATTAAAATTAGTAGCGCTAACCTTCATCTGTTTTTTGAGTTGTCATACAGAGTCGCCTACCCAATTTTCGGAAGTTGCGCTAGAAGAGCAATTGGTAGCATATACTGGTGAGACCGTTAATTTGGAATCGATATTAGAAAAGCACAAAGGAAAAACCATCCTTTTTACATTTTGGGCAACTTGGTGTAGGGATTGCATTGAAGAACTGCCAAGAATAAAAAAGGTACAGCAAGAAAACAATGGAGTAGTTTATGTATTTTTATCTTTGGATAAAAGTATAGAAAACTGGGTCAGTGGCATATCAAAACTTGATATTAAAGGCGACCATTATTTTATACCTTCAGGGTGGGATGGCCCCTTAATAGATTTTATAGATTTGGATTGGATCACAAGATATATGGTAGTAGGTCCAACAGGGCAAATCAAGGTGTTTAAGGCCATAAAAGTTAATAATAATCAGATACGAGAAAATTTAATAAATTAATAAAAACCCCTTTCAGATAGGAAGGTTAGGATGTGAACATGAGAAAAAACATAGTAGCAGGAAACTGGAAAATGAACAACGATCTGGCACAAACCGATGCATTGATTTCCAATTTAAAAAAACAAAAACAGGTCTCAAACGCAGAGATCATGATAGCGCCAACTTTTACCAATCTGTGGGCAGCATTTGAAGCTTTACGGCAATCGGATATTGAGGTCGTTGCTCAAAACATGCATTTTGCTGAAAATGGAGCTTACACGGGAGAGATCAGCGCTAGTATGCTTAAAAGTATAGGGGTTAAAACCGTTATTTTAGGTCATAGTGAACGTCGAGCTTACTTTAATGAAACCGATGAGTTATTGGCAAAAAAAGTGGATGCGGCTTTAGCCAACGACATGACCGTAATTTTTTGTTTTGGAGAAGAATTAGCAGATAGAAAAGCTGGAAATGAAGAGACCGTAGTGGCCTCTCAAGTTAAGAATGCTTTATTTCATTTGGAAGCATCAGCATTTAAAAATATCATATTGGCTTATGAACCCATTTGGGCCATTGGTACGGGTGAAACAGCTAGTCCAGAACAAGCACAGGATATGCATGCTTTTATACGTAAGACATTAGCAAACAATTATGGAAGTGAAGTTGCAGATGAGGTTTCTATACTCTATGGAGGCAGTGTGAAACCAGATAATGCCAAAGAAATATTTTCAAAACCCGACGTGGATGGCGGACTAATTGGAGGCGCATCACTTAAGGCTGAAGATTTTTTTGCGATTGTGAACGCATTTTAAATGATTTAGATAAATGTCCAACAGTATTTATATCGGTTACACTTTTAAGGCTAGGCCTTTACAACCCGCGGTTGATATTTTAATTGCAGAATTGGGTGAGGTCGGTTTTGAAAGCTTCGTAGAGACCGAAGAAGGTTTGAGTGCTTATATTCAAAAAACAGATTGGAATGACCATATTTTGGAGGGCATTCAAATATTAAATTCAAATGAGTTTGAAATCAGCTATGCCTTTGAAGAAATTGAGCCCATCAATTGGAACGAAGCGTGGGAAAAGAATTTTAACCCCATCATTGTAGATGATATCTGTTCTGTGCGGGCACCCTTCCACGACAAGCCCAATACCGTTTATGATATAGTAATTGAGCCTAAAATGAGCTTTGGCACGGGTCATCATGAAACTACCCACATGATGATTCAATATATCTTAAAAAATGACTTTACCAATAAATCAGTTTTGGATATGGGTTGTGGTACGGGAATCTTGGCCATTCTTGCCGAACTGAAAGGAGCAAAACCCATAGATGCTATAGATTACGACAATTGGTGCTACTTAAATAGCTTGGAAAATGTAGAGCGCAATGCCTGTAACCATATCACGGTTTTGGAAGGTGATGCAGCCTTGTTGAAAAACAAGACTTATGATATTATAATCGCGAATATTAACCGAAATATTTTGCTTAACGATATTAAAGTATATGCGAGTTGTTTAACTGCAAAAGGATTATTATTTTTAAGTGGTTTTTATAAAGATGATATTCAGCCTATTGAGGCGGAATGTCAAAAGTATATGTTAAATTTAGTAGAGGTTATTGAAGAACATAATTGGGTTTCCCTAAAATTTGTAAATTAGTCTAAAATTTAGAAATGAGCACCAGAGAAAAAACATCGGAAGAGGTTCTTCTGGATGAAGACCTCTTAAAACAAAACGAGATTGTATTGTTTAATGATGACGTCAATACCTTTGACCATGTTATCGATACACTTATTCATGTATGTGATCATGCGCCAGAGCAGGCCGAACAATGCGCCATTATTGTACATTACAAAGGAAAATGTACTGTAAAAACAGGTGATTATGACGAGCTAAAGCCACGATGCACCATGCTTTTACAAGCCGGTTTAAGCGCTGAGATTGTTTAATTTTTTAGTGTCGAAGGGCACACATAATTGGTTATTGGGATATTGGTTTTTTTAAGTGCTGCAAATCCACCAGTCACATCAATTAAATCCCTAAATCCTCTTGCTTTTAAAATGGATGTTGCAATTAGCGATCGGTATCCACCTGCACAATGTACATAATATGTTTTGTCTTTGCTTAAAGCGTTCATATTGTCATTAATGTAGTCCAAAGCAAAGTGCTGCGCATTTTCTAGATGTGTGCTATTATATTCACCATCTCTTCTCACATCCAAAATGTTTAATGCTTCCTGAGATGCCTTTTTTGCCAGTGTATTTGCTGAAATAGATTCTATAGATTCTATATCTTTTCCAGCAGCTTTCCAAGCTTCTATTCCACCTTTTAAATAGCCTAAGGTATTATCATAACCCACACGTGAAAGTCTAGTTACTGTTTCTTCACTTTTACCTTCAGGCACCACTAGAATGATGGGTTGTTTTAAATCGGTAATCAAGGCTCCTACCCAAGGTGCAAATTGACCGTTCAATCCTATAAAAATAGAATTGGGGATATGTGCTTTAATAAAGTCACTTTGAGACCTTACATCTAATACCAAAGCTTCTTCGTAATTGGCTAGTGCTTCAAAATTATCTGGGTCTAAAGGTGTGTTTCCAGTTCGTAAAACGGTTTCAAAAGCGTCATAACCGGTTTTGTTGAGCATAGCATTTTTGGCAAAATACTGTGGAGGTGCAGGTATTCCTTCAAGAACTTCCTTTACAAATTCCTCTTTGGTCATATCGGCTCGTAAGGCATAGTTGGTTTTCTTTTGATCCCCAATGGTTCCCACGGTTTCTTTGCTTAAATTTTTCCCGCAGGCTGAACCGGCTCCATGAGCAGGATATACAATAACATCATCGTCTAAGGTCATGATTTTGTTTCGCAAGGAATCGTATAACATGGCAGCCAAATCTTCTTTTGTCAAATCCGATTTTATAGCCAGATCGGGTCTGCCAACATCGCCTAAGAATAAGGTGTCACCAGAGAAAATGGCGTGGTTTTTTCCATGTTCATCGATGAGTAAATACGTTGTGGACTCTAAAGTATGTCCTGGTGTGTGTAATGCTTTTAAGGTTATATTTCCTAATTTAAATTCCTCATTATCTTTAGCAGAGTGGATAGCATAGCTGGTTTCAGCACCTGGACCATATACAATGGTGGCCCCTGTTTTTTTGGCTAAATCTACATGACCAGAAACAAAATCGGCATGAAAATGAGTTTCAAAGACGTATTTAATAGTAGCGTTTTCAGCATTCGCCTTATCAACATAGGCTTGGGTTTCACGTAAAGGATCTATGATAGCAACTTCACCCTTAGATTCGATATAATAAGCACCTTGTGCCAAACACCCTGTATAAATTTGTTCAATCTTCATAGTCTTTTATTTAATTTGAAACATATAAAACAAAGATACGAAACCTTTGATTTTTAACATGTTACTTTTGTTACATTATCCTAAGAGAACTCTTTATAAATAATAACAAACGCCATTATTAACGTAAACCATCCAAATCCTTTTTTAAGGCTTTTACTAGAGACATACTTTGAAACCATTCCTCCAAATAGGATACCTATAATGGTTAATAACGAAAATGATAGTAAAAAAAACCAATCCACATCAATATTATGCAAGTCTCCAGTAAATCCAATTAAAGAATTTATGGCGACAATCACCAACGAAGTACCCACTGCTTTTTTCATAGGCAAGTTGGCCCATAAAACTAAAGCGGGAACGTATAAAAATCCACCTCCAGCTCCTATAATTCCTGTGATGGTTCCAATTACCATTCCTTGAGTAAACGTTTTGTAATAAGGTTGGCTATTATGGATCGTTTGCGATTTCTTTTTGTTCTTAATCATGGAAATAGATGCCAAAAGCATCACGATGGCAAAAAAGGTCATGATTCCCATTTCTTTGGTAAGAGCAAAACCCCCAACACTTAAAAGGGTATCTGGAAAGCTTGGGACTAAGAATCTTCGGGTAAGATAAACGGCCATAAAAGAAGGGAAAGAAAAGGCAAAGCCAGTTTTAAAATCGACTAATTTTTTCTTATGTTTTTGAACGGTACCTACCAAGGACGATGAACCTACCACAAAAAGAGAATATGCAGTGGCCACAATAGGATTATAACTCAAAAGATAGACCAAAAGTGGTACAGTTAAAATAGAGCCACCACCACCTATAAGACCCAAGACCATGCCTACTACTAGAGCACCAACATAACCTAGTAGTTCTATTGCATCCATTAATGGGGTAGTTTATCTTTAATAAGCCCGTATACAAAGGTGCCCAAAATAGCTGCCAAAATAACGATCAAGACCGAAAAGGCACCAGTCCCTACAAGAATATACAATGGGCCTGGGCAAGCACCTGATAAGGCCCATCCTAGTCCAAACAATATCCCTCCAATACTATAGCGTATAAGGCCTCTGTCTTTTAATGGAACTTGCATTAGTGTGCCTTCCATATTTTTTAATTTTAATTTTTTTGAAATCAACAGTACAGTAATACCAGTCGCAACGGCACTACCAATTATACCATACATGTGAAACGACTCGAACCTGAACATTTCATAAATGCGGTACCAAGATACGGCTTCCGATTTCACCAATACAACCCCAAAAAAGATTCCAACTCCTAAAAATTTTAGATATTTCATTTTAATAGTTTAAAAAATTAAGGGAAATAAAAGATGGACCATAATAAGCCCCCCAATAAAAAAGCCAATTACCGCAATCAAGGATGGCAATTGCAAGCTACTTAAACCCGTTATGGCATGACCCGAAGTACAACCCCCAGCATAGCGTGTTCCAAATCCAACTAAAAATCCACCAACAATTAAGATTGCCAATCCTTTAAGGCTTAATACGGAATCCCAGCCATAAATTTCGGGAGGAAGCAACGATTTTCCAGCATCGTTGAAGCCCAGTTGCTTCAAGTTTTCGACCGTTTGGGGATTTAAATTAATGTTGATAGGGTTGGATAAAAAGAATTGGGCGATAAACCCTCCAATTACGGCCCCTAGTACCACGACAAGGTTCCATTTTTGTTCTCTCCAATTAAAATTAAAAAATTCAGCCTTTTTTCCGGCACCGCCGATAGCACAAAAGGTTCTTAAGTTTGAGGACATGCCAAAGGTTTTGCCAAAATAAATCAACAAAAACATGACTAATGCGATAAGAGGCCCAGTAACAAACCAAGGCCAAGGTTGCAAAATGATTTCCATAATTAATTTTTATACAAAAGTATGATATGAAAGTTAATGTTTGTGTAATACTTGTTACTTAAAACCCAGTATTTCAATTTTATTTCTGCCAATTATAATTTTCTGTTCATCTTCTAACTGTTTTAAGATTCTAGAAACCACGACTCTTGAAGTATGTAGATCTTCAGAAATTTTCTGGTGTGTCATTATTACAGTGTTTGAATTGTTAAGTTTTACTTGGTCGATGAGATATTTATATAGACGTTCATCCATTTTCATAAATGCAATGGTATCGATAGTCTCGAGCAATTCATTAAATCTGATTTGATAACTTTCCAATATAAAATTACGCCAACTTTCGTTGTTATGAAACCATTCAACTGTATAGATTGTAGGAATCATAAGAACGGTAGAATCCCTATCGGCAACTGCTCTAATTTGGCTTTGGGAAATTGCCATGCTACAAGTTAGGGACATGGCACACGTATCTCCCATTTCAAGAACATAAAGCAAGAGTTCCTGACCATTGGCATCTTCTCGTAATACTTTAATATTGCCTTGTAACAATAGCGGTATATAGGAAAGCTCTTGGCCAATATCTAAAATGATATCATTACTCTTAAATTCCCTAATTTGACCAACTTGTAATATAAAGTCGATCAGGCTATCGTCGAAAACATTGCCAAATTGTTGTTTTAATTGTTCTGTAAGCATATGTCAAAAATAACGATTTACAATTTTGAAATAAATTGTTTGGTAAATTTTTAATAAAAAGAGTATATTTGCATCCCATTTTAAAGGCCTCGTGGCGCAACTGAATAGCGCACTTGATTACGGCTCAAGAGGTTACTGGTTTGAATCCAGTCGAGGTCACGAATAAATCATTCAAACAAAAAAACGCCAAGCTTGCTTGAGCGTTTTTTTGTTTGAATGATTTTCAAAGCGGAGCTTTGTCTGGAAGGCCGCAGGCAATCCAGTACGATTTTCAAAGCGGAGCTTTGTCTGGAAGGCCGCAGGTACTCTAGTGTAATTTTCAAAGCGGAGCTTTATCTGGAAAACCGCAGGTAATCCAGTGTGATGCTCAAAAAACTACCGCATTGTCCAAATTTGATTCGATAATCGGGATACCCTAATGTTAAATTTGAGAAGAAGAACTCGATTAATGACTTTGGAAGCTGTTTATTTTGATTAAATTTGACAGATCATTTTTCTTTCCAAAAAAAATAATGAGCAACAAAACTGAATTACGAGAACGTATTAAAGAATTGACCTGTCTCTACGATGTGTCATCCATTATTGCCAATGTTAACTTTGAGCAGTTAGAAGAAACGTTTGAAGCGATTGCCTTCAGCTTAAAAAAAGCCTTTCAATTTCCTGAAAAGACCGATATAATTGTTGAGACCGAAATTGCTACTGCAAAAACGGGAGTGCCAGCTTCAACTGGAGCTTCCATTGTTAGCCCTATCCTAATTTTTAATGAACCAAAAGGTAAAATTGTTGCCACCATAGATAGCTCACATTCTAAAACAATTAATTTTCTTAAAGAAGAACAATTATTGATCGATAACATCGCGCTAAAAGTTGGAAGTCTGTTAGAGCATATCGAAATTAAGAGTAATGAGCTGTCTATGAAACGCCAAATGGAGCGTGCAGACCGCTTGACAATTTTAGGGGAATTGACAGCAGGGATCGCTCACGAACTCAATACACCTTTGGCCAATATCCTCGGTTTTGCCGAACTGTTGAAACCTAAATTAGAAGAGGATCCTCAATCGAACAGTGATTTGGAAAAAATTATTACAAATGCCATTTTTTCAAGAGAAGTGGTAAAGAAACTGATGTTCTTTGCTTGTGAAATGCCACAGGAGATGAAACCTTTGAACGTCGTTTCCATTATCAAGGAATCCATAAATTTGCTCGAGCCAACATTTCGTAAAAATGAAGTCAAGTATATCGTAAAGATTGAAGACGATGCCATGATGTTGCGCGCCGACACGGTGCAAGTGACACAGATAATATTCAATTTGTTGATGAATGCCATTTACTTTTCGCCCAAAAACGGATTGGTGACCATAGAAGCATCTCAAAACAAAAATAACATCATCCTGAAAATTACCGATGAAGGTAAAGGTCTATCAGAAGAAGCCTTACAAAAAGTGTTTCAACCTTTTTATACTACAAAACTCGTTGGTGAAGGTTCTGGACTTGGTTTGAGTGTCGTCCATGGAATTGTCCTGAGCCATAAAGGAACTATTTCTGTTAAAAACCATTCCAAAAAAGGCGCTATCTTTGAGGTGCGATTGCCAAAATAAGAAACAATGCTACTTAAAAAAGAGAACATACTTATTGTTGATGACGATGTCCAAATTTTGGAACTCTTGCATCGCCATCTTCAGTCGTGGAACTACCATGTGTATAAAGCCATTTCTGTAAAGGAAGCCGTCGCCATTTTAAAGGATACGCATATCGATTTACTCATCACCGACTTGAAAATGCCTGAAGTGAATGGCTTTGAGCTTATTAAATTCGTATCTGAACATTACCCAAAATTGCCCAAATTAATCGTTACTGGATATCCAAACGTACAAGATTCTTTGGCGGCCATCAAATCGGGTGTTGTGGACTATCTCACCAAGCCATTTACCAAAGAAGAACTGAAAATGGCTATTGATAAATCCATGATCCATTCCAATAATCCATCTCAAAAATCGATTAAAAATCCTCAAAAACCTGTTACAGGTTATGGAGAGATGATTGGTGCATCAGATTCCATACAAGAAGTTTTTGAGATAATAGAGCGTGTCAAAGACAACAAGGCAACTATTTTTATCAAAGGCGAAAGTGGTACGGGTAAAGAATTGGTGGCACGTTCCATCCATTATCAAGGTAAATTTTCGAAAGCCCCTTTTGTTGCGGTTAATTGTGGGGGGATCCCAGAAAATCTTTTAGAGGCCGAACTGTTTGGTTATGTTAAAGGTGCTTTTACAGGCGCTGACAACAATAGAGATGGTTATTTTCAGGCTGCCCATGGTGGGTCGATATTTCTAGATGAAATTGGCAATGCATCACTTGCTGTCCAATCGAGATTATTACGAGTGTTACAAGAAAAAGAAGTTCTTAAAATTGGTTCACAAAAGGTCGAAAAAGTTGATGTTCGGGTTATCGCCGCTACCAACAATGATTTGAAGGACATGATACGAAAACAAACATTTAGGGAAGATTTATATTACCGATTAACAGTAGTAGAGATAGAAGTCCCACCGCTACGCGAACGAAAAGGAGACATTCCACTATTGGTGGAAAAGTTTCTATTTAAATATGGTGTAGAGTACAAAGATGGTTTTGTAAAACTAACACCAGAAGCTTTAGATATTTTACAGCGATACGATTGGCCTGGAAATATCCGTGAATTAGAAAATAGTATCCAACGTGCCGTGATCATGTCTGATAGAACAATCGATGTGTCTCACTTGCCGGAGCATCTCAAATACGTTATCGATTTCCCAGATGAAGGCTTGCTTACCTTAAGGGAAATGGAAAAACGTTATATTCAAAAAGTACTCAATTCTACTAATAACAATAAAACTAAAGCAGCAGAAATACTAAATATTGGTCGAAAGACCTTACGCGAAAAATTAAAAGAATAACGATTCTAAAAGCGGGTAATATTTACCCGTCTGGATGATTTTGACTCACTTTAAAATCTATCGTTTTTAACTATAAATGTATTAAGTCGTTTATAATGAAGTGTTTATATACATTTTAAATTTTTGGCACACCCAATGGCACAACAGTTGCACTTAACGGATCAACCAAAATAATTTATGTATATGACCACAAATCCGTTTAATATCTGCCCGACTTGTGCACACATCGAAACATGTGTGCTTACCGAATTTAAAGAAAAAGTATGGTCGTGTAGTGAATATGACGAAGTACAACCTGAATACATTAATATAGAAACATAAAGCCATTATTTACGCGTATTGGCTCGATGTAAAAACAAAAGATATGATTTTTAATACAGAGAGAAGGGTACCGATGGTAAAGCGTTTAACAAAAAGGACATTAACGTTTGAAACCCTTAGAAATAGTCCTTATAATTACTCGAAAAGAAGTAAACTAAAAAGAAAAAAATTGGCAACAAATATTTTCTAATAATTTAATAAAAAAAATGAAGACTTAAATATGATACATTTTGTAAAGACACTCATTCAAAAGTATAGTGATAGAAAAGAAAATTGGAAAAATGAATTATTAACTATTCCAATCAAAACAACAAGTAAACCAACTTTTTTTCCCCAATACAATGAACGACAAAACTAACAGAACATCACCTATCAAAGTTAATTCAAATGCAATAAAAAATATGACCCTTATAAAAGAAGTAAAAAAAGGAAAACCAAAAAATGCAAAAGGCATGGTGGACAATGTGCTGGAACAATTTAACAGCGCGGCAGATCACATTAATTTGCACCCAAGTATCCGAAAAATATTGAGCATCACCAACAATGAAATCATTGTGAACTTTCCTGTAAAAATGGATAGTGGTGAAGTGGAAATATTCCGCGGATATCGCGTACAGCACAACAATGCCCTTGGCCCATATAAAGGAGGATTGCGTTATCATCCAACAGTGGATATTGACGCAGCAAGAGCTTTGGCCATGTGGATGACCTGGAAAACATCTTTGGCTGGACTGCCTTATGGTGGTGGCAAAGGAGGTATACAGATTGATCCTTCAAAATATTCAAAGAGTGAACTGGAGCGTATAACCAGACGTTTTACCTTCGCCTTGGCAGATAATATAGGACCAGAGCACGATATTCCAGCGCCAGACATTAATACTAATGACCAAACCATGGCATGGATAGCAGATACCTATATGAGTACTCGTCCACCAGCCGAACGTAGCGCAAATCAACACGTCGTTACAGGAAAACCTGCAGGAAGTGGAGGGCTAGAAGGTCGTGACCGCGCCACAGGATATGGTGTATTCTTGACCATAAAATTTTGGTCTGAGCGTCATAATGAAAGCTTAAAAGGCAAATCATTCATTGTCCAAGGATTTGGAAATGTTGGCTATTGGGCAGGGCACTTTTTAGAGCAAGAAGGCGCTATCATGGTAGGTGTACAAGATGCATTTGGAAGTATCCAAAACCCTTTAGGAATTAAAGTAGAGGATCTTTTTAATTACACAAAAGGCAATAAAGGAAGTTTGGTTGGTTTTCCGGGAGCTCAGAGCTTAGCCAAGGAAGATTTTTTTGCACTGGATTGCAATATCTGCATCCCAGCAGCTTTAGGAAACCAAATTACAGAAAACAATGCGCATCTTATCAAAGCGCAGTTAATTGCAGAAGGGGCTAATGGGCCTACTAATGTTAAAGGAGAAAAAGCACTTCTTAAACGCGGTGTTACCATCATTCCCGACATTTTGTGTAATTCAGGAGGCGTTATTACCAGCTATTTTGAATGGTTACAAAACCGAAATGGCGAATTGTGGCACATGGAGGAAGTGATCGATAAACTCGAAAAGAAATTAAAAAATTCATATGACCGAGTGTCTGATTACGCTAAAAAAGAAGGATTGGATATGCGTACTGCTGCTTATTGCATTGCTATTGCGCGTATTGAAAAAGCATATATACAAAGAGGAATTTTCCCATAAAAATTAAAAATATAAAACATGAAATACGGTAGCTTAATATTGGAAAAAAAGGAATACGTTTATTTGAAGCGCATACTCAGCAATTCGGGTTATGTAGTGGATTACGAAATCCAAAAGTCATTGCTAAAATTGAGTGATGAATTAAAAACTGCGCACATTCTAGATGAGGAAGAAATGCCAAAAGATGCAGTGCGATTCAATAGTATAGTTACCGTAACATCTGCTGAAGGATGGGAAAAATCGATTCAGATAGTACGGCCTTCAGAAAGGGATGTAAAGAATAACAAGATTTCAATCCTCACCCCTATGGGAGCGGCATTATTTGGTTATTCTGTAGATGACACCGTTGTTTGGGATTTCCCTACGGGGATAAAAGAGCTCAAAATCACAGAAGTTGCTCAAGAAACGCACAATAAAAATTTTGATATACTTATTTAAATCATGATACAAAAAATTTATAACCACGATACAGATGTCGAAGTTGTGCATAAATACAATTCAATTGAATTAAAAGGGTGGATTAACCAGCTTCAGTATATTAATACTGAAATTGACAAGCTCTTAAATTTATATGCCAATTCACTTCAGTATAGAGATATACCTGAAAAGACTTTGGAGTTGTTTTCTAAACGAAAGGAAGCAAACCAGAAACTTTATGAAACCGTATTGGCATATTCCAATACCTATAGTAATGTAGTGGAATGTGATGATATTCAATGTGATATGGCGTATTTGAGCGAGTATGAACGACTTCGTAAAAGTTACCAATATCATTTGGATAGGTACCGAAATCTGAAAGACAATCTATACGACCAGGCAATTCGGAAATTTTAAATTTCCTGAATTTTACGACTTAATGAAGAGTCGATGACTCTACCATTGTCATATTAAAGGTGGAATAGATAAGTGTAATAAGAATAAAAAAAGAAACCATTTAGGTATTATTTCTTTTTGAGAGCGATAACATAAGCAATGATGATTGTCTAATAACATATTTTTAAACTTTTTAAAATGCATAAAGATTTAGATTAATAGCAAAATAATAACCCTTACTCTTAACCTTGTGTGTTTGGCCGTGGGTAAAAGTTTACCCACGGTTTTTTTTAAATCAATATTTATTTGTATTTCATTATGTCATTTAAAATGAAATCTTATAAATAGTAATAAAAAATTAAAGCATGGAAACAATAAATAGCCAAGTAGCAACTAAAGGTTTAGAGTCAAAAAGGAGACTATTTTTACAAAAGGATTTATTTGAATTATTACAGTGGATGGATGAAATTGAATTTATACATAGCGAGCTGGCTGCGCTTTCAATTATTGAAAGACAACTTATTAAAAAAACTGCGATATCCATTAAAATACAAGGAATAAGACGAAAAAGCACATTGACTATGAGTGCTTTATGCAAATATGATCAATTCATAAAAAAATCAATAGAATACGGTAAGCAGGATTACGACATAAAACGCTCCAAAGATCATGAAAGGCAACGGGATCTTTTTTTGGATCTTGTTAAGGAATATAGACATCTCAAATCTGAAATTAATTCATTGCTTTGTCAGTTTCAAACAAGCTGATTGTATTGTAATCCATTTTAAAATTATTTTTCTTTAGTATAAGCCTTCTTTATGATATTAAATCCATGAGTGAAATACCTTGGATATATTGGAAAAAATAAGCGTTCCTTTCTACAAATGACACACAGCTTTAGTGGCGTCAATTTTACAACAAAACTTAACAAAGCTTTAGAAATTCTTTAAGTTTGTTAAAAAAATATTTCTGAAATTAAAAGGAAAGACTCGCTAGTAATCTTATCCTTAATTCGACTAAACTAGGCTCCAAAAGACTTAGTATTATTTTCATTACATCCCATTGTTTTTTACATTTTTTGCCTCTCTTTTTTCAAATAACTATATTGAATTTATCTGCTATATCCAAGTAGTTTTTTCTTAATTAACTGATTTTGGTTGCTTTAAAATAACCGTTTTTCCTCAAATTGACTATATTTAATAAAAAATAGGAACCAACTAGTAATCATGATGACCAATCAAAAGTTCCATTTGTTAAGACATTTAACCTTAATTAGTCTTTTGTTATTTACGCTGTCAAGCCTTGGGCAAAATTTTATTTCGGATCTAAAGCGAGATGGTATTTCGGAAGAAAGATTATCGATTAAAATAACCCTTCCAAAAGGTCAGCCTACAGATGTTGTGCTGAGTAAAAAAAGCCCCATTGTATCTGGATCCATTCTTGAAGTTCCTTCTAAAACGATAGTTTATATAACTTCTCTCAATGGAAATATTGGACAAATTACAGGACCCAATACTGTAGAGTTTACAGCAACTACCACAGGTGAAGAATATCGCGTTCTTGAAGGAAAAGGAACCAGCAATGTTTTCATTAAAGTATTTAAACAATTAACAGGAGGAGTTTTGGCCAGTGGCCCAACTGGGGAAATTCATGCTAGATCCCGTTTGACGGAATTTTTAGTGGCGGTTGATGGAGATGATTCAAATTTTGAATTGATTAAAGGAAAAATTGACATCAATCAAAGGCAAAAAGTTGAAATTAAGGACGAAAATAAGATCGATAGCGCTAAGACACGAGCCCTATTTGTTACTAAAACTACTCAGTTAAATCTAAAGGATTCAATGTTTAATTACAATGACAATGATGTAAAAATCAAATATTTATCCGCAGATAGAGAGATAGATAAGTTTTTTGATGAACAAATTGGCCAACAAAAGAAAACATTTACCAAAGCTGGTACTAAAGCAAAGCAAGGTTTTAAATATTTGGATACTGGTGATCTTGATAAAGGCACTCAATTGTTAGAAGAAGCTTATAAAGACGGAGAAATAAGATTGGATTTTATTATTCAATCTTCATTAATGTTGGCGGATGCTTATTTTAAAAATGAGGATCTAAAAAAAAGTGGTATATGGATGGAAGCCGGACTACATTTTAGTGATTTATTCTACAAAATAAATAAGGATAAGTATACTCACTTTTCTAAGTTGGGTAATAATAATATAGCCAAAGCCTATAGCAATGACTTAATAGTCGCCAATGAATATTTTATCTGGGGCTATATTCTAAAGTCAAGAATTAACGGTTGTCTCGATAATGAAAATGAAAACCCATCAAAATATCGTCGAGAAGCCAATCAAATTAAGAAGGAGGTTTCTAATTAATAAAGTTCCCAACTAAATATAAAATGGTCAATTTTTTTAGGTTAAGCAAATACGTTCTGGCATATCTGATCATCTTGGTCATATCGGCAGCTATTGCTGTAGGGGGCTTGTTGCGCCCAATTGACCTATTGGTTTACAAGAAATTTTATTTGAATAGTCAAATAGAAAAGAGTGTTAACCTACTTAAAGACAAAGTTATATTTATCAATTTACCTATTAATGATAATTATGGCAATTTTTTAGGTGTGGACTACTTAAGGAGCCAAGTTGCCAAACTGCTAGATACAATTGGTGACATGAACTACACCGATAACGAACCACCTGTAATTGTATTGGATATAACTTTTAGCAACAATCCCTTAGCGCTTGATTCTATTAAAAATGCTATTGATAAATTGACAAATAAAAGGGGTATTAAAGTCTATGCATCCTATGAATTACCATCAAAAGGAGACCCTGCATCCTTCCAATCTCATGATGCATTTCAAGCCAAGGTGTTGTACGATAGCCTTCTAACAGGGGGCCGATTAAACACGATGTTCAACACACATGGGAACGGGATTTTAAGTTATGATTCATTTGAATTAATTGGAACTACGCCAATACCATCTCTTCCTGTTAAGGTTATTAATGACTATTCTAAAAGAGGGGAAATAGATTTATTGGATTCCATAAATTACCCACTACCCATTCGTTTGCCATTCGATCAAATAGGTTATAGCGATCAGATGTATAGCGTTGTGCCTGATTCGGTTTCAACAGAATTTAAAAGATTTACGAAACAAGACACCTCCATAAACTTGTCAGACAAATTCGTAATAGTTGGGTTAATTGACGACATACAAGATATTGATGGGAATAAAATACCTGGACCATATCTTGTTGCATCGGCAATAATAGATCAGCTTAATGGCAATCAATTTACTAGACCGTCACATGATGATATTGCAGTCCAATTAGCTATGGTATTGTTATTTGCACTCTTTGTTTGCCTTATTTTCGCTGTTTTATACAAATATGTAAAAAGGCTACAGACCAAACCTCATATAATTGCAATATTGTCCTTTATAATTGGATTGTTGTTATTAGTAGGCTTTGGCTATGCTATGTTAAATTATACCATTATTAGACCGGCTCTTCCTACACTTAGCATGATTTGGGCAGCCGTATTGGCCTGGCATTTTACTAAAAAATTCTTGGTTACTGGTATCATGGAAGGCGGTGAAGTGTACGATGTGTTTATCAGTTATTCACATGGTGACAGCACATGGGTAAAACGACATTTATACCATCCACTTCATGAATTTAAAAAACCGGATGGCAGCAATCTCAAAATTTTCTTCGATGAGAAAAGCATAGGTATAGGTGAACTTTTCACTACCAAATATATGCGTGGTATTGTAGATTCGAAGTTGTTCGTTCCAGTGATGTCTGAAGAATATTACCGAAAAAACCATTGTAGGAATGAGATGGATTTGGCAGTTAAACGGCATGTTGAAAAGTTGATCGGGTTGTGTATTATTGCTTTAGATTACAAATATGTGCCAGAGGAATTCACCCATATTAATTATGTGGATGTTAACCAACAAGCCGATTTTATGGCAACATTAGAAAAAGAATTATTTAAGGATGAAAAGCAACAGCTTGATAAACCAGATATTGTTGTAAAGTTAAAACACGACCAGTCCGATCAAAAACATGCTGATAAACCAAAAGGTGTTGAGCAAATTGAGTTAAATCAGCAAGAATCTAATGAATCAGAAAGGGAAGACGCGCTAAAAACTAAAAAGAAAGACCAAAAGACAGATAAGAAAAAAGATAAGAAGAAGAAAGCAGATGAGAAAAAAGCTAAGAAAAAGGAAAAAGCTGAGCTTAAAAAAGTTAAGAAAAAATTGACCAAGAAAATAAAAAAAGAACAAAAGAAAAAGGCTGAGAAAAAACTAGCTAAAAAGTTAAAAAAAGAACAAAAGAAAAAGGCTGAGAAAAAATTAGCTAAGAAGGCCAAAAATAAAGATAAGAAAAAAGCCAAGAAAAAATTAGCCAAGAAAGAGACAAAAGAACAGAAGAAGAAAAGGAAAAATACGTAAAGTTATCCATCTTGTTTTGTAGGAATACTAAATGGGCAGTTGAAAAAATATTTGGTATTTCATCCCTAATATTAGGTACTTTGTACAGTTTTTTGTCAATATGAATTTCTTTATATTAAATTTAAATTATAGTTAACCGCCAAAAATCTATCCCTTATCCGATTTGATTATAGGAAGGACAACCTTTCTGCCCAACTTGTAATGACAAATCAGGAGTCAAACTTACTTTAAGACAAAAGTAATTGATCAATTTCTATCGCATGTTAATTCAGTACCCTAAAAGATGGAAGGCTGCTTTTTGCATATATTGTATATGCGCTGTTCAACTTACTTTTGCTCAAACTCCTATTCAAAATACTTTATCGACTTCAGCTCCGGCAAATTTTGGGGTTGATGGCGATATAAAATCGGGAATTTTATCTTTTGACACAACCGGACAAGTAGAGACTGAAACCGATGATTGGTTTGTTGGACTTAGTGGTCAAGGTGTGATAGATGTGTCAGACCTAACGACCATTTCCAAATTAGCCGCAGGTTTAAATATTTCAGCACAATTCAGAATGTCACAACCAAATAATTCCACCATTAATGGAAATCTTTGGCTAGATGCTGTCTATTTGAGAGACCAATATGCTCTTAACAATGAAAAGGATATGACCGTTTTTGGAAATGGAGAAAATAAGAATTACGACAATCCTACAAGCTGGGCCATTAAAACGGGTAATGTGCCTCCAAAAAATGATATCATTGATGTCTATGGACATTTAAGAAGGGACTCCAATCAATCAGATTTATGGGTTTTTGGAGCGGTTTCAACACGGACTCAAAATGGAGATAATTATATCGACTTTGAATATTTCAGGCAACCTGTAACCTATACTAGTCCATCGAGCCCAGGTGCTCAAGGTACCTTGCAAACTGAAGGATTGGAATGTGGTCATACAGCATATCAGTTTGATACGACGACTGGTGACATACTGGTTAATGGAGATTTTATTCTTTCCATAAATTATGTAAATGGTGGCAGACTTGCCGAATTTAGATTTTATGCTTGGATAGATTCCAATAACATCAAAGGACTGGATGGAAATTCATCTTCATTGACTGATGCCGATTTTAAATATTATAATGAACACTTTTCAAAACGCCGATTTGATTTTGGTGATGGGATGGGTGGTTATGAGTTTTATAATTGTAATAACGATTCTAAAATACCTTATGGATATGCCCGGATTTCGTTGCGTAATGATATGACTGCAGAGCCAATTGTTGCTCAAGACAATACAGGGGCGGTTGTCGATGCTCCTTCATGGGGAACAATTGGGCCAGATGGCAATGTCAATGGAGTTTATGTGTCACCAACATTCATAGAATTTGGATTGAACGCTACGGTACTGGGTCTTGATGGCTCTTTATCTAATGGGATTTGCTCAGGTTCGTTAGGGACCGTCATTATCAAATCTCGAGCTTCAGCCTCTTTTACGGCAGAGCTAAAAGATTTAGCAGGTCCTTTTAATTTAGGAGGTACGCCTGACTATGCAGTAACCATTTCAGAACCAGAACTTTTGACTTGTGCTGCTACTGAAATTACTTTGACAGCTTCAACCTCACCAGCTGGAACCTATACCTATGAGTGGTTTAAGGATGGACAGCCATTTGACGATGCCTCTCCTAGTAATGATACCTTAAACGTAACCGAGCCTGGAGATTATTCAGTACATGTTGCTATATCTGATGGATGCAAAGCTGAAAGCAATGTTGTTACAGTGCTTCAGAATACTATCGAACCTGTAGTTGAGGCTTTGGGGGGTGTGATTGAATGTTCGTTACACCAAATCCAATTACATGGCACAATATCTTCAATTAATCCAAACGCCGATTTGACATTTGAATGGAGTGGGCCAAACGATTTTGTGAATACAACCGAATTAAATCCATATGTGACTTTTGAAGGAACCTATATTCTTACTGTAACAGATGAAAATAACGGATGTGAAAATATAGCTAACGCTGTTGTGACAAGAGAATCTGAAACGACACTACAAATTGAATGTCCTCCAATGATCGAGGTGCAATGCAGTGAAGACATACCTGTGCCAGATCTCAATGCGATTATTATAATTGACAGTGAAGAAGGTAGCGAACCAGTGATAGAGTTTGTCGATGATGTTTCCGACAATGGAAGTTGTCCAGAAATCATTACACGAACTTATAGTGCAACCGATGCTTGCGGAAATCGTGTTTATTGTACACAAATCATTGCTGTGAATGATACAATCAATCCGGAGATTACCGACATTGAAGATTATCAATTAGAAGGCTGTAATACGGAATGGCCAGAATTTTTAACCACGACTTGGTCGGATAATTGTTCAAATGAAGGAGAAATTGAATCAGATCAAGGAGTAGACGACGGCAGTAACGAAGATGGCTGTGTCCAATACCGATTGTACACCTTTACCATAACCGACCGTTGTGGGAACAGCGATACTGAAACGACCAGAGTAGGTAAGGAACTTTATGGCTCCTCTCCTGAACTTATTGATGTAGCTGATTATATGCTCGAAGGCTGTAATGCGGAATGGCCAGAATTTTTAACAACCACTTGGACGGGTAATTGTTCAAATGGAGGTGAAATTGAATCAGATCAAGGTGTCGACGACGGAAATAGTGAAGATGGCTGTGTCCAATACCGATTGTACACCTTTACCATAACCGACCGTTGTGGAAACAGCGATACGGAAACGACTAGAGTGAGTAAGGAACTTTATGGCTCCGCTCCTGAACTTGTTGATGTAGCCGATTATATCCTTGAAGGCTGTAATGCAGAATGGCCAGAATTTTTAACCACGACTTGGTCGGATAATTGTTCAAATGAAGGAGAAATTGAATCGGATCAAGGTGTCGACGATGGCAGTAACGAAGATGGCTGTACCCAATACCGATTGTACACCTTTACCATAACGGACCGTTGTGGAAATAGCGATACAGAAACGACCAGAGTAGGTAAGGAGCTTTATGGCTCCGCTCCTGAACTTGTTGATGTAGCCGATTATATCCTTGAAGGCTGTAATGCGGAATGGCCAGAATTTTTAACAACCACTTGGGCGGATAATTGTTCAAATGAAGGAGAAATTGAATCAGATCAAGGTGTCGACGACGGAAATAGTGAAGATGGCTGTGTCCAATACCGATTGTACACCTTTACCATAACAGATGGTTGTGGGAACAGCGATACGGAAACGACACAGGTGAGTAGGGAATATGACGAGACCAATCCGGAGATTACTGATATTGAAGATTATCTTTTAGAAGGTTGTAATACTCCATGGCCAGACTATTTAATAACCAACTGGACCGACAACTGTTCTCAAGGTGGAGAAATTGAATCGGATTCTGGTGTGGATAATGGCAGTAGTCCTGATGGTGCTTTAGAATACAGATTGTACACCTTTGAAGTGATGGACAGTTGCGGAAATAAGGATATTGAAACCACTTTGGTTAGTCGGGAAATCAGTAGTGGAGGTAAAATAATAGGAAACGATATTGAATTGTGCAGAGATTATGGTGAATTTAATTTATTTTTTTTACTTCCAGATGAGTATATACCGGGAGGGTCTTGGTCACTTGACGCCAGTCCAGAGGGGAATGATCTAGAAGTTTCAGATTCTGGAACCATTTTCGTATTTGAAGAGTTGCCCTATGGTGATTATGTTTTTCTTTATCATCAAGGGTCCGGGGAATGTCTTCCATTAATTGAGGTAACGATTCATTTGCTCGAAGATCAACCTCCCTGCGTGCTTGCCTGTGAATTTAGAGTGACAAAAGTTACTACAGCATTAACACCAAATGGCGATCATGTCAATGACACCTTTTATTCTGGCCTCGTCCCAAGTGAAAGTTGTTCGGTAGACGTGCTCATATTCAACCGTTGGGGAGCTAAGGTGTTTGAAGCCATTAATTACAAAAATGATTGGGATGGCACGGTTCCTTCTAATGCTTTAGGGTCTTCGAATAGGGTGACAACAGGTAGCTACTATTATATTCTGAAGTACAAAATAGATGGTCATGTAGAACAAACTGTAGCGGGTTACTTTTATGTTGCAACCGAATAATTTAACCAATTCATGAAAGCATTCAATAAAATATCAATTCTGGTTTTCGTTACGGTTATATCTATTCCAGTGATGGCTCAACAATTGCCACAGTTTACCCAGTACATGTATAATACCATTGCAATTAATCCTGCTTATGCAGGAAGCCGTGAGACGCTAACAGTAGTAGGACTGCACAGAAGTCAATGGCTGGGATTTCCTGGTGGGCCAACTACACAAACGCTATCTGTTCACACTCCATTGCGTAATGAAAAGATGGGTCTGGGCCTATCCTTAATAAACGATGAGTTGGGTTTTGAAAATTTTGTTTATATGTACGGTGATTTTTCCTATACCATACAATTAAATGAAGTTTCTAAATTGGCGTTTGGTCTAAAAGCAGGCTTTACCGCTTTTAACGTTGACAACAGACTCTATACTTCTAATACCGATGATTTATTAATTGGGAAAATAGAAAATCGTTGGACCCCAAATATGGGAGCTGGCGTCATGTGGCTTTGGGAGCGTGGCTATTTTGGGCTTTCAGCTCCACGGCTTATCAATAATAATTATAGTTCAGAAAATGGTTTTAAGGCCTTGGAGCGGGTGAGTTATTATTTTACCGGCGGTTATGTGTTTAATGTTGGCTACACCACCAAGTTTAAACCCTCTATTATGATTAAGGCCACCAACGGCGCTCCAGTATCTATAGATATGAGTGCTAATTTCTTATTCTATAAAAAGTTATGGTTAGGAGCTGCCTATCGCTTTAACGATACTGCTGGTGCAGTTGGTTTTATGGCTGATTTTCAGGTTTTAAGAGATTGGCGAATAGGTTATACGTTTGAATTACCAACCTCAGAGATTCGACCCTATACAGATGGAACGCATGAAATTGTGTTAATGTTTGAGGTTTTTAATCCACGGAGGCGAGTGACATCACCCAGATATTATTAAATATGAAAAAGTCGATAAAAACGTTTTTGGTTGCTGTACTTTTGCTTGCTAATTGTGGGTTACTGTTTAGTCAACAAACCTGGTTAGAATTGGGGGATAAATACTTTGATCAATTCGCCTATAAAAAAGCCATAAAACTGTACGAAGGAGCCAAAGATCGCGATCCGAATAATTGGGACATTTATGCAAAATTGGGCGATTGTTACTTTTATATTTCAATGCCAGAAAAAGCCAAAGACTATTATAAAATTGCCATTGATAATACGAAGAATATAAAAGAGTCCTATCTTTTAAAGTACGCACTCTGTCTTCAAAGTATTGAGCCATCTCAAAAACCTGTCATTACTGCATTTCAAGACTATTACAAGAAAATTGGTAAAACCGAGGACATTAGTTCGAGAGACTCAACGTATAGTTCAACTGCATTAGCTGAGAATTTGTCAATTAATTCAGAATTTTCAGATTTCGGTACTTTTATAATTAACGACAAATTATACTTTGCCTCGTCTCGTCAAAATCCTAATAAAAAAAGAAGCGCAAACAAACGCTTATATAAATGGAATGGACAGCCTTTTTTAGATATTTATGAGGCAGTTATAGATAGACACACCGATTCATTGCGGCTCGTGCTTCCGGATAGTTCAAACGTTGATAAACATATAAATACCAATGCCCATCAAGCTTCTGTGGCTATAACCAATGATGGTAAAACCATGTATTTTTCTGGTGGTAATGTGAAACACAATAATACTTTGGAATACGATAAGAGTGGAACCTCCAAACTCAGATTGCAAAGGGCAACACTTATAAATAATAATTGGGTCGTAACCGATGCAGACAAAAAAGCAATGGAATATTTTGATTTTGAGAATTTTTCTATCGGGAATCCTGCTCTAAGTCCAGACAATAAAAGACTGTTTTTTGTCACTTGCGCTCCGTTTGAAGACGCAAATGGCCATACCGACATTTATTACGTCGATATTAATGATGATAAAACCTACGGAAAGGTTAAGATTGTACCCGGAATTAATACTGGGGGCAGGGAAAGTTTTCCGTTTATAGCTTCAGATGGAACGTTTTATTTTTCGTCGGATGGTATTTTTAACAATACGCTCGGATTGGGGTTGTTCGATATCTATAAGGTCAATAATATTGATCAGGTTATTCAAACGGGTAAGGCAAACATTATTCATTTGGATAGTCCCTTTAATAGTGATAAAGATGATTTTGCTTATTTTGAAGAGCCTGAACAAGGCGATACTTGTGAAGTTTATGCTTATTTTTCCTCAAATCGAGAGGGGTCCAATGCCAAGGGCGATGATGACATCTATAGAGTAAAAGTAAAAAAGAATAAAACGGTTCAAGGCCTTATTACCGATTCTTCAAATAAAAACCCGTTGCCTAAAGCTAATGTCGATTTGATAGATGCTTCTGGAATGGTTTTAAAGACTGTTCAGGCTGATTCAACCGGAGCATTCAGTTTTAATGTGGAATGCAACCAATTATATCGACTTAGAGGAAGCATGGCCCGATATGATGATGATCTTAAAGAGTACATTGCTGCTGAAGCAAAAAGCAGCATCAACCTTGAACTTAAACCCTTTCCATGTGAGATTTCCATAAATCAAATCGAGTTTGCTTTGGATTCTGCAGACATTAGAGCCGATGCTAAAAACGCCCTTTCCAAACTAAAGGATATATTATTTTCCAACCCAGACATTAAAATAAGAATTGAATCTTATACTGATTCCCGAGGACCAGCACAATACAATCTTGATCTTTCGGAGAAGCGCGCCCAAAACACAAAACTGTATTTGATCGGTGAAGGGGTTAAAGATAGTCAGATTATAAGCGCAACAGGTTTTGGGGAGAAATGCCTCATCATAAGCGATGAGGATATAAAAAAATTACCCACTGAAAAAGAAAGAAATGAAGCGCATCAAAAGAATCGTCGGTCCCGATTTATTCTAGATTGCGAAGATGGATTTGAAGGGTGTCATGAAGCGAATCGAGATGACTAAGATTGGTGTTTAATCCAAAGCATTCATAGTCACAAAAGCCCTCCAACCAATAATCACCAATTGAAGTTTTGAAGCTTTGCTCAAATCGAGTTGTCTTTTTGTATAACTCGGTAACAGGCCTTTATTAATCTTGGCCAAAAGTTTAAATCCTAATGTTGTCATTTCTTACTTTTAAAAAACAGCTGAGGTTAAATTTAAGTATTTCTCTTGTTTTTTGTCTATTTATGAATACATACTTTTTCTATTGACTAAATTTTAAGATTACAAAGAGGTTTTAGTTATCCTTTGGTAGTGGCTATGATGGCCCCATCTTTTGCCTTATTGCCATAAATACTAATAGCTGTTTCGGGTTTTAAAACATCTACTGCTTTTAATTTATCGGATTTGGCCAATTCATCCAAGGTTTCGAAATCCGAATCTTTACCATCGATTACAATTAACTTATGGGTATTGGGGTCGTCATAAAATTTAAATTTTTGAGCTGAATTGGGATTGTTGCCATTTTCAAAAAACCATGAAAAGTTTTGATTGCCCATTGGATTGCTAAAATTTTGTTTCATTTGCTCCTTGAGTTCTTCCAAAGTCATGGATTTTCCATTCATAAAAAATGAACTTCCATTTTCGTCATTAAAAAAGTCATCAAAATTGAAGTTTCCAAATCCACTAAAAGGTTGATTTTGGATAGAGTCATTTCCAAACTGAAAAGGCATCATATTAGGTCTATTAAAAAACGCAAATGCACCTGCATCTCTAGCATTTTGTGTAATATAAAGACGCCCATCTTTTCTGCCAAACACAATTTGTGAAATGGGTACATTACTTGAAGATTGGCTTGAAGTTTGGTTGCCATTTTCATCTTCGAGTACAATTTTTATCCCAGTTATTTTTCCTTCTTCATCACGCTGAATATTGGTCAAAGTGGGGTTGATGTGGTTCTCCTTCAATAAGTTTACAATATCGTCAATTTGATCGTCTGTGGTTCCATTGTCTATGGTCACCGAAACATTAGCACCTTCATTTTCTGGGTTTGAAATAGAGTCGTCTACTTTAATGTTATGTCCAATCACTGAATGAGTAGAAGTTTTGCTTTTGTGGGCAAAGCTTTTGAAAGATATTAGCCCAATACTTACAATGAGTATCAAACCAATTCCAATTTTTAAAAATTTATTAGTTTTCATTGTTATATCTTTTTAAACAAATTTATAGCATAAAAAAATTGATTTTAAAAAATTAACTAAACTTTAAAACAGTAAGGTGCCATATGTTAAGAAGTGTAAAAAAGAGGGGGTTCATTTTTAATAAAAATTTAAAAAATGTTGCGTTTGAGACTATATTCAAAACCTTATCTTCGCAAAAAATTGTTTCATGAGTATTGTTTGGATTATTTTAGGACTGTTGTTATTAGTAGTAGGAGGTGAATTTTTAGTGCGTTCTTCAGTAGCCTTGTCTTTTAAATTAAAACTGTCAAAGCTTGTTATTGGTATGACCGTAGTGTCCTTTGCCACCTCTTTGCCAGAATTGTTGGTGAGTTTGCATGCCGCTATCAATGGCTATTCTGATATTGCTTTGGGGAACATTATTGGTTCAAATGTTGCCAATATTGGTTTGGTGTTAGGGATTACGGCTTTTATTTCACCTTTAGTCGTTGATAGAGATTTTTTCAGGTTGAACTGGCCAATGCTAATAATCACTTCATTGTTGTTGTATGTCTTTTTGAAAAATGACGGATATTTAAGTTCAGAAGAAGGGTTAATCTTTGTGGTTCTACTCATATTTTTTCTCATTATTTTGATAATGGATTCCAGAAAAAGAACTAAAATCGAGTTAGAAGGCGTAGATGATGCCCTGCAAACAGTCTCAAATTTTAAAATTATTGTATGGTTGTTAATTGGGGCGGTGACTCTGTATTATGGGAGTGAATGGTTGGTTGAAGGAGCGAGGGAGTTGGCTATGAACCTTGGCGTTAGTGAATACGCCATTTCAGTTACGGTTATTGCTATTGGAACCAGTGTCCCAGAATTGGCTGCTTCTGTTATCGCAGCTCTAAAAAAGGAAAAAGCACTGTCTCTTGGTAATTTAATAGGATCAAATATATTTAATTTAGCTTCAGTTTTAGGGCTTACGGCTATGATCAGCCCAATAACTGTTAATCCAAATTCACCAGAAATTTTAGGTTCCAATATTTTTTGGATGATTGGTTTTGCAGTGGTTACGTTACCCTTGGTTCTGCTTCCAAAGCGATTTTTATTTGGTAGATATAAAGGAATGATCCTTTTAATTGGATATTTTGTTTTTATTTATAGTATCATAAAATAAAAAAGACCAGACGTAAAGCCTGGTCTCTTCTAACCTTATAAACTAATTTCAAACAAATAAGACTTCTACTTCAGCTGTTTTAACGGTTTTTACAATACGACCAGCGATTTTATAGGGGTCGCCATTTGAAGCTGGGCGACGATCTTCCAACCAACCTTTCCATCCTTTTTGAACTGTACCAATTGGAATCCTAATGGAGGCTCCTCTATCTGATACGCCATATTTAAAATCATGGATAGATGCCGTTTCGTGCTTACCCGTCAACCGTTGTTCATTAAATTCACCATAAACAGCAATATGCTCTTTGGTAACAGGTCTAAAGGCTTCACATATTTTTTCATAAACTTCTTGGCTTCCACAGGTTCTTAATGTTGTGTTAGAGAAGTTGGCATGCATACCAGAACCATTCCAATCTCCTTTAATAGGTTTTGGATGGTATTCAATATAATAACCGTATTGTTCTGTTAAACGGTCTAAAAGATAACGTGCAATCCAAACTTCGTCTCCTGCTTTTTTGGCTCCTTTTGCAAACAATTGAAATTCCCACTGTCCAGATGCAACTTCTTGGTTAATGCCTTCAAAGTTTAGTCCGGCGGCAATACATAAATCAGCGTGTTCTTCAACAAAATCTCTTCCGTGTGTGTTTTTTCCACCTACTGAACAATAATACATACCCTGGGGGCCTGGATAACCTCCTATTGGAAAACCTAAGGGCAATTGGGTTTGGTTATCCATAATAAAGTACTCTTGCTCAAAGCCAAACCAAAAATCGTTGTCTTCATCTTCAATAGTAGCTCTAGCATTAGATTCGTGAGGTGTCCCGTCAGGATTTAGAACCTCATTCATCACTAAATAACCATTTTTTCTGGCAGGATCTGGGTATATGGCAACAGGTTTTAACACACAATCTGAAGACCCTCCTTCAGCTTGCTTAGTTGAGGAACCGTCAAAAGACCATAAAGGACAATCTTCCAATTTTCCACTAAAGTTTTCTTCAACTTTGGTTTTACTTCGCATGTTTTGAGTTGGCTCGTATCCATCTAACCATATATACTCTAACTTAGATTTGCTCATACTTTTATAAGTTATTAAATTAAAGTACAAATATTATTATTTTTATTTTTACATCAAAAAAATAGGGCAATTAAACGTTAATTGTTATTAATATTTATCAATACCCTAAAAAATATAGGGTTATAGTTGTTATATGTTGATTATTTGCTAATTTTGCCCATTCAAAAATATTAAATCGATACTCATGTCCACACTAAGATTTCATGCCATTAAGGAAACGCATACAAGAATTCCTGTTATTGTTCTGGAAAAAGAACGTCGTTCAGCAATTTTCGGAGCCAATGTATTTAACGAAATAGCGATGCGCCAGTATTTAACACAAGAAGCTCTGGAGGGTATTAATGATGCTATTGTAAAAGGATCCAAAATAAGTAGAGTGGTAGCGGATCATATTTCTACAGGTATGAAAGAATGGGCTATTTCTAAAGGAGCAACACATTATACGCATTGGTTTCAGCCTTTGACAGGAACAACAGCTGAAAAACACGATGCTTTTTTTGAGCCTATTGGCGATGGACATGCAATTGAAAAATTTGGTGGCGGGCGATTGGTGCAACAGGAGCCTGATGCCTCAAGTTTTCCAAGTGGAGGAATAAGAAATACATTTGAAGCTAGAGGTTATACGGCTTGGGATCCAACATCACCCGCTTTTATTTATGGCACAACCTTATGTATTCCTACAGTTTTTGTGTCTTATACAGGAGAAGCTTTAGATTATAAAACACCATTGCTTAGAGCTTTGCAGGCTGTTGATAATGCTGCAGTTGCTGTTTGTAAATATTTTGATAAAAATGTTAGAAAAGTAAACGCCTCATTGGGTTGGGAGCAAGAATATTTTTTAATCGATAGCGCTCTGGCATCATCGAGACCCGATATCGTTTTAACAGGTCGGACTTTACTAGGACATTCTCCTGCAAAAGGCCAGCAATTGGATGATCATTATTTTGGAACCATTCCAAATCGTGCCATGCAGTACATGAAAGATTTAGAAACCGAATGTATGTTGCTAGGGATTCCTGTAAAAACCCGTCATAACGAAGTGGCGCCAAACCAGTTTGAATTGGCTCCAATTTACGAAGAAGCCAATTTGGCCGTGGATCATAACTCCCTGTTAATGGATATTATGAACAAAGTGGCGGAGCGTCACCATTTTAGAGTCCTGTTCCATGAAAAACCTTTTGCAGGAGTCAATGGATCGGGTAAACATAACAATTGGAGCTTGAGTACCGACACAGGAGTCAATTTATTAAGCCCTGGCAAAACTCCTATGAGCAACCTTCAATTCTTGACATTTTTTATCAATACCATTAAGGCGGTCAACGATAATGAAGAATTATTAAGAGCAGCTATTGCTTCAGCAAGCAACGACCATCGGTTAGGGGCCAATGAAGCTCCTCCTGCTATTATTTCTGTATTTATTGGAGAGCATTTGACCAATGTGCTTAATGAACTTGAAAACGTAACAAAAGGTAAATTATCACCTCAGGAAAAAACAGACTTAAAACTGAATGTGGTAGGTAAAATACCCGAAATATTATTGGATAATACGGACAGAAATAGAACGTCTCCTTTTGCTTTTACAGGCAATAAATTTGAATTTAGAGCCGTAGGTTCTAAAGCCAATTGTGCCAATCCAATGACGGTTCTTAATTCGATTGTTGCTAAACAGCTAATGGATTTTAAAGTAGAGGCCGATGCTTTAATCGATAAAAAAGGAATGAAAAAGGATGATGCAGTTTTCAATATTTTAAGGGAATACATTAAAAAGTCCAAAAACATTTTGTTTGAGGGTAATGGCTACAGTGAAGCCTGGGAAAAAGAAGCTAAAAAACGCGGATTGAGCAACAACAAAACCACACCTGAGGCCTTAAAGGCAAAAATCTCTCCTAAATCCTTAGAACTTTTTGAAAGCTTAGGAGTGATGAATAAAATTGAATCGGAAGCGAGATATGAAATTGAGATGGAAGACTATGTGTTGCGCGTTCAAATTGAAGGACGAGTTCTTGGGGACATTGCTCGAAATCATGTCGTGCCTATTGCTGTAAAATATCAAAATGTACTGATTGAAAACGTAAAAGGGCTTAAAGAAATTTATGGTGATGGTTTTAAAGCTTTTGCCAAAGAGCAATTAATTCTTATTGAAAGCATCTCTGGTCATATAGAATCCATCAACTCGGATGTTACAAAAATGACCAACGAACGAAAAAAAGCCAATAAAATTGATGATATTGAAAAGCGAGCCTATGCCTATTGTAATAAGGTTAAACCCTTGTTTGATGGTATTAGATATCACTGCGATAAATTGGAACTTTTAGTAGATGACGAATTGTGGCCATTGACTAAATATAGAGAACTACTCTTTACAAAGTAATCCACAATCCTTACTTTTGTAACTCAAAGTTTTTTCATGAGTCAAGATACCAGTAAACGTTATGCCCTAAGAGGGGTTTCGGCTTCTAAAGAGGATGTTCATAATGCCATTAAACACATCGATAAAGGATTATTCCCAAAGGCGTTTTGTAAGATTGTACCAGACTATCTTACCAACAACGAGGATTATTGTTTGATTATGCATGCTGATGGCGCCGGTACAAAAAGCTCGTTGGCCTATATGTATTGGAAAGAAACAGGTGATCTCTCAGTATGGAAAGGCATTGCTCAAGATGCTTTAATCATGAATATTGACGATTTACTTTGTGTTGGTGCTACAGATCATATCATGTTGTCTTCAACCATTGGAAGAAATAAAAACTTAATCCCCGGAGAAGTCATTTCGGCCATCATAAAAGGTACTGAAGATTTGATTTCAGAATTAAAATCCTTTGGAGTGACCATTCATTCTACAGGAGGTGAAACAGCCGATGTGGGTGACTTGGTAAGAACCATTATTGTAGATTCCACAGTTACTGCCAGGATGAAACGCAGCGATGTTATTGACAATGCCAATATCAAAGCTGGAGATGTCATTGTGGGTTTGGCCTCTTTTGGACAAGCTACTTATGAAAAAGGTTATAATGGGGGTATGGGCAGTAATGGTCTTACTTCAGCTAGACATGATGTTTTCAATAAGGTTTTAGCCGAAAAATATCCTGAAAGTTTTGATGCTTCGGTTCCTAAAGCATTAGTGTATTCTGGTCAGGCTAATTTGACCGATAAAGTTGAAAACTCTCCAATTGACGCCGGTAAACTCGTCTTGTCGCCAACCCGCACTTATGCCCCAATCATAAAAGCTATTCTTTCAAAATACAATAAGGAAACCATTCACGGTATGGTGCATTGCAGTGGTGGAGCCCAAACTAAGATTCTTCATTTTATAGACAATCTTCATATTATAAAAGATAATCTTTTTCCAATACCTCCCTTGTTCAAACTTATTCAGGAACAATCCAAAACCGATTGGAAAGAAATGTACCAAGTATTTAACTGTGGTCACCGCATGGAATTATATGTAGCTCCAGAAATTGCTGAAGAGATTATTTCAATTTCCAAATCTTTTCAAGTAGAGGCTCAAATTGTGGGGAGAGTGGAGGCTTCAAGCTCTAAAAAACTGACTATTAGCAGTGTCTTTGGTGAATTCACGTATTAAAGTCGCCATATCCTATTGAAATAAAGATAAAAAATTTGTTAACTTTTTTATGTTGATAAATTTTTATTATTCTGATACTGAATACAATAACCTTTTCGACCTGCAAACTTTATGATTTTTGTCATGAATTAAGTTGTATCTTTTGGTTTTATTTGTGTCTTAATTAACCAAAATCAACCAAATCTTAAATTTTAATGAAAACAGAATCCCTTACAACCCCAAAAACAACGTACACACAAGACGAAGTTTTCAAAGCTTCATTGCATTATTTTAACAACGATGACCTTGCAGCGCGTGTCTGGTTAAATAAATATGCCCTAAAAGATTCTAATGGGAATATTTATGAATTAACACCAAACGATATGCATCGAAGGATAGCAAGTGAAATTGCTAGAATCGAAAGTCGGTACCCCAACTCATTGTCAGAAGAAGTCATTTTCGATCTGATTAAAGATTTCAAGTATATCGTGCCTCAAGGTAGTCCCATGGCAGGTATTGGCAATCCTTTTCAAATTGCTTCGCTTTCCAATTGCTTTGTGATTGGAAATAATGGCGAATCGGATTCTTACGGAGGTATCATGAAAATAGATCAAGAACAGGTACAGCTTATGAAACGAAGAGGAGGTGTAGGTCACGATTTATCTCATATTCGGCCTAAAGGGTCGCCTGTCAAAAATTCGGCCTTAACTTCAACGGGAATCGTTCCTTTTATGGAACGTTATTCTAACTCTACACGGGAAGTTGCACAGGATGGACGAAGAGGTGCGCTTATGTTGTCGGTTTCTATAAACCATCCAGATTCTGAAGAATTTATTGATGCAAAACTGGAACAAGGAAAAGTTACTGGAGCCAATGTATCGGTACGAATTGATGACGATTTTATGAAAGCAATCAAGTCTGGCACTTTATACACACAAAAGTACCCTATCTTCAGTGACCAGCCGAAAGTTTCAAAACGAATTGACGCAAATGGGATATGGAAAAAAATTGTACATAACGCATGGAAATCCGCCGAACCAGGCATCTTATTTTGGGATACCATTATCAATGAGTCTGTTCCCGATTGTTATGCCGATTTAGGTTTTAAAACAGTTTCTACAAATCCTTGCGGGGAAATTCCATTATGTCCTTATGACTCCTGTCGTTTATTGGCCATTAATTTATTTTCTTATGTAGAACATCCATTTACAAAAGATGCCTTTTTTAATTTTGATCTCTTCAAAAAACATATTGCGTATTCACAGCGCATCATGGATGATATTATTGATTTGGAATTGGAAAAAATTGATGTGATTTTGGGTAAAATTGATGCTGATCCAGAAACAGTAGAAGTCAAAGCTATTGAACGCAACTTATGGGTGCATATTAGAAATAAAGCTGAGCAAGGTCGTAGAACAGGTATTGGGATTACTGCAGAAGGGGATATGCTTGCGGCATTGGGTATTCAATACGGAAGTGCAAAAGGAAATGAATTTTCTGTCGAGGTCCATAAAACTTTAGCCATCGAAGCTTATCGCGCTTCTGTTTATGCTGCTAAAGAGCGCGGTGCATTTGCTTTTTTTGATGCCGAACGCGAAAAAGGAAATCCGTTTATAAACCGATTAAAAGAAGCAGACAGCAAGTTATACTTTGAAATGTTGGAATACGGCCGTCGTAACATTGCTTTATTAACGATCGCACCAACAGGAACTACCAGTTTAATGACCCAAACGTCATCAGGGATTGAACCCGTGTTTATGCCGGTGTACAAACGTCGTAGAAAAGTCAATCCTAATGATAAAAATGTGCGTGTAGATTTTGTTGATGAGGTTGGTGATTCCTGGGAAGAATATGTGGTATTCCATCATCGGTTTAAACAATGGATGGAAGTCAATGGAATTGATTCCTCTAAAAATTTCAAACAAAACGAGTTAGACAAGCTTGTAAAACAATCTCCATATTATAAAGCAACATCCAATGATGTGGATTGGTTGAGCAAAGTGCAAATGCAAGGTGCCGTTCAAAAATGGGTAGATCATTCTATAAGTGTTACCATCAACTTACCCAATACGGCAACAGAAGAGTTAGTTGGAGAACTCTATATGAAAGCTTGGGAAGTAGGTTGCAAAGGCGTTACAGTTTATAGAGATGGATCGCGTTCGGGTGTTTTAATTTCTAATGATGAGAAGGCAGAAGAATCACAGGATATACTAACCGTGTTCCCTAAAAAACGCCCTCAAATTTTAGAAGCTGATGTGGTTCGTTTTCAAAATAACAAGGACAAATGGATTGCATTTATTGGCCTCATAGACGACAAGCCTTATGAGATATTTACTGGTTTGGCTGATGATGAAGACGGTATCTTAATTCCGCGTTGGGTAAATAAAGGGCTTATCATCAAAAATAGAGACGAAAATGGTAGTTCGCGTTACGACTTTCAGTACGAAAATATTCGAGGCTACAAAACTACAATTGAAGGGTTGTCCTATAAATTCAATCCTGAATTTTGGAATTATGCTAAACTATTTTCGAGCACACTTCGCCATGGAATGCCAATTGACAAAGTAGTCGAATTAATTAATAGCCTTCAGTTGGATAGCGAGTCCATTAACACCTGGAAAAACGGGGTCATGCGGACCTTAAAACGCTATGTTGAAGATGGTACACAAGCCAAAGGACAACGGTGTAGCAATTGTAATTCGGACCAATTAATTTATCAGGAAGGTTGCTTGACTTGTAAAGATTGTGGATCTTCAAAATGCGGATAAACTCAAGTAAACGTCTTTATGATGTTAAGAGATATAACCGTCATTAAAGTATCCAAAATACAAATGATCGTAAAAAATTTAATTTGAGACATAGCCAAATGTTTGCAAATCAGTAATTTTAGGTTAGTTTTATTTATAAAAACTAAGATCAGAATTAATAGAAAGAGTTTTATAAGGAGGATTATAATTATAGATGGCGTGACCATGATCAGTAAAATATTGATCAAAAAAGACCACACAAATAATGGTTTATAAAACAACAGGATGACTCCAAAACGACTCATAATAGTTTAAAACGTTTTTAAGTGAAAAATATTTTTATTCCCCAGCTTTGATTTATAACTCTCGGCAATTAAATTCATAAAATATTGTATTTTTGCCCCACAATTTAAAATTGCAAATGTTAGGGAAATTAGATATCATAAAACAGCGTTTCGATGAAGTCAGTGATTTGATTATTCAACCCAATATCATAACCGACCAAAAGCGTTATATTCAATTGAATAAGGAATATAAGGATCTCAAAGTGCTGGTGGGTAAACGGGAAGAATATAAAACACTTTTGAATAATCTTGCTGAAGCTGAAAATCTTATGGCCATTGAAAAGGATCCAGAAATGGTGGAGATGGCAAAAATGCAATATGAGGAAGTTAAAGAACGCATCCCTGAACTTGAAGACGAAATAAAATTTTTATTAATCCCCAAAGATCCTGAAGACTCCAAAAATGCGGTTGTTGAACTTCGCGCTGGAACAGGTGGGGATGAAGCCAGTATTTTTGCCGGTGATTTATATAGAATGTACACCAAGTATTGCGAAAGCAAGGGTTGGTCTGTAAGTACTGTAGATTTTAGTGAAGGTACCAATGGCGGCTTTAAAGAAATCATTTTTGAGGTTTCAGGAGAAAATGTCTATGGCACCTTAAAATTTGAAGCTGGGGTGCATCGCGTTCAGCGTGTACCACAAACGGAAACCCAAGGACGGGTGCATACCAGTGCGGCTACGGTTATCGTATTGCCAGAAGCAGAGGAGTTTGATTTAGAATTGGATATGTCTGAAGTTAGAATTGAACGAACTACCTCTACGGGTCCAGGTGGGCAAAGTGTGAATACGACCTATTCCGCTATAAAATTACACCACGAACCTACGGGAATGATCGTAAGTTGCCAAGATCAAAAGTCGTCCCATAAAAATCTTGAAAAGGCCTTAAAGGTCTTGCGTTCCAGATTATATGAAATTGAATTGGCTAAAAAAGAAGCTGCCGATTCTGCGAAGCGTAAAAGCATGGTTTCTACAGGAGATAGAAGTGCAAAAATCAGGACTTATAATTATCCACAAGGACGTGTAACCGACCACCGAATTGGATTGACACTTTACGATTTATCAAATATTGTCAATGGCGATATCCAACGCATCATAGATGAATTACAACTGGCTGAAAATACCGAAAAATTGAAAGCTGGGGATACTGTATTTTAGTCTTACTTAAGACCTAGATTAATAAATGACAACACAACACCTTATTGAGCAAATCCGCAAAAAAAATTCCTTTCTATGTATTGGGTTGGATGTGGATTTAGATAAAATCCCTAAGCATGTACTAAAAGAGGAAGATCCAATTTTTGCTTTCAATAAGGCGATTATTGACGCAACCCACCAGTTATGTGTGGCCTACAAACCCAACATCGCGTTTTATGAAGCTTATGGATTAAAAGGTTGGATGGCCCTTGAAAAAACAATACAGTATCTTAACAAACAGCATCCAGAAATCTTTACCATTGCAGACGCTAAGCGTGGTGATATTGGCAATACCAGCAGTAGATATGCAAAAGCTTTTTTGGAGGATTTAGGGTTTGATAGTATAACTGTGGCTCCGTATATGGGCAGAGATTCTATTGAGCCATTTTTAGCAATCGAAAATAAGCATACCATTCTATTGGCACTAACTTCCAATCAAGGGGCTCTTGATTTTCAGACTTTGAAAGTCAATAATCAAGACCTTTATAAAGAGGTTATAAACGTGTCTAAAACTTGGAAAAATTCTAAAAATTTAATGTATGTTGTTGGCGCAACCAAAGCCGAGTATATAGCTGAAATCAGAAAAATTATTCCTGATAGTTTTTTATTGGTACCTGGCGTTGGTGCACAAGGCGGTAGTTTGCAAGAGGTCTGTAAATACGGGATGAATAAAAATGTGGGCTTACTTGTTAATTCTTCGAGGGGCATTATTTACGCTTCAAAAGATGAAGATTTTGCCGATGCCGCAGCAAAAAAAGCAAAAGAGATACAACTTGAAATGAAGCAAATATTGGGATACTAAATCGACTTGTGAAACAAGTTAAAATTTAAAATGTGTTTTTTCAATATAGAAGCTTCATGATATAAAATATCGCTCAAACTCGAATCGGTCTGCATGACATTATAAGCTTCTTCAATAAAACTCAAATATCTATTTTCCAACTCTTTAAGACCTAAAACTTCACTTAAGCTTGGTCTAACTTTTCCAACTTTACAAAAATGGGGTTCCATACAACTTGTTTTTAAGGTATATACGTTTAAAACCCAGCTGTAGATGCGTGAAAAAAGTTAAAGTATTCTAAAAATTTTGAAGTTAAAATGTAGGCTTTATAGCGTCACGGCTCAAGTACTTTAATCTGTTGAGTTTGTGGAGTAGTTTTATAGCTTTATATTCTGAAATATCGCTCAGAGCACAGTCTGTTTGACGCAAGTTGTAGGCTTGTTCTATAAGCTGCTTATATCGCCCTTGCAATTTAAGCTGATGTTTCCTTATATTTGAGGATTCTTTCATTACCATGCTTTAAATTTTAAATATATTTAAAATATTCGTATTCAGCAACTTAAAATTGATTTTTGTTGATAAAAAAAGCAACCTGAGTTATTTTGTCAATTTTTACCTACCTGAATATGACTACTTTAATTACTAGTGAATAAAAAAAATCATACACAAACAGCACAACTATTCATTTTCATAAGTGCCTAATGTTATGTTAATAATAGCATTGCATTACTCATGTTTCTTTATTTTTAAGAAGATCATAAAGCTTTTAGATATGAAAAACAGGATACTTTTAGCAGTACTAATAATGACTTCGACATTATATGCCCAAACCAATACTTGTAATTGTTGCACCGAAAATCATTCGGAATTTGATTTTTGGGTGGGTTCGTGGACGGTGACAAATCCTGACGGAACACTTGCGGGCACCAATACCATAGACAAAATTCAGGATCATTGTATTTTAAGGGAAAATTGGACAAGTGCTCAAGGAAATTTTACTGGGACAAGCAGTAATTTTTACAATTCGAAGACCAAGCAATGGGAACAAATCTGGTTGGATAATCAAGGGGGAAGTCTTCATCTAAAAGGAAATCGAAAGGGAAACCAAATGATCTTACAATCTGATGAAGCTAAAAATTCAAAAGGTGAACCTTATTTTCATCGCATCACTTGGACTTTAAATGACGATGGAAGTGTTAGGCAATATTGGGAAACTATTACTAATTCCAAAGATGTTGTCGTGGCTTTTGATGGGCTTTATAAAAAAGATTAATAATGTTTTGCAATTATAGCATCAGTTTCTTCTAAGGATTTGAACACATCGAAACCTTTGCCCTGAGTTCTTAAGGCTCCTAAGGTATTGGCGTAATGAGCTGCTTGAACTGGGTCGCCAAATAACGTAAATCCAAAAGCTAAACCTCCAGCAAATGAGTCACCACAGCCAGTGGTATCAATAACATTGGTTACAGGAACTGAGCCTACAAATTGTTTGGTGATTTCTCCATTTTTTTTTGAGTAAATGGCACAACCTCTTGAATCCAAAGTAACATATAAGTATTCAACGCCTTTATTAAGGACATATTCTGCAAAATCATCTAAATGTTCAGTGTTATTTTCATTATAAAAATCCTCATGTTCGTAATTAGAATCCATCCAACTACAAATAGACTCTTCTAAATTCATTTTTAACACATCAATATATTGAAACCAGTCTTCTTTGTCCTTCCAATATTTACGCAAGCGTTTGCCGTCATTATTTACAAATGTTGTGGGGCCGTGAGCATCAAAAATGATTTTGGCAGCACTGTGCTCCTTTATAAACTTGAGCGTATTTAATTCGATCTCAAAATCGGTTATGGGCACAAATACAAAACAGTCGGCATCTAAAAAAGGTTTGACATCTTCGGGAACAATAGGGCTCATATTGGCCAATTGAGTTTCCAATCTATTGTTTTGATCCAAGAATTTGAGTTCTATTACAGTGCCCTGATCTTTTTTACTGCTAATACCACTGATATTGATATTGGAATGATCCTTAAACATAGAATTAATAGCGTCGTGGTCTCTTTTATGAACATGAGCAATAGGAATCACTTCGCCTTTGCCTTTTAACAATTTCGCCAAAGCCATGGTGGGGTGGGATACGCAGCCAAATTTGGTGATCGTTTCATCTCTATAAGTGATTATGGTGTCATGAGGAATTGGCCCAATTATAGCAATTTTGTAATCGACTTTCATTTGTGTCTAATCTTGTAAAGCAAAAACTTTTTTTAACAAATCCGTTGTCCTTGATGCGAGTTTGGTTCTTATATTTTGTTCTTCTACAGCAATCATGGTGTAAACTCCTTTTAAAGCTTCATCTGTAACATAATCGGTTAAGTCTGGATTAACGTTGTTAGTTAAAGGTAAACTATTATATCTAGTTATTAAATTTTCCCAGATTTTATCTGCACCAACTTTTGAAAAGGAATTGTTGATTACAGGGTGAAATTTGGTATACAACTCTGCTTGTGTTTTACCGGTAAGATACTTTGTGGCAGCATCATTTCCGCCTAAAAGAATATTTTTGGCATCTGCAAAAGTGATGTCCTTAACCGCATTCACAAAAATTGGGGTCGCTTCTTTAACGGCGTCTTCAGCAGCTCGGTTCAAAACTTTTAAACCTTCATCCGCTAATTTGCTCAAGCCAATATCGCGCAACGTTTGATCTACTTTTTGCAGTTCTTGTGGCAAGAGAATCTTGACCAGTTCATTTTTGAAAAAGCCATCTTCTTTGGTAAGTTTGGTCACTTGTTTGTCGATTCCGAAATTTAAGGCTTGCCGTAAGCCTGATGCTATTTCATCTTGAGAAAGGCCTCCTTGAGGTAATTGATTCACTACTTGTTGCAATTCGGCGCAAGCAGTTAAATTTAAAATGAGTAAGAAAGTTAAAAATTTACGAAACAAGTTTTGTGTTTTTATATCTTTAAACAAATGTAAATGATGCATATGCGAGTTTTTCAAATTCTGTGCTTAATATTAAGCGTGCTATTTTTGGATTGTACTTCAAAATCTAAATCTAACGAAACTAAATTAAATGGGCAATATATAACGGTATTAGGTGTTGCTCAAGATGCTGGATATCCCCAAATTAACTGCGACAAGGCTTGCTGCAAAGCTTTTTATGAAGGTGAAGAATCTAAAAAACTAGTATCCTGTTTGGGTCTTGTCGATTTACAAAACCAAAAAAAATACATTTTTGATGCCACTCCCGATTTCACACAACAGGTTCATGAATTAAAGACCAATCATTTGGATAATGGGCAGGTGATTGATGGCGTTTTTCTTACTCACGCCCATATAGGCCATTATACAGGACTGATGTATTTGGGTTTTGAAGCCATGGGAGCCAATCAAATTCCTGTTTATGTTATGCCACGAATGAAAACTTATCTTGAAACCAACGGGCCATGGAGTCAATTGGTTTCTATGAACAATATAGAGTTGAAAACCCTTCAAAAGGATTCAACACTTATTTTGAACAGCGATTTAAAGGTTAGACCGTTTTTAGTACCGCATCGGGACGAATATTCTGAAACCGTAGGCTATAAAATTGAAGGCAAGCACAAGTCGGTACTTTTTATTCCGGATATCAATAAATGGGAACTTTGGGAACAAGATATTGTCGAAGCCGTCAAAAAAGTGGATTACGCCTTTATTGACGCGACATTTATGAAGGATGGAGAAATTTCTAGGCCCATGAAGGATATTCCACATCCCTTTATTGTAGAAACTACTAGATTATTTGAAAATGAATCAATTGCTACAAAATCTAAGATTTATTTTATTCATTTAAATCATACCAATCCTACGCTTAAGGACAATCATCCTTTAAAAGACAGCATCCAAAATTTAGGCTTTAACTTTGCCAAGGAAGGCATGACTTTTACTTTGGATTAGGAAAAAATTACGGTCTTGTTATTATAGACCATCACTTTTCTATTCACGTGCAGTTTAATGGCATTGGAGAGCACGATTTTCTCCAAATCACGACCTTTTGCAACTAAATCTTCAATGGAGTGGGTATGCGAAACTCGTGTCACATCTTGTTCTATGATCGGGCCAGCATCAAGGTCTTCGGTGACATAATGGCTAGTAGCTCCAATAATTTTCACACCGCGTTTATAGGCCGAATGGTAGGGTTTTGCACCGACAAATGCCGGTAAAAACGAATGGTGGATATTGATAATCTTATTGGTGTATTTTTCAATTAATGGTTTTGAAATTATTTGCATATAACGCGCCAAAACTATGAAGTCGATCTGATGTGTTTCTAAAAGTTCGAGTTGTTTGTGTTCGGCTTCTTCCTGTTTATCCTTTGTTACTGGGATATGGTAAAATGGAATTTTAAAACTATCTGCTATTGACTTTAGGTTGTTATGATTGCTAATAATAAATGGGATGTCCACTAGCAGCTCCCCCGAGTTATAACGTCCTAAAATATCGTATAAGCAATGGTCGTATTTTGAGACCAACACGGCCATTTTTGGTTTCATTTCAGCTGCATAAATGCGCCATTTCATTTGAAAGGTATTGGCCAAGGTCGTTTCAAAAAGGGTTTTAAAGGCTTCAATTGAAAACGATTGAGATTCAAATTCACTTTCCAATCGCATAAAAAAAATATTTTGTTCTCTATCGACATGTTGGTCTATGTAAACAATATTTCCATTTTGTTGTGCAATATAATTGGTAACCGAGGCGATTATTCCTGATTGGTCTTTGCAATGGATTAAAAGCGTAATTTTATTCATAACTTTATAAGATCAAAACGTTTTAAAAATAGCCTAAAATAGTCAAGGATAAAGAATTCCGCTAAGTTTTAGATAATTGGAAACAAATAGCGTATATTTTTGAATATTCTTTAAATTTGTAGCTGAAAAAAAGTGCAAAATTATCAATGAAACAAATCTTACCATATCAACCCAAACATCACATTCGAATTGTAACGGCAGCATCCCTTTTTGACGGACATGATGCAGCCATCAACATCATGCGTAGAATTATCCAGTCCACTGGTGTAGAAGTCATCCATCTTGGCCATGATCGAAGTGTTGAGGAAGTGGTCAATACCGCAATACAAGAAGATGCCAATGCTATTGCCATGACCTCCTATCAAGGCGGCCATAATGAGTATTTTAAGTATATGTATGATTTGCTGAAGGAAAAAGGAGCAGGACATATCAAGATTTTTGGAGGTGGAGGAGGTGTGATTCTACCAGAAGAAATCAAAGCTTTGATGGATTATGGAATCACACGAATTTATGCGCCAGACGATGGAAGGGCCATGGGCTTACAAGGAATGATCAATGATTTGGTACAACAGTCCGATTTTCCCACTCTAGCACTGCCCAAAGGAGAAAATGTTTTAGAATCTCTTAAAAGTAAGAACGTTAATACTATTGCACGATTAATAAGTCTAGCAGAGAATAGACATGATGAATTCAAGCAGAATTTTTCCAATTCTGGGGAAATAAATGGAACACCTGTTTTGGGAATTACAGGTACAGGTGGTGCAGGTAAATCGTCATTAGTTGATGAACTGGTGCGTCGGTTCTTAACGGATTTTCCCAAGAAAACGATAGGGATTGTTTCTGTCGATCCCTCAAAACGAAAAACTGGCGGTGCCTTGTTGGGGGATCGTATTCGTATGAATGCCATCAATAATCCAAGGGTGTACATGCGTAGTTTGGCAACACGACAATCTAATTTGGCTCTGTCTAAATATGTAAGTGAAGCCATTGATGTTTTAAAAGCTGCCGAATACGATTTAATTATTTTGGAAACTTCAGGCATCGGCCAAAGTGATACTGAAATTATTGAACACAGCAACGTGTCTTTATATGTCATGACCCCTGAGTTTGGAGCAGCAACCCAATTGGAAAAAATAGACATGCTCGATTTTGCCGATTTGGTCGCCATTAACAAATTTGACAAACGGGGATCCCTTGATGCCTTGCGCGATGTGAAAAAGCAATATGTGCGTAACCACCATCTATGGGAGGTTCCCCACGACCAATTACCAGTTTATGGAACCATAGCTTCACAATTCAACGATCCAGGAATGAATACGCTTTATAAAGCTGTAATGGATATGCTGGTTGAAAAAACAGAAGCCAATTTAAAATCTAAGGTTGCGATTTCCGAAGACCAAAGTGAGAAAATATTTATCATCCCACCTTCACGCACGAGGTACTTATCTGAAATTGCCGAAAATAACCGGAGCTATGATAAAACGGTAATCGAACAAGTTGAAGTTGCCCAAAAACTTTATGGGATTTATAAAACCATTGAATCTGTTTTAAATGTCACGACGAGTGAAACGAAGCCATCTTTTCTTGACAGTCATGGATTAAAATATGATGAGATCCTTAAGCAGGCTCAGCATGACAAACAAGTTCAGGGAGACCAATTAGATTTTGTAAAACTTCTTAATGCTGAATTCGATCGCGTTAAACTCAATCTTGATCCCCATCATTGGGAAACCATAATAGGTTGGGAAGCCAAAGTTAACCGCTATAAAAGTCCCGTCTATTCCTTTAAAGTTAGAGCAAAGGAAATTGAAATAGAAACACACACAGAGTCCTTATCTCATACTCAAATACCAAAAGTTGCCCTACCAAAATATCAGGCTTGGGGAGACATTTTAAAATGGTGCTTACAGGAAAATGTCCCAGGAGAATTTCCGTTTGCATCAGGTTTATATCCATTTAAACGGTTGGGAGAAGATCCTGCCCGAATGTTTGCTGGTGAAGGCGGACCCGAACGTACCAATAAGCGCTTTCATTATGTAAGTCAAGGCATCCCTGCAAAACGCTTGTCTACGGCTTTTGATAGCGTGACCCTTTATGGTAATGACCCTGGATTAAGACCCGATATTTATGGCAAAATAGGAAATGCAGGTGTTTCTATATGTTGCTTGGATGATGCCAAAAAGTTATATTCTGGGTTTAATTTGGCCGATAAATTAACTTCAGTAAGTATGACCATCAATGGTCCTGCCCCCATGCTGTTGGGCTTTTTTATGAATGCAGCCATTGACCAGCAGTGTGAACTCTATATAAAAGAGCAGGGTCTTGAAAAGCAAGTCGAAGCTAAAATTGCTAAACTCTATAAAGCTAAAAATGTAGAGCGACCTCAATACTACGGCGCCCTTCCTGAAGGGAATGATGGTTTAGGATTACTTTTATTGGGAGTTACGGGCGATCAAGTATTGCCTATTGAAGTTTACAATGAGATCAAAGCAAAAACGATGTCCCAAGTTAGGGGAACGGTTCAAGCCGATATTTTAAAAGAAGACCAAGCACAAAATACTTGTATTTTTTCTACTGAATTTGCCTTGCGCTTGATGGGCGATGTCCAAGATTATTTTATACAACACAAGGTCCGCAATTTTTATTCGGTGTCTATCTCGGGGTATCATATTGCAGAGGCCGGAGCAAATCCCATCACCCAATTGGCATTGACGCTTTCCAACGGCTTTACCTATGTGGAGTACTATCTTTCCCGGGGGATGGATATCAATAAATTTGGCCCTAACTTATCTTTCTTTTTCTCAAATGGTATCGATCCCGAATACGCCGTAATTGGTCGGGTTGCCCGGAAAATATGGTCAAAGGCCATGAAGTTAAAATATAAAGCCAACGAAAGAGCTCAAATGCTCAAATATCATATCCAAACTTCGGGGCGTAGTTTGCATGCCCAGGAGATTGATTTTAATGACATTCGAACCACGCTTCAAGCCTTATATGCCATTTACGATAATTGTAATTCCTTACATACCAATGCCTATGATGAAGCCATTACAACGCCTACCGAAGAATCAGTGCGACGTGCTATGGCTATTCAATTAATCATCAATAAAGAATTAGGTTTAGCCAAAAATGAAAACCCTATTCAAGGCTCATTTATTATTGAGGAATTGACCGATTTGGTTGAAGAAGCAGTGCTGTTGGAATTTGACAGAATAAACGAACGCGGTGGTGTTTTGGGAGCGATGGAAACCATGTACCAACGCTCTAAAATACAAGAGGAAAGCTTGTATTATGAAACTTTGAAACACAACGGTGACTTTCCTATTATTGGTGTTAATACATTTTTGAGTAGTAAAGGGTCGCCCACTATTTTACCTGCGGAAGTTATTCGTGCTACAGAAAAAGAAAAACAATTGCAAATCAAAACCTTAAAGAATTTGCATAAGGCTAATGACACCGATACTTTATTGAAGGATTTACAACAAAAGGCCATCAATAATGAAAACAGTTTTGAAGCCTTAATGGAGGTGTGTAAAACCTGTTCATTGGGTCAAATTACCAATGCCCTTTTTGAAGTTGGCGGACAGTATAGGCGCAATATGTAAGCACATTATCTTAAATTTAATTACCTTTTATTTATTTTATTTCCTGTTTTTTATTAGGTTTATATCACTGTAAGTCAGCATATAGTCGGCTTATAGTTGGTATAAAGCAGGAGTATCTATACCTGAGCTATTATTTTAAATTTAAAGCAACTAAAGGATGGCAAAACAAAAAGGCATTATACCATTGGTAGGGACTTTGGGAGGTATCAATTTTTACTTTAGAAAGGGCGTTGCCGTTGCGCGTACCGCTGGTGGTGGATTTAATGCAAAGGCTATAAAGCATAGCCCTAAGATGATTCGTGTACGGGAAAGCAACAGTGAGTTTGCCAACTGTTCTGTGGTAAATAAGGTGTTTAAACAAGCCATACGCTATTTTACAGAAGGTTATGTTGATGGTATGTTGCACAGCCGATTAATGCAATTATTTTTAAAGATAAAAGCCTGTGATTTGGTTTCAGTACGTGGCCAACGACAGGTATGGCAAGGAATGACCACCCCAGACGGGAAGCATTTGCTTAAGACATTTTGTTTTACGCCCAAGTGGAGCTTTTTATTCCCGTGCGCCTATATTTTTGATTGGGTTTCTCTAAGAGTTAGCATTACGGGGTTTGTTGTTGCCCAAGCAGGTTTTCCGGATGGGGCTTCTTATATGGAAGTTAGACTAGGTGCCATACGTTTTGATTTTGAGACTTTAGCATATGCCCAGGTTTTAGGAACGCCTTTGGTTATTGGGCGTGATTTTGCAGGAAGTACTTTTAGTTTGGATGTTCCCAGTTTGCCAGGAGGTAATGGTTTGGCCTTTGCGATGGTGCGTGTTGCTTTTTACCAATCCATTAATGGACAGCCTTATTTGCTTGAAGAAGGTTTTGGTTTGGAGATAGTTGGGGTTGAGGGCTTGTGATTTGAGGACAGCTCTCGAGCATTGAGGATAGCTCTTGAATTTTGAGGACAGCTCGAGAGCTGTCCGTACTACTATAGATTAAAAAACAAAAAAAGTCCCACCGAAGCAGGACTAAAGATTTTCATCTACGGCATATAGCCTTATTGTGATAAGATTAAAGATTAGAAATTTTAATCTGAGACAAATATACCAAAAAGATCATTTAGTTTTAATGAGGTTTCCCGTAATAAAAAAATTAAAGTTTTTTATAAATTGAAGGCTGATTAATTTAAATATTATGAGTAAGGTTTTAGGTTTAGACTTAGGGACTAATAGTATTGGTTGGGCGATTGTAGACAATTCGAAGAATGAAATTTCGGGAATAGGAAGTAGAATATTCCCGATGGGTGTGGATAATTTGGGTGACGGTGATAATGAAATGTCTAAGAATGCAAGCCGAACAGGCGCAAGAGGCGTTAGACGGCAGTTTTTTAGAAGACGTTTACGGAAAAAGCTTTTATTAAAAAGGCTTTCAGAATCTGAAATGTGTCCGCTTAAAGAAAAAGATTTTAAAGATTGGAAAAAAACGAAACAATTTCCATCTGAAACATTGGCTTCTTGGTTTGCTTTAAATCCGTATGAATTAAGACAAAGAGCACTTAACGAAAAACTAACTTTAGAGAAAATAGGCAGGATTTTTTACCATTTAATTCAGCGTAGAGGCTTTTTGAGTAATAGTAGAAAAGGCGGTAGTGATGATGGTGCTATATTTAAAGGAAATGCCAAAGAAGGTAAAATTGGTATTACAGAAACCCTTGAAAGTATCCAAGATAAAACGTTGGGTGCTTACTTATACGAGATTTATCCAAAAGACAATCAACCTTTTGAAGAGGGTTTGGAACGCATCAGAAATAGATATACCACAAGAAAAATGTATGTGGATGAGTTTGAGTTGATTTGGACTAAACAAGCACAATTTTATTCCGAATTTACAGATGATTTAAAAACACTTTTTGGAGGTAGAAAACTAGATGGTTATAAAGAAGATGGTATTTTATTTCATCAACGTCCTTTGCGTTCTCAAAAACATTTGGTTGGTAATTGTTCGTTTGAATCCGCGAAAACTAAATGCCCTATTAGTGCAATTCCTTTTGAACAGTTTAGGGTTTGGCAATGGGTAAACACCGTTGAATGTAATGGTAAGAAAATCAATCAAGAGGAAAAGGAAAAAATTGTAGAATTTCTTTATTCTGTTGAAAAACCTGACTTTAAAAGAATACGAAAACTTATAGGGAAAGAGAGTGCTGAGTTTAAATTTAATTATAAAGACGATGATAAAATTGTAGGAACTCATACTATTAGTAACCTTTCAAATAAGAAGTTTTTTGGAAAGAAATGGTTTGATTTTACAGAGAAAGTACAAGAAGATATTTGGCATGTATTGTATTTTTTTGACAGTAAATCGAATCTAAAAGACTATGCTGTTAAAAATTGGAGTTTTACTAATGAACAAGCGGAAGCTATTTCAAAGTTTAATGTTAAAGATGGTTATGGTAGTTTAAGTAGAAAAGCTATTCATAATATATTGCCTTTTTTAAAACTTGGGTTTACTTATGATATTGCTGTCGTTTTAGGAGGTATTAAAAATGCTTTTGGAGACAATTGGCACACTTTGGATGTAGATAAAAAGAATTTTATTATAGACAATGTGCCAGACATAGTACGAGATAAAATTACTGGAGGGTTTATAGATACTGTAAAAGATTTGTTAGTTAAAGAATTTGGTTTTAAAGACAAACAGTTGAAAAAGCTCTATCATCATTCGGCAACTATCGAAACTAAGGAATTATTGGATAAGTTGCCAATAGGCAAGGAGGCTGATAAAGAAATTCAATCGATTAGAAATCCAATTGTTATTACGGCTTTATTTGAATTGCGAAAATTAGTGAATGAGTTGATTGATGAATATGGTAAAATAGATGAAATAAAAGTTGAAATGGCTCGCGATTTAAAAATTTCGAAGTCTCAACGAAATGAAATCAGAAGAAACCAAAAACGATTGGAGCGAGAGAATGATAGGATAAAAGCTGAAGTTTTGAAATACACTAATTTGTCACACGATAACATTTTAAAATTTAAGCTTTGGGAAGAATGCAAAAAAACCTGTCCTTATACTGGTAAAACAATTTCTATTAATGATTTGTTTTCTGGAGAAGTTCAAATAGAACATATACATCCGTGGAGTAGGTCTTTAAATGATAGTTTTAGTAACAAAACTTTATGTTGGGCAGATGAAAATAGGAAAAAAGGTAACAAAACACCTTTTGAGTTTTATGGAAGTGATGAAGCAAATTGGATTACAATAAAAGAGCGCGCTTTAAAATTATTTTCTTTTACAAAAGAATATCCTAAATCATATCATAAATTTAAACGGTTTGTTCAACACAGTTTTGACGATGATTTTACATCAAGACAGCTCAACGATACACGATATATAAGTAAAGAAGCTAAAAATTATCTATCTAAAGTTTGTAAAAAAGTAACCGTTTCGCCAGGACAAATGACCGCCAATTTGAGACAAAAATGGGGTTTAAATTCCGTGTTAAATGATGAAAACACTAAAACACGTGAAGACCATAGACATCATGCCATTGACGCTTTGGTTATGGCCTGTGGGAAAGCAGGTTACCTTCAAGAACTTTCGAGATGGAATAGATATAATAGGGTTTCTGAACATAAAGGGTTTCCTATGCCTTGGGAGTCGTTTAGATATGATGCCGAAAAGGCGGTTGACACTATTTTGGTTTCGCATAAACGTATAGTAAATGACATAACCATAAGAACACATACTACAGAAAAAAATGGAAAAAAACACAAAAATGTGGGTGTTGCAGCGAGAGGGCAATTGCATAAAGAAACGGTTTTTGGAAAGCGTAAAGCACCATTTGGTGATGAAGCTTTTCATGTTAGAAAGCCTATTGACAGTTTAACAACTTTAAAACAAATAGATAAAGTAGTAGATGAGACCATTAGACTATTGATTTTGAAAAAAGTGCAGGAATTAGGAGGGTTTGTGAAAGATAAAATACCAGCGAATACATTTTTTATTGTTGATGAAAATGGCGTAAAACAACCACAAATTTTCTTAGCTAATAAAAATGGAGCACCTGTTCCGATTCTAAAAGTTCGTTTGAAAGAAAACTTTAGTGGTGCAGAACAATTAAAAGACAATGTAAATCAATGGGTCAACCCACGAAATAACCATCATGTGTTGATTTATAAAGATGAAAAAGGAAACCTAAAGGAAGAAGTTGTTACCTTTTGGACCGTTGTGGAAAGAAAACGAAATGGATTTCCTGTGTATCAACTACCAGCAGATGGAAAAACAATAGTGACAACCTTACAAATAAACGATATGTTTTTACTAGGTTTGAATGAAGATGAGATAGATTGGGAAAGTCCAGATTATGAAGTTTTGAAAGAGCATTTGTATAGAGTTCAGAAATTTACTTCAGGAGATTATTATTTTAGAATAAACAAAACCGCATCAATAAATAATGTTGATGAAAAACAACAAATAAATAGTTTTGGTTTTGGGAAAAACGGATGGGCAAATCATAATCCAATAAAAGTAAAAATTTCAGTTTCAGGAAAAATTAAAAGAGCATAGTTTGTCATTCCGACGACAGGAGGAATCACATAAAAAAAAGAAAATATGATTGGTTTTAACGAAAATGAAGGCAGTCATACCTATTATGTTTACATTATAACTAATGCCTACCGTTCAACTTACTATATTGGAGTGACTAATAATTTGAGAGAACGATTAAAGCAGCATAAAGACAATATTGAAAAAGGTGCAAAAACCTTTGCAGCCAGATACAATTTACAACATTTGGTGTATTATGAAGCATATAGTTGGGTGCAAAATGCCATAGCCAGAGAAAAAGAACTGAAAGGCTGGCGTAGGGAAAAGAAATTGGATTTAATACGGACTTTTAATGATGATTTTGAATTTTTGGAAGATAGATTTTTAAAAAAATAAATGCCTTTGTCTTTTCAAGGTAGGAGAATTTTTAAACCAGCGTAGCTATATCACATTAAGAGAATCAGACCATATTATGAGATTCCTCCTGCGTCGGAATGACAAAACAACGATCATTGACATACATTTCAATCTTAAACAGCTTAAAGTCCACAACGCGAGCGAAGCGAGCGTTGTGGTTTGATTAAAGATTAGAAAACACGATATCAAAATATTTAATGGAGAAACAAAAATATTGTTGTGGTTTGATTAAAGATTAGAAAACACGATATCGAACTTGAACCCCTCAATACCACCAAACTTGTTGTGGTTTGATTAAAGATTAGAAAACACGATATCCTCTCATGCCCATCCACCACATCGCTTTGGTTGTGGTTTGATTAAAGATTAGAAAACACGATATCTTGATAGCCTCTTCTTTTTGCTTGATCCAGGTTGTGGTTTGATTAAAGATTAGAAAACACGATATCGCTAATAGTTTAGGTGTGTCTCTAGCTTCGTTGTGGTTTGATTAAAGATTAGAAAACACGATATCGAAATCGCAGGCGTTGTCCTCTACTATTTTGTTGTGGTTTGATTAAAGATTAGAAAACACGATATCAGGACAAGGATTAACAGATTAAAACTATGGTTGTGGTTTGATTAAAGATTAGAAAACACGATATCAAACGCCTGGTGTTTGAAAACAGGTATTTGGTTGTGGTTTGATTAAAGATTAGAAAACACGATATCATTATGTACAAATTTGGAAACAAAAGTTTAGTTGTGGTTTGATTAAAGATTAGAAAACACGATATCTTAGACCATCTCACCGCCTCAAACGCCAAAGTTGTGGTTTGATTAAAGATTAGAAAACACGATATCACAGATGTTGTGAAATCGTTGCCGACTGATGTTGTGGTTTGATTAAAGATTAGAAAACACGATATCCTAGAAATTGAATATATAGTTGACAACATTGTTGTGGTTTGATTAAAGATTAGAAAACACGATATCCTGGCAATAGTTCTGGTTCTTTATTTTGCAGTTGTGGTTTGATTAAAGATTAGAAAACACGATATCGCGTGTCGCTTGGAGTTGTAAATTGTGCTTGTTGTGGTTTGATTAAAGATTAGAAAACACGATATCATCTACAAACAGATACCTAAAGCTCTGTTGTTGTGGTTTGATTAAAGATTAGAAAACACGATATCAGGAGCGTTTAAAAGCTCTTTCAGAACTAAGTTGTGGTTTGATTAAAGATTAGAAAACACGATATCGGATGTTAACGACACGAATGTCGTTGGCATGTTGTGGTTTGATTAAAGATTAGAAAACACGATATCATTGGGCTGTTTATGATGAACTTGATTCTAGTTGTGGTTTGATTAAAGATTAGAAAACACGATATCTAACTGTAGATGTAGTATTGTAACAAGGGCGTTGTGGTTTGATTAAAGATTAGAAAACACGATATCTCTGCCTCGCAAAATCGAAATGCGCAATAGTTGTGGTTTGATTAAAGATTAGAAAACACGATATCACCAAAGACTTCTTGTCTAAAGACGAAGTTGTTGTGGTTTGATTAAAGATTAGAAAACACGATATCTAAAGTTCCGTATTCATAGATTGCTGCTTTGTTGTGGTTTGATTAAAGATTAGAAAACACGATATCCGTCCACATTGAAAGGGTTTACCAAATATAGTTGTGGTTTGATTAAAGATTAGAAAACACGATATCTCTGGGGCAGACCTAAAGCAGTACAGGATAGTTGTGGTTTGATTAAAGATTAGAAAACACGATATCGGTTAATCATAAGCTTTCATTTATCCTTAGTTGTGGTTTGATTAAAGATTAGAAAACACGATATCACGATCTCAAATAGCATTGCTCGAGGCGCGGTTGTGGTTTGATTAAAGATTAGAAAACACGATATCACGATAGCAAAGCAGATACATTACTGCACAGTTGTGGTTTGATTAAAGATTAGAAAACACGATATCAGTTGGCTTCAAACCGCATGTTAACCAAGAGATTAAGGTAAAATATCGTTTAAAAAAATGCTTCTTTTTTGTGCTGATAACGCAAGATTGAAGCATTTTTTTGTTTGTGATTGGAGGGGCGAATCGAGCGTTATTCGTAATTTGTATTATAAAATAAAGATTAGGTTTTTTATGAAAAGCAGAAAGCGCAATAGAATGTTGGGTTTTGATTATTCAAGTGATTGTTTATATTTCGTTACCATTGGTGTTAAGGATAGGGTATGTTGTTTTGGTGAAATTATTGAAGGGACAGCTCGCGAGCTGTCCGTACATTATCCCCATGAAAATATTCCTAAGGAATCTATTTCCAATCCATCGCCTGTGAATAATAATAATTTTAAGCCAGATGATTTAAATCATATAATGAAATTGAATGTGTTGGGTTTTGATTATTCAAGTGATTGTTTATATTTCGTTACCATTTGCGTCAAGGATAGGATATGTTGTTTTGGTGAAATTATTGAAGGTACAGTTCGCGAGCTGTCCGTACATTATCCCCATGAAAATATTTCTAAGGAATCCATTTCCAATCCATTTCCTGTGAAGAATAATAATTTTAAGCCAGATGATTTAAATCATATAATGAAATTGAATGTGTTGGGTTTGATTGTTCAAGAACGATTGCTTTGGTTATCGCATCAATATAATTATGTTGAGATTCATAATTTTGTGATCATGCCCAATCATGTTCATGCTATAATAGGCTTAAATAGTTTAAAGCTGTTGGATCAGGCAATTAAAATAAAATCGTTATCCAGTTTGATAGGTGCATTTAAAACCACCTCCTCAAAATTAATTCATGAAGCAGGATTTCTCGATTTTTCTTGGCAACGATCTTTTCATGATCGTATCGTTAGAAATAACCTAGCGTATCAAAAGATCATGAATTATATTGATTTGAATCCTAAAAAATGGTATGCGGATTCGTTCTTTGCCAAAGCTTAAAACAATTCCAATTGTGTAGGGATCGGCTCTTTTGGAAGTTCTGCACGGCCCCAAAAGTTCATGATGTTGCCAAACTGTTTATCGGTTATTCGCAAGACGCTTACTTTACCTAATGGAGGCAATAATTTTTTAATGCGTTTTTCATGCACGTCGGCACTTTCGCTACTAGCGCAATGGCGCATATAAACAGAGTATTGCATCATAGCAAAACCGTCTTTGATGAGATTCTTTCTAAAACCCGCAGCGTTCTTTCGATCTTTTGCAGTATCCGTGGGCAAATCAAAAAATACAAATAGCCACATAATTCGGTATCCGTTTAATTCCATAATTTTGGATAGGTTATCTTCTTTCGGGTTCCCACATAGCATTGTTGCAAGGAACTGGCTGTTTTTTGCAATGCCACCATTAAAGGACTTTTTTCGTTCTTAAAGTAAACGGTTCGGGTCAGTACGTTTACCAGTACTGATTTTATTTCAGTGTTCAACTCTTGTTCGTCATATTGCTGCATGATCGTGTAAACCGCTTCATCAATTAGAGGTCTAAAAGGTTCCATCACGTCATCTGCTAAAGCAAATGCATTGTATTTGCTTTTATGATGTATGCCCAAGGTATTTAACAATCCGCTACCAGACAATGCTCTGGCCGTCGCTGCACGTAAAATGGCATAGCCATAATTCAAAAAATTATTGGGATAGTTGCCAAAGCGTTCTCTTTTAAAATTGATTGGCGTCTCTAGTTCGACTTCGCTCAGGTCAAAAAAAGATTTCCAATAAAAATTAGCGGCGACCGCTTCCATGTTTGTGCTGTCACCACTTAATACCTTGCTGGCCAAAAACTCAAATTTGTTTTTTTCTTTTGTGGTTTTTTGTAGTAAAATGCCTTGGTTTTTTATTTTTTCCTTGACGGTCTGTTGCCAGAGCTTTTTTTTAAGTGGTACGCTCGCATCAATTTGGTTTTTGAACAGTTCTTGTTGGATGTGGTGACTGTTTAAATTTAGGAACATTCCATTAGGCAAATGGGAGGTGTTGCAAACAATAACCGAAGCATTATTTTCGATCAATAAATTTAATGCCGTAATGCTGATATAGATTTCAGGGTTATCAATGACCATAAAACCTACATCTTCAATGGGAATACTGGCTTCACGCAGGTCATTTTTAACGACTAATTGTAAGTTTCTACATGTGACACTACTTTTGTTTTCGACGAGGATTGATTTTTTTAACATCTTATGCTTTTAACATAAGGTAGTGTACATCACAAAATTACAGGGGTAATAATCCGTAATTAGTTAAAAAAATCGATAAAACATAAAGATTTGTAAAAAAAAGACAATAATTGTTAGCTGTAAAATCAAACGCTGAGTAAGTTGTAGATGCCTATAAATTTTATAATAAATGTATCAATTTGCTATTTTCTCCTGCACCGCTTCTTCCATACAATCTATACTTGAGCTGTATTGCGAATCGCAAAATTTTCACAAAATAGCACCGTCATAATTTTGTTCTATTTGTTTCATTTTGAATCAGAAAATAGTATACTTTAGTATGGCATAATCTAGATTTTTTTTATGTCACAAAAACGTCAACTTTCAGCGATAATGTTTACTGACATTGTAGGTTACACGGCCTTAATGCAGAAAGATGAAAAACACGCCATGCTCATCCGAGCCAAGCATCGCAAGGTTTTTAATAGCCTGACCAAAAAATATCATGGTGAATTAATTCAATATTATGGAGACGGCACACTGAGCACCTTTAAAAGTTCAGTAGAAGCTGTTAAATGTGCAATCGACATGCAAAAGGCCTTCCAAGAAGACCCTGTAATATCTGTTAGGATTGGTGTGCATATTGGTGATATTATTAGAACAGATTCTGATATTATAGGCGATGCCGTTAATATAGCATCCCGTATTGAATCTCTTGGAATAGCCGGAGGTATTTTAATTTCGGATAAAGTTAACGATCAGCTAAAAAATCAAAAGGATCTTAAAACTAAATTTCTAGATGTCTTTGCATTAAAAAACGTAGAAGAGCCTCTATCTATTTATTCGGTTGTTAGCGAAGGCATAGCCATTCCTAAATTAACCGCTATGGAGGGTAAAATAAAGGAAAAATCAAACCAAACATTGGGCTTTTTAAATTTAAAAAACGCTATTCAAGAACTCAAACGGCGTAATGTATTTAAAGCAGTCATTTCTTTTATTGTTTTTTCTTGGGTACTCATACAAGCCGCATCCATTTTGTTTCCCACTTTTGGGTTTAACGAAGACGCCATGTCTATTTTAATCATGGTACTATGCATATGCTTTCCTATTTGGATTGTATTTGCTTATATTTTTGAATGGACCACTTCCGGATTTAAAAAAACCGTCAGCGTTTCACAAGACACCCCAGTTGCTAAGCCGACAGGTAAACTTATAAATGGAGCCATCATTGCAGGTTTAAGTATGGCCGTTATACTTTTAGTAATCGATCGGGTTTTTAATTTTACGGCAAGTGAAACCAAAACTTTCGATACCTCAATAGCCGTATTGGCCTTTACGGATATGAGTCCTGATAAAGATCAGGAATATTTTAGTGATGGGATTACTGAAGAGATCTTGAACCTATTGTCGAAAATCCCAGATTTAAAAGTTATTGGCCGAACATCGTCTTTTTCGTTTAAAAACAAAGATGCCACCATAGACGAAATTGGTAAAGCCCTTAATGTAAGTCACTTATTACAAGGTAGCATTCGGAAATCAGGGCCTAGTTTTCGTATTACGGCGCAACTGATTAAGGTTGCTGATGGTTCTCAAGTTTGGTCAGAAACTTATGAGCAACCTATAGACGATATTTTTTTGATTCAAGACGACATTGCATCAGCAGTAACACAAAAGTTAAAAATGAGTTTAATAGGCAATCACATTGCATCCAAAACCGTCGATACCGAAGCCTATACTTTGTATTTGAAAGCCAGACAGTTGGTGGATCAAATTTCATCTGAAAGTGTGGGAAATGCAGAGAAACTTTTAAGACAATCCATAGCTATAGATAGCTTATATGCACCATCTTGGGAACTGTTGAGCTCTGTTATGTATAAAAATTATTTTGTATACACCACCCAAGGACATTCGGTATCCGGGGGCATTGCTCGGGCCAAAACGGCTGTCAATAGAGCCATCGCTTTAGATCCCGAATACGCTCCCGGATATTCGCTTTTGGCAGTATATAATCGTGCAGAATGGGATTTTAAAGCCGCCAATAACAACTTGCAAAAAGCATTGCAACTAGCGCCTGAAAACGCCATGGTTTTAAAGGCTGCAGCTTCTCACAAAATGCAATTTGGTCGACTTGACGACGCCATAGCTTTGCTCAATAAAGCGATTTCTATAGATCCTTTGAACTCGTCCAACCATTATAATTTGGCTTTATATAATTCTTGGAGCCAACGTTATGAGAAGGCCAGTACCTTTATGCAAAAGTATCTCCTTATGAACCCAAAATCGGGGTTGGGCCATATTGGTATGGCCAATATTTATTTAGCTCAAGGTAATTTTGAAGAGGCTCTTCTTGAAGCAGATATGGATCAACATCCGTTTTGGAATAAATTCACAACAATGGTGATATACTATGCACAAGGGCGACATCAAGAAGCCGATGGCTTATTTCAAGAACTTATCGATCAGTTTGGTGATTTTGCGAGCCCTAACTTTGCTTTTGTTTGTGCTTTTAAAGGCGATAAGGATCATGCTTTTAAATGGTTGGAGACGTCTTATGAGAATAAAGATGTGGTGCTTTTGGAAATTCTTAATTACCCCGAAATGAAATCATTATGGGGCGACCCCCGCTGGAATACATTTATCAACAAACTGAACTTGCCTAAAGACCATGGGTTTCATAGAGATTGATGACGAAAGTTAAAAACCAATACAGATTAAAATATAAATCCTGATATCATTTTATAACTATTTTTCTTACATTTGATTAGCTACTTATCCAGGGTATGAATTTTAATAATTATTTAAAAGAGCTTAAACGCCGTAATGTTATAAAGGCCTGTTTAGCGTATTTGGTGGCTTCTTGGATTATCATTCAGGTCATTTCCAGCGTACTGCCCATGATTGGGGCGCCAAGTTATGTAGGGAAACTCATTTTAATTCTATTGATTACCGGGTTTCCTTTTTGGCTTATATTTTCATGGGTTTACGAAATTACGCCCGAAGGTATTAAACGTACGGAAAGTGTCAAACCCCATGAGTCTATTGCACCAGAGACCAGTAACCGACTCAACAAAATCATTATAGGGGGCCTTGCTATTGCCATTGCACTTTTAGTATTCAATATTTATAGAGTCCCTTCGGCAAGTCCTTCAGAAGCTAAAGCCATAGCTGAAACCGCTGTAAAAACCGACAAGTCGATAGCCGTATTGGCCTTTGCCGATATGAGCCCCGAGAAAGACCAAGAATATTTCTCTGATGGCATTAGTGAAGAAATTTTAAACTTGCTAGCCAAAATACCCGACCTTAAAGTCATCAGCCGAACCTCATCGTTTTCGTATAAGGGCAAGGAACTTAATATAAAAAAAATAGGAGAGGAGTTACAGGTCTCCCATATATTGGAAGGCAGTATTCGTAAATCGGGGAATACCTTTCGCATCACAGCACAGCTCATCAATGTGTCAACGGGCGCACACATCTGGAGTGAGACTTACGACCGTGAGATGAGCGATATCTTTAAGATTCAGGATGAGATTGCCAGCAAGGTGACCCAAGAACTTAAGACGACCTTATTAAATCCTATTGCTCATGCTAAAACAGTAAATTCTGAAGCATACACTCTCTATCTTCAGGCCAAACAAGTGTATAATCTAGGTTCTTTTGATGGTAATAAGAATGCAGAACAGCTCATCCACCAGTCGCTTGCCATAGACAGTACCTATGCACCATCCTGGGTGCTTTTAAGCAGAGTAATTGGTGATAGTTCTAATAAATATGGAATAAGAACAATCCCTGAAGGGCTTGAGTTAGGCAAACAGACCACTTTAAAAGCCATAGCATTGGATCCTGATTATGCTTTAGGATATGCACAATTGGCATACTGGAACCGTGTGGCATGGGATTTTAAAGCTGCCAATACGAATTTACAAAAAGCCTTACAATTGGCTCCTGATGATGCTGAAGTTATTAAAGAAGCTTCCTTAAATTTTATGAGTTTAGGCAAAAAAGATGATGCTATGACACAACTAAAAAAGGCCATTTTGTTAGATCCTATAAATGATTTACTTCATTTTAATTTGTCACTTTATTATAGTTTGAACAAGCAGTATACGAAAGCCGAAACGGAGATGCAAACTTATTTGTTGCTAAACCCCAATTCTGGTTCTGCACACGGTTTTATGGCACAGATTCTATTAGGACAAGGTAAAAATGAACAGGCTCTCATCGAGGTTGAGAAGGATAACGATCCTTTTTGGGGTTTGTATCGCAAAAGCATGGTAGTGTATGCTTTAGGTAACAATAAGGAAGCCGATGCCTTGTTAAAGAAACTTATTGCCGATTGGGGGCACGATTCCTGGCCCAATATTGCCCATGTGTATGCCTTTAGAGGTGATAAGGATGAAGCGTTTAAATGGCTAGACCTAGCCTATAAAAATCGTGATGGCTCCATATTTGAGATCCTTAATTACCCAGAAATGGAAAACCTATGGGGCGACCCCCGCTGGAATACATTTATCAACAAACTGGGCTTGCCTAAAGACCATGGGTTTCATAGGGATTAAGCTAGACAGCTTAAACAATCCTAAAAATAACTTTACTGAATAATACATAAAGTCTAATATCATTTTAGAACTATTTTTCTTACATTTGGATTGCTAATCAAGGGAATGAATTTTAATAATTATTTAAAGGAGCTTAAACGCCGAAATGTTATTAAGGCAGCCTTGGCTTATTTGGTGGTTGCATGGATCATTATCCAAGTTGCCTCTACGGTTTTACCAACCTTTGGAGCGCCTATTTATATTATAAAAACAATCATTTTTATTTTGGCCATAGGGTTTCCATTCTGGCTTATGTTTTCGTGGGTTTATGAGATTACGGCCGAGGGCATTAAAAAAACAGTAAGTGTCGACCACGAAGATTCTATTGCACCTGAGACCAGTAACCGACTCAACAAAATTATTATAGGAGGCCTTGTTATTGCCATTGTGCTATTAGCACTCAATTTGTATATCAATACTTCAACTGGTCCTTTAGAAGCCAAAGCCATAGCTGAAACAGCTGTAAAAACCGACAAGTCCATAGCCGTATTGGCCTTTGCCGATATGAGCCCTGAGAAAGACCAAGAATATTTCTCAGATGGGATAAGTGAGGAGATCTTAAATCTGCTAGCCAAAATACCAGATTTGAAAGTCATCAGCCGCACCTCGTCCTTTTCTTTTAAAGGAAAAGAGGTAACCACTGCTGAAATAGGAAAAACACTTCATGTTTCCCATATTTTGGAAGGCAGTATTCGCAAATCGGGGAACACCTTCCGCATCACAGCACAGTTAATCAATGTGTCAACAGGCGCACACATCTGGAGTGAGACTTACGACCGTGAGATGAGTGATATTTTTAAGATCCAAGATGAGATCGCTGCTAAGGTAACCCAAGAACTTAAAACGACCTTATTAAATCCTATTGCTCATGCTAAAACTGCTAATACTGAGGCTTATTCCCTTTTTTTACAAGCTAAGCAATTACAAACACAGCGATCACCTGAAAGTACTAAGAACGCAGAACAGATAATTAAATCAAGTATCGCTATAGATAGTACTTATGCGCCAGCTTGGGCGCTCTATAGCGATATCATTAAAGATCAGATTTACAGATATATAAATATCCCAATGACACAAGAAGACATTGCTAAAGGTATCGGTGCTGCAAAAAAGGCGATCGCGTTAGATCCTAACTTTCCTTTAGGATACACGACATTAGCAAGTTTGGAAAGGGCAAGCTGGAATTTTACTGAGGCCAATACCAACATCAACAAGGCTCTAGCCCTTGCGCCTGATAACCCAGAGGTTATTAGAGAAGCGTCCAGAAATGCATTTCAATTTGGCAAGCTTGAAGAAAATTTGTCATTAGATCTAAAATCATTAAGGCTAGATCCACTTAATTATACAACATATTATAATTTAGGATTTGACTATTGGATCCTCAAAGATTATAAGAATGCCGAAAAGCATGTGCAAATTTATCTATTGCATTACCCAGGTGCAATTTCCGTTCATAGTGTCATGTCACAGATTTATTTAGGCCAAGGCGAAAAGGTCAAGGCTCTTGAAGAATTGGAAAAAGAACCCGATCCATTATGGAAATTGTACTGTAAAAGTATTATAATGTATGGCATTGGTGATAAAAAGCAAGCCGATGAAGCATTAAAACAACTTATAAAGGGTTGGGGCGATTCAGCGTGGCCTAATATCGCCTCGGTATACGCCTTTAGAGGTGAGAGGGATGCCGCTTTTAAATGGCTGGAAAAAGCCTATGAGAACCGTGATGGCACCATATTAGAAATCCTTAACTATCCTGAAATGGAAAACCTATGGGGCGACCCCCGCTGGAATGCATTTATCAACAAACTGGGCTTGCCTAAAGACCATGGGTTTCATAGGGATTAATATTCCTGCGGAGGCAGGAATCTCATGAATGGCACTTCAATCCCGTTATTTCGAGTACTTTGTCATGTCAAGTGATTTCAAGCCGAGTTTTCGATTTGAAAGTGTATTGAGAAGTGGCGTTAACCTTTTACTGTTACAAGGTCAAACTCCAAGTATGTTGAAGGCGTTTGAATTTTTTAAGTTCTCTACGTAATATAGGTAAGAATTCTTTACCGTCACTATTACTTTTTTCCAATCGATAAGAGTTTTTATACAATAAATTGGTCAGGTGTTTTAAAGAGGCTACATGCTTATGTTTTTTATCGGAATGGCGTTCGCGTTCGGCATTCATAATTTCTGGTACCAAGGACACTGATTGTTGTACAATATCTCCTGAAAAATAGATATCATTATCTTCAGAGCCATCAGGTCTTAGGACACATAAATCATGATTTAAATAGGTAGAAATGCTTCTGGAAAGCACAAAAATTTCCATGGCCTTAATGTATATAGGCAAGTGATACAGGTGTGATGGAATGTTGGGTAACATCGTAAAAGCATTTTTATCAAAATTACAGACATTTAGGGAGATTTATCTTTTGATTTTAAAGTAAAATCGTATATTTGATTTAATAATTAAAATATTATAGTTAAATTTCTTTAAATGATTATAGATGAGCTGAACTGGAAGATTCTAAAGTGCTTACAGGAGAATGCGCGACAAAGCAATTCGGAAATTGGAAGGCAGGTTGGGGTTACATCTCCTGCCGTTTCGGAGCGCATCAAAAAAATGGAAGATGCGGGTATTATCCAGAGTTACAACACATTCATTTCACCGTATGAAACGGGCTATCAGTTAAAGGCCATCATAACCATGCGCGCCTTTATGGGTATGCTAAAACCATTTTTGGAAAAAGTAAAAACCTACGATGAGGTATTGAATTGTTATCGTATTACAGGTAATGAAAACTTTGTTCTGGAAGTGGTTCTAAAGCATCAAAAACACCTGGAATCGTTTATAGACCAATTGATCGTTTATGGCGAAACAAAAACACAGATTATACTTTCAAAAGTCGTTCAAAACAAGCCCATTAAGCGTGCGCGCTAATCTTTTATCCCCGGTTGTTTTAACTTCCAGTTGGTTTTTGCCTTTTCGGCATCAACCATAGCTTTTACATCGGCCAATAATCGTTTAGCGTCATAAATTACACCGTCTTTGATAGTGTATTTTACACCCCCTACACGAACAACTTCATTATCTTCGGTGAGTTTGATGGCGCCCGTGCCATATAAGACTTTTAAATTGACCAAAGGATTTTCTTCTACAATTACAAAATCGGCAAGTTTCCCAATTTGTACAGAACCAATTTTATCGTCCCAACCTAAAGCTTCGGCTCCATTTAAAGTGGCTGCCCGTATAACTTCAAGAGGATGAAACCCTGCTTCGCGTAATAATTCGAGTTCTCTGGGGTAGGCAAACCCATAGAGTTGGTAAATAAAACCCGAGTCTGTGCCTACTGTGACACGACCGCCACGGTTTTTATATTCATTAATAAAAGTCATCCAAAGCTTAAAGTTTTGCTTCCAGTTCACTTCCTGTTCGGTTCCCCAAAAATGCCAATAACTCCCATGGCTAATCTTACTGGGTTCATAAAATTTCCACAGCGAAGGCAAGGTATAATCTTCATGCCATTCAGCACGTCGAGCACGCATTAAATCCCGACTGGCTTCATAAATGTTAAAGGTGGGGTCGATGGTAAAATCAAGTGCAATCAATTCGTTCATTACTGCATTCCAGTGTTCGGAATAGGGTGGAGCCGCTTGCTTCCATAGTTTGCCAGCTTCTTCAAATCGATCTTGTTCATTTTGATAGTTATAATCCAAGGGGTAATCTTGAACGGTGCGGTCTGTAAACAGGGCCTCTGGCAGTCCATACCAATGCTCCATAGTGGTCAAACCGGCACGAGCCGAATTCAACACATTCCAGCGAGCCACACTCAATTGTGCATGGTGGCAGGCCGATCGTAATCCCAGCTTTTTGTTTTCATCCAAAGCAGCAATCATGATTTCAGGCTCAGCTCCAAAAAACTTAATACCATCAGCTCCTCTTTTGGCATTGGCTCTTACCCATTGTCTAGCCATTTCAGGAGTTGTAATTGGGGCGTCATTTAAAGGGTTAAAGTCGCCGGAGGATTGTCCGAAAGCGGTATAGGCAAAAATTCGAGGGGCTACAATGTCGTGTTTTTCACTTTTACGTTTTAAATCAAGAGTCCAATCAATACCTCTTCCACTGGGCTCTCTAACCGTAGTTACCCCGTGAGCCATCCATAATTTAAAAACATATTCCGAATCGGCACCTTGAGCTTTACCTCCTATATGGCCATGCATATCGATAAAACCGGGAAGCAAATACATACCGTTGGCATCCAATTCATGTCCGCCAGCTTTTAATTTTGGTCGATTGACCTCTTGTATAGCAACGCCATCATAACCAACGACCTCAATGGACACAATTTTATTGTTTTCGACGACAATATCTATCGGGCCTCGAGGCGGCGAACCATCGCCGTTGATTAAGGTTACACCTCTAATGATAAGTTGAGAATAGGGACCATCGCCAAGGTAATTATCTTGGGCAAAACCATTACAGGTAAACAGTAATAAAAGAAGTATGGCAAGTTGTTTCATAATATATTGTAAAGAAAATTAGAGTAGCAAACTATCATTAGTGGATTTAAAAATAAGGAATATTAATCAATAACGATTTATAAATCTTCCTCAAGCGGATTATTAAAAGGAAGATCGTCGTCAGGGTCATGGTCGTCGTAATTGACTCCAGGAGGATTAAAAAGCCCCCATCGGTCAATACTATAATTCCAGATATCAAAGGTTTTGACCCACTCGGCAAATAAAATCCTAAACGCTTCAACTTCTGTTCTTAATAATTCAAGATATTCAATGTCTTTAAAACCGTTAATTTGAATACCTCTAGCATCTGTAATTAATTCTCTGGCTGCTTTTCTAATTATCGCGGCATTTTCCATTTTGATATCATAAGGCATATCATCACCTGAAGCACCAGCTATTTTAGCTGGGATAACCAATGAATTTTCTATCATATAACTTATATGATTTTTAATCATTTCAGACGCGTATTCCGTCTTAAAATCAATATCAGATTTTTCAACAGTTTCAACGAGGTAATCTACAAGATTTTGGATTTCAACTGCTTTTTTAAAAATAGGCAAACCTTCCCACTGTTTCATAATTTTTTAATTTTCAATGACCAAATGAGGTAGGTTTTCAAGTTTCCAATCGATGACCAAACCGCCTGCCAAACTTTGAGCTATGTCTTTGCCGTAGAGGTATTCACATAAGTATAAGGCCGCTTCAAAACTTTTGGCACCGCCGACAGAAGTGATGTACTTGCCATCATGTACAAAAAGTACGTTTTTTCGAATATCTAGATTTGGAAACATCTCTTTCATTTTGTCAATATCACTGGGAAAGGTAGTGGAAACGGCCTGATCCAATAATCCTGCTTTTGCCAATACAAAAGCACCATCGCAGTGCGACGTCACAAAGCGTGCCTCTTGGTCAACCTGTCTTATAAAATTGAGCATGGTTTCATCTTCCAAATCGGTATCTAAATGATGTTCGGCACTGGGTACTACCAAAATGTCAATTTTTGGCAGGGTGTCTTTTGTATAGTTAAAATCGGGTAAGATGCGCATACCTTCAAAGGTTGTAATGGGGTCGTCAGTATTGGCGACGGTAAACACATTCATAGCTTTAATACGATCCCTAAAAACCGTGTGCTGAAAGATATCAAACGGTGCGGTAAGCTCGGTGTTATAAGTGCCATTCATAATTAAAAAGGCCACATTGTACCGATTGGGTTCAAGGTTTGGAAGCTGTTTGCTGTTGTGTTGAACTCCCGCCTGCGGGTCGGGTCGATGTTTCAGCATCTCATCATTTAAAGTATTCTTTTTATCTGAAAAATTACATCCCAATAAAAAGAATAGGGCTATACCATAAAAAATAGTTTTCATAAAGCTAGTGTATGCGCCATGGCGGATTTTTTCTGTTTGCTCCGGCATGGTATAAAATAAGGTGATTTCCATCTGGGTCTAACAGATGAGCTTCACGCCAAAGCCAGGTTTTATCTTCAGGGTCGTTTATAAAGGTAAGTCCTTTTTGTTTTAATTCTGAAACAAGGCCGTCTATATTTTCAGTTTCAAAATATAGTAAAACTCCAGTTCCTTTAGGTAAGGTATCTACCTGATGGATTGAAAACGTGCTGTCGCCTTCAGGACATTCAAAACGCACATATCTTGGTAAAGCATCCACAATTAGTCTAAACCCCAATAGCTTATAGAATTGGGTTGCTTGTTCAACATTTAAAGACGGGATTGTAACCTGATTTAAATTCATTGTGACTTATTTTCGATATGGATTGCAATCTTTTTGGCATGAATGCGGGAGTTTTCGATAAACCATTTGTGGGTTTCCTTTCCACCACAAATCACACCAGCCAAATACAAGCCTTCAACATTAGATTCCATAGTCTCAGGATTGTACTTCGGAAGTTTTTTTTCATCATCTGAAAATTGGATTCCGCTTTTGGACAGCAGCTCAAAATTGGGAAGATAACCCGTAAGTGCCACTACGTAATCATTAGGTATACTGATGGCTCCTTTTGGAGTTTGAATGGAGACCGTATCCGCTTCAATTTTGGTGATTGTCGAATTAAAATAGGCTTTGATGCTGCCTTCTTCAATCCGATTTATAATATCGGGACGCACCCAATATTTTACACGATTTCCTATGGATTCGCCTCTAACCACCATGGTGACGAGACCTCCTTTTCGCCATATTTCTAAGGCTGCATCCACCGCAGAATTGCTAGCCCCTACCACAATCACATGTTGCATCGCATAAGGATGGGCCTCTTTATAATAATGGGATACTTTTGGGAGATTTTCACCTGGGACGTTCAAAAGTTTTGGGATGTCGTAAAACCCTGTGCAAATGACTAAGTGTTGCGATTGATAGGTGCCTTTATCAGTATTCACTTTAAAGGTTTTATTTTCCTTATCAATGGACTCTACGGTTTCATACAGGTTGATCTTTAGTTTATTTGAAGTAGCAACCCTTCTGAAATATTCCAAAGCCTCATCTCTATTAGGTTTAGGATGATTACTGATGAAGGGGATTTCATCAATTTCCAATTTTTCTGAAGTCGAAAAAAAGCTCATGTTTTTTGGATAGTTATAAAGCGAGTTGGTCAGCGCTCCTTTTTCAATCACCACATAATCCCAGTTTCTTTTTTTGCATTCCAATGCACAGGCAATCCCAATGGGTCCACCTCCAATAATTATAATATCTATAGTTTTCAAAATTTTAATCCTTTAGAGAGTTTTAAACGTTCATTCAAATTAAATAATAATAGGGCACAAATGGCAGCAAGTCCTGCAATAATATACCATGTACTGTCAAATCCAATATGGCTGGTCATTTGTAAACCTGCGTTATGCCCAAAAATATGGGCGATTGAAAAGGAAATGGAGTACAAAGCCATATACTCGCCTTGGTTTCCTTTTTTGGCACGCCCAATTGCGAAGGCATTTGAAAATGGAAAGGTGATCATTTCGCCAACGGTCATTAGTAGCATACCAATAATTAAAACACCCGACCAAGCTGTCAAGTTTAACACCAGAAAACTTAATCCTGTAAGCACAGCGCCAAAAAACATGAGCCCTATTTTAGTGTATTTTGTATTTTCGAGCCATTTTATAAGAGGCATTTCAAACATAAAAATTATAAGCCCATTTAGGCCTAAAAGCAATCCTATTTCGAGTTCACTTAAAGCATGCCGGTCTTTGTAATATATGGTAATAGTCGAAAAATATTGTAAAAATATAATTCCAAAAAGCGTCATGGCCAATAAAAAGGTTAAAAAGGCTTTGTCCTTATAGGCTGATACCGGATTATCGTTTTTAATAGTTTCTAATTCTTTTGTCTTTTTTGGATGAAGCACATTGAGCAATACCATACTAGCAATAATACAAGTAATGCCGTCTACCCAAAACAAACCGGCATAGCCTAAACCCACAATAATAAGTCCACCCATAGCTGGTCCAGCTGAAAAACCTAAGTTAATGGCCAACCGAATAAGGGTTAAGGACCGGATTTTATTTTCAGGTTTACTATAAGCATTTAGAGCCACAAAAAGGGCTGGTCTAAAGCTATCGGCAACCAACATGACCACAAAAACGCCGATGCAGATTGATGAAAAGGTGTTTAAAAATTGCAAGCCAATAAATAATAAGCCTGTTGTCATTAAGCTGTAAACCATGACTTTAAAGTAGCCTATTTTGTCGGTGAGTTTCCCGCCCAACCAAGATCCAGCAACCGAGCCCAATCCAAAAGCACTCATGATCCAACCTACATGACTCAAGCTAAAATGTAAATTATCCTTGAGATATAACGATAAAAAGGGCACTACCATAGTACCAGCCCTATTTATTAAAGTAATGAGGGCAAGCCACCAAACTTCATGGGAGAGTCCTTTAAAGGTATTGATATATATATGAAATAATCTTTTCATGTTTTAATGGATATAAAAATAAAAAGCTCAACTGTTATGTTGAGCTTTTGTTAATTATATTATTAAATCTTAATATCGTCATAACACATGAATAGCCCAACACCTTCCGAAATAGGTAGTACTTGACTTAATAATGGTGACGGTACGATTCATGTTTTTTTGTTTCCTCAAAGCTAATTAAAAAGATCTAAAGTTGTATTTTTGAAGTTAGAAAATTTTACAAATGAAGAACTTCCTACTTATTACTTTGTTATTTACGCTCCTAAGTTGTGCACAGGATAAACAAGTCATCCCCGGTGACACTGAGTTTCAAAAAGAAATCAATGCTGAATTTAAAGACGCGTCCACATCGCCATTAAAAAATAAGGATAGAAAAGATTTTAAAGGCTTGGAATTCTTTAAAGTGGATTCTGCTTATGTGGTTAAGGCGAAATTTGAACGAACTCCTGAAGAAAGCCCTTTTGAAATGAAAACGACCACGGATAGATTGCCAGTATATGTAAAATATGGAGTCGTTACCTTTAATTTGAAAGGACAAGAGCATCAATTAAACGTGTACCAAAATCAAGACTTGATGGAGAAAGAGGGTTTTGAAGATTATCTGTTCTTACCTTTTATAGATGATACCAACGGCGAAGAAACTTATGGCGGAGGACGTTATATAGACCTAAGAATTCCTGAAGGCGATGAGATGGTTATTGATTTCAACAGAGCCTATAACCCCTATTGCGCCTATAACGAAAAATATTCTTGCCCCATCGTGCCAAGAGAAAGTTACTTGGCATTAAAGGTTGAGGCTGGTGTGAAAGCTTTTCATAAAGATTAAAAGCACCTACCTCTTGTCTACAGGTTATAGGCTATACTTTTTAGTTCAATCCGCATCTCATATGAATATCTCTTTGTGGTAATGAGTATTCGATTGAGGACTATTTTACTAAAAAAAGCCCTAAGAAAACCGCTAAAAATCCGATGACAAAACTGGCAATGGTATAAATGGCAAAACTGGTAAAATCGCCAGCTTTTAAAAATACATGGTTTTCATAAGCAAAGGTGGAAAAGGTGGTAAACCCACCACAAAACCCAGTGGCCAGTAGCAAGGTTTGGCTGTGAGAAATAGACTGGTTTTTAGCAGCCATTCCAAGAATAATCCCTATTAATAAACTTCCCAAAATATTGGCTGCAAAAGTGCCGTAGGGAATGCCGTTTTGCGGACTGTTAAGGAATTTTCCAAATACATAGCGGAGGACGCTTCCAAAACCACCACCGACAAAAACAAGTAAAAGATTCTTCATAGGCATTTCCCATACAGAGGGGGATCGTATTAATTGGAGCTATTCATTTATAGCAATATAAATTTCGGTGAGCCAATCTGCTGGATTAGGGAAATTTGATGGATCGGTGACATAAACTTCCAAATTAGGCCCGTTTACATTAGCTTCCAAACCTTTTTCAGGGATATAGGCCATCGCTTTTTCCCAGGCTTCCTTTAAATTTGAATGATCACCTTTAAGAACAATTTTTACAGCCCTAAACGGCTCCATTTGTCCAGTTAAAATAGAACTCCCAGTGGTAATAACCCTTGAGGTTGTCGGGACACAGTTGGAAAAAATTACCGCATTGTTGACGGTATCCCATTTTAGATAATTGACAAAAGGAGGTCCTGCCATAGTAATGGAATTGGACATGGCATAATTAAGGACCTTAGGCATCATCTGTTTCCTCGTGCTTTCTAATTCATCAATCTTACAAGAGGTCGTATTGTAAAGGTAAAAGCCACCACCATATTCGGTAATCCCTTTAATGGTGATGCTGTATTTTTTAGTTTCGGCAACCACCACACTGTCCAATTTTTCAAGGCCACGTTCAAAATCGGGTCCGATCATATTGTCAAAACCACCGGAAAGCGCACTAAAAGCTTTGAAAATAAACGGTAAGTTTTCACCCTTCATTTGCCAAGTTACCAAGGTCCCACCGTCTGGTGCTGGTTTAAAGGTCCAATTGACTTTTGAAGGCGCGTAATCATCAAACTGCATTTCTTGTTCAATTGAAATATTGGGTGATGTCGATAGGGTTTTTAGAGTTCCCACGCCATCTTCATCTGCCCATGAAAAGGAACCTCCAACGCCTTTGGTCTGTTCAGCATAGGTAAGCTTTGAATTGGGATTCTTTTCCAGCCATGGCGACCACTGTTCCCAATTTTTAAAGTCTATGAGAGTATTGTAAATAACAGGTGTAGGTACATTGATGTTACGTTCTCTGGTAACTTCAAAAGAATTGGGCTGAACGGCAACATAAATGGAAATGCCAATGACCAACATGAGTAAAAGGAATAAAATATATTTTAGTGCTTTCATTGAAAATATGTTAATATTCAAAGATAGTCAAAATTTTAAGGGGAATTGTAGCTTTTTATTTCACAAAAAGCCATTTAATGGCGAAAATCATCAGAATAAATGCAATAAAGACTATCAAGACCCAAATACTGCCATTGTAGTACTTTTTATGCAGACTGAAATCTTTTCGGTAGGTATAAATTAGAGCTACTATGAAGAGAATTGCAAATAAAAGTGCAAAAATCCATTGACCTTTTGTAAACATAAAGTTATTTTTGTTCAAAATTACGAAAACTTAATCATAAGATTTCCTCTTTTGCAGGAATGAATTAATAGGTAATACCATGAAAGAAAAAATTGATGCCGTTAAGGCTTTTCACCAGGCTTTTAAAATAGGATATAGCGACACCCCAATTGCGGATTTAGGAGCCGAAAAAAACGCGTTGCGTTACCGCCTTATGAACGAAGAAAATGAAGAGTATCTTGAAGCCGTCAACAATAACGATCTCGTTGAAGTTGCTGATGCCTTGGGCGATATGCTTTACATCCTTTGCGGAACGATCCTTGAACATGGTTTACAAGATAAGATTGAGGAAGTCTTTGATGAAATCCAACGAAGCAATATGAGTAAGTTGGGTGAAGATGGAGAACCAATTTACAGAGCAGATGGCAAAGTCCTCAAAGGCCCAAACTATTTTAGACCAAAGATCAAAGCCATTTTAAATCCATAAAATATTTTTGCTGTCCTTCTGAACGCACTTCAGAATCTCAAACCAGCCCAATACAAAAACCTGAAACACCTGCCCATTGGCAGGTGTTTCAGGTTGATAACAGTTGAATTTTTAACCTTTTTTTATAAAGAGACTCTCCAACCAAAAGGATCAGATGATCGGTTGTATTGTATATCGGTAATACGTTTTTTCAATAAAGTGGCATAGTCCTGTTCCAATTCTGGTAAGTCGTAATCCGTTCCTTTATGGCCAAAGCCTGAAATCGGTGACACTACAGCAGCAGTACCAGCGCCAAACATTTCTTTTAAAGTGCCGTTTTTAGTTGCGGCAACCACTTCGGTAACGGTAATTGGTCGCACTTCTACAGCAATGCCTTCAGATTTAGCAATGGCAATGATGCTTCTACGCGTAATACCATCCAATATACGGTCATTGGTTGGTGCTGTAAAGAGTGTATCGTTGATTCTTACAAAAATATTCATAGCACCAGCTTCCTCAATATATTCATGAGTATTATCGTCAGTCCAAATCACCTGATTATAACCCTTGGCAACGGCCAATTGGGTTGGGTAAAATTGACCTGCATAATTACCACCAGCTTTAGCGAAGCCTACACCACCATTTGCAGAGCGGGAGTAGGTTTCTTCAATCAGTACTTTCACTTTTCCTGAAAAGTAAGCTCCTGATGGGGCTGTAGCGATTATAAATTTATATTCATTGGCAGGAGAGGCATGAAATCCTTTTCCTGTGGCGAAAATAAAGGGTCTAATATAAAGTGAGCTGCCTTTAGTAGTAGGAATCCAATTTTTGTCCACTTCCAAAAGCGTTTTTAGGCCATCCATAAAAAAGGCTTGAGGCAATTCAGGAATAGCCATACGTTTAGCCGAAATATTCAGCCTGTTGAAATTGTCCATTGGGCGAAACAAAAACACCTCGCCTTGTTCATCTTTATAGGCTTTCATACCTTCAAAAATGGATTGTCCATAATGAAAAATCTTGGAGGACGGATCCAAAGTTATGGGTTGGTATGGCACAACTTCAGGAGTCATCCATTCCCCATTTTTATAATTGCAGACCAACATATGATCTGAAAAGACACTTCCAAATGATAAATTATTGAAATCTACCTCGTGGATTTTGGTCTTTGACGTTTTAGTAATCTTAATCTCTTGAGTTAAATGCATCATATCACATAAATTATGGGGCAAATTTAGGGAATAATTAGATTATAAAAACTAAAGTTTTTCATAAAACTGTATCTTTGATCATCAATATCTAAGAGCATTACCCATGAAAACATATATATCCTTTATAACGATTTTGATGTTTTTGATGTCCTGCAAAGGGCAAACAAAAACCAATACCAGCGAAGCTGAAAACCTAACTGAAACAAGCTATACCTCAATTGGTTTGAAAATTAATGATACCCATGCAGTAGGGGTGGATCAGATGTCAAGCTATTATGAAGCCATGAAACTTGGGGACACTTTAAAGACCAAAATGCAGGCAAAAGTAGATGCGGTTTGCCAAGCCAAAGGCTGCTGGATGACCTTGAGTTTGGAAGATGGACAGCAGGTTATGGTGAAATTTAAAGATTACGGATTCTTTATGCCAAAGGACATTGTAGGTCAAGCCGTTATTATAAATGGTTTGGCTTATGTAGAAGAGGTTTCCGTTGAAGAACAGCGCCATTATGCTGAAGATGCTGGGAAATCGGCAGAAGATATAGCTGCCATATCTTCATCCAAAAAAACCTTTGCTTTTGAAGCCGATGGGGTTTTGATCAAACATTAATTTTGAAACGCCATATTATTATAACGGCAGATGGCTCTAAAACCATCCAAATTGAAGACTGGAACGAGCAATACCATTCGGTTCATGGCGCTATACAAGAAGCCAATCATGTATTTATCAAACACGGCTTGCAGTATTATTTAGAAAGGGGTTCCCTAGAATCTACCGACTCCGTTCAAGAGAAACGAGGTGAAGAGGACCATTCTAAATCTTCAAATCTTTCCATTCTCGAAATTGGCTTCGGCACGGGGCTTAATGCCTTTATGACGTTTCTAAAAGCCGAAGCGCTGAAACAACAGATTCACTATACAGGTGTGGAAGCCTATCCTATTTTGCCAGAAGAGCTCCTTCAATTAAATTATGTAGAGCAATTGAATGCCGAAACTTGGCGTAAGACTTTTGAAAGCTTTCATCACTGTCCTTGGGAGGAGGTGAATACTATGACTCCTTATTTTAAGCTCACCAAACAACAAAAAGATTTTAGAGATATTGATGACCAGGCTAAGTTTGATCTCATCTATTTCGATGCCTTTGGTGCACGCGTACAACCCGAGCTTTGGGACGAAGTCATATTTAAAATCATGTACAGGGCTTTAAGGCCAAATGGCGTTTTGGTGACCTACTCGGCAAAAGGTAGTGTACGACGCGCCATGCAAGCGGTTGGTTTTTTGGTCGAAAAACTCCCCGGCCCACCCGGAAAAAGGGAAATGTTAAGAGCCAGAAAAGGCTCTTAACATTCGGCGAACGCAGTGAGTCAAATACCTCAATGAAAAAGGCTCTTAACATTCGGCGAACGCAGTGAGTCAAATACCTCAATGAAAAAGGCTCTTAACATTCGGCGAACGCAGTGAGTCAAATACCTCAATGAAAAAGGCTCTTAACATTCGGTGAAACGCAGTGAGTCAAATACCTCAATGAAAAGGCTCTTAACATTCGGCGAAGCGGAGCGAGCCAAATGTTTTAGCATTCGGCGAACGCAGTGAGCCAATTGTTCGTGAAACGGAATAGTTAGCGAAGCGGAGCGAGCCAAATGCTTCGTGAAACGAAGTAGTTGGTGAAACGCAGTGAGCCAAATGTTTTCAAGGAAAAAGGCTCTTAACATTCGGCGAACGCAGTGAGCCAAATGCTTCGTGAAACGGAATAGTTGGCGAAGCGCAGTGAGCCAAATGTCTTTTGTCATTCCTGCGGAAGCAGGAATCCACTAGGTTAGGCAGTTATAATAAGCCAAATGTATTCTGTCATTACGAGGAGTCTCGATGGCTATCGGGACGACGTCGTAATCTGTTTAATTAAGTTGCAATTTTAAAGATTGCCACAGCAACACGTTGCTTCGCCATGACCAACAAATCATCATAGTACATAAAAAGTCTTAAATCTGTTAAACCTAATATAAACCCAAGGCTAATGGGTTTGTCATTTTGTAACTTTACAAAAAAATTAAATGCGGGTTTTAATTACAGGTGCAACAGGATTGATTGGGACAGCCATAGTTAGGCAATGTCGTAAGCATCAAATTTTGGTGCACTACCTTAGCACGTCCAAATCCAAGTTGCAGCAGATCGATGGCGGCACCGGTTTTTATTGGAACCCTTCCAAAGGCATCATCGATACAGCCTGTTTTGAAGGTGTGGATGCCATAATCAATTTGGCAGGTTCAACCCTTGCCAAACGCTGGAACCCGAAGCGAAAAACCCAAATAGTCCAAAGTAGAATACAGTCCCTGTCTCTTTTAAAGCGCAGTTTGGCACAACAAGAGCACCGTGTTAAACATCTAATTTCGGCTAGTGGAATAGGGGTTTATCCCAGTTCCTTAACCAATTATTACGACGAAACCAGTCCTGCAAATTCCCCAACTTTTTTGGGTGAGGTGGTCGAGCAATGGGAAGCTGCAGCAGATGCCTTTACCGAGCTGGGGATTAGCACTTCAAAAATCAGGATTGGACTGGTACTCGCCAATACTGGTGGGGCTTTGCCCGAGATGGTAAAACCCATGAAATTCTGTATGGGAGCCGTTTTTGGATCTGGCGACCAGTGGCAATCGTGGATCCATATTGATGATTTGGCAGCCTTGTTTGTGTTTGTGTTAGAGAACCAACTGGGCGGGATTTACAACGCTGTAGCGCCAAATCCCGTGACCAATTCCCTATTTACCAAAGCTGTCGCCAAGACCTTGAACAAACCTTTGTTACTACCCAGTATCCCCAAAGCCTTTATGAGCTTGCTGTTGGGCGAGATGCACCTGTTGTTATTTGAAAGCCAACGGGTAAGCAGCAAAAGGATAGAGAGCAAGGGCTTCCAGTTTACATACAACCATTTGGAGCCGGCGCTTGAGGAGTTGTTGGGGTAAAATTTTAGTGTTGGAACGCGGGTGGACTTGTGTGCTAGCGGGGCGAAGCGTGTCGTTTTTTATTTTGTTAGTCATTTATTTCACAATAAATTGGCATATGGTCGCTGATTTTTAACCATTTTTCTACATGTCCAATTTCAATTTTCTTTAGCCTGCTATAGAATCTTTTAGCTCCAAAAATATAATCTATATGATATGGTCTTTCTATGTTTTTTCGAAAATACAATGTCGGATTGGTTTCTTTTCCTTGCTGTTCTCCTGTTAGATTGTGATAAAAACTTTCTATTCCTAATTCTTTTAATTCAGCTACCACGTCAGAATGATTCCACCATCTATCCCATTCGTCCCAAACAGAACTACTATTAAAATCTCCAACTATAATTGAAGTGTTTAATTTGTCCTTATTTACTTGTAAGTATTTCCATAATTGCCCAATGTATCCGAAATTCGGTGAGTTATTTCTGTGTGTCCAAACAGCAAGTAAGTCAAAGTCCTTATTTATTTTGCAAGGCAAAAAATGTTTAACATAATGGTTTTTAAATTTATTTGACCATTCTAATTTTTCTAGTTCAATTTCTGGCTTTGCGAAAACTCCAATTCCTTTATTTTTGGTGTCACCTATCCAGAGATAATTTTCTGCCCATTCTTGATATTCTTTGTGTTGAGATTCGACCGGATTTTCACACTCTTGAATAATGTAAATATCAGCATTAAAGTCCGATAAGTTCTCAAACTTTTTTCTTAATGCTCCATTACAATTCCAAGTTACAATTTTCAATTCCTTGTTGTTTTTCAAATTCACGCCAACGATCTCGGTTATGAGTAGTTGAGTGGATTAATAATTAAATTTGCAAGCAAACACCAAGCTAAAAATTCATGAAGATTTTTAGGGTAGGCGAGAACAAGCAATTAATTATATACTGTATTTCTAGTAGTTTTTTATTTCAATTCCTCAATTAAATCTATAAAATCGAATTCGTGAATAAGCGATATTTTATGCCCGTTTTTTCTCAATTCCAGTGCTTTTTCAACTTTCCGTCCGTAGCAAGCGAAAGCCCAAGCCGGATTTCCATTGTCTCCTACAATAAGATAATCCGTTTTTTTGGTCAACGTTTTGGTTGGAATTCCACCCAAATCAGATATTGTTTTTTCTAATGATGCTCTATTTCCACTTTTTAAAACTCCAGTTATGCAAAAAGTCTTTCCATCTAGTTCTATTTCTGGGTCACTTGTGCAGTATCCAGATATATTAATGTCAATTGTTTCATGATTTATTTGTTCTTCAATATTTTTGTTTTCTAAATTCACAAATTGGTTTAAGTAAGCTTTTAGCACCAATTTTTCTTCTTCTTCAACTTTTCTATCTGAAACTATTGACAAAATTAAGCTTCTAATTTCATCATAAGGATAGTAAGTACTCAAATGAGTATTTGCATTAAGCCATTTTTGAAGATCATAGATTTCTTTTTCGTCAATTATTCCGTCTGCTAAAATTCCGTGACAAATTCCTTGAAGAATTTGTAGGTCAGAAGTTACTCCATTATAATAAAAGTTGTCATTATCATATTTTTGACATAGCCAAAATAAATCCTCAATTGTTTCTGTTCCTGGAATATTGTTAGAAACAGTTTCCTCAATTATGGTCATAAATTCTTTGAAAGGATTTCTGTTTATTAAATCTCTATGATTTGATGCCCATTTCCGAAGTTCGTTAACTTCTTCTTTGCTTACTTCATTGTCTGAATTAATTCCAATTAATATTCCTTTTAGAGAACTTATAGCTTTGTCAGCTCTAGCTTTTGAAGTAACAATATTTAATTCTTTTTGACTTAATTCATTCATTGATTTCGTTTTTATCAAATTACTGGCAACATATGGTTATAAACACAAGTAGTTTAATCAGCTGTACATAACCACTTACAAATCTAAGAATTTTATCCATTCCATTTATACGTAGAACTACGTATATTCTTGTCGCCAAAACCAGCTAAAATATTTTTTCGTGACATTTTGACAAATTCAACATATTGGCAGTACTTTTGCCAAACCTAAATCGAAGATTACATACTGTTAAAAAAACGAGCACGAACTATGAGCAAAAAAGACAGCAAAAAACACAAGAACAGTGAGCAAGTGGAGGGCCAAGCTACTGAAACGGCACAGGTAGAAACACGTTCTGCTGAAGAGCAGTTAACAGAAGACCTCGCCAAGGAAAAAGATAAATTTATTAGGTTGTTTGCCGAGTTTGAAAACTACAAACGCCGTACGGCTAAGGAGCGTTTCGATTTGTTTAAAACCGCTAGCGAAGACGTGATGAAAGCCATGCTTCCTGTTTTAGACGATTTTGATCGGGCCTATGTGGAAATTTCAAAAACTGAGGAAAAAAACCTGCTCAAAGGGGTAGAACTCATCAGTGCCAAATTAAGGGACACCTTAAAAAGTAAAGGTTTAGAGCCCATAACCGTAGCACAGGGCGATGCCTTTAATGCCGATGATCACGAAGCGATTACGCAAATTCCAGCACCATCTGATGACCTAAAAGGTAAAATCATCGACGTGGTCGAAAAAGGTTATAAATTGGGAGATAAAGTAATACGTTTCCCTAAAGTAGTGATAGGACAATAAGAATTAATTTAAAAAGTCCTTTCTTTTGGAAAGGATTTAGGATAGGACATGGCAAAAGAAGATTATTACGATTTATTAGGAATTACTAAAAGTGCAACTGCCGATGAGATTAAAAAGGCTTATCGGAAGATGGCTATAAAATACCATCCAGATAAAAACCCAAATGACAAATCGGCCGAAGAAAAATTCAAGAAAGCTGCCGAGGCTTATGAAGTTTTAAGCGATCCCAATAAAAAATCTAAATACGACCAATTTGGTCATCAGGCCTTTGAAGGAGGAGGTTTTGGTGGTGGACAAAACATGAACATGGAAGATATCTTCAGCCAGTTTGGAGATATATTTGGTGGTGCCTTTGGCGGTGGCGGATTTTCTGGTTTTAGTGGCGGTTTTGGCGGTGGCCAACGCCGTGTTAAAGGCAGTAACTTACGCATTCGCGTCAACTTGACGCTAGATGAAATTGCCAATGGTGTAGAAAAGAAAATCAAAGTCAAACGCAAAGTTCAGGCATCAGGAACGACCTATAAAACCTGTTCGACCTGTCATGGTTCTGGTCAGGTTACACGGGTCACCAATACCATTTTAGGCCGTATGCAAACGGCTTCACCTTGCCCAACTTGTGGTGGCGCTGGTGAAATGATTGACAAAAAGCCAGCCGATGCCGATATGCAAGGCATGAAAATTAAAGAGGAAACCGTAGCGGTAAAAATTCCGCCAGGTGTGGTTGATGGCATGCAATTAAAAGTGACTGGTAAAGGTAACGAAGCACCCGGAAATGGTATTTCTGGAGATTTGTTGGTGGCTATTCAGGAAGAAGAACATCCGACTTTAAAACGCGAAGGCGACAATTTACATTACGATATGTATGTGAGCCTTCCGGACGCGGTATTGGGAAATTCTAAAGAAATTGATACCGTAACTGGCAAAGTGCGGATTAAAATTGAACCTGGCGTGCAATCGGGTAAGATCTTGCGCTTGCGCGGTAAGGGCATCCCAAGTATTAATGGCTATGGAAAAGGCGACCTATTGGTGCATGTTAATGTGTGGACTCCCAAAACCCTAAACAAGCAACAAAAAGATTTTTTTGAGAGCATGAAGGACGATGAACATTTCCAGCCTAAGCCAGATAGTGATGATAAATCATTTTTTGAAAAAGTTAAAGATATGTTTTCTTAAGAATCCTTTTTTTAAGAAAAAACACTATATTTGATTATCACTAATTTGCGTTAGTGATAATTTTTCTTTTTCATAGCAATTTTTTCCCATCCTTAAAATTTATTAAGGATGGGTTTTGTTTTTTGGTCAAAATGTTAAATATTGCCCAAATTTTAAAGTTGCCTTTAGTAACATTTGGTATCTTTACTCAATTATGTACTATCCATAATCCACGTATTTATGAATGATTTATTAGTTGCCGATTCGGTTACCAAACACTTTGGAGACTTTAAGGCACTAAATGAGGTTTCCATATCGGTTCCAAAAGGCAGTATTTTTGGACTACTAGGTCCTAACGGAGCTGGAAAAACCACCCTGATTAGAATTATCAATCAAATCACCATGCCCGATAGCGGCACGGTCTTTTTGGATGGCGCAGCGTTGCAACCCGACCATATTCGGGATATAGGCTATTTGCCAGAAGAGCGCGGTTTGTACAAATCGATGAAGGTGGGCGAACAAGCCTTGTATTTGGCACAGCTTAAAGGCATGACCAAAACCGAAGCGAAAGAACGCTTAAAATATTGGTTTGACAAGTTGGACATCGGGGAGTGGTGGAACAAAAAAATCCAAGAATTAAGTAAAGGACAAGCACAAAAAATCCAGTTCGTGGTCACGGTACTGCACCGTCCCAAACTGCTAATATTTGACGAGCCCTTTTCGGGATTTGACCCCATAAATGCCAATGTGATTAAAGATGAGATTCTTCAATTGCGAGATGAAGGCGCTACGGTTATTTTTTCGACACATCGCATGGAATCGGTGGAAGAATTATGCGACCATATTGCGCTCATCCATAAATCCAATAAAATACTGGATGGAAAGTTAAACGATATTAAACGCGAGTTCAAGACCAATACTTTTGAAGTGGGCATGCAAACCAAGAATGTTGAAGAGCTTACCAAAGTGATTCAAGAAAAGTTCAAGGTCTTGCCAGCTACCTTTAAAAGTCTCAATGATGATATCAAACTGAACATCCAACTCAACGGAAACGCAACCTCCAACGATTTGTTATCGTTTTTGACCTCAAAGGCCGAAGTGCATCACTTTGTGGAAGTGATTCCAAGTGTAAACGATATATTTATTAAAACCGTAAAAGACCATTAGTATGAACCATTTATCCTTGATCATCCAACGAGAATACCTTACCAAGGTCAGGAACAAATCGTTCATTATCATGACCGTGTTGAGTCCGTTAATCATGATTGCCCTCATAGCGGTTGTAGCCTATTTGTCACAAATCAACAATACTAAACAGCGTACCATTGCCGTATTAGATGAAGCTGGATTGGTAAGTGATGTCTTCAAAAAAGAAGATCATATTACTTATGACCTTTTAAAAGATATTTCGCTTGCCGATGCCATTGAACAGGTTAAGGCAAAAGAACAATATGGCTTGCTTTATATTCCAAATAACGCCGACATTAACAATATTTCTGAACATATCAAATTCTATTCGGAAGATTCCCCTTCATTGACCATTATGTCTGGTTTGGAGAGCAAATTGGAAAAAAAGCTTACCGATGTCAAATTACAATTAGATGGCGTTGATATTGAAAAAATAAGGACTTCAAAAACGCATATTAGTATATCTCAGGAAAGTTTTACTGGTGAGACCACTTCAAAAATTGATAATATTTTGAAATTATCTTTTGGGGGCATTGCGGGTTATTTGTTGTTTATGTTCATCATTATTTATGGCAATATGATCATGCGCAGCGTAATCGAAGAAAAAACAAGTCGGATTATTGAGGTCATTATCTCGTCTGTAAAACCGATTCAATTGATGATGGGTAAGATTATAGGTACTTCATTGGCGGGCATTACCCAGTTTGTAATATGGATTATTTTGGGAGGAGTTGCTATGGTGATTTTATCTTCCATTTTTGGTGTTAGTTTCACACAACTGCAAGCACCACAACAGGAATTGATGCAAAATGCCAATGAAATGCAGATGATTATCACCGCATTTTATAACCTTCCTATAACTAATTTATTAATTGCCTTTATGTGTTTCTTTTTGGGAGGGTATTTACTTTACAGTTCATTTTACGCAGCAATTGGTGCCGCAGTAGATAACGAAACCGATACCCAACAATTTATTATGCCCATTTTGATGCCCTTAATTTTGGCAGTATATGTGGGTATTTTTACCGTTATAGAAGATCCGCACGGGACAGTCTCTACGGTGTTTTCGTTTGTACCATTAACATCACCAGTTGTCATGTTAATGCGCATACCGTTTGGGGTTCCAATTTGGCAACAATTGTTATCTTTAGGAATATTAATAGGGACTTTTATCCTATCGGTTTGGTTTGCAGCCAAAATATATAGGGTAGGGATTTTAATGTACGGGAAAAAACCAACCTATAAAGAGCTTTATAAATGGTTAAAATATTAATATGAAAGAGATTCTAGAACTTTTAAATGAGCCCTATCAGATAACAGAGCATATATCGGTAAGTATCATGAATCTCTTGATATTGACTGCGGTATTACTTGTAGTTAGTGTACTGTTAACCATAATCAGAAAATTCTTGAGCCGAAAAATGCCTCAAGACGACAAGAAAAAATTTAAAGTCGTTTTTGGCTATGCTGGATGGTTGGTTTATGTTTTAGTCATACTCATTACTTTTGATAGTTTGGGGATTAAAGTCACTGGGATATTTGCTGCTTCTGCGGCGGTATTGATTGGTGTTGGGCTAGCTCTACAAACCTTATTTCAAGACATTATTTCTGGAGTTTTTATATTGGTGGATCAATCCGTTCATGTTGGAGACATCATAGAGATTGAGGGCAAAATAGGGAGGGTTGAAGAAGTTAAATTAAGGACGACAAGAGCCACAACAGCCGATAATAAAGTATTAGTGATTCCAAACCATCTTTACCTGACCAACAGTTTGTACAATTGGACACAAAATGGCGTCATGACCCGTGAATCGGTATCGGTGGGTGTGGCTTATGGGAGTGATGTGCAATTGGTAAAAAAACTCTTGCTACAGGCGGCTTCAAGTCAGCCCGAAGTGCTGGTAACGCCACCACCTGCGGTATTATTCACAGATTTTGGAGACAGTTCACTAAATTTTAAGGTGACCTTTACTTTGGCCGATAGTTTTAATGCGCGCTTTCCACAGAGCAATATCCGTTTCGAAATCGACCGTCTATTTAGAGAACATAGCGTCAACATTCCATTCCCTCAAAGAGATATTCATATAATTGAAAAAAATAAATAAAGCATGTCAAAAATATTAGTTATAGAAGACGAAGCCTCTATTCGACGGGTATTGGTTAAAATACTTTCTGAAGAAAACAATGCCTATCACGTTGAAGAAGCCGAAGATGGTCTAATAGGAATCGAAAAAATTAGAAAAGAGGATTACGATTTGGTGCTTTGTGATATTAAAATGCCAAAAATGGACGGAGTTGAAGTTTTGGAGGCCGTTAAAAAAATAAAGCCTGAAATTCCCATTGTCATGATTTCTGGTCATGGCGATTTGGATACCGCCGTCAATACCATGCGCATGGGTGCCTTTGATTATATTTCAAAACCACCGGATTTAAACCGTTTACTCCATACCGTTCGAATTGCTTTAGACAGAAAAGAGCTTGTCGTAGAGAACAAAATGCTCAAAAAGAAAGTGAGCAAAAATTATGAGATGATTGGGGAGAGCAAAGCCATTTCCAAGATCAAAGATATGATTGAAAAAGTGTCGGCTACAGATGCTCGGGTGCTTATTACCGGACCAAACGGAACAGGTAAAGAGCTTGTCGCGCATTGGTTGCATCAAAAGAGCGAGCGTGCCAATGGCCCCTTAATTGAGGTAAATTGTGCTGCTATCCCTTCAGAATTGATTGAAAGCGAATTATTTGGCCATATTAAAGGTGCTTTTACCAGTGCCATAAAGGATCGTGCAGGAAAATTTGAGGCCGCCAATGGAGGTACTATTTTTCTTGACGAAGTAGGGGATATGAGTTTGTCTGCCCAAGCTAAAGTATTAAGGGCCTTGCAAGAAAATAAAATTCAACGGGTGGGTAATGACAAAGACATAAAAGTAGATGTAAGGGTGATTGCTGCAACCAATAAAGACCTCAAAAAGGAAATAGAGGAGAACCGCTTTCGTGAAGATTTGTACCATCGTTTAGCTGTAATTTTGATTCCAGTACCTGCATTAAATGACCGTCGTGAGGATATCCCTTTACTCATTGATTATTTTACCAGCAAAATAGCCGAAGAACACGGCACTGCAAAAAAAACGTTTTCTATTAAAGCCATTAAATTACTTCAAGAATACGACTGGACAGGAAACATTAGGGAACTCCGCAATGTCGTAGAGCGGCTGATTATTTTGGGTGAAAAAGAAGTGAGCGAGAACGATGTCAAGTTGTTTGCTGCTAAATAAAAACAACATAAAGTAAGAAAATTTAAGTTTGCCATTCTGCCCCGAGTACTCGAGGTCAGAATCCCTTTGAATAGCTGTAAAAAAAGTTCAAAAATTTTGAAAGCGCTGTGTGTTTTTAGATAACCTTCAGTTTTTGGCTATATTTATTAAATGAACATTTTAAAATTGATCTCATGAAAAGTGTACCGATTAAAACCTTTAAAGTTATGGATCCTATTCAAGTAGGGCAGCTTAAAACACGTTTCGATTTAGGGGCTTCAAAAGAGGATATCGAAGACAACATGGTAAAGGTTAGAAAAAAGCTGGGCAAATTACAGAATACGATGTACGCTCATGGTCAGTACGCGGTTTTAGTCTGTTTGCAGGGTATGGACACCTCCGGAAAGGATAGCTTAATCCGTGAAGTTTTCAAAGATTTCAATACTCAAGGGATTGTTGTAAACAGCTTTAAAACCCCAACCGATTTGGAGCTTCGTCATGATTATTTGTGGAGGCACTATATGGCCTTACCACCCAGTGGTAAATTTGGTGTTTTCAATCGTACACATTATGAAAATGTGTTGGTCACTAGAGTACATCCCGAATATATTTTGAATGAACATATTCCAACAGTTAAGTCTATTGAAGATATTGACGAAAACTTTTGGAACCAACGCTTTGAACAGATCAATAATTTTGAAAAACACATTTCCGAAAACGGCACCATTATTTTTAAATTCTTTTTAAACCTTTCAAAAAAGGAACAGAAAAACAGATTGCTTCGCCGTTTGGTTAAACAAGAAAAAAACTGGAAGTTTTCGCCAGACGATATTAAGGAACGGGAGCTCTGGGATACCTATCAACACTGTTACGTAGAGGCTATAAATAACACCTCAACCGATATTGCGCCATGGTATATAATTCCTGCAGATGACAAAGCTACAGCGCGATACCTTGTGGCTCGAGTTTTATACGACACCTTAAAAACGTTTACCGATATTAAAGAACCAGAGTTGGATGACGAAATTAAGACCAATTTAGACTTGTACAAGCGCAAGTTAGAAAGCGAATAAATGGTATCAGCCATCTTTTTTAAGTTTTTTTTTAGAAAGCATGTCTGTTTTAAATAGTACTTTTAAATTTTAAAATAAAATCCATCATTTTATGAAGCAACTTTTCATTCTTTTAAGTCTTTTTGTATCCTTAACTATCTCGGCACAAACGGATGCCGAAGTCCTAAATAAAATATATAAAACATCATTGACCAATGGGAATAGTTACCAGTGGTTGGATTATTTATCCAATCAAATAGGCGGTCGCCTTTCGGGGTCTTTAAATGCCGAACGTGCAGTAGAATACACTAAAGCAGAGTTAGATAAATTAGGCTTGGATAAAGTGTGGTTGCAGCCGGTAATGGTGCCTCGTTGGGTGCGAGGAGCGCCAGAATACGCCTATATAGAAACCGGTTTAGGAAAAACCACTACCGTTAACATTTGCGCTTTGGGCAGTTCAGTAGCAACTCCTGGAGGTGGTATTAAGGCAAACATTATTGAAGTTAAGGGGATTGAAGACTTGGCAGCTCTGGGAAGAGCACAGATTGAAGGTAAAATTGTGTTTTTTAATCGACCCATGCAGGCTGACTTGATCAGCACCTTTGAAGCTTATGGAGGTTGTGTTGATCAGCGGGTTTGGGGCGCAAAAGAAGCTAGCAAATATGGGGCTGTGGGCGTTATTGTACGTTCCATGAATTTACGCTTGGACGATTTTCCACACACTGGAACCATGAGCTATGGAGATTTACCCATCACACAACGTATTCCTGCGGCAGCTATCAGTACCAACGATGCCGAACTGTTGAGTGGAATGTTGTCTCTTGACAAAAGCCTTAAGTTTTTCTTTCGACAAAATTGCCAGCAATTAAGCGAAGTACAGTCTTATAATGTGATTGGACAAATTACTGGAAGTGAATTTCCCAATGAGTATATCGTGGTTGGTGGACATTTGGATTCTTGGGATTTGGGAGATGGTTCACATGACGACGGTGCGGGTTGCGTACAGTCTATGGATGTATTAAGACTTTTAAAAGACATTGGAATAAAACCCAAACGGAGTATTAGAGTCGTGTTATTTATGAATGAAGAAAATGGTTTGCGAGGTGGTACTAAATATGCCGAAGTGGCCAAACAAAAAGGCGAGAACCATATTTTTGCGTTGGAAAGCGATTCCGGTGGATTCAGCCCAAGAGGGTTTAGTTTTGATTGCAGTGACGAGATCTTTAATCAAGTATTGGAATGGAAGCCCTTATTTAAACCCTATTTGATTCATTATTTTGAAAAAGGCGGGAGTGGTGCCGATATTGGACCACTTAAGGGTAATGCCAATGTTTTGGCAGGATTACGTCCAGATTCCCAACGTTATTTTGATTACCATCATACCAGCATTGATACTTTTGATGCCATTAATAAACGCGAATTGGAACTCGGTGCAGCTACGATGGCTTCATTGGTCTATTTGTTTGATAAGTATGGCATCTCAAACGATAATCATTAACATAAAATGAAAACCTTTATAGCCTTTTGCTTCGTCTTTTCAGGGATTGCTTTATATGCTCAAGACCCTGCTGAAGCACCATTGCCCTATTATGAAATCCCAGATTATCCTGAAACTTTTACAGCAGGAACAGTTGCCGCTCGAATGGTGGACGGCTTGGGGTTTAGATATTACTGGGCAACCGAAGGCTTAAGGAATGAAGATTTGGAATATCAGTCAAATGCAGAAGCGCGAACTTCAGCTGAAACGGTTGACCATATTTTAGATTTATCGTATACCATTGTCAATTCAACTTTAAAACAAGCTAATACCAAGAATGATATCTCCGCGATGCGTTTTGAAGATAAACGTAAACAAACACTTATCAATTTAAAAACGGCAGCCGATATTTTGAGAACCAGTGCTGATATATCAGAATACAACATCATTTTTGGTGAACGCCACATTCCGTTTTGGAATGCTATTAATGGCCCAATTGCAGATGCTATTTGGCATTGTGGCCAAGTGGTGTTGCTAAGACGCGCTTCGGGTAATCCATTCAACTCTAAAGCCAATGTGTTTACAGGTAAGGTAAGAGAATAAGTGTATTATTTGATTTTTTCTTGAAAGACATCCCAAAATCAGATGCTAAAAGATTGAGCTGACAGTACAATTATTTGTGTATAGATGCTTGCCATTGTTATTTGTTTATATGGCGTACCTATAGGCATGCTGGTTGACAATTCTGTTATTTGTTACCGATATACAGTCCCTAATGGGACATTTTATAATTTCGTCCATGGCGTATTTTAGGTACGTGCCAACCGAAGACTTTTCGGAGGTTAGGTTGGTGGTTTTGCCTTTGTTAAGGAGGTCTTTTCGGATGTTACGGAAGAGTTTGATCATAGCTTTTTATTTTTTCCCTCCCAAGAGATGGAGGATTTGTGTATAGGTGTTTGTCATTATTATTTGTTTGTATGGCGTGCCTAAAGGCACGCTGGTTGACAATTCTGTTATTTGCTACCGATATGTAGTCCCTAATGGACATTTTATAATTTCACCAATGGCGTATTTAAGGCACGTGCCAACCGAAGCCTTGACGGAGGCAGGGTTGGTGGTAAGGAGGTCTTTGCGAATGTTACGGAAGAGTTTTATCATGTTTCAGTTAATTATTGTCCCGTTAGGGACTACATATTGGTAGCTAAAATTTTAGTCAAAATGGTTTTTGTGCCTTTAGGTACAACATATGCTCATTTATTTTCCAATTTTGCTTCATTTATATGGCGTACCCAAAGGCACGCTGGTTGAAAATTCTGTTATTTGTTACCGATATACAGTCCCTAATGGGACATTTTATAATTTCACCAATGGCGTATTTGAGGTACGTGCCAGCCGAAGCCTTGGCGGAGGCAGGGTTGGTGCTAAGGAGGTCTTTGCGAATGTTACGGAAGAATTTGATCATAGCTTTTTATTTTTTCCCTCCCAAGAGAGGGAGGATTTGTGTATAGATGCTTGCCATTGTTATTTGTTTATATAGCGTACCTAAAGGCACGCTGGTTGACAATTCTGTTATTTGTTACCGATATACAGTCCCTAATGAGACATTTTATAATTTCGCCCATGGCGTATTTAAGATACGTGCCAGCCGAAGCCTTGACGGAGGCAGGGTTGGTGGTAAGGAGGTCTTTGCGAATGTTACGGAAGAGTTTTATCATGTTTCAGTTAATTATTGTCCGTTAGGGACTACATATTGGTAGCTAAAATTTTAGTCAAAATGGTTTTTGTGCCTTTAAGCACAGCATATATTACAGTATTGGTTTCAGAATATACCGTTCATCAAATTGGATATCGAATTCTTTCAACAATTGTAAATATTCGTCTTGAAATGTTATGATTTTATGATGTTGTTCTTGATTTTTGATATAATTAATGACGTTTGCCAATTCTGATTTTGAATACGAAAAAGCCCCAAATCCAGCTTGCCACGAAAATTTTCTGTTGACAAAACCTTTGTTGTTAATCCATTTTGATGAATCTTGTTTTACTTGTTTCATCAAATCTGAAAGCGATTGTGTTGGACGCATTCCTAAAAGAATGTGGATGTGGTCAGGCATTCCATTAATCTGCAATACTTTGTGTTCGTTGTTTTGGATAATTCCTGTTATATATTTATACATTTCATCCTTCCATTCATTTTTAATGAGGCTTTGCCTGCCTTGAACGGCGAAGACTGCTTGGATATGTATTTGTGTATAGGTGTTTGCCATTGTTATTTGTTTATATAGCGTACCTAAAGGCACGTTGGTTAACAATTCTGCAATTTGCTACCGATATGTAGTCCCTAATGGGACGTTTTATAATCTCACAAAGCGCATATTTTAGATAGTTAGTGGTTTTGCCTTGTTCAAGGAGTTTTTGACGGATGTTTCTAAAGAATTTGATCATCTTAAAATCTATTTCAAATGGTTATTAATAATACTGAATAACTCCTCATTTTTTGAAATTAACAAATCAATCACTTTTTTTGAAAGGATGTGATAGTGATAAATTTGAGGCAATAATTTTGTTGCTCCAGTTTTGGATGCCAATATTTTGATAATGTGATTGAACTCTTGGTCAGTTAAATTGAAATCCAATTTTTTTTTGGAACGTACCATATAAAGAGGTTCAGAATTTTCGATATGTGCCAGTATGTCCTTGCTTAGCAATCCTGCTGTTTCGTGTCCAAATTCTTTTTGATATTCCTGGGCATTTAAAATCATTTCCCAATGATTAGCTTCGGCATAGTAAGTGGCCAATTGTTCCCTTATCTCTTTGGAATGAATAAGGGTCATATTTCCGGTAGTTTGTAACTCGTTAAATACAATTCTTGATAGGGGCAAATAGGAAAGCCAGGTTACTTTTTCGATAATTTCAATAATTTCATTGGGATTATTGAACAATGAATCAGGATGTGTTATTGCTTCACTCAAAATTTCCACTTGATGGATACGCTCATTGGCGAGGTCTTTGGAAAATAAAAGGGTCTTATGGTCTTTTTCAATTTCGGTTTGCAAGCGACTTAAATATTCTTGTTCAATACCACTTTCCTTTCTATTCTCATTCCAGTTATTGGCCTGAAGAGCAATCAAAATGCCGATTACGACAAGTAAAATTTCACCAACGGCGTATTTTAGGTGTCTGCCTGTAGGCAAGGCAGGGTTGGTAATCTTGCCTTCGTTAAGCAATTGTTTCCTAATATTTCTAAAAAGCTTAATCATATTGTTGTATTTTTTCTTTAAGGTTTTTCAGCATGGCTTGTCGGGCCATGATCTTACCTAATGCATTGTAGGAACGTCCCATATCACCAATTAAATAATTTTCCATAGATGGGGTTTTTAAAATCCTTTCATAATCTATAGTGAGGTTACGGTAATCTTTTATGGTAGCAATCTTAGTGTAAAATGCTTGTACATTTTCTTCATTTATGACCAAAATTCCGGTGTCTTCTGTCATATACCCTTCAGGCAATGTGTACATCAAAGGTTCAAATTGATTTTCAACGAATCTTAAAATCGAACTAAAGGTTTGCTCAATCAAAACGAAATCTGCATAATACTGTGAGAGCGCTTTGATGAGTTCTTTCTCTTTAAAATTATTAAAAGCCCCCATAGATTTGGCAGATTCAAAAGTGTTTGAGTAATTAGTTGGGTTAGCAGAATAGAACAAAGGTTCTACGTACATTCCAAACTTTTCGATGCCCATGCTTATATTTGGGTTTCTAACATAGGTTAACAAAGTGTCTAGATAGTCGATTCTTTTGCAATGGAATTCTTTGTAATAGTCAAGTTTTTCTTCATCTTTTACTAAATCCAATAACACATTTTCGAAAAAGTTGGCTTCAGAAATTTTGGCTTTCCTTTGTTCATTCCAATTGTTGATCTGTAAAGCAATCAAAATGCCAATCACCACGAGGATTATTTCGCCAATAGCGTATTTTAGGTAATTGGTGGTTTTGCCTTGAGTGATTAGGTTTTTACGAATGTTACGGAAGAGCTTTAGCATTGAAAACTAATCTTTGCTCTTATATTTATCAAACCAAGCCAAGATGCTTGCAATTTTGGCAATGAGATTACTTGGTTTGTCAGCAATACCATGTGAAGCTCCTGGAATTCTTACCATAGCAGTTTCTACTTGTTGAATTTTGAGTGCTGCATAAAACTGTTCCTGTTCGCTTATAGGTGTCCTAAAATCGTCTTCACCACCTAATAACATGGTTGGAGTAGTGACATTGCCAACATAAGATAATGGTGATCTTTTTAAATAGGCTTCAGGATTGTCCCAAGGTTTATCGCTAAACCAATATTTGTAGAAAAAGGCAGGGCTATCGGCATACAACACAAAACTATACCAGTTAATCACCGGTTTGGCCACCACAGCAGCCTTAAATCTGTTGGTTTTGCCAACAATCCAAGCAGTCAGTACGCCACCACCTGAACCACCAGTAACAAAAAGATTTTTGGTATCCACATTGCCCATTTTGATTACAGCATCAACACCCGACATAAGGTCATCATAATCGTGGTTAGGATAATCATGATGAATCAAATTTCCAAACTCTTGTCCATAACTTGTACTTCCTCTAGGGTTGGCATATAAAACCACATAACCTGCAGCGGCATACATTTGGATTTCAGCCGAAAACACGGAACCATAACTCGCAAAAGGACCTCCGTGTATTTCGAGGATAAACGGATATTTTTTAGTAGCATCAAAGTTTGGAGGTGTGACGAGCCAACCTTGAATGTCTCTATCGTCATAAGTAGACTTCCACCAGATTTCTTGGACCTTGCCAAGTGGTTTGTCAGCAAACAGGTCTTTGTTTAAATTGGTAATCCGTTTGGTTTCACCTCCATTCCAAACCGCTAAATCTGCGGGATGGTCAGTGCCACCAAGGGTATAGGCAAGTCTGTTTTTGGCTTCAGTATACGAAGCGGCATTGTATGGACGACCTAATGAAAGTCCACCAAGATGCTCTGCAATCGTCCTTATTTTTCCGGTTAGTGCTACATGGCCAATTTTGGTATCCCCTTTTTCGTCATACTGAAAATAAAGACCATTGCCATTATCTTCCCAAATTGGGTTAGAAATATCTCGGTCTAAATCTTTGGTTAGTATTCTGCTATTAGAACCATCGGCATTCATCACGTACAGTTTGGTCACGGTATAACCTTGATAGGTGTCATCAAAACCTGTATAGGCAATTTTGCTTCCATCGGGCGACACAACGGCTCCACCATCTGGACCTTTTCGAGTAGTGAGTGCTTTAATGGCTCCTGTGCTGATATTGAGCTGGTAAATTTCGCTATCCAAAGGTTCCATTTCGTGGTCTTCATGAAGATTGGCACCAAAATAAAGTGATTTCCCATCTTTAGACCAAATAGGATTTCTGTAGTTGTCAGCAGTAAAAGTGAGCTGTCTTGGAGTCCCACCATCAGTAGAGATTATAAATAATTGGTCGTTCCCACTTTTAAGGTAGCCTTGACCATCACCTTTGTAGTTCATCTGGTCAATATAAATGGGAGGTGCATTCCATTTGGCACCTTCAGGTTTTTGTGGTAAGTTGATAGGTGATGTTTTGGCAGCAGGTACAAACATAGAAAACGTCAAATGGGTATCGTCCCAAGACCATGATACTGAACCAGGACTTTCAGGAGTGTTGGTAAGAGCTACAACAGCTTTGGAGTCCATCCACATCATATAGAGTTTTACTTTATCGTCTTTCATGTTCGATTTGAACACTATTTTAGTTCCATCGTGTGACCAACTTGGTGCAAAATCGTTCTGGTTTCCTGTGGTAAGGGGCCTGTTTTGGCTACCATCCACATTTACCATCCAAAGATTTGACAAGTTTCGATCTGTCATGACATCTTTAAAATTCCGGACATAAATAATGTGGTTGCCATTTGGAGAGATTTGAGGATCGGAAACATATTCCATATTAAAAACATCCAAGAGATCCAGTTTTTGGGTTTTTTGAGCTGTGCTGTTGACACATATAAGTAAGGATACGATAAGCAGATAGAAATATTTCATAGTTAATAGTTTGGTTGTTAAAAATGCAGGTTGCTTATTTAAAATGGATATGGGTTAATAAATATATAAAAATAAGAGTTATGATTTAATGACCAGTTGTTTTTCTATATTATGGATGGGTGGATCCAAATCTTTCTGCAATTCTTTATATTAAATTTTTACTCGAAGTGCATCTAGAATTAACCGATTGTATTTGGAATATGGTCAAAATTTAGAACAGAAATGAATGCTAACGGGCATTCATTTCTGTTCCTGTTTTTTACTGTTTCGTTTTATCTGGATATGCTGGTCTTTTAACTTCTTTAGGTGGGTTTTCTTGAAGCTGTTTTAACACAACCTCAATGGCTTTTTCGAGTTGTGGATCATGTCCGTTGATCACAAGTTCTGGCCATTGTTCTACTTCAATATCTGGTGCTACACCTTCATTTTCTACTTTAAAGCCTTCTTCTGTATAAAAGGCAACATTAGGAGCGGTGACACTTCCACCATCAATAAATTCAGGATAGCCCAATACGCCAACCAATCCTCCCCAAGTGCGTTTGCCAACAATGGTGCCCACCTTAAATTTTCGAAACATCCATGGGAAATAATCACCACCTGATCCAGCGGTTTCATCGGTAATCAACACTTTAGGACCTTGAATAGAGGCGCTAGGTGATTTTAAATCCTTACCATATCTAAAATTCCAATTGGCTTGATGGGGTTTTAATAGTATATCAATATAATAATCGGCCAGGGAACCGCCACCATTAAATCGCTCATCTACAATGATGGCTTTTTTGGTGGCTTGCGGGAAGAAGTAGCGTTTAAAATACTCGTGCCCCGCGGTTGAGGTATTTGGAACATATACGTAGGCAACTTGCCCGTTGGTCGCCTCATGAACTTTTTTCATATTGCCTTCAACCCAATCACGTCTTCGCAGGTCCCATTCATTATCAATTGGTGTTACCTTAATGGTTCTAGATTGAGAACCATCGGCATTGGTACTTACTTTTAGTGTGGTGATTTTATCTGCCGTATTTTCAAAGAAGCTGTAAAGATTGTCTTGTGAAGTCACATTTTTACCATTTACTTCAATAATGTAGTCACCCGTACTAACATTAACGCCTGGTTCAGTTAGTGGTGAGCGCATTTCGGGATTCCAGTTTAAGCCACCATAAATTTTTGAAATTTGAAAGCGATTGTTTTTTTGAATAAAATCAGCGCCCAACAATCCACCATTTATACTTTTTGCAGTGTTTAGGTGATCGCCCCTGTAACCAAATCGATGGTGTCCAACCCCCAATTCGCTGAACATCCAACCCATTACTTGGTACAAATCGCTTTTACAGCTCAGGTCGGGTAGAAATGCTTTGTATTTTGTTTTCATCGCATCCCAGTCGACACCGTGCATACCTGGATCATAAAAATAATCTCGATTAACACGCCAGGCTTCATTGAAAATATTTTCCCATTCTGCTTTAGGGTCGATTTTAATTTGAATTGCGGAAACATCCACCAAGTCGTCTTCAGCTTTTTTACCCGTATCAACAATGCCCAATTGCTCTTTTTTTATAAATAGCATCTTTTTGGTGTCTGCCGAAATTTCATAACCATCTACAGGCATTATGGCTTCTTCTTTTTTAGTTTTCAGGTCATATTTATATAATGTTGACGTATTTCCATGTGGCTCATTTTTTAAATAATAAAGTTCACCTTCATTGGCAAGTTTGAGATCGGAATATTGGCCTTTAGGTAATGGGACGTCCACAATTCGGTTGGCAATCCCTTCCCAATCGATAGCTAGTTTTTTTACCGCCTCTTTTTTGGGTTCTTCTTCTTTTTTAGTTACAATATCTTCTTTTTTGGGTTCTTCTAAATCATTCTCTTTGGCAAAAGGGGAACGTACATCTTTTTGTAATGTGACCAAATAGATATTGTTGGACAATTCCATGTCAATATTGGATTGATCGAACCAATTTACCACCGGGCCGGCATCAGTTGAAGCAAACATATATAGGTATTTTCCACTTGGGTCAAAAACTGGATGGGTGACATTTGATAATCCGTCTGAAATTGGCTTAGAAGCATTAGTTTCCAAATTGTAAATAAAAGCCTGTTCAAAATTGGTTTCGGTAACTATGGTATATGAAATATTGTTGGAATCTGAGCTCCAACTCCCAAACAATTCCCTAAAAACACCAGGATAATACAATTGGTCAGAGGCAATTTTTGTGATTTTTTTAGTGTCTATATTGCATACATAAAGACTTCTACTATTATCCACAAAAGCAAGTTTTTTGTTATCAGGTGACCAGTGTATAAAAGCATAAAAACCTGCTCCGTTAAGTGCTATTTTTTGAACATTTTGGCTTTGTAAGTTATTAATATGGATGGCGTATTCACCAGATTCATCAGAAAAATAAGCGATACGTGAACCATCTGGGGACCATTCAGGAAATTTTTCATGAATTCCCGGAGTATTGGTGATATTATCTGGATCACCCTTTTTGGCAGGAAGCGTTACAATATCACCTCTAAAATCGATTACTGCTCTTGCTCCAGATGGTGAAATTCCTGCCCATCGTAAATAATTGGCTCCGGATACATAGCGCGGGCGCAACTCTAATAAATCGGTTGCAATATGAATCTTTAGCTGATTGGCAGTTTTAGAATTTGTATTATAAATGTGCAAATAACCAGCTTGTTCAAAAATGATATTATCATTATGTGTATTCAGGTCTAAAACAGGAAAGTGGGGATATGATGTAAGGCTTGATACTAGTTTTGAAGCCACATTGTATTTGTAAAGATTGAATTCACCATCGCGGTCACTTCTAAAATACACATTATCGCCCATCCATTGTGGTTTGGAGTCATTACTTCCCCCAGCGGGTTTTGGGACTACATCTACTTTGTGAGTTTTGGTATTATAGATCCAAATGGTGCTGATAGTGCCACCTCGATAATGCTTCCATTGATTAAATGCATCATATATAGTGGTATAGGCAATATAATTTCCGTCTGGTGAATAACTGGCCCAAAAAAGGTTCGGAATTTTTAAGGTACTGATAGTACCCCCATTTATGGGCACGGTATAACCCTGAAAATAACGATTTGTATATGAATTTCGCTGTGATATAAATAACACATTTTTGCCATCGGGAGTAAAATCCCTTACCAAATCGGCATAAGGATGCCAAGTAAGGCGCTTTGGTACTCCACCAGATGTTGGAACCACATAAACATCAGTATTGCCGTCATATTGGGCATTAAATGCAATGGTTTTACCGTCGGGCGAAAAAATAGGATTGGATTCTATGCCCTCGTCGATGGTCAATCGTTTTGGATTGGACCCATCCCTGTTTGCCACCCACAAATCTTCAGCATATATAAACGCAATTTGTGTATCACTTAATGCGGGCTGAGACATTAATCGGGTGTCTTGTGCCAATAGTTTATTAATGGGCATCAGTAAGATAAGAAGTGCGATAAAAAGTCCTTTTGAGTATTTATAGGTGAAATTCATTGGTTTTATTTTATTTGTTAATAGTTCATGTTAGATTTATAAATAGCTTAACCACCACTTGTCTTTGTTTTTGATTTTGTATTCCATATATTTTTTACAAATTGGATAGAGTACAAGAACAACTGCAATCCACACTAAATATACCACAAACATGGAATAACCGTAGTTGGCCAATTTATCGGTGGTGAATGAAGAATTGTCCAATATCATATCTTTCCAATGGCCTCCAGTGATCATCAACCCAAGCATTGCTCCGGCATGAATCAAAAAAATATGGAGTACGTAATAGAAAAATGGAACCCGGCCAAATACCAAAAAGAAATTGGTGACTTTATTTTGAAGGGATTCCGTGGCATACAAGAACAAAAATCCAGGCCCAATGGTAATCAAAAGAAACAAGAGGGAAGGGGGATACTTGTACACATTTAAGAAAGACATCAAAGTGAATGTACCATTTTTTTGAACCTCCCACGGAATGGGATCACCATAACTATTGATGCCCCTTAAAATTAAAAATAAAACTACCGAGCCTATTCCCAAACGCAACAACCATTTTTTCCGTAATTGGGCATCAAATCCAGATTGAAATAGGTTTCCAAAGCAATATCCCAATGCCATGACGCCTACCCAAGGAATGATCGGGTAAAAAATCCCAACAAATCGCGTTCCAAACGGCACCACACTTTGTTGGTGCAGCACATACCAAATGATGGATTTAAGACTTGAGCCTTGCATAACAATACCATCCAGAAGATTATGGCCAAAAACCATGACCAAACCCAATAGGAGGATGGCTTTTTTTGGCAAATAGATGATGATTCCCAATAGGATCATACAAATGCCAATGGCCCAAATCACCTGTAGATTGATAAAACCATAAGTGATATCGAACCACCATAAAAAGTCCATGATGACAATTTCTACAATAATCAACCAAAATCCTCGGGTCACTAAAAACTTGGCCAGCTGTGCCTTTGTTTTTTTTGTACCGTATAAAAAAGCGGAGGTGCCGGCCAAAAAGATAAATATGGGTGCACAATAATGGGTGATAAATCTTGTAAAAAACAAGACCGGATTGGTGGTTTCCATATTTACTGGATCGTACGAAAGTGCTCCCAAATGAAAATAATCCCGTACGTGGTCCAGTGCCATAATGACCATGATCACTCCTCTAAGCAGGTCGATGGATTGGATTCTGGTTGATTTGATTAAATTCATGGCAAAGATTATAAACTCTACATTTAGAAATTATTTTCCTATGGTTTTTGCCACTCCTTTAGTATCAGCGTATTGTTGAAAAGCAACAATTTTTCCGTTGTTAAGCGTCCACAAATGGGCCATTTGGGCATCTAAAGCTTTTCCGCTTTTTTTGCTGGTGCCTCGATATCTACCCGTGGCCAATACCATATTGTTGGACATGTCATGGAGTTTTAAATCTGCTAAATGAAAATTGTCCCAGTCGTTGCCTATTCGGGCAAACACGCCATTTACAATCGCATCAGGACCTATATAAGGATTATTATCGGCATATGGGAAGTTCTCTGCTTCGTTCCAAACGATATTGGGATCCATGGCCGCTACAGCGTTTGGAATATCACCAGTGCCAAATGCTTTATAAACACCATCGATTACAGCTACATTATTTGGTGAAGAAGCGATCCCCAACTGCTGCATGAATGTTAAATTGTCAAAGAAATCTTGTTCCTTGGCAATTTTTCCATCTTTCATTTCAACCAGCGTAGTACCTTCAATGTCAACATCTTTACCTGTGGCAGGCATTCCGAAGAATTCACCCGAATTGTTGCCTTTAAATCTCCAATGTTTTACCAGTTTATCGCCCTGCCCGAAAACATCGACAATGGTAAAATCGACATTCGAAAATCCAGTGACAAAGTTGGAGTAATAGGCTTTAAAACCTTCAATTCCCACGATGTTTTCAGGACTTGAGGCCATCGTGACATTTTCATCAAAATTGGAATCGTTGATGCGCTCTAAATTGCCATTGTTTATAATGTCGTCCCATGTTTGAGAGTACATGGCTATATTATCCTGTACGTGCTTTTCGTTGGAATTGCAACTTGCTAAAAATAAAGTTAGGGCGAGACCTAGTAACTTAATTGAACTTTTCATATTTAATTGGTTTTAAGGTTATTTGTTATTGATCCACATAAAATTAAGGAATATATGTTTCCTTTAATATTTTGGGAATTGTTAAAATTTAGAAAATGGACAGATTGTATATAGGAATCCTACTCACAATCTGTCCATTTATTTAATAATAATTTTTTGTTCAGCTTATTTCTCAACTCAAATTCATTTACAATTGTTTAAATGTCATCTAATTTTATTTAACTTTTTTTCAAAAGCGCCATTGAAAAGAATATCGGGATGAATGCAAAAGTCAAGAACAAATAGTCATTTCCTGGCACTATCGTAGTTGGTGAAATTCGTGTGATTGTAAAAACGATTAAAAAGGGGAGTAGTCCTAAAACAGCACCTAACAACATATGATTTAATCCTAGAGATTTTTTAGTTTCAGCATTGGCTTTTGAATATTTGGAGATCAGCGTCACTAATGATAATCCAAAATAAAATACAATGACTGCAAAAAACAACATCGTGATAGTAACGTTTAAGGTGCTGGTACTATCAGGCTGTGTGAAGTTCAATATCCATACAATGAGCACAATTAAAGCTGCCGGAGCATATATCAAACGACTGTTGCCACCATTTAAAAATGAACTCTGTGGTGGGTATTGCAGAATGAAACGCGCCAAAGCTACGAACGCAAACATGACCAAAGTGATGTTAATGCTATTTACAAGTTCATTTAAAAACCCTGGATTTATATAAGGGCCATTGAACCAAATAAATCCAAAAAGAACCCCAAATACAGCAAAAGAAAAACTAAGTGCTGTTTTCTTTTTTTGATCGATATAAAGCCCCAAGAGCACAAATAACAAACCCATAATAAAGGCCGTTATGTTAAGTGTACTGTTTTTGTCTGGCAATGCGGTATACGTTACAGCTAATGCCTGTTCCTCGCCATTTCTGTCTAAAACAATTTCAACAGTTTGTCCAATTTCAGTTCGATTTCTTTTTGAAAATGCTTTGGAATCTGTTACTGAAATTCCGTCATAGCTTTTCATAACATCTCCTACTTGCATTCCAGCAGCTTCGGCCGGGCTGCCCTCTTTTACTTGTGTAATTTTATTGTTATCTGAACTATATCCAGAATAAGAATAGTTCTTGGCGTCCATAAGTCCTAGGATGCCCCAAATAATAAAAAGTACAGCGGCTATTTTTAAAATACCACTGTTTTTTGTGTTTTGATCGCTCATAATTGTTTAATTGGTTGGTTAATAATTTATTGCTGATAAATAGTTTATCGATAATGAGAATTTTAATTTTTGAATATTTCCAAATCATTCGTTATTGCTCCACATGCCGTAAAGGGATATCCATTTTCCTTCGGCATTCCGTTTAAGGATTTCGGTATATTTTCCTTTGTCAACTATTATGGAATCGTTTTCATCCTTAAATTGTAATTCAAAAGTGCCAACTTCGTATCCCAAATCGCCATCACTACCAGCACTAATAGTATGGACTGAAGCACCGATCAAACCGGCGTCAATGGCACCCTGCCAATAGGCTTTAATCTTTTCACGTCCTGTTACAATGGGTTCGTGAGGAGGTAAGAGCGATGCCTGTTCATCATATAAATTTGCAGCAGCATCAGCGTCACCAGCCATTAAGGCTTTGGCAAAATCTCGATTCATTTGTCCAAGCTCTTCTACGCTTGCTAGTTTCAGTTGTTGCTCAGTTTCCTGTTTACAACTTGTAACTGAGACCAGAATTACAAAACTTGTAAAGACTAGCCCTTTTAATTTGTTTGTTATCATATTGGTGTTTTTGGTTGGGAATAAGAAATTTTGGTTTGTTTTAAGTCTTGTTTTGAATTAATTAGAAAAAATTAAAATAAAGCAGACTACAGGTAATAAACGGGTGCAATAGTGAAATCGCACCCGAATATAACAGAGCTATTTGATTAGTTGGTTATTGGTTTGATAGCTCCTTGTTTAAGGTATACATATAAGACCAATCTGAAGAAACAGAGGCTCTAAATTTTGCTCTCAGTGCATCTGTTTTGGCCTTGCCGTTAGCTTTTTCATAAACTTTCCAGACGCCATCACTATCGACGTCCATTGCAGCAAAATTATCATAAGGAACACTTATAAAATAATTGGATCGATCTGGCGCACCGCCTTGAACATTGTACCATGTTCCTCTAGAGTCTCCTTCTGCTTTTTTTAACGTAGTAGTCATTTCACCTACAGCTTCTAAAAAACTAGCAGAATTACTTGTTTTTATATTGTAAACCCAAACTAAAGATGTAGTTTCTGGCATAGCAGACGACCTACTTAAATTTGGCATGGACTGTGCAATATTATATTCAAAAGATTTTACATTTGGTATAATTAAATTGACCACATTCATACGACATGCTTTTCCTGCAGCGTCATCATCTTTATCCATTTCGGCCCAATTGGCCATTGTGCTAGTAAGCACATATACGGTGCCTTCTCCTTGAACACGTCGCCAAAAGTTCCATTTGTCGGTGCCTCCGTTATCTGCATAGCATTTTTTCCATGCTTTAACACCTTCTACAAATTGGGCGTCATGACCTTGTTTTACAGTAATTTCGGACATGTTTAATAAGTAACTGTTGTTTCCTTGCGATAAAGCCAAAATGGGTAATAGCAATACTAAATAGAGTAATTTTCTCATAATTTTTGGTTTTGGTTAGAATTGATTTTAATAATTAATATAATAACGAGTTAGAGGTTGGGCTAACTTCAGTTTTACTTACAATAAAAATCAATCTAGGGCTTAGGTTACTACTATAGCTTTGAGGAAAAATTGCTATTAACTCTAATAAAAAACACCAAAAAATTCTGTCTTGGAGATTTTAAATATACTATTTTTTTTTATTTATATTAAATTTCCTACTTATTATTTTTTAATTGAGTTTAAAATAGTAATAGGGAGACTATTTTTTTAATTATTTTAAGCTAAATATTTAGCAAGGAGCCTATGAAAATGATGCACCCCTTTCTCTCTGGTGGGAGAAAAACGACCTGTCGTATAAAATCTGGATTGTACTCCTTTATGGACGCTCTCAACCACAGCTTCATCTTCACGTTCAACCTTGTCCAAAAGTGCTCCAGCTCCTTTATTAAGCTTGGTTTCATCGTAGACATAGGTAATAAACGAGACTTTGGTTTGGTTTAAGGAGATAGGTTTTACAATATTAATGGATAAGCCCCATGGGTAAAAGTTAAACATCATATTAGGGAAAATCCAATAATAATAAGCACTAACGGATTTACCATAATCTTTATGATATTCGGGTAGGTCAAACACATCCTCCCCCGAACTGGCGTAACCAATCTGAAGGTTGCAATGTTTATAAATTTCGGTGGTGTAATTTCCATAATCGAGTACAGTATGTAAGTCATCATGTACAAAAGGAATATGAAATCCCTCAAGATAATTATCGCAATACAATGCCCAATGACAGTTTACAAGATAGTCCTTGCATAAATCGTTGCGCAACTTGAATTGTTGCAAGGGCAAAAAACCTATGCGCTCAATCATGACCTGTAATACGGTATCAAAATCAAAAGCGGGGTTAAGGCTCACAAAAATAAAGGGTTCTAATGTGGCGACTAAAAATTCACGTAAATTGTCACAAGGTCTTGGGAAGTTTTTGGCCTCTTCAAATTCGGGCATCGATTTAAAAGTGCCATCCAAGTGAAATCGCCTTCCATGATATTGACACCGCAATTGGGAAACTTTTCCAGGATTTTCCACAACAATATTTCCGCGATGTGTACATACATTGCTGAAACATTTTAGAGTATTTTCTTTATCTCGAATCAGGACTAATGGTTCTGTAATATAATGGTCTAAAAAGATAAACGGGTGCACCGTTTGAGCAATGGGAACCAAGCTTTCATCGCCAATCCATTGCCAAGTTTTTAAAAAAACGGCTTCTTTAATCGCGTCAAAGACTTTTTGGCTTCTATAAAATTTAGCCGGTAAAGTTTCAGCAATTCGGATATCCTTATCAATATTGAAATGGTTCGCCATATGCTTTAATAATACTGAAAAATACGAATTTATTTGTTTGTACTTTCTGAACGTATAAATGAGGAGGAAGATGGCAAAAAAAAACGCCTTAATAATAAGGCGTTTTAGATATTAAAGTTGAATTTCAACTTGGTTTTTTAAGATATCATCAAAGGTTTCTCTTTTTCTGATTAAATGAGCCTTGTCTTTATACCAAAGTACTTCTGCTGGTCTATAACGCGAGTTGTAGTTACTAGACATGGTATAACAATATGCTCCTGCATTTTTGAAGCATAAAATATCGTCTTCACTTATTTCATTAATACGTCGGTTATTGGCAAAGGTGTCGGTTTCGCATATATAACCTACTACTGAGTAAAAACGTTCTTTTCCATTCGGATTTGAAATGTTGATGATTTCATGTTGGGAGCCGTAAAGCATAGGACGGATTAAGTGATTAAAACCAGAATCGATTTGAGCAAAAACGGTTGAAGTGGTTTGTTTTACCACATTCACTTTTGCAAGAAAAAAGCCAGCTTCACTCACCAAAAATTTACCAGGTTCGAAGGCCAGAGTTAGTTGTTTGCCGTATTCTTTACAAAATTCGTTAAAGCGTTTGGTTAGTTTTTCACCAAACTCTTCAATATTAGTTTCAATGTCTCCAGCTTTGTAAGGCACTTTAAATCCTGAACCGAAATCTAAAAATTCTAAATTTTTGAAATTTTTTGCCGTGTCGAATAAAATTTCACTGGCGTATAAAAACACATCGATATCCAAAATATCACTGCCTGTATGCATGTGAATTCCATTAATATTCATCTTAGTATTTTCAACAATACGCAAAACAAGCGGTGTCTGGTGTATTGAAATCCCAAATTTACTGTCAATATGACCTACAGAAATATTGGTATTTCCTCCAGCCATGACATGGGGATTAATACGGATACAAATTGGAATTTTAGGATATTTAGTACCAAATTGTTCCAGAATCGATAAATTATCAATATTGATTTGTACGCCTAATTTGGAGACATCCTCAATTTCTTTTAGGGATACCCCATTAGGAGTAAAAATAATTTGTTTGGGATCAAAGCCAGCGGCCAATCCCAGTTTAACTTCTTGTATGGAAACGGTATCCAAACCTGAACCCAAAGTATTGAAAAGCTTTAAAACAGAGATATTGGATAAGGCTTTAACGGCATAATTGATCTTCAGCTTCTTAACCTTATTAAATGCAGACGTTAAACGTTTGTATTGAGATCCTATTTTTTCAGCATCATAAACGTAAACAGGACTACCATAGTCCCTTGCAATTTGTAATAAGGTATTGTGTTCCATTTTATTGAAATTTAAATTAGGCTGCAAAGCTATAAAGTTTTTTCAACTCAAAAGCTATTAATTCTTTAAAAAAAAGGCATAAAGAATGCAAATTTAATAAGCCTCTTAATCAATAGGGAAAAATATTGGTTAAAAGCAATGGTATGTTTACTTTTGTTCCAATTAATTTTTAATACAAAGATGAATTTACACGAATATCAAGGAAAAGAGATATTAAGCAGCTTTGGAGTGAAAATCCAACGTGGTATTGTAGCTCAAAATCCTCAACAAGCCGTTGTTGCTGCTAAACAATTAACTCAAGAAACAGGAACAAGTTGGTTTGTAATCAAAGCACAAGTCCATGCAGGTGGGCGCGGTAAAGGAGGTGGCGTAAAGCTAGCTAAAAACTTAAAAGAAGTAGAGGAAATCGCAGGACAGATTATTGGTATGAACTTGGTCACTCCACAAACTTCTAAAGCAGGCAAAAAGGTCCATCAAGTTTTGGTTGCCGAAGATGTCTACTATCCTGGGGCAAGTGAAACCAGTGAGTTTTATATGTCCGTACTATTAAATCGTGCCAAAGGGCGTAATATGATTATGTATTCTACCGAAGGAGGTATGGATATTGAATCTGTTGCCGAAAAAACACCTCATTTGATTTTTACTGAAGAGATTGATCCATCAGTTGGTCTTATGCCTTTTCAAGCGAGACGCATAGCTTTTAATTTAGGATTGTCTGGACTGGCTTTTAAAGAAATGACAAAATTTGTTACTTCGTTATATACCGCTTATGTTAAATCTGATTCTTCATTATTTGAAATTAACCCAGTTTTAAAAACTAGTGATGATAAAATCTTGGCGGTCGACGCTAAAGTTACCATTGATGACAATGCGCTTTTTAGACATAAAGATTATGTAGATTTAATAGATTTGCGTGAAGAAAACCCTATTGAAGTAGAAGCCAAACAAGTAGGCTTGAATTATGTGGATCTCGATGGCAATGTGGGTTGTATGGTCAACGGTGCTGGATTGGCCATGGCCACAATGGATTTGATCAAACAAGCGGGTGGTGAACCGGCCAATTTCTTAGATGTTGGTGGAACAGCAGACGCAGCACGAGTTGAAGCTGCTTTTAAAATCATCCTCAGAGACCCCAGTGTTAAAGCTATTTTGATTAATATTTTTGGAGGTATTGTACGATGTGATCGCGTTGCGCAAGGTGTTATTGATGCCTATAAAAACATGGGAACAATCGATGTCCCTATTATTGTGAGATTACAAGGTACCAATGCCGATATTGCTAAGGAGCTTATTGATAATTCTGGCTTGGATGTACAAAGCGCCGTAGAATTTCAGGAAGCTGCTGATAAAGTTCAGGCGGTACTAGCTTAAAAATAGTTTACTTTTTATAATTTAAGAGTCCTCAATGTTTGAGGACTTTTTTTTTGAATACCATTCAATTAATGTTAAAATAGTATCGATTATGTTAAAAATGGGTTAAAAAATTGAAAATATGTAACATCAATTGATCTCGTCCGTCTTTATTATAAATTCATTAATCAAAAAATCAAACAATTATGAAAACAATCAAAACTTTACTGCTAGTTGCTGCAATTGCATTTAGTAGTGTGCTTTCCGCAAGCGACAACCCAAAAAATGAAACATCAGATGCTATTTCACAAGAAATTGGTAAACTTTTAAAGAATCCAAATTTTTCCGTCGAAAATGATGTTTTTGCAAAAGTAAAAGTGCTTTTTAATCAGGACAATGAAATTGTTGTATTATCGGTAGATTCTGAAACAAAAGGCATTGACAGTTATATTAAAAGTAGATTGAACTACAAAGAACTGTCCAAAGATGTTAACAATAAAAACAGATATTATATTGTTCCGGTAAGAATTACCGCTAAACAATAAACCTATTATTTGTTTTAGTCTGATAAAAACCTCTAACTGTGTTAGGGGTTTTTATGTTTTTGGTTTTTGGGCATCTTTTTTTGGCATGGGGCCACGAAGATGGATAATAAGTCCATTAAGAAAGTTCCTTAAAATTTGATCCCCACACTCCATATATTTTGGGTGGTCTTCCTTTCTGAAAAAAGCACCCAATTCACTTTTGGAAATTCTAAAATCTACCAATTCCAGAATTTTCACGATATCATCATCACGTAATTTAAGGGCGACCCTTATTTTTTTAAGAATATCATTATTTGTCATAAGCTTAATTTTTTATCAACCAGTCGTAGGCATCTGGAAAATTAGTACTCCATAGTGTTTCATTATGATGCCCATTTGGAATGACTATATCCATGATATGGTTATCCAAAATACCCTTGTCTTTCAGCAATTGAACCATATCATGTTGGTCTGAAACCATAGTGGAAGCAGCTTCCACAGTTTCACCTTCTTCAGAACCTATTAAAAAGTAAAATCTTTTATCAGGATCAATAGTAGCGTTTTTTACGAATTTGAACAGTTCGTTTTTATTAATCCAAATAGAGGGTGAAAACACTCCAGCTTTACCAAAAGTTTCAGGGTATTTAATAAGTGCATAAAGTGAAATTAAACCACCCAGAGAAGAACCCCAAATTATAGTATCTTCTGTATTGGAAAGGGCTCTATAATTCGAATCTATATAGGGCTTCAAGGTTTTAATTATAAAGTTTAAATAATCGTCTGCTTGACCACCACCATATTTATCATTATGAAAAGGGGTCAGTTCGTCAATGCGTTTTTCACCACCATGCTCTATACCTATAACGATGGCCTCATCATTGTTAAGTAGTGTATCCAAAAACTCATCAATTTTCCATTCGCCTACAAAAGAGGTTTCAGCATCAAACAAATTTTGAGCGTCATGCATGTATATAACAGGATAGGGTTTATTGGAATTTTGATATCCTTTTGGCAAATACATCCAAATCGTTTTTTGGCTCTCTAATTGAGGCGCTTCAATAGTGAAGCTAGAAACCTGTTTTGAAGCCGTACTTTGTGCATTGATTTTAACGCTTAAGAGAAGCAAAATGAGAACAAAAACTATTTGAGATTTCATGGGCTAAAAATACTAAAATCAAAGCATATAGAATATTCAAAATTATAGTATTAAAGGTTATCGCTGTTCTTTCTAATATTGCATATTCTCGACGAAATACAAGATAATTATAAATACCTGAAAATCAGATAATTAAAAATAATTTTGGCACTAACGTATGAAATATACGACGAAACGCCATTTTTTATTCGATAAGCTACAATTTATCACTGATTATAGCATTTAAAAACTGATTAACTTTATCAAAGTAAAATTAATCCACCCTCATTATGATTAATCGTGTTGAAAAATTGAGTCTGCTGTCAGAGATGATTGCCTTCGCCCAAATCGATGCCAGTATCAAATCCATTGAATATAAATTTCTTTTAGGGGTTGCCAAGCAATTGGAAATATGCAAAGAAGATTTTATTTATTTGTTTGAACACCCGGTAACCTATGTCCATTTAAAATCCCATAGTGAACGCATTGTGCAGTTTCATAGATTGGTTTTGCTAATGAATTTGGATCAGAATATTAGTGGTAAAGAGTTGGTAAAGCTTCATAACTTTGGGTTGCGGATGGGTTTGAGCCATGAGTCGATAAACAAAGTTTTGGACGTTATGGAAAGTTTCCCTAATAAAATTGTACCGCCAGATTTTTTAATTGAAATCTTTAAGGTTCAATACAACTAAAATCAAATTCCAAATTTTCAAATTCCAAATTCCAATATTGGTATTTGGTGTTTAAGTATTGAAACTTAGTTACACCTTGAGATTTTCTAGCTTATTTTGATACCCTTTAATTTCATCCCTAAACTTGGCTGCCTGTAAAAAGTCCAAGGCTTTTGCGGCCTCTTCCATAAATTTACGCTTTTCACGAATTTTCTTTTCCAATTGGCCTTTAGTCAAATAGTCACTTTCTGGTTCAGCAGCTTTTAAAGCTTCCAACTCGTAACTGTAAGTACTGATTGAGTTTTTTGCCAGGGCATTATCCAAACTTTTATTGAGAGCCGTTGGTGTAATGTTATGAGCAGTATTATAGGCTACTTGTTTTTCTCGTCGGTAATTGGTTTCATCAATGGTTTTTTGCATACTGTTGGTTATTTTATCAGCATACATAATGGCTTTACCATCGAGGTGTCGTGCGGCTCTACCCACCGTTTGGGTCAATGAACGGGCAGATCGTAAAAAGCCTTCTTTATCGGCGTCCAAAATGGCAACCAATGAAACTTCAGGTAAATCCAAACCTTCACGAAGTAAATTAACACCGACCAACACATCGAACAATCCTCTTCGTAAACCCTGCATGATTTCTACACGTTCCAAGGTATCAACATCGCTATGAATGTAGCGGACTCGAATTTGAATGCGGTCCAAATATTTGGTCAGTTCCTCGGCCATACGTTTGGTCAAGGTGGTGACTAAAGTACGCTCATCTTTTTCAACTCGTGTTTGAATTTCTTCGATTAAATCATCAATCTGGTTTAAACTTGGACGCACTTCTATTACAGGATCCAACAATCCTGTAGGGCGAATGACTTGCTCGACATACACTCCATCGGTTTTATGAAGTTCGTAATCGGCGGGTGTAGCGCTTACATAAATCACTTGGTTTTGTAGGGCTTCAAATTCTTCAAATTTTAATGGACGGTTATCCATTGCTGCTGGAAGTCTGAATCCATATTCTACCAGATTTTCTTTTCGACTTCTATCGCCGCCATACATGGCGTGGACTTGTGAAATTGTGACGTGGCTCTCGTCTATGACCATTAAAAAATCATCTGGAAAATAATCCAATAAGCAAAAGGGTCGAGTTCCTGGAGCACGACCATCTAAATATCTTGAATAGTTTTCAATACCAGAACAATAGCCCAATTCGCGGATCATTTCCAAATCAAATTCTGTGCGTTCTTTTAGGCGTTTAGCTTCTAAATGCTTTCCAATTTCTTTAAAATAGTCGAATTGCTTGACCAAGTCATCTTGAATATCCTTGATCGCATTTTGAAGGATTTCAGGGGAAGTCACAAACATATTGGCAGGATAAATATTTACTCGGTCATATTTTTCAATGACTTGATTCGTCATGATATTAAACGCCTCAATCTCTTCGATTTCATCACCAAAAAAATGAATTCTAAAGGCATCATCGGCATAACTTGGAAACACATCGACGGTATCACCTTTTATTCTGAAATTTCCATGATTAAAATCGGCTTCAGTACGTGAATACAAACTTTGGACTAGCCGATGTAATAGTTGGGTTCGCGAAATGACTTGATCTTTCTTAATAGAAATCACATTTTTTTGAAACTCCACAGGATTTCCAATACCGTATAAACAGGATACCGAAGCGACCACGATAACATCTCGTCGACCAGAAAGGAGGGAAGACGTGGTACTCAACCGCATTTTTTCAATTTCCTCGTTGATGGATAAATCCTTTTCTATATAAACACCAGAAACAGGAATATAGGCTTCAGGTTGATAATAATCGTAATAAGATACAAAGTACTCAACAGCATTATCGGGAAAAAACTGTTTAAATTCCGAATATAGCTGAGCCGCCAAAGTTTTATTATGCGCCAAAATCAGAGTAGGTCGTTGCACCTCTTCTATCACATTGGCCACGGTAAAGGTCTTACCAGAGCCTGTAACGCCAAGTAAAGTTTGGTATTTTTCCTTAGCGTTAATGCTCTTAACCAATTGCATAATGGCATCGGGTTGATCTCCAGTTGGGCTGAATCCAGATTTGACCTTAAATTTCATGGTTTAAAATTACGTAATTAGCTCACCAAAGCAAAACGACCGCCATAGGATTTGTCTTCAACATCCAAAGAATCGGATAAAAAATGAGAAGTAAGTTTTTATTATACCTATTTTCAAATAATTAAGACACATTTTCAGGGGTTGTTGTAAATTTAGCCATACTATTAAACTAATTTTAATCGGACAAGGACACACTTCAAAAGTGTATCATTGTAAACCTTCTTTTAATTTAAATCGATAGAAATGAAAAAACGGCTCTTCTATTTGTTTTTGGGATTTATAAGTTTTGCTTCCTGCCAAAATTCGAAAGAACTTCTTTTTGAGGAACACTTTGAAGGAACAACCTTAAATGAATCCCATTGGAATTACGAACTGGGCAATGGTTGCCCAAATCTTTGTGGTTGGGGGAATAACGAACGACAGGTTTATACTAAGGATAATGTTTCAGTCAGAGATGGGCAACTTGTCATTACCGCAACTAAAGATTCTACAGTCTATAAATCTGGAAGGATTACCACAGCCAAAAAAGTAGAGTTTCAATACGGAATTATAGAAGTTAGAGCAAAATTAGCTTTAGGTAAAGGCTTGTGGCCTGCCATTTGGATGCTTGGAAACGATATTGATTCCATTGGCTGGCCGGCTTGTGGAGAAATTGATATCATGGAATATGTGGGTAAAAATCCACATGAGATCCATACCACCTTGCATACCCCCGATAGTTATGGACAATCCAAAAACACAAAAGTGATAAGCCTTGACAACATTGAAGATGGATTTCATGTGTATACGTGCCATTGGACCAAAGATAAAATCGAATTCTTTATAGATTATAATTTGGTTTATACGTTTTCACCAGAAATCAAAAATGAAAAGACTTGGCCATTTAACAAGCCATTTTATGTGATTTTAAATCTTGCTATTGGAGGAAATTTTGGTGGGCCTGAAGTAGACGATTCCATTTTTCCAAGAGAATTTTCAGTGGATTACGTAAAAATCTATAAAGAATAAATAATTAGCGTTTCAAAGCAAAATGCCCTTTGACTTTAAATTCAATATTGTCTTTTTTTACATCAGCTAGAAACCAATAATCCGTAGCAGGCATCAAGGCACCATTAAAAGTCCCGTCCCATCCTTTTGAGTTATAGGACAGTTGTTTAAGAAGTTTTCCAAACCGATCATAAATATAAACTATAGTGCCTGGTAAGGTCTCTACGCCTGTAATATGCCAGGTGTCAAAAAAACCATCATTATTTGGAGTCATGAATTTTGGAGCGTCCACAACTACAACCTCTCTTGTAGTTTCTGCGCAACCATTTAAATCGATGACCGTAACGGTATGATAGCCTAAGGAAACGTTCTCAAATACATTGGAGTCTTGTGGAAGACCATGATCTAAAACGTATTGATAGTTTCCAATTCCACTAATCGTTATAGTTATATTATTGGGATCTGAAAAATCTATAGTTTCTGTAAATTCAATAGTAGCGGCTTCAGATTCGATAACATTGAATACTTCTGTAGTTTCACAACCAAACATTGAAGTTACCGTGACCCAATACGAACCGATATTTTGGATTTCAATTTCAGGGCTGGTTTCATTGGTAGACCACAAATATTGATCATTTGGATCATTTGTGTTGGCACTGACAATTAGGGGGAAATTATCCAAACAAATGGTTTGGTTACCAATGTTCACAACAGGTCTTGGATGTACTATAGTGTTAAAACTGGTAATGCTGTAACACCCCGTGTTATTATTTTCAACTCTTGAGTATATGATTTCTTGGTCTATTGCCGCGTAAGACATTCCCAAATCATCGGTTCCATCTTGAGCAGAAACCAAACTATTATAATAACTTACTGTATAATTATTGGAGCTTTGGCCACCAAGAACAATTGTATTTTGTTGGGATAGATCAAAGGTATAAAAGCCATCAAAATCGTCATCACAGGATTCCATGTTTGGAGGTTGATTTGCTATGGGTAATGGATTTACAATAAGCCGAAACGTATAAGTTGTAAAGCAGCCCGTGGTGCTGTTTTCTACTCTTGTATAAAGTGTATCAGAATTAGTTTGATAGGTGTAATCTGTGCTGATGGCACCCGTTCCTGTTTGAGCATTATTTGCTGACGTATAGTAAGTGATGTCTAAATTGGTTGAATCATTTACCAGTAAGGTATTCACTTCAGTCAAATCGTAATATGAATTTGGATTATCACAGATTTCTATGGTGCCAAATTGATGGATCGCGGGAGGCAAATTAACCACCAAGTCCAAATTAATTGCCAGATAACAGTAAGTAATCGTATTGGTTATCCTAACATATACAGTTTGTAGATTAGAGGTATTGGTATAGCTTTGTGTATTTTGAATTTGATTAACTTGACTTTCAAGGTCGTTTAGGTTTTCAAAATATTCTATAAGAATGTTATTTTGCCTGATATCCAGAATATCCACTTCGGCATCGGTAAGATTAAAAGTTCCAATACCGTCATAATTGGTATCACAAAGTTCCAAAGGTTCCGACTCATTAGCGTCTGGTGCTTGAATCACATTAATAACAAAACTTGTAATGGAATTACATACCGTTCCATTGCTGATGCTCACAAAAATCTCCTGTGGATTTACCGTATTTCGAAATTGTAGCGGCAGCGCATTGGTTTGGTTTCGTGCATTGGTTAATGAGTTATAAAATGTGACCTCCAAGGTTTCATTAATGCCTTGAGTAATTTCTGTTACTTTCTCGTTTAAATCAAAGGATTCGCTACCATCGTTTGTAATGTCATCACAAACAAACCAATCTAGTGGTTCATTAAAGGCTGGATTTGTACCTACTTCAATGGTAAAGCTGGATGTTCCATAACAATTTTGATCTGATAAATTTTCGACCCTTACATAAATGGTCTGTGGGCTCGACAGGTTTTGATAGGGGTTGTTTTTATTAATGATATTGGTCCTGTTCTCTGCATGAATTGGATCGGCAAAATACAATACTTGTTTCCCACTTTGTCCTTGAAGAATTTCATTATCCTTTGTTGCAAACATAAAATCGGCAAATCCGTCACTGTCATTTTCGCAAATTCTGTAGGTGCTTATGGCTTGGAACACGGGTAATGTATTCACAACAAGATTGAAACTTTCAATAGTATAACAACTTGTAGAACTATTTTCAACTCGTATAAAAAACGTTTGTGAACCGCTGGAATAGTTTGATGGATTCGTTATCGCGTTGGTATCGGCTTCGGCATCGGCTAAAGTAGTATGGAATGTTATGGTTCGGTCTGTTGTATCTGAAACCACTTCGGGTATTTTTGAAGTTAAATCAATTATGGTGTTGCCACTTGGGTCACTTTCACAAACTAGAACATCTGTTGGCGTAGAAGTAACTGGAGCAGGTATGACCGATATTTCAAATGAACTGATCCCTGCACAGCCCGTGTTATTTTCTCCGATTCTCGCATAAAAAGTTTGCGGATTTGTATCATTAATATAATTTGTAGGCAACGGATTTGTAAAGGAATTGGCATCATTTTGTGATAGAAAATAGGTGACATTGAAATTGGGGTCTCCGTAAGTAACGGCCAAATCAAATGAGGATAAGTCAATAGTTGTAAAACCATCTTGGTCATCATCACAATAGGTTACTGAACCAATGCTAGTAAAGCTAGGTACTGTATTTAAGAGCAAGTCGAATTCAGAAACTTCAGAACAAGTCGCACTTGTTAAGGTAATATACAGTGTTTCAGGTGCAGTTGAAGGTGTGTAAAGTTGACTGGTGTCAATTGGGTTGATCTGATTATCTCGATCACTTGGTGTTCTATAGAACGTGATAATAACATTCGGTATGTCGTTTCTAATCACCTCTGCAATTCCAACCAAATCAAATTCTTGAACACCGTCATTATCAATATCGCATATCGAAAAAGGTTGAATAGTGGTATAAGTCAAAAGCAAATTGGTATGAATTTCTAGCGGTACAATGGAAGCACAGCCTGTTCCATTATCTTCAACTCTAATATAAACCGTTTGCTCATCAATAGTAGTATTTGCATAGTCTGTGGGGTCGACGATGGGATTTGCTCCAGTTGCGGCGTCATTTTGTGTCACATGAAAGGTTACTGAAACGTTTGATAATCCTCCAATAACATCGGCGCTAATACTGGTAAGGTCAAAGCTCGCAAAACCGTCATGGTCTTGGTCACAGGCATCTAAATAAAACGGTCCAGGATTGATTACAGGATTGTCCAAAACCCTTATCGTTAGCGTAGTCGTATCATAGCAATTTGTAACACTATTGGTAACCCGAACATATAATTGCTCTGTTTGATTGGTATTGGTATAGGGAGAAATTAATGGGTTTATACCTGCATCAGCATCATTTTGTGTGAGATAATAACTTACAACAACATTACTTTGTCCCGAGCTAATTTCGATGTTTTTTTGTGTCAGGTCAATTTGTGTAATGCCATCGGTAGTGGTATCGTCACAAACTTCTAAATCAGATGGAGTTGTAACGTTTGGCATAGAATTCACAACTAAATTAAATGAAGAAAAGGCCAAACAACCATTATCAATATCTTCAATTCTAACATAAATGGTTTGGGGATTCTGTATATTTTGAATGGGTGTTAAAATGGGGTTAAGGTTATTCTGTGCTTGCGCATCTGTAGAATGATAGGAAATATTATAATTTGATGGCTGAACAGAAGCAAGTACTTCAGCATTCTTTGTCGACAGATCAAAAATTTCTTGGCCATCACCACTGGCATCGTCACAAATTTGATAATCAGGGATTGGAGCTGCTGTTTGTGTTGAACTTAAACTGATATCTATCGAATCTTCTATTTCACAAAACGAATTTCCTAAAGGAATTTGAACCAAAACACGATAGGTACCAGATTGTGTTGCATTTAAAGTGGGCTGTATTTGTCCATTTAATATTGTGCCGTCGCGAAACCAACTGTAAGTTGCTGTAGCATTTCCAACATTAGCATCTAAGGTTAAAGAACTGGCACAGGTTGTTATGTCTTCTCCTAAATCGACAGTTGCATTAAAACTATTACCTTCAATAAAAACTGCCGAGTCCAGATTATAATAAGATTGGTCGGCAATCACTAATTTAATATGATACTGTACGTTTGGGAGTATGGTTGCAGTAGCGGTCATCACTGTGGTTCTACCATTATAATTGGTATTTCCAATGTTGTAACCTTCAAAATATTGATTATTTGAAGCACCACAATATGGAGATAAATCGGGGTGAACATTCGTGGAATTTACAGGTGTAGATGTTCCGGGCACTACGGCTATGTTAGTATAGGGGTTACCTGTTCCAGCCTCCGTTATTAAAAAGGCAAAGGAGTCTGTGAAGCCACATTCGTAAGGCGGATTATACTCTTCGGATGCAAAAATATAATTAAATTGAATTTGGTTAGAGATTGAAATAAAGTCAAACTCAATGGAGGTTGCATTTAAGGTGCCTGAAATTCCCAAAGCGGTTTCTAAATCTGGGTCGGTACCCCAATTGGTGTTTCCATCACTTAAAACCGTATTATTCAAGGTGTTTGCGCCAGATATGGCGCGACCTGTCGATAAGACGATTCCATTTTGGAAAGGGAAAGTCGTCCCAGATCCATCAAAGTAACCAAAACTATTAAGCCCATTGGTCTGACCATTAACTGGTGATGAGATGTTGGACACTTGTACACAACCTAAGCCAAAATTATTTTGAATGAGTTGTTGTGCAGTCTGGGAATCATCAATAGAAATCTGTTGTGAGAATGAGAGGTTACCTATCACACAAGCATATAACAAAAGTAAAAAAGAATACTTTTTCATATCAAACAGGTTAAGCTATAGTGATGCAATTTGGAGCATACAAACTTTTTAAACCCTTAATTTTGTGTGAAATATATGGAATATTAGACGAAATGCAAAATTATACGACGAAATTCAGATTTTTACTGTTTTAATGTAAAATGGCTTTTAAAAACCCGTCCGTCTTCAAGGGTTACCGCAAACCAATAATCGCTCGTTGGTAGCGGGTTACCATTAAAAGTTCCGTCCCAGCCAGGGCCCTTGGGGTCCAATTGTTTTAATAATTTACCAAAGCGGTCAAAAATATAGATGACACTTTTGGGCTGAAACTGGGAGGACACTCCATAAACTTGCCATCTATCGTTAAATCCATCATTATTTGGAGTAAAAAATTTGGGGAATCCAATCACCGAAACCAGTTTATCCACAATCCCACACTCATTTTTATCCCTTACAAAAACGGTGTGAAACCCGGGGCGAACATTCTCAAAAGTATTGCTGTCTTGATAAGGCCCGTTTACATAATCGAGGGCATACTGGTAATCCCCTTCTCCAGTTACAAAAACGGAAATGCTGTTTTCTTCTGAGGCATCCTTCACATCAATAGCAGTGAAGGTGGCAATGTTGGATGGCAGCACAGTTATCTTTCGCTCTTTAGAGCAGCCATTGGTATTGGTTACAGTTACGGTATAAGTTCCTGTTGTATTGATTTCAATGGTTGAGGTCGTTTCTCCTGTTGACCAATTGTACTCGTAATTGTTGGGTGAATCTACGGTAATACCAGCAGTTAATGTTATAGTCTCAGGATAGAAATTGAGACAATAACGAGTTTCAAATTCGGTTTCTATACTGGGTAATTTAAATACGGTAAGTTGCACTTTACTGATACCGTAACAGGCATTGGCATTTTCAACACGGGCATAGATGATTTGGGAATAGGCAATGGTATTGGTATAGTTATTTCCTAACGGATTTAGCTCTAATAAGGCATGGTCATAGGTTTCGTAATAGGTCAAATCCAACCCTTGGGCTGCACCAACCAATATCTGGGTGTCAGCATCGGAGAGCTGAAACGCATGAAACCCGTCTTCATTGCCATCATCATCACAAACCTTAAGACTGGCATCATTGGAATGAGTTAAACTCACTTCCAAGGTTACTTCTGAAATAGAAGAACAGCCTGTAACCGTATTGGTCACTTTAGCATAAACGGTTTGAGGATTTGAAACATTATCATAGGCGTTGCCATCTTTAGCATTGTTATTATTATTGGCATCAGATATTGATTCAAAATAAGTAATTGATCTATTGTTCGCTCCACCCGTAATATCGTTAAATACTTGATTGATATTGAAGGTTGTTTTACCATCAGGATTGCCATCTTCGTCACATTGGATGATAGAGGCGTTAAAGGCATCAGGGTTTTCGTTAAAAACAACGTATGCCTGTCCTTCTAAAGCACAATCGCCATTATTCAGATCAATATAAACTTCATAATGTCCATTTTGATGAACTACCAGATCATTATCATTCTCTGGCAATGGGTTGCCATCCATAGTCCAAATATAGGTTGCACCTGCATAACTTTCAGAAGTTAGTGTATAGGAATCACCTTCACAAAGTTCTAAATTGATCGTGCTTTTGCCATTTTGAATGATATCAATTTCGGTATTAAAAAAAGAAGCAATAAATGGAGGTAAACCTTGGGTTGAAGTATTGGGAGACAGATTAATGGCATGATGTTGATAGTTACAACCTAAACCAGAAACATCGGGATTTTGAATAACTCCTAAATAAGGAAGCCCAATATTGTACGTTGCACTTAAAGCTCTATAGATTTTACCATCGGGCCCCAATTGCAAAGCTCCTCTATACAATTGCCGTTCATCAATGGTTGTTTCCGAACTTTGGATATTAGCATTAGATAGATCGAATTGGGTTAATGTAGAGTAGTGGAAGGCTGGATTATTTTGGTCACTCGGGTTTTGTTGATCAAAATAGTCGTTTGATGAATGTATGTAGAGCAATTGACTATTCGGAGAAAATTCAACGCCGTATGGAATTCGGTTTGATGAATTGATGTTAAGACGCATTTGATTGGATAAGATCCCTGTGCTGTCATCAAAATCATAGATGTACAAACCATCTTGAGCATTTGCACAGGCAACTTTGGTTCCATCGGGAGATAATTTCAAATAGCCTCTTTGGTCGCCAATGTTTATATTGAAAACCGATTTAACAGAGGTATTATTAACACCCAAATCTGTGACTTCAAAAGCATGAAACGTATTAAAGAAATTTTGTGCTCCATTCTCTGAGGCCAGAGTTACTACCCAAATGGATTTGGTAACACAATCTTTTAAAACAGCCGTTATTTTTTCAGAGCAAAGTGACAACAGGTTCTTATTTTTGGAAGTCACTGCTCCCAATCCTCCATTGAGGGTCAAATCTACTTCAGTATAATTCAAACCAAAATTTAAACGATCAAGATTATTGTCCACTGTAAACACATAATAAATATTGGGATCCTTGGGTTTAGGAACAATAATTGCCGATTGCGTACTGGAATCGTCTCCATAAAGACCTGTACCATTATCCATTACGCTATGGTTGCGGTTCCAAATGGTTTTACCATCGGTGTAAAACAGCAAATTCCCCAAATCATCGGAAATCGATGCGCAACCTTCCCGAGTATTTAGACGACCATTTGTTGTGGTAGAAACGGTGTTGGCGCTTAAATTAAATTTAAGGCCAGCATTTTCCCCAAAGTACCAATTGGAAGCTTCGTTTTGAGAAAAACAAAACGTGCTGAAACATAATAAGAGGGCTATACATACGTTTTTTTTCATTCAGATACGCGATAGCTACCAAAGGTATTACAAATCGCGCTTTTTTAATAATCTGTAAGACAAAAAGATGAATAAAGCAGTCCAACCCAAAACAATGGCTATTTCATACCAGTGTACGGCATAGTCGTACACCAATTCTTGTTTTTCTGGGAATTTGGTCATAATTATCCTCTGAAAGGGTTGATCGATGAGTTTATACATCGATTTTAAAGGAAAGTAATTCTGAATTTTCTCTGCAAAGTTGTAGTTAAATTGCCATGTAATCAGACCTAAAATGATGTTTTCTAAAATAAACAGAACAAACAAAAAACCTAAAGCGAAAGCAGAACGTTTTACCAACATACCACAGAATAAACATAAGCTAAAGAAGCCGACAAGCTTCACAAAATAAGCCAATAAAAAGTCGGTTTCCCTAATGATAATTGAAAATTCTGTATAGCTTGAATAGTATAAACCAATAATCAACGATGCCAATCCGATTAAAACGGTTGCCACTAAGGAAAAGAAGACTATGGTATAAAATTTTGAAAGGATGAATTCCTTCTTACTCAACCCATCGATCAAATTTTGTTTGATGGTTTTGTTGCTGTATTCGTTACCAATCATACTGACCACTACAATGGCGAAGAAAAATTTAAATTGAGAAGCGAAAAATGTCGTAATATGCCAAATAATAGGAAAATTAAAGATTCCCAATTCCCCTAATTCCAAGGTAAAAAAACCAAAGAAATTGATTTTGATGGAGGACAATACCAAAACTGTAAAAGGCAAGATAAAAGAGATAAAGATGAGCACTTTGCTAGCTCTATTTAAGAGCAGCTTTTGTAATTCTAAATTTATGAGTCGTAACATGATGTTTTGATTGAAGGTTAGTTGAGTTTGTCAGTTAGCTGTAAAAATTGCTCTTCCAAACTTTCTTTGCGTTTTACCAAATGTGAAAGGGTTATGCCTTTTTTAAACATCAATGTATTGAATTCGGTGGCGTCCATGGGCTCATTTAAAAATGCGGTAATCAGTTCGTTTTCTATTTTAATATTGCCGAATCTAACATCGGTTTCCAAGAGTTTGATTAACTCATCCTGTTGGTTGGACTTTAACTCAAAAAAACCATGACTGGATATCATTTCTTCAACTGGGCCTGAATATAATTTCACGCCTTTTCTCAGCACAACAACGTGGGAGCATACTTTTTCAACTTCATCAAGCAGATGTGAAGCCAATAAAATGGTAGTGCCTTCACTAGCGATTTGCTTTATAAGAGATCGTATTTGGTGGATGCCTTGTGGGTCCAATCCATTAGTGGGTTCGTCAAGAATTAATATTTCGGGATCGTTCAATAAGGCAGAAGCAATTGCCAAACGCTGTTTCATACCTAAAGAAAAAGTACTGAATCTATCATGCTTTCTGTCTAATAAGCCAACAAGGTCTAGTTTTTCATCAATTTTACTATAATCTACAGTTTTGATTTTACAAACCAGTTTCAAATTTTGATAGGCGGACATGTAAGGATAAAAATTTGGTCGCTCTATAATGGCTCCCACTTTTTTTAAGGCATCGTGTGTTGTGGTATTGCCATCAAACCAGTAGAAATTACCTTCGGTTTTATTGACAACATTTAAAACAATGCCCAAAGTTGTAGATTTTCCACTGCCGTTTGGTCCCAATATGCCGTAAACATTTCCTTTATTAATAGTGAATGTGAGGTCTTTGACTGCTGTTAAATAGCCAAATTTTTTTGTAAGATGGTTGATCGTTAGGATAGTCTCCAAGGTGAATTTTTTTTGATGCTGAAATCAATTCAACATAGATTGGTATTGAAAGTTTGACGACGGTCCTTGAAAATTGTTACAGGATTACCCGTAAAAAGCTTTAAATTAGACCCAGTAATAAAGATATGGAAGATTTAAAAATATCAAAGAGGAAACCATCATATCCGGTCACAAAAAAATTGCATGACTATCTTACTGAATATAACAGGAATATACGACTGCCCATTTTTTATGACGATTTATTACGGTTTCAAGGCTCGGTAGTTGTTTATGATAAACATGAAGAGGATACGCTTTGGATTCGTGTGTATTTTAATGAATTTGAGCGTCAGGACATCGACTTGAATTTGAAAAAAGTATATACCATCTTGCACTCTGATGGTAATGAAAGAAGCCTTCCTTTTTTAAGCGTTGACGCCATTGATTATTGCACATTTGGGAACTCAAAACCATTCAGGATCAAAATTAGAAACGTGTTAAATGACAACTTCACCTATTTTTATGTCAAACAGGCCGATGCGTCCCGAATTTATGGCTTGGAGTTGGAACACATGTTGTCACCTTATAACTTAAATTTTTTAGTGTCCAACAACACGCTAATTGAAGAACATATTGCTGGTGTGCCCGGAGATGAATTTATTAAAAGCATGCTCCCTGAATGTAATGAACCTGAAAAGTCACAAATTGCCAAAGAATTTGTCAAATTCAACGAGCGGTGCATGATTCGACTTTTGGGCGATATGCGATCGTATAATTATGTGATTGTACCGACCCATGATTTTGATCATGTAGTTTATAAAATACGTGCTATTGATTTTGACCAACAATGCTACGAAGGAAAATTTAATATCTATAGACCCCAATTTTTTAAAGAAAACATTAAAATGGTTCAGTTGGTTCAGGAGAAATTTCAGAAAGAATCGGTTGATCAATACAAATTGGAAGAACGTTCTATTGTGGCAAAGCGATTGATTAGCTATCACGATAGGATCGGGGAGTTGTTAAATTGCATGATTCAAGATTCCATTTCGACACCCGAAAACGTCAAGGCATTAAAAACCACCATCTTTGAATATACCCAAGATGTGAAATTTAAACGCAGTAAAAATATGGGTGAAATCGTTAAAAATGCCTTGGCATTTGTAAAACGAAATTATGAAACTGTGAACCCAAAAACTGTTTAGTTCCAGTGTTCATCAAAATCGAGTTGGTCGTAATCGCCAATGTCTAAACCGTCTTCAAATTCGTCATCGTCATCAAAATCTTCAGCTTCAAATGATTTTTCTGGAGCACTTTCTGGAAGTTGACCGTGTACAAACATAAGGTTAGGATAATCAGTACCTGGGGCTTCTTCAACAATTTCTGCCAACTCCACAAAAAAGGTCCACATGCTTAAAAAATCATAAATATAAATAAGTTTGGTCTGCATCTCATAGACTACATCATTGATGAGTGTTTCATTCATCAATCGTATGGCACCATCACCATCACTAACATCGAACATAGAGATTTCTTCTCCTTGATTCCAATTCGTATCACTAATATAGAATGAAGCCATTTCCAATCCGTCAAAACCAAACGACTGCGCAATGGCATTGTGAAGGTCTTCCAACGTGTCGGTTTCGCGAATCTCCAAATCCCGTAACACATCCTGTTCGGTATCATTATCAAAAATGACTCTAAATCTGTAAATCATAGGTTTAACGTATTATACAAAGGTATGTTTTTTTGGATTATTTACTAAAACGATGCAATGTAAATGTCAAGACTGCTAATAATAAAAATGCACCAATTTGATGCGCTACCCCTAACCACACAGGCACTTGGTTAATAATGGTTAATACTCCCAATAAAAACTGTAACCCAACTATGATTAATAAAGCATTAAGTGCTTTTAATTGATAGCCAACTAATGTTCTTTTTCTTCCATTATACCAAATTAGCGAAACAAAAAATAAGACGACAAAGGCTAATATTCTGTGCACAAATTGAACGCCGCTTTTCCCTTCAATAAAATTTTTATAAAGCGGACTTTGTTCTAAATATACAGTTGGGTGCATAAACTTGCCTTCGCTCATCATAGGCCAATGATTGTGGATAAACCCAGCATCTAGGCCAGCCACAAAAGCGCCATAGATAATTTGTAATAACAAAATGGCCATTCCCCACCTGACTAATTTTCTAAATGGTTTGTCAATTTGTTTTTTGTCTGGGAAGATTAAATCCAAAGCCACCCAAAGTGTATAAGCGAAAGTAACAAATGCTGTTGTTAAATGAGCGGATAACCTAAAATGGCTCACATCGGGATTGTCTACCAAACCACTTTTTACCATGTACCAACCCAAAAATCCTTGAAATGCCCCCAAGCCCAAAAGAATGATAGATTTTTTTATGGTGGGTTTTGTAAGTTGTTTTTTGATTAAAAAATATAAAAATGGGATAAGGAACACAAGTCCAATCATTCTACCAATAAAACGGTGCAGCCATTCCCAAAAGTAAATATCCTTAAAATCCTCTAACGAAAAGTGATTGTTTAGCTTTTGGTATTCAGGATATTGTTTATAAAGGTCAAAAGCCTCATGCCAATCAGCCTCGTTCATCGGTGGAAGTGTCCCAGAGATTAATTTATAATTTGAAATGGATAAGCCCGAGTGGGTCAATCGGGTAATGCCACCAACTACCACCATAACGAAAATTAGGAAGCATCCGGTTAACAGCCAATAAACAACTTTTTTATTATCTTTTTTCATTTTTTTTGCTAGGCCGAGCGCAGTCGAAACCTTATTTTAAAGTCAAAAAAAACCTCTCGACTGCGCTCGAAAGGATAACGATTAGGGGATAACCTTTTTTAATCCCAGGCGTTCGCCTTCTTTTAACATGAGTTCAAAAGCGGCTTCATAATTATTGGGGATACCACCATCTAAAATGGCCTCCTTTATAGTTTCTTTTATGATTCCAATTTCCCGTGAAGGCTCTAAATTGAATGTGGTCATAATTACTTCACCAGATATTGGCGGTTGAAAATTTCTTATATGGTCGCGTGCTTCAACTTCTACAATCTTATCCCTAACTATTTTAAAATTATGATGATAGGTGTTGAATTTTCTAGGGTTTTTGGTCGTGATATCTGCTTCGCACAAGGTCATGAGATCGTCCGCAAAATCACCGGCATCAAAAATCAAACGCCTTACGGCCGAATCGGTTACGGTTTCATCTACTAGAGCAATTGGGCGTGAGCTCATGAATACCATTTTTTGAACAAATTTCATTTTGTCATTCAATGGAAGTTTTAATCGCTTGAATAAGCGGTATACCATTTTTGAACCTTCAAATTCATGGCCATGAAATGTCCAACCCACTTTTTTGCTGAATTTTTTAGTAGGGGCCTTCCCAATATCGTGTAATAAAGCGGCCCACCTAAGCCAAAGGTTGTTGGTGTTTTTAGAAATATTATCGACAACTTCTAGTGTATGGTAGAAATTGTCCTTATGCTTTTGTCCCTCAACTTCATCAATACCTTTTAAGGCTGTAAGTTCTGGAAGAATTAACTTTAATAACCCAGTTTTTTCTAGTAATAAGAACCCAACTGAAGGTTTATCACATTCCAAAATTTTATTGAGCTCAACTGCTATACGCTCGTTGGTGATAATTTTAATTCTTTCACTATTTCTGGAAATAGCATTTAATGATTCGGCTTCAATTTTAAAATCGAGTTGTGTTGCAAAACGGATGGCACGCAACATTCGCAATGGGTCATCGCTATAAGTAATATTAGGGTTTCGTGGTGTTTTAATGATCTTGTGTTCGAGATCTTTTACACCATCAAAGGGATCTAGTAATTCACCAAAATTAGTTTCATTTAAAGCGAGAGCTAGTGCATTTATAGTAAAATCGCGACGATTTTGGTCATCTTCTAGAGTGCCATGTTCAACCACAGGATTTCGGCTATCTTCGCTGTAAGACTCTTTTCGTGCACCTACAAATTCTATTTCAATTCCTTCAAATTGAAGCATTGCAGTTCCATAGGTTTTAAATACTTGAACTTTTGGATGATTGGGTAAATTTTTGGCAACTTGTTTGGCTAAGTTTATTCCACTTCCTATGGCTACAATATCAATATCTTTATGTTTTCCGCGATTTAAAATATAATCACGAACAAAACCACCGATGACATAGGCGTCGAGACCTAGCTCTTCAGCCGATTGGGAAATGATTTTAAAGACGTTATGTTGTAGAGCTTGTTTTAATTTCATGGGTTTCAATATTCAAATTCTAAATCCCAATTTCTTGAAATTTGGTGCTTGAAATCTGAGGGTTATGTTCTAATCACTTTCACTTTTCCATCGCTGCTCAGTTTAATGATAGATGATGGTTTAGCCATTTTTTTTTCGTGCTGCAAATTTACAACATAGTCCACACCTTTTAAAATCTCTTCATCGATTTCTTTAAATGATTTGGGTGTGGGTTGGCCACTTATATTTGCAGAGGTTGAGACGATTGCTCCATTCAATTTTCGCATCAACTGGTAGCAAAATTCATTATTTGGGATTCTTATGGCAATGGTGTTATCTTCTGCGATAAGATTTTTGGCTAAGTTTTGAGGCTCGTCGTAAATAATGGTGATGGGCTGATCGGGGATATCAAAGAAATCGCAAGCGACTTCTGGAATTTTTTTTACATATTTTTTTAGCATTCTGTCATCAGCTACCAAGCAAATAAGCGCTTTACTATCGTCACGCTGTTTTAGTTTGAAAATTCTTTTCACTGCTTCGGTATTTGTTGCATCACAACCTATTCCCCATACGGTATCGGTTGGATATAAAATTAGCCCTCCTTGTATTAAAACTTCTAGGGCATTTTGAATTTCGTTTTGCATTGGTGAATTTTATATAACGGGAATATGGATGCAAAAATAAGAAAAGTTGTAATATTGCCGTATGAATAAAGTGTTTCATAATTCTTACTTATCTAATCAACAGGCCATACTAGGTTTTATAGAATCCTTTAATATTTCAGGTGAGCAATTTGGTAAAGCTAACCGAAATACCATAAAGCTTTTTAAATTAGGAAACCAGACTGTTAATATTAAATCCTTTAAGGTTCCCAATATTTTTAATCAGATTGTCTATAAATACTTTCGCAAAGGTAAAGCACAACGTTCTTTTGAATATGCCAATAAGCTAATCAAGCTTGGAATAGGCACGCCTCAGCCCATTGCATATGTTGAGTTTGCAAGCCCGTTTTTATTTAAACGGAGTTACTACGTTAGTTCACATCTTGAATGTGATTTGACCTATAGAGAACTGACTACCGATTTTGATTATCCAGACTACGAGGCCATTTTAAGATCCTTTACTCGCTTTACATTTAATTTACACGAGAAAAATATTCATTTTTTGGATCATTCTCCTGGTAATACTCTTATTAAAAAAGTTAATGACCACTATGAGTTTTATCTCGTGGATTTAAATAGGATGCGTTTTGGTCCCATGGACTTTAAAACACGAATCAAAAATTTTTCAAGATTGACTATTCACAAGTCAATGGTCGAAATTATGAGTGACGAATATGCCAAACTTTATAATGAAGATTATGATAAGGTTTTCAAATTAATGTGGAAAAACACTGAAGATTTTCAGAGAAAGTTCTGGCGAAAGCAAAACCTAAAAAAGAAATTAAAGTTCTGGAAACGCTAGCCTTTAGCTGAATGGTCTTTAGTCAATTGCCTAAGTTTGATATATTTAAGGAAGGTTACGTTATAAGTCTGCACACAAATTACAAAACCATTTAAACCATCTAAAAACCCCAACCTTAAAAAATAAGCTTTAAAAAAAGCCCAAAACGGCCTATAGACAATCTTCCAAAGGGACGATTTTTTACCAAGTTCAAAATAGGCCTTTGCGGCAATTGTTGAAAATTTTTCAACTTTTAGATTATGTTCTGCATAGTCCCTATAGATCCAATGAAGTAAGTTGCCATTTAGCTTTCCAGTCTGGTTTCCATCTTTAAGTACGTATGTGTCATGTGGGTTGATGCCTTTCCATTCACCGCTTCCTTTTTTGAAAAGCCTTAATTTCCTATCAGGATACCAGTCGGAATGTTTGATCCACTGTCCACAATAGTTATTGAGTCGGTTACAGTAATAACCATCAAAGACCCAATTGGATTTTGTTTTGAGGATAGAGGTTTTTAAATCATCCGACAAGGCTTCGTCACCATCTAAGGACAGAATATGGTTATAACTAGCATGTGACAGGGCAAAGTTTTTTTGCTCGATATATCCTAAAAATTTTTGTTGTATAAACTTGACGTTAAATTGGCTACAAATTGCAGCAGTGTTATCGGTTGAAAACGAATCGACTACCACGATTTCATCGGCAACACCAATAAGTGATGATAAACATTTATTAAGATGTTCCTCTTCATTATAGGTTATGATAACAGCTGAGAGTTTAATCATTTTCTTGTTTGATGGTGAAGGGCTTATTAAAACTTTGAAGGGTAAAATAATTTAAGCGTTTTCGTATTTTATATTTTCTGATTAAATTTATGGGTTTAGGTTTTAAATAGCTTTTATCCTTATGTAAAAAATCAATAGTTGTTGTAATGATTCTTTCACTAGATCTACCGTCAAGGTAAGGGTGTAAATCCTTGTTGAACAAAGTTAGTTCATTCATAATATCAGTTGGATAGGCTAAAGCATTACTTATAGCAGTTTTAATTTGGGAAGCATCAGTTATATTGATTAAATAAGGTTTTGGTTTATAATGGTTAATGGTAATTATTGGCTTTTCTTGTAACCCAAATTCTTGAATGGCAGAAGTGGTATCGGCAATCATGATATCAGATTTTTTAAATAAAGGAATTAAGTTGGTCGTATCGTAAAACATGAAATTTTCATTGTTTAATGTCTTCCATTTATTTACAATTCCTAGTGGTATTTTAGGATGCAGAACCATTAAAAAATTGTAAGCGCCAGAATTTGAAAGTTCTTTGATTTCATTAAAAACAGAATCATTATACGCTAGACTCAACCGTTCAGTAAAAGTCGAGGCTATAAAAATTGAAGGTATATCTTTAAATGAATTTTTGGATAGTGGAAATAAAGGGTCAACTTTACTCCAACCTGTTTCTATGACTTCAAAGTGCTTTTGTTTTTTGGCTATGTTTTTAAATACGGAAGTGGTGCTAGGGCCTTGAGTGCAATATAAATCAAAAAACCCCCTGATTCTAAAATGATCCTTTTTAAATGTGCGTTTTTCAGCATTAAATCCATGAAACACTTGTACTTTTAAACCCATTAAAAAATCTGGCACACTATCAGTCGCGGTAAGAATGATGTCTGGATTATATGCAATAAGGTCTTTTACTGAATTGATAATATTGCTTTTATCTTGTAATGCTTTGGCACCTTCATCTTGATCGCTAAACCAATTTACAATATGACCGCGTTTAATAATTTCTTTATCAAGTGGGTCACCAATAGGGATGGCATAACTGTATGATATGTAAATTAAAAACTTGTACTGCATCTATACTAAAGCTATTTAAGTTTTATTCTTGGCGATTTAAATTATACTGCAACATCATATTCGCGCAGCGCATTATTTAATGATGTTTTTAAGTCGGTACTCGGTTTTCGCTTACCAATAATCAAGGCACAAGGTACATTGTAATTTCCAGCGGCAAAAGATTTAGAATAACTTCCAGGTATAACAACAGAGCGTGAAGGAACGACACCTTTCATTTCAACAGGTTGCTGGCCCGTAACATCAATAATTTTAGTGGAGGCCGTTAAAACCACGTTGGCGCCAAGAACCGCTTCTTTTTCAACTCGTACACCTTCAACAACAATACAACGTGAACCAATAAACGCATGGTCTTCAATAATTACAGGGGCAGCTTGCAAGGGTTCTAAAACGCCTCCAATACCAACGCCACCTGATAAATGCACGTTTTTACCAATTTGAGCACAACTACCAACGGTTGCCCAAGTATCGACCATGGTCCCTTCGTCAACATAGGCTCCAATGTTGACGTAACTTGGCATTAAAATAGTGCCCGGTGAAATATAGGCACCATGTCTCGCCACAGCGTGTGGCACCACACGAATTCCTTTTTTGGCATAATCACGTTTTAAAGGAATTTTGTCGTGATATTCGAAAATACCAACTTTAAAAGTTTCCATTTTTTGAATCGGGAAATAAAGCACAACAGCTTTTTTTACCCATTCGTTTACTTGCCAACCTTTAGGTGTTGGTTCGGCCACTCTTAAGGTACCTGCATCGAGCAAATCAATAACGTTTCTTATACTATCTATAGTTAATTTATTTGATAGTAAAGATCTATCATCCCAAGCTTTTTCAATAATCTGTTGTAGTGCTTCCATATTCCTTAAATGTTTGAGCAAAGATAAGCCTATAAATGAGTTATATAAACCCAATTATTAAAAATATGATATTGGCATTGTAACTTACATTTTAATGATAACTTTGCAATATATGGGAAGAATTTTAGCAATAGATTTTGGTACGAAACGCACGGGTATAGCAGTTACCGATGAGTTGCAGATGATTGCTTCGGGTTTAACTACGGTTGCTACTACTGATTTAATAGAGTTTTTGAAAGACTATATTACGACAGAACAGGTAGAACTATTTATTATTGGTGAGCCCAAACAAATGAATAATGAAGCATCAGAAAGCGAAGCATCTATTCAGATATTTATTAAAAAGTTAACTCAAGCAATTCCAAACATACCCATTGAGCGTATTGATGAACGGTTTACTTCAAAAATGGCCTTTCAGACCATGATCGACAGTGGGCTTAAAAAAAACCAACGAAAAAACAAAGCGCTGGTTGATGAAATTAGTGCGACGATTATTCTTCAAAGTTATTTGTACAAGAAATAAATATGAAAATAAATGTGTCATTATGCCGAAAAAAACAGACATTTAAACGAATATTTGATTTTAATGTTTATCTTTGGTCGTAACTTTGGTTAAATTATAACCAAAGTCTATTGTTGAACTATTAATTATTAACCTATGAAAAAAATTTACTTTTTATTCTTATTAACTTTACTTTTTAGCATTAACTACACCAATGCTCAGTGTCCTGATAATGCCTATATTGTTGGTGCTCAGCCAGATCAACAAGTAATATTTACTTTTGATCCAGGTCCAGGTCCTGATTGTTCTACTCGCCCATCAGGGATTCAGCTTGATGGAACAACAGTATATTCTAAAGGTGATTGTGGTTCAAATTATGTAATTTATAATTTTGTATTTGGTCCTGCTATTTCAGACCCTAACAATTTTTCTGTAGATTACGACGGATCAACCTGTAATTATACTAATAACATTTTACCAGTTGAGGTTTTTCAAATGATCAATAACGCATCACTAAAGGTTTATCCTAATCCTATTAGCCGAAACAATAAATTAAACGTTAATTTTGCTTTGAACTCCTCTGCAAAAATTAATGTTTATAATGTAACAGGTAAACTTATGATAAGCGATAAAATGAATAATCTTAAGTCTAAAAGTTTTAATATTTCAAATTTAACAGGTGGAATTTATTTCTTAAAGATTGAAACAGATAATTCATCAACAACTAGAAAAATTGTTGTGTTAAACTAATTAGCCATACATAACGTATATAGAAAACTCCTTGTAACAAAGGAGTTTTTTTTATCTACAAGGTTTCAAATATCCCTTTTAGAATTGTATTTTTGCAATCGAAAATTAGAATAAAAATGATTTTACCCATTGTAGCATATGGCGATAGTGTTTTGCGAAAAAAAGCAGAACCTATTAAAAAAACATATCCTAAACTTGATGAGCTTATACAAAACATGTACGAAACCATGTATGCGGCTTCAGGTATTGGTTTGGCAGCTCCACAAATAGGCCAGCCAATACGCTTGTTTTTGGTTGATGCAACCCCTTTTGCTGAAGATGAAGAGATGACACCAGAAGAGCGGGAACAGTTCAAGGACTTTAAGCACACCTTTATCAATGCCCAAGTTTTGGAAGAAGATGGTGACGAATGGGTTTTTAATGAAGGTTGTTTGAGTATTCCAGATATTAGAGAAGATGTGTTTAGAAAGCCCGTCATTAAAATACAGTATCAAGATGAAAATTTTGAGACTCATGTTAAAACGTTTGATGGCATTATAGCGCGAATTATTCAACATGAATATGACCATATCGAAGGCATTTTGTTTACCGATAAACTTTCCCCTTTGAAAAAGCGCTTAATAAAAGGAAAACTTGCCAATATCTCTAAAGGAAAAATCAATGTAGATTATAAAATGCGTTTCCCTGCAATGAAAAAGAAACGTTAATAATATTGGATTATCCTATAAAAAACTATATTTGCCACCTTCAAAAGAAGCGTATTTATGAGTTTAGATAAAATTTTATCCATTTCAGGAAAACCAGGATTGTACAAAATCATTACACAAACCCGAGGTGGGTTTGTTGCCGAATCCCTTATCGATAACAAGAAAGTCACTGTAAACGTAAATAGTAATGTAAGCGTGTTAAGTGAAATTGCCATCTACACATTAACTGCAGAGCTGCCATTACGTGATGTGTTTAAGAAGATTCAGGAAAAAGAAAAAGGGAATCCAACATCTATTAGCCATAAAGATTCTAAAGATGCACTCGAAGAATACTTTTTTGAAGTGCTTCCAGATTACGATGAAGACCGTGTTTACGCCAGCGATATTAAAAAGGTATTGCAGTGGTATAATTTGCTTCAAGCACAAAATCTGTTAACCTTTCCGGACGTTAATTCTGAAGATTCTAAATCTGATGAGGAAGAATAAATCCTTTTAGTTCATATCTTTTAATCTAAAGGTCTGCTAAAAGAGGTCTAAAAATTCATTTAAATTGTATTTTTAGAATATTAAAAACCATTGAATTATGACCGACAAAAAAAAGCAACTCCAGGCTTTTGAACGTCTATTAATCATCATGGACGAGCTTCGCGCGAATTGTCCGTGGGATAAAAAACAGACCATGGAAACGCTTCGCCATTTAACCATTGAAGAAGTCTATGAATTAGGAGACGCCATCTTGGATAACGATTTGGACGAAGTAAAAAAAGAGCTCGGCGATGTGTTGCTCCATATTGTATTTTATTCCAAAATAGGTAGTGAAACTAAAGCTTTTGATATTGCCGATGTCTGTAATAGTATCTGTGATAAATTAGTAGAACGTCACCCACATATTTATGGAGATGTTAAGGTGAACGATGAAGAGGATGTCAAACGCAATTGGGAACAAATAAAACTTAAGGGAGGTAATAAAAGCGTATTGGAAGGTGTTCCAAAAAGTTTGCCCGCTCTTGTAAAAGCTAATCGAATACAAGATAAGGCTGCTGGTATTGGTTTTGATTGGGAACAGCCACAACAGGTTTGGGAAAAAGTGGAGGAGGAGTTACTGGAACTTCAAAATGAAGTACAATTAAACCGAACTGATGAAATAGAAAGCGAATTTGGAGATGTTTTGTTTTCACTTGTCAATTATGCACGGTTTTTAAATATCAGTCCTGAAAATGCGCTGGAACGTACTAATAAAAAATTCATCAAAAGATTTCAATATTTGGAGACTAAGGCAAAGACTCTAAATAAATCATTGCGCGATATGACACTTGCCGAAATGGATGTGTTTTGGGAAGAAGCAAAAAATATTTAATAATTCAGATTGTGATAGTCCAAAGTTGTGTTGCAAAACGTATATTATATGAAACTAATTCTTATAGTTTCATCATAAGTAGGTAATCTTAATTATATAGTTAAGCGGATGTAATTAAGATTAAAAATTAGTTTAGTTAGGGGTAAAATCCTATCTGTGAAAGCAGATAGGATTTTATATATTAATACATGTCTTTAAGTTTTTTGAGTTTTTCTTCCCAAATACTGAGGTTCTCTTTGTGTTTTTCAATATTGATCAATACATCCTTAACCAAAGGATTGTCTTCATTTATATTGGAAAAAAATTGAAGATTATTTTCTAACTGATTGAGTTCACCTCTTACTTCATCGATCTTTTTTCTTATAAAATTATGTTCATTATCCAGTAATCTGGTGTCGTCAGGTTGGGATAAATTTTCAAGTTTATTTTCAAATTTTATCATTTCTACTTCCGACTTGTCCATTTTAAGCTTATTGAATAGGTCATCCAAAGCTTTATTGAACTTTCCTTCAATATAGCGTTTGTTAAAAGGGACATTCCCAATTGTTTTCCACTCATCAATTTTTTCTTTTAAAGTGTTGAGGTCGGCTTCAGGTTTTCCAGTAAGTTCTAAGGATTTAACGGTTTCCAAAAGCTTTGCTTTTTTGTCAAAAGCTTCATAAAGCTCCTTGTTTTCAGCCTTATTGTTCTCATGCACTTTATCAAAATAATGGTTACAGGCTGTTTTAAATTTATTCCAGATTTTATCGCTATCTTTTCTTGGTACGTGACCAATTTTTTTCCAGTCGTTTTGAATCTTCTTCATTAAAGGAGTAACCGTTTCAAAATCATCATTATCCTTATTGTCTTCAGCAATTTTAATAAGGTCTAATTTTTTCTGAAGGTTATCAAACTGATCTTTCTTAAGCCCTTTATAAAATGCGTTTTTAGTTCTGTTAAAAGATCTCACCGCAGATTTAAATTTAGACCAAGTGGCTTCATTGACTTTACTTGGAACTTTACCTGCATTAAAAAACTCGTTTCTTAAAGTTTCGATAGCCTTTATTTTGTTTTGCCAAGCTTGATGTGAGTTGCTAGTATCATTCGATATCGAATCAATTTTTTCAATAATGGCTTCTTTACGCTCTAGGTTTTTTTCGTAAGCCTTATCCAAGTCTGCATAATAAGCCTGACGCTTATCGTGGATGGTTTTTGTTGCATTGCTAAAACGCTCCCAAATAACTTCTCGATGTTCCTTATCTACAGGGCCTAAATCCTCTTTCCACATTTTATGTAAGACCTGTAATTCTCTAAACGTTCGGTTGACATTGTCGTCTTTGGCCAACTCTTCGGCACGTTCAATAATTTTAAGCTTTTGATCGAGATTATATTTGAAGTCCATGTCCCTCAAATCACGATTTAAATGCAGGAAATCGTAAAATATTTCGACATGGTGGTGGTAGGTATTCCAGGCATTGTTGTATTTGTCACGCGGGATAGGACCGGCATTTCGCCAGCGCTCCTGCAGCTCCTTAAAATACTTATAAGTTGTGTTGATATTCTCCTCAACATTTATGAGGCCTTTTATTTCTTCAATGATCTGTAACCTTACATCTAGATTGGTTTTTAATGTAGATTCCAGATTTTTATAATAGGTCTTGAGATTATTTCTATACTCATTAAAAAGCGAGTTGAATTCCTTTTTTAAAGGCGAAGAATAATAGAAATCAATTTCATCTCCTCCGTCATTTAAAAACTCTTCTTTTTTCTCTTCAAGGATTTCAGAGAATTTTGAATCGAATTCCGATTTTATTTCACCAACTTGATGCTTAATGGTCTGAACTTTTTGACGTTTCAATAAGCCTTCAAACTCTTTAACCAACTGTTCCATGGTCATGGCAGAGTAATCTTTCTCTTCTAACCCATGCCGTTCTATATTGCTTTCATCTTCAGCGTCTTCAGCATTGGATTCTTCAATTTCGTCAACAGAGGTATCGGCCTTCTCAACATCAGGACTTGTTGACTCAGATGTTTCAGCTTCAACAGGAGATTCTTTTTTGCTTGCTTTTTTTGCTGAAACTTTAATGGGATCTTCTAAAACAGGTTGTTGCTCAATTACTAAATCTTCTTTAGGTGTTTCAACAGGCGGTGCCTTTTCTGTTTCTGAAACTTCCGTTTCACTACGTTCAGCAATATTTAATGACACATTTCCATCTGCGTTTTGCAGGTTATCTTTCTTAGACATTGTTACAATGTTTTTTTTGATTATGTGTTAAAGATACTAACATGAGACCGAAATACAAAAAAGTAATTGCTAATTCTAAACCAGATTAAAACAATTCCTAACTATCACAATTAGACCAAGTTCCAAATTTTCCAAGCCCTTTTTGCTTGAAATTCTAGCATGTTTAATCCATTGCAGATAACAGCTCCCTTGGCTGCTCCAAAAGATAAGAATTGTGTTTGTAAAGGATTGTAAATAAGGTCGTAAAGCAAATGGTTTTTTGAAATTCCACCGTAAGGGATATTTGGAAAGGCATTTACATTGGGATGCGTACCAAGAGGAGTACAATTTATGAGTAAGGTGTGCGCATGAATGATGCTTTCAGTTAGATCTGAATACGTATATCTAGCTGAATTGTTAGGCATTCTCGACACGTAATCAAAATCGATATCCAATGCCTTTAAGGCGTAGGCCACAGCTTTTGATGCACCACCAGTGCCAAGAATCAAGGCGTTTTTATGATGAGGTTTTAGATGGGGTTCAATAGATTTTTTAAAACCATAACTATCGGTATTATACCCTTTCAATTCTCCTGATGATGAAAAGGTAATGGTGTTTACCGCGCCTATTAATTTTGCTTGTTTATCGACACTATCGAGATAGGGTATAATTTGTTCTTTATATGGAATAGTAACATTAAGCCCCACCAAATCGGGGTTGTTTTTTAATATTGAAGGAAATTCAGAAACAGCTTCAATGTCAAAATTTTCGTAAGTAAAAGGCAAACCTTCATCTGCAAATTTTTTGGTAAAATGGGCTTTTGAAAACGAATACGATATGTTTTTTCCTAATAGACCTAATTTAGGCATAATCTTTTCTGGTTTTTTGTCCATACCATTCCAATCCTAATACAATTAAAACTCCAAGAATAATAAAGGTTATTGCTGTATAAGTTTCGGTATTCAATTGAGGAATAAAACGTTCGTAATTGGATACTACTTTACGACCAGTTGAATCTAGTAAAGCTTGCCCATCTTCTGCAATTTTGAAAATCGTTTTCTTCCAGGGCCATACAACGCCCAAAGAGCCAATAATAAACCCAATTATTGTGGCTGTTGTGATACTTTTATAATGTTTTAAAATATAGCTCAATACATGAGAAAATGTGACAAGGCCAACTACAGAACCCAATGTAAACATACCAAGTACCTTAAGCAAAGTCAGGCGTTCAGGGTTATTGATGAAATTAAAATTGGCATTTAAAATATCGTAAAAAGTATCAGAAAGCGCATTGACAGCATCTACTAACAGCAAGACATAATTACCCAACAAAATTAAAATAAACGATCCAGAAAATCCCGGGAGTGTCATCCCGGATACACTTATTATGCCACAGAAAAATACAAAAAACAAGTTGTCATTTTCTGTTGCTGGGTCAAAAAAACTAATGCTTATTCCAATTATGATGCCTATGATTAATGACAACATTGTTTTGTAATTCCAATCTTTAAAATCTTTGTTGATGTAATATATGGAACCGATAATCATTCCAAAAAACATACTCCAAACGTAGAGCTCATAATGTTCTAAAAAATAATCCAGAACTTTTGAGACACTAAAATAGCTTACAATCATACCAAAAAAAAGTAGCGACAAAAACCGCCCATTTATATAATTGTAAAAGCTTTTAAAACGTCTATTAAACAACAATTTAAAAGCTGTTTTATTAACTTTTTGAAGGGAGTAAATAAATTCTTCGTAAAACCCAGCTACAAAAGCTACAACACCACCAGAAATTCCAGGAACCTTATTTGCAGCACCCATCCCAAGTCCTTTAATAACAAGAAATAGTCTGTCAGTAAATGTTCTGGTACTTTGCATTTATGTGTTTTTTGAGCCTAATTTTTCTAAAATAAAGATAGTTATAAAACCTACAAACATTAAGCAAATTGCAAAAACAAATTGTGGGTCTCCAGTATAGGATGAAGGTGAAATACTCTTTTCTAACAGAGGGACTAAATCACCAGAAGCATTTTCTCTTGTAGTCAATACCATTTTCCAAGGCCAAATTTTATTTAAAGACCCAAAGATAAAACCCGTAAGGATAGCCAATGTGACGTTGTGATAATGCTTGAATAACCATTTTAAAACGTGGCTAAAACTTAACAGACCAATTAAGGCCCCTAAAGCAAATAAGCCCACTTTTTTTAAATCAAAATCATGTAAGGCGTCACTTAATACTTTATAGGCACCAAGGATAACCAATATAAATGAGCCAGAAATTCCTGGTAAAATCATGGCGCAAATGGACAAAGCTCCAGCAAAAAACAAGAACCAGGGCTGTTCGTTATTTGCCATTGAAGGCAGGGTTGTAATATAATAGGCAGCCAAAGCTCCTAAAATTAGGCTGAGAATAACGGGTAAATTCCAAGATTTAATTTGCCTTCCCACAAAAAAGATACTGGCTACGATTAAACCAAAAAAGAAGGACCAAATTAGAATGGGATGATGTTCTATAAGATATTTGGCCAACCTCATAAAGGTCACATAGCTTATAATGATTCCCGACAACAAAGCCAATATAAAGTTTCCATTGCCTTGCTTCCAAAATGCCAAAATGCCTTCATTTTTGAGCGTTTTAAATAATGAAAAATTGATGTTGCTGATGGAGTTGATGAGTTCTTCATAAATCCCTGAAATAAAGGCTATGGTTCCACCTGAAACACCGGGTACCGCATCGGCAGCTCCCATGGCAATGCCTTTAAGCGAAATGACAATGTAATCTGAAAAGTGTCTTGGCATTTTTTATCTTAAAATGAGAATCGTAAAGGTATGGAAATTTACTTGGTAGATTTTTTGGTGTCAGAAATAAACTTTTTAATAGCCGATTTATTTAAAATCTTTGGAAAGAGCTCGTCTATGATAAACTGATATTCATCGTTTAAGAGTAAACCGTTTTTTAAATGATACTGGCCTTTTTCTGTTTCAAGCAATGAATAATGCAAACCTGCCAACCTAAACTCAATCTCAGCAGTTTCAGGAAAAAACTCAGCAGCTTGAACTAAATTTAAAATAGCGGCATTATATTCTCCCAAATGTATCAATATATCGGCTCTAGAAAGCCAAGTAGACAGTTCGTAATTGCCGAGATCTAAAGTTTTTTTGTAACCGCGTTCCGCTTCTTCCAAAAAATTCAAACGGTGATTGATCTGTGCATATAATTTCCAGTATATCACATTCTCACAATCTATATTAATAGCCTTATTAATGTAATAGAGTGCCTTTTGGTAATTGCGTTTCTTGTTATAAAATTTAGTAATGGCAATCCATCCCTTGTCTAAAAGCGGATCTTCATGTACCGTTTTGTAAAAGTATTGCACCGCCAAATCGTCCTTTCTCATTTTTTCATAACAGTGCCCAATACGCAACAATGCAAATGAGGTAGGTTCGTCTAAAGCTAAAGTGATTTTATAATTTTCAATGGCCTCGTTGTAATGTCTTTGCTTTTCGAGCACTTTGCCCTTTTCTAGATAAGCACCAACAAAATTGTCATCAGAAATAATGGCAAAATCAAAGGCAGCCAAGGCTTTTTTGTAATCCTTGGTCGTAAAATATTGTTTTCCCAATTGGTGCCAAGCAACTTCAGAATATGGATTTCTGTCCAAATATTGATTCAGAAAGGTGATGGCTTCTTGATTTTGGTCTAAAAAGTCAAAACAATAAATGATATTATACAGAGCCGAATAATCGTCATTATCCAATTCTAAACACTTTATAAAATAGTTCCTTGCATTTTCAAATTGGTCCAAAAACAGGTATTCCATACCAATTAAAGCGTATAAATCGGCATCATCATCTTCATTATCGCTTAAATCCAAAGCAATTAAAAGGCTTTGGATAGCTTTTTGGTGTTCATCACGTTTAGAAAGGACACTTGCTTTTTGAATATAGATTTCTTCATTCGAAGGTTCAAGTTCATACAACTCATCAAGAAGTTTATCGGCTTCCTCCAATTTATCTTCCAAAATATAGATTTCGGTTTTAAAAAGTTTTAGGTTTACAGATGTTGGATGTTGTTCCAAACCCATTTTAATTGCTTTTTTAGCCAAAGCAATTTTTCCGCTTTCTAAATAATGGTGGATGATGTTTTCAAATTCGTTTGAATCAAAGAATAAAACATGGTTTGTCTTAAGCATGGATTCAAATTTGGTAAGTGAAAAATTGTCGTTGTCGTCTTGTTGACTAAACTCCATAAGCAGTTTTTATAGTTCGTTGAATTAAAAGTAGTGTTATCATTAAAAAAACTACCTTTTTGAAGCTAATGTTTTCAACAAAGTAATTAACAGTTTGAGTATGATTTGAATTAATATGAGCTTAAATTTTGAAAATCAAATCATTAGAAACGTGTTTGCTCTCATGAATTTACCTTGAAATGCTGTCCAAAACTTGAGTTATCACCTGACAACCTTTGATGATTTCCTCATTTGAAATGGTCAATGGAGGCGTAATTCGGATAGCTTTGGGTTCAAAAAGTAGCCAAAACAAGATGAGTCCTTCGTCTTGACATTTTAAAACAACTTGGTTTGTAATATCTGCCGAAGGTGTTAAAGCGGCCAACATTAAGCCTCTTCCTCTAATTTCCTTTATTAGTGGATGCACTAAATGTTTACGGATCAACTGCTCTTTTTCGATAGTTTTTTCCATGATATCACTTTCTGTGATTTCCTTTAAAGTTGCCAATGCAGCAGCTGCAATCACGGGATGGCCTCCAAAAGTCGTAATATGACCAAGTTTTGGATTGTCTTTTAAAGTATCCATCATAGCTTTTGAAGCCGTAAAAGCACCAATAGGCATTCCGCCACCAAGACCTTTTCCGGTGACTAAAATATCTGGGGTACAGTTGTAATGTTCAAAACCAAAAAGTTTTCCAGTTCGACCAAATCCAGGTTGAATTTCATCTAAAATCAATAGGGCTCCAACTGCGTCACAACGTTTTCTGACCTTGGTTAAATAGCCATCTTGTGGTTCAATAAATCCAGCACCTCCTTGAATGGTTTCCAAAACCACCGCCGCTGTTTTGTGAGTGATTTTTAAAAGGTCTTGAACAGAATTAAATTCTATAAACTTGACATCGGGAACCAAAGGGCGAAATGGTTTTTTGCGTTCTTCATGCCCCATAATGCTCATGGAGCCCATCGTGTTACCATGATAGGCGTTGTGAGCTGAAATAATTTCGCTACGTCCTGTAAACCGTCTAGCTAATTTCAAAGCGCCTTCTATAGCTTCGGTCCCCGAATTTGTGAGATAAGTGGTTTCTAAAGGTTTTGGCAAATGTTTGGCTAATAATTTTGAAAGCTCAACAGCAGGTTTTTGGGCATATTCACCATACACCATCACGTGCATATAGGTGTCGAGCTGGGTTTTTATAGCTTCAACAATCTTAGGATGTCTGTGTCCCAAACTGCAAGCAGAAACCCCAGCGACAAAATCTAGATAAGCTTTGTGGTTGTTGTCATAAATATAGGAACCTTCGGCATAGGAGACTTCCATAGCCAATGGATGTGTGGTTGTTTGTGCTTGATATCTAATAAAATCATCGATCATCAATTATCTTTTTTAGGCGATTTGATTATTTTTTTAGCCGGAAACGGTGGTTTATTTATGTCTTTTTTTACGGGATTTCGCTGTTTTGGCTTTGGGAGTTGTCTAGCCGCTTTGTTTTCTTTTTCAGAACTTTTATCTTCAGCGTCATCAATACGTTTCAATAAGGCATCGTCAAAAAATTCCTCTTGTGGCACATATTCTTCTAGCCCTTTTATAATTGGAAGTTGTAAAGGCGGATCGTCTTTAAATAAATCCTCAACGCTTTTAGGACGCTCGTCCTCCCGCCAATCGAAACCTTTGAATTTACTGGTGTTTTCAGGGAATTTGGACTCAGGTGACAAGGTCCCATCTATTTGTTGAAGCAGTCTAATTTCTTCAATCGTATTATCGGAAATCTTGATATTAATCCTTCCAGATTTAGATTTATCTATCCCTATCAATTCGTTTTTATCATTGCGAGAATAATATATTTTTTCAGCATTTTTTATAACATCCACGTTATATAATTTGTTGTCTTCAAACAGGCCAATAAGTACTTGTCCCTTAATTTGATTAAATCCGTTTGAAATAGTGTCTTTGCTAATCAAAAAGGCATTATTAAATACTTTTAAAGAATCAAGATGCTCGGTTTTAACATTTGAAATTAAGTGAATGGTGTCGCCTGTCATTTGATTGCCTAAATTCCATAAAATGGGATTTCTTCTAGTGGCAAACATATCGGCTGAAGAAAAACGTGATAAATTGATTAACTGGGTCAAACCTGTTTTATGGTCGGCATGAATGGAATCAGCTTTACCACTTAAATCACTTTTATAAATTCTGGCATTATAATAGGCCCTTGTAATACGATGTTCTGGTTTTCCTGTAACCTTAAGCGTATCACTATGGATATAAACAGAATCGTTTTCCTGGACAGTAATGGCTAAAGCGCGTTTGGTTATAAAAACCGAATCCTTTGCTCTAAAGACCTCGGCATAATGCCCTTTTACAATACTGTGATTTAAGGTATCTGTAATTTTGATATTATTGGTTGCAGAGGCAAAACTTTTGTTCCGGTCAAAATACAAGCTATCGCCTTCTACAATACGATTGTCATAATCTATACGCGATTTTTTGATAAAATATCCTATATCTTTTTTTGTGTCATAAAATCCCCGTTCACTATATATCTTGCTAGTTTCTCCCACAATAGTCGAAGGGCCAAACATGTAGGCAAAACCAGATTCTGTATAAAAATCAAGGCGCTCGGTATTTAATGTGTATTCAGGGTTAACCAAAACCACATTCTTTACAAACTGGTATTTTTTGGCATCCATATAATACCTTCCAATTTGACTGGTAATGGTTCCTGAAGAATCCCTAACCACTTTTCCTTTTGATTTGTAAAAGGCTTGCTGTTTGGTCCGGTCAAAGTAAAGCGTATCGGTAGTTAAGATCGATTTAGGTTCTGTAAGTACCACATTACCACTTGCAAAAGCCAATTGGGTTTTCCCACTGTATTCTACATATTTTGCATTTAGGTTAATGGTATCACCCTGCTTCATGATAACATTGCTAAAAGCTTCAATAAAATCTTCTTTTTGATAATAAACAGCACGATCACACCACATTTCGGCGCCTTCGTGAATGATATGGATTTGTTGTGTATTGTCTCGGTTAAAAGTCGTAATGTCCTTACCTAGTAGACTATCTTTAATGGTAAAGCCCGAATACTCGATGTTGATTTTCTTTTTTTGTTGTGCAGTAACAACCGAAACAGAAAACCAGCATAAACATAAAATCAAAAAGGGTTTGAGTGTGTTCAAGACAATATTAATTTGCTTCAAAAATAACCAATATCTTTAGGCTTTAGAATGCTTGACCAATTTTTTAACAGAATTGCAAATAGTGCCTATCCTCTTAACGGTTTACATCAAACTAAAATTTGACTATCTAATAATGGTCTGTGTACGATCCGGTCCTACGGAAACGATAGTAATAGGAATTTCCAGTTCTTTTTCCAAAAATGAAATATAATCATTTAAGGCTTTTGGCATTTTAGAAGCATCGGTGATTCCAGTTAAATCGTCCTTCCAACCTTCTAATTCTGTGTAGATTGGTGTGACGTTTTCTTCTTCAATATTGAAAGGGAAATGTTCAATAACTTGTCCTTTATAATTGTATGCAGTACACACTTTGATGGTTTTAAAACCAGAAAGCACGTCGCCTTTCATCATAATCAATTTGGTAACCCCATTGATTTGACAAGCGTAGCGCAGGGCCACCAAATCCAACCATCCACAACGTCTTGGTCGACCTGTTGTCGCTCCAAATTCGTTACCTACGCGACCCAAAGTTTCTCCAATGTCGTCAAATAATTCGGTAGGGAAGGGGCCAGAACCTACTCGGGTGGTATAGGACTTAAAAATTCCAAACACCTCGCCAATTTTATTAGGTGCAATGCCCAATCCTGTACATGCTCCGGCAGCTGTTGTATTGGATGAGGTCACAAAAGGGTAGGTTCCAAAATCGATATCTAATAACGATCCTTGGGCGCCTTCGGCCAAAATGGATTGACCCGATTTATGTGCTTGGTGTAAATATTCTTCTGAATCAATAAACTGTAAGGATTTCAGAGTTTTTATAGCTGAAAAGAATTCGGTTTCTAATTCTTTTAAATTGTATTGAATATCCACATTATAAAAGGCAATCATGGCTTCATGCTTGTCGGCCAAAGCGCGGTATTTGTCTTTCCAATCCGCCAATTCAATATCGCCAACCCTAATTCCGTTGCGACCAGTTTTATCCATATAGGTTGGACCAATACCTTTAAGGGTAGAGCCAATTTTGGCTTTTCCTTTTGAAGCTTCACTTGCAGCGTCCAGCAAGCGATGGGTGGGTAAAATTATATGTGCTTTTCGAGAAATCAAAAGGGATTTTGTGTAATCCACGTTTTGTTCATCAAGTTTTTCCAGTTCTTTTTTAAAAATCACCGGGTCAATTACTACCCCATTTCCAACAACATTGGCTGTGTTTTTATGAAAAATTCCTGATGGTATGGTGTGCAATACATGTTTTCTGCCATTGAAAACCAAAGTATGTCCTGCATTTGGGCCACCCTGAAAACGAGCAATAATGTTGTATTTGGAGGTCAATACGTCAACAATTTTTCCTTTGCCTTCGTCGCCCCATTGTAATCCAAGTAGTAAGTCTACTGCCATTTAAAAAAAGTTAATTTGGTTGTTTATTTTTTGTTCCGTAGAAGTAAAGTGAGTGCTTAGAAATTTTAATATCAAAAACCTCTTCAATAGTTTTTTGGATGTTCTGGATTCTGGGATCACAAAATTCTATGACTTCACCGGTATCCGTTAAAATCACATGATCGTGCTGTCTGTCAAAATAAGATTTTTCATAATGTGATTGATTTTGCCCAAACTGATGCTTGCGAACCAATCCACATTCCAGAAGGATTTCAATGGTATTGTAAAGCGTTGCGCGACTTACCCGATAGTTTTTATTTTTCATTTTGATATAAAGTGATTCAATATCAAAATGGTCTGCGCTGTCATAAATTTCTTGAAGAATAGCGTAGCGTTCGGGCGTTTTTCTATGCCCTTTTCCTTCGAGAAAAGTCGTGAAGACGTTCTTTACAATTTCTTGATTGTTATGCTCTGTTTTTACACTCATAATCTAATCTGCAAATTTACAACAAATTTTAAACTCTGGTCACCTTCTCTATACCATTAATTTTTTTAATATTATCAATCAATTTTTTTAGCATGGTATTGTTGGTCACGATAACATTTATTTTTCCAGTAAACACACCGCCGTCCGACTCAAAACTGATGCTTTTCATGTTTACGTGCATATTTGAAGATATCAATTGGGTGATGTTATTGACAATTCCTAAATTATCAATTCCAGACAATGTAATTTGCGCAGCAAATTCTTGTTGTGAAGAGTCAATCCACTTGGCCAACATGATACGGTAGGCATAATTGGACTGTAAACTTAAGGCATTTGGGCAATTTTTTTTGTGAATCTTTATGCCTTCATTTATGGTCAAAAAACCAAATACGGGATCTCCAGGAATTGGATTGCAACAACTCGATAATTTATATTCCAGTTTTTCTTCCTCTTTTCCAAAAACGAGCATGTCATATTTGGAGGTGATCTCATCTTTATCTAATTCCTCTTTTGTTAAGTTTTGTTTTCTGCTAATTTTATTCTTGATATAGCTCATAAAGACGTTGCTCCTTGAAGAAGCAAAATCTTTGAGCATGGGATTGTCAATGGTCCCTATGCCCACGCGGTAAAACAAATCTAAACTTGTGCTTAGTTTAAAATAGACAACCATATCATTTATGGCTTTTTCGTCTAAAGTGATCTTAAGTTGTTTTAGTTTACGCCTTAAAATTTCCTTGCCATCTTCGGCTAGCTCTTTTTTCTCGTCTTTTAGGGATGATTTTATTCTGCTTCTGGCTCTTGCCGTGGTGGCATAATCCAGCCAATTGGCATTTGGTTTTGCACTTTCAGATGTTAGGATTTCTACTTGATCTCCGCTTTGTAGGACGTGACTTAGAGGCACCAGTTTTCCATTCACTTTTGCACCTCTGGTTTTCATACCAATTTCGGTATGGATGCTGAATGCAAAGTCAATTGAAGTAGCACCTTTGGGAAGTGATTTTAAATCTCCTTTTGGAGAGAACACATAGATCTCCTTGGAATATAAGTTGAGCTTAAATTGTTCTACAAAATCAACGGCATTAGCTTCGTTACTTTCTAGGGCTTCCTGAAGCTTGTCGATCCAGGATTCAAGTGCATCTTCGGCGTCGCCTTGTTTATATTTATAATGAGCTGCATAGCCTTTTTCTGCGATTTCATTCATACGATCACTACGAATCTGCACTTCAACCCAACGGCCTTTTGGCCCCATAACGGTAATGTGAAGGGCTTCGTAACCTGTTGATTTTGGGGATGAAATCCAATCGCGTAAACGTGTTGGATTGGGATTGAAATGATCGGTAACTATGGAATATATTTTCCAAGCTAAGAATTTTTCACTGGCTAAATCAGATTTATAAATAATTCGAACCGCAAACTTATCGTAGACTTCGTCAAACCGAACCCCTTGTTTGACCATTTTTCGACGGATAGAATAAATAGATTTTGGACGCCCCTTAATTTCGCACTGCAAACCTTCGGCCTCCAAGGTGTCCACAATAACCTTTGAAAAGTCCTTAATGTAGGCGTCCTGCTCTTCTTTACTTTCCTTTATTTTGTTAAGGATGTCGTTATACACTTCAGGCTCGGTATATTTAAGACCTAAATCCTCAAGTTCTGTTTTAATGTTGTACAGCCCAATCCGATGGGCCAATGGGGCATAAATATACAGGGTTTCCGATGCAATTTTTTCCTGCTTATCACGGCGCATAACATCCATGGTCTGCATATTATGGAGGCGGTCGGCAATTTTTATAATAATGACCCGTACATCATCATTGAGGGTCAGCAGCATTTTTCTAAAATTCTCTGCCTGTGTCGATACATCGGTATCCTTTTTTAGAGAGGAGATTTTGGTAAGTCCATCGACAATGCGCGACACGGTTTTACCAAACAAGCGCTCTATATCACTATGAGTGTATTGGAGATTATCTTCGACTACATCATGAAGCAACGCTGCAGCAATGGAGGTCGCATCCAAACCAATTTCGGAAGCGACAATAGTCGCCACAGCCAAAGGGTGGAAAATATAGGCTTCGCCCGATTTTCTACGCTGGTCTTTATGGGCATCCAAAGCGACCTCAAAGGCTTGGCGAATCAATTTTTTATCGGCGGTCGTAAGGGTTTGATAGCTTACTTTGAGGAGTTTTTTGTAGGCCTTGGCAATCTCTGCATTCTCTTTTTCTATCTCAACGTCTGTCATGAAACTAATGTAAGGCAAACAAAATTAATGCGCAATAGTTTAATTTGGTTTTTAAAAAGTTTAAGAGTTTAGGGCAGAATTTTTTAAAATTTGGTTTAAAATCATGGCCGTGATTTCAATACTGCTTTTCTAATTTTAAACATCGCGTAGTATCTTTTCCATTTTTCGACCTTTCGCTAATTCATCTACTAATTTATCTAAATATCTGACTTGCTTCGTTAAGTGATTTTCGATGTCTTCAATCCGGTAGCCACAAATCACACCTTTAATCAAATGAGCATTTGGATTTAATTTTGATTTCTCAAAGAATGTTTCGAAGGTTACTTTCTCACGGACGAGATCTAGTAATGTATCGACATCAAAACCTGTAAGCCATTCAATGACTTGATGCAATTCGTCTTTCGTTCGACCTTTATTCTCAACTTTTGTGATATAGTGAGGATAAACAGAAGCGAAAGTCATTTTTGCTATACGTTCATTGTGTTCAGGTGTTGTTTTCATATATTTTGCTTTAATTTAACTTTTGTTTTTTCCGGAAAACTAATCCATTTAGACAATAATTTCTTAGGTATTAATGGTCAATGACCTTTACTTAACTCATAAAAATATTTGTGTTTTATTGTGTTGTCTTTCAGTAGTGCTACCACCGTATTTGTATCGTTGCGTATTCAGTTATTATCACGTTTCGGTTACTTAAATGTAATAAAAAAAGCACAAGTTAAATGACTTGTGCTTAATTAGCTAGTTTTTATATGTCTTGTGAGAGATAGGTTTTAGTATTGCCCTCAATAAAGTATATAATACCTTTTTTTGTTAAAATTCTAAATCGGCAACTAAATCAAACTCATCATAAATAGCTTTGTCTTTTAAGCCATCAAAGAAACTTGCAGAACCATATCTTACGTCGAATTTTGTTCTGTCTATTTTTAATGAAGCATTTGCTTTATTGCCATAAATTGAAACATCGAATGTCATTGATTCTGTTTTGCCTTTAATAGTAATGTCTCCTGTTACTTTATATGAGTTTTTACCAGTAGATTTTACGTTGGTAAAAATTAAAGACGCTGTTGGGAATTTCTCAACTCCAAAGAAATCATCAGATTTTAAATGACCTTCTAGTTTCCCTTTGTATTCACCTTCTAAATCTGTATTGGTAATAGTGGACATATCTATAATAAATTCTCCACCAGTCAGTTTGTTCTCGTTAAAGGTTAGACCTCCTGATTTAATGGCAATAACACCGTGATGAGAACCTGTAACTTTATAGCCTTTCCATACTACTTTACTGTTTTCTACTTTAATTTCTTTTTTTTCTCCTTCTACAGTTGTAAAAGAAAAGGTCATAAATGCTAATATTGCAATAGTTGCGATATTTTTAATTGAATGTTTCATTTTTATTATTTTAAATAGTTGTTATTATAAATTATGATCCGTAGTAAAATTTTTCCTTAATTATTTTTCCGTCTTTCCAGTCCTGTACAGCAACTTGAGTGTAATTTCTAATCCCCCAATCTTTGTGAGTGTAGTCAAAATGCCATTCTACCATAGTGGTGTTTTCGCCAATAGTTACTTTTAAAGGTTGAGCTCCCCTAAATTCTGTTATAGCTCCAAAGAATTCTACTTCGCGTTGTTTGTTGGCAACTTTTCCCTCAACAATTGGATTATCATTTTCTTGCATAACGACATTGTCATCATAGAATTGGTCAAAAGCTTCCAAAGCTTTTCCTTGAAGAACCATGTCATTAATTGTGCTAATTTTTTCTAATAATGTATTCACTTTATTTTGTTTTAAATATTATGGTACAAATATGCGAAACATTATAGCTTTAAAAAATGAAATAGATTATGAAATAATGTTAAACTAGATTAACATTTACTGGTCGTTAATAATTTGGCTTTTAATTTTACTTAAAAACTCTTTGGTAATACCTAAATAGGAAGCAATCATATATTGAGGAACACGCTGTTCAATTTTAGGATAAGTAGTCTTGAAAGTTTGATAACGCTCCTTTGCTGTAAGACTAAAATTTCTAACAATTCTTTTTTGTGAAGCTACAAATGCACGTTCTACAATTTTTCTAAAAAGACGCTCGAGTTTGGGAATCGCTTGATATAGATCTTCAAGATTATCGTAGGTAAATTGAATCAGTTGGGTATTCTCTAAACATTGAATGTTAAGGTCTGCAGGCGTTTGTGTGATAAAACTTCCTAGATCAGATGTCCACCAATCTTCAATAGAGAACATCACAATATGTTCTTGACCCTCTAAATCCATATAAAATGTTTTTGTACATCCAGAAATAATGAAATTGACACTTTTGCAGACATCTCCTTGTTGCACTATGTATTGGTCTTTAAGATAATTTCTATGAACTATCTTAGAAAGTAGAAGGGTTTCTTCTTCTAAAGTTAAGTTGATAAACTTATTTATGTATTCTAATAAGGGCTTATGATTCATTTGTTTTGCTCTGATTGTGTCAAAGATGGATTAGACCTGGGTTCTGCCAAGAAAATGGAAAGATAATAAATTATTGATTGTCGATTAGGTTGTTTAGCGACCTTTGATTGTCAAACTTATAAAGTTTAAATTTCGAAGATCAAGATCGAATACGGAATATTCATAACTAGTTGTTATTCCGATTTTATTGTAAATGAAGCCGTTAATCCAACACTAAAGTTTCTTGGAAGTTTTTCAACTCCAAAAATTGCTCTGGAATGTTTTCCTTTTTCCTCTAATACTTTCACAAATAGGTCTGAAGCTCCGTTAACAACAGTTGGCGAGCCGTCCCAATCCGTTCCAGATTGGTAATAGGCATCAAAGTGATTCAGTCCCACAACGTTATCAAATCCTATATTCTTTTCTACTTGCGCCAAAACATTCAAAGCACACAGTTCCATTGCTTTATATCCTTCTTCGGTAGTTATTTCGTTGCCAAAACGCCCTTGATAAAGATCTACTTTGTTTAATATGGGAAACTGGATGGCAATGAACGCCATATGACCTCGAATGTTTACTGCAACATAATTACCGCCGGGTTTAGGAGCTTCTGGAAGTTCAAGATTAAGTTTAGCTAGATTTTCTTTTGGACTCATACTCTTTAATTTAGTTTTATTGGGTTACAATTTAGTTCTCAGTCGTTTTTTTAGATTGATTTATACAACTTAAAACTAAAATAAATAAGCGCCTCAAAATCCAGTTTTTATGAGTTTAATCATTATTAGGTGAGCTTTTCCCTATGCCGCTTTTTGTCTCTTATTCGCTTTGTTTCTAAAATAAGCTAATAAAGATAACAGAAGCATTCCTGTAGCAGTCATATAAATCCAAGCAGGTATCGGAATGGGGTCACCAGCTGCATAAGAATGTAATCCTGATAGATAATAATTCACCCCGAAATACGTAAATATAATCGACCATATTGCCCACAGGCTAACAATATTGAAGGTTAGTTTCCCCCTAAGTTTTGGAACTAATCTCAGGTGAAGTACTACGGCATAAAATATAACCGAAATAAATGCCCAAGTCTCTTTGGGATCCCAGCTCCAATATCGTCCCCAGCTTTCGTTGGCCCACATGCCTCCCAGAAAGGTCCCAACGGCAAGAGCAAAAATTCCAACGGTTAAAGCCATTTCATTGACGATGGTCATTTCCTTAATGGAATGCATGACTTTTTTAGTAGGTTTTGTGCTGAATAATATTAATGAAATCGAACTTAATACTGCCGACAAGCCGAAGAATCCGTAACTAGAAGTGATGATGCCCACGTGTACCATAAGCCAATACGATTTTAGAACGGGCTCCAAAGGTGTAATCTGCGGATCGAGCATGGAACCTCCATGTGCAAATCCCATCATAATCATAGCGACCAATGCTCCAGCTGCTGGAATAAAGGCATTCCTGTTTCTGTACAAAAGCAGTCCCGAGAGCACTCCAATTCCTGAAATAAATATAATGGCTTCATAACCGTTGCTCCAAGGCGCATGTCCAGAAAGATACCAGCGAACACCCAAAGCGGTTGCTTGAAAGATCAAGGCTATAACCATGATTCCTAACCCTATTTTGGTGAGCATACGAATGATGTGATGATATGTTGACCCTGACGAAAACACTTCTGCAAAACCAAGGAGGATCAAAAATATACCCAAAAAGCTATACACGATCATCAGCCAAAAGAACATGTTTAGATGATTATAGAGAATTTCCAAACTGACTTTTGATTCTGATGGAACAATATTTTCACCCCAAATCTGCTGAAATTCACTAATGTCTTCAATACTTTTGTCGGCATTGTTCCAGTTCCCCGTTTTCAAACCTTCTTTAACACCATTAAAATAGGGGGTTAGAAGGGCATAGGCTGTCTCGTTAATCTCTACAGCGTTTTCTTCAGAACTATAAATCCAGCTTATCCAGGTTTGTGCAGGATCATTTTTTACCGGAATGATATTAGTGTAATACCCAAATGCGATGCTGCTAAAAATATTGAAGCGTTCCGTCACTTCAATTACGCCTTTGTCATAATTAGATTGGTCGGCTTTTCGCTTGCTGAAGGATGTGTTATCTTGTCTTTCTAGCTTAAAAATTCCAGTATTCGGATCTACAAGATTGGCATAAGATGTATAACCTTCGGCATTGGCACCGGTTTCTTTAATCAGCTTGTCACCTCCTTTTTGACTGACTTTAATCAGCGGTTCATTGGCCCAATAACCGGGGTCAATCTGCATGGAAATAAACCATTGTAATGAAGATAAGGTAAGCGTTCCTTTTTGATAGGTGTCTTTCTTGTAAATCTTTCTGAGTAGCTCTAGCGTGTGTGTATCCATTGGTTTGATCCGGCCTTGAAAATCTTGAACCAGGAGTTGTCCAAATTTTTTAGCATGAGTTGGGTCAATTATCCTGTTGGATCCAAGTTCTTCAGGTCTGGCAAACTGGGCATCCGGTCCAGGTTTTTGCTGCGAGAAGCTTGTCGTATCGTTTGTTACAGTTGTATCATTCTGTGCGATACAGGGATTTATTCCCATTCCAATAAGTAATATAACAGGAAGAAGAACAAGATTTTTTGTATTCATTTTCTTTAATGAATGATTCAATTTCCAGAAATGCGTGCCTTTCCAGAACAGCGTAAAAAATAGACCGGTAAACAATAGAAAATACCCAAAATAGGTAATATTTGTACCCCATCTATCAGCATTAACAGATAAGATGGTGCCCGATTCATCTGGAAAATAACTTGCCTGAAAAAACCGATATCCCCGATAATCCATCACATTATTCATATAAATATGATGTTGAGTCTCCGTTCCTCCATCAATAACGGTTATCTTACTTTCATAAGATGATGGGTTATTGGATCCCGGATAACGATCCAGTAGAAAATCATCGCAGCGCAACTTAAAATCTGTTTTAAGGATCTTGGAACCGAATCCCAATGAAATATTGAGCCCATTAATTCTTAGGGTTTTGTCGAAATCAGTAATGCCTTTTCCGCCTTTGATCAACAGCGTATCACGTTCATTCCCCGAGCTTAATTCTACTTGGATAACTTCCAAAAGATTTTTGTCCATCGGGTTGTTTTTATCCCCACTGTAATAGACTGTTTTTCCTTTGAAAGTGCTATTAGGTATGATGAAATTGGTATTGTTAATGGTGTAAAGTGTTCTGTGATTTAGAGAAATGGGCACATTTGCTTTAATTTCACCTGATTGTTGAGCCAATAATGTAGAATCGGTTACTACACCCTTTTGCTGCCCAGCCATCGACATATAGTGTCCATCACTTGGGAGAACAATCATCATGACACCATTCTCTTCTGTTAGTTGAACTGAGCCTTGGGCAGGCTTGTTGAAACTAAACAGCACACCGCCTATGTTTTTAGTTTCACCTTCGGATATATGATTATTCTCTCTACCTCCCTGTCCTATAGACACAATATTGAGCATCTTCTTTCCCGATTCTGTTTTTTGAACAGAGTCTTTCGCTAACGGAATATAATCCAGAGTTTTTAATGAAATCACTTTATTGCCAAAATGATACTCTTGTTTTAAGGTTCTTTTGAATGGCCATTTCGTGTCTTTAGCATTAAAATAAGACATCATATACGGATATTTGTCGTAGCTCAATGTTGTTTTGCCATCGGTGACCACCAGTTTGAAATAGGTGAGGTCGCTGATAATTTCATTGGTGGTCTGCCCTTCTTTAATCGGCATTTGCCCTTCAAAACTGACATAGCGTGTGATAGCGCCTCCAATAAACATAAAAATAAAAGCTAAGTGAAACGCTAGTAACGGCCATTTTTCTTTTTTTGTAAGGTTGTAAGTTTTAATATTTGCAATAAACAAGAGGATTAACCAAAGCATCAGGATTTCAAACCAGGTCGAATTGTAAACTAATGCTTTTGCAGTAGGCGTATCGTAGTCATTTTCCACAAAAGTTGCTACAGCCATGGACATGCCATACAATAGCAGAAGCACCGTCATGGTACGGGTGGAGAATAGAATATTTTTTAAACGTTTCATTTCTTAGCTTATTCAAGTATATCGGGTATGTATTCAAACACAGCTCAGTTAAAAAGCAGTTTGTTACGGATAAACACAAGTTTTATTTTTAATTTTTTATTAATATAATTTTTATAATGAGCCAGATTTAATCTTGAAAGCTCAGGATAGTGACTTCCTAAACACACACAACTTATTAAATTTCCAATGACTCGTTCTATACTTTATCTACGTTATGACACAACGCTTTTTTCTAATTCGTATGCTAAATATGCAATCCATCCAAACATAAATACAGCTGCTATTCTTTGTGTTAAACCCTGGTAACCTTGAGGGTCCAATCCAACAATCATCGACCAAAAATATATGAACATTACAAAGCCAGAAATTATGGATAGTTTAAAGAAAGTCTTTCTTACGCTTTCATTTTTTAATTCATAACAAGAAATAAATGGCAGTAGCATAAGGGAAAGACCAATTCCAAAAAATCCATGCATTGGGCTACCCATCGGGAATATTCCATTGGAAATCATGGAAATACTAAATACAATGAGCAATGCACTCGAGAGATAGAACCTTTTATATTTAAACATCATTCCCAAAGCCAATAAAATACCGGATAAGCCTGACAAAAGCGCCCCGCTTTCTAAAATAAGGACTGCGTTTTTATAAGTTGTCAGTGTAATTTCGCTCCCTTGTTGTTTTATCATATCGTAACCAGGCACTAAAAATCCAGCTATAGTGATTGGAACAAAGAATAATAAAGGAATAAATTTTGCTTGTTTTATTAGGTAATTCATCGTTTATTTTTTGATTTTTAATGTATAGTTATTTGATTCTTTTTTTCATTTCCATCGCGACTTCATTTGTAACGGGGTTTCCATTTTTTTCCAGCTTTTCAATAATCGTATGATAATCAGATTGGTTTCTGTTTTGTGAAAGTTTATAGGCAGCTTGAATTTCATTTATTTTAATACTAAACCCAACGATTCCATTTATTTGTTCAAGGGTTTTACTGGACATGTTTTCTACAGAAACTGGGTCTTCGGAATTCCTTTCGTGCTTGTTTACTAATTTCTTTAAAGAATCCAATAATTCATCGCCTTCAATAATTCTGATTTCTCCATAAATGTGAACTGCAATATAATTCCAGGTTGGGACATTTTCTTTTTCGTACCAAGAAGAAGAAACGTAGGCGTGTGGCCCGTTAAAAATTGCTAGTATTTCCTCCTTGTCATTAAAGTTTTCCCACTGCGGATTTGCTTTTGAAACATGCCCCACCAGTACATCATCTCCATGTTCATCTGTATCGAGCTCCATTGGAATATGGGTTCCAGTCAATCTTCCCTTCGTCCGATTTATCAAAATCCCAAAACTATTTTGAATTAGGAAATTTTTTACTTCCTCTAAATTTTCGTTCTTAAAATAATTGGGTATGTGCATTTTATTTTTGATTACAGACGGGGCTATTTATTTAACTTTCAATTCAAATTTTAATGATTTTCTCATTTTATTATTGATCACAATATTATAGGTTCCACTTTTTAGAGCGAGATGCCCAATTTCATTTTTATTTTGAATCTCAATAATATCAGTTGGGACAGCCATATTGATATCCTCATCTTTAAAATAGGCTAAAACCATCACCGGAAATGACATGTTTACATCCTTTAAATCAATTGTGACTTCTTTATTTTCTGAATCAAATAGCCAATTTGGCCTGCCATTTAAATAGTTCGTAATTGGATGAAAGACTGCTATATCCGTATAACTTTCTTCTTTAGTATATTTTAGCGGTTTGCCGTTTTCGTCGAGTAGTACAGAGGCTTCACTTAAAGTTAAAGCTTCCAATAATGGATTATTTAATTCTGTTTTACTTCTTTCACTATACTTGGTTTGGTTAATTGTCAGTGGATTTATTCCTGTAAATTCAAACAGCCTGCCTGCCATGGCCTTCTCCCAATTTTGAACATCTCCTTCAAATACGTGGTTAAAACCGCAGTGGATAATATATTTCTGATTAGGATTTTTATCAATAATACTTTTTATGTTTTCTGCTTGTTCAATTTCTCTTTCTTTTCCGTTTGACGTAGACGTTCGTTCGTAGGGAAAAACAGTATAGCCATTTTTTAGAGCGGTTCTAACTAAATTTCCAAATTTTGGGTCTTTGGTGTAATAGCCACTTTCTTGAATAGGATAGCCTCTTTTATTGAGTAGGGAATCTACATTTTCGCCGTTGGTTAAGGCTTCAAGTCCGAGATTTGTGTATCCTATTTCATATAATTTTTGAAGTAATTTTTCAGTAAAAGCGCGATGAGATGAATTATAATGCGCTTCATTTATGATGACGACTTGACTTGATTTAGCTTGTTCAACAATATAATTTATGGCTGGTACAATTTTGTATTTGGCAATAATTGAATCAATTTGTTCTTGAGAAAATGTCTTAGCACTCCCTGGAAATGCGATATCCCATTGTTCTAATGCATTTTTATAATCGCCATTGATTGCATACTCGCCTGCAGAAAGTTGATTTTTCCAGGCCACGGTATCTTTAGCAAGTTCTTCTTGAATTTCAGAATTGAATTTATAATTGTTTTGAAAGTCTATACTTTGATATATACGTTTGCTTTTACAGTTTATGAATAATAGCAGTACTGGAATCACGTATATCATTCTTTTGAGTGTCATGTTAGTATTTTTTGTCATCCAATTCAGCATTGCAAATCCCAAATATGCGGCACCTAATAGTTGTAAAATTAAAAAGGAATTCTGAGTTAGGTCTGTGTTGAAAAATTCAGATATTTCTTTAGGCACAAAAGTGAGCCCAATTCCGATAAATCCATAAAAAACAGAACTTGCTGTCATTAAAATTTTCGTGTTCATTTAATTAGTCTTTTTGACATTTCGGATTTTAAAAATAGTTACAAATATCAAACAATCATTAGTCATATATTTAAAAAAAACATCTCTTTAGGGCTTGATTCCTTTAGGAATGGCTCCCCCTAAAGAGATGCATATTAATCATTACATCTGTTTAGTTTAAGGATTACACCTTTACACTAACTCATCCTTATAGAGATTTTAAATATTCAGTTAGATCAGCCTGTTCAGAGGCAGTTAAACTAAGATTATTTGCTTGATTGTACATTGTCACAACTTCAGCTAAAGTTGCTGCAGAACCGTCATGAAAATAAGGAGGGTGTTGCCAAATACCTTTTAATGGAGTCACTCTCCATTGTTTTGTAGCTGACCGTTTGACATAATCCTTGTCTACAGCGACAGACGCACTTTGAGGATGCAACTTGCCTCCGTCAACAACATCAGTAAATAAAGGACCAGAATGACAGCTTGCACATTGTGCTTTTCCGGAAAACAGCACTTTTCCTCTAGCAGCGGCACCGGCATTATAAGTATCAGCAGAAGGAGCTGGTGCTGCGATAGAAAATTGATAAGCCTGTAAAGCAGGTAGTTTGCTTGTTACTAAATCATCACCTTCCCTGTGATCAACTTCCCAATTGAGACGTGTATCAGCAAAATAACCGTGTCCATGCATTTGGGTAACCGCTACATATCTATTCCAATATGCTACTGGTCCTGCAGGTTCGTGTTCTACATCTCCATCACCAGTAAAAATTGCTTTAGGAAGTCCATATAAACCAAAAGCAGGCGGGATAACAACCGGGTTATTCAAGCCATCATGGTTGTATCTTGGGTCGTATATACCAGGTCCCCAAGACGCGTAAACATCTTTTGTAGGTTGATCTAAGGCTGGAGACAATGAGATAATTAAACCAGGGTCTAAATCTCTATTTGGCCAACCGTCCAAACGTTTCCCAATACCGGGAGCATAAGAGTCATCAACAGTTGAATGACATAGAGCGCAGGTAATCCCCATTCTATCCAATTTTAATTTACCATCCTCACCTGTACTTACTACTCCTTTTACCCCAAGAACAGCATCTAATGATATCAAGGCAAGTGTGGATTGAGGGTCTTCGAGGCTAATCGATCCGTCTTCAATACCAGCAACAACCTCTGGAGGTAAAGCTTCGGCATCAACTTTTAAACCTACAGCTAAGGCCAATTTTGGGGTTACTGCAGCTTCTATAACTTGGTTCATTTGTAGCACGTCAGTCCAAAATGATTCATCACCAAATGTATCATATCGAAATACTTGTTGACCTTCTTGAACTAATTGCTGATCTAATGGAGGTAAATTTAAACTGCCTTCACCTGGAGGAATGGGAAGCGTTTCACCAGAATCATCTCTATTGCAACTAGTAAGGCTAAGCATAGCAATTACAGTTAGTAGCGCAGAAGAAATCATAAAATTTTTTTTCATAATTTTTTGTTTTTGTTTGTGAATTAATAATAATCTTTCCCTGATTCTGAATGCAACTCGGGTTAAGATTCTATAACTTTAGATTAAAAAAGTTCAATTCGGTTACAAAAATTTTTGAATTCCTTTTATGGACATGAAAAAAAAATGGTTTATTAAAAATTTAAAAAAATGTTAATTTGGGTTAGTTTATAGCTCTAGTAAAAACTAAATAGGATACTCATAGGCTAATCATTAATGGCATTAAGACTTTAAGTTTAACACACGTTGTAATAAGGTAGGGTGAGAGTAATGAATAAATACATAAGCGGGATGTGGCGTTAAATTGCTCAAGCTATTTTTGTTGAGTTTTTTTAGAGATGTAATCAAGGATTGTGGTTTGTAGGTGGTTTTGGCATAATCATCAGCTTGGTACTCAAATTTGCGAGAGAGGTGATTCATGAGCAGTCCCGTGATTCCCGAAATAGGGGAGTAGAGGAGCCCAAAAGCAATCAAACCCACATGAAAACTGGGAATAGCCACGCCAATGGCATTGGAAAGCAATGGATTAGAAATAAAAATAGACAACACAAAAAGTGTGATTCCAGTAAGAAAAATGGAGGCTACTAGGTTAAAAATAATGTGCTTCTTTTTGTAATGCCCCACTTCATGGGCCAAAACTGCCACGATTTCGTCTTCATCCAAATCCTTGATCAAGGTATCGTACAAGGTGACCCGTTTTTCACTTCCAAAACCCGAAAAATAGGCATTGGCCTTAGTACTGCGTTTGGAGCCATCGATGACAAATATTTTATCAAGTTTAAAACCAACCGTTTTTGCATAAGCAGATATTTTTTCTCGTAATGTTCCATCTTCAAGAGGCGTTTGTTTGTTGAACAAGGGCACTATGAGTTTGGAGTAGAACATATTCATAAACACGGTAAAAATTGTGACTACGCCCCAAGCGTATAACCAAAACTGGTCTTGTGTCAATTGATAAATCCATATAATTAGAGACAATATTCCGCCGCCAAGAACAGCCATCATTAACAACCCTTTTATTTTATCTATAACGAATAGCTTTTTGGTAGTTTTATTAAACCCGAATTGTTCTTCAATCACAAAGGTTTTGTAATAGGCAAAAGGCGTTGTTATCATATCGCTGGCCAAAATGATGATGCCAAAGAAAATCAGTGCCACCAGTATAGGATTTTGGGTATAACTTCTAGCCATAGAATCGACATATTCAAAACCATCCAAAATTAAAAAAGCCAAGGTTAATACTACAGAAAAGCTTGAGCTCCAAAGCCCAAATTTGTGATTGGTTTTCTTGTACGCTTGGGATTTCGTGTATTCGGTTTCATCATACACATCGTTTAACTCTTCAGGAATTGGGTCGTTGTAATGTTTGGCATTTAGGTCGTCCAGAACTTTATCTATTATAAAATTAATAATGATGATGGCGATAATGATGTAAAATAAATTCTCTGAGTTCATAATTCCAGATTTTTAAATTCCAAATCCCAAGATCTTATATTTAGGAATTTGGGGCTTGTTTATTTAATATTCAGAGAAAATTTTATAAAAATTGTCTCTGTCTTTTGGCTTCAAAAATAAGAATTCCAGCAGCAACGGACACATTCATAGAGTCTATTTCGCCCTGCATGGGAATAATAAGGTTTTGTGTCGAATGTTTTAACCAATCCTCACTTAATCCGGTGGCTTCTGTCCCCACCACAATGGCGGTAGGTGCTGTAAAATCTTGAGTTGCATAAACTTTTGAAGCTTGCAAGGCGGCACAATAGATGTTGATGTTATTTCTTTTTAAAAATTGAAGGATTTCCTGAGTACTTCCCATACCAATTTGGTTGGTAAAGACACAGCCTACACTGGATCTAATGATATTGGGATTGTACAAATCACTTTTGGGATTGGCTATAATGACCGCATCAATATTGGCAGCATCGGCTGTACGTAACAAAGCGCCGATATTCCCTGGTTTTTCTGGAGCTTCGGAAACTAGGATGAGCGGATTTTTATCCGTTAATTTTAAATCTTCAATACGATGGGTCAAACTCTTGGCGATGGCCAAAACCCCCTCAGTTTTATCGCGATGCGCTAAACGTTGGTAAACCTCTTTTGAAATTTCTAGGAGCTCAATTTGTGGATGTATAAATTTGTTTAGCTCTTCCTTGGAAATCAATTCAGGATAATACAGCAAGGTTTCTAAGGTGTAATTACCCTTAATTGCCAAACTAATTTCACGCTGACCCTCAATTAAAAATAATCCTGTTTTTTTGCGCTCACGGGATTTTTCCTTAATCTGAACGAGGTGCTTGATTAGCGGATTTTGTACACTTGAAATTGCTTTGGTCATGGTGATGGCAAAAGTAAAAGTTTTATTCGTAATTTTAGTACTATCTTGACGACAAGTATCTAAACATAAACCAAAAAAAGTTTAATGAAATTAAAATTATTAGTGTTCGTTGCGATCATTTTTATGTATTCCTGTAAAGAGAAAAACGCGAAAAACATAGAAAAACTTGAAGAATCACCAAATGTTACTTTGAGGGTTTACCCTGATCATATTTCCAAGGTATTTGAAGCTCATGGTGGATTAGCAGTTTGGAAACAAATGCAGACCTTAGAATTTACAATACCTGGCAAGAATGGAACTGAAGTAAACAGGGTGGATTTAAAATCAAGAAAAACCCTAATCGATATGCCAAATCATACCATGGGTTTTGATGGAAGCGAGGTCTGGCTTTATAAAAAAGATACCATGGCTTTTAAGGGCAATCCCAAATTTTATTACAATCTGATGTTTTATTTCTATGCCATGCCTTTTGTGCTTGCAGATGATGGGATTCATTATAAAGATGCTGACCCCTTAATATTTGAGGGCAAAACCTACCCTGGTATCAAAATATCATATGACAGTAGTGTAGGCGAATCTCCAGATGATGAATATATTTTGTACTATGACCAAGTTGATCATAAAATGGCTTTTTTAAGTTATACTGTAACTTTTTTTAGTAAAGAAAAAAGTAAGGAATTCCATTTTATTAAGTATGGCAACTGGCAAAATATAAATGGCTTATTGCTTCCAGAAAGCTTAGAGTGGTACAACGTTGAAAATAACATACCGACAACCAAACGAAATGACCTTAAGTTTTTGGATGTTGCCCTAACCAATCAAAAGATGAATTCTGAAATTTTTAAATCCCCTGAAGGAGCTGAGATTCTAGAATAAAAAAAGCAAGCATTTGAGCTCGCTTTTTTTATTTGAAAAACATATCACTTATCTTCTTTATAGATATGTTCTGCTTTATATTTATCGGCATAACGGTGCCAAAGCTGTGTTTGATGAGTTTCTAAACTAATTTCACGTCCATTTATAAAGGCATGAGTAAGTTGATTGGTACGCATATCCAAAGCATCGCCTTCACTAATAAATAAAGTGGCGTCTTTACCAACTTCTAAAGTGCCTAATTGCTTGTCAATACCCAAAATTTTAGCCGTATTAGAAGTAATGAGTTTTAAAGCTTCTTCTTTATCCATGCCTTGTCCAACAACTTGTCCTGCATAAAAAGGCAGATTTCTGGTTTGAAAATTACTAGAACTTCCATTTTGAATGCCTACCAAGACTCCAGCATCTACTAAAAGTTTTGGGTTTTTATATGGTAGGTCGTAATCATCATCGTCCATTTCTGGTAAACTATGGGTGTCGTTAATTAAAACAGGAATGTTGTTGTTTTTTAAAAGCCCTGCCACCAAATAAGCTTGGTTGCCTCCAACAATAACCATGTTTGTTATGGTATTGGTCTTTGCAAAATTTACGGCGTCGGTAATGCCTTTTTCGTCATCTACATGAATATAGAGTTTTTGCGAACCATTAAACAGGCCTTCCATGGCTGCATACAATAAGTTTTTAACGGCACGGTCACCTTTAAGATAGGCTTTGCTTTGGGCCACAAAGTCAGAGACTTCTTTTACCTGCTCTGTATAATCTGGGTTGGACTTTAAACCACGAGGTTCTCCTAGCCACCTACGTCCTCTGCTAAAACTGCTAGGCCAGTTCAAATGGATGCCATCATCTGCCTTTACGGTAGCATCTTCCCAATTCCAGGCATCTAATTGCATGATGGATGAGGTTCCTGAAATACGTCCCCCAATAGGTGCAACCTGAGCTATGAGCACCCCGTTAGGTCGCATGGACTCTACGACTTTCGATTCGGCATTGTAAGCAATTTGGCTTCTGACGTTAGGTATAATACCTCCAATTTCGGCATTATCTTTAGAAGCTCTAACGGCATCCACTTCCACAAGTCCTAATGTAGCGTTTGTGGCGATGAATCCTGGATACACATCTTTTCCGGTTGCGTCAATAACTTGTCCTTTTGTGGCGATGTTGGAAGTCCTGCCATCAACACAAGCTGTGATTTTACCATTTTCTATAATAATTACGGCATGTTGTATAACGGTTCCGTTTCCAATATGTGCGGTTGCCCCAATAATAGTAATGGGTTCAGTTTCTTTAGGTGCCGGTGTTTGTTGTGCGATAACTATGGTAGAACACAACATAACAAATAGTAATACTTTTATTTTTAAATGTTTCATCGTCTTAATTTTTTTAGATTTCGTCAAGGGAATCACAATTCATCAACTCTTTTTCCTTTTTCTTGATAGGTTGTGTTTTTAAGCCTTTATTTTTCTCTTGCATCATCATATTGATGAGTTCGCTTTTCTCTTCCTTAATTTGAGACCGCATCATGGCATCACGTTTTAAATCGAAGTAAGTTACACCTTCTATAATCGTCTTTTCAGCTTTCGCATAAACCGATAGCGGATTGTCACTCCACAACACCACATCGGCATCTTTACCCACTTTTACACTTCCTACACGATCATCAAGATGGAGTAGTTTTGCTGGATTTAAAGTGACCATTTTCCAAGCTTCTTCTTCAGAGACCCCGCCATATTTTACAGTTTTTCCAGCTTCTTGATTTAAACGTCTAGACATTTCGGCATCATCACTGTTTATGGCCGTTACAATACCCACATTATGCATAATGGCTGCATTATACGGAATGGCATCATTGACTTCAAATTTATAAGCCCACCAATCACTAAAGGTAGAAGCTCCTACACCGTGTTCTTTCATTTTATCGGCAACTTTGTAACCTTCAAGAATGTGTGTAAACGTGTTGATGCGAAAGTCGAATTTTTCTGCAACTTTCATAAGCATGTTAATTTCACTTTGCACATAGGAATGGCAGGTGATAAAGCGTTCCTTGTTTAAAATTTCGGCAAGGACATCCAGTTCAATATCCTTTCTGTAAGGTTTACCACTTTTTTTTAAAGCATCGTATTCTTTGGCTCTACTAAAATAATCGATGTACACTTGTTCAACGCCCATTCTGGTTTGTGGATATCTCACTCTTTCAATATCGCCCCAGTTGGATTGTTTTACATTTTCACCAAGCGCAAATTTGATAAATTTGGGGCTGTTTTTGTACAACAAATTATTGGCAGACTCCCCCCATTTTAATTTAATGATGGCTGATCGACCTCCAATTGGATTTGCTGATCCATGTAATAATTGAGAGGAAGTAACACCTCCTGCAAGATCACGGTAAAGCGCAATGGCTGTATCGTCAATAACATCTTCCATAGACACTTCGGCTGAAGAGTTTTGTCCGGCTTCATTTACAGATGCTAATGCAATATGTGAATGTTCATCGATAATCCCCGCTGTTAAATGTTTGCCAGTGGCGTCAATAACGGTAGCGCTTGCATCTGAAAGATTTTTACCAATTTTTGCAATTTTACCGTTTTTAACAAGAACGTCAGTGTTTTTTAGAATGCCTTCGGCTTCATTGGTCCAAACCGTTGCATTTTTAAACAATAAAGTCTCAGGTTTTGGAAGTTCCTTGAAACCATAGGCAACATTGGGATAGGTGATAGGAAGCACAGTTGGCGCTTCATCACCTTTGTCTTTTTTCATGGCTTTTGAATCTCCTGCATCATCTACCTTTTCCAATTTTTTTGCGAAGAATGAGAGCTCGTTGCCTTCAGGTAAAGTGGCTTTTCCATTCAGGCTGTTTTCCTGAAATGTGTTGGCTACAATCCTTATAAATTCTTGTTTGGTAGAATCTTTGGTAGTCATGGCAATGTTGACCCAATTATCGTTGTAGGATATTTTTGAACCCCGAGTTTTTTCATCACTGGTGATTTCAGATTTTAATTTGCTCAATTCACCTTTAAGGGACATTTTGAACGTTTCTCCCCCCAATGTAAATTCATAATCTCCTCTAATATCTACGGTGTTCATATCCTCCAAAACGGTTTGTCTTCCTTGAACCCAGTTTTCATAAAGGGTGGTTTTATCATCAAAAATATCTCCAGAAGTAATTAAAAAATTGGCATAACTTCCGTTGTTAAGTGAGCCTATGACATTTGATTTTCCAAGTAACTGGGCAGGAACTGTCGTTAAAGATTCTAAGGCTTTTTCTTTGGATAGGCCATATTTAATGGCTTTCATAAGATTGGATTTAAACTCTTTTGCTGTTTTTAAACCGTTAGCTGTTAGTGCAAATTTGATATTGTTGTCTGCAAAAACTTTAGGATTTGAAGGTTTTTGATTCCAAGCTCTCATATCGGCTAATGACAGTACCGAGCTTAAAAAGGCATCTTCAACATCATAAGCATCTGGGAAATCAACGGGTAAAATATAGGATGCGTTTGTGGCTTTTATGTCTGTAATGCGTTCGTATTCGTCACCACCACCTAAAATCACATACTGTATGCCATAAGCATCTCCAACTTTGTCGGCTCTTAAATCGTTAGCACGACTCCCAGCATCAAAAATCTGGATTAATCCTTTGTTTTTATTTAAGGCTTCTAGTGAAAGATCTTTTGTTTTAGAATTTCCTTTGGCATACCAATCGGCATCTAAGTACATTTGGCGCAATAAGGCCATACTTCCCATAATAGAAGATGGATAGGATTGATTGGACAACACACTTTTGCTAAACGATAAGTATTGAGCTGAATTTTGATCTAAAATCCGCGTTTCGTTGCCATCTTCATTATTTAAAGCTACAAGTGTTCCTGTGCCTCTTACAATGCCGTCTTGGATATGGGTGTTGACCACGCCAAAACCAGCATTTAGCAAGTCTTTGGCACCTTTGCTGTCGTATTTAAATTGGTCTATTGCCTTGTTTTCAGGCATTACATGGTCATTCCAATAATAACCAGTACGGCTGGCATCGTATTGGGCACTTCTACCACGAGTAGTTTGGCGTTTAGGTTTTTCAACACCAAAATCAGAATACATATCAATAAAAGAAGGATAAATGCTTTTTCCAGAACCATCAATGATATTGGAGTTTTTTGGAATGGCTACAGAAGCTCCTGCGTTTACAACCTTACCATCTTTGATTAATAAGGTTCCCTTTTCGATAACTTGGGTTGGTGTGACATAGATTTTGGCGTTAGTGATGGCTGTGTAATTTGTGTTGTTTGAAACAACCCCATCGTTTTTTGGAAAATAATCCTGTGCATAAAACATAAAACTGCACAAGAACACGAGAATAGTTACAGGCGTTTTGGTCATAAGTAAGTATGAATTAAAATTAGTCTTTTAAGGGTTTTAAAGATATAAATTAACCGTATAGAACAGCAGGTATAGCTGTATTTTAACAAATTATTATAGATTATTGGATTTAAAGTAATTTACCAATAATGCTACGACATAATTATAGCTATCAATGCCCTTGGTTTGGTTATTGGCTTTGAGGAAGGAATTATAAGAAATTTTAAAAACAGGCTCTAGTGGATTTTGATACAATATCCAAAAATTGCTGGCTTCTTTGTAATTTTTAAGAATGCCTTTGTTGATGGTTTTTACCAAGGCGTTATAGTGTTCGCTGTCTCTAGTATAAACTTCATTTAAGCAATGGCTCAGGGCAAAGGTGTAACCGGAATATTTAAAGTACCTGTTGCTATGGTGCATGGCGGCTAAACTGCCTATAAAATTGGCCTCATTTTCTGCTGCGTAACCTAATTGATGCGCCACTTCATGGCTTGAGGTGGTAGGATAATTAAATTTTGGAATCATCCCATCAATCTGTGCTTCATTGGTAAAAGGGTTGAGATACCCTGAAAAACCCATATAAGTTAGTGGCAAACTGTAAATGGAAGATTTTAAACTTTTTGGCTGGTAGGCTAAATGAGGAAATTCAATGGATAATTCTGCATAGCCTTCTGGAACCATATTTAAAAGTTCGGACTTTGTATAGGGTATGTCAACTTTTAAAGTGTCGTTTTTTGTAATAGCAAGATGCGTTTCGTTAGCCTTAGTTATAAGTTGTTTTGTAAATTTTATCAATTCCTCCGTAGTGTATTCAGAATCGATGTGAAGTGATTTGTCAAGAGGTAGCCTATAATAGTTAAAAGCCCAAAGTAAATGGAAGGCAAAATATCCGATGGAAAAAGCAGCTAACACATCAAACACCCAGCGTTTAGTGTCCTTAATGAAGCGCTTCCGGTTTAATAGTAACCATCTTAAAATGTAGATAGTAGCGATGGTGTACAATACATCACCAACCGAAAACGGTATCCAACCAAAGCTGTAACGCATCAATTTTGAAATAAAAAGATATAAACCGTTACTGTAATACTGTTCTACAAATTCAGGAAAGTTTGCAATGATTTTAATGCCTGCAATTTGGGGTAGAATGGAAAGCGCAATAATCTGTTTTTTGTACTTCAGCATTCTTCAAAAATAGAAAATAGTTTTATTAAACATCTATGAATACTTACCTTTGTAAAACTTTTAAGATGAAATAATGAATTCAGAAATAAGACAATTAGAACCTAAGGTACTTTGGAACAAATTTGCAGACCTTAATGCGGTACCAAGACCTTCAAAAAAGGAAGAACGCGTCATTCAATTTATAAAAGATTTTGGTCAACATTTAAATTTAGAAACCTTTGAAGACAAGGTTGGAAATGTGATTATAAAAAAGCCCGCGACTTTGGGTTTTGAAGATCGAAAAACGGTGGTCATGCAATCGCATTTGGATATGGTTCATCAAAAAAATAACGATACAGTCTTCAATTTTGACACTCAAGGTATAGAAATGTATAAAGATGGCGACTGGGTTAAGGCAAAAGGAACGACTTTGGGAGCTGATAATGGCTTGGGTGTTGCCACTATTATGGCTATTTTGGAAAGCAAAACCATTCCTCATCCAGCTATAGAAGCATTATTTACTATTGATGAGGAAACAGGTATGACTGGCGCCAAGGGTTTAGAAGGTGGAATTTTAAAAGGGGATATTCTTTTAAACTTAGATACCGAGGAAGATGACGAAATTGGGGTAGGCTGTGCTGGTGGAGTTGATGTTACGGCATTAAGAACCTATACTGAAGAAGAAACACCAGAATTTAAAACGGGTTATGCCATAAAAGTAAAAGGTTTAAATGGAGGACATTCAGGTATGGATATCCACAAAGGTTTAGGGAATGCCAATAAAATTATGAACCGATTGTTGTTTGATACTTTTGAAAATTTTGGCTTGCGAATTTCTGAAATCGATGGCGGAAGCTTGAGAAATGCTATTCCTAGAGAAAGCAACGCCATCGTTGCTGTTGACTCCATACATGAAGACGATTTTGTTACTGCATTAAAGGATTTGACCCATAAAATAAAGGTGGAATTAAAGACTATGGATCCCAATTTGGAGGTTTTAGTTTCTAAAATCGACAGACCTAAACATATTATGGACTTAGGTGTGCAAGAAGGCTTGACCAGAGCGCTTTATGCTGCATGTAATGGGGTTTATAGAATGAGTGCCGATATTCCTGATTTGGTAGAAACATCCAATAATATCGCCCGAGTTATAGTAAAAGATGGACATATTAAAGTTGCTTGCCTCACGCGCTCCTCAGTTGAAAGTTCTAAATGGGATTTGGCCAATACTTTACGCGCAACTTTTGAATTAACAGGTTGTGAAGTAGAATTTGCAGGCGATTATCCGGGATGGACACCAAATATGGAGTCTTCAATTTTAAAGGTTTTATCTAAAATTTATCATGAATTGAATGGCAATGAGCCTCATATTGCCGCTTGTCATGCAGGATTGGAATGTGGGATTCTTGGAACTCATTATCCAAATTTGGATATGATTAGTTTTGGTCCCAATATTAAAGGAGCCCATTCACCTGACGAACGTGCTCAAATTTCATCAGTGCAAAAATATTGGGTTTTTGTGCTTGAGATTTTAAAGCAAATTCCTAAGCGATAAGAATCAAAAAAAAAGCAGCCCAAGAGGCTGCTTTTTTTATATAGATTAGAGCGAGATTAATTAGCAATCTCTACCATTTCCAAAATAAATATCAAATCGGTATTGGGCTGTATAGCACCTCTTCCGCGTTCGCCATAAGCTAAATGAGAAGGCATATAAAAATAGGCTTTGTCACCTACTTTCAGTAAGCTAGCAGCTTCTTTAAATCCAGCAATCATTTCGGCATCAGGACTGATTTTCATGGGCATAGGATGATACATTTCGCGTTCTATTTTCATTTGGTTGAGCATGCCGTGGCGCTCTTCAACTTCTTGAACATTGCTGTCAAATAATCGACCATCAGAATAATAACCTTCATAATTAACTTTTACGGTTGCGCCTGCTTCTGGTTTTTCTCCAGTTCCTTTAGTGATGAAATATACTTTTAAACCGGAAGCTAAAGTCTCCGACTTGCTCAAATATTCATCAAGGGTAGGTTTTACATCATTTGCAGCTAATAGGTTAGATTCTTCACGCACCCGTTGTTCTTCTTCTGCTTTTTTACGCACCCCTTCTTGAAGTTCTTGTTGCCTTTGGGCGATTTTTGGAAGTTCTTCGGTAAAAACTTTTGGAGCATTAAAGGTTTTAGCTTCAAAACCTTTTCTAATAATATTTACTTCATTAATTACGACATCAACAAGAGGCTTATTGCCGTCACCAACTTTAACATTAGAGATAGAATCTTGCACGTCCAAACCAATAACCAGTTCACCAAAAACGGCATGTCTAAAATCTAAGCTTGGATAAGGGACTTCAGTAATAAAAAACTGGCTTCCATTAGATCCAGGGCCTGAATTTGCCATAGAAAGAATCCCAGGTTTATCATGTCTTAAATCTGGATGAAACTCATCCCCAAATTTATATCCAGGATCACCAGTTCCTGTTGCTGTTGGGTCTCCACCTTGTATCATAAACTTATCCATAACCCGATGAAAGATTGTGCCATTAAAATATTTTTTCCCCTTAAATTCTTCTTTTACCAAAGGATGATTGCCCTCGGCAAGTGCTACAAAATTTGCAACAGTTACGGGTGTTTTTTCGTATTCTAATTTAGCAACCATAATCCCTTTGGTGGTTACAAATTCGGCATAAAGCCCATCTCCTAAATCAGGATATTTGTCTTGACAAGAAGACGTAGTCATTAAAAGGGCTAATGCCATTAAATGCAAAGTGTTATTAATCAATTTCATGTTTTGTGCTTATTAATTGTTTTGGGTTATTGAATTTACTGTTACTTGACACATGAGTGGAATATTTGTGCCTATTTTTTTAGTATCACCGTAATAGCCAAATGCTTTCTGTGACGGGAACAAAAAGGTAATGGTCTCTCCAGCTTTCATGAGTTTTAAGCCTTCGCGAAGACCAGTAAACAGCTCTTCTTGATCCATATTATAATTTTGTGGAGGGATTTCTTCAAACGAATAAATTATATTTCCGTTTAAATCCTTGATGTTGTATTTAAAGTTAACGATGTCACCAAAGTCGGCGGTAATCGAGTCTTGTTCTACTTTTGTGTTGTAAAAATACCAAAAACCACTTTCTGAAGCTAGATATTTAATTTCTGGATGACTTTCAATAATTGCAGAAATCCGTTTTCGCTCTTTTTGGTTGAGTTTAATGTTGCGCTCAGCTGATTCCTTAATAAATGAACCCGATGTTGTGGAAACCGGCTGACGCGCTTCGGGTGTTTTACAACCGAAAGTCAGACAAACCAAAAGGATTATGATCATGGGTTTTATCATGAATTCAATACTTTTTTATAGGGTGGTAATGTACTAATAAATTTTTCAACAGTATCTATTAAGCTTAAATCACTTTTTCCACCTGCAGCATTAGTGTGGCCTCCACCTTCAAAATGGGCTCTTGCAAACTCATTTACAGAAAAATCTCCTTTACTACGCAACGATATTTTTACAATTTGATCTTGCAGATTTTCTATAAAAATAACAGAAAACACAATACCATCCAAAGCTAATCCATAATTAACGAAGCCTTCGGTATCGCCTCTTTTAAAATTGAAGGTATTAAGTTCTTCTTGAGACAAGGTAATATAAGCCGTTTTATAGTCTGGTAATACTTTCAAATTTTTTAGGGCACAGCCTAAAAGTTGTAGTTGATTATAACTGTAAGTGTCATAAATATTGCTATAGATTTGAGCATTGTTGGCGCCTTTTTCGATGAGGTTTCCAATAATAAAATGGGTTTGGGTTGTGGTGCAAGGAAATCTAAAAGAACCTGTATCGGTCATGATTCCGGTATACAAACAGGTCGCAATATTAGAATCAATTAAAGGGACATCTCCTAACATGTCTATCAAATTGTAAACCATTTCGCAGGTTGACGACATTGTTACATCAGAATAAACAAAACGCGCATAATCATCGGGTTGCTGGTGATGGTCAATCATGATTTTTATGGCTTTTGAATGGGTAACTGGAGCTTCCATGTCTCCAATTCTATTCAAGGCATTAAAATCTAAGGTAAATATAAGGTCAGCTTGTTCAATTAACGCATCTGCTTTTTGGGTATTGGAATCGTATTTTAAAACCATGTCTTCAGCAGGCATCCATTTTAAAAATTCCGGATAATCATTTGGTGCAATGGGAATAACGTCATGATGCAGCATTTTTAAATAATGGTATAACCCTAGTATGGAGCCAATGGCATCACCATCTGGATTTTTGTGGGGTACAATAACAATATGTTTTGGTGTGCTTAAAAGCTGTTTTAAATTATGAATATCGTCTTTAGTCATAGGGAGCGAAGATACAATTTTTTAATATTGGTTTCTATTGTTTTTGTTAAGAAATGCATTACTTTTGCACGAAATTTAAAATAAACAAATGGCAACAAATAGAACATTTACAATGCTTAAGCCAGATGCGGTTGAAAAAGGACACATTGGCGCAATATTGGAAAAAATAAATGCATCCGGGTTTAGAATTGTAGCGATGAAATTAACACAAATGACAACCATCGATGCACAGGCATTTTATGCCATACACAAAGAGCGTCCGTTTTTTGGCGAATTGGTTGATTATATGACCCGTGGCCCAATAGTAGCTGCAATTTTGGAGAAGAACAATGCTGTTGAAGATTTTAGGACCTTGATTGGTGCTACAAATCCCGTTGAAGCTGCTGAAGGTACAATACGTAAATTATATGCTGCTTCTATTGGAGAAAACGCAGTTCATGGAAGCGACAGTGATGAAAATGCTGCTATTGAAGGAGCCTTTCATTTTTCAGGTAGAGAATTATTTTAGTTTTTAGAACGATTAGATTGTTATATTAGTTTAGAAATCCAGAGCGTTTTAATGTTCTGGATTTTGTGTTTTTATAGCCTGTATTTTTTTCCGATAGTATTTAAACATAAAAGAATATGAAATGCTACGTGTATAAGCCTTAGCGCAATACCAATTTTTTGATGACTTCCTTACCTAAAGCTTCATTGAGCATGGTAATAATTTTTTCTTTGCCATAACTTAATTCTTCACGAAGGACACTAGAACTCAATTGGACGTAAAGCGTATGTCGCTCCAATTTTACAGCTGTAGTATAGTGATTCACACCTTGACCCATAATGTTTTCCCAAGCTTCATGAACGTTTACTTTGTCCAAGCCACTTTGTAGTTTGTTGGTTTCGACAAACTCCTTTAGGATGTCACTAATTTTAAAAAGTTCATTATGGCGTTTAGTCATCACTTAGGTTTAAAGGTTCGTAGCGTTTATAAAGATAACGAACTTTTGCGGTATTAATAATAAGCAACTCCTGCTCTGAAGCCGATAAAACAGTTTCTTTCCAATTAGAATACGGCGTCTTGTAATAGACGTTCAAACTATCGTTTTCAATTTTTAACTTCAAGGCTTCAACATCCTTTGAAGATTGATAACCTCCAGTTAGGATTGGCTTTAATTTTGTTCTATATCCAGTTAAGCTGTCCGTAATCTTTATATAATCTACAGTATCATTATAACTATAGGTTTTTTTGGTGCCATCGGGAAGGGTGACTTCATGAATTTCCCAATAGCCCTCAAGGTACGGAATAAAATGTTCTGGATTTTTGGAACAGCTAACCAAAAGCAGGATCGAAAATAAAAGGAATAACCGCTTCATTTGTTTGTTATTATAGTTATTAAATGGATGATTTGAAAGGCCTTATCCATCCTGTTGGGAGATGACCAGACTGATTTAAGGTGTTTCATAATTTAAAAATTTTATACGAATGACGTGTTTGTTTTACGATGTTTTCGGTGCGTTCGGCATGAGTATCACTAATATAAATTTGTCCAAAATGTTCATCGTCTACCAGATTTATAATTTGGGCAACACGCTGCTCATCTAATTTATCAAAGATGTCGTCCAATAATAAAATTGGAGTGACGCCACTTTGTTGTTTTACAAAGTCGAATTGTGCCAATTTTAAGGCAATTAAAAATGATTTTTGTTGACCTTGGCTTCCGAATTTTTTAATAGGATAGGTTTCAATTTCAAAGCTCAAATCATCCTTATGTATGCCAACACTGGTATAGTGCAAAATTTTGTCTTTGCTGAGATTTGTTTTTAAAAGCGCCTTTAAATCACCAGAGTACAAGTCGCTGATATAGCTTAAATTTACCTGTTCATTACCATTGCTAATCGCATTGTATCGCATTTTAAAAATGGGAATAAAAGTTTTTAAAAAGGCATCTCTTATTTTAAAAATGAGGCTCCCATAAGTATGTAGCTGTTCATTGTAGATGTCCAAAGTTTGGGCATTAAAGGTGTTGTTTAAGGCAAAATACTTGAGCAATGCGTTGCGCTGTGACAGCACTTTATTGTAGCTAATTAAATTATGGAGATAGGTTTTATCGCTTTGTGAAATAACACTGTCTATAAATTTACGTCTGGTATCGCTTCCTTCAATGATTAAATCCCGATCGGCTGGAGACATCATGACCAAGGGAATAAAGCCTATATGGTCGCTAAATTTTTCATAGATTTTACCATTGCGTTTTATGATTTTTTTTTGTCCTTTTTTGAGAAAAACAATAATTTTCTCTTCGCGATCCTCTTTTTCATAAACGCCATCAATCACAAAAAAATCTTCATCGTGTTTAATGTTCTGGGTTGCTATGGGGTTAAAATAACTTTTGCCAAAGGATAAGTGATAAATCGCATCTAAAACATTGGTTTTTCCTATTCCGTTCTGACCGACAAAACAATTTATTTTTGTGTCGAAAGTAAAGGTTTGGCTTTCAAAATTTTTGTAGTTAATCAATGAAAGCGTTTTTAAAAGCATAATTTAAAATGAAAGTGGTAATTTTGATTGATCTTGCGCCAAAAGATGTGCAAATTATTGAAAAATAACAAATAATTTACCTTTTAATTACCAATAAAAATTTTATTTTTGCGGGCACAAATAAACCATACATGGCAACTTATAAGAAAAAAGGATTTAAACCGGATTCAAAAGCAGAAAGAGAAAACGCTATTGAAAAACAATCGAAAACTGCTGAAGTTTTTAATACCTTGGATGAAACAGCTTCTAAGACTGAAGAATGGGCCATTAAAAACCAAAAATACATTTTTGTCATCGTTGGGTTGGCAGCTGTAATTGTTTTAGGATATTTGGGATTCAAGAAATTTATCGCTGAGCCTAAAGCTGATGAAGCCATGAATGAAATGTTTACCGCTCAAAGTTATTTTGACCAAGCAGTTAACGGAACCGAAAAGGACTCGTTGTACAACTTGGCCTTACATGGCGGTCAAGGCAAATTTGGCATGTTGGATATTGTAAACGAATACAGTGGGACTCCTGCCGCTAATTTAGCGAATTACTACGCTGGGATGTCTTATTTAAATCTTAGGGATTACACCAATGCCATTACCTATTTAGAAGACTTTTCAAGCGATGATATCATATTGAGCGCTATTGCAAAAGGAGGAATTGGCGATGCTTTTGCCCAATTAAACCAACCAAAAAATGCTTTGGAATATTATGAAAAAGCCGTAGCGGTGTCAGATAACGAGTTTACAGCACCTATGTATTTGTTTAAAGCGGGAAGTATAGCTTTAGAATTAGGTGAACAAGCCAAAGCGCTAAAATATTTTAATCGCATCAAAGACGAATTTTCGGCATCAGCAGAAGCTGTCAATATTGATGTATTTATAGGAAAAGCAGAAGCTAGCTTATAATAATATGGCCACCGCAAATCAAAATCTATCAGATTACGATAAAAGCACAGTCCCAAATGCGAAAGATTTTCGGTTTGGGATTGTTGTTTCAGAGTGGAACTCAAAAATAACAGAACAGTTGTTTAAAGGGACTTATGATACCCTTATAGCACAAGGCGCCCTACCAAAACATATAACACACTGGCAGGTACCGGGAAGTTTTGAGTTGATCTATGGCTGCAAAAAAATGCAGGAACAACAGGTCGATGCGGTTATTGCCATTGGCAGCGTGATTCAAGGAGAAACCAAACATTTTGATTTTGTTTGTGAAGCGGTTTCTCAAGGCATTAAAGACCTAAATGTACGCTATGATATTCCTGTCATCTTTTGTGTCCTGACCGATAATACCATGCAACAGGCGTTGGATAGATCTGGAGGACAGCATGGCAATAAAGGTGTTGAAGCCGCTATAGTTGCCATTAAAATGGCCAGCCTTCGTGAAAATTCATAGACGTAACAAGCTTATTGTTTGTACTAATTGCGTTTAGATTTCCTTTACTGGTTATCGAATTTCATTCCTCTTTGTTAACAATTTTTAGGAATTCCAAAGTCGTTTTTCCTTGTATTTTAAGTACATTTGAAGCTTAACAAAGGCTAAACATAGTGTGACTTTATTTAAGCAGCGCAAAAATAGGCAATTCAATTATACGCCAAGACATCTAAGAGACGAGCACGAACAGAGTGAGCGAGCATTAGAATCGCATTGGGAAGCGGTCAAGACATCAAATAAACGTAAGCGCAGTATATTGACAACATTACCCTTTTTGGTCTTATTTTTGATTGCCGTATTGGTCTTACTGTATCTGTTAAATCAATACGAAACCACTTGAAATTATGGGAATTTTTAAAACACGCCAAAACAAAAAATTTGATTATACTCCAAGATACTTTAAAGGAGAAGGGAATCCGTATGAAATGAAACATAAATTCGACGATTTTCGCAAAGCTACGGGTAGTGTTAAAGGTTTAAAAACCAAATTCAATAATGCAATTGAGGATTATAAACACAATCAAGATAAGAACGGAGCCAATAAGCGGGTGTTGATCATAATAGGAGTATTAATTTTGGTCTTCTTTTTTATAATTGAATTCGATTTTTCTATTTTCTTTCAAAAACTATAATGGCAGACATCATTCAATTATTACCAGATCATGTTGCCAATCAAATTGCAGCCGGTGAAGTTGTACAACGTCCAGCTTCTGTGGTTAAGGAATTGTTGGAGAATGCCATCGATGCCGAAGCCACACATATTAAACTCATTATAAAAGATGCCGGAAAAACACTAATTCAGGTTATCGACGACGGAAAAGGCATGAGTGCAACCGATGCGCGTTTGAGTTTTGAACGTCATGCCACTTCAAAAATCCGTACGGCCGAGGATTTGTTTAGTTTACATACCAAAGGATTTAGGGGAGAGGCTTTGGCAAGCATCGCCGCTATTGCCCATGTTGAGCTTAAAACTAAGCCAGAAAATGAAGAGTTGGGGACACAAATTACCATTGAAGGAAGCCGGGTCATATCCCAAGATGTTGCGGTAACGCCTCAGGGGACTTCCATTGCGGTTAAGCATTTGTTTTTTAATATTCCGGCACGGCGCAATTTTTTAAAATCCAATACTGTAGAACTTCGTCACATTATAGATGAATTTCATCGTGTAGCCCTTGTGCACCATACTATTTCGTTTGTGATGTACAATAACGGAAGTGAGCTTTTTAACTTGCCTTCTAGCAATTACAGGCAGCGTATCGTTAATGTATTTGGAGGAAAAACGAACGAAAAATTGGTGCCTGTAACCGAATCCACCGACGTTTTGAAAATTAACGGCTTTGTAGCCAAACCAGAATTTGCCAAGAAATCTAAAACCGAGCAGTTTTTCTTTGTAAACGATCGGTTTATAAAAAGTGGGTATCTCAATCATGCCATACAATCGGCTTTTGAAGGCTTGATAAAATCAGATCATCATCCCAGTTATTTTTTAAACCTTACGGTCAATCCAAAATCAATAGACATCAACATTCATCCAACAAAAACGGAAATTAAATTTGATGACGAGCATACGCTTTATGCTATCTTGCGTTCGTCGGTAAAACACAGTTTGGGACAATTCAATATTGCGCCCGTTTTGGATTTTGAACACAATACCAATCTGGATACGCCTTATAGTTATAAAAATAAATCAGCAACAACGCCAACAGTTGAGGTTGATCGAGATTTTAATCCGTTTAGAGAAGAGAAATCAAACAAAGGATTGGCTGCATATTACAAAAAAGAACCCGTTGCGCAATGGGAAAGTCTTTATGTGGGGCTAGAGTCTAAAGGCACCCGTGGCGAGCAAGATTTTAGTGAGGTGGAATTTGAAAGTGATCAAAAAAGCCATCAGATGTTTGATGATGGATCCCAAGAAACTTCACAGGCAACTTATCAATTTCAGAATAAATATATTATTAGTACGATTAAATCTGGTATGCTGGTTATCGATCAATATCGAGCCCATCAGCGTATTTTATACGAAGGGTTATTAAAAAACATGACCATAAAGGAAGCCATGAGTCAGCAGTTATTGTTCCCTTTGCGAATGCATTTTTCATTGGCAGAAATTAATATTATTAAACAGCTAAAGGAAGATTTAGAGCATACGGGTTTTATGTTTTCGAAGATGGATGGCGAAACCCTAGAAATTACAGGAGTGCCGGTGAATGTTCCTGAGAGTGAAATTTCTAGCATTTTAGAATATCTGATTCACGATGTGGAGCAAGAAGTTCCTGATAGTAATTTTAGTGCTGTTGATTTATTGGCCAAATCCATGGCCAAAAGTTTGGCTATAAAAAGGGGACAACCTTTATCTCATTTAGAACAGGAACATTTGGTGAATAGCTTATTTGCCTGTAAGGAACCCTCAGTATCACCAACAAACAGAGCGACGTTTATCACCATGAGTGTTGACGAGCTGGACAAAAAATTTATATAAGTTATGATGAGAATTTCCGATACTGTTAAGCATTTGATCATTATCAATGTGATCATGTTTATTGGAACCCTGACCATTGGAAACGGCGAATTATTTTTCAAATGGTTCGCTTTGTATTTCCCCAAAAATAATATGTTCGAGCCTTGGCAAGTGGTCACACATATGTTTATGCATGCTGGTTTCATGCACATTCTCTTTAATATGTTTGCTTTGTGGATGTTTGGTTCGCCCGTAGAATACCAATTGGGAAGCAAAAAGTTCTTGTTTATCTATTTTTCGGCTGGTTTTGGAGCGGTATTGTTTCAATTAGGATATTATTATTTTAATTATATACCTGTTGAAAGTGGTTTAATTCAATCTGGACTCACCCCTGATGATATTCATTTTATGTTGAGTAATAATCAATTAATACAAGGGGTTACGGCCGCTCAAAAATTGCAACTCCAAGACTTGTTTAGCATTTTAAATGCTTCCATGGTAGGCGCTTCTGGTTGTATTATGGGGATATTGGCAGCCTTTGGAATGATGAACCCAGAAGCTAAATTAATGATGATATTTTTGCCTATTCCTATAAAGGCCAAATACTTTATACCTGGGATCATTATTTTGGATTTAATTTCAGGAGTAACCGGTCAATCGTTCTTTAGCCCAAGTAATACAGCTTATATGGCCCATGTAGGTGGGGCATTAACGGGATTCTTTATCATGTGGTATTGGAGAAAAAATCAGTTTAACAAAAACCGTTGGGACTAAATGACGTCGCTTAAACAGGATATACAGGACAAATTAAGGCGGCTCAATGTTTTTGAAAAAATCATCGTCATTAACTTGGTGATTTATGTGGTGGGATGGTTTGTGTTTAGTGTACAACACATTCCGAGAGATCAAAGTTTGGCTTGGTTGGAATTGCCTAAACACGTTTCAGAGTTTTTGTCGAAACCTTGGTCCATACTAACTTACGGATTTACACATTACGGATTTTTCCATATCCTGTTTAATCTTTTAGTACTCTATTTTGTATCGCGTACTATGGTCAATGTGTTTAGTTCAAAACTTTCACTGAATATTTATTTATTGGGAATTTTAATTGGAGGCCTTTCCTTTTTATTAGTTTACAATGTACTACCAGATACCTATTCTACAGATGTGGGTTCACTGGTTGGCGCATCGGCAGGTGTGAGGGCCTTATTGATTTTTATCTGTGTGTATATGCCCAATAGAGAAGCTCGATTTTTTATGATATCCATTAAATTATGGCATATTGGTATGGCTATTTTTATTTTGGATGTTGTTGGCCTGTTTAGTGCTAATCAAGGCGGAAGTGTAGCCCATTTAGGGGGTAATATACTAGGATATTTATATGCTTCTCAATTACATAAAGGGACGGATATTGGTAAAGGGTTTGAACGGCTTACAGACCGTATTGCCAATCTTTTTAAAGCAAAATCACCGTTAAAAACTGTCCATAGGAGCAAAAAGAAAGCCTATGCTGGCCATACTAAAAATGAGTTTAATGAGTTTAACAAACAAAAGCGTATCGATTTAATTCTGGATAAAATCAGTAAAAGTGGTTATGATTGTTTGACCAAGGAGGAAAAAGAATTTTTATTTAGGTCTGGAAAAGACTGAGGATATATGAAACAACTTAGGTTCTTAGACAAAGCAATGTTCTTTGTGAATTCATTAGCGGCGACTATGTTGTTACTCTCCTATATTTTACCCTATTTTGATCCCAAAAAATTTCCAATACTCTCGGTTTTAAGTTTAGCAGTCCCTCTGTTGATCATCTTGAACCTTCTGTTTATGGTCTATTGGTTGCTTCAAGTTAAAAAGAAATTATTGCTATCCTTTACCATACTGTTAATAGGTTTTATTTTTTTAAGCCCGCTTTATAAATTTACAGCATCAAAGCATATAGAAGATCCTGAAAACCTATCTGTAATGAATTTTAATGTTAGGTTATTTAATCTTTTTGAATGGATTCCAGACTATAAGTTAAAACTAAAGATTTTGGATTTTATCGTTGAAAAACAGCCTGATGTATTAAGTATGCAAGAATATAGACCGGATGAATCCATAAAGCTGGATGGGTATTATAAATATGAAGAACTTTCAGGTAATAAAGTAAAAAACGGTCAGGCAATCTTTTCTAAATTTCCGATTGTCAATAAGGGTTCAATCGAATTCCCCAACACGTCCAATAATGCTATTTATGTAGATATTGTTAAAGGACGCGACACGATAAGGATTTATAATGTTCACCTACAATCCTTAAGAATTAACCCAACTGAAGAAAAATTGGATATTGAATCTTCAGAAAACCTTTTGAATCGAGTCAGTACCACATTTAAACTTCAACAATCTCAAGCCGAATTGTTTTTGGCTCATAAAGCCAAATGCCAGTATAAAATGATTATTTGTGGGGATTTCAACAATACGGCGTATTCGTATGTGTACAAAGAAATTAAAGGGGATTTGCAGGACGCTTTTGTTGAAGCGGGAAATGGATTTGGTCGTACGTTTAACTTTAAATTTTTTCCTGTACGAATTGATTTTATTCTAGCAGATCAAAGTTTTGAAGTCAACGCCTTTAAAACCTTTGATGCCGAATTGTCCGACCATTATCCAATTATGACAAAGGTGAAGATAAAGTAGAGTGTTCAGTACTCAGTTTTCAGTTTTCAGTGTTCAGTCTTCAGTTTGCAGTCTTCAGTTTGCAGTGTTCAGTATTCAGTGTTCAGTGTTCAGTGTTCAGTATTCAGTTTGCAGTGTTCAGTATTCAGTATTCAGTTTGTAGTCTTGGAATTTGGAATTTGGTGCTTTAAATTTGAGAGTTTAAATCTACATGAGCAGACAATCTACTGTATCTGCAATGATGTGAATAATTAATCCAATTCCTAAAATCCTTGTTTTTTTGAATAGGGCCAAACCCATATATATTGCCATGGCATAATAGGAGTGAAGCGGGTGGAAATTGATACTACAGCGGTTAGGGTCAAACATGGGATGTGCCAATAGGTGGTCCACATCAATCAATAAGCCAGCAAGCATTATAAGATAGGCAACTTTCCAATTGGATTTAAAAAAGAAAAGCGCAATGAGTAAAGGTAATCCTAGGTGAATGCCGTAATGTAGTAGGGGTTGTACCATTATAATTCCAATTGTTGGGCTTCCAAATACATTAAAGCATTAGGACCTTCATTGCAAATGAGATCCAAAATACTCAAATTGGGGATAAATCCATGTTTATCATCAAACACTTGAATATAGGGTTTAAAGGGCTGTTTCCGTTCTTTTCTGTTATTGACCAAAATTCTGCAATCTGTCTGATCTGTTGGTGTTTGATTGTAATGTTTACTACACTTATACTCAAAATCAAGCTGTAAACAGTCGTAAATAACTTCTAAACATTTGAAGTTAAAATCCAAAAGGTACTGGTGTTGGGTTGTAAAAAGGGGCTTTATAGCGTCTTGATAGAATTCAAAAAAAGGAGAACTGCTATAAGCCGATTGAATCGATTTCCAATGTAAATCCTGCCAATTCGTGTCTTCAGAAATTAAAATATCTTTATACAATTGTCTGTTTTTTTGTGAATACACCACAGGAACGGTCAAAGACAATTCTCCATTAGCACCATAAATGTGCATGCGGTTCCTGTAAGTCTGCTTTTGATAATTATCACACACTTCGAAAGTTACGTTTTGGGCTTTTGCAATGGCTACAAAACTTGCAATGCTTGGGAAATACGTAGGATGTAGAAGAATGTTCATTTAAGTTTTACTGTCATTCCTACAAAGGCAGGAATCCATGTTCTTTCAAAATTAACGGCTTAATAACTTAAGGCTTAACTATTTTGCCTTCCTGCGTTTCCTCCATTTATTGTAGCCTATACCTCCAAATAATACCACTAGAAACGGAATGAAATAGGACACGGGTTTACCGCTTCCGCCAACGGTGGTAAATAGACGTTCCCAACGAATTTTGTCAAAACCTTTGCCATTGGTGTTCCAACTCATCCAAATAAAAACAGGTTTTCCTACCACATGATTAAAAGGTACAAAACCCCAAAATCTTGCATCTATAGAGTTGTTGCGGTTGTCTCCCATCATCCAATAATAATCTTGGGCAAAAGTATAAGTAGTTGTTGGTTTGTTATCTATAAATATCTGATTGCCCTTAACCGTAAGGTCATGACCTTCGTATTCGGTAATCAAGCGTTTATATATTGGAAGCACTTCTAAATTGATCGCGATGGTTTTTCCTTTTTCAGGAATATAGATAGGTCCAAAAAAATCTGTATTCCAATTATAATTGGGATCTTGAGGGAAAATACTAGAGTCCCGTTCGCCTTTAACCCCATTTTTTAAGGTAATGCTGGCAATATTGGGGTGGTTTCTAGCTTTATTTGCAGCTTCTTCAGTGGCTTGTACAAAATAGGTTTCTGTACTAGGATCATATCCAATTCCGTCAGTAATGTCATAGTGTCTTAAAATTTTATAAACCTGTTCGTTAGAAGTGAATTGGCCCTTAAATTCTATAGTATATGAAAACTGTAATTTGGCGCGATCTGGAAGTTGGTTTTCCTTACCGTTGATGTACACATGACCATTTCTAACTTCCAACGAGTCCCCAGGAACCCCTACACAACGTTTTACCAAATTGGTCTTTTTGTCGATGGGTTTGTAATAATTTCGGTCGGGATGAAAGTCATTCATATCAAGCAGGGTGTCTGCCGGTTGATTGAACACTACAATCTCATTGCGCTCTATTTTTTCGAATCCAGGAATCCTGAAATAAGGTAATTGTAGTTTGTTTTTCCAAGAGTTACTTCCTTTGTGGTCATCAAATAAATACGATTTGGTTTTGAGTATTGGAATGGTGTCATGTACCATGGGCGCTGCTACGGTGGTCATGGGTGTACGAGCTCCATAATGAAACTTGCTCACAAACAGAAAATCACCTACTAGCAGCGATTTTTCCAATGAAGAGGAAGGGATCGTAAACGGTTGAATAAAATACGTATGTACAATGGTGGCGGCAACAATGGCAAACAAAATAGAACTGACCCAGTCTCCCGAACTTGATTTTGGGTGAATATCTCTATTTTCAATATAAGTAACCTGAACAGCATAATTGAGATAATAGTTATAAAAACCTAATGTTACAATGGCCAAAAAGGTATCCGTAAAACTATTTTTACCAAAACTTCTAGAGGTTTCTACCCAAACCACCGGAAACATGATGAGATTAACAATTGGGATGAATAGTAAAATGACCCACCAAGGTGAACGATTGATGATTTTCATCAAGACGATGGCATTGTAAATAGGTATAAACGCTTCCCAAGCTTGTCTTTTTGCCTTAATATAAAGTTTCCAAGTTCCTAAACCGTGTACGATTTGAACAACCAGTAAAAAAATCAACCATTGTGATATATCCATTTTCTAAATTTGTTATAAGTTGAAACGTATCATAAAGCGTTAGACCAAGGCATGAAATTAACCAATGTTTAACACGTCTTTCATCGAAAACACTCCTTTTTTTCCAATAATCCATTCTGCAGCAATAACGGCACCCAATGCAAATCCTTCTCGACTGTGAGCGGTATGTTTTATTTGTATAGTATCGACATGGGAATGGTAAGTAATTTCATGGGTTCCAGGAACCTGATCAATTCGTTTGGCAATAACGCCAATTTCATCCGATTTTGGGGTATCTAAAGTCCATTTTTTATAGTCCGATTCCTCAATGATTCCGGTGGCCAGAGTAATGGCGGTTCCACTGGGAGCATCCAACTTTTGAGTGTGATGTACTTCTTCAATAGTTACTTTATATTGATCTAAAGTTGACATCATTTTTGCCAAATTTTTATTGAGTTCAAAAAAGATATTCACACCTAAACTAAAGTTAGAAGCAGAGATGAATGCACCCTTTTTGGCTTCGCATAAGCTCACCGCTTTATCGTAATCCTTTAACCAACCCGTTGTGCCCGAAATTACAGGAACACTGTTGTTTAAACAGTTTGAAATATTGCCAAAAGCAGCATCTGGAACACTAAAATCAATCGCCACATCAGCCTCGGTAATATCATATTGAGAGCCTACATCAGCTTTTATAACAACTGTGTGGCCGCGTTCTAAAGCAATCCGTTCAATTGTTTTTCCCATTTTTCCGTAACCGAGCAGTGCAATCTTCATTTTTAAAATTTAAAGTTTAAAGTTAAGCCTAAATCAGAACTATTTTCCATTTCATTATATTTAAAATGTGGTTTTAAGGCCAAATTTTCATCGACATTATATTGCAGTAAATGGGCATCTACGTTTGCATCAATGATATTTAAGGCATAAAGTCCTAAAGTAACCATTAACGAAATTTCACGGTTTCTATTTGACGTGCGCTGTGCCCTAATTAAACCATCTGTTGTAATTCGCGGTGTAGCCAAAGGATCACCATTGGCATCAGCTCCCCAAAATTCATCGGTTTCAAATCCTGCCAATCTGCTTTTATAAGCATCGCGTATACGGTTATATTCCTTGTTGTTATATTTATAGATGAGGACGCCAGTAGTTACGGCTCCAAGAGCCAAAGGAATTTTCCAGTATTTTTTATTGTAAGCCTGACCTAATCCAGGTAAAATGGCCGAGAGAAATGCCGCTTTAGCAGGAGCCAAGGCATCAATTTCTGGTCTCGCAATAGTATCTTGTATTTTTATATAATCTGTAGCCACCAAAGTACTATCTGCAGCCGGGGTTTGTGCATTGCCAACAACGCTTAATAAAAGAAAGGTTAGAATCCCTAAAGCGAATTTATTTGGCACTTTCTACGAGTTTTTTAATGCGGTTAAAATCTTCTTCAGAATGAAACGGAATGGTAATCTTGCCTTTTCCATCTTTACGTACCCTAACGATAATTTTATGACCAAAGTATTCTGAAAACTCTTTAATACCTTTTTTAATATATGTTGGAAGTTCTTGTGTTTCTGGAGCTTTTAGGTTGCCTTCAGTTTGAAGATGCCTTACTAAGGCTTCAGTATCTCTTACCGAAAGTTGATCACTGATGATTTTTTCATAAATCTGCGATTGTATGCCTTGATCGTCAATATTAATGATAGCGCGACCATGCCCCATTGAAATGAAACCGTCACGCATCCCAGTTTGGATAATGGGATCCAATTTTAACAAGCGCACATAATTGGCAATGGTCGAACGTTTTTTACCGACGCGTTCACTTAGTTGTTCCTGAGTTAATTGAATTTCATCAATTAATCGTTGGTAGGACAAGGCAATTTCAATAGGGTCCAAATCCTGACGTTGGATGTTTTCAACTAAAGCCATTTCCAAGGATTCCTGGTCATTAGCAATACGGATGTACGAAGGAATGGTTTTTAGGCCAATGAGTTTAGAAGCTCTATAACGACGTTCACCAGAAACTAATTGGTAGGTATTGAAGCCAAGTTTCCTTACGGTTATGGGCTGAATCACACCAAGTTCTTTGATGGAAGACGCCAATTCTCGAAGTGTTTCTTCGTTAAAACTGGTTCTTGGCTGAAATGGGTTGATTTCTATGGACTCCAAATCAAGCTCAATTATTGTGCCTATAACTTTGTCGGCATTTTTGTCTTGAACGGAAGAAATATCATTGGACGGATCTTTTAAAAGAGCCGATAATCCTCTACCTAAGGCTTGTTTTTTGGTTGCCTTCGCCATTAGTCATTTTTTTTTATGATTTCCTTTGCCAAACTTAAGTAATTTGAAGCACCTTTACTAGCTACATCATAATTAATGATACTTTCCCCAAAACTTGGCGCTTCACCTAATCTCACATTGCGTTGTATGATGGTTTCAAATACCATGTTGCTAAAGTGCTTTTGAACTTCTTCAACCACTTGATTGGAGAGGCGCAAACGCGAATCGTACATAGTCAATAGCATACCTTCAATATCTAAATCTTTATTGTGGATTTTCTGAACACTTTTAATAGTGTTGAGCAATTTTCCAAGGCCTTCAAGTGCAAAATATTCACATTGAATGGGAATGATTACAGCATCGGCAGCCGTTAAAGCGTTAAGGGTTAATAATCCCAGTGACGGAGCACAATCGATAAGAATGTAATCATAAGACGATTTTAAATGTCCGATGGCTTTGCGGAGCATGTACTCGCGTTCTTCTTTGTCGACTAGTTCAATTTCTATGGCTACCAAATCGATATGAGAAGGAATAATGTCAACATTGGGAGCTGTTGTTTTTATAATACATTGTTCTGCTGAAGCCGAATGCTCAATAAGTTGATAGGCACCAATCTCAACAGCTTCCACATCAACTCCTAATCCCGAGGTGGCATTAGCTTGAGGGTCGGCATCGATAAGCAATACCTTTTTTTCTAGAGCCCCTAGTGACGCTGCTAAATTTACCGAGGTTGTGGTTTTCCCAACACCTCCTTTTTGATTAGCAATTGCTATGATTTTACCCATTAAATGTTTTGGTTTTAAGGCTGTAAAAATACAATTATTTACGAGTATAGAAAACGTAAGTTGTTAACAGTTGCTTAAATAATTTGAATCTTGACCCAGCTCATTTGATGCTTTTTGGCACAGCATTTATGGCCTATTGATCGCCCATTTTTGAAGTGCGAGCAATAGGCATCCAAGGAGGTGTAGAAATAAAATAGGCCTGATTGTCAGAAATTCTAAGGGATTCTAATACTCTCTCCCCTTAGGTTTTATTGACGCTTGCTGTTTTCTTTCGTTCTCATAAGTCGTTGATAAACTTATCAAAAGCATCATTGTAATAGATTGTGATTTCATCGCCTTTGGCAATAGCTGTTTTAGCCGCAAATGTTTGAACTTGGTTTGTGAAATCTCGCTCTTTAATTTGAGCATTTGGTTGGCTGCTGTGGTTAAAAAAACTGCCCACATCACTCAAGCAAATCGCGTCATAGTCATCGGTCCATGGAAATTGGAGCGTGGCTAATGCTTCAGGCAAGTTTTCGTTTACGTGAACCAGAGCCATATGACTTTCCACTATGAGGTCACCTTTCGAAATGTTTTGTGTTGCAAAAACACCTTTTCCGTGGAGGGGAGATTGTTTTACTGTAACTAGAGGATTCATATATTTTATCGTAGGAGATTTATTAAACGAATTTTCGAATATTCATCATAAAGCCCAAATGTAATCCTTCGTGATAATTATTAAATTCGAAGGCGTCTTGAAGGGAACCTAAATGAAATCCATTTCCTGTAGTTGCTTCATTAAACTTGATGAATTTCCCATTATGAAAGTCTGTTTCAGTTTTTTCAATTATAGAAGTAAAAAGCTCTTTCAATTCACGGACTTCTTTTTCTGAAGTTTGTCCAGTTGGTTTTGTTCCGGGTTTATAAAGTCCAAAAAGTTCGTCAGAAACATATCCTTGTAACTCTGAAGATTTATAGATTAAGGCTTGTTGGGCAACGATTATATGTCCAATATTCCAAATCAAATTATTACTAAATCCTTCAGGGGTTTTATTTAGTTGCTCTAAAGTATAGTTATCAAAATATTCTAAAAATAAGTTTCTGTTTGATTTCCAAATTTTAAATGTTGATTCCATGTTTTTATTTATATAAGTTATTTGTTTTTTTCTAATGGTCTGGTTTTAATTATGTGTTCCAAGAGCTCTTGCAATGCGTAGTTGTGCGGTAAAGAACAAGAAATCATAGATAGCAATTGTTAGCATCAGTTTTTATTTATTTTTTATTGCCCTTGTCCCAATGAAAGCAGGAAAAAAATCGTCCATTCTGTTTTCTCCGCCCCAATTATCTTCATACATATCTGTTAAGCTAAAACCTGCCTCTAATTGTCCACTAATTTGGTCTGTCAAACTATGTCCAAATACCAAAGCTTCATTATTATTTATCAATTCTTCTAATTTTTCTTTAGGCAATGAGTATAAGTCTGAAAATGGTTGCTTATAAATTAGATTCAAACTTTCTTCATCAAGTTGGAATGAAATTGGATTGATTAAACCTGTCATTAAAATTCCGTTGGGTTTCAAAACCCGAAAACATTCTTTCCAAACGGGTAAAATATTGTCAACGAAGAGTATGGAACAAGGATTAAAAATCAGATCAAATGAATTGTCTTCAAAAACTGAAAGGTCTTTCATATCTCCTTGAACTGTTTTTATACCAAGTTTTAATTTGTCACTTAAAGTTCTGTCTTGTTGTAGTTGCTTTTCGGAATTGTCAAAAATTGTAACTTCTGCTCCCAAAGACGCAAGAACGGGTCCTTGCTGTCCGCCTCCAGATGCAAGGCCTAATATTTTTAACCCTTTTAGTTCAGGAAACCAATTGTGAGGAACCGGCTTTTTCGGTGTTAAAACAATATTCCAGTTTCCATTTTTTACGTTTTCTAATTCTTGTTCGGAAACAGGAATTGTCCAACGGTCTTTCTTGTCAACATAATTGTCCCAAGCAGATTTGTTGTGTTTTATAATATCCAATTTTTGTCGTGGTAAGTCGTTCTACAATAGTTACTAACAAATGTATAAACCCAGTTGTAAGTTTATATTTTTTTAATCAATCAAAATCTCCAAAATCTTTATCGCTGCTTCACTAATTTTGGTGCCAGGACCAAATACAGCTACAGCACCGGCATCAAATAAAAATTGGTAATCCTGTTTGGGGATAACGCCACCAACAATAACCATAATGTCTTCACGACCATAAGTTTTAAGGGCTTCAATCACTTGAGGCACCAAGGTTTTATGTCCCGCAGCTAAAGAGGATACACCCAAAATATGAACGTCGTTTTCAACAGCCTGTTTGGCGGCTTCCTGTGGGGTTTGGAACAAAGGACCAATATCGACATCAAAGCCTACATCGGCATAAGCAGTGGCCACTACTTTGGCGCCACGGTCATGACCGTCCTGACCCATTTTTGCAATCATAATACGGGGTCTGCGTCCGTCTTGTTCGGCAAAAGTATCGGCCAGTCCCCTGGCTTTTTTAAAGGAGTCATCGTTTTTTATTTCTTTACTGTACACACCTGAGAAGGATTTAATTTGTGCTTTATACCGTCCAAACACTGCTTCAAGAGCAGTACTGATCTCGCCTAAAGTAGCTCGTTCGCGAGCCGCTTCGACAGCTAAAGCTAACAAATTTTCTTTTCCTGAACGTGCCGCATGGTTTAAATTCGCTAACGCTTTGACTACTTTTTCTGAATTTCTACTAGATTTTATCTGTTTTAAACGGTCTATTTGTTGCAATCTCACAGTTTGATTATCCACTTCGAGTGTCGAGATGGGGTCTTCATGCTCTAAACGATAGGTATTGACACCCACAATACGATCTTCACCAGAGTCGATCCTTGCCTGTTTTCTGGCGGCGGCTTCCTCTATTCTAATTTTTGGAATTCCTGCTTCAATAGCTTTGGTCATTCCACCCAATTCCTCAACTTCCTGAATCAATTCCCATGCTTTATGGGCGATGTCATGAGTGAGTCTTTCTACATAATAACTTCCTGCCCAAGGGTCAACGGTTTTGGTGATGTGGGTTTCTTCTTGTAAAAAAAGTTGGGTGTTACGGGCAATGCGTGCTGAGAAATCGGTGGGTAAAGCGATGGCTTCATCCAAGGCGTTGGTGTGCAAACTTTGTGTGCCTCCAAACGCTGCTGCTGCTGCTTCAATGGTTGTTCGGGCCACATTATTGAAGGGGTCTTGTTCCGTAAGGCTCCATCCCGAAGTTTGGCAATGGGTGCGTAAGGCTAAGGACTTTTCATTTTTGGGGTTAAACTGTTTTACCAGTTTTGCCCATAGCATGCGAGCGGCACGCATTTTGGCGATTTCCATAAAATGGTTCATCCCAATAGCCCAAAAGAAGGATAGGCGAGGGGCGAAGGTATCGATATCCAATCCGGCATCAATGCCTTTACGAATGTATTCCAATCCGTCTGCCAAAGTATAAGCCAACTCAATGTCGCAAGTCGCTCCGGCTTCTTGCATGTGGTAACCAGAAATACTGATGCTGTTAAATTTTGGCATGTTCTGGCTGGTATATTTGAAAATATCAGAAACGATTGTCATGGATGGTGATGGCGGATAAATGTAGGTATTGCGTACCATAAATTCCTTTAAAATATCATTTTGAATCGTGCCTTCAAGATCTTTAAGTTTTACACCTTGCTCTTCAGCAGCCACGATATAAAAGGCCATAATGGGCAATACCGCTCCATTCATGGTCATGGAAACCGACATTTTATCCAAGGGGATTTGATCAAAAAGGATTTTCATATCCTCTACACTATCGATGGCAACTCCTGCTTTGCCTACATCGCCAACCACGCGCTCATGGTCGGAATCGTAACCTCGGTGCGTAGCCAAATCAAAGGCTATGGATAACCCTTTTTGGCCTGCTTTAAGGTTGCGCCTGTAAAAGGCGTTGCTGTCTTCGGCAGTGGAATATCCTGCATATTGCCTTATCGTCCAAGGTCGGCGAACATACATGGTGCTATAAGGCCCGCGAAGGTAAGGGGCGATGCCCGCTACAAAATTTATATGCTCAAGATTTTTTACATCTTCTTTTGAATAGGTAGATTTGACTTCAATGGTTTCAGCCGTTATAAAAGTTTTGATGTCTTCGGACTTCGGACTTCGGTCATCTGTCTTTAAAGTGATATGTTGCAGGTTTTTTCTACTCATCATTCAGCCGTTTTTGTTCTATTGTTTCTGCTAAACGCCGACCTATTATAGGCTCTATTAATGTTTTTCTAGGATCAGTTTTTACAAAAGGATAGAGCTCCAACTCCTGTTTCATTGTGTCTTTAAGATTGGGGTGCTTGTTGGTTCCTAATAAAACGGTTTGTCCGTTATTGAACTGTTCTTGTTCTTTTGCCGCGCTTTCCTTTATTTTTTTTTGAATGGTTCCTGCTTTTAATTGATTGAGAAGACCACCGTTGGCTTCTATATCCTTAAAAAGTTGAAGAGCTTTTTCAGCTAATTGAAGCGTTAAACTCTCAATATAATAAGCACCATCGGAAGGGTTATTGACCTTGTTAAAATAACTTTCATGTTTTAAGATCAACAATTGATTGCGGGCAATACGCTCGCCAAATTCATTGGTTTTGTGATAGATGGCGTCATAAGCCAGATTGCAAATGGTATTGGCGCCGCCTAAAATGGCGCTCATGCATTCAGTAGTCGTGCGCAACAAATTGGTGTTATAATCGTAAAGCGTTTTATTGCGTTTGGTTGGTGTTACAAAAATGTGGCATTCGGGATTGCAGTGGTATTCTGAAGCCAATGTTGCCCATAATTTTCGCAAAGCTCGAAGTTTGGCAATTTCAAAGAAATAGTTGGTACCTACTGAAACATTGAAGGTTACCATTAACTTCTCGGTACTATGTTCTTCAAAAATCACTCGAAGTGTCGGATTACTGTTTAAATGATTGAGATATTCGTTAGCATGGGCCATTCCATAAGCCAATTGTTGAACCATGGAAGCTCCTGCATTTTGATATAAATCCAGGTCAATACTAAGCGAATGGGTGTGTTTTACAATACTTTCAAAATGCTTGTGGTCGTCATTTAGGTTTTTGTACCAGTTCCCTGTTTTGGCAAGATTGCCGATGATGTCTGTGTTGATCTGAATTCTTGCTTTAGGAATGGTATTAAGTTGTTTTACAAATTCGGAATCCAGAACCTGTAATTCAAAATAGATTGGAGTAGAAGCGAGGTCAATACCTTCCAATAATGCTTCGATAGAGATGTCTTTTGAAGGCAAAATAAATTTGATGCTTTCAGCTCCTCGGTTTAATACATCTTTAGCGTTGTGATTGGATTTTTGAACATCGGCCACAAAAATGCTTTGACAGATGGTCCATTCTGTCGCTTTTTGATTTGGAATTTCTGGAAAATCCTTAAATTCATCGGCATGATAAAAGGGTTTGACATCCAAGCCTTCGTTGGTTTTCCAAATTAAGGTTTCATTGTAATCTGCACCTTTTAAATCGAATTGGATGTGTTGTTTCCATTGTTTTGAAGAACGTTCCTGAAATTCGCTAAATAAGGGGTTATTCATTATTTTTTTTGATTTTTTAAACTGTCCTCATATTCTATAATATAAATCTCTTCGTTGTCCTTTTTCATGTAATATTTCTCCCTTGCCAGTTTTTCGATGCCCTCTTCAGTACTTAATTCTTCAATGGCTTTTTTGTCTTTTTCAATTTCGTTTTTATAGTATTCTTTTTCGGCTTCCAAGGCGTCCATATCCTTATTCAATTCACGATGGATCAAATAGGAATTGGCATCAAAAAAAAGCATCCAAATTGCAAAAATCACAAGGATAATCACAAAAATATTTTTGAATCCCTTAAAGTATTTGAGTTTATTTTTCAAATTATACTAAACGTTGATTAATAATGGTCTTTACAATATCAATTGCCACGGTGTTATATTTATTATTTGGGATGATTATATCGGCATATTCTTTCATAGGCTCAATGAACTGCTGGTGCATGGGCTTTAAGGTGTTTTGATACCGCGTCAAGACTTCGTCTAAATCACGGCCACGTTCACAGATATCTCGTTTTAATCGTCTAATCAAGCGTTCGTCGCTATCGGCATGAACAAATATTTTGATATCAAACATGGCTCTCAACTCTGGGTTTGTAAGTATTAAAATCCCTTCGACAATCATCACTTTTCTAGGGTGGGTGATAACGGTGTCGCCTGTTCTATTGTGTTTTACAAAGGAATAGACGGGTTGTTCTACAGCTTTGCCTTTTTTTAGCGCTTTTAAATGGGCTTCCAGCAACTCAAAATCTATAGATCTGGGATGGTCAAAATTGATTTTAATCCGTTCGGCATAACTTAAATCTGAATTGTCTTTATAGTAAGAATCTTGCGAAATGACCCCAACTTCACCTTCGGGGAGTTCGTTAAGAATTTGGTTAACTACCGTAGTTTTGCCGCAACCTGTACCACCTGCTATTCCAATTATGAGCATTGTTTGTGTTTATATTGTTGAAGCAAATTTAAGACTATTTCTTCGGAATGATTTTAACTATACCCAAATTTTCAATACCCGCATAAATATAGCCGTCGGGACTTTGGTTTACACTTCTTACTCGACCTAAATTTTTAAGTAGCTGTTCTTCTTTAATGACTTTGCCGTTTTTTATATAACAATTGTCAAGGTATAGAAACTTTAAGGAACCTACCAAGATGTTATCTTTCCAGTCAGGATATTTGTCTGAAGTAACGTATGCCATTCCGCTAGGTGCTATGGAAGGTACCCAATAATGAAGGGGTTGTTCCATTCCGGGAAGCGAGGTGTGCTCGGTAAACTTTGTGCCGTCATAATTGATACCATAGCTAATTTTTGGCCAACCGTAATTTTTACCTGGTTTTATGATATTGATTTCATCGCCACCCTGTGGACCATGCTCATGTTCCCAAATTTCTTCTGTTTTAGGATTAAAGATTAATCCTTGAGGATTGCGATGACCATAGGAATAGATAGCCTTTTTTGCATTGGGGACATTTACAAATGGATTATCTTTTGGAATGGTTCCGTCATCATGTAATCTGTAAATTTTACCACAATCTTTTGTAATGTCTTGAGGATTATGATCTCGATCGCCTCGTTCTCCTATTGAAAAATAGAGGTAGCCTTTATTGTCAAACGCGATTTGAGAACCAAAGTGTTGGCCTTTTGTTGAATTTGGGGATGCTTTATAAAGTACTTGCTTATCACTAAGTGAATTGTTTTTAAGTTTTGCACGCATAATTGCGGTATTCCCTCCACTGCCTTCACCTTCGGGTGAGGCATAGCTAAAATAGATCCACCCCGTTGTTTTATAATCTGGATGTAATTTGATGTCCATTAACCCACCTTGCCCCCGCACATAAATTTCAGGAAGACCGTCAATATTGGTTTTTGTTCCATTTTTAAAATGGATAAGTTTGCCTTCTTTTTCAGTTATCAGAATTGAATTATCAGGTAAAAATGCAAATCCCCAAGGAATATTTAAGTCTGGGACGACGACTTTATAATCATAATCGGCTATAACTTGATTTTTATTTTGAGCACAACCCACTAAACTGAAAAACCCAATTAAAAATATAAAGTGATACTTGATTTTCATAATAATTGTATTTGTTACTAAATTATAAAATTTTTGTTATTGATTTTAAGGAAAAACTATATATTTGCAGTCCCAAAAATGATGACTTGTCTTGAGCTGAGATACCTTGGTGTAAATCGATATAAGCTACAACATTTATTACAGAACGGCAATACGTACGCAGTTTAAAAGAATTGGGAATTGAAATTTTGTCATTGAATGTTTTAGTCATTAGACTAACTTTCGGGGTGTAGTACCTCGACATAGCTCGGTATAAACTCCGCCCGGGCGGGCTACTTAAAGGTTGCTTTTTTAGGGTTTGAAATTTTGTCATTGAATGTTTTAGTCGTTAGACTAACTTTCGGGGTGTAGCGTAGCCCGGTTATCGCGCCTGCTTTGGGAGCAGGAGGTCGCAGGTTCGAATCCTGCCACCCCGACAAAATGAAATTATTATAAAAAGCCTTGAAACTCATAGAGTTATTAAGGCTTTTTTATTTTCTAACAGTCTTTATAATATCAAGTGCTTGTTTCACTCGTTTTTCGAGTTTTTGGTAATCTTTATTCGCAATAATATCTTTTGAAATTAATTGTGACCCCATCCCTACACAAGTTACTCCCGCATCAAACCATTCTTTTAAGTTCTCTTTTGTTGGAGAGACGCCACCTGTTGGCATTATACTGGTCCATGGCTGTGGCCCTTTAATACCTTTTACAAACTGTGGCCCATAAATATCCCCTGGAAATAGTTTTACTATCTCACATCCCAACTCTTCAGCTCTTGCTATTTCAGTTAGGGTTCCACATCCCGGAGACCATAATACTTTTCGTCTGTTACAGACTATGGCGATATCTTCCCTTAAAACAGGGGTTACGACGAAGTTGGCTCCTAATGCCATATATAGGGAGGCGGCCGCTGCATCGGTTACCGAACCAACACCCATAATCATCCCTGGTAATTCTTTTATTGCGTATTTAGTTAGCTCTCCAAACACTTCATGAGCAAAATCGCCACGGGCTGTAAACTCCATTAGTCTTGCGCCACCTTCATAACAGGCCTTCAAAATGTTTTTGCTTAATTCAATATCATTATGAAAGAATAAAGGTATCATTCCTGAATTGTTCATAGCTTGTGCGACTTCTATTCTTGTAAATTGTGCCATAATTTCACTTTTTTAATTAAAAGAAAACTAAGGGCCAGAACTCAAAAACTAGCCCCTAGTTATTCAAAACTAACTCAAAACACTTAAATAATTTTTATCTAGCTACACGTCCTGAAGCATCTCCACTCATAAGTTTTTTAACTTCATCTACTGTTACCAAGTTTGCGTCACCTTTTATGGTATGTTTTAAGCAAGATGCAGCCACAGCGAAATCCAAAGCGTTTTGGTCATCTTCAGGATAGGTCAATAATCCATAGATTAAGCCTCCCATAAAACTATCACCACCACCAACTCTATCTACAATATCTGTGATTTGATATTGGCGGGTCTCGTACATTTTTTTACCGTCGTACAAAACCCCAGCCCATGTGTTATGGGATGCTGATATGGAGCCTCTTAACGTGGTGATCACTTTTTTGGCCCTTGGGAACTTTGTCATCATTTGTTGGCATACGGACAAGAATGCTTCAGCTTTTACGTCATGTCCTTGGGTTTGAACTGAAATGCCTTCTGGTTTTATTCCGAAGTGCATCTCTGCATCTTCCTCATTTCCTAAAATAATATCACAATAAGACGTCAATTCTGTCATGATAGCCTCTCTATTACCTCCATATTTCCAAAGTTTAGCTCTATAATTTAAATCTGTTGAAATGGTGATTCCTAGCTTACTTGCCACTTTTACTGCTTCTAAACAAACATCGGCTGAACTTTGAGAAATTGCAGGGGTAATTCCGGTCCAATGGAACCATTCTACTTCGTCAAAGACAGTATCCCAGTCAATCATCCCCGATTCTATTTCAGCCATGGCTGAATGTGCTCTGTCATAAATTACTTTACTACCTCTACTAACTGCACCAGTTTCTAAAAAGTAAATCCCTAAGCGATCACCTCCCCAAACAATTTTATCTACATTTACACCACGCTTTCGCATCTCCATCATCGCGCATTCACCTATATCATTTTTAGGCAAACGGGTAACAAAATCTACAGAAACTCCATAATTTGCCAAGGATACGGCTACATTAGATTCTCCGCCTCCATAAACCACATCAAAATTATTGGCTTGTGAAAATCTGAGAAAACCTTGTGGGGCTAATCTTAACATGATCTCTCCAAATGTTACTACTCTGCTCATAATTAGATTTATATGTTAATTAGGAGTGTGGTTTTTAGGAAAAACACAATCCTTGTTAAAAAAAATTGACGACATGCTAGGTTCCATTAATATCAACTTTATTACCTTACTCATCAAGAAATACAGTTAAATTATACAGATCAATTGCTTTTCTCTTTTGGAGGCTTTTTGTGCCAATACGAGGCTAAAATAGACCCAGTAACATTCATTAGTGGACCAAACACAGCAGGAGCAAGCCCCATTGTTGCGATTTTTCCTAAGGAATTAGCTATGCCTGATGCTAGTCCTCCATTTTGCATCCCCACCTCGATGGATATCGTTCTGGCATCGCGCTCGGACATGCCAAACAAAATTGCGAACCAATAACCAAGGGTATAACCAAATAGGTTATGTACAAGCACCAACAACATTAAAATACCTCCTATTTCCAAAAGACTATTTCTACCAGCAGCAGTTATTACAACAATAATGAGGCCTATACCCAGCATAGATACAAAAGGCATTATCTTATCAAGCCATTTTGCATTATCTCCACGTAGCTTGTTAAACAATAGCCCTAACCCAATTGGAAGGATAATCATCTTTACAATACTCCACATCATAGTCAGCACATCGATCTCTATAAATTCACCAGCTAGGAGTTTCATAAGTAAAGGTGTCACAAAAGGAGCCAACAATGTAGAGACACTCGTTATGGTTATTGACAAAGCCAAATTGGCCTTTGCCAAATAGGCCATAACATTAGAGGCCACCCCACTTGGTGAACAGCCTATAAGTACTATTCCTGCCGCTATTTCTGGTGGAAAATTGCTTATTTTTGCTAAAATGAATCCCATTATAGGCATGATGGCCAACTGAGCTACCACGCCTATCATTACGCCTTTTGGGGTTTTGATAACACCTGCAAAATCATTAATACTCATTGTTGTCCCCATACCAAACATTATAATCTGGATTAAAGGTATAATCAAACCTGTAAGTTTAAAATCACCAATCTGAACAAAGTATTGGGGGTAATATAAGGAAACTGCAACTCCGGCAAATATTGCCGCAGTAAAAACATAGCTGCGTAATGATTTAAAGCCACTAAAACCAAAGGCAAGCAGCGCAAAAGACACCATTACTAGGGGGCCTGCATTTTCTATGTTCCCCATAAGTATCATTGCTAATACTATAATAAAGAGCAGTATCGCAGTAACCAAGGAAATAGAGTATATATTCAATTTTTTCAAAATAAGCTGTTTTAAGTTTATATTGTTCTAGTTTGGTAGTTTATAGGCCTGTCTGGCCAAAAGTTTTAGGCTACCGTCTTCCTGACTTTGATATATTTGTACGTTACCAATTCGGACATCAACTGGATTGCCATCATTGGCAGCCTTGGCTGAAAAGATGTGTCGAACTATGGCAGTGTTCGCCGAAATAGTTATGGTCTGTTCCAAGGTCTCTACAGAAATAAAATTAAATGGGCCATTGACTATATCGTCTATAAATTCTTCTTTGTTTTGAATGAGTCCACTGGAGTGTCCGTAGGTGAGTTGGCTTGAACACAAAGAACCCATTAATTCTAAAGTTGGATTTACCAGAGCGTTGTTAAATTTAATCACCGCTTGTTCAACATTTTCTTTTGAAGGAGACTTAATTTTTGATTCAGTACCTTCACTTATTTGATCGGACTTGGCTGATTCATTGTGCTCCTTACAGCTGGTACTTATAATCAAAATAAAAATTACCGATAATTTTAAATAATTTTTCATGTTCTATTTTTAAATGAGTTCATATGATTTCTAGATAATTAATAAAACCAGCATAGGCATGGTTTTACCATGTTCTTTTACTTAGCACTTTGTCAAGTTCTTCCTTGGTCATGCTTCCCAATTCAGGATGTTGTTCCAACCAAGACAGGAAATTTATTTTGATTGCCTCGGTCCATTGATTATCGATTTCGCCGGTGGTGTACGTTTTTGATTTAATCATTTCGAAACCGAAAACATCTTTAAGAGAAACAAACTCAGCGGTACTTATAACTTGTTCTGCTAAATGAGCCGGAACAAATAAAACTCCTTCTCTTTTAGCAATTACAAGATCGCCTGGCAAAACCATCACCCGACCAATAAGGATGGGTGTGTTGAGTCCCATGAGAACCTCCTCCTCTAAAAAAGAGGGATGAAAATCCCGTACAAAGGCGTTGAATCCTTCAATTTGGCTAATTGCTTCTAGGTCCCGAGCACTGCCATTAAAAACAACCCCATTTCCAGATTTACTAAAAATGGAGGTCGCCAAGGTTGCTCCCATAAGCGTACCGGCATCTATCTTACCAAAACTATCGGCTACGTAAACATCGCCTTTTGATAGGATTTCTATTGGCCATGAATTTGTATTACCCTTTCTTCCTTGAGAGCTGATGCCCCTTTCTTTAATGTTCCGCTCCACATCTGGGCGACTTGGCATGAACATGGCTGTAAGCGCTCGGCCTACAACTGGGACATCATTATGTACCATTTTCCAATTGCCTTCAAATTGATTGGTATACCCTTCATTTTCCAAAACCGTCCATGCATCATCTATGCCTATTTTTTTTGCCCGTTCCAATAGCTCGTCCGGTATTTTTGGTCGACCATCTTCAAAACGTTCCCCTTTCCATTCGGAGGTCAAAAAAATCAACTCATTTTTGGGTATTGTCTGGCTCTCTACAGATATAGAGGCCAAGCATAAGAATATCAAAATTATATTGAAATAATAATTCATTTGTACTCAATTGTTTAGTTGTTCTACTTATAAATTTAATCGTTCATTTTGTCAAGGTAATCTTGGATATCCTCCTTACTTGCAGATAATTTGCGAGGATACTTTGAAACCCAAACTTTGAAACTATTTTTTATTTCATCTGACCAGTTTCCATGAATCTCCCCACCTTTATATGTGTTCTGTTGTAATAACAATCGTTCGTACTCGTCAATTAATCCGACCACTTCTGATTTTGAAACTAAATCTTCCACCAAATGCGCAGGTATAAACACAACACCATAGTCATTGGCGAAGACTATATCACCAGGAAAGACTGTTACATCCCCGACACGAATCGGTGCATTAATAGAGGTGGGTGTCATGGCTTTAATAAATGAGGGATGGTGTCCTTTTACCCATGCATTAAAGCCATCGGTATCTTTCAGTTCTTGCATATCCCTGACTGAGCCATAGAAAATTACTCCTTTACCCGTTTTTCCATAAATGGCGTTACCAAGGCTAGATCCTATTAATGTTCCGTCCTTTATTTTTCCAAAACCGTCGGCCACATAAATATCACCCTTCGTTAATATATCGATGGGCCATATGTTTATCCCACCTTTTTGAGATCGTCCTTCAAGTTTTCCTTGGGCTTTGACCAAACTATCCAAATCTGGTCGTGCAGGCATAAATTGTGTAGTTACCACTCGACCCGTCATGGTTTCACCGGGTTTAAGTATTATCCAATCCTTTTCTACTTGATTGGTATAACCTTTGTTCATTAAATAGCCCCAAATCTGTTCGAGCGTTGCATATTTTAAATTTTCAATGACCAAGTCGGAAACTTTTGGACGACCATCAGGAAAACGTTCTCCCTTCCATTGTGAGGTTAAATTTTTTACATACTCTGGTGAACTGCCAACATTTTGAGCAGATATTGAGAAACTTGCAAAGACAGTTATGGCTATTAATAAAATTGTTATTTTTTTCATCTTTAGTTATTTAATGTTGATTATTATTCGACAATTAACTGTCTCTTCTTTTAATTTCACGTTCTTTCATATAAGTTTCCAATTCCTCTTTGGACATAGGTAAGTTTGGGTGGCTTTCTAGCCATTTTTTAAAATCTTTTTCTAATACATCATCATCAACCACGAACTTTTCATTCACATATTCATATTTATTTGTGTTCATAGCGTGTTTAATAAACTCATCGTGAAGTGCTGTAAATTCTCCCGCTATTACAACCTTTTGTACCAAATGTGGAGGGATGAAAGCTACACCAGTACTTTTGGCGAGAACGACATCGCCAGGTAAAACGGTTACTCTACCTATACGAATGGGTGCATTGACACTGGTGGTCAACATTTGTTTAATTGCAGATGGATCTGAACCTCTAATCCAAAAATTAAATCCTTCAATTTGTGATAAACCTTCTACATCGCGTACCGAACCATTAAATATTACGCCTCTTTTTCCAGCTTTGTAAATTGCGTTTCCTAAGTTATCCCCAATTAAAGTGCCATCTACCATTTTTCCATAACTATCGGCAACATAAACATCGCCATCTAGTAATTTATTAATCGGGGCATAATTAGTAATTGGTGTTTTGGTGCCTTCTTTTTCTCCTTGCTTTTGCACGTAGTTATTAAAATCAGTCCTATAAGGCATAAACTGAGCTGTTACTACTCTTCCCGTCATTACTTGATTGGGATGTAAAATTTCCCATCCATTTTCATAAGGGCTAGCAAAGTTTTCAAATTGATTTTCATATCCAAATCCACGTAATGACCCCCAAACTTCTTCCATAGAGAGTGCTTTTAACCGCTCGAGGAGTTCATCGGAGACCTTGGGTCTTCCGTCAGCGGTTCGCTCACTTGTCCATTCGGATGTTAATGCCTTAATTGTTTCTGGTTGCCAAACTACATTTTGTGCTTGGGAGTCAAAAAAAATGCAAACCCCTGCAAAAAGTAATAATATTGTATTTTTCATAATTCTCTTATTTAGTAATCGATTATTGATTTTTTAATAGTTGACTTAAATTTTATTTTATGGAACCCTGACTTTAATCAGTATTTTTTTTACACGATCATATCCAGGCATTTTAAAAGCTGGACGATGTATATCTTTAGGTGTAAAAATGAAAAAGGTTCCAGACTTTGCAACATAATATTTAGCATCATTCACTTCATAGTTTGTTACATCGCGTTTGCTGTCATAAGGGACTGTAACAGAAGCTCCAGAACCATTAACAGATACTATTCCCATTTTGGCCTGACCCACTATAATATATTGCAGATCATTAAAATTATTATGGGTTTCCCATTTGATTGCATCCATTTCTTTGGTTGGAGCTTCAGATACATAAGCAATAACATTACCTTCATCAATTATGTAACTCCCAGGTTCAATATTATCCAGATCATTATTCCTTAAAAACTCAAATGCCTTATCCCACCAAACAGTACTAGTTTGGTATTGCTTTGATAATTCTTCTTGATTTATTGATTTATGGGGGGTAAGCTCCAATCCATTGAGCCAAGCACCATTTTTATACCATTTTTTTATTTCTTTTTTAGTCAAAATAGTACTGCGTGTTTGTGCTGAAATATTTTGTGAGAATAAAAAAATTGAAAATAGCAACCCTATTATGAAAAAGTTTTTTTTCATTTTTTATATTACAAATTAATGTTAGACTATATGTTATCTAGGGTTAATATCCAGGATTTTGATTGAATTCCTCTTTGTTAGTAATACGATCTATCATATTACTTGGAATTGGCCTCAAAAGGTGTTTTTGTTGAATATTGGGTCTACCAAGTACATTATGTAATTGTACGCGTTCAATTAGCTTTCCTGTTCTTTTTAAATCTGACCAACGCAATCTCTCACCACCCAATTCCAGTGCTCTTTCTTCTAATATAAAATCTAGAGTTATTTGGTTGGCTGCGACTTCCATATTAGCTTCACGTCCATCCCATGCTGCACGACGTCTAACCACATTAATGTAATCTACAGCAGTAGGATCACCTTCCTTCATTAGCGCTTCAGCAGCTATAAGATACATTTCTGCTAGCCTGATTTCTATAACATTTTTTGTACCCACCCCACTATTTATGGATGGTCTTAAAGGATCTTTGTATTTTCTCATTTGTGGAAATAATTCACGAGATCCGGTTGGATTTTCTCCGTCATAAAGATTGTTTATGTCGAATACACCATATTTCAGCTCTTTTTCTGCTTGAATGTCTGCAGGGATATCCCATGGAACATAAATAAAAGCGGTATCGCCAACTTTCATGTTAGGTTTAAGAGTAGCTTCATTATTTGCTATCCAAGCCGTTTTCCAAGATTTAGCAAATCGTGAATCATTATCTCTATTGGATGCTAATAAATCACAATAATATCGACTTGCAACAAAACGTGGCCAAGGTCTATCATTTTCCAATGCCCTTTTCATACCAGGTTGTAAATCATATCTAGGCGTAAAATATAAGAAGTAAGCATTTCCGCTACCATTTAATCGTTCATCTTGTGAAAATTGAATAGACCAAATAACTTCAGAATTAACTCTATTATCTACATCCCATAAGCGAGCGTAATCGTCTAACAAAGCATAATCGTGGTCATTAATCACTTTTTTAGCATAAGTTGCGGCTTTATCGTTTTGCCCAAGAGTAAGATATATTCTTGCCAACAAAGCTTGAGCAGCACCCTTAGTCGCGCGTCCAAATTCAGATTGAGTTGCAGGCAGGTTTTGTTCTGCAAACAAAAGGTCTTTAACAATTTGATTATACACTTCTGCTTCTGGTGTACGAGTTGCGGTAGTTTGAACTTCAGTAACTTCTTCTACTATTAAAGGCAAGTCCCCAAAATGCACAACTAAAATATGGTAATACCAGGCTCTAAGAAAGTAAGATTCTGCGACTTTTTTATTCACTACACTTTCGGTCACACCTTCTACGTCTGGTGCTCGTGAAATAGCAGTATTACAAGTCGCTATTCCTTGGTAGAATGGAGCCCATAAATTCCATAAAACTGGATTTGCAGGTTGTATTCCTGAGTTATACGCATTGAATTCAATAAACGTACCATCTGATCCATTGGTCCATAAATCTGTTCCAAAAAAGACTAATGGGGCAAAGTTGTTTCCACCTGCAAACAATGTCCTTGCGAAGACATAGTTAGAGTTCACCAAATCATTAAACCCTACTTCAGTTTTGAAATATGAGTTAATGGGTGGGGACACAATTTTTTCTTCTATTAAATGGTCTTTTGAGCAACCATAGATTAATAATGAGAAGAAACAAATTCTTGCTATATTATAAAATAAATTTTTCATGTTTTAAATTTTTTAAAATTGAAGGTTAACGCCTAAAATGACTGTTCTTGTGGCTGGATAAGGATCAATAACCCTTGAACCGCCTCCAACTGGGGCTATTCCGGATAAATCTGCTTTCATATTGAATTTACTCATTTCAGACTTTGTCCAATACGCTAGATTTTCACCAGACATATATACTCTCAAACTGGTAAAAGGCAATTTATTGATAACAGTTTCTGGTAATTGATATCCCACTGATACTTGACGTAGACTTATAAGGCTAGCATCTCTATATCTTAATGTAGTACCGTACAGGCCTCCATTTTCGTATAACTGGTTGGGTCGTGGATAATCATTTGTTGGATTTGATGGTGTCCAATAATCAAACACTATTTTGTTATAACGCTTTTTAGAGAAAGGCTCGAACGCACTTACATTGGACATACCCCCCCAACGAACAAATGTTTGGAATGAAAAATCAAAATTTTTAAATTTAAAACTATTCGTAATATTACCGACAAAATCTGGTTGGGTACTCCCTAGAATCATTCGGTCATCATCAGTTATAGCACCATCTTTATTAACATCCAATACTTTTATTTGACCAGGCTCTTCTCCATAACTAGCGGCTTCAGCTCTCTCGCTTTCTTGCCAGATACCAATTTTTTTATAATCATAAAAGACCTCGATGGGTTGACCTATAAACCACCTGTTCCCTACATCATCAACTTTACCATTATATAATTCAGAAATTTTAGTCCGGTTTTGGAAATAAGTCAAATCAGTATTCCAACTAAAGTTTTCTCCTTTTACATTAACGGAACTTAAGGCTAATTCAAATCCTTTATTTTTAGTTTGCCCAACGTTTTGAAGCACTTGATCAAATCCTGATGTTATAGGAAGTTTACGGAACATTAACAAGTCATATGTGTTGGTAGTGTAGAAGTCCATATTACCATTAATTCTTCCTTTGAATAATCTAAAATCAATACCAAAGTTGGTTACAGCGGTAGTTTCCCATTTGAGGTTTAAGTTTTCAAGATCAATGGGATAATATCCAAATCCAGGAGCCTCATTCCACGAATAGGAACTTCTAGCAACACCACCTTGGGTTTGATATGGATTAATCGCTTGGTTACCAGTAGCTCCGTAACTTATTCTTACCTTAAGATCGCTTAACCAATTATTCGTGCTTTCCATAAACTTTTCACTACTTAATCTATAAGCAAAGGCGGCAGAAGGAAAATACCCCCATTTATGATTAGGTGAAAATTGAGACGCACCATCAGCCCTTAAAGATAAGGTTAATAGGTATTTACTATCATAACCATAAAATATACGGCCTGCATAAGACAATAAATTTGTTTCTATTAAATCTGAATTCACAGCACTCACCAAAGTTGCACTACCTAAGTTATGGTATCGCGATTGTTCATATGGCAAATCACTAACACCTACACCACTTGTTTCAATTCTTGTAGATTGCATGCCTTGAATAGCGGTTAATGTCAGTTGATGTTTTTCTTTAAAAGTTTTATTGAAAGTAAGGATGCTTTCATATAATAAAAGATTATCAACTGAATTTCCAATACTTGCTGTAGGTGTTCCTAAATTTATTGCCAAAGAATAAAAACCAGCAAACTCTTTTACAGTTCTCAACTTAAAGTTTGTTCCAACATTGAGTCTGTATGTTAATTCAGGTGTAATTTTAGCTTCACCAAATACGTTTATTAGAGCGCCCCAACTTTTATTGTCTCTAGTATAAGAGTCCCAAATAAAATCTGCCATAGGATTCAATAGTAACCCATCTGAAGTCACTGTAAATCTTGGTGTTCCATCGTCTTCATACATTTTTCCAAGCGGGCTAGATTGAAAGGCTTGAAATAAAGCAGCACTGGATTTTCTTTGGCCAAAAGAATGGTTTAGAAAAATCGAAGCTCCCCCAGAGAAGATTGGTGAGAAAGTAAAATCTAAATTGGTTCTTAAACTGTATCTGTCATAAGATTCCCCTGGAATAATGCCTTCGTTATTAAAGAAACTCCCTGAAAAGACGTATTTAACGTTTTCTGAACCTCCATTAATTGTTAATTGATGCTTTTGTTGAGAGCCCGTTCTATACAATAAGTCTTGATAATTTAATCCTTGACCACCTCTATTTATAGCTTGAAGCTCAATTTCGTCAAAAATTACTTTATCAAATTCGGGATCAGTTCCACCTTCAGGGTAACTACCTATGGTTCTATAGGCCTCTCTTCCAATCTCAGCATATTGTTCTGCATTGGCATACGGAATTGTACCATATGTAGACACAGGACCGGCATAGCTTTCAAATATAAATTTTGGCTTACCAGTCTCACCTCTTTTTGTTGTGATTATAATAACGCCATTGGCACCTCTAGCTCCATAAATAGCTGTGGAAGATGCATCTTTTAATACGTCAACACTTTCTATGTCATACGGATTAATATCCGTTAGAGTACCATAATAAGGTGAGCCGTCCAATATAATAAGAGGGTCATTTGAAGCTGTAAATGAACGCTGACCTCGAAGCTGTAATTGATTACTGGCACCTGGGCCAGTTCCTGAAGAAACGATATCTAAACCAGGAATGAGACCTACTAAGCCTCCATCTATTGACGTCATAGGCGCATCATTAAGATCATCACTTGATATGGAAGCTACTGAACCCGTAACATCCTTACGTTTTTGTGCTCCATAACCAATCAAAACTACGGCATCTAATTCTTGTGCATCTTCTTCTAGAATGATATTTATTGTAGTTGAATTCCCAACTTGGACCTCTTGAGACCTAAACCCCATATAACTATAAGTTAAAATTGCGTCAGACCCAGAAATTGTTATGGTGTAATTACCGTCAAAATCTGAAGCTACACCATTATTAGTTCCCTTTTCAATAATAGATACACCTGGCAAGGAAAGCCCCTTGTCATCAGTAATGTTTCCGGATACTGCCTGTTGTACATTATTTAAACTAGTGCGAATGAGATTGTTGGATTGTTTGTTCCGCTGAAGATCTTTTGTTTTTCGCTTTAAAATAATTTGGTTTTTCTTAATAATATACTCTATATCAGTATTTTTAAACAACATCGATAAAACTTCTGAAATAGGAGTGTCTTTTACCTTTATTGTAACCAATATTGAAGAGTCTATTTTTTGATCATTTAACAAAAACTTGAAATTAGTAAGAGCTTCAATTTTTTCAAAAACTGTACGCATCTCTACATTCTCAAAATTTAAGTTTATATTGCTTTTCTGTGAATTCACATTCACATTTGCATGTGCAGTTAATAAAGAAAGCGTTAAGAAAAATAATGTTAGTTTCATTTTCAAAACGTTTTTTTTCGATATTGACCTTATTAATCTATATCTGTCATTTTTTTTCATAATTTTGTAGTGATATTTAGTTGTTTAGTTAATTTTTAGCTAATCATTTAATATTTGGGGGATGTGTTAGTGCACTTTCCCCTTTTTTATTGGCTATTTTTAATTATTTTTTTCTATCCATAGGCTTTATATTTTATGGTTTTTTATAGGTTGACTAATTACGATCTCTCTTCCATTAATTTCATAATTAAATGGTGTTGACTCTTTAAAAGAATCTAAGGCATCAATAATACTTTCTTTATCAAACGTGGCAGTAAACATTTGCAAGTCAAGTTCCTTAAAGTTGTTTTTGATTGAAACATTAAAATGTCTTTCTAGTTTTATAATGATATCTTTAAATAGTGTTTTTCTAAAAATCAATTTCCCATCAACCCAGCTTATATAAATTTCGGTATCTACTTTTTCGATGCCCACTTTACCTTTAGTATCCCAAGCTGCTTTAAACCCGGGTTCAAGTAGGGTTGATTGTTTTTCTTTAAATAAATGGTCACTGGAATAAAGACTCACAGACCCTTCCACTAAAACTGTATTTATTTTTAAATCTTCTTTATAGGCAGAAATATTAAATTTTGTTCCCAATACTCTAACATTTAAGTTTCCACTAGACACAATAAAAGGGTTTTCTTTGTCTTTACTTACTTCAAAGAAAGCTTCGCCAGACAAAAAGACCTTTCTATTTTTTCCATTTATGAATTTTACTGGATACTTTATTGATGTACCCGCATTAAGGTGCACTATTGAGCTATCAGATAAAATAATTTTAAATCTTTTACCATATGGAACATTTAAAGTATTATAAGCTATGTCTTTGGCTTTAGTTACATTTGAATAGTCAAGTACATTGTTGTCTTGGTTTGTAATTATATGGTTGCCATTAGCATCGATGATGGTTTGTGGTTGTGTTAGAGAAATTTCTTTTATAGATCCATCACTCAATTGAAGTGTTATAGAATTCGTATTGAAATGAGTTGAATTGTGTGCATTGAAAGAAGTTTGTGTCCAATAATAACCATAACCTAAACCTAAAACTCCTATAAACATGGCTGCGTATTTAAGCATGGCTCTAGAAAACCATACTTTTTTAACTTTTGCATTCGAAACTGTAGATTTATTTAAGACCTTGGACCAAGCTTTTTCGGAATTTAGTGTTAGTAATACTGAAATATCATATCCATTTTCTTTCATTTCTTTAAGTCGAGAGAAAATTACTTTATTCCTTTTAGTAGAATGGTACCATTCCAAAAAAAGTAATTCTTCTTTTTCAGAAGTATTCCCTGAGAGCTTTTTAAATATAATCTTACCTAATTTCATGATATTAAAAAAAAGGAATGTTAGCTTTTTAATGATAAGACTCTAAATATTTAAAAACGGGTAGTGTAAATTGTCAATTTAACAAAGAAGAAGATCAAAAAAATCATTAAACCCAAAAAAACATACAGTTTGGTGCAGATTTTTTAAAGAAGTTCTTAAAAGTTTAAAAGATTTTTTTAAATGATACTTGATGGTATTAATGGAAACCCCCAATTTTTCTGCAGCGCTTTCGTATTTTAAATTTTCAAGTACACATAAAACAAACACATTTTTAGTTTGTGGGGGCAAATCTTCTAATGCCTTTTGTACTTTTAAATTGAGCTCTTTATTAATGATCAAGTCTTCGTATGAAGATAAAGTGGTACTGTTTTCTTCGTTTAAAGAAATAATTTTACTTAATTTTTTTATTTTTTTTAAGCTATGATTTCTAACCATAGCATAAACATAACTTTTTAAGTTTAGGATTTCGTTTCTGTTTTCTAAGGTCAATATTTTTACAAATATATCCTGCACGACATCTTCAGCTTCATCCATGCTGTGCAAATATGTATATGAATACAAGCATAGTTCTTCATAATGCTTTAAAAACAGATCCTTTATATTCTCATGTTTTATGTTTCCCATTAATTAATTGAGTATTCACTATTTTAAATTTTAAGATTTATCACATTATTTACCAATTATATAGCCAAGATACTTAAATATTATTTTTCACAAAAAAAATCTCTGATCATAACCCCTGTGTAGTTATTCCAACCAGTTTCTAACTGTATAGCAAGTTTTCTGAGGTATCTTCTAACTCAGATTTTACTTTTGATGGATCAAATTTTGTAAACATACTATATTAATAACAGTTAAATTAGTAGTTCAGTTTTTTAATGTGTTTTAAAGTTTACTTAATGGGTCTTAGTAAACCCAAACGCATCAACACCTCCAACCAAATCAACAATTCAGGAGTCTCTGGAAAATTCGTTATTAACACAAATGCTTAATAAGTTACGAAATTAAAGCTAGAAGTTAGCAACGTGTTAATCTTCACTACAATTTCAAATTACTATTTCCACAGTCTAAATTTTTGCTTTTAGGTTTCGAAAGTCTTCCATACTAATTACGCCTTAGCCCTTTTGAAGATCGTGTTCTAATAGCTTTCAACATATACTAGCATAATAATCAATCTATTTGCTTTTTAGGTTAGAATGGATCTTGTAATAAACCCTATATTAGCGTATAAAACCTTCTGCTTTGAGTACTGTATCCCATTTTATTTCCGACAATTTTAAGGAACTACAACAGTTCTTGAAAAGCACTAGTTTTTCAAGAGCCATCCTAGTCGGAATTGCGATTACCTTACCCATAGTGTTGGGCATTCAACTTGGGTATTTTGAAATTGGACTGGCACTTGGCTTCGGTGCTTTTTGGAGTTCGCCCAGCGACGTCAGTGGTAGTTTCCGACATAAGAAAATAGGCATTCTTATTTCTGCGGCATTGGTTATGATCGTCAGTTTTATTGGAGGTTATCTGCATTACGAAACGTGGCTCTCCCTTCCCGTTTTGGGTTTTCTAGCCTTTGGTATAGCCTTTATTTCGGTCTATGGCTTTCGTGCCTCGCTAATCAGTTTTTCAGGTCTTTTGGCCTTAGTACTGAGTTTTGCTCACGATTCAGAAGAACTGGAAATCTATCAATATGCTGTGCTGATCGGTATAGGCGGACTTTGGTATTTGCTCTTGGTCAGGATTTGGCATAGAATCAATCCGAAGGCAGAGACTGAGGAATATTTGTCTGAAACCTATAGGCTTACGGCTGAATTTATAGAAACACGGGGAAAATTGGTCGGCCCACATAAAGACCGTGAAAAATTACAGTCCAAACTACTAAAGCTGCAAAGTGAGCTTACCGAGAACCATAAGACTTTGAGGGAGATTTTGATTCTTTCGAGAAAAACATCTGGTATGTCAAATTATCAGGATAAACGTCTGTTGGTATTTGTGCAATTAGTAGAAATGATGGAAACGGCTATCGCCAATCCCGTAAACTATGACCGAATGGATATACTCTTTAATGACCACCCTCAGTACATTAAAGTATTCCAGAAACTGATTTTCAAAATGTCGCACCAATTGGAGATGATTTCCGAAGCAGGAAACAACAAAAACAAACTTCCCAATAACGATAATCTAAGGCTTTGTTTTGAAGATGTAAGACTTGAAATAGCCTTGCTACGTAAAACCCTGAATTACGAGGAATACTTGATGCTTCAAAATTTGCTGGAGTATCAAGAAAAACAATTTAAAAAACTAAAGCGAATAAAATGGCTTCTAGGCGACCCAAATACTATGGAAATCGATTTTATCGACAGAAAAGTAGCGAAACTCTTTATAGCGCACCAAGATTACGACCCCCAGCTATTAGTAAGGAACTTTAGTTTTAAGTCCAGCATTTTTAGACATTCATTACGGCTGGCAGTTATTGTTATGATTGGTTATGCACTGGGCTCTCTTTTTCCATTTCAGAACCCATACTGGATTTTGTTGACCATAATCGTAATCATGCGGCCCAGTTACGGCCTCACAAAAAGCCGAGCAAAAGATCGTATGATTGGCACACTTATCGGTGGGGCCGTAGCTACTGGTGTGGTTTTCTTGATACAAAATCACTATGTGTACGGTGCCATGGGTGTGGCTTCTTTGGTCTTTGCACTTTCTCTAGTACAAAAAAATTCTAAGGCTTCGGCGGCTTTCATTACGTTGAGCGTGGTCTTTATCTATGCTATTCTGGAGCCTGATATCTTGGCTGTAATAAAATTCCGCATATTGGACACACTGGTTGGAGCAGGGCTATCTTACGTGGCTATGTTATGGCTATGGCCTACTTGGGAATTCGTTGAAATAAATGAAAGTATCGAAAAAAGTGTTCAAGCCAATAAGGAGTTCCTCCATGAAATTACCGAGTATTATCGCCAAAAAGGAACAATACCCACCTCTTATACTATAGCGCGTAAGGAGGCATTTTTGGAAACTTCTAATCTTAACTCAGCCTTTCAGCGCATGGCACAGGAACCCAGGTCAAAACAAAATGAAATGGATAAAAATTATGAACTGGTCGTCTTGAACCATAATTTTTTAGCGTCATTGGCTTCGTTAAGCACCTACATACAGCACCATAAAACTACAGAAGCATCAGAACGGTTTAAAACTGCAACAGAAAAAATAGAGAAAAACATGGAGCGAGTACTTCAATGCCTAAAAAGCAAGAAATGCAACGGCGCAGGGGCCTCTTCTGAAAATGATGTTCTTTTTGAGGAGCAGTTACCTACTTTCAAATCTTTGAAAATTAATAATATGGCTTCCAGTAGCAAACAAACCGTACGTGATCTTCAAGAGGCACATTTAGTTTGGGAACACTTGCAATGGCTGTTTTCCATAAGCAGTAAAATGCTCAAACTGACCGCATCTGTGATGCACAAATGAGATCAATCAACTTTTATTTCTCGATTTTTCTAGGCTCTTCTGACGAGTTGGAGATTTCTGGCTTTAGACTTTTAAAATTATCTCTACAATTGAAATCTTCCATTTAAACATCTTCGTATTTATGATGAAAATAGACATAAGCTTAGTAAAGGTTATTTTAACTTGAATCTATTTCACTTTTTTAAGTACGATGTCTTAATACAAGCACTGGAACTCGTAGGTTGTTTCCCAGCTCCTGGACCAATGGTTTGGACACCATTCTGCTGAAAAAATTGCGTTTTTGGTTGATAAAGGCAACCATATCGCTGTGACGGCTATCGATAAAAGCGTTGATTCCCCCAAGTACCGTTATATTTTCCAATTCATGAAAACTGTGGTCGACATCTATAAAAAGCCTGTCCAATAATTCTTTATTGTCCTGTTGATTCGTATTCAATTTCTCCGATTCTTTCACGTGCAACACGCGTATATCTGCATCGTGCATTTGCGCAATATTGATCAGATATTTGAGTTCCCTTCGTTTAAAAGGAGTTTTATAATCCGTAGGAAACACGATTTCTTTAGGCGGCATAAACTCAATATCTTCAGGTATGGCCAGTACAGGACAAGCCTTTATGTTTTCCATAATATTGATGGTATTCATACCAAAAACTACGGTTCTTGAACTGGTCATTCCTTTTGCCCCCATAATTATGATGTCAATATCGTTTTTTGCAATCACATCATTTACGCCTTCAAGTAAGGAGTTGTAGGCTGAAATGGTATGGTAGCTATGGTTTGGATTTTTGTCGTACAGACCAAGTACTTGCATCAAGTCTTCAAACTGTTCTTCTGTATTTGGTTTTTTGATCGTATAGTTGCGCAAACCAGAATAGCTATAATCATAACTATCATCTGAATAACTATCTGGATGATAGGTGTTCAGAAAATAGAATGTGCATTTACGACCCGTATAAAGATCCAAGGCGTACCGAGCCGCATTGAGGGCGTCATTTGAAAAATCGGTAAGTATAACTATCCTTTTGTCCATAATAATAACTTTAATTCATTGATATAATTAGGATGTCATTTAAGTCTCACTATGACCTTGGTCAGTTAGAATACGGAATAACCATAAATGGAATGTCAATATGAAACCCAATCTTTTTTATGACCGGTTCGACGAACAGGCGTTCGAAAAAAGTAGATTTGTTCCGCACCATGACCAAAAAGTCCATGGCTTTCTCGACTTGAAACTGATTAATGGCCTCGATTACACCTTGATCTGGCAGGTCGTTAAAGACTGAATCGATGTTGGCAAGAACATCTTTTAGTTTTTGTTTATTCCGCATTTGTTCTTCCATTAAATCGTAACCTGACGATATATGTATGACATCAATGCGTGATTTATACATTTTTGAGATTTCCAATAGCTGATGCAACTGTTCTATATCATAATCGATTTCATAATCTGTAGGGAAAAGAACTTTCTGCGGTGCTTTAAATTCAAATCCTGATGGCACGGCAATAACCGGACAGGTAGCTGTACAGATAACTTGTGTCGTGTTGGTGCCGAAGATAATGTCTCTGGCATTGGTAGCTCCCTGTGTTCCCATGATGACCAGGTCTGCCTTTTCATTTTTAGTCATTAAAAGTATGGCATCGGGCAATGTAATAAAGGGTGCACGTAACACAAAGCTATGTTTGGGGTTCTTAAATTCGTTTTGTAACCGCTGTGTTAGTTCTTTTAATTGTGTCATCACCTTCGCTTGGCTAGGGTCTCCCAAACCACCTTGATCCGAACCGAGCAACGAGAATTCCGCTTGAAAAATGGGAGCACTCACGCTGTGGAGCAGATAAAATTTAGTTTCCACATCTTTAAAAAGTTGCACTCCGTATTTGATTGCATTATAAGCATTTTCAGAAAAATCGGTGGGAATAATAATGTGTTTCATGTTATGTTGGTATTAAGTATTATGTACAAATATTTTTTTAAGTGGCTTTTAGGTATTCTGTATTCATTCCATTTTGGACTTGATTTCGACCTTGTAAAGTTTATTTTTAATACGCGTTACAATTTTTGCCGTGATGGTTATTTTTTATTGTGTGATGGATAAGGAATAAATTCAATATCATCCCCTTCAATTTTAGGGAATGCTTGTGCCTTCCATTTCTGCTTGGCTTCTTCAATGCGTTCTTTGCTTGATGAAACGAAGTTCCAGTCAATAAATCGTTCTTCGGGAAAAGGCTCACCACCAAAAATATAAATAGTGCTATGTTCCTGAATGGTAAATTCACACAGTGCGCTGTCTTTTGCCACTAATAATTGTTTAGGGTCATAAACATTCCCCTCACTTTCAATGGCGCCTTCAAGAATATACAAACCCGATTCGCCATATAGCTCATCAGCAATATTTACAACTTGTTTTGTTTTACTTTTTATTTCAAGCATAAAAAGTTTGCTAAAAACTGGAACTGGTGATTTTCTGCCAAAGGCTTCACCTGCAACTAATTTAAATTGCAGATCGCCATCTGCCCATTCTGGAATCTCTTTCTCTTCAATATGGGAAAATTGCGGTTCCATTTGCTCCAGCTTTTTTGGCAATGCCACCCAAATTTGCAAACCGTGCATATATAATGGAGAATGCCGTAAATAGTCGGGGGTTCGTTCGGAATGCACAATGCCTTTTCCTGCGGTCATCCAGTTGACTGCTCCCGGCTTTATTTCTACCACATTACCAAGCGTATCACGGTGCATAATGCTACCTTCAAATAAAAAAGTAAGTGTCGAAAGTCCAATATGAGGATGAGGTAGCACATCAAAATGCTCTCGCTCACTTAACTTAACGGGCCCCATATGGTCAATGTAAATAAAAGGGCCCACCATCCTTTTTTGGCGGAACGGCAATAATCGCCCCACCATAAATTTACCGATGCTGGCGGCTCTTTCTTCAATTATTAGTTTGATGTTTGACATACTCTGTAAAATTTTTAGTTATCGTTTGTCCAATTGGCTTCGCAATTTATCTTCTACATTAGTCAATAGCGCATGGAAATTGTCTCCATATTCTGAAGCAAATGGATCATTGCCCGGAATGCCAAGACGGATACTGACCTGTTTTTGTTGAGTCTTTTTTTCTTTTTTATCTTCTAAATAGATATCTGCCCATTCAATTTTGTCATAAAACCGACTCAGTCGCGTGATACATTTACGTATGGTGTCCTTCACATCTTCTTCGATAGTGATATCTACCGCCTGAATGTTAATTTTTATTCCCGGAATATTCTCAGTGTATTGCATAAATTTGTATTTAATATTTAATTCGGTTGCCTTTGCAACATTTTCATTATAAGTAGAATACGCTTTATAGCGATTGAATTAATTATTTTAAATAGGCGGAATACATCCAAACTAATTTTTCCTGTTCACGAATGTAATCGCTCATCAGTGCATTGGTTCCTTCGTCTTCTGCATCTGCTGATAACTCCAGAAGTTCTCGTTGAAGTGTGATTATAATTTTGAAGGATTCAAGTGTGTTTTTCATATCCTGAATTCCGTCTGCCGCCTCAGAACTTTCTTTGATCTTTGCCTCTTTTTGATAGATTGAGAATTTATGGTTTGGAGTGTGACCAAGAGTCCTAATTCGCTCTGCCACTTCATCAATTTTTACAAATAAATCTTCATAGAGCTCTTGGAATTTATCGTGTAGTTCGAAGAATTTATCCCCTTTGATGTTCCAGTGATATCCTCTTATATTTTGATAAAATATTGAATAATCTGCTAAAAGTTCATTGAGTTTTTCTGCAAGTTTTTTAGATTTTGCTACGTCTAAACCAATTGAATTTAATTTTGTCATTTTCTTAAGTTTTATGAATTAATTGTATTATAATTTATTTTTTAGTGGTTGATATCAACCACTATTTTACTTCCGAAGGGTCATTTGCCAGTGTTTCAAACCTTTTTTCTACAGTCTCATCCAAATCGACCCATTCTTTGTTGTTAGTTTTTCCAGTTTTCCAGTATTATAAAGTTCATTTAAAACATTCTCACTTTCTAACCTTGGAGTTCCCGATAGTTCAGCAAACTCTTTTGCTGTTAACGAATGATATTTTGAGAAGAGTGTTTCCCAGTTTTTACTGTATTCACTTTTCACAGCATCTGGATTTAATTTTAGAATGGCCATTTCGTAAAAAGCATAAGGCCGTGTGCCATATACGATTTCTTTATTGCCCGAATCGTCTAAAAAGAACATCGTAGGAAATCCTCTTACACCCAGTTCTTTTCCTAACTTCAAATCGGCTTCAAACAATACTTTTGCATTATTTTCAAAATCAGATTTGAACTTTTCTGTATTTAATCCTACTTTTTTAGCAGCAACTTCTAAATATTCCCGCTTGGCGATATTTTTCTTTTGTAGAAAAACCAGTTCTCTTATTTCCCGAAGAAATAAAATCGCTTTTTCATGGTCTTGAATTTGAGCGGCTTTAAAGGCAATGGATGGGGGATAAGAAGAGTCTAAAGGGTCTTCCAACCATATATCTCCATCAATGGGCATATCGTAATGAACACTCACGTCATCCCAGTGATGGGCCACGTCTGATGGTTTTCCGATGCCACCGCTATTGTAACTCCAATCGGGCAATAAACCTCCCATTCTATAGTCTATTTCGATTACATCGCCATATTCTAATTTAAGTTTACGCAATTGAGGCTCTATACCCCAACACGATGAGCAAATAGGATCTGTGTAATAAATGAGCTTTACAGATTTCTTTGTGGATTGCACATTGCTTTGAGATTCAGAATTCATAGTTGCATCTCCTGTTTCACACATTCCGGTTTCTATGTCGCATAAAAGCGGATTATTCTTTAATGTTTCGTTATTCATGTTATTTTTATTGTCCTTGTCAAGCTGAAATGCTTAACCAAGAAATTAGTAATATGGAGTTAGTTTACTTCTTCTGAAGTCGCAAACTCTTCCCTTTTTGTGATAAAATCATTTTCTACGGTATTTATCTGAATTCATTTTTTCTTTAATTTCATTCCTGATTGTTTTAAGCTTTAATGTTCATGGCTTAACACAACAATCATGTTTTCTTCAACCACTATTCCTATGGTGTTCCAATTGAGAAACTGCACACAAAACAGCGATTCATATCCTCATAATATCCGTTGGTGTTTCCACCAAAATGGTTCTGTCACCCCGCAAGGCTATAGGCTGTTTCATGATTTCGGGATGGTTCTGTATCATGGTTATCCAATCTTCGGAAGAGAAACATTGAAAAGTAAATTTCCTTCTGTATTTGTAATGTTCCTGATTTACCATTTCTTGGATTGGCATGCCCAAGCGATCTGCCAGTTCTGTAATTTGAGTGCCCGTTATCGGGGTTTTTAAAATGTCGATTTCTTGTACAGCAAGACCGTGCGTCTTTGCATATGCCAATGCCTGTTTTCCTCTTTGAGATCTGGAATTATAAAACAGAGTAATTTGCCTATCTGATGTGGATATAACTCCCGTATTACTTCTTGACCTGTTAGTGTTAATTTTATTTGCCATGATTAAATTATTCTTCTAAAAATTGACGAAGCACATATTGCAAAATACCTCCTTGTTTTATGTATTCGATTTCGATTTCTGAATCCAGACGGATTATCGCCTTGAACGTGATTTCGGAACCGTCTTCTTTTCTGGCGGTTACATCGAGTTCCTTACCTGGTTTAAGGCCTTCTTCTATTCCAGTAATGGACATGGTTTCTTGTCCAGATAATCCCAGAGTATTGGCATCTTCCCCTAGTTTGAACTTCAAGGGTAAAACGCCCATTCCCACCAAATTGGACCGGTGAATACGTTCGTACGAACTGGCAATGACCGCTTTCACACCTAATAAACTGGCCCCTTTTGCCGCCCAATCTCGTGAAGATCCTGAACCGTATTCACTGCCGGCCAGTACAATCAAAGGCGTATTGTTTTCCATATACTTCATTGCGGCATCGTACACACTCATGTCCTTGTTTTCTGGAAAATAAGTTGTAAAACCACCCTGTTTTGAGACAATTTCATTCTTGATAAACACATTGGCGAAAGTACCCCGCATCATCACTTCGTGGTTGCCCCTTCTAGAACCATAGGAATTGAACATGGTTCGTTCTACCCCTTTCGATTTTAGGTACTGACCTGCTGGACTCTCTTCTGAAAAGGAGCCTGCTGGTGAAATATGATCCGTAGTGACCGAGTCGCCCAACTTCATCAGCACTCTTGCATTGGTAATGTTTCGCAATGGTTCGGGTGTCTCGCTAATATCTTTGAAGAACGGAATTTCCTTGATGTAAGTAGAATCGTCCTTCCACTCATAGTCCAATCCCGTAGGGGCTGGAAGGTTTTTCCATTGTTCTTCCCCGTCAAAAATAACGGCGTATTCCTTGGCATAATCTTCCTTGGTCGTAGCACTTTCAATGGCTTCCTGAATTTCTTGTTGGCTAGGCCAGATATCTTTTAAGTAAACATCCTGTCCATTTACGTCTTGGGTCAGGGGTTCTTCCAACAGGTTAACATCCACACGACCAGCAATGGCATAAGCTACCACCAGCATGGGCGAAGCCAAGAAGTTCATCCGTATCTTGGGGTGAATTCTGGCTTCAAAATTCCGGTTACCGCTCAGCACCGAAGCGGCCACGAGGTCACATTCGTCTATTGCTTTTTCAATATGCGGTGGCAGGGGGCCCGAGTTGCCGATACAGGTAGTACAACCGTAGCCCACCACGTGGAATTTTAAGGCTTCAAGGTGCTGTAACAGGCCGGCACGCCTTAAATAATTAGTTACAACTTTGGAACCGGGAGCCAAGGACGTCTTTACCCAAGGTTTTACATCCAAGCCTTTTTCTATAGCTTTTTTTGCCACCAAACCCGCTCCCAACATGACGGATGGGTTAGAGGTATTCGTACAAGAAGTAATAGCCGCCACCACGATGGAGCCATCACTCAAAGCATATTCTTGATTGCCCTTGCTGATCCGAACGGAATGCAATGCAGAACCCTTCTGTATCGATACTTCCACGTCCTCTGCCATTTCTTGATCCCGGAACCGCTTGTTAAAACGCGTGCCCGAACCGCCTTCGGCATACCAGGTTTCACGTTCTTCCAGCGGCACATAATCTCTGCCGTGCATCTCTTTTAATAGATTTCCGAATTGGTCTTTCAGGTCCTTGACCAATATTTTATCCTGTGGTCGTTTAGGCCCGGCGACCGACGGTTGTAATGTGGACAAGTCCACCGTGACCACATCGGAATATTCTATGTTTTCCTTGCCAGTACGCCACAAGAGGTTGTTTTTACAGTATTGTTCTACCAAATCGATTTGTTTTTGGTCGCGATTGGTTTTTTCCATATACCGAAGGGTCTGACCGTCAATGGGAAAATAGGTAATTGTACAACCAAATTCGGGAGACATATTGGCAATGGTGGCGCGGTCTGGCACGGACAAATGGTCTAGACCGTCGCCGAATACTTCCACAAAATCGCCAACTACGCCATATTTACGCATTTGGTTTGTGATTTCAAGTACCATATCGGTAGCGGTAATGCCTTCGGGTAGTTTTCCTTTTAACTGTAAGCCGATAACCTTCGGACTGGAGAAATAAATAGGTTGTCCCAAGAGTGCCGCTTCGGCCTCTATACCGCCAACGCCCCAGCCCACAACACCAATTCCATTCACCATAGGCGTATGCGAATCAGTACCGACCAAGGTGTCGGGATAAGCCCAGCCATTCCTATTAACGACGACTTTTGCTAAATATTCGAGGTTTACCTGGTGGCAGATCCCCATTCCCGGAGGTACGACCGTAAAATCTTCAAACGCATTCTGCGCCCATTTCAACAGTTCGTAACGTTCGCTATTACGCTTGTATTCATATTCCACATTCTTTTTATAGGCATAATCAGTACCGAAAAAATCGACCTGGACCGAATGATCGATAACTAGATCTACGGGTACTTTCGGGTTTATCTTCGACCCATCCTTGCCCTTGCGGATGGCTTCGGAACGGATCGCGGCAATGTCGACCACAGCGGGAACACCCGTAAAATCCTGCATAAGCACACGGGCCGGTTTATAAGGAATAGACGTATCGCTGCCTTTCGGGTTCCAGTTGATAAGATTTTCTATATGTTCATCGTTTACCAAAAAACCATCATAGTTCCGCAAGGCGTTTTCCAATAAAATACGAATGGAAAATGGTAGTTTTTTTACATGTGGGTGCGCTTCAACCACTTTTTCGAGATTGATGATATTAACTTTTTTACCATTCACATTTAATGTACTTCTGAACGTATTTTTATCCGTTTTCATATTTGTAAAAATTTTACTGGTTCCAATTGAAATATACTGAATATAAAGACCATTTACTCCTGATTAACTGAATTTTAACAACAAACCCTAATCCTTTTGACAAGGTATGTAAAGACTTCTGCTTTTAGGGTTAGATTAGGTCTTTAAAATTGTTTAATCCACAAAAATAGATACCTGTAACAAGATACAAAATGATAAATATCAGTTACAGGCAAATGTTCGTCAGTATACACCTGCTCATAATCGATGAGCCGAGTTGGATTGTCCGCTAAAGACACTTACATCTCCTGCAATTATATGGTTGCACTTTAATACATTCTACACACAAAAAAGCCAATATCAAAATGGCATATTTGATTGAATGTTTATGGTAGGTTCTTATAGTTCTTTTAATTAACGTATTTACGGATAATTTTCCTCCATTTTTTGTATCCTTCTTCCGTTAAATGCAGACCATCATAGGTGTATTTTGGTTTTAAATGTTTTTCGCCATTGCTCATATACTTATGAAGATCAATAAACTTTAAATTGTATTTTTTCGCTAATGATCTTAAACGCTCATTGGCTTCAATAATTTTTTGATGATTATTTTTATGACCAGAAAACTTTGTACCTACATTCGGATTTATAGGTAAAATACTTTGCAGGTAAATTTTAGTCTCTACGGATTGCCTTTTGATTTGTACAATAATTTTTTCAGTATTTTCAATAACATAATCGATACTTTTTCCACGGGCCATATCATTTGTACCAATCAATAAAAATAGTTTTGATGGTTTTGATGCCGTTACTTCGTCCAACCTAAATAAAACACCATCAGTGACATCGCCGCTAATTCCTCTATTGATCACATTTTTATCAGGAAATAAGGCTTTCCAATCACCACCTTCGGTGATGCTGTTTCCTAAAAAAATAATTTCGTTTTTAGTATCTGGTGTATTTTCAAACAGTGCTTTTCGTTTGTAATAGTGTTCGGAATAGTGTTGAGCAAATCCAATATTTACAAATGCAAGTAAAATAATAATAAGTCCTTTTTTCATTTTAACAAGTTTTAATTCTTTTTAAACTTGGTCCTATATTTTAGGCCATTTACTTCTCTAACTCCATTTTTTGTAATGTTTATGGGCACACAGGTAAACATCCATTTCCATGAATTTCCGCTCTGTGGTATTTTCAACAACACGTTATTCCATCCTTTTTTCAGATGGACTTTTGTAGGGGTTCTATAAAAGTAATCTTCGTCAATAAACGGAATTTCATCCGATTTTTCTTTGACGTTCGGTTGTTTCCAAACCGGCGGTGCAATTTCAACATTGTTTACCCAAATCTTCGGATTGGTGGTATGCCACTGTCCTTGTTCAGGGAAAGGTCCTCCACGGCGCCCGCCAGAGCGCGACCAACCTTGAAACCCAATCCAAAAATCTTGTACACGGTTAGTTGGGGAATAAATTTCGGTATAAGCATAAAACGTACCCGATTTCTCATCGGTTAAAGCCGGAAATCCAAAAAAATGTTTAAAATGCATGGTGCCTCCAGCCATCGGTTCCGACCATTCATACTCTTTTCCATTAATAAGATAAGACGCTTTTATGGTATCTTCCACAGGAAATTTTGTAGAAGCATCCCCTTTATGGTTAAATGGACCAATGATATTCCAGAGGATATGGGTCTGTTTTACATAGGGGAATTCTTTTCCTTTAAAAAACAGGTCTCGGTGCGTTAAGACTTTATCTTCGAAAGTTTTGAATTCTTTAAATTCTTTAGTATCAATAGGCGGCAATTTCGCCCAATATTCCAGTTTATTCTCCGCTCTTCCTTTCCATATAGCATCGGCATAAAAAACAATTGAAGGATAAATGGGGTTCTGTTTCAATATATCTCGCTCGTTGACCACATTATTGTCTGGCCACGCACATAAAATACCTCCCAAAGCCAGAGAATCGCTTTCTGCTTGCCGACAAGGTTGCTGAAAATACAATCTTGACATGCCCGCAAAAGGGTCTAAATGGTTGATGTAATTGGCTCGCGAATCTATAAACCGATGTCCTTTTCTGGGTTCGTGTTGCGCCCATAATTGGTTAATGGAAGTGGAGTCTTCTTTAATTTCAATGCCTTCTTTCCAAACAATGAGTTCTCTATTATTGGCCTTAACACGATCCATGATTTTTTGAATAAAATCCTTGGAAACGTATTCTTCCTTATTGCGCACTTCGTCGGTACCGATATGGATATAGGGCATCTCTTCGGGACTCGCTAATGAACACAATTCATCAAATAAATCCAACAACACAGGAAGTGCTTTTTCGTCTTTCATGGATTCAAAACCCATGGCTTTTCTAAAGGCTTGAGAATGTCCAGGAATATCAAATTCTGGAATAACAGTGATGTGGCGCGCTTTACAAAAGGCCAAAATATCTTTAAAATCCTCTTGTGTGTAGAATTTCCCTTTGCCACGTGAAGTCACTGTTTCCGATTGCAATTGCGGGTATAATTTGCTTTCCAATCGCCATCCTGGGTCGTCTGTTAAATGCCAATGGAACACATTGTACTTGTATTGGGACAGGACCTCAATTTGTTCTTTTAATTGGGCGACCGACTGAAAATTCCTCCCCGTATCGTGCATAAAACCCCTGATATTAAAAGCAGGCCAATCGGTTATTTGAAGCTTTGGCAATAGTCCTTTTTTGTTTTTTATTCTAAAAATTTGTTGCAGTGTTTTTATCGCATAATAAGCACCCTTTTCGGATGAAGCCCAAATTTTAATTTCAGAATCCATGCTCAATCTATAAGCTTCAATGGCATTGTGAACGGGAATGTCTTGTTTTATTATTTGAATGTTTAGACCTTTTGAGGATTCCTTAATGCCTTCTTTTAGGAAAAATGCTTTTAGCTGATTGGCTTCGTTTATAAAATCAGAGTGGACAATATGAATCGTTTTAAATTCCAGTTCGCTTTCTCCATAAATGATGTTTTGAGGCGTTGGGATGATGGGGTACTTTTCTTCAAGATTTACTGCGATTTGTCCATATCCAAGATGTCCAAAACATACAGTCAAAACCAAAAGAAAAACACTACACGTTCCCTTTTTTAAATTCATGGATTATTTATTTTGAATTGAAAAATTATACCTTCTTACTGTTTTTTTGGTTTTTCATAAGCATCCTGACCATCGGTCAACCATTTTAACGAAAAGCTAACAAAGGGGTTTTTGGTGTATTCATCTTGTTCGAAAAACAATCCGATATCACCATTTTCAAGAATCGTTAAATCAGAATATGCTGAAGGTCCTTCGTAAATAGTTTTGCCTTCCGACCAGGTTTTACCTTCATCATAGCTTATGCGAACTGTCATATTGACGCGTCCTTTTTCAGATTTAGCATTAGAAAAAAGTAAACGGTTTTTTGTGTATCCATCTTCAATAGACGTATATCGAATGATGCTAGCATTGCAGCCTGGGTCGATTAGCTCTGGTACTGGTTTGGTTTCCCAAGTTTTGCCTTCATCTGTTGACCTATGCACATAACGCAATCCTTTATTATTTACTCGGGCATTGATCATTAAAGTGCCGTCGGCCAGTTCTATGATTTTGGATTCATCTGCGGGTTGGATGGGTGTGTCCAAAAAATACCAGGTTTTACCATGATCGTCACTTCCAAACACATGCAATCCACTATTCAAGTTTACCATAGTATGCAATAGTTTTCCAGAGCGTGTTTGAATGCCTCTTCCCGAAGTTATGAATTTAAAATCTTTATGCCATTCTGGTTTTGCAATTTGAGAGGTGATATCTACGGGTTTGCTCCACGTTTTGCCATTATCGGCACTTTTTACAACATGCAAATAGTAAATGTCTTTTTCGGTATCTAAATTCATATAATTATAAAACAAGAAGATTTCATTAGTCACGGTGTCCACAATCATGGAAGGATCTGAGGCGGATTGTCCATAAGGAAAATTGACTACGGTTTCAATATCAGACCAGGTTTTGCCGTTGTCCGAACTTCTTCTCACGATAATATTGATGTCCTTGCTCCACTTTAAATCGCCGCAGTTGGGCACACGCTCATCAATGGCAGCAATCACATCACCGTTTGGTGCAGTTACTATTGCAGGAATCCGGTAACATTTTACACTATCGTTCATGGAGGTATTGAACAAATCTTGAAATACCAGAGCGTCTTCAGTTGTGTTATTATTTTGTTTTTGAGCACCGCAATTCAAGCAGCAAACCGAAATTAGAATTACAATTATTTTTTTCATCTTAATAAAATTAAAGTTTTTATTCGTACATATTTTTAACATCAGCTCGGTGCAGTTCTTCAAAAAAACGAGAAACTTTTTGAATGACAACCTCCAAAAACGCTTTCCCTTTTTCTTGGGTTGCCAGTTTAGGATTTCCCACACCCGTATCGTTGCTAATTTGTGTCCATTGGCGTTGTGCGCTAACCCATCCTTCTTTCAATCCTTCTATTTTAAACTTTTTATCGTTTCCAGTTCCAGCTTGCTCCAATGGCAATACCAGATTGGGCGCAATGTGCATCATGGCTGAGGTTTCCAATTCGCCGGCATGATCTCCAGGTTCATCAAAATAAGCATTGGCATCTGCTACTTGCCACCAGTTTATGGCGCAAACAAATACATTTGGGAATTCCACACTCAATTCCCTAATCATTTGTTTGAAATTATTGCCTCCATGTGAATTGACAATTACTAATTTTTGAATATTCTGCCCATTTAACACGTGAACGACATCTTTTAAAACGGCGTATTGTGTGCTCGGGTTCATATTCATACACAACGAAATATCCATTTGTCCCGTATTGACGCCAAAAGGAATGGTTGGTAGTACAATCACTTTAGCATTTTTATTCCAAGCTTGTTTTGCTGCTTCAATAGCCACAAATTCTGCCTGAAAATTATCGGTGGCATAGGGCAGGTGGTAATTATGGGCCTCGGTTGCACCCCAAGGCAAAATCGCTACTGTAAAAGTTTGCTCTTTTATAGTTTTCCAATTGGTTTCTGCTAATACATAAGGTCTGATAGTATTTGACATTTTAAAACGATTAAAAAGATTGTTTTTTTTCTATATTTTCAAATGATTTCCAACACTGGTACATGGCGCGTGGTACATGAAAACAGCCTTTCCATTTTCCGCCTTTTAGATCCAATAACACGTTACCTTGTCTATTCAAATAGCCATACCATTCACCATGCTCAGGATCTGAAAAATGAGACCAAGCATAGTCGTGGACTTTTTTATACCAATCCATGAGTTCTTTTCTACCTGTGTGTTCATAAGCTTTTGCCAGCGCCACCAAGGCTTCTAAATGCACCCACCATAATTTTTGATCCCATTCCAGTTGCTGAGGTGGTTTTCCATGGGCATCCATAAAGTACAAAATACCGCCGTAAGTTTCATCCCAACTATACTCCAAAATTTTTATAATGGTATCGGCAGCTTTTTCAATAAGTTTGGTATCTGTTCGTCTAACGCCAATATCGATCATAAACCACATGGCTTCAATACCGTGACCTGGATTTAACAAACGGCCATTAAAACTATCTTCATGTGAGCCATCGGGACGAACAAATTCATAAATAAGCCCCGATTCTTTATCTAAAAACACGTCCATCACTTCGTGGATGCTGAAGTCTATGGTTTTATCAACTTCCTCTTTATCTAAAATAGCTTCCAATTCCAATACCAAATTGGATAGAATCATGGGCAATGCAAAGCTTTTTAAAGGACGCTCTGTTGTATTTTTTTCATAAATGCCCTTGGGATTATCTTTCTTTTTTAGAATATTGAGATAGGTTTGCTTAGCCAATTGCTTAATGCGTTCATCACCAGATGCTATGGCATATTGGCTAAACGCCATAGCGGCAAAACAGTCTGAAAAAATATTGTAAGGTTGTACGAGTGGTTTTCCTTCTTTTGTGGTTGAAAAGTAAAAGTTACCATCTTTGTCCATGCCATGTTTAACGATAAAATCTATGCCATGTTTTGCTATTTTTAACCAATTTTCATTTTTCTCGACCTTGTTGTAAAGCATCGAGAACATCCAGGCCTGCCTGCCCTGAAGCCACATAAATTTATCGGTATCATACACCTTACCTGTTTTATCCAAACAGGTAAAATAACCACCAGATTCTGAATCTATAGAATAGTTTTCCCAAAACGGAATTATAGTATTCAGTAGCGTGTCTTTATAAAGTTTTTTAGGATTCATAATTATAATTTGTGTTCAAGTTGACATATATGGACAAAATTTGTATATTTGTCTGTGTTATGTTGTACATAATACAAATATATAAAATTATATGATACATATTTTTTTTATTATATTTGAAACCTATTTATTATGAAAAAACTATTAGAAATTGCCCCTTTAACTAACCTTAGTCTAGTTGATAAGGTAGAGTTACGTTTAACGGAATATATAAAAAAGAACCGGCTTAAAATTGGTGATTCCATTCCTAAAGAAATGGAATTTGCTGAAGCTTTAGGCGTTAGTAGGACTGTTGTTAGAGAAGCTTTTTCAAGACTGAGAACCATTGGTATCATAGAATCTAAAAAGCATAAGGGTATGGTTTTATCTCAACCAGACATTATGATTAATTTAGAAAAAGTATTTGAAACCAATTTGTTAGGAGATGATACTTTAAAGGATATTTTTGAACTTCGGTTAATTTTGGAAATGGGGATGATCGATCTATTATTTGCAAGAAAGACGGAAGAGGATTTAATAGAATTGGAGGACATTGTAAATAATATGGGACTGGAAACCAAGGACACTTCTATTTTTAGCTTAGATAAAGAGATTGCCTTTCATGGAAAGTTATATCAAATGGCAGGTAATTCTACTTTACAAAGGTTTCAAAATCTCCTTTTGCCGGTATTTCAATATGTACACGCTCATAAATTATCAGACGCTGATTCTTATATGTATGCTAAAAGGTTTGTTACGCACCGTCAGCTTTTAGATTTGTTGAAAAAAGATGATGTTGAATCTTTTAGGACCGCAATGCGGCAACATCTTGAGCCGCATTACAACCGAGTTTTGCAGAAAACTATATTTTAATTTTGACCACTACCTTTTTAACTTTTGATGTTTTTTCAATTTTGAGGCTAGGCTTATGTAAGTCGTCTGGAAAAAAGATAGCGAACAGGCCTTTTTTTAATGTAATCCTCACATATTTTTCCTCAATCAACAGATAATCGTCCAGTTCGTTATAGGCTTTTGCAATGTCTTGTCCCTTTAGGGTTGCAAAGCCCACTTGTTCTTCTCCTTCAATAACAAATTGAAGATCTATATACTTCCTATGTGCCTCCAATAAACTATCAGTAGCACTTTTAGTTTCATATTCAGACACATTGGCATATAAGGTATCACCTTCAATATCGTGTCTTCCTGTTTCCAATTCAGTAAAATCGGTATTCTGAATATAATGAAGCGCTTTATCAATACGATTGTTTATTCCAAAATATAACTCGGCATTTTCTAGTTTGTCCAGTATCATTTTTTAAAACCAGTTTATACGCTAAAAAATTCGCTTAACCCGATTTGATCCAGTTCTTTTTTAATGTTTTTATAGGCCTCATCTGTTAAGGTGGAATGTGGAAACCTACTTGGGCCACAATCTATTCCCAACACGCTCATAAACCCTTTTCCAACTCCATTAAAACCACCTTTACTATCTAGGATTTCAACAAATCGGATGGCCTTGATCTGTAAATCAGCAGCTTCTTCCATCTGACCTTGTTCAAACAATTCCTTGATCTTATAATATAATGGTGCTAAATGGTTGTAGGTGCTACCAACCCAGCCTTTAGCGCCCAATGGCAAACTGTTGATAAACCATTCGTCGTAACCAAAAAGCAAGTTGTATTTACCATGAGCTACTTTTTTACAATGGCTATAATCAATTAAGTTATTGTGTGTGAATTTTATACCAGCCAAGGTTGGAATGTCTTGTTCGGCTTGCTCTAAAAATTTGGTCATATTCAAATCGGCACCAGATAACACAGGTATATGGTAATAATAAAACGGTAAATTAGGAGCGCTCGATGCCACTTCTTTACAATATTCCACCAATTTTTCTATGGTCTTCAGTTTAAAATAAAAAGGGGCAATGGCGGCAATAGCATCCACTTTATCGGAGGCATAAGCTGCCAGTTCTTTTGCTTCTTTTAAACTTGGACTACCCACATGATCTATTAAATACAATTCTGGTGACTTATTTTGAGCCCATGCCCGTGTTATTTCGTTTCGTTCAGGGGTGGATAGTGTTGTAAAATCACCTGTGGATCCATTCATAAAGACGCCTTCAACTTTGTTTCTTATTAGAAATTGTGTGTAATCTTTAATTATTGACGTATTCAATGAGCCATCTTGATGCATAGGAGCATAAGTGGCGGCTATTAAATTATTGATTTTCATAAATTATAATGTATAACATAATACAAATATAATATATATTATCTAAAATAAAAATATTGTTATATAATAATTGAATTCCAGTAGATAAAAAAGGTTTAAAAAGATTACAAAACATTATGAATCAAATATATAAATAATAAGTTTTTTAATAAATTTTGGAACTTTTACATAATATAATGACGAAGTAGAACAGACTTTAATATGTTAAAGTATACATTTTTTAAGAAAATAAATTTTGTTTTTAACGTAATATTAACTACTATTGCTTTATGTTATACATAAAACTAACGAAACATGAAAAATAAACAACTAATTAAGCAATGTATTGCTTGTATTGCCATATTGCTTTGTGCAAGCATGTATGGACAGCAAAAGACTGTATCGGGTACGGTTACAGATGTCTCTGGGCAACCTTTGCCGGGTACTAACATCCTTATTAAAGGTACCACAACTGGGGCACAAACCGATTTTGACGGAAATTATTCCATTCAAGCGAGTTCAGGAGATATTCTGGTATTCACTTTTATTGGGTTTGTTTCACAAGAAGTTACCGTAGCTAGTGAGGCTATAATCAATGTGACGCTTACAGAAAGTGTATCCATGTTGAATGAGATTGTTATTACGGGTTATGGTCAACAAACCAGAGCAACGTTAACCACTTCGGTTTCAAAATTAGACACCCAAATTTTGGAAACGTCAACACGATCCAACGCCGCTACGGCCTTACAAGGGACTATTGCTGGTTTAAGGGTGACTAATACCACTGGGCAACCAGGTTCTACACCTACAATTGTGTTGCGCGGAGGTACCAATTTTAGTGACAATGATGCGCCTTTAATTTTGGTAGATGGAATTCCAAGCTCTTTTTATGCTTTAAATTCAGATGACATCGAATCTATAGAGGTCTTAAAAGATGCGGCAGCAACGGCTATTTATGGAGCAAGGTCTGCCAATGGAGTTATTTTGGTAACCACTAAAACAGGTAAAGTTGGGAATTCTTCTATAAATTATAAATATAAATATAGTACGAATGAAGAAAGAAATGATCAACAATATATTGGTGCTGCAGATCATATAAATTATAATAGACAGTCTATAGCTTGGTATAGGGAGGTTGTTAATAACCCAGGTAGTTTTGGTGCTTTTTTAGATGGTAACCATAGTGCAGCCACTGGTAATAATGCCACTAACGATCCCTTTACCACGCAATTGTTGACATCTTCAAACCAATACTTATTAAGTCAACCGGGTTGGAGTTCTATACCCGATATTTTAAATCCAGGTCAAGAGATTTTATTTTATGATAATAAAGGAGTTGGGGATCGTATTTATCAAAATAGCGAAACAAAAGATCATTACCTGTCTTTTGATGGTGGTAACGAAAACGGGACTTACTATTTAGGTTTAGGGCTTTTGGATAATGACGGTTTAGTTTTAGGATCAGGATTTAAAAGATACTCAGGTAAGTTTAGCGGTTCGTATAAGATTAAAGATAATGTAAAAGTAAACTCTAATATTTTATACTCACATTCTAACCTTAGTTTAAGCCCTTTAGGTAGTGATGAAGTAGTATTTAGAAGATTTCAAGGTCAAGCTGCAACATCAAGAACATATGATAGCAATCTTGATGGTACCTTTTCTGATGTATATGCCGTAGGACAAAATGAAGGTTTTGGTAATCCATTATATTATCAGGACAAATTTGTTAGAAAAAATCTAGAACAGCGTTTATCGGCTTCGGTAGGTATAGAATGGGAAATTATAAATGACTTAACCTTGTCGGTAGATGGTAGTCATTTTACCATAAATAATCATAACGAAAATTTTAATAGAGCATACCGTGTTGGGTCTACTACAGGGCCTTTGCGTACAGGTCGTGAGGCTTCGGTTAGATTACAAAGAACATTAAGAGATCAGTTAACGGGTACCTTAAATTATATTAAAAAGATTGGCAATCACAACTTTAATGCCTTGATTGGAGCAGAATATTTTAAAGATAACTTTTTTCAAACTTCTGCAGGAACAAGAAATTCTCCAACCGATTTAATTGAAACCCTTAACGCTGGAGCAGAAGCAGATGGTATTCCATCAAGTTTTGAATCAGAACAAGTTATTGTATCAACGTTTGGTAGATTATTATATGATTACGACAGTAAATATTTGGTTAGCGCGACGTTTAGAAATGACGGAGCATCTAGGTTAGGTAATCAAAAATTCGGATTTTTCCCAGGGTTATCATTTGGTTGGAATGCACATAACGAGGAATTCTTTCAAAACTCTTCATTGAGTAATACTATAACAAGACTAAAACCAAGATTAAGTTATGGTGTTAACGGTAACGTGAGTTCTATAACCCCTCCTGGTCAAGCAGACTATAATGGGAATTATGCAGTATTTGGATCTTATGGAGAGCAAGGTGTTTATAATGGGCAAACGGGTTATGCTAATTCATCATTGGCTACTCTAGATCTAGGTTGGGAGCGTTCAACTACATTTAACGTTGGTTTGGATATATCGTTTTTTGATAGCAGACTTACCGTTATAACAGATTTATATTCAAGAGACGTAAAAGATAAAATAGCTAACCTTACTTTGCCATTTTATACTGGATTTAGCTCCATTAGAACGAACAACGGAACCTATAGAAATAAAGGATTTGAGTTACAAGTAAACGGTGATATTATTAGAAATGATGATTTAACTTGGAATGTGGGTGCCACATTTACATCCAATAAAAATTATGTGGTTAAACTTCCAGAAAATGATAATGAATTAAACAGACAGGGCGGAACTCTAATCTGGAATCCAAATACAAATCAAGCAGAATACGTTGGTGGATTGCAAGAAGGGCAGCGCTATGGTGGTGACCTTGTGGTAGCTTTCGAGCAAGCTGGTGTTTATGCCACGCAAGCTGAAGCGGATGCTGATAATGCTATTACAGATGAATTTATGCCAGGAGCAAGTCGAAATAAACGCTGGGCCGGTGATGTCAAATGGGTCGATCAAAATGGAGATGGCATCATTAATGGTTTAGACAGAAAAATTATAGGTCGTACTACCCCTGATTTTGTTGGAGGTTTAACCACGAGCCTATCCTATAAAAACTTCAATTTATTTGTTAAAACAGATTTTGCTACAGGACATTTAGTATGGAATCACATGAGGAATAAAGGCTACGGGCAAACCCAAGGAAATTTGGAACAACCCGTAGAAGTATTGGATTCTTGGACGCCTACTAATACCGATACTGATTGGCCACGTTTTGTTTTTGTAAATGGTGCAAAAAACGTTTGGAGAGGTGGTGAAGGAGCAGGAAGTCTACAAACCGAAGCAAATAATCGTTTTTGGGAAAAAGGGGATTATTTAGCCCTGAGGGAAGTAAGCTTGAGTTATAAGGTACCTGCCAAATATTTTAATGATGTCATAAAAAGTTTAAGCGTGTATTTAACAGCTACTAATTTACATTATTTTAAAAGTATGAGTGGCGATACACCAGAAGTTGGGGGTGTACAATATGGGCAATTCCCTGTACCTCGAACATTTACAGTAGGACTTAATCTAACATTTTAAAATTTAAGAACATGAAGAAATATATATTTATACTATTTGCTGCAATGGCCTTTAGCGCTTGTGAGAGCGAACTTGAATTAGTTAGCCCTAGTGAATTAACGGCAGCCGGATTCTGGGATACAGAAGAAGGTGCAAGATCCGCACATACAGGACTGTATGTAAACTTAAGAGATGAAGCTGCAGATTTATGGTTATTAGGTGAGATGAGAAGTGATATCTGGGGTGGTAGAACCTATGAATCCCCTTTCAACGAAAACTTGATACGATCTGAAATTAATATATCAACTGCTCCCTTTGGAGGTTGGGCAGGTTTATACACCAACATTCACAGAATAAATGACTTTTTGGTAAATGTGCCAAACGTTAGCTTTCTTAATGAAGCCGATAAAAGCCACCTGTTGGGACAGGCCTATGGGTTAAGAGCGTTATATTATTACACACTTTTAAAAACTTGGGGCGATGTGCCTATTATATTGGAACCTTTTACTACGGTTGATCCTGCAGGTTTAAGCAGGGAAAGGTCTCCACAAAGTGAAGTCATGGCCTTAATAAAATCAGATTTAGCCGCTTCGTTGTCTGCCTTTGGGTCTGATAATAGTTTCTTTGGAGGAAGCAAAATATTTTGGTCAAAAGCTGCAACTTTAGCTCTAAAAGGCGATGTATACATCTGGTCCGGTAATGTGCTTGGTGGTGGCGCTTCAGATTTTACTGAAGCAAAAACAGCCTTACAACAAATAGCATCATTCGGAATTGGTTTAGCACCTAGCATCGCAGATTTATGGGGTGCAGGAAACGAAAATAACAATGAATTTATTTTTGCCATTCAATATAAGCAAGACGAAAGGGAAAACTTTTACAATAGCTTAACCGGTAGAAGTACAGAAATCAACCCTCAATTTGACGATATGGGGAATTCCATGAGCAGTTTTATCATTGCAGGAGCTAACCGATACGGCCAGTCTGAAAAAACCATCTTGCTATTGGATGACAATGACGACGCACGTAAAGACGCTACATTTATTAGGTTGTATGTTGATGACAATAGCGGTATTGGTTATCCTACTTATAACGAACCTAAATATTTTGGTTCTATATTCAATAAGTTTTTAGGTGTTGTAAAAGGTTCAGAGCGTATTTTCGAAAATGATGTGCCTTTATACAGATATGCCGATGTGGTATTGCTTTTAGCTGAGGCTAAAAACTTACTTGGCGAAGATCCTTCTGGAGAAATCAATCAAATCCGTCAACGAGCTTATGGTGCTAATTATGTTCCTTTAACTCATGCATACGTTAACAGTACGCCAACAGCCAATGCCAATGCCATTTTAAATGAGCGCTATAAAGAGTTTATTGGTGAAGGCAAACGCTGGTGGGATTTGAGAAGAGCCGGAAATAGTTTTGTAATTGATAATGTGAGTTTTTTAAATCCTGGTGATGAGTATAAGCTATTACTGCCTATTACACAGGATATGATAGGTAGAAACCCGCTTCTTGATCAAACTCCTGGTTATAATTAATAATAAATTTATTTTTCATATTTGTTTTGAGTTAGTATGTAAAGTTGAAGAGGAAAGGGTAAAACCTTTCCTTTTTTTATAAATAGTTCGTCATGACCACAAAAAGAAGTAATATAAAAAAACCTGCCATCGCAGAAATTGGAATTTTGGTAATGCTCAATTTAATATTTAGCAATACGAATAGTTTAATAAAAATCGAGTAATGAACAGAGCAATTCAAAACTTAAAATTCGCATGGATAATGTGTTTGGTGTCTTATGGCGGTCTACAATCCCAAACACTAGATCCCGTAATAGAAAACCCAGATGTTATAGGTATAAACAAGCTAGATGCAAGGGCCACATTTTTTCCCTACAACACTTTGGACTTAGCGAAAGAAGACAAGCTTTCAAAAGCTGATAATTATGTATTGTTAAATGGAATTTGGCAATTTAGTTACAGTGAATCTCCAGAATCAAGACCCAAAGATTTTTTTAAAGAAGATTATGATACCTCTAACTGGAGCAGCATAAAAGTACCTGCAAACTGGGAAGTGGAAGGTTTTGGAATTCCTATTTACGTAAATGCGAGCTATCCGTTTCAAAAAGGGGAATTGATTCCACCCGATATTCCAGATGGACATAACCCTGTAGGTTCGTATAAAAGAACGTTTACAGTTCCTGAAAATTGGAAGGGTAAAGATCTCATTATTCATTTTGGTGCTGTAAAAGCGGCGTTTTATATTTGGATTAATGGTGAGAAAGTGGGGTATAGCCAAGGCTCAAAACTTCCAGCGGAATTTAATATCACCAATTTTGTAAAACCGGGTAACAATAGTGTCGCTTTAGAAGTGTACCGTTGGAGTGACGGCAGTTATTTGGAATGTCAGGATTTTTGGAGGATTTCAGGAATAGAACGTGACGTATATATTTACGCAAGACCAAAAGTACAGCTAGCGGATTTTTTCGCAAAAGCGGGACTGGAAAACAACTATACCGATGGTGTTTTCGATTTGTCGGTAGATGTTAGTAGTAAGGCTAGCAAAAATCAAAAAGGAACTGTTACTGTCGAACTAACTAAAAATAATGAAACAGTATTTCATTCAGCTTCAGTTTATGATCTCGAATCCAATTCTACAAAAACCTTCAATTTCTATAAAAAAATTCCTCAGGTCAAAACCTGGTCTGCAGAAACTCCGGAACGATATCAATTAAACATTCTAATTAAAGACAAAAAAGGGAATGTTTTAGAAGCTATTTCTAAAAAAATAGGATTTAGAACTTCTGAAGTTAAAGACGGTCAATATCTATTGAATGGAAAACCTATTTTATTTAAAGGCGTAAACAGACATGAACACGACCCCAATACCGGGCATGTGATTTCTCGGGAAGACATGCTTAAAGATGTCATGATATTTAAGGAATACAACATCAATGCGGTACGGACCTGCCATTATCCAAACGACCCGTACTTTTATGAGTTGTGCGACGAATATGGTATTTATGTGATTGATGAAGCCAATCTTGAATCTCACGGCATGGGCTATGCTTTGGATAGAACATTGGGGAACAATCCGGCTTGGTTAAAGGCGCATTTGGCACGTGTGGAACGCATGGTGCAACGGGACAAAAATCATCCGTCTATCGTAATTTGGTCTTTGGGTAATGAAGCTGGAAATGGTTATAATTTCTACCAAGCATATCTAATGGCGAAAAAAATGGATAACACTAGGCCAACCCAATACGAGCGTGCGCTACTCGAGTGGAACACCGATTTGTACGTTCCCATGTACGCTACGCCAAAAGAAGTGGAGGCCTATGCCAAAAACGAAAACATGACAAAACCTTTAGTGCAATGTGAGTACGCACATGCTATGGGAAATAGTATGGGCGGTTTTAAAGAATATTGGGACTTATATGAAAAATACGATAAATTACAAGGCGGTTTTATTTGGGACTTTGTGGATCAAGGCATAAAAACCATTAAAAACGGCAGGGAAATTTTTGCTTATGGTGGTGATTTTGGACCTGAAGGCACACCAAGCGATAATAATTTTTTAAATAACGGTTTAGTACAACCCGATCGAAGGCCAAACCCGCATATTCATGAAGTGGCTTATGTTCAGCAAAATGTTAAGTTTTATGAAAATGACCTGAATAAAGGTGTCATTGATCTCAAAAACTGGTATTTCTTTAAAGATTTATCCAATTATAAATTAAACTGGGACGTGATCGCGAATGGCGAAGTGGTTGAAACAGGCTTCCTAGACGATATCGTAACAGCGCCGCAAGCTATAAAAACGCTTAAGATTCCTTATACAAAACAATTTAAAGCGGGTGTGGAGTATTTCTTAAATGTATCGGCTGTATTAAAAACAGATGAACCCTTGTTACAAGCAGGTTTTGTAGTGGCTTATGAGCAATTTCAACTGCAACAGGCAACTGTTCCACTTCCTGAAAATGCGACGGCGTCTCTAAGCTATCAAACAAAAGAAGGTGTCATTACCGTGACCGGAAAGGATTTGGATATCACATTCGATGAAAAAACGGGTACCTTGACAGGTTATAACTATAAAAATGAAAGTCTTTTAAACAGTGGCCCGAAAGTTAATTTTTGGCGAGCGCCAACCGATAATGATTACGGTGCTGGCACACAAAAAAGATATAAGGCATGGAAAGATGCTGGAACTTCTGAACCAGTAACAACATTGGTAAAGCAACTCTCAAAAAGTGAATTGCAACTGAGTTTTACAAGAAACTTGTTTGATGGTGATGCTCTATTAGTTGAAACCTATGTCGTACATGCAAATGCGGCTGTAAAAGTGACCAATGCATTAAAAGCCTTAAAAGGGAAGCACTCCGATTTCTATAAATTCGGAAATACACTGGTGTTGCCAGATGATTATAAAAATATAAGCTATTATGGCAAAGGCCCTTTTGAAGCGTATGTAGACCGGCAACATGCTGCAAAAGTGGGTCTGTACAATCAAACCATAGCAGAACAGTATTTCCCATACATCCGTCCGCAGGAAACAGGAAATAAGTTGGATGTGCGTTGGGTGTCACTTACAAAAGCAGATGGTTCTGGAATTAAGTTTTTAAGCGAAACGCCTTTTAGTTTTTCGGCACTTAATTACAGTGAAGACGATTTAAATTCTGGTGAAGTCCGAACCCAACATCACGCCGGAGAGCTGGATCCTCGAGCTGAGGTGTTTGTTAATATTGACGGTTTCCAACAAGGATTGGGAAGTATAAACAGTTGGGGAACATTGCCTTTAGAGCAATACCGACTCGAGTATAAAGATTATATGTACTCCTACTGGATGGTTCCGCTTGAAAAGTAAGGTGCTTTAAAAAGCTATATTGATTGTATAGCCTATTTATTAAAAATTGGAGATTTTAAGAGGAACTGAGCAAGCATTCGGGCAGTTGCGTTTGTGTTAACCTAATTAGATTTGTTTTTTTGCTCAGTTCTCTTAAAATTTATCATCATTTTTGTTACGATTTATTTGCGATAGAATAGTTCCTAATCCAGCACCTATTGCTATTCCAACACCAATCCATAAAGCTAGATTGTCGGTTGCAGCTCCAATCGCAACTCCAATTGCAGTTCCCAATGCTATTCCAACACCTGTTTTGTTCTGGCTCTTCATTCGATCTTTCATTTTAAAGATTCATAATTTAGTCTGTGTATATTCAATTGTCAGTTTTTCAGTTCAGATTAACAAATATTATTTTTGCAGAATCTTCAAAGTAGGTGACATTGCACGAGCCAACCATCATCATTACAAGCAGGTGTTTAAACTTTTTAAGTTTTTATATATTGGGATGTAACTAAAACTGTTCTTTTATTATTTGAGATTCGTCAATGCCCAATTCTTGAAACTGTTTTAGTACAGCCTCCATCATAGGGTCTGGGCCACAAAGGTAAAAGTAGGTGTTCTTGTTGGGAGCTTGGTTTTTAATTATGTCCTTGGTGATATAACCGTGCTCAAAACCCACTTTTTCTTCTTTGGATAACACATTGATAAAATGCTTGCCCAACAACTTGTTAAAATAGAGGTGCTCAATAATATCGGATTCTGTTTTGTTGGCAAAAATCAGTTTGTTATTGCCGAGTTTTTGTTCTTTTTCGAGTTTCTTAAAAATGGATATAAATGGCGTGATACCAGCGCCACCAGCAATAAAAATCCCTTCACCCTTGTATTGAATGTCACCAAATACATCGCCTATGGACAGTGTGTCGCCTGGCTTAAGCTTTCCAATTTGTTCAGTAACGCTATGGTGTTCGGGATAAATTTTTATAAAAAATTCCAAGTGTTCGTCCGTTTGGAGCGAGGTAAAGGTAAAAGCTCTAAATTCGGTTTCCCAATTCGATTTTTTTAAGGCCACATCTACGGCTTGCCCAGCAAGAAAAGTGATGCCTTGAGGTTTTTCGGTTTTAATGTGTACCACATCGTGTGTGGCGTATTCAATAGATATTATTTTGACGTCTTGCATTATATAGTTGTTTTTTATAAAGTTTTCATTACGCTTTCAGTTATTCGGTCGCATCGGCTAAATCCAAACTCAAATACGTTTTTATCATTGCTAATTTCAAATAGTTTCTCTTTCAGCATGTCTTTAGCACGATGCAATCGCACTTTAACATTGGAAACTGTTAAATCTAAAGCCACAGCAATTTCTTTCAGGCTCAATTCTTCTATTTCTTTCAGCATATAAACCACTTTGTATTTCGAGTCAAGTTGGTCTATGGCATTCTCTAAGAGGTGCTTTGCTTCATTACGTATCATTTTGTCGTGTGGATTTAAGTTTTTAGTATCTGGAATTTCTAAAACTGTTTTACCTGTTATCGTATTCGATTGTTCGTTTAAATGGAAAAGTTTTCCCTTCTCTTTTATTAGTGCTAAAGATTCGTTAATCCCAATGCGGATAAGCCAAGTTGAAAAAGTAGATTGCAATTTAAATTGATGTAATTTGGTATAGGCTTTCACATAGGTATTTTGCATCGTGTCTTCAATATTAGCTTCATCCTTTAAATAGCTTCGTATGACGCGATATAGCTTCTGATTGTTTCTTCTTACTAGGATCTCATAGAGTTCTTTTTCACCAGCAAGAATACGCTTGATGACCTCTTCCTCATTTATTTTATGGTTGTTGAAATCGTTTATCTGTATTGCTTCCATGTGCTTGTCTTTTAGGTTTAGATTGGTAAAAACAAAAAAAGTTACAAACTTTTGTATCCTTTTTTAAGTTTCCTTATCAAATGAATGTAACAAATATATTAATCATTAAAAAAACTAAAATTATGGATTCAAACGTGCAATTAGTAAAAAAAGTTTTAAAGTACACTTTTGGTTTAGTACCTATCGTAGCAGGTCTTGACAAATTTACAAACATTTTAACCGACTGGAGTCAATATGTTTCAGAAGGTTTTGCTGGAATGCTTCCTTTTGAACCTACTACATTTATGATGATAGTTGGGGTTATTGAAATTGTAGCCGGTGTTCTTGTGCTTACAAAAACAAAAATTGGCGCTTATGTAGTTGCTGCTTGGTTAGTAGCTATTGCCTTAACACTTATTTTTAGTTGGAGTTATGTCGATGTTGCCGTACGTGATTTGGTGATGGCCATTGCAGCTTTTTCATTAGCTAAACTATCAGAAGATTCTCCAAAAAAATAAACAATTAATTAAATATGAAAGTAAACGGAACCTCTTTATTAACAGATGACCGTCCCTTAAATGGCAATCATCACGTAGTTGTAAAAACCCCGCTACGTGATGATGCTTTTGCTGTAGATGACGAATTAAAAGTAGAACGCATAGCTGAAAAGTTTAAAGACATTATTCAAATTTTAGGTCTTGATCTATCAGACGACAGCATAAAAGACACGCCTAATAGGGTGGCGAAGATGTATGTGAATGAAATTTTTAGTGGTTTGAATCCCAAAAATAAACCAGCCATTACTGTTTTTAAAAATACCTACCAATATCATACACCTTTAATAGAGTTAAATATTCCGTTTACCTCGTTTTGTGAGCACCATTTTGTGCCCATTCAAGGAAAAGCCAATATTGCATATATCCCTAAGGATTATGTGATAGGCTTGTCTAAAATCCACAGACTTGTTGATTATTATGCGCGAAGGCCGCAAGTACAAGAGCGGTTGACCATGCAGATTTTACAGGAATTATCAACCACACTGCAAACCGATGATATTGGTGTGGTCTTGAAAGCAAGCCATAATTGTATTTCTTGTAGAGGTGTAGAAGATCTGGGAAGCTCAACGGTTACCTCTGCCTTTACTGGTAAACTGAATAATAATTCGAACGTGATGTCCATCTTACTTGGATCTCATTGATCCTAAAGATCAGCACTCTAGAATATCAACTATACCGTTTGTTTTTCTTTATGTTCAGGACAGTCTATTCTCAAATCTGAGTCGGTAAGTTTGGTGTTAAGAAGATTACAAAAGTGTTCTTGTCCAGTTTTGTTTGCTTTGTAAAATTGGCAAGTAAAGCACATTCTTTGTATAGTAATGATGCCAGATTTGTTTAAGTGATGGATGATGTCCAATAAATTTAGCAAAAAATTCTCTTTGTCAGAAGTGTCTAATTTGTTGATAGGAATTTGAATGTGTTCAGCAAACAAAGAGGTTTGCTTTGCAGTTTCATGGCCAGTTTTGGTTAAATGAATGATGTAACTTCTAGTATCGTGTTGCTCGTATTCTTTAGTGATTAAGCCTTTTTGTTCCAGTGTTTTAACAGTATCGCTAATGGTTGCTTTGGTCATATTAAATTCGGCAGCCAAATAGCTAACTTTCCTTTTTTGGTCTGAATGATGCAACAAAAAGATAAGCACTTGAATTTGAATGGGGCTTAATGAAAATTCTTTGCTTTCATTCCAAAGTAATACTCTAAAAGCTTGTGAAATTCTTTCTAATGAAGCCACAATTTTGCTATCTATACTCGAATTTTGATGCTCTAAATCAAAGGCAGACTTTTTCATTATTGACAATTTTCCATTTCAATAATGAAGTAACCACGTTCTTTTATCGCTTCTTCCCAATGAGGTTTTACAGTTTCAATATGGCAAAATCGACATTCTTTTGAACTGAGTGGTTGCCCATCTTGGTTTTTGGTTGTCAAATAATCCTTGCCGTAAAGATGTATTTTGGAAGCGTCTTTTACTTCTTCGGGAGCGATGATGTCAAAGTGCATCACGCTTCCGTCTTTTTTGGTTACATAGGTGTCCCAAACAGCTACTTTCATTTTATTTGTATTTATTTTGTGTTAAACATAAAAAGATCCTACAAATATAGTTAGGATAACTGACAAAATAAAATAAAAATATTCAATAAACCAAATATCTACCCATAAACGGTTTGATTTTAGTTGATTTTAAAGCCTAATTGGTGAACAGGCAATCGCACAACTCAGTTTATTGAATAGTATCTGTTTTAGTTTCGAAAACATATTTGGCATAATTTAATCCCATAGCATCGTAGCTTACTTTCATGGTGTTTAACCGCATTTTAAAATCGTCCCAGTTTCTGGCTTCTTTTGGAGACCAAACCACTTCCGATAGGGCAGTCATTCGAGGTAATATCATATATTCTACGTAATCAGTAGTTTCCATGTACTCGGTCCAAACATTACCTTGAGCGCCTAAAATATAATGGCTTTCGGCTTCAGTTAATTCCTTAGGAGCCGGATCGTAGGCATAGACGTCTGCCACAGTAGTTTTTCCTCCTATAGCCAGCGGTTCAGTGTCTTTATTTTCAGTTTGATAGTGATCAAAATAACAGGAATGGCCCGGAGTCATAATCACGTCATGACCTTGTTTTGCAGCTTCTATACCGCCTTGTTCACCTCGCCATGACATGACGGTGGCGTTTGGAGCCAAACCACCTTCTAAGATTTCGTCCCAACCAATGATTTTTTTCCCTTTAGAATTTACATATTTTTCAATACGTTGAATAAAATAACTCTGCAATTCGTGTTCATCTGCTAAGTTGTTATCTTTCATTCGTTTTTGGCAATTGGGGCAACGTTTCCAGTTAGATTTTGGGCATTCGTCGCCTCCAATATGAATGTACTCCGAAGGAAATAATGGTATGATTTCGTCTAAAACAGCTTCTAAAAATTGAAAGGTTTGTTCATTTCCGGCGCAAAATACATCATCAAAAACACCCCAGGTTTCTTGTACAATTTTGGGTGTGCCGTTGGCTTGAGCTTTTTTTCCAGCCTTAGAGCCCATACCGTTAGAGACTACTGTAGGTTCTTCAGGAAAACAACTTAAAAAAGGGTAGGAGGCAATAGCAGCACTGGCATGACCAGGCAATTCTATTTCTGGGATAATGGTAACGTGCCGTTCAGAGGCATATTTTACAATATTTTTTACCTCGTCTTGTGTGTAAAATCCGCCATATTCAGTTTCATCATTTCTTGCTCCGGGGTAACGTCCAACAATGGTTCCATATCTTTTGGAACCTATTTCTGTTAGTTTTGGATATTTTTTTATTTCGATACGCCAGCCTTGGTCTTCGGTCAAATGCCAATGAAACGTGTTCATTTTGTGCATGGCAATTAAATCGATGTATTTTTTGATAAAATCAACAGGAAATAAATGTCTTCCCACATCTAGGTGCATGCCTCTGTAAACAAATCTAGGGTTATCTTTGATGTTAACCGCTGGCAAGGTTAAAGCTTCTTTTTGATTGGACCCAGATTCAACTGAAGCTGGTATTAATTGCCTTAAAGTTTGAATGCCATAAAACACACCTTTTGCTGTTTTGCCTGAAATTAGGATTGAATCATATGAAACAGATAGGGTATAGCCTTCTTCATTTTCTATAGCATCATCTATTTTAAGTTGGATATCTCCAGAACCTCCTGTTTCAAAAGCAATATTTGTAGCAGCGACATGACTTAACAGATCTGCTAAATAGCTGCCCTCATTCTCTAAATTGGAAGCAGCAGAAACTTTAGTTTTTGAATCCACTAAAAACCGACCGTTTGACATGTCTAGTGAAACCGGTTTTGGAATAATTTGATAATCTGAAGCTGCATTTTGATAATCTTTATAAGGATTATTACAAGCAAAAAGCAAAAGAGTGGCTAATAATACTAACGGTGTTTTCATATTGTAATTTTAAGTTATTTTATCCAATTTATTATAGTTATCGTCTAAAAAATGCTGTAAATATTCAGTTCTAACTATACTATGAACTTCACATTAGGTATAGATTTTAAAGGTGTTGGCGGTTTAACGGTTTCAATTTAAACGTATATTTTTGGTTCAACTTAACAGATTTTCTTGCTGAGTAGACAAATCTACAATTTTTATATGTTATACATAATACATTAATTGAATTTTTTGCTATCTTAGCAACGTAATTTTATAATAAAGCTCCATTTTTTGTTTTGCTGTTCTACTTAATGAGAAAACAAGCAAGAAAATTTAATGATTTTTTATTTGTGATGTGAACAAAATACTTAGTTATTTACAATGTAATCTTTCTAGCATGAAAAAAATTCAGAATGCAGTACTCTTACTACTGATAGTTTTAACGTTCATTCCGTCTTTTGGGCAAGAAATCTCCAAATTAAGCATAACAGATTTACCAAGTTTACCTTCAGAAAATTCAAGTGTTGAATCAATTGGCTATGCTGGCATGTTGGGAGGTACACATAATGGGGTCTTTGTAGTAGCAGGGGGAGCTAATTTTCCTAATGGATTGCCTTGGGAAGGTGGTGAAAAAGTATGGAGTAAGACTATTTATATTTTTGAAAACGACCAATGGCGATTATCCTCTAAACCATTACCGATACCACTTGCTTATTCGTCATCGGTATCAACAGATAACGGGATTTTATGCATAGGAGGCAATAATGCCACACTGACAAGTGACCAAGTATTTCTTTTAACATATAATACTTCTTCTAAAGAAGTAGAGATTTCGGAATATCCAGCACTTCCAGAACCCTTGGCATTTTCATCTGCCGTTGAATTTGAGGGTTTTGTATATGTGGTGGGTGGTAATAATGCTCGAAGTAGTACGAATTCATTTTACAGGTTAAATTTAAAAGAACCGAAGAAATGGGAAAGATTAACCAATTTTCCAGGACCTCCCAGAGCACTTCATTGTGTAGCTATCCAAGAAACACAAACCAGTAAAAAGCTATTCGTTATTGGTGGAAGGCATGAAGAGGCAGGACAAAAATCGCAAACGCTGACCCATTATTTATCCTATGATTTTAAAGCGCAATCTTGGAAGGATGAAGGGACTCTTGAGATAGACGGAAAACCTAGGGTATTGATGGGAGCTTCGGCAGAAACCATGGGTTCCATGCACATTATGGTTTACGGCGGAAGTGATGAAGTGCTTTTTGATGAGTTGGAACATATGTCCCTGCAATTGACCACCGAGCAAAATGACACTATAATAAACAACTTAAAAAGTAGGCGAGACGCTATTTTAAACCATCACGTTGGTTTTTCAAAAGATATTTTAGCCTATAATTCCATTACAAAAAAGTGGTTTGTGTATGACACACTTTCAATAAAGATCCCTGTTACGACACTTTCATTCAAGAACAATGATGATTTTGTGATGGTTTCAGGAGAAGTATCACCGGGTATTCGTACTCCAAAAGTACAAACATTCAAAATTGCCGATGCTGCTCATCCTTTCGGAATTCTCAATTACAGTGTGCTTGCATTATATCTGTTAATATCGGTGTTGATTGGGTTATATTTTGCTCGCAAACAGAAATCTACAGCAGATTACTTTACAGGTGGTGGTCGTATCCCTTGGTGGGCTGCTGGTTTAAGTGTTTTCGGTACGCTGTTAAGCGCTATAACGTTTATGGCGATTCCAGCCAAGGCTTTTGTAACCGATTGGTCTTTCTTTTTTCTGAACATCACAGCCATTCTTATAACACCCTTAATTGCTTTTGTTTTCATTCCGTTTTTTAATAAACTAAAAATCAAGACGGCCTATGAATACCTTGAGGATAGGTTCAATTATGCAGCGCGTGCTTTTGGAAGTCTATCTTTTATCTTATTTCAGTTAGGAAGAATAGGCATCGTATTGTTGTTGCCTTCCTTGGCCATTTCCATTGTAACAGGAATTCCGGTAGAAACCAGTATTTTGATTATGGGGATACTTTGTATATTCTATACCACTTTTGGTGGTATTGAAGCTGTAATTTGGACTGATGTTATGCAAGTGGTCGTGCTTCTTGGCGGAAGTGTGTTGGCCGTAGTTTGGATTATGTTGCACACTGAAACTTCTTTTGGAGATATGATTACCTACGCTTCAGAACGGGATAAATTCAATATTACCAATATGGAATTTAGTTTTACAGATTCCACTTTTTGGGTCGTTTTTATTGGTGGGCTCGCTTCTGCCATGGTCACACAGGGCACGGATCAAACCATCGTTCAACGTTATTTAACAAGTTCAAGTGTGAAGGATTCCCAAAAAACGCTTTATACCAATGCCGTACTGACCTTGCCGGCAACGATTATCTTTTTTGGCATAGGAACCCTTTTGTTTATATTCTATACCGAAATGCCCAACGAACTTTCTCCGGCTATTTCAAATAATGATTCCATCTTTCCTTGGTATATTGTGCGGGAATTACCCACAGGAGTTTCTGGTCTGTTGGTAGCAGGTATTTTTTCTGCGGCTATGTCGAGCATTAGTAGTAGCCTAAATTCGGTGTCAACAGCGTATTGCAATGACTTTCATGCGCATTTTAGACCCCAAGTTGCCGATGCTAAACTATTGCGGATTGCAAGGTTGGCCACTATGATAACAGGTGTTCTTGGTGTTTTACTAGCTCTTTGGATGGCTAGCTCCAATATCAAATCGCTTTGGGATCAGTTTTATCGTTTTTTAGGCCTTTTTACTGGTGGGTTAGGCGGTATGTTCCTTTTGGGAATGTTGACCAAAAAAGCCAATGCCACAGGCACCTTGTTGGGCTTAGTAGTTAGTGCGATTTTAATTTGGTATATTAGTGTTTTCACTGAAATCAACTTTTTAATGTATTCCTTTTTTGGTGTAGCCTCGTGTTTTTGTTTCGGTTACGTTTTTAGTTTAATTTTTAAGAACAAAGCATAGGTTTTAAACTATAAAGGACAATATTAAAGCCCAATCAAAATGAGCTTGCTTGCAAAAAAAATAAGGTGTTAATTTCAATTAGATAACCTTATATTTGATAGTAAATCGTTAATAAGTGATATTAATTGCAGATAGTGGGTCTACCAAGTGCGATTGGGTTATTCTCGGAGAAGATAAAAAAGTGGTGTTAAAAACTACAACTCAGGGAATTAACCCTAGGCTGTTGAGCACGCTACAAATCAATACTATTATAGAAGGAGCCAAAGAGTTGTATGCTATTAAAAATCATGTAACAAAGATTTTATTCTATGGTGCAGGATGTGCAAGGACCCAATCCCAGTTAATGCTTGAGAAGCTATTGTTGGATTTTTTCCCCCTTGCTAAAGTAATTGTTAAAGAAGATTTGAGTGCCGCAGTAAGTGGAACCACCTCATTACCTGGAGTTGTTTGTATTTTAGGAACAGGTTCTAATTGCTGTTATTTTGATGGGGTTAATATTCATGTCAATCAGGCTTCTTTGGGATTTTTAGTAATGGATGAAGGCAGCGGTAATTATTTTGGAAAGCAATTATTAAAGGCCTATTTCTACAAAAAAATGCCATCAGAATTGCAAAAGAAATTTGAAGAACGGTTTGATGTGTCCTTGGACTTGGTTTTGAAAAACCTTTATGAAATTGAAAATCCGAGTGCATATTTAGCAAACTTTGCTAGTTTCTTGATTCAAAATCGCTTGGAACCCTTTATATCGAAAATTATAAAAAGAGGGATTGCTGAGTTATTTGACAACCTGATAGCATGTTATACTAAAGAGCTTAAAAATAATCCTTTACATTTTGTAGGTTCCATAGCTTATTTTTTACAAGAAGACATTTTATTGGAGGCAAAAAAAAGACGTATAAAAATTGAATCCTTTGTTAAACGCCCAATGGATAATATCATAGCCAATATTGATAGTATTTTATAACTTAAAAATGAACACCACTTTAATTGCAACTATAAAGAACAGTTTTATTACTAATTTTAAAAGCGAACCTGTGATGATTTTTTCACCTGGAAGAATCAATATTATAGGTGAACATACCGATTATAATGATGGTTTTGTATTTCCGGCAGCAGTTAACCGAGGAATTATTGCAGCTTTAGGAAAAAGCGATTCCGAAACTTCAGTAGCTTATGCGGTTGATAAGGACGAACGCACTGAATTTTCTTTAAATCAATTAAAACCTTCTGCTGAAGGGCGTTGGGAGAATTATATTTTTGGTGTTATTTCAGAAATACAAACCAGAAGTAAATCAATTGGTAATTTTAATATCGCTTTTGGAGGCGATATTCCCGGGGGAGCAGGTATGTCCTCATCGGCTGCGCTAGAAAATAGCATAGTTTTTGGGTTAAATGAACTTTTTAATTTAAGATTATCCAAACAGGACATGATCTTAATCTCGCAACAGGCAGAACACAATTATGTTGGAGTTAACTGTGGAATTATGGATCAATATGCCAGTATGTTTGGTATAAAAAACAAGGCCTTGCTATTAGATTGTCGAACTGTAGAATCACAACCTTTTGAAATAGATTTTAAAGAACATGAGCTCATTTTAATCAATACCAATGTGAAACACAGCTTATCCGACAGTGCGTATAATGACAGGCGTTCTGTGTGTGAATCCATTTCCAGACTGTTGAATGTAAAGGCATTAAGAGATGCTACGGAATACGATTTAGAATCTATAAAAGATAAAGTCACTGCTGAAAATTATCAGAAAGCTCTGTATGTGATTCAAGAAAATAATAGGACGCTACAGGCTTCTAAAGTCATTGAAGCAGGGGATTTGCAAGCGCTGGGGAGACTAATTTATGCGTCACATGAAGGATTGAAGAACCAATATAAAGTAAGTTGTGAAGAATTGGATTTTTTGGTTGATCAGGCTAAAGCCAATCCGTTTGTTTTGGGAGCCAGAATGATGGGTGGTGGATTTGGTGGTTGTACCATCAACTTGATTGCAAAAACAGAAACAGAAGCCTTCAAAACCATCGTTTCTAAGGCTTATAAAAACAAGTTTAACACAGATTGTTCAATTTATGCTGTTAAACTTTCCGATGGCACAAGAATGATACATTAAGAAAACAACAGCACAAATTTTGATATGGACACCAATTTACAAGATTATTCACATAAACGCCTAAATGTATTAACTGGCGAATGGGTCTTAGTATCGCCACACAGGGCAAAACGGCCATGGCAGGGACAAAACGAAGCTATTTCAGAAGACATAAGACCAAGCCATGACAAAAACTGTTACTTATGTGCAGGGAACACAAGGATTAATGGCGAACACAACCCAGAATATAAAGATGTTTTTATTTTTACTAATGATTTTGCGGCATTGCAAAAGGATTCCAAACCCTTTTCGGTCAATAAGGGATTATTAAGAGCCTATAGTGAGCAAGGTATTTGTAAAGTGATTTGCTTTAGTCCAGACCATTCTAAAAGTTTGGCAGAAATGGCTGTTAAAGATATTCAAAAAGTAGTTTTTGCTTGGCAAAATGAATACAAAACCCTTGGATCAAATCCGGCTATAAACTATGTTCAGATTTTTGAAAATAAAGGAGCAGTTATGGGATGTAGCAATCCGCATCCACATGGTCAAATTTGGAGTCAGTCGACACTGCCAAACGAAGTTGAAAAAAAAGACAAACAGCAAGGTGATTATTATTTTAAAACTAAAAAGAGTCTTTTAGAAGCTTATATTTTACAAGAATTAGAATTACAAGAACGGATTATTTTTGAAAACGAAGCTTTCGTAGTTTTAGTCCCTTTTTGGGCCGTTTGGCCATTTGAAACCATGATAGTTCCTAAACAACACCAACCAAACATTTTAGCCTTAGACGCCAAAGAAGCTTTGCTTTTTGCTGAAGCTATTTCGGTTTTAACAAAGGCATATGACAAGCTGTTTAGTGTGTCCTTTCCGTATTCGAGCGGTATCCATCAATCTCCAACGAATGGCAAGGACAATAATCATTGGCACTGGCATATGAGTTTTTATCCTCCTTTATTGCGAAGTGCAACCGTTAAAAAGTTTATGGTAGGTTATGAAATGTTTGGTTCTCCTCAAAGAGACATTACTGCTGAAATTGCGGCTAATATGCTTAAAAAATTAATATAAAAAGGCTATCTCAACGAGATAGCCTTTTTCAATTGACTAATTCAAATAATTAAATAGGATTTTGGTCCATTAATGGATTGGCATCGATTTCATCTTGTGGTATGGCCCAAATCCAGCGGTTGTCACCAACGGGTACTTGTAAAACGCCATTAGTTATTGAAGAGGTGTGATTTGAACCTGTTCTATCTAAGGGTAAATTTAAACGTTTTAAATCTAACCATCTAAAGCCTTCGCCCCAGAGTTCAATTCTGCGTTCGGTTAAAATTTCATTAAGTAGTGTTTGGCCGGTACTTTTAGATAGCAAGTAGCTGTCATTTCTAGTTGACAATAAATTGTATAAAACCTGTGCTGCTTGACCAAATTGGCTCATTCTTGCTAAGGCTTCTGCTTCAATTAAATACATTTCTCCTGCCCGCATCATTGGTACATCCATAAGACTTACAGAAGTGCTAACCGCAAGGAATTTTTGGCTAGTGTATGGTTTTTTACTGGCGTTACTTACCAATTCTAATCCTACATGTTGACCAGTTGGATCAAATAATGATTTACGGACATCTGTAGCAGGGATCAAATCATATAATAATCGGTTAATGGATCTTGGATTAGCTCTAATGGATGAAGAACTATAATTTCTAGATAAATAGGCGCCAAGATTACCAAAGAAATTGGTTTGATCTTCTACAATATGGCTAGCCCACATAAATTCACTATTTGCGTCTAAATTATCCCTAAATCCAGCAGCATACGTAGCTTGGTCCATAAGCGTATATCCAGATCTAGCTTCAGCAGCAAATTTTGCAGCATCAGCCCATTTGCTTTGAGACAGTGCAACTCTGGCTTTTAGGCCTTTGCCTACACTTACATTAAGGTGAGATTTATTTGGTCTGTTGGTATAATTTTGTAATAACGCAATACCAGCGTCTAAATCACTATTTATTTGCGCATAGACTTCTTCAACTGTAGATCGCTCTATTGGTTCGGTTGAACCATCTAATTTAATAGGAACACCAAGTTGTGAATTATTGCCGCCTTCCTTGTATGTACCGGCCCAAACCTGTACTAACATATAGTGACTATACGCTCTATACAACAAGGCTTGACCTTTAATAATGTCTTTATCTGATTGCGGGCCAGCAGCGCCGTCTACTCCATTTATTAGTACATTGGCGTTTGCAATCCACTGGTAAAACATAGCCCAATGAGCGGTGTTATAAGAGTCTGTTGGATCAGAATTTAAATTCCATCGGTATGAAGTTGTCCAAGTTGCAGAATTAAATACATGATCCTCTCCCAATTCATCCATGTTCATGTTGAAATGGCCAGCACCGCCACGACCTTGACTTCCATATCTTATATAAAGTGCTCTATGGATGCCATTAAGTGCCGACATCGCGTTTCCAGTAGTAGTTAATACTACGCCAGAAGATACTTGATCTGTTGGATTCGTTTCTAGGAAATCCTTTTCACAGGCAGTAAACAAAGAGCCTACTACCATAACACTGATAAAAATTATAAGTATTCTTTTCATTTTATTATTTTTTAAAATTTGACATTTAAACCAAGAGAGATAATTCGTGACGGCGTATATACGTTAGCCACCGTACCATTAAATTCTTGTTGAATATTTAATCCTTTTCGTTTATTCACTGAAAACACATTTTCGGCACTCGCATAAAGTTGCATTGTCGAGACCCCAATATTGTCCAATAAGTAGCTTGGAAGATTATATGTAAAATTAATTTGTTTTAAGTTAAAATAGGAAGCATCTACTAACCAACGGTCTGATGTTGCATTAAAATTAGAGGTTTTAGTAGGGTCCATTCTTGGTACATCGGTGATATCTCCTGGTTTTTGCCAACGATTTAAAATATCAACACTTAATGCGGTACCATAGGTCCCAGAACTCATAATACTTTGATAGTTATAATCGATGCTTTCACCTCCTATTTGGTAAGTAAACAAGAAGCTTAAGTTAAAATTCTTGTAAGAAATGGCATTAGTAATGGCCCCAGTTAAATCTGGAATCGCAGTTCCAGCATAGTGAAATTCGGCATTTCCTTGATCTGTGGTTAGGATATTACCATCTATTTCCCTAATATCAGAACCTGCATTGGCAATAGCGTCTTCATTTGCTACATAAAGAGCAGAACCGTCGGCAGGGTCTACACCGTACCAATCCTTTAGCCAATAATCAAAGATAGAGTGTCCTACCATCAATTTTTTAGAGCCATTAATGATCTCATCTTGAGGTAATTTGGTGATCTCGTTTTTAATCGTGGTCGCATTCACCCCTAAATTCCATTTGAAATTATCATTTTTAATGACATCATAGTTTAAACTAATTTCAAATCCTCTATTGTACATGGACCCCACATTTTTTGTAATGCTACTATTGCCACTTGAAAGTGGGAGGGGAACATCAAACAAGAGATTATCCGATTCACGGTTGTAATATTCAAAAGTTCCATTTAGTCTATTAAACAAAGCAAATTCTATAGCCAAATCATAACTAGCACTCGTTTCCCATAATAAGTCTCTGTTTTCTAAAGACGCTTGTAAAAACCCAGATTCACTTTGGTTGTTAAAACCAAGATTGTAAAGCCCTTGATAGGCATATAATGGGATGCCAGAGTTATTTCCAATTTCACCATAAGAGGCTCTTAATTTTAATTGGTCGATCCAATTTACATTTTGAATGAATTCCTCATGCTCCATACGCCACGCACCACCTAGAGACCAAAACTCACCCCAGCGTGTTTCAGTTGCGAATTTTGAAGAACCATCTTGTCTATACGACGCACTTAAAAAGTATCTTTCATCATAATTATAATTTGCACTTGCAAAATAACTTTCATCTGTTAAGGTGTCGGTATAGGAATCTAGTCCTATAATTGAAACGAAATTGATAAGTTCTGTGTTGCCATCAACTATGATTTCCGTTTTTGAACCATCTAGTTCACTAAACTTCATATTTAATGATTCATGACCCAAAAGTGCTTTAATAGAATGATTACCAAGAGTCTTGGTGTAGTTAAATAATTGGTTAAAACCAACAGTGGTTCTCCGGTTATAGGTACGGCCTGTTCTACCTGATGTAGCACCATCACCTACAAACTTGTTCTCAAAATCGGTATTGTAGAAATGACGTTGCTCCATGCTCACATTTGTAGTAAACGTTAAGTCTTCAAATAATCTCACATCTACATAAGTTTTGGCATTTATGGAAGTAATCTCATCTAAATCTTCATTAAAGTCGATTTCAGCAATAACGTGTCGACCATTACTGGCACCACTTGGGCGTTGAATATCAAGATCATATATACGATTTCCACTCTCATCAAGTACATAAGCACCAGAAGTTTCGTGCTTGTAAATATTATAGATAGGGCCAATATTTCTTGTAAATCTAATTGGATTTACAAAGGAGCTGTTTTGTCCTGAAGTTGCTTGAGCTTGATTTCCTTTAGAACTGGTAATACCGATATTCACTCCGGTTTTTAACCAATCAGCTGCCTGATAGTTAGCGTTTAGGCGTGAAGATAATCTGGTGAAATCAGATTTATTTATATAGCCTTCTTCGTCTAAATAACCTAAAGAAGCGTAAAAATCAGCTTTGTCAGTACCTCCCTGAAAACTCATATCATAATTTTGACGATACCCTAACCGTGTAGCTGCATCAACCCAATCTAAATCATCATAAATTAATCTCGCATTTGGATTAATCTTTCCGTCAATCCCTACGATTTGATTGTTTGGAACATTGTATGGATTGCTCTTCAATTCGTCATGAATTGTATTGGATGCGTTTAAATTTGCAGCTGCAAGATCTGCATCGCTAGAAATACCGGGAATAGCTTGAGAATTTCTTAATGCTTCCCACATTATTTCGTAATATTGGTTTGGGCCTAATCTTTCATATTCTGGAATTGAACGATCAATAATACTTGAAGAGGCATTAAAACTAAATTGACCCTTTTTGTTTTTACCTCGTTTGGTGGTTACCAAAACAACACCATTGGCCGCTTTATTACCGTAAAGTGCAGTGGAAGATGCATCTTTTAAAATGGTAATACTTTCAATATCATTTGGGTTAATAGAATTGATGAATCCGTTAAAAGGGATTCCATCCACAACATATAAAGGTGAACTTGAAGCAGAAACTGAACCAAATCCTCTAATTCGGATATCTTGACCGGATCCAGGTTGTCCGCTTGAAGAGGTAACAGCAACACCAGCTGCAGCACCTTCTATAGCGGTCGTTAAGTTTGAAAGTGGTCTTAAATCGAAATCATCGCTGTTAATCTGTGTTGCAGATCCTGTGTAATCACCTTTTTTGGCAGTACCATAGGCTACTACGATAACTTCGTCTAGTAAATTGTCTGATTCCATAACTAGATTGATACTAGTTGAAGCCCCAACAACCCTCTCTACAGTTCTCATACCTACAAAACTAAATACAAGAACTTCTCCAACTTCGGCGGCAATTTGATAATTGCCATCAAAATCGGTTTGTACACCTCGGCTTGTGCCTTTAATAATTACATTTACACCAGGTAATGGTAAGCTTCCTTCAGCATCTGTTACCGTACCGGACACGATATTTTGTATCACGGAATTTATTTTAGCCTGTAAATTATCAAAACTGGATTGATTAGATGTTGAAGTATTAGAATTGGAATCGCTTATGATTTCGTCAATCTTATCACTTATCGAGCTATTATTCTTAGGGAATAACACGATTTGAGATTTGTAAAATCTAAAATCAATTTCAGTGTCTTTTAATAATCGATTAAGGATTATTTTGACATCTTGATTTTCTGCGATTAACGATACTCTTTTAGAAACATCGATTAAACTATTATTGTAGAAAAAGTTTAAATCGGTTTTCCTTTCAATTTCAGAAAAAGCTATTTTTAGTTCAGCTCTATCTAATTGAATTGAAATATTTTGCCCACTACTATCAACAGCAAACAAGTTGGACATTGTAATAAAAAATAAAAAAATGTAAATTTTCATAATCCTTATTAGGGATAAATGTCGTTTTAAAACGACCGAGTTGTTTTTTTTCATAATTTTGTTATGTGTTAGTTTTTACTGTAGAGTGAAAATTGAATTACTTAAAAGAGGGTGTTACAGCACTCTCTTTTTTATTTCGACTCTAAAATGATTTTCTCATCTTTTATTACGTACTTTATTGGAGATGAGATTGCCAATAATTCAAGTACTTCGTTGATATTTAAATTATCAAACGTTCCGGTGTATTCATAATTCAAAAGTTTATTAGAGTTAATAATGATTTTTTTATTGTACTTTCTTTCTAATTCTATTGCAACATCGCTCATCGATGTGTTTTTAAATATTAATTTACCTTCTTTCCAGGCAACAATGTTTGATGAATTAACTTCTTCAATTTGTAGTGTATGCTCTAATTTATAGAAGACTGCTTTTTGTGACGGAGCAAGTATAACAGGGGTTCCGTTATCTTTTAGAAGTTCAACCTTACCAGAAACCAAGGTCGTTTCGATTTTTTTGTCTTTAGAATAGGACCTAACATTAAATGTAGTACCCAAAACTTTGATTCGGATTTCTTGTACATCAACAACAAAAGGTCTTTTGGCGTCATGTTGAACATCAAAAAAAGCTTCGCCATGTAGCGTCACTTTCCTGATATCGTCATTAAATGTTTTAGGATAGGTCAATTTACTATCAACATTTAAAATAACGATAGACCCGTCAGGTAGAACGACTTCACTTTTCACCCCTTTGGAAGTAATAGTGGTGACCATGTTATCAGCGATAATCTCGTCTGCTAAATGGTTACTTTTAACTAGAATGCCGCCATTGTGATTAAGGCTAAATGTAATTAAAATCACTATAAGAGCAGAAGCTGCGATAGCAGGAAATCTATACTTCCATTTAATATTTACTTTTTTGCTAAACTTTTTATAGTGAGAAATGCTATTAGGGTCAGAAACTTCACTTAAAGATGATGCAACGAATTGTGCTTTGAGGTAACTGAACTTTTTTTGGTTTTCTGGACTGGATCTAATCCAATCAATCACCATTTTTTTATCTGAAAAGTTGAGTTCTCCTTTAATATATTTTATAATCTGATTGTCGTGCATTTATCCTATGTTATACTTATAGGACGAAATTGGGAGCGGATACCCCTAATGAAAAACTAATTATTTTTATTTTTTTATAAAAAAGTCAGGAAATCCTTTAGTGACACCCTCATAAACTTAAGGGCTCTAGTCATATGATTCTCTACGGTTTTAGGCCTGATATTAAGAGCTTTTGAAATATCTTTGTGTTTAAACCCTTCTATTTTACTTAAAATAAAAACATTTTTGCACTTTTCTGGTAATTGGTCTATGGCTTTTAAAATGGCCTGTTCTAACTCATTTTCTATAAGCAAAGAAGATTGTTCATCGGCCAAAGCAGCGTAATTAATGGCTGCTTCAATCTGAACTGTATTGTTTTCAATGTTTAAAGTCAGCTTTTTCTTTCTTAAATAATCAAGACAAGCATTTCTGGTCACTTTATAGATATAACCGTTAAAGTTTGTGTGTATATCTTCCTGTTTCCATAGTTTAATAAAAACGTCTTGCACGATTTCTTCAGCATCCTCTTTATTTGAAACATATCCGTATGCGAAATGGAGTAGTTTTGCCCTGTATAAAGTAAATAACAATTGAAAACCTACAGCACTCTTCTCTTTAATTAAAGTGATAAATAAATCGTTGTTGATCTCTGCTTTTGTAATCACTAAGTAGGTTTGTTAAACTATTAAAGACTAATAACTTAAAAAAGAAGCTTTGGTATTAATCAAAACTAAATGCTGAGGTAAATATATATTTTTTTTGTTTTAATCCAAAAATAGAATGCATTTTTTAAATATATTTTTGAACTTTAATTTTAGTATAAAATGTTTATTATTTTTATATGTAATTTGAATAATTTTTTTGTAGCACTATTCTATTCTAATATAATTTTCAGAAATCACCCGATTTCCTTCATCGTCGAGTTCTATTTGAATAAATGAATTTTCTTTTAGGCTCAGTTCAAAAACAAACTCCTTTTCTTCTTCAATAATTTGACGCATCATAACAGAGCCATAATCCAAAACTTCTGTTAGTCTGTCTTTATTGCCATTGAGTTCGTAGCTGCCATATCCAAACCATTCTGATGAATCGGCAGGCCTCATTCTAGACCACATTACTTTAGTAGGGGAATACATTTTTACTTGTCTGTAGCCTTCTGCAAGACCAAAAGAGTCAGAAATTTTATTGTCCACATAATTATATCTACTGATAAGCTCCCATGTACCCTCCATGGTTAATGTGTTATTATTATTCAAAAGGGGGCCATCCACTGTTTTTTTGTCTTTACAAGATGATATTAAAATGAAGCCGAGCAGAAAAAGTACATTTAATTTCATAAAGATTATTTTTTATTTCAAAGAAGGGGATTCACTAATTTACAAAAAAAAGAAGGAGTTTTCGTCAAATATTAAAGTATTTAAGAAGTTTCAATAACTTTTAATAACTTGTGCGTAAGTTTTACTTCAAAAATTCTACTTTTGTTATACTAAATTATTTATTAAATGTCTGATACAATCGAAAAAGTAAAATGCCTAATTATAGGCTCAGGACCGGCTGGTTATACAGCTGCTATATATGCGGCGAGAGCTAATATGTTTCCAGTTTTATATCAAGGGACACAACCTGGTGGGCAATTAACAACGACTAATGAAGTTGAGAATTATCCAGGTTATAAGGATGGTGTTACAGGACCCGAAATGATGATAGAGTTTCAAGAGCAAGCTAAACGGTTTGGTACAGATGTGAGAGATGGTTGGGTGACTAAAGTTGATTTTTCAGGAGAAATCCATAAAGTATGGGTGAACGAAACCAAAGAAATCCATTGCGAAACTGTGATAATATCTACAGGAGCCTCTGCCAAATATTTAGGTTTACCTTCTGAACAAAAATATTTAAAGTTGGGAGGAGGCGTTTCGGCATGTGCAGTTTGTGATGGTTTCTTTTATAGAAATCAAGATGTGGTTTTAGTAGGCGCTGGCGATTCAGCTTGTGAAGAAGCACATTATCTTTCAAAACTATGTAAAAAGGTGACCATGTTGGTGCGCAGGGACGAGTTTAGAGCTTCAAAAATCATGCAAGCTAGAGTTAAGAATACTAAAAATATTGAAATCTTGTACAACACCAGTACTGAAGAAGTGTTAGGCGATGGACAGGGTGTTACTGGAGTAAGAGCTAAAAATAATATCACTGGAGACCTTATTGAAATTCCTGCTACTGGATTTTTTCTAGCCATTGGGCATAAACCTAATACGGATATCTTTAAGGACTTTTTAGAACTGGATGAGACGGGTTATATTATTAATGTCCCCGGATCTTCAAAAACTAATATTGAAGGTGTTTTTGTGAGTGGTGATGCCGCAGACCATGTATATAGACAGGCCGTGACAGCTGCAGGAACAGGCTGTATGGCTGCACTGGATGCCGAACGTTATTTGGCGGCAAAAGAATCTCATGTTGAAGTGTAGAATCTGTAATTTTTAACTATAAATAATAAACCTCAATTTTAATATTGAGGTTTTTTTTTGACCTAAAACTAGGTGAATTATTGCTAAACATTTTTAAAATTAATTTGAGATTAGCTTCATTGGGTATTTGCTTTTATATAACAGCAAATTACTTAAGTCAATAAGCTAACGTCATTTTTTATTTTACCATGACAAATATCATATTTTAAGCATATCATAATGCGGACATTTGTATTATAATTAATAAATCAATATGTTCCATTCAAAACACATAAGCTTTAAAAGCCTAATCGCAATCCTTTTAATTGTATTTTTTTCGAATCCAAGTATCTCACAAGAATTTAAATTAGACAATCTTAAATCTTCATTATCAATTTTCGGGACATCCAGTTTACATGACTGGGAAGAACAAGCCACAAGTCTGAAAGGTTTAATATCGCTGAATAGTTCTGAAAGCTTAAAAATACAAGATCTTCATATAGAAATTCTTGCGGAAAGTTTAAAAAGTGGCAAGAACAGTATGGATAAAAATACCTATAAAGCTTTAAAAACTAAGGAGTTTAAAACAATCCATTTCAAGTTTATCAAAACTTTAGAAGTGGTATTTCTAAAAGAAAATACCTATAAAATGAAGGTTTTGGGTGATTTAACAATTGCTGGCGCCACCCAAAGAATTCAGCTGGATTTTAACCTACACTTAAAGGGTAATGAGGTCAATATCATAGGTGAAAAAGAAATTGCGATGACAGATTATAACGTCGATCCCCCTAAGGCTCTATTGGGGACGATAACAACGGGAAATGAAATAACAATAAAGTTTAATACTGTACTGCTTAAATAACAAAACTGAAACAATTAAATAACAATAAACACGAATAATCATGAAATCAATTAACAAAGGATCATTTATTGCTATCTTATTACTTATAGGGATAGGTGCAAATGCGCAAAACGATAGGGGTTTAGACAACTATAGACAACCCCATAAAACTGGTGTTAATATTTTTGAAGCTCCAAAGGACACAATTTCTACATTTGAGAATGTAAAAGTTAGAATTGGAGGATCATCCACACTACAGTTTCAATCTTTAGATCATGAAAATTCCGGTGCTGTCGAATTAAAAGAGATTGGATCTAATTTTAATTTAGCAACGGCAAACCTGGATTTGGATGTTGCATTATATGATGGTATTAGAATGCACTTACGCACCTATTTGTCATCACGCCACCACAATGAACCTTATGTAAAAGGGGGGTATTTCCAAATTGATAAATTGAATTTTATTAAAGAGGGTTTTTTGTCCGATTTTATGCAATATGCAACTATAAAAATAGGGCATATGGAAAACAACTACGGCGATGCTCACTTTAGACGAAGTGATAATGCTCAAACCCTTTACAATCCGTTTGTAGGCAATTTAATCATGGATTCCTTTACAACAGAAGTTGGTGCCGAATTGTATTATCGCAGAAATGGCTTCATCTCCATGCTTGGTTTCTCCAATGGCAAATTAAACCAATCTGTAAATAAATCTGCCAGTGGAAATACAGGTGGAGCTTCCTTCTTGGCCAAATTGGGTTATGACAAGCAATTAAATGACGACTTTAGATTGCGTTTAACGGGATCGCTTTATAACACTGGATATGTGCCAAGTTCTTATCTATATAGTGCAGATAGAGCTGGTTCTAGATACTATGGTGTTATGATACCTGCAACAGCAACAAGTGACGATTTTAGATCTGGACGCTATAATCCTAATTTAAAAAACAAAATCTCTGCAATAATGATAAACCCTTTTATGAAGTATAAAGGTTTAGAATTTTTTGGAACTATCGAAACTGCAAGCGGAAGAGCTAGCTCTGAACCAGATAATAGAACCGCCAACCAATTTGCAGGTGAACTTATTTACAGATTTGGAAGCCATGAAAACTTCTATTTAGGAGGAAGGTATAATAAAGTAGATTCTGAAGAAATCAGCGGTGATGATATTGAAATTACACGGTTTCAATTAGTTGCAGGTTGGTTCATGACAAAAAACATCCTATTAAAAGCAGAGTATGTCAATCAAAAATATGATGGATACAGCGTGGGTCATGTACTAGATGACGGAAAGTTTAATGGACTTATGATGGAAGCTGCAATTAGTTTCTAATTAAAAATTGAGTTAAAATTGAGTTTGTTAAATTTTAATGTTAGGCAACCCCAAATAACTAAAAATTAAATGGGGTTTGCCTTTTTAATAACATGTTTAAATATTCACCAAATGAAATTCTTAAAAAAGTTTTTATGCGTAGTTACAGGATTTTTATTACTGGCTTTTACAAATAATTATATTATCAATACTGCTTCAGTAGTCATTTCTCCACAAAGCCATCTCACAATAAAGGGAAAAACCAATATAAGTAAATTTAATTGTGAATTTAACATCAACAAGGTTGCCAATCCAATTGAGCTATATTACGAAGAAATAGATGGGAAAATCATTTTTGAAAAGGCTAAATTGGTACTTGGAAATACCTGTTTTGATTGTGGAAATAATGCCATTAATAGGGATTTTAGAGACTTATTGAAAACCAATGAATATCCAGAAATTTACTTACAATTAAAGGAGATTCAAAAAGACATAAATACATCGTCTTCTGTAAAAGCTCAAGTACAGATTGATATAGCTGGTAAATCTAAATCTTATATGGTACCGGTGGAAATCAATGCTGAAAACACGATTTGCGTGTCTGGAATATTGGGATTAAATATTTTTGACTTTGATTTAGTTCCTCCTAAAAAAGCACTAGGGTTGATTGTGGTTTCTGAAGACATTGAGATTCAATTTCAACTTATTTTTAAAGTCAATAAAAAGTAGAATCAAATATTTCTGTCTTTAAAAGTCATAAAGTTTCAGGAAGGGTATAAGTTCTACCTTTGTTTTGCTCTTTAAGATAATCCATTAATGGCGCAAAATAGTCGAGCATGGGTTTGGCGCTCATGTCGCTGCCAACACTTTCCTTCAATAATTTTCGCCAATCGTTGTTTGCTCCTGTTTTTAAAACCCCTCTTAAAAAATCGCCAACAGCTTTACTTCCATAATAATTAGTAGCATGAGGATCTTGTTTTAAAATGTTTTTTGCAATGTGATCATGGAACTGAAATAATAAAATATATGAGATAGCATAATCATAATATTGAGCGGCATCATTGTTAATATGAGTTTTTGATGCAGCATCACAATAGTCTTCTCCTCGTTCGGAAGGAGGAACCATGCCCTGGTATTTTTTAGCTAATTCCCACCACTTTTTATTGAATTCAGTTTTAGGTAAATTTTCAGCATATAATGCATTTTCAAACTCGGTCATGACTCCGGCGCTAAAGGGTAAGAACGTAATATATTTTAATGCTTCTTTTAATAAATTTTGAGTTTCATCAATTTTTACATTGGAGTCTACTAAGCCTTTTGCCGCCAAAAACGGTTTTTGAGATGCAGCTAAACCAAATACATATCCAATGGCTTCATGATACCCGCGATTTGCTCCTCCTCTCAATAGTGGCGGAACATCTGGGTTTGTGTAAGCTTGATAATAATAAATATGACCTAATTCGTGATGAACCGTGATATAATATTCAGCAGTAGGCTCCACGCTCATTAGGCTTCGCAAGTCGTTTTCTAAATCCATATGCCATGCCGAAGCATGATTATTCTTTTTGTAAGTTGCATCTTTAGGCAATGGGTACAAACTTGATTTTTCGTAGAAACTTGCAGGTAAAGGATCAAAGCCTAAGCTTACATAAAAGTTCTCACCTTCTTTAACGATCCATTCTGGGTCTTTGTCTTTTAAAGAGGCGTCTAGATCAAGCCCTTTTACATTAACCAAACTGCTCCAGTCTTGCCCCCAACGATTAGGTAACCAATGGGCAGGAATATATTTGGGTACCTCCGAATGATATTTTTTAGCTAACTCATATCGTGCCCAAGTATGAAGCTCTCTATACAAGGGCCAAACCTCTTTAATCATTTTGTTCATTTCGTCGAGCATGTCTTGTCGCGTCATGCCATAGTCCGACACTTGATACGTAAAATAATCATCGTAGCCCAACGCCTTTACGGTGCTATTTCGAAGATCTCTTAGGTTTTCTAACCCGTCTTTTAATTCTTTTCCAACTTCTTTTGAAGCCTCCCAATTAGCAAGGCGCTCTTTTTCATTATTCGATTCGCGCAACACCTGATCAATATCACCTGTTGTGACCGATTTTCCATCAACTTTAAAATCAAACCCAAAAAGTTTTTCGTTTTGGGCATTTTCGGCAGTAATTCTTTTGGAAACCAAATCTGAAACGGTTTCAGGGTTATTCGCTGCAGTATATAAAATGGTGTTTAATTGCCGTACTTGAACCGTATCTAATTTGTCTTTCTTTTCGAGAAAATATCTGGCTTTTTTAATCACTTCTGTGCTTCCTGTAAATTTAGCAAAGGCTTCATTTGCTTTTTGAACATGGTACGCATTAGTGGTATCTCCAGCGACAATATGAGTGTTTGAATCCCATTCGGCCAAAGCAGAATCATAATAGAGCTTTTTGAAATGGGTTGTGTAGTCGTCTAAAAATACTTGAACTTCGGTTTTTAAAGCTGAATTGGCCTCTAATTGATTGCTGTTTTTTTTACAAGACGCAACGGTGATAAATATCACAAAAGGGATTATTAATTTTTTCATTTAAAATAGGCTTACAAGATTGTTATTTGACTTTCTTTTGAAGTTTGGCGGTATCCAAAAACTTGTTAAGGGTAATTTTTGGGTTTCCAAAAAGATAAATGGCACTGCTTCCAGAGGCTTCAATAGCAATACTATCAATAATTTCTATATACACATCACTTGAAATTTCACTGGTAAGGTTACAGGTTTGAGCCGTAAAATTAGAGCCATTAAATTTTGAATTATTATCGGTTCTAATAACCACATTTTTGGCGGCTCCCTCTATATCAGCATTAGAGCGTTGGTATAAATCAAACGTCACTTCGGGAGAACTGATGAAGGCGTCCAGTTTGCTATTATCACTTAAAACGAGTGATGATGTTTTGGCAGTTACATTCAGTTTTACTCTGGCTTTATCGCGGCTTTCAAATTTAAAACTTTCAGCTTTGATATTTAAATAGGCCTTAGAAGCCCCCGAGGTGCTAAGAGTTGCGTTTTTGAGCTCTAATGAAGTTAAGGAGCGGATTTCAGCATCATCTCGAGTTTCAATTTTTTGGAAAGCATCTCCATAATTTACTTTGATGTTCATCTTTTTACTGGAAACAATTTTTTTGGTGGTTTTAAAAACCAACACACTATCCTTGACTTCAAAAGTAATAAACTCATGTAAATTATCATCCGCTTCTACTTCAACAGACGGCCTTTTATTGTAAATGACTTCAACATAAAAATCTTCGCCAACCACTATTTTATTAAAAGGATCAATATACGTTTGTTTAATGGTTACATTCCGGTCGCCCTTAATTCTTTCATCATTTTGTGCTGATAAAAAAAAGCTAAAAGTCATGCAGAATAGTAAGGCAGTACTGATTTTATTCATTGTAATAGTTTGTTCATAGTGTAACAAATATAAAACAAAAACCATCCCAAACTTAAAATTAAGCTTGAAATGGTTTAAAAAACGGATTGGTTAGTTTTAAGTTTTAAGTTTTACTGCTGTCTGATACTACCTGAAGCACCATCACTTTTTTGAACTTTTTCAGGATTGCCATAATACCTTATGTCTCCACCACTAGAAGCTTTTGCAATTAATTCTTCTGAAGTGTTTACAGTAATATTGGCGCCGCTACTGGCCTTAACTTGTGAAGATATGGCGTTGAGGTTACCGGCTTTTATATCACTTCCACTTGATGCTTCAGCGTATAATGTATGGGTTTTCCCTGATAATTTTAAATCACTTCCACTGGAAGAATCACAGGTTACGATTTCGGTGTCAATATGAAGCTCCATATCACTTCCGCTTGAGGTTGATAATTCTAACTTTTTAGTTGTTATGGTATTTGTTGAAAACACATCACTACCACTGCTTGAAGAAATACGACTGACAGTCTTGAAATTCACAAAGACTTTTTGAGATTCAGATCGACGAATATTTTCATCGGCATAAATTTTAAGAACATTACCTTTTACTTCGGTGATGATAATGTCTTGAAGATTTTCATCAGCTTCAACTTCTATACGTTCATGGTCACTTTGTGTTAAATAAACGTCTAGGCCTCTACTCACTTCTATGTGATCGAAGGAGTCATTTAAAGCGCGTTCGTCTGTTACTACATTTCCGTTTCCGGTTACACCAGTGCCTAAGTTTAAGTTTAAATTGCAGGATTGTATCAAGATGGCTAAAAGGCTTGATACGATAATTTTAGTTAAGGTTGTCATGATTTTGTTTTTAATTGATGATTGATAAATAGTTACATATTATGGTCATAACTCAAGATTCTTTTGAGCTTCCATTGGCTGTTTTCTAAAACCCATAAATGGGTAAATTTGGCTATGCTGCCAGCATGTTCTGGTTGATCCTTATTTTTTTCAAAAAACCGATGCTCACCCGTTTGAATGGCTCCATACAATTCGTCATTGTTATTCAAAGGATATACTTCTAAACTTCCTTCAATTAATTCCCTTCTTGATTTAAACGTATGGGTTGGATCGCAAATACCAGCTTTCATAACAGACAGAAACTGCGGAACAGAATTAATAATTCCCGACTTATCGTGATAAAATTCCAAATCTTCTGACATTAAATTCTCAAACTGAGTGAGATCACAGGTGTTAAATCCAACTTCAAATAATAAACTGTCATTGATTTTCAAGGTATTGAATAATTCAGAATTTTTATCCTCCTGCGAAAAGCAAAGGAAACTTGCTAGTAGGACTGTAAATACTAATATGTATTTTAAAAGTTTCATGTTTTGCTTGTTGGTATAAATGTCTTTTATTTGATTGTTAATTTAAAATGGAACAATCTGAACTGTTGATTTTTAGAGACGAATTGTTAGTTACCGTCTGAGGTGATTTCAATACCGTTGCTGTCGATATTAACTTTCACAGCTTCTGATTTTCCCTTAATTCCATTTTTGTCAATTTTCAGCCTGCCGTCTTCGCTTTTTAATTCAATACCGTCTTCATTTATTTTTAAACCCGAATCGTCAGAATTGATATCAATTTTTATTTTATATTTTGTGTCGCAGTCTGGGCAATCCATACCATCCTTGATGACTTTTAAATAGTGTTCTTCCATGCCATTATCCAAAATATCTTCGTAATAACTTGGATTTCTATGAAATGAGTAGGTGTTTTTATCGGCATAAAGTGTAGAGCCTTCAGGTAAATAAAGAGTAATATAAACTTCTTGATCTCTAAATTTATTTTCAAAATCTGTAGACAAATAGGCGTCCAATTTCAGTTCATTACCTACCAAAGCATAATTGTAATTTATACGTTGCGCACGGTTTCGGGCAGCCAAAGTAGAACTGCCTTCGGCGCTTTTTTCAATATGAATTGAAGCCAGACTATCCTTGGTGGATTTAACAACTAATCTAACGTCTGAAGTATAGATCATTTTTTGATCGTTTTCATCATAAGCCAATTTATAGGAATGACCGTTTTTATAGAGATTATTTTTATAAACCTTATTGCCTACCATTTTCAGGTATAATGTGTCATTTGTAGTTATATTGAGCTGTGATTTTTCAATAGCCGCACTTTCTTCATAAGCATGTTCGCTAGCTTGTTTTATTCCTATTACAAACAATCCAATAATTGACATTAGCCATAATCCCAATAGCGAGAATTTTGCAATATTGCCAATGGATTTTAGATTATTGACCAATATTTTAAGGCCTAAATAGAACACGAAAAAGAACGGAATTCCAACAGCAAACAATAATAATAGCGAAACTAACCAGATGGGAGTGTTGGCAGCGTTGGCGGCATCCATAAAATCAATTCCAGGAATATTTACTGAGTCTACAATACCAACAGTAAACAAAGAAATAATTAAACCTATTAATGCCGTGGCGCCAACTATTATAAGAATAATCCCTACAAATTTGGCGAACACTTTAAAGAAAAACATAATGATGTCTCCAACATGGTCAAAAAAGGTTCTTGAACTCGACTTTATGTTTTTTCCGTGCTTTTTTGCAGTTCCAGAAACAGATTCCGAAACATTTTTTGCAACATCACTTACGGTTTCTGATACACTTTCAAACCCATCTTTGATTTTTTTTTCAATGTTGCTGATGTTTACAGGCTCTCCCGTCATGGTCAACTTATCTGCTGTTGTGACTGCTTCGGGCACTAAAACCCAGAACAAAATATAGATTAAAATAAATGTTCCTCCAGAACCTAAACACAGTAATATCCAAAGCAATCGCACCCAAACGGCATCTATTCCCAAATAATGTCCAAGTCCAGAAGCGACACCACCTATATATGAATTGTCTTTATCCCTAAATAGTTTTTTTGAAGACGTGGATTTGCTTCTAAAAGTTGATTTGGGCTCGTCTTCAAAGATCTCATCATCTACCAAATAATCTTCAGGTTGCCCCATAATGTCTATAACCTCATCGACTTGCTTTGAAGAAATGACCTGTTTCTCGTTTTGTAAACGTTCGCTAAAAAGTTCGGCAATACGAGCCTCAATATCTGAAATGATTTCAGAACGTCCTTGAGAGTCGGTAAATGAACGTTTTATAGCCTCTAGATAGCGCTGTAATTTTAAGTATGCATCTTCATCGATATGAAAAAATATACCTGCTAAATTTATGTTGACGGTCTTATTCATTTTAGTTTATTTTTTTTGTCTTGTTACTAGGTTAACTGCGTTTTGTAATTCACTCCAAGTGATATTTAACTCACCAAGAAATAATTTCCCGGTTTCTGTTAAGCCATAATATTTTCTTGGTGGTCCAGATGTTGATTCTTCCCAACGGTAGTTGAGCAATCCGGCATTTTTAAGTCTTGTCAATAAGGGATAAATAGTACCTTCGACAACAAGCAACTTAGCGTCTTTTAAGGTGTTCAGGATTTCTGCAACATAAGCATCGTCGTCTTTTAAGACCGATAATATGCAGTATTCCAAAACTCCCTTACGCATTTGTGCTTTCGTGTTTTCTATCTTCATGTTTTAAAGAAATTAAAATTTGAAACTGTTCATTTTTTGATTGATTGATGGTTAATTGATGACATTTATATTGATTATTTTAAAAAGTTGATTGTTAACGGGTACTGATACAATTCACCATCTCTGGCTTTTAAACTCGCTTTTATGATGAATACAATTTCAAGAATAAAAGCAATAATGGCCAAGGCCCCCAATATTCCGGTAAAATATAATAGAGGAGAAGGTTTGCTTATATTAAAATGAAAATCATCAAAGCCGTTAAAATCAAAAAAGTCAATTCCATTAAAGATTTTAAAAATGAAAAATGGAATGGTGATGGCTCCTATTATTATGGCATACAATAAAATACTCATTTGAAAATTTAAAATTTGCTTTCCGTGGGCATCAATAAATTCAGATTTTTCTTTATTGGCGATCCAAAGTATTAATGGACCTATAAAATTTCCAAACGGAATGATAAACCTCGAAAAAGTTGATAGATGTATAAATGTTGCAATGTTTTTTTGGTGGTTGTCTAACATGATTTCAAAACATATAATATTATCTTATGCAAATATATGGCTAAAAGAAGGTATTATGCAAAACATAGTAGTATAATTTAACATAAAATTAACATTTTGAGTATCAAATATTTTCAATACATTAGTGAAAAATCAGAAAAAGCATGAAATTATCACCATCAAAACTCAATATGTTTTTGTTGTATAAATTACCCGCTGCTTATTTTTCGGGAGTAAGGACAAGCCATTTAGACTCCGAAAAATGCTCCACCACAGTTAAATTTAGATGGATCAATCAAAATCCATTTAAATCGATGTATTGGGCTGTTCAAGGTATGGCTGCCGAATTGGCTACCGGAGCAATGCTAATGTCTAAAATTAAAGAGCATGAGCGCTCGATTTCGATGTTACTAGCTCAAAGTAACGGCATGTTTATAAAAAGGGTGACGGGAAGAGTTATATTTACTTGTTACGACTCGGGATTGGTTGATGAGGCTATTGACAACGCTATTAAAACGGGTGAGGGAAAATCTATAGTAATGACGGCTATTGGAATCAATGAGGAAGGAATTGAAGTTTCGAAATTTAATTTTGAATGGACCATCAAAGTTAGAAGTTAGAAGTTAGAAGGTTAAAGTTAAAAGTTTTTTTATTATGTAACAAAATAGAAAACAAATCAACAAATCAACAAATCAACTCATTAACGAATAAACTTTATAAAAATGACAGCACACGAAATTGATTATAAAATATACGGCGAAGAAATGCAATATGTAGAAATAGGACTCGACCCTCAAGAAGGTGTAGTAGCAGAAGCAGGAAGTTTTATGATGATGGATGATGGTATAAAAATGGAAACCATATTTGGTGATGGCTCTAGTAAAAATCAAGGATTTTTAGGTTCTATTTTAGGAGCTGGAAAACGTATTTTAACTGGGGAAAGTTTATTTATGACCGCCTTTTACAATACGCTTTCAGGTAAACGAAATGTATCTTTTGCGTCACCTTATCCAGGAAAAATATTAGCATTGGATTTAACGGAGTTCAAAGGAAAATTTATTTGCCAAAAAGATGCTTTCTTATGTGCAGCCAAAGGCGTTAGCATTGGTATTGAGTTTAGCAAACGATTGGGAAGAGGGCTTTTTGGCGGTGAAGGGTTTATCATGCAAAAGTTAGAAGGTGATGGTATGGCATTTGTGCATGCCGGAGGTACAATGGCAAAAAAAGTATTGCTTTCTGGCGAAACCTTAAGGGTGGATACGGGTTGTATCGTTGGCTTCACTCAGGATATTGATTATGATATTGAATTTGTGGGTGGAATTAAAAACACCATATTTGGAGGTGAGGGTCTATTTTTTGCAAAACTACAAGGTCCAGGAACCGTTTATATACAATCTTTACCTTTTAGTAGACTTGCGGGTCGTGTTTTGGCATCAGCTCCCAGAGGTGGCGGGAAAGATAAAGGCGAAGGCAGTATTTTAGGGGGCTTAGGCGATTTATTGGATGGAGATAATAGGTTTTAAATGCTAATTTAATTGTTAATTTTCATCGAAATTTAGAAAGCGATTGATTTTTTTAGTACTTTTAAATTGTAATCTAAAACTTTCTGCCTATAAACCACTTCTACTAATCTAATCCAAAACTTAAAAAATTAATTATGGCAAGAGCAATGTTTGAGTACACCAAAACGGTACTTAAAAAAGTCAGTTTTGATGTTTCGTTGTTCTGTAAGGAAGTACAAAAAGCTATGCAGCGGTTATTACCTTATGAAATTGAAGAGCTTAAGATTTTTATTAAATCACTTATCCAGCAGAACCCAGAATTAAATCAATGTCTAATTTATTTAAAACCTTAAAGAAAAGCGACCAATTTGGTCGCTTTTTTATTTATTTGGGTAATGGACTTATGATTTCAACATTTTGAAACGCAATTGCACCTCTAATGATTCCAGAAATCACTTTGTGGAGTGCATCTATAATTTGCATTTTAAGTTCACTTTTATGATAAATAATACTCACTTCCCGCGCTGGTGATGGCTCATTAAAATGATGTAAGTTTTCTTTAAATTTATCGCTAAGATCCAAGGTGTGCAAATAAGGTAAAATAGTCATTCCCAAATTTTCATTGGATAACTTTACCAAAGTTTCAAAGCTTCCGCTTTCTAGCTGAAAACTTTCATCAGACTGATTTTTAAATGCGTTGCAAAGATTAATGACACCATCTCTAAAGCAATGACCATCTTCCAGTAACAGCATGTCATCAATTTCCAAATCGGAAACACCAATTTTTTTCTTGGCACTCAATCTATGGTTGGGAGGAATATAACCTACAAAGGGTTCATAAAACAAAACACGTTCTTTAATCGTTTCATTATCTAGAGGTGTTGAAACAATTGCGGCATCTAAATGGCCCTCCTTTATTTTGGCTATTATGTTTCCTGTGGTCAATTCTTCAATTTTGAGTTTTACTTTGGGGTATTTTTTGATGAATGTCTTTAAAAACATAGGTAAAAGTGTAGGCATGACGGTTGGGATAATTCCCAATTTAAATTCACCACCAATAAATCCTTTTTGTTGGTCAACAATATCTTGAATTCTGTCAGACTCATTAACAATATTTTTGGCCTGTTGCACAATTTTTCTTCCAACATCGGTCAGTTCTATAGGTTTTTTGCTTCGATCAAATATTAAAATGTTCAGTTCCTCTTCCAGTTTTTGTATTTGGGTGCTTAAGGTGGGCTGGGTTACAAAACATTTTTCTGCAGCTTTTGTAAAATTTTTATGTTCGGCAATTGCCAATACATAATGTAATTGTGTAATGGTCATGGGTATTAATTTAATTTATAAAAATAAAAAAACTATTAATAAAAACTATTGTCTCACCTGTTAATTAAAGGCTAAATTTAATAGGCATAAAATACGAAGATTAGGATGATAAATAGTTTGGGGTTGAATGCTGAAAAACAAAAGGTTAACTAAAGTTTTGAACCAAGTAGTAGCAGGTATTAGAAGGATTATCAAATTTTTGTTTTTACTTAATAACTTCTACTGTCCTGATATAGATATTATGTAACGGCCATTCAGCTTCATCAGTGGGTTGAGCCGCTATTTTATCGACCACATCCATACCGCTAATCACTTTTCCAAAAACCGTATAATCGCCATCGAGATGGAGGGCATCTTTTTGCATGATAAAAAACTCGTAAGGCGATGCCAATTTATGTGGGTTTTCGATTTCGCCACTGGGCATGGAAATCACTCCTCTACTATGATGATAACCGTGTTTGGTATCGGTTGGCAATAGATATCTACCAATATAACTTCTCCTTTTTGCGATCTCTCTGTCGTCACTATTGCCGCCTTGGATAATAAAATTGTTCACAACCCGATGAAATTGGGTCCCGTTAAAATAGCCTTGTTTTGTTAAAAAAATAAAATTGGAGCGGTGAAACTTTGTGCTATCAAAGAGTAAAATATCAATAGTACCAAAATCTGTACGGATGCGCACTTTATCTTCTTTGTTCACCTTATCGTATTGCAAAAAGAACTCCATAGCGTTTTTATCGGTAAGTTCTGGAAATTCTCTTTTGAACTCTTCAATGGTGTCTTTAGGTTCGGTTTTACTTTCTACGGTAGATATTGAATTTGTTTTAAGATTATTTTTTTGTTGCCGAGTTTGTTTATCTTCACAATTTATTAGAATCAGACATAAGCAAACAAGCGAAAGGATCTTCATAATGAATTTTGACACGTTTTTAGAATCTATTTCAAAAATAGAAAATATTGAACTTCCAGGACAATCTTCTCAAGTTAAAATGTCTCCACCGTTTCGTTTGGAGTTTATGGAACTGCAAAGAGAAGCGATGAAAACCTCTAAGAAGGCTGGCGTTTTAGCCTTGTTTTATCCAAATAGCAAAGGGGAAACCTATTTAATTTTAATTTTAAGAAAGACTTACAAGGGCGTTCATTCTGCACAGGTTGGTTTTCCTGGGGGTAAACGGGAAAAAATAGATACGTCTATTGAATGTACAGCTACAAGAGAGGCTTTTGAAGAAATAGGGGTGCCACCACAACACGTAAAAATTTTAAGAGCTTTAACAGAATTGTACATACCACCAAGTAATTTTACAGTATATCCGTTTTTAGGAATTGCCAAAACCACTCCTCATTTTAATATTCAGGAAGACGAAGTTGAAGATGTGATTGAAGTATCCTTGTCACATTTTCTAAACGAACATAATATAATTACTACTTCTGTATCAGCTTCTTATAATAAAAATGTTGAAGTTCCTGCATTTAAACTGAACGGATATATAGTTTGGGGAGCAACGGCTATGATGTTGAGTGAGCTAAAAGACTTGTTAAAACAACTATTATAGTGAACAGTTTTGTTACTTTTGTAACTCTCACAAATTATTAATTAACTATGGGATTATTTAAAAAGAATCCTTTCGGACATATTCTCTTTATAAAAAAATGGCTTATCAGAATTTTAGGAGCCATGTCCCACAGGCGATTTAGAGGTTTCAACGAACTGCATATTGAAGGTTCAGAAGTTATCAAAAGTCTGCCAGACACCAATGTCTTATTTATATCTAATCATCAAACTTATTTTGCAGACGTGGTCGCCATGTTTCACGTGTTCAATGCGAGCTTGAGCAACCGCGACGATTCCATAAAAAATATTGGATATTTATGGAATCCGAAACTCAACATTTATTATGTGGCTGCAAAGGAAACTATGAGCTCTGGATTGCTACCAAAAATACTAGCTTATGTGGGGTCGATTAGTATTGAACGCACCTGGAGAGCAGAAGGGAAAGCTGTCAATCGACAAGTGAAAATGAGCGATATTTCCAATATTGGGAAGGCACTTGACGATGGTTGGGTTATTACATTTCCGCAAGGCACAACAACACCATTTAAGCCTATCAGAAAAGGGACTGCTTTTATTATTAAGCATTATAAACCTATAGTTGTACCTATTGTAATTGATGGTTTTAGGCGTTCGTTTGACAAAAAAGGCTTGCGAATCAAAAAGAAAAATATTCTCCAATCTATGGAAATCAAACCTCCACTAGAGATTGACTACGATAACGAAAGTATTGATATGATTGTTGAAAAAATTGAATATGCAATTGAACAACATCCATCGTTTTTAAAGGTAATTTCACAGGAAGAGCTGATGGTAGAAGAACAGCTCAACAAAAAAAGAGAATGGTAGTTTTGTAACAGTTTAAAAGTTTAACTTTTTGAAAAATTAAGCCCATATTATAAACACCCAATTTATACTTCCAACTTTTTAAGTTCTTTATAGTTATTGTATAAACGTTTGAGCAAAATTCCATAAATAAGATAATAGAACACCAAAAACAGGCCTATAAAAACCGCCAAGACCAAAGTTGTTGCCAATATGGTCATGGCATAAAATTTAAACAATTCGCCATCGGCAGTAGCCTTATTAATAGTGGCGATGATGGCCTTGTCCCTATTAAATTCTATACCCAAAACTAAAAATGCAGAAACAACCAAATAAATTAAATTAAATGCGACGTAATGTTTTACAGTCCGCCTCGTTTTAAGAATGTTTTCCATTAAACGTTTTGCGTTATCGGTTACTGAAATTAATCTGTAATTCATAAAAAACTTATAAAAGAAATAAGCCAATATAAGATAGCCTAAAGCCATAAAAGGAATCATGATGTCTTCGGCTTGATAAGTATCGAATTTTTTATTAAAATCGGCATCTTTTAGGGCAAAGGAAATCCCAGTCCAGAATACAAATTCCAGAATACTGATAATAAATATCCATTTTACTACAGACGAAGATTTCTTAAGGATCATCCCATAAATGTCATCATATGACAGTTTAGGATATCTAGCGTCGTCTTTTCTCCAGTCTTTTTTTAATATATCTAATTCATCCATAATCCTACGGATTTAATATTGTTTTTAATTTTGTCTTTATTCGATTCATTTTCACTCTGGCATTAACTTCGGTTATCCCCAATGTATCGCTTATTTCACTGTAATTTTTGTCTTCCAGATATAAAAATACCAAGGCTTTTTCAATATCATTCAATTGATGCACCGCCTTATAGAGCAATTTCAATTGTTGTTCTTCTGTGTCATCATAAGGAACAGTTGTTATTTTAAACTGAACAGCGTCAAAATCCTGGGTGTCAATGGTGCGTTTGGATTTTCTATATAATGTTATTGCTGTATTTAAACTGACCCGATACATCCAGGTACTAAATTTAGAGTCACCCCTAAACTTTGGGTATGCTTTCCACAATTGAATGGTAACTTCTTGAAACAAATCATTGTGAGCATCTTGGTTATTGGTATATAATCTGCAAACCTTATGTACAATGTTTTGGTGCTTTTCTAGCAATTCCACAAAATTATGTTCAAGTTCTTTATGCAAATCTTAGTAGTTAGTTGTTTATAAGTAGCTTTCTGTTTTAAATTGTTACATATTAGTCTTTAAGTTTTAAAATTCCTAAAACAATAAAAAACTGTGCCAAAGCATAAGTCACCATAATCCCAATATTGGCAAATGGGAAAGGTTTGTAAAACATATTCAGGGACAGTAAGCTATCGGAAATCATAAATAATAAAGCCCCCAGAAATACCAGTACATAACTATGATGGGTTACACGACCTTTTCTCATAAACGCAGTGGTTGTCATGGTTAAAATAACGAGTATATAAACAACGACAGGTATGAGTAGATCTCCCAAACCATCTAGTATCAGATAAAATAATCCTGTAGCAAATATTAGCAGCGCAACAATAAAAGGGAAGGGTTGCCGCGATTTATTTCTGTGTTTTAGATACACAATTATATAAAAGACATGAGCCATTAAAAAAGCCACTAATCCAAATATAAAATACAATGGATTATGATCATCAAACATTAATAAAATATCTCCAGCCAAAGCACAAATCAAAGCTAATGTCGTCACATTTCTGATAGGCTTCTGAAGTGTTTTAGAGCAGCTTAAAAAGTAAAACATCAAGGAAAGGACAATGAGTGGTTTTGTAACATAATGCCGTGGTGACAAGGTTTCGAAATAACTGAAAACAAGTTCCAAAAGGACAATCAATGTAAAAACGAGTGCAAATTGTTTTTCGGTTTTAGTAAGCATCATGGTGAGTCCAATATCAATATTCCAAAAATATACAATTCGGTATTGATATGTTACAATTCGGCCAATAAGAATTTATAATTGTGTTTTTCATCCAGAGATTTGTCCCATCAATTAAAAATGAACAGCATTTAAAATCACATCATGCAAAAAGTAATAATGTATGTATTCTGTCTTTCAACTTTGATCTCGGTGGCTCAACAAACCGTTACCGGAAAGGTAACGGATAACAAAGGTCAACCCATAGTTGGAGCCAATGTGTATTTGGAAGGCACTTATGATGGTGACACTACAGATGAATCAGGATCGTTTTCATTTACAACCGAGGAGACAGGGAACCAAGTCGTAATCATTTCCTATTTATCCTACGAATCCAGTAAAATTACAGGTGATGTTACCACATTTAAAGCATTGCAAATTAAGCTTCGTGACGATGTGGATACTCTGGATACCGTAGTGATCTCTGCTGGCACTTTTGAAGCCAGCGATAACAGTAAAGTTTCGGTTTTAAAACCCTTAGATGTGGTCACAACCGCTAGTGCATTGGGCGATTTCGTTGGGGCATTGCAAACGTTACCAGGTACGACAACGGTTGCCGAAGATGGTAGGCTATTTGTTCGTGGTGGTGATGCCGAAGAGACACAGATTTTTATAGACGGAATTCGGGTGTTTACGCCTTATACGCCCACAACCAATAACACGCCAACTCGAGGTCGCTATTCGCCATTTTTGTTTGATGGGATTACCTTTTCAACAGGAGGTTATTCCGCCGAATTTGGTAATGCCTTATCCAGTGTGTTGCTGTTAAATACCATAGATGAACCCGATCAAAAAAAAACAAATATTGGTATCATGAGCGTAGGGGGGATGTTGGGGCATACTGAAAAATGGAACAATACTTCATTAAGTGTGAACGCCTCCTATATTAATTTGGCTCCCTATATTGCTTTATTTCCAGATAGAAACGATTGGAAAAAGCCTTATCGAGCTGCTCAAGGAGAAGCTGTGTTTAGACAGAAGTTTGAAAGAGGATGGTTAAAATGGTATGCAGCATTTGATAAAACTTCGTTTGAACTGACCCAAGACGACATTAACAATCCTGATGGTTATTATGTTGAATTGAACAACGGTAATTTTTATACCAACCTGTCCTATCAAGGACTATTAAATCACAATTGGGCCATAGAAACAGGGTTGAGTTATACCATAGCCAATACCAAAATCGATCTTACCGATTTTAAAATCAATGATGAAGAAAATTCGGCTCATTTAAAGTTGAAACTCAAAAAACGCTTCAATAGCCGGTTTAAACTCAGTATGGGCGTCGAACATTTTATAACCGATTTTAATGAACACTATAGTGAGGAAACTTTTAATGCCACTTATGGTTTTACGGCTAACAATAGTGCTGCTTTTGCAGAAACGGACATTATTTTTAGCAAGTCACTGGCCATGAAAGTGGGCCTTCGTGGTGATTATTACAAGCTTTCAGACGAATTTAAACTCGCTCCAAGGGCTTCAATTGCCTATAAAACCTCAAAGAACGGACAGCTTTCTGTAGCCTATGGAGATTTCTATCAAAATGCACCCCATACCTACTTAAAGTTTGACAATTCGATACAAACACAACATACGTCACACTACATTTTGAACTATCAATATGTAAAGGACAATCGTATTTTTAGGGCCGAAGCTTATCGAAAAGAATATGACAAGCTATTAAAATACGATACCGAATTTCCAGGTTTTGACAGTCACTATTCCAATACAGGACATGGCTATGCTCAAGGGCTCGACCTATTTTGGAGAGATAATAAAAGCATTAAAAATACCGATTATTGGTTGAGTTACTCTTATTTGGATACCCAGCGGGATTATCAAAACTTTCCAGAACAGGCAAGACCTAGTTTTGCCAACAAACACAATTTTTCGGCGGTGGCAAAATATTGGATAAACGATTGGAAAAGTCAGGTTGGGTTTAGCTACACTTTTGCTTCAGGAAGGTCTTACACCAATCCAAACACTAGTGGCTTTTTAAGTGAAACCACAAAATCGTATAACAGCGTCAGCCTAAATTGGGCTTATTTGATCAGCCAGCAAAAAATTCTGTATGTCTCTGTAAACAATGTGCTGGGGTATAAAAACATTAATGGGTATCAATACGCCAACACACCGGATATGAACGGGAATTTCTCAAGACGCGCTTTGCAACCTGCAGCAGACCAATTCTTTTTTGTGGGCTTCTTTTGGACTATTAGCGAAAAGGGGACCGATAATCAGTTAGATAATTTGTAAATCTATTTTTTTCGTTTTGAAAAGGGATTTAACTTTTTCCCTCGTAATACTATTTTGAGCCCTTGCCTTTTTAACGAAACATTCGCTTGTTTTTTCTGATGCTCACCAATTGTGTACTTATAGGTAGCAATAACATCTCGGTTTGATAAAACACCAATAATATCTTTGTTGTTATTTGAAATGACTGGCAACACATCGATGTTTTCTTTAGCCATTATTTCAACGGCAGTTCTTAAGGTGTCACTACTTTTTATGTAGATTTTGCTATGTGTTATGAGTGTTCCTACTAGGGTTTCTTCTTTATAAAGCTTGTTAAAAAGAGTCGCACTGTTTAAGATTCCTTTGTATTCACCTGCATTATTTGAAATAATAAAATAATTAGATTGATAGTCTTGTTCTTGATAAAACCATTCTCTAACTTCTTTTATGCTATTATCTTCACTTATGATGATACCACTGTCGCTAAAAACTTGCTCAACTTTTAATTTTTCAAGGGAGTCAGGTTCATAAGAAAGTGGTGTACTCACACCTCTACGCGCCATTTTTTCAGTCATAATGGTGTTTTCCATAAGAACATAAGAAATAAAATAAGCTGCCGTGCAAGAGGCTAATAAAGGTAATAATGCGTTAGATTGCCCTGTGGTTTCCAACGCAAAAACAATTGATGTTAGAAATGCTCGAGACGCTCCAGCAAACATGGCCGACATCCCTACTAACGCCGCTAATGGAATGATAACTCCTGAATTGGGAAACCATTGGATCATAAAGGTTCCTATTATGGCTCCAGCAGCACCGCCGATAGTGAGTAAGGGCGCAAGTGTACCTCCCGAGGTGCCACTTCCCAAAGAAATAGCCCACGAAACAAATTTAAAAATACACAGGGTTAAGAGAATTTGAAAAGGCATAGTGCCAGACAGCACATCCACAATATTATAGTATCCCACCCCAAGCGTTCTAGGCACAAAATAACCGATGATACCTACTGCCAATCCACCAATAGCAGGCCACCAAGCCCAATGTATGGGGAGTTTTTCAAATCCATCTTCTATTAAATAAACAATTTTGGTGACACCAACAGATACTAAACCAATTACTAGCCCCATGATGCTGTAAAATACTAAAGCCATATTGGATGGTGCTTGAATGGCTAATTCAATTGGAAATACAACGTTCGAGTTAAATAAAAAATGATGCCCAGCAGCGCCTGTAATGCAAGCTAAGGCAACTGGAATAAATGAGCGGGGTGAAAATTCGAAGAGCAACAATTCAATAGCGAGAAAAATAGCAGCTACAGGACTTCCAAAAATAGCCGCCATACCGGCTGTTGCACCAGCGGCTAATAAAATTTTACGTTCATTATCAGTAATGCTTAGCAATTGCCCTAAGGTAGAACCAAGAGCACCTCCAGTTGCAATAATTGGACCTTCTGCTCCAAAAGGACCTCCTGTACCAATAGATATGGCTGAAGAGATTGGCTTTAAATAGGTAATGACGGGTTTAATTTTACTTTGATTGGTTAGTATCTGCTCCATGGCTTCTGGAATGCCGTGCCCACGAATAGCTTTAGAGCCATAATAAGCCATTAAGCCTATTATCAATCCGCCAATGGCTGGAATAACAATGACGAAGGGGCCAAGAATATGGTCTGCAGGACTTGAATGTTCGAGGGAAACAGTTCCAAAAAAAGAAACATTTGTAATAAGATTAATAAGGTAAATCAGAGCCTTGGCAATAAAACTGATACAAATAGCAATCAAAATCGCCAATGATGCGATGGTTAGTATTCTTTTTTTATTCTGCTGGTTTTTGTGTTGAAAATTGTCGTGCCCCATTTCGTCATATAAAGAAACTGAAATGGGAATGCCTTTACTGAAACTGTTGGTGCTTTTCATTGACGATTTTAATTGCAGCGCTTAATAGTATCTGTTATTAGGTTTGCTACAAATACAAACCAAATTTTATTTGAATGAGGGCGTAAAAGTACAGCAACAAATTAATAATATAAAGTTATCTCAATATTTTATTGTTAGTTGACAGTGGATTGAAAACCACAAACTAAGTGAAAAGTTACTAGGTTTGGATTATGTGGTTAGATTGTTCAAACCCTTTAGTCCCCTCTAGGAAGGGATTAAGAGTGGGTTTTTTAAATGTATGTTGTTCATCGTTCTTATACATAATTCAAATTGACAGCATCAATAGCCAAGTTTAATACTTTATTTATGGTATAAGTGTTATAGTTGTCATCAATAATATATTCTTATATTTATATAATGTTGAATTACTGGCAAATAGACAAGCAATTTGTTAAATTTGTTAGAGTCAGTTTTAAAATTAATCTAATATTTAATCTCGAATAATATGAATAATGAAAATGGAATGAGCAAATGCCCCGTCATGCATGGTGGAAATACAACTACCAAAAAAGTGGTAATGGACTGGTGGCCCAATGCACTTAATTTGGACATTCTTCATCAGCACGACACCAAAACTAATCCCTTGGGAACAGATTTTAACTATCGCGAAGAGCTAAAAAAATTAGATGTAAAGGCATTGAAAAAAGACCTTCATAATTTAATGACCGATAGCCAAGACTGGTGGCCTGCAGATTGGGGGCACTATGGCGGATTGATGATTCGATTGGCATGGCATGCAGCTGGTACTTATAGAATTGCCGATGGCCGTGGTGGAGCAGGCACGGGCAACCAACGTTTTGCGCCCTTAAATTCTTGGCCTGATAATGTGAGTTTGGACAAAGCACGACGCTTATTATGGCCCATTAAGCAAAAATATGGAAACAAAGTGAGTTGGGCAGATTTAATTATTCTGGCTGGAACCATCGCATATGAGAGTATGGGTTTAAAAACCTTTGGTTTCGCTTTTGGTCGAGAAGATATTTGGGGTCCAGAAAAAGATACTTATTGGGGAGCTGAAAAGGAATGGTTGGCTCCAAGTGATGGACGCTATGAAAATGTCGATAAGCCTTCGACTTTGGAAAACCCATTGGCAGCTGTACAAATGGGATTAATTTATGTAAATCCACAAGGCGTAAACGGTAAACCCGACCCACTTAAAACGGGAGCTCAGGTACGTGAAACTTTTAGACGTATGGCTATGAATGATGAAGAAACGGTTGCTATAACTGCTGGCGGACACACTGTTGGGAAAGCACATGGAAATGGAAATGCCGATATTTTAGGGCCTAATCCCGAAGCTGCACCAGTGGAAGGACAAGGCTTTGGATGGGCTAATCCAACCCGAACGGGCAAAGGCCGTGATGCGGTAACCAGTGGATTGGAAGGGGCTTGGACCACACATCCAACAAAATGGGATAATGGTTTCTTTGAAATGTTGTTCAACCATGAGTGGGAATTACGTAAAAGTCCTGCAGGTGCTTGGCAATGGGAGCCAATACATATAAAAGAAGAAGATATGCCGGTGGATGTGGAAGATAAGAAAACACGTTATAATCCCATGATGACCGATGCAGATATGGCCATGAAAATGGATCCGATATACAAAGAGATTTCGTTAAGATTTAAGAATGATTTTGAGGCCTTTTCTAATGTGTTTGCCCGAGCTTGGTTTAAGCTCACCCATAGAGATATGGGTCCTAAAGCACGCTATTTTGGACCTGATGTCCCCCATGAAGATTTAATTTGGCAAGATTATGTTCCTCAAGGCAAAAAAGGTTATGATGTAGATGCCGTAAAAACAAAAATTGCCGATTCAAGCTTAACCATTTCTGAAATGGTTTCAACTGCATGGGATAGTGCCAGAACGTTTAGAGGTTCAGATTTCAGAGGAGGCGCCAATGGGGCACGCATTCGTTTGGCACCTCAAAAAGACTGGGAAGGCAACGAACCAGAACGCTTAGTTAAAGTACTTTCAGTATTGGAACCTATTGCTTCAAAATTTGGAATTAGTATTGCCGATACTATTGTGTTGGCTGGAAATGTAGGCGTTGAAAAAGCAGCAAAAAAAGCGGGTATGAATATAACCGTTCCATTTGCCCCAGGGCGTGGTGATGCGACAGATGACATGACAGATGCTGAATCGTTTGAACCTCTTGAACCCTTAGCTGATGGCTATAGAAACTGGCTAAAAAAAGATTACGTCGTAAGCCCTGAAGAGTTGATGCTTGACCGTAGCCAATTAATGGGACTGACAGCTCCTGAAATGACCGTACTTATTGGTGGTATGCGTGTGATGGGCACCAATTATGGCAGCACAAAGCACGGCGTGTTTACCAATACCGAAGGCGCTTTGACCAACGATTTCTTTGTAAACCTAACCAATATGGCTTACCATTGGAAGCCTGCGGGTCCTAATGTTTATGAAATTGTGGATCGCAAAACAGGGAATGTGAAGTGGACCGCAACGCGCATAGATTTAGTGTTTGGCTCTAATTCTATTTTAAGGGCCTATGCCGAAGTGTATGCACAAGATGATAGCAAAGAGAAGTTTGTAAACGACTTTGTATCGGCTTGGACTAAGGTCATGAACCTAGATCGATTCGATTTGATTTAATCTTAGTCTAATCATGAATACCTAAAGAGGTGACCCGAAAAGATCATCTCTTTTTTGATGTATTTATAGTATAGCTTAAATAGGGGTTTTTAGAATGGACATGTAATGATCTTTGATTTAGGCTAAAACAACAATTATTTTTTATGGAGTTGTGCGTCGTTTTTTCTTTCTACAAATTATGTTTTTTGTGTCTGACTTGATTCCGAAGTTTTTTCACTTCTTAAATAGGTCATCCAGTTTCTTATAATTGTCCTTTTTAGAAACCATTTTAAATTCTTCAATCAAGTCCATAGTTGTTGCTGGTTGTAAAGGAAATTTATGTTTGGCCAACAACTTTTTTAAAGCTACATTAATTTTTTCTTCGCCAATCAAAACATATAATTCATGCATTTTTACTAGGCCTTTGTTATATATAACATTGGCATTGTTTGGATTTGAGTTGTACAAAGGTTCTTCCCCACTAAACGCTTTTTCGCTATCATACATATCTTTATATAGCTTGACCATTTCTAACATTTTTGCTTGACCATATTCATTTTTGTATAACATCAATTGCGTGTATTGAGCCAATGTTTCTGTAAGTACACCACTTCCTTCTCTATAATCGGGTTTTAGTTGCGCATTTCCCCACCATTGATGCGACAATTCGTGTCCTGCCAATTCATTAATAATATCGTGACCTTCGCCTTGTGATAAGTTTAAATGAAATTGCGTTTCGTTGATATAAATGGTTGCAGGGTAAGCCGTTGCCGCAAAACCTCTGGTAAAAGAACTGATTTCGGCAAATCGAATTGTTTTGTAAGGATATTTTCCAAAATTTGTTTCACAATACCGCAATGTTTTTTTTATACTATTGATTAAATGCGAAATATTTTGATGGTGTTTAGGGTCGTAAAAAACTTCGATTTCAATATCATTATAGCTTGATTTTTGAATCGCATATTTTGCTGATGAAACTGCAAATCGAAACGGGATATCAGTGGCTTTATAATGAAAATAATTTCGATTATTCTTTGAATATTTTTTTACTAGTTCGCCAACTGAAATTGCCGTTTGGTCTATAGAAGTTGAGACTATAACATCAAAATTTATAAATTCATAATGGTACGGATCTGCCAACGGCGCATCCACTTTTGTGAGTGCTTCTTGTAATGGCATCTCTCGTTTCTTTCTTTCATCTTTATCTTCAATTTCATTGTCAAAATTATAGCCTAGGGATGGGAAATAATTGCTAATTCGCATAAAAGCACCATTTTCCACGATGGCATTAAATGATTGATGCCCTTTTAAAGGTTCTATTTTATATTCAAAATCAAAGCAGATGGAAATACTGTCATTCGGGAACAATTTTTGTTTTGTTTTAAATAGATATTGCCCAAATTCTTTATCTTTTTTTACTAAAGTTAATTGCGATGAAGCAATAGAATTCCAAGTAATTTCATTTGATGTATTGATTAAAACTTCTGAAATTTCAGATTGAGTTTTATTAACCAAAAGGTATGTCCCTTCAACTTTATAGCTATTCTTCTCAGGAAATAAATCAATGTTTGTTTTTACATCGGTAATGCTTGGCTGCGGGTTGTTTTTATAGGATTTGTATTTTTCTTCATAATGCTGTTGCCAATTCAATTGAATTTCTTCAGAAACAGCATCACTTTTTGTGAAAATATAAACCCCTGTTAATAACATGACCACAAAAAGTAAAATTAAAATGGTGAATGATTTCCATTTTGTTTTTAAAACCGTTTTGTTCAAAAAAAGAATAGCCAAAACTGAAAGTAATACTGCAAAAGACAAGCTGTAAAACATCGAAACTGAAAATGCTTTTGGTATATATCCGAAACCATTTATATCACTAAAGGTATCGGGTATATAGTTGGCAAATCGAGATAGTGGATGTTTAAAACCAAACGCTTTACCTAAAGATGAATTTGTCAAAATCAAAAAGACAGCAGAAGCACAAAGTGCAATGTATTTGTTTTTAATAAGGTACTGAAAAGCAATAATAACAAGGCCACAAAGCGATGCAGGCAAGCCGATGAAATATAATAAGGACAAATAAGTGTTCCAATCAATGATTGGATAGTGATACAAAATCTGAAATATTATACCAAAAATAATAGAGGTAAATATCAAAATCAACGAAATGATAGATACCGTAATAAATTTTGAAATGAATAAAGCCGAATTTGAAAATGGCGTTGAATTCTCGATAACTATAAAATTGACGCCTTTACTTTTCCAAACTAATTCACTTCCGTAAAATAGCATCGCCAATAACAATATAAAAGGAATTGTTGCCAAAATTGTATTTACCATTAAAGTGGTAGTAACAAAATATTGTGGCAATCGAATACCTCCTTCTATTGCCCCATACATTTCCATACCTACTATAAATAAAGTCATGACAATCAGTAAAACAAATGGAATGCTTTTTAGGGTTGATTTTAAATCTATTTTTAAAAAAGTTATAATTGTTGAGATAAAATATTTTTTTCCATTTGATTTTGTTGCTGTTCTGGTATACACATATTTTTTGTCGGCTAATTCAACTACAGTTTCAACTTTCTTTTTTTGCTTGTTTGAGGTTTTGAATTGGAAGCGTTTATAGGCACTATATAAAAGGGCAAGAGCCAATAAAATAATTGCTATTCTATTAAATAATAAGTTTCCTGAAAGCTCCAGAACCATTGTGTTTTTTTGTAACGCTGTCCAATATCGAGTTTGTTCAAAAAATGCTGCCATTCCAAATGGGTCTAACTTTGCCGATAGGCCCATTGCGCTATCAGAAGCAGGTGAAGCACTGGCTAATAAGGGTGAATTTGAAAAAATAGAACCAATCATATACAGCACATAAATGCCCAATCCGCTTAAATAAATAGACATTTTATTTTTGCTAAACCAAGCGGTGCAACAAACTATAGCGGTACATAAAAAGATATTGGGAAGTACGATTACCAATAAAGAATTTAGGTAATAATTTAAATGAAAGACTTCCCAATTTTCGCTATCATCTATTTTCATAAAATGCCCAAACATATATCCAATTAGGAATAGTAGATATGTAAATACAGCTACTCCAAAAACTAATAAAAACCTGCTCACAAAATAGTTTCTAATTGTTATTGGTGTTGTATACAATATCTGTTCAAAATGGTTGTCTCTTTCTCGCAATAGACTTTGTGAAGCCATTATTACGATGGGAAAGAGGCTTGCCAACGAAAATAGCCCTAATATGAAAGTGATGGCATAAGGAGAATTATATTTGATGTTTGGAAATGCAATTCCTGCGGAAGTTCCTGCCCATATACCAACACCAAAAAATGATAATAGCATGATATAAAATGAAATTTTACGGACATAAAATTTCCATTCGAATAAAATTAAATGTTGAAGCATCTTATTGTAGTTTTTGTAATGTGGTGAAATAAACATCTTCTAAATCTGCTTCTGTTTGTATAAATCCGTTTAGCGGATTTACATTAGCAAAAACTTTAATGCTCAATTTGCCAGCTTGCAATTGGGTAGATATTATCTTGTACTGATTCTGATATTCTGAAAGTTTATTTTTATCAATCTGTTTCTTCCAAACCTTGCCATTAATTTCAGCAATAAACTGTTCAGGTTTGCCAGTTAATAGTAATTCTCCTTTATTGATAATTGCCATTTGTGTGCACAAATTTCTCACATCTTCCACCAAATGTGTTGATAGAATTACTATGATGTTTTCACCAATTTCACTTAACAAATTATTGAAACGATTTCTTTCAGCAGGGTCTAAACCAGCTGTTGGTTCATCTACAATAATAATTTTTGGATCACCTAAAAGTGCTTGTGCCACACCAAAACGCTGACGCATTCCGCCACTATACGTACTAACAGCTTTGTTTTTTTTCTCCAATAAATTAGTCTTTTCGAGTAGTGCCAATAGTTGTTCTTTTCGAGTGTTTTTATCATAGAGGCCTTTTAATATTGCCAAGTGATTGAGCAAGTCATATCCCGAAATGTTTTGATAAACCCCAAAATCTTGGGGTAAATAGCCCAATTGTTTTTTGATGACTATAGGATTTTCAATTAGATCTTCATCATTGAATACAATTGAACCTTTGTCGGATTGTTGCAGACCAACGATGGTTTTCATTAGTGTAGATTTTCCTGCGCCGTTTGGACCCAATAATCCAAACATTCCGTTTTCGATTTCAAGCGAAATGTTGCTCAACGCTTTTACGCCATTGGCATAGGTTTTTGTGAGATTTTTGATTTTTAAACTGTTCATTTTTTGATTGAATTGATAATTATTAATGATTGATTTATGCTAAAATTTAGACAAAACGCTACCTGTCAACTTCAGTTAAGTAGTTGATATTTAATTAAATAATTGTTTGAAATTTATTCTTCTACATACTCCATAACATCGCCTGGTTGACAATCTAATGCTTTACAAATAGCCTCTAAAGTATCAAACCGAAACCCTTTGGCTTTCCCCGTTTTTAATATGGATAAATTAGCGGGTGTAATATTCAGGATTTCTGCCAATTCCTTGCTTTGCATCTTTCGTTTGGCAAGCATAACATCTATATTTACTACTATTGCCATAACTATATGTATAAATCTTGTTCGTTCTGTAGATTGAAGCCTTGTTTAAAAATGGCATAAAGGAAATAAGCAAAGACACCCAGAAAAAAGTGAATTACTGCAGCCCATTCCAATCCATCTTCTATGTTGCCGGTGAAAATTAAGGTCACTAAAATGAAGATTGAAGGCACAAAAATATTTGCCAAATAGAACCATTTTAATTGATTTACACCATATTCCGTAAACAGTTTGGGTTGTTTAAAAGCATTGAATACATTACTCACTAAAAAAAAGAAAATACCATAAGCGCCAATTGGAATAAGAAATTCAAAAATTTTATAACTCCAATTGTTCTCTCCAAGCAGAAATTTGATTTCGGTAAATGGATAACAGACTGCAAAATAGTTTCCATTATCTTGTGTAATGTAACTCCATTCCGTTACTAATGAAAAGAGTGCATAAATTGTGACCAAAATATATGCAATGGCTACTATTCTTGTGATATAGAATAAAATTGTAGAAATGATTTTGACATTCTTCATCTTACTAAATTTTTATATATTATTGCAAATAAACAATAAATTATTGTAATACGATAATTAATTATCAAAAAAATAATTTTATCATAGTGAAAATTATATATTTTGATAATTTTTTCAGAAAGGTATTTTAGGTAGGCTCTCAGATGTGTGAGGATTTTTCCTTTACGACCCTATGTTTTTCAGGTCAGATTTTATTCTGGTGATTTTTTCTCTATTAAAAGAAACCGGCTCACAACTTCCACTTAATATTACAGCCAATACTGGGTTTTTGGTGTTGAGAAATGGGTTGGTTTTTTAATAGTTTATCTATAGCGTTTCGCAAATCGTTACCAGTTACGGGCAATCCGTTGCCTGGTCTGGAATCGTCTAATTGTCCACGATACACTAATGTTAGGGCGTCATCAAACAGATAGAAATCTGGAGTACAGGCTGCGTCATAGGCTTTGGCAACAGCTTGGGCCTCGTCGTACAGATACGGAAAAATAAAACCTTGTTCTAAGGCGTTTTGTTTCATAAAGTGTGGCGCATCTTGTGGGTAATGTTCGACGTCATTGCTGGAAATGGCAATGCAATTGATGTGGTTTGGTTTATAAACTGTTGCCAGTTTCGCAATTTGGGAATTGACATGTTTTACAAAAGGGCAGTGGTTGCAGATAAAAAGAATCACGGTGCCTTTTAAACCTTTAAGATCGTGTAGGCTCATCTGTTGTTGGGATATTGTGTCCAACAATGTAAAATCGGGTGCTTGTGTGCCTAAAGGCAGCATATTTGATAAAGTTCGAGCCATAATAGTTCCTGCTTAGACGGAATCTCATTTAAGATTAAACACGAGTCCATTACAAAGTTAATTTTTTTGATTGAACTTCATACCCATCTATACCGCGTAGTTTTTTATATTTACACGATAAAGCAAGTTACGACAATGGATCAAAGTATAACATTTGAAGATTTTACCAAAGTGGATTTACGAGTGGGAACCATCATTGAGGTGAAGGACTTTCCTGAGGCTCGAAATCCTGCCTACCAACTCACCATCGATTTTGGGGCTTTGGGCATCAAAAAATCATCTGCACAAATCACCACATTGTATAACAAAGAAGCTTTACTGAACCGGCAAATTGTGGCAGTGGTCAATTTTCCAAATAAACAAATTGCCAAATTTATAAGCGAATGTTTGGTGTTGGGTGCTGTGGATGGTAAAGATGTTACGCTGCTCAACCCTGAACACAAGGTTAAAAATGGTTCGCTGGTTTCCTAAATTGGCTCCCAAAACAACAAGATTTTGAAATCTTTATGGCTACATACGATTAGAGCGTACATTCGCTTGGGATTGTTTTTTTATTACAAAGACATCAAAGTTGTCAATGCTGAGCATGTTCCTAAAACTGGAGCAGTTCTATTTTTGGCCAATCATCAAAATGCTTTATTGGATGCCTTATTGATTGCTACCAAATGCGGACGTTTTTCTTATTTTTTAACTCGGGCCAGTGTGTTTCAAAATGCCATTGTTGCTCAAATTTTGAAAAGTTTATTGATGTTACCCGTGTACAGGGTCAGGGACGGATGGAATAATCTTTCAAAAAATAATGCGATTTTTAAAAAGAGCGCTGAACTGTTAGACAAAGAACAGGCGATAGTCATATTTCCGGAAGGCTCACATCATTTAAACCGAACGGTAAGACCATTGAGCAAAGGATTTACGCGTATCATTTTTGAGACCTTAGAACAGTATCCTGAAACCCAATTACAAATGATTCCTGTGGGGTTGAATTATGTACAAGCCGAAAAATTTGGCGATAGTGTGTCGCTTTATTTTGGAAAACCAATACCAAGTTCTGCTGAAGAGTTTAAAACTCAAAATGAAATGGTAGTAGATTTAAAAACAAAGGTGTTCAATAGCTTGTGCGAACTCACAACACATATTGCTTCAGAGGATTACGACGCGACAGTAAGCAGGCTTAACCAGAAAAAAGTCGATTTTTTAAATCCCGAAGCCGTTAATACATGCATCACCAGTAACTTTAAAAATTGTGAGCCAGTCCAAACAAAAGATTTTTCAATACTTAAGAAGGTTTTTAAGTTTTTGATGATTCTAGCTTTGATTGTGCCCTATCTCATTTGGAAGCTAGCAGTTCTACCCAAAATCGAAGAAATTGAGTTTAGATCTACTTTTAGATTTGTTGTCGCCATTTCAATCGTGCCAATTTATGTGCTTGTCTTAACATTAATTTTGTTGATTTTGGCAAGTTTTAAATTGGCACTTTTGTATTTTTTTGGTGTTTTAATCCTAATACTTATTGCGGTAAAACTATAATTGCTTTCTAAAAAAGATTGCGTTCATCAGCAATTTATTAGTTCCATACCAAAACGCCCTAAAATTGGTGTTATCAGTAAAGGCCACCACTTTTCCTTTTTTTAATCGGCCGACCTTAAATGGAACCGTACTGGCTAAACTGTCCAAATTGGGTTTTGAAATGTAGCCGCTTAACAAGGGGCGTTTAGTATATTGAATCGGGTTGTTATAGCTTTGCTTGTCGGGGTTTAAAAACATAGTTGAATTTCTGAATAACGCAATCTTATCATTTTTATAACCAAAATTTATGGGGTGAGAACGGTCTGTTTTTGCTTCAAAAATAGCACCTCCTATTTCTTGTGCACCTTTAAAATCATCGATTTGCTCATACGTGATATTTACGGCAGTGCGTTCCATTTTTTTAAGGTCAAGTTTTATAAATTCATTGGTATTTAACCATCGCAAAGCATTTTTGTAACCTATTAAAGTGCCTCCATTTTCTACCCAAGTTTTTAGAATCTTAGCGTTATCAGCATCGGTTGATCCACTAGCCATTATAATGGTATTGTACCTACTTAAATCTGCTCTTCTAAGATTATCGGTATCTAATTTGGTGATCGTAATATCGTAGCGTTGGTCAAACAGATGCCAAATTTCTCCAGCGTCATAACTCGATATACCATTGCCCACCAGCAGCGCAATTTTGGGCTGTTCCAAAGTTTTAAATTCTGTACTTCCTAAATCGATGCCTTGAGTCAATCCTGTCGAAACCCCTTGGATTTGGACATGCCCTTCTTTAGCAATTTCATTTAAAATAATATAAAGTTCATCCGTAGTTTTGCTTTGATTTTGAACTGGAATCAAGATGGTTCCATAATCGTACTGGATGCCATTAAGTCCAAATGGTTTTAAGCCAACCTTTGCCCTAATGCCATTATTTAAAATCTTGTTCAAGACTTTTGGAGTATAATATTCATGCCATTCCATCAAATAGGCATAATTACTTTTTGAAGACACATTGCCTGCCTTCATTTCAAGAGTGTTTACTACGTCTCCAGCATTTGAGGTTGAAACACCTTCAGCATAATCCAAATCAAAAGCTAAAGGAAAAGTCCATGCAGAAATATCATAAAATAAGCTATCCCCGAATGTTGTTCGTTTTTCAAACATGGCATTGATCAAACGGGTATTTTTTTGATTCTTAGGAACCACATAACTATAGCCTTTTTTGAACTGTTTTCCGTTAAGGGTAACATCATTTTTTAGTTCATTAAAGGTGATGTGTTGTCGCTTTAGGATTTCGGCGAGATGATAAGTTTTAGCAGCATCTTTTTCGTCCCCAAAAACAATGGCCTTGCCATTCTCTTTGGCGGCTTCATTGCGGGCTTCTTTATAAAAATCATGCTGATAATTTAAGATTTGTTCCCGCATGGTTTTAGCAGCTTCCAAAGTGGAAAGTGCCGCCGTAAATTGGTTTCTTATAGTAAATGGAAATGTGAGGATTCCATTATCACTTTCTTGAATATGTCCACGAGAACTAGCCTGTTCAAATAAAATACCGATACCGCCATTGATATCAGGAAATGTCGAGCCTTTTCCGTAGTAAAAATCGTCATAACTCTCTTCGGTGTAATATAATGAACCTATTTTATCTAGGGCTTTGGCATGAAAATTTCCGATTAGTTTTGTCAATTCCTGATTCATTTTTGGGGTCAAGGGATGTGTTCTGGATTGAATTCCGGGTTGAAAGAAAAACGTAGCATTCGTTCCCATTTCATGATGGTCGGTCAAAATATTAGGCAACCAATTATGATAGGTTTCCAATCGCGCTCTTGATTCTGGCATCTGTACAGGCAACCAATCTCTATTTAAATCGAACCAGTAATGGTTAGTTCTACCACGCGGCCATACTTCATTATACTCCCTGTCATTTGGGTCGGGGTTTAAGTTTTTGCTTTTATTGGAATTGGCCCAATAGGCGAAACGTTGTAGACCATCAGGATTAAAGGAAGGGTCAAATAAGATCACGGTATGATCTAAGAGCGTTGATATGTAGTCGCCTTCAGCCGCTGCCAAATAATACGCCACCAACAATGCTGCATTAGATCCACTGGGTTCGTTGCCATGTATCGAGAATCCCTGATATACTACAATGGGCATATTGGATGTGTCAACGGTGTTAGTTTCGGTAGAAGCAATATGGGCTTCACGAATCTTGTCCAATTGCTGATGATTTTTTGGTGAAGTGATTGTAAGTAGCAGAATTGGTCTCCCTTCAAATGAAGCACCTCTATTTTCGATCGTAATTCTGTCTGAAGCATTTGCCAAAGCATACATATATTGAACCAGTTTATCGTGTGTGATGTGCCATTCACCAACTTCATGACCAATGACGGATTTTGGTGTGGGGATATTTTGGTTATAGGTTATGTTTTGTGGTAAGTAATAAGTTAAATCGGTTTGTGAAAATGCTAATGATTTAAAAAGAAAAAGACAAGCTAGAGAATAAATTAGTTTCATTTGAATAAAGTTTGCAATTAGTGATAAATATAAAAAAAAGCCGTTACGGTGGGGTAACGGCTTTATATGTTTTATTTAAAATCAAAAAAGTTTAAATATCTTCAAAATTAATATCAGTAAAACTGCCGCTCGATTTTTCAACGGGTTCCTCATCTGGTTTTAAATCGTCGGTTTGATCATCATCTTTTTTAAAGTCCTTTTGGTGGCGTTCGCTAATGACCTCGTCACCCTTTTCATTAATGATATAATCGGTCATTTCCTTGAGTATTTCATTAAATTCAGTAAAATCTTCTTTGTATAAATAGATTTTATGTTTTTTGTAGTGAAATGAACCATCATCATTTGTAAATTTTTTACTTTCTGTAATCGTCAGGTAATAGTCACCAGCTTTTGTAGACCTTACATCAAAAAAATAAGTTCTTCTTCCTGCTCTTAATACTTTTGAGAAAATTTCCTCTTTTTCCATCATGCCGTGATCACTCATAGATATTATTTTATTATCGGTTTAGGATTTCAAAAATCCAAAAAAAAAGCATAGTAACCAACAATTTATGGTATTTCTTTTAAGTATTTCTATTTAATTTTTAAGTTAATTAAGGAAAAGAACCAATTTAAACTTAAAGCAATTGGTCTTCAGGAGGTTCATTAAGCTGATTATCATAGAGCTCTTTATAGTGACCTTCTACATTCAATAAGGACTCGTGGGTGCCAGATTGCACGATCTTGCCTTCATCTAAAACAATAATATGGTCGGCATTTTTTGCAGATGAAATTCTATGACTCACAATTATGGAAGTTTTACCTTTTGATATTTTACTTAGGTTTTTAAGGATTTTTTCTTCGGTTTCTGTATCCACAGCCGACAGACAATCATCAAACAATAAAATTTCTGGCGATTTAATAATGGCACGTGCTATGGATATCCTTTGCTTTTGGCCACCAGATAAGGTGACACCGCGTTCGCCCAATTTGGTTTCATAACCATTTGTGAATCTAACAATGTTTTTATGGACATTGGCATTTTTGGCGGCTTCAATCACTTCGTCTTCAGTAGCGTCTTCCTTTCCAAACATAATGTTGTTTTTTATGGAATCTGAAAATAAAAAGGCATCTTGAGGGACATAACCAATGCTGTTTCTCAAATCGTTTAAGTTGAGTAAATCAACCGGGGTGTGATCTACCAGTATGCTGCCGGATTCAATGTCATAAAGTCGTCCAATCAAATCTAAAAGGGTTGATTTTCCAGACCCTGTTTTACCTAAAACAGCTAACGTTTCTCCTTTTTTAATTGTAAAACTCACGTCTTTTAAGGCTTGAATTTTAGTATCGGGATAGGTAAACGAGACGTTTTTAAATTCGATATGGCCTTCAATATTTGATGAAACGTCTACCTTGTTTTTAATTTCAGGGACGAGTTTCAAAAATTCATTGATACGTTTCTGTGAAGCTTCGGCCTGTTGTACCAAAGAGGTTACCCAGCCTACAGCGGCTACAGGCCAAGTAAGCATATTCACATAAATTAAAAACTCAGCAATGGTCCCGATATCTTTAATTTCACCGTTAATGTATTGTATTCCGCCAATATAAATCACAAGGAGATTACTAATGCCTATGAGCAATATCATGGAAGGAAAAAACAGAGCCTGTACTTTAGTTAAATTTATTTGCTTTTGTTTGCCATCATTGGAAATGGCATAGAAGGTGTTAAAATTTTGTTCTTCAATGACGTGGGACTTAATCACTGAAATGCCACTAAAAGATTCTTGAGTATAAGCAGATAATTTAGATAAATATTGCTGTACTATTGTGCTCCTTTGATTGATGATTTTACTTAGTTTATAGATCACAATAGAAAGTATTGGCAATGGCGCGACCACATAAAACGTTAATTTAGGTGCCACGCTGAACATATAAATCAAAGCGACAACAAATAGGGTTACCATGTTTAAAGAGTACATAATGGCAGGCCCTACGTATTCTCTTACCCGACTCACATCTTCACTGATTCGGTTCATTAAGTCTCCTGTACGATTGGATTTATAGAAGCTTAATGATAAACGTTGGTATTGCTGAAAGACTTCATTTTTTAAATCGTATTCTACATGTCTTGAAACATTTATGATGGTTTGGCGCATTAAAAATGTTAAAATAGCAGTAACAATCGAGGCGCCTACTATATAAAGAATATTGATAAATAATTCTGATTTTACAAATTCAATATCAGGAATAGAGCCTTTTCTAAATTCGTCAACTACATTAACGGAATGACTGATTAAACGCGGGATGAAAAGAGAAAATATTTTAGCAAATATGGTAATGATAATACCTAATAATAAACTGTATTTATATTTGATAAAATATTTATTGAGATGCTGTAATTCTTTCATTTAAAAATTATAAAAAAACTAATTTTAATGCCCTGTATATTTAACAGCATTATTTTGTTAAAACCTTAATAATGACCTATTTTTGCACGCTATTTTCCATATTCTTTAAAATAGGCATATAAATAATTACAAATGACATTAGATGTTATACATACACATGATTTGTTAAAAGTTGATCCTGTTTTTGGACAACTTTCCTTTGATAATCATGAACAAGTTGTGTTTTGTAGCGACAAAGATACTGGTTTAAAAGCAATAATTGGAATTCACAATAGTGTTTTAGGGCCAGCTCTTGGAGGTGCAAGGATGCGTGTTTATAACAGTGAGTGGGAAGCTTTAAATGATGTCCTCAGGCTCTCGCGCTGTATGACCCTTAAAGCAGCGATTTCGGGATTGAATTTAGGTGGCGGAAAAGCTGTCATCCTTGGAGATCCCAATACACAAAAAACACCTGAATTGATACATAAGTTTGGAGAGTTTGTACATGCTTTAGGTGGTAAGTATATCACTGCAGAAGATGTGGGTACGAACTCTAGTGATATGGATTCCATAAGAGAAGTTACTCCTTATGTTACTGGCATCTCTAAAAGTAAAGGCGGCACAGGTAACCCTTCACCAATATCTGCCTTTGGGGTTTTTATGGGGATGAAAGCTGCTGCTAAGTTTAAATTTGGGTCTGATGTTTTAGAAGGAAAAAATATTTTTGTGGAGGGCGTTGGAAGTGTTGGAGAAGCATTGATAGAAAACCTCTTGAACGAAGGGGCGGACGTTACTATTACAGATATTGATGAAGAACGTTTGGAAGCCGTGAGGTCTAAATTTCAAGTCGCAATTTATAGAGGCCCTGATTTTTATAATGAATCTATGGATATTTATGCACCATGTGCTTTAGGCGCAACCATAAACGACAGTACCATTTATAAACTCAAGGCAAAAGTTATTGCTGGATCGGCCAACATCCAGTTGGAGGATGAGGTTAAACACGGACGAATTTTAAAGGAAAGAGGTATTATTTATGCTCCTGACTTTTTAATCAATGCCGGAGGGCTAATCAATGTAAATGCCGAGTTAGAAAGTTATGATAATCAAGAAGCGATTAGAAAAACGGAAAACATTTACAATACAACATTGGAAATTTTAAAACGTGCCAAAGACAACAATATGGCCACCAACACAGCAGCAGTTATGATTGCAAATGAACGCATTGAGGCCAGGGCAAAAGAAAATCTAGAAAAAAAGAGACCGTGATTCGAAAGAACACATTTGATATTGGAAAATAATAGTATTTTTGCAGGGCGAAATGGATAAGCTTTCGCTTTTTTAAATTAAATATGTTCTTTATATATGTTAACTAGACGACACATACGCATTAAAGTCATGCAAACCCTATATGCCTTTAATGGTACTGAAAGTGATGACCTAAAAAAAGACGAAAAATTTTTACTACAGAGTCTAGAGAGCATGTACGATCTCTACTTGATTGTACTTTCTTTACTAGTTGAGGTCCAAAAAAAAGCTGAAGATCATTTGGCCAAAACCCAAAAAAAGATTCTGGCGACAAAAGAAGAAAAAAACCCAAATCACAAGTTTACCAACAACAAAATTCTTGCCCTTATTAAGGATGATGTCCTTTTAAAAAATGAACTTGAAAATCGAAAATTAGATTATTGGTATTTGGATTTTGAATATGTGGATATCATATTTAAAGCTATTCTGGAAAGTCCAATATATAAGGATTATATGAAATCCAAATCTTCAGATTTTAATGAGGATAAAAGCTTTTTAATTCATATTTTTTCTGAGATTGTAGCGCCCAACGAAAAACTATATGACTATTTTGAAGATAAAAAATTGACTTGGATTGATGATCTGCCAATCGTAAATACAAGCATCTTGAAGCTTCTTAAAAAAGCAAAACCAGATGTACCACAATCGTATTTTACACCAAGATTGTACAAAGATTTGGAAGATCTCGATTTTGCAATTGATCTGTTCAAAAAAACAATACTAAACCGTTCAAAATTTAGTGAAGAAATTTCAAATAAGACTACAAATTGGGACACGGAACGTATCGCAAATCTTGATGCAGTATTACTTCAGATGGCCTTGTGCGAGTTTCAAAAATTTCCGTCCATCCCTGTAAAGGTGACCATCAATGAGTATTTAGAAATTGCAAAAGAATATTCAACACCAAAAAGTAGTATCTTCATCAATGGTATTTTAGATAAAATTATTAAAGAATATTCTGATCAAGGAAAGCACCTAAAAGTAGGAAGAGGGTTGTTGTAATAAGGTTAAAAAGTTTTGATTAGACGAAATAATTAGTATTTTTATCCACTGAATATAGTAACCTTTTAAAAATAATTAAAATTTTAGCAATGAAAAAAGTGATATTAGGTTTAAGCGCACTTTGTTTAGTGGCGTTTACGTCATGTAAAGATGATGCGAAAAGTAAAGTAAATGAAGCAAATGTAGCTGCTGCTGCAGAAAGAGATGCAACTGCAGGAGAATTACCAGCGATTTCTTTTGAAGAAGAGGAACATGATTTTGGAACGATTATTAATGGCACTCCAGTTGAAACTGTTTTTAAATATACCAATACAGGTAAATCCCCATTAGTAGTTAGTAATATTAAAAGTACTTGCGGATGTACTGTTCCTGAAGATTGGAGTAAAGAACCTTTAGCTCCAGGTGAATCAGGACATTTTACTGTTAAGTTTAATGGTAAAGGTGCGAACCAAGTTTCAAAAACCATAACACTTACTACTAATACTGAGAGTGGTACAGAGTCTGTTAAAATTAAAGCATTTATTGAAGCAGATCCAAATGCTGCTGCCACTAATGGATCAAGCCCTGTTTTACAACCAGCAGGCACTCAAACAAGCACACAACCTGGTCACGAAGGCCATAATCATAACTAAACATCGATGGGAGAAGGAATAGGTAGCTTTTTACCACTTATAGCCATAATTGCAGTATTTTACTTTTTGATGATTGCGCCGCAAATGAAGCGTACTAAAAAAGAAAAAAAGTTTGCAAACGAGCTTAAAAAAGGTGATAAAGTCGTTACAAAAAGCGGTATGCACGGTAAAATTGTCGATCTTAATGATAAAGACAGTAGTTGTGTTATAGAAACTTTAGCAGGAAAAATTAAGTTTGAACGTTCAGCCATCTCAATGGAAATGAGCAATAAAATTAATACAACGGCGTAAACGTCAATACATAAAAAAAGCCACCTCTTGGTGGCTTTTTTTATTTAACAGTTTTTGTATTTATCATTTAATCCAATACCTTGTGATATCATAGGAGCAATTTTTTCCAAACGAGATTGTTTGGTCTCTGCTCTTTTGGCCGTAGCAATATAGTCTGCATATTCTCTTTGCTTAGAAGGGGTTAGCCTTTTGAAGGCATTATGGAGTACCGTATTTTTTTTAAAGGCTTCGTTTAATTCCTTAGGGATTATAACAGCTTTTCCCTTTTTTTCTGGTTTTATTTCTTTACCCAATTTTTGGTTTTCAATGGCTTCTTTTACATAGGCTAAAACTGCGTTTTTATCAATTTCTGAAGGCGACTCAAAACGCATTTGGCGTAGACCTTTTGTAGTTTCCTGACCAGCTGTAAGGAGATGGTTTTTGTCTTTTAGAAAAACACCGTTAAAAAACCAAATTCCAAAATGATGTTTGAAAGCCCCTAGGCCTAAAACATTTTTACCGTTTAAAGCGTAAACAGGAGCATTCCATTTTAAGGTTTCTTCAAGTTCTGTTGAATTGATAATTTGTCTTAAAAGAGCTAACGCTTCACCAAAATGCGAATGAACCTCGATGTACTCTTCAACTGAATTTACCTTTTTCATATCTATTTTTATATAGTTGATTAACTTGATTAGGGCCATACACCAGCATAATCCAGATTTTCACCAGATTGATGTTTTAGAAAATCATATTTCAATTTCAGTATTTGTTTCATGTGCAAATAATCATGCGCCAACCAATTGGTTAAAAAATGCTTTGCTGATAGCGTTCCAAGTTTTGGATGTTCAAACGTGTGATCCCAATTTACATTTTTAAGAGATTGTAACCAAATTAAAGATTGGTCGCGTTCCATCAAAAACGTATTGAGCATTTTGGAATAATCTTGTTTTATATAGTGGTGTGCCAAGACCCAACCTACAGGGTCAATTGGAGGTGGAGATTGATTTGGGGTTTCCAATACCCATTGGGTTCTAAACCTAAAATCGTAACGCTCCTCATCATATAAGTGGCACACAATTTCCAACAGACACCATTTTTCAGGAGCTTGTTTCCATAGAACCTGCTCTTCAGTATTGTTTGTAAGTAAGTCTTGGAAGACCGCCTTATTCCTGTTAAGCTGTTCTATTATCTGATTCATATGATGTAGCTTTTTCAGCTGTTAATTCGGCAATTTTACAAATGACTTCGGTTGCTTTCATCATACTTTCAACAGGAACATATTCATAGCGCCCATGAAAATTATGACCTCCAGCAAAAATGTTTGGACAGGGCAATCCCATATATGATAATTGGGATCCATCGGTTCCACCTCTAATGGGTTTAATTATGGGTTTTATATGCAATAGTTTCATCGCTTCTTCGGCAATATCGACAATATGCATAACGGGCTCCACTTTTTCCTTCATATTAAAATATTGGTCTTTTATGTCGATAGTGATGACTTCTCTATCATGTTCTGAATTGATTTCATTGGCTAGATTTTGCATGACTTCTTTTCTAGCTTCAAAATGATTTTTGTCATGATCCCTTACGATGTAATGCAAAGTAGTTTCATCAACCTTTCCATCAATATGGTGCAAATGAAAAAAGCCTTGATACCCTTCAGTATGTTCTGGGGATTCCATTCTTGGCAGAGCATTTATAAATTCTGTAGCGATATACATAGAATTGATCATTTTACCTTTGGCATATCCAGGATGCACTATTTTGCCTTGTACTTTTACATTGGCACTGGCCGCATTAAAATTTTCGAATTCCAATTCACCAATTTGACTGCCGTCCATGGTATAGGCCCAGTCGGCTCCAAATTTTTGGACATCAAATTTATGAGCCCCACGACCAATTTCTTCGTCAGGCGTAAAGCCAACCTTAATAGGTCCATGCTTAATTTCTGGATGTTGAATCAAATATTCCATTGCCGAAACAATTTCACAAATACCGGCTTTATCATCGGCTCCCAAAAGGGTTGTACCATCTGTAGTAATTAATGTTTGTCCTTTGTATTGTAACAAGTCTTCAAAATAATCTGGAGACAAAACAATCTGTTGTTCAGCATTTAAAATAATATCTTTTCCATCATATTTGTCAACAATTTGAGGTTTGACCTTGGCGCCAGTAAAGTCTGGAGACGTGTCGAAATGAGAGATAAATCCAATGGTTGGCACTTGATGTGATACGTTACTGGGTAAGGTCGCCATAATGTATGCATTGTTATCGATTGTTACATCACTCATTCCAATGGATTTCAATTCTTCAACTAGGGCATTTGCTAAATCCCATTGCTTTGAAGTACTTGGAGTTGTGTTAGAGTTTGGGTCGGATTCTGTGTCTACAGTGACATACCTTATAAATCGATTGATAATGTGAAGTTTGTCGAGCATTTTGATGGGTTTTTATTCAAAAAATTTACAGATCAAAAATACTATTATTTTACTAATCGGAATACCGAAATTAATTTCAAATTATAAATTATAAAATAAAATATATTCAGATTATTTTTAAAAAGTTGAAGAATATCAATACCTTGGGGAAACAAAAAAACTTAAATTATGATAAAAAAATACTTTTTATTAGTATTGATTTGCTTCGGTTTTTCAATATTTTCGAATGCCCAAATTTCAGGAATCGTTACAGATGATTCAGGACCATTACCTGGTGTATCCATTATTATTAAAGGTACAACAACAGGGTCAACAACAGATTTTGATGGAAAATATACCGTGAACGCCCAAATTGGCGATGTATTGGTGTTTTCTTTTGTAGGTTATGATTCACAGGAGTTAAAGGTGTCTTCAAATACGTTAAATGTAACCATGAAATCTGGAGTTGCATTGGACGAAATTGTACTTTTAGGTTCTCGTGCTCCCGGTCGTACAGCTATTGAAAGTGCTGTTCCTATTGATGTTATTGATGTCAAAGAATTGATTTCTTCTGGCCCACAAACTAATTTGAATCAAATTTTAAATTATGTAGCGCCGTCGTTTACCTCGAATACGCAAACTATTTCTGATGGGACGGACCATATCGATCCAGCCTCATTACGGGGTTTAGGACCCGATCAAGTATTGGTTTTAATCAACGGCAAGCGCCGTCATAACTCTTCATTAGTGAACGTTAATGGTACTTTTGGTAGAGGTAGTGTAGGTACAGATTTAAATGCTATACCAGCAGCATCCATAAAACGAATTGAAGTGTTACGCGATGGAGCAGCGGCTCAATACGGTAGTGATGCCATTGCCGGTGTGATCAATATTGTTTTAAACGACGTTGTTAATGAGCTCGATATAAAAGTTACTACTGGGGCCAATTTTACCAAAAATGCTAATGACCAAACAGGCGGTGTTGATGGTGGTTCCACTAATATTAGTGCCAATTATGGATTGTCTCTTGGTGAAAAAGGAGGATTTATCAACTTTACAGGAGATTTTGATGTCAGAGAAGACTATAGCAGAATGAAAGAATGGGAAGGCGAAGTTTTTAATCTTTATAATACAGTGGAACGTTTTGCAAATAATGACAATTATGACTTATCAAGTTTATTAGACGATGATGTGGATGACGTTAATTTTTATGCAGGTCAAGCAGGAATTATTCCAAATGGTAGCAACTTAACGAAATCAGAATTACAAGTCATATTAGCTGGAGATAATACATCAGCAGAATTAGCTGCAAGAGGATTAACAAGAAGCGATTTTAATATGCGCGTTGGTCAATCCAAATTAAGAGGCGGACGCTTCTTTGCTAACTTGTCCATTCCTTTGGATGATAACGGGACTGAATTTTATTCTTTTGCAGGCATAAGTTCCAGAACTGGAAATTCTGCGGGATTCTATAGGTTACCAAATCAAAGTAGAACCTATACCCCAGCGTACATGAATGGGTTTTTACCAGAAATTAATTCAAATATCAAAGATAAATCTATTTCTGTAGGAATAAAAGGAAAAATTTCCAGTTGGGATGTAGATTTTAGTAACACTTATGGTAAAAATGAATTCTTATATGTTATTGGAAATACGTTTAATGCATCACTTCAAAAAGCATCTCCTACTACTTTTGACGCAGGAGGGTTTAGCTTTGCTCAAAACACGACCAATTTAGATGTGAGTAAGTATTATGACGACGTGTTAAGTGGTTTAAATGTGGCCTTTGGAGCAGAATATAGATTGGAAAATTATGACATTGTTGCAGGTGAAGAAGCTTCATATGGCCAATATACTGCTGAGGGTGAATTGATCACACTTGCTTCTCAGATACCTGCACAAGATTTCTTTCCAGGTTCATCTCATAATAGACCAGGTGGTTCTCAAGTATTCCCAGGATTTAGCCCAGCCAACGAATTGTCAAGAGGAAGAAGCAGTGTCGCTGGATACTTTGATATTGAAGCTGATTTTACCGATACGTTTATGGCAAGCTTTGCAACCAGATTTGAAGATTATTCAGATTTTGGGTCCACTATTAATTTTAAATTGGCCACTTTATTAAAAGCAGCAGATAATTTTAACATTAGAGCCGCTTTAAATACGGGTTTTAGAGCGCCTTCGTTACATCAGTTGAATTTTAATTCTACATCGACAATTTTTAATAATTTAGGACAACCTGTTGAAGTTGGGACTTTTTCTAATGACAGTAGAGCTGCAAAATTATTGGGAATTCCTCAGTTGAAAGAAGAAACGTCTAGAAGTGTAAGTGTAGGGTTTACGGCCAAAATTCCTGAAGCCAATATTAGTTTAACAGTTGATGGCTATTTTGTAGCAATTGATGATAGAGTGGTGTATACTGGACAATTTTCGGCACCTAGTGGTCCAGAGGGTGATGAATTGAGAAATTTGTTATCTCAAGCCAATGCATCTGCTGCATCCTTTTTTGCAAACGCCATCGATACAGAATCTAAAGGATTGGATATTGTGGTTACCCATAAAACGAATTTAGGTGAAAATATGAGATTGAAATCGGATTTATCAGCTACGTTTTCAAAAACGGTACAAGTTGGTGGTATAAAAGCTTCAAAAGTGCTTGAAGATGCTGGTTTAGTGGGGACTTATTTCCCTGAAGACAGTAGAGTGTATCTAGAAGAAGCGGTGCCAAGAACTAAAGTGAATTTATCCAATACTTTATCTGTGGATAAATTTAATATCTTTTTAAGAAATGTGTATTTTGGTGAAGTAACCGAAGCCACTACAACGGTCGCCAATCAACAAGTTTTTGGAACAAAAGTGGTTACCGATTTATCAGTTGGCTATAATATGTCTGAATATTTAACGCTTACTGTTGGTGCCAATAACCTTTTAGATGTGTATCCAGATAGGGCAGATCCAGCTTTCAATAACAGAAGTGATGGCCGTTTTGATTGGTCAAGAAGAGCACAACAATTTGGTATTGGCGGACGCTTTCTTTTTGCAAGATTGAGCTTTACTTTAAAATAAGATTAAGAAAATATAATACAAAAAAGGCTGCCATTTGTGGTAGCCTTTTTATTTATGATTACCTTTGCTCAACGGAATATTCTTCTATGTATAAGCTTTTTTTAAGACCACTATTTTTTCTCTTTGATCCCGAAAAAATCCATCATTTTACATTTGCTTTGATTCGGTTTGTGTGTAAAATCCCTGGCATAGCTTCAGTATTTAAAAAACTATATCTCGTTGAAGATCAGAAATTGGAAAAAAAGCTATTTGGATTAACCTTTAAAAACCCTGTGGGATTGGCGGCGGGTTTTGATAAAGATGCCAAACTTTTTAATGAATTGAGCAATTTCGGATTTGGTTTTATTGAAATAGGGACTTTGACTCCCAAACCACAAGATGGCAACCCCAAAAAACGCTTGTTCAGATTAAAAGAAGATCAGGCCATCATCAATAGAATGGGCTTTAACAATGGGGGAGTCCTAGAAGCTGTTGAGCGGTTGAAAAAGAACTCAGGAGTTTTAATTGGTGGAAACATTGGTAAAAACAAAACGACACCCAATGACAATGCCGTAGACGATTATAAAATTTGCTTTAACGCTTTATTTGAATATGTGGATTATTTTGTGGTTAATGTGAGTTCACCTAATACGCCAAACTTACGAGAACTTCAGGAAAAAGAACCGCTAACAAGACTTTTAAAAGTTTTGAAAAATGAAAATTCCAAATTCCAAAAAGAAAAACCCATACTGTTAAAAATAGCTCCAGACTTAACCAATGAGCAATTATTGGATATCATCGCTATTATTAAGGATACAAAAATTAATGGGGTGATCGCCACCAATACGACCATTTCTAGAGAAGGATTGACATCTCTCAACAAGCAAGAAATAGGAGGGCTAAGTGGAAAACCTTTAACAAATCGTTCTACTGAAGTCATTCGGTTTTTATCAGAAAAAAGTAATAAGGCGTTTCCCATTATCGGAGTAGGAGGCATCCATTCGGTTCAAGATGCATTAGATAAATTAGATGCTGGTGCCGATTTGATTCAGTTGTACACAGGATTTATTTATGAAGGGCCCAAGCTTATAAAAGATATCAATAAGGCCTTATTGGCTCAATAGACTACAGGCATTTCCATTCGGTAATCATCCATTACAAAGCCCTGTCCTATATCAATTTTTAGTTCTTCCATGATTGAAAACCCTTTGCTTTGATACCATTGGATGGTCTTACTGTTGTTTTTGTTAACAGTCAGCCAAATCGAATTAAAAGCTCTTTTTTTAGTTTCCTTAATTGTAAAATCCAAAAGCTGAGACCCCAGGTTTAAACCTCTAAAATTAGAATCCATATAGATTTTACTGATCATCATGTTTTTATCTCGTGTATTAGGAATCAAAGCCAAGTAACCACATGGTTTTTTTTGATAATAAAGTATAAAATAATTATAGCCGCTTTCAATTTGATGTTGGATGGCTTTTGCATTTTGAAACGTGTCTAGCATATAGTCAACCTGCTGCTGACCAATTATAGAAACATAGTGTTGATTCCATATGTGATGAGCCAAATGAGCAGTTGTTTCAATATCTAGTGCTGAGATAACCGGTGTAATCAAAGTTTAATAAAATTGGTGTTCTATCATATAATAATGATGCAAAATAAATATAATAAGTTAAGAGTTGGTAAATATTTTTCACACAAAATTAAATATTCCTACTTTTGAGTTTGTGAATACAATCAAAATCATAGAATGTCCACGCGATGCCATGCAAGGCATAAAGGACTATATCCCTACGGCGTCCAAAGTGCAGTACATTCAATCTTTATTAAGTGTGGGTTTTGATACCATTGATTTTGGCAGTTTTGTGTCGCCTCAAGCCATACCACAAATGGTCGATACCGCTCAAGTACTGTCAAAATTGGATCTATCCAAAACTTCTAGTAAATTATTGGCCATCATAGCCAATACTAGAGGCGCCGAGGATGCTTCCAGCCATCCAGAAATTGATTATTTGGGATATCCATTTTCAATATCAGAGAATTTTCAAATGCGAAATACTCATAAAACAATAGCACAGTCTGTGGTTACCTTAGATGAAATTTTGAATATTGCCGACCAAGTCAACAAAGAAGTCGTGGTTTATATTTCCATGGGATTTGGAAATCCATATGGAGACCCTTGGGATGTTGATATTGTAGGGGAGTGGACTGAACGATTAGCAAAAATGGGTGTTAAGATTTTGTCATTGAGTGATACAGTGGGGAGCTCCAATCCTGAAAATATAAAGTACTTATTTTCTCATTTAATTCCTAAATATCCAGATATCGAATTTGGAGCACACTTACATACTACGCCAACAACTTGGTTTGAAAAAGTGGATGCAGCCTATAAAGCAGGATGCCGACGATTTGATGGTGCCATTCAAGGTTTTGGTGGATGTCCCATGGCAAAAGATGAACTCACAGGTAATATGCCAACCGAAAAATTGTTGTCTTATTTTGATTCTAAACAGAGCACTAACTTTAATACCTTGAGTTTTGAGAATGCTTTTAATGAAGCGACTCAACTTTTTTCAGCTTACCACTAAGTTTTTACCTGTAAATTGCATTCATCCAAATAGTTAAATTCTGCATTTTAAAAATATTTAAAATTATTCTAAATAATGTTTGCAGATTTAAAATCCTGTCTTATTTTTGCGGCTGAATTAATTCATTATTTATAACAAGTCTAAATAAAAATAAAATTTAATCAAAACATGAAAAAAATAACATTACTAATCACTAGTTTTATAACAGCTTTTTCCTTTGCTCAAACAGCTTCAGATTCACTATCAATTAATCCTCAAAACCAATCAAATGCAGCACAGAATATTTTGTCTGCAAACTCCGATAAAAAACTCACAATTGGTGGTTATGGTGAAGTTCAATACATCCAACCAGAAGGCCAAAATGGAGAATTGAATGTAGAACGCATGGTCTTATTTTTTGGCTATAAATTTAATGACAGGGTTCAATTTGTGACTGAAATTGAAATTGAAGATGCCAAAAAAATTGAAACAGAGCAGGCTTTTTTGCAATATAGCCTGAATGATAATATTAACCTTCGTGCTGGTCTAATGTTGGTGCCTATGGGCATCATCAACGAATATCATGAACCCACAACTTTTAACGGGGTTGTACGTCCAAGTATGGACCATGACATAGTACCTTCAACATGGAGAGAAATTGGTTTTGGTATTTCAGGAAAAATTGATAATGCCTCTTTGCGCTACCAAGCCTATATTTTTAACGGATTTCTTTCTGTTAATGAAGACGGAGAAGCATTGGGAGGAGACAGTGGGTTGCGAAACGGAAGACAAGAAGGCGTTAAAGCCGTTGTGAGTTCTCCTAGTTTTTCTTCAAAATTGGATTATTATGGAATATCTGGTTTACGTTTAGGCTTATCAGGCTATTTTGGACGCACCCAAGCTGAAGAAGGTATGGACGATGTGGATGGATCAGATGTAGGTATTTCTATGTTAGGTTTAGATGCTCGTTATGCATATCAACGTTTTACGGCTAGAGGTCAATTTGTATATGCTAGTTTAAACGATACAGAAGCTTATAATACCCTGTATAATGCAGATTTGGGCAGTGCGTTACAAGGTTGGTATTTAGAAGCAGCCTTTAATCTTTTGCCTCTAAATAAACAACAACAGTTATATGCTTTTACACGTTATGAAGATTACAATACTCAGGCCTCTGTTGATGGTGGCTTAGTAAAAAATGGAAGTTATGACCGTAATGATTGGAGCTTTGGACTTAGTTATGGTATTGCACCAGGAGCAGTTGTAAAAGTTGATTATCAAATTAAAGATGATGCTACAAACACTGACATCCCAAATCAGTTAAATATTGGGATTGGAGTTTGGTTCTAAGGAACATAATAATATAGTAACAAGAGTCAAGATCAGGTTTTTTGTCTAAAAGACAAAGCGATCTTGGTTCTTGTTTCTAAATAGAATAGTTTTGCAATATGAATTTTAAACCGATCCTATTTTTAATTGTTTCGTTTTCTTTCTTGACGGTAGAATTACCAAAGAATATTCAAAAAAAAGTCGATGAAGAAATTAGAGATGCATTTAAGATTGAAATGTTTCAATTTAATTCGAAATTAATTTCAGAAAATGTTGCAAAAACTTTGCCTTCCAATTTTGGCAAAGACAATTTCTTTGAAATAAAAAATTCTGAAACACTTTTGGGATACGCTTACATTTCTAAAGCACCAAGCAAAACGGACCAATTCGATTATTTAATCCTACTGGATAACAATCTTGTGATTTTAAAAGCAAAAGTTTTGGTTTATCGCGAAGATTATGGAAGTGAAATTGGAAGTCCGCGTTGGCTAAAACAGTTTATTGGCAAAACAGAACAGGATCAGCTCAAGTACAAAGATAATATTGCGGCCATTTCTGGCGCAACAATCTCTGTGCGTTCTATGACTAATGCTGTAAATAACCTGTTACAATCGTTAAGGATCCTTCACTCAAAACATATATTATAGATGCAACTCAACGGACTCATTTATACATTCCCAAAAGAACTTAAGCTGTTAATATGTGCATTTATAGTGGTATTGAGTATTGGGTTTTTTACCGGCTTATTATTTGTTGGCAAAACATCTTCTGTTAATCCAAATGGTATTGAAGAGCAATATTTAGGCAATGAGTCTGATGAGCATGCCGAAGTTATGAAATTCAAAAAAAGTGACCAAGAAATGCTCACTATAGTGCACAATCATATCCTATCCATGTCTATTATTTTCTTTTTGGTAGGCCTTATTTTAAGCACAACAGCATTAAATAAAAAGCTGAAATTATTTTTGATGATTGAGCCTCATGTGTCTGTCTTACTTACTTTTGGAGGTCTTTACTTACTGTGGAAAGGCATGTCTTTGATGACCTATGTTGTCATGTTTTCAGGAATCTTAATGACCCTTTCTTATACACTTTCAGTCCTGATAATATTAGCTCAGTTATTTAAAAATAAAGCTTCGAAAGTGTAATTTCTTGTATCTTTAGCATTGTGATTGCATTGCTATGAGAATTATTGTATTTGTTTTAGCTTTTGGTTTTTCACTTTCGATTCATGCCAAAGAATGGAAAAGCACGGTTCAATACCAAAAAACCACCCATAACAATCAGCTTTCCTCTTCAGATTGGTTGACTTCAGACCGAAATAAAAACACCTTGGTTTGGCAAAAGGCTAACGCATTCAATCTCACAAATAATAGGCCACAAGAATATCAATCTATAAAACAGCGTCGTGATTTTTATGTTTGGATCGATCACGAATTCAAAATAAAAGGACACGAAGTCATTTGGCAAAGGATGGCTTATTACATTTCGTGCAAATTACATTTATTGGAGACGTTCCCTCAGTGTATGCTCTCATCCAAACAGGTTAAAGACTATGCTCGCCAAGGGAGTGAGGTGGTTTTTAATAATACCTTTGAAAGATTAAGAGATCTTTTTAATTCGGAAACAGTTTTAAAACAACATGAAGCACTTAGCTGGGATACCAGCCTTTTATATGATGAACAGTATATTTGGGTTGAAGGTATTTACAGAAGTATTGATGAAAAGAGCCTTAAACAAATTGAGCGTATGGCCAGTGGGAAATTTTTGTATGCTCTTGTCGTGCCAAAAGCTATTAGGTTTAAGGGCGATCTTTCTAAACCAGAAGAACGCTATCGATATGCGGTTAACATTTTGAGAGTCTATTGTTTAAAACGTTTCAGATAATTTAATGGAATCATAAAATAATAATCTTAATTTTAGTTGTATCTTTGCACGCAATTATACCTTAATTGCATCATGATAGCACATCAAAATAAGATTCTAGGTGAAGGTTTAACCTATGATGACGTCCTTTTAGTTCCAGCATTTTCTGAAGTCTTACCACGCGAAGTCAATATTCAAACCAAATTTACACGAAACATCAGCATTAATATTCCCATTGTATCCGCTGCTATGGATACGGTTACCGAAAGCCAAATGGCCATTGCCATGGCTCAGGAAGGTGGGATTGGCGTGCTTCATAAAAACATGACCATTGAACAGCAGGCTGAAAAAGTGAGACGAGTCAAGCGAGCTGAAAGTGGTATGATAATCGACCCTGTTACGCTTCCACTTACTGCTAAAGTTAAAGATGCCAAGCATCATATGCGGGAGTATAGCATAGGAGGGATTCCAATTGTTGATGATCAAGGTATCTTAAAAGGGATCGTCACCAATAGGGATTTGCGATTTGAACATAAAAACGACCGGCCTATTGTTGAGGTGATGACAAAAACCAATCTTATCACTGCAGCTGTTGGGACCTCTCTTTACGATGCTGAAGCGATACTTCAAAAAAATAAAATTGAAAAACTGCTCATCGTTGATGATAATTATAAACTCGTTGGATTAATTACATTTAGGGACATCACCAAGTTGACCCAAAAGCCCAATGCCAATAAAGATGTTTATGGCCGTTTGCGTGTCGCTGCTGCCATAGGTGTCACAGCAGATGCTGTAGAACGGGCTGAAGCTTTGGTTAAATCTGGAGTGGATGCAGTAGTTATTGATACAGCCCACGGCCACACCAAGGGAGTTGTTTCGGTTTTAAAAGCCATCAAGAAAAAATTTCCAGATTTAGAAGTCGTTGTGGGTAATATTGCCACTGGAGCTGCTGCTAAATATTTGGTTGAAGCTGGAGCAGATGCCGTAAAAGTAGGTATCGGACCAGGCTCCATCTGTACTACTCGTGTTGTGGCTGGTGTTGGATTTCCACAATTTTCAGCCGTGTTAGAAGTGGCTGCAGCTATAAAAGGCTCAGGAGTTCCTGTTATTGCCGATGGCGGTATTCGTTATACGGGAGATATTCCTAAAGCTATTGCAGCAGGTGCCGATACGGTGATGTTGGGTTCATTACTTGCAGGAACAAAGGAAAGTCCGGGTGAAACCATTATCTATGAAGGCCGTAAATTTAAATCTTATCGCGGAATGGGTTCTGTTGAAGCTATGAAAGAAGGCAGTAAAGACCGTTATTTTCAGGATGTGGAAGATGATATTAAAAAACTGGTACCTGAAGGCATTGTTGGACGTGTACCTTACAAAGGCGATTTATTTGAAAGCATCCATCAATTTATTGGAGGTTTGCGTGCTGGAATGGGCTATTGTGGGGCCAAGGATATTGAAACATTAAAAGAGATTGGACAATTTGTAAAAATTACAGCTTCTGGTATCAATGAAAGTCACCCACATGATGTGACCATTACCAAGGAAGCGCCTAATTATTCTAGGTAAAATTCCCGTTGTTTTTTAAGTATACCAAATAGGAAATTATTCTATCACTTACTGTTGTTGGTCTAAGATCAAATCTATTTGAATCTGGATCAAAAAACGTTGTAGACTGCAATTCATTTAAATTTATTTCAATGACTTTCATGAGGATTTTCATGTCAATATATAATTGAAATATTTTAATTTATTCTTTCCACTATTATTTACCAAATCTACTTTAATTGCTGGATTTAAGTGAATTATTTCATTCGCTCACGGGATTATTTTCCTGTCATACAATTTTTCATAGGGTAAAAAAGCAGTTAGGTGTCTTATTTGTAAAGAGATCTAACAGTTCTATGTATTAACTTAATATGAAATTATGAAAACGTTTAAAATGACAATGGTTTTTTTATCGCTTTGTGCCATGGGAACAACACATGCTCAAAACAAGGATAAAACTGACAAAGTGGTAGATAAAGAATCTTATTACGAACAGCGTGCAGAAGAAGATGCTAAGTATGAGCAAAAGTTTACCGCCGATAGTAAAAAAGATGAACAACAATTTTGGGAAGATCAAAAAAACTATGAAAAAGATTTAAAGAAAAGAGATCGAAAAGCTTATAGAGCTTATATGAATGGCAAACGGGATGCCTATGCTGAGCATTATAACCATTGCGACCATTCATGCCATCATAGTGATTATTACTATAACCACGCTTCATTTTATTATCACAGATATTACTATTATGATCGATATCCGAATAGAAATTCTACAAGTACTAGTGTTAGAATAGGAACACCTTCGGTAAGATTAGGATTTTAATAAAACCTATATGTTATGGTACAAAAACCGCTCTTAATTAATTTTTAAGGGCGGTTTTTTACTTCAATATTAAAATTATTTACTCTCGTAAACCTGACCGCGATTTGGTTTGAGATCACTCCGTATTGGATTCACGTCCTTTTCCTCAACCACCATAAACGCAACGGCGTGTAGGTTGGACAAGGCTTCAAAACCCGTAATATCAATGAGTATTTTGTGTGTAGCGATGTATTCTTTAAGATGTTTCTCGTGATGCTCCGCAATTTTTAGGGCATCGGGACCTCTAAAATCCCATATCATTTTAATCTTACGCATGAGCAACGGATATGCCTTTTTCAGCAAAGTTTTTAAAATCTTTCATATACTGTAAAGATTGTTTTTTAAATGCCCTCGGCATGATAATGGTCATTAAACGCATAGTAAACCCTAAGGGGATAAATTCGCATTTAGAAGTCCATTTGGTATAGCCTTTAGGGGTTTCTTCAAAATAGTTTTCTTGTATGTTATGAATACCTTTTGAGTCATAGGTGCCATGAAATTCGTGGGGCAGGTTGCGATGTGTGACCGTCTCGATAAGCTCCATTTTACGACCTCCCATTTTATAGTTGAGCTTCATTTTGGCACCATATTGTCCGGGATTTCCAGAAATATGTTCTGTCGATATCAAGCCTCTTTGCCAATGTTTCATGTTTTCGGTATTATCAAATTTTTTGATAAATTCATCCAAAGACAACTCCACTATAAGTTCAATGGTATAGTTCATTACAATTTTTTATCAGTTAAAGGTAAGCAGTTTTATAAAAAGGGGAAGGATAATAGTGTAAAAAATCTGTAAAACATCCAAACAAAAAATATACTAAAGGGGATACCGATACGTTTCAAGAAAAGCATCTTGTTTAATGTTTATATTGTGTTATTTTTGTAGCTACCTCAATGGTTTATTTATGGGTTTAAAACGAGTAATTTGTGTCACTTTTCTTTGCATATCAGTATTGGGTTTTGCCCAAATTACGGATAAAGACGTGCTGTTGACTGTAGATGGAGAGCCTGTAATGGCTTCTGAATTTGTAAGGGTCTATAGCAAAAATTTGGGCTTGGTGCAAGACGAATCCCAAAAAGACATCGAGGCCTATTTGGAACTTTTTGTGAATTTTAAACTAAAAGTAAAAGAAGCCAAAAGACTGGGGATGGATAAAGAGCAAAAATATTTAAGAGAATTTGATAATTATAAACAACAACTCACACAAAATTTTCTAAATGAAACCAAGGTTACCGATGCTCTTGTAAAAGAAGCTTATGATCGTTATAAACAAGAGATTAAGGCTTCGCATATCTTGATTATGATGGATGAAAACGATCAAGATACGCTTGAGGTATACAACAGGCTATTGGAATTGCGTGAGCGACTGCAAAACGAAAGTTTTGAAAAAGTCCAAAAGGAAGTCCATAATGGGACTAATGTTTTTGCTGAAGATTTAGGCTATTTTTCAGTATTTAAAATGGTTTATCCTTTTGAAAATGTGGCGTTTAATACCAAAGTTGGGGAAGTGTCCATGCCATTTAGAACACGTTTTGGGTTTCACATTGTTAAAGTGTTTGACAAACGGGCAGCACGTGGCGAAGTGACAGTTGAGCACATAATGGTTTCCCATAATCAAACCGATAGTACCCTGGTTCCTGAGACTAGGATTAAGGAAATTTATAAAAAGATTGAGCAAGGTGAAAACTTTGAATCCTTGGCAAAACAATTTTCTGATGATAAAAGTTCGTCGAGCAATGGTGGGCTATTGCCATCGATTACAGGAGGACAATTAAGTTCTCAAAATTTCGAGGATGTTGCATTTGGATTACAGGGCATTGGAGACATTTCCCAACCTTTTAAAACAGCTTATGGCTGGCATATTGTTAAGTTGATCCATAAAGAAGGTATAGAACCTTTTGAAGTGATAAAAGCTGAAATAGTAAGCAAGGTAAAAAGAGATTCTAGATCGAATTTAATAAATTCTGCCTTGGTGCAAACACTAAAATCAAAATATAATGTCGTAGTGCATGAAGAGGCTTTGCCGTATTTTGAATCCATTTTAACTGAAGAATTTTTTAAAAATGGATGGAAGCTGCCTGAATATTTAGTAACCAACAATCCGATATTGACTATTGATAGAACAGAATACTCCTATACTGATTTTGGGAATTATCTCATGTCAACACAGCGGCAGTATTTCGGTAAAAATGCCCCTTTTAAAAACATCCTGCGTAAAGAATTGGAAACCTTTGTTGAAACCAACGTGATGAAGTATCATGAGGATCATTTAGAATTTGAAAATAAAGAGTTCGCCAATGTTTTGCAAGAATACCGCGATGGTCTTTTGCTCTTTGACCTTATGGAAAAGCAAGTTTGGAACGCTGCAGTTAAGGATACTCTAGGCCTAAAAAACTATTATGAAGGGCATAAGAATAAGTATTATTGGCCAGATAGAGTAGATGCTATTGTTGTGTCTGGTGCGAACCAAAAAGATGTTAGCGAAGCTGAAAAGCTACTCCAAAATGGAACTTCAGTAGAGAAAATAAAAGCTGAGTTAAACTCTGACAAGGAACAAAAAGTGATCATAACCAATGGGATTATGGAGTTGGATCACCACTTACTGCCTCGAAATTTGGAGTTTAAAGAAGGCATTTCAAAAATTTATGAGCAGAATGATGCTTTTCATATTGTAAAAGTGAATAAAGTCATTCCTAAATCAAACAAAACCTTAGAAGAATCCAAAGGAAACGTCATTAACGATTTTCAAAATGAAATCGAAAAAAATTGGATTCAAACTTTAAAAGAGCATTTTAAAGTCATCATAAATAAAGACGTTAAAGCAAAAGTTAAATCTCAAATGCATAATAATTGACTTATAAAACCTATATTATATCAGCACTTAGTTTATTCATGCTGTCATGTGTGTATTTTAAAAAGACAGATGACAGTGTTCCAATTGCAAGAGTTAATGATTCTTATTTGTATGAAGACGATATAAAAGATCTCATTGCAGTAGGAACTTCCAAGGATGATAGCACATTAATTGTGAATGGTTTTATCAATCGGTGGGCGACGCAACGTTTGTTAATAGAAGGCGCTCTACTTAACCTTCCAGAACAGAAGCAAGAAGACTTCAATAAACTGGTGTTACAATACAAAAACGACCTTTTTACCAAAGCCTATTTAGACGCTTTAGTGAATAAAAGCATCAATACTTCGGTATCTTTAGAACAGGCCAAAGAAGTTTATGAAAACAATAAGGAAACCTTTAAACTTAATGAAGAACTGGTAAAATTCAGGTACTTAAGTTTGCCACAAAATGCCATTAATATAGGGGATGTTGAAAAGCGCTTTAAGCGGTATAATAAAAATGATAAACGACATTTAGATTCTATTTCTGTTCAGTTTAAAACCTTTTCGTTAAATGATTCTATGTGGGTTAAAGTGTCGCAGATTGTCGAAAAAGTTCCTGTAATAAATTCTGAAAATAAAAAAGAACTGTTAAAAAAATCTAATTTTTTACAGCTCAAAGATTCATTAAACCTATATTTGATGCAAATTAATGACGTGTTATTTCAAAACGATTATGCGCCGTTAGAATACGTAAAACCTACAATCGACCAAATTGTAGTTAACAAGAGAAAATTGGAGCTCATCAAGCAGCTGGAAAAAGATATTACCAAAGATGCAATTAAAAACAATCAATTTGAAATCTATAACTAAAGCAACACTTTTGTGTGTTTTCATAACCTTATTAAACGTTAATAAAGGTAGTGCCCAAGAAATTATTGAAGACCAAATACAAGACCTTAAAACCAAAAAAGACACCTTAAATCCTTCCGACCGCGTTAAGATTGATGGAGTCGCCGCGGTTGTTGGTGATTTTATTATTTTGGATTCTGATATTGACAAGGAATTTTTACAGCTAGAACAGCGCGGTGTTTCCACAAAAGATATTACCCGTTGTGAATTGTTTGGCAAACTACTAGAAGATAAACTTTATGCGCATCATGCCATTCAAGATAGTATAACGGTTAATGAACTGGAAATCCGTTCGAACATTGAGCAGCAAATTGAAGCCTTTTTGGAACAAAAAAACGGGTCTATGCAAGAGCTTTTAAAGTTGTACAATAAGGACAGTGAAGAAAGCTTTAGGGAAGAACTGTTTGAAATTAACAAAAACATGAAGCTTGCCAGTGAAATGCAACGCAAAATTATTGCAGATATTGAGGTTACACCCGAAGAAGTAAGAGAGTTTTTTAATGAGATACCAAAAGAAGAACGTCCAGTTTTTGGTACCGAACTTAAAGTTGCACAAATAGTCGCGATCCCAAAAGTTTCGCAAGAAGAAAGACAAAAAGCCATAGATAAACTCAAGGAATTTAAGGCAGACATTATTGAAAATGGAGCGAGTTTCACAACAAAAGCCGTGTTGTATTCAGACGATGTTGCTTCAAGAAAGACTGGTGGCAAGTATACCTTAAACAGAAAGCGACCACAAATGGTAAAAGAGTTTAGAGATGTGGCGTTTTCACTTCAGGAAGGGGAAATTTCAGATCCATTTGAAACAGAATTTGGTTACCATATTATTTATTTGGAAAAAATTAGAGGTCAGGAATACGATGTAAGACACATCTTAATTCGTCCTAAAGTAACACAAGAAGCTATTGACGAGGCCAAAGAAAAAATCACTAAAATTAGAGAACGCATTGTAGCCGGTGAAGTCACTTTTGCAGAAGCAGCCAGAGCTTCGAGTGATGAAAAGGAAACAAGGCAAGATGGTGGACAATTGATTAATCCTTACACACAGGATTATAGCTTTGAGCTTACAAAAATGGATCCAGAACTATATGCGCAAATCCAAAATTTAAAAGATAACGAGGTCAGTTTGGTGCTTCAGGATGAAGACAGGATCAACCCGATTAAATTTAAATTGCTTATGGTAACGGACCGAATTGATGAGCACGAATCTGAGTTTTCAAGAGATTACCTAAAAATTAAGCACTTGGCTGAACAGGATAAACAATACAAGGCTATTGCTAAGTGGCAAGATGAAAAAATCATGGACACTTACATTAAAATCAATGGTGAATACAGAAATTGTAAATTTAACAGCAACTGGCTTAAAAACGAATAAGGATGTCTGACGTCGCAGCTGTACAACAGTTTGTAAAAAAATACCAAGCATTAAAAACCGAAGTTGCCAAGGTGATCGTTGGTCAGGACGAAGTGGTTAATCAGATTTTGATTTCCATTTTTTCGGGAGGACATGCCCTACTAATTGGAGTCCCCGGATTGGCTAAAACCTTAATGGTAAATACCATTGCTCAAGCTTTGGGATTAAATTTCAAACGCATTCAATTTACGCCAGATTTAATGCCAAGTGATATTCTTGGAAGTGAGATATTAGACGAAAACAGGCAGTTTAAATTTATAAAAGGTCCTGTATTTGCCAATATTATTCTGGCCGACGAGATTAATAGAACGCCACCTAAAACTCAGGCAGCATTGCTTGAAGCCATGCAAGAACGAGCTGTAACGATTGCTGGACATCGTTACGAATTGAGTCTGCCCTATTTTGTTTTAGCAACTCAAAATCCTATTGAGCAAGAAGGGACTTACCCTTTACCAGAGGCACAATTGGATCGTTTTATGTTTGCCATTAATTTGGAATACCCTTCATTTAAAGAAGAGGTTGAAGTTGTAAAAATGACAACTACCGACATTCAAGCGACAGTTAATCCTTTATTTACTGCTGAAGAAATTATTGGGTTTCAAAACCTCATTCGGCGAATTCCAGTAGCGGATAATGTGGTAGAATATGCCGTGACGATGGTTAACAAAACAAGGCCGAATAACACGTCTGCTACAGATTTGGTAAAAGAGTATGTAGATTGGGGTGCAGGCCCAAGAGCTTCACAAAACTTAATTTTAGCAGCTAAAACCCATGCCGCAATACAGGGTAAATTTTCTCCAGATATTGAAAATGTTCAGGCTGTAGCAAATGCCATAATGCGTCATAGAATCATTAAAAACTACAAAGCTGAAGCCGAAGGGATAACCGATGAACAGATTATTAAAGGATTGTTTTAATCTATTAATAATTCATTATTTTTAACCAAATTGAACAAGAATTTGGGTGCAAAATAATCGTGTCATTGGTTTAGACTTATTGCGGTCAATAGCTATTTTACTAGTAGTTGTTTCCCATTGTTCCTACATACTATACCAAGAAAGCATGAATCCCATTGTTGTTGCAGTACGGTCTTTGGGTGCTATTGGCGTCGACTTGTTTTTTGTTTTAAGCGGATATTTGATAGGTGGAATACTACTAAAACAAATACAGGATAATAGAATACATTTTAAAGATTTTGTAATATTTTGGAAAAGAAGATGGTTCCGTACTTTACCCAATTACTTTTTAGTATTAATTATCAATATTTTGATAATTATAATTCTACATGAAAATTTACCTGACAAAGTTTTTTTATATTTTCCGTTCTTTCAGAATTTTTTAAGCCCACATCCTGATTTTTTTACAGAAGCTTGGAGTCTTTCAATTGAAGAATATTCCTATTTGATTTTACCCCTGTTCCTCCTTTTTAGTTTTAGGATTTTTAAACGAACGTATTTAAAAGAAAACGTCTTTATTTGGGCTACAGTCGCCCTTATTTTGGTTCAATTTTTCTTTAAGATATCATTTTATTTTGAAGCGAACATAACTAGTTATTCAGATTGGAGTTCGACTTTTAGAAAAGTAGTGATCTACAGATTGGATGCGATTAGCTATGGTTTTATATTAATTTATTGCTGTAAAAAATATCCAAAATTTATTGAGACTTATAATAAGGGTCTATTTGCGTTATCACTAGCAATCTTTATTATTATGCATCTCTTAATTTTTAAATATAATATTTGGCCTCAAACACACTTGGCATTTTATGTTTTTGCATACTTACCAAGTGTTGCAGTTTGTTGTGCTTTAATCTTTCCAATAGCATTACAGTTTAAGCCTCAAATAATGTTAAAAAAGAGTGTTTACTTTTTGAGCACCCGGTCTTATGCCATATATTTATTGAACTACTCCATAATTCTATTAAACTTGAAGAAAATTTTTAATTTCGAAGACCTGTCAATCGGGGTTAAGCTTACGGTTATTGTCCTTTTTTTGGGAATTACACTAGTATTATCTGAACTCTTATATCGGTTTTTTGAAAAGCCAATTCTCGATTACAGGAATAAAACGTATTCAAGATGACCTGCGTCAAAATCAAACCAACTGAAGGGTTATAATGGGACTCAGACTTTATCATTTTAAAAAAATAGCAAAAAAAATTTAGGTTTGATACCTGAAACAAGTTCAATTTTGTCCAATAGAATTGCCGATTTGTTATTTTTAATTGAAAAAATTAAAAATTATTTAATATGGTCTTTTAAGAAACACCTAATACTGATTGATATTCACTAATATCTAGATTTCTATACTTATTTTTAAATGAGTATTAAAATTTGTAATTTTGCAACACATTTTAAACGGAATACACACCCTTAATAAATAAATATGGCATTTGATATTGATATGATAAAAAAGGTTTATGCAACCATGTCTGAACGTGTTGATAAAGCTCGTGAAGTTGTTGGAAAACCATTGACATTATCTGAAAAGATTTTATACTCACACCTTTGGGACGGCAGCCCTACTAAAGCCTTTATAAGAGGAACAGATTATGTTGATTTTGCACCAGACCGTATAGCATGTCAAGATGCCACGGCACAAATGGCATTGTTGCAGTTTATGCAAGCTGGCAAATCTAAAGTAGCGGTGCCTACAACCGTGCATTGTGACCATTTAATTCAAGCCAAACAAGGTGCAGTTGCCGATCTAAAACGAGCCAACGAAACAAGTAATGAGGTTTTTGATTTTTTGGCATCCGTCTCCAATAAATACGGTATCGGATTTTGGAAGCCTGGAGCTGGGATTATTCACCAAGTCGTCCTTGAAAATTATGCTTTTCCTGGAGGAATGATGATTGGAACCGATTCACACACCGTGAATGCTGGGGGATTAGGAATGGTTGCCATTGGAGTAGGTGGAGCTGATGCTGTAGACGTCATGGCTGGTATGGCTTGGGAACTTAAATTCCCTAAACTTATCGGTGTAAAATTAACAGGAAAATTGAATGGCTGGACTTCGGCAAAAGATGTGATTCTTAAAGTAGCTGGGATTTTAACCGTTAAAGGTGGAACCGGTGCTATTGTTGAATACTTTGGCGAAGGTGCCAAAAATTTATCGTGTACAGGAAAAGGAACCATTTGTAATATGGGAGCCGAAATTGGAGCAACCACTTCAACCTTTGGTTATGACGATTCCATGGAACGGTATTTAAGAGCAACCGATCGATCAGATATCGCTGATGAGGCCAATAAAATAAGACCTTATTTAACGGCAGATGCTGAAGTATATGCTAATCCAGAGCAGTATTTTGATCAGGTCATAGAAATCGATTTAAATACCTTAAGACCCCATTTAAATGGCCCTTTTACTCCAGATTTGGCCACTCCTGTTGGAGAACTTGGCGAAAAAGCTAGAGCCAATGGTTGGCCAATAAAAGTGGATTGGGGACTTATTGGTTCTTGTACAAATTCATCTTATGAAGATTTAACACGTGCGGCATCCATTGCTAAACAAGCCGTTGATAAGCACATAAAAGCAAAATCTGATTTCGGAATTAACCCGGGTTCAGAACAAATTCGATATACTGCAGAACGTGACGGGATTCTTAAAATCTTTGAAGATTTAAATGCTACCATTTTCACCAATGCTTGTGGACCTTGTATTGGACAATGGGATAGAAGTGATGTGAAAGGTGATGAAAAAAATACTATTGTGCATTCCTTTAATAGAAATTTCTCTAAGCGAGCTGATGGAAATCCCAATACTCATGCCTTTGTAGGATCGCCAGAAATGGTTGCAGCTATTGCAATTTCTGGTCGATTGGATTTTGATCCCATGAACGACACCTTAATAAATGAAGATGGTGAGGCCGTAAAATTAGACGAACCAAGAGGTATAGAATTGCCTCCATTAGGATTTGCAGTTGAAGATGCTGGTTTTGTGGAGCCTGTTGCAGATGGTAGCGGTGTAAATATTTCAGTTAAACCAACATCAGAGCGGTTGCAATTATTAGAGCCTTTTGAACCTATAGGAAACTCAATTAAAGGTGCAAAACTTTTAATTAAAGCATTTGGTAAGTGTACAACAGATCATATTTCTATGGCGGGGCCTTGGTTGCGTTTTAGAGGACATTTGGACAATATTTCCAACAACTGTCTTATAGGTGCAATTAATGCGTATAACAAAAAGACCAATTTTGTAAAAAATCAATTGACTGGTGAATACGGTGGTGTTCCAGATGTGCAACGAAGTTATAAAGCAAAAGGCATTAAAACCATTGTTGTGGGTGACCATAATTACGGCGAAGGTTCATCTCGAGAACATGCGGCTATGGAGCCTAGGTTTTTGGGAGTTGCAGCAGTTTTAGTGAAATCATTTGCCCGTATTCATGAAACCAACCTTAAAAAGCAAGGAATGTTAGGGCTAACCTTTGCCAATGAAAATGATTATGATCTCATTCAGGAAGATGATACCATTAATTTCTTGGATTTAGAGGGGTTTGCGCCAGATAAACCTATAACTATAGAGTTTGTTCATAAAGATGGCTCTAAAGACGTTATAAAAACGAATCACACCTATAATCAAGCGCAGATAGAATGGTATAATGAAGGCTCTGCTTTAAACTTAATTAAAAAGCATAATGCATCATAACTTAAAAGATGAATTTATTATAACTCCTGAAGCGATTCAGGAGTTTTTTATTTGTAAGTAATTCGTTATAAAAACGCCCAATTAAATTCATGAAAGCACCTAAATTAAAAACAAGTAACATTATATTCGTAGTAGTCATTTTGCTATTGATAATTCCGCAAACTAGACAGCCTATTCAAGTGTTTTTGAATAAAGGTTTGGCTCTATTTGGGCCTTCCATTATTGAAGAAACCAAAAGAGAGCACCTTACAGATTATAATTGGCAACTGGTAAAGCAATCGGGTGAAATCTATGATTTTAATGAAGCAAAAGGGCGAGTTGTAGTGATTAACTTTTGGGCGACCTGGTGTCCGCCTTGCATTGCCGAAATGCCTAGCTTGGAAGCCTTATATGATTCTTATAAAAATGAAGTGGTTTTTCTGTTTGTTTCAAACGAAGATCCAAAGACGATTTCAAATTTTATGACTAAGAATGCCTATAGTTTTCAGTATTATTTACCAAAATCTTCCAACCCAAAACTTTTTGATGTCAGAGGGATTCCTAGAACTTTTATTATAGATAAAAAAGGACAAATTGTTGTTGATAAAACGGGAGCAGCCAATTGGAATAGCGATGGAGTAAGAAACCAATTAGATCAACTTCTTAAAGAATAAAAAGTGCGCACGAGAAGATTCGAACTTCCACATCCTAAACGGATACTAGCCCCTCAAGCTAGCGCGTCTACCAATTCCGCCACGTGCGCAAAAAAGAAATATAAAGATAAAAAAAAAGTTAAGCTAAGCTTAACTTTTTGTGACCCGGCTGGGGCTCGAACCCAGGACCCCAACATTAAAAGTGTTGTGCTCTACCAGCTGAGCTACCGAGTCTTTCTCTTTTCGAGGGTGCAAATATAAAACGATTAATTAATAAACCCAACCCTTTTTTGTTTATTTTTTTGTTTTTTGTTGACTAAATTGCTTCGGTTTTAATAATCAATTTATTAGGTACAAATGAATATAATTTTAATAGGATATATGGGCTCGGGAAAATCGGCAGTAGGTAAAAAACTGTCGGATGTTTTGAGTTACGAGTATATCGATTTAGACGAATACATACAACATAAAGAAAGTAAGTCTATTACGGAAATCTTTAAGGGTAAAAGCGAAATCTATTTTAGAAAAATTGAAAGCAAATTCCTTGGTGAAGTTATTGACAATCATAAAAATGTCGTTATATCCTTGGGTGGTGGCACACCCTGCTATGGGCAAAATATGAACCTAATTAAAAACGCCAAAAATGCATCAAGTGTTTATTTAAAGACTTCGGTTTCTAATTTATTCAAACGCTTAGTTTTGGAAAAAGAGGGAAGGCCACTAATTTCTCACATCACCGATGAAAATGAATTAATGGAATTTATAGGTAAACACCTATTTGAAAGGGCTCCCTACTATAGTCAATCGGATATTACAGTAAACACAGATCATCAATCTGTTGATGAAGTTGTTGAATCGATTATTTTAAACTTATATTAAAGAGGCTTCAAAATTCTTGGCATCTAAAATAACTTCCACATGCTCATGTAAGGATGTTGAAAGTGATATTCCTTTAAAATCAGCCTTAACAGGGTATTTTTTATGATTCCTATTCACCAAAACAGCGGTTTTAAATTGTTTTAAAGGAACATTTAAAAAATGTTTCACACCATAAATAAGCGTGCTGCCTGAGTTTAAAACATCATCAACTAGCACTATGGATTTATTGGAATAATCTTTTACAGAAAGTGATGTTTTGATTTCTGAAAGCGGATTTCGTTTGTCAATTATAACTCGGCATAAAGTTGATTTTATATCTGAAATCTGATCTAAATTTGATTTAATCTTTTTTGCAAGTAAATACCCATTGCTATCAATTCCTGCTAAAATGACTTCAGTCTCGTTGACATTACTTTCATAAATTTGATAGGCTATACGCCTAATTTTATGCTGAATTTCCTGATGATTTAAGATTATATTTTTGCTTTCAGTCATTTTTTATGGTTTTATCAAAGATAAAAAAGTGTTTTTTAATGGCTCTAGTTTTAAAATTTTAATTTATGCATTACGGTTGCTTTAATCGGTCTGGATCCTCATAAAAATCATCTATATCTCTCCGGTCCTTTTTAGTTGGCCTTCCTTCGCCTTTTTTTCTATAATAATCTTTCGAGTATTTTAAAAGTTCTTGCTTTTCAAAGGCTTCTTTAGGGGTTATGTCTGTGCGATACAGATCGACTAGTTTGGGACCAACCCGGTTAGGCGGGAGATCATTTACAATAAGTTGATAGTGTATTTGGTCCTTGCGTAATTCGATTTTATCTGTAGCATAAATATCTCTACTCGGCTTTACGATACTGCCATTAACTTTTACATGCGATTTTTTGCAAGCTTCAGTAGCAATACTTCTTGTTTTATAATACCTGACACACCAAAGGAATTTATCAACCCGCATATTAAAATTTAAAAAACTACGTTAATGTTAGTATACAAAAATATTATATTATTGTATCTTGCGCACTTAAAAAACAAGCAATATTGAATCATTCAAAAACTTAAGTTATTTTGAATGATATTAAGGAAAATTAAATATATATGAAAATTAAATATTACACTGCTTTTTTGTTGGTTTTGATTTTAGGTTTTGTAGGATGCAAGAAAAGCGAAACGGATATTGTTTCAATACCAGAACGTGATCGAGCAGAACAACAATTGGTGGATAAAGATTCCTTATTAGGGTATTTGAGCACACATTATTATAACGCTTCTACCTTTGATACTCCCGGTAATTATAAAATGTCAGATTTAGTTATATCAGAATTGCCCAAAGATGGCAGTGGGAACTATTTAGATTTACCAGATCCAGATCATAACACACTTTTGATTGATGATATAGAAATTAAGACGACAACATTACTTAGTGTTGAATACGAATATTATATTTTGAGAATCAGTCAAGGCGGCGGAACCCTTCCAAATTTTACGGATACTGTAAAAATTAATTATTCGGGCAATTTAATGGATGAAAATGTTTTTGATAGTACTGTAAATCCTGTTGCATTAGACTTGGTGAACGTGATTTCGGGCTGGAGAAAGGTCATTCCGTTGTTTCAAACGGCCGTAGGTCCACCTACAATTGGAAACGATGGTAAAGAACATTATGATAATTATGGTTTTGGTGTCATGTTCCTCCCCTCTGGATTGGCATATTATGGATCACCACCATCAGGAATCCCTGTTTATTCAAACTTGATATTTAAATTTCAGATTTATCAGACTGGCGCAAATGATCATGATAATGATGGTCTTTTTTCCCATTTGGAGGATATAGATGGTAATGGAAACGTTAATGACGACGATACCGATGGAGATAATATCCCTAATTATTTGGATGCTAATGATGATGGAGATAGCTTATTGACTAAAGACGAATTGGTGTTTAAAACGTATACAGTAGACACCAATCAGGGAGAACAAGAACCTGTTTTGGCAGCAAATGAATACGAAATAAGTAGGAGCGAGACTTCTGGAGTCCTTACTATTAAAACAGTAGTTATTGTAGATTCAAATAACGATGGTATTCCTGATTATTTAGATAAAAATACGGTTATTGATCACTCTTCATCTTAAGCTTATCTAATTTCGAGTAATAATAGGTTTATTCAGTTGCTTACCGTCCTCTGTTATTAGGCTTACAATTAAAGGGCGAGTATTTATATTGGAAAGCGGAATTCTAACACGATTAGAATTTACATTCTGAATTGTTACTAGTTTTTTCCCAAGTACATCGTAAAGTGAAATCTCTTTTAAATTAAGACTTGTATTGGTTTTGATCAGTAATTCTTTTGTACTGCTATTATAATTGAAAGAAGTTTGATGTATCTCATTTTCACTTAAGGATAAAGCTTGATTGCTGATTAGCTCAGAGTTATTGTTAAATGTAATATAGAATCGATTTAGGTACTCACCATGCATCAAGCTTTTGATATAATTTGAATCATTGATAGCGGTAAATGTACCGAATAAGGCATCATAAACGTAAACATCTATAGGAGTTTCAAAATTTTCTAAAGCAGTTAAAACTATTTCAATTTCTCCAGAATTGGACAGAAACATTCCAAAAGGGTAATATTTGGTATTGTGAAATGCTCCTACACCTTGAATGACATAGCGGTCATCTTCAATAATCCAATTCAAATCATCTGGATAATAATCACGATTTAAAGCATCATAACCATAATCAACTGCATCAGTAGCGGCATCATCTGGAGTAAAGGTTAGCAGTAAATGTCTGCTATACCCTAAAGGGCTAACGAAATCCAGCCTGACCCTTTGATTTTCATCAGACTGACTTGATCCATTAAATGAAAAACATAATAACACAACAAAACTTAAGTAGGTAATTTTATTCATGGTATTTGGGTTTTATTCTTTTAATTGCTTGATCTACACAAATATATGTAAAAAAGCCATAAAACGCATATATAATCGACGAACTACATAAAATATGTTAAATATTATGTGAAAGCCATAAAAAAAACAGCTCATTGAGCTGTTTTTTAGGATTTAATTTTAGTAATGTTTTTGACTAAAATCTAATAATAATCTTTTTATTTACGGTATTCAAACTGGTTTCGACTTTAAGGATGTAATTACCCTCGGATATATTGGAAACAGGAATCCTAATTTCATCATTTGACATTGGAAAGTTTGTTGCATTCCAGGATTTAATAGTTTGACCAATCATATTAATTAAATAGATTTGTCTAATTTCAATACTATTAATAGTTTTTACATAAATCTCATTGGTACTGCTTAAGTAATTGACAATAATGTTTTGGGCAACTTTGTCTTCAACCGAAAGCGTTCCATTTTCTTTTTGGAAGGTTATAAAGAACCTATTTTTATAATTTTTGGCATCTAATCCCATTTGGAACTTGAAGTCATTTAGTTTTGTATAGGTACCTAATAAAGAATCGTAAACAAATACATTTATAGGTTTTTCAAAATTCTCCAAATCTGTGAGCGCAATTTCCACGTTGCCATTTTTGGTTAAGACCATATTCAATGGATATTGTTTGGTTTGATCAAATTCCCCAACACCTTGAATAACATAGCCTTTATTATCAATTAACCAAGATAAATCATTTGGGAACGAATCGTTATTAGGAGCGTCATAACCATAATCTACACCATCTGTCGCCACATTATTTGGCATAAAAGCAAGAAGCAATGGGCGTTTGGCACCATCGGGAGTCTTAAATTCAATCCTAATACGCTTGATGTTATCTTCGCTAGATTTATTAGATTGTTTAGATTTTTCTTTAGAGCTACCACCATCATTGTATCTAAAAAATGAAGATCCCGTGTCACTATTATCATTGGTTTCTCTTTGGAAAACACGCTGGCTGTTATTAAAGGTCACTTGACCACCTACATCGCTAGCCGATACAAAAAAGCCTTGGGCAACAGGAACATATCTTCCTGGGACTTTAGTCCCCGTACCACCTATAATAATGATACCATCCGTAGTTGGTGGTGGTGACAAAGCAGCCAGTCCTCCAGAAATATTTCTTACAGCATAACCACCTTGGTAATCTCTTAAAATATGGGTGGCATTGGATTGGTAGTGATCCCAGAAGTATAAAGCTCCACTAATACTGTTTGTCCCACCTGGTCCATTTTCGATGATAAAGGCATTAGCATCTATGGCACAAGGGTAGGGGTTACCAACTAAAATTCCGTTTCCTGGTGAAACTAAGTTACTATTCGTGTTATTATTTGGTTTCCCTTGATAGGAATAATTTTGAACATCTGTAATAGGATCTCCAACACCGCTTCCTTTCATGGTGTACCCTAATCCTACAGCGATGGTTCCTGTTTCACCTTTAAAATCCCATGCAGAATAGGTGTTTGAAACTTTATTGGCATAAGTATAAATCCATCGTCTACTTAAGGTTATAGGATTGGGATCTGTTGATCCTGTTGCATCATAGCTATTAGTCCATAGAATGGTTTTTGGAACACCTGAAACCGTTCCATCTCTAAAATTGCCACTTAAACTATAATTAAGATTATTAGCTGTAGTATTAGTAGGGCCTACAGGAGAGCCCCAATAATTATAATTAAATAAATTTGTTGTGCCTTGTTGATCTCGTTTTAAATACCCAGCACTGGCCACATCAAGAAGACTTTCGTTCACTTGCGTTGGTATATAGCGTTTTTGAACCAATTGAGATTCACCAACTAAGTTCATAAAGCCATCCAATTTCAAATAATGGGTTACCCATAATCCGTGACCTGAATTGTTTTCGTTTTGCGTTCCCGGAGCAGTAATTGTCAGTTCATTTGAATCCACAAGTAAACCAAGTACCGTAACATCTTGAGTATTTGAAATGACGTTATGTCCAGTTCTTACAATGTTCCAATCAATTGAAGCTCCATTAATACCAGTACTATTTGGGAAATTCCAAACAGAATCTCCAAAAGTCCATGGTGTTCCTGAACCCGTCGTATTCCAATTTCCATTAGTTTTAGTAGTATAGGGGATTGGAGGATTTTCCAATTGCCATGTGGTAATATTTCGCATTTGCCCATCTCGTGTACCGGCATTGGCGAGTAAGTATCCATTAGCTATATCTCCTGGCGTGTTCATTCTATAATAGCCTCTTAAGTTTGCCCAAGATAAAGCTGAAGGCGGCCCAGGGATATTAATAGGAACAATAGCTCCTTGAACATTTCCTCCATTATCCACAATCTCTTGATTCATCATATGTCGAATTTGATTTACCGATAATTCAACGCTCCAAATACGCAATTCATCCAACCAACCTGAATAATAATACCTCGGTGTTGTGTTACCAAGGGCTGCTGCCTGGTCCATGGCACCCATGATGCATTCAAAAGTATTGGCTGTAGGTGGTGGGCCTGTTGCAGATCCTAACAATATACCATCAATATACATATTATAATTATTAGAACCATCATACGTCACAGCTACATGATACCATCTATTGGTACTAATGGTATTAGAATGTGTAAATGAAAGACCATTATTCCAGTTGAAATATATCTTATTGCCAATTAACATCAAATCATAACCCGTATCGTAAGCATTATTTGCCCCATTACGTTTTGATAGAATGGTTTGAAGAGCATTATTTGCACCACCAGCATTTGTAGTTGGATCTGGTTTTACCCAAACCTCAATACTAAAGGGTCCAGAATTTAAGTTAAAGTCATTTCTAAAGGTGATATTATCATCTATTCCATCAAAGTCAATCGTAGCACAACTTGTAAGATTTAATACCACGCTATCAGAACAATTTCCTCCCGATCCATAAACCGTCCAAGTTAGTGTATATTGCCCACCAGGAGCTGCAAATTCCGCTCTTGGGTCTGTATTGCTAGGGAAGAAATAATCAGCAAGATTCACTGCAGTCCAATCTGCAACACCAACGTCGGAAGGCCCAGATGTAATGGACCACTCACCCGTTGCACCAGTACCAGGATAATCATGATCTATATCACCTGGTACTGCATATAATCCATCTACCCAATTGCTACTACCTGTAAGTTCTTGCCAATTTAACCTGGCGCTCTTCGTATTATCATAGGCATGAAGATTGGCACTCATTCCACATCCAGATATGGTTTTATCGGCACCTGCATAAGCATAATCGACAGTAAGATAAACATCTTCAGAACCCTCTGGGGCTAAACTTCTACAGCCATTAATATAGGTTGTGACGGTATATTTTTGATAGCCAGGGGTAATGGGCGTTACCGTAGCGGTATTGGTTGTGGAGATCACATTCATAAATTGATCGGTCCATTCCACCGTGCTTGCGGCATTCCCACCCGGAAGGGTAATGTTATCTAAAGCCCAAACACTTTCACAATTACGAACTAATACAAAACGTATTCTCATTTGGGTTTGACCAAAATAAGCACTTAAATCTACAGTGGTTGTATTGACATTGAAATTGGATAAATTTCCAGAATTTACAGGAGTGGGGCTAGTTCCAGTAACAACCGAACCTGTTCTCCATGAAGTATCAACAATTTCATCATCTGAAAAGTTGTTCCAGGTGGAGCCACCATCGGTAGAAACCTGTAGTAATGCTTGACCAGCTGGATAAGATTTTCCATTACAGCTATTGGCTCCAGCTAATATAAACGCTTCATCAAATGTAAAGGTCGCATCTTGTAAGGTCATTAAACTAAAAATAGGGGTCGTTAATGTGGTCATCGCGACACCGCCTTCATAGTAATACGGATCATTTGTTTGGTTTTGGTTTAAAACGCCACCCGCAATAGCATATTTAGGCTCACCAGAATCCCAGTTGATTGGACCTATTCCAGCGACGGTGAGTGGATGAGGATTCGTACCCGACCAGTTATTGTTTTTAAGATTATTACCAGCGGCACTTAAGCCTCTTACAGCTCCATCTACAAGCCAGCTATTGGGGTCCTGAGTATTAATTTGTCCCGTATTGAAGAGCCCCCCAGAATTTAGTAGTTCAGCTCCATAGTTTGTTGATGAGGTAAATACAGATGAATCACCATAACAAAACGCGGTTGGAGCAGCTTGAACAGGTTCAGGTTTTAAATTTGCAGGAATGACACTTATATAGGCAGTAGCTGAATATACAGCGTTACAACCAGCACCGGTATCTATTAATACACGATATGCAGTTACCCCGTCAAGACCTGTAAAATCATAGGTTAAACTTCCTGCATTTAAGCCAGGAACGGGTTGCCATGATCCTCCAGAAGTTAAATATTCCCACTGCGTGATATACTGAGCATATGATGGATCAATAGTTAATGTAAGTTCACCATTTCCTTCGTGGCAAGCAATAATCTGACTACTCACAGGGCCAGGGTTGCCCATATCATCAATAGCATAACCTTCAACTGTAGCTCCACTCGCTACGTAGGGAGCTATGGTAATATTTTGCGTTTCCTGTACTTGGCCACAACCATTTGACACTGCAGCAAAAGTATAATAAACCGTATAGGTGTTTGGTGAACTGGTAGATAAATCAATTGCCCCTGTACTAGGATTTATGGAAAGACCTCCAGGACTAGCACTAAAGACCCCTCCACTCTGTGTAACAGTAGGCGTTGGATCTGTTCCATCATTACAATAATCCGAAGCAGGATATGAAAATGTTGCATTCGGTTCGGCTTCTATTTCAACAGTGGTAGTTGTAGTCACTTGATTACAAACAGCTGTTGCTGGAATGGTATAAATTATGGTGTAGGTTCCAATGGAACTTCCATTAGGTGTTAATAACCCGCTTGAGGTATTTAAATTTAAGGTTGGACCTCCAGAATTTACAGTATAACTATACGTGCCTGTAGCACCATTGTTTTGATTTAAGGTTACCCCATAAGTAGCTATGTCAGACTCACAATATGTAGTGCTTGAATAACTAATTGTAGCCGTTGGTAATGGATCGATGGTTAGAACCATAAAATCACTCACATTTCCGCAAGGACTTGTCGCATTGGTAGTTGTATAGGTTAGGTTAACCGAACCGTTAGAAATATCTGATGCAGTTGGTGAATAAACAGCATTTGGATTGGTATTATTTGGTGAAAAAGTTCCAGTTCCATTTGAAGTCCAAATTCCAGCACTGGCACTTCCGCCAATAGACCCCGCCATTGTAACGGTATCATTCGAGCAAATGGTTTGATTAGGACCTGCGTTTACAGTAGGCAATGGATTTACTGTAAGAGTTCCATTTTGAGAACTTACAGTACCACAATTGCCTATAGGAGGTCCAGAGAATTCTACATAATAGTTGCCAGAATCTGTTGGACTAAGATTTATTAAATTAAGGGTGGCCGTATTTCCAGTTCCATTAGCCCCTGAAATTGCAATATTTGAAGGCGAACTTACTTTGTACCACTGCCAAGTATCTACAGTACCATTGGCATCAACAGTAAAGGTATAACTATCATTTTCACATCGAGTACCCGATACTGGCTGAGAACTGACATCCACCGAAATATTTTCGTTAACATTTAAAGTCGCAGTATCAGAGGTTACTGGAGAGCAATAACCACCACTATTGCTGATCACTACATAATAGGAACCAGCATTTGCAAGTGTTGCCGGAGAAAAATTTAAAATATTGGAATTTGTGCCTGTTGTTACAAAACCACTACCTCCATTAAAATACCATTGATAGGATAAATCATCGCCACCTGCGACCACACTCAAACTGGTTGCATTATTTTCACAGATACCCACATTTTCAGGTTGGGTGTAGATTATGATTTCTTCTTTTATAGTTAGTATTACAGAATCGCTTGTGGCGGCACATGGTCCACTTGGATTATTACTCGTAAAGGTTAAGGTTACTGTACCATTACTAATATCTGATGCACTTGGTGTATATGTAGTTGTTGTTGAATTTGGAGAATTGATAACTCCAGACCCACTCCTTGTCCAAGTGCCAGATGCTGCACCACCCGATAGGGTAGCAGTAAAGGTTGGTGTTTCATTAGTACAAATGGTTTGATCGGGTCCTGCATCCACTACTGCTGCTGGATTAATGGTTAATACCATAGTATCACTGACTGAGGCACAAGGCCCTGAAGGATCATTTGTTGTATAAGTTAAAGTTACGGTTCCATTAGAAATATCGGTTGCATTTGGTGTATAAACAGCCGTTGTAGAGTTGTTACTAAAACCACTAGCTCCACTACTACTTGAAGACCAAGTTCCGGAAGTTGCACTACCACCAAGTGTTGCTGACATGGTCGCCGTAGATCCTTCACATATAGTAAAGTCTGGTCCAGCATTAACGGTAGGAGCTTGGTTTATGGTCAAAATCATAGAATCACTGACAGCGGTACAAGGACCAGCTGGATCATTCGTTGTATAAGTTAATGTAACCGAACCGTTTGTAATATCGGTTGCATTTGGGGTATAAATAGCTGTGGTTGAGTTGTTACTAAAACCAGTATTATTTCCACTACTTGACGTCCAAGTCCCAGATGTGGCACTTCCACCTCGTGTTGCGGACATAGTAGCCGTAGAGCCTTCACAAATGCTGAAATCTGGACCAGCATTAACAGTTGGTGCAGTGTTAACAGTTACAATAGCACTCCCCGAGGCACTTTTACTACAAGAAGGGCTTGCTGTATACCCAACACTAACCAATGAGTAGGTTGTATTTGTGCTTAATGGACCAGTATTTAAAATGGCTGTTCCAGAAGCTCCAACATTTATTGTCTGATTGGTATTATAAGTAACTGTCGTATTTGGAGTAGCAGTAAAGGTAATACCAGTACTACTGCCTTCACATATTGTGGTAGTACCACTGACACTGGCAGTAGGGTCTGGTAAAATATGAATTTCCATGGTGTCAGAAACTGCTCCAGAACAGGTATTATTAGTATTGGTAGTACTATAAATGGTAATTATAATGGTATCTCCTGGACCTACTGAGTTTGGCAATTGATAATATCCATCTAATATAGGTTTATTTTTATTGTCTGTTGGGAAAGTACCACCAGCAACACTTGATGAATAAGCCCATTGATTTACTCTTGTAATTACACCTCCTATTGTACCATCTAATAAAACTTGGGTTGTACCTGCACAGATATTTTGATCTGGACCTGCATTGACATATAAAAAGGTATCGGTACTAATAAGTAATTCACTATAGGTAGATGTACCACATAAATTGGTTGCCGTTACCCGTATTGGAACATTAGATTGAACAAGATTGGAATTATAATCCACTGTAATGGAATTGGTTCCAGCGCCACTTGTAACCGTAAAACCTGTTGGGAAAGTCCAAGTATAGGATTGTATATTTGGATCGGCAGGAACTGAATAGACTAAACCATTGGATGGAGGACATACACCTGAAAGACCAGAGATTGTTCCTGGAACAGCTGGAGTAGTATAAACTGTCATGGTAATGGCATTACTGGTAACTAATGCATTGTTATTACAGGGTTCGCTAGTTGCCATTTGTACCGTTACAACAGCATTGTTGCTTAGTGTAGTTGTTGAATACGTTGGACTATTGCTGCCAACTGGAGATCCATTGACTAACCATTGATAAGTTGGTGAACTTCCTCCATTGGTGGGTGTAGCGGTAAATGTTACATTAGTAGTGCTGCAAATAGAAGTTGTTGAAGCACTAATACTAACCGATGGTGTTAAAACGGGGTTTACGGTTATAATCACAGAATCGGTATTATAACAGCCTGAATTGTCACTTCTTACATAATACGTTGTTGTTGATCCTGGAGTAACGGTAGGGGGGCTTATAGGGCTTGATGCACTATTGGCATTAGCTTGAGTTGTATAATAGGTACGGTTGGTGCCACTTCCTATGGAAGATAAATCAAATGAACTACCAGCACATATCGACTGATCTGGACCCGCATCAACGGTAGGTAATGGTGTTACTGATATTAAAATAGTGTCTGTTACAAAACATCCTGTTCCCAATTCACTTCTCACATAATAAGTAGTATTAACACCTGGGCTTTGAGTTGCTGAAATAGCACTAGTGCCATTGTCGGCATTGGCTTGAGAATTATAGAATGTTACCGTTCCATATGACGTTACTAAACTGTTTAAATCAATATTGGTTTGACTACTGGCGCAAACCGAACCATCACTTGTAGATAGTGTTGGCAAAGGGTTTACGGTTACGGCAATACTATTTGAACTTGTTGCAGGTATAGGTGACGCACATTGCACATAAGAGGTTACTTCTAATGTAACTACATTACCATTTGTTAAAGAACTGGTTGTAAAATTTTGTGTTGTAGCAGCAGGATTCCCATCGACTAACCATTGATAAGTCGGACTCGCTCCACCATTTGTAATCCCGCTAGGAGTAAATGTAACAGATTGACCAGCACAAATGGTATTTGGTCCATTAATTGTAAAGGATACAGGTTTTAATGCATTTACGGTCATGGTAATAACATTACTGGTCACTGGGCAAGCAAAAAGATTTGAAGTCATGACCACCTTTACCTGATTGGCATTAATAAGTCCAGATGTCGTATAGGTGTTGCTATTAGTACCAACAGGATTTCCATCAACTAACCATTGATAGGATGGAGTACCACCATTTGTTGGTGTTGCAGTAAAAGTTACCGAGGTACCAGCACAAATGGTGGTTCCTGGGGAAGCAGCTATATTTACTGAAGCTGAAGTACTTGCATCTGTTACCGTAACGGTAGCATTACAAGTAGATGAGTTTCCAGCAGTATCAGTTACTGTTAATGTCACTGTATTTGCTCCTATATTGGAACAATCAAAACTACCTTTTGAAACCGTCATACTGGCGATACCACAATTATCACTGGATCCGTTATCAATTTGAGTAGCTGTTAATGTTGCTGTTCCTGTTGAAGCGTTTAAGGGAATGGTTATGTTTTTACAAATCGCTGTTGGTGGTATACTATCTGAAACCACAACATCTTGGGTACATTGAATAGAGTTCGCCGCAGCATCAGTAAACGTCCAAATAATAGTTGTGGTGCCAAGAGGCCAAGGATTGTTTAATGGGACTCCATCACTTCTGGTACCTACGGCATTGATAGTGCCGCCACAATTATCGATTGCCTGAGGCACGGAAACATTAGTGTTGTTGACACAAGATACATCTGCACTATAATTTATTTGCGACAGAGAGGCACAATTAAAAACAGGGTCTTGGTTGTCCGTAACGGTAACGGTCATGGAACAGGAATCCGTTCTGCCCGCAGCATCTGTTGCCGTAAAGGTTACGGTGGTCGTTCCCACTGGATATGTTCCACTGGCATTGGCGCCACCGCCATTAAAATCGTTGGATATGGAGCTGATGGAACAGTTATCGGAAGCCGTAGCCAAAGGGACGGTCACATTAGCGTTGCAAAGACCGGCAGCGGCGTTAACTGTAATGTTGCCGGGGCATGTAACAACAGGGTCTTGGTTGTCCGTAACGGTAACGGTCATGGAACAGGAATCCGTTCTGCCCGCAGCATCTGTTGCCGTAAAGGTTACGGTGGTCGTTCCCACTGGATATGTTCCACTGGCATTGG
>JBPWQW010000002.1:0-383949 GCA_051814705.1 Flavobacteriaceae bacterium LMO-SS05
GCTGATGGAACAGTTATCGGAAGCCGTAGCCAAAGGGACGGTCACATTAGCGTTGCAAAGACCGGCAGCGGCGTTAACTGTAATGTTGCCGGGGCATGTAACAACAGGGTCTTGGTTGTCTACCACAACAATATTGTATTGACAAGTAGATGTTAAACCTGCAGAATCGGTTACGGTCCAAATTACAGTTGTTGTGCCTACAGGGAATTGTGCCCCGTTTAATGAATTAGTTCCATTAAAATTATTGGAAACAGAAAATCCACTACAATTATCAGAAGAGGCAGTAGGGTTTAAAGCATTATTAGGAACTGTATAAAAGCATTGACCACTATTTACATTATAAGAAGCAGAAGGATTAGCGCAAGTGATACTAGGAGGTGTAGATTCAATAGCTACAGTTATTATATTTGAGTATGTTGAATAACAAGCAACACCATTATAAGTTGAAACGGTTCTTCTTTTGTAACTCGTTGTTGCTGTTAATGTTGGAGGTTGATATGTTGCTCCTGTCTGTCCACCAATTGTCACATAACTCCCACTAGCATTGGTTTGCCATTCATAAGTAATGGTTCCATCACCTGTACCAGCAACCGATGAAGTCAATACCGAAGGAGCGGTTCCACTACAGATGCTTTGGCTGGTAGCAATAGTCCCAGCAGTTGGTACACTTTGCACATTTATTGTTCTGGTTTCAACGTTGGTAAAGGAGGCTGCGGTCGTAATTTCTAATGAAATGATATATTGGCCACCTGCTGCTGGAACAAATGTGGTACTTGTTGGAACAGACTGGTCAGCTAAAGTCCCAGTTGCAATTGTGGTTAAAGAGCCACCGGTACTTACATTTCTATATTTCCAAGCAAAGGTGACGTTGGTTTCTAATCCGGTAAATCCTCCAGAAAAATCATAATTTCCATAACAAATTGTTATTGGATCAGCTTGATCAATAAAAGCATTCACTGTACCACCACCTGTAACAACTTCACCAAATGTATAAACTCCAGAGCCTCCGCCAGCACATGCTGCATATAATCTTGAGTTAATATAAATTTCATTATTATTATTACATGGACTAGCTGATATTGTCCCACTATTAAGTAATGTCAATACCGCATTGGTTGGCACTAAATTTAATCGGGCCTTTGACCCTGTAAAATTTAAAACCGCACCAGCACCGTCAATATTAAGTATTGCAGTATCTAAATTTATTGTATTGGGGCTAGGTGAAGGACTTAGGGTTAAATTTCCATTTACTGTAACTGTACCCAATGCTTGGGTCGTTAAATTAGTCGCAACGGTTATCGTATGACCGGATTGTATTTTAACTGCTGGAGATGGAGGAGGAGCTACTTGTCCTGGATAAGTGGTCGCTGCCACCCAAGCGCTTCCGTTCCATGTTTGCCATGAAGTAACTGACGTCCAATTTCCAGACCCCGCAGATTGAAAATCACCAGTTGAATTTTGAGCTAGTGCAATTTGTGCAAACAACAAATTAACTACAACAAAAAGAAAAATAGTTTTAATACTCTTATTTAAACTAAGATAACCTCTAAAATTTTTTGAGAGGGCAGAGCATAGAGTAGCTATATAGGCAAAGAATACCAAGGCAACGTAGTAGGTGTAGTTTTTTTTCATATAGCATTATTATTCAACATACTCCACTAACTCTTAACTCAATTATTAAATTGAGGTTTAATGAGTTGGATTATTAATTGCTATTAATCGTTCAATGAGGGATATACAAACTTACAATGACATCGTTCTAAAAAGAAAATTACTCGTTGAAATACGAATTTTTACTTCAAGTGAAATCTGTCATTTTAAGCAGGATTAGTTAATTATATAACAGTTAAAGGATACAAAATCCTAATTTTAATTTTTATTTCGCAGCTAATATAGATAATATTTTTTAAAAAAGTCTATGAAATGCAAAAAAATCCGATAAAATGTATATGTGGAAAATTACAATAATTCTACATAGCTAAAAATCAACCACATAATTATAAGTTGCTTAAAATGGAAAACCATTAAAAAAATATACAATTAGCCCTTTTAGCTAACTTAAGAAGTTGTCAGCAGAAATATTTTAATATTATAAAACAACTTTCTTTTTAAGGACAGCATGAGAGGCATTGTCCCTAATCTCTAATACATACAAACCAGACGCTATGGTATTGGCCTCAATCACATAAGTGTTTTGGTTGGTTTTACCTTCCAATATAGATTGTCCGCTAATTGAATATAAGGTATAATTTGTAGATTCTGGCAAATTGTATAGCGCGATACTTTTTTGTAAGGCAACAATTCTCACAGTATTTGCTAAAGAATTCTCATCAGTTCCTAATACATATGTTGTATCTCCGGCCAATATAGGCGTATTGGCATCTTCTTCATAGGCATAACCCGATATGGCCCACCCAGAATTGGGATAATCCCCAGTCCCAGGCAATTGATATACCGATACTCTTGCCCATCCATAATGGGTTTGACCACTAATATTGAAGCGCAAGCCCAAATACTTATCTGTCGTTGGGTCACACCAATTGCTATTACCGCCGACAAAACTACAATTATTAAAGTTCATGGATTGATAGAAACCATCTCCAGGAAACCAAGTGTTTTGTAAATTACTTATTATCGCTCCGGAATTCAATGCAAAAGGATAAACAATATAAGATGAACTACTACCTAATATAGCTGCACTGCTAAAATTGGGTATAACCCTTAAAGAATAACCAACTTGTGAAAACTTAAATTCGGGTGTTCCATTGTTATCAATATTCAATTGATAAGTCGTGGCGTCTACCACATCTAATCCCAAATCAGTATAAATTATGTGCTGGCCATTAGCATCTATTACACCAGCAAACGCTGCTGTAAGAGCCCCGTATTTTGTAAGTCGTTTTGATAAATTTTCAGAGGTAGTTTTTTTCATGATGGATGATTAGTGTGATTAAGATGCATCTAATTTATTGATAATAAAACGATTTTACAACTTTTAATAATAACTAATTGAGCAGTTTTAAAATAAAAACATTGGATGGAAATTATAATTATGGAAACTATAATAGCGCTTTTTAAAACGTCTAAAAATGTGGCGATTACGAAAATTACCTTTAGCGAATCGAGTTGGGAAGCTATACACTAGCAAAATCCAATACGCTTTCATAGGGTTTTTTTAAGCTGAACAGCACACTTTTAAACAAGCCATAAAAAAACCCAGCACCTGTGTACTGGGTTTTCCAATTTGTAGCGAGAGGGGGGCACGATCCCCCGACCTCCGGGTTATGAATCCGACGCTCTAACCAGCTGAGCTACCTCGCCATTTATTTTGGTCATTTTTATCCCGTGACCTCTAGATTTTGAATCCAATGCCCTCTACTTGAAGGGCTTCAGGGAGACGCTGAAATTTATAGCGGCTGCAAATATAAAAACAATATTTTTGGCAACAAACATTTAAGGTCTTTAATTAATTTTTGAAAAATTAGTTTTATTCTATAATAATTAATGTATATATTGACCATGAAAATTTATGTTACTTATGGAAGAAAAAATTAAGTTTGAAATGGAGTTCCCGATTCACGCATCTCCTCAACTTTTATTTCAATATATTTCAACGCCTTCTGGGCTTTCAGAATGGTTTGCAGATAACGTAAATTCAAGAGGTGAAGTCTTTACATTTATATGGGACAATACCGAAGAACACGCGAGATTACTGAGCAAAAAAACTGGTGAACGCATTAAATTTAGATGGCTGGACGACGAAGACGAAGAAACTCCTTATTTCTTTGAAATTAGAATACAAGTTGATGAAATCACAAAAGATGTGTCTATAAACATTACCGATTTTATTTATGAAGACGAAGTTAATGAGGCTAAAATGTTATGGGAAAACCAGATTTCTGATTTGAAACAAGTTTTAGGTTCAGCTTAAACCTGCGCTAAATAAGTTATATATTTGTCCCGATTTTTTATCGGGACTTTTTTTATGATTAATTTAAACGGAAATATAATTGAAACTAGCGTAAACAGGCTTTCTCTGGAAAACAGAGGGTATAAATTTGGCGACGCCCTTTTTGAAACCCTTAAAGTAGTTGACAATAGAATTTTATTTTGGGAAGATCATTATTTTAGGCTTATGGCTTCTATGCGCATTTTGCGTATGGAAATTCCTATGACCTTTACTATGGAATTTTTAGAACAAGAAATCTTGAAAACCATTGAGGCCAATAATTTTAAAGGCGCAGCCTTTAGGGTTAGACTCAATATCGATAGAGGAGAAGGCGGGAAGTACCACCCCAAAACACCATCGATTAATTACAATATTATAGCAGAACAGATTGATAATGACTTATATATCCTTTCTAAGGATGCAAATTGTACCGTCGATTTATTTAAAGATTATTTTGTGGCTCCTGGTCTGCTGTCCACTTTAAAATCAAACAATAAAATCATTAATGTATTGGGTAGTATTTATGCAAAAGAAAATAGCTTGGACAACTGCTTGTTGCTCAATACCAATAAAAATGTTGTTGAAGCTCTAAACGGCAATTTGTTTTTGGTAAATGGAACGACCATCAAAACACCTCCTGTATTAGATGGCTGTTTAAAAGGCATTATGAGAAAACAAATTATGGGGCTTGTTAAACATGACGAAACTTATAATCTTTTGGAAGAATCCATTTCTCCTTTTGAACTTCAAAAAGCTGATGAATTGTTTGTCACCAATGTGATACAAGGTATACAACCCATTTCAATCTATAGGAAAAAAACGTATGGTAATAAAGTTTCGAATGAGTTAAGGGAAAGACTAAATGCTAAACTTAAGTTACTTTAGTTGTAACTTGGATTTTCAGGAGCGTTGGACCATATAGAATAGTCCCCACCTAACTCTAACATTTTTTCTTTCCAAAAGGTGTCTTCAGACTTATTGATCAAGTCGCTTTTATAAACATTTTCTGTAATAATCCAGGAATTGGATTGCAATTCTGTTTCAAGCTGATTGGGTTCCCAACCAGAATACCCAAGAAAAAATCGGATTTCAGATTCGGTAATTTGACCCGTGTTAATGAGATTTACAGCACTATCAAAATCACCACCCCAATAAATACCCAGAGAAATTTCAATACTTTCGGGAATTAATTCAGGAATTCTATGGATAAAATAAAGGTTATCTTGTTCAACTGGACCTCCATTAAAAACTTTAAATTGAGCTTCAGTAACGGGCACTAAATCATTCAAAGTGTATTCCAAAGGTTTGTTAAGTATAAATCCTATGGAGCCTTCTTCAGTATAATCTGCTAATAAAATTACGGATCTGTTAAAGGAAATATCGCCAATAATTGAAGGTTCTGCAATTAGCAAGTGCCCTTTTTTTGGCTTTAGAGTGATCATAGTTATCATGATTTTGAAATAAATCTAATATTTATTTTTCTAAAAACCAACATTTTTAAAAAATAAAAAGCCCACATTATTGTGAGCTTTTACAATATAAAATCTAAATTATACTAATTAACGGCGTTGCTTAAATCTGATCCAGCTTTAAACTTTACAACATTTTTAGCTTTGATTTTTATGATACTGCCAGTTCGAGGGTCTCTTCCTTCTCTTGCTGCTCTTCTAGAAACCGACCATGAACCAAAACCTACCAAAGAAACGCGTTTCCCTTTTTGCATGGCGCCTTCAATATCTTTAATTAAGGAATCCAACGCTTTCTTTGCAGCTGCTTTTGTAATTCCAGCACTTTCTGCCATACCATTGACTAAATCTGTTTTGTTCATAAAATAAAATTTAAGTGGTTAATAAATAGTTTCAAATCGTATCCAAATTAATACGGATAATTCGTTCGCACAAGCAAAAAAGCCCTAAACTCAGGTTTTTGTTGATAACTTTGAGCATTTGTTGATAAGGGTTACACTTCATCGGATTTTATATAACTTCAGTAAACATGAGGGCTCACACCATTTTGGCTTCTTCTAAAAAATGAAATCCGTTTAAAAGCGATTTGCTATCCATTTTTCGTTTTCCGGGAAGCTGAATTTCATTAATCACAATAAACCCGCCTATAACGGCCACTTTCAAAAGGTTTTTATCGGTCAAAACTTTTCCTGCTTCAAAAGCATGTGGAATGACTTCTTTATCAACCCCAAATAGTTTAACGGATAATTCCTGGTCTCCGTTTTTAAGATAGCACCAAGCCGTGGGAAACGGGTTAAGCCCTCTAATTTTATTGTAAATGTTGTTCAATGGCTCTTTCCAATCTATTTTGCAATTGTCCTTATTGAGTTTATAAGCAGTCTTTAAATCTTCTGTTTTGGATTGAATTGTTGTTGAAATGGTATTATTTTCAATCTGTTTTATAGTCTTTAAAACTAATTCGCTTCCTAATACCATTAATTTATCGTGAAGACTTCCAACGGTTTCATCGGGTTTTATATCCGTTTCTTCTTGAAGAATAATCGCGCCAGTATCAATTTTTTCGTCGATAAAAAATGTAGTGGCTCCTGTTTTGGACTCTCCATTTATAATGGCCCAATGTATGGGAGCTGCACCTCTATAATTGGGCAATAATGAAGCATGAAGATTAAAAGTCCCGTATTTTGGCATTTTCCAAACCACTTCCGGTAACATTCTAAAGGCAACTACAACCTGTAAATTAGCATTAAGGGCATGGAGTTCTTCAATAAAATGGGGATCTTTTAAATTGGAAGGTTGTAAAATATTCAGATGTTTAGACATCGCAAATACCTTCACAGCAGATTCATGTAATTTTTGGCCTCGACCTGCTGGCTTGTCGGGGGCTGTGATGACCCCAACAATATCATATCCATGTTGTACCAGAGCCTGTAAGCTTGCCGCCGCAAAATCTGGAGTTCCCATAAATACAATTTTTAATGTTTCGCTCATGTGTACTTTATTTTATAGGTGTTTGCTGTGGTAATTTCAATAATGTCATGTTCGATTAAGGTTTTTAAAATCTCTAATATAACTGCTTCCTTATAGTTGAGTTGCGATACTAAGTTGCGCGATGACAAGGGTTGTTTTTCTAGGGCTAAAATAATACTGTTTTGTACAACTTTAGCACTATATTTCCGATTTGGCTTTTTTGATAAACATACTGAACATATTCCGCAGTTTTCATGATGTTCTTCTCCAAAATACTTTAAAAGCTGAATGTTTTTACAAATAGTATCGTTGGAAACATATTCTAAAACGGCCTGAATCTGTTCTGATTTAAGCTGGAATTGTTGCTCTACGGTTTTTCCTATCCTATTAATGGTTTTATCATCCTCACGGGGCTGTAAAAAGGTGATTTCTGAATCGGTATCTGAAAACTGAAACTCAACAATACCATCTTTTTTTAATTGAATTAAAGTGGCAATCACATGGTCTTCTGTTACCGATGCTTTGTTGGCAATGGTGCTCAAATCAATTTTTAAAAGATGTTCAAAGATGCCTCCATAAGTCCGTAAAACCGATTTAATGAAAATCTCTAAATTTGGATGCCGTTCTACATAATTAAACAATGCCTCATTGCTCACTATAAATTGCAATTGTGTTTGATATTTAAATTGCTGTGACAATTTTAAAATACTGGTCCTGTCTAAAATTTGTAAGGTATTGTAGACTAAAATGGTCTTAAAACTATAAGTGCTGCAAAAACTGTTAAAATTAAATTGGTAGGTCGTGAGCTCGCCTTCACCATAAGAAATTTGAAAATAATTACACAGTTTTCTATATACCGTTTTAATAAAATCCAAAGAGGGCAAGGTGTTTAAAAACTGATTTTTTAAACTTCCCGAATCGCCTTCGTTTTTTAAGATAACAGCATAAGCCTTTTCATTATTTCTGCCCGCTCTCCCCGTTTCTTGGTAGTAGCTTTCAATGCTTTCGGGGAGGTTGATGTGGATAATGGTCTTAACATCGGGTTTGTCAATTCCCATCCCGAAAGCGGTTGTGGCAACCATAACTTGCTTCTGGTTATTTAACCATAATTGTAAGCGTTCTTGCTTTTTTTTGGTGTGAATTCCTCCATGAAAAAACGTGCTTGAAAATCCTTTACTTTCCAGATATGCACTCATTTCAACCGATGCTTTTCTGTTTCTTACATAAATAATGGATGAGCCTTGATGTTTTTTAAGAATCTGTTCCACCTTATAATTTTTGTCTTCAGCTTGCAAAACTTGATAGGCAATATTGGGCCTGTTAAACGAGGCTTTAAATACTTTTGGAGCTATAAAATCCAACTCTGAAAGAATGTCGTCAACAACCTCGTTTTTAGCTGTTGCCGTAAGTGCTATGCAATTTACATGAGGATGTAATTGTCTTAAAAGACCAATGTTTTTATATGCAGGCCTAAAATCGTTTCCCCATTGCGAAATACAGTGAGCTTCGTCAACAGCAATCAGGTTTACTGGCATGTTATGGATACGTTGCTGTACCAAATCCTGTTGTAAGCGTTCTGGAGATAAGTATAAAAATTTATAGTTTCCGTAAATGCAGTTATCCAAAAGAGTATCCAATTCAGAATACTTGATACCACTGGTTATGGCCATGGCCTTAATACCTTTTTGGTTTAAGCTGTTTACCTGGTCCTTCATTAAGGCAACCAAAGGAGAAATCACAATGCAAATCCCCTCTTTAATTAATGCAGGAATTTGAAAGCACACCGATTTTCCTCCGCCCGTAGGCAATAATGCAAAAGTATCTTCATTATTTAAAACTGCATGGATGATGTCTTCCTGTAAAGGTTTGAAGGAAGTGTGTTTCCAATAGCGATCCAGCATGTCAAGAGGATGTGACATCTTTACAAATTTAGAACTTCTAAAATAAAGTCAGTGCGAGTTTCAATAGTTCCAAAGGGCACATCAATCAGTTGATAGCCAAAACGTTTATAGGTATGCAATAAAAACTCATGGATATCTATAGCTTGTTCAAAATTTTCGTAACGTTCATTATCACTTTCAAATATGTCCTGCCAAGGAGACAAAACAAACACCTGATCATATACGTTGGCTTTACAGGTTTCATTAAAAAAAGCGGGATAATCGGTGTTGATATAATCCATATAAGCTAAAACATCGGGTAAGCCCCTGTCAAAAAACACATGACTGGCAGTACTGTTTTTGGCTTCATTAAATTGCTCCAACCTACCGTTTAACAGCAAGCGGCTAAATAATAGAGGGTCGGTTATAAATAATTGTTCGATTCCATTTTGTCTAGCTTCCAAGGTAACTTGGCGTGAGATTTCTTCGCAACAAGCATGAGCACGATGTTTTAGTTCGTTGATAATAGAAGATTTTCCAGTGCCAGGACCTCCCGTGATGACAATTTTTTTTGCGTTCAAATGGGCAAGATTTTAGCTGTAAAATTCGGAATTAAATTCTTTAATAAAAAATGTAAAGGAAAATGTATCTTTGCAGTTGAAAAATAGCTTATGAGTTTACAACAAAATCCTGATGAGTTCTATAAAAAGTTAAAAGAACAATTATACGAAACTTCAAGTTGGCCATCGGACTATCTTTATAAATTTATTGTGCCTACAAGTGTTGAAAAAATAAAAATAATTGAAAATCTATTTAACAACCTCGGAGCAGTTATTAACACCAAAGAATCAAAAAACAAAACGTACACCAGTGTTTCCATCCATGTTCAAATGTCGGATCCTGATGCCGTTATTTTAAAATACAAAGAAGTTGCTGAACACGTTGAAGGCGTAATTTCTTTATAAAACTAAACGACACTAACTATTTTTTTGTATTTTGCACACTTGCAGAATACCTTCATGCATTCATTATAAATACCACACAACGTTACATGTTAATAGACGATTTAGAATACAATACAGAGCGGGAACATTTAATTATTCCTGAATATGGCAGACATATGCAAAAGATGATCAATTACGCCAAAGAGCTGCCAACCCGGGAAGAACGAGATAAAGTTTCAAAAGCCATTATTTCTGTGATGGGTAATCTTCAGCCACATTTACGCGACGTACCCGATTTTCAGCATAAGCTTTGGGATCAGTTATTTATCATGTCCGATTTTGGACTTGATGTCGAATCTCCTTATCCAAAACCTTCACGAGAAGAAATGCAATCGCATCCTGAGCCACTAAAATACCCACAAAACTTTCCCAAATACAGGTTTTATGGCAATAATATTAAAACTATGATTGATGTGGCCAACACTTGGGAAGAAGGTGATTTAAAAGAAGCTTTGATTTTTACCATTGCCAACCACATGAAAAAGTGTTTTTTAAATTGGAATAAAGATACCGTGGAAGATGACGTGATTTTCAAACACCTGCGTGAACTTTCTGGCGGAAAAATTGATCTCAAAGGAAATGAAGAGGATTTAACCGATGCGACAAGTTTAATGCGCACCAAGAAAAAATTCACTTCTGGTAGCAATACCGCTAAAAAAGCCTACCACAAAAAAAGTAATAATACCAACCGTAACCGAAAACGCTACTAAATCACTTCATGGCTACATTTATTATTGAAGGCGGTCACAAGCTCAAAGGTAAGATACAACCTCAAGGCGCAAAAAACGAAGCATTACAAATTTTATGTGCCGTTTTATTAACTCCTGAAGAAGTCAGCATTCATAACATTCCAGATATTGTTGATGTCAATAAACTCATAGCATTACTCAAGAAATTAGGCGTTAAAATCCAAAATATAGGCAATGGTTCATACACCTTTAAAGCCGATGAGATTAATTTAAAATACCTAGAGTCTCCTGAATTTAAAGTAGATGGTAGAGGCTTACGAGGTTCTATTATGATTGTTGGTCCACTGTTGGCCCGCTTTGGAAGGGGTTATATCCCAAAACCTGGAGGTGATAAAATTGGACGCCGCCGATTGGATACCCATTTTGAAGGGCTGATAAAATTAGGAGCTAAATTTAGATATAGCAAAGAAGAACAGTTTTATGGTGTAGAAGCCGAAAAACTTAGAGGGACTTATATGCTTCTTGAAGAAGCCTCGGTGACCGGAACCGCAAATATTGTTATGGCTGCTGTATTGGCGGAAGGTACTACAACTATTTACAATGCCGCTTGCGAACCCTATTTACAGCAATTGTGTAAAATGCTGAATAGGATGGGCGCCAAAATCACAGGTGTTGGATCTAATATGTTAGTTATTGAAGGGGTTGAAAGCCTTGGAGGTACCACACATACCATGTTGCCCGATATGGTTGAGATTGGAAGTTGGATTGGCCTAGCCGCCATGACCAAAAGCGAACTCACCATCACCAATGTTAGTTGGGACGATTTGGGTATTATCCCAACCGTTTTCAGAAAATTGGGCATTACCGTTGAACGCCGGGGAGATGACATCTATATTCCTGCTCATACCAATGGCTTTGAAATACAAAATTTTATTGACGGCTCAATCTTGACCATTGCCGATGCGCCTTGGCCTGGGTTTACACCCGATTTGTTGAGTGTTATTTTGGTGGTTGCTACACAAGCCAAAGGCAGTGTGTTGATTCATCAAAAAATGTTTGAAAGTCGTCTATTTTTTGTGGATAAATTGATTGATATGGGTGCAAAAATTATTTTATGCGACCCACATCGCGCTACGGTAATTGGTCTTGATTATAAATCGACCTTAAAGGCGACAACAATGTCTACTCCAGATATTAGGGCAGGGGTCTCCTTATTGATCGCAGCACTTTCTGCAAAAGGAACCTCGACCATTCACAACATTGAACAAATAGATAGAGGTTATGAGCGTATCGATGAGCGTTTAAGAGCTATAGGTGCTAAAATAGAGCGGGTTTAAAAGTTAGGTTAATTGACCTAAAAAGCTAAAATCACTCCTTTTTTAAATCTGAAAGTAAAACATCCCTAAAATATTGACGCCCAATCCAAATATTGTGTTCATCATTCCAAGTACTATCGTGAAAATAATCGGATAGTCCTGAAGCTGTAGCCCCCCAAGTACCAGCACAGACCAAAAAAGCATCGTCATCCATATTTTTTTCTTTTAAATTGGTAGCATACTCTTCATACATTCTTACAGATGGAATGTTCAACCCAGCCGCAACCTTTTGTATAATGAATGAAGAATGAATATGATCGGAGTGATCTTTTGGGTTTCTTTTGGAATCGGTATCTGCAATATTAAAAACGACTTGATCGGAAGTTGTGGTTTCCATGGCCACCAAACTGGTAATGGTTGTGGTTATATCTTCTAAAGAATGATAGGTTGTACTGTTATCAATAGCTGAAATAGAGGTTACAGAACCTTCATAAAATTTTTGAACACTTGCATGATTATGGATAGGAAAACCTTCTCCACTATAATTACCATCTGGTAATCTTAAAAAATAGGCAGCGGCGTTGTTATAGCTATAACGTAAAATGAGATGACCATTAATTAAAACCTGGGTCTTGTTCATTTCAGCGCCTTGTTTTAAGTCAGTATTGATGGCATTGCATAAAAACCGAATCGCTCTTAAACTACCTTCTTCTCGTGCCAAATAATAACTGGTATTTCCAGTAGCATGTCCAGCATCTCCTGCAGTGATATGTAAAAAAATAACCTTGTTGTCTGCTTGTTGCAAATCGTAATAAGCATTGGGATTCATAAACAAGGGCCAGTCATCGGGATGTGCCGACACATAAACTTGGGTGTTTTGGGCGTAGAAGGGAACTAAGCTGCCAATAAATAAGGCAATACAGGCAATAGATTTGAAAGGGATGCTCACAGTTGGGAAGTTTAATTTTTAAAAATACGAATTTAATTGATTTACCATATGTAATTTGAATCGTTTTGCGTTTGGTTAGGGCTAAAAAAGTCTGGTTTAGCCCAGGTTATGATTAGCTGTCGTTTTTTTGATTCGCATGCTCCAAAATTTCTTTATCCTCTCTAAAAATATTTAAAACCCATTCTGGTGGATTCGTTATTTCGGTAGCACCAATTTCTTTCATAATGTCAACAAGGGCTGTAGGAACATCCCTTTTCCAAATAAGAGCTCTAGTAATTCCGATGGCTTTGACTTCATTATCTTGTTCAAAATAATGAACATTATAAATCCATTTATCATCCGTTCCCACACTTTCTAATATCAGGTCAAATTTTGACCAAATCTTTAAAGGTTTCCTATAAATGATCTTTTGAGAACCCAGTGTTGGCGCAAGCCCTCTTTTTACCACAGCTTTAAATATTTTTGATCTTGCAATTAACTCCCATCTAATAAAGTCCATATAAATAGGATATTTTGCAGCTGTCATGACTCGTAACCCATCACAATCAAATGGACCGACCCTGAAAGTTCTTCGTATGGTCTGATCATAACTTACTTCACTTTGAAAATTTCTTAAAATCAATATTTTTAAAATGGTATACCAGTAATATATCATGCCTATTTTTTTAACCTTTAAAGGAAAATGATTTTATTATCATTAATACTCAAGTTTTATTTTTTCCAACAATTGTAATAGGTAGTTCTAATTATTTTATAAGTGAATCGGTAAATCCATTTACTTTAAACACCTCAATTTCCTTTATTGTTAATCGGTGGTGGGCCTTCAGGAATCATCGCTTCATATATTTCGTCACCTTTGCGTTCTTTGTATTCGGCCTTTACTTTGACGATCAAATTAGGTTGTTCAAACAAATCTGCCATAGTCATCGCCATAGCTTTGGACGCATAAATCATGCCTTTATGGCCTATGCTCATTCCGCCACAGGCTACCACTGCCCACGAATGCCATGGTGTGTCTTTAGGTGCTGTAGTCACGCTTAAATTAATATTGGGTACATTCCAGCTCACATCCCCAACGTCGGTGGAGCCACCTCCTGGATTTTCCAAAGTTTCTTTAAGAGGTTTTATGTTACTGTCAAAACCAACCTGTGGTTTCCCAGTAGATTCCTGTATTTTTTTACCAAAAGCAATCTCATCCTCAGTATAAATAATGGGACCCAGCAACTCCAAATTGGACTGCATGATTTTTCCGCCTTCTCTATTTACTAAAGTTTCATAAATCCCTGATATCAAGGAGAATTTATAATCAACATTTGCCATAATTGCAGCACCTTCAGCCATTTTTTTAACTTGCTCATAAACGGGTAACATGCCATTCCTTTTGCTATCCCTTATCCGTACCCAAATACGGGCATAATCGGGTACCACGTTGACCACTTTGCCTGCGTCTTGAATGTCATAATGCATCCTTACCGTTGGTTTTACATGTTCCCTGTAATAGTTAATCCCTGTAGCATAAAGTTCCAAAGCATCAGAAGCCGAACGTCCGTTCCAAGGATCCATGGAGGCATGGGCCGCTTGACCATAAAATTCGATTTTAAAATCTACCATGGCTAAGGTACTTTGCACATCGGCAACGATATCTGCAGCTGGGTGCCAACTGATGTTGACGTCGACATCATCCCATAAACCAGCTTTTACCATCCAGATTTTACCAAAATACTTTTCCTCGCTAGGCGTTCCAAAAAACTTTACCGTTCCTTTAAAAATGCCATTTTCAATTTGCTCCTTAATGGCCACAGCGGCTCCCAAACTGGCTGCGCCAAATAGGTTATGGCCACAGCCGTGACCGGGATTGCCTTCGGCGATGGGGTTCTTGGTGGGTTCGATTTTTTGAGAAAGACCAGGAAGCGCATCATACTCGCCCAGCACACTAATTACTGGCCTCCCAGAACCATAGGTAGCTACAAAAGCGGTAGGTTCGCCAGCAACACCCCGTTCAACTTTAAAGCCTTGGGCTTCGGCATAATCGGCCAAAATTTTTGAAGATTGATTTTCTTCAAAAGCGGTTTCGGCCAATTCCCAAATTTCATCACTGATTTGGATAAGATTAGCTTTATGCTTTTCTACGGAAGCTATGATGGCTTTTTTAGTAGTATTGAGTTTGGTTTGAGAGAAGGAAAGCCCCATTGTAAACAGAGCAAAGACTAATAGCATGGTTTTGGTTGTCATCAGTTTTGTATTTAATTTGCTTAAAGATAAGATTTTAATTACAAAATTTTAATGGCAATCTAAAGGTTATGACATGGTAAGCCTAACCCATTATAGTCCGTTGAATAAAGTTAAATAAAAATGAATACTACCTATTTCGTTGAGGTGATTAGCTTAATTATATGCAGCGATTTGTGGCATATTCCCTAATTTTCGCAGCATTTTAGCATGAGCCCATATAGCAGAAAAAAAGGTTTTGTTGGAATGGTAAGGCATGCCGTATTCTTCGGCCGTATGGATTACAATTTTAGATAATGCTTTGTAATGAATATGGCAAACTCCTGGCAACAAATGGTGTTCAATTTGATAATTTAGGCCTCCAATTAGCCAAGAAAAAAAAGGGCTTCTTGGTGAATAATTACAGGTAGTTGCAAATTGATGTGTATACCAATCCCCAGCAATAAGCCCGTTTTTATCAGGTAGTGGAAACTCAACACTTGGCATAATATGGGAAATCTGAAAAACAATACTTATAAAGAGGCCCGTTACAAAATGCATACTTAAAAAGGCCAATACGATAATCCACCATGGTAATGACACCATGATAAGAGGTATTATTAGGGCATACGAATAGTATACTAATTTCCACCCTATCATACTCAATAGAGCATTTCTGAATTCATTTTTTTGGTCTAAAAAGCCCATGTTATGATAGCGGTTTAACCTGACAAAATCTTTGGTAGTTACCCATGAAATGGTAGCTAAACAATAAAAAAACCAAATATATAGATGTTGATATTGGTGCGACCAATATTTTTTGGCATGAGGTGAAAAGCGTAAAAAAAAGGGTGCATTAATATCGTCATCAGAATGTTCAATATTGGTAAAGGTATGATGGAGTATATTGTGCTGTATTTTCCAAACTGTCGCATTGGCTCCAATGAGATTAAAAGTGTAGCCCATTAGTGTATTGATCTTTCGATTATTGGAGTAAGATCCATGAATGGCGTCGTGCATTATACCCATACCTATTCCGGCCATTCCCAATCCACTTAAGATATACATCATAAAAAGAAGCCAAGGACTCGAAATGATTCCAATATTTATAATAATTAATGGAACAAAAAAAACAGAAAGCATTAATATGGTTTTGCCTATCATACTGTTATTGGCATTTTTGCTCATAGCATGGGTTTTAAAATAGGTGTTAACCCGTTTTCTTAACACTTTTGAAAATTCAGTGCCAGTTGCTTTGGAAAATTTTGGATGTATGATAATACTTTACTTTTTGTTATTGTCAAAAAATTAATTATTCCAGTTTTTGATCAATAAGGAATGTGGTGCACAATTGCGATTAATTTACTTTGAAGAGCGAAAATTTAATTAAAACTGGTATAGATTAATAAAAAGAAAGCTATCTAGCTACATAACGTCGTAAAGATAGGATAAATTGTTAGCTTGAACTAAACTTTTTCAAATACCATTCGATAATGATCCATAACTTCGCGTTCAAAACACACACGATTCGGGCTAACTTTAAATATGGCCACTAAATGCCTGAATTCCTTATCGGTGACATATTTTGGAATAAGAGATAGGTACAACCCATATTTTTTAAAACTAAATTTCCTGAACTTTTTTCTCCATTGACCTATGGTTTCAATATAATCCAATCGGCCACTGCTTTTGGATATTAATTTAAAATGAGGCTCGGCATTTCGTATAACCATTTCAGGACCATAAGGCAGCCACGAACCTGGAAATTGTTTCACCATTAAAGCCATGATATAGGCTGTGGAGTTTTTTTTGGCATTAACATCCAATTGATCAAAATCGATCATATTTTTACTAAAGGTCATGGTTTGCATATAAAAACGACCTCCAACAGGTAACAGGTTGTATAAGGTTTTAAAAAAATCACTGTACACGGTTTCTTGCTTCCCTTGTTGCCAGTCTTCAACCGAACAGAAATGTTCTAATCCACCAATACAGGTAATGGCATCAAAAGTACCATAGTCTTCAGGTTTAATGTAGCGGCAGTCTTTCACTAAAACATTAAAACCATTTTTCTGGCAAGCATCTGCTTGTCCCTGTGATAAGGTTAAACCAATACTAGTTGCCTCTCTTTCTTCAACAATATATCTGGTAAATGGAGCCCAACCGCAGGCCATATCCAGTACTTTAGTCCCTTTTTTAATATGAAGACTATCTGCTATAAATTTATGCTTTGCTTTTTGAGCTTCTTCTAAGGACATCGAAAAATCCCCATCGTATTTAGCACCACTATAATCACCCGTTTCACCCATGCTCAATCGAAATATTTCGTCGATGGTACTGTAGGTGAAATCCAAATCTTTTTTCTCTGCCATATGTATTACTATTGAGGTTGTCTAAAAAGAACTTTTAAGACAGGCTCTTTTATGAATTAATTATCATTGCATTTGTTTTCGTCAACTGCGGTTACGAAGTTACCTTATAAAACTTTGGGAATCTATTATTTAGTCATATTTATTGTGGCCATTGTAGGTAGGTAAAGACATGAACTATTGTGTAGATAGATAGAAGAATTTTTAATACCTGTAGACAAGTTTATTTTTTTCAATATAAATGATCAATTATTTATACCTTTATTTAAATTTATTAAAGGCCTCAAAAAATATGGTTAAAAAAAATAAGATTGTCATTATTGGGGCTGGTTTTGGTGGTGTGGCGATGGCGAAGTCCTTTAAAAACAAGCCCGTAGATGTCTTATTAATCGACCAAAATAATTACCATAACTTTCAGCCTTTAATGTATCAAATTGCAACGGGAGGGTTGGAGCCTTATAGTATCGCGTATCCCGTAAGGCGGATTTTTAGAGGCTATAAAAATGTGCGTTTTAGGATGGCAGAGGTGGAATCTGTCGATATAACAACTAAAAAAATTCAAACGTCCACAGGTTTTTTTTCATATGATGATCTCATCATAGCTACAGGAAGTCAAACCAATTATTTTAATTTTGAATCTGTTAAAAGTGAACTCTTTACACTTAAATCCATTCCTGATGCCTTAAATATTAGAAATTTTATTTTTCAGAACCTTGAAAAGGCACTATCGAAACCTAAAAATGAAACCTTGTCTGAAATTTTAAGCATTGCAATTATAGGAGGAGGGCCAGCAGGTATTGAAATAGCCGGAGCTTTGGCCGAAATGAAAAAATATGTCATCCCCAAAGATTTTCCAGATTTGGATGTTTCAAAAATGCACATCAATTTGTATGAAGCCAACGATAAATTATTAAAAGTGATGTCGAATGAAGCTTCTGCAAAAAGTTTGGAATATTTGCAGCAAATGGGCATTAATGTCCATCTAAATTCAAGGATCAATTCTTATGAAAATGATAAATTAACGGATATAGAGGGCAACGTTTTTTATACCGATACTGTAATTTGGACAGCAGGAGTTAAAGGTGCTCCTGTTGAAGGTCTACCAAAGGAAAGTATCATTTCTGGAAACCGGATATTGGTAGATGAGTTCAATCGAGTGTTGCATACCCATTCAGTTTTTGCCATCGGCGATGTTGCTGCTTGTGTTACAGAAGATAACCCAAGAGGGCTCCCCATGTTGGCTCCCGTAGCACAACAACATGGCAGGTATTTGGCAAAAAACATACTAAATAAAATTAAAAAGAAGCCTTTAAAGCCCTTTGTTTATCGCGATAGGGGGACCATGGCAACCATTGGAAGAAAAAAAGCAGTGGTTGATTTGCCAAACTGGAAATTTCAAGGTTCTTTTGCATGGTTTGTATGGATGTTTGTGCATATTATGTCACTTGTAGGCCATAGAAACAGAGCCATGGCTTTTTTGAATTGGGCAGCTAATTATTTTACTTACGATAAACCCTTAGGTCTAATTATTAGGCCATTTAAGAAATAATTTAATTTTTAACCTACATTATGTATTTAGCAATCATTTTGGTATTTAGCATTGGATACTTGGCCATTGCACTGGAACACAAAATTAACATCAATAAAACCGCATCGGCTCTATTAATAGGAGTGCTGTGTTGGGTATTGCTCATTTTTGGCAGGGACGTCCTGTTTCCAAACCTGACTGAAGCAAAAGCCTTGGAATTTATTTCGGAATCTTTACTGATTCAAATTGGCGAAATTTCAGAAATTCTCTTTTTCCTTTTAGGGGCAATGACCATAGTTGAGTTAATAGATGCCCATGAAGGGTTTACAATAATAACAGACAAGATTAAATTAACCAGTCGCAGTAAATTGCTTTGGGCACTGTCGTTTATTACCTTTTTTCTGTCTGCAACTTTGGATAACCTTACCACAGCAATCGTAATGGCTACTTTATTGCGAAAAATGATAAAAAACAAAAGTGATTTATGGCTATTTGCGGGTATGATTATTATTGCTGCAAATGCAGGAGGCGCTTGGTCACCTATTGGCGACGTCACCACTATCATGTTATGGATTGGCGGACAAATTACAGCAACCAATATTATCACCGAAATATTTATTCCCAGTTTGGTTTGTATGCTTGTGCCTTTAACCATATTGGGTTTACAACTCAAAGGAAACTTAAAACCTGCGAGCTCAACTGCAACTGTTCATGTAACACTGCATAAAAAAGTGAGTAGATTTGAAAAAATACTGGTGTTTACTGCCGGTATTTCGGCTTTGCTTTTTGTACCTATATTTAAAACCATTACCCATTTACCACCTTTTATGGGAATTTTATTTGGCTTAAGTGTCATTTGGATTGTTACCGAAATTTTACATAGAAATAAGAATGTTGAGCGTAAAAAGTCTTTAACAATTGTTGGAATTCTAGAGCGAATAGACACGCCGAGTATTTTATTTTTTCTTGGGATTTTAATGGCCGTAGCAGCCTTACAAGTTGGGGGGCACCTTTTACAACTTTCACAGGCATTGGATGCTACTTTTGACAATATTTATGTGATCAACACCTTAATTGGAGCTTTGTCTTCTATTATTGATAACGTGCCAATGGTTGCAGGCGCTATGGGCATGTACTCAATGAGTGTTTTTCCAGTCGATCACGATTTTTGGGAATTATTGGCATATTGTGCTGGTACTGGAGGTAGTATCCTTATCATAGGTTCAGCAGCTGGTGTGGCCATCATGGGCATCTTTAAAATTGATTTTATCTGGTATTTAAAGAGAATTTCTCTCGTGGCGCTTTTGGGGTATCTTGCAGGTATTGGAGTCTATATAATTTTGAATTAAATTTAGCCTAAAAAACGTATTTATTCTTAACAGAACCCGAATGGCACATCACAAAGAAGAACATCTTAAAAATTCTGACTTTATAACCGATTCGGTTATTGGACTTGCTGATGGATTGACTGTGCCTTTTGCTTTGGCAGCAGGACTAAGCGCCGCAGTATCGACTAATGATATTATCATTACAGCCGGTGTTGCAGAAATTGTAGCCGGTTCGATTGCCATGGGACTAGGCGGATATTTGGCGGGTAAAACTGAAATTGAGCATTATGATGCCGAATTAAAACGTGAATATGAAGAAGTAGAATTGGTTCCTGAAAAAGAAAAAGAAGAAGTTAGGGAGGTATTTGCCGATTATGGATTGAGCGAACACTCTCAAAATTTGATTGTTGAAGAACTTGTTCAGAATAAGGACAAATGGGTAGATTTTATGATGAAGTTTGAACTCGGACTTGAAAAACCCAATATCAATCGGGCACGAAATAGCGGGTTGACCATCGGTTTGGCCTATGTTGTTGGAGGCTTAATCCCATTGTTGGGATACATCTTTACAAACACTCCGAAAGAGGGGCTTATCGGCTCTTCAATTTTAACCATAATTTGTTTATTTGTTTTTGGATACTTTAAAAGCAAGGTAACAGGGCAACCTCTTTTAAAGGGCGCATTAAAAGTGATGTCAATAGGTATTATTGCCGCCGCCGCCGCTTATTTTGTAGCACAACTGTTTGGATAATGTTTTTTAAATTATTAACCTGACGTCGCCAAGTTGTTCAATTCTAAAAGGAAACTTATCGGTAGGGGAACCGATAAACATAAAATTAATAGGAATGTTCCAGCGTTTGGATAATTCTTTGATTTTTTGAGGGCTAAAGTCGCCCAATTCTTCAATAAACTCAATATGAATATTGGGATAGGCTCGATCCAAAACTTCTATATCTTTTTTGAGATTTTGCGGAACGGTTTCATTTTTGTTTAAGACAGTAACGATCTTTAATCGCCTAGTATCCTCGTTATGACTAATATATTGAAGGACCTTATTCAAACCCGCAACATGGTCTCCTTTTGTAAAAAAAACAAATTGTTGGGTATTGATACTTCGTATTTTAAAGTTGATTTGTCTTTTAATGACACTAAACATTCTTTTATTTGAAGGTGTGATATAGTCGATAATCAATAAAATAACTTTTAAAATTGAAATGCGATACAGCATAAAGCCAACAATTAAAAGGGTTGGAAACAAATATTTTAAAAAGATGGCCAAGTATTCAGGGTTTAAAATAATATTCCCCCAGAGAGCTATAACCACTCCTAGAATAGCAACAATAACGGCGATCCAACTCGCTGTTTCGGGTCGTGGTAATTTACTGCGGTTTACTTTTAAAAGCATATTACCTACGCCAAATAAAACCATGACACTTAAAAATGCGATGGTATAAACACCGGCAAGTGCCTCTAAATCTCCATTAGTGATGATTAAAATGGAAACACAGAGTATAAAGAACATTATAAAAATAAGATAGGAACTTCCCCTTTTGTTTTTTTTCAACAATACATTTGGTAATATTCGATCTAGTGCCATCCGTTCGACTAAACCGCCAACACCCACATAGGATGTCAAAACCGCACCACTTAGCACCAATGCCGCATCGATAGAAACCAAATACAACAGCCAATTTCCACCAGTCATATTGCCCATAAAAGAGAGTAGGGTTTCTTCATTGGCATTGATAGTGGTTAATGGGATTATAGCCAAAGCCAAAAATGCTAATAAAGGATTAAAAACTGTGACGATAATCCACATGTTTTTCAAGGTTTTTGGAAAAACGCCCTGTTTTTGTTCTTCGACAAAATTGGCAGAACTTTCAAAGCCACTAATCCCAAGCATGGCAGCGGCAAAACCAAAAAACAAGGCTGTCAATATACTGCCTTCAACAGGAGTTTTAAAATTTGAAATTAGGATGTCAAAACCATTTCTAAATAAAAAATAAACACTAAAAAGACAAAGTATGACGAGGGAAGCCAAATGAAAGATAAAGATAACAATGGCAACCTTTGAAGATTCACCAATACCCAAACTTACCAATATCATAAAGATTAAAAGTAATGCAATGGTTATACCGATTACAGGTATGGAATCCCATAAACTGTGGGCATATTTAATAGCTTCACTAGCTGAAATTACTGCGGTCGCCATATAAGATAAAACGGTCAATGAAGCAGCGAAAGAGGCTGTGGATTTTTTTGTAGTATTCAATAAGGCATTGTAAGCACCTCCATTTAAGGGTAAAGCACCAACAACTTCACCATAAATTTTTCTAAATAAATAAAGAATCAGAGAAACCAGTAACAATGAAATCCATGCGTATTGTCCCGCATAAACAATAGCCAAAGCTGAAACGTATAAACAAGAAGAACTAATATCATTACTGCAAATGGCAGTTGCTGCAAGCTCGTTAAGCTTTTTTTTCATAGTGAAAAAAATAAAATAAGAGCAACAAAGGTATTTGTAAATTATTAATATGCCTAAATTGTATCTATATTTATTAGAATTTTATATTTAAAAAGAGACTTATGAAAACTTTTGTGAGCAATATTTCAAATAATGAATTTCCTGAAACAGAAAAAGTTAACGCCAAAACCATTAGAAAATCGGTTTTTGAATTGATCCAAAAAACCTATCCAGAGTTTAACAGGCATAGCCATATATCCATATCCGAATTAAATCAATATCGGCAAAAATACATTGCGGAGTATTTGATTAACGAAGTAGGGGAGATTTCAGTTTTAGAACAAGATGTTTTGAAAACCATCGATAAACAAGGAGCAATTTTGTTGCGAAAAGACAACGATGATAAAAACTCCAATTTTACTTATGGTCAACGCTTAGCAGATAAAATTGCATCATTTGGAGGTAGCTGGAAGTTTATTATCATTTTTGGAGTTTTCATTTTTGTTTGGATGATTATTAATGTGGTGTTTCTGTTGAGCAAAGCTTTTGATCCTTATCCATTTATTTTACTAAACTTAATCTTATCCTGTTTGGCCGCCTTGCAGGCCCCTGTGATTATGATGAGCCAAAATAGACAGGAAGAAAAAGACAGAGACCGCGCAAAACAAGATTATATGGTCAACTTAAAATCGGAACTGGAAATTAGAATGTTACACGAAAAATTGGATCATTTAATCATACACCAGCAAGAGGAATTATTAAACATCCAACAAGTTCAGGTTGAAATGCTAGAAGATATTATGAAACAAATCAACAAAACCAAAAAGCCTTAACTTAAGACATAGTTTTTTTGTAAATTTATAGCAATAATAACCTAATCATTAATTCTTTTGAAAATGAAAAAATTACTATGCATTATGACTGTATTGACATTGACTTTCAATGTCAATGCACAAATTGACACACCAGCACCAAGCCCGTTTTCCAAAATTGAGCAAAAAGTAGGACTGACCGATGTGACTTTGGAATATTCCCGTCCAAGTATGCGTGGTCGTACTATTTTTGGAGACTTGGTACCTTACGAAACTTTATGGCGTTTAGGCGCCAATGCCAGTACTAAAATCACATTCAGTGATGATGTTACTGTGGGAGACCAAACTTTAAAGGCGGGATCTTATGCGGTTTATGCAAAACCTAGCCAAAATACTTGGGATGTGGTTTTTTATTCTGATGCCTCAGGTGGAGGAGTACCTCAAGACTGGGATGAGACTAAAGTAGCAGCAAAAGCTACAGTAGAAGTGAGTGCACTTCCATTCCAAATTGAAACGTTTACAATGTCCTTTGACAATTTAAGCAACAGTTCTGCAGTTTTGGGCATGTTTTGGGAAAACGTATATGTAGGTGTTGAATTTAAAGTGCCAACCGATGTCAAAGTTTCTGCTGCAATCGACAAAACCATGAAAGGCCCATCGGCCAATGATTATTATGCTTCTGCAGTGTACTATTTACAAGAAGGGAAAGATATCAATCAAGCGAAAACTTGGATTGACAAAGCCATTTCAATGGCTGGCGATAAAGCCCCTTTTTGGCAATTGAGACAACAGTCTTTAATCTATGCAAAAGCTGGGGATAAAAAAGGAGCGATTGCTGCTGCTAAAAAATCATTGGCTGCATCTGAAGCTGCAGGAAATGCCGATTATATAAAAATGAACAAAGATTCCCTTAAAGAATGGGGAGCCATGTAATGAATTCTTAAACTATGTTTAAAAGCGTAACCTTGTTGGTTGCGCTTTTTTTTTTGGATCTATTCCTAATGTAAGTTTTTGAACTGTTCCATCAGCTCAATTGTACGTTAAACCAATCTGCTTTCTTACTGCATCCAAAGTATGGATGAGTAGCTTACTAAAATCAAAGGTCATAATATCACTTTCTGTTTTGCCATCCCTTAAGAGTTGGTTAAAGTGAGCGATTTCATAATTGTAACCAAAAGTATCACATTCAAATGCTTTGATTTCCTGCGAATGATTAGTGGACAGGGTAATGGTGGTAGGCTCATGAAATCTAGAATGCAAGGTTATCGTTCCTGTTTCACAATAAATCACAGCTTCGGTTGGAGATTGTTTCAACAAGGTGCTTTCGAGTTTGGCTTTAACCTGGTTGTCATAATGAAATACCATATCACATGAGGAATCAACTCCATTTTCATAAAAAGTAGCTTGGGCTTCAATTTGCTTCGGTTTTCCCAACATAGAAAGTGCTGCAAAAATGGGATAGATGCCAATATCCAACAAACTGCCACCACCCAATGATTTTTTAAACAATCTGGAAGTATCATCAAATTCGCGATGAAACCCAAAATCGGCTTCAACTTTTAAAATAGCACCATAAGTTTTGGATTCCAATGTTTTTAAAACAAATTGGTAATGAGGCAAAAAATAAGTCCACAAAGCTTCCATTAGTAATACGTCCTGCTCTTGTGCAATGTTTGTCATTTCGGTCACCTCCTCCAAACTCATAGCAAAAGGTTTTTCACATAACACAGCAATCCCATGTTTTAAGCACATGATGGTATTTTCTTTATGAAACACATGTGGCGTGGCAATGTAAACGGCATCCACCTGAGTATCATTAACCAAAGCTTCATAGGAGTTGTATACTTTTGAAGCCTTAAATTCTGAAGCAAAGGCATCTGCTTTGTCCTGGGATCTGGAGGCCACGGCATACAGTTCACAGCCTTCGACAGTCCTTAAATCTTGGGCGAATTTATGAGCAATTCTTCCAAGTCCAATGATACCCCAACGTATGGATTTAGCTTGACCGTCCATTTAATTTTAGTGTTGTTTGAAATACTATAGCCATTGCCATAACTAAAACACAGCCTAAAACATTTAGCCATAAATAGGGCATCCAATCCAGATACCATACCATGATTATTAAAATTTGGGTGATAATGGCAGCAATAAATACAGCATGTCCTTTTACAAATTTGATAAAGAATGCTAACAAGAAAATTCCAAGAACGTTGCCATAAAATATGGATCCGATGATATTGACCAACTGGATTAAATTATCGGCTAGATAGGCTAAACATGCAATACAAATGGCAAGAATTCCCCAACCCAAAGTAAACCATTTGGTCGCTTTAACATAATGCATATCGTCTTCTTCCTTCCTATGGTTTCGTTTATATAAATCGAGGGCTGTTGTAGAGGCCAAAGCATTTAATTCGCTTGCAGTGCTGGACATGGCTGCGCTTAAAATAACTGCAAGTAGCAAACCTATTAAACCACGTGGTAAATTGTTCAAAATAAAGTGGATAAACACGTAATCTTTGTCGTTAATTTCAACAGGCATCAATTTTTCGTCTGCAGCCTTTTGAATTAATGTTTTGGCAGCTTCCCGATTTTCGCTATCAGCCACATTAGCCAGTTTAATAGACTCAATATATTTTTCGTCTTTGGTGTCAACATAGTTATTGATGACCAATTGCTTATCAGTAAATATTCTAGCTTGCTTGTCTTGTAAGTCCTTATAGTCGTCAGCATAGTTAGAGTTTAAAATTGTTTTTTCGGCTGCGGGATTAAAATTGACAGGAGAAGCGTTAAACTGATAAAATACAAACACCATAACCCCAACCAATAGAATAAAAAACTGCATAGGGACTTTTAATAAACCATTAAAGATAAGCCCCATTTGCATTTCTTTTACAGACTTTCCCGATAAATAACGCTGTACTTGGCTTTGGTCCGTCCCAAAATAGGAGAGGGCTAAAAAAGTACCTCCAATTAATCCACTCCAAACAGTGTAGCGGTTGTCTAAATCAAAAGAAAAATCTAGAATATCCATTTTTCCACTGGCACTAGCAATTTCCAAAGCTTTGCTAAACGTGATGTTTTCGGGGAGATAACTTATAATTAGGAAGAAGGCGACAAACATTCCTGTAAAAATCACAGCCATTTGATGTTTTTGGGTCATACTTACTGCTTTGGTGCCCCCTGAAACGGTGTAAATTATGACTAAAATGCCTATAATAATGTTTAGATAAATGAGGTTCCAACCCAGAACCACCGATAGAATAATAGCTGGAGCAAAAATAGTAATACCCGCTGAAAGGCCCCGTTGGATCAAAAATAGGATCGCCGTGAGGCTTCGGGTTTTTAAATCAAATCTGTTTTCCAAAAACTCATAAGCCGTATAGACTTTTAAACGATGGTAAATAGGAATAAATACCGCGCATATGATGATCATTGCCAGTGGTAGACCAAAGTAAAATTGGACAAATCCCATCCCGTCATGAAAAGCTTGACCGGGCGTTGATAGAAAAGTAATGGCACTGGCTTGGGTTGCCATTACAGACAGCCCCACGGTCCACCATCTAGAGCTGTTGCCACCGCGCACATAATCTTGCACGTTTTGGCTGCCTCTGGTTTTCCAGGTGCCGTAACCCACAATGGTCAATAAGGTTCCTATTAGTACAATCCAATCGAGTGTTTGCATAACTTAAAAGGATTTCATGATGATGTAAAACAAAACAACGTAAATGATGTTTGCAATTAATACTAAGGAATATAATTTTAACCAGGGCTGTTTTTGTGGTGTACTATCGCTTATCATTAATCTGAAAGTTTTTCTGACGTGTTAATATTGTCTTTTCCAATAGAAAGCATATTAGCAAATAGGCGATAAGCCCCTGAAACGCCTTCAGGAAATTCCCTGAAGAAGCTAAGTCCAGTATAAATATAATGCCCTTTGCCATACTTGGCGACCAACAAACTGCCATCTTTTGGAGTTTCGTCTTTGTCGTTCATGGATAGGATTGGAGTAAATTCACTAGACCATTGATCTGGAAAATAAAGACCACGCTCCTGTGTCCAGCCTTCAAAATCTTTTTGCGTGATTTTATTGGGATAATTTAAGAGAGGGTGCTGCGGATTTAAAAATCGTACTTCGGCATCTTCTTCAGTTACCCGATCTCGAGAGATTTTTAAATCGTATGGAGCAAGTTCATCGACTTTTAATTGAAAATTGGTATTGTATTGTACAATTAAATTACCGCCTTTAGCTACAAAATCAAAGAGTTGCTGTTGCTTAAATTTAAGTGCATCAACCGTATTGTAAGCCCGAACACCCACCACAATGGCATCAAATCGGCTAAGTACTTCTGGGTTGATATCCTCGGGTTTAATGACGACCACATTGTACCCAATTTGTTTTAAACTTTCGGGCTCTGTGTCGCCAGCACCTTCAATATATCCAATATTTTCTCCTTTTTTCTGAATATCCAATCGCACAACTTTACTTTCACTGGGTAGTAAAACGGTTTGTTGGGGAATGTGGTCATAATGGATTTCAATGAGCTCTTTAGTATAAACCTGATCTCCAACATGGATCATAGGTGTAATGAGACCTTCACTTTGATTTTTTGGCGGAATTACGGTAAACACTACTATTTGTTCCTGACCGGTATTGGCGATAGACACTTTTTGTTTTTCGGGAAACACGCTCCAATCTTTAGGATGCACTAGATTTACATAGCCGTCAAGATTATCCCTTCCAGCTCGAACAACAACAGGAATTTCCTTTGGTTGGTCATTTTCAAAAATGATGACTTTTTCGGCCACTTTTGCTGAAACTTCAGGAATAATTTCAAAAGGTTTATAGACTTCACCTTTTACAGGGTCGTTGGTTTTGTAAACTACTGGCTTTTCAAATCCTATGGAATATCCATCAAATGAAATGACAAACTGGGCATTTAGAGCCTTGTTACTTTCGGGTTGGCCAATTAAGTTTTCATCTGTTACTGTATACATTCCTAAGGTACCTTTTTCTGTTAACCAATATGGACTGGAAAATGATTTGTTAGAAGGGATGGTAATCATCAAGTCGTAAGTATGGTTAACATTTTGTTTGAGATCCTCGTTAGGGTTTAGGATGTTTTTTAAGGACGGGATGCCGACACTTACTAATTTTAAATTAGTGTGACTTCTGTTAATGGCTTCAATTTTTAACTTCACCGTATCATTTCGAGTCGCGAGATTGGTTTCAGCAACAACTTCTAAATACAAACCGGCGCAAGCAGCGATAATGTTTTTAAGGTCTTCAGATTTTATGGTTTTCCAATGTGTGTTTTCTAAATTCTGAATAAGCTGATAAGCTTTAATAAGTTGAGGAATGGATGCTGAAGGGTTTTTAAAATCGAAATCGAGCTCGACTTGATGAAGCACCTCACCAATAGGTTTGCCTCCTTTTAAGCGGTTCCAAGAGGTGTCTATGCCATCAAAAACATTGGTTTTATCTTGCGGAATCTCACCTTTTAAAAGCTCTAGATATTCCAGTTCTTCTCCACGAGATCCTGAGCTGCCAAAACCTTGCGATTTATGGGAGCTTCTGCTCAACGCCGCAATTTCAGCATTACTTAATCCGCTAGAAGGATAGTACACTCCAGTATCAAAACTCAACAAGTTGGTTTTATCGGCAGCATCAAATTTTTCCTGACTGCCATAAAACCACCAGCTGGTATTAAAAAGCAAGCGTTTAGGTTGCCAAAGGCTCGTTTGTTTTAGTTGATTGGGAAAGGCGGAAGGATTGTTGGTCAAATCAAAAGCTTCCACACTTAACATGGCCGAACTGGTGTGATGCCCATGTGTGGTTCCGGGGGTTCTATAATCAAACCTATTGATGATCACATCAGGTTGAAATTGCCGAATGGCCAGAACAACATCACTCAACACCTCCTCTTTGTTCCAAATAGAAAGTGTTTCTTCAGGGCTTTTGGAATATCCAAAATCGTTGGCTCTGGTGAAGCGTTGTTCGCCGCCATCAATACGTCGTGCCGCCAATAATTCTTCAGTACGGATCACGCCCAATAGTTCTCGAATCTCAGGGCCGATTAAGTTTTGTCCACCATCGCCACGCGTCATTGACAAATAGGCCGTACGCGCCTTGACTTCGTTTGAAAAATAGGAAATCAATCGAGTGTTTTCATCGTCTGGATGCGCGCCAACATATAAAACCGAACCTAAAAAGTTGAGTTTTTTTATGGATTCAAAAATCTCTGAACTGTTAGGTTTTTTAGGTTGTTGTGCGATAAGAAGCGTGGATGTAAATACAAATAGAATAAAAAAATGAAATGCTTTTTGCATAGTAAATTTAGTTTGACAGAATCAAATATATGAAAGTCAAGTAGCCTTTTGGCTGCATTTAAAGTTTCTTTAACGTTGATTAGATTAAATCTGTACCGTCATCAAATTCTTCAATAGCGTCTTTTTGAACCAAAGTCACGGCCCTTTGAAGCATAAGGTTGTTTGGATAGGTTACCAAATTACCATTGTCCAACCTTAAATGCAATTGAAAAGCTCTAATATCTTCAATGATGGCTTCGATGGGAAAGTCCTTATCATGGATTTCAATTTTATCACCTACTTTATATGGGAATGAAAAAAACATGATGATTCCAGAAGTGATATTGCTTAAAATAGACCAAATGGCAAATAAACCTATACCAATTACCGCAAATACCGAAGAAAATACCAAGGCCAAATCTTTTGCTTGCGCACCAAATACAAAGGATTCGATAAGTATAGCAATTAGAAAAAGACTAACAGTCATATAGCGGGAAATTAATTTAATCCGCGCATCGTTTATACCACTTTTACGGCCTATCTTTCTAATTAAAGTGTGACTTATGAATCGTACTATTACCAAAAACAGAAATACAAATCCTGTAATGATCAGTTCGGTATGAAAGGCTTCAAGCATTTAAAAAGTGATTAAAAATTATGATTGTAAAGATAGCATACAAAACTAAGAAGCCCTAGTCAGTTTAATATTTTATTCACAAATAAAGCTATTGATTGTTTTATAAACTAAATGCGTAGGTAATCCCATAACATTAAAATAAGAGCCTTCAATATGGGTGATGCCTATTTTGCCAATCCACTCCTGAATACCGTAAGCTCCAGCTTTATCGAAAGGCTTAAAGGTGTTGATATAAAAATGTATTTCAGGATCGCTCAGCTCTTTAAAAGTGACTTTTGTGGTAGCGTTTACCGTTTTTTGAAATTTTGGGGTGGTAAAACAAACCGAAGTGATTACATCATGTGTTGTATGGCTCATAGATTTTAGCATCTGAAAAGCCTCGGATGCATTTTTAGGTTTTCCCAAAGCTTTATTTTCGTGCCAAACGATGGTGTCACTGGTGATGAGAATATCATGATCTAAAAGCTCATCCTTAAAAGGAATAGCTTTAAGCTGAGCCAAATAATCGCTGATTTCAAAATGGCGTAGACGATCGGGAAATTCTTCGATTACCGGTTTCAAACGAATCTCAAAGTCCAAGCCCAAATCCTTAAAAAATTGCTGTCTTCTAGGTGAACCTGAAGCTAAAATGATTCGATATTTTGATAGATTTTCGTGAAACATTATGAAATTAAAATAAAAGGGTAAAGTAGCAGTGACAGCATCCCAAAAAACATGATCAATTTTAAAACACTACTGATATGATGAAAGTCACTTTTTGTTTCGGCATTAAACGATTTGATGACGATGTAAATTAATGGGGCTATTATAAATATTAAAAAAAAGCCAATGGCGATAGGTTGTTTATAAAGATAGGTCGCCATATAATACACAACCGCTAAAAGAGGGATAAGCGATGCGGCAAAAAGAACTTTAGAAGCCCGTTCCCTGCCGATTGCAATGGGTAAAGTATTCATTCCTGCTTTATAATCGCCATCAATATCTTCGATATCTTTAGCAAATTCCCTTACTAAATTGATCAAAAAAGCAAAAAGTGCATAATCCAAAATAATTTTAAAAAATACAAGTTGTGTGGCTTGGTTTTGGGTAGTGATTGCTGGCAATAATTCAAACAATCCTACAATGATAATACTTAAGGCAACTAAAACGGAAATGACAATATTTCCAATTAAAAGCACCCGTTTAAGATAAGATGCATACACATAAAGGAGGGCAGAGATGATAACAAATATGGCAAAAAGTCCATTTTTTTCTACTAAATTGGACAAGTAAAACCCAATACCAACTCCAATACTATTACATATAATAAATAAATTGTTCGCCTTTTTTTCTGTAATGGTTTTACCAACAATCACTTTGTGCGGTTTATTGATCTTGTCAGTTTTTATATCATAAATATCGTTGATGATATTTCCAGCCGCCGCAATACATAACGTTGCTAAAACAAGAAGCGAAAAACCCAAGCCATTAAAAGTTGTGATAACCCCAAAAGGTTCTAACAAAGCATATTTGATGAGCACTTGCACTAAAGCAATCATCATTAGGTTTTTCCAACGGATGAGGTTTAAAATGCTGCGCATTTTTAGTTTAGAGTTAATATTTTAAAACGTTTAAAAACCTTTTGTTCGATTCTAGCAACTGAACACTGAACACTAAAATCAGTCATGCTTTGCATCGTAATGTCCATTCCATTTGCCCTGTACTTTTAAAACTTGTTCAATAACATCCCTAACGGCACCTTTGCCACCATTTTTATGGGATACATATTTTGAAATCACTTTTATTTCCTGAACAGCATCCTGTGGGCAACAGGGTAAGCCAACCATTTTCATCACTGGATAATCAGGAATATCATCACCCATATAGAGGACATTTTCAGACTTTATGTTGTATATATCCAAGTACTCTTCAAATTGTTCTATTTTATTATGGGCACCAAGGTAAATATCTGTAATTCCCAAGCCTTTTAATCTCACTCTCACGCCTTCATTGGTTCCGCCAGAAATAACACAAACATGATACCCGGCATCAACGGCTGTTTTGAGAGCAAAACCATCTTTGATGTGCATGGTTCTTAATAATTCGCCCGATGTTGTTAGGGTTACAGTTCCATCAGTTAGTACGCCATCGACGTCAAAAATAAAAGTAGTAATATGATTTAGATATTCTTTATAACTTTTGTCTTCCATGTGTTTTTATAATAGAATGGGTTAGAAGTTCATAAATCGCTTTATGGTCTTGGTTCTCAATACGTTTTAAATGTTTTTTAATGGTTTTTTTATCGTTGCGTTTTGCAGGTCCAGTTTGAGCTAAATAAGGTGATAAGGTCTGCACTTTTTTTGCCGTTTCCAAAATCAATGGCTTTAATACATCAAAATTGATCCCCTTGGCATCACTAATTTCATGTGCAATTCGATACAATTGATTGGTAAAATTATTTACATAAACCGCTGAAAGATGAAGTATCTCGCGCTGTTCGGTGTTGATTTTATAATACGGACTTCCAATGGATTCTGCAAGATCTTTTAAAAATTGTAAATCTTGTTTTTCCAAAGCCTCAATACAAAAAGGGACATTTTTGAAATCAATTTCAGAATCTCTTGAAAAGGTTTGAAGTGGATAGAAAACTCCTCGTCTGTTTTTTTTGTCCAAATCATGAATACCTACACTCCCAGAAGTGTGGACTACTAATTTATTTTGAAAAGGAAGTCGTGATGACAGGCCTGGAATGGCATCATCGCTTATGGCCAAAATATAGACATCGGCATCGACCAATTTGGATATGTCACTGGTAATCGAGAACTTGTTTTTAAAGGATTCGATACGTTTTAAATCCCTATTAAACCATTGCGTTACAGTAACTTTATTAGTTTTTTTGAATGCATCAAATAAATGTGAAGCAACATTGCCTGCGCCAAGAATTACAACTGAAATCATAGCACAAAAATAAGCATATAATTTTTTTCAAATACTTAAAAGCGTTTTAAAACATTAAGAAGCACAAGAAATAGTTAAGGTATGGGAATGGCTTTGAACAATTGTTGAGTTTATGCCAACTTGCATGTTGCTTTTTAAGGTATTAAATTGAGCCGCAGTAACGGTAACGGCATGGTCATGGTCTGCCGAACCTTCGATGCTGTAGGTTTTATCAACACCCGCATTAATATCTGCGACAGAAACCGTCAAAGCATGTCCATGATTACCACTAATGGCAATATTGGTTCCGTTTTGCAAACAGTTTCCACTAGGATTCGGATTCGGATTTGGATTGCCACTAGGACCATCTTCAGAACTGGAACAGCTTACAATACTATAAGCGGGAATGGCCAATAAAAGTGCACCAACTGTTTTTTGGATAAACGTTTTTCTTTTCATTTCTAATTTTTTTAAAGGTTAGACTTAAGTGAATGCTTTTTTTAGATATAACAATCTACCTAGTTAAATTCCTTAAAAAGAAGGTGTTAAATTTGTAATTTTTAAAGGGACAACACAAAATAGCTTGTGTTATAAGATGGCAAGGGTAGAGTTTAGAACTTTGTTTTTCAGTTTTAAAGATTCATAAAAATGAACTGTGATAACAAAGCTCTATGTTTTTTTAGTTTCGATTGTAAGTGGGTTGCATCATGGTCATGGTTCAATAGGAATCCAGAATAAAACGGTTAAAAAGTTGGGCGTCTAAATAAATATTTTGTGCCGCTTTAGCTTCAATTTTTTAGCTTTTTCTAATTGCTTTATGGCTCTAATAACCGTTTCTACACGTAATCCCGTTAAATCAGATATTTGTTGGCGTGTTAGCTCTACTTCAAAAAGATCATGAGTTTCAGAGGTCTCTTTTAAATGATTTAACAGGGTTAGAATACGATGTTCTGGTGGGTGAATAGATATTTCTTGAATTATTTTAGCCTTATACAGCATGCGCTTAGACAGTAATTCCGTGAATTTTAAATGAATTTTTGGGTTCGATATTAATAGATCTACTAATACTTTTTTTGGTAAAATATAAACTTCACAATCGGTTAAGCACATGGCACTGGCAGGATAAACAAAATTTCCAAATAATGGAGGCTCGCCAAAGGAGGCATTCTTCTCAAAAAAACCTTGAATGAATTCTTTGCCGTCTTCGGTAACATTGAACATTTTTATCTTTCCAGATTTAATTTGAAAGTAAAACCGGGCTCTTTCGGATTCATTGAAAATAATGGCGTCTTTAGTAAATGACTTTAACTTGGGTTGATATGTTTTTAACAGTTCAGTAGGAATCATAGTTTATGATTTGAATCATAAAATAGCAAAGATAACTTATAGAAATTTGTAAACTAATTTTAAACCTTGCCAAAATGAATATTTATAATAAATATTTTATCAATTTTAAAAAAAATTACATCCTGTATATTCCACTTAGTATTATTTTTCAAAGTTGCGTAGGCTCTGTAACTGCCATGTTTATATTAAAAAACAGCACTCATGATTATTTTCCTTTTTTTGAACTAAGTTTGTGTGTTATATTTTCAATGGGTTATAATGCGGTGGTATATGCGCAACTAAGTCGTAAATTGGTATTTAATTTTTTATTGGCGACACTCATGATAGATGTGTTATTAATGATTAGTAATATCGCTAAACTTTTATAAAAAAAGCAATGAGCAAAAAGGACATAAAAACACGGGATGATGTTTATTTACTGGTGACTTCATTTTATGAAAAAGTTCGTAAAGATGCTCTGTTAGGGCCTATTTTCAATGGAAAAATTAAAGATTGGGATGAACATCATGAACGTCTTACAACCTTTTGGGAATCAAGCCTATTTTTTAAGACTAGATATTATGGGAATCCACTCGCGGCGCATGTAGAAGTCGATAGAGACAATGACAATAAAATTACAGAACTTCATTTTGGGGTTTGGTTAAACTTATGGTTTGAAACTATCGATGAAATTTTCGAAGGAGAATACGCCGAAAACGCAAAACTCAGAGCCCGTAAAATGGGCACGTTTTTATACCTTAAGATTTTCGAAGCCAGATAAAAAAGACTCCTAAAGTTTAGTCATTTTTAACATCTTTAAATAAACTAAAAGCATTAAATTTGCGCGACCCAATTTTAGAACTCTCTATCATGCAAAAAAAACTCGCCAACATTCTCTTTTCTACACGATTGACAGCCACCTTATTTTTAGTGTTTGCCGTAGCTATGGCAACGGGAACATTTTTGGACGCTGGTCAAGATACCTCACCTACACCGTTAACCCGAGTGCTTATTTACAATTCGTGGTGGTTTGAAGCCATCATGATCTTCTTCGTAATCAATTTCGTTGGAAATATTTTTAGATTTAGATTATTTAGAAAGGAAAAATGGGTGACTTTAACCTTTCATTTGGCCTTTATTTTAATTCTTGTAGGTGCCTTTACAACGCGACATTTTGGTTTTGAGGGGATGATGTCCATAAGGGAAGGCGAAACCGAAAACACCTTCTTGTCTCGTGAAGTTTATATTACCACATATATCGATGGGGATTACGAAATTAATGGAGTAAAACAGCGCTTGGTTAAAGAGTATAAAGTCGATTTTTCAGAACGTTTAAACAATGATTTTAAGGTTGAGGCTAACTATAACGGACAACCAGTTACCTTTGAATTAGAAAAATATGTTAAGGGAGCAGAGAAAGATATAGTTCCAGATGAACGCGGAGAATCTTATTTAAAGGTTGTGGCTACATTAAACGGTGAACCTTTTAATTATTTTATTAAAGAAGGCCAGGTACAAAGTATAAATAATATGCTGATGTCCTTAAACAAACCTGTTCAAGGAGCCATAAATATTACAAGCAACGAAGAAGGCTTGTTTATTGATTCACCTTTTGAAGGAGAATACATGACCATGGCTACTATGGAAACTGGAACTTTGACAAAAGATTCTTTACAGCCCTTGATTTTACGCTCTAGATATGAGATAGGTAATATGCAAATCGTGTTGCCAAAACCAGTAGTAAAAGGTTTTTTTGATGTCGTAAAGAAGCCTAAAATTATAAAAGGAGATGAAAATGGTTTAAGGCTAAAGGTAACCTCTAACGGGGAAACTAAACATATTGTATTGATAGGCGGGTTGTATAGGAGCAACCCTTTTGAACAGATACATGTTGGTGGGTTGGACATTGCTCTTAAATACGGTGCCAAAATTAGAACATTGCCTTTTAGCATTAAGCTCAATGATTTTATTGCCGATCGTTTTCCTGGAACAGAAAACAGGTTTTCGGCCTTTGCAAGTGAGGTAACGGTTATAGATGAGGAAAAAGGTAGTTATAATTACCGCATTTTTATGAATAATATTCTAGATGAAGGCGGTTATCGCTTTTTTCAATCCAGTTTTGATTCCGATGAAAAAGGCTCAAAACTTTCAGTAAACCATGATGCATTGGGGACATGGATAACCTATATTGGTTATTTTATCTTGTATTTTGGGTTGATAGCAATCCTTTTCAATAAGCATACCCGTTTTGCAGATCTAAAACGGATGCTAAATAAGGTAAAATCTCAAAAGGCAAAAGCTGCGATGATTCTATTTTTGTGTTTTGGGTTACAAGGTTTTGCCCAAACTAATGTAGGAACTGAGGGACAACGTCAAACAAAAGTGTCAAAAGCACAAATAGATTCCATTATTAAAGCCAATATTACGCCTAGAGAACACGCTGCAAAATTTGGTAAATTGGTGGTTCAAGACTATGGAGGGCGCATGATGCCAATAAACACCTTTGCATCTGAAGTCTTGCGTAAAGTAAGCAAAGACGATCGTTATGAAGAGCTGGATGCAGAACAGGTGTTGCTATCCATGCAAGAGAGTCCGTTATTTTGGTATGAGGTTCCCATTATTTATTTAAGCCTCAAAAAAGGAGATTCCATTAGAACTATTATAGGTGCAGACCGAGATGAAAAATATGTTTCATTAAAGGATTTTATACGTAATGACGGGAGTTATAAATTATCAACTTATTTAGAAGAAGCGTATTCTGCCCAGATTCCAAATGCATTTCAGAAAGAATTTAAGGAAGTTGATCAACGGGTTAACCTACTTTATAACACCATTGAAGGACGAACCTTAAGAATATTTCCAGTTCCAGATGATGAGAATAACAAATGGATTTCTCCTATTGAATACAAGGAAACATACCGGGAATCGATTAAAGATACGCTTTACGGTGCCTTTATAAGCAATGGCTTCCATTACTATTTATCCGAACTTCATAAAGCAAGATCTACAAAGGATTACTCTACGGTAGATAAGTTGCTTGCAGGCTTCAAAAAAAATCAGCAAAATCTTGGTGAAAAGGTCATGCTTTCTGAAGACAAGATTAATGCTGAGATTTTCTATAATGAACATGATGTGTTTAGAGGGCTATTTAGTTGGTATTTATATGCATCGACTCTTCTGTTTGTACTGGTAATCTTTCAAATATTTAAAGAAAAAAGTAAAGGAGTCAATAGGGTTATAAGCTTGTCTAAAATTGCTATTGCTGCCTTGTTTATTTTACATACTTCGGGGCTTATTCTACGATGGTATATTTCTGGTCATGCCCCCTGGAGTAATGCCTACGAATCTATGATTTATGTGGCTTGGGCTACGATGTTTTTTGGACTGATTTTCGGTAGAAAAAGCGATTTAACCCTCGCGTCTACGGCCTTTGTGACTGCCATGCTCCTCATGATAGCACACTGGAATTGGATGGATCCCGCCATAGAAAATTTAGAGCCCGTTTTAAATAGTTATTGGCTCATGATACATGTTGCCGTTATTGTCGCTAGTTATGGGCCATTTGCTCTGGGTATGATATTGGGAGTAACATCACTATTGTTAATGATATTTACAACACGTTCCAATAAAGAAAAAATGTTGCTTAACATAAAGGAATTGACCATTATTAACGAAATGGCTTTGACTGTTGGTTTGTCTATGCTCATCATAGGTAACTTTTTGGGAGGTATGTGGGCCAATGAGAGCTGGGGTCGTTATTGGGGTTGGGATCCAAAGGAAACTTGGGCTTTGATCAGTATCATGATTTATGCCTTTGTCATTCACATGAGATTGGTTCCTGGACTACGTGGACGTTTTAGTTTTAATTTAGCATCGATAATCGCATTTTCTAGTATCATGTTTACTTATTTTGGTGTTAATTTTTATTTGGCAGGACTGCATTCATATCAATCTGGACAACAAATAGGAAGTTTTAAAATTATAGCAGTAGCTGTTGGTGCCGTAGCGATTTTAGGCTATTTGGCCTATAGAAAGCATCTTAAATTTTATAAAAAGTAAATCTGAAATAAAACCTTAGTTGGTTATAGATTCTACATAAAGTTTGGAAGCTTCTTCAATGAACAATGGATTTGATTTTTCCAATGTTTCATCTGTAATAGTGCCTATTGATATAGTTTTTTCCGTTCCAATGCCATATAGGAAACTCAAAACCTGGGCCTCCTAAAGCTATATTTGGGAAATCTTTACTGCTGTTTGGTAAAATAATCAGTGATCCGGAATACCCAAAATTGGCGTTATAATGGCCAAGATTATCCTTAATAAATAAGGTAGAAATGACATTATCTCCCGAAATGGCGGCATGACCATAAACAAGAGCTATTTCTTCTATGCCATCATGATTTAAGTCCAGTGGGTATACTAAAATAGAAAAAGGATAATCCTTATAATACACGTCGTTAATATAAAAGTATTCAGCGTCTGGTGTCGCTTTAATATTCATATAAGAAGTGATTTCATTTTTTTCAGCATTACTGGTTTTACTTATAATATTTTTAAAAAGAATGGCAGCTTCTTTAGTAAGGGAAATTTCGTTTAAATCTTCATTTGATACTTTCAAATTTTGATCTTCGACATGGGTTTCAGTAGGACTATCGGTAACATTATTAGTTTCCTTTTCGTTCGATTCATCTTCTTTATTTTCGGATTTTTTCTTCTTTTTAAAAACAGAAACTAGAGCTTTTCCTTTACGTGCTACGTTTTCTGCTTTTTTTAATTCTTGTATGGTTTTGTCCGTGTTTTGCGCTAAAATAATATTTGGAATGATTAGCAAAAACACCAGTGCTAGCATTACAGTTTTTGTGTTCATAAGATTAGTTATTAAATGAAAAAAATAGAATGTTTACCACTAAAAAAAGTGGGGCTTTTTTATTAATCGACTACAATACTAAAGATATTAAAAAAAGCGATGTAAATCATAAGTGTCTAGAAAAGAATAACCTATATACAGTATTACAATTCTTTGTTGGGATTTTAATTTCTTAAATATTACTTTAAAATATGAAACATCATTGGTTTAGTGGGTTTAATAAAGGACAGTGGAAGTTGGTCAAAGTTTAAAGATTATTTGTAATTTTAAGCGGTAAAATAAACCCATGCGATGTCTAATAAAAAATTAGGATTAAATACCATTTGCACTCATGTTGGAGAGGTTAAAGATGAACAGTTCAAAGGCGTAGTGTCTCCAATTTATATGGCAACAGCTTATGCGTTTGATGATGTAGATTTCAAGCGTTATCCGCGTTATTTTAATACGCCCAACCAAGAGCATTTGGCAAAAAAGATCGCAGCTTTGGAACATGCTGAGGCGGCTATGATATTTGGCTCTGGTATGGCAGCGTTGAGCAGCATGCTTTTGGCCTTTCTTAAAAAAGGGGATCATGTAGTGTTTCAAAACATATTATATGGCGGAACGGTTAGTTTTATAAGAGAAGAATTGCCTAAATTTGGTATCGAGTATTCGTTTGTTAACGGTTTTGAAATTTCAGACTTTGAAAAAGCTCTTAAACCTAACACTAAAGTCATTCATATTGAAACACCTTCAAATCCTCTGTTGACCATCACCGATTTAAGAGCGGTTTCAGCACTAGCAAAATCAAAAGGAATAATAACAACCATTGATAATACATTCGCAAGTCCAATTAACCAAAACCCCATTGATTTTGGGATTGATGTGGTCATGCATTCTGCAACAAAATATCTAGGAGGGCATTCCGATATTTTAGCAGGAGCTGTGGCGAGCTCTCAAGAACATATGGAAAAAATATGGTGCGTGGCCAAAAATTTTGGAGGCACTTTGAGTGATTTTATGGTTTGGATGTTGGAGCGGAGCCTTAAAACTTTAGCTTTACGTGTAAAAGCACAAAACCGAAATGCCAAGCAATTGGCTAAGTTTTTGGAACAGCACGAAGCTATCAAAAACGTATATTATCCCGGACTTAAAAGTCACCCACAATACGCATTGGCAAAATCCCAAATGAAAGGATTTGGAGGGATGTTATCCTTCGAGTTAAAAGAGGATATGGACGCTTTGCAGTTTCAAAAAGCATTACAACTTATTAAGCCTGCAATGAGTTTGGCAGGGGTTGAAAGCACGATAGTTTCTCCATATTTAACGTCACATGCTTCCTTGACACAGGACGAAAGAGATGCTAAAGGAATTAGCAATGGTTTAATTCGTTTTTCAGTTGGGATTGAGACAAAACGGGATTTGATACAGGATATTGAACAAGCCATTTCTAAAATTAAAAGGGATTCTTTAATTAAGAACGCTTAATATGACAAAAGGACGATTGGAAGCATTTACTGATGGAGTCTTGGCCATCATCATCACCATAATGGTTTTGGAACTGAAAGTACCTCATGGTGGTAATTTTGAAGATTTAAGCCCCCTTTTACCAGTTTTCGGAAGTTATGTATTAAGCTTTATTTATTTAGCTATTTATTGGAACAATCACCACCACATGATGCAAACCGTCAAGCATATTACAGGTAAAATATTATGGGCCAATATGCATTTGTTATTTTGGCTATCTCTGGTGCCTTTTGTAACAGGTTGGATGGGCGAAAACCATTTTACATCTGCCTCTGTTTTTTTATATGGAATAATATTATTAGGGGCAGCGATAGCCTATGTTATTTTACAAAGATTAATAATACAAAAACATGGTGAGAATTCCATTTTATCAAAAGCCTTAGGCAAAGATTTAAAGGGGAAGAGTTCACCTATATTATATATTTTAGGTATTGTATTTTCATTTTTTAATGTATGGGTAAGTGGTGCCATATTTATTTTGGTGGCCATTATTTGGTTGATTCCCGACACAAGAATTGAAAAGGCCTTAACAAACGAAAAAAGTAATTCATGAAACTAGACATACTTGCAATTGGTGCACACCCTGATGATGTTGAATTAGGTTGTGGTGCAACTTTAGCTAAAGAAGTAGCCAATGGAAAAAACGTTGGCATTTTAGATTTAACCCAAGGAGAATTGGGCACTCGTGGCACCAAAAATACCAGAAAGGATGAATCTAATAAAGCCTCCAAAATTTTAGGAGTTAAGATTAGAGAAAATTTGGCTTTTGCTGACGGCTTTTTTATTAACGACAAGGCGCACCAAATGGAAATCATAACCAAAATACGTCAATACCAACCAGAAATTGTGATTTGTAATGCTGTTGAAGACCGACATATCGATCACGGAAAAGGAAGCAAACTGGTGAGTGATGCTTGTTTTTTAAGCGGACTTATTAAAATTGAAACAAAATATGAAGGTAAGCTCCAAATGCATTGGAGGCCAAAATTTGTTTATCATTATATCCAATGGAAAAACTTGGAACCCGATATTGTAGTGGATGTATCCAATTTTATAGATAAAAAAATGGAGGCTGTATTGGCCTACAAAACACAGTTTTATGACCCCAATAGCGATGCGCCTGAAACTCCAATTTCCAGTAAAAATTTCACCGATAGTATTATCTATAGAGCAAGGGATTTAGGCAGGTTAGTAGGTGTGGAGTATGGCGAAGGATTTACGGTAGAACGTTACCCTGTTGTAAACAGTCTTTTTGATCTAAAATAATATTCAAAAACCTTTGTATAAAAAAGGAAATCATTTACATTTGCAGTCCAATTAAAACGGTGGTTGTAGCTCAGTTGGTTAGAGCATCGGTTTGTGGTACCGAGGGTCGCCGGTTCGAGCCCGGTCTTCCACCCAAAAGTAAAGCCTTTCAATGCATTGAAAGGCTTTTTTTGTACTTAGTATACAGGTAATTAGTTAATGTCGGTTTTAGCTTTATCAACAACAATTCTTTGATCTCTGTTGGCAAGTTCCCAAGCGGTGTAAAAAACCAAACGGGTACGGGTTTCATAAAAATCGTATTCGATTTTGTCAGGGGTATCTGTTGGCTTATGATAGTCGGCATGTGTTCCATTAAAATAAAAAATGATAGGCACATTGTTCTTTGCAAAATTATAATGGTCCGATCTATAGTAAAAACGATTGGGATCGTTTTCGTCATTGTAGGTATAATCCAATTTAATTTGAGTGTATTTTTTATTGGCTTCTTCTGAAATGTTATGTAATTCGGTACTCAATTTATCAGAACCAATTAAATAGATATAGTTTTGCTTATTTGTGTGTTTTGGGTCTATTCTGCCAATCATATCGATATTCAAATCGGCAACTGTATTTGCTAATGGGAATATAGGGTCAACATCTGTGTAATATTTAGAACCTAATAGTCCTTTTTCCTCGCCCGTAACATGTAAGAATAGGATGGATCGTTTAGGGCCATGGCCATCGGTTACAGCTTGTTTAAAGGCCTCGGCTATTTCAAGTATTGCTACGGTGCCAGAACCATCGTCATCGGCACCATTGTAAATTTGACCATCCTTTATACCTTCATGATCTAAATGAGCTGAGATTACAATAATTTCATCTGGCTTTTCAGATCCTTTTATAAAAGCTACCACGTTTTCAGAATACAAATCTTCAGAATGACTTTTAATAGCAATAGTTAAGGATTTATGAAGTGTTTTAGGAATATCATTTTTAGTAATTTGGTCATAAAGTGCTTTGCCAAACTGATCATTTGCAATAAGTTGGATCATTTCTGGAGTATTGCTTTTTAAGGATAAGCGACCAGAATGTCCAGATTTTTCGGCGGCAGCATAATAGGCAGCATATCTAACAAAAGAATCACCGTCCATTAGGATTAATGCTTTAGCTCCTTTGTTTTTGGCAATATCCCTTTTTGAAGCCATGGCCTGTCTGCCATTTGACCATTTGGTGGGGCTTGACGTACCTGAAGTTATATACGTACCATCGGCATTTTTTGGCTCCCCGGCCTTAATTAGTACCACTTTATCCTTAACGTCAATAGTTTTATAATCTGAATAGTTTTCGGTTTCAATACCGTAACCCGCATAGACAATATCGTCAATTGATAGGGTAGAAGTAGTAACATTTCCCATTGAAACAAAATCTTCGGAATTTTTATATACTTTACCATCGAGGGTAATAGAAATCTCTGGTGATTTTTGTTTTTCTAGAGGTACTTCTTGAAAATAATCATCTCCTGATAGAGGCGAAGCAATGCCCATATCAATATAGTGCTGCCTTAAATAATTTACAGCTTTTTTTTGTCCTGGCTCACCAGTTTCCCTGCCTTCAAATTCGTCTGAAGCATAGATGTAAAGCATCTCTTTTAATTCTGCCGATGTGATGGTTTGTGCGTAAACCGTGGGATCAACTTTTTCAGTTGGGTTGATAGCGGACTTAACGTCTGCAACTGTGTTTTGTTTTGTAGTACCACAACTCAATGTAGCGAGTAGGACTAAGAATGGGGCTAGTTTTTTATTCATTTTGGAGTAGAAATACGTCTGGGGTTATTAAAATAGTAGAGCTTCAATACTGATTAACTTATGTGCATGATATATTGGTCACGATATTACAAAAATTATTGTTTTAGCGATAATTTACCGAAGTTATTTAACAAATTTTAACAAGACTATTTGTTTTATTTATCTAAAACAATGCGTTTGTCGCGATTGGCCAAATACCATGCTGTTGAAAAGATAAGCTTGGTGCGTTTTTCAAGTAATGGATAGTTTAATTTTTCGGCGGTATCAGAGGGTTGGTGGTAATCGGCATGTTCTCCATTAAAATAAAAAATCACAGGAATATTATATTTGGCAAAATTAAATTGGTCAGAACGGGTATAATAGCTATTGGCATCATCTTCTTCATTATACCTATAATCCAATTCAAGTTGTGTAAATTCATGATTGGCAGCTTCAGAAATATAATGCAACTCAGTACTTAATCGATCAGATCCAATTAAATAAATATAGTTGCTATTGGCCTCATGAATCTTATCTATCCTACCAATCATATCGATATTTAGATTGGCAATCGTGTTTTCTAGTGAAAATATAGGGTGTGTGGTATAATATCGGGATCCTTCTAGACCCTCTTCTTCACCAGTAAGGTGTAGAAATAAAATACTTCGTTTAGGGGCAAATCCTTCGTTTTCTGCCTTTTTAAAAGCTTGGGCTATTTCCATAATAGCGGCTGTACCAGAACCGTTGTCATCTGCGCCATGATAGATTTTGTTCTCCTTAATTCCAAGATGGTCTGCATGTGCCGAAATGATCAAAACTTCCTCAGGAAATTTAGAGCCTTTTATATAGGCTACCACATTTTTGGAGCTGTTCATGTTGTTAAAAAAAAAGGATTGGGGAATACGCTGGAAGTAATCTTTACCGAGTGGTGAAGAAATGCCTTCTCCTTCATAATAGTCCTTAAGGTATTTAGTCACCTTATCAAAGCCTAATTCCCCTGTTTTTCGACCTTGAAAATCATCTGAAGATAACTGGTAGACCTCATTTTTTAATTCATTTGCAGTAATAGAATTAGCAAATAAATTGATTTGTAGTTTATCCCTGAAGACAATACTGTCCTTAATGTTTTGAATTTTATCGGTGTATCGCTGTGTGGCACACGAACCCACAAGCGATAAAGCAGATGCAAAAATAAATACCTTCATGAACTAACCCCACTGTTTTATAGCCAAATAAAATAAAAAAAAAGGGAATACCGAAGTATTCCCTAGTTTAATTTGTGTTTTAACTAGTCATCAATTTGAATATCTTCCAAAGTGTCTATGGCGTCCTGCTCAGATTCCTGCTCCTTTTGGATGAATTCTTCTGTGTCTCCCACTTTTACCGTGTTGAAAATGGATTTAAAGGTCGTTACAGATAGCGCAATAAAGGTTAGCAATAAAACCAAATGAATGGATTTTTTTGGCAATTGTTTTTGCTTTGAAATATATAAAGCAATTAAACCAAAAACCAACGCAGCAACCGCTGGGATATAGGCGATTTTAAACAAGGGCGTAACAGCTAAAATTACCGAAAGTATGGATGCTATAAAGCCCAGTATGACAAATAGTGTTTTCATATTCTTATTAATGTTTTAATCCTGTTGCCGATTTAATCTTTAACTCCCCACTACCAACAGCAATTTTAAATTTTGCATAGACTGGAATTTTATTGGTATCTGCTGTTAACCAAAGTAAATTGTCGTTATTTCCTTTTAGAATAGAGCTGTTGCTTAAAGAAATGGCCAATTTATAACAGTCTTTTTTCCCCAAGTTGGTACTCATGTTTTCTTTGCTCAAATACTTAACTGTAATGCTCAATGGCTTATTATCAAATAGAAAAGTAAATTTTTTGGACTCACCGGATTTCATATTTTGGAAATCATGATTCCTGATATGGTAAATGGTAGAGACGATATCTAAGGTGTTATCGCCTATACTAACCGTTTTCTTTTCTTCAACATTGCCTGAGCGTTTTTTTTTGCGGAATATACTTTCCACATTTTTTGACTTATGGTTAAATTTATATTGTTCAAATTTATTATAGTTCCCTTCATTAACGTCCCGTTTATACAAATAGGGGGTCAAACTCGTTGGGCTTACATAACTTTCATATAAATCCCTGATTTTAAAATAACTATCAAAACTGCTATAGGTTGTTGCAGAGCATTTTAGTCTTAATAACGTAGCCGATGAGGTTTTTACTTCGCTGGTTTCCATAGTGACCTGAGCGATTTCGGTAAGCAATCCCGAAATATTATAAGAGGCTGAAAAAGCCAGCTTTTCATTCGTTCCAATAGCGGTGTTTTGAGACATCCCCAAAACAGGGATGAGAACAATTAGGGCAAGAAGGTTTTTAAACATAAATCTAGGTTTGTTTTTTATAACGTTTGCATTTATTGTGCCGAAAATACAAAATGTGTGTAAATTAAATTTCAATTTTTCGTTTTCGTGCCGTGATGTTCCAAACAGCTACTTTCCTGTTGTTTCTGATTACTGAAACTTCATCGTGAAGGTTCACGGTAGGGCAAATATGGAAGGGAACACCGTATAAGATGTCTCCCACTTTAAGATCATTCCAATGTTGCACTTTTAAAACGCCATGTTCCTCGCTTTGTGAAAGCAGCTCATAATCGCTAAGGTTTAAGAATTTAACTCTTTGATGAATCGGGTTTTCTGCAGCTACCGATTTATGCCCAAGATCTATAGTGACGATACCTTTGGTAGGTTTTGAAATTACCCTAGTTATTAAAAGTGCTGCGTACATAAAGTCCAATTCTATTAATTTTTCACCATAACCCCAGTCCCATAACACGCAGGTTCCTGGGCTACAAATGCGGTCTTCTTCATTACGATGTGAGCTAAAAGTTGGAGTGCCACCACATATCAATTTAAGATGTGGATTGTGATATTTTAATTGTGAAAACAATGTATGGATGTCCATAAATGCCGCTTCAACCTTAGCTTTTCGCTGCTTAAAATCGGGCTGTCTTAAATGGCCATCATAAACGTGAAATCCTTTAAAGGCAAGCGCAGTATACAATGGGATCTCTTGAATAAACTCGTCAAGTTCTAATCCCACTGCAATCCCAGACCGATTCATACCACTATTGATATCGATATAAAAATCAATGATGCAATTTGCTTTAAGAGCCAAATCATTCAAAAGTTTTGCTGAATTACTATTATCCAAAATAGTAGCAAATGTTGTATTTGGAAAATGATCTATCAACAATAGAAATCTTGTGATTTTTGGTCCCACCAATTGATGCGCTATCAAAACAGATTCGGCACCCTCGCTGGCTGTGATTTCTGCTTCTGCAATAGTACTGGCTTTAAAGTGCTTGATGCCATAAGTGATCATGCGCTTTATGACCTCTGGCATCTTGCTAGTTTTTACATGAGGCATTAATTTGGAAGGATTGCCATTAACCATGTCCAGCATCTTTTGAATATTAAAGGCCAATCGATCTTCGTATAGTACCAATGAGGGCGAGTCGATCTCATTTATGTTTTCGATGTCGTACCAATTCATCTTTTAATAAAATATAGGTTAAAATCGGATTTAGTAAAGAGCAAAAATAGTCTATAATAATTCAACACCATCTTTAAAAAGAGATGGTGTTGAAGATTTGATGTTAGTAAAGTAAAAAGTCAGACTAGGTCATTATCCTTGTCAACTTGAAATATCGTTTATAATCTTCAGGGATATCCTCAATATTCAAAAGGCACCCTTCTTTCATATAAGGATAAATTTCATCATAAGTCTTTACCGTATACATACTGACCCGTTTGCTGATATGTTCGCGCCTTAGGTCATCAGGGTTGTCAAGACCTGCTGCGGCTATCAATTCCAAAAAGCTATGTATTGTGGCTTCGTGATAGTTTTTTGCTCTTGGAGCTTTGTCTTCCACTACAAGGCCTTTTATCAGCGATCGATTTTGTGTGGCTACACCTGTTGGACAAGTATTCATATTACATTGTAAAGCTTGGATACATCCAATGGATAACATCATGGCTCGGGCACTGTTACAGCCATCGGCTCCCAGCGCAATTGCTCGTGCCATATGAAAACCAGTTATGATTTTTCCAGCTACAATTACTTTGATGTCTTTTCTTAGTCCAAAGCCCACCAAGGTGTCATGAACAAATATCAATCCCTCGCGCAGTGGCATACCCATTGTATTAGAAAACTCAACTGGGGCAGCACCGGTACCACCCTCACCACCGTCGACGGTAATAAAATCTGGAGTAATACCTGTATAGATCATGGCTTCACAGAAATCCATAAATTCCTGTTTTCTTCCAATACACAGTTTAAAACCGATTGGTTTTCCATCAGATAGATCACGTAGTTTTTTAATAAAATGCATGAATTGAATAGGGTTGCTAAACGCGGAATGAGATGGAGGTGAATGAACGGCAATACCAGGTTTGATATGCCTAATTTTTGCGATTTCCTCAGTATTTTTGATGGCAGGCAAAATACCTCCATGACCAGGCTTTGCCCCTTGGGACAATTTGATCTCTATCATTTTTACCGTTGGGCGTAAAGCATTTTCGCGAAATGTAATTTCATTGAAAGTACCATCATCGTTTCTACAACCAAAATACCCGGTACCAACCTGCCAGATTAGGTCACCCCCATATTTCAGGTGGTGATCGCTAATACCGCCTTCGCCGGTATTATGGGCAAAATTTCCCATTTTGGCGCCTTTGTTCAGAGCCATAATAGCATGGTCGCTTAAAGAACCAAAACTCATAGCCGAAATATTTAAAAGGCTTGAAGAATAAGGCTGTTTACAATCCTTGCCTCCAATTAACAATCTAGGGAACTTCCCAATATTTTTAGGATTGTTCTTGGCGTACATCGAATGTTCCATCCATTCGTATCCAGAATGATATATATCCATTTGCGTACCAAAAGGCTCAGTGTCCGTTTCGCCTTTCGCTCTTCGGTAAACCACTGATCTTAAAATACGATTTAACGGTCTTCCCTCGGTGTCAGTCTCCACAAAATACTGCATGATTTCAGGGCGTATGGATTCTAATATATACCGAAACCGACCAATTAGCGGAAAGTTGCGCCTAAGGGTATGGCGTTTTTGAAAGATGTCATAAATACCCATCATAACCAATGGCCCTACCAAAATGAAACTCCATAAAATTGGAGGCCAGATTAGAGCAATACCAGTTATGACAATGACAACTATAGTAGAGATAAGAATAAACTTTTCACGAGCTTTCATAGGTTGATATTTGGTAGCAGCAAAAGTAAGAAAATCGTATGGTATTATTAAAATATAATAGGTGTGGTTTTTTAAAAATAATGACACTAACAAAACCAAACAGTTGACAGCGGGGTTAAATGTGTCTAGGTTGGAATGGATATGGAATTAGCAATTGTGAATGTAGATGAAACTTATGACAGTTTAAATGATTCAACAACAAAATGAAAAGACTGATAATGAGTCTAATAATTTGGAGAATAGATTTTCAAGAGTTGTTTAAAATAATTGGTTGATTGTAGCTTTTTAACTGTACAGTCCGAATTTATGCCTCGTTAATGAAAAATGGAAACGATAAGCTGATTAAAGGTTGGTAGACAGGTATTAAATTCATATTAGAACCAAAAATTTATATTTAAGACAGGAAGGTACAGGATGCTCTAGTTTGTGAATTGAGTTAATATTGTGTTAAACTCTCAACAAATAAAATTAATTAACATGACTAAAAAATAAACAAAACTATGGAACACTGTTATAAAAAAACCCTAACAAAAATACTTTATCTTTGTTTCTTGATTCTCTCCTTTGGAGTTTATGCTCAAGAGACAGTGGTAACCGGAAAAGTTATTTCGGCCGAGGGAATGGAATTACCTGGAGTAAATATTCTTCAAAAAGGGACTTCAAATGGAGCCGTTACCGATTTTGACGGACTTTACAGAATCCGATTAGTAGAAGGATCTGATGTTCTTGTTTTTTCTTTTATTGGTTTTCAAACTCTAGAACAGCCTATCGGTAATCGTTCAGAAATTAATGTAACCTTAATAGAAGAAGCTCAACAACTCGGAGAAGTTGTCATCGTCGGGTTTGGTACCCAGAAAAAAGAGACGGTTACCGGAGCTATTTCATCGGTTAAAACTAAAGAAGTTAAGCAAAGCCCTGCGGCTAATATGGCGGTTACTTTGGCAGGTCGTTTACCCGGTTTGACGTCCATTCAAAGAACTGGACAGCCTGGAGCAGAAAATGTCCGGTTACTTATTAGAGGACAAGGAACGGTCAATACCCAAAGACCACTTATATTAGTAGATGGTATTGAGCGAGAACTCGATTTTATTGATCCAAATGAAGTGGAGTCTATCACCGTTTTAAAAGATGCGTCTTCTACAGCTATTTTTGGAGTAAAGGGAGCGAATGGAGTTATTTTGGTGACAACTAGAAGAGGGACTTCTGAAATTCCGGAGATTAATTTTTCTTCAGAAAGTAGTTTTTCGGATTTACCCAGATTTATTAGCCCCGTGAATTCCTTCCAATATGCAACATTAAGAAACCTCTCTCTGGCTAATGATGGTTTACCTGAAGAATTTTCTCCTAGTGCTTTGGAGCATTTCAGATTACAGGACGATCCACTTCGTTATCCAGATACGGATTGGCGAGATATACTTATGAAGGATTATTCCTTTCAACAGCGCTATAATTTAAATATTTCTGGAGCTGGTCAAAAAGCAAAATATTTTATAAACGGTGGTTATGTAAAACAAGGTGGACAATTCAATACTGAAAAAGGCCTTCCATATGACCCAGGTTTTGAACTTGAACGTTATAATTTTCGTTCTAATGCAGATGTCAAGTTGACTGGGACGCTCAATGCATTTTTAAATGTTGCTGGATATCTTCAAACTAGAAATGCACCTTACGCATTAGGTGGAGATGACCCTACAGATTGGATCATTTTCTTTATGAACCGTTTGCCTTCAACTGTACCTGGGCCTCTTACCCCAGATGGTGGCGTTATAACCGATGGCGATGTGGCGTGGCCTGCCTATGGGTTAATAAATAGATCTGGATTTGTTCAAACTAAAGAAAGCAATGTATTAGCCTCTTTTGGAATGGAACAACAGTTGGATTTTATAACCAAGGGTTTATCGGCTAAAGCAATTTTATCTTTTGACACCAAATCTATTAATCGATTGGAAGCTCGAAGATCTCACGAGAAATACACACAGGTAATTGATGAAGATAATCCTGACAGCGAAGGAAATCCAAGTGTGTCTTACAGACCTTTTAATAACGACAAAAATACACCGCTATCAATTGGAGGGGACAGGTCCTTTGCCTCACGTTCAAATTTTCAAGGATTCCTAAATTATAATAGAACCTTCGGAAAACATACCACTACAGGCATGTTGCTGTTCCAAAAAGAGACCGTTATCATTGATAATCAATTGCCTTTTAAATCATTAGGAACGTCTGCTCGTTTGACTTATGGGTATGATAATAAATATTTTGTAGAGCTTAATGCAGGGTATAATGGTTCAGAACAATTTGCAAAAAGTAATAGATATGGATTTTTCCCAGCAGTATCGGCTGGTTATGTTATATCTAACGAGAACTTTTGGAAAGAGTGGAGTGGAGCAAATGTTATAAATCTCTTTAAAGTTAGAGGTTCTTATGGAAAAGTTGGTAATGACCGAATTAGCAGCAGTAGATTTTTATTCTTAGATGACATACAGATTGTTGGTGGCGGATTTTCAGGTAGTTTAGGTGATGGTAATACCATTATAACCAATCTGCTCAAAAATGAAGATTTGCAATGGGAAGTTGCTAAAAAGACCAACATTGGAGTTGAACTGGGACTTTTTCACGATTTTACTGTCAATGCCGATTTCTTTTATGAAAAAAGAGATAATATTTTAAGATTTCGAGGTATAATCCCTGTTTTAAATGGATTGCCTAATAGTGCATTGGCTCCCGTGAACATAGGTGTTATTAGTAACAAGGGATTCGAGCTGGAACTAAACTATAAAAAAGCCTTTAACGAAGATTTATCAATTTTAGCCAGAGCCAATCTTAACTATGCCAAAAACAAACAATTGTTTGCAGATGAAGCAATCCTACCTGAAGATTTTGCGTATAGATATCGTGAAACAGGGTACAGAATCGGACAACGATTTGGATATGTAGTGGATAGGTACTTTACAGATGATGATGATATAAATAGTTCTCCTGTGCAAAATGTTGGAGGTCATGCGTCTCGACCAGGTGATTTTAAGTACATGGATTTAAATGGAGATGGTGTAGTGGATGTAAAAGACCTTGCTCCACTCGGATTTTCTTCTGTTCCTGAATATCAGTTTGGATTTGCATTTAATATCAATTACAAAAATTTTGATATCAGTGCGTTATTTCAAGGGGTTGCCAATGTTTCCGATTATATGAGCGGTGAAGGATCCTTCGCAACAAATGGCGTCAATAATTTTATTTCGAGACATCTGAATAGTTATACTCCAGAGCGAGCCGCTAATGGAGAAGAAATTAGCTATCCAAGATTAAGTTTACAAGAGAGCCCTAACGAAATCCGAAACTCATTCTTCATTGTTAATACAGGATATGTAAGATTGAAAAGTGCTGAAATAGGCTACTCTCTACCATCTGAGTTAACCAAAAGATTGTTCAATATTCAACGTATCAGAATATATACCAACGGATTAAATTTGATTACTTGGGATAATTTACCAACCAAAGAATTTGATCCTGAACTGAGAAACTCCCGTTCCTTCCCATTAACAAGGACCTTCAATCTTGGTGTAAATGTTACATTTTAATACTAAAAAAAACAGATATGAAAAATATAGTTAACTTTAATAACAAAAGAGCTCAATACATGAAAAAAGGCTTAATTTTTTGCTTTCTTTTACTTGCAGTAGCTACGGGGTGCCAAAAAGATTTTTTGGACATTACCCCAGACGGTAGAATTACTCTAGACGATGTATTTTCAGATGAGAAAAGAACCGAGGCTCAGTTAAATGCCGTATATGGTAAAATACCTAGTTATTTCTGGAAATATGGTTTCTTTGATTTCTTAGCATCCTTTTCTGATGAATGTTATACATTTAGTGGAGCAGCAATGTCATGGGCGTCAGGTAGCTTAAGTACAGGTTTTAATCCTATTCAACATGTACCCCAAGAACGTGGGAAAGGTGCAAATCATTACCCAACGTTTTGGTCCGGTATCAGAGAAGCAAACGTATTCTTGGCCAATATTGATAGAGCAAACGTTTCAACTGAAGCTAAAAGAGGTAGGTTAAAAGGGGAAGCACAGTTATTAAGAGCGTTCTACTATTGGGAATTAATAAAAGAATTTGGACCGATGCCTATGGTAGACGAACCTTTTGATAACGCTTTTGATTACACCTCTCTAACAAGACCTTCATTTCAAGAGAGTATAGATTTTATCGTTAAAGATTGTGATGAAGTTCTTGCCAATCCTAATATGCCGTTTAAAATTACGATAGAAGCGGAGAGAGGTAGATTTTCAAAATCAGTTGCACATGCCATTAAATCGCAGGCTCTATTATATAATGCGAGCCCTTTATGGAACCCTGAGAACAGTTCAAAAAAATGGCAGGATGCCGCTACAGCTTCTAAAGTTGCTTTGGACGCCTTAATAGCTGAAGGATTTTCACTGGCACCTAATTATGGTGATTATTTTATTAGCAGATCGACTCTTTCAGACCGAGAAACAATTTACGAAATTAATGAACCACAAGTGGATCCGGTATTTAGTATTATTAATGGAATTCCTAGCAAAATGGGGAATTTCAAAGTTGGAGCGACTCCTACCCAAGAACTGGTGGATAGCTATGATATGCAAGTAACTGGTGAACCAGCCATATTAGGTTATAGTGATGAACAACATATGGAGCCTATTATTAACCCGGCATCAGGTTATAATGAAGAAGACCCTTACAAAGGTCGGGACCCACGTTTTTATGCAACCGTTTGGCATAATGGTGCTATGTATGATAATATAAATGGAGAAGTAAGGAAGATGGAGACTTATCGAGATGGACGGGAGCAGTTGCTTGTTGCACCACTTGGATGGGATTTTACACGTACAGGGTATTATCTCAGAAAATTTATAGATCCTCGCTTGCAGCCTGGTCAACCTGAAGATACACGTTGGAAAAAATACAGACTTGCCGAAATTTATCTGAATTTGGCTGAAGCTGAAAACGAAAGCAACGGACCCACTGCAGATGCCTATAATGCGATTAATACCATTAGGGCAAGAGTGCAAATGCCAGCTTTACCTTCAGGATTGTCAAAAGAACAAATGCGTGACCGTATCCGTCGCGAGAGACGCGTTGAACTAGCCATAGAAGAACATCGTTTTTGGGATGTTCGCCGATGGAAAATCCTAGATCAAACAGATAAAGTAGCTACAGGTATGCTATTAAAACTAAAAACGAGTCGTATATCCCTATCTGATGGTGGGTTTGAGGATAATTCATCAGATTGGATCTATCTTTCTGGAGCTTCAAGAAGTTCAAATTCACCCCGTTCTGGAGCGTTTTCAGCAGAAATAAGTGGACCGTCTGGAGGTCTTGCAATTCAATACCTTAATGTTGAACCCAATACGGCATATTTAATTTCGGCATGGGTGAAAGTAACAGCTGGAGTGGGCATTGTAGGTGCACAAGATTATGGTGGAGATCCAGTAGGTGGGTTTTCCGGTTCTCCTGGATGGACCAAAGTGTGGACTACGTTTACTACAGGCCCAACTAATACCACCGCTATTGTTGGAGCACAATTTGAACCAGGAAGCACAGGGTTTGTTGATGATTTTGAAATCTTTAGATTGACTTATTCAAGAATTGTGACCGAAGAGCGCAATTCATGGCAGGATAAATATCTTATTTTCCCTATTCCGATAGGTGATGCTGCTATTATCCCAGATTTTAATATTAACCAAAACCCAGGCTGGTAAATGATGCGTAATCCCTTAAAGCTTTTGTCTTGTATACTATTGAGTATCTTGTTGCCGGCAGGGATTACTTTAAGTTCTGCTTTTTCACAGGGTGTCGTCGATCCAAATCCCGTTAAGGTGATTTTTGAAACGGATATGGGGAATGATATCGATGATGCCCTTGCTTTGGCTATGTTATACCGATATGCCGAGCAGGGCAAAATTGAACTTATTGGCATAAGTAATAATAAACAAAGTAGAAATTCTGCTAAGTTTATTGATCTTATGAATAGTTGGTATCATTATCCAAAGATTCCAATTGGTACAATCAATAATGGCAAAAAGGGAGAAGATGAGTCCAAAAGTTTTGCTAAAAAATTGATTGATCAGTCCAAAAAAAATAAAACGTTTTTAAATAGCAGTAAAAAGGGTTGTAAAACCAAAGTAGAAGAGTCTGTCAACCTGTACCGGCGGATCTTGTCTGCTCAACCTGATCATTCGGTGGTCATTATTTCAGTGGGGTTTTTTACCAATCTTGCAAGGTTGTTAGAATCTGAGCCAGATGCATACTCTGCACTGAATGGTATTGAATTGGTATCAAAAAAAATTAAATTCCTAAGCGTCATGGCTGGTAACTTTAGTAGTCCAGCTATGACCGAATTTAATGTCAGGGTTGACATTGCTTCAGCAAAAAAAGTGTATGAACAATGGCCAGGTATCATTTATAGCAGTCCCTTCGAAATTGGAAACAACATCCTCTTTCCAGCTTCCAGTATAGAAAATAATTTGGGCTACGCTCATACTAATCCTCTTGTGGAAGGGTACAAGCTATATCTTCCCATGCCCTATGATAGGCCAACTTGGGATTTAACAGCCGCGTTATTTGCAATAGAGCCAGATCAAGGATATTTTACCATCAGTAATCCTGGTTTTGTTAAGGTAAATGAAGAAGGATACACCAGTTTCTCTGAAGATACAATCGGAAAACATTTCTATCTGATACCTCCAGATTTAACAACAAAAAATAAGATTTTAGAACGGTTCATTGAACTGATACATGCTATTTAAAGAATATTGCTAAAAATGGAAGGATACCAAATGTTAAGCAATAGTTCATAGAAAAACTAATGCCTTAATTTTTAAATCATAGAATAAATAAGTACCAAAACAAATTTCATGCGACAAAATTTCCCACATAAACCTGCAATTGCTTCGGTACTAATAGGTCTACTTATCAGCCTCGCAGTCAGTTCACCTTTACAAGCACAAAAGAAACCTCCCAGCGTAAATCTTGAACGCAATTTTGTGAATCCTCCAGATTCAATAAGACCTTATGTGTACTGGTATTGGCTCAATGATCATATATCAGTGGAAGGTGCCATTGCCGATCTAAAAGCAATGAAAGAAATAGGAATTGGTGGTGCTTTTATAGGTAATATTGGTTTAACTGAAGCCGAAGGGACTTCGTATGGTACTGTTAAACTGTTTTCAGATACTTGGTGGGATGCCACTTTATCGGCCATCCGTTATGCCTCCAAACAGGATTTTACAATTGGTATGTTTAACGGACCGGGCTGGTCTCAAAGTGGTGGACCATGGATAGATCCACATGACTCCATGCGCTATATTTCTGCAAACAAAACTTCAGTCCGTGGCTCCCGGCAAATTTCAATATCAGTATTGCCTGAGAATAAGGATAATGATTATGTGGCTTCTATTGCCTACCCAACTCCATTATATTCCAATTTTGATATCAAGAAGTACAATCCTTGTGTATTGTCAAACAATCCTATTGAAAATATTTCAAATATACTGGATGGATCTTTAGAAACTGAAGCATCCTTTCCTTCAGGCAAGTCAAGCATGAAAGAATTTTATGTGGATGTTCTGCTTTCAAGCGATATGACGGCCAGAAGTATCACCATGCATCCTTCCGATCAGGCCTTTTCGGCAGATTTTATTTTGCAGGCAAAACAAGATTCAGGGTTAGTAACCATAAAAGAATTTAATCTTAACCGTAGCAATGCTAATTTAAATACAGGGTTTATTCCCTTTGCTCCCTTGTCCATTTCATTTGATTCTATTTCTTCTAAACAGTTTCGGTTGATTATTAAAAATATCAAAGGTAAGGCTGGTTTAAAAGAGATTGTTTTATCACCTGGGGCGGTTGTAGAAAATTATATGGAAAAACAGCTTGCAAAAATGTATCATTCTTTTCTTCCTTTGTGGAAAGAATATCAATGGTCGGAGCAGGAGGAACCCGTTGGTGAAAATTTAACATTAGACCCGACCAAAATCATCAATCTCAAGTCCTTTATTAATGAAGATGGATTGTTACACTGGAATGTTCCGGAAGGAGAGTGGACTATTTTGAATTATTATATGAGTCCCACGATGGTAACCAATTCACCTGCATCCCCTCAAGGAATTGGTCTTGAAGTGGATAAGATGAACAAAGAAAAGCTGGTGTCACATTTTGATTCATTTATAGGAAAAGTGTTGCAGCGTTTGAATCCGGATGAAAGAAAAGCACTTCAATATGTTGTTGCGGATAGTTATGAAACCGGATCACAAAACTGGACAGACGCATTTGAAGAAAAATTCAAAACGGTTTATGGTTATGATCCTCTGCCTTGGCTTCCGGTGTTAAGCGGTGCCATTGTTGGAAGTGCAGATCAGTCAGACAGGTTTCTTTGGGATTTAAGGCGACTCATTGCCGATATGGTGGCCTATGAATACGTTGGCGGATTGCGGGATTTAAGCCATAAAAACGGATTAAAACTTTGGCTAGAAAATTATGGACACTGGGGTTATCCTTCAGAGTTCTTAATGTATGGTGGGCAGACCGATGAGGTCGCTGGTGAGTTCTGGAATGAAGGTACTTTGGGCGATATTGAAAACCGATCTGCATCTTCAGCGGCACATATTTACGGTAAGAATCGGGTATGGGCTGAATCTTTTACGGCAGGTGGTAGTGAATATATGAGATCGCCTGGTATGTTGAAAAAACGGGGCGACTGGTCTTTTACAGAAGGCATCAATCAAACCTTACTGCACTTGTATATTCACCAACCCGACGATGGGGCTGACCCAGGCATAAATGCATGGTTTGGAACAGAATTCAACAGAAAAAACACATGGTTCTATCAAGGCAAAGCATTTATTGACTATCTGAGAAGGTGTAATTATTTGCTGCAACAAGGAAAACCCGTAAATGATATAGCCTATTTTATCAGTGAAGATGCGCCAAAAATGACTGGGATAAGAGATCCCGAATTACCACTAGGATATTCGTTTGACTATATTAATGCTGAGGTCATACTTGATAGACTTGAGGTTAATAATGGGAAATTGGTATTGCCTGATGGCGTTCAGTACAGCATGCTTGTACTTCCTCCATTAAACACCATGAGACCCGAATTGCTCAATAAGATACAGGGCCTCGTAAATAATGGTGCCGTTATTATGGGCCCCGCACCGGTACGTTCTCCAAGTTTGCAAGATTTCCCAGAGGCCGATTCAATAGTAAAAGCAAAGGCTGCCAGTTTATGGGGTGGAAAACAAATTCAACCCGGAATAAAAGCATATGGAAAAGGCTTGGTTATGGAAGGTATCTCCATGCAAGAAGCCTTGGATTATATCAAATTCCCTCCTGATTTTTTACCAACAAACCAAGAAGTTAAATACGCACATCGAACAACCCCTGATGAAGATATTTATTTTATCACAAATCAATCTGGAAAGGCTATAGAGTTTTCTGCTTCGTTTAGAGTTAAAAATACGCAACCGTCTTGGTGGAACCCTGTTGATGGAACGGTTAGAAACCTCTATAACTATTCAGAGAATAATGGTATGATTACAATCCCAATAAAGCTGGAAGAGAATGAAAGTGGTTTTGTTGTTTTCAAAAAGGCTAAGGTTGAAATAAACAAACACAAAGATAATTTTCCCGTTGCCGACGTTTTATTGACTATTCAAACACCGTGGGACGTTACTTTCGATACTGCGATGCGAGGTCCGGCTGAGCCCGTGGTGTTTAACACACTTTCAGACTGGACGGAAAACAAATCTGATGATATAAAATATTATTCCGGAACGGCCACTTATAAAACAAGTTTTAATATCAAAAAATCCATGACACGTCGTGACGGTAAACTTTTGCTGGATTTGGGAACGGTTCAGGTTATGGCAAAAGTAAAAATAAATGGCGTGGATTGTGGCACGGTATGGACTGCTCCCAAGCAGGTGGATATTAGTAAGGCAATCAAAAAAGGAAAAAATGTATTAGAAATAGAAGTAGTGAATACTTGGGTTAATCGCTTAATTGGCGATAGCAGTTTGCCTGTTGAGGATCGTAAATTTAAAACGGAATTTAATCGATATTCTCCCGAAAGTCCTTTGCAACCTTCTGGTTTATTGGGGCCTGTTACAATACAAAATTTAGATTATTAACATGATAAAACTAGTTTCGATGCGATATGTCCTGACGACAATATGTTCTTCCATGATGATGTTTACGACCTGTGCCAATGAGCCTTCTGTGAATGATGATTCCGTAATTGATCGTTATATTGTTTTTTTTCTTACCAATACCAGTATTGACCAGGCTGTCAATAAAAACACAGGAAAGGATGCTAATTCTTCCTATAATTTCATTAGCGAATTACCTCATTTATTTGGTGAAATTAAAAAGGACAGTAAGTTTAAGTATGCTTTTGGACTTCCAGGCCCCATGCTTTTAACACAATCTGTTGACGAAATGCAGGATCAGATTAATAAAGCTTTTGATGCCGCTGAAAAATACAACGTCCCAGTCTATTTTCAATTGGATGATTGTAACAATTACACGGATCAATTTGGTGATGGTTCCGACATAAAGTTTTATGAAAACCCAGATTGGGTGGAGTGGGTATCTTTCCCAAAAGACGGAGAAAACTGGGGCGGGCAGCAGAATGGGAGGCCACCCTATTTTTGGTTTAACTGGGGTTCATGGATGCATGCCAAAGCGTTCCCCGCATTTCAATCCCCTGGATATCGTGATTTTATAGTTAACAGATTACGAGAAGGTGTTCTTAAACCTCTAAATATTAGGTATAATAAATTGAAAGCAGAAGGGCGAGCGTATTTATTTGCGGGGATGGCAATTGGTTGGGAAACACATATACCAGATTATTCATCTTCTAATTCCGTGCTTCAAGTTAATCCTGATAATTTACCAATTAGTGTCATAAACGGTGACCGCATGGAGCCGTGGGAAGCAACGAAATTTGGATATAATTCATTACATATTTTGGGACATGATCAGTATGATTTGGATGTACTAAATAGGGTGATACACGATTATTCAGAACTTTTGGCAAAAACAGCCTTCGAGTCTGGGATTCCAAAGCATAAGATATTTACGCACATTGTCGGGATGATGTCTGCGTATCCTGATCTGCGAACTACGTTCTCCCCGCCAATTTGGACTGCTGTAAACGAATACAGCGTGCCTGGTTTTACGATGTCTCCAGTTACCTGTGCATATAATATTGAAACCCTTACTGCCGAAATTAAAAAGGCCGACCCCACCCAAAACTATTTTGCTTTGGCTGAAGGCTATAGTCTCGGTGTTGATCAAAATTTTAAACAGGCAGATGATTATTTCGCTTCTATGTTTAATAATAATGCCTTGTTTGTATCGGTTTTTGGATGGGGTCGCGAACCTCCGGCATCCATGTTCTCCGTGTCACACAGTGAAGACAGTCCATTTGTTTTAGCAGCTAAAAAATGGTTAGAGAAATAAGAAAGACAAGTGAGAACGAATGAAAATGACTAAAGAATTAGTAAATAATTGCTGAGAATGCCCTACTTGGTCAAACACAGTATTTTTGAAAAGTCCGTTTTTACGGTTTAATAATTTTATAATAGTTACGTGCAATTTAAAAAACAAAAAATGAGCCCAAATAAAATCATCGTCATAGGCAGTGCCAATACCGATATGGTGGTAAAAGCAACTAAACTTCCATTACCTGGAGAAACGGTTTTGGGTGGAACATTCTTTATGAATGCCGGTGGCAAGGGTGCAAACCAAGCTGTTGCCGCCGCAAGATTGGGTGGCGATGTTAGCTTGGTTACTAAAGTGGGAAATGATATTTTTGGGAAGCAAACCGTTGAAGGTTTACAAAAAGATGGTATCGAAACGGAATATGTTTTTACAGATAATGAAAGCCCTTCAGGTACAGCATTAATTATTCTAAATGAAGAAGGTGAAAATTGTATAGTCGTTGCGCCAGGTGCAAATGCCAATCTATTGCCTTCAGATATTGAAAAAGTAAAGCAAGTTTCCAGCGCCAAAATAATCTTGATGCAATTAGAAATCCCAATGGAAACCATTGCCTTTGTGGTAAAAAAGGCAAAAAAAACACATCAAAAAGTGATTATCAATCCCGCTCCTGCTCAAAAATTGGATGACGAATTGCTGAAGGGCTTGTTCTTAATCACACCAAACGAAACAGAAGCGACTTTATTGACTGGAATAACAGTAATTGACGAAGAAACGGCATCGCAAGCCGCTAAAATCTTTCTTGATAAAGGAGTCGAAAACGTCATTATCACTTTAGGAAAAGAAGGCGCTTATTTTGAAAATAATAGCCAACACTTTAAAATTCCTGCACCTCTTGTAAAAGCCATAGACACCACCGCTGCTGGGGACACATTCAGTGGGGCAATTGCTGTTGCGCTTATAGAAAAACAGGATCATTCAGCTATTGAGTGGGAACAGGCCGTAAAATTTGCAATTGTAGCTGCGTCCATTTCCGTAACAAGATTAGGAGCGCAGGTATCGATACCTTATAGAAAAGAAATAGTATTAAATTGATTATTAACCTTTAAAAACTAGCCTATGTTTATTGTAGAAAATTACGGATTGGCAATCGTTCTTTGCTTTATCACTATGCTTTGTTGGGGCTCTTGGGCCAACACGACCAAACTGACTTCCAAAACTTGGAGGTTTGAACTCTTTTATTGGGATTATGGTATCGGAATTTTGATAGCCACCTTAATTCTGGCATTTACCTTGGGAAGTACTGGAATTGAAGGCCGCTCTTTTATTGCGGATTTCGGCCAAGCCAATTCAGAAAGTTTAACTTCTGCTTTTATAGGAGGCGTAATCTTTAATCTAGCCAACATACTATTGGTTGCTGCCATCGCCATAGCTGGTATGTCTGTAGCCTTTCCCGTTGCTATTGGTATCGCTTTAGTTTTGGGTGTTTTGGTAAATTATATCGCATTCCCACAAGGAAACCCCATTTACATATTTGGGGGTGTCGCTTTAATTGTTTTGGCAATTTTAATCAACGCCAAAGCCTATGGGAAATTGCAAACAGCTTCATTGGGAAAAGTTTCCAAAAAAGGCTTAGTTATATCGGTTATTAGTGGCTGTTTGATGGGTTTATTTTACAAATATGTGGCTGGTTCAATGGTAACCGATTTTAATATACCAGAAATGGGGAAACTCACTCCATACACAGCATTAGTTGTTTTTGCCGTCGGTGTGGTTGTGAGTAGTTTTATATTTAATACCATACAAATGAAGCGTCCGTTTGTTGACCTTCCAGTTTCATTTAGTGATTATTTTAAAGGTAAATCGAAAGACCACTTAGTAGGTATTTTAGGTGGCGTGATATGGAGTATAGGGATGTCCTTAAGTATTATTGCTTCAGGAAAAGCGGGACCAGCTATTTCCTACGGACTTGGACAAGGTGCAACTGTAGTAGCTGCTATTTGGGGAATTTATGTTTGGAAAGAATTTGACAAAGCACCCTCTGGCACCAAAACCATGTTGAACATCATGTTGCTTTTGTACATCGCTGGGCTTACCATGATTATTATCTCTAAATAAGTATAGAAGGTAAAAAATCTTTAATTTAGACTGTGAAGCGACCTTATCTTTTGCCTGTTATTTGTAGAGGAAGGTATTTGGATTGAAAAATAAAAATTATGTCGATGAAAAAATGGATACTGGTTTTTAGCCCCTTGTTATTGGTATTTACGAATAACTGGGCTACTGATTCAAATACATATAGTAATAAGATCTTAATGGCTGTTTTTGCGCATTCGGATGATGAACTTATGGTATCGCCAATCTTGAATAAATATGCAGAATTGGGTGTGAAAGTCTATTTGGTGACCGTTACAGATGGTTCAAAAGGGGTAACGCCTCATGCCAATATTCCGGCAGGAGACTCGCTAGCAAAAGTACGTGTCGAGGAGACCGCATGCACGGCGATAACGCTGGGTATCAACCCTCCTATTCAGCTTGGTTATGAAGACGGGAATCTGGCTTCTATGGAACATCTGTTTTCACTTCACAAACAAATCGACAGTCTTTTTAATCAATACAAACCCGATGTCGTGATTACTTTTGGTCCTGATGGGAGCTATGGGCATCCCGATCATCGCATGGTCGGTAATGTTGTTACAGAAGTAGTTCAGGAAGGCAAATATGCGTACCCAAAACAGCTACTCTATATTGGTTTTCCAAATGAAGTAATTGAGTCCTTACCACCCTTGAACACGGAAATTGTAAATTGGTATAAGAAGCATTTGCATACCACCCAAAAAGAATTCCTTACTTACAGGATACCTTATTCTGAAGCCAATCTCAAAACGGGTCGGGAAGCTTTAGGATGTTGTAAATCCCAATTTACACCTGAAGTGATGGATGAAATTTTTGTGGTTATGGCACAACATAAAGGATTGCTTTATTTTCGTCCTTGGCTCGGATCAAATACAATTAAGTATGACATTTTTGAATGACAAACGGGTAATTGAGAAGGTATAAATCAGTATCTGAATACATGTTTCATATCAGCGCAATAGAGATTTAAACTCTTGGAGATTTTAATAAACATAAAACTTGACAACTTATAGCATGCAAATCCATAAAACATTTAGAATTTCCTCATCCATTTTTTTACTGGGATTATTAATCTTGTTTTGTATTGGTTGCGCAGGAGGTCCTGAAAAAAATATTGAACGGGGACAAAAACAGACTAAACTTGCCGATGAGTTTGTTATTTATGCCTATTCTGGCCCACCTGTCGAAGAAGTAAATATTGAACGTTACCGCGAGATAGCCGATGCGGGGATTGATGTTCTGGTACCAGGTAACGGGACTTTTACGATAGAACAAAACCTTAAAGCCCTTGATCTGGCTCATGAAGTAGGCATTAGAATTATTCCACTAGATACCATGTTTTATCCTGTAACGGCTGAAACCTATAAGAATCCCAAAACTATCTCGAAGTTGATAGCTGCTTATAAAGACCACCCGGCTTTTGCGGGTTATTTATTAAATGACGAGCCGACCGCCAGTCTGTTTCCCGCCCTGAAAACTGTTTGTGATATGTTTAGGGCAAAAGACTCTGTGCATGAACCCTATATTAATTTGTTTCCTTCTTATGCAAGCCCTAATCAACTAGGGGTAGAGGATTTTCACACCTATATTAGTGACTATATAGAAACTGTTGATCCAGGGGTATTTTCTTATGATTTTTACGCCTTACTCGAAAAATCAACCTTATTCGATGCATGGTACAGCGACCTGATGATGGTACGTGAAGCAACACAAAAAGCTAATATCCCTTTTATTGTTTTCGTTCAAAGTCAAGGTATAAGAGGAATTCTTCGTGTACCAAACAGGGCTGAAATTCTCTGGCAAGTGAACACAGCTTTAGCTTATGGAGCAAGGGGATTTGGATGGTTTACGTATTGGACACCAACACCAACTCAGGGATTAGTCCAAAAGGTAGAGGAAGAGATGGTCATAACCGAACCCCATTATAATGCTATGATAGATAGTACTGGCAAACGCACGGAAATTTACAATTATGTTCGTGAAGCCAATTTATATCTTCGGAAAGCGGGAAGGGGTCTTATTGGCTGGGAAAACAAAGAGGTTGCCCGTTATGAATCAGGAAAACTACTGGGAACGGGGTCTTCTCCTTTTGTCACACCCATAGGAGATGAGGCAAATCTTGTTATAGGAACATTCAGAAAAGGTGACAAACTCCGTATTGTCATCTCAAATAGTAATTTTGATAAGCCTTCAAAATTTTCTCTAAACCTATCCCAAAACTGGAAATGGGATCGTGTTTTTACATCGATAAACGCAAAGCAGAAAGATAAAAAAGAACCCTTGAGAGAATGGTATATTGATGCGGGTGGTTCAGTGTTGATTGATTTAAAACAACTTTGATATGAGGGTTCCAGCTCTGAAAGAGATTAACAAGTTTAAATTCAAGTGATAATTACGAATTTTAGAATAATAAGGCAGAGATGAGGTTTATAATTATTGGTTGAATGGCTTATTTAATAACATTAAAAAAATGAAACTATTTATTTCAATCCTATTAATCGGAACATTTGGGTTTTCAATCAATCCAATGATGGCCCAACAGTCAAAAGAGAAATGGGATGCCCAATGGATTACCGGACCCGGATTATCTATTAGTAGCTTTAACGCCATAACGGACCATACTCTTAGAGAGTATGGAGTTTTCAAATTCAGAAAGACCATAAAGCTAAATGAAAAACCTTCATCTTTTGTAATCCATGTTTCCGCTGATAATCGTTACAAGCTTTTTGTCAATGAAAAACAAGTCTCTCAAGGGCCTGCCCGAGGCGATTTATATTTCTGGAATTATGAAACCATTGATATAGCTTCTGAACTACATGAAGGCGTCAACACAATAGCCGCCGTAGTTTGGAATGATGGCCCATATAAACCCGAAGCACAGATTAGCAATCTGACCGCGTTTATTCTTCAGGGAGAAACTGAGGCTGAAAAAATTCTAAACACTAATAATTCTTGGAAAACCATAAAAGACAATAGCTATCAACCACTAGAAGTAAGGGTTCAGGGATATTATGTAGCCGGCCCTGGAGAATTGGTGAATATGCACCAACACATAAAAGACTGGTACAAAATAGATTGCGATGATCAACAATGGGTAAATGCTCCTGTCTTGGGCACTGGTGTTTTAAAAGAATCAGCCATCATCGCAACCGATTGGATGTTAGTACCTTCTACTTTACCTCAAATGGAAATGACGGTGCAACGGTTGTCGTCTACACGAAAAGCGGAAGGTGTCCAGGTTTCTGATAAATTTCCGGCTGTAAAGACAACAGTAACCATACCCGCCAATACCACGGCTAAAATTCTCTTGGACCAGGAATATCTCACCAATGCCTATCCTACCTTAATTTTTAGTGAAGGTCTAGACGCCCAGATAGAAATGGGTTATTCGGAGGGACTGTATATCCATAAGGACGAAAAACTAGATGGTTTTCGGTTGCCATTGCTTCCCAAAGGCAATCGCGATGAAGTGGATGGAAAAATATTTATTGGCAAAACAGATCGTATGATCTCAGATGGGACTACCAATCAGGAATATAGCCCCTTATGGTGGAGGACTTACCGTTACATCCAACTATCCGTACAAACCAAAGATGAGCCTCTAGTTATCGATGATATTTATGGAACCTTTACGGGTTACCCATTTAAATTAAAATCAAATCTCAAAGTAGATTCTCCAGAAATCGCTAAGATACTGGAAATAGGATGGAGAACGGCCAGACTCTGCGCCTTTGATACCTATATGGATTGTCCTTACTATGAACAATTGCAATATATAGGGGATGCGAGGATACAAGCTATAGTTTCCTATTTTAACACAGAGGATGATAGATTAGCTCGAAATGCCCTTACGCTTATGGATCACTCGCGTATTGCAGAAGGTATTACGCTAAGTCGCTATCCAACAGACCTCGATCAGCAAATCCCTACTTTTTCACTTTTGTGGATCGCGATGCTTCATGATTATTATATGTACCGACCAGACAGCCTCTTTATCAAGAACAAACTTCCCGGATCCCGACAAGTGCTTTCTTTTTTTGAAAAATATCAACAAGAAGATGGGTCTTTGAAAGGCGTACCCTACTGGTTGTTCTCAGATTGGGCGGAAGGTAAAGGATGGAAATCGGGAATGGCCCCAATTGGAAAAAACGGAGAGTCTGCGCTTTTAGATTTACAACTTCTTGGTGCCTATCAATTGGCTAGTGAATTGGAAAATCAATTAGGGTTGAAAGATTTTGCTCGATTGTATTCAGACCGAGCCAAACAACTTAAAAATACCATTCATCAAAACTATTGGGATTCTGAAAAGAATCTTTATGCAGATACTGCCGACAAGGATGTTTTCTCTCAACATACCAACACACTGGCCATTCTTTACGGTGTAATTACTGGTGATAAAGCGACAACATTGGCTAAAAAAATGTTACAAGATGCTTCGCTGGTTTCAGCTTCAATATATTTTAAGTACTATCTGCATCTAGCTTTGGTGAAAGCTGGGCTTGGAAATGAGTATCTTAATTGGTTGGACAAATGGCGGGAAAACATACAGCTAGGACTTACGACTTGGGCTGAAGCTTCAAATGTAAGTATGTCGCGATCAGATTCTCATGCATGGGGATCAAGTCCCAATATCGAATTTTACCGTGTCATTCTTGGAATTGACAGTGATGCACCAGGCTTTTCTAAAATTAAAATAGAACCCCATCTGGGTGCTATCAAATCCATAAGTGGCGAAATGCCACACCCAAATGGAAAGATATCAGTTAAATATCGCCTTAACGACGGAAAATTGGAAGCAACTATAATAATTCCGGAAAACACCGAGGGAACCTTTATATGGGCAGATAAAAAATACCCACTACAAGGAGGTGAAAATATGTTTAAAATATAAACTTAAACAACATTTTCAATGTTGCGTTTAGATTACCCAGACTAAAAGTGACTAAACTATTTAAATCAAACTGAATTTCTGTCAATAAAATTAAAAGGGACTTTGAACTTTCCTTTTTCTTTATTTAGAATCATGCTGGCCGCTTTTTCTCCCATTATCTTAAAGTTTGTGGAGATGACGGTAATACCCAAGAGCTCTTTTAAAGCAGTGTCATTATATGAAATGACGCCAATATCGGTGCCTAAAACAAATTCTTCTTCTCTAATTTGTTTTACTAAATTCACTAAATCTGCTTCTTCAATAGTGATGAATAGATCTCCATTTTTAAGAACCATATCCTCAAAGACTGTGTCAATAATTTCAAAATCGATAGAGTTTTCAACACAAAATTTTCTAAACCCGTGTAAAATTTTCCTAGGAAAAGGATAAACGGCTTTCTCTGGGTAAATTAAAACTAATTTTTTGTATTTAGATATTTTTGCTAGACCGGCTTTTAAGGCAAAATAAATATCATTTTCAAAATCTTGATAAATTTCAACAATATCGCCTTCTATTCCCGGATTAATATTATCTAGAATAATTAATTTTTCACTCGGTATTTTCTTTAACATTTTAACAATATCGTCTGTAAAGCTGACATGTTTTAAATCTTCTGTCTTAAAATGAGGCATAATGACAAAGTAATCATAAGCCGCTTTGTGTTTGTCGAGCAAATTCAAAAACAAAGATTCGTCGCAATGATAAATATGAAGATCGGTCTGGCAATTTCCCCCAATAGCATTCATAAACGAATTAAATGTTTTCATTTTATAGGAACTTAACTTATTAATAAGAAATAAGATATTTACCTTAGAAAGCAATTTGTTTTGGGTAATATAATAGCCTTTTCCTCTAATGGATGTAATGATATTTCGTTCTTTTAAAATACTATAAGCTTTTTCAACCGTATCTCTGGATAAATAAAATTCCTCACTGAACATATTGATTGATGGAATTTTTTGATCTATGGCAAGATTGCCTATGGATATATTGTAGATGATTGAATTTACAATTTGCTGATACTTAGGTACCCGTAAGTTTTCATCAATGTTAATAAACTTTATTATTTCCATAGGTTAATATTTTATGAAAGAGAAATAACAGATAGAATCCTTTTTGCTTTTGACAAGAAAAAGAATAAAGGGCGTATCAATCTACCACAAATAAAAACAAATTAAACCAGTATTCAAAATTTAGCGCAACTGCATAAAGCCCAAATTATAGCATTCAAATTGTTTCAGTTTTTGCATACAGTACGCTACAGGATAGAAACTCCTTTTTGTTAATCTATTTTTGCTATAAACACATTATGAGTGCTTATGAATAATATTGTAAAAAAATTTGAACACGTAGATTACTTATGGGATGATGACATAGCAAAGACTTTGGGAAATGATGAAGTCGCTCTGTTTTTGTACCGCTCCAATATATTAGGTGCCGATTTAAGAATCACCAATTACGGTGGCGGCAATACAAGTTGTAAAACGATTGAAAAAGACCCATTAACGAACAAAGATGTAGAGGTGATGTGGGTAAAAGGTTCAGGTGGTGATATAGGAACCTTAACGCGCTCAGGAATTGCAGGACTTTATACAAACAGACTTCGTGAATTAAAAAATGTGTACCAAGGGCTTCATGATGAAGACCGTATGGTTGGATTGTTTAATCACTGCATTTATGATTTAAACAGTAAAGCTCCTTCTATAGACACGCCATTACATGGCTTATTGCCTTTTAAACATATAGATCATTTACACCCAGATGCCTTAATAGCAGTAGCCGCAGCAAAAGACAGCGAAAAAGTAACTAAAGAAATTTGGGGCGATACCATGGGTTGGGTGCCTTGGCAAAAACCAGGATTTGATTTAGGGCTTCAATTAGAAAAATGTTTAAACGATAACCCAGGTATTCGAGGCATAGTTTTAGGAAGCCATGGATTATTTACTTGGGGTGATACGTCATATTCATGTTATATCAATAGTTTGGAAGTTATTGAGCAGGCTTCAAAATATATTGAAAAGAAAATTAAAGAAAAAGGCTCTGTTTTTGGAGGTCAAAAAGTAAAGAGCCTACCAAAAGCAGAACGTTTAGAAAAGGCATCACAGATCATGCCCTTACTAAGAGGTCTGTGCTCATCAGAAAACAGGATGATAGGTCATTTTTCTGACAGTGATATTGTATTGGAATATATTAATAGCAACGATTTGGATAGGTTGGCTCCTATGGGAACCTCCTGTCCAGATCATTTTTTAAGAACAAAAATTCAGCCTTTAGTTTTAAATTTAGAAACAGGCGAAGATTTAAATAATACCGAAGCGGTTTTAACAAAGCTAAAACCTGCTTTTGAAGCTTATCGGGCAGAATACGCCAAGTATTACAACACTTGTAAACGAGAAAATAGTCCTGCTATGCGCGACCCCAACCCTGTTATTATCATTTATCCAGGGATTGGAATGTTTAGTTTTGCAAAAAACAAACAAACAACGCGTGTTGCGAGTGAGTTTTATACCAATGCCATCAATGTGATGCGGGGCGCTGAAGCGATTTCGGCTTATACCTCATTACCAAGGCAAGAAGCTTTTGATATTGAATATTGGTTATTGGAAGAAGCCAAATTACAGCGTATGCCAAAAGAACAGCCTTTATCCCGTAAGGTCGCTTTGGTTACTGGAGCTGGAGGTGGTATCGGTAAAGCAATTGCCGATAAATTAGCTGCAGAAGGTGCTAATGTTGTACTTACTGATATTGCAGAAGACAGACTTATTGCGGCCCATGCCACCTTTAAACCAGATGTGTCAACGTATGTAGTTTGTGATGTCACTAAAATGGCTTCCATTGAAGCAGCTTATAAAAAAGCCTGTATAGAATTTGGAGGCGTCGATATTGTGGTTCACAGTGCCGGATTGGCCATATCCAAATCTTTGGAAGACACGACAGAAAAAGACTGGGAATTGTTACAAAATATTTTAGTAAAAGGCCAATTTGAATTAGCACAACAGTGTGTCGCCATTATGCGTAAACAAAATTTAGGCGGCAATTTTGTTAGTATTGCCAGTAAAAACGGTTTAGTTTCTGGGCCCAATAATGTGGCTTATGGAACTGCAAAAGCAGCCCAACAACATATGTCGAGATTACTAGCTGCAGAACTTGGCAAAGATAAGATTCGCGTAAACGTTGTCAATCCAGATGGTGTAATCGTGGGCAGCAAGATTTGGGAAGGTGCTTGGGCTGAAGGCAGAGCAAAGGCTTATGGTATTACAGTAGAAGAGTTACCAGCCCATTATGCAAAACGAAATTTATTAAATGAAATCATTTACCCTGAAGATATAGCTAATAGTGTTTTCACTTTAGTGGCAATATTAAACAAATCCACAGGAAACATTATAAATGTCGATGGTGGAATGGCAAACGCTTTTGTAAGATAATTTTTTGTGTTAGTTTAGTGTGATAAAACTTCCATAAATATCCTAGATTTTCTATGGAAGTTTTTTCTTTATTAAGATATTATGAGAATACCTAAAGACCAAGTTCAAGAAATAAATAAAGATGGCATCCGCTTACATCAAGAAAATTTTGACTTTTTAGCAAATAAATTGTCAAAAAAAGGTATTAAAGTCGATAGCCTATTAAAAAAATTAAGTGATTTTCAAGTTGCAATCCCAAGTTGGGCTTTGGGGGCTGGGGGGACGCGATTTGGACGGTTTTCGTTTTATGGCGAACCTTCAACTTTAGAACAAAAAATTGAAGATATAGGCGTATTACATGCCCTTACACAAACTGCGGGAGCGGTTTCACTGCATATTCCTTGGGATGTTCCTAACGACTATAAAGCCATTAAAGAACTGGCCCATTCATTGGACATCAAATTTGACGCCGTAAATTCCAACACGTTTCAGGACCAAAAAAATGCAATTGAGAGTTACAAACATGGATCCTTAAGCAATACGGATGAAGCCGTTAGGCAACAAGCAATTCAGCATAATTTGGAGGTCATAAACATTGGTGATAAATTAGGCTCTAAAAGCTTAACAGTTTGGTTAGCAGATGGATCGTGTTTTCCTGGACAGAGCAATTTTCAAACGGCACTTCAAAATACCGAAAATAGCTTAAAAGAGATATATAAAGGGCTTCCTGACGATTGGAGTATGCTCATTGAATACAAGCCTTTTGAACCTAATTTTTACAGTACCGTAATCCAAGACTGGGGAACCTCGTTTATGTTGTCCAATGCCTGTGGAGACAAAGCCTATTCCCTTGTCGATTTAGGCCACCATTTGCCAAATAGTAATATAGAACAAATCGTTTCCATCTTAATGTTAAAAGGTAAATTGGGCGGATTTCATTTTAACGACAGTAAATATGGGGATGACGATTTAACCGTTGGAAGCATTAAGCCTTATGCCTTATTTTTAATCTTTAATGAACTGGTTTATGGCATGCAAAACAATCCCCAAAACCCCGATTTGGCTTGGATGATTGATGCCAGTCATAATATCAAAGATCCTTTGGAAGACTTAATCCAATCATTAGAAGCTATTCAAGAGGCCTATGCAAAAGCACTATTAATTGATCAAGTTGAATTAAAAAGAGCACAAGGTGATCATGATGTTGTAACATGCCAAGAAATTTTACAAGATGCCTTTAGAACAGACGTGAGACCGCTTATTCAAGAAGCGAGATTAAAAAGGGGGGGCGCATTAAACCCCATTCTTGCTTATCGTTCTTTGGATATTAGAAACGCACTCATTAAGGAGCGTGGGAAGCATACTGTAGCTACAGGATTATAAAATATGATAGATGTAACAGCCATATTCGATATAGGTAAGACTAATAAAAAATTCTTCCTATTTGATGATGACTATCAGGAAGTTCATAAAGAATATACGCACTTCGATGAAATTAGAGATGAAGACAACTATCCAACCGAGAACCTTGAAGCCCTTAATGATTGGCTAAAAAGTGTTTTTGAGCGTATAATAAAAGCAAAGAAATTCAATATTAAAGCCATCAATTTCTCAACTTATGGTGCCAGTTTTGTGCATTTGGATGAAAATGGCGATGTGCTTACACCTCTTTATAATTATACTAAACCCATAGATAGTGACATTATAGCGTCATTTGTTAAAAAGTATGGGCCGAAAAAAGAATTCCTTAAAACTACAGGTTGTTTTGATTTAAGCCTTCTCAATTCAGGGATTCAGCTTTATTGGTTAAAGCATACTAAACCTACTATTTTTAAAAAAATAAAATACTCTTTACATCTACCTCAATACCTAAGCTATATTTTTACAGGAATTCCTTTTAGTGAATATACTAGTATAGGCTGCCACACAGCTCTTTGGGATTATAAAAAGAAGGATTACCATAAGTGGGTTTACAAAGAAGGGTTACATACCATACTACCCACTATTGTATCCACAGAAACAAGTGTTAATATGAATTACAATGGAAAACATATTAAAATAGGCGTTGGTATTCACGATAGTTCAGCAGCATTATTACCTTATATCAGAAGTGTAAAGAAAAAATTTATATTGGTATCGACAGGCACTTGGAGTATTGCTTTAAATCCGTTTAAGGACCATCAAATTTTTCAAAATAATCAAAATAAGGATGCTATAAACTATATGCGAATCGATGGAAAACCCATTAGAGCTACGCGTTTGTTTTTAGGAAATGAATATAAAATTCAAGTTAGTAAACTAGACCAGTATTTTGGGGTTTCTGAAGAGTATCATCGTCATGTAAAATTTGATTATGATCTATATTCTGAAATCACTCAAGATTTTGAATACATGTTCAAATGGGAAAGCATTCTTGACGACAATATGCCCACGGAAACTAAAATGCCCTATACCAAGTTTGAACAAGCCTATCATCAACTGATGGCAGAATTGGTTTTACTGCAGATTAAAAGTATAAATGATGTGATTGGAAACGATCAGATAGAAAGGCTTTATGTTGATGGCGGGTTTAGTGATAATGATCTATATATCAAATTATTATCACATTATTTTAGAGATAAGGAATTAAGAACCACACAGTCTTCATTAGGCTCTGCTTTGGGGGCTGCTATTGCCATTTCAGATTCCAAACTCAATTCTAAATTCTTGAAAAAGAATTATTCACTAAAGAAGCACGTTCCATTTATAATAAAATAATATGGCATTACAATTTGATACCAGATATCCATCTACTGATGATTTAAGAACTAGAGCCCAACAACGCATCCCTAAATTTGCATTTGACTATTTAGATGGTGGATGTAACGAAGATGTCAATTTACATAGAAACACGTCGGAAGTAAGAGCCGTACAATTAAAACCACAATACCTAAGAAAATTTAATGGAGCCAGTCTAAAAACCAAACTATTTGGTATCGAATATGACGCGCCTTTTGGCATTGCCCCCGTTGGTTTACAGGGCCTAATGTGGCCAAATGCTTCAGAAATTTTGGCTAAGGCAGCATTGCAGCATAACATTCCATTTGTACTTAGTACCGTTACCACAACCAGTATAGAACGCGCTAGTGAACTCACTGAGGGCAAAGCTTGGTTTCAATTATACCATCCAACTGAAAACAAGTTGCGCGATGATCTTATAAAAAGAGCAGAGGCAGCCCATTGTCCCGTGTTAGTCATACTTTGCGATGTTCCCACATTTGGGTTTAGACCCAGAGATATTAGAAATGGTTTGGCCATGCCTCCAAAAATGTCCATAAATAACATACTGCAAATTTTAGGGAAACCTTCTTGGGCATTGAATACCCTAAAGTATGGGCAACCCAATTTTGAAACCTTAAAACCATATATGCCAAAGGGGTTGGATTTGAAGCAATTAGGAAAATTTATGGATCAGACTTTTTCTGGACGATTAAATGAAGAAAAAATAAAACCCATTCGAGATATGTGGAAAGGCAAACTAGTTTTAAAAGGTGTTGCCAATGAAGTAGATGTTGAAGAAGCTATTCGATTGGGATTGGACGGCGTTATCGTTTCCAACCATGGTGGCCGACAGCTAGATGCCGGTGAATCCACCATAAAACCATTAGAAAGAATTGCGCTTAACTATGGCAAACAGATTGAAGTGATGATGGATAGCGGTTTGCGCTCTGGGCCTGATGTTGCACGCGCTCTTGCAAGTGGGGCAAAATTTACATTTATGGGACGCACTTTTATGTATGGTGTTTCGGCATTGGGCAATAGAGGAGGAGATCATACGATTTCAATATTAAAAGTTCAACTTCAACAAATCTTGGAACAGCTTTGTTGTGAAAGGGTTGAAGACTTACCACAACATCTCATTACAAACAACTAAAATAATCCCCAGTACTAACGAACTAAACTAAAAGCTTATGACTCAGAATAATATTGAACTAGAAATAAAGAAGGATGTTACGGGTGGTGAATTTGAAAGGACTCCTGTACCTCAATCCAAATTAAAAGGTTGGAAAAGCTTTTTAGGAATGTATGCAGGTGAGCATGCTGCAGGTACAGAATTTATGATTGGTCCTTTGTTTTTAACGGCAGGAGTTAGTGCCTTTGATCTTATAGTTGGCTTATTATTAGGTAATTTATTGGCTGTGCTGAGTTGGCGATTTTTAACTGCAGAAATAGCCATTAAAAACCGGTTGACACTTTATTTTCAATTGGAAAAAATATGCGGTAAAAAGCTCGTTACAGGTTATAATTTGGCCAATGGAATTCTATTTTGCTTTTTAGCGGGCTCTATGATAACCGTCTCTGCTACCGCCGTTGGAATCCCATTTGATATGCCCATGCCAAAGCTTTCCGATACGATGCCTAATGGATTCACATGGGTTATTATTGTAATTTTAATTGGTGCTGCTATTTCTATAATTGCGGCAAGAGGTTATGATACCGTATCTAGAGCAGCCAATTGGATGTCTCCAATCATCGTGATTGCCTTTATCGCTTGTGGGGTAGTTGCTTTAAGCCAATTGGGCGTTAAAAATTTTAGTGATTTTTGGAATATATGGGGTGAGGGTACAGAGCCGTTTCCAGGCCAAATTAAATATACATTTTGGCATGTGGTGATTTGGTCTTGGTTTGCCAACGCCGCCATGCATGTGGGGATGTCAGATTTGTCAGTTTTTAGGTTTGCCAAAAAAGCAAGTTCTGGATGGACAACTGCTGCTGGTATGTATGTAGGGCATTATATGGCGTGGATTGCGGCCGCACTTTTATATGCTGTCTATTTAAAATCACCTGAAGCACTAGCCTTTTTAAGTAATGGCGATGCGCCTCCAGTAGCTCCAGGTCCTTTAGCCTATAACGCTATTGGTATATTTGGTATTATCGCTGTAGTATTAGCGGGATGGACCACGGCCAATCCCACAATCTATAGAGCAGGTTTGGCCTTTCAAGCCATACTGCCAAAACTGTCTACTGCAAAAGTTACTATTCTGGCAGGAACCATTGCAACTTTAGCTGGGCTATTTCCGGCGTTTGCTATGAAATTATTGGGATTTGTTGCCCTTTATGGGTTTATTTTAGCACCTTTTGGAGCCATCATTGTCTTTGAGCATTTCTTTTATAAACAAGCTGGAATAGTTAAAAATTATGCTGAAGCTGCAAATATTAATTTTAATAAGTCGGTATTGTACGCCTGGGCGATTAGTTTTGGACTGTTCTATTTTATATCCGTGCAATTTGATGTCTTTCTATCTTTTGTAACGCTTCCCGCTTGGCTGCTTTGTGGTATTTTGTATTTAGTTTTCAGTAAGTATTTTCAAAAGGTGTAAGATTTGATTGTGATGTTTTTATTATGAGTCATTGATATATTAGTGTGATCTACCTCAATATAAATCCATTCTTCATTGGGTCGTTTGGGTCTATTAAAAAGGTATGCGTTCCTGTAATATGTGCAGTCCCTTGAACTTCGGGGATAACGGATTTATGTTTTCCATAGACTTCTTTTTTTAGGATCGAACCTTTGAAAACAGACTCCGTTATACTTTCAATAGTCATGGATTCTCCAATTTCAATCTCTTTACGTGCTGCATGAATAGCCATTCTTCCTGAAACTCCAGAACCTGTAGGGCACCGGTCGAGTTCACCATTGGCAAAAACACAAACATTTTTGCTGTCAATTCCAGGTTTTTCTGAATTCCCAATAAATATTGTGCCGTATAAAAAACTGAGGTCTTCTTCATATGGATGCACTATTTCCTTGTCCTGTTGCATGACGGCATGCTTTATTGCCATACCATTTGTAATTAATTCATGATAAGAATTCGGAGTCAAATCAAAGTCAAAACCATGTTTTTCCATATTCACATAAGCATAAAAAGCTCCGCCATACGCTAAATCGTAGGTAATTTTCCCAAGCCCTTCAACGTGCACAACCTTATCTAAGCCAATAACAAAACTTGGTACGCATTGAAATCGTACACCCGTTAACGTTCCATTTTTAATATGCGCAAAAGAAGTAATTCTACCGCATGGAGCATCGATTTTTAAAATATTATCTCCTTCGGTCACCTCAATCCACTGCATTTCTACAGCTAGTGTTGTAATGGCTATTATAGCATGACCACACATGGTACTATATCCTTCATTATGCATGAAAATAATACCAAAATCACCTTCATTATCATTAGGTGGTACAATTAGACATCCATACATGTCGGGATGTCCACGAGGCTCGAACATTAAGGTCTTGCGTAAATGGTCGTAATTTTCCGTAATATCTCTTCTAAAATCCAAAACGGACTTACCCTTAAGTTCAGGAAAACCATCGATAATAACGCGTAAGGGTTCCCCTCCTGTATGCATATCAATAGTTTTAATCTGTAACCAATTTTTTGGCGGATTAAATTCTGCTTTATTCAATATGTTTTGATAAGTATTACGCATTATTTATATAAAATTTAAAATTATTTTTGATTACTATATTTAAGGCATCAGAAATACAACGCGTTAAAAAAGCGTGGACTAGATTACTTTTTTTGATAAAAAACCCAATTCTCTTTTCTTTAAAATCAAATTCAATATTAAATAGAAAAAACAAGACACTACAATGCCTAAAATATTTTTAATATCGGATTCAAATAAAAAAACAATGCTAACACCTGACAGCCATGATAGGATTCCAATCCAATCAAATGAAGAGGGTTCTTTTTTTACGTTCACCTTTCCAAAATAGTAATTTGCTATAATGACACCTGCAATGGGTGGAATCATTGCAGACAAAATGATTGCAACATCAGTGAATTTTTCTAAGATTCCTAACACACCAAGTAATGTGCCTATAAGTCCAACCACTAGAGTTGTATAAGGTCTATATTTTTCAGATAAATGAAATGTACTATTGAGTCCCAAACCTCCTGAATAGGCGCTCATGACATTTGAAGTCCAGGTTACCAAGATTAGAATAGACATCGCCATAATTGGATACCCTATTTGTGCAAAAATATCTACAATATCATGGGTGCCTTTTACAATGGATAAAATAGCGCCTATGGTTAAAAAAGCAACGGCTGCAGGTAACATGCCAACAATGGATCCAATTACCGCAGCTCTTGGGGTTTTAGCAAATCGGTTGTAATCGGGTGAGATTACACCACCCACCGCAATAAGGCCTACAACGATACCCACGGCTTTAGTTAAAGACATTTTAGACTCAGGCCGATAGGCTAATAACTCTGTAAACGATATGCCATCAAGCGTAACTATTAAACTAAATATTATTAAGATTAAGATACTGGGAACCGCAATAAAGTTTAACCATTTTACGTATTTAAATCCAAAAACTGCTGTCAGTACCATGATTAAACCCCAAAGTAAGGATGAAGCATTTACAGAGAAATCAATATTAAAAACATCGAGCAATACTTTTGAAAATGATAGGCCTGCAATGTTGGTTTGAATACCAAACCAGACTATAGATGCAACACCAATAATAAGACCTACAATAACTTTTGAGCCAGTAACCCCAAAGGATCGTTCGGCCAATTGCACAGCGTTTAAACGGTGCTTAACTGCTTTTGCGCTTAAAAGAGACAGGAAAACTAGTACAAACGAATACCCTAAAATAGCAACCAAAATAGCTTCATATAAAGTAAGCGATAGAATTAAAGTACTGCCTATTAAAAGCGCTGGTAGACTTGCAATACATCCAAACCAGATGTTTGCAATACTGAACCAATTTTCGTTATTTTCGTTACTTTCCATAGTTTAAATATTATTTTTAATTATGCTGCCTTCTTTAATGATTAGCTTTATATTATTAGAATTTGAAAGGGATCCTATCTTTTTTAGAGGATTTTCTTTTACCAATATCATATCGGCAAACTTTCCTTCAGTAATGGAGCCCACCTCATGGTCTACTTCTAGGCATTGAGCAGCTGTTGAAGTTGCAGAAACAATAGATTCCGCTGGAGACATACCAATATCACACATTAACTGTAATTCTTCCAAGTTTCGACCATGTTGCATAATGCCAGAATCTGTACCCATGGCTATTTTTACGCCGGCTTGATATGCTTTTGCTATACTGTTTTGATGTGTTTCTCGTATTTTTTTTGCTTGGTCTTTTATGTCTTCAGCATGCTCACCTTCAATAACAGAGTTTACGGCGAGTAAAGTTGGTACAAGATAGACTTCTTTTTCTAACATCAAATCAATAGTTTCGTTATCTAAATAAATGCCATGTTCAATAGAATGTACTCCGGCTTTAATTGCATTTTTTACTCCATCAAGACCCTGGGCATGCGCCATAACTTTTATTCCTTTTCTCATAGCAGCTTCTTGAACCATCACTTCTAATTCTTGGACTGTAAATTGAGTGAATTCGGGATGGTCTGTTGGGCTCAATACGCCTCCAGTACTACATGTTTTAATAAAATCGGCACCACAACGCAATATTTCTCTAACGCGTTTCCTGACGTCATCGGGACCATCGCAAATACCTGATGGATTTCCGGGGTAAGGTGGATTTAATAGAAATAATTGCATTCCAGATGGCATCCAAGCATCTAAATGTCCTCCAGTAATACTTAAAGGAGAGATACTAATTTTTAACCGAGGTCCACTTACAATTCCTTTTTCCACGGCTCTTTTTACACCTAAATCAGCGCCTCCAGCATCTCTAGCCGAAGTTATTCCAGCGTATAATAATGCCTTCATATTATCGATGGCATTGTAAAAATTTAAAGAAAATGGAGTGTTTACATGTGACATCAGATTATATCTATTAATCATAACGTGAACGTGGCAATCAATCATACCTGGCAAGAGATATAATCCTTCTCCATCTATAACGCTATCATGTTCAGTTCTATTGATGTCTTGATCTGTAATCCGTTCAATCTTTCCCTTATGTATGAGTATTGTTGCTTTATAGGGTTGCTTACCCGTACCATCAATAATGGTTGGATTTTGAATAATAATGCGTCTATTATGATGGTTCATTTTAATTACTCGCTAAATTGTGGATAATGTGTTGTTGCATATTCTTTAGAGATCAATTCATTTTCGATGTCTTCAAATATACGTTCTGTATGTCTTTTATTGGGCATGTTATAACCGCCACCACCGCCTGTTTTTAAATGTAACTTGGTGCCTTTAGGTAAGAAATGACGCGTGGTTTTGCCAATAACTTTTTGTTCTCCATTAGGAAAAAATGCGATACAATTATTGGCGACACCTTCTTTTCCTCCTAATAAGCCTCTAGGCTTAGTTTTGGTCTTTTCTAAAGTTGCCGTTAAACTGGTGTCATCTAAAAATTCAAAATAAAAATCAATTCCCAGCCCGCCAATTTGTTCTCCAGCACCACAGGAATCTTGAGCAAATTCTACTTTGTTTATGATATAAGGATACATGGATTCTCTAACTTCAGTAGGTGAAAACCTCGTAGCCGACTCCGCAATGTGCAGCACACTAGAACCGTTTCCTAAGTTTGAAGCTCCTTGTCCTGAAGGATAGGGAGAACCATCTGCCCAAATTTCATTTGTTTTTGAATTTGTTCCCCAGAAAACCATGGAGCAAATATCACCAGAAGAATCTGCCGGAACAAACTCCGGAAACGTATTACCTATAGCTCTATAAATGACTTCTATAGATTGCATTGCTGGCCAGCCATACAAAAAACAAGGAGCTGGAGGTCTAGGATGAAACATGGTTCCTTTTTTAGTAATTACCTTAATAGGTCTAAAATGACCTTCGGTTGGTGATTCACCGCCTCCGGCCAACATGCTTATTGCAATTCTCGCAGCAGAAACTGTTGATGGTAAGGGACAATTTACAGGGCCTTCTTGTTGTTGTGGAGTATCGGAATAATCGATGATAACTTCTTCATCCTTAATCTCTATCGAGATGTTAAAAGGAATACAATCGTCAGTAATGCCATTGTTATCCATCATGCCTTGAGCATTATAGGTGCCATTAGGGATTTTTTTAAAATAATTTTTAACAACGGTTTCACCATGTTCAAATATGGCTTCAACGCAATCAAAAAAAGTATCCTCTCCATATTTTTCGACAATAGCAGTAAAAGATTTTGCTCCTGCATGTAAGCCGATGCACTGCGCACGCATATCGCCATTAATGGCTTCGGGTACCCTAGAATTAGCCAAGATCATTTTATGGATGCTTTCAACTGGTTTCCCTTTTTCAAATAATTTTACTCCTGGAAAAATAATCCCTTCTTGAAAGTAGTCTATAGTGTCTGAACAATATGGATCCTTGGCACCTATATCTAGCCAATGCGCTTTTATAGCCGTATAACCAATAAGTTTTTGTTTAAAAAATACAGGCATTACTAATGCGACGTCTGGCTGATGGGCACCTGTGCCATAAGGGTTATTATAAATAATAATATCTCCTTCAAATAAATTATCTATGCCTCCAACGCCTTCAACTGCAGCCTCAACGCAAAAGTTAAGTGTTCCCATAAACAAGGGTAGGCTAGGAGCTTGTGATAAAAGTCGGACGTCTTTATCATAAATAGCTGAGGCAAAATCTAATACTTCATATATTATTGGAGAAAAAGCTGTTCTGCAAAGTGCTTGTTTCATTTGATTCGCTGCAGAATTTAAAGCATTTCTAATAATTTCTGTCTGAATGGGATCAATTTCAGTTGATTTGATTCTATTTGTCTTCGGAACAGCCGAATAAGTATGGATTGTATTATGCATTGTGACTATTATTTTTAGTGATTAACACACAACCGGTTTTATCCAACACAAACGATTTATTTTTATCAATATATGTTGTCGTTGTCCTTTCTATTAATATGGCTGGTCCTAAATTTACTTCTCCAATGTTTAATTGATTTCTATTAATAATTTTAAAGGGCACATATTTTTTATCAAAGAAAGAGTAAGCTTCTGAACTCTTAATATCGATTTTTTCTGGTTTAAAATCTGTTTGCAAGCTTCTTTTTGATAACGATTTTCTCAAAGCCAATCGTATTGTAACAATCTCTAAGGCATATTCTAAATTGGTATTGTAAATTTCAAAGTATTCTTTTTCAAATTTTTCTCTTAACTTTTCAGAGTTTAGATTTATAATGCCATTATTATTTTCAACAGAAATGGTAAGTGAATGTTCTTGACCTCTATAGCGGATATCTAGAGCAACTTCGTGAACTACATCCATCTTCTGGTCTAACCTCGATTTTAGTTCAGTAAATATTTTATTTAAAATAGGAGTTAAAACGGTAGCATAATCTTCTTTTAACTCCATTTTATGAGTTAATGATTTAGCGTATAAAATATCAGTACCCAGTAATCCCCATGCCGAGAAGTTGCCTGCAAAAGGAGGGATGACGATATCTGTCATTTGTAACTCTTCAATAATTAGATCGGCAAATAAAGGGCCTGCGCCACCGTAGGCTATAAGTTTCATTTCTCTAGGGTCAATTCCGTTTTCAACAGTAATTTCTCTTATAGTATTAGCCATGCTAGATGTGGCAATTCTTAAAACACCATGCGCTATTTGCTCCACGGAGAGATTCAATTTTTCAGCTAATGGTTTTATAGAATCAATAGATTTCTGTTTATCCAGTATTAGGCCTGAAGCAAGCATACCTTGTCCAAGCATTCCTAAAACAAAGGCGGCATCGGTAATGGTAGGACGAGTTCCGCCTCTTCCATAGCATGCTGGACCTGGAGTTGCACCTGCACTTTCTGGTCCTACTTTTAAAAGCCCACCTTCATCAATATAAGCAATAGAACCGCCACCAGCGCCAATAGACCTGACATCTACCCAGGGCATTTGAACCGGCATGCCAATAATTTCGCCTTGGTACATGAGTTTTGGGCGTCCATTAATTATTACACAGGTATCGAAACTTGTACCTCCTACATCGGCCGTGATGAGGTTTCCTAGGTTTAGATTTCTTGTCAGTTCGGCGGCGCCTTCTGCCCCAGCAACTGGGCCAGACATGACAGTTTGTGATAAACTACCATTTGCATCTTTAAAGGTCATGGCTCCACCTCCCGATTTCGTAATTAAAGGCAAACCTTTAAACCCGATATTGCGTAATTCTGTTTCAATTTTGTTTAGATAGCTACCCATACGTCCGCTTACAAAGGCATCAATCACCGTTGTAGTTGTACGTTCGTACTCTCGATATTCACCTGTTACTTGATGGGAAAGCGATATTTCACCTTTAAAGCCAGCTTCTCTAAGAATTTTTAGCGTTTCGAGCTCATGAGACGGATTGGCATAAGCATGTAAGTATACAACAGCAATAGCGTTTACGTTTTGTTGCTCGAAAACGTTTAGTGCCGCGATGACATCTTCTTTACTAAGTTTGGTTTTTACACTACCATCTGCATAAAGCCGCTCTCGAATACCTAACCTTAATTTTCTTGGTACTAAAGGTTTGGGAGGGTTCCACTTAATGTTATACATTTCGGCTCTATCACCTCGGCCAATTTCGAGGGTGTCTCTAAATCCTTCCGTTGTTAAAATTCCAACTGTAGCTCCCCGACGTTCTAATAAAGCATTAAGACCTACGGTTGTTGCATGTAAAAAATACGTAACATCTTCAATGTTTTTTATTGAAGTGTTTTTAATCGCATCGATACAGCCTTGATTAGGATTGCTAGGTGTGGTAGGCACTTTAACAGCTTGTGTTTTACCGTTTTCGTCTTGGTAAATTAAATCTGTAAAGGTGCCCCCAATATCGATTCCAATTCTACTTTCTTGATTGTACATATCTCTTGTATATTAGCTGTGCTATTACTAAATCTTCAATGGCCATTCCAGTACATTTAAACAGGGTATTTTCAGTATTTGAAGCTCTTTTATGCACATCATCCTGACATAAAAAGATCAAATCTCCCTTAATGCTTGATTTAGTGAGTTTATTTTCTTTCATAGCGTTTACGATTTCTCCAGAATGTTCTAAAGTAATACCTAGATTATCAACATATACACTGCAAGCACTGACCACATCTGTAGTGGCTTCTTGCATTGTTTCAGTATATGAACCTACCAAATCAAAATGTTGGCCTGTAGAGACATGTTGCTTATCGATAAAGGGTTCATTTGATGAGGTAATGCAGCTTATGATATCTGCGTCTTTAATGACCGTGTTAAAATCTTCGACAGCCTCAATTTTTACATCAGTTTCTTGATTAATGGATGCCGCAATCTGCTTTGATATTTCAAAATTTAATCCCCATACATAAATTTCTTTAACGGATGCTTTAGACGCATATCCCTTTATATAATAGGGAGATAAACTTCCATTTCCTAAGATTAGTACTTTGGAAGCTTCTTTTTTAGCTAAAAAGTTGGAAGCCAAAATTGAAGTTGCAGCGGTTCTTATGTTTGTAATTAATTTTGCATCCATAATGGCCATTGGCAATCCGTTTTCGGCATTTAACAGCAAGTATAAACCATTAATATAGGGAAGGTCTACATGACTGTTATTTGGAGTTGCCGTGATCAGTTTGATTCCAAAATATTTTTGGTTGTCCCAAGCAGGCATGAACAAAAAAGTGTTGTTTTTTTCACTAGTATTACTTTTGTAATCATATGCCACTTTAGAAGGACATTGAATCACGTTTTCTCTAAAAGCCAATTTTAGTTCATTGATCAGCTCGTCATAGCTTATGTTTTTTCTAATAAATTCATCTGTAATCCATTCCATAATTCATCTGTTTTTTTATTATTTTAAAAAAGGGTATCTGTAATCTGCGGGTGGCACAAAAGTTTCTTTTATAGTTCGATTACTTACCCACCTTAATAAATTCCAAACCGAACCTGCTTTATCATTAGTACCGGAAGCACGGGCTCCACCAAAGGGTTGCTGACCCACAACGGCACCTGTAGGTTTATCGTTTATGTAGAAATTACCAGCGGCATTTTCTAGTTTCTTAGTGGCTTTTTCAATTATATATCGATCACTACTAAAAATTGCTCCAGTCAAGGCATACTCACTCGTATCATCAATTAAATCTAAAACGGCTTCCCATTGCTCATCTTCATACACATAAATCGTAATAATTGGGCCAAACAATTCTGTACACATCGTTGTGTATTTTGGATTAGTAGTAACAATAACTGTAGGCTCTATAAAGTAACCCACAGCATCGTCATATTCACCGCCAATTATAATTTCGGCATCTGAATCTTTTTTCGCTTGGTCTAAATAACCTGCCAATTTGGTAAAGGCTTTTTTATCAATCACGGCATTAATAAAGTTTGAAGGATCTTCTGGACTTCCTATTTTAAATGAGTTGATGTCTTCTAAAATGGAGGATTTAATATCGCTCCATAAACTTTTTGGTAAGTATGCGCGGGATGCTGCGCTACATTTCTGGCCTTGATATTCAAAAGCTCCTCTAGATATGGCTGTAGCAACTTCTTGAGGATTAGCAGAGGGATGAGCCCAAATAAAATCTTTACCTCCCGTTTCTCCAACAATTCTAGGATAGCTTTTATAGGTATTAATGGTTTTACCAATGGTTTCCCAAAAACTATTAAAAACGGGAGTTGATCCTGTAAAATGTACTCCTGCAAAATCTTTACTAGCCAACAAGGTATCTGTAATCATACTAGAATTTCCTGTGACCATATTAATAACACCATCAGGTAAACCGGCTGCTTTAAACAATTCCATAATAACATGTGCCGAATAGACCTGAGAAGCAGCTGGCTTCCAAACGACGACATTACCCATCATAGCTGGAGCTGCAGGAAGATTACCCGCAATTGCTGTAAAATTAAAGGGGGTGATCGCATACATGAATCCTTCTAGTGGTCTATACTCCATTCGGTTCCAAATGCCAGAAGATGAGATGGGTTGGTTGCTGTAAATTTCAGTCATAAACTGAACATTAAAGCGTAAAAAATCGATCAATTCACAGACCGAATCAATTTCAGCTTGGTAGACATTTTTGGACTGCGCCATCATTGTAGCAGCATTCATTTTATATCTAAAAGGCCCTGCTAATAATTCAGCGGCTTTTAAGAAAATGGCTGCGCGATGTTCCCAACTTGTCGCTGCCCACTTTACTCGAGCTTCTGCAGCTTTTTCTATAGCTAATTCAATATGTTTTTTGTCTGCTGTATGGTATTTTCCAATGCAGTGTTTATGGTCATGAGGGGGATACATATTGACTGTGTTACCCGTTCTGAATTCTTTGCCTCCAATGTAGAAGGGTATGTCAACTTGTGTGTTGTACATTTTTTTATAAGCCGCTAATACATGTTCTCGTTCTTCAGAACCAGGTGCATAAGTTTTTACTGGTTCGTTTATTGCAATTGGTACCTCAAAAAATCCGTTTCCCATTTTTTATATAATATTGATATTAAAATTTTATGACTATTTTCCCTTTTTGTTTGTTGGACAGCATATAATTGTAAGCTTCTACGGTATCGTCAAAATCAAAAACCTTGTCAATCAAAGGTTTTAAATTCCCGCTTTTTATTCTCTCTAAAACGTACTTCACACCTTCATCCAGTTGATCTTTAAACATCACATGGTTGAACATTGAATAGGCATAAAGTTTGCTGTTTTTTCTCACTAGATCGAGCAATGGAAAAGTTGGAAACTCCCCACTTAACAAGCCGTAAATGGCTGCGGAGCCTCCAAAAGAAAGTGCAGACATGTATTGCTGATTAAAATCCGTACTTCCAATGGGGTCAAAAACAAATTTAATCCCCTTGCCACGTGATAGTTCATTTAGCCGTTCCAAAGTGTTTTCTTCTTGAGTTACAATTACATGGTCAGCGCCTAATTCATATAAAAATGATTTCTTTGCCTGCGTTCTAGTAGAACCTATTACTAGTGCTCCAGCATCTTTGGCTATTTTTAAAGCCCCTTGACCAGCAGTACCAGATGTTGCAGGAATAAAAACATAATCTCCTTTAACAACATGTCCAAGTTTGAATAAAGCGTAATAAGCGGTAAGATATTGCATCCAAAAAGAGGTTGCTTCCTCGGTAGTATAACTTTCTGGCACGGAGGTTAAGTACAGTTCTGGAACGGTGGCATATTCGCCTTGCACTCCGTATTCTTGTGTATAAAAAGGAATTGAGGTTACTCTATCACCTTTTTTAAATTTTGTTACTTGATCACCTACTTCTACAACTATTCCAGTTGCTTCTGAACCAATTCTGGATGGAAAATTGGGTTGTGTATAATGCATGCCGTTGATAAATAGAATATCGGCTTGATTTAACGCAAATGCTTCGACTTTAAACAGGACTTCGGTGCCTTTAGGATTTGTGATTGGGATGTCATCAATTTTTAATACCTCCGGTCCACCGATTTTATGAAATCTTATTGCTTTCATGTCTTTTGGTTTATTATATAAATTAATCTTGTGTCCTCGATAACGTTACCAGCTTGTGGTTCCAAAGCATTTATATAAACAGCTGTATCTGCTTTTAAATATCCTGAAATTGAGCCATCTTCATTTAGCATTTCTATACAGCCTTCTGTAATTATTGACACTTCGTTAAATGGGTGTCTTGAAAATCCTTCTACAGGTATTCGAGTTCCTTTTTTAAGAAAAACAGTACCAAATGTTGTTGTAATACCTGCGTTTGATCGGGTAACTAATTCTTTGTTATAATACTCGTCCCCTTGTGGGTAAATTATTTGTTTTAATTCCATAGTTGTTTTTATTAAATTCCTTTTATCCATCCGCCATCAACTGCTAGTGAAACCCCAGTGATATAACTAGCTCTTTCACTTACTAAAAATGCCACAGCTGCTGCAAATTCTGAAGGCTCCCCAAAACGTTTAAGAGGTATTTCTTCAATAGCATTTGAAAATTTAGGATGGTTCTCAATTAATTTTTCTAATCTTTCGGTGCGGGTATAACCCGGCATGACATTGTTAACTGTGATATGATACGCTCCTAATTCATTGGATAATGTTTTTACTAATCCTAATAGTGAGGCTCGAACCGTGTTAGACAAAATCAAACTATTTACAGGCTGTTTAACTGCCTGGGAAGTAATAGTAACTATTCGCCCCCAGTTGTTTTTTTTCATATACGGCAGCACGCCCTTTATCATCCCTACAGCACTTTCTAATAAGGATTTGTACGCACGTTGCCAATCTTCTTCCGAAAACGATTCAAACGCTCCAGTTGGTGGACCTCCCGTATTGGTAATTAAAATATCTAAAGTCCCAAAAACAGTTTTTATTTTCTCTAAAATTTTCTCCCTATCTTTTTTACTTGCGACATCTCCAACTACGTAATAAACAGCTCCATTGGTTATAGCCTCAATTTCTTTTTTTGTAGCTATTAAGGTTGATTCTGTTCTACCGCACAACATAATATCTGCCCCTTCTTTTGAAAGTTCTAAAGCAACAGCTTTTCCCAAACCACTGCTGGAAGCCATAATGCACGCTTTTCTATTATGTAATCCTAAGTCCATTTTACTTTTTTAAATAATCATCTGTTCCATCTATCCAATCTTGCCTCGGAGGAGCCCAAGTATCTGTTTCTTCTACATCGCCAATCATTAATGCTTCATGTGGTAGATTTCCTGGTATTACAATAGTTTCTCCAGCATGTAAATCGATTTGTTGTTCTTTTTGACTTCCGAACCAAAACCTAATTGTCCCTTTTTGAACTTGCGTAATTTGCTCATTTTCATGACTGTGAAGTGGCACGATGAAACCATCTTTAAATTCCATTTTCGCAATCATAATTTTCTCACCATAAATCAACTTTCGTTTCATTGATGGATTGACTTGCTCTTCTTTTACATCTGTCCAATTAATTTTTTTTAGCATCTTTATAATCGTAATTTATTGCTGTGCTTTTTGTTTTGTTCCAAATAAAACATAAATCAATTTCAAATCTTTCAGAACCAATCCAGAGTGTCCTTCAAAGGGTTCTACTTTAAAACTATCTCCAGGATTTAGAATTAATTCCTGAGGATTGTTTTCTAGTGTTAATTGAACCTTGCCTTCAAGGATCAACACAATTTTTGCCTGATCATGCTTTGTGAAATCACCTTCAAAGGGTGTGCGCATCCCTTTTTTTAGATGTGCAGTTCCAAATTGAAGTTCAAAATCAGAATCCTTATGATTAAAAAGTTCCTTTAAATAATCTTCCTTCGATCCAGATGGGTATGTTAAACCTTTAATTTCCAATTTTTTAAAACGATAGTTAATTATTTTACGATAATTCTATTCCCGAAGACAAACTCTTCTTTGAATAGTCCAAATTGTTCAATATCTGCTAGAGGTGGTGCTTCACAACTCCATTTTCTTGAAGGTTTCCAACCGTATCGTTTTTTCAAGAGCGCGGCTTGTTCAGCTTGTTTTAGAGATGCTAAAGATGGGTCGATAACTGGAACCTGTAGCTTTTCTTGAATATGCTCATAAAAACCAAATTCACACGTGCATCCTAAAATTATAGATTCGGCATGATCTTCTAAAACTGCTTTCTCTGCTGCTTTAAATAAATTGCTGGCAGTAATGTCATGGTCTTTTTGAAACTCACATACATTCATTTCAACACTTCTAAAAGAGGCCAAATGCTCACCGTAACCATATTCTTTAATGGTGGTATGCATTTCATGCTCCCATTTTTTTTGCCCAATAATAACCGAGAACTTATTGGATAGTTTTAAAGCTATTTCAATGGACGAATGACAGGGGCCTACTACAACCATGTCCCCAGAAATTTCTCTAGCATCCAATAAATAGGGGTCGTAGAAACATCCAATAATTAGGGCATCGAAGCCTTCTTTTGAAGCTTGTCTTGTGGCCTTAATCAATTCTGTAGCAATTAAAGCGTTGTAGGTTCTATATTCCAAATTATCCATCAATCCCACGCTAGTGCTTAAGGATGTGACATGTACTTCAGTATTTGGAAATTTATTGTCCTTAATCATCTCTGCAAAGAAGGGATCGTATGTACTAAATCCAATTGGAGATAAGTACATGATTTTTAGGGTTGTATCTTTATTATTGTCCATAGCTTAAGTTTTATTAAAATGGGTTACTATAAATGGTTATTAATCTCCTATAATTTGTTCTAGCTCACTTACCTTTTTTGGTATGTAATGACCTATCAATTCACTCCCGTATTCGGTAACGGTATATTCATCTTCAATTCTAATCCCTCCAAAATCTAAATACGATTCAATTTTATTAAAGTTCAAAAAGGCTTCGTGATGTTTATTATTAGATTTCCAGTAATAAAAAAGTTCTGGATTAAAATAAATTCCAGGTTCTACGGTAATGGTAAAGCCTTGTTTCAATCTTTTGCCAAGTCTTAATGATTTCAATCCAAACTGGTCTGATTTTGAAACCTCATGATCATAACCGACATAGTTTTCTCCCAGGCTTTCCATATCATGCACATCCAAGCCAATCATATGACCTAATCCGTGTGGGAACACTAATGCATGAGCACCAGATTTTACAGCTTCTTGTGTATCACCTTTCATCAGTCCTATTTCTTTTAATCCATCAACTATGGCACAACATGCTGTAAAGTGAGCGTCTTTAAAAAACACCTCGGGTTTTAGCATTTGAATGGCTTGGTGCTGAGCTTCTAACACAATTTGATACACCTCTTTTTGTTTTGTTGTAAATTTCCCTGAAGTGGGAAGCGTTCGAGTAATATCTCCAGCGTATCCTGATAGGGATTGCCCTCCAAAGTCACCTAATAACAATTGACCTTTTTTAAGGGTGTTGGTGTAATTAAAATTATGCAATATTTGTCCTTGTACAGAAACGATAGGTTGGTAAGCGGTTCTAACACCATCTTTAATTGCAGAACTTTCAACAGTACCTAATAAATTAGATTCCTTTTGACCAACTTTGATAGAATTCATGACTTTAAGATGCATTGTTCGTGTGACATCCAAAGCCTTTTCTAGTTCTTGTATTTCTGAAGCGGATTTTATTTCTCTTTGTGAAATGACAGCCTGGATTAAATCTACTGAAACATTTAAATGGATTTCTTTTATAGATTTACCAAGAAGATCGGACATAAACAGCAATGTTGATGGTTGATATATAGGTAAATAATGAATGTTAGATTTAACACCGCAATCTTTAATATAGCTATAGAGTTTTTTTACTCCAAGTACCTTACTAATACCAACTTTTAAGGCGGTGTCTTTTAAGGACTCTTGTGGTCCCATCCATATAGTATGATCAATGGTGGCTTCATCTCCAAAAAGGAGGGACGTTCCTGAATCACAGTCAAGGACTAAGGTTAAGTCGGGTTGATTTATTCCAGTATAGTATAAAAACGTACTATCCTGAGAAAAAAAATAGGTGTTAGCCTTAAAATTCCTTGCTGATTCAGCATTTCCCGGTATAATGATTATTCCGCTGCCTAGCTTTTTGATTAATTCTAATCTTCTAGATATATATGTTGCTTTGTCAAAAAACATATTTAGGATATATTATAAAATTCTTGTGCTTCTTTATTTGTGATGTAACCGTTTTTCACATCCAATTGGACTAGTTCTTTTGGCCTATCTTTTGGATTTCCATAACCGCCACCTGTAGCCGTCACACATCTTACAATATCTCCTTTTGCTAGATAAATATTTGTTCCCAGACTATGTCTTTCTTTCGTTCCATCATTTCTAATAATCAAAAAGTAGTTGTAAGAACCGTCATGACCATCATTCATTCCCCAGGTTTTTGTTTTTTCGCCTAGGAAAGCCGCTGTAACATAGGCTTCATCAGAAACAATTTTATAATCTAGATACTGGCCATTACCACCTTGAAATTCTCCATAACCACCGCCTTCATTATGAAAAGCGTATTGTTCAACTTGAATGCCATATCGCATTTCGCGTATTTCAATTGGAATATTATACGATTCACCACTTCCACAAGATAATTGCCCTCTATTGCCATCGTGAGTAGCAGAAGCGCCCCATCCGCCAGCTAAGGGTTCAGCTTGAATATAAAACTGTTTGGTATCTGGATGTATTCCTGAAATAAATGTGGCACAAACCGAACGTAAATGACCAGCCGGCAGTTTGTCTGGTATTATAGGTGCTAATATTTTCCAGATTAAATCGATAGTTGTAATAAGGACTTCATAATACACAGAAACTGCAGTCGGTGCTTCAGCACTAACAATGGTTCCAGGTTCACATAGCACTTTCATGGGTCTGAAAGCTCCGCCATTTGCGTCCATTTGAGGTGTGGTAATGGCCTTAAATAAGCTACGACATCCCGTTACCAAACCGCTAAAAGCTAAATTTGTTGCTCCTTTAACTTGAGGATGAGAGCCATTAAAATCTGCTATAAATTCAGTATCGGTTACCGTAATTTTTGCCTTAATTGGAAAAGGGCCTTCTCCAAAACCATTGTCTTCAATATTAGACTCGCCTTCATAGACACCATTTGGAATTTCTTTAAGTGCTTCAATACACATGCGCTCGCCATAATCCAAAAAGTCGTCTTTTGCCTTTTTATAAGTTTCTAATCCGTATTTTTCAATTATAGAAATAACCCGTTTAGCTCCAACTTCTGCTGCGGCAATACCTGCAAACAAATCTCCCAAAGTGCTATCTGGCAACCTCACATTAACTTTTATCATATCGATAATAGCAGTGTTGAGGACACCTTCAGATTTTATTTTGATAAATGGAAAGTGCATTCCTTCCTGATATATTTCTGTAGCTACAGTCGAAACCGAGCCTGGGAATGTACCACCTAGTTCTGTCCAATGTGCCTTGTTAACCGTAAAAGCAACGAGTTCATTTTTATAAAACACTGGGAAAACCACTGAAACATCAGACAAATGGGTGCCGCCTCCTGCATAGGGTGTGTTAGCTATAATGACATCTCCTTCTTTTAAAGAATTGGTGTTGTTGAACTTTTCTAATGTTGCCCGAACTACGGAATCTAAAGCTGCTAAAAAGGCCGTAACTCCATTTCCTTGGGCTAATAATTCTCCTTTAGAATCGGTTATCCCTACAGCATAGTCTAAAGATTCGTATATAATTGGGCTCATGCTTGTACGCTCCAATGTTTTAAACATTTCATCTCCAGCTGCTATTAATGCATCTTGAATTATTTCTAATGTAAATTTTTCCATGACGTTTATTTTTGAAGTGTTAAAATTAAATTGCCATATTCATCTATATTGACGATATGCATTGGAGTAACCACTGTTGTGGTCGCGTTTTCAGCAATTATAGCAGGTCCATGTAAAACCATATTAGGCTCTAGTAAGTCTCTATGGTAAAAAATTGTATCATGCGTCCCTAGATCATCAAAATCGACTTGTCTTGTATCAAATATAGCATCCTCTACTTTTTTACCTGTAATAGCCATTTTAGGAAAATCGGGTTTATCCACTTCGACTTCTGCAACCAGATGAAAGTTCACTAATTCTACTATGGCATCCAGTTCAAATGAATAGTGTTTTTTATGTTCTTTATGGAAGTAATTAATGATTGTATCTAATGGCGTTTCATTGCTAAATCCAGACAGTAAAACTTTTACATAATGCTCTTGACCTGCATACCTTAAATCTGTATAGTACGTAAACCTTATGTCGTCACGATTATAGCCATCCAGATTAAAATTAGTAATGGCTTCTTGTTCCATTTCATCAAATGTAGCCTGGATCACATGCCGTTGCTCTTGTTTTAGGGTAATGACATTGGTTCTAATATAATCTCTACGAATGTCTGACATGAGCATGCCGAAGGCAGAAAAGACCCCGGCGTGAGGTGGGATAATGAGCTCTGAAATTTGAAGTTCTCTAGCTAAATCAGCTCCGTGCATGGCTCCGCCACCTCCAATGACAACCATTGTAAAATCTCTAGGGTCATGTCCTTTGTTTACAGAAATAAGCTTCAATGCATTTATCATATTAGCATTGGCAACACGAAGGATTCCTTTTGCTATATCTTCTTTGGAACCTTTTAATTCGTCACATAGAGATTTTGAAGCCAATTCAATGCTTTCATAATCGGGTTGCAATTCGCCACCTAAAAAATAATCTGGATGTATCCTACCCGTTAGGATATTGGCATCTGTAGTTGTTAAATTTTCACCTCCACGACCATAGGCAGCAGGACCAGGCATGGCACCAGCGCTTTTAGGACCAACGTGCATTTTACCGCCGCCATCGACCCAAGCAATACTTCCACCTCCGTTACCAATTTCAACAATATCTATTACAGGTGTTTGAATAGGATACCCCGCTTTAATTCTTGAATGTTCAATTTTATAGTTAGTGGTAATCTTAACCTGGCCATTTTCTACTAATGCGCATTTGGCCGTTGTACCACCAATATCTAAAACAATGAGATCTTTTTTATTAATGACTTTCCCTAAAGCAATAGCACCAAAAACACCGCTGGCAGGACCAGACTCTACCATGGTAATAGGATTGGTTTTTACGTCGTTTATGGTGGTAATTCCTCCATTAGACTGCATAATGTAAGGCGCGTTTTTTAAGCCTCTATCTTTTAATTTATTTTCTAAATTATTAAGGTATTTTTTAGCTATTGGTAAAACATAACTAGACAATACAGTAGAACTCGTTCTTTCATATTCTCGCCATTCGCGAGTTACTTGATAAGATGCAATAATTTCAACTTCTGGATAAAGCTTCGATAACTCATCCACTAATTGTATTTCGTGTACTGGGTTTTTATAGGAATGTAATAAACATATGGCTATGGCTTCTACGTGTTCCTCTTTACAGGTTTTTACAATTGATTTTAAATTATCAAGATTTAAATCTTTTATAATTTGGCCTTTATAATCCATTCTCTCTTCAACCTCAAATCTCAAATATCTAGGTACAAAAGGGGGTTGTTTTACAAAGTTGAAATTAAATAAGTCTGGGCGATTACACCGTGCTATTTCTAGTACATCTCTAAACCCCGTTGTTGTAATTAATGCCGTTTTAGCTCCCTTACGTTCCGTTAGGGCATTTATAACTACTGTTGTTCCATGTGCAAAAAAATCAATTTTGCTTAGGTCTACATCTGCCTTCTCTATGGTATCTAATATTCCTTGTTCGAAATTAGAAGGTGTTGTATCGGATTTTGCTACATTTACGCCAATAGGTTTGCCGGATTCTTTATCAAATTCTAGGCATACTAGGTCTGTAAAAGTGCCTCCTATATCTGTTGCTACTCTCATCTATCTATATTATTTATTTTAGGTTAAAAAAAAAGCCACCAATAGAGTTATTAGTGGCTTATAGATTGGAATTAGTTGTACTCAATTAAAACCAATTTTAAAAAACAAACTCAAACTCAAAAATTTAATTTAAAATATGTAATCCTTAATTTAGAATTTATAAGATAATTCTAAACCATAAGTTGCTGGCTGGCTGGGAGTACGGATGTCTCCAATAGGTCCTCCATTAGGGTCTCCATCAAATATTCCAAAAGGCCACCATTCTTGATTGTATTTTGTGTTAAAAATATTCTTCCCCCACAATCCAATAGAAAAATCTTTAATATCATAGATTAACTTTGTATTGATTAATGTAAATGGATTTTGGAACACATCTTTTTGATCAACACCGTATAAATCATCTGCGAACCAATATTTTTTACCTTTATTTTCTATATTGATATTAGCAGATATTTTAGAATTTTCTCCTGCTTTGAAATGAGTGAATACCCCAAAATACAAACTGCTCTGTGGTGCAAAAGGAATTTTATTACCTATTGCAGACGCTTCAAATGATTTTGTTATTTCAGTTTCTATAAATGAAGCACCTCCTAGTAAGTCTAAATGTTTTGACAGTCTTAATTTGGTATCTATTTCGAAACCTGAAGCTTTAGATTCTTCAAAATTCACGGTTCCTAAAAAGCTTCTTACACCATCTGAACCAAATCTATAAACTTGTTGGTTTTCAAATACGGTATTAAAATATGCCACATTAAAAATGAATCTATTATGCCAAAAGCTTGTTTTTACACCAACCTCAAAGCTATTTGTAAACTCTGGCTTAATTTCTTTTTCTATTCCACTAGCAGGAACTTCTAAAGGGTTATATCCACCACTTCTAAAGCCTCTACTGTAAGTTGCATAAAGCATTTTGTCGTTTAAAAACTTATAGGATGTTGAAATTTTTGGCTGAAAGGCATTATAAGACCTTTTATTTATTGATCCACTTATATTATCTTTATTCTTCAAAGATTCCCATTCATTTCTCAAACCAGCTGAAATATTAAATTTTTCAGTAACATCATATTCAAGAAACCCGAACAATCCAATCGAATTTAGAGTGTTATCGTCTTCAGAAATACGTTCTTCAGTCGTGTTCGTGTAATTGTAATCTGTGCTGTCATCATTGGCAAATGCACTTGTATCCCAATCCGAATTGATATTTTGATAGAAGAGACCCAAGTTCCATTGTAGTTTAGAAGCCGAATTTGATGAGATAAGTCTTAATTCCTCATTTAAAGTCCTAGAGGCTCTCGTCATTTCTTGAATCGCAGCTGGTATAGGGCCGTAATTATCAATGGGTGAAAATGATAAATAATCACCATCATAGAATAAATCTACATCGGAGTAGGATGTATGCGATTGCAATTTGAATCCATCAAAGGCTGTTTCAAAAGAAGCCGCAAAAATGGTAGACTCCACAGTGCCTTCCCCTAGGTAATCTGCTGTTGGACTTCCTTTATAACTATTAGGATTAAAGTCTTCAAAATCTGGATTGTCATTACTATTTACATATGTAACCGATCCACTTTTACTAGTATTATGTTGGCCTGTTAACGATAAAGAGCTCTTATTTCCAAGTCTAAATTTTAATAATCCACGAAGCCCTAAATCTTTCCGAAAGTCAACATTTTTATTAAGAGTGGTGTTTTCTATTAACCCATCAGAGTCTAAATAACTTACACCAAAACGATAGAAAGACTTATTATCAACAATTGAACCTGATAAATTAGTTTCAAGTTTTACAGTGTTTCCATTTCCATAGCCAGCTTTTACTTTACCTTCAAAACCGTTTTTTGGTTGTTTAGTCGTGATCACCACGGCACCTCCAATAGCATTCTTACCATAGAATAAACCTTGGGCACCTTTTATGACCTCAATTTGATCGATATCAAATAAGGATTGACTTGTTAAATCTGCAGAAGCGAAATAAACACCGTCAACTACAGTAGCAATTGGAGAAGGTCCATATCTAATTTGCGGGATACCTCTCACACTAACGATTACGGTTCCTGGATCTTGTGACTCTCCATACGATATACCTGGAATTTGTGTCAAAAAGCTTCCAATATCGTCAATTCCAGTGATGTCAATTTGTTCAGCAGTAACAGCAGTTACACTCTCTGGAACTGATTGAATGGATTCCAAACGTTTTCTTGCACGCCCTTTAACATCGGTAAAACCCTGAATTATAACCTCGTCCAATGCAGCCGCATCTACCTGAAGATTAACATTAATAAGAGTTTGCCCATTAACTGGAATCTCTTGAGTGACATAGCCCACATAGGAGAACACCAAAACATCATTATGTCCAGCTTTTAAGGTGTAATTGCCTTCAAAACCAGTAGAAGTCCCCTTAGATGACCCTTTAACTAATACATTTACACCTGGCAAAACCCCGTCTGCTGAATCTACTGTTCCGCTAACGATTACTTCTTGTGAAAATGCAATTATTGGGGTAATTACGATTAGAATTAATAGTTTTTTTAACATTTTAAATATGGATTATTTGGTTATTAGAGCACTAATATAATTCGCGCTATTTTCCTGTTTTTTATTTCCATGTGTTATTTATTATATTTGTAATTCCTAATGTTAAAATTGGAATTAAATGGAAATCGGAAAACTGTCAGAAAAAAAAGACACTTTAATATTAACTAAAGCCATCTTTAATATACTTATTAATAAGGTAATAGAACATTTTTTGAAGAAATATAACATTGAAAATAATTATAAGGAAACACAGTTGTTTGGTTTTGGAAACTATGATACTAATCAACCAAACCTGAAAGATGATTTTGAATCCATCATTAAAGGGTATGTCAATGGTAAATACCTTTACAACAAAAATCGAGAGGCTTCAGATGGAAATCCGTTTATTAAAATAAGCAGGGAATATAAATATGTTTTCTTTAATTATCTAGGATATAAAGATGTCCATGAATTTATAGATCAAGATTTTTTGGTACCTAGTCAAAAAAGCAAGCAATTAGAGTTATTATATCAAGAGAATAATATAGAGGATTATTATTATGTAGCGTATTACTTTGGCGAGGATGAAAAAATGAATAAAGGGCAGGCCATTGTATATAAACAGTGGAAGAATATTGAAATGAAATATATTTATAAAGATGAATTTGGCAATTCTGGGATCTATTCTTACTATGGAAAAATAACGGACAGTGGGGGATTTGTATTTTTTGACACTAAATACTATTCAGATGGCAAAAGAAAAGAAGGCGCTAAATTTACATTCTTCATTGGGAAATCTTCACCAAATGAACGGGTCTATCTTGTTGGCGTTTATTCCGGGTTTGATAAATATGATAATGCCATTGCAGGGAAAATGATTTTAAAAAAATTTGAGTCCAAAAATGCAATGGAAAAGGAAATTTCAAGTACTAGATTTGATCCCATACTCAGTCAAGAACTAAGTAAAAAAAGAATAGTTGTTGAAAGCGTTATTAGGAAGGATCCTCTATTATTTTCTTCAAAAAGTCCTTTTGCTAAAATTCTTAAAAAAATATCAAATAAGTATCTGGTCAAATTTCATTACGAAGATAAGATCCATGAAATTAAACTGATAATTGAACGACATCATCTCAATATTAAATGCTTAAATAACAATTTAATAATTGAAAATGATAAAGTTAACTTACTAAGCAATGGGCAAATTTTAAACTTAGAGTTTTCAATAAACGGCTTGTTCCGTTTACAAAACATGTCGATATATATTAAAGCTTTTGATTTGATTAAAAAAGACAATATTCCTATAGGTCAATATACGGCTGTGGATATCAATAATACAATATTATCTGGATCTGTTGAATTTGAAATAATCGAATAGATTAATATAGAACTAGTTGCTAAAACGGAAACTCTAAATATCCATGCTTAGCATAAATGGTTTTCCTATTGATAAACTCCATCATACATCTTACGCCAACTCACGCCCATATCCTGATTTTTTGGTGCCTCCAAAAGATGATCTAGGGTCTGATTTGACCAATTAGTTAAAAAATAAGCACCATCACTAATCTTATTAGCATTTTGTTTGGCCTTGTCAGTTTTTATGATGCAAACTGATATGCCAATATTCACAGGTAAATTTACTTTCTAATGAGCTTCTTCTCTAATTCTATTGACTAAGTGCTGCATATAACCCAACTTGTTCGCCAGTATTTTAAAGTCCATTCTATTTTGTAAGGCTTCCACTGAGCACAATTTTTTCACGCTTATCTTCAATAATTTGAGATACATATTTTCCTCGGATGGCGGATATCCATTTTTTTGCTCTGGCGTTTAGCTTAAAATCATTGGTCATCATTCGTCCCCTTGATACCAAAATACCCATATCGGCACCTTCATATAAATAATCACCTTGCTTGGTAATGTGAAGAAAAAACGCTTCGTTTTCGGTCTCTACCGCTCTTCTATGCGTATCCATCCTGTCAAATTGTATATGACCTGTATCAAACATTTTATAAATCCCCGATTTAGGTGCTTCAGAAACATACTCAATAGTGTCCTCTGTATGTTTGATAATCAATTGACTCCAACCGTCGATGTTTTCTTGTCGAGCCCAGCGTTCATTTAACTCTTTGATGTTTAAAGTATACTCCACATCCATCCATTCCAAAATATGGAATACAAAAAGAGGTGCATCTGCCAAAGCAAAAACGGCATGATTGGTTATGGAGCTTGCCCCTGTAACTCTGGGGTTTAATTCGCCGAGATAAATTTCGCCAGTATCCTGATCGATCAAAAAATCCAGTTCAAAATAGCCTTTGTAGCCTTCTTTTCTTAATTGATTACCAAAAAGTTGAGTGTATTTTATTGCCTTTTCTCGAATTTCTGGACTAAAGGCATTAGGATAGATTTCGTTTCCACACCAACCACCTTTGTAGGGCGTTAATTCTTTAAACCCGACAAGTTCGGTCATAAGAGGGGCTACGATGGTACCGTGTCTTGTTACACAGGCTTCAATTGCTGAACCTTTGCAATTGATGCGTTTCATTATTTTGACTTCTTTTTCTTTGACTATTTCTTCTTCATATTTTTTGAAGTCTTCTTCATTAGTGATGAAAAATGTAGTATGGCCCGAATCACCAAAAGGCGTTTGAATCACCAAATCTTTGCCAAGCACCTTAGAAACTTTATTCAAGTGCGCATAATCCCTAACAGGGGAGAGCACATAGGGCACACAGGGTACACCTGCCTTTTCGGCTATGCGGTTTGTGTTCACTTTATTGTCCATCAAGGTTCGCATCTTTGCAGGTGGGAACATGATTTGTAGGCCCAATTTTTTGGCGAGCTTCTCAGTTTTTTCATCAAACATCAAAAACATGGCCTTTCCAGTGTTCTTTCCTTTTTTTCTTGTCGTCAAATAATCTTGAACTTCAGGATGTTGAAGGAGGTAATTATTAATGTCTTCAATACTGGTGAATTCGTCATGAGGAATCTCCTCTTTGGGAGAGAAGACATTAGGGTGCTGACCATCAAAACATTCGATATGACAGATAAATTTAAACCCTTTTATCCATTCATCTGCACCAAGCATATTAAAATTAGTAGCACTTATAAAATAAAGTGGGGTCTCATTTTTATGAAAGAATCGTCTTATATCGGGTACGCCATGAAGTATTTCGGCTTTTAGCGCCTTTTTTACAGGCCTTGTTTTTTTGTTAATTGGTTTTGCGATTTTTTGTGTTTTTATGATGTCTTTAGTAGTCATATCAATAGTTTTCAATGATTAAATTAATTGTTTTTTCGTTTTTCCAATAGACATGCCGCCCATTGAAGTCATAATTTTATGTCTGTCCAGTACCTTGTCTTTGAATACTCTCAAACCCAAATCGGAGCGGTATCCATGAATTTCACTAACATCTAAAACCGTCATGAAATTGATAATTTCTTCGCTCACCACTTGCCCAGGAACTAATACTGGAAAACCCGGTGGATAGGGAATCACGAAAGTGGAAGCTACCAGTTTTCTTCCCGTGCTCATTATGGACAAACAGTCGTTTAAGGGCACGTATTCATAATTTTCTTCATCATAAGCCAAGAAATAAGCTTCTCTCAAATTTCCTCCTGGTACTCCTGGAACAGCCTGAAACGAATGGTGGAAATAACTAAAATCTGGTAATGGAGGCACCTCTTGGGTTAAGGAATGAATCCTTTTATCCCGAATTTCTCTTTCCTTGTCGTTTAGGGCTTTGAGCTCATCATCTAATTCATCTGCTATTTTTAGAAGCGCATTAATAAGGTAAGTAACACTCCCTCTAGTGGTACCTATGTTCGTCATAAATAATACCGTATTGCGAGAGGTTTTGTTGATCTGGATATTGAATTTATCCATTAAATACTTGTTTTTGAACGTATCCCCATCTACCCCTGTCTTTCCGATATATAAGGTGATTTTGGTTGGGTCTAGAACGAATTCGTCTTTTTCCCAGGCTTTGTCCATACGATTCCAGCCTTCCTGTTTAGTGTAGTATTCCTTAAGTCCGGTTTGACGGTATTTATTTGGAATGAAATCTTTTACAGTCAAGACATCAAAGTATTTACTCAATTGCGGATTATCATTCACCTTGGCTCTCAATACCATGGCCATTTCAATGCTCTTTTCAACCAATTCAAATCCTTCAAGTTGCACTTGCCGTCTGCCCACATCTAGAGATGCCAACATCTGGTAATTTGGCGATGTAGACGTGTGGGTCATGTAGGCTTCTAAAAAGGTGTTTTCAGTTTTTCTACGGAAATCCTCGTCCCAAATATGAATCATGGAGCCTTGTCTAAAACTACTCAAAGTTTTGTGGGTACTTTGGGTGGCATAAACCCGTATTTTTACTTTGTCAGGATCTGGTAATAGGGATTGGTTCCCATTATTTAATCCTTTGATGTGGTCGTTATACTGCTTTCTATAATTAGGGCTGCGATACTTTTCATAAAGCTTGTTTGCAGTAAACATGCCTGTTCGTTGCTTATAATTATAAGCAAATCCTGCAAAAGCAAACCAGGCTTCATCCCATAAAAAAACCATATCGGGTTTAATAGCCAAAACTTCTTCCATAACGCGCTCTACATTATAGACCAGACCGTCAAAGGTGCAATTGGTCAAAAGTAACATCTTGACTTTGTCCAGTCTCCCGGCTTCTTTTAATTGGAGTAACTTGGTTTTTATTTGTTGCAAAGGGACCGCTCCATACATAGAGTATTCCTCAATTGGGTAGGAATCCAAATATACGGGATAAGCGCCAGCCAAAACCAATCCGTAGTGATGCGATTTATGGCAATCTCTATCAATAAGTATAAGGTCCTTAGGTTTAACCAAGGCTTGCATCACTATTTTATTTGCAGTTGATGTCCCATTGGTCACAAAATAGGTGTATTGGGAGCCATAGGCATCACGTGCCATTTCTTGGGCTTTTTTAATAGGTCCAGTGGGTTGTAACAGGGAATCCAGTCCACCTGTTGTGGCTGAGGTTTCTGCCAAAAACATATTACGGCCATAAAAATCGCCAAAATCGTGGATCCATCTGGACTTGAATACAGAATTTCCACGGGAAATGGGCATGGCGTGAAAAACCCCAGTTGGCTTTTTACTATATTCCACCAAGGCTGAAAAGAAGGGCGTTTCATAACGTTCGGCAATACCACGCATAATGGTTAGATGCAATTCTTGTATATCTTCTGATTGATAAAATATACGGCTAAAACCTTTAATAGTATTGTCTTTTAGATGTCCAAGTGACGAATCGGTCACGTAATAGGTGTCTAACTCAGACCGTAGTTGTTTGACCAACTCACCAATAATTGGCCCGAGTTCGGTTTCTGGTCTGGATGAAAAATCGAATTTTGTGGCTTCTTCAATATAGGGTTTTATTAGAGGGGTAATAAGTTTTGAATGATAAGGCGGAGCGTATCGTACCACTACTGCCTGAATATTATGATTAAAAAATAAGGTAATCATGGCATCCTGAAAAGAACGTTGCACCACAACTCCATAACTGAACTTGTCATTTGGAGTCTGAAGGGCTCTTAAATTATGCTTCAATTTATAGACTTCCTCTTTGGAAATATTGTCCACAAATAACACCTCAAAATGATTTTTTCTAACACTGTTATTTTGATCATGTTCTTCAGTAGTCTCCATACTGTGCTCATCAAAATCAATGAAGTCAGGATTACTTTTATAACTGTCGCCTAACAATTGCCTTGTAGTTTCAGCTACCAAATGGGAGAGGGAGGCATATTCATGACTAGAAAAGGCATTTTCGAGTTTTTGTAACCGCTCTTTGCCTGGGAAGGCGAAAAAGGGCTCCACGCTTTTTAAATCTATAAGGATCTCCTTGACTTTTAGTTTATGTGTTTTTTCATTCACAGATCCCTTATGACAACGTGTTAGTTCGGAAGTTTCAATTTTTAGCTTGTTCCAAAAGTCAACCCGAAGCTGACCGATGTTATAATAAGGTGCACTTTTTGATTTGTTTGGTATCACGTTTTAATTTTTTGAATGTAAGGCCAGTTTGTTTCCTTGTGAATCTATAAAAATGGCAAAAAAACCAGCGTCTTCACCAATAAGAGTTTTTGGCATCACAATGCGTCCACCTGCTTCTTCAACTTTATGTAACACCGTGTTAAGATCTTTACCTCCGTTTAAATAAATCAATGGACCCGTATCTGAAGGAATAGATCCAGGACCCGCAATGACCGCCCCACCAATACCTGAAGTGGCTGGAAAAAAAGCCATGGCATTCACCTCAGTAATATTTTGTTCCATTTCAATACCAAAAATGTGGTTATAAAAATGAACCGCTTGATGAAAATCTGTTGCCGGTATTTCGAACCAACTCACATAATTTTTAATGGTATTTATTTTATTCTTTTTACTCATTGGAATTCCACCCATGTTATTTGATTTTAAATTATACCATCCCCTTTATAGTGAATGGGCGAGTCTTTGTGCTCTAAAATATCTTCTTTGATTATTAATTCTGTTAATTTGTTTAAACGATTGGGTTTTATTAGCGGTCCAAGGGAATCGAGATAGGGGTGTGGTGTATTCGGTTGATAGATGCTGAATTGACCTGAATGATCTCGAAAACTTTTCAACGGTTGCCCAAGGCGTAGAATGCCTAGTTCACGACTTCTTTTTACTCTGGCAATATTCAATTCGAGTGGTATGATTTCTTCGGTCCCTTCTGACTGATGTAGCACACGTCCATCTGGTCCACACACTATTGAACGTCCGCATCCTCCCGTATCCAATCCATTGACATCAAAGAAATAGCATTGATTAATTGAAGCCATGGCTCTAACAATAGAGAGTTCGATGTCGCGATCGATAGTGCCAGACATGGTTGGATGCATAATGACTTCAGCACCCATAGTCGCTAGTGTCCTGATGGTTTCTGGAAACCACATATCGTAACAAATGGATACTCCAAATTTGGCGACATTGGGCACGTCAAAAACACAAAAGGCATCTCCAGGTGTTACGCCCACTTCATAAGGGTAAAAAGGAAACATTTTGCGATACCGAGTAACAATTTCCCCGTTAGGGTTGATAACAGTCGCGGTATTGAATACTTTGTCATCACTTTTTTCGAAAATCGACCCAGGTAGTAACCAAATTCCATATTTTTTGGCCATGGCCTGCATTTCTGCTTCAAAATTATTGGGAATAGGTTGTGCTGTATGCGTCAATGGACCATAAGCACAAAGTTCACTAAACATGACCATTTCAATCCAGGGGTAAAGATTCATGGTGATATCAATTTTCAGCTTCATCATTTCCACATTGGAAGCGACGGCCGACACTTTCATTTGTATTCCTGCAATTGCGAATGGTTTCATATTTAACTATTAGTTGTTTTTAATGGAAGCTGGAATGCCCTGTGATTTATCTTCAGATAGCTTGTAAATAAGTAATGGGCAATTCTTATGGTTTGCTTGTAGCTTTTTTAATTTCGCTTTCTAAAATAGACATACCCTTGTCCAATTGTTGATGGGTAATTACTAAAGGGGATAGTATTCTGATAATATTTTTATGCGTTCCTGCGCTTAACAGGATCAAGCCGTTTTCTGAACAGCCTTTTACAATTTTTGAACAAATCTCAGCATTGGGTTGTTGTGGGTCATTATTATTCACAAACTCAATAGCGATCATAGCACCAATTCCGCGTACATCACCAATCTCCGGACTTGATTTCATTAAAATTTCCAAACGAGTTTTAATGATGTTCCCAACTTCTTTCGCTTTTTGATTCAAATCAATCTCCTTCATGTATTTGATGGTTGCCAAAGCCGCCGCACAACATACAGGACTTCCAATGTAGGTGCCACCAATAGAACCGGAAGCAGCTGCATCCATAACCTCTGCACGACCTACTACGGCCGCAATGGGAAGTCCAGACCCCATAGATTTAGCATAGGTGCTTATATCGGGCTGTACGCCATAATGTTGCCAACTGGCCCAATGCCCTGTTCTACAGAATCCACTCTGTACTTCGTCCATAATAAGTAGGATCCCATGCGTATCACAAAATGCTCGAAGCCCTTCCAAATAGGCTTGTGGTATTGGATTAAATCCGCCTTCACCTTGTATGGGTTCCAAAATAATCGCAGCAACGTTATTGACATCCACTAAATTAAGAGCGCTTTCATGCAATCGTTTGAGTTCATCTTTAACAAAGGTGGCTTCGTCTCGTTCACCCTTATAACGGTAAACGTTTGGAAAAGGAAGTCTATAAACTTCGGGTGCAAAAGGACCGCAATCGTATTTATAACTTATTTTGCTGGTCAGGGTCATGGCCATCATGGTTCGCCCATGATAAGCTCCAGTATAACACAGCACGGCAGGTCTTTTTGTAGCTTGTCTTGCAATTTTTATGGCATTCTCCACAGCTTCAGCACCCGTACTGACTAGCATGGCCTTTGTTTTTGTGCCATGAGGCAGAATTTTAATCAACTCTTCACATAATTCAATATAGGGTTCGTAGGTTACGACATTAAAACTGGTATGTAGATACTTTCCTGCTTGTGCTCTTATGGCCTCTACTACGGGTTTGGGACAGTGCCCAGCATTGACCACGCCAATGCCTCCAGCAAAATCGATAAGTTCTTTACCATCGGCATCAATAATAATGGCGCCTTTGGCTGCTTTTACTGTAGCGGTATTGAAGACACCTACACCATCGGCAACAACCTCTTTTCTCCGGTTTAAGAGTTCCTGCGATTTAGTCGATACTCCAATCATTAATTCATTTTCGTTTTGTTATAAGGTAAGCCAAATTATGGAATTTTGAAAGCCATTTGACTGTTATTTAATATTTTGCAAGTTTTTATAGTATTAGTTTGCCTGTAATTTTTCAAGGAAAGTCCCGCTACGCGAAGACATACTAAGAGAAGTTTTAAATGCCGCACCAACATTTTTTTAAAAAAACAGCACTTAATTTTACTTAAATGCAGTTTCTCTATTTTATACTCTATGCTTTTTAAGTATTGCTTAAATGGGGGCAGACCATGTAGAGCGGGTTTTACATACATAACCATCCTAACCATCATCACACTAAGCTAATTGTAAGAAAGGTGTAGCGACTTTTTATAAATTTATTTATTATTTAATTCTACTTGCTTCGCTCTATTTTCAATTAATGCTATTAGATTGCTTTTGTTTTCTTCACTTAAAAAGCTGCAGTCAATTAATTCTTTCCACTGTTGCATACCTTTTTTAATACGATTCCATAAGTTATCAATCGCCTTTGCAGGAATTTGTGACTTGGTCATTGCTTCGTTAAAATCTAGGCGATTAATTTTACGCTTTTTTCCGTTGAGGTTTAGTGCTAATTCTTCCTGATCTTCTGGAACTAATAATTTAACCGCTACCATATCATATGCTGGTGCCAACGCATAGTGTTTGTTGTTTTTTGCTATTAGTGAAAAGTTTTTTAAATGCATATCGTTGTTTCCAATAAGGAAAGAAACAATAACTTGCTCATAAAATTTTACAGCATCCAGTAATGGGTTTTGTGCATAGGTTAAAACGCCCTTTGCAATTTGTTCATAAGAACCACGATATTTATGTTCTGTGAGTCGCTCTGTGAATTGGCATGCATCTTCCATTGGGTACTTTTCGTTATTGGCTGAACGATCTATACGTTTTGTTAAATAGGCCAAAGCACCATCTTTTAATGGTATTAATAAAAATGGCACTGTTGTTATACCACAAGCTTGTGCTAATAACATGGATAACGCTTCAATTTCTGGCATTTGTGGATACACATGAAATGGTGGTTTTAAAATGTATCTACCACGTAAAGCGCCTACAATGGTTAACCTATTTTGAGCATTTTCTTGAGTGAAACCTAATGATAATTTTGGTTGTACGCCTGTAACAATAATGCGTTGTACTACGTTTTCTTTTGCCAGCGCTTCGATTTGTGACAGCTTATACTCTAATTCTAGTACTGGAGTGTCTTCTTGCCAGAATGCTGTAAGGCAGTTTTGATGGTAGTTTATTTCACCATCTTCTAGTTTTTTATGACATGCTAAACAGTAGTTCATACTTTCTCTATAATGCTAATATTGCCAATAGAATCTCTACACGTGGTTAATAATAAGCCCATGCGATCTCTTGGATTTATTTTCCAATTTTTATGTACGAGGTCTAATAACCAACCTTCCGGAATTAAACCATCAAAAAAAGGGAAGAGAAACTCTGCATTAAACTCTTCTTTCTGTAATGGTAAGGTCAAACTCACTGCTAATGAACTTTCATTTTCTAGATATGCTTTGTCATACTTGAAATTATAGCCATTATCGTCCTCGGTTAAGATACCAGCTAACGTTTTATTTACCCAGATTTCTCCTTGTCTCATCGCTTATAGGTGTTGGTGTTAGTGTATGTCCAAAAAATAATAGTACCTGATTTACTTTATCGGTCATTACATTTGGTTTTCCCTGTTCGAGTTCCCGTACAAAGCGCAAGCCTACACCTGTAAAGTCTGATAATTCTACTTGTGTTAGATTTGCTTTTTTGCGTCTATCCCTTACAAATTGGGCTATTGTATGTTCTCTATCCCATTTCATTGTATTATACCTTTAAGGGTACAATATAGTAAAATATTTTATAATTATACCTTAAAGGGTATAAAATATATAAATTTATAATAATTATACCTTATAGGGTGTAGTGTATTGGTTTGTATGATTGCTTCGGTTTGTTGTAGACTGTACAGAACTGACAATTCGCGGGGATTTAAAATTCACTTTCGTTTGACTTTTGAATGGGTATTAAAGGCTATGAGATTAAAATATTCAATTAATCTCTAACTCTATTACCATGGTGAAATTCTAGCTTTGAAGGGGACAGGTTAGTTGTGAGATGTGTTTTACTTTTTTTGCTAATGAATAAATCATATCGACTGAAAAAAATTTCTTTCACAACCCTTCATTCATTACCATAGTAATTAAACCAAGATCGCAATCGAAAAAAATAATCGTATAAATACAGAAAATTAAAAACCGTAACATATTTATAAACAAATAGCTACGGTTTTTGTTGCGGAGAAAGAGGGATTCGAACCCCCGGAGGTGTGACCCTCAACAGTTTTCAAGACTGCCGCATTCGACCGCTCTGCCATTTCTCCAGTATTTTAATTCGCCGTTTCATCACGTGAATTGTTTAGTTTAAACAATTCACGTGATGTCATTTCACCAATGAATCTTCAGCGGGCCTGCCCGCCGAAGGGACGCATTACCGTCCCGAAGGCGGGTGCAAATATAGAACCCTTTTTTATTTCTTTCAAGTAAAAGAGGTAAATTTTTAAAACAAATACAGCCTTATTATTGAATATATTTATCACATAATCCCCACACTTCAACTTCAAATAGTATTTTTGTATAAAGTTTAAATTTATGACGACCATTATTGACCATTTAAAATGGCGCTATGCTACCAAAAAGTTTAATCCTACTAAAGTATTAAGCCCTAATAAAATTGATATTTTAAAGCAAGCCTTCAATCTTACCGCCACGTCTTTTGGCCTGCAAACCATTACCATGATTATTGTTTCAAATGAAGACTTGAGAAAGGCATTGGTTGCCCATACATACAACCAAAAACAGGTCTTGGAGGCTTCACATTTGTTGGTGATCTGTATTCAGGATAATATAACTAATAACGATGTGGATAAGCTTTTCAATACAACTCAATCCATTAGAAATACTCCTGATCATATTTTGGACCCTTACCGATCAGATTTAAAGAATATGATGCAAAACATGTCGGTTGAAGAGCGTCAAAAATGGTCCATTAATCAGGCCTATATTGCACTTGGAAATTTAATGACCGTATGTGCTGTTGAAGGTATTGATTCGTGCCCAATGGAAGGGTTTTCAGCAGAAGATTACGATCGTATTTTAGATCTTAAGAGTAAAAATTTGAAATCCGCCTTATTGCTTCCTGTAGGCTACAGGGCTGATGACGATATGTTTGCCGATTTTAAAAAAGTACGTAAAACTGTTGAAGAAAGTACTATAGAATTGTAGATTTGAAAAACTAAATACAGCAGACTAAATATCACAAATTGAAGACTGCCAACTGAATACTAAACTATGCCTGGATTTGAATTGTTCGGTGATGCCGAACGCAATGAATTAAAAGATGTTTTGGACAATGGCGTCCTAATGCGTTATGGATTTGATGGAATGCGCAATGGCCACTGGAAAGCTAAAGCCCTAGAAATTGAACTTCAAAATACGTTTCAAACTCAATATGCACAACTCGTGTCTAGCGGTACGGCTGCAGTTTCTGTAGCACTGGCTGCAGCAGGAATTGGGGCTGGAGACGAGGTTATCATGCCAACGTTTACATTTGTCGCTAGTTTTGAAGCCATCATGATGCTTGGCGCTATTCCAGTATTGGTAGATATTGATGATACTTTGACTCTAGACCCAAAAGCTGTTGAGTCGGCTATCACTCCAAAGACCAAAGCGATTATGGTGGTTCATATGTGCGGCAGTATGGGTAATATGGATGCATTACTGGACATCTGTTCTAAACATAAATTACGATTAATTGAAGACGCTTGTCAGGCTATAGGTGGAACGTACCACGGAAAACCATTGGGAAGTATTGGAGATTTAGGCTGTTTTTCTTTCGATTTTGTAAAAACCATAACCTGTGGTGAAGGCGGTGCCGTAATGACCAATAAGAAAGACTATTATCTGAATGCCGATCATTTTAGCGATCATGGGCATGACCATATAGGAAATGATAGAGGGGCTGAATCCCATCCTTTTTTAGGGTATAATTTTAGAATTTCTGAACTCCATGCTGCGGTGGGATTGGCACAAATAAAACGGTTGAAGGAATTTTTAGCCATCCAAAAAAAGAATTACTCAATTTTAAGAGAAGCCTTATCTCAAATTCCAGATATTAGCTTTAGAACCGTTCCAGTTGGGGGTGAAGAAAATTATGGGTTTTTGAGTTTCTTTCTTCCAAACTTAGACCTTGCCAGAAAAGCATCCATTTCACTTAAATCTGAAGGAGTAGATGGCTGTTTCCATTATTACGACAACAATTGGCATTACATAAGGAAGTGGGAACATTTAAAGGAATTAAAAACCTTATATCCTGTATCAAAAGAGGTTCAGGAAGGCTTAAAATATCTTCAAACCAAAACATTTACTCAATCCGATAATGTAATAGGTCGAAATATCTCTTGCCTAATAAAACTGTCCTGGACTGAAGACGAGGTTAAGGCAAGGGCTGAAAAAATGGTAAAAGTGATACAGGCTGTATTAGACTAATACTTTACATATTCTATAATCTCCAAGCCATATCCAATCATACCCACACGTTTGGTTTGCTCGCTATTGGAGATCAAACGCAGTTTACGCACATTTAGATCATGAAGGATTTGCGCACCAATCCCAAAGTCTTTAGCATCCATGGCAATGCCTGGAGCTTTAATAACATCCTTTTGGTTTTGTTGCTGTTTTAAGGTTGTCAATCTTTTTAGCAAATCGGTAGAACCATTATGCTGATTGATAAAAATAATGGCACCCTTTCCTTCATCATGGACGACTTTAAACATATCGTCCAATTTTTCATTGGGATTATTGGTCAGGGTTCCTAAAAGATCATTGTTTACTAAAGTGGAGTTAACTCGTGTAAGGACATGCTCATTGGCTTTCCATGTGCCTTTGGTTAATGCAATATGAACTTGATTATTTGTGGTTTGTTGATAGGCCCTTAACCTAAATGCACCAAAACGTGTCATGATGTCAAATTCTTCTTTCTTCTCAATTAAAGAGTCATGTTGCATGCGATAGGCTACCAAATCTTCAATAGAAACCACTTTAAGGTCAAATTTATGAGCGACTTTAAGAAGTTGTGGCAGGCGTGCCATTGTACCATTTTCGTTCATAATTTCCACGATAACTCCAGCTGGTTTAAGACCAGCCAAACGTGCAAAATCTATAGCCGCTTCAGTATGTCCTGTCCTACGCAACACACCACCTTCTTTGGCTACCAAAGGGAAAATATGACCAGGTCTTGCTAAATCGTAAGATTTTGTATCAGGATCGACCAGTGCCAATACTGTTTTTGCTCGGTCATTTGCCGAAATCCCTGTAGTTACGCCATTTCCTCGTAAGTCCACTGAAACAGTAAATGCTGTTCCAAATAGGTCTGTATTGTTGCGAACCATCATAGCCAGATCCAAGTCTTTACAGCGGTTTTCGGTAAGTGGTGCACAAATAAGACCGCGGCCATGTGTGGCCATAAAGTTGATCATTTCTGGGGTCACCTTTTCGGCAGCAGCTATAAAATCGCCTTCATTTTCTCGATCGGTGTCATCAACAACAATGATGACTTTGCCATTTCGAATATCATCAATGGCTTCTTCAATAGTATGTAATTGAACTTGTTGTTGCAAAGTAGTAGTTGTCATTAGTAAATAATTATTTGCAAAGATATGGCTTATTTTATATTTTCAGAACAACTTATGTTTAAGTCTTCCTTTAACTTATTTTTTATAAAAAAATGCGCTAGCCCATAAAACGGGAGACTTATGGCCATCATAACTGGATGGATCCTTTTTATTTTGATATTTATAGTGTTATAAAAACTTGAAAGTTTTAGGTTTACTAAAACAAAATAGAAGCTATAAATAAAGAAGGCGATAAAACTTAAATCTCTTGACGCCGAAGCAAATTCGGGTAGTTTATTGTTTTTAAGCACAAAATGTAAAATTAATAGCGTAAGACCAAAACAATAAAAAATGATTGAAAATTTGGAATAATCCATACCGTCTTTGACTATTTTTTTAGAGCTGATAAAGTTGGGGTCGATTGATAATCCCTTTTTAATTAAGTCATCGTTGGTAAGATCTCTGGATATTAAAGTATTGTATGCAATGGATTTTACACTGATGTCATAGTTAAGTTCTTTATAATTTTTAATAACATCAATGAGCTTTTCGTTATCAAAATTTATAAAATAATTGGGGCCAACCAATCTAAAACCGGAGTCGATATTGCTTTCCGTTTTAATTTTGAGGAATTTTTTGATGGGGTCCAAATAGGTGTCAAATTCGAATAAGCCTCTATCATTTGTAGCCCTTCGGGTTAAAAACACACTTAAAGGCAGCATAATTAACGTTGACATCCAAGTAGCAAATACTGAATTGAAAGATCCATCTTGTGAACTGTTTTTAGCAAAAATACCTATAAAATGATATGTCAAAAACAACAAAATAGCAATGACAAGCGGAAGGCCAATTCCGCCTTTTCTGATTAGGGCTCCCAATGGTGCTCCAACAAAAAATAAAATAATACAGGCAATACCCAAAACATATTTTTCATGTAATGAGATTATATGCTTATTCAAATTTTTTGTGGTAACCGATGCCGACATTTTTTTAGTAGTCAAAATTTGACTAGAACTACTGGCTGTATTTGAGGCTAAATTGAGAAGCTGAATTTTGGTCTTCGTCGGAAAAAGATCCAAGATTTCACCTTTAAAAATACTGTCTTTTTCAGGTTCTATATTGGAATTTAAATTAACAATTGAGGTTCTGCTGTACAGAGTTTTGGAAAGCTCTTGAAGTTCTTTGCTTTTATTTTCAACAAGGCTGTCAATTGTAAAGCTGAGTTCGCTGGTATTGAGCATGCTAAACCGATTATCATAGCTTTTGTCTTCCAAATCCACATTATTTAAGCCTTCTAAATCCACATTAATAATATACTCTTTAAAGGCGCTTTTTGCATAGGGCCTTTTTATGGCCTCTTTAGGATTATTGGTTAAAATTTCATCATAATAATTGCCATCATATAAAACCAATTGTAAAATATTGGAATTTTCACTACTGATTAATTCACCAGTTTTTGCAGCGATAACCACATAATTTCCTGTTCGCTTTGTTTTTTTTTGGTGAATAATCACATCTTTTAAGAATTGACCTCGGTCTCCACTTTTTTCCTCTACTTTGATGTTGTAATTTCCAATGTCATTAAATTGTCCCTCTGCAATGGCCATGGCAGGTTGCACTTTGGCAATGTTTTTTCGAAGATTATAAAAATTGAAATTGGCCCATGGAATCACATTATTGGAAACTATAAAGGTGACTATTCCTAAAAAGACTATAAAAACACTTAAACTTCGCATGGCACGTTGTAATGAAATTCCAGTGGATTTCATTGCGGCAAACTCATAGTTCTCTGCAAAGTTGCCAAACACCATTATCGAGGCCAATAAAATGGTCAAAGGCAATATTAATGGGATTAGGGTAGGAGTAACGTATATTAAAAATTTGAATATGACTCCAATGGCCAAATCTTTACCGGCAAGTTCACTAATATAAAGCCATACCGATTGTAAAATAAAAATGAACATGAGTATGATAAATACACTCAAAAACGTTTTTAAGTAGGTCGTTAATATGTACCTATCCAGTATTTTCATTTAGCTTACTTGACCTAATCTAATTTGTTGATGTAGTAGTTTTTGTACTTGCTCTTATCAAATTTAAATAAGGATCTTGAAATGGGTTCGTTGGTTTTTAAAGAATTAACGGTGAGCGTTGTTTTGGTTCCATTTTTACCTATCTCAATCAGATTGTAAATGTGTTTGGTCTTGGCATCAATGCCCAACAGAACCTGTTTTATTTCTGAATTGGTGTCGATAGGATTCAATTTTACATATTGAATTTTTCTACCATTTACATCCTGAATAATGTCCATAGCGTAAGTGTACCCTTCTTTATAAAATGATAACATTTTACTTGGTGACACGGTATTTTCATCTTCAGTATTTTCAGATGAAATGGTGACCTCTTCATCTTCAGGGTTAATAGTGTAAAGTGATTTTCCGTCAAAAATCCGGGTAACTCCCAAAACATTCAGAATGTATTTATCGCCTTCAATGGTTACATCGCCCCGTGTAACTTGGTTGATGTCTTCGCTGGAATTTTGCAAAGCATACTTAAAGTCGATGGAAATATTGTCATAGCTTTTTACTTTAGCATTTACTTCATTTAATAAGGCTCTAGCCTTTTCGGCATCTTGTGAATAACTTTGAAATGCCACGAAAAAAAGAGTGATAATCAATATATTTTTCATTGTTTTCATTTTGTAAATGATAAGTGTTAAAATTAACTGTTCTCCAAAAGCTTGTCCAAAGCTACTAAATCTGGCACCAAAACATTGCGGGCTTTACTGCCTTCAAAACCGCCAACAATACCTGCGGATTCCAACTGGTCTATCAATCGTCCAGCTCTATTGTAACCCAATTTAAGTTTACGCTGCAATAACGAAGCCGAACCTTGTTGGGCAATGACTATAATTTCTGCAGCCTCCCTAAACAGCTGGTCTCGTTCGGATATGTCCATATCAAGACTTGTGCCACTTTCCTCACCTATATATTCAGGCAGTAAATGGGCGTTAGGATAGGCTTTTTGTGAGCCAATAAATCCGGTTATTTTTTCTATTTCGGGAGTGTCAACAAAAGCACACTGAATTCTTATAATGTCATTACCTTGGGTGAATAACATATCACCACGACCAATAAGTTGATCGGCACCTGAACCATCCAAAATGGTTCGTGAATCTATTTTTGAAGTCACCCGAAAGGCTATGCGCGCCGGGAAATTCGCCTTAATAATACCTGTAATGACATTAACCGAGGGGCGTTGGGTAGCAATAACTAAATGAATACCAATGGCTCGAGCCAATTGTGCCAATCGTGCTATTGGAGTTTCCACTTCTTTTCCGGCTGTCATGATCAAATCGGCGAACTCGTCGATAACCAAAACGATGTAAGGCAAAAATTGATGACCTTCGTTTGGATTGAGTTTACGAGTTTTAAACTTTTCATTATATTCCTTAATGTTACGAACCATGGCATTTTTTAGCATCTCGTAACGGTTGTCCATTTCAATACATAAGGAATTTAAAGTGTGGATCACTTTTGTATTGTCCGTTATAATGGCATCTTCACTATCTGGCAGTTTTGCCAAATAATGGCGTTCAATTTTGTTGAAAAGGGTAAGCTCCACTTTTTTTGGGTCAACCAAAACAAACTTCACTTCTGCGGGATGTTTTTTGTATAAAAGCGAGGTTAAAACGGCGTTGATTCCAACCGATTTACCTTGACCTGTTGCTCCAGCCATCAATAAATGGGGCATTTTTGCAAGATCGACCACAAAGGTTTCGTTACTAATAGTTTTACCAAAAGCGATAGGCAGCTCCATTTCCGATTTCTGGAACTTTTGAGATGCAATTACCGAACGCATCGATACAATGGTTGCATTTTTATTAGGAACCTCAATCCCAATGGTTCCTTTTCCTGGTATTGGCGCAATAATACGAATACCCAAAGCGGCTAATGATAACGCAATATCATCTTCTAAATTCTTGATTTTTGATATTCGAATACCTGCATTTGGAACAATTTCATAAAGCGTGACGGTAGGGCCAATTGTCGCTTTAATATTAGAAATCCCTATGCTATAATTGCCCAGAGTTTCAACAATTTTATTTTTATTTTCTTCAAGTTCTTCCTGATTGATGGTAATTCCTTCGGCATTATATTTATTAAGAAGGTCCAAAGGTGGCAACTGGTATTTGCTCAGCTCTAAAGTTGGGTCGTATTGTCCATAATCTTCAACCAATGCATTGGCAAGGTTATCGGTTTCAGATGGCTCCTCCTTGGTATGTTCAATTTCCATATCCAATTCATCAGACTTGGAGACTTCAATTTTTAAATCATTTGAAGGTTTGGTGTCTTTAGGATTAATATCATAAACCGATTTAATGGCTTCAGCTTCAACAGCTAAATCATTATCTAAAGACACTTCAAAATCGTCTTCTTCAGGGATAAATTCTGTTGAAAAATCTTTTTTAGCACTTTTAAAAAGATTTACAAAGCTTTGTCCAGTAAGTTTAAACCGAATGGCTAAATACACTATCAACCCAAAAAAGAGTAGGAGGGCAGTGCCAATTTTGCCCATATAATCCTGAAAAAAGCTATTCATTTCAAAACCAATAATACCTCCAAGTGTGCCGTTAAGATGTGCAAAAAATCCAAAAAATATGGATAGCCAAATAACGATGAGCGTTCCCCAAATCCAATGTTTGCGCAATTTGGCTTTATTGATGTCCAATGTCATATAAATTCCAGAGAGGAAAATTAATCCTGAAAATATAAAAGAGGCTATACCAAAACCTTTGGTAATAAATAAATCGCTCACCCAAGCCCCAAGTTTATTGAGCCAGTTTTGAGCTTCCACATCTCTTGAAGCGAGTTTAGTAAGTGTGCTTTGGTCGGCTTTACCGTTAAATAAAAAGGATAAAAATGCGATAAATAGAAGGATGCCAATAATAATCAACAAGCTTCCAAAAATGAGTTTCTGTTGACTTGATAATTTAAAATTCGGTTTTTTTAATTTTGAAGTAGTACTGCTTTTGGTTTTGGTTTTCTTCTTCGCCATCAATGCGTTGTTAGATTGAAACAAAAATACAAATTACTAACGTTTATCCTAACGGAATTAGTATTAAAAAACTTTGGGAAAATAAATCACAATAGCTGCTATAACAGCAGCTATCGAAGCTATAAAAACGGCACCGGCAGCAATATCTTTGATGCGACCAATAGACTGATGGTGTTCGGGATGAATGAAGTCGGCAAGGTACTCAACTGCTGTGTTTATTCCTTCTATACTCATGACCAAACCTATAAAACCAATTTGGAAAAGCCATTCTGTTTTGGAAATATCAAAATAAAATCCGGCTAGGGTAACCAGTACAGCTATGGCAAACTGAACTTTTATACTGGACTCGGTTCTTAAAAGATAAAAGGCGCCCTTGAAGGCATAACCCACGCTTTTTAATCTATTCTGTAAAAAAGATTCTTTTTTTTCCATGAAAAAACCAGAAAAGCTGGTCACTATCTCAATTCGGCTCCAAGTTGTTGTTCGAAATTTGCTTGAAGCTTACTCATTATTTTATCAATTTGCTTATCGGTCAGTGTTTTGTTCTCATCTTGAATAGTAAAACTTACAGCATAACTTTTTTTACCTTTTGGAAGATTTCCCCCTTGATACACATCAAACAGATCTACTGCCTTAAGGAGCTCACTTTCGGTTTTCTTAGCAATAGTGTCAATTTGTTCGAAAGTAATATGCTCGTCCAAAAGCAAAGCAAAATCGCGACGCACTTCAGGATATTTAGGAAGGTCTTTAAAGGTAATTGAGTTGTGTTTAGCCATGTCTATGACCTGATCCCAGTGAAAATCAGCAACTAAAACATCGTTAGTGATATCAAAATGTTTTAAAATCTTTTTATTGACCAAGCCAAAATCGACCAAAGTTGACTTTCCTTTGGATAAAGCGATGCCTTCACTGTACACATTATTTGATAATGGTGAAGATTGGAGTGCTGTTATCCCAAGACGCTCCAAAAGGGCGATAATTGTTCCTTTTAGAAAAAAGAAATCACTTTTTTGGGCAGGTGACGTCCATCGTTCTGCAAACCGTTTTCCAGTCACAAAAATGGATAGATGTTTATGCTCTTCACGATTACCGTGATAGTTGTGGTAGGTTTTACCAAACTCAAATAATTTTAAATCCTGTCGTTTTCTATTGCTGTTATAACTCACGGCTTCTAAACCTGAAAACAATAAGGTTTGGCGTAGCACACTTAAATCCTTGCTTAATGGATTCAATATTTCCACATTGTGCTCTTGCTTTAACTGCTCACTCAGTTTAATATATTTAGGAGAGGTCAGCGAATTGGACAGAATTTCAAAAAAACCTTGAGCCACCAATTGATTTCCTACGCTATTTTGCAATTTATAATCTTCAAAACGAGACGAATTTGAAATCGAGGCATTCAGTTTTTCGGTTGTTTTGATGTTATTGTAGCCATATACCCTTAGAATTTCTTCAATCACGTCGGCTTCTCGAGTCACATCATTTCTATACGCAGGAATGGTCAATCCCAAACCAGTTTCGGTAACGTTGTTTATTTTAATGTCAAGCGACATAAGGATGCGTTCGATGACTTCTTGAGGAATTTCTTCTCCAATTAATTTTTTAGCATTTTCAAAGCTTAACCTAACCTGGTAGTCTTCTATTTTATTAGGGTACATATCGATCAAATCACTTGTGATTTCCCCTCCAGCGACTTCCTGGATCAACAATGCAGCGCGTTTAAGAGCGTACTCGGTAATATTTGGGTCTATGCCTCTTTCAAAGCTAAAAGAAGCGTCAGTACTTAAAGCATGGCGCTTAGCCGTCTTACGAATACTTATGGGGTTAAAATAGGCACTTTCCAAAAAGATACTGGTGGTTTGTTCAGTAACTCCAGAAGTGATACCTCCAAATACTCCTGCGATGCATATAGGTTTTTCGGCATCACAAATCATTAAATCCTCTTCATGGAGTTCTCGCTCTATGCCGTCTAGGGTTATAAATTTAGTGCCTTTTGGCAGTGTTTTAACGATGACTTTGTTTCCCTTGATTTTTAAAGCATCAAAAGCATGTAAAGGCTGGCCCAGTTCGTGAAGCACATAATTGGTTACATCTACCACATTGTTTTTTGGAGTGATACCAATGGCTTTTAATCTGTTTTGTAACCAAATGGGAGAATCTTCTATTTTTAAGCCAGAAAGGGTGACGCCACAATAGCGGGGCGCAAGATTTTTATCAGCTACTTCGACGTCTACTTTTAAGGTTCTATTGTCGACGTGAAATGCACTCACCGAAGGTGTTATAAGTTCTTTATTAATGTCTCTTTGAATCAATCCTGCCTTGAGGTCGCGAGCTACTCCGTAATGGCTCATGGCGTCTGCTCGGTTAGGTGTCAGTCCTATTTCGAACACCTGATCGTTTTCAACCTTGTAAACATCAGATAACAAAGTGCCTACTTCAAGCTTTTTGTCTAGTACTAGGATACCGTCATGTGAAGTCCCTAAGCCCATTTCATCCTCGGCGCAAATCATACCGTAGCTTTCTTCGCCTCTAATCTTTCCTTTTTTGATGGTCCAGGCTTCACCTTTATCGGTATACAAAGTGGTCCCTATGGTCGCAACAGGCACCTTTTGCCCAGCGGCTACATTAGGAGCGCCACATACAATTTGTAGCGGTTCTCCAGAACCAATGGTCACGGTAGTTAGTTTTAATCGGTCGGCGTTGGGATGTTGAATGCAGGTTAATACCTCTCCAACTACAATCCCTTCAAGAGCGCCTTTTACAGATTGAAAGGCTTCAATGCCTTCAATTTCCAAACCTAAATCGGTAAGAAGTTCCCCCGTTTTTTCGGGAGACCAATCTGTTTTAATAAATTGTTTTAGCCAATTATATGAAATCTTCATATCAATAGTAGGATATATTGGCGCAAAGATAACAATACTGAATAGTTATGAAAACGGTAAATTATTTTTATTTGTAAGTATTTTATTTATATTACGATTGATAATTAGTAAACCCATCATTAAACATGCAAAAAGCCCTCGTTTTTTCACTGTGCATACTATGTCTTTCTTGTAATAAAGAGTCATCTAATACGCTTAATTTAGGAATTTGGCGTGCTGAAATACAGGTTTCAGACGGTCAATTTTTACCTTTTAATTTTGAAGTCACTTCAGCTCATAGTCTTAAACTCTTTAATGCCGATGAAGTAATTTTTGTAGACGATATCACCTACAAAAATGATTCAGTGTTGATAAAAATGCCTGCTTTTGAAGATTATTATATTTCAGCTAAACTTACCGATAGTACACTTAGTGGGGTTTTTGTTGAAGAAAACAGAGATAGAATCGTACCAATTACAGCAAAATTCGGGGCTAAAGACCGATTTAAAATTGAAGAAAAGCCGACATATAATATTTCGGGGCATTGGGAAACCGTATTTGGAGACGGAATTGAAGAAGTTGAGGAAGAAGCTTTGGGTATTTTTAAGCAGATTGGAAACCACGTTACGGGAACATTTAGAACCACGACTGGGGATTACCGATTTTTGGAAGGCGTTTTAAATGGAGACCAACTGAAACTTTCTACTTTTGATGGTTCACATGTTTATTTATTTACCGCCACCGTTACGGATAGCACTTTGCAAGGAACGTTTTATTCGGGTAATCATTTTAAAGAATCTTTTAGTGCCAAACGAAATGAAACCTATGAGTTGCCTGATCCAGAATCTCTAACGTTTTTGAAAGAAGGATATGATGCCTTGGCGTTTACGTTTCCAGATATTTCTGGTAATATGGTGTCACTCACCGATGAGCGCTTTAAAAACAAAGTGGTCATTGTGCAATTGATGGGGAGTTGGTGTCCTAATTGTCTGGACGAGACCAAGTACTATTCTGAGTATTACAGATCACATAAGGATTTAAATGTTGAATTTGTGGCCATAGCCTTTGAATATGCCAAAACTAAAGAGAAAGCCTTTAAAAGCATGGCCCGTTTAAAAGATAATATTGGGATTGATTATCCTATGGTATTGGCCCAATTTGGCACTTCCGATAAAGTTAAGGCACAAGAAAAACTACCGATGCTCAACCATGTCCTGTCTTATCCAACCACTATTTTTATAGACAAAAAAGGCAAAGTGCGTAAAATCCACACGGGTTTTAATGGCCCCGCTACTGGGGAGAAATATGTGGAGTTTAAAAAGGACTTTGAAGGGTTTGTAGATTCGCTTTTGATGGAGTAGATTTTTTTTGGTTACTCTTAACCTTAAATGTATATATAACGTTTAACAGGTCGTCTTCTCTCTATACATATTTAAATCAAACGGAAAGTATAGTTACTATTATTGGAGTTTTCAAATCAACTGATAGGCTATGACATCCAAACTCTTAAAAAACAGTTAATTAACAAAATGCTAACAACTAGGGTGGGCTATACCTACTAATTTGGAGGGATAAACTAATTAATCCACCAAAAAATGATACAAAACCACCTTTCCAAATTATTATTGCTCTTGATATTAAGTCTGCATTCAGTTGCATTCGCTCAACTTGATACACCCCGTGGCAGCCAAAGCGCAACCGTTTCTCAGCGTGTGGGGATTACCGACATCAGTATAACTTATTCTAGACCTAGCGTAAACGATAGGGTGATATGGGGTAAATTAGTGCCTTTTGGTATGAATAATCTGGGTTTTGGCACGGCTGCAGAATCACCTTGGCGTGCTGGAGCTAATGAAAACACCACGATTAATTTTACTAACGACGTCACCATTGAAGGCCAAGCTTTAAAAGCTGGAATCTATGGATTGCACATGATCATTTACGAAAATGGCAAAGCGACCATCATCTTCTCTAAAAATTCGACTGCTTGGGGGAGCTTTTTTTATGAGCCTTCCGAAGATGCTTTACGTGTGGATGTACAGACCAACTCAATACCCTTTACAGAACTACTCACTTACGATTTTATAAATGTGGACGCCACATCAGCTAAAGTGGTATTGAATTGGGAAAAGAAACAAATTCCATTTAAAATAGAAGTAGATGTTAGCCCCATCGTTTTGGCTAATATGAGGAAAGACCTAGAAGGTCAAAAAGGTTTTCAAAGACAAAACTGGGAGCAGGCTGCCAATTATGCCTTAAATAATGGTGGCGATTTAAATGAGGCTTTGGGTTGGATCGATAATGCCATTGCAGGACAATTTTATAGTCAAAAAACGTTTAGTAATGTGTTCACAAAGGCACAGATTATGAACAAAATGGGAAATAACCAAGCATACGCAACGCTTATGGATGAAGCAGCAACCATGGCAAATGCCAATCAATTGAACAATTTGGGTTATCAAATGTTGGGTTCAAAAGATTATGAAAGAGCGTTGACTTATTTTCAAAAAGCGGTTAAACTGGATCCCACTAACCCTAACGTCTATGACAGTTTGGGCGAATGTTATAAAACCATGGGCGATAAGAAGAATGCCATTAAATATTTAAAAAAATCGTTATCCATGAATCCTCCTCCTGCTGTAAAAGCCAATTCAGAAAAACTTTTGGCAGAGCTGGGGGTCATGTAAAATACATCAATTAAAACACGTTCAATTGTGTTTTGAAGTTGTCTAAAAATGGAAGTCTTGTCGACCTGAACTTCCTGTCCAACGCAGATGGGTTTCAGGTTCTCATTACAGTCTTAATCAGGATTGTAAGATTCTCACTCGAAGTATTCGAGGCGGAATGACAAATATCATTTTTAGGCGGCTTTTTTTTAATCCCAGACAAATTTCCAAGTCCCATCCAGTTGGCGTTTCCAAACCGTGTGAAAAATGCCTGTATCAACTTGCTTGTTGCCAAGGGAATCTGTATACGTGTAGTGATAGGTTCCATAGGTATAGCCCAAATCTCCAGATTTAGAAACATCTACAAAATCGGGAGTCCAAACCATGGTCGTCGTGTGAACAGCTTTGTAATGCTCATCTATGGCTTCTTTGCCAATATAAACTTTATTGTTGCGCATGATCACAGCGTCATTAGCCGCATAAGCTACAAAGGCTTCATGTAAACCCTTATCGTTTAGCATTGCTACAAAATTTTCTTCGGATTCAAGGATTTCCTGTTTCCACTTGTCAGTTAGATCTTTGGCGTTTTTAGGTTCACATGACCAGAAGGCTAAAAAAAAGACGATTAAAAAGAAGAAGTTTTTCATATTTTTGAGATTAAAGCGTCGATTTAAGTATAAAAAATGAAGGTTAACTGATATAATTCCAAATGTTCTTGTATTTACTTAATTGTTTGTAGGTATACAGGATAGCTTTATTTTCGACGGTTTTTAATGAGGGATCGGTACCGAGTATTTTTTTGGCATAATAACGCGCCGTTTGCAAGATGTCTTTGTCTTTGATGACATCGGCAATTTTTAGGTTCAATACACCGCTTTGTTGAGTTCCCATAATATCTCCGGGACCACGCAAGCGCAAATCGACCTCGGCAATTTCAAAACCGTCATTGGTTCTGGTCATGGTTTCCAAACGTGTTTTACTGTCATGGCTTAATTTATGACCGGTCATTAAAATACAATAACTTTGTTCGGCTCCACGACCAACACGGCCACGTAATTGATGTAATTGGGATAATCCAAAGCGTTCGGCACTTTCAATAACCATAACCGAAGCATTGGGAACATCAACCCCAACTTCAATAACGGTAGTAGCCACCATAATTTGTGTTTCTCCTTTAATGAAACGTTGCATTTCATAATCTTTATCGGCGGCTTTCATTTTACCATGAACAACGGAAACTTGATAATTTGGTTTTGGAAAATCTCGCTCAATACTGGCATAGCCATCCATCAAATCTTTATAGTCCATGCTCTCACTTTCCTGAATTAACGGATACACTATATAAACCTGTCGTCCTTTTTTGATTTCGTCTCTAATAAATTGAAAGACTTTTAGGCGATTTTTGTCATAACGATGCACTGTTTTTATAGACTTTCTTCCTGGAGGTAATTCGTCGATAACCGAGATGTCCAAATCTCCATAAACCGACATGGCCAAAGTTCTTGGAATTGGGGTTGCGGTCATTACTAAAATATGTGGAGGGACCGTATTTTTCTTCCATAATTTACTGCGTTGCTCGACCCCAAAACGATGTTGCTCGTCAATGATGGCAAGCCCTAAATTTTTAAATTTTACCGTATCTTCGAGTAGGGCATGGGTACCAATAAGGAGTTGTAAATCTCCATTTTCCAAAGATTCGTGAATGGCTCGTCTTTCTGAAGTAGTACTTGAACCAGTTAATAGTTTAATGCTGATATTCAATTTATTACAGTATTCACTTAAACCATTGAAGTGTTGTACTGACAAAATTTCAGTCGGAGCCATAAAACAAGCTTGGAAATCGTTGTCAAGTGCGATTAACACTGCCATTAGCGCTACTATGGTCTTTCCAGAACCTACATCACCTTGCAACAATCGGTTCATTTGGGCATTGCTCCCCATATCGGCGCGAATTTCTTTAATTACTCGCTTTTGGGCATTGGTCAATTCAAAGGGTAAAAGCTCATTAAAAAAGGTGTTGAAGTAATGCCCGACAGTTGTAAAGTGAAACCCTTTAATTTTAGATTTATGGATTAGATTTTTGATAATCAATTGCAATTGAATGTAGAATAATTCTTCAAATTTTAAACGAAATTGCGCCCTGGCCAATAGCTCTTGATTCTTTGGAAAATGCACGTTGAAAAGAGCCTCACTTTTGGAAAGCAACTTGAGTTCTGAAATTACCGATTCCGATAAAGTCTCAACAAATTGACCCTTGGTTTCCAAAAATAAATGCTGCATGAGGGTATTGATCACACGATTGGTAATGCCCTTATTTGATAACTTTTCGGTTGATGGATAAACGGGTTGCATGGCCGAACGCAGACTTTTTTCATGGTCTTCCACCAATTCCATTTCGGGATGCGGCATATTAAATACCCCATTAAACCAATTGGTTTTCCCGAAGATGACATAAGGAGTGTTGAGTTTAATGCTGTCCCGTATCCATTTATGGCCTCTAAACCATACCAAATCCATTTTTCCAGTTTCATCTTGAAAGGTTGCGATTAAAAGTTTTCCTCGTTTTTGAGGTGCTTCCTTAAAGCCCGTGACCTGACCAATAATTTGAACATCGGCATTGTTTCGTTGTAACTGACCAATTTTGTAATATTGTGTCCGATCCAAATACCGATTGGGAAACAAGTTTATTAAGTCTTGATAGGTGTGGATGCCAAGCTCTTTGCGCAGTAAATCGGCGCGATTGGGGCCAACGCCTTTGAGATAATCTATGGGAGTTTGGAGATTGACATTCATGAAACTAAATTAATTCTTTTAGAACGAATGACAAGGATAAGTGTTAATTTAGTATTTGAAATAAATGAGCGTCAAAATCGACCAATATTCAAATCACAAAGCAAAATACAGTTTAAATAATAGTATATGAGGGCATTAGTTATATCAGGAGGAGGGAGCAAAGGCGCTTTTGCAGGCGGTGTGGCACAGTATCTTATTGAGAATAACAAGCATGAATATGATATCTTTATCGGTACTTCTACAGGAAGTCTTTTGGTGTCGCATTTGGCTTTGAAAAAGGTCAATAAAATTAAGGAAGTTTACACGAATGTAAATCAAGCCTCCATTTTTAATAGTTGCCCTTTTTTAATTAAAAGAAAAAGAGGGGTTGAAAATATAAAAATCAATCACTTTAATGTGCTTAGAAATATATTGAGCGGAAGTAAAACCTTTGGGCAGAGTCTTAATTTGAGAACCTTAATTAAGAATACTCTAACTGTTAGGGATTTTAACGCCCTAAAACGAAGTAATTTGGAGGTTGTCGTAACGGTTTCCAATTTATCACTTAATCAGGTAGAATATAAATCCATTCGGGACTTTGACTATGAAGAGTTCTGCGATTGGATTTGGATTTCCTGCAATTACACCCCATTTATGTCCTTGGTCAAAAAAGGGGGCTGTGAATACGCCGATGGGGGTTTAGGTACTATGGTGCCTATTGAAGAAGCTATTAAGCGTGGAGCAACTGTGGTGGATGCGATTATTTTGAAAACTGAAACCAGTCAGCTTAACAGAATGCCTTCATCAAATGCATTTAATTTATTGACGAATATGTTTGAGTTCATGTTGGATAGAATTGAAAGCCAGAACATAAAGATTGGAAAATTTGCAGCGTCAAATCAAAATGCGATCATCAACTTTTATTATACGCCAACCGTATTGACTACCAATTCACTAATTTTTGAAAAGGAAAAGATGACCAAATGGTGGCAAAGTGGATTTAATTTTGCAAAATATAAAAATGAGGACCTAAGTCCTTTGGTAGAAAAACAATCGTGATGGTTCTATAAAACTACCACATCGCACTTACTTCCTGTTTAATATAAGACAATGCTGCATCGCTAGGGGCGCGGCGTTCCATCATTTCGGTTAAAATTACCTCTCTTAATGTATTGGCAGTGGTCGCTTTTTTGAGTAAACTGGCTTTTCTAATAAATTGAATGGTGGCATTTTTAGCGGCATTGATAATGCCCCAACATTCATCACTTAAGTAGATTTGTTGTGATAAATTGTGTTCAAATTCCTGTTCAATGGTTGCTATTAATAAGGCTTCATAATCTCCTTTATTTGAGGATGTTGGAGTCACCCGAACTATTAATTTGTTTGGGTTGATACGCTCCAAAAATAAGGCCATCCGTTCATAAGCTTGAAGCCGTAATGGCATTGCGTTGACCTGCATATCTCGATGTAATAAAAAGCGTCTTCGACCATCTTCATTTTTAGTGTGTTCCTTAAAAAAGTAATAAGCAATTATGCCAGTGATTAATGCCGGAATGGCGTAAAAAATAAGGTCAATAATTCGTTCTGGATTCATATTTTAAATGATTTAGTGCTTGACTAAAGTATCGTTTTTTATCGAATTTGAATCATTTTAACAGGCCTTAAATACAGGATACAGCTAATTTTTTAAATAGTCAATCGCCAAATTGGTCAAAGCCTTTACCCCGAGTAACATTCCGTTTTCATCAATTTGAAAATCAGGAGTATGGTGTGGAAAAACCTGCGTGTTTCCTGGAGTCATCCCTCCCAAGAAGAAATAAAACCCGGGAACGACTTCCTGAAAAAACGAAAAGTCCTCTCCACCTGTAATGGCCTTCATGACGACCACATGTTCTTCTCCAGCTTGCGCTTTTAAGGTGGGTAACATCTCTTCAACAAGATTGGGGTCGTTGTAAGTTATGGCAGCTGTATTTTGAAATTCTATGGTAGCCGAACCACCATAGGCTTTTGCAATGGTTTCCGACATCTCGGTCATTCGTTTTAAGATCAGGGTTCTCATGTCGGGATCCAATGTTCTGACGGTACCTATAAGTTCGGCACGTTCAGGAATAATGTTAAATCGAGTACCACTGGTGATCTTGCCCACAGTAATCACAGCGGGTTCTACTAACAGATTTGATTCCCTACTGATAATGGTCTGTAAACCATCAATGATTTTTGCTGAGATGAGAATGGGGTCTACACCCGACCATGGCTGAGAGCCGTGAGTTTGCTTTCCTTTGACTGTAATGACGAAGCGCTCCACGGCAGCCAAAATACCTCCCGTTTTATATTTGATAGTACCTACTGGTGTCGCTGAATTGATATGCAAGCCAAAAATGGCATCGACTTTTGGATGATCCAAAACGCCTTCCTTAACCATTAATCTTGCACCGCCTTCTTCACCCGGTGGTGGGCCTTCTTCAGCGGGTTGAAAAATAAACTTCACCGTGCCATGTATTTGGTCTTTATGTTTTGAAAGTACTTCAGCCACCCCCATTAAAATAGCGATGTGAGTATCATGGCCACAAGCGTGCATAACACCTGTCTCGGTATCTAAAAACGAGGTTTTTACTTCAGATTTATAAGGCAAATCATTGCGTTCTGTTACGGGCAAGGCATCCATATCGGCTCGAAGTGCCACTACTTTTCCAGGAAGGTCTCCTTTTAAAAGTCCAACAACCCCTGTTTTGGCGACTCCTGTTTGTACTTCAATACCAAGAGATTTTAAATGTGCAGCAACCTTTTCAGCAGTCCTAAATTCTCGATTGGAAAGTTCTGGATGTTGATGAAAATCCCTGCGCCATTCAATGACCTTTGACTCGATAGATGTTATATCTTTTTCAATCTCTGATTGGGAAAATGCTAAAATAGTTGATAATAGGAAAGTTAATAGGATTGATTTCTTCATCATGGTTTTTAGTATTTAACAAATTGATAGCCTTTATTTTGATATTGAATTAATGCTGTTGTCGCTGAAAGTGCGATTTTTACTTTTGGGATGATATCTTCACGAGACATATTATTTTTTGCTGCAGATTGCCCACAAACAATCACATCTACTCCAGCTTCACTTAAAGCATTAATGAGTTTTAAATTAGGATTATCAACCCCAAACTTTTCGTTATAGGCCTCATTAGTAAGCACGTCCTGTGCTGCTCCAGCGTGAATGGTCATGGCTACCTTGAGTTGCTCGAGCTTCATTCCTGCATGGACATGCATATTCAAAAAACGTGCTGCTACCTCAATATATTTATTTACCTCACTTTTGTCCTCTGATGATTTGTCAACATCAAAGATAACTTTCAATTCAGAGTCGATTTCAGTTACAATATCTGGATTATCGATTACATAAGTGTCACCATAATCCTCAATGACAGGGCCTTGAATTTTTATTGCTTGTTGTGAAAACATAACAGATTGACCTAAAACAAAAAGACTGACTAAAATGGCATTAGTTTTCATATAAAAAAATTTGAAGCTTAAAGATATTTAAATTTTGATAAAATCACCGTTAAGTAGGGATTGTTTATAATTATTTAGAAAAACCCTTAGTTAAAAAGCGAGCATTGGTTAAATTCACGCATTAAAAGAACTATAATTTTGGAGAACTATTTACGTCAGTTAAACGATGCGCAATTGGCACCTACTTTGCAAAAAGATGGTCCTATGATTGTGATTGCAGGTGCTGGCTCTGGAAAAACCCGTGTACTAACCTTTAGGATAGCTTATTTGATGAGTCAAGGAGTGGATCCTTTCAATATTTTGGCCTTGACCTTTACTAATAAGGCCGCACGCGAGATGAAATCGAGGATTGCCTCAATTGTTGGAGAAAGTGAGGCTAAAAACCTTTGGATGGGTACTTTTCACTCGGTTTTTGCGAAAATTTTACGTTTTGAAGCCGACCGTTTGGGGTATCCAAGCAATTTTACAATTTATGATACCCAAGATTCACAGAGTTTGATTTCATCTATCATTAAAGAAATGAAATTGGATAAAGAGATTTATAAGTATAAGCAGGTTTATTCAAGAATTTCATCATATAAAAACAGCTTAATTACCGTTAAGGCCTATTTTCAAAACCCTGAATTAATAGAAGCTGATACTGCTGCGAGACGACCACAACTGGGCGAGATTTATAAAAATTATGTAGACCGATGCTTTAAAGCTGGAGCTATGGATTTTGATGATTTACTTCTTAAAACCAATGAATTGTTAACTCGATTTCCAGATGTATTGGCTAAATATCAAGACCGATTTCGTTATATTTTGGTGGATGAGTATCAAGATACCAACCACAGCCAGTATTTGATTGTAAGAGCCTTATCAGACCGTTTTCAAAATATTTGTGTAGTTGGAGATGATGCCCAAAGTATTTATGCTTTTAGGGGCGCAAACATCAATAACATTCTCAATTTTCAGAAGGATTATGACGATGTGAAACTATTTAGGTTGGAACAAAATTATCGTTCCACTAAAAATATTGTCAATGCAGCCAATTCCATTATTGATAAAAATCAGACAAAACTTGATAAAGTGGTCTGGACGTCCAATGAGGAAGGCCCTAAAATAAAGGTAAACCGATCCATGACCGATGGGGATGAAGGACGATTTGTTGCAAGTTCCATTTTTGAGAATAAAATGCAGCATCAATTAAAGGACAGCGATTTTGCAGTTTTGTACCGTACCAATGCACAATCCCGAGCAATAGAAGACGCCTTAAGAAAACGCAATATTCCGTATAGAATTTACGGAGGCTTGTCTTTTTACCAGCGCAGAGAAATTAAAGATGTGCTGTCCTATTTGCGTTTGATCATTAATCCAGCCGATGAAGAAGCTTTAAAACGCGTCATCAATTTTCCAACACGGGGCATTGGGCAGACCACCATGGATAAGCTTATTGTAGCTGCCAACGGTTATCAGCGTTCTATTTTTGAAGTGATGAAGCATATCGACAAAACGGAGGTCAACGTCAATTCAGGTACAAAAACCAAGCTTCAAGATTTTGTGACCATGATTGAGAGTTTTCAAATCATGAGCCAAAGTGCCAACGCATTTGAACTTACCGACCATGTTACTAAAGTGACAGGTATCCTTAAAGTGTACAATTCTGGTGGGGCACCTGAAGATATTGCCAGAATGGAAAATATCGAGGAACTTTTGAATGGTATGAAGGATTTTGTGGAAGGGCAAAAGGAATTGGCAGATGCCACTGGGTCCATAGCAGAATTTTTGGAAGATGTGGCTTTGGCAACCGACTTGGACAATGATAAAGGCGATGATGATAGAGTTGCATTAATGACGATTCATTTGGCTAAAGGATTGGAATTTCCTTATATATATATTGTTGGGATGGAAGAAGATCTATTCCCAAGCGCCATGAGCATGAATACGCGAAGTGAGTTGGAGGAGGAGCGACGTTTATTTTATGTGGCATTGACCCGAGCTGAAAAACAAGCGTATTTAACTTATGCCTTATCACGTTACCGATGGGGAAAATTGATTGATGCTGAACCCAGTCGGTTTATTGAAGAAATAGACGATGCCTATTTGGATAATATGACTCCAATTGAAGATCGCAGACAAAATCCCATGCTATCAGCAGATATTTTTGGAGATATAAACCCTGAGTCTGGCCGCAGAGCTGCACCCAGTACAATTCGGTTTAAAAAACCTATACAAAAGAAAGCTGCTCCACCACCTAAATTTATTCCTCCGGCAAAATTAAAACCACTAAGTAAAGCCAATGGGGGCTCTGTTAATTTATTTGATGGTAAATTAGTGGTAGGAAATATCGTAGAACATATGCGTTTTGGAAAAGGAGAAGTCCTAAAAATCGAAGGCGTTGGTGCCGATGTTAAAGCTGAGATCAATTTTGAGCACGGGGGCGTTAAAAAACTGTTATTGCGTTTTGCAAAATTGGATATAATTGGATAAATGATATTATGGCTGAATTTATTAGAATATATGAAGAGAATCCAAATGAAAAAGAAATTCAAAAAGTTATTGATGTCCTAAGAAACGGCGGGTTGATCATTTATCCTACTGATACCGTTTATGCCTTGGGTTGTGATATTAACAATAATAAGGCATTAGAGCGCATCGCTAGAATAAAAAACGTCAAACTTGAAAAGGCTAATTTTTCATTTGTGTGTTACGATTTAAGTAATTTGAGCGATTATGTGAAGCAAATTAGTACGACTACCTTTAAAATTTTAAAACGCGCCCTTCCAGGTCCCTATACTTTTATTCTTCCTGGGGCCAAAACTTTACCTAGTGCTTTTAAAAAGAAAAAAACTGTTGGTATACGGATTCCTGGAAATAACATTCCATTAGAAATTGTAAAACAATTGGGCAATCCCATTATTTCAACCTCCATTTATGATGAAGACGCGATTTTGGAATATACCACAGATCCTGAATTGATATACGAAAAGTGGGATCATCTTGTAGATTTGGTGATCGATGGTGGATATGGAGATAATGAGCCTTCTACTATTATCGATTTATCTGAAGATGAGCCTATTATTGTGAGAAAAGGGAAGGGGAGTTTAGAGATCTTTTAAAATTCATTCTAAGCAGGAATCTTAGTATAAAAAAAAGCCCAACCTTTCGATTGAGCTTTTAGAACATTAGCTTTAACTGAATTAATTTCCAGCAGCAAGATTTTTCATTTCTTTTTCAACCATTTCATAGAATTGGTCAATTTTAGGTAGAACCACAATGCGTGTACGTCTATTTTTTGCTCTGTTTTCAGCAGTATCATTATCTACTAGAGGCACGTAATAACTACGTCCAGCAGCAATAAGTTGTTGAGGATTTACTTTTAAATCTTCCAAAACTCTTACTACAGAAGTTGCGCGTTTCACACTTAAATCCCAGTTGTCTAAAAGAGGATCTCTTTTGTAAGGTACATTATCAGTATGAGCTTCTACCATCGCTTCAAAGTTTGGTTTGCTATTGATCACTTTAGCAACTTTAGCTAAAATTTCTTTAGCTCTAGAAGTTACGTTGTAGCTTCCACTTTGAAATAATAATTTGTCTGCAATAGAGATAAACACCACTCCTTTTTCAACGTTGATTTCAATGTCAGGATCGTTGATGCCCACTTCACGCTTTAAACTTGTAACAATAGCCAATGTAACGCTATCTTTTTTAGTTAAAGCATCTTGTAGACGTGTGATTTTTAGATCTCTTTCTTTTAAACTTTCCAATGATTTTTCAAGATTTTCAGCACCTTTTTGTGTTAAAGTAGTTAAATTTCCTTTAGTATCAATCAAGTCTTGGTTTGTCCTACGCATATCTGCCAATTGTTCTTGTAAGCCTTCAAGTCTAGCCAAAGCAGCAGACTTATCAGACAAACAACTGTTCAATTTAACAGTAGCCGTATTTAAAAGGTCTTGTGTTTCTTTTTGTTTTGCTTCAAGCGCGGTATATTCTTTTTTGGAGACACATGATCCCAATAAAAGCATCGTTGCAAAACTCAATAACATTAATTTTTTCATAATACAATTCGTGATTAAATAGTTGTTAAAATTATAGACCAAAATTATGTAAAAAACCAGACCGCGATAGGATATTAACAATAATTTTAACAGTTTTTATAAACTATTGAATTTTTTGCAATTTTTAAGATAATAAGCAGATACAATTGAGAGCTTTTCGTAATATTTTTGCTTTTTTATTGATAATCTTCTAATTATTAGGAGTTTTTTGAGTCGTGCATAAAAACTTAAGTGTGCTTGAATAATGGCCAGAGTATGTTGAATTTTTAACTCCAATAAAAATTTAATACCAGCGACTCCGTCTAAAAGAAGCCTTGTCAATAAAAGCAAAAACAAGTTTCCTTCAGCATTTTTTACAAGAATGTATAAGCTGTTTCTAAAGTTGAGGTAGGTTTTTTTAGGATTATTGGACTGTAAGGTGGCTGCCCCAACATGGTACACCGTAGAAGCCCCTATATATTTGGTATTAAACCCCCGATTAAATGCACGCCAACACAAATCGATTTCTTCCATATGCGCAAAAAACGATTCGTCAAAACCTTCAAGAGCTTCAAATGTTGTTTTCCTAATAAAAAAACAAGCCCCTGAAGCCCAGAATATCTCTGTAGTATCGTTGTATTGTCCTGTGTCTTCCTCAATGGTGTTGAATATGCGACCTCTACAATAGGGATACCCCAATTTATCTATAAAACCACCAGCGGCTCCAGCATATTCAAAATGGGTTTTGTTTTTATAATCTAAAATTTTAGGTTGAATAATGGCCGTTTCAGGATTATTTTGGAATTCAGAAAGAATAGGAAGCAACCAATTTTCTGTCACTTCAACATCGCTGTTCAATAAACAAAACACGTCGGCGTCAATTTGCTTTAAAGCGTCATTATAACCTTTAGCATAGCCTCCATTTTCGGTATTCTGAATAATATTAACCGATAAAAAATTGGTTTTTACAAAACTTACCGAATCATCCGTTGAGGCATTGTCTGCTACATATAGTTCGGCTTCGGGGGAATATTTAATAACCGATGGCAAAAACTTTTGTAACAATGCTTTCCCGTTCCAATTGAGTATGACGATGGCTATTTTCAAACTAGATCCTGTTTTTTAAAATAATAGGCAAAGTTAATTAACCAAAATAAAATGGATCCTTCAACAATTCGTTGGAATAATCCATTAAAGTCAACAGAAGCATTGGTGCTAATCAAATAAGTGAACAGTATGGCTATACCACTACAGCATATGGATAGGATTGAAATAACTTTTCCAGTTTTCAATTTCCTAAGTCCTAAACCAATGAGGATTAAACTAATTGGAACAACCAAATAGGTGATAGCACCTATTATATTATGGATGACTTGTGAGATACTTGGGTTAATTAATGCTTTATTGCAACCAGAATCACAAGGAAAAATGCTAACAACAATAGTTCCTATCCCATAAAAAATTCCAAACCAAATTAAACCCACTCTTATTAATCTTGATTGTTTAAAATATTTTAAGGCTGAAAATGAAAATATAGTGATTAAAATCCCACTAGGGATAAAGCCAAAAAGGCTTAAATACATTCCATAAGGCGCGTCAACGGCATAACTTTCACTTATAAATTGTTTGATATGGCTATAATTTTCAAACTGTAACCCGCCTAAAAATGATGACACTATAAAAAGGAGAGCGCCAAATATTGCAAACCAAAACGTAGTTTTTTTATTCATTTTTAATATAATTGGGAAAATCCTTTAAAAAGGTATAGCGCTCATTCTCAAAATCCATTTGACAATAATAATGATTAATCCCGTTGGTCACCATTAAATAAGAGGCATTTAGCTTTAAATTATAACGCGCAATCTGGTCGAAAGCATCTTGTTTTATATCTATTTTAGGAGCCTTACACTCTACAATTAAATTAATGCTTCCGTCTGGGTTATACACCACAATGTCGTAGCGTTTTCGCAACGTGTTAATCTTGAGTTCTTTTTCCACGTTAATCAACGATATTGGATAATTCTTGACTTGAATCAAATATTGAACACAATGTTGGCGCACCCATTCCTCGGGTTGTAAAACCACAAATTTTTTGCGAATTCCATCAAATATAAGCCGTTTATTTTCGCTATTTTTGAAACGAAAGGAAAACCTTGGAAAATTGAGTTCCTGCATAAAAGTGTCATCAGATTTTTCCAAAGGTAAACCACTAAAAAGTAACATCCAAAATTCAAATTCCAAATTCCAAACGAATTGTGATGTATTGGAATTTGGTACTTGAAATTTAAAAGATTTATAATTTGGACGAGGTCAAACAGCTGATTGCAGATATAAAAAACCGAAAGTTAAAGCCCATTTATTTTTTAATGGGAGAAGAGCCGTACTATATTGATAAGATTTCCAATTTTATCGAAAATAATGTATTGTCCGATGACGAAAAAGGCTTTAACCAAATGGTGCTTTATGGTCGGGACGTGACCATTGATGATATTGTAGGCAACGCCAAACGCTATCCTATGATGGCCGAATATCAGGTTGTTATTGTTAAGGAAGCACAGGATTTGTCCCGAACAATCGAAAAATTGGTTGATTATGCCAAACAACCTCAGCCTTCAACCCTTCTCGTCTTAAATTACAAGTACAAAACTATTGACAAACGAAAAGCACTTTATAAAACACTGCAAAAAATGGGTGTGGTTTACGAAGGCAAAAAGCTTTACGAAAATCAGGTGGCCGATTGGATTAGACGTACGCTTGCTTCACAGGATTATACCATAGTCCCGAAAGCGGCACAAATGCTGGTTGAGTTTTTAGGGAATGATTTGGGTAAAATTTCCAACGAACTGGATAAATTGAAGATTATTTTACCTAAAAACACACAAATTTCACCCGAACATATTGAAGTTAACATTGGTATTAGTAAGGATTACAATAATTTTGAACTCCGCAAAGCCGTTGGTGAACGCAATGTGTTTAAGGCCTATCAAATTGTAAATTATTTTGCCGAAAACCCAAGGGACAATCCTATAATCGTTACAATATCTTTGTTGTTTAATTTCTTTTCCCAATTGCTGCAATTTCATGGATTGCATGACAAGTCACCTCGAAATGTAGCTTCTGCCTTAAAAATCAATCCTTATTTTGTTAATGAATATATAGAAGCGGCCCGCAATTACCCCATGAAAAAAGTGAGTACCGTTGTATCTACTTTGCGGGAATTTGATGTAAAAAGCAAGGGCGTAGGTGCTAATGCCACACCACAAGGGGATTTGCTTAAGGAAATGCTTTATAAAATTTTGAATTAGAGCTTTACTAGTTTTTTAAAACCGTTTTGATTCTTAATTCAATTTATTGTAAGTGACGTTTCATTTCTAATGTCTCGCGCCTTCAACTTCATTTGTTTTCTTGCTTGAACAAGCAACCATTAATAAAAGAACAAGTAATACCTGTATAAAAATTTAGTTAGAAGCATCCTCGTGATCATAGCTTACTACACGTTTTATAATCCAAGATCCCTCTTTTCTTTCCCAGATGGTAATAAATTTGGCTCTTTGCACTTTTTTATCATCTTCATAAAATTCATGGGCTCCTAATTCTAAAGCGCCATAATCACCTAAAACGTGTACCGTAGCACTAGCTAATTTTCGGGTTACGGCAAAAGGTCTGGAACATCTGTCTTTAAAAGAAGCTATTTCAACATCAAAAGATGTATTTAAACCTGAACGGTCATCGTAAAACTCTATATTGGGAGACATTATTTTTTTATAGAGATCTAAATCACATGTGTTAAATGCAATATTAAAAAATAAGCTGTCCATTTTTAGAATTTCGTATTGTAACGATTTTTTGGTTTTTTGAGTGTCCAGATTTTGAGAAGAAACGGAATTTGAGAACAGTAAAATGAAGAAGAGTATGGAATAATTTAAAATTTTAAATGGTTTCATGATTTTACTAGTTTACTTGTACTATCACGACGATAAAACAATAAAATTGTTACTACGGTGTTTTAATGCATATTTCAAATTTAAAGCTAGGTTAATATTTGTCACATTAACTCTAGTTTTTTATAGTGTATGAAGATTATTTTGAATGCTAAGCTTCAAAGCCTCTTTGACCTTTGCTTGGGAGGCAAAATCACTCCAATGGCTTACCACGGTATTGATGTCATCAATAATTTTTTCGCCTTTTTTTATCGAATTGGCTTTGGCAATGCTCATTAAATCGTTTTTGGTAATGCCTCTATGCTTTCCGTTGACGCTCAAGGTTTGTTGATTGACCCAAACATTGGTGGGGTCATAAGAATAGCAAACATCATAAGCTTCTGCCAGTTCCCAATGGCTGTTTTGTTTTAAACGGAACGAAAAATTCTTGGTATGGTCATCACAGTTGGTTGCTAGTACATTAAATACCATTCTTCGGAACATTTGCTCAGCTTCAGGATAAGTTAGCCTAAGAAGTCGCATGGTTTGAAACACCTGTTCATAACTATACCCATGGAGATTGTTGTAATCAAAATGTTGAATGCCGCACAAGGTTTGGATATGGTGCCTGGTATTGTTGTCCTCGCGATCAAAACGCTTGGTCATAAAATGTGCCCTTCCGTGTTCTTCCAGTAAATGGCAGGTGGTCATGTTAATGTCGCACGCTTTGGCCATCAAATGGTAGGCATATTCTACACGTCCCCAGCCTTGACTTTCACCAAATTGCACACCACTAACACCATCTAATTTTATCAACCAGTGCTCAAAACCTTTTGGGACATTGCTTTGTCCAGATTTTACATCACCTGTTTTAGGATTGTAGGCAATGACGGCTTTGGGTCTTGCACCTCCAGCAGAGGTTCCCACTTTTAAAATTTCGGTCAATGCCTTTTCCTCTTCTTTGCTTAAATTGGTCTGAAAGGCCTCTCTGTTAGATAACATTTTTTGAGCGACTTCCACCAAGCTATCCATTTCAATATTAAAAGCTTGTTTTGTGGCCTTTAGTTGTGCCGGTTCAAATTCTAAGGCGCCCATCCCGCGAGAGCCTATAAAACACAGTTGCTCTACCGGATTCATACTATCGGCAGGACGCCCCTGTTGTGACAACCAGACATTGATAAGTTGATTACCATAGTGATCGGGCAAGGCATCTGCTAATAATCCGGGTAACCCCTTAAAGGTATCCACGGTATCGTTCTTTCCTTTTTTAAGTTCAGGAAAACGATAAATGCGACTGCCATTACTTAAGGGCATTTTGATTGGGGAAAGGTCCCAACCATTGGTTATAAATTTAGGATCATATTCAAAACTGGCCAATTGTTGGGCTTGGTCCCAGCGCACTGCACCAACCCATGTGCCCCAGATTTTGATTTCAGCAACATCTACCATCCTAAATTGTCAGTTTTGGTTATGTCAGTAGGTTTTCCTGAAGCCTTTTTTCGTTTGTTCTTTTTCAGCTTTGCATATTCCAAAGGACTTATTTCCTCATTGATTTTAAAAACATCCATAATGTACAATAAGTCCAGAACCCTTAAAACTTGAATTAGGGTGTTGAGCGTGACTTTCTCCCCACGTTCTAATAAACTTAAAGTGGACCGACTGATACCCGCGGCTTTGGAAAGCGCGTCTTGCGATTTATTTTGATTTAAACGATGGTGCTGAATGAATTTGCCAATGGCTTCACTCAAAGCCTTGTCGTTCATTGATACCCAATTTATGTATGAGTTATCATTCATAAAGTATATATTTGATATATATTGACTGAATTATCATTCAAATATACTAAAAAATAAATAAACTTTTTATAATTTGATTAAAAATCAAGAAAGACTTGTTTTTTTTAATCGTTGCTTCTCAACCTAAAGCTTTTATTGCTTTTAGATGCACCCAATACGCATCGTAAATGCTAATCTTAAAATCGGTAAAACCTGCTTGTCTTAACCATTTTAGTTGCTTGTCCAAGCCGTTTGGATGATCATAGGCTTGGTAATGGTCCATAAGCCAATCCCAAGTCTCCTGATCTGTAGGGTTTTTGTTGACAAAAGTTTTCCAAAGCTCTACTAAAGTATCGTGTTCTTTGGTGTTTCGCTCCACCATCAAATCCGAGCACATAAACATACCATTTGGAGTAAGAGATCGATAGATGGCTTTATAGAGCTTTTGTTTGTCCTTGGCGTTGCAATGGTGTATGCTAAACCCGGCCACAACCATATCAAACTGATTTTTCTTAAACTCATAATCCTGAAAATAGGACTGTACATAGGTGCTGTGTTGTACGCCAAATTGGGCTTCACATATCTCTAACATTTTATCGGAGGCATCCAATAGTGTGTAATGTGAGTTTGGAAATAAAGGTAACAGCTTGGAAGTGATAATGCCATTACCACAGCCCAAATCTAAGATATGTTTTGGATTAAAACCTAAAGAAATATCCTGTGTAAAGTGTTCCAAAAGTTTCAAGTAATTTGGAACCACTTTTACCATATCGTTGGTATAGTTTTTGGAGAATTCGTTAAATTCTTCGGCGATGTTGTTTTGCAGTTTCATGGGTTTATTTTAATTGTCTTTAAAAGACATAGGTATAATCTAGATCATTCTCTTTTGAGTTTAGAATTAATCATGGATGTTTCATAAGCTTAAAGATATGCAAAAACTTTAATAAATTAGGATGCTATTGTAGATCATCAAAAGCCTCAATCTTCAACTGGTAATCGTATTGTAAGTCTTCATGTAAGGTCGAAACTATTTTTTTAATCAGCAGTAATTGTCGTTCATACATATTGGTAAGTGTGACGTTGTTATAAATTGAAGGTTCAAAGGTTTTTAATTTGTAGCAAAAGTGGAGGAGCAGCTCCACTTCGGTTTCCTAATTAAATGAAAGTGTTTCATAATTTGATTTCGAATTTGTTTTATACTATTCTATTAATGCTTTCTCTAATAACTTGAGTATCATTTGATTTGTGTCTCTATCTTTAATAGCAATTCTAATGGTAAATTTGTCGAAATTAGTCCCCATATTAGAGACATCCCTTAAATACAATCCCTTTGCTTTACAACTAGAAACTACAGTTTCAGCATTAGGGCCATGACTGGGTAGATGGCAAAGAATAAAATTGGCGATTGATGGGACAACTTCTATCGAATTAAATTTTGATAATTCTTTAGTGAATTCTTCTCTAAATGTATGCGTTTGTTTATAACATGTTTCATAATACTCTCTGTCTTCCAGCGCTGTTACTGCAGCAATTTGTGCCGGTAAACTAACAGCCCAAGGCGGAGATATGGATTTTAGTTTTTCTAGTTGGTATGGAGATGCACATAAATAGGCAGCCCGAAGGCCACTCAATGCATATACCTTGGACATCGACTTGCAAATTATAATATTATTTTTACTACGTGTTGCAAATAGTTCAAGAGATTGATCATTTCCAGTATATTCTATATAAGTTTCATCTATCCAAATACGAGTTGAAATTGGTATTTGATTTAATATGGTTTCAAGTTTAGTTCGCGAAATGTGCTGACCAGTGGGACTATTTGGGTTTACAATAATAATTAAGTCGTAATTATTGTTCGCTTGTGCAATGAGAGTATCAGTATCCGCTACATAATTATTGGCTTTTAATAAATCAATGCGATCAACTTGGCACCCAATAATATTTTGTAAAACGTGTACATATTCACCATAAGTTGGGTCAAGAATTAGGACACGAGAAGTGGTTGTTAACCATTCTCGAAACGCCATAAAAATAAGATCTGAAGAGCCAGCTCCAGGTAAAATATTTTCTACTTTAACACCACGCAGGTTAGCTATACTTATTGCCATGCCACTGCAATCGGTCGGGGGAGAAGTTTTGCAAATCCAAGGAAGATGCGTTTTCAATGCCTCAATAACTTTTGGGGAAGGATCAAACCAAGCATCGAGAACATCGGCATTTATAATGGTTTTTCTTCGATCCAGATTATCAAATTCATTTCCTATAGCATCAAAAAAAGCACCGCCATGATAACAGTCAGTGGGCTTAAAAAAAGCGATATCCAAATTCCATTGACACTGCTTTTGAAGCTTTATAAATAGTTTTTTAAAACGATACTCAAACAGGGTATTTATGGACTCTACATTTCCATAAAGCAATTCGAAGGTCACATTACCTGCCTTTATAGTTTTATTCAAAGCGCTAAAACCCAATTTTATGTACATATTGAGTACTTCAATCCTACCTATAGCCATAATATTTGTGCCTCCATTAGACTGAATCCATCGAAATGCAGACATCATGAGCATTAATGCAATGGGTTTTCCCCGGTGCGCTTTTAGAACGGTCAATATTCGCATCTCATATAAACGATCATCAACCTTAAAAGGGAGTTCTTTTCTTTTGAAATATTTGTCTATAGAATAGATGTTTTTAAGAGGAGGAGTAACACTTATGAAGCCAACAATTTCTGCATTTATTTTGGCACATATATAGGTGTTAAAGTCATCTAATTGATCACGATAAATCCCCGAATCGTTTTCTGAATGTTGCATCAATTCAGTACCATAGACTTCATGTCGAAGTTGATAAATTTTTTCTCGATCACTACTTGTAGCAAGAGAAATTTCGAACAAATAATTTTTTATCATAAAAATTTATGTTTACGAAAAAAATCTTAATTTAAAGTCAGTTTTGAATTGAATTAAACTCTGTTGAAGAGCTAGCACTCAATACTTACTATTTTTATCCAATGGTTTTTTCTTGTTTATCATTTTTTTTGACCTTATAATTTTTAAGAATATCATTAAGTGCAATGACATATAGAGACAAGAAAGCAAAATTAATGAGGTACACACCGAAGCTAAAACCATCTTCTAAAATTATCACGAATAAAAAGAAAATAAAAGGCAATGTCATGCATGCCAACATAATATTTTGTAGTCCGTCTGATTTAATAGTAATGTATTTGAAGTTTAATACTAACAAAGTAAGGCTTAAAAAAATTGTTACAATGGGGAACACAAAATCATATCTATCACCATCAAAAATAATTTCAATTAGCATGAAAATATAGTATCCAAGAATGAATAAAAACAATAATAGAAAAACCACTTTTAATAGCCGCAATAAAGAATTTCCTAAAAAGTTTTTAAATATTAGTATTAACAAATAAGGAATGGTAACTAGAAGAGGGATTGTAAGATTGAATGTAAGAAAATGATAGTCAAATGGGAATATAAATTCTATTGGAAAGTAATCCATTGAGTAAGGCATAAACCACCCAGCAAGAATAGTCAAAGTAAGAATGATTTCGATATTGCGTTTTAATGATCTTTTCATAATTTACTTTCTAGTAATATTGTATTTCCTTATTCAAATTTCACCGACTCGGTTTCTGTAATGTATTCAGAACCATCGACTATTTCAAATAACAATTGAAATTTAAGGTATTCGGTAGAGTCAATGGTTTCAATAAATTCAATATACCATTCAAATGTAACGAGTTGGTCTTCGTTATTGACAAATGCCAACCATTCATCAACAGTCAAGCGGACATTTTCAGAATCTTCCCCAAACTTGTTTTCATAAAATCTGATGTTAGTGTTATCCAGAGGGTTTCCAGAAGGCGTATTCCAAATGTTCTTATTGCAACTTATGGTAAGGTTGGCAATATCCTTTTTTAGTCCTACAAAATTATCTTCACAACCGCCACGAGAATACCTAAAATCGTTTATATCTGAAATATCCTTGACGGTTTTGGCATTTAAAAAACACCTAATGCGATAATCTTGTTGATTGACCGTAATACCATCTCCAATATTTCTAAATTTGTGAGTATTATGGATTTCAATATCTTTTGCCTTGAAGAAAATGTCCATTGGGTCGTCACAACATGATGCCACGGTCAAAAAAATGATGAACACTATTGGCAATCTGGAATTTTTTTTAGCCATGATAATTAGTCGTTATTAAGTTAATTTTTTAATTCTTCAATTTTTAAATGATAATCATATTGAAGGTCTTCATGTAGGGTACCTACTATTTTTTTAATGAGTAGCAATTGGCGCTCAAAAATATTGGTGAGGGTCACATTATTGTCAATGGAAGGTTCAAAGGTTTTTAATCTGTGGCAGAAATGGAGAAGGAGTTCCACCTCGGTTTCCTTTTTAAGGGAATAACGTGCGAATTTTTTAATGAGCCTAAGTATTTTCCGAACACTTTTTTTGATATAGAAATAGCTGTTGGTATTGATGGTTTCAAACTGGGTGTCCACTTCGGCCTTTACGGTTTCTATATAGCCCGTTTCGTCATGCGATTCGAACAATAAATAGGTGAGCAGTTCCTTGTTCTCCTTTTTGAATTTGGATAAGCGTAAACAGAGTTCTGTCAATTCATCTGGTGAAAGATGTTCTAATTCTTTTTTGATTTGTGTTACCGATACTGCTTTCATTTATTTAGGCTGGTTTTGCTTGTTTGACACTACGATATTTAAAAATATCATAAATAGATATGACATAAAGTGCAATAAAAGAACCATTAAAGATGTAAAATCCATAATTAGCATCTTCAATACCATCTTCAAAAATATAAACAAAATATAAAAAAATTGGTAGGGACATGGTTGCCAATATCGTATGTTCCAATGTGTCAAATTTGGTTATTGAATATTTTAAGCTTGATAATAACAGGATTAAGCTTAATAGTATCGATACTGGAAATGTCAAACTTAGATCTGTAAATGACCAATCAAAATCACTATAAAACCCATAGCCATAATCAACTAAAGCACTAAGATATACCAATAAAAAAACAACTTTAAGCACTTTTAAAATGGAATCTTTCAACAAATGTTTAAAAATAAAAAGTATCAATAATGGTACGACTACCAGTAGTGGAATTGGAAGTGCAAAAAGGAATTCCCAATCACTATCCCAATCCCAAATAACATCAAATGGTAAAATCTCAGAGACATAAGGCATAAACAATCCTGCAATAATGGCGATTGTAAGCCCTATTTTGATATAATCTCGACGTGTTTTTTTCATTAATTAAGATTTTTAGGTATTCGTTTGATTAATAAATTGATAGAATTCAGATTTAAATTTTTGCCCAATGGGGATTTTATGGGTTTTGATTATCACTTGATTGCCAATAATGCTGTTCATTTTTTTGAAATTGATGGCAAAGGATTTATGGATTCGGATAAACAGGTGTTTTGGAAGTGATTCAAAAACCGAAATAAAGGTGGCATTGGTCATGATCATTTTGTCTTCCATATGTACTTTGACATAATCGCCAAAAGCTTCAATGAACAGGATATTTTCAGAATTTATTTTATAAAGTGCCTTGTTGGATTTGATCAATATAAAATGGTCTTTGCCCAAATGGTTTCCATTGGTGAATTTTTTTTCGACCACCTTATTCACCGCTGTAAAAAAGCGCTCGAACGAAAAGGGTTTCAACAGATAATCTATGGCATTCACTTCAAATCCATCAACGGCATATTGTGGATAAGCGGTTGTAAAAATGACTTCTGGTGGATTTTGAAGCGATTTATAAAAGGTAAGGCCTGAAATTTTCGGCATATTGATATCCAGAAAAAGCAAATCGATGACCTGGTTTTGTTTTAACTCATGAATGGCTTCGATGGCGTTATTGCAAACACCCATGAGTTCCAAAAAGTCAACGTCGTCAATGAATTTTTTTAGAACCAATTGTGAAGAAGGTTCGTCGTCGATGATCAGGCAATTAATCTTCATGGCTATACAATTTTAAGCTGACCTTAAAGGTGTCCTTGTTTTTGGTAATGTTAAACTCATGTTTATTTGGATACACAATCTCAAGATTTTTCCTGATGTTTTCGAGCCCCAAACCCGATTGTCCATTGGTATCCAATTTCATTTCGGAATAATTGTTTTCTATATCAAATAGAAATTCGTTTTTTTCCTGTTTCAAATCCATGCGGATAAAGGTATTGCTAATATCCCCCTTGATACCATATTTAAAACTGTTTTCAACTAAAGGTAATAATAACATGGGGTAGATGGGATAATTTTCGTCTGCTATGCTACAATTAAAGGTGATGTTGTCGTTTTGTTGATGACGAAAATGCTGAAATTCGATATAATTCTTCAAGAGTTTGACTTCTTCCTTTAGGGTCACATGTTTGGTATTGGAATCGTAAATGATATACCGTAAAATGTCTGATAATTGTACAATGGCATCTTTGGTCTCGGCATTGTTTTCAATGGCCAAAGCGTAAATCACATTAAGTGAATTGAACAAGAAGTGGGGATTGATCTGGGAACGCAATGAAGACAGTTGGGTCTGGATTTGTTGGTTCCTGATTTTCAGTTCGCGGTTTTCCTGACTGTTAAAGTAAAACCAATCCATTGAAAAATTGATCATGGTGGTGATGATCAAAAACACAGTAAAAATGGTAAACAGTGTGATGTTGGAATGATAGCTTATAAAATAATAATCTGGAAATATGTAATCAATAAAATGCTCGAAAAACCAAATATTCAATTGGGTAAATATGAGGATGTTGCCAATAAAAGTCAGGGCATAAAAAAGGTAGCGTTCCTTTTTCAAAAAATGGGGAATCAAAATATAAAAGTTGATAAGCACTGGAATAATGAGTGTGGCCAGAAAACTTCCCGTATAAATAAAGTCGATGGTTTTTGGTTGGCCGTCTTCAGAGAAAAGGAACAAAAAAAGCACAAATGAGCAGAACCACAACAATAGGTTGTTAATTAGAACGGTGTTGCGGATATTCATTTTTTTCATTAGGATTTTACTGTTCACTTCTTCTTATTAAATCAAATTCCACATCGGTTTTCCATTTATCCTCATCCTGGGAGCTCATGTACTTTTCTATAAATTTTATCAATTCTTCTGATGAAGCAGTTAGCAAAATGGTTTCATCAAATCCCACTTTTTCGTGCTTTATTTTTATTTTGTCCTCTTTCAAAAGTGCTTCGAGTTTGTCTTGGTCAAGCCATTTTACGCTGGCACTGTTTTTGGAATCAAAATCCAATTTGGCCAGTGAATGGGTATTGATCAAATGCATTCTGTAGAAGTTGTTGTTAGATCTTTCAATTTCACGATCTTCAATAGGGGTAAAATCGAGAAACAACTGATCGTTGATTTTAAAGGGCATGGCCAGGAATGTGGTTTTGGTGCTGTCTTTTTCAAAATACACCACATAGCCTTTTTGGTACTTATTATAGAGATTCAATTCATCTTTACTTAGCTCGGAAGGATTTTCTTTTTGGTTTTCTTTTAAAATGACCTCTTTAAAGGGTAGGACGGTCCAATTGGCTTGTTCAGAATCTTGCCAATTGCCTATAAACATTTGTTCAAAATAGAGCAGGTTTTGGGTATAAAAAGCATGCAGTGATTTTACTACGCAAGAACTTAATATTAGTGCTAGGATTATAAATATGGAAAAGGATTTAAGAGTTTTCATAACATTCAAATTTAATGATTTGAGTACAAAGCAACATGAATTTAAAAGTAAAGTCAATGTTTTTCGTTAAACACAACTTGTCGGTCGACAAACACTTAAATTCATCAATTGTTCATTAGTTTGTATTATTGAATCTGATAGCATAAAGTTTTATAAAAATAGGCCACCACTATTTAGGTAATGGCTTTATTTTTTTACCTTGTATTGACCTTAAATAGTGTACTAAAAGTTTTGGCATTAAAACATATAGCCAATACCAACAAATAAACCATGTAATTTAAGTGTAGCATCGCCATAATTATCATCGAATAAATTAGATAGTCCCAATGAATATCTGGCTTCAACCAAAAATTGTTCGGTAATATTGTAGGATAATCCCAAGTCAAGACCAAGATTAAAAGACTTTGACCCTTCTTCAGTATCTAATAAAAATCCAAAACTTGGTCCAGCTAAAGCATTAAACTTGTCCGCAATGCCTATTTCTGCTAAAATTGGAACTTGGATTTGATCCAAATCCTTAATACTAATATAATTGACTTCTGGTCTAATTTGAAAGGATTCGGAGACTTTCAGTGTTGTAAATGCTCCAACATAAAAACCGGTTTCGTTTTCAATTAAATTGTAGCCTTCAAATTTTGCCTTTGCAGTGGCAAAATCGGCTCCAGCTCTTAAACCGAAATTTTGGGCATTCATACTTAAGGCAAATACAAAAATTACTGTTGTTAAAAAGAGATTCTTCATGGTTGATTAATTTTAAGTTAATGGTTTAAATCATAATTGATTACCAGTAAAGCAAAATTAAAGACCAATAGAATAAAATAAATTTCGACAAACACGGTTGGTTGAACGTCAAACACTTGAAACCTAGTGAAATTGAAGCTGAAATCGAAATCGAAATGTAATGATTAGCCTTTCATACCATCAACCGAGTATTTCCCGGAACCAGCAAGAAAAATGGCAATAAAGCCTAATAGATACAAGAGTGCTAGTTCCTTGGTGCCCAAATCATCATTGGCATGGATTACAAAAGCTGCAACGGCCATAGTCAATGCCGAAGGCATAGCTGCCCATTTAGTTTTAAAACCAATAATGATAAATATTGGCGCAACGACCTCTCCAATTAGGGTTAGAATTAAGGTAGCTGTATCGCCTACGCCAAAGGGATCGGTAAATTTTATAGGGCTTTCAAATAGCTTATTAATTTTTGGAATGCCATGGGTTAATAATAATCCTCCAAAGCCAAGGCGAAGGATGAGTAATGCTAAATTGTTAAAGTTGTTTTTCATAGTAATAATTTTAAAAATTTAATGGATTCCTACCTTCAGTTCGACTATGCTCACTGATCACACAGGAATGACAAAAGTTTAATTTCCTTTGAGCAAATTTACACTTACGGTTGCTAATTCATTATCTGGAAATTTTGAAAAATGTTTTGAATCAGGGTGCAATCCTGCTTCGGAAGCGATGTGGTTAAACACATCAACTTCCATTATATATTGATCGCTATACCCGTGTGTAGCATCATAAGCCGTTGCTGCTGTTTTGCCTAGGTGTTTAGCAGCAAGCTTAGGGTTAATCGTGTGTAATTCAATAATCAACAAACCAAAACGCTCGACATAAGGTTTCCATTTTATGAAGTGTTCCAACAGCGAATCTTCTACTAAATTATTGCTAATCCGTTTGCCTTGAAAGGCATAAGCTCCTGAAGATGTACTGGTACGGTTGGTCATTTTTTTTGGAATTTCCCAAATCCGATTATGATCCAAAAAGGTACGCACATTCAATAAGTCTTTTAAATCGATGTTGTAGTCTTCTTTAAGGTCCTTGGCCAACAGATCTGGTCTGCCAATATCACCCCAAATTACTTTGGCCCAAATATCGGCTTTAATTAAATTAGATCTCGTAACCTTTAGCGCTGCTTGATTAAAATCAGCTCCTACAAGCAGTAGAGGATGCTCGTCCAGTAATTTGCCTCTAAGAGTTTTGTACTCGATGACATCAAAAATATGTTGGATAAAGGCACCATTGCCACAGCCCATATCCAAAATACCTTTAGGTTGTTCATCTATGGGTTTGTTAAAGAGCTGAATGATGACGTCATCAATAACCTTAAAGTAAGTGGAATGCGCACCGCCACTTCCCCAAACGTTCATTTCTCGATCCACATGTTTTTCAGCTTCGTCGGGGGAGCTTGTTTTTAATATCAAGGGAATTCCAAAAAGCAATTCGTCCAATTGTACAAAGGTTGGTAAATACGAGACCGTTACACCATAGGCACTGGCATGTTTGGCGAAAAACAAGCCCTCATCAGTAAACTGGTAGGTGTTTTTCTTTTTGGTGAACCAGCCCAAATAGGATAAAAAATCCAATATTTTTTTAAAACTTTCAGGGTCGCTATGGTATTCTTCGGCCGTAAAAGAGGCTTCCATAAAATATTTATGAAACAAACCATTAACGCCCAAAAGCACAATAATAGGAGCTATCATAAGCCCTTCAATATGTTTTAAAATTTGATGTTCAATGGAATGTTCTTTAACATTTTGTAAACCAAAATGGTTTTCATAGGACTTAAAAATGTGGTCCAGTGCAATAAAGGCATCTGAACCAATGCGTTCTTTAGGAAATCTTACCGAATAGTTTAAAAGCTTGACGGCTTCTTCATATAAGGGAATCAATTTAAAAGCGTGCCTGCTATGTTCATTGATTTCATAACGAATACTATCGTTTTCATTATCCAAACGCTGGGTCAACCACCCTTGAGAACACAAGATGCGAAGCCCTACATTAAGGTAGCCTTCATTGGCTTTAAATGTTTTGGTAAGCTCAGATAATTGGGATGACTCCTGTTCAAGAAGATAATCCAAAACCCCTTTTTTGTGAAGCGAAAATGCTGTGGTACCCGCAGCTATGCCATCTAAATGTCTAAAAATAGTGCCTCGTAAAAGTTCTCTGTCTGCTTTTGTGAGCATAATAAAGGTCTTAATTTATAAATATAAATAAAAAACCTTTCAAATGGATTTTGAAAGGTTGCAATCGTAATATATTACAATGAATTTTATCTCAACTTAGGATAATCTTCTGGGCTAACCTCATGCATGACTTGGTACACCGCTTCAAATATATCTTCAAGTGAAGGTTTTGAAAAGTAATCACCATCAGTTCCATAAGCTGGTCTATGTGCTTTTGAAGTCAATGTCTTGGGTTGGCTGTCTAAATACAGATAGGCGTTTTGAACATTTAAAACCTCATTTAAAATATAAGCAGAAGCCCCGCCAGGAACGTCTTCATCAATCACCATAAACCGATTGGTTTTTTGGACACTTTTTAAAATATCATGGTTAATATCCAAAGGCAATAACGATTGCACATCGATCACTTCGGCATCGATACCTACTTCCAAAAGTTCCTTTGCTACTTTTTCGACCATATTAAGTGTAGAACCGTACGAAATTAAAGTAATATCCGTTCCTTCTTTAACTGTTTCAACAAGGCCAATAGGTGTTTTAAATTCTCCTAAGTTGGTCGGCATTTTTTCTTTTAAACGATAGCCATTTAAACATTCAATTACTAATGCTGGGTCATCACCTTCCAATAAGGTGTTATAAAATCCAGCAGCTTTGGTCATATTTCTAGGGACGAGGACATAAATACCGCGTACCAAATTGAGTATACCACCCAATTGAGAACCGGAATGCCAAATCCCTTCGAGACGGTGGCCACGTGTTCTGATGATTAAAGGTGCTTTTTGTTTTCCAAGCGTTCTATATTGAAGTGTTGCCAAATCATCACTTATAATTTGAAGGGCATACATTAAATAATCCAAATATTGAATTTCGGCAATTGGGCGCAATCCCCTCATGGCCATGCCTATACCTTGACCTACGATTGTGGCTTCCCTAATACCAGCATCAGAAACTCTTAAGTCGCCATATTTAACCTGTAAACCTTCTAATCCTTGGTTGACGTCTCCAATGACTCCAGAATCTTCTCCAAATATTAAAGTTTCAGGATATTTGCTGAAAATAGCATCAAAATTATCGCGCAATATAAGCCTAGCATCTACCTCTTTGGAATCGTCGTAAATGGGTTGCACACCTTTAATATGAAGTGCTGAGAGTGTGGATTCACTATAAAGGTTTGAGCTATATTTTGGTTGAATATCCTCAAAATAATGATTGATCCATACCTGTAGTGCTTCTTTGGCCTGTGAAGATTCAGAAATCACATAACGCAAGGCTTTTCTAGCTGCCGACATGACTTCTTTTCTAATAGGTTCATCTATGGTAATGAGATCATTGATGATTTTTTCAATAAACGCCTTATTCGGACTTGTAACGGCAAGGGCTTTCAGTAAAACAATGGCTTCTTGCTGTTCCTTTTTTATGGGTTTCAAATAGGCTTCCCAGGCATTTTTTCGCCCTTGACGAACTGCTATTTTGCAATTTTTTTCAAGGGTGTCCAAATCATCTGAAGTAGCGATGTTATTGGCAATCATCCATTCTCGCATTTTGGCAAGACAGTCGTTTTCGTCCTCCCATGCCAAGCGGTCATGATCTTTATAGCGTTCATGGGAACCTGAGGTAGAATGACCTTGAGGTTGAGTCAATTCGATCACATGGATTATAACAGGAACATGTTCTTCTCGAGCTATTTTTTCAGCTTTTTGATAGGTTTCAACTAAGCTTACATAATCCCATCCATTGACTTTAAAGATTTCGTAACCTTTTCCATCTTCATTACGTTGAAAACCTTTTAAAACTTCAGAAATATCTTCTTTGGTGGTTTGGTGTTTCGCATGAACGGAAATACCGTATTCGTCATCCCATATACTAACGACCATGGGCACTTGTAAGACTCCAGCAGCGTTAATAGTTTCGAAAAAAATGCCCTCACTTGTACTGGCATTTCCAATAGTTCCCCAGGCTATTTCATTTCCTTTAACAGAAAAATTCGCAGTATCTATACCCTTGACCTTACGATATATTTTTGAGGCTTGTGCCAATCCCAATAAACGGGGCATTTGTGAAGCGGTAGGAGAGACGTCGGCACTGGAATTATATTGTTGAGTCAAATCTTTCCATTGACCCTCTTCGTCCAAACTATGAGTACCAAAATGACCACCCATTTGTCGTCCAGCCGACATAGGATCGGCTTCAATATTGGTATGGGCATAAAGACCTGCAAAAAATTGTTCGATTGTTAACTCACCCAACAACATCATAAAAGTCTGGTCCCTGTAATATCCAGACCGAAAGTCGCCTTTTTTAAATACCTTAGCCCAGGCCAATTGAGGCACTTCCTTGCCATCTCCAAAAATTCCAAATTTTGCTTTTCCGGTAAGGACTTCTCGGCGTCCAAGTATACTACATTCCCTACTGGTGACAGCCACTTTATAATCATTGATGACTTCTGTTTTAAAGTCTTCAAAAGTGATTGCTTTGGTCGTATTGGAATTTGTCTGCATTATGAATATAGGTTCTAAAAGGCAAATTTAACTAATCTTTCTATGTTTTACAACGTTGAATACTGTTATAATATTAATAATTTCACAAGAAAAATTCTATTTTATTGAAGTATTTTCATTAATAATCAATTATTTAAGAAATGACTAAGATTTTACTAATACCATTTTCTTCTGAAAAGTCCCAATAAAGCTTTGGGATCGACCGTAAATTTAAAACGAATTTTTTGGTCATAGAGGGGTTGGCCAATTTCCCATCCTAAATTAGAATATATGGGAAAGTAAATTTCAAAATAATCGGTCACTAAATCTAAGCGTAATCCAGAGTCGTATACAAAGGCAGGATTAGTGTATTTATTTTTCACCAAGCCTATATCACCATAAACTTGAATATATTTCCAGAGGGTTGTGCTGGTATTTATTGTTGTTAGCCATTGATTGGCAAAGGGTGTGTCCAATTTAGATTTGAATCCCCCTTCAGCAATAATGAGTTGCTGGCTAAAGATCCCAGAAGTTTCAGAGCGCCCCAAATATTCGTAATCAAATAAATAATCTGTAGGTCGGTCTAAGGCAAAACTAAAATAGTCTGAATCGGCTTCAGTTTTGTTATATAAAAAAGCACCCGCAAAAAATCTGAAATTAAACTGGCGATTGCGTTGAGATAGTTTTCGATATTCGTAATTAAATGAAAATTTTCCAAAAGATTTTGAGAACTGTAAATCGGTATCCCATCTAAAGTAGTTCACCAAACCAGGATTGGCATTCAAATATCTAATGTTAAATACACCATAATCTGGTTCTTCAGCCAGTACAATAGTCTGGTCTTTTTGGGTTCGTGTAATATCTAAATATCTAAAATTTAAGGATTGTATTTTATTGGATCTAAAATTAGTGTCATCCCTAAAATTAAAGGTAAGGTTAGGAGAGACGATACTAACATAGGCATCTGTTGCAAACGAGGTATAACTACCCGAAAAACCAGCAATGATATTATACAAATTTTTATTCTCTAAATCAGAGGTGTAATAGATTTGCCCTCTTCCTGTAATGGTATTGGATTTTGTACCATATTGAGGAGCCAGTTTATAGATAAAGCGTTTGCGAAGCACCGTTTTATTATACATTTTAGCACCTAGTGTCAGGCCGTCATAAATATTGCTAAACTCCACCAAAGGCATAAAAAACACTTGATTGTAATAGGGGTCTTCGAAATCTTTTAGAACCCTAAATTGCAAGGGTCTGTTATTGAAAAAGAATCCTTTTAACGATTTCCAATTGTCCCTTAAATTGTATTCAGGAATAGTATTGTCGTAATTAAGCGCCAGTTTATTGGCTTCGTTTTTTGGAATGGTAATGGTCTTGCTTCCTTTTATATTTTCAATCCAGGTTTTGGATAGAACAGAATCATTATGAAGAGCAAATAAGGAAACAGGCGCGTTATTATCTCTTTTATTTTTAATGGTCAAAGTCACCGAATCTTCCGTTTTTATGACATCCTTTATTTTAAAATCAATTTTTTTTCTGGTGTTGAGGTAATCGGTAAAAAACCATTCGACATCTTTTTCGGTGTGCTGTTTCAAAAGCGTTTCAAATTCGGAAGAAGACGTTTGTTTTAATTGGTAACGCTTTAAAAACTCAGAGATGGTGGTTTCCAATACATTAGCATTCACAAAATCATCCAAGTATTTTAATCCAATTCCCGCTTTATATTTATTAGCAATGTTGGCGTTGAATTTTAACAGCGAATCTTTGGATAAGGTTAAAGGTTGATCTCTATTGGTTCTCGCCATTTGCATAAAAAACAATTGGTACTGACTGTTGAAGTCCAAATCTGCGGCATGAAACGAACGCACGCCCCAAGTATTGGCAAAAGTTCCCAAAAGTTTCATATCGGGATAATTTTCTTCAACATATTTCATTAGAAAATAGATTTGCAAGCCATCTTTTAGCCAGTAATCTTTTCTTGGGTTGACCAAAAGCGTGTTTTCTAAATAAGAGTTAAGCGCCGTTTTTAAGAGCTTTAACTCATATTGAAAATGATCGGGAAAGGGTCGTATAAAATCAGGTAATTGATTTAAACCATAAAGCGGATCTTTTTTGTATTCTATTTCGGTAAGCAAAAGATTGTCGTGAGGGTAAGACCCTAAGTTTTTGTCAATAAAAGCCGCGATTTTATCTAATATGAGCGCTTTTTCATGGCCAGTGATCCCTTTGTCTTCAATATTGGTGTTGATGGTAAAATAATCGGTTTTAGTGTATTTAAAATTTGAAGATTTTAGTAAGGACAAATCTGAACTGACCCGATCAGTTCCATTTAAAATTGCGGTTTGAGTACTGTCGTTTTGAGTACTATTTAAAAGGTTAAGTTCAGAAACCAATTTATAGTTTTTAGGATATTCAATAACCAAAGTCTGATCTGCTTTTGGGGTGTATAAATCATCCAAATTTAAATTGCTATAATATTGCCAAGCACCATCATAAACTGCAGGTGTTATATACCAGTATTTGAGATTAAATTCTAATTGTTCGGTCACGCCATAGCTTGTGAAAACGGCACTGGGAACCAATACATTATAGGTTAAAGAGATTCTATAGGATTCACCCGGGAGTAGGGCATTGGCCAAGGTAACCTTTAAAACGTCGGGATGCTCTTTTGTTCTGGAATAGTCCAATTCGTTTTTTAAATGGTCTTTGATTGAAGTGATATTGGTATACCCGCGTTCTACACTTTTGGCAAAATGAAATTTAGAATCGTATTCTTGGGTAAAACGTTTTGCTAAAGGTGTGTTTTTAGTGGAATAGCTATTGTTCCAATCATTTAGATAAATGATTTTTAGGGTATCCTTAGTCTCATTTTTATAGGTAATCTCTTCTGCAATGGCAATGGTTTTGTTAGGAACATTGAAGGTGGCTTTTAAGTCAATACGGTTTTGACCATAAACCATTCCTAGCATGCATGCAAAAAAAACTAGTGTTAAACGAAACTTCAATGTATAGGGTAGATTTAAGGTTCTGTAATTCAAATAAAATAAAAAATTAGTTGATAAGTAAGCTATCTATCAAATTTTTAAATATTTGGTGAACAATATTTATGATTTTACCTTAATAAACGTCAAAATGCGTTTTATGTTATTTGGAAGCTAGTTTACTTTCAATTAAAAATTAGGACTAAAGCTGGATTCTTTATAAAAGCTATCTAGGATATGCAAAACCTCCTCCGGTGTATCTACCACATGGATTAAATCCAAATCTTTTTCACTGACATTATTAAATGTTTTTAAAAGCGTTGTTTTGACCCAGTCTAAAAGACCATCCCAAAATTCACTTCCAACTAAAATAATTGGAAACCTTTCAATTTTTTTGGTCTGTATTAATGTAACGGCTTCAAACATTTCATCCAAGGTTCCAAAACCACCGGGCATAACCACAAAGCCTTGAGAATATTTTACAAACATCACTTTTCTCACAAAGAAATAGTCAAAATCCAAATTTTTATCTGAATCGATATAAGGGTTGTCATGCTGTTCAAAAGGCAATTCTATATTGAGACCAACCGAGGTTCCTCCCGCAATGTGTGCGCCTTTATTGCCAGCTTCCATTATACCTGGGCCTCCACCAGTAATTACACCATAGCCATGTTCTACTATTTTTTCAGCAATCTCCTCGGTCAATTTATAGTATTTGTCATTGGGTTTTGTTCTTGCAGAGCCAAAAATTGAGACACAAGGTCCAATTCGGCTCAACTTCTCATAACCATTAACAAATTCTCCCATAATCTTGAATATGGCCCAGGAGTCATTAGATTTGATTTCATTCCAACCTTTATGGTGTTGTTCACTTCTCATGTATTTTGTTATTTGGTAATAATTAGTGGTTGTCTATTTCAGTCTTCAGTCTTCAGTCTTCAGTGATCAGCCTTCAGTGATCAGTCTACAGTCTTCAGTGTTCAGTCTTCAGTGATCAGTCTTCAGTGTTCAGTCTTCAGTGTTCAGTCTTCAGTCTACAGTCTACAGTCTTCAGTGATCAGTCTTCGGACATCGGTCTTCGGACATCGGTCTTCGGACATCCGTCATCCGTCATCCGTCATTTTCCAACAGGTAAATTTAATTCTTTTTTAAGAAATTGTGCCGTGTAACTCTTTTTGTCTTTAATCAATTCTTCTGGTGAGCCTTTGGCAACGACCTTACCGCCTCCCTTACCGCCTTCATATCCAATGTCAATGATATAATCTACCATTTTAATAACATCCATATTATGTTCGATAATTAAAATAGTATTGCCCTTATCCGCTAATTTATTGAGCACGAGCATCAGTACTCTAATATCTTCAAAATGCAGTCCAGTAGTAGGTTCATCAAGGATATAAAAGGTATTTCCTGTATCGCGCTTACTCAACTCTGTGGCTAGTTTGATACGTTGGGCTTCACCTCCAGATAGGGTTGTGCTTTGTTGTCCAAGCGTAATATAGCCCAAGCCTACATCTTTTATGGTTTTTAGTTTTTTGTGAATTTTAGGAATGTGTTCAAAAAATTCAACCGCCTCATTGATGGTCATGTCCAATACATCACTAATCGATTTTCCTTTGTATCGAATTTCCAACGTTTCACGGTTAAAACGTTTACCTCTACAAGTTTCACATTCCACATAAACATCTGGAAGAAAATTCATTTCGATAACACGTAACCCGCCACCTTTACAGGTTTCACATCTACCTCCTGCAACATTAAAACTGAAACGACCCAGTTTATAACCTCGTATCATGGCCTCAGGAATTTTAGCAAAAAGACTTCTGATCTCACTAAAAGTTCCCGTATACGTCGCAGGATTGCTCCTTGGCGTGCGTCCTATAGGCGATTGGTTGATATCGATCACTTTATCGATATGCTCCAGCCCTGTAATACTTTTGAAGGGCATAGGTTTTTTGACGCCATTAAAGTAATGCGCGTTCATGATCGGATATAAGGTTTCATTGATTAGTGTGGATTTACCACTACCCGAAACGCCTGTAACGCCAATCATTTTCCCTAATGGCAGTTCAACAGATACATTTTTTAGATTGTTACCAGTACAACCTTTAAGTACAATAGATTTGCCGTTGCCCTCGCGACGATGTTTTGGAATTTCAATTTGTTTGGTGCCATTTAAGTAATCGGCAGTTAAAGTATGGCTTGTTTTAATTTGGGCAGGTGTGCCTATGCTAATAATTTCACCACCAAATTTTCCGGCTTTTGGACCTATGTCAATAACATAGTCGGCATGTTCAATCATATCCTTATCGTGCTCAACCACAATAACCGAATTGCCTATGTCTCTAAGCGCAATCAAAGACTTGATGAGTTTATTATTATCGCGTTGATGGAGACCTATACTGGGTTCATCCAAAATATAGAGCACTCCTACCAATTGCGAGCCTATTTGTGTAGCCAATCTAATACGTTGTGCTTCACCTCCCGACAATGATTTTGAGCTTCTGTTAAGGGACAGATATTCCAAGCCAACATCCAGTAAAAACTGAAGGCGTGTTTTTATTTCTTTAATAATTTCTTCTGAAATCTGAAATTGTTTGTCCGATAAATGATGGTGCAGGTCTTCAAACCAATTGGCGAGATCAACAATATCTTTATGGGCTAAATCGGCAATATTCTGATTGTTGATTTTAAAGTAAAGCGATTCCTGTTTTAAACGAGTGCCGTGGCAGGCATCACATTCCACCTTGTCCATATACTCTTTTGCCCAGCGTTTTAAAGATTTGGAATCGGTGTTTTTATATTGGCTTTCAATAAAATTGGCCACGCCTTCAAATTCAATTTTATAATCGCGTGTCACACCAAGTGTTTTACTCTCCACTGAAAACTTTTCATCGCCCCCGTACAAAATCATGTGTTTTGCTTCTTCGGGAATGGATTTAAAAGGGTCACCTAAATCAAAGTTGAAACGTTGGGCAATAATTTCAAACTGTTTAAAAATCCAGCTGTTTTTTTGTGGACCATGAGGCGCCAAGGCTCCACTTTTTATGGAAAGGGAATCGTCTGGAACGATCTTTTTCTCGTTAACCTGATATAAGCGCCCAATACCATTGCATTTTGGACAGGCTCCTTTTGGAGAGTTAAACGAAAAGTTATTGGGTTCTGGATTTGGATACGAAATCCCTGAAGAAGGACACATTAAATTCCGACTGAAATACCGTACTTTTTCGGTTTCTTGATCCAATACCATGAGCACATCATCGCCGTGATACATCGCCGTGTTAATGGATTCAGATAAGCGTTTATCGTTTTCAACGGCTGCATCAACTTTCAACCGGTCAATCACAATTTCAATATCATGAGTTTTGTAACGGTCCACCCGCATACCTTTTACAAGATCTTTGATTTCGCCATCGGCCCTCACTTTTACAAAACCCTGTTTCGCAATATGCTCAAACAGTTCACGATAATGCCCTTTTCGGGAACGGACAACAGGTGCCAAGATTGTAATACGGTTTCCATTAAAGGATTCTGTGATGAGTGATTTGATTTGTTCATCACTATAACTCACCATTTTTTCACCTGTATTGTAGCTATACGCATCACTGGCACGGGCAAATAACAAGCGTAAAAAATCATAGATTTCGGTAATGGTGCCAACGGTGGAACGAGGAGATTTACTGGTCGTTTTTTGTTCGATAGCAATTACAGGAGACAGTCCATCAATTTTATCGACATCAGGGCGTTCCAATCCACCTAAAAATTGTCTGGCATAAGCCGAAAAGGTTTCAATATAACGCCGTTGGCCTTCGGCGTAAATGGTATCAAAAGCCAATGAAGATTTCCCACTCCCCGACAGACCTGTTATGACTACAAGTTTCTCTCTCGGGATGGTGACATCAATATTTTTTAGGTTGTGAACTCTTGCACCCTTAACCTCAATATGTTCTTCAAACAGACTCATAAATCATAAGCAAACCCGCTGTTTTGCGGACAAGAGTGCAAAAGTACAATTTTTGGTGTTAATTTCTAGTGAAGGTTTGCAATGGATTTCTTATAATTGTCAACAGTTAAAACTATTAACAGATGAAAATTTTAGGAATTGGTTCGCGGATAAATCATTCAGAATTTGGTAAAGGTGTGGTAACCAACGTAACCTCAAAACACTATTGGGTGACGTTTATTGACAAGGGCTTGGAAACGATTGATCTGGATTCACCATTTGAGCTTATTGAAGCCACTGAAGATGATGTGGACACGATTAGTTTTTACGAAGTGGAACAAACTTTAAAAGCTATTTTGAAAAAATGGAGTGATGTTTCTGAAGTTGTCAATATAGCCGATAAATGGAAAGGTGGTAAATTGATTATGGAGCCTGGGGATACCAATTTGAAGTCCAATGAAGTCCCTATTGATGCATTTTTCCATAAAATTACCATGGTTAGAGATCGTTTAAGAGTTATGGAACAAAAAATAAACAGCAGTAACTTAGACGAACAGGAAAAGATTGATCTTCAACAGTACATTACCCGTTGTTATGGAAGTTTAACCACCTTTAATGTGTTGTTTAAATTAAAAGACCATCAGTTTGTTGGGCAGAAGGGGAGCTAGGTTGTAGTTTACAGTCTACAGTGTTCTGTATACAGTCTACAGTGTTCTGTATACAGTCTACAGTGTTCTGTATACAGTCTACAGTGTTCAGTATTCAGTCTACAGTTTACAGTTTACAGTCTACAGTTTACAGTCTACAGTCTTCAGTGATTAGTGATTAGTTGTCACAATCTTAATTAATTTTATAATTGGAATTTAGGATTTAGATTTTAGTATTTAGTTTGAAGTTATTTTTACTGAATACTGACGACTGCCAACTCACTTTGTCCCTTTTACATCCCCAATCTCGATTCCAAAAAACAAAACCTTATGAAATGTAGGAAGCTGTGCACCACTATCGGTTGTGATCCAATCGGTCCATGAAGCTTCCAAACCATCGATGGGTGATGTAGAAACCCATAACTGAAAGCTAACGGGTTTGCCTGTACTATCCAGATGCCATAGGTAGGAATCGCCCGGTGTCGTGCCGCCAGAAGTGTAAGTCACCAAAAGTCCTTGATGGCCATCGTCTAGCGTTACTATTGATCTTTTGGTGCCCTTATCAAAAATTTTGTATGGCGCCACCAGCCAAAAGGAATCGTTGTTAAAATAATTTACAGCTTTTTCAATAAGGTCTTTGCCAATGTTGCCTTCAACGCTAAAATTATGGATATAGGCTTTGCTTAAAGCATAATTTTTTAAGTTGAGATCCACTTTGTAATCTTGCCAATGGACCATACAGGTTTGCTTGTTTTTTTTCCACTTATAGAAGCGTCTTTTTTTGAATTGCCATTCTATATAATTGGTGTTTTGATAGGCATCATGATTCAAAGCTTGTAACATATTATGTGCTAACACATCGGCTTGTTGAGGGTCGGATCCTATGGGTAAATCGTCGTGATATTTAAAATAAAGAAAACCTATAAAAAGCAAACTAGGTAAGCTTACGAATACTAAAATACCTGCAATTATTTTTACCGTTTTCTTGGGTTTCACAAATTGTGTTTTAGAAGACTAAAAATAGATGTTTTTTTTGAATCCTATGTTTTAAAACGTCAAGTGTTATATAGTTTCGATTAAAACCCAACGGCAGTATCATCTCCACGATGATCGGCACCACCTTCTAATTTTCCATTTTCTAAAACTAAAATAGCATCCACTTTAGCGGTAATGGGCGGCGCATCCCTGTTGATGAAATACCCTTTATTAAAAAGTTGCGTATTTAATGGATCTGAATACATTTCGGTTTCCATTCTAATCTCATCAGGTAACCATTGGTGATGAAAACGGGGAGCATTTACAGCTTCTTGCATGGTCATGCCAAATTCTTCAACATTTAAAATGGTTTGCAATACTGAGGTAATAATGGTAGAGCCTCCGGGAGAACCAACTACCATATACAAAAGACCATCTTTTTCAACTATTGTGGGGGTCATGGAGCTTAACATTCGTTTTTCAGGAGCTATACTATTTGCTTCATTACCTATAAGACCAAACATATTAGGTTCTCCAGGCTTGCTGCTAAAATCGTCCATTTCGTTGTTGAGAAAAAAGCCCAGTTCATCTACATATAATTTTGAGCCATAAGCCCCATTTAGAGTAGTGGTTACTGAAACGGCATTGCCAAATTGGTCAACTATAGAGTAGTGGGTCGTTTCGTTACTTTCATAACCTACTATTTTACCATAGGTTATAGAGCTCGAAGGGGTTGCTTTTTCAAAAGAAAAATCTTTCATGCGATCTTGTAAATAGACGTCACTTAACAAGGTTTTCATAGGCATTTCAACAAAATCGGGATCACCTAAAAAATAACTTCTGTCGGCATAAGCTCGTCGTTCGGCTTCTGTAATCACTTGTATAGCTTTGAGTGAATTATGGCCGTAAGACTTAAGGTCGAAGGGCTCGATCATTTTCATAATCTGTGCCAAACAAATACCCCCACTTGACGGTGGAGCCATAGAAATAATCCTCAAATCTTTATAGTTAAATATGATAGGCTCACGCCATTTGACTTCGTATTTTTTCAAATCTTCCAAGGTTATTATCCCTCCTTTTTCATTGAGATAATTGACAAGGATTTCAGCTGTTTTCCCTTTATAGAATTCATCTTTTCCATTTTCAGCAATACGTTGTAAAGTTTTTGCCAATTTTGGATTTTTTAGAATATCACCAGCTTTGGATTGATTGGAATACAGAATTTGTTTCCCGTTCACAACTCTAAACACACTGTCCTTGTCATTAAAACGCTGTTGCTGCTTTTCGGTGATGACATAACCATAAGTCGCCAAATCGATTGCAGGTTGGAGGATATCTTTTATGGGAAGTTTGCCAAATTTTTTATGTGCTGCAAAAACACCAGCAATGGTTCCTGGAATTCCAACGGCATATGCACCAACGGTACTTTTGTTTTTAATAATATTCCCGTGTTCGTCTAAATACATGTTTTTTGTGGCAGCTATAGGCGCTTTTTCTCGATAATCCAGCGTGCCTACGTCACCATTGGCAAGCCTATAGATCATAAAGCCACCACCACCTAGGTTTCCAGCGTAGGGATAGGCTACGGCCAATGCCATTTCGGTGGCCATCATGGCATCAAAAGCATTTCCGCCTTTTTTTAAGATGTCACTTCCAATTTTAGAAGCTTCAGCTCGTGCCGAAACCACCATAGCTCTTGAGCTAACGGTTCCTCTTTTTGACAAGACTTTTGATTGTTTGCTGTCAGAATTTTGGCAGGAAACCAAAAAGAGGGCTAGCATAAATATAATAACGGATTTAACTTTACAATTCATATTTTAAGTTTATTTCAATTAATTTTTGGCTTGAAAAGGTGATGAGCTCTGAAAAAAACAATGTGAATTCCTCTTCAAACTCTTCGTAAAATTGTTTGAGCTCTTTTGTGGCCTCATTCATTTTCGATTTGTTTTTTGTACGCCTGTTCATCCCATCCAAAATGTGTTGAATTCCTTCGATATGAGAATAACTCAACAACCAGTTTTCGGCAAACATATGGGGCATTAATCTTTGTGTGCGTACAGGTAATAATTCTATATGATTTTCCAATAAATTATAAAAGGTGTCAACATAATCTTCTAAAGGGATGGAAGAATAAGTGCTCCAATTTTTGGCCAAAAAATGGTCGTATAAAATATCCACAATCACACCGCTGTAATGACCATAATTTTCGTGTAATCGTTTGGTGCTTTGGCGAACAATGGGGTGAGCATCGGTAAAGGTATCGATTTCGCGATGCAATACAATACCTTTTTGAATATCGGCTGGGTATTTTTTATAAGATTTCCCACGAATCCCATCTGCCATGAAATTGCCAATACTAACTAAATCGTTGTTTCCGGAAAGATATATATGGGCTAAAAAATTCATCGGTGTAATTTACGAATTCCGATTTTAGATTTACAATTTTGAAATGGTATATTTGTGGTTTAATTGTTACTTCTACTATGACATTAATTACATCTATTTCTGGAATCCGAGGAACTATTGGAGGTCAAGTTGCTGATAATCTGACTCCTATTGACGTTGTGAAATTCGCTTCGGCCTATGGAACTTGGATCAAACAACAACGCAATAAAGAAAACTATAGAGTGGTAGTTGGTAGAGATGCAAGGATTTCTGGAGAGATGATCCAAAACTTGGTCATGAATACCTTGGTGGGTTTGGGAATTCATGTAATCGATCTGGGATTATCCACCACACCAACGGTTGAGATTGCCGTGCCCATGGAACGTGCCGACGGGGGTATTATTTTAACCGCCAGCCATAACCCTAAACAATGGAATGCTTTAAAACTTCTAAATGCCAAAGGCGAATTTTTAAATGGGGAAGAAGGCGCAAAAATCTTAAGCATTGCCGAAAGTGATACCATGGAATTTGCCGAAGTGGATCATTTAGGGCACATTACAAAAAATGAAGCCTATATTGATATTCATATTGACGAGGTTTTAAAACTGAAGCTTGTCAATGAAAAGGCCATAAAAGAAGCTAATTTTAGGGTTGTTGTCGATGGTGTTAATTCTACAGGAGGGATTGCTATCCCATTACTATTGGAACGTTTAGGAGTGCATGCCGTAAAACTTTATTGTGAACCCAATGGACAGTTTCCACATAATCCAGAACCCTTAAAGGAGCATTTAACCGACCTTTCTAAAGCCGTTGTAAGCGAGCAAGCTGACTTCGGAATTGTAGTCGATCCAGACGTTGATAGACTTGCGTTTATAGATGAAAATGGTGAGATGTTTGGGGAAGAATATACACTCGTGGCCTGCGCCGATTATGTATTGAGTAAAACTCCTGGAAATACAGTAAGTAACATGAGTTCTACAAGAGCGCTAAAAGATATTACCGAAAAACATGGCGGTAATTATGAAGCCAGTGCGGTTGGAGAAGTTAATGTGGTGGAATTGATGAAAAAGAACCATGCCATTATAGGAGGCGAAGGAAATGGCGGAATCATTTACCCAGAACTGCATTATGGTCGGGATGCCTTAGTGGGTGTAGCTTTATTTTTAAGTCTTTTGGCTGAAAAAAACAAGAAAGTAAGCGTTTTAAGAGCAAGTTACCCCAATTATTTTATGGGTAAAAAGAAAATTGAATTGACTCCAGATTTAAATGTCGATGCCATTTTAAAAGGAATGGAAGCTCTATATAACCATGAAAAAGTTTCAACAGTTGACGGTGTGAAAATCGATTTTAAGAACAGTTGGGCACATTTACGAAAAAGTAACACCGAGCCCATAATCAGAATTTATACTGAAGCACCTACACAGCACGACGCGAATGAACTTGCTGATCAGATTATTAAAGAGATTCAGCACATTGCAAACCATGGATAGTAAATATAAATTATGTATCCTTATCACAATAAAATAAAACAGCGCATCAACAATAACGAATTGGTAAGTTATGAATATGTAGAACGCTATAAAAACATCTCGCCCTGCTTGCTGTTGCACTTTAATACTGAGCCTAAAATAAGGCCTATACGCGAGCATCGATTTGAAGATTATGAATTGCTGTTTAAAACAAGCCATTAAAAAATGAATTATTTTTATTTTAACTATACACTATGATTTCTAATTTGTCTAAACCTAAAACTACTACATTAGAACAGTATTTTAAACCGTTCAGACAGCATATTATTGGTATTGATCAAGAGTTTGAATCTCCTTTTGGAACACAAAAAATTGTGTATACCGATTGGACTGCTTCAGGGCGTTTATACAGACCAATTGAAGACAAGTTAAGCAATGAATTTGGCCCTTTTGTGGCCAATACCCATACCGAAACAACCGTGTCTGGTACAGCAATGACCAAGGCCTACCACAAGGCCAAACACATTATTAAATCTCATGTAAATTGTAATGATGATGATGTACTTATCGTCACAGGAACCGGCATGACTGGAGCGGTCAATAAATTTCAACGTATTTTGGGGTTGAAAGTTCCAGAAAACTTAAGAAAATACACTAAAATCCCTGATGAAATTCGACCTGTGGTTTTTATCACGCACATGGAACACCACTCTAACCAAACGTCTTGGCTTGAAACCATTGCCAAAGTTGAGGTCATTCCTCCAGGGGAAGAGGGTTTGTTCAGTTTAGAAAATCTCGAAAAATTACTGTTGGAATATAAAGACCGACCTTTAAAAATTGCGTCGGTTGTTGGGGCCTCTAATGTCACCGGAATCCAAACTCCCCATCACGATATTGCAAAACTCATGCACCAATATGGCGGTGTTTGTTTTGTTGATTTTGCCTGTTCGGCACCTTATGTGGATATTGATATGCACCCTAAGGATGATGAAGAATCTTTGGATGCTATCTTTTTTTCACCTCATAAATTTTTGGGCGGACCCGGAACTTCAGGAATTCTAATTTTTAATAAAAAACTTTATAAGAATATGATTCCGGATTGCCCAGGTGGTGGTACGGTACGATGGACCAATCCATGGGGAGAGCATAAGTATATTGATAATATTGAAGATCGGGAAGATGGCGGCACTCCCGGGTTTTTGCAAACCATCAAAACGGCATTGTCCATTACCTTGAAAGAACAAATGGGTGTTGAAAATATTCTAAACAGAGAACATGAGCTGATTTCCACCTTTTTTAACGAATTAAAGCCAGTTAAAAACTTAAATATTTTAGCTGGCCAACATCAAGATAGGCTAGGAGTCTTTTCGTTTTATATTGATGATTTGCATTACAATTTGGGTGTTAAATTGTTAAATGACCGTTTTGGAATTCAAACGCGTGGTGGCTGTAGTTGCGCTGGAACTTATGGGCATTATCTACTTCATGTTGATTACGAAACCTCGCATGAACTGACCAAAGAAATTTCAATAGGTGATCTGGTGCGAAAACCAGGTTGGATACGTATATCCATCCACCCAACAACTACGGATGAAGATATGGCTGTGATTTGTGAAAGTCTGAAGGCTCTGGCAAAACATCATAAAACTTGGGCATTGGACTATGAGTATGTGCCGTCTACCAATGAATTTGTTCATAAAAATGATACAGCATCAGGAGAAGTTTCAATGCAAAACTGGTTTGAATTGTAATTATTGAAATTCAACTGGAACTTTATCACGATGTTTCCAGCGTTTGTGAGTCCACAAATAATATTCGGGTGCTTCAAGGATTTGTTGTTCAACCAACTTTAAAAAGATATCCGTAATTTCATAATCCTTATAGTCGTTTGGAGTTAAAGTTATGGTTTTTAAACTCGTTTCATAAAATCCCCTTTTAAGGCGTTTTACACCAAAAAACATGACAGCCATATCCAATTTTTTGGCCAACATTTCGGCTCCAGTATGCACCGGAACTTTAATGCCCATAAAATCACTCCAATAAAAGGCTTTTTGTGGTTTTGGGGATTGATCGGATGCGAACCCATTAATGGTGAGCTTTCCTTCTTCTTTTGCTTTAGTAAGCGTTGGCACGGTCTCTTTAGTGGTAATTAAATAACTATTGTATTTGGCTCTTATGCGTTTTACCAAGCGATCAAAGTATTTGTTGGCAAGACGTTTGTATATAGCATAGCCTTTATGGTTCATGTATTTTTGCATAATAAAAATCCATTCCCAACTTCCGTAATGGGCACACATCAAAACAATGCTTTTATTGTGTTGTTCCATTTTGTGGATTTCTTCAATATTTGAAAAAACCATTCGCTTTTTCATTTCAGCTTCAGAAATCGTCAATGATTTTACAGACTCTACGATGAGATCACATAAATGGTGATAGAATTTTTTGGTAATGGCTTTGATTTCCGCTTCTGATTTATTTGGAAAAACAAGGTGTAAATTTTCGTTTACCGTTTTTTTGCGATATCCAAAAACTCTATAAACCAAAACATAAAGCCCGTCTGAAACGGCATATAACAACCTAAACGGAAGAATGGAGATCATCCACAAAAACGGATAAACCAAAATGTAAATCAGAAATTGCATTTTTTAATATTAGATTTGCAGTGGCAAATATAAGTTTAATCTCGTAAAACGTTTAGAGTAAATGGGTAATTTAAGTTTGGTTACAATTATTATAATAGCAGCAAATGTGCTAATATCCTATAAAGGATTTGGTGATTATGGGTTTTTTGAACGTTATAAGTTTAATATTGGAGGCATCAGGCGCGGAGAACAAATACGGGTACTGAGCTCGGGTTTTTTGCATGTGGACACGGCCCACTTATTGTTCAATATGTTGACCCTGTATTTTTTTGCTGATTCTGTGATTTCGTATGTTGGGACCCTCAATTTTTTAATTATTTATATAGCCAGTCTGCTGTTAGGAAATTTGTTGTCCCTTTATTTTCATAAGGATGAATTTCATTATAGTGCTGTGGGAGCCAGTGGTGCGGTTACGGGTATTCTTTATTCTGCTATTTTATTGGAACCGGACATGAGTTTGTATATGTTTTTTATACCAATACCCATTCCAGCCTATATATTCGGAATTGGGTATTTGCTCTATTCTATTTATGGAATGAAAAAACAACTGGGCAATATTGGGCATGATGCCCATTTTGGCGGCGCTATTGGTGGTTATGTAGTAACCTTAATCTTAGCACCGTGGTTATTTGAAACCCACTTATTGATGGTGGGCTTGTTGGCCATTCCAATTCTAATTTTGTTTGGCATGCACAAGGCAGGGAAGTTATAAATTCAAATGGGGTACTACAAATTTCTTATGTATTGCAAAACATGGAACGCAGGTGGCGCAGATCAGGCAGATTATCGCTGATACAAACTGCGCCAATCATAAAGATCAACGTTGACCGCGTTCTTTTTATAAAAAGTCAGGAAAAGAGGTTTTTATCGTGCACCCAGTCCAACCTTCAAAAAATGGAGGTTTTTTAATCCAACAATTCCGCTATTTTGGCTTCAAGTGCAGGCCCTCTTAAATTTTTGGCTACGATCTTACCATCGGCGTCCAAAATAAAGGATGAAGGAATAGATTGAATGTTATACATTTTGGCTATGGGCCCGTTAAAATAATTCAAATTAGATACATGGTGCCAGTTGAGTTGATCATCTTCAATAGCCTTTACCCAAGCTGCTTTGGGGTCTGCTTGTCTGGTGTTGCCATCCAATGAAATGCCTATGATTTCCAAACCTTTTACATGGTATTTTTTATAAACTTGGACAATATTTGGGTTTTCTCTTCTACAAGGCCCACACCATGCCGCCCAAAAATCAATTAAAGTCACTTTACCTTTAACGTCGTTAAGACTTAGTACTTTGCCTTCTGGGGTTGGCGCAGAAAAATCTGGAGCTATTTTACCAATATCGGTTCTTGCTTGAGCTTCTAGAATTTTTTGATTCGTTTCAATTTGTGCTAAAACACCCTTCCCTTTATTTGAATCTTTTAAGGCCCCATCCAATGAATTAAAGGTGTCTATGAGTTTGTCAAGTTCAATATTTTTGTTATTTAGCATGGTTTCTATCAGAATTAATGCGTAATAATTATCTCTGTTTTCACTAATAAATTCAAAGGGATAGTTTGACATTTCCAAATTGATGCTGGCTAGGTCATTGTTAAGAGCCGTTGTTTTATCACGGTCGTTGGTTTGAGCCGCTTCCCTTAAAGCCATACTAAGGTCTCTGCGTTTTTCATTAATGGTATTGATTTTTTTTGAAAAGGTATGAAGCGCTTCATTAGTTTTTGTTCCAGAAACTTTCGAATCTGCAAGATTATTTTTGTCGATATTGATGGTCATGTCACTATTTTCAAGAATAATGGGAAGATTTCCTTTGACACTATTAACAAAAAGATATACCAGTTCTGGGTCGGGAACGGAACCTTTAAATGTAAATTTTTCATTTATAACTACGGCTGTATCGATATCGATCTGTCTGTTGTTTTGATCCAAAGTTCTAAGATGCACACGAATACCATTGTAGATTCCTTTAGCCTGACCGTTAATGACATAACTATCCCTCTTAGCTTCAGAATTACAGGAGGTTACCAAAAGAACTAGAGTTAGGATTTTAATAAAAATTTTCATAGTTGTAAGCATTTTGAATTGTACAAATATAGCAAGATGCTTATCAGTATTTAAGAGAATAATCTTAATTAATTCTTAAAGAATTTCCCAGATTTTAGGTTCAAATGTTGTTTTACAATACTTTTGCTAAAATTACAACCATGGTTCATAACGATACTATAGTCGCGCTTGCAACACCATCGGGTAGTGGAGCCATTGCCATTATTAGATTATCTGGTCGTGATGCCATATCTATAGCTTCTAAAATATTCAGATCAATTTCAGGGAAAACTCTAGAAAAACAACACACCCATACCGTGCATTTGGGTCATGTTGTGGATGGACCTCGGGTTTTGGATGAAGCACTGCTTACTATTTTCAAAAACCCCAATTCGTATACAGGAGAAGATGTTATAGAAATATCTTGTCATGGCAGTTTATATATTCAGCAAGAGATTATCCAATTGGCTTTGCGCAGTGGATGCCGTATGGCCAATGCTGGAGAATTTACGCTTCGCGCTTTTTTGAACGGCAAGCTGGATTTGTCGCAAGCTGAAGCGGTTGCCGATTTAATTTCCAGCGATAATGAAGCTTCTCACCAAATTGCGATGCAACAGATGCGTGGCGGCTTTTCGTCTGAAATCGCCAAACTACGAGAAGAACTTTTAAATTTTGCATCCTTGATTGAACTGGAACTCGATTTTGCAGAAGAAGATGTAGAATTTGCCGACCGCAAACAGTTTAAAGAACTTACCGAACGCATCAGTTTTGTATTAAAACGCTTGATTGACAGTTTTGCTGTTGGCAATGTGATTAAAAACGGCATTCCCGTGGCCATTGTCGGTGAACCTAATGTTGGAAAATCGACCTTACTCAATGCCCTGTTAAATGAAGAACGAGCCATTGTTTCTGAAATTGCAGGAACGACGCGAGATACTATTGAAGACGAAATTTCTATTGGAGGAATTGGATTCCGCTTTATTGACACTGCAGGAATTCGTGAAACTAAAGATGTTGTGGAAAGTATTGGGATTAAAAAAACCTTTGAAAAAATTGATCAGGCACAAGTAGTCCTTTTTTTAGTAAGCAGTATTCAGCTGGCAGTTAGCAGTGCTTCTGTGAAAGCAATTAGAGTTGAAATCGAAAAAATAAAGAACAAATTTCCACAAAAGCAAATCATTGTTATACTCAATAAGATTGATCAAATTACAGATGAAGTGCTTTCGGTATTAATTTCCCAACTTGCGGATCCTAACACCAATATTATTCCTATTTCGGCCAAAACAGGATTTGGTGTTCATGCATTAACAGATTCGCTTTTAAAGCTAATCAATACCGGGGCCTTGCGCAATAACGAGACCATTATCACCAATACGCGACATTACGATGCGCTTTTGAAGGCGTTTGAGGAAATAAAAAGAGTACAACAAGGACTAGAAACAGGGTTGTCTGGCGATTTATTGGCTATTGATATTAGACAGGCACTTTACCATTTTGGGGAGATTACGGGTGAGATCACCAATGATGATTTGTTGGGTAATATTTTTGCAAATTTCTGTATTGGGAAGTAACTTACTTTCTTTTTATTGTTAATGTATTGATTTTATTAACTTTATAAAATTTTATCTTCTTTTTTTTGTTGCTTTTCTGCTCTTTTTTAACTAAATTTGTTGTATATCTGTTGCCTTAAATACTGATTTGTTGCCCAAATCTGTTGGCTAAAAGATTGGCGAAATGATGCACCATATTGCCCCACGTTGCACCATAACGCTACATAAAGCACCATTTATGAGCAGTAATTTATACATCCCAAAAACCTGTAAGCATTGTGGTAATGCTTTCACAGCACGCACTACAGTTACTAAATATTGTGGTGATACCTGTGCTAAAAAAGCCTACAAGTCACGTAAACGTAAAGAAAAAATTCAAGCTACTCTTACAACAGATATGCAGCAGCAAAAAGAAGCTGTACTGCTTCCCAATCCAAACACAGTAAACAACAAAGATTTTTTAAGCGTTACAGAGGCATCACAATTGATTGGTGTTAGTAGATGGACCATTCAAAGAATGATTCAACAAGGACGTTTAAAAGCTGTTCCCTTTGGTAGAAAGCATATTGTAGCCAGATGGCAAATAGAAAACCTTTTTAATTAGCATCCTATGAAAGTAACATTAAGACAGCGCAAGAAAAATGATACAATAAGTTTGTATTTAGATTACTACCATAAGGGTAAACGTAAAACCGAGTATTTGCGATTATACCTTACACCAAACCCTAAAACCAAAACCGAAAGGGATGTGAATAAGAAAACCAAGCAATTGGCTGAAACTATTTGCGCTCAACGACAAGTTGAGATTCAAAACGGTATTTATGGATTTCAAGATATAGAAAAACTAAAAGGAAGCTTTATTACTTACGTTGCTACTTTGGCAGAAAAGAAAAATACAAGCTCTGGCAATTATGGTAATTGGAGTAGTATGCTAAAACATCTAAAAACCTTTTGTCCTACGGATGTTAGTTTCCAAGATTTAGATAAATCATTTGTAGAACGTTTCAAAGAGTATTTAGAAAAAGATGCTATGGCAAGAGCGGGTAAAAAACTTTCTCAAAACTCTAAATATTCTTACTATGGTAAGTTTTGTGCAGCTTTAAAACAAGCGGTAAAGGATGGTATTTTAAAAGTCAATCCTTCAAACGGTGTGGAATACTTTAAACAAGGAGAACCTCAACGGGAATTTTTAACCCTTGATGAATTACAAAAAGTAGTTAATACAGAGTGTGAACTTCCATTATTAAAAAATGCTTTTATCTTTTCTGCGCTTTCAGGGTTGCGTTGGTCAGATATTGAAAAATTAGTGTGGTCAGAAATCCAACATTCTAAAGAAATGGGTTATTACATACGCTTTAGACAAAAGAAAACCAAAGGAGCAGAAACCTTACCAATTTCAGAACAAGCAAGAAATTTATTAGGTGAAGCAGGAAAACCCGAAGAAAAAGTTTTTGAAGGCTTACATTATAGTGCCTGGTCAAATCTTAAATTGCAACAATGGATGTTAAAAGCAGGTATCACAAAAAATATTTCATTCCATTGCGCACGTCATACATATGCGACTTTACAGTTAACTTTGGGTACAGATATTTACACGGTATCAAAATTATTAGGTCATAAAGAATTGAGAACAACACAGATTTATGCCAAAGTTATTGATGATAAAAAGAAAGAAGCTGCTAACCGTATAAAATTAGATTTGTAATGGCAAAAGACTTATTTATCGACTTACTGTATGTGGAAAAGGTTACTGATGATAAAAGAACCGAAAACCAATTTAAAGAGCTTTTAAAAGGCTTTAAAAAAGAATACCCTAATACGACGCCTAATTATGAAATAGACTTTAAAAAGGCGTACTCTAACAAACGTCAATACTACTCTAAACTTATTGAAAAAGAGTATATCAAAAAATTTAACCACATCAATAATACACTTGAAGTTAATTCTACGCCTGGTCATATGTCTTTCCTCTATGACAAAGAATATAATCGCATCACAAATTACTTGACTCAAATTAGCAATTACATTTCGGATAATGATCTTGATGAAAGTTTGTCTTTAAAGCCCATTCAAAACGATAAATCAGATGAAGCCTATATCATTTCATTTTTAAAGGCAAATGCGATTATGCTTTTTATGGAGCTTCAAGAACGATTTTCAGAATTGAGCGATGCCGAAATTTATACAACAGAAGAATTGCACGAAGTGTTTTTTAAAGAAGAACCACCCCAAGAATTATTGGTAAAATCCTATTCCGGTGCAGAAATAAAAACGGTTAGAAAACCTATAAAGCAAAGTTTAATATTCAATGCTATACAAGGAGATTTTAGAGAAGAAAACAAAGAAGTCTTATCATATAACGAACTAATAGAGAAACCCAAACAAAGACAGTTTTCCCAATTAGAGGAAACGTTAAATGAAAAAGGTATTATTGACGATAAATATAATTACATCAAAAAGAGAGGGAATAAAAAGTTACTTGCGGCTTTTATGGTTAAACTAACAGAAGCAAAATACTTTACTGAAAGGTTGTTTTTAGATGATAAACCACCCAAAAAAATTGAGCCTAAACATATTTATAAATTCTTTGCTTACCGTTATGGTCCAGGTAGTGATTCTAATAAGGAATACCGCAATTTTATAGGTGCTGATAAAAAAGCGTATCAAAAATTAGTTTACAATACTCCTTGGTTAGACCAAATCAAATAAATATTCACTTTTATAAAGTGGTATTTTCTCTACTTAATACCAAATAGATAATACCAAAAACAATATAACATATTGTTTTACAATGGTTTAGTAATACCATTTTTTCTCTTTTCTATTATACCAAACACCTTTTTCAATATTTGCTATGTCCTTGACAATCAAGGATGACTTTTGCGCAGAAGTCCATTTTTAATTTAAAAATTATAAAAAGATGGACGTTAAAATTTTAGAACGTTTAGAACGCATCGAAAAGTTGTTAGTAGAACAACAAACGTTGCAAAAGCAAGTATTGAATTTCAATGAAACTTGTCAGTATTTAGAACTATCACAATCGCACTTGTATAAGCTTACAAGTACGGGAACCATTCCGCACTATAAACCGAATGGTAAAAAAATCTATTTCCAACGTCAGGAGTTAGACAAATGGTTATTGCGTAACCGAATGGATTCTCAAGACGAAATCGAGCAACAGGCAGCTAATTACTTAATCAAAAAAGGGAGGGTATAGTTATGACTGAAATCATCGATTTACTCTTGGCACTCTCACAAGAGATTAAGGATTTAAAAGCACGTATCGAATTAATAAGAGCGACGAGAGCAGAACGCTTAAAAGAAACGTGGATAGACAATCAGGACGTAATGCAAACGCTTCATATTAGCCAACGCACATTGCAAACATTCCGTTCAAATGGCACAATTCCATATAGCAAGATAAAAGGCAAGTTTTATTACAAAGTATCTGATATAGAGGAGCTATTACAAAGCAATTATTACAACCCAAATTTCAGATGCGATGGAAATAAGTAAAGAAAGCATCTTGAAGAAAACGCATTACGGGTTAAATATCTATGCGTATGTATTAAGGCGGTATTATCCTAAATCAACAGTCCTTTCCTTAAAAGGAAGGGACTGTGGGATAACCCGAAATCCTTTTAACGGTGGAAAATCAACATTACAAATTAATGTGGTAGATAATAAAGCGGTGCATTGCGATACTGAATTAACCGATTTTAAAGGGGATGTATTCGATTTTGCATCCTATCATTTTAAAATCATTAATGAGGAAGAATTGCTACTTAAAATTAATGAGGAACTGCATCTAAATTTTGAAATCAAACAAGAAAATACTTTGTCCTGGTTAGATGCACCCGATGATACTTGGTATGCTTACAGTAGTTTTTACAAAGCACCAATAAGAAATGTAATACCAACTGAAAAAGTAAGGTTACATCAAATATTTGAGCGTATTACAGGCAATGAGTATAAAAGTATCACAGCACAATTTAGAGCGATTAAAGACCCTAAAGAAGCACGAAAATTTAAAGCGAATCATTTTGATTATGTCACATTTTCAGGCGTGTTTTCTAAACGAAATGAGGATAGCTTAATTGAGCATTCATCATTACTAACAATCGATTTTGACCATTTGCAGAATCTTGAAGAACTAAAACAACAATTATTAAACGATGAATATTTTGAAACCGAATTGCTGTTTACATCACCTTCAGGAGAAGGCTTAAAATGGATAATTAGAATCGATGTTTCCAAAGTGCCACACAACGAATATTTTATTGCGGTGGCCAATTACATAAAGCAGATATATAACATTGAAGTTGACCAATCGGGTAAAGACATTTCCAGAGCGTGTTTTTTATCCCACGATCCATTGGCATACCTACATAAAAGACATCAAAAGATATGAAAAAGACATTCAACCCAAAAGAGTGGTTAGCTATTCCAGAGCAACAAGAAGTAACTAAAAAACCAATTAATAACAACCCAACAACAATTGTTGGTAATGATATTGAAACATATATCAGCACATTAGAGCAATCAGGAATTGATATTACTGATACTTATGACAAATGGCGTGATATTGGTTTTGCAATTTCTGAAGAATACGGTGAAGCTGGGCGTGATTACTACCATAGAATAAGTAGAAATTATTCAGGTTACGACCATAAAGAATGCGACGAGCAATATAACAAGTGTTTACAAGCCAAAGGTCACGGAATAACCATTGCAACCTTATACCACCATTTACATCAAGTTGGTATAAAACCGCAACAGCAACATCAAGTTGTTGAGGTGTTGCAACAGCCAGAGGAAGAAAAACAATCATTGCCAACAATACCAACAACCGTTTACAACAATATTCCAATATTTTTACAGCAAGTAGTACAACCATCAAATAGTAATGAGGAACGTGATATTTTGTTGTTGGGAGCATTAACAGCGTTTAGTGCTTGTTTTCCTAAATTGTTTGGTGTGTACGACCAACGAAAGGTATTTAGCAACTTGTATTTATTTGTTACTGCACCAGCTTCCGCAGGTAAAGGAAGATTAAACCAAATAAAAAACTTGGTAAATCCTGTTCACAAACAAAAGCGAGAACAAGCCAAAACCCTTAAACAACAGCATCAGGTTGAAATGGCAACCTACAATATGAATAAAGGTAAAAGTGAAACTATGGAAAAACCAAATAAACCACCTGAAAGGATGTTGTTTATTCCGGCTAACAATAGTGTTACAGGAGTGTATCAATTAATAGCCGATAATGAGGGCAGAGGGTTAATTTTTGAAACCGAAGGAGATACATTAGCACAAGCCTTTAAAAGTGATTACGGTAATTATTCTGATGGTTTTCGTAAAGCATTCCATCACGAAACAATTAGCTATTATCGTAGAACAGATAGAGAATATGTAGATATTGAAAGACCTTGTTTGTCAACGGTACTAACAGGAACACCAAAACAGATTCAGGCATTAGTTCCAAGTGCTGAAAATGGTTTGTTCAGTCGATTTATGTTTTACTATATGAATATTAAACCGACTTGGAAAAATGTATTTCAAACCGATACAACCAATGGTTTAGATGATTACTACGACCAATTAGGGAAGGAATTTTTTGAGTTATACAAAACCTTAAAAAACAATCCTGATATTGAAGTAAGGCTTACAACAGAGCAGCAGAAAAAATTCAATGTGTTTTTTGAGAAGCTACAAACTAAATATCTCAATCTACAGCCAGATGATTATATAGCAACAGTTAGACGTTTGGGGTTAATAGCATTCAGAATTATAATGTTGTTTTCTGTATTTCGTATTATGGAAGATGGCGATGTAAACCAAGTGAGGTATTGTGAGGATATAGATTTTGAAAATGCTTTGGAAATTATTAGCGTGTTAGTGAAGCACAGTAGTAAGGTGTTTAACGATTTGCCTATGGAACAGAAAGAAGTAAAACGAGCGAATCGAAAAGAACGCTTTTTGGAAGCACTACCAAATCAATTTTCAAGACAAGATTACTTGGATATAGCCGACAAAAACAAAATACCTCATAAAACAGCAGAAGGCTATATTACTAAATTTGTTGAAGCAGGTTTATTACATCGAGAAGCGCACAACAACTATACAAATCCTGTAAAAGTACAATAAGGAATTTGAGGATTTTAAGGAAACAAGGAATTGCAAATTTACTGTATATCCTCAAATCCTTAACTTCCTCATTTCCTGTTAATAACTGTTAATATCTTTTTATTTGTTCTTGTATTCCTTTTCTTAAATTAGACAGATGTTGACAAGTCAAAATATCCCCAAAATGACATTTGGAGAATACATAAGAGAATTACGAGAGGAACAACAATTATTATTACGCGAAGTTGCATCTCAAATGAATGTAGATACAGCATTATTAAGTAAAATTGAACGTGGTACTCGTGTAGCTCGAAAGGAACAAGTAGAAGCATTGGCCAAGGCATTAAAACAAAATGGAAGCGAGTTACTTCAATCTTGGATGGCAGATAAAATTGTCTGTATGTTAAAAGATGAAAAGAACATTACGGAAATCCTCAAAATTGCAGAGCAAAAAATTAATAGATTGAACAAGTAAAATAATTAATAACCCCAAGTCTAATGAGTCAGGAACTTTATTTTAATATACTAACGTTTGATATACCAACCAAGCCTGTAACATTTTACTTTAGTAAAGAGAAAATAGGTAATGCACAGGAAATTTATAAAAATAAATTCCCTTCTAATATTGAGGAATTGTTTCCTGGTATTAAAGAAGAAAACCCTGATTTCATCTACACATCGTTTATTTATGAAAAAAAGGATTATCAAGCTTTAAAGCTTAATCTAAAAGAACAACCTAAAGAACTGATTAAACATTATTTCAATTGGAGTATTAAGAAACACTTTAAAAAGTTAAATAAAGTTGTTAAAACCAATTTTGTGAAAGATGTTCAAGTATGGATAAAAGATGCAACTTTTAAAAATCCAACCTTTGCCAAGTACGATAAGTTTACCTTAAAACTACAGTTTGAGGAAGTAAGTGATTTTGGGGAATTGGTAATCGCTTATGATGGCACTACTAAAATATTAAAAACTCCTGTTTCAGAATTGGTAAAAGGTGAGGTGTCTACAACCATACTAACAGGTATTATTCATAATCGAAGCTATTTTAATTTTCAAAAATTACCTGATGACATAACTGACTTTTCTAAAACCTATGCAGTTTTAAATAACGATATAAGAAATGCTTTAGGTTACGAAATAGATAAAAAAGAAAAAGGTAATAAATACATAGGCTATAAAGCCAAAATTGATGATTTTATAAAGCGTTATATTGCTCAAGATGATTTTAAGAAAATAATACCTGTCAATTGCAATTACTATTTGCCTGTAGAGAAAAAGCGTATTGGTGAGGTTTCAAATGAATGTAACGATTTAGTCTTTAATGGTGGAGCAGTAGGTCAAAAGCCAAAATACGATTTTAAACAATTAAAACCTTTTAAACCTTGCACTCAAATACATAAAAATATACATCTTTTCTTTATTGTTCATAAACAGCATATCAATGAAGCCCAAGTACTTCAAGGCTACCTTCAAAATGGGTTTAAATGGTATAAAGGGTTACTGGAGTACGCTGGAGTATTATACCACGTAGAAAAGAACTTTAGTATTGTTTTTGATGATATGGATAATGCATTATCTCAAATCACACAGGGTATAAAAGACTTAAAATTAAAACCCGATGTTACCTATGTGGCTATTTATTTAAGTCCATTTTCAAAGTACGAGCAAAATTTGTCAAAAAAGCAAGTGTACTATAAAGTTAAGGAGCAACTCTTGTTAAGACGTATTGTATCACAAGTTATCGATGTAAATAAATTTAAACTAAAAGAGAGCGAATACAAAGCAGATCCTGTTAAAAGTAATGGTTATCTGTACGACTTAACAAACATTTCTTTGGCCATTTTAGCAAAGTTAGAAGGTATTCCTTGGCAATTAAACATTACACCCAAAAAAGAGTTGGTTATTGGCGTTGGTGCTTTTAAAAACGTAGAAGAAAATATACGCTATGTAGCAAGTGCATTTAGTTTCCAAAGCAACGGTAAATTCAATGAGTTTCAATATTTCAGTAAGTCAGACACCAAAAATTTAGCGAATGCAATTAGTGATGCTATTTGGCAATATGTTAATATAGTTCAAGAGCCTGATAAAGTAGTGATTCATTTTTATAAGGAAATGAGTAATGAAGAAATAGAGCCTGTACTTGATATGATGAATGCACTTAAATTAGAATGTCCTTTATACATCGTCAATATCAATAAAACGAAGTCAGAAGATATTATAGCTTTCGATAAAAATTGGTATGGTAATCTGATGCCCAAAAGTGGTACTTATATCAATATAAGTAAGTCAGAGCATAAATATTTATTGTTCAACAATTCAAGATATAACGACAGTAAAGTATATCCATCAACCGAAGGCTACCCATTTCCTGTAAAATTAAGAATTACAAGCCCTACACCTGAAGCCTTAAACGATAGTAAGATAATTAAAAAGCTAATAGAACAAGTATATCAGTTCAGTAGATTGTATTGGAAGTCTTTACGTCAACAAAATGTGCCAATTACTATAAAATATCCGGAAATGGTAGCAGAAATAGCACCTCGTTTCGATGGTAGCACCATTCCGCCTTATGGAGAGGAAACTCTTTGGTTTCTATAGAAACAACTAATTATAAAATTAAAGAAATGATTGATAAAATACTAAAAAGTATTGATTATAAAGAAGATGATAAAACTTTAAAAATATTTAAACTTGCAGAACAAGAAGAAGAATTATTGAGTAGAAATACTCTGATAAAAATATTAAAATGGAAATCTCCAAGACCATTAAGATTTTATAATGAAAATGAGGAAGAATACATTAAGAATATTACTCAATTAGCTTTCAAACAGGAAAATGTTAAAGTAAAAATACATATCCTAACAGCATTAAAAGGTGTAAATTATCCGTCAGCTTCTGCAATTTTAATGTTTAAAAATCCTGATTTTTTTCCTGTTTTAGATATTAGAGTTTGGAAGCAATTATATAAGAATAATTTAGTTTCAGTCAATCCTCGTGGTATAGGCTTTACTTTAGATCAATGGGATTCTTATGTGAAAATAATAAGGTCTTTAGCAACTAAACATAATACAACAGCAAGGGTAATTGAAAAGAAATTATTTGACTATGATAAGTTAACACAAGAAGGGAATCTTTATTAATTGTTTTTTTCTTTTAGTTGTTTTTATTTAAAAAAGTTTATTATATTTGGACATAATTTGTCAAGACATAATATTTCTATGAATACTTTAAATAGTGTCGGTTGTCATATAAGAAAACTTCGTGAAGATGCTCAAATGCCTTTAAGAAAACTTGCTTCATTACTCGATATAGACCAGTCTACATTAAGTAAAATAGAGCGTGATGAAAGGAGAGCAAATGTACAATTACTTGAGGAAGTTGCAAAGATTTTTAGTGTAGATAAAAAGTCTTTGTTAGTAAACTTTTATAGTGATTTAATCTCGTATGAAATTGAAGATGAAAAAGAGTATTCTGAAATTTTAAAAGTAGCAGAGGCAAAAATTGAGTATAAACGAACTATTAAATCAAAAAGATGATGGATAAGGTAATTACATTTTTACAGGATTATGAAAAGGACTTAATTGTGAGTTATATTTTAAATGAATATAAGTTATCTGAAAATGAAGAGGTATATAATGAGGATATAAATCATTTAATCAATGCAAATTTACTTTTAACAGATAATACCAATTTAGCCTTTAAAGCTCATAGAGATTTAATAGGAAGCCTTATTAATTATTATGTAATCAATAGGTTCGATATTGAACTTAAAGCTGAATATTTTTTCTTACCTAAAAACGAAGATATAAGAACAGAAATAGTAAAGTGTTTAAAATTGGAAGATATTCCTCACATTGTTGAAGAATTACATATTGGTTTTTTAAACTCTCAATTTTCCTATTCACAAGAGCAATTAAAAAGGACTAAATCAAAGCACTATCTAAAAGAGTATGGAGCTGTTTACACTCTCAAAAAAATTACTAATGAAATGGTTGGAGAAACAATTTCTAATGCTCTTGAAAGTTCCGATTTAAAGGATTTAAAATGTTTAGACTTCGCAAGCGGTACAGGTAGATTTTATTTTGAAGCTATTGAAATTTTAAGAAAAAAATACTCTTTAGATTTAAAAGATATTGTTTGTAATCACCTTTATGCTATTGATGTTGATGAGGTAGCTTTAAATGTTTTAAAATGTAAAGTTATTTCCCTATTTGAGAATATTGATGAAGATATTTTATTAAGTATTTCAAAAAATATATTACATCGAAATGCGCTAATACCAAATACCTCGTTACTGTCTAATTATAATATCTCATTTGATTTTTCAACAGATTTTAAGGACGTGATGAAAGATGGTGGGTTTAGTGCTGTTTTTTCAAATCCACCTTATTACTTGCTAAAGGTTAACAATAAAAAGAGTACTGTTCTTAACGGTTATTTTACAAATCTTAAGAATAAAATTAAATCAGAAATTCAATTCTTTAAAACATCTGGTGTTTATAATTATTCAATAGAAGGAATGCTAAATTACTATCAACTTTCTATTGAAATGATTCTTAAATTAACTAAAGAAAATGGAGATATAGGCATAATTTGTCCATCTTCAATATTTGCAGATTTAACTGCATCAAGATTGAGAAAGTTTTTATTAAATAATAATACTTTAAGATTCATTAGATATTATCCAGAAGCATCTAACTTATTTGATAATATAGCACAATCTACAGTCATCTTTTATCTAAAAAAAGGCGGTATTACACATAATATTAAAATTGAGCATAAAGATGATAAATTCAAGGTAGCTCTTAAAACAATCAAAAAGGTCTTTGATAAAAACCAAGAAGTACCATTAATTGATGAAGTTGGTTGGTCTATACTATCTAAATTATCAAATCAAAAGAAAATTAAAGACTTTAGTTTTATAAGAAATAAAAGAGGCGAACTTGATTTAACTCAATATAAAGATTGTATTTTAAAAGGTGTTCAAACTGATTATCGTCTTGTAAGAGGCAATATGATTTCTTCAGATGGTGTAGTAGATAAAAATGATGAATTTGTTTCTATTGATGAGTTTGTCAATAGAAAGTCTAAAGATTTTGTTGAAAATGATTTAAACAAACCAAGACTCATTTGTCAACAAATATCTAATGTCGATTTAAGAAAAAGATTGAAATTTACCTTTTCAGAACCAAAAGATATACTTGCTAATTCTTGTAATTATATTAATTCGTTAAGAAGTTTTGAAGATTTAACGAAGTTGCATTTGTTGTTGAATAGTGAACTTTTAAATTGGAGATTCAAAATAACAAGTAGTAATAATCACGTAAACAATTATGAGTTAGATGAATTACCAATTTTAAATTTAGAGCAATTAGATTTAAACAGTTTTAACGGTAATAAATATGAAAATGAAATGCTTATTTGTAAGCTATATGGGTTAAACGAAAGTGAAATCAATTATATTTTAAATAAAGTTCCAAATATTAAAACAGAAAAAATAAAGCTATTAGATGAAGTTATATAATCATATATCTCCAAGATTAAGTGATTTGGAGTGGGAAATGGCAAAACATATTCCCCCAGGTGGTAATTGGCAAAACATTCCTGTTCATTTACCATCAAAAAGGTTAGAACAAATTAGACGTTCTGGAGGAAGAACAACCTATTATGGTAGGTTGAGGTATGATAAACCGAGTTATACAATAACTACTTATTTTAATAGATTAGGTAATAGCAGTAATCTTCATCCAGAGCAGCAAAGAATGATTTCCATTAGAGAGGGTGCACGTTTGCAATCTTTTAAAGATAGTTTTGTTTTTTATGGCAGTAAATCATCTCAATATAAGCAAATTGGAAATGCTGTACCTACCTTGTTGGCAAGAGCAGTTGCTGAAACTGTATATCCTCATATCGAAAATAAATCAATGATAGACCTATTTTCAGGTGCTGGTGGTATGTCTGAAGGATTTATTATGGAAGGTTTTAATGTTATTGGATCTAATGAAGTTGAAAAACAGTTTTTTGAAACTTATAAACAAAATCATTCTACTGTTGACAATAACGATTCTTTAGTTTTAGGAGATATTACAGATTCTACTATCAAAGAAAAAATTATTAGTTCAAAGGATAAACTAGATAATGTTGGCCTTGTAATTGGGGGGCCACCTTGTCAAGGGTTTTCATATGCAGGTTGGAGAAATCCAAATGATAAAAGAAATCAATTATTCAAAGATTTTGTTGAGGTGGTTAGAGAGGTTAGACCTGAAGGGTTTGTAATGGAAAACGTTCCGGGAATATCAACTATGCGAAAAGGGGAAGCTATAAAAGAAATAATTAGCACCTTTGAAGAAATAGGATATAATGTAAATAAACCTTTTAAGCTAACAGCAGAGGAGTTTGGTGTGCCACAAAAAAGAAAGAGGGTGTTTATTGTTGGTACTTTAAGAGATGTAAAAATAAAGCCTCCTAAAACGTTATTTTCTTTAGAAGATGAAAATTTACCAAATCCAATCACTGTTAAAGAGGCTATTGGTGGCTTACCAAAAATTGAAACTGATTCAGGTGTTTTTGAAGCAGAATGCGAATACAAATCAACTTCTCCCTATGAATCACTAATGATGGGAGAAATTGACTTTAAAGAATTTTACTCTAAATGCTTACAATCTTTACCAGTTGTTTTCAGCGATTTCTGATAAATCTTGAAATATTTGATGGAGCATTGTTAATGCTCCATCATTGTTCCCTGCATCCAACAAATCCAAAACCTGATTGACTTTAGTAGTTATTACTTGTGATTCCCATATTTTAGTATTTCTATTTTCAGCTACAGTATATTTCTCTAAAGACTCAAAGGCAATTCGAACATATCTTTCTGCATTATTTTTCTGATTTTGTCCTTCTAATTTTTTAGATACCACTTCATCATAACCGCCTGTTTCAGTATTGAAGCCTGTAAATTCATAATCAAAATAAGAATAATCAGTTTTTAAGAATTGTTCCAAAAATACTCTATGTCCTCTTTCATTTATCATTGAAAAAACAATCAAGACGTGATGCAAATTTTTACGCATCAATCCACTTAATTTAAGTGCATCAGTATCATTCTTGACCTTATCTTTTAATTTATCCCAAATATATTTTGAATGCCAAGTAATAACTTCATCTCCATTTTTTTCATCATTTAATAATAATTGAACATCAGTATAAGTCATTCTATTTCCTTTGGCACTGTTTTCATTTGCTGTCATAGGCTGAAATTTAGGTCTATGAGCAAAACCTAAAGACATTGGTCCTATATGATCAGGACTAACACCATTCTTAACAAAAGTGGCATAAAGTCTATCAGCCATTTTCCAATTTCCACCTGACCACATCTCATAAACTCTTCTATCTTGAGTATATCTTTTTAAGTTGTCTTTATATCTACCTGTATCTGTAATTGCTCTAACATCATTATTATATGAATGATAGCCATCAAAACGGTCAGGCGAATTACTCATTACTCCTGGAGAAACAAAAGGTGAATATTCCAAATCAACATAATCAACTTTTAATATTTCTAATAGTTCATCTATACTTTTAAACTCTTTGTTTATTTTAAATACGTCTGTAAAACCTTTACAACCATCAACATCAAATAATAAGTTTACAATTTCATAAATATCTAAATCATAATATTTTAAATCTTGGTCATAGACTTTATTAAGTAAATCGATTCTATTAGGAGAAGGGTATCTATAATCAATATATAATTCACTACCTGAAAATAAGCAGACGTGTATTTTTGTCGGATGATTTGCAAAAGCAACCTTTTGTCTAAAACCTGAATCTAAAACGTGATTAGCTTCAATACCTAATTCTTGTCTTTTTTGCTCCCAAAATTCAACTCTTTCTTGCCCGTCTTTTGTTTTAATTGTTGAAACCCATTTTATTGTTCCATCTTTCTTTCTTTTCAATGGCAATCCTTTATAGTTAGCGTGATTAGCTATAAACTCTTGATATTTTAAGCCATTTGGATGTGAGTTGAGAATATCCTTTGTTAAGCTTAATTTAAATTCAGACCCTTTTTCCCACGCTTTTTCTTGATATAATACGAACAGATAAGCGATTAAGAAAATATCTATCGGGGTCATAGGGTCATTATTCTCATACATTTCAAGTTTTTCAACATCAACAGCATCATCATTTTCAAAATACTCATAAGTTAAACCAGCTAATTCTCTTGCTTCTTTAAGTTTGATTGGGTTGTAATTGGTAATTAAGATTTCTTTATTCATTGATATATAAATTTAATTTTATTTCAGCTATTCAAATTAACTGATTTTATTTAACATATTCCCCACAAAACAAAACCCAGTTTTTTCGTGCCTCAAAATCCTCTGTCTTTTGTTTTGTTCCGCTATCCACCGCACTTGTAGTTTTTGGTTTCCAACCCTCACACAGCACATTGCTTATTTTATTTAATGGTATATTTTAAAAAGTGGTACAATAAAAAAGCAAAGAGCTGTTGCCACCGCACACACCAAAAACCACCCCAAGCTATGTTTACATAACGGGTAGTTATAATAGCAGCCGCTACACCCACCGCATCACCAAAGCTGTAGTTATAACGCCATTATGTAAAATATCCGCTTTCCCAACGCTCACACCCGAACGTTCATTAAAAATCCGAACTAAATTGAAGCGATAGCCATTTGAATTTTTAACTTAAAATGATGAAAATTTGTTACCTCATTCAAGCTGCACAAAACCATCGTTAAGTCCAAGTATTCCTTACCTCAAGTCTTTGTTTGTTTCATTTCGTTAACAAATATAAAAGACCACTTTTCCCCACCACCCAAGTCAGCGGTTTTAAAAAAATAGGTTCATAAAATGTAGTAATAAGCCATAGCATATTGCTTTTTCTCGTACCTCAAAAAAACAAAAAGCTATTGTCTAAAAGTCCTGTATAAGTAGCTTGTTTAAATGCTGTTTTATCAAACAACTATTTAAAACGCTACCCATACAAATGCTTCATCCAACGCTCAATGTCGCAATAACCTATTTTTTTAAGAGTTAATACCCCAAAAAGTGGAAATCAATTAATTAAAAAGAAATCAAGATGATTACAAAAACAGTTCAAATCACAGAAGTTACAGTAGATGAATTAGCAGATGAGGTAGCTAATAAATTAATGCTCAAAATTGAAAACTATCTTAAAGAATTATCTAAAAAGAAAAATGATGAAATACTGACAAGACAAGAAGTAGCCGATTATTTAAAGATAAGTTTAGTAACCATACATTCCTGGAATAAATACGGCATTTTAAAACCAATCCGTATGGGCAACAGAATCTTTTACAAAAAACAAGACATATTAGATGTTTTAGAACAAGAGAAAATAAATAAAAAAAGATAGCAAAAATATGTGGCTACCACAGCCAACGCGCAAGCCTATCAAGGTCAAGCCCTACGGGTTTTGAAAAAAATCTCCACCCAAATATTATTTGAGAAAGAGGGTAGTATTTTTTCCAAAAACCTTGACAGCCTTATCCACGCCACATAAACATACGGCTTTCTTTTTTTCTTTTTTTTCTTTTAAAAAATTTATGGCGCGAAGCGTAGCGAAGCAATTTTAAATTGGATAGCTATGTCAACTTTTAAACTAAAAACACACCTACCCGGAAGGACCTACTCGCAACCTCATTTTTTTATCCTAAACAAAGGACAAAACAGCGGAAAACCTTTAATAAATCCCTGTCCTAATTGCTTTGTGGTAACTGCACCAACCGAAGAAGAAAAACACACCCTTTATCATTTATCAATGATGCTACAAATAGGCGGTTTCTATGCATATTATCTAAAAGGTAGTGTTATTCCATTCTTTTCTGTAGATGATTGCAAAAATACCCTTAAAGAGGGTTACACTTCAATACTAAATGAATCTAAAGAGTTACAAAAGCATATTAGCATCGTGTCAGCTATTTGCAAAAAAGAAGCAGAACTACAAAAAGGCATTTCTAAAATGGCAGATTTAAAGGTGTCATATATACAAAGTCTATTTTCTAAAAAGCAAAATCGGGCAACAAAGGGCAACAAAAACCAAATCAGCATATTAGCATAAAATTTGCCATATATTACTTGTGTTGGTGAAAGGCTTTACCAAGTCTGTACCAACTCCGAACAAGTAATAATTTTAAATTTTATATACAATGGGTGTTATTTCACAAGGAATCCTGGGCGGTGTATCAGGTAAAGTAGGAAACGTAGTCGGTGCTTCTTGGAAGGGTATTGACTACTTGAGAATTATGCCTTCAAGCGTGGCAAACCCACGTACAGAAGGACAGGTTAACCAAAGAAACAAGTTTACTGTTACTTTGGAGTATCTTCAACCGAATTTAGGATTTATCCAAAAAGGGTATAAGTCCTATGCGGTGCAAAAAACACAGTTTAATGCTGCAATGTCTTATGTGTTGAACAATGCAATTACAGGTGTTGCACCAAACTTCACTGTAGATTATTCTTTAGCTTTATTAAGTAGAGGTAATTTATCTGGAGCTTTAAACCCTGCAACAGATTTAGCAACTGCTGGACAAGTAGAGTTTACTTGGGGTGATAACTCTGCTGAAGGTAATGCAAATGCTACTGATAAAGCAATGGTATTAGTTTACAATCCAAGTAAAAAAGAATCAATGTATATTCTTGATGGTGCTGATAGAACTGTAGGATCACAAATCATTACAATTCCAAGTACCTATGCAGGAGATACTGTTGAGCTTTTTATGGCATTTATTACTGCTGATGGTAGTGTTACGTCTAACAGCGTTTATTTAGGTTCTGGGATAGCTAATTAACGGTTGGTGTCTTTACGTGAAAAAACCACTCTTAACGAGTGGTTTTTTTATACTATATTAGTAATTGAATTTATTAATGATTTCCTTTATTTTACTGTTTTTATGCGTTTTTTGTATCCTATTTGTTGCCCGAATGCTGTAACTATCTTAAAATCAAGGATAATTACATATTGTATCGGGAAGTAACTGTCGTTACTACTAATTACGTGTTTTGGCCATTTTTAATATTTGAATTTTTCTTTTCTAATGATAAGTTGGGTGTTTAAAAACTGTGTCATATTTAAAGGTTTATGTTCTAGAACTTGCAAAGACTAAAGTAGAAATAAAGCTATAACAATCTATTGATCGATTTTCTTTTACTCGGTTATTTCAATATTGAATAATCGCATTAATAAAGCCTTATCCTTAATATAAATAGCTCTCTTTTTTGTTTCTATAAAACCTTCATCTTTAAACTGTTTAAGGCTTCTTCCTAAACTTTCAGGTGAAGTACCAATCATATTGGCTAGATCGTCTCGCGTTAAATCAATAGCACCTGATTTATTCTGTTTTTGGAATCGATTTTCTAAAATGAGCAAATTAATAGCCAATCGTGCATTTAGACTTTTTTGTGCAAGCAGAGCTATACTATTGGCAAGGACCCCAAACTCATGACCTATATTTTTTATAAAAGTTCGTTGCAGAGCAGGTATATCCTGTAATAATTGAAGAAAAATATCTTTAGCTATAAAATTTACTTCCAAGTCTTCCAAAGCTTCGCAAGAATCTTGATAACGCTCTTCACCAAATAATGCGTGATATCCTAATACATCGCCAGCTTTGTAGATATAAAAGATTTGCTCAGTTCCAGAGTAACTACGTTTAAATTTTTTTGCTTTTCCTGTCTTAATTTGAAAAATGCCTGTGGGGATGCCTTCTTCATAAAACAAGAGACTTCCCTTTTTTATGGTTAAAGGTTCCATGGCATCGTAAACTAATTTTTTTTCATCAGTGGTTAATACCTCAAATAGGAGGTCACTTTGAAAATCAAATTGAGAATAGAAGTTTTTCATCAGCCAAATATATAATAAATAACACATAAAAACATAACAATTGTTATGTTTTTGAATAACATTTATTGTATGTTTGTATTTGGATTGACATAGCATGTAAAATATGAATAAAACCAAAATTATAAACTGAAACCTATGATATTTAATATCTTATAAAAGAAGCCATACCGCTAAATGCTCTGAATTTGCTAGAATTTGTTAATATTATGTAAATCCATCAGAGCTAAAATTTGTTTATTACCAATTAGTAAATAGTCAATGAAAAAGGGAACCAAACTCTACAGTGTTTTAAAATTAAAATGTCCACGTTGCCAAACGGGAAACTTATTCAGCAATCCAGGGTTATTTGTGTTTTCAAGAATTTTGGAAATGCCGGATAAATGTCTTCATTGCAAACAGAACTTTAAACTCGAACCAGGGTTTTACACGGCTGCTTTATGGATTAGCTACCCCATTGTACTTATCATTTTTGTACCCTTAATAGTATTAGGGTTTTCATTGGATGATGTTAGTGGGTTTTTTAAAATTATTTACCCCTTTATTATAATCATTAGTTTTGTGTTACAAATTCCTTTAATGCGTATTGCAAGAGCTATTTTATTGAATCTAAGCATAGATTATACAACAAAGTGGTAAACCTACTAAAAGATTAAAAGCAATAGTTATTATATAATTAATCGGTAAACCAATGGGCAAAGAATTTATACCAAAATTGTTTTCTCTTTTAAAACAGGGGATATCAAAAGAAACTATTACAAAGGATATTCTTTCGGGGTTGATTGTGGGGATCGTCGCATTACCATTGGCTATTGCTTTTGCGATTGCCTCAGGTGTGTCTCCTGAAAAGGGACTCCTAACCGCCATTATCGCCGGAATCGTTATTTCGACTTTTGGAGGAAGTCGGGTTCAAATAGGAGGGCCTACGGGAGCTTTCATTGTAATTGTTTATGGTATTGTTCAACAATATGGGACAGATGGCTTAACCATCGCTACGTTTATGGCTGGTTTTATCATTATTGGATTTGGATTGGCGCGGCTAGGAAATTTACTGAAATACATCCCATATTCTCTCATTGTAGGCTTTACAAGCGGAATTGCACTCATTATTTTCTCCTCTCAAATTAATGATTTTTTTGGACTCAATATTAAAAATGTTCCTGCTGATTTTATAGATAAATGGATTGTGTATTTTAGTAATTTCCACAACATCAATTGGTATGCTATTAGTATTGCCGTCGCAACTATAGTTATGACGCTTTATTTTCAAAAAATAATCAACAAGGTTCCAGGTTCGATCGTTGCCATAGTATTATTCACCATAATTGTAGTTTTATTTGACATACCTGTAGATACTATTGAAAGTAATTTTGGAAGTATTCCAAGCCAGTTGGGCTTACCAAATATACCAAAGGTTAATTTTGATACCATTCAAGCTCTGATTCAACCCGCGTTTGCCATTGCTTTATTAGGAAGTATAGAATCACTCCTTTCGGCTGTGGTTTCAGATTCAATGATTGGAGGCAAACACCGTTCAAATATGGAATTAGTGGCGCAAGGAGCAGCAAACATTATGTCATCGCTCTTTGGTGGCATTCCTGCTACTGGGGCCATTGCAAGAACAGCGACCAATGTAAAAAATGGAGGACGAACACCCATAGCTGGTATTGTTCACGCTTTGGTTTTATTGGGCATTATGCTATTATTTGCGCCCTATGCCAAATTAATACCAATGTCCTGTTTAGCAGGTATTTTAATAGTTGTGGCTTATCATATGAGTGAGTGGAAACAATTCCGGTCTATTCTAAAAGGCAATAGAATGGATATTATTATTTTACTGACCACTTTTATTCTCACTGTAGTCTTCGATTTGGTGATTGCCATAGAAATTGGGATCGTGTTATCCAGTTTTATTTTTATGAAGAGGATGAGTGATGCTGTTGATATACAGGGGTTTTCATCTGAAAAAGGAAATGGCGAGCATCTTTTTGAAGAAGAACTAATGGATATCCCTAAAGGTGTTATTTTATATGAAATTAATGGCCCTCTATTTTTTGGAGCCGCCAGACATTTTCAAGAAACCATTACCAATACGCATGCACAGCCCAAAGTTATTATTATTAGGATGCGTTATGTACCCTTAATTGATGCGACAGGATATCAAAGCATCAAAGAAATAATAAAAACCTATAAAGCCCGAAAAATAAAGGTCATCATTTCAGGAGTTGGAAAACCTTTAAGGAAGGATTTTAAAAAAAATGAAATATTCTCATACATAGCTAGTGATTTTGTTGTAGAAGACATTCATTTAGCCATTGAAAAAGCCAAAGACAACTTGTAGAACACCGTGATCAACTACACAAAACTAAAAGCCTAGGACGCTTAGAAATTTGCTTTTAATACTAATTATGAAATAAGATTTGTGAACAAGTCTGCATTGTCATTTAAGTATTGATAATTAAATTTTCTATGTTTTAATCGCTCAACTATTTTATGAAAATCATTTTGGTTTTTCAATTCAATTCCCACTACCGCAGGACCGCTTTCACGGTTATTTTTTTTTGAATATTGAAAATAGGCAATATCATCATCAGGGCCTAATATAGTATTCACAAATTCTTTTAAAGCTCCCGGGCGTTGCGGAAATTGGACTAGAAAATAATGTTTCAATCCTTCGTATAATAACGATCGTTCTTTTATTTCTTCCGTTCGGGTAATATCGTTATTACTTCCGCTAACGATACACACCACATTTTTCCCTTGTATTTTTTCCTTGTAAAAATCAAGAGCGGCAATTGTTAATGCTCCAGCAGGTTCTACCACTATGGCTTCTTCATTGTACAAACGCAATATTGTGGTGCAGATTTTCCCTTCAGGAACTAAGATAATGTCTTGCAAGCTGTCTTTACATATTTCAAATGTTTTATCGCCTACACGTTTCACTGCAGCGCCATCCACAAATTTGTCCATGTGTTCCAAGGTCGTATTTACGCCTTTTTCTATAGAGGTTGACATCGCTGGAGCTCCGGCCGGTTCCACACCAATGATTTTGGTGTGTGGACTCAATTGATTAAAAACTGTAGAGATACCGGCAGCCAAACCACCGCCACCAATCGGGACAAATACATAATCAATAGGAGATTTGGTGTCTTCTAAAAGTTCTAGGGCGATCGTCCCTTGTCCCGCTATTACCTTGTCGTCATCAAAAGGATGAATAAAGATGGCTCCTATGTCATCGCACAAGCGGCTAGCTTCTTGAAAAGATTCATCAAAGGTGTCGCCTTTTAAAATCACCTCCACTTGATCTTTGCCAAAAAGCTTGACTTGTTTTATTTTTTGCTGAGATGTGGTAACGGGCATATATATCGTCGCCTTTATCTTCAATTTATTACAGGCATAAGCCACACCTTGGGCATGATTTCCAGCACTGGCGCAAACCACTCCTTTTGATTTTTCTTCTTTTGAGAGGGATACGATTTTGTTGTAGGCACCTCTTAACTTGTAGGAGCGAACGGGCTGTAAGTCTTCTCGTTTCAACCATACTTGAGCAGAGAATTCCTCACTCAAGTTTTCGTTTTTCATTAAGGGGGTATGTACCACTATGTCTTTTATACGTTCTTTGGCTTGATATACTTTTTCTAATAGTTTCATAATTTGGCGGGTATTAATTGAGGTATTTGTATTCCTGTCTGACAGGATGCACTATTTTGTATTGCGTTTAGGTCGTCTAGTTCTTTTAGATAGGTTCTAAACTCCTTCATGGGTTTAGTTATTGCTACTCTTCCGGAGCGTGCAAATTCGAGTACGCCATAGGGCTCTAAGTTTTCGAAGAGTAATTGGATGTCTTCACCATGTCCTGTTTTTTCGATAACTATGAATTGTGGGTCGACTGTAAGAATTCTAGCGTGATGTTCTCGGATCACTTTTTCTACATCGCCTTTGGCAAAGATTCCTGTTTTAATCTTGTACAATGCAATTTCTTGATGTACTATTTCAGATTCTTCGTGTGCGAAGGCTTTTAAAACATCGATTTGTTTTTCAAGCTGACCGATGATTTTATTCACTTGCGCTCTGCCTGTTCTTAAAACAATGGTATATCGGAATATTCCTTTTACTTCCGATTCTGACACAGTAATACTATCCATATTCACATGTCTACGCGTAAAAATGAGTGTGATGCGATTCATCATCCCGACGCTGTTTTCTGTAAAGACGGATATGGTGTATGTTGTTTCCATTTTAAATTGATTTAATTGTAGTTCTAATAGGAATGCTCCAGTTGTTTTATATAAAATGCTTCTGTTAGGCCATCTATTATTGTTGTTGTATTCATTTCCTGTTTGTTTTAAGATTCATTATCGGTTACTCAGACTTGTATGTGCATTATACACATTGATTTAGTTAGGCCATGGCATAAAAAAAGCCTTTCTCAATTGGATGAGAAAGGCTTAAAATTGGACAATACCAGCCTGACTCACCCGGATGGGCAAATCATAATGCTGATAATAATTATGTTTTTTTGTGTTTTCATGTAAAATAAAAAGCCTCCTGATTTCTCGGGAGGCTTTAAAATATGTTTTATATATTTTTCTATAGCATTCCCTTTGCCGTTGTGTTAATCACAATTGCAATAATAATTGAAGGAATAATAGCTATGTTGGTCATTTTTGTTTTTTACAATGGTGACAAATTTAAAATAATATATTGAAGTAGAAACAGTTTTGAATAAAAAAGTTAGAATGGGTTAGCAATAGGGATCCTGCCACAGGTTTGTCGTTGAAAACGGTTTTCTGTTTAGTATTCATTATAAATCTGCTAAATGCGAATTAATTTCTATCGGGTTGCTCAACATTTTGTGAACTGGGCAACTGTTTGCTATTTTAAGCAATCGTTCTCTTTGGGTTTCGTCAAGGTTTCCCAACAACTCTATTTTTCTGCTTATAACCGTTTTGTTCTCCTTGCTATCTCGTTCTAGGTTTATTTCGAGTTTTACTTCTTTTAATTCCCAACCTTTGCGATCGGCGTACATCCTAAGTGTGGCGCTGGTGCAGGCGGCCAAAGCTGATGCCAAAAGTTCGTTTGGTGAAAAGCCTAAATCTTTTCCACCTACTTCTGTAGGCTCGTCTGCAATTACAATATTGCCCGATGGCGATTTGATTTCAACTTTATATAGTTCATTTGTAATACGCGATGTTATTTTTGTCATAATAATTATGTTTAATTCTGGGGTTTATAAGGTGTTTAAGATGACGGCTTCTCAGGTTTCCAGATTGAAGGCAGTTGCCAGTTATATTTTACGGCCAATAATCGAAACAACACGACAGTCAAAAGACTAATGATTTCAACCGGCATTTTAGGCACGTTTAACAGTTGTAGAAGGAAAAAAATGACGCCTCCAAAAATGCAGGTGGTTGCATAAATTTCTTTTTCGAAAATAAGGGGAATGTTGTTTAAGGAAATATCCCTGATCACGCCACCAAAACAGGCCGTAATCGTGCCAATCGTAATACAAATCACAGGATGTAAATCGAGGGCGATGCCAGATTGAATACCGAGCACCGTGAAAAACCCGAGCCCGATGGAATCGAATACCAACAGAATCTTATGGTAGTTTTTTATCACTCCTGTAAATAACAATGCCGCTATGGTGCTGAGCAATACAATCAATCCCGATCTTAAATCAAGCATCCAATTAACAGGTACTTGACCTATTAAAACATCGCGCAAGGTACCTCCACCCAATGCAGTCACAAAAGCAATGATGAAAATCCCAAAAACATCCAGTTTTTTTTCCATAGCAGCAAATGCTCCAGCAATACTAAAAGCTGCAATACCTGCAATGTCAATAATGGTGAGAATTCCCATAGGTTAGAAAAGTTTTAGGTTTTTGGGATCATGGTCCAAAGTAATGAAATTTTTAACCATTTTTGTTTTGATTTAAAATTTTTCAGAGGGAACTGTTCTTCGTCTTCGATTTTTTCAATGTTCCCTAGGTAAAACCTATGCTCTATTCCGTTTCAATTTCACCATTCTAAAGATACTGTATTTTCTTAAACTTGATGTAGTCTCATGGTACTTGCCGCCTGGAGCTTTGCTGAAAGGGTTTGTTGTTTAGAATTGTTAGGTTACTATTGTTGATAATAGTTAAGAACTGGCAACAGCCGAAACCCTAAGGTTTACCTGTGGTAATTTGAAGAGAAGTATCTTCTAGAGATTAAAATAAAAAAACAAAATTACTTATCTTTAGCCATGACTCATTTTAAGCGATCCTACTTTTTTATCATTATCGTTCTGTTTTCGTTAAAAACGATAGCACAGGGCCAAGGCTATAAAGAAGAACAGTTAACCCATAATGCCTTCGATAATCGATATGCCAGTTATAACAAAGCTGGAGAAACCATTATATTCGAATCGAATCGTGACGGACATTGGCAGATTTATAGCATGGATATTAATGGAAATCATCAAAAGCGCCTGATCAATAGTACCTCCAACGATCGCAGACCAAGCTGGAATCCGTATGACAATATGATCGTTTTTGAATCCGATAGAAATGGCGTTAGCGATTTGTTTACCTTTAATTTAGACACGAGAGAACTAAAAAAGATTCCAATTCCTTTAAACGGAAATAAATCCCATGCCCAATTTGCACCAAATGGGAAAGAGCTTGTTTTTAATTATAAAATTAGCGATAACAATTTTAATGTGTATATCATTTCGGTTAAAGGAAAACGGCTTAAAACGGTATTAAATAATGCGTACAAAAATATGTATCCTAGGTATTCGCCAAGGGGCGATGCCATTTTGTATTATTCCAGAAAGAACAGCAAAGGGGAATACGACGAAATTTATGTGAATAATATCATCGCTAAAACAGAAAATCGCCTAACTCGCTGGCCTTTTCATAATTTATACGCAACGTACTCCAATAGCGGATCGCGGATTGTCTATGTCAATACACTGGAAGACCGTGAACCCGAAATTTATATCATGACCAAAGAAGGTAAAAGTCCTCAACGCATCACGTTTAACAACACGCCGGATATCTTGCCAAATTGGTCACCTCAAGACTTTAATTTGCTCATTACCGGCTTTAGAAATGGAAGCTATCAGATTTGCAAAATACTTTTAAAGGAAGAATTATAAGTTTTAGTCTCACAACAACTCCCAAGTGATGAATCAGAGTTTTTTATTTTTTCAGGAAAGTTCTTTGTTGAGCTTGGTGATTTTTTAATGTGTTGCATAGTTTTCAGCCCGATAAGCTTATTCAAAAACGCATTTATATTAAAAAATACGACAAAACGCTTGTTTTTTACGATTAATTGCATAGATTTGCGTTGTTAACCCCAAAAGTCCTAGACATGAAATTAAAAATTATTTTACTTGGTTTAAGTTTATTTTTAGTAGCCAATATTGGTTTTGCACAAAAAAAGAAGGGTGATAAAAGTATTATTAGCGACAATGTGTCGATTAGCAAATACCATAATAAAGGGGACTTAGAACGCATGCAAAAAGGCGAGCTCTTGACCTTATATATTGAGCGTATTGAGGTATTAGTTAAAATCTTGCCCTATATCGCATTTACCACTAAACCGGGTGTAACCATGACCGAGTTGGGCATACCAAACAACAGTGATAATAGAAAAGCATTGGATAATCAATTTGATGCCATTAACGATTTTCTTGAGACTAGTGTGGAGTTTCAAAAGCAAATGTTACCCTATTCAGACACAAAAAATTTGATAGCAGCCATTTTGTTTTATGAAGAAACATTAAAATCCCTACATCTTTATAGGGAGTTTGATTAACGATTAACGTCCCTTATTTGTTCTCCGTTCAAACCTCATGGTTTGAATCCGTTTAAAACCTGTTTCCAAAATAGGTTTAAGTTGTTCTATTGTTTTTTTTAAAATAATAGAATTTTTGGTTTCAGTAGATGCCCTTATTCAGCGTGTCTAATTGCTACGTTTCTACGCACAACTATATTTAAGTTTTTATGTAGGAAAAATCTTCAAAACATTGACGCTTACTCAAGTTAAAAAACAGGAATATGGCTCATCATGATACACATAAAAAGCGAGTCAAAACTACTTAACTAGATTAATGTGTTGATTATAAATAAAATATAATCGTTAAAATTCTTACAAAAAGGGCATTTATTATTTTTAGAATAACATCAAAATATTAAATAAACGTGTATTACAACGATTAAATTTGCATTTTATGGATTTTTATGGTAAGATTGTAGGATATAAACAGAATACTAAATTTAATTTTTTCGTCATGAAAAACATTACTCAAATCACATGTGTTTTTATTTTGCTTATTGGAAATGTCTTCGCCCAACAAGAAAAGGGAATCGTAGGAAGGACCAATTGGTTAAATAACTGGACAGAATTTAACCCAAACACCATAGACTATGGTGAAGCCACTCAAATCTTAACGGGTAATATTACTAAAGACACCAAGTTATATAAAAAATACACCTACATGCTTTTAGGTAACGTCTTTGTTCCAGAACAGGTGACGCTTACCATTGAGCCCGGAACCGTCATCATTGGGGATTATAAGTCCAATGCGACGCTAACCATTAGTAGAGGCGCCACTTTAATTGCAGATGGATTAGAAACCGATCCCATAATTTTTACTTCTAACCGCAGTGTTAAAAAACCAGGAGACTGGGGCGGACTGATCCTACTTGGAGATGCGCCAACCAATAAATTTGGAAACGGTTCGGTAGCGTCTTTTTATTCAGATCTTAATCCGGATTCTTACGGAAATACCAATTATGGAGGAGCCAATCTTGAAAGCAATTCAGGTATTTTAAGATTTGTAAGAATAGAATATGCAGGTAAGAAAATAAAAGGAGTGGGAAATCTTAATGCGTTATTATTGGCCGGTGTAGGTAACAAAACCATTTTGGAAAATATTATGGTCAGTTATTCTGCCGGTGGCTCATTTGACGTTTGGGGAGGAGAGGTTAATTTAACTAAAGCGGTTTCCTATAGGTCTAACGGCAATGACTTTAATTTTAACTATGGCGTCCAATGTCATTTGGTAAACTCACTGGTTATTCGTTCGCCTTATATATCAGACGTTAATGGTGCACGGTGTCTGCGAATTTCTTCATACGATAAAAAAGAAGAAGTTGATTTAACTAAAAAAGGAACTTTTGTAGATGCACAATATCTCACTTTTCTCAATGAAAGTGATGATATCAATTCAGACATTAAGTTAGGCTTGGTAAGAGAAGCGGTTTTAGTAGGTCAAAATGCATCCATTGATATGAATAAAAGTGTGATTTCAGGTTTCAATCCTGCGGTTATTTTGGAAGAAAAAATTAAAGTCGATCAGGAAAGCTTGGAAAAAATCAAATTTACCGATATGTATTTCAACAATTGTAGCGGAAACATTTTTGTAGATAATAATCCCAATAATGAAGATTTAGAAAATTGGTACGGCAACTCATCGTTTTATAATGTTTACTCTAAGGGTAAGAATTCTGAGACTTTTATTGATTTAAAAAATTCAAAAAGACCTGATTTTAGATTGCGAATCAATAAAATAATTGCCGTAAACGAAATCGATGACGATATAATTAAAGATGAATAGCGTCTTTTTTAATAGCTGATTAGAAGTTCATGTAGTAAAAAAACAATGACATATGAAGAACTTTACTATAATTAATGTTTTAGTAATATTATTTTTAACTGTTAACTTAAATGCACAAATAGTTTTAGGCACGCCTAGTTTAGGGTTTAGTCAGGCTTGTGCCAGTTCTTCGTTTAATGCTTATAACGTAACATTTACGTTTTCGCCAGAAACGGCATTGGGATTGTCAAACCAGTTTATCATCGAACTTTCTGATGCCAGTGGTAGTTTTTCAAGTCCAACAGTTGTCTTTACTTCTACTTCGGGAGCTGTTACAACATCGCCTGCCACCTTAAGTTTCCCTTTGCCAAATACCACAGCAGGAGAAGCTTATAAAGTAAGGGTAAAAAGTACCAATCCAGTTGCTAGTAGCACCAATTCTGTTGCTTTTCCGGCATATTATAAAGTGCAGGATAGTCCGTTTTCCATTAACAATTTAATTGCAACAGGCGCTTATTGTTCTGGCGGAAGTTATGTGTTAAGCATCGATAATCCGGGAACTGGATCCAACGATTCACCTTTGCAATATCCTTCATTGACCTTTAATTGGTATAAGGAAACCAGCCAAACTACATCCGTATTTGTCGCTTCGGGAGAAACACTTTCGGTTAATCAACCTGGAACTTATTTTGTTAGAACAAATTATGGGACTTGTACTTCAAATTCATTTTCCAACCGTGTGACGGTAAGTGAAGCTACAACACAATCTACAAGTTCAATTAGTTCCAGCCTAGGTAATCCCTATTGTTCAAGCGAAGGGCCAACAACATTAAGTGCCATAAATGGTGAAAGTTATAAATGGTACAAAGATGGTACAGAAATCTCTGGTGCGACCAGTCAAATGTTTACAACAGATGAAGCGGGTACCTATTCCGTTACCGTAGATTTAGGAACTTGTGTGACCAATGCCTCTATTGATCTTGAAAACAATGGTTTTTCAAGCAGTATCGATGTTCCTGAAAACAATAGTGTTCAGGAGGGAGAATCTTTGGTAGCCACCGTAACAACCGACGCTACAAATCCAGAATTTGAATGGTACTTTAATGAAACGCTAATTGCAAGTGCAACAGGAAACAGCTTTGAAGCTTCTGCGCTGGGTAGTTATAAGGTTGTCATTACCCAAACCTCTGGATGCATAGCCTCCAACGAGTTTGCATTTAGACTAATGGAGCCATTTCCCGATGTTGAAAATATTCCAAATTTAATTAGCCCTAATGGCGATGGTGTGAACGATACCTGGATGATCCCTAAGGACTATGTAAGTGGTACCAATACCGAGGTGATCGTGTTGAATTCAAAAGGGGAAATTGTGCTTCAAACTAAAGATTATCAAAATAATTGGCCGCAAAATCAATTAAATTTTAAAGTGCTAAATCCTGTTTTTTATTACATCATTACGACGCAGGATCACAAAACTCGCAAGGGTTCCATAACGGTCATTAAATAATATGAAAACAATTCTGTTATATATGGTTTTAATCCTATTTACGATACAATTTACACATTCTCAAGAAGATGGGGTAGTGTCGTTGGATATCCCTATACGGAATTCTTTAAAATTTAACAGATACCTTTTAGACCCTACCTTTAGTTTTGTACGAGAGCAAAATACCTATCTCAGTTTTTACAATAAAAGGGAATGGGTACAATTTGATGACGCCCCACAAACTTACTTGGCTAGTTATTCAGGACGGTTTAGAGAGAACTCGGGCTTAGGAGTTGGGCTGTTTCAACAAAATTATGGTGTAATGACCACTTTTGGAGGCGTTTTTAATTTTGCCTATAACGTGACCCTGACTAGAGAAAGTAATTTGACCTTTGGTATGAATCTGGGAATTTACAAAAGTGGTATCAATAAAGGAAGCGTGATTACCAACTTTTCCGATCCTTCTTTAGAAACGATTCCTTCAAATACATTGCTTACCATCAACCCTGGTATTAATTATGGGACTACTTTTTTTGATTTTGGGCTATCGATTAACAATCTAGTTCTGTACAACCTCAAAACCTCACAAATGGTTGAAGACGATCCGGGGCAAGGCGTACAAGCCCATATCATGTACACAGGATATCTTCAAAGTAGAGGGTTTTTTGATCAAGCAAAATTTTCTGGTTTGGTTAGGTCTGAATTCAAAAAAGATCAAACCATTGTATCGGGAATCGCGATGCTGACCGTGCCAAAAGGCATTTGGGCTCAAGCAGGGTACAGCAGTTTTTATGGTCTATCAGCTGGAATGGGTCTTAATATAACTGAGCAAATTTCGATAGAGTATAATTATGAAAAAGGGATGGGCAATTTGTCAAACTTTGGAAGCTCCCATGAAATTACCTTGGCTTATAAATTTAAAAACAACGACAGATTTAATTACGGTAATGCGGATGAAGAAGAGGCGTTGATCTTTTCAAAAAACAGACCACGAGGTGGAATTTTGAAGGGTAAAGCCCCTAAAAAGCCAACAGCAAGTGGTATAGAAAAATCCAAATTAGCTGCGGCCAATAGAGCTAAAGCACAAGCTGATAGAGAAGTTAGGTTAAATGCACAGGCAGATGAAGCCGCCAAATTAAAAGCTGAAGAAGAAGCCAAAGTCAAAGCAGACGAAGTGGCGAAATTAAAAGCCGAAGAAACTAAAACCAGAGCAGAAGAAGATACTAGATTAAAGTTAGAAGCTGAAGTTCAAGCCAAAGCTCAACAAGAAACCAGAGTCAAAGCTATAGAAGTGGCTAGATTAAAAACCGAAGAAGAACAAAGGTTAAAACTGGAAGCAGAAGCTCAGTCAAAAGTGGAAACGGAAAATAGATTAAAATTGGAAGCAGAAGTCCAAGCCAAAGTTGAAGAAGAAGCAAGAGTAAAAGCTGAAGAAGTGGCCAGATTAAAAGCTGTAGAAGACAAAGCTGAAGAGGAAGTCAAATTAAAAGCCGAAGCTGAAGTTCAATCAGAACCCGAAATTGTACCAACGGATTGGACAACCAGTTCCATGAATGATTTGGATAAATTGACCGAAGAGTTTAAAAGAACGCAACAAGAGTTATTGAATAAGTTGGAAGAAGCGGTAGCCGTCAAGGAAAAAGACCTGAAGGATATGAAAGAAGAAAATGATTTGAGCGAACAAGGCATTGTTGTGGCACCCAAACCTTTTAAAAGTTTAACTGCCGAAAATATGGCACTGGAATCTTTGAAATTAAATATAGACAATACGATTAAAACACAAGAACAGAAAATTACGGAGTTTGAAAATTTATTTAATGAACGATTTAAAAATGTACCAAACCCAAGAGATTCAACTCATGTTTTTTATCAGAAAAAGATACAGGACTTAAAGTCTGAACAATCGCAAACCATTCAATCGAAAGAACGATTGGTTTCAAAATTGGAAGACATTAAAGTTGCCACTGAAGTAGAGCGAAAACGAAGAATTAGACGTGCCGCCTACGATAATGAACAAGACCGATATTTAAAAGATAGATTGACATTAACCCAGATTAAAGCCAATACGCCTTTAAGTTCTGTTCCGTTACAGGCAGAAGATTTTGATTTTGGCGAGGAGCAGAGTGGAAATATACAAATTGTAAAAAATGTTAAAAATGCCGAAAGTGGATACTATATGGTTATTGCAGTACATGCTGATATTGAAAAACGAGATGAATTTTTAACAAAAGCAGTTTCTGCTGGACAGCAGGATATCAACTTCTTCTATGATGTTAACAGTAGCAAATATTTTATTTATTATGAAAAATTTGATGGTGTAGATACAGCAAATAAAGCATTGGAAGCTAGAGGAAGTAAACCGTTCAATGGTAACATGTCGATCATTAAAATTGAAAATTAAAAAATGAAAAATTAGTTTGGTTAATCTTTTTTGAGTTGCCCGCAAGAAAAAGAAAAACAAAAAATAAGCTATCATGAAAAAGCCTACTTATTTAATAAACATTCTTGTTACTTTTATAGTATTATGGAGTTTAGGTTCTTATGCTCAAACCTATAAGCCTTTTACCGTAAGGGAAAATTTGGATATAAGGGGTAGTATGCTGGTCATTGGAAATAATATACTAGGCAAAGACAACCTCCCTTTTAATGATTTAACAAAGGATAATCAGGATGTTTCCATGCAATATATTGATATTGATGGTGATGCCTCAACCTTTAGTTCCAGTAGTGCCGATCTATTATTGCCGAATCATGCTGATGGAAGTGCTACAACCTGTTATCGAGTAGCATATGCCGCTTTATATTGGGGGGCCATGCTTCAAAATGGTAATAGAACTACTATCAATCAAGTAAAATTCAAACTTCCAGGAAACGCTTCTTATACCGATATAACAGGTGAAGTTATTTATGATGCCATTGTCAATCCAATTATAGCTAATGTTGGTGAACCTGGAAACACACCCTATGCCTGTTATGCCGATGTGACCAATTTGTTTGCAGGACTCACCGATATTGAGGGAACCTACACTATGGCGAATGTTATGGCAAGTTTGGGTTTCAATAATTCAACAGGAAATACTGCTGGATGGACCCTTTTCATCATCTATGAAGATCCCGAATTGCATACCAAATCATTCACTTCCTTTGATGGATTTAGCCATATTTTTGATGGTCATCAAGAAACGGTTCCGGTATCAGGATTTACTACACCTCAAGTAGGAAATATCGATTTGCAATTTGCATATGCTACCTTGGACGGAGATAGGACCAAAAGGGCAACCAAACTGGAAATCAATGGTAAAGAAGTAACGACACAATTAAGGCCAGCCAATAAATTCTTTGGTTCTGTAATAGAAAATCTTGGATTTGGTACGAACCCCAATCCGCCAAGTATCATTTATCCAAGAAACCCTTTAAGTGCCAATACCTTAGGATATGATACAGGATTCTTGGAAATCATAAATTCCGAACCCGAGTATATTAAAAATAATGTCTCCAACGCCGATTTTAGATTACAGGTAGCCCGAGGACAGGCCGACCCTATCTTTGCATTTTTCGCTGCCTTTGCAGTTGATATCATTGCTCCAGATATAGACATGACCAAAATTGTTTTGGATGAAAATGGCAACAACATTGATGGGGATGATGTGTATTTAGGTCAGAATTTATTTTATGAAATCACCTATCAAAGTGTGGGCAATGATAATGTTACCGAGTTTACCATTAAAGATGTACTTCCAGATAATATAATTTTCAACCCACTAACGGATATCGATTATACCAATGCAGGTGGAGCAACCCTGTTATCTTACGACCCAGTAACACGAACGATTATTTTTAGTATTCCAGATGGTTCAGTTGAGGCAGGTGACCCAAAATTTGTAATACGATTGGCCATACAGGTGGTTCCAAACTGTTATGATTTGAGCCAAGCTTGCTCCAATGAAATCATTAATCAGGCCTTTGCAACTTATAGAGGCGTCATTAATACCAATTGGATTGTTGAAGAAGGCAGTTTTGCCACAACAGAGTGTTTGGGAACACCGGGATCGACCAACTTTTTAGTGGACATTTCAAATTGTGATTTCCAAAGAACCGAAGTCTTGTGCGGTTCAAGTGTGGTATTGACCGCTGCCGCTGGATATGATAGTTATTCGTGGTCCACAAGTCCTACGGGAACACCTGTTATTGGGACGGGTCAAACCTATACCGCCACATCCCCTGGAAGCTATTATGTAACAAACACAACCTCGGCGACATGTATTTCGATAGAAGAAGAAATCATCGTGGTAACTTATGGTATCAACCTTACCAATCCAGTGATTCCATATGCCGATTTATTACCGGTCTGTCCAAATGACGGTAAAGTCTTGCCCTACATATTTTTATGTGGCGCCAATGATACAAGAACCATAAACACAGGTATCAGTGACGCCGTGTCCATAATATGGGAACAATTGGATGAATCCAGTTGCCCAGCCATGACGGTTAACGACTGTGCCAATGAAAATGATACGTGTACTTGGAATCAAATCGCAACAGGTCCTAACTATGTGGCGAACACTTCAGGTCAATTTAGGCTCGTTATCAATTATCCTGGAGGATGTTTTAATATATTTTATTTTAATGTCTATCAAAACTTGTTGGTACCTACTATTACTGCTGAAGATATTATATGTACTACACCTGGAAGTGTAACGGTAGGAGGTGTTCCTTCAGGATATGAATTTAGCTTGGATCCTAACGGTCCTTACCAATTATCCAATGTCTTTACCATTAACACACCAGGCTATTATATTGCTTATATCCGTCAAATAGGCGTGAATACCAATCCGTGTATTTTTGAGACGCCGAGCATTTACGTTAGACAAAGAGATTTTACCGTAACAACCAACGTTACCCAACCCGATTGTTATGGTGGTAAAGGCTCTGTTACATTGCAGGCGAATGATGCGCTTCCTCAATATTATTTTAGTATCTATCAAGGCGCAACATTAATAAACAGTGTTGGGCCAATATTAGCAAGTGATTATACCTTTGCCAATATAAATCCGGGAACCTATACCGTAAATGTAAGTACAGATGATGGCTGTGTTTATTCTGAAACGATAGACATCATAGAGCCTCCATTATTAACCGTTACGGCCGCACTAACAAAACCCTTAACCTGTACCGATGGAGAGATTACCATTTATCCGGTAGGAGGCACGCCACCCTATGTTTATTTTATAAATAGCACTACGGTTTCGCAAGATACACCTGTTGTAACGGTTACGACTGCTGGAGTATATGATATTACAATATTTGATTTTAACGGCTGTAGTGCCAGTACATCCATTACCGTTGTGGGCAGTTTGCCACCAGAATACACTGTTAACAATACCGATGTTTTATGTCCGAACTCAAGCGATGGAACCATTAGCATTAGTGTGACCAATGCCAATGGGAATAGTCTTATGTATAGTATTGACAATGGTGTTACATTCTTTAATTCACCAATTTTTACTGGTCTATCTGCGGGATCTTATGAAGTAGTCGTACAATATGCTTTAGGAACAGATATTTGTCTTACTTCACCACAAACCGTTACGATTACAGAGCCAACACCCATAACAGGAACAACCTCAGTAACTTCACCTTATACCTGTACAAGTACTGGTGTCATAACAGTTTCGGGAGCTTCAGGAGGAACGCCTCCGTATTCTTATAGTATAGACGGTGTAACATTTCAAGGCGGTACTACTTTTACAGGATTAACACAGGGTACGTATACCATTACGATAAGAGATGCGAACAACTGTACTTTTATAGCAGCTCCTGTGACCATAGACGCTTTAAATCCTCCCATGGATATGACCTTTAGCAATACGCTTGTAAGTTGTCCGTCAAACACATCCACAGTTACGATTACCAGCACTACAGGCGGTACAGGGGCATTGGAATATCAAATTGTTTTACCTGCAGCCTATGCAACCGCTTATCAAGCGTCGAATGTGTTTTCAGGATTGGTTCCAGGTACCTATACGTTCCAAGTAAGAGATGCCAATGATTGTACTTACCTTGAATCTTACACTATTGCACCGTTACCACCATTAACGGTAAATACGGTGTTGACCAAAGATATTGATTGCACCGCTTCACCAGATGCTGTACTAACAGGAACCATATCTGGTAGTTTTCCACCTTATACTGTAACATTAATCCAAGGATCTGGTACGCCAATTGTGAGTGGAAATACGTTCACATTAACCACGCCAACTTCTGGAAACTATCAATTTGAAGTAACGGATTCTAATGGATGTATTGTACAATCTGGAGTAATTACAGTAACCGATGCCGCACCAGTTACCGTTTCAAATACTTGGGTAGACCCTACTTGTAATGGCTCAGCCGATGGGTCTATTACTTTAAGGGCTTTAACAGGCGAACCCCCGTTTACATATAGTATAGATGGAGGAGCAACGTTTGTGTCTTCAAACGTATTTGGTGGTTTAACAGCTGGAAATTATAATTATGTTGTCACGGACCGTAAAGGTTGTGATGTATCTGGAACCATTAATTTGGCGGACCCATTACCATTTGATGTCACCATTGTTAGAAATCCTATACAATGTAGCCCAATTATACTGGGTAGCTTAGATGTCACCATTAATTCTGGAGGAGTTTCTCCTTATACCTATACATTATATGATAACACCTATACCCAAATCAGGGCTAGTGTTACAACAGCTTCTACAACAAATACCTTTTCCGGATTGAATTTTGGAGATTATTTTGTTACGATTGTGGATTCAAAAGGATGTGAATTTATAAGTGTTAAACAAAGAATTGAAACACCACCTAGTATTAATGTAACTGGAAATGCATCAACAGGATCCTGTGTCACTGGAGCTACTGTTGACCTTGAAGTTATTACAGGAGTGGGTCCTTTTACCTATTCCATATATGGACAACCAGCAACTTCATTTGGCCCTACTGTTTCAACAACACACAGCTTTACAGGATTAAATCATGGTGTAACGTATCAATTTCAAGTGATTGATGGTGGTGGTTGTTATTCTATAGTAGAGGTGACCACTCCAATTATATCACCTATTGATATTAGTCCTATAACAACAACCAATGTGAGTTGTTACGGTGATACTGATGGCAGCGTTGACTTTACGGTTATAAATTACGATCCATCGGTAACTACAATATATTATGAAGTTCAAGATGAATTGACCAACACGCCTATTATTCCTGCTCAAAATGGAACCTTTATTGGTTTAACTGGAGCTCCTGTTAGTGGAACGATTACTGGATTGCCTGCAGGTAATTATACCTTATTTGTTAGAGAAATGGATGGTACTTTTTGTACGATTTCAAAACAATTTCAAATTACCCAACCCATTCAACCATTGTCCTCAGTTGTTTCAGCTGTAGTGAATGCCAATTGTAATGCTGATGCACAAATTACCCTGAATACAACAGGCGGTACTGGTCCTTATCAATACGCGTCCGGCGCTTCAGGTTTTGTACCTGTTATTGGAGATTTTGGAACAAGTAATGTTCTGTATTTAGATTATACCATCAGAACAAATTGGGATATTGTAGTACGAGATGCTAATGGCTGTGAAGTACGAATCAACGAAACGATTGCAATAGATCCAGAACCTATAATATCTGCGGTAGTTACAAATCCATGTACAGCAACCGAAGGGAATTTTGAAATCGATGTTACCTTATCAACAACAGGAATTGCACCCTATAGTTATAGCATTGATGGTGGCGCTTTTCAAACAAGAACAGCACCATTTACCATTTCAAATTTAGCTTCAGGAAGCCATACTGTAGAGGTGAAAGATGCCAATGGTTGTGGAAACTTAGTAACAGTTAATATTGCTCCTCCAATTGGATTGATTCCTGATGTAACGGCTTTAGCTACCTGTAATGATGATGACGGAGAATTAACTATAACAGGTTTTGGTGGATCTGGTTCTTACACTTATTCAATTAGCCCAAGTCCTGCATCTATAAGTCTGAGTGCTAATGTATTTTCAGGGGTACCGTCAGGAACCTATACAGTTACCATCACAGACGCCATCACTTCCTGCTCAGCGGATGTTGAGGTCGTGATGCCAATGGCGACTCCATTAAGTTTTACAACACTTCCAACGGCTGTAAGCTGTTTTGGAGATAATAACGGTTCATTTGATATCACTGTTAGTGGGTATTCAGGATCCTACAATTATGAAGTATTTGATAGTTTCGGTACTTCTGTAACCGGTGTGGTTTCTGCCAATACCTCTACGAATCCAGTAACTGTAACAGGCATGGCATCGGGCACTTTTAATATTGTTATTACAGAAACTGCCAGTCCGTATTGTTCTGCAACATCCAATGTTACCATACAATCTCCTTCGGAAGCCTTGGTAGTAGTTGCAACAGAGACTTCCAACGTAACCTGTGACGACAATAGTGGCACCATAACGGCTGTAGCCAGTGGTGGTTGGGGTACTTACGAATATGAATTGACAGGAGCCGCTACGGTTGTCTATTCTTCAAATGGAACGTTTAGAAATTTATCAGCAGGTAGTTATACAGTCAATGTTAGGGACGCTGGAGGCTGTATTGCATCTGATAGTGTTACGCTCGTTGTTCCTCCTCCAATTAATGCAACCGTTACTCCTAGTACCACTTTATTATCTTGTTTTGGCGACACTAGTGCCACAATAACAGTAAGTAATGTAATTGGTGGGCAAGGTAGCAATTATTCGTATACCCTTAATATGATTTCACCATCAGTGAGTTCATCTGGCCCTCAAGTCTCACCTGTTTTCAGCGGATTAGGAGCAGGGACTTATACTGTAGAAGTCAGCGATGGATACAATTGTATATTTACTTCAGCCAATATTGTGATATCGGAGCCTACCCCAATACAGGCCGATCTAGTCAAAGCAACATCACAAACCTGTTTGACAAATGCGACATTAACCTTGAGTGCCACGGGCGGAACAGGAGCTTATGAGTATAGCGATACCGATACATTTACAACTGTATTAGGTTCATTTGCATCTTCTGTGACCTTTAGTGTGTCGCCTGGAATCCATGCGTATTATGTAAGAGATGCAAATGGCTGTATTTCAAATGTCTCCAATGAGATTCAAATCGATACACTGCCACCATTGGTAATCAATTTAGATGTAACCAATGCCACCATAAATTGTACCGGTGATAATACTGGGGTTATCGTGGCTGTTGCCCAAGGTGGTTTAGGCAATTATATCTACACCTTGCAGGATACTTCTGGAAACGATTTACCAGCAACTCAAAATAGCCCAGGTGTTTTTACTGGTCTTTTTGCTGGAGATTATCAAGTAAAAGTGGATAGTGGTGATTGTTTAACGACGTCTGCAACAATTTCTATTACAGAGCCTAGTGCTGCTTTAAATGCCAATTATAAAGTTACGGATGTAACCTGTAGTGGAACGAATAATGGAATATTGGAAATCAATGCTTCTGGAGGAACGGGAATTATTAAGTATGCCATTTCTCCACAGATGAATCAGTTTTTTGATGACCCTATATTTGACAACCTGTCACCAGGCAATTACCAAGCTCTTGTTCAGGATGAATTGGGTTGTTATGTGATCTTTGATTTTACGATTAGTGAACCAACTCCAGTTGTACTCAATATCGTTCCTAATTCAATAATTCCTGAAGTGTGTTCGGGTGATCAAGATGGCGAGTTTAGTATAAATATTACCGGAGGAAATCCTCCTTATAGTGTGAGTTTAGACGATATAAACGGCGTTTACACAACAGGAACCTTAACTCAAACACAATTTGATTTTACTGGATTAAGTGGTGGCGATCACATTGTTTATGTTATTGATAGCCTAGGCTGTGAATCGGAATGGAACATCACATTCCCTGAATCGGTGTTTATTGACCCCATTGCAACTATTGAATATACTTGCGAAAACAATATACAAACCAATAGAGTTACTGTTTCAGTCGATTCCAGCATAACCAATCCTTCCGACTTGGATTATTCATTAGATGGTGGACCTTATCAGCCTAGTAATGTGTTTATAAATGTGACACCTGGAATAGATCATTTTATTGATGTTAGACATACTAACGGTTGTATTAAGAGAACCGATTATTTTGATATTACTCAATATGATCCCTTAGCACTCCTGATTGCTGATGGAAATTTAAATGAAATTGTTGCTACGGCTACTGGTGGATCAGGAGTTTATGAATTCACCTTAAATGGTGAATCTTATGGAAGTACCAATACATTTATTATTTATAGTTCTGGGAATTATACAGTTACGGTAACAGACAGTTTTGGTTGTGTTGCTTCAGCTACACGATATTTTGAATATATAGATGTTTGTATCCCAAATTATTTTACTCCAAATGGAGATGGTGTTTTAGATGGCTGGGGACCAGGATGTACCAACCAGTATAGAAATCTTACCGTTTCAATTTTTGATCGATATGGACGAAAGGTAGCCACTCTAAATGCTGGTGAAAAATGGGATGGTAAATATAAAGGTGCCGAACTTCCAACTGGAGATTACTGGTACGTGGTGAAACTTAATGATCCAAAGGATAATCGTGACTTTGTTGGCCATTTCACACTTTACAGATAATGGAAACTATGGCTATGATAGATACTATAAAAAATATTAAAATGAAAAAAACCATAATATATGTGTTGCTCTTGTCAATGGCTCATAGTTATGGTCAAGAGTTAAATTTGCCGGTTTGGACCCAATATTTGGCCGATAATGATTTTGTGGTCTCTCCAACCTATGCAGGAATAGGGGACAATTTAAAAATTAGAGCCAATGGATTGACACAATGGGTGGGTATAAAAGACGCTCCAGATAACCAGTCGCTTTATGCAGATTTTAGAATTTCTAACCAAAGTGGTGTGGGCTTGTCCTTATATAATGATCGAAATGGGTATACCATACAAACAGGAGCCAAGTTTACATTTGCACACCATCTTATTCTAGATTACAAATCTAGACAGTATTTATCATTTGGGATGTCTTATAATATCAACAACTTTAAAATTGATATTAGTAAATTTAATACAACCTACGAAGTCCCTGTTTTGGATCCCGCGATTACTGATAACAGGTCTAATTCCAATAACAACTTTGATGTGGGTGTTTTGTACCGATACAAAGGGTATTATTTTAGTTTTAATGCCAATAATATTCTAAAAAAGGATATTGATAAATTTGAAGGAATCGAACCTAATTTACTGCTCAATTATCAAATTTATTCTGGCTATACCTTTAAAACAGCTCAAAGTAATAAGATAGAAATTGAACCCTCAGTTTATTATCAAATGTTTAGTAGCGATAAGCGTTCCAGTACGGATTTAAACATAAAAGTTAGAAAGTTTACTAGAAATGATGATTATTATTGGGCAGGACTATCGTACCGTTTTCTCAACGATCAATTTTTAAAACCTTTAAATATTGGTCCCATGTTTGGCTTTTTGAAGTCCAATTTCTATTTTGGTTATTCGTATCAAATAACTATGAATGAGTTGTCTAGTTATAATTCTGGCACCCATGTTGTAACTATTGGATTAGACTTTTTTAGAGGCATCAGTGATTGTCCTTGTACACGAAGCACTGTTCGTTAACAATCTAGAGCTCATAATCCTTCAGTATGAAGTTTCTTTATTAAGACTTTAAAGACGCTTAAAAGCGTGATGGATTGGCGTCTATATTTCTTAACTGGTGTTGCCAATTTCATAAACAAATAGTAGTTATCCAATATATTTCAACGCCTGTTACATTCAATATTTATATATTTGTGTCATGAAAATATTAGCCTTTATATTATCAGTTTATATACTTGCACTCAATTTTGCACCTTGTGAGGATAGTGACGCTGCTAATGATGAGGCTAAAACTGAACTGTCACAACATATAGATAATGATCATACCGATTTGGATCTATGCTCCCCATTCTGCCAATGCCAGTGCTGCCATGTTAACGTTATCGACTTTAATATAGCAGATTTAAAACTACAAGTTTCCGAAATTTCTACAGAATTATTTTTTCACATTTACGGTTTAGAAAAAAGCTTTAACAATACCATTTTACAGCCCCCAAGAGTTTAATGTAGGCCTGAATATTCAGGTTCTTATTATGGTAGTTTATATTAAATTGAAACTACCCTTTCAAATAACACTATATTAAACTTTTCTATATGCTTAATAAAATTATTAAGTATTCCATAACCCACAAACTGGTTATAGGATTACTAACACTGGCCTTAATAATTGCCGGAATCTATTCGTTAAAACAGCTTCCGGTAGATGCGGTTCCCGACATCACAAACAATCAAGTGCAAGTTATAACTACATCACCTACACTTGCAGCACAAGAAGTAGAACGACTGATAACATTTCCCATTGAAATCACCATGGCAACCATTCCACAAATTGAAGAGATTCGTTCCTTTTCCAGATTTGGATTGTCAGTAGTAACTCTAGTATTTGAAGAACAAGTAGACGTGTATTGGGCCCGTGCACAAGTCAACGAACGTCTTGCTGAAGCACAATCTCAAATACCTGATGGTATTGGTAAACCGAGTGTTGCTCCATTAAGCACAGGGCTTGGTGAAATTTACCAATACGTTATAGGCACCAAACCTGGTTATGAGCATCAATACGATGCAGTACAATTGCGTACCATCCAAGATTGGGTCATTAGGCGTCAATTATTGGGTACAAAAGGAGTAGCAGATGTTAGTAGTTTTGGAGGATATTTAAAGCAGTATGAAATTGCCATTCGTCCAGAGCGGTTAAATGCTATGCAAATTTCAATTTCTGAAATCTTTAATGCACTAGAATCCAACAATCAAAATACAGGCGGTGCCTATATTGAAAAAAACGATAAGGCTCTATTTATTAGAAGTGAAGGCTTGGTTGGTTCTATTAAGGACATCGAAAATATCCTGGTAAAACAGACCGATGATGGCATTCCCATATTGATTAGCGATGTTGCAACAGTTCAAACGGGAACAGCCATTCGCTATGGTGCAACGACTCGAAATGGAGAAGGTGAGGTCGTAAGTGCTATTGTCATGATGCTAAAAGGAGCCAATTCAGCACAAGTTATTGCAGATGTAAAAGATAAAATAGCAACCATTAGTAAAACTTTGCCTGAAGGTGTTGTGATTGAACCCTTTTTAGATCGAACAAAATTGGTTAATAACGCCATTGGAACGGTTACAACAAATCTTGTTGAAGGCGCACTTATTGTTATTTTTATTTTACTGTTGCTATTGGGTAACTGGCGCGCAGGCTTAATCACGGCATCTGTAATCCCTCTAGCCTTATTATTTGCCTTTAGTATGATGCACCTCTTTGGGGTATCGGCAAATTTGATGAGCTTGGGAGCTATCGATTTTGGCTTAATTGTAGATGGCGCAGTAATAATTGTGGAAGCGACTTTATTTCATATTGGACATTCAAAACTGAAGGGAAGACTTAATCAGGATGAAATGGATAGTGAAGTATTAGAGTCTGCAAGCAAGATGATGAACTCTGCTGTATTTGGTCAAATGATCATTCTAATCGTGTATTTACCCATTTTAGCATTGGTTGGAACCGAAGGTAAAATGTTTGGCCCCATGGCACAAACAGTAAGTTTTGCCATTATTGGAGCCCTTATACTTTCTCTTACTTATGTGCCCATGATGTCTGCTTTGGCCTTGAGTAAAAATACAATTCATAAGCGATCGATTTCCGATAGGATCATGAATGCGTTTTACAAAGTTTATCAACCTATTATTAAATGGTCGATGCACAAAAGAATATTAATTTTAACAGGCTCACTCGGGCTTTTTGTAATCGCGTTCATGGTTTTTAAAAGCCTTGGGGGCGAGTTTATTCCAACACTTGAAGAAGGCGATTTTGCAGTAGAAACCAGGGTGATTACAGGTAGTTCTTTAAGTAATACGATTAAGGCGACCACTAAAGCAGAGAAAATCATATTAGATAATTTTCCAGAGGTCTTGCAAGTTGTTTCTAAAATAGGTTCAGGTGAAATCCCTACAGACCCCATGCCAATTGAAGCAGCAGATTTAATGATTATTCTAAAAGACAAATCTGAGTGGGTTTCAGCACCCAATAGGGAAGAATTGGCTACTAAAATGGCAAAAGCTTTAGAAGTCATTCCAGGGGTTGCATTTAGCTTTCAGCAACCTATTCAGATGCGATTTAATGAATTAATGACTGGTGTTCGTCAGGATGTTGCTGTGAAAATTTATGGAGAAGATTTAGAACAATTATCAAAGTACGCCACTCAAATTGGAAAAATTGCAGGAACCGTTGAAGGTGCGGTGGATGTGTATGTTGAAGACGTTACAGGGATACCTCAAATTGTGGTTGACTACGATCGAGCACAATTGGCTAAATATGGATTGGATATTAAATCGGTGAATCATACCATTCAAGCTGCTTTTGCAGGAGCATCTACAGGATGGGTTTATGAAGGTGAAAAACAATTCGATTTAGTGGTTCGTTTGGAAGGAGACCATAGAACCAGTTTAACAGATGTTCAAAATTTATATATCAATGGGGTAAAGGGGCAACAGATTCCCTTGCAACAAGTTGCAAAAGTTTCAATTATAGATGGACCATATCAAATACAGCGGGATAATACCCAAAGACGAATTATTGCAGCGTTCAATGTGCGGAATCGCGATGTAGAAAGCGTGGTCGCAGAGATTAGTGATAAAATCGATGACCAGGTAAAGTTAGCACCTGGTTATAGTATTACTTATGGAGGCCAATTTGAAAATTTAGTAGAAGCCAGACAACGTTTGGCAATTGCAGTACCCATGGCCTTGTTACTCATTTTTATCTTGCTGTATTTTACTTTTGGTTCGATTAAACAAGGGATCTTGATTTTTGCGGCCATTCCATTATCTGCTATAGGTGGTGTTTTTGCGCTTTGGCTTCGTGATTTGCCCTTTAGTATTTCGGCGGGTGTTGGTTTTATTGCGCTTTTTGGAGTCGCCGTTTTAAATGGAATTGTGTTGATTGCCGAATTTAATCGACTAAAAAAGGAGGGTATTTCAGATGTCTTTGAACGTATTTATAAGGGAACAAAAACGCGATTACGTCCGGTAATTATGACGGCATCGGTAGCGTCATTAGGCTTTTTACCTATGGCACTTTCCCAAACTTCTGGTGCAGAAGTTCAGCGTCCTTTGGCAACTGTAGTTATTGGAGGTTTGATTACCGCCACCTTTTTAACCTTGGTGGTTTTACCCATTCTGTATTATTATTCAGAAAAAAAATTAAAAATGAAACCTAATAAAACAGTATTACTACTATTTATAGGTCTACTGTGCAGCATATATTCAATGCAAGCACAAACAGGCCAGGAAGTAAAAACATATCAAAGCCTTGACGCCATTATTGAAGCCACATTAACCAACAATCCCAATATAAAAGCATCAAAATTGCAAACGGAACAGGAACGAACCTTAAAAGGGGCGAGTTGGAACCTACCTAAGACGGAGCTTGGCTTAGAATTTGGACAAACAAACAGCGCTATTGATGATGACACGCGTTTTAGCATCAGCCAAAGGTTTGCCTTTCCAACGTATTATGCGAATCAAAATAAGTTGTCAAAAGCAAAAATTGCAGCAAGCGAACGACATCAGGTGGTGATTAAAAATGAATTGATAGCTCAAGTAAAAACCTCTTATTATGAGCTATGGTACCTAAAGAGTAAACAAAAAGTGCTACAACAACAGGACAGCATTTACGAACGGTTTCAGTATGCAGCAACCTTGCGATTTAAAACTGGAGAAAGTAATGCTTTAGAAAGAGCCACTGCAAATGCCGAATTGGCCGATATACAAATCGCATTAAAAGACAATGCTTCAAGTATCAAAGCCTATCAATTACAACTGCAAAATCTAACCAATTCTGATAGCCTTGTAGATATTAGTGTTGGAGATTTAGAACTGAAAGCGTCCATATTTTCTGAAGAATTAAATGATACTACTAGGGTTTTAAATAATCCATTAGTTTCCTTTTACAGGTCAAAAGTAGAAGTTGCAGACAGAGAGCGTTGGGTTGAATCGGCAAAAATGCTGCCCGATATTACCTTGGGTTATTTCAATCAATCGTTTATAGGTCAAGGCGAAACCGCTACTGGTATGCCTGTGGTATTCGATTCTGGTGACCGTTTTACTGGTGTCCAATTAGGATTAAGTATTCCTATATTTTTCAAGTCGCATGCTGCACAGATTAAAGCGGCAAAGATTCATAAATTGGAAAAGGAGTCACAGCTGGAAGCCATAACAAACTATACACAAACTAGGTTACAAGCAGCATTTGAAACTTTGAAAAAAGACCAACAAAATCTGGAGTTTTATCGACTCAATGCCCTGCCACAAGCCGAATTACTTTTAAACCACTCGCAACGAGCATTCCAAGAGGGCGAAATCCAGTACCTAGAGTATGTTCAAGGTCTTAACAGAGCTTTGATGATACAAACCAAGTATTTAGGTTTTATAAACCAATTCAATCAAACCCTTATTAAAATAGAACAGCTAACTGCAAACAATTAAAAAAATGAAGACAACGATATATAAAATAATTCTTTTGACAGCGATATTGGTAGTCATGGGATGTAAAGATAAAACAGCCAAAAATATTGAAGAGGCTCACGAATCGGAACCTGAAAATAGGGTAGAGTTAACCGATGCCCAATTAGCACAGACCAATATTGTAATTGGCAAAGTCGAAAAACGAAAAATAGGACACGAAATTACGGTTAACGGCATGATTGATGTGCCGCCACAAGGCAATATATCTGTTACGGTTCCCTATGGAGGGTTTTTGAAATATACAGCAATGCTTCCTGGGAGTAAGTTGAAAAAAGGACAGTTAGTTGCAACCGTCGAAAATCCTGAGTTTATTGATATCCAAAGAGATTATTTAGAGGCAATGGCAAATAGTGACTATTTAAAAGCCGATTTTGAACGTCAACAGACCTTAAATAACGAAGCAGTGACTTCGGCTAAAGTGTTTCAAAAAGCTAAAAGCACTTATCTAACCAATCAAGCTAATATTCAAGCGTTGGAAAGTAAGTTACGGTTAATTGGTATTCATCCTTCAGCTGTAAAAAGTGGTACGATATCTTCTGTTGTGAATATATATTCCCCAATTAACGGCGTTGTTAGGGAAGTATATATCAATACCGGAAAATATTTTAACCCACAAGATGTGTTAATGGATATTACAGATGCATCCGATTTACACGTGGAGCTTAAGGTGTATGAAGATGATATCCCATTGATTAGAATTGGTCAGCACATCCGATTTAGGTTGGCAAATGCACCAGAAAACTGGATGAATGCTGAAGTATTTTTGATTGGCAATAGTGTACGTGAAGACCGATCGGTGACCATACATGGTCATTTAAAAGAGAAAAACGAATCGTTATTACCAGGGATGTTCGTTAATGCAGCCATTGAAGTAGAAGCACTTGACCAATATGCTGTACCTGAAGAAGCAATAGTTCGCTTTGAAGGAAAGCATTATATTTTCAAATCAATGGGTAAAAGAAAAGAAGGTGAGCAAATGATGAATGATTTTGAAATGCTTGAAATTATAAAAGGTCATGAAGAAGTAGGATTTGTCGCCTTTACTTTTGAAGACACCTCACAAGACATTTCAAATATGGAGGTGGCCCTAAAAGATGCCTTTACCTTACTTGCAAAAGCAAAGAATAGCGAAGAAGAAGGAGGTCATGGTCATTAATAGAAATACCAACCTAACTTTACTTTGTGGGTATTTAAGCTTAGTGATTTGTTGTGTCAAACATTAATTCAAAAGCTGAATTTATGTTATTTAAATTCAGCTTTTAAATTTTTGGTAATTACTGTGCTTCTTTAATATAGCCCCAACCTTCAGCTTGCCGTTTAACAATTTCCAAGATTCCATCGGGAACCGAAGTCACTCCTGTAACGAGTTGTTCGGCTGTTACTTTGTCTCGTGCCATGGTGCCTTCGCAAACCACGAAAGACACGTTTTTGTTGTTGGCAAAAGCCTCCATATCTGATTCTACCGTGGACTTACCTTTTAGCACCATATCAATAGCCCCACTATAAATCACGACCTCAAATTTAGAATCGGGATAGGCTTGAGACATTGCTTTTACATGGCGCATGGTTGAACCATGAACTTTAGCATTATCACTGGTCACGTCAAATACAATTTTAACAGGATGCTCTTGTGCAAAAACGGCAATTGAAAAGACTAATGCGGCAATTATATTTAAATATGTTTTCATAATATATTGATTTAAATTATTCTCCTGCAAAAATATAACCACATCCATGTTCTTGAGCCCTACCTAAGGCCCAAACACCGGAAGGAACAAGTTGAATTCCGGGAAGCACACCACTTATCCAATCGTTATACACTTCGGTAGGATCTAGTTCCATTTGTACAGCAACCGCGTTACTATAGACTTTAGCAGCTAAATCGCAAGCGGCAAACATGGCGCCTCTTTCTTGCATACGTTTAGTACCATCTATTCCAGGTATTGGAAAATCACCCTCTTGTGGCTCATAGTAAGGGTTTCTCAAATACGGATTTCCTGCACTATCATTAACGCCAAAAACTTTACCAATAGGATATTTTTTCCAAATTCTGTCCGATAAAGCCAGTGCCAGTCCAGAGTGTCTAAAAACAGTCATAGCCGTCATATCTTCATCTGCAGTCCCGGTTTCATTATTGGTTAAATAAAAAGCCCAATTCCAAATTACTGGAAATCCGCCATGTGGTGTTGATCCGTCATAAACAATACGGTGGCTGCCTTTTATTTTTTTGAACCATCCATCGGCATCATGCATTGTTTTAATACTAAACGCCTCCGTTTTAGCATAGATGGGATTCGCTAAAACCGAAAGGGTACTAGCTGTGGCTCCCAGAGCCATTGCTCCAATAAATTGTCGTCTTGAGTTTTCATTGTTTGTTTTCATAATCTGTGATTTATTTGGTTTTAATAAGCTTATGTTTTTTCTGATAATAATCGATAATAGGTTGGAAAGGCCCTTTTTGATGCTGTTCAATTGGAAACGAATCCGCATATGGGCCATAAGGCGTTGAAACAGGCTTCTTTAATAAATCTGGGAAATCCTGTTCTAGGCCTGCTTTTATAGGGCGTGGCATCGAGTTAATATAACCAGCCACATCATAGGCTTCTTCATCGGTTAAAACAACTGTACTGGGTGTGGTACCAAATGGCATATTGCCTTTTATAAATTCGGCGGCAGTGATCACACGATGCATTCCTGCTCCATTGTTAAAGGAATCATCACCCCAAAGCGGTGGATAGACATAGACTAAACTATCGGGATGTTTAAGACCTTGACCCTGTGGACCGTGGCATAAAACGCAATTAGCTTCAAAAACCGCTTTACCATGAGTTACATCAACGGCTCTATTTGGAATGTCAAGATCAGTATATCCTTGTCCGGATATCTTTCCATCTTCAGGAGCAAACCTGCTTAAAAACGCCAAATAACTAACCATGGCCTGCATTTCTTTACTATCTTCAGGCATATAGCGGCCATTCATGCTTCGTTCAAAACAACCATTGATACGTTCTTCAATAGTTCCCATTTTATTTTCCCGCCCTCTGAATTGAGGAAAACGTTGAATGATTCCAATAAGTGGCATAGAGTAGGGCTTTGTTCCGGCAAAAAGATGACAATTATTACAGGATAAACCATTGCCTGAATAGTCCATTTTGGGGTCGCCGTTATTTGGGCCTAGGTATTTTGGTGTATTGACGAATAGTTCATATCCGTATTTAATAGTTTCGTTTTCGACAGAATTCTCTAATCGAGACACATCGTAATTTCTGTCGTATACAGAATCTATATATACCGTTTTAGAATTGGATTTTGGAGTGATATCAAAAAACAGGAACAGTACAATAAAGCACAAAATTAGAATGCAACATAAGCTTATGGACACTATTGGAATCAGATTTTTTCGGGCTCTATTACTTAGTTTGTTTTGCATGTATTATTTAAATGGTTTTAATTTAAAAATGCAATGAGTTTGAAAGAGGGCCACTTTCATTCCATATCCGACATGGAGGTCGTTATTTCCTTTTAGGCATGTTGTACAAGTAGAGGTTGAGGAAGCAGTTTTTAAAAAAAAAAAGATACTAAGATGTATCAAAAAACACTCTAAGGTAAGCATTTTTTTGATATTCAAGAACTTATCTTTTTATTAAAAGTATTAAAAGTATTGGAATAAAAGAAAAAATAATCTATTGTAACAAATGTTACAATGGATTGTGGAATTTATACATATTTTCTGCACTTCAAAAATAATCTTCTTGTAATCCTGGAGATTGATAGCGTTAAAGTGCCCTAATTTTGATTAGGGCACTTTTTTTGTTTTTATAAACTAAGGTGTAACATTTTAAAAATTAGAACGTCATATAATTAACAACCTATAACCATTAACATCATGAGAACAGACAATCAATTATTGGTCATCACCCATTTAAGTCAATTATTGACTTTTGTAACTGGATTTGGAGGTCTCATAGTACCATTAATTTTATGGTTAACCCAAAAAGAAAAAGTGCATGAAATGGACGAGCAAGGTAAGCGTATTATTAATTTTCAGTTGAGTATTATTATTTATGCCATTTTGTGTATTCCGGCTATTTTGCTGTTGGGTTTGGGCATCTTAGGATTAATAGTCATTGGTGTCATCTCTTTTGTATTTCCTATAATTAATGCCATAAAGGCCAGTAATGGCGAATCACCAAAATATCCTTTATCTCTTAATTTTATTAGTTAGTTAGTGAATTTCCACGAGTTGGGAATCTATTTAGAGGTAAACCAAAGAGGCTGTTTGAAACGTGTTTATAAACACCTGATCCCTAGAATTCCGGTCAGGTTAAAAAAACTCACTTTTTAGACGGTCTCTTTTATTTTTTAATTGAAGTGTAATCTTAATTATTGAGCATCACAGGCATGACAAGCATGGTAATGTGCTCACCTTCATCTAGACTGTCAATAGGTGTTAAAATACCGGCTCTGTTGGGTAAGCTCATTTCTAATTGAACATTGTCTGCATTCAGGTTATTTAACATTTCTGTTAAAAAACGAGAGTTAAACCCAATTTGTAGATCGTCTCCCTGATAATCACAGGTTAAACGCTCTTCAGCTTTATTGGAGTAATCAATATCTTCAGCTGAAATATTGAGCTCTGCTCCAGCAATCTTTAATCGGATTTGATGTGTGGTTTTGTTTGAAAATATGCTAACACGACGCACAGAATTTAAAAACTGTGTCCGATCAATAGTCAATTTATTAGGGTTTTCTCGAGGAATAACTGCTTCATAATTTGGATATTTTCCATCAATCAATCGGCAAATCAATTCTGAATTTTCAAAACTAAATTTGGCATTAGAATCGTTGTATTCAATCTTGACATCATCTGTACTGGTGGCTAAAATTCCTTTTAAGAGATTCAAAGGTTTTTTAGGCATAATAAACTCGGCGACTTGACTTGCTTTTACGTCTTCACGGGTATATTTCACCAATTTGTGCGCATCGGTGGCAACAAAGGTTAAACCTTCGGTTGAAAACTGAAAAAACACACCACTCATAACGGGTCTCAAATCGTCATTACCGGCCGCAAAAATAGTTTTGCTAATGGCAGTGGCTAAAATATCTCCAGATAGGATGGTCGTACTGGGGTCTTCAAGGGCTACAGCTTTTGGGAATTCATTTCCATCAGCATAAGCAAGTGCGTATTTACCATGGTTGGAACTGATTTCAACGGTATTATTGTCTTCTATAACAAAGGTCAAAGGTTGTTCTGGAAAGGTTTTTAATGTGTCCAACAACAAGCGTGCAGGGAGCGCAATGCTTCCGTCACTATCGCTTTCTACATCTAAGACTGATGACATGGTGGTTTCTAAATCACTGGCAGAAACCGTAAGTTTTGAATCGTTTAATTCAAATAGGAAATTATCTAAAATAGGTAGGGTGTTTGAGTTGTTGATAACGCCTCCCAAAACCTGCAATTGTTTCAATAAATAGGTGCTTGATATTATAAACTTCATCGATGTCTTTTTATATTCATTACGGACTTTATTCTAGTTACAAATATATCTTAAACCTATTGTTTTCTAAAACAAACTTATTAACAACTTTTAAGTGTATTTGCGTTTTCTGTTATAATTGAAAGCCAATCCAAATAGGCCGAGTATGAGCAGGGGCAATACAATATTAACAAATTGCCACTTAGTTTGTTGTTTACTCACGATTTGAGAGTCCAAAAAAGCTATGGCCACATCCTTGGTTCGAATGTTTATAAGTCCGTCATCGTCTAAAAGATAATTGACGGCGTTTTCCAAAAACTCTTTATTGCCAAAACTTTGTCCAGTCCATCGGTCAAATCCCAATTGTTGCGGTTGGTTCCTGACTACATCATTTTTTATCACATCACCGTCGGCAATGACAATCATTTTTGTGGCTACACTGTTATCCTTTTCTTCAGAAAGTTTAAAAGGTTTAATACGATTATTGTAAACCGAAGTGAACTCTCCTTCTAACAATACAGCCAGTGTTTGGGGTCCTTTGTTGAAGGTTTCAGGATTAGGATCTTGTGTAACTCTATCAAGACTGATCTCTACGGGGACGCCTTCCAATTTTGAAAGTGGCGAACTGCGCAATAAAATGGTTTTTTCAACGCCATTTTTCAAGGTATCCATCTGACTGGCAAAATCAAATTTTATCAAGTTGAGATTATTGGTAATAGGGTGGTTAGGGTTACTAGCAGCTAAGGGAGAATAAGGCCATTGTATGGGCTGAAACTGGGCATTGCTGCCTTCTCCAATAGCCAAAGTGATTGGGGCAGAGTACATATCGTTTACTATAACGGGATTGATGCGAACGCCGTATTTGAAGAAAAAATCATTCAGATTCAAATCCTTCATAATGGCTACAGCACGCCCGGAATCGTTCAATAAACTGTCTTTGTCCATCACGATGGCTTCGGTCAACCATAGACTTTTGCCGCCACTCATGGTATATTGGTCAAGTACTAATTTTTCCTGTTCGGTAAAGGCTTGTGTTGGTTTGGCAGAAATGATTAGGTTGAAATTTTTAAGCTGATTCAACACTTTTTGAGGGTTGCTGGCCACACTATCCAGAGTAAAAGGAGCAATACTGTAATGTTCTCGAATGGTCTTTAAAAAATCGGCAATATAGATATCATCAAGTTGCCCGTTGCCTTTTAGGATAGCGATTTTTTTCCTTTTTTCAGTAGTTAGTTTTTTAAAACCTTCAGCAAAAGCGTATTCCAAATGCTGAATGGAATTGCTGACCAATTCCTGTTCTGTTGCTCCAATTTTATTTTTTAAAAGTGAAATCTTTACCGTTTGGTCATGGTAACTGGCCAATGCCCAAGGAAAGATAAGTTCTTGAGATGACTTGCCACTTTCCTTTATGGTGACCTGATAAGGTTGGAGTCCTCTTTTAGATAACATTTGGATATTATTATCACGTGAAGCATCGTCTTCAATAGGATTGATAAAATTGATTTTGACCTGGTCGCTATATAAAGCAAACTCTTCGAGTAGTTGTTGCGTTTCAGTTTTAAGGCGTCTAAATTCTGGAGGAAATTCGCCTTCTAAAAACACATCAATAATCAAAGGGGAATCTACGCTATCCAAAGTGTGCAAAGCAGCTTTAGAAAGCGTATATCTTTGATCTTGGGTAAGGTCGAATCGTTTGTAAACATGACTTCCCAATACATTGACCAAAATTAGGACAAGGATTAGGCCTATAAGGCTTACGTTATATGACTTAATTTTTGGCATCAAAAGTAATCTCTTCGTTATAGGTTTCAATATTGGCAACTTTACCGTCTTTAAATATAATAGTCATGCATTCTTTTTTGGTATTCATGGCGCCTGGTTTCATGCCCAAAGCATAATTCCAAAGGTTATCGTCGTGATTTTTGATACTGTCATTCCAACTTAACCATTCATAAGTTCCCAGTAATTGCTGTATTTCAGGTTTTGATTGTCCAATTAAAGTATCCGTTTTTATGATGTTATTGGTCATCTCGTATCGTAAACTAGGGTTTTCCATCCAAGATTCCGAATTAAAATACTTTTGATGGTGATAGCTGCTAAAAATATTTAAGATGGGATAAAACACATAGAAATAAACAATTGGGGTCAATATCAAACTGACCACCAAACTAAGCCACTTGCGCTTGTCTATGGTTTTAACGAATAAAAAAACTAAAACAAAAATAATGAAGAAAAAAATAACGACTGTAGGTGTGATAATCATTGGGAAAGTTTTTTAAGATTTAGTTTGGTCAATACGATAAAAAATAGGGTAACACTTAAAAAATACAACAAATCTCTGGTGTCCAATACGCCTCGTTCCATACTTTTAAAATGAAAAGCCATTCCTAGTTTTTCAATGTAAAAAGCATCTCCAAAAAGCTTATAATTAGCAAGACCTTCAAAGCCAAAATAAAAAAAGAAACATAAAAAAACGGCAATGATAAACGCTACTATTTGATTGTCAGACAAGGTGGAAGCCAACACACCAATAGCGCAATACGCTGCCGCTAAAAATAAGAGTCCGATATAGGACCCCATAATACTGCCCATATCCAGATTGCCTTCAGGATTTCCCAATTTTGAAATGGTATAGACATACAATAGCGTTGGTAAAATGGCAATGATGACCAGAATTAAGGCTCCAAAATACTTGCCTAAAACAATTTGTAAATGGCTGATGGGTTTGGTGAGCAATAATTCCAAGGTGCCTTGTTTTTTTTCGTCAGAAAAACTGCGCATGGTGATGGCAGGAATCAGAAAAATAAAGATCCATGGTGACAACAAAAAAAAGGAAGACAAATCGGCAAAACCATTGTCCAAAATATTGAATTCACCTTTAAATAGCCAAAGAAACAAGCCATTTAAAAGCAAAAAAACAGCAATGACCAAGTACCCAATGGGTGAGGCAAAAAAGCTGTTGATTTCTTTTTTTAAAATTGAAAGCATTAATTTGAATTAAAAATTACAATCATTCATCACTAATCATTCCAGTGAAACGACTTTCTCAACGGTCCAGGCTTCGGGTTTGGCATTGAACAAGGGTTTTGTTTTTGACCAAACGCTCTTAAACAGATCCGATTGTCTGTACTGTTCCAAATCGTCTTCGGTGTTCCAAAAACTATAGGTAAAAAATACAGTGTTGTGGTTTTTGTCTCTATAAAGTTCTAAAAACTGGCAACCTTCAAAATTTCTAATCTGTACTTTATGGGTTTCAAAATAAGCAAGGAAGTCTTCAATTTTTGAAGGTTCAAAGCCCATCTTAACAATTCTTACAAACATAAAACTATTTATTTTTAATTTCCGTGTAAACGGAAAACTTATTGTAATTGGTTTAGCCTTTAATCTTTTTCAAAATTTACGGTTACCGTATCCATAATTTTTAGCCCCATTAACGTGGAGGCGCTTCCTACAGAGATATTATCGCTTTTATAAACTGCAATTTCAAGATAGTTTGAAGAGTTAAAAACCACCAATCCTTTACCTTCATCGTAGCGCTTATCTTCAGGGATGTCAAAATTTATAGCATCATTGTACTTGTTGAACACTTCTTTAAATTTATAGTTACGCGCCGAAATTTCAAAAGCACGGGTTCTTTGAATGGATTCAAAAAATTTGCGCTTGATATTGGTAATCACATTTCCGTAATTGTCTATATAAATGATACTGCCAATAATTTGGTTTTGCTCCTCATTGACAAAGGGAATCAAGTTTTTAATGGGTTTTATGGTGTCAATAACTTTCCCAATAACCTCTAATGTACCGCCCCGAGCAATGTGGCAAGCGACCTTAACAAACACGTCCAATACAGGGAAACTCGTGGCAGTGGTATGGTGGATATTGATTTCAACAATTTTTTCAGGAACGACTTCAGAACAGATCATGCTCATAATCCCATTGTTGGCGCATATAAAATAATGGTCGTTAAGTTTAACAGCGATATGTTTATTTTCTGGACTTAACTCAGAATCGATTCCGATAAGATGTATGGTGCCTTTCGGAAAACTGTGATAGGCATTTTGTATAATATAGGCGGCTTCGGGGACATTAAAAGGAGAAACCGAATGTGAGATATCAACAATCTTTGCCTCTGGCAACTCACTGTAGATAGCCCCTTTTGTTGCGCCTACAAAATGATCTTTTTCTCCAAAATCAGTAGTTAATGTAATTATGGCCATGCATTAATTGTTGATAATTTTTAATTTATATCTTATTAAAATTATGTAGATTTCAAAAGTTAAAAAATAGTGAAATTAAACGTTAGAGGTGAACGCTCCGTACACTTTTTTCATTTAGATTTGTAATACTGAAACTAAAAAGGGCATCGTTTTATTTCAACACAAAACTAATAAAACAAAACAGATAAATGTATAAATCCTATAGCTTTTGAACGAACTCATAATTGAATTAGAGGAAATAGCACCAAAAGAGTTTTTTGGAGCTCAAAATGATAATATTGAACTCTTAAAAAAACACTACCCCAAATTAAAAATTGTCGCTAGAGGCAATAAAATTAGGGCTTATGGTGATGAAGATCTCTTGGAAGAGTTTGATAGGCGTATGACTATGCTAATGAACCACTTTGCCAAATACAATAAAATTGATGAAAACGCCATTGAGCGCGTGCTTACAAGTCAAAGCAGTGATGATTACACCACTTCAGACCAAGGCGGCGAAGTGATTGTGCATGGTGTTGGAGGTAAACTTATCAAGGCTCAAACGGTCAATCAACGTAGACTAGTGGAAAGCGTACGCAAAAATGATATGGTGTTTGCTATTGGTCCAGCAGGGACGGGAAAAACTTATACTGGAGTTGCACTAGCGGTACAAGCTTTAAAGAACAAAGAAGTTAAACGTATTATTTTAACACGTCCAGCGGTTGAGGCTGGAGAGAATTTGGGTTTTTTGCCTGGTGATTTAAAAGAAAAACTGGATCCTTATATGCAGCCTTTGTATGACGCTTTGCGCGACATGATACCTGCCGAAAAGCTGGCTATGTTTATAGAAAATGGAACGATCCAAATAGCTCCCTTGGCCTTTATGCGTGGACGCACCTTGGATCATGCCTTTGTGATTTTGGATGAAGGCCAAAATACCACCCACAACCAAATGAAAATGTTCTTGACCCGTATGGGCAAAAACGCTAAATTTTTATTGACTGGAGATCCTGGACAAATTGATTTACCGCGACGGACCATTTCTGGTCTTAAAGAAGCTTTGTTGATTTTAAAAGATGTTGAAGGTGTGGGCATGATTGTTCTAGACGACAAGGATGTTATCCGTCATAAATTGGTCAAAAAAGTCATAGAGGCTTATCGAAGTATAGAGAATAGAGAGTAAATTTAGTGTTCAGTGTTCAGTGTTCAGTCAATTATTTAATAATGAAAAAACAGTTGTGAATTGTGTCAAGTAAAACAATAATAAATACCGACTTCAACTTTCCTAATCAAAAAAGTGTGTATAAAGGAAAAGTACGTGAAGTCTATACCATCAATGATGACCTCTTGGTCATGGTTGCTACCGATCGATTATCGGCTTTTGATGTAGTGATGCCCAAAGGCATACCCTTTAAAGGACAAATCTTAAACCAAATCGCCACAAAATTTATGGCACAGACTGAAGATTTGGTTCCAAATTGGCTAATTGCTACACCAGACCCTAACGTGGCTGTCGGGCATTTATGTGAACCTTTTAAGGTGGAAATGGTGATTCGCGGCTATTTGTCGGGTCATGCTGCTCGAGAGTATAAAACCGGAAAACGGATGCTTTGTGGTATTGCTATGCCAGAAGGGATGAAGGAAAACGACAAATTTCCAGATCCTATCATTACCCCGGCGACCAAAGCCGAAATGGGCGATCATGATGAGGATATTTCTCGAGAAAACATTTTAAAACGAGGTCTTGTTAGCGAAGCCGATTATTTGGTTCTTGAAGATTATACCAGAAAACTTTTTCAAAGAGGAACTGAAATAGCAGCCTTTCGAGGGCTGATTTTAGTAGATACTAAATACGAATTTGGAAAGACCAAAGATGGCCAAATTGTCTTAATAGATGAAATCCATACTCCAGATTCCTCACGCTATTTTTATGCCGAAGGCTATCAAGAACGCCAAGATAGGGGAGAAGCCCAAAAGCAACTCTCCAAGGAGTTTGTTCGCCAATGGCTCATCAGTAATAATTTTCAGGGGTTGAAAGGACAAACCGTGCCTTTTATGAGCGATGATTATATAGAAACCATTAGTGAGCGCTATATTGAACTCTATGAAAACATTATGGGAGAACCCTTTGTAAAGGCTGATGTCTCCAATATCCAAAACCGGATTGAAATGAATGTTTTGGAGTTTTTAAAGGGAAATTAGATTTTAAAAAAAAGGTTCAAGACAACTTGGTATGTTGCTCGGTTATTTGTTATAGACTTTCCATTTATTAACGCAACTTTAGCTCCAATAAGTTCATCTTGTTTCGGTTTTCAGTATGTGTCTCCCGTGTTTGTTTATGATTTTGTTGTGTAAAAATTTGGCAGAATATCGCTTGTCTACAACAGGCAAGGAGTAGGAATCAAGCCAAATTTAAGTTGATGTTTTTTGCCTGCCTGCAGCAGGCAGGGTTTAGCAGGTTGTGAACAATGGAGTATAGCAGGTGTTAGCCACTGATTTTATCTTAATAATCTTGAACTAAAACTTCAGTTGGAATATGTAGATTAGTGTTAAGTTTTCTTATCATATCTAAAGTCAGTTTTCGTTTTTTATTTAGTATTTCACTTACTCTGCTTTTATAGCCAACAACTTCAGCTAAATCTTTTTGATTCATTCCCATTTGTTCCATTCGGAACTTGATTGCCTCGATTGGGTCTGGCATTCCGATTGGAAAATTCTCATTTTCATAACGGTCAATCAAGATTGATAGGATTTCCAATTCGTCTCCTTCTTCCGTTCCTTTTTTGGCATCAAAAATATCCTCAAGTCTTTCGAGTGCTTTTTGATAGTCTTTTTCGTTTCTAATTGGTACTATTTTCATATTCAGATGTTATTTGCGTCAATTTTATCATATTCTGCGTGAGTTCCAATAAACCTTATCCAACATATTCCGTATTCAAAATTGAATTTTACAATTAAGCGATAATTATTGCCTTTTATGTTGTAAACTATTCGATTGTCTTTTAAAATACTCGCACTTGGATATTCATTCTTTAAATCATTAATGTTTTTCCATTCGGATTTTTCGGTTTCTCTATACCACGATTTTAATTGCTCCTCACAATCAGCATGTTTTCCCCAAAAATCTCGTAAGGTTCGTTTTGCTATTACTCGCACATTACATTTGTTTGTCGCAAATATAATAAAAAAGTTACCAATATGGTAATTATTTTATTTTTTAGCTTGTGTACAACGTGTGTGGCTATGATTCCGTTGCGAGACACGAGCGTAGCAAAAATCCTTAGGATTTCCCGTCGTAAACCTAATATAGTAAAAGTGCGAGTATTTTCTGAGAGGAAAATCAGAAGCAATGAACTATAAGCGGTGTTGTGTGCAGTTATTTTTCTTTAAATAGTCCATTCTTAATAAAATATATTAGATGTTCTTTTTTTAGTTTTCTATAATATTCCACGGAACCTTCTAAAACTTTTAAATTATTGGAAACTACATAGTTTTGAGATTCTTCTATGATTGCTGCATTGTAAGGAAGAAACATTTGTAAGTCGAATGATTGTAATTCTTTTTTTGATGATGATAGAATTCTTTTTGAAGTCAAAGCGATGAAGTAATCATCTTCCACTAAATCAGTAAATTTTCCTAAACGATTTCTAAAAACAAAAGGATAATCTCCTAAAACGAAAATGTCTTTTCCAAATTCTGTGATTTTAGGATAAATTCTATTTGGTTTTGTTGGACTATCTTTCATTTGGTCAATTGTTTCTTGATATAATTTTGACCTTAACATTTTATTCCAACCTTCATCATTCCTTAACGTCTCTGAATCTATTCCTTCTGTGTAGAGTTCCGCACGTTGAATTAAATCTTTAGCTGCAAAATCAGTTTTAGGAATTCTCCAAAACAGGTTGATTATAAAGAATTGTAATTGTGCAATATTGTCATCTGTGAAAATATCAAAATTTAATTGTGCTGTTTGGAGGTCTTGAATAAATTTTGAAGACTCATTATCTAATTTTTGAAACCATAAATCTTCAAGTATTGACGTTGATTTTGTTTCGTCAATTTTTATAGTATTTCTGAAATTTTCAAAAAAAATGCTTTTGGGGCTTCTTTGTTTACTTAATATGATATCCTTTTTTTTATCATAAATATGAAGCAAATTATTTTCATCGACAAAACCCTTTATTAAAAATTTTGGAATATAATGATGTCTACTGGATTCGTTATTTTTCAACTTTTTCTAATTGCACACAACGTTTATGTATAAGAATAGTGCGGTTTTGAGTGCGAGGATTTTCCTTCGGAAAATCAGAAGCTAGCAAAACTGCACTAACCTTTGATTAAACACTAAACTACGCATTATTTTTATACGGTGTTGGCAACTGTATTTTTTTATAAATTATTAATTCAATCGTTTTGTTATAAGTTCTATCTTTTAATGAAATCAGCGTTTTGGTTCCATTATTTTCCATTTTCACAATATTGTCAAAAGTCGGAAGTTTATAAATAGTTCTAAAAGGATGTACATTTTCTTTAGGACAAATTATAATCGGTTGTTCCATTTGAGTAAAAAACTGATGTATATTTCCAGATTCAGGTGAATGAAATGGGAAAATCACTAACATTTGATTTTTCACAACTATAAATCCGTTATTAATTCTTTCGGTAACGTTTATTTCCTCAATTTTACTTGCTTTCTCAAAGAATCCCATCTTTTCAATACTTAAACTTATTCGAGTTTTTTCGCCCAAATTCCTTTCGGTCAATTCAAGTTGGTTTAATACTTTAATCCATTTTTTATGTATTCTGTAATTCATTCCAACAGTAATCGGAAAGAAAATGAAATTCCAAATCCGAGCAGCAAAGTGTTTATTCTTTAGCCTGTCTCTATATTCTGAAGTGATGAATTTTCTAAAGCGCAATGTCGTTTTTATATTGTTGCCAACTCGTTATATACCCATTAAAGATACATGTTTTGGGGTTTATTAGCCGGATTATAGAAACATTTGCTTCATTTCAAACTGCTTATGATCAATACCAAATCTAAAATCTACTCTTTGTTCTCAGGCATTGGCATTAACATAATGTGCGCCCTATGGGTTCCGGGGTTCATAATCCAAGGACGGTTTGGAGCATCGGGGGATTCTGGCAAACCGGTAGATTCTGAAGTGGCCCATGGCAAATACACCACATAACGGTATTGAGCTTTTGAAACTGTGGAGGTTTCGGGATCGTATAAGGCATCTGGCCCATAGTAGGTGTGCAAAGTCGAGCCAGACCTTATGACAAGTTTTCCCGATTTAACTTCTGCTTCCCGAATATCAAAGATTTCTTTTTCGGTTTTCCCTTCTGCTCTCAGAGCTCGCCCCCTTGCCATAAAGGGCTCAAGGTCTTTTTGGTAACATGTGGCACTAAATCCGTCCTGCTTAGGGTTATCGGCCAGACAAATAAATTCATTATCCCCTTCTTTTAGTGTCACAAATTCACCAGCCATATTATAGCCAATGACTTTGCACCCCGATCGACTTGCTTTGGGAACTGCCATTAACGCAGTTGCGATTAAAGCATCGTCAGTATCAATGTGCTTTAAGGTTTGGGTGACTTCATTTGGCGTACTGTCGGTTACAGTTACCGTTTTAGAGGATTCTTGGCTTGTGTTTTTTGTTTTGTCTGCCGAATTACAAGAAACTAAAATTCCTGTAAAAACGAATACTGTAAGGATACGTTTCATAATCAGTTTTTATTTAAATTAAAATCACACATTTACTAAGGTCTAGATATAAATTAATTATTCTATCAAAAGACTATATACCCATCTACTTAATCCAAAAAACACTAATATTATTCCTTCTGTTCTTGTAATTTTCCATCCAGTTCGCATAAAAACAAGAGCTAATAGTACCATAAAAGATAGTAAAATTAAATCAATTCGAGCGCCAATATCAACATGTAAATTTTTCATCATTGATGCAACACCTAACACGCCAAACATATTAAAGATATCACTTCCAATTAGATTCCCAACAGAAATGCCATGCTTACCACGAAACGCTGCGACTATCGACGTAGCTAATTCAGGTGCGGAAGTTCCAGCAGCCACAATTGTTACCCCAATGATCCAATCTGAAACCCCCATGGAACGTGCAAGAGCGCTTGCGGAATCTACCAGAAAATGAGAGCTGACAACAACTAAAACTAAACCAAGAATTAAAACAAACGGGTCGGACCATTTGTATAAGCCGACACTTTCGTCATGCTCAATGGTTTCTTTTTTGAATAACAGGATACTAATATAAAGGATTAAAAGAGAAAATAAAACGACTCCCTCAAATCTATTAAGTTCTAAATCCCACAAGAATACTATCAATAATAAGGTTCCAAATAGTAATGTCCCTCCGTCTCTAAAAACAATTTTTTTACTAGTTGAAAGACTTTTAATTATAGCGGTTCCTCCTAAAATAAAGCCCAAATTAAAAATATTTGAACCTACGATATTTCCAACAGAAATATCAGTCTGACCTTTAATGGCAGAAATGATGGTTACAGCAAATTCAGGAGCCGAAGTACCAATTGCCACGATTGTTAACCCTATTACAAGTTCAGATATTCCAATTTTATGGGCAATTCTAACGGCAGAGTCTACTAACAACATCGCGCCTTTTAATATTAATAAAATGGACACTATAACAATTGCTACATCCGTAATTACATCCATATTCGTTATTATTTTAGAATGGAATCTAGCTATTTAGATATGTACTAATATATGCATTATTTCCAATTGTTTATTGGGAAAACAGGAGCATTAGTTTTGCTTTATTTCTTATACCTCTTCATGAATCTCCCATACCTTTCAGGGAAAAGTACTGAACACACTGAATTTAAAATAAGGACACAAGTTCCTTTCAAAAACAACAAAGTACATACCGTTAAAGGCGGTAGATAGAACCAGAACATTATAGGATTTTGTTTTCGGAAATGGAGTCTGTTAAAAAAAAAATAAGGTTTTTACTATGGGTTTACAGAAAACAAGTATCTTTGTTTAGAATAATTCTAAATAAGAAATTACACCCAAATGATAATCAGTAAGCTAAACTATATATTTGCTTTTTTAAGCATATTAATCACTCTGCATCCTCATAAAATTTCTGCAGAAAATGATAATAACAGAGACATTCAAACCATCATCCATTTACTGGATTACATTTCCAAGGATTATCCGTTGGTGATAAAAGACGGTTTCGTATTGAATGAAAAAGAATATGCCGAAATGCAGGAATTTAGTAAAACCGTATACGACATAGCCTATAAAATTGCATTGCCAACCGAAGAACGCGACCGAGTACTATCCAATTTATTAAACTTACAAAAGCTGGTAGAGAATAAAGAAGGGTTTTTAAAAATAGACGCCATCACTAAATTTGTAAAGCATGAAATCATAAAAAGCACAGGTTATAAAACCGCGCCTACCCTTTGGCCTGATTCTAATAATGGGCAAAACTTATTTACCCAAAATTGCATACAATGCCATGGTGCGCAAGGTGATGGAACTGGAAAATTGGCTGTTGGCTTAAACCCAATTCCAACTAATTTCTTAAAGGATTCCTTAATGGAAAACGTATCGCCATTTCAGGAATATAATACCATTAGACTTGGTGTAAAAGGTACAGCGATGCCAAGTTTTCCAAAATTTACTGATAAAGAAATTTGGGATTTGGCTTTTTATATTAAATCGCTGCGATTCAAAAAAAAGGAGGCATTAGATAGCATCGCCTATACATTATTGCTTGATGAGGCCAATTTAGATGTGTCCTTAGAGGATGTTGCGACGCTTTCTGACACACAATTAATGGAGAAGCTGAGTCTGTCTTCTGAGGGGAATAGGGCTAAAAAGAAATTAAATGCGCTACGAGTGTTTTCCCCAACAGAAAATTCATCCGATAATTCCTTAAAAATTGCAACCAAATATCTAGTTAGCGCGTTAAACGACTATAAAGATGGTGAACAAAAATCTGCTCGTCAGTATGCATTGGCGGCCTATCTGGAGGGTGTTGAGCCCATAGAAGCCAGATTAAAAACCTATGCGCCTGCATTTTCTTCAAAACTTGAACAACAGATGTTGCGAGTGCGACAAACCATAGAGCAAAACGAAACTATTTCTGATGTAGAAAAGGAGATTAACAGTGCTCTCACACTTATTGTTGAAGCTAACCAAGTCATGGAAAGTAATAGTTTAAGCTATTGGCTAACATTTATATTGGCAGCATCTATTTTGTTACGGGAAGGCCTAGAGGCTTTTTTAATAATTGTTTTAATTCTTGCACTTATCCAGACTTCGGGAGTAAAACGAGCGAAAATATGGATTCATAGCGGATGGATTACTGCTGTTGCCATGGGAGTTGCAGGCTGGTTTTTTTCTGGTTGGTTAATAGATATTGGTGGCCAAAACCGTGAGATTATGGAGGGTCTTATTTCATTATTTGCTGTTATAATATTATCGTTTGTTGGGTTTTGGCTCCATAACAATTCTCATGCAAAAAAATGGAAGGTATTTGTGGAAGAAAAAATTGGAAAGCAACTTCAAAAAGAAAAAATGTATGGTTTGGCCTTTTTTTCGTTTGTGGTCGTTTTTAGAGAAGCATTCGAATCTGTATTATTTTTGCAGGCCATAAATATCGAAACTATACCTTTAAACAAATCGGCTATAGGATTTGGGGTGCTTGCGGCATTTGGACTCATCGCTTTATTGGGATTCTTGCTCCTGCGATACTCAAAAAAAATACCAGTACGTCAATTATTCCACTACTCGTCTTGGGGAATTTCATTTTTGGCGGTAATCCTTCTGGGGAAAGGAATTCACTCCATTCAGGAGTCTGGTTGGATTTCCATAACAGAATCTCCATTTTTTGTTCATATAGATTGGTTGGGCATATATCCAACGCTTGAAACAACGGTTTTACAACTGATATTGTTTGGCACCTTGTTGGCTTTGTATTATTTAGGAAGCCATAGGTTGAAGTTACATTAAAATTTCGATAAAAATTAAATCGCTAAAAAAATTAAACATAGCAGAATGGGCGATACAAGATTAAATCCTGCTTCAGGTTTTTTAGATAGACTTTTGTTGCATTAGTGGTTAAAGTCTTATTGTCTTTTTGAAGCCTTTATACACTTTCAATAGGGCTGTAAAGAGGTCTGTGATAAACGTACTGCCAGATTGTTTCTAGAATCGCATTGGGAAGAAGCACATTAAATTAGCGAATTATTATTTGATTACCATAAACCATCAGAATAATGAGCCTTGAGAATGGGTGTTATTTTGTAACCGTAATGGGTGAAAGCTTTTCAGAAGCTGATGACTTTTCTACATTGCAAGTCTCTTTATTTTGAGTAAGAATCAACCGAAGCGACGAGTCTTTTGTAATATAAACCCAAGCCCAATTGATAAAAATTAATAATTTATTTCTGGTACTTAAAATAAGCATTAGGTGTAAAAACATCCATATTAGCCAAGCAAAATAGCCTTTAAAAGTTAAAAATGGAAGATCAACCACAGCTTTGTTTTTGCCAACCGTTGCCATAGCACCAAGATCTTTATATTCATATTCAGTTAGGGCTTTCCCTTGAAGCATGCGCTTAAAATTTTTCGCTAGATTCTTTCCTTGGTTTACCGCAACGTTTGCTAATTGAGGATGTCCTTTTGGGTATTTTTGGGTCTCCATATAGGCGATATCGCCAATTGCAAAAATATTTTTAGTTCCAATAACCTTATTTGTTCTGTTCACTTTTAACCGATTACCAAAGGATTTGGCTTCATCAGGTAATCCAGAAATGGTGTTGCCAATAACACCTGCAGCCCAAATAACTGTTTTGGTATGTATTGAATCGCCGTTGTTTAATTTAAGAATATTCCCGTCATAACCCGTCACAAATGATTCTCCAAGTATGTTTACTCCCATTTGTCCGAGATATTTTCGGGAGGCTATTTTGGCGTTATCACTCATGTTATTTAAGGTGTATTTAGTCCCCTCCACCAAAGTAATTGTGAATTTTGTAAAATCAATTTTAGGATAATCCTTAGGTAAGATGTTATTTTTAATTTCAGCGAATGCACCTGCCAACTCTACACCCGTAGGCCCTGCACCAACTATCACCAAGTTTAATAAACTTTCCTTTTCACCTTCTTTTGCCGAGATAATGTTTTCGAAGGTTTGCAAAATGTGGTTTCGTATTTTAATGGCATCGTAAGTTGTTTTCAGTGTAAAAGAATGTTCGCAAATATCATTATTGCCAAAAAAATTTGTTTTACAACCAATTGCTATAACTAAAGAATCGTAACCAAATTCACCAATAGTTGTATTTATTGTATTATTTTTTTTATCGATATTTAGGACTTCTGTCAACCTGATTTGTACATTTTTTTCATTTTTAAAAATATGTCGGAATGGAAAAGATATGTTTGAGGGTTCAATTTGCGAAGTGGCAACTTGATAAAATAGGGGTTGAAACTGATGGTGATTAATTTTATCAATTAATAGCACATCAAAGAGGTTTTTATCCAAATTTCTCGCAAGTTGAATGCCTGCAAACCCACCACCCACTATAATTATTTTTTTCTTATTCATGTGTAGAAATTAACAGTTAATTATTAAGCTTACTAATCTTTGTGTTATTGAATTTGCTAATTATTTCATTTTAGGTTGAAGCGGACGGAGCGTAATCTCGTCAATGAGCATATTGCTGGGTGTTTCTAAAACATGAATGATGAACGCAGCAATGTCCGTAGGTTGCAACATATTGCTATGAGGTTCAATGCCCGATTGTTCAAAAAAATGAGTCTCGATACTTCCTGGGTTTACACAGGTTACTTTAATATTATGGTTACGCAATTCTTTAAACAAGGCCTCACTAAACCCTTGTATGCCATATTTTGTAGCTGAATATGCAGCACTTTCTGCTATAGTGGTTTTGCCTAGTATAGAGCCGATGTTGATAATATGGCACGAAGTAGGATTCTTTTTCATAAATGGGACTATGTTCGATATAATGTAGTAAGTGCCACTTAAATTGGTATTGATCATATCGTGCCAATGTTGCAATGATAGCTCGTCTATTTTACTAAAATAACCTGCACCAGCATTATTGATGAGGACAGCAGGGAAATAAGACTCAGAAAAGATTTTTTTAACCCAAGTAGCAATGGCCTCATGATCGGCAACATCCAGATTAACTGGGATAAATGTTTTGCCCAACTGCTTTTGAAGCGTATTGAGCTTTTCTAAATTGCGAGCAAGACCGTAAACAGTTGCTCCTTTCGCCACCAAAGCACTTGCCAGCGAAGCTCCTAATCCACTACTGGCGCCTGTTACTACGGCAATCTTACCTTCGATTTCCATTTCTTGAATATTTAATATTAAGGATTATACGACCCTGGAACATTTCTAAAAGAAATGGCCAAACGATTCCAACCGTTTATGGCAATGATGGCCATGGTTAAAGTTACCAACTCCTTTTCATCAAAATGCTTGCGAACCGATTCATATAAGGCATCTGGTACATCAGTTTCTGAAATTAAGGTTAGCGCTTCTGTCCATTCTAAAGCTGCGCGTTCACGTTCGGTATAAAAAGGTGTTTCGCGCCAAGCGCTCAAGGTATACAAGCGTTGCTCGGTTTCACCTGCTTTGCGGGCATCTTTGGTGTGCATATCCAAACAAAAAGCACATCCATTGATTTGTGAAGCTCTTGTTTTTACCAATTCATATAAGGTTTTTTCAAGTCCTGAGTTTGAAACATAGTTTTCAAGTTCCAACATCCCTTTTAAGGCATCTGGAGCAATTTGGGAATAGTTTAAGCGTTGTTTCATGATTTAAATTATCGATTTAGTTCTATTTAATTTTCAATTTTTTTGTTCAGCTTTTGTTTTTCGCTATTTCAACTTTATAACTCAATTTGCCATCTACAACTCTTGCAGGCTGTGTGTAAGGGTGTATAACTGTTTTGCCTAAGTCCATAATATGCAAAACTTCCCAACCATTAACTTTCAAATAGTCGGAAACCATAGAGCGATGACAGCGCCACCACACAGCTTCAGAACACATATAAGCAGTTCGCTTTTGTAAAGCCAGCTGTTCCAATTCTAATATCCCTTCTTTAAAAATTTCGGTTTCCATAAAATCTGCATAGCCCCGGAATGCGGGATGTCGCCAGGAAGTGTTTTTTGAGTTGGGACTTACCTTTCTCCTACCACCAAGGTTTTTTATATGAATGTATTCAAAATTGTTTTGTGCTAAGGTAATTTCGAGCGATTCTTTATTGAATTGTGGAAACTTGCGTGAGCCAGGAAAGCTTCTAATGTCTGCTACGACTTCAATTTGAAACGATTTTAGCAGTGCCATGAATACATCTAGAGGACGGGTAGAATGCCCTATGGTCCATATGTTTCTATTTATTTGAACGGTATTCATATATTTTAAAAGATTATAAGCTCATACACATTGTATTAGTGATAGAATCTTGCGTTTCGTGGTGATAGATATAGCTGGGGATATCAGTTTCCATTATTTCGATTTGCGCCGCCTTAGCCCGATCAAATAAATCGGCATCTGTTCCTAAATGAATTTTGCTATAGCCATTTAATAAAGAAAAAATTTTCCTTTCAATAAAAAAAGTACCACCTACGACACAGTCTTTGAGATGTGTTTTTTTGGAATTGTCAAATCTATCTGGCACATATTGATTTCCGATGACTCTGAAGCCACCATGTACAAATTTTATACTCGGATTTTCCAATAGCATGCGCTTTCTGGATTGAAGATGGTTGGGTGCATACTCATCATCTGAATCTAAAAAGGAGATAAATTTGCCATTCGACATGCGTATGCCTTCATTTTTTGACAGCGCTTCTCCACTATGCTCTTTTTTCAAATATCTTATATTCGGATATCTTTTTAGGTATGATAAAATCTGCGTGTCAGTAGCATCAGAACTTCCATCATCCACAATAATGGCTTCCCAATCTTCTTCCGTTTGTAACAGCAAGGAGTCAATCGCTCTTTTTAAAAGGTGAGCCCGGTTATAGGTTGCTATTATTATGGAAAAAAATGGAGAGTGTATGTCTAGTTTTCCATGGCTTATTTCTGTAGTTTTTTGATCTGTCATTTTCTTATATGGCCTATATGCACCAAAGGGTTTTTATTGTTTTTCCATTTCGTCCATAGCAATAGTAGCATGAGCATAAGCTGCTCCAGCACGCATCTCAGAAGCTACCCATATTGCTTCCATAATTTCTTCTTTATTTGCTCCTTTTCTCATCGCCTGCTTAGTATGTGACTTAATGCAATAGGGACATTGTGTTACATGTGCGACAGCAACAGCAATTAATTGTTTTGTTTTTTCAGGAAGTGCACCCTCCTGAAATACAGTTTTACTAAAGTTACGCCATGCCTCAATATTCTTAGGCGCTAAAGCCGCTTTTTTATCGGCCAACTCTTTAGTTGTAATCGGAAATAGATTTTCGGTCTCCATAATATTTATGTTTTATTTTTTTTCTAAAAATTGTCTCAATACGTATTGAAGGATGCCTCCGTTGCGGTAGTATTCAATTTCTACAAGGGAATCTAATCGAGCGATAACTTGAAAAGACTTCACTTCTCCTTGTTCATTTTTGGTCGAAATCTGTATTTCTTTTAAAGGACTAATATCAGTCGCAATTCCCAATATTGAAAAAACTTCTTTACCTGTAATTCCTATACTTTCGGCTGTATCTCCATCTTTAAATTGCAGTGGCAAGACGCCTAATCCAACTAAGTTACTTCTGTGGATTCGCTCGTAACTTTCGGCTAGCACAGCTTTTATGCCTAATAGAAAGGTGCCTTTTGCAGCCCAATCTCGTGACGAGCCACTTCCGTATTCTTTTCCTGCCAAAACTAATAATGGGGTTTGCTCTTCCTTGTATTTTACAGAAGCATCATAAACCAGCATTTCTTTCCCCGTAGGCAAATGGCGAGTGTAGCCACCTTCTTTCTCTGCTAATTTATTTTTAATGCGCACATTAGCGAAGGTGCCACGAACCATTACTTCATCATTTCCTCTACGCGACCCGTACGAATTGAAATTCTCTTTTTTAACACCTCGCTCCAATAAATATTTTCCCGAAGCCGATTCGGCACTAAATGCCCCAGCAGGGGAGATATGGTCAGTTGTAACACTATCTCCTAGCACCAATAATGCTCTAGCGTTTTGGATGTCTTTTAGTGGTTCGGGATGTGCTGAAATATTGTGAAAGAATGGAATTTCTTTGATATAAGTTGAATCTTTATCCCATTCATACAATTTGCCGGTTGGAACTTTTAAGTTTCTCCAAATGTCATTCCCTTCAAAAATTTCTCCATAATTTTTTGCAAAATCATTGGGGGATAATACGCGGCTTAAGATTTCGTTGATTTCATCATCTGTGGGCCAAATATCTTTTAGATAAACGGGCTCTTGATTAGAATCGTAACTAATTGGCTCGTTGTTTAAATCAATATCCACGCGGCCGGCAATAGCAAAAGCTACTACAAGCATAGGTGACATCAAAAAATTCATTTTTACTTGCGGATGAATTCTGGCTTCAAAATTTCGATTGCCCGAAAGTACCGAAGTTACAATCAAATTATATTCGTCTACGGCCTTAGCAATCTTTGGAGAAAGTGGGCCTGAATTTCCAATACACGATGTGCAGCCGTAACCTACCAGATGGAATTGTAAAGCTTCTAAATCCTTCATTAAATCAGCTTTTTCCAAATAATCTGTAACCACTTTAGATCCGGGGGCTAGCGAAGTTTTTACCCAAGGTTTTACATCAATTCCGTGTTCTCTGGCTTTTCGGGCTACCAATCCAGCTCCGATCATTACAAAAGGGTTGGATGTATTTGTGCAGGATGTGATGGCAGCTATCGCCACGGCACCGTCAGAAACCATGAATTTTTCTTGGCCTTGAGTTATCCAAACGGTTTGCAAGCCATTTTTTTCTTTTGCTTCTAGTTCTGCAAGTAGTGGTTTTGATCCAGCGCTTGGAATGGGTAAATCGCCACCTTCATTATCAAACCGTGTAATGGATTTTTCAATTTCACGATCTTCTTGCGAGATGTATTTTCTGTCGAAAGATTTGTCCAATAGATCTATGAACTTGTTTTTAAAGTCCTTTAAAAGAATTTTATCCTGAGGTCGTTTAGGACCAGCCACGGTGGGTTGAATTGTGGAAAGGTCTAATTCTAACACATTGGTGTAGGTTATTTTACCTTCATGTTCACGCCAAAGCATGTTGGTTTTGCAGTATGTTTCTACCAACGAGATTTGTGATTCGCAGCGGTTGCTTTTTCGCATATACTCCAAAGTTTTATCATCAATAGGGAAGTAGGTAATTGTACTGCCGAATTCAGGAGACATATTTCCAATGGTTGCGCGATCTGGAACAGAAAGGTTGGATACACCTGGTCCAAAAACTTCTACAAACTTTCCTACTACGCCAAACTTTCTAAGTAGATTGGCAATAGTTAACACCAAATCTGTTGCTGTTGAGCCTAATGGAAGACTGCCCGTAAGTCTTAAGCCGATCACTTCTGGCATAATAAAATAGAGCGGCTGACCAAGAATGGCTGCTTCAGCTTCGATACCACCAACACCCCAAGCGACCACACCAATACCGTTGACCATTGGCGTGTGACTGTCCGTTCCAACCAAAGTGTCTGGAAAAACTTCTCCGTTTCTTTCGATAACTCCTTTTGAGAGGTACTCCAGATTTATTTGGTGACAAATACCCATTCCAGGAGGGACAACACTAAAATTATCAAAAGAATTTTGTGCCCATTTTAGAAATTGGTAGCGCTCTTTGTTGCGTTTGTATTCTTCATCCATATTGCGTCCAAAGGACGATCCCGTTCCAAAATAATCTACTTGTACCGAGTGGTCTATGATCAGATCAACAGGAATCAAGGGATTAATCGTATTAGGGTCTTTTCCTTTTTTTGCGACTTCAGAGCGAAGTGCTGCAATATCTACAACAGCTGGAACTCCGGTAAAATCTTGCATTAAAACACGGGCCGGCTTAAATGGAATATCCTTATCAGAGCCTTTTGGCTTCCAATGCAAAAGGGTCTCAATGTTTTCTTTGGTTACTGCAAAATCATCATAATTACGCAAGGTATTCTCTAATAAAATCCTGATAGAGAAAGGTAATTTCTCAATATTGTAACCTTGGCTTTGCAATTCAGCAAGGCTGTAATAGGTATAGTCGCCCTCTTTGGTTTTTAGGGTCTTTTTAATGTTTAAAATATCTTTTTCCATAATATTATTTTTTACTTGTGATGTATATAAAACCAATTACCATCCGCGAACTAATACCACCCCTAAAAAAACGGCTACCAATGCAAGGATAAAATTTATTCTCCCCAGCAAACGGGAAAGGGTTCTCAACTTAATGGTTTTAGGATCATCAGGATGGGTTTTCCATATTTTAATAGCGCGGGTACCAATATAAAAATCGTGTATCAAACTAATTGATAGGATGCTTATAAATATGATGATTTTCAGTCCAGTGATAATGCCAAAAGTAAAACTGGTAAAATATTCCATGGTCCATTGCACTCCTCTGTATTCTAGCTGTATAACACCCGTGATTAACAACACTATGAGTGCTATGGTTCCGACGACCCTGAATTTTAAGGATACCGCCGAAATTAAACTCACTTTATCCGGATGTTTTTTGATGCCAGGTATAAAAGCAAGTATTAGAAATAACATACCGCCCAGCCACAAGCAAGCTGCAACAATATGGAAAAAAACCGAAACAATATATACACCGTGACTCATCTGTAATTTATGTGTTATTAATATTTATTTTTGAATGACTAATTATATTCGCTTGATTAACGATTTAAAAATCTATTGCCTTCTTCAGAAATCATATTGACATCCCATGGCGGATTAAAAATAAGATTGATGTTAATTTTATATTCAGGAAACGATTGTTGCATGGACTGCGTTGTAGAATCTATAATGGATTCACCCATTGGACAGAATCGAGTGGTCAGGGTCATGGTGACCATAATGTCCTTTTTTTCCTCATTAAAATCTATTTGATAGATCAGTCCTAAATCCACAATATTCAAGCCAATTTCGGGGTCAATCACATGATATAACCCAGCCAAAGCGGCAGTGATTTTAATATCTTTATTTGTTTTTACGTTCATTTTAATTTTGCTTTATGAAATACAATTTTAAACACATTTAAGTTATATAATACAGCCGTAATAAGCAGCAAAATGGCGCCCACATTTAGCATCAGTAGATTTGAAGTAACGATCCCAAAACCAAAAATCACAAACCCAATAAGATAAGCGGCTATTGTAGCTTTAAAAACAGGCGTGCTAAAAAGCTCTTTAGGATTCGGGGTTTTGCCCAGGCCCGCGATATTGTGGTATACTTTATTCCAAATAATGAAGGGAAGCGTTTTAAAGGTCATTCCTAAAATAATAGCCGTTATCCAACCAAAAAATATGGTAAATCCGTATAGCAATACAAATTCTACGTTGCCAATTGGGGCAAATACTGCAATAATACCCACCAAAATAAGTATGGGAATGACCATAAAAGCAACGGAGATCATAGAGATGCCCACCTGCCCATCTACTTTTTTTCGAATACGTTTAATATAAGATTGACGTATATAAAACCCAAACAGTATGATACCTGTACCGATATGTAGTATTGGAATACAGTATAGCCCTGATTTAAACGATAACAGAAAAATAGGAATAAAGCTCAACAATCCGATGGTTATCAGCGCATACACAAACCAAAGCAGTTTTTTGTTTTCATATTTAGAAATAAGGAACATAGGTATCAACCTTGATCCCACACCTATAATCATAAACAAAAACCAGCCGATGATACCCATATGGGCATGAAAAGAGAGGTAATATATTGAATCTTGCGACAGAATCGTATGCGAAAAATTATAAATCAATAATAGTCCTAATACAGTAGTAAATAGTAGCCAAAAGGCAGCCGTTAAAGCAAAGGTAGCATGTACATTTTCTTTTTTACTTTTTGATATACTGATAATGAGGTTGGTTATAAAACAGACAACCGAAAGGTTGATAAGAATTCCGCCGGATTGTGCCACAATGCCCATATCGAACTTATAAAAAGCAAAAATTAATAAGGGAATACCAATAGCAGCAAAATAGAACGATAGATAGGCCAACAGATTACTGTGTAATTTACCTTCAATCAGTACCGGAAACAACTGATGACTTGCCCCTAAAATAATCATGGTGCCCCATCCCAAGGCCATGACATGTGTAATAGCCAAGGTAGGTGGGTTAAAATGAGGCAAAGTGAATGCAACCGTATGTTGCATGATCAAAATAGTCGCCAATAAAAAAGACAAAGCAGCATAAACATAAAAAGGAACCACCACTTTGTATGACGTGTTTTTAATAGGGCTATCGCTACCGGCTATAAACATATTAATTTCTATAAATTAGGAGATGAACATTTCCGTCACCTATTTCTTTAATGCGATACTCAAATTTTTTATCTGCCAATTCGGGTAGCAAAAAAACAGGTATGCGTTTATGATGGACATGCAAGGCTTTATCCACTGGTAATTTATCAAGTTCAGTTAAAATGGTGAGCATAGGTTGAGGCATTTCCAATTCCCGTACATCTACCGTAACTAATTGATCCTTAAACCTATTCATCACGTCATCCCATCCATTACTTGCACTTGCATCGGGTTTTACAGGGATGTCATTCGTCTCGGTTTGCTTATAAAAATAAGTTTCTACCAAGTCTTCACCAATAACATCTGAATAGACGGTAAATCCCTGTTTTTCCAGCATTTTAATCAATGGAACGGGTTCGAACGTGTTTATAATTTTTAAGGCTTGTCCGGCTTGTATTGTTTTAATTTTATCTAAAATTAAAGTTAGCGGGTCATGGCCCGATGCCAGTAATTCACGAACATCAAAATCAATAATTTGCTCCTTTTTAAGCGTTGTGATAAACGCGGGTAATTCCTTTGGTTTTTCATCTTCCGGTAAAGTGGTCCCATCAATTTCAAAGCCCAAGGGTTTGAGTTTTTTAAAGAATTCATTCACGTCGCATCCAGCCATTTTTGATGCCATGGCTAGGCTTGTACGACCTAAAAGCACTTTTCTAAGCAGCGGATTTCTATATTTCTCAAACTTTGAATGGAGGCTGATAATCGCCTCCAGTGCATCCGGATGTTCTTTTATAATTTGCGCGATTTTACTATCGCCGTTAATGGGTTTCATATGTTGATATTTAATGTTTTTTATAAGTCATTTGTAATTCGCAAATCATCATAAGAGCTTCCTAGCAATTTTCAGTCATGCTCATTTCAAAATGTTTTTCTAATTGAATTGCCTTAGAAAACAAAACATTATAAATGAATGGCGAATTGACTATTTGTTTTTAGTAATTTTTATTTTCCACCATTGTGGACCTTGTTCTAGATACTCCCATGTAAAAACTTCCCCTTTTAATTGAACAAGTTGATAGTAAAGCGGCTTTGGGTCATGGTCGTTATGTAAGATAAAATGCTCTCCTGGTTTTAGCGCGTCATAACGGGCAAAGATGGTGGCATGTTTTACTCTTGGTTCTAGTAAAGTTGCATCTAGAATATTTGTGTTTGAATGTTCCATTTTTATTTGATTTTAAGTATTATAAATTTTATTTCAGAATCAATTTCCATATTCATATGAACTTGGAAATCTTATTTTATTTTTAAAATATGTTGTGCTTTGCAGGGATTATTAGATTCGTTTACTCTAATAAACTTAAATGGAGTCTCGGTTTGAGAAACAATCATTTTGGGCTTTGTCTGCATTTTCATGTTGTTAGCGTTTTAAAAAAGTTATCCCATTATTAATATCGTTCGATAAGTCTAATAACGAAGTCGTTTCCAACATTTGTTTCAAATCACTTCGTATAAGTTTGAATTTATGATGAATGGGGCAGGGCTTTTCTTCATTACATTTAAGAAATCCCAAACCGCAGCCCTTGTAAATAGAATCGCCGTCTATGACAGAAACGATTTCACTCAGTTTAATTTGATCTGCTTTATTCTTATTAATTTCAAAACCACCCGCAGCGCCTCTTACTGAATTTACAATATGGCTTTTGGTGAGTAGCTGTAAGACCTTCGCAGTAAAAGCGATTGGAGAATTAATTTCTTCGGCAATTTCATGTAGACTTACTCTGCGTTCTTGATGGGATTTTACAGCTATAAATACCGCAGCCTTTATTGCGTATTCACATGCTTTTGAAAACATATTTTTTTAAATTATGATACAAAAATAGACAAATTAATTAATATAGGATAAATTTGTCCGAATTAATTTTCGTTATGTAAATGAAACCATTTACCTTTGCTGAAACTTTTTTCTTATAATAACAGAACATTCTTTTCAGTTGAAATCAGACCAAGTCTTAGTTTTAAAAAAAGGGAGTAATGCTAAAAAAAAGAAATGAATGAATGAATACTTTAAATTAAATGACTATGGATATTAAAATACAAACAGAAGAATTGGATATGCGCTTGCTTATTCCTATTGAAAGACATAAAAAATTAATACAAATCTTTAAGGAATTGCCAGTAGATGAAAGTTTTATCTTCATCAATGATCATGATCCTATCCCTCTCTATTACGAGTTTCGCTCAATTTATGGAGATGTGGTTGGATGGGACTATCTCCATCGTGGTGGAAGAGAGTGGAAGGTGAAAGTTACCCGCATCGAGGCTTCACAGGGTAGAGAATTTACGGATATCTCGACCTTACTTGACCTTCGTAAAGCAGATGAAAAAGATTGGAAACAGATTGTATTTCACCGTTATGGTATGATGGAGCAAGGCGATACCATGGAAATTATTGCTGCGGAAGACCCAAAAGAAATTCACGGAATTTTTGTGCATAAATTTGAAGGGAAACATTCCTGGATCTATAAAAAGCAAGAACCCAATGAATATGTTGTTCATATCACCAAAAAAGTTAAAAGTGGTTTAGGAGATGATGGTTTTTCAGTGGTGAACGAATTTGACTTGCGACCTTTCCCACCAACAGAACGACATGAAATGTTTTACAAAGCCTTTGCCGATACAAAACCGGGCGAAGCTTTTGAATTTATCAACGACCATGATCCCAAACCTCTTTATTATCAAATGGAGGCAGAAAGCAAAGACCCTTTTAAATGGGAATATATTGAAAAAGGTCCTGAAGAATGGAAAGTGAGAGTCATCAAAATAAAAGAATAATCTTTATTAAGGGAATCAAATAGATTCCCTTTTTTATGTTCAATGTCGAGCAGTTTAGCTTTGATTATTAGTTGGAATTATTATAAATCTTATCAAAATCATAACCCGCCCTGTTCAAGGCACGCCTAGCAGATTCTATAGCAATGGGCGCGGGATTAGGAGGGTGTACGGGGACTTCTTTTGTAGCTACAAGTTGGTCTAAGAGGTCCTGGGTTTGTCCTTGGGTCAAGGTCTCACAAACATCGTATAATCCTCCCGGCTCTTCTTCAGCCAGATTGTGTTTTTCCAAAATATATTTTATCACTCGTATCAGTGACAAAGTGGGAGGTGGTACCAGTAATGCCGTCAGTGCTCCATGTTCAAGACGATATCTTGGAAGGAGTTCCTGCATCACATCAGGATTCGCTTTTTTGGCTGCTGGAAAAAGCGTTTTCTCTTCCATTTTGATGTGTCTCAATAATTGGGTTCGAAATGGAAGATAATAATTCATGTCAATTTCGTCGGGGTTTTCAGTTGCTTTATTCAATAACTTTTCAATCCGATGATGATCTTTTGTAAAAAATTGATGTAGGGATTTGTTCATAGATTCTAGAGTGCTGTATTTAAACCACTAGTGTAACTTCTGGATAATATATTTTTTTGAGAAAAAGCCGTTTAAAAATTTAAGGAACTTTTCATTTACGAGCTAAATTTACCTAATCTTTATTAAATAGGACATAATTGTCCAGTTTATAATTCTTAATTTTGTTATTTAAAATTTTAATTTTTATTTACATGATTTTTATAGAAAACGAAGGCCATACCAACCCAAGTCTAAATCTGGCTTTAGAGGAATATGCGCTTCGCAATTTCAATTCGCAATCTGATTATTTATTGTTTTATATTAATGAGCCTTCAATCATTATAGGAAGAAACCAAAATACCTTAGAAGAAATCAATCACGAATATGTAGAAGAAAAACATATTCACGTAGTACGAAGAATCTCGGGTGGTGGTGCCGTATATCATGATTTAGGAAACCTCAATTTCAGTTTTATCACTGATCACGATACCACAAGTTTGAACAACTTTAAAAAATTCACGAAGCCTGTCATCAATGCACTTTCAAAAATTGGAGTGAACGCTGAATTGAAAGGCAGAAATGATATTCTTATAGAGGATAAGAAGATTTCTGGAACTGCACAATTCTCAACTGGAAAGAGAATGATAAGCCATGGGACACTTTTATTTGATACGAATCTTGAAGAAGTGGGCAATGCGCTTCATGTAAAAATGAACAAAATTATATCCAAGGGGCACAAATCTGTACGCAGCCGTGTAGCCAATATTAGTGAATATCTTAAAAATCCACTAAAAATAGAAGACTTCAGAGTACTATTACTAGAGGGTTTGTATGAAGAACGAGAAACTTTTGAAACCTACCATTTAACCCCTGAAGAGTGGAAGTCTGTACAGCTATTAAAAGAAGAAAAATATGATTCTTGGGAGTGGAATTATGGGCGCTCTCCAAAATTCAATATTCAGCGGAGCAAGCGTTTTCCTATTGGAGAAATTGATGTGAGGATGTTTGTAGAAAAAGGATATCTTACGGAGCTTAAAATTTTTGGCGATTTTTTTGGAAAAGAACCTTTAAAAGATTTAGAAAATCTTTTGACAGGTATAAAGTATGACAAGGAGAAAATATCAGAGCAATTAAATGGAATTAAAATAAAAGAATACTTTGGAGATATCCCTAAATCGGAGTTTATTGAATTATTATATGGCTCTGATGAAGTGAATAATTAATTAGTTGCAAGTCATGCCCAGTATTTCTGAAGAAAAGGAATTAGTTTTTTGTTGATCTTGCACACTCCTTTCATGAATTCTTGTGCCAAATTGCATCTTGTTTTTATCTCTTGACCATCTTTATCAATTTCCCATTCCATTGCAGGAAAAGGTTTTGGACACGTCCTAAATTTAAAACAATCACACAGGTTCCGATCAAAAACAACATAGCCCCAATTGCAGCTTGCCAAGGATTTAAAATGTTAGCATATAGATAGCTAAGACCAAATCCTATAGCACTGCCGTAGAGGATAATAAAATGTACCACATAAATCGCTAGGGTTTTGGCGCCAATTTTAGTAATAAGGGAGTGTTTTAAAAAGCGTTCCAAAGCATAAAAAATACCAAAAGCGACCAGCACATTTCCTAAGCGTAAAAATAAATAGTTGTAATTGGCACTCTTGAGAAACAACTCTACGCCTGTAATTTCATGGAGCAATTTTAATATTGGAGTGGACAAAAACATCAATACAGCTCCCGAAATAATAAAAAGAATAATGGAAGTAAGTTTAAATTTTGCCTTATCGGCATATTTATAAAATAGGGTGGCGATAAATCCGCCAAAAGCCATAAACCCAAACCAAGGCAGCATGGTAAAGACCGAGCCGTATTGTTTAGAAATATAATTGGCAAAAAACTCAGGAGTATGGTCTAAAGTTAAGGTTCTGTACAAGGGCTCGGTTACAAAAATAACACAGCCTAAAGCAAGATAGAGAAAAGACAGAATCTGTCTATTTTTTTGAGCCAACACATACAAAAGCACTAATAGAATCAAGGATAACCCAATACATTGCAACACATCGATTACTAAAAAGTAGGTGTCAAAATAACCTCCAAACCAGGCCAGAAAAGGAATACGGATGAGATATCCTATTATAATAAGTTCAACACCTCGCCTGATTCCCTTTTTAATCCTAGGGTTATCATTGCCTTTGTCGTTGGCTTTTAGTAACAGGTAAGTAAAAATCAAACCTGAGATGGTAAAGAACATGGGTGCGGTATTACCCCTAAAATACAGCCAAACACTATAAACCATATTGTTGGGATCTCTAAATACAGGATCCAAAACACTGCTAATAAAATGCCCTTGCAGCATCATTAAAATAGCAAATGCCCTTACGGCATCGATGAAATATAAACGGGTTGATTTCAATTGCAATCAATTATAAAAGGGCAAATATAATTCTAAATTTTTTATATTGATATTCAAATTACGTCCTCTAATGTGATATATTAGTGCGTTATATGGATAAAATAGCAAAATTAATAGAAAGTTTTTCATCTCTAGCCTGGGGTTTGCCGCTTTTGATCCTGTTAATGGGGGGAGGATTGTATCTATTGGTCCTCTCAAAATTTTTACCTTTTCGTTTTTTTGGGCATGCTATTCAGGTCTTAAGGGGCAAGTTTGATGATCCCAATGATCCCGGTGAAATCAGTCATTTTAAGGCCTTAACAACCGCTTTATCTTCAACCATTGGAATGGGAAATATCGCTGGTGTGGCCCTTGCCATTGCCATTGGAGGTCCTGGAGCCATGTTTTGGATGTGGGTCAGTGCTATTGTGGGGATGTCCACCAAATTCTTCACCTGTACCTTGGCGGTCATGTACCGTGGAAAAGACAGTCATGGCGATTTACAAGGTGGCCCCATGTATTTTATCATGGAAGGCTTAGGTAAACGTTGGAAGCCTCTGGCCATTATGTTCAGTCTTTTTGGAATGTTAGGCGCATTACCAGTGGTTAATGTGAATCAGTTAAAACAGGCCATTAACGATATCATCCTGATTCCAAACGGTGTTGAAGTGAGTTTAATGTCCAATGGGATTATAGCCTTGATTTTGGTTGTGGTGACCTCCATTGTGATTTTGGGAGGCTTAAAGCGCATTAGTGCTATTGCCTCTAAATTGGTGCCCTCTATGGTAATTTTATATTTTGTTTTGGTTCTCATTATTTTGGGGATTAATTACGAAGTCATTCCAAAATATTTGATGATGATTTTTACCGATGCCTTTGCTGCCGAACATTTTCAAGGAGACCCCTTTTTAGGAGGCGTATTAGGTGCCTTGGTACTCTTGGGTATTAGGCGTGGTGCATTTTCCAACGAGGCAGGGATTGGTACAGCCCCCATGGCGCATGGCGCGGCTAAAACCGATGAACCTGTGCGGGAAGGTTTGGTAGCCATGTTAGGCCCTGCCATAGATACCTTGGTAGTTTGCACACTTACGGCCTTGGCTATTTTGGTTACGGGGGTTTGGGAAACCACCTCCAATAACGGAGTAACCTTGACGGCTTCGGCATTTAATGACGCCCTTCCAGGAATTGGCCCTTATCTTTTAATGGTCTGTGTTTTTATATTTAGTATTTCCTCTTTATTTTCATATTCCTATTACGGCACAAAATGCATGTCGTTTATATGGGGAGCCCACAATAAAAAGTATTATAATTATTTTTATATTTTGAGTATCATTTTGGCCGCCACGACACCATTTGCGATGATGATTAATTTTATCGATGGAGTCTTTGCGCTAATGGCTATTCCAACCATGACTGCCACCTTAATTATGGCACCCAGGGTTGTTAAAGAAATAAAGATCTATAAAAAACGATTGAAAAACAACCAATAAGGTTCCCTCGAGAGTAGTCTAGAGGTAATTATAATTTTAATGTAAATACTCCAATGAACAAACAACAAAAAGCTACCGCGTATTGGAAACAAAATATCAAGTATATGTTTATACTGCTCACTATTTGGTTTTTAGTTTCTTATGGTGCCGGAATTCTATTTAAAGAACAATTAAATCATATTAAAATAGGAGGATTCAAACTTGGTTTCTGGTTTGCACAACAGGGATCCATGTATGTGTTCGTCATCCTCATTTTTGTGTATGTCTATTTGATGAATAAACTCGATAAAACTTATGGTTATGACCAATAGTATAGCACTAATGGAAGCTTTAGATGTACAAACTTGGACCTATATTTTAGTAGGATTAAGCTTTTCCCTTTATATTGGAATTGCCATTTGGTCTAGAGCCAACTCTACCAAAGAGTTTTATATCGCAGGTAGCGGTGTTTCACCTTGGGCCAATGGAATGGCTACCGCTGCCGATTGGATGAGTGCCGCTTCGTTTATTTCCCTAGCAGGAATTATTTCATTTATAGGTTACGATGGTGGAGCGTATTTGATGGGTTGGACAGGAGGCTATGTGCTTTTGGCTTTACTTTTAGCACCATATCTTCGAAAGTTTGGAAAATTTACAGTTCCCGATTTTATTGGCGATCGTTATTATTCCGATATAGCACGAATTGTGGCGGTTTGCTGTGCCTTATTGGTGTCTTTTACCTATGTGGCCGGACAGATGCGCGGGGTCGGCATTGTGTTTTCCCGCTTTTTGGAAGTCGATATCAATACAGGAGTCATCATAGGAATGCTCATTGTTCTGTTTTATGCTGTTTTAGGCGGCATGAAAGGCATCACCTATACTCAGGTGGCCCAATATTGTGTACTCATTTTTGCCTTTATGGTACCCGCAATTTTTATTTCTATTCAAATGACCGGGAACCCCGTTCCCCAATTGGGATTTGGAAGTGAATTGGCAGATGGCTCTGGCACTTATTTATTGGACAAATTGGATGGACTAAACACGCAACTCGGCTTTTCCGAATATACCGAAGGCTCCAAATCCATGATTGACGTTTTTGCGATAACCTTGGCATTAATGGTGGGCACCGCCGGATTGCCTCATGTAATCGTCAGGTTTTTTACAGTCAAGCGAGTGCGAGATGCCCGTAAGTCTGCCGGCATAGCATTGTTGCTCATTGTTATTTTATACTCCACAGCTCCAGCCGTAGCTGTATTTGCAAGAACGAATATGATTGAAACCGTTTCCAATCAACCTTACGCTCAAGTACCATTATGGTTTAAAAAATGGGAAACGACAGGGCTTATCACTTTTGTCGATAAAAATGGGGATGGGCTGATTCAATATGTGGCGGATAAAAACCAAAACGAATTGGTTGTGGATAATGATATTATGGTATTGGCAAATCCCGAAATCGCTAGGCTTCCCAATTGGGTCATTGCTTTGGTGGCTGCAGGTGGTTTGGCAGCAGCTTTATCAACAGCAGCAGGTTTATTGTTGGTTATTTCCTCTTCTGTTTCGCATGATTTGATAAAAAAATTGATAAAACCCAATATTTCAGATAAAAACGAACTGATTGCGGCGCGGATTTCTGCACTAGGCGCGGTATGTGTAGCGGGGTATTTTGGTATCCATCCCCCAGGATTTGTAGCTGCAGTTGTCGCACTCGCCTTTGGTTTGGCTGCTGCGTCCTTTTTTCCAGCGATTATTTTAGGCATTTTTTATAAACGTATGAATAAAGAAGGTGCTGTAGCCGGTATGGTAGTTGGTATTACTACCATGTTATTGTATATGATGAAATATAAATTGGGTTGGTTTGATGAAACCCTGCCCGATAAAAGTCATTGGTGGTTCGGAATTTCTCCAGAAGGTTTTGGAACCATAGCCATGTTGCTTAACTTTATAGTATCCATTACGGTGATGAAATTTACTAAAGCGCCTCCTCAAGACGTTCAGGATATGGTTGAACGCATCAGGATTCCAAGTGGAGCGGGAGAAGCTTCCAATCATTAGGGGCCAGTTCTATTTTTAAAGGATTTTATAGCAATTGAAGAGGGTCTTAGCGTAAGCGTCGGAACGTACCTGCCCTGAGCCTAGTCGAAGGGAAGGCTAGAGAACTTGCCTATATCCATGGCTTCACTTTTTTTGATTAATTATTCCTTGAAGTAGAATTTAATTTTTAATTTAGAAACCTTAAATATATTCCATGAGTAACTATCACATCAAGCACCTTGAAGAATACTTTCAAGTCTACAGAAAATCAGTAAGAGAACCCGAAAACTTCTGGGAAGAAATCGCCGAAGAGCATTTTCTTTGGCGCAAAAAATGGGACAAAGTCTTAAGCTGGGACTTTAGCAAGCCCGAGGTTAAATGGTTTGAAGGTGCGAAACTCAACATTACCGAAAATTGTTTGGATCGGCATTTGGCCACACGAGGTGATAAAACTGCTATTTTGTTTGAACCTAACGATCCTGATGAACCGGCAGAACACATTACCTACAAGCAACTTTTAGAGCGTGTCAATCGATATGCCAACATCTTAAAAGACCAGGGTATCAAAAAAGGGGATAGGGTATGCATTTATTTACCAATGATTCCTGAATTGGCTTATGCTATTTTGGCCTGTGCGCGAATTGGTGCTATACATTCTGTTGTCTTTGCAGGTTTTTCATCAACGGCATTATCTACCCGAATTAACGATAGCGATTGTAAAATGGTCATTACCAGCGACGGGTCTTATAGAGGTGCAAAAACCATCGATTTAAAAGGCATTGTGGATGATGCTTTGGAACGCTGTGAAAACATAAAAACCGTACTGGTAGTCAAACGTATCAACTCAAAGATAAGCATGAAACCAGGGCGGGACAAGTGGATGCAACCTTTATTTGAGAAGGCCTCCACACAATGTGACGCAGAGCTTATGGATGCCGAAGATCCTTTATTCATTCTTTATACATCAGGGTCTACGGGTATGCCAAAAGGTATGGTACACACCATTGCAGGCTATATGGTTTTTACAGCCTATACCTTTAAAAATGTGTTTCAGTATCGCGAACCCGATGTGTATTGGTGTACCGCCGACATAGGTTGGATTACGGGCCATAGCTATATTATTTATGGACCTTTGGCTAATGGAGCGACCACCGTGATGTACGAAGGCGTGCCTCATTTCCCAGATTTCGGGCGTTTCTGGCAAATCGTTCAAAAGCACAAGGTTAATCAATTCTATACAGCTCCAACTGCTATTCGAGCCATAGCAAAACAAGGCACCGAATTGCTTGAAAAATATGACCTGTCGTCTTTAAAAGTCTTAGGAACTGTTGGTGAACCCATTAATGAAGAAGCTTGGCATTGGTATAACGACAATGTCGGAAAGCGTAAAAGTCCAATTATAGATTCCTGGTGGCAGACTGAAACGGGCGGCATCATGATCACTCCAATACCTTATGTTACGCCAACAAAACCCACCTATGCCACACTGCCCTTTCCAGGAATTCAGCCTGCAATTATGAGTGAAGGGGGTGAAGAGCTTAAAGGCAATCAAGTGGATGGGCGTTTGTGTATCAAATTCCCTTGGCCAGGTATGGCACGTACCATTTGGAGGAATCACGAACGGTATAAGAACACTTATTTCACAGCGTTTAAGAATCAATATTTCACTGGGGATGGCGCATTGCGAGATGAAGTAGGTTATTACCGCATTACTGGTCGAGTGGATGATGTGATCATTGTTTCGGGTCATAACTTGGGAACTGCGCCCATAGAGGATGCGATTAATGAGCATCCTGCCGTATCCGAATCGGCCATTGTAGGATATCCTCACGATATTAAAGGTAGCGCCTTATATGGCTACGTTATTTTAAAGGATACTGGGGCTTCCCGAGATCACAACAATTTACGCAAGGAGATCAATCAACTTATTACAGAGCAAATTGGCCCTATAGCCAAACTTGATAAAATCCAGTTTACCGATGGACTTCCCAAAACACGTTCGGGTAAGATTATGCGACGCATCTTGCGTAAGATTGCTTGTAATGAAACTTCCGAATTAGGGGATATTAGCACCTTGCTCAATCCTGAAGTGGTTCAGGATATTATAGATCATGCATTGTAAGTGAATAGAATTTTTCGAGCTTAATACTTGGGCTATACATTGACTTTGCCATGCCTATGAAATCGTAGATTCCCGAAAGCAGAATTATGGAACTATTCTGGAAGGAGTAAAACGAAAAGGTCTAAGAACATGAAAGGCTTATGATTAGCAATGGTCAACCCTGTCATCTTGAAAAACCAGCCTTTGTTTAAGTCAGGCTTTGTAATTTTATAAATAATAAAAAACTATTGATCCGTTAACTATTAAATTCAATATTATATGAAAAAATTATTTTTTGCTTTATGTTTTAGTGCTGTTATAAGTCTTTCAGCACAATCCACTTGGAAAGTCGATGCGGCACATTCCAACATTAATTTTAGCATTTCACACTTATTAATTTCAGAGGTTACCGGGAATTTTGGAACTTTTGATATCCAAGCTACGGCAGATGATGCCTTTAATGATCCTTCATTTACCGTATCCATTCAAACAGCAAGTATTAATACGGGCAATGAGCATCGGGACAAGGATTTAAGGAGTGATGGTTATTTTAATGCCGAAGTTTTTCCTGCTATTGAATTTAAAACAACCAACGCTAAAAAAACAGGGGACAACACCTTTATTTTAACAGGAGATTTTACCATGCACGGCATTACAAAATCCATAGACTTGAACGGAAAACTCAATGGTATTATAACCGACCGTAGAAGTGGAAAGCTAAAAGCTGGACTTAAATTTACAGGAATGGTCAAACGCTCAGATTTTGAAATCGGGGGTAGTATGGCTCCCATAGGCAATGAAGTAAATATCCATATTAACCTTGAAATGGCTCAGCAGTAAAGCCGTAGGACATTTCAATACCTTAACCAAATTTTAAAGTGACACCTTTGCTTTTAAAGTAAAGGTGTTTTTTATATACACGCATGGCGAGGAATTAAGTGAAGCTGCCAACTCATAAAAAGCGCTCCGCTTCAATGAAAAAGATTACTTATTTTTACACTCCCTAAACACAAAACAACATTAATAATGAAACATCATAAAGCCAGTCCCAAAACCAAAAAGAAACAAAAGGTATCCATGGCAACCGCCTTTAAGACCATCATTTGGCCAAGAAGAAACCTGGTGTTTATTGGTCTGTTTCTTATTGTTTTAAGGAGTTTGTCAGGATTAATATTGCCTTGGCAAAGTAAGGTCTTGTTAGATGAGGTGGTGCCTAATAAAGACATCGATCAACTCTATACTTTAATTGGTTTTGTGTTAGTTGCCATTTTAGTGCAGTCTGTAACTTCTTTTTTACTCACCCGCATTTTAAGTGTACAAGCGCAATATTTAATCAGTGAGTTACGGGCACAGGTACAGAAAAAAGTCCTGTCCTTGCCTATTAGTTTTTTCGATAACACCAAATCTGGGGCTCTGGTATCCCGTATTATGACCGATGTGGAAGGCGTACGTAATCTAATCGGTACAGGCTTGGTACAATTGGTAGGAGGTACGGTAACGGCTGTTATTTCATTGGTCTTGCTTATTCGCATCAGTCCATCGATGACGCTGTTTGTCTTGGTACCTATCGCCATTTTTGGTTATATAGCCCTTAGAGCGTTTGGCTATATCCGTCCAATCTTTAGAACGCGTGGTAAAATAAATGCCGAAGTTACGGGACGACTGACCGAAACCTTGGCAGGCGTTCGGGTGATTAAAGCCTTCAATGCCGAAGAACAGGAGAATGTAACTTTTGAAAAAGGAGTGGACCGCTTGTACCAAAATGTAAAACGAAGTTTGACCGCTACGGCTTTGATGACGAGCTCTTCAACTTTTTTAATTGGTATTGCAACAACGGGTATCATGGGCATTGGTGGGTATTTTATGATGCAAAGTGAAATGACTACTGGTGATTTTTTATTCTTTACCTTATTATTGGGCTTTATGATAGCCCCTATTGTTCAAATGGGAAATATTGGGAGCCAGCTTACCGAGGCTTTTGCAGGGTTGGATCGAACGGAAGAACTCATGAATATGACAGCTGAAGAAGATAACAAGCGCAGAACCATCAAGCTGGACAGTTTAAAGGGCGATTTGGAATTCAATGACGTTTCCTTTGCCTACAGTGAAGGCAGTGAAGTCCTTCACAATATAAGTTTTAAGGCACCGGCGGGCTCTGTAATTGCTTTGGTGGGGAGTTCAGGATCTGGAAAATCTACCATTGCAGGACTTTCCGCAACGTTCTTAACCCCAAAATCAGGGAAAGTGACCATTGACGGTGTGGACCTTTCCAAAGTCAAATTGAGCAGTTACCGTCAACATTTAGGTGTTGTGCTTCAGGATGAGTTTTTATTTGAAGGCACGATACGGGAAAACATTATGTTTCCAAGACCTGAAGCTACCGAAGAACAGTTACTAAATGCCGTAAAAGCAGCTTATGTGAATGAATTTACCGACCGTTTTGATGACGGGTTGAACACGCTGATTGGTGAAAGAGGTGTAAAACTTTCGGGTGGGCAACGCCAGCGTTTGGCCATAGCTAGGGCCATATTGGCAGATCCTAAAATCATCATTTTAGATGAAGCCACCTCCAATTTGGATACCGAAAGTGAAGGCTTGATCCAAAAGAGTTTATCCGAACTGACTAAAAACAGAACCACTATCGTCATTGCCCATAGGTTAAGTACGATTCGTAGGGCTGATCAAATCTTGGTTATTGAGGCAGGGCGTATTGCCGAACGCGGGACTCACGATGAACTTATCGCTTCCCAAGGTAGATATTACGATTTATATACTTACCAAGCTAAAATCTAAATTAAGATTTAGGTTTTGATCTTACCAAATAGTAATTCTATCCTCCTTAGCCAAAAACATCTTATCTTCAGGGGTTACTCCAAATGCGTCGTAAAACGGTGTGGTATTCATTAAAGGCCCATTAACACGCCACATAGGTGGGGAGTGGGGGTTGTTGTTGATCCACAAACGCAGGAACTCATCTTTCATTTTTACTTTCCATATTCTAGCAACCGATAAAAAGAAACGTTGGTCTGGAGTAAACTCGCCCATTTTTTCAGTACTCTGTCCTTCTGGGGTCATTTTAAAAGCGTCGTAAGCAACCGCGATTCCAGCAATATCTGCCGTATTTTCACCTACAGTCATGTCGCCTTTAATGTGCAAACTGTCCAACACGGTAAAGGTGCTGTACAAATCAATGACTTGCTGTATTTTTGATTTGAATTTCACATAATCATCTGTTGTCCACCAGTTTTTCACGTTACCATCCTTATCATACTGCGCGCCTTGGTCGTCAAACGTATGGGTCAATTCATGTCCTATCACCATTCCAATACCGCCATAATTAAGGGCGTCATCGGCATTATTGTCAAAATAAGGGGCTTGTAAAATACCTGCCGGAAAGACGATCTCGTTAGCCGAAGGATTATTATAGGCTGTAACCGTTGAAGGTGTAGTAAACCATTCGGACTTATCAACAGGCTTGCCCAATTTGTCGAGTTGCCGTTGATAGGCAGCGGCGGCGGCCGACTGAAGGTTCTCAAAATAGGTGTCCTTTGAAACCTGCACCTTGCTGTAATCTTTCCAGGTGTCAGGATATCCTATTTTTTTAGTGATGGCAAACAGTTTCTCTTTCGCTTTTAGTTTGGTGCTGTCGCTCATCCACTCCAGCTTATCAATCCGCATAGCATAAGCTTTTTGTAGATTATTAACCAGATCTAACATACGTTTCTTGGCACCCTCAGGAAAATATTTTTTAACGTACAATTGCCCAAGGGCTTCACCTAGGTAATTATCCACAGCACTGGCTATGATTTCACCACGTGATTTTTGCACCGCTTGACCAGAAAGTACTTTGGTAAACTCAAAAGCGGCATCGACAAAAGCTTTGCTCAAGTGGTTAGCGTAGTTATCTATAGTATTTGCTTTCAAATACACTTTCCAGTTAGAGATGGGAATGGATGTTAAGAGGGTATTAAGAGTATCGTAATAGGCAGGTTGGCCAACGTCGATAGAATCGGTTTGAGCGCCTAAATGAGACAATAAATCCGCCCAGCCTATGTTGGGTTGACTTTTTTCAAGATCGGTTACTGCCATTTTATTGTAATTGGCTTTCACATCCCGACGTTCCACTCTTGTTTTATGGGAAGCGGCAAGTTGCTGATCTATATTGTAAACCATATTGGCTTCCTTTTTGGCTGTTTCAGTGCTACTGCCTGTAAGTTGAAATAAGGTGCCAAGGTAGGTTTTGTACGCGTCCTGAATGGCGACGGTTGGTGCATCCGATTTAAAATAATAATCCCTATCAGGCAAACCAATACCCGTTTGGTAGGCATGGGCGATATTCATACTGCTGTTTTTATCGTCGGGTCCCACTCCCAAAGCTAGTATGGAACCATTGTACATTTTGGCTTGTTCGGCCACATAACGCATTAAGGACGGTACATCGCTGATGGTTTCAATAGCGCTAAGTATGGGCTTGATGGGCTCATAACCGCGTTTGTTGATGGTAACCGTATCCATTCCCGATGCATAAAAATCACCTACTTTTTGCTCCGTGCTTCCCGCAGGGTAATGTCCTTTTGAAACACTGTCCAATATCCCTTGCAGACGTAGGCGTTGCGGGTAATTCATAAACATATAAGCACCAACACCGGCTTGGGTAGTGGGTATGGGTACAGAATCGTACCATGTACCGTTTACATATCTAAAAAAGTTATCACCAGGACGTACTGTGGTATCTATTCCTGTGATTTCAATTATTTTTTTTTCTGAAGGCTTTGTGCAGGCTGTCAAGGTGAGGAGCGCAATGAAAAGCGTTAATAGGTGTTTCATGAGTGAAAAGGTTTCTATTAATAGAATATATTTTGATAGCCTAAAAATATACAAATTAGGCTTATAATCCTGATGTTTTTGGTGAGAATTACTATTCATAAAGTTTAACGCCTCAAAGCGATGACAACATAGAGCAAAATATAGGGGCACATGCGATGAAGTTTAAGCCGAGTCTGGTCAGCATTATTATTTGATTGTGACTTGAATTTATTGCCTAAACAGTTGGAGTTTTATGGTCTCAACATTTTGGATTCAATAAGAAGATGCTGAAATGAGTTCAGCATGACAAAACATGATTATTTACCTTGAGGCTAATACTACTATTGGTTTCATACTCTGTAGCTTTTTATTTAGGAACGCAATAGAACCCTATAAACTAAATTCCTTATATTTAACAAACTAACCTTTTAAATGTATCACAATGGAAGAGTATCTACCTTTAATTATTCAATTAGTAAGTGGAGCTGTAGGCGGTAATATAGCCGGCTCATTAATGAAAAACGCATCTTTAGGAACCCTGTGGAATTCTATAGTTGGAATCCTAGGTGGAGGCCTTGGTGCTCAATTACTGAGTATGATGGGTATTGACCTTGGAGGTGCAGAACTGGATCTTGGCAGTATTTTAAGTAGTGTTGCTGGTGGAGGTGCCGGAGGTGGTGCCGTCATAGCGGTTATTGGCACTATTAAAAAAGCCATGGCTAAAAAATAAGTTAAGAGGCCTTATAAGTATGTCCTGTATTAATTTTTTTTCGTATATTATGTCAGACATATTTATTAATTTTTAAAACTTATTATTTTGGGGAAATTTGAAATTTACAATGACAAAAGAGGAGAATTTAGATTTAGGCTTAAAGCTGGGAATGGACAAGCCATATTGGCTAGTGAAGGCTATAAGGCAAAATCGGCGTGTAACAACGGTATTGAATCCGTAAGAAAACATGCGGTGGATGACGGGCGTTACGAGCGTTTAGTGGCTAAAAACGGAAGCCCATATTTTAATCTTAAAGCCAGTAATGGTCAAGTCATTGGCAATAGCGAAATGTATAAGACTTCGAGTGCTATGGAAAATGGGATTACTTCCGTTAAGACCAATGCGCCTGAGGCACCAATAGCTGATTTGACCTAAGCCTTTTGGCTAGGACAGCATGCTCTATGGTATAGATTAAAGGATAAGAGTTACACGATAGCGTAACTCTTTTTTATGTCTAAAAACCAAATCTGGCTCTTTGTATTAAGTAAGAATCTAAAGAGGATGCCTATTAAGAGTTGGGAAGGGGATAGGCCTTTATGGAGTACAAAACGTGAGTTGTCATCTTATTTTTCAATCGGAAAAGTTCTATGAAAATGCCATTAAATATGATGTTATTAATAAAAAAATAATCCAAGACTATGGTTTTTAACGACTTAAATCTTAGTTTTACAATTAAACAACCAAACCAACCTTAAAACCTTAAAAGTATGTCAGAACAAAAAATATTTGTAGCAAGTCCCGAAAGTCAAGCAAAAGCAAAACAGTTAAGGCTTTTTGCCTTTTTAGCATGGTTTATTGCCATTGCCGGACAGATCTTTGCCATTCTTAAATTGATAAGCGATGAAACCATGGTATGGCTAATCGTTGTGATTGTAGGTATTCTAGCATTAGCGATCACCGCATCGCTACTTTGGAAAAAGGCGAACCGTTTAGACCCGGTATCAGAGAAAGACAAAGTCAAGTTCTTTGTCCAAAATCAACTTGGAGCCATCATGGGCGTGTTGGCATTTTTGCCATTGGTCATCCTTATTTTTACAAATAAAAACATCAGTGGTAAAACAAAAGGCATTGCAGGGACTATTGCTGTAGTGGCCATGCTCGCTGCTGGGATCACAGGTGTAGACTTTAATCCGCCATCTATTGAACAATATACTAAAGAGATTAATGAGCAAACCAGCACAGTAAAAGCGCTCAATTTTGATAACGATAATGTGTATTGGACCAGTGCAGGAAACAAATATCATATTTTTGGAGACTGCCAACATATAAAAGGCAGGAAGCTCATCTCGAACGGAACAGTCAAAGAATCTTGGGAACAAAAGGGTATTTCTGAACTTTGTAAAACCTGCGAAAAAAGGGCTAATGCACAGCAGGCTATCCCAGAAGGGGAAATGGATATAGAATAAACTTCGGCATGTTGTGCTTTATGATCACTGGCGTTATTTGATAAGGTTAGGTAGCTTCTCGATACAATTTTATGTCTTTTTAATCCATAAAATCACTCGAAGTGACAGGGTTTTTCAATCTGAGGTTGACACTTCTATTAATTAGATTGACCCGTATACTAATTACCTTCTCACTGTCAGTTCAAGTACCCCCACGGCAAGTGTTGGGAACGGTTGTGACTTTGGTTGGCAAAGGTGCTTCTATTTTTATATGTGATATCTGTAACATATCTAATTAGAAATGTAACTCATTTTCAGATAATTAGGGTCATCTTTATACTTTAATAGGAATGGAATTAATAAAAGGCCATGATGTTTAGGTTCATAGCTGTATTTTGTTGTTCTTTGGTTAAGTCTATATAACCATTCTTTATCCTGAAAGACAGGCTGAATCCTTGCGCATGACTTCAATATTAATATAAATGGCAATTAAAAAAGATAATTTAAAAAATCACAAAAAACTCGACTTGAATAAAAAAATAGAGCTTTCGGAATTAGAAAAATCTAAAGTTTTCATTATTGTTGAGATCATTGAATATGTCCCTAATTCGGTGGTGATCAAAACCATTATAAAAAAGACAACAGGAAATGTCTCTGCCGTTTCATTTGACTCTGGTGAAATTTTAACGGAAAAAACCTCTCCTTTTGACACTTTCATTCAGGTTATAGAAGGGAAAGCCGAAATTGTAATTGATGATGTTTCCCATCATCTCGAAACGGGTCATTCCATCATTATCGCAGCACATGCCCGTAACACTATAGTGGCTAAAGAACGGTTTAAAATGATCTCTACCATCATAAAAAGCGGCTACGAAGAGCTTGCCTTATAGATACAGACTGCGAACTTTTTAGATGGCATCTTTACAAATTACTAATTAATACAAAAAAGTGGGCTCTGCCCAATACGATCAAACAAACACAGACAACCTTAGCTGTGCGAGCATCCCATGAATTCAAGTCTGAAGTATTAGAAAACTGTTTTGGAGCAAGACCTGCTCTGGAACGGTTAAAACTTCAAGTATCACAATTGAGGAGATGTCATTACAGAAGTAAAAGAAAAAGCAAGCTAATTAGCCTGCTTTTTAATGACAAATGAAAATATTCACTTGAACTTTTTTCTAATAACTACCAACTTATTAAAACTATCAATAAATATCGTCTAAAAATTACAATTTTAGTTATATCCTTTTTGGATAGATTTATATAAATCACAGGTTTAAATGAATCAAAAAAAAGAACAGCTTACTAACTAACTGTTCTTTTTTGGTTAAGTCCCATCAATTGTGCTTGTCTTTACAATACACGTCTCGATTAGATTTTAAAACATCAATAAGGTCTCATGTTCTTATTACTCTAAAAAAACCGGTTTCTTATCCAGCTTCCTTTTTAAATCTTCATGTTTAAGTTTGGGTGCCTTACTTTTAAAGTTTTAGAGGCTTATCCAATTTCTCTTTAACTTTAAAAAGTTCTTTTGTAGTTCTATTTTAATTGTGTTTCTGAGTTCTTTTTTATGTTATACGGTGTAGTACTAAGTTGGGTAGAGATAAAGATCGTTATTTTTAAAGGCCTCATTTTACACTATTTACGCAAAATATTACAGATGTTACTGATTTTTTGGACTGTTCTTGCTCTGTATGGAACAATTAAAAAGCCATCCTCATGTAATTAAAGTGCAATAAAAAAAAGCAGGCTTGTAAGCCTGCTTTATAAAACCTCATGAAAGGATTCACTTGGTTATTTTCCCACTAACTGAACTGATTAATAGCATAACAAAGATTAAAAAAATGTTATAAATTATGTTATAGATATATTAGGTAGATTTACATATATCACAGGTGTTAAGGATACAAAATAAACTGTTTTGTAAATGCCCTCATGGTGTCCATTATTAATACAAAAAGCAGACAAAGAGCCTGCTTTCTGATGCCAAGTGAGACTATCACCTGGACTTTTCTTTAAAAAAAACTAACTAACTTAATTATAATGTAACAAAGGTCAATGAAAAATTATAAATTATGTTATACACTTATTTACTAGAGTTACATAGATCACAGATTGAAGGGTACAAAAAAAATAGTTTTTATCCCCCTTGGGTTCTATTATGAAATTAAGGATTACGTCATGGTACTGATATAGAGATCATTCATAATTACAGGTTTTCTAGATTTTTCTTACGTTTTTTCCCTAAAGTTTTATAAAAAGATGGCGTATGCCCAGTTACTTTTTTGAATTGATTGGACAAATGGGCCACACTGCTATAATGCAGCTTATAAGATATCTCGGTGAGATTTAATTGGTCGTAAAGAATGAGTTCCTTGGCGCGTTCTATTTTATGCTTAATAATAAAATTCTGTATGGTTTCGCCTTTTACTTCAGAAAATTGATTGGATAGGTAGGTATAGTCATAACCTAATTTTTCACTGATATAATCTGAATAATTAACATTTGGAATTTCATCAGAATAGTGAACCATTTCAATAATTAAAGTTTTGATTTGATCGATAAGAATACTTTTTTTATCATCCATTAACTCCAAGCCAGAAACAGATAAATTTAATTTCAGTGTTTGTTTTTGTTCTTCGGTGATGTTTGCTTTTAAAATAACCATTCCAAGATCAAGGCTGGTATATTCTAATCCCAATTTTTCCAACTCATATTTCACCAAAAGCTTACATCTTAGGCTAACCATGTATTTAATGTAAATTTTCATTGTTGATTGTGGTTGAAGGAGGTGTTCTAATTTAGAGACTTGTTAAGGTACAAAAAAAAGCAGACTATTCACCTACTTTTTAAAACTTTGCAAAAGGATTCTCTCAGTTTTTAACCAATAACTGAAAATTATAACAAACACGACAAAGATTAAAAAAAAGCGTGACATATGTTATACATTTTTTTGGTGGTTTTATATAAGTCACAGGTTGTATTGAAGCAAAAAACGGTTTGGAAAGGTTGCTGAGATGTAGATAATACGGGAGTTACAGATGTTACAGGTTTTCCAGAGTGCTTCTTCTGCGCTCCCCTATTTTTTTATAATAGGATGGAGAATGACCTGTTACTTTTTTGAATTGATTGGATAAGTGGGCCACACTGCTATAATGTAACTTATAGGATATTTCGGTAAGATTTAATTGGTCGTAAAGCATGAGTTCCTTGGCTTTTTCTATTTTATGTTTAATAATAAAATGTTGAATGGTTACACCGGTTGCTTCAGAAAACTGATTGGATAGATAGGTGTAGTCATAGCCTAAAGTTTCACTAATAAAATTTGAATAATTAGCTTTGGGAAGTTCTTCAGAATAATGAATCATTTCGATAATTAAATTTTTAATTTTATCAATTAGAATGCTTTTTTTATCATCCATTAACTCCAAACCAGAAGTAGATAAATTTGATTTTAGTGTTTGTTTTTGTATGCCAGAGAGGTTTTCTTTTATTCCTATCATGCCTAGTTCAATACTTGTAGCAGTCAATCCCAATTTTTCCAACTCATATTTAACTAAAAGCTTACATCTTAGACTTACCATGTACTTAACATATAGTTTCATAAGCGTTTGTGATTTAAGTGAGTCATTTTAGTGGAGCCCAAGAGGGGTTAAAAAAAAAGCAGGCTTGAAAGCCTGCTTTCCAATACCAAATAAATTTTTTTACTCGGCTTTCCTTACTAACTGAACTGATTAATAGCCTTACAAAGATTAAACAAAAAGCTTTAAAATCGGTTATACAATTTTAGATTAGAGTTACAGAAATCATAGGTTTAGTCATATACAGTAAATAAATTAAGGTGAAGGGCAAAAATTTACCCGCAGTCTTACTATGAGTTGTTTGTTCAATTTTTTTTAAAGGTGGGGGTGTCTGTGTTAGGTAGGCTTCTCGACCCTTCTCTCTAGCTAAGCTCAGGGTAAACACACTCAGGGCAAGTCAAGTGACAGGGTTTATGGCATGGTCTTAAACCACTTCAGGTAGCTCTGCGTAACTCACCCGGTCTGTAATACGCGCTACATTACTATCCTCTTTGGGGCTAAACACATCTTTGCTTACCGTATAGGTTTTCAGCTCAGCATCAGGAAAAGGGCTGTGTATGCAGCGCTTTAAATCCGTTGGGTTGAGCTCAGGATTCAACCAGTTATGTACAACAGACTTCGATAAAATCACAGGCTGTCGTTTTTTTTGGTTATGGATCCGTTCAAAAAGGGGAGAGGCCGCCTTGGTTAAGATGCTAAAAGTGATATAGCTTCCAATCACCGTGTACAGCCCCGCCAAAGGCAACAGCTCGGCATCTTTATGGTGGATATAAAAGGGATATTTTTTGTTTTGATAGGTGTGGGGTTCAAAAAAACCAGTCACGGGAATGATACAACGACGGCTCAGGGCAGATTCTTTATACAGAGCATGTGAAAAGAGCTTTTCGCTCTGGGCATTCAATCCACCACCATAGCGTACAGCTTGTTTGTAATAGGCTTTAATACCATCGACAGGCGTGTTGCTAGGCGCGATGCCCCACACTCCGGGAGCCAGCAATTCCCTGCGTTCTTGGGGAATGACCAGCATATTGGGATGGGCAAATCCATTAAGATGGTATTGCGGGGTATCAAACAGGCTGATCAGTTTTGGATCGCTGATCTTGACCTGCAGTTGGTCTTCTATTTTGGCAACAGGTGCTGCAATATGGGTATGAAAACACATCCAGTAAAGAGTTTTAGCTATAAAAATAAAGATTTGTAGGGTTTAATACGATAATATCAAAAATTAATTGGTTTCTAGGCCGATTAAGACCTTCTTAACAATTTTTACACAAACTATAAGAAGCTCTAATACACTTCACAGCATCATCCATGTCCATTTTTAAATACGAATCATCATGAAAAGTATCTATATCATTATAGTAAGGATTTTACTATATATGGTCTGTGCATTCTAAACGCCACAACGTGTGTCTAATAATGGTTAATCGCCTTAAGCCTGCAGTTAGGAATTGGGAGGCGCATAGATTCTTCATATAAATCATATTAAAAGTCTTACAATTCATAAATTAAGTTAGTACATTTGAGTAATGAAATTTTTAAAAAAGCTATCCCTCTTTTTTTATATCATGACCGTAAGCCAACTCCTGTTACCCCTTAACAGCAGTTTTGCCTTACAGCAAACAGATAGTTCTGCCTATTATTTCAGCTTATTGAGAAGTCCACAAAACAGCAACGATCTATTCTCGGCCTTTCGCTTTTTTAATGCCCGCAAAGAACAAAGCCTTTTACAAAATGACACCTTAAGGGCGGTTTTAAATTTGCGCTATTTAGCCATTATTCAGAACGAAATCGGTTTTGTTACTGAAAGTGAAACCTCGGCAATCGAAGCCCTCCGTTTAGTAGATCATTTGCCCATGACTAAAGAGAGTGTTGAAGCCAAAATAGGGATCTATAACCATCTTGGTAAATTATATAGGGGGTTATCAGAATTCGATACGGCTCTGGACTACTATAACAAAGCCTTGCAGAACGTTCAAACTTCCACACAGAAAAATATAGTCTTAAATAATAGAGCCCTGGTGTACGAGGAACAGGGTCAGTTTGAACTGGCCGAAGCCGAATTTTCCAAAGCTTATACGCTGGCCCTGAAGTCCGAAGATAAAAGAGAATTGGCCAGAACACTGGATAATTTGGGATTTGTCCAGTCCAAAACGGGAATTACTGATGCCTTACCCAATATGCTAAAGGCCTTAAGCATTAGGGAAGAGCGTAACGATAGTCCGGGGATTTACGCTAGCTATAGACATTTGGCGACCTATTACACAGACATTAATAATAAAACAGAAGCCAAAGCCTACGCCCAAAAAGCGCTGGACAAGGCGAGATCCATCAATAGTTTGTCTTATATAAAGGACGCCTTAGACCTGTTGTTGGGCTTAGAAGACAATAAAAACATCATAGAATTTAAACGTATCAACGACAGTATCACTTTGGCTAAACAGCATAGCATGAATGCTTATGCCTCCATGAAATACGCCTACGATAAGCAAGAAAAGTTGGCTAAGGAAAACGAACTGGAAAAGGAAGTGCAAAAAAACCTCAAGTTGCTGTATCTGGCCTTGTCGCTGTTGATTAGCATCACCGCCATAGCCTTGGTTTTCATTTTAAGAGCCAAGTATAACCGAGAAAAGCTTCAGCAAGTTTATGTCACTGAAACGCGCATCTCCAAAAAAGTCCACGACGAGGTTGCCAACGATGTGTATCATGTCATCACTAGAATACAGGGAGCCAGTAGCAATGAAGATGTACTGGACGAGCTGGAAAGTATTTACAACCGCACTAGGGACATTTCCAAAGAAAACAGCGCCATTAATGTTAGTGATAACTTCAATGAATTGGTGCACGATATGCTCTTAAGTTATAAAAATGACGAAGTCAACATCGTCACAAGAAGCTTGTGTAAAATCAATTGGGACGCCGTACAAGACCTAAAAAAAACAGCCTTGTACCGGGTGCTACAGGAATTGATGACCAATATGCGAAAGCACAGTAAGGCCAGCTGGGTGGTGATTAGTTTTGAGCAAAAAGACCATAAAATAAACATTAATTATAAGGATAACGGTCTGGGTTGCAACCTTAAAAAAAATAATGGCCTCGTCAATGCGGAAAACCGTATAAATTCTATAAAAGGAATAATTACATTTGAAACTCAAGTGAACAAAGGTTTTAATGTAAAAATTTCAATTTAGTTATGTTTTCAAAGGTTTTAATTTCTGAGGACATGGACGATATCAACAAAGGCGTCTATAATGTTCTTATCGAATTAGGCGTCGAACAGGCAGACTATGTGCAATACTGCGATGATGCTTATATCAAATTTAAAAAGGCCCTATTGGACCATGAGCCCTATGATTTGTTGATTACCGACTTATCTTTTAAATCAGACCACCGCAAGCAACAATTGTCCAATGGGGTGGACTTAATCAAAAAATTAAAAGAAGAGTGCCCCAATATAAAAGTGATGGTGTACACTATAGAAGATCGCATTCACAGAGTGAGAAGACTTATAGAAGACTATCATATCAACGCCTATGTTTGCAAGGGCAGGAAAGGACTTGTAGAATTGTCCAAGGCAATCCATGTGATACAAAATGGAGCCTTGTATTTATCTCCAGAAGTTAGACATGCTTTAAGTCCGAGAAACGAACTGGAGATTGATGACTTTGACATCTACCTGCTAAAACAGCTTTCCTTAGGGCTATCACAAGAAGATATTAGTACCCTATTCAGTCAAGAACAGATCAGTCCCAGCAGTTTGAGTTCTATCGAGAAACGACTTAACAGACTCCGCATTCAATTTAAGGCCAAAAACGCCACGCACTTGGTGGCAATTATTAAAGATCTGGGCATTATTTAGTTTGAATAAACAGCTCAAAACTTCGCACGGAAGTATCCATTAAACGGGTCAGTATAGTACAGACAAGAATGGGAAAACAGGGCCGTAGCTGTGCTTAGAATACGTTAATTTCAAAATAATTTTATTTTTTTTAGCCAATTAAGGTTTACCGTAAGGAAAATCAAAAAACCTGTTGTACACTTGTATGCTATTAATTAGTTCCAATAAATGGGAATTAATCTTAAGAACTCTGCATCGTAAGGATGCAGAGTTTTTTTTTAGCCTCAATTGAGGCTTTGACTCCACTAGAGGTTCATATATAAACTCGCAACTATTTATAGACCAACACGATCGAACACATCGCCTATGGGCAAACTTTAATCTGCGCTGCCCAGCAGCTGTATCTCAAAGCAAATACGTTGGAAATTTCTTTCAAAAATTGTAACAAGAAAGTAACAGGGTCGTCATTCAATAAAATAAAATAAATGAAAAACTTAGCACAAAAATTTTTAGTCGTTTACTCGTTTGTTGTAACCATAGTCTTTGTTTGGTTTGCACTAAAAATTGTAAATTCAAAGAATAATACAAAAGCAGTTTTTGATGTAATAGAAGTCAAACAGATTAGAATTGTTGAGCCTGATGGGACCTTACGGATGGTGCTTTCTAACCACGATAAATTCCCTGGCATCATAGTCAAAGGAAAAGAGCATGAATTTGATAGACCTCGGGCTGGAATGCTATTTTATAATGATGAAGGATCCGAAAATGGCGGCCTTATTTTCAGTGGCTATATGGATGAAAATGGGAAAATCATGAATGCAGGAGGCAGTCTCACTTTTGACCGGTACGGAGGAGATCAAGAATTACAATTAATGGGCGTACACGATAGTGAAGATGCTATAACGGGTTTAATTGTTAGAGACAGTCCACCAAACGAAAATGGGTATGGACGACTTTGGCTGGGGAAAGACCGTGAAGGTACTGCTTCATTGGCCTTAAAAGATGGGAAAGGAAATGATAGGATACTTTTAAAAGTCGATGCATCAGGTGATGCCAGTATCGTTTTTCTCGATGAAAACGGAAACGTTCAAAATAGAATCTTACCAAATAAGTGATCGTTGAGTATTTGAATTGTAAAATTGTTTTAGGTATATGACAACATAACAGCTTATCCTATACATGAAATTAACCACGGTTTCAATTAAAAAACCAGTTGACAGAACGCTATATTGTTATAGCTAGTTGTCTTCAACTTTCGATAATCAATAACATCAGTTCGCTATACGAGTGTCTCTACACAAAACCACAATTATTCTTATGCCCAAAACATGTTGTAAAAATTATAGCCAAAAATGGTAACCAATTTTGAAAGTTGACAGTCTTACCCCTATAAAACAATAAATAATGAACAATATACCTCAAATTATCAGACCGCAAATTTTAATACTATTTTTGTTATTGGCATGTGCTTGCAAGACCAGCAAAGATTCTACAGTTCAAAACACCAGCAAATTCCAAGTAGCGCATCCCAATTTTTCATCACAATTTGAAAATCAAGTCAAAACCATCTATCAAGAAAAAGGCTTGTTTGGAGATTTTATCATTGCTGTAATTGACGAACAGGGATTGGCCTATTCCTTCGCTATTAATAGGGAGCTTTTAAATGGCAACACATCCTCCCTTGACACGAATTCACCCATTTATATTGCATCCAGCACCAAAGCATTCACCGGCACAGTACTCAAAATATTGGAAGAGAAAAAAATACTCGATTTAAATAAATCCCTTCACGATTACCTCCCGCAACTTAATTTCAAGGACAGTATTGACACAAAACACATAACAATTAAAAGCCTTTTAAATCATACGCACGGTACATTTAGCACAAGTATGACCTGGAAAACAGCTTTTTTGGGATATAGCGGTAAAAATGAAGAATTAATCAACGATTTAAATACCGACTTTCTTTTTGACCCATCCGGTACATTCCGTTATTCAAATGTGGGTCCAATCATCGCCGGTATGGTCGTGGAACATGTAACGGGTAAAACCTGGAAAAAGGAAATGAACGACTATATTTTCAAGCCCTTAAAGATGGCAAGCACAAGTGCAAACCTTAGCGATTATAAGCTAAAAACCATTCGTCCATCACTTACCGTTACCAAAGACAGAGGAATTATTGAAAAAGGCTTTTATAAAAATGACTTGACCATGCATGCAGCAGGCGGAATAATTTCAACCATAAACGACCTTTCCAAATGGCTAAGCGCAAATATTAGAGAAGACACTAGCTTGCTCCATAAAAACTCTTGGACTGACCTTCATAGGGCAACCACAGTTCAAGACAAAGACTATTTCACCTACAGGCGTTCTGGCTACAGTTTAGGTTGGGACAGTGCCGAATATCAAAAAGAAAGCATCTTAACACGTTTTGGGAACTTTGCAGGCATAAGTTTCCACATGTCATTTATGCCCGATAAAAAAATAGGTATAATCGCATTTTCCAATGACAACCGGGCTTATCTATTGCCTCATTTAATGGCAAATTATGCTTATAATATCATAAACGCATTACCGGCAGACCGTATTTTTAAGAGTGAAAAACCATTATTTGACAAAAGCTTTGAACGAGAGAACGAGATCATATATCCTAATGATTCACAGCTGCTAACAGAAAATAATGCTAGCGATACCCTACAGGGCACCTATCAAAATACAGCAAATTGGCCAAGCATTTCTATCGAAAAAGAAGAGGATCACTTCCGGTTGAAGTGGGGCGTCTTAAACGGAAAAATCTATAAAAATGAAAAAGGTGGTTACTTTAGTAATTTGGGAGTGCTGTCAAGAGACTTTGACATAAAAAAAGACACCTTGTTAACAGGCTCCTTAATTTATAAAAAGGAGGAACACTAAAAACGGGTACTACAGTATGAGTTAACTCAACCCATCTAATTTTCTCAGCGGCATGAGCGAATCCTAACCCGTTCTATCTAACTGGTCGTATTAAAAGAGCATTCATTTTTTTTAAAAGCTAACGTATTATAACTCTGCATCGTAAGGATGCAGGGTTTTTTTTATGTCCGTAATTGAGGGATACCGTAAGGAAATAGCTACAAGTAGTTTTAGTTTCGCTCCTAAGTCAGAACAAGCCGAAAACGGACTATAACAGGAGTAGGTATTAAATTTAAATAAATTAAAACATGAAAAAAATGACAATTTATTTGGCACTGGTTACTTTGCTTTTTACAACTAGTTGTGCCTCTATTTTTACAGGTTCGAAAAGGAATGTACTTTTTGAATCCGATCCATCAGGGGCCAAAGTCTATGTAAATGGATTCGAAAAAGGTATTACACCTACACAAATTAAAGTTAAAGCAGACGATCGCATTGACTTTAGAATTGATGGTTTTAAAGAACGCGTTGTGGTTATGGATAGTAATTTTAATTTAGTGGCAATACTCAATGGAATCTCAATTATTGGATGGGGTATTGATGCTTTAACAGGATCTTTAAAACGTGTAGACACTAAATACGTTAAAGTCGATTTAGAACAAAAAGAGGATATTACTGCTCTTGAAAGCTATTTGGAAAATGGAAATATTAAAAAAGTTAATATTGATACCGATAGCAAAATTATTGAAACGGTAATTGTCTTAAATAACTAAGTACCATTTGGTACAGGTTATAAACTAACTTGATGTTTGCATGGCATATACAAACAAATTTTTGGCCTAACCCATTAAAACTCTGCACAATAAGGCTGCAGAGTTTTTTTTAGATCCTTATTTACGGAATTCAGTAAGGATTTATGTGTCAAGTCGCTTAAATTTAAGGCGGTAAAAAAGGAATTAATCCGTATTTTTAATCTGGCTCATCCCAATTGGAATAGGCCGATTACAAAACAAAACCCTAATGGACGACAAGCACAACTCAAAACAACCCAGCCTGCCCCCCATGAGTGCACAAGACTTCTCGGAGGTCGAAGATTGGTCGGGATATTTCGATGCTGTTCTCGGAAAACCTGCCCGCGATACCCTCCTTGCCGCTTTAGATGCGTTTGAGCAGGAGGGATTTCATTCAGGATTGGCGGTCGATTTAGCTGCCGGTGAAGGCCGTGACACACTGGAACTGCTCCGTCGTAACTGGCGGGTATTGGCCACCGATAAGCACCCCAAAGCCTTCTCCTACATCAGCGAGCGGGTTCCCGAAGCCTTAAAATCCCAATTGACCACAACAGAGGTGGACTTCTGTGATACACAGATTCCGCCTTGCGATCTGGTAAACGCCAGTTTTGCCCTGCCGTTTTGCGAGCCCCAACATTTTGAGGCGCTCTGGATTAAAATCATCAGCGCCATACGCCCTGGAGGCCGCTTTGCAGGTCAGTTCTTTGGAAGCAGAGATACCTGGGCAGCCATTCCAAATCGGTCGCACCACTCCCGTGAGGAGGTTTTAGACCTGCTCAAAGACTTTAAAATTGAGATGATGCGGGAAGAAGAACGGGACGATCCGCCAGAACTTAGAAAACCCAAACATTGGCAAATATTCCACGTCGTCGCGCGGAAACGCTAACACGAGCTATTTGTTTATAAGCCTAGACAACACCCCCAAGTCTGCCATAAACCCCAAATCTTCTCCCTACAGCAGCACCTCATAAAATTTATACTTCAATTTAAACTAGTATAAACCAACACACATTCAACAAACAATTTCTACAACCTAAAAATCCTCGATTTATAGTCGCACAAATCTTATAAAATACTACTCTCAGCCCAATCTTAAATTTCCAATCTCATTGTAACTGAAAGCAATAGAAAATATGTAGGAAAAAACCTAAGATTATTTCAAATTGACTTAAAATTGTTTAGTACATTTAGTCGCTCTCAGACTAGTGATTACTTGATGACATTTTAAAATAATACTAGTGGAGCAAATAATGGGATACTTGTATTTTGTGATGCATATAACCCGTTAGTAATCATTAAAACCAAATATTAACAATTAGATTATTTAACAAATGAAACAATTTTACATTTTAACTATTTTAATTATTTTAACTACTATTAATTTATCAGCTCAAAACATTGAAACCTTTGAAGATGAAACGGATAATGCCACAACTTTTACAAATAACGGACAATCATTTACCATTGAAAGTGGAGTCAATGAAGATTTTAGTATTAATACTGATTCTGATTATTATGGTTATTATGGTTGGAATGCTAGTACTAATTCCAATGATATTAAATTTATAGATAACATAACCAATACTGCAAGTAACGATGGTTGTTCTTTTGCTATAAAAACAACGGATGGTAATGATATTAGGATTAATAGCTTCTATTTATTTATTGGCATCGATGAGTATAGTCTTCTTACTAATGAAACTCTTACACTTGAAGGAAAAAGAGACGGTAATAGTGTTTATACAATCATTAAAACTAGTGGATTTGCTGATAATTATGACGCCAATGGATATACATATATAGATCTCTCTACCGAAAATGGTGTCGACAATTCTGCTATAAATATTGATGAATTGGTGCTTTCCAGCACAGCAACTGCTGATTATTTAGGTTTAGATTATTTAGTTTGGAGTGCTGCAAGTTTGTCAACTGCTGATTTTGAAGAGAATCGTTCTGTAAAATTATTTCCAAATCCGTCTAGCGAATTTATCCAGTTATCGGGTTTGAATGAGACAGAGACCTATAAAATCTATAATGTTTTGGGTTCTGAAGTAGTAAGCGGAAGTGTTTCTAACCATGAAAAAATTGACATTAAAAACTTAACAAATGGGCTATATTTCTTAAAGTTTGAGAATGGAAATACTTTCAAATTCGTTAAGCAATAAAACCCCTTTGATAATTAGATAATATACCAGAAATACTAACGTTCAATTAGCTTTCTACTGTCCTAAAAAGCTTCTTTAATTATTTTTAAAATGATTTTTTACAAAGGCATCTTTTTCATTATCCGTCATTTTATCGGCTGACTCAATGTCAATTTTGATATCCTTAAAATGTAAATCTTTTTTCAAATAATTATGGAGTTCTACTTTTGCATGTGTCGGTCCAAATAAAAGAACATGTTTATGTTTTAAAATTTGAGCTCCAATTTTGTCATAAAAATGTTCGTGCATTTGCTGTCTTTTGTTATGCATAAGACTTTCGCTTCGATTCAAGGCTTCTTCCTTGGTTTCCGAAGTAAATTTTGATACAATAGAGCGAGATTCGTTTTCTGGATGTATATCAATCAAATTAGCGGTTGAATGATCCATCCAGATACCTAAATAGCGATTTGTTTTCATGATGTTATGTTTTAGTGTTTTTTAATTTTTCCAAGAATACGTTCTATAGAAGCTTTTATTTTATCAATAGCACTGGTTACAGCACTATCCATAGTGTTTGCTTGACTGGTAATGGCAATGGGTTTTCTGCCCTCAATTCTGGCTTCTAACAAACACGAGATATCATTAAACCCGTCTGTGCTTCCACTTTCGTCTTTCAAGTGAACTTCTATTCTAGTGATGTGAGGTTCAAACCGGTGTAGTGCTTCCGAAATTTGAGAAGAAAAAAAATCACAACTTCTTTTTTCTCCATTAAGGGTTTTGTCTGTATTAATTTGGATGGTCATATTTATAGTTTTTTAATGCTTTTTAGCATAGGTTTCTAATAAGTTATTTAGAGAATCTAAATAGTCTTTTAGTGCTGTGTTATCGATTTCTTTTTCCGCATTGGATAGGCGGTTTCTTGGGATTTCATTCAAATATTTAATCAGTTCTGGATATTCCTCTTGAATTTTTAAGGTAGTCAAGCGGATCTTATCGTTAAGGTTATTTTGAGATTCCATTTTCTATAAGTTTTGAAAAACTAAAAGCCTCTTTAATTTAAAGTTACTTTTAATGCATGCTATGCGGTATTAATCAAGTATCGCTTGGTGCTCGATTCCTGCTTTCTGAGCTTTATTGGAAAGGCTAACCTGACCATGGGCGGCAATTGTGCTTTGTTCCGCTTTTTGATGATGTCCCTCTTCATACTGGGTGGCAGCTTGAAGATGGAATTTTGAAGCCGCCTGCAAATGTTTTGCTGCTTTTCTGTGATTTTTAATCCTTTTTAGGTTTTTATCTATTGAAACGCTAGATATCTGTTTTTTAATGTTTGTTTCAGCGTTTTTCATGATTTGTTTTGCTGTTTTTTTATGCTTGGTTTATCAATTTTATACTGTTTGTTTAGTTGGTCAATATTTCCAGTAGGATTTGTTGGATGCGTCTGCTCTTTTGTTCTTTCAAATTTCTTTCTGTCTTTAATCATTCCCATGCTTGTTGTTTTAATGGTTCATTGATAGTATACCGCTTTATTACTAAAATATTGCCAATACTGTCATAAAACCAATAATCCATGTTAATTTCAGCTCAAATTCCAAATTCCAAATTCCAAATCCCAAATCGTAATTCGTAATTCGTAAATCCCCAATCACAAATCGTAATTCGTAAATCCCAAATCGTAATTCGTAAATCCCCAATCCCACTGTCATTGAGTACACTAGAAATTATGTAGGAAAAAGCTTGGTGTTATTTTAAATAGACTTAAAATTGTTTAGTATATTTAGGTTCTCTCTGACTATGGATTATTTGTTGACGCTTTATATAGCTATTTAGGGCAAAGACATGTACGCCTATTTGAAATTAATACCCAAATTATGCCTGAATGTACCAATTGTGGGGCCTACACAAAATTTGAAAATGGTCTATGTTACAAATGTTTTAAAAAAGAGGATGCACCAAATAATATCGATGTAAAAGAAAAAAAGAAAAAAAAAGAACCAAAAACTATAATCAATTCTAAAATGGATACCTCAGAGAACCCTTGGGTTTCTGGTGTAATTAAAGGAAGAATAGCAGAAACTATTGTGGAGCAACTTTTCCGTTCATTAGGTTTTCAGGTATTTAGTTATGGTATGGAAAACTCCATACCTGGAATAACAGATTTGCTAAAAGGTGTCAGGGGCGATGTTTCAAAAAACATCAGACAGATGCCAGATTTTGTTGTGTTTAAGGATAATATGGCCCATTTTATTGAAGTGAAATATCGTGCCAGTGGAGAATTAAAACTAAGTGATATAGAAAAATATGGGGATTACCCATTTGAAAATGCTCTTTTTGTTTTAATTACAAAAAAGCATATCAAATGTATTTCTTATGCTGAACTCAAGAGTGGTAAAGAAATTACTGCTTCTGACCACAAATACCTTGGAAGTCGAAAAGAATTTGATACAGATAAATTATTGATTATAGAATACTGCCGTTATGCAGTTAAATTTTTTGAAAATGTAGAATAATGGCCAAAACCAACAACAAGAAACAAAAATCAATGGAAGAAACCCTTTGGGATTCTGCCAATAAATTAAGAGGTTCGGTAGAGCCTTCCGAATATAAGCATGTCGTATTAGGATTAATCTTCCTAAAATTTGCCTCTGATAAGTTTGAAGCTCGTAAAACAGAGCTCCTGGCAGAAGGAAAGGAGAAATACATCGAGATGAAGGAGTTCTACAATATGAAGAATATCTTTTTCTTACCTCAAATCTCAAGATGGTCTTATATTATTCAAAATGCGAAGCAAGATGATATTGCCTTAAAAATAGATACCGCCTTAAATACCATAGAGAAAAACAACCCTGCACTCAAAGGAGCCTTACCAGACAACTACTTTTCACGCTTACAACTCGATATTAGTAAGCTGGCAGCTCTTTTAGATACCATTAATAATATCGATACCCAAAAGGATAAGGAACAAGATATTGTAGGGCGTGTTTACGAATACTTTTTATCAAAATTCGCCATAGCTGAGGGTAAAGGTAAGGGTGAGTTCTACACACCTAAAAGCATTGTCAACCTGATTGCCGAAATGATTGAGCCTTACGAGGGCATTATTTATGATCCCGCCTGTGGTTCTGGGGGTATGTTTGTACAGTCCATAAAGTTTATTGAAAGCCATCACGGCGATACACGTAACGTATCCATATACGGACAGGAATACACCAATACCACCTATAAGCTTGCCAAAATGAATCTCGCCATTCGTGGTATTTCGGGCAATCTTGGTGAAAAGGCAGCCAATACCTTTGCAGACGATCAGCATAAGGATTTAAAGGCCGACTATATCATGGCCAACCCACCCTTTAACCAAAAAGATTGGCGAGCCGATAATGAACTCGTGGACGACCCACGTTGGAGAGGCTATGAAGTGCCACCAACCAGTAATGCCAATTATGGTTGGATTCTCAATATGGTTTCCAAATTATCTGAAAATGGAGTAGCTGGATTTTTATTGGCTAATGGTGCGCTTTCTGGTGGAGGTGATGAATATAAAATTAGAAAAAAACTTATTGATAATGGATTGGTGGAGGCCATTGTGATACTACCACAAAACATGTTTTATACGACCACTATAAGTGTTACGCTTTGGATTTTGAATAAGAACAAAAAGGAGCAAGTTAAAATCATAGGTGATATTTCTAGACAATATAAAAACCGTAAAGACGAGATCTTGTTTATGGATTTACGCCAGATAGGTGAGCCCTTTGAAAAAAAATACATCCAGTTTAGTCCAGAACAGATTGCCTCCATTGCCGAAACCTATCACAACTGGCAACAAGAAGCCCCAAGCATTACCCATGTCACTTCGAGTGATTTGGAGCAAAGCGACAAATTGTATCGAGAAGCCTACCAAAATATACCCGAATACTGTTACAGTGCCAATTTAGAAGAAGTAAGAAAGAAAGATTACTCATTAGTGCCCAGTAAATATATTGAGTTTATTAATAGAGATGAGAATATCGATTTTGATGAAAAAATGGAAACTTTAAAACATGAGTTTGCAGACTTATTAAAAGAAGAAGCCAAATCAAAACAAGAACTGTTAGATGTATTTAAAGAATTAGGATTTGAGATCGAATTATAAGATAATAGGAGATTTTATTCGACAGGTTAATATTAAAAATGATGACGTTAATGTCGAGTTATTACTTGGTGTTAACCTTGACAAAAAGTTTATGCCTTCAGTCGCAAATATTCATGGTACTGATATGGCAAATTATAAGATCATTAAAAAGGGTCAATTTGGCTGTAAGTTAATGAGCGTTGGAAGAGATAAAAAATTGCCTATTTCAAGATTAACAACTTATGATGAAGCACTTATTTCGTCTGCATATTTTGTTTTTGAAGTTGTAGATGAAAATGAATTACTTCCAGAATATTTGATGATGTGGTTTTTAAGACCTGAATCTGATAGATTTTTATGGTTTTTAAGTGGTGGTGATATTCGTGGAAGGATTACTTGGGAAGATTTATGTTCGCTTCCAATAAATGTACCATCTATTGGAAAACAACAAGAAATCGTTAACGAATACAACACCATTACCAACCGTATTGCCCTTAACGAACAACTCAACCAAAAACTAGAAGAAACTGCACAAGCACTTTACAAACATTGGTTTGTGGATTTTAACTTTCCTATTTCAAAGGAAAGTTATCCTGAACTTGTTTCAGGATCTCCTCATCTAGAAGGCAAACCTTATAAATCCTCTGGTGGTAAAATGATTTGGTGTGATGAGTTGGATAAGGAGATTCCGAAGGGGTGGGAAGCTGATAAATGGGATAAATATGTTAAATTAAGTCAAGGCCAAGTAATTAATTCAAAAACAAGGTATTTGGTTGTTGAAAAAGGGTTGCCATTGTTAAAAATAACAGATTTATTTAATGGAACAGCGACAATGTTTATAGATCCGGAAAAGGTAAGTAAAAAAAATATAGCGACTAAAAATGATTTGATTTATTCTCGAACAGGTCAGGTAGGTTATGTTTTTAGAAATAAAGAAGGGGTTGTTTATAATAATTGTTTTAAAGTTATTCCAATAAATAATTTATTATCAAAGGAGTTAGTCTATTGGTATTTAAAGGATGAAAATATTAGAAGGTTAATGATAGATTTAGCTTCTGGTTCTGCACAAGCTGATTTGACTCATTCAGCATTTTTTAGTGTTTCAGTAGTTAAACCACAATTTGATTTACAAAAAAAATTTTCAAAAGCATCTTTGGAAATAGTAAAAAAAATACATTTAAATGACCAAATGAATATACTACTAAATGATTTTAAAAATTTACTTCTCTCAAAAATGACCAAGGTTGAGGTTGAAAAAGAAATAGCATAATAAAAAATAAAAGATGAAAATTAAAACAATAAAACTTAAGAACTTTAGAAGCTATAAAGAAGAAGTACTGATTAATATTGATGACTTAACCGTATTTGTTGGCAAAAATGACATTGGAAAATCAACAGTTTTAGAAGCCCTAGATATTTTCTTTAACGAATATAATAAAGAACCAATAAAAATGGACAAGGATGATGTGAATAAGGAAGCTCTTAAAGAAGGGAATGATGAAATCATCATTTCTGTAGTTTTTGAAGATTATCCAGATGAAATTACAATTGATGCAACAAATCCTACAAATTTAAAAGATGAATATCTTCTCAATTCTGATGATTGTTTAGAAATCATAAAGAAATATAAAAACGGTGGTAAGGACAAAGTTTTCATTAAAGCTAAACATCCTACCAATACTAGGTGTTCTGATTTACTTTTGAAAAAACAAACTGAATTACGAAAAATTATTGAAGATAATGGAATTGAATGTGAAAATAGAAATAGAAATGCTGTAATGCGAAAGGCTATTTGGGATAGTGTTGGTGAAGATTTAGAATTAGAAGAAATAGAAATTGATGCATCTAAAGAGGATGCAAAAAACACTTGGGAAAAATTAAAAGACTATTTGCCATTGTATGCCTTATTTCAATCTGATCGTAAAAATAGTGATGGTGATAATGAAGTACAGGATCCCTTAAAATTTGCAGTAGAAGAAATCTTAAAGGATGCATCTATTATTGAAAAACTCAAAGAAGTTGCTGAAGAAGTGGAAAATAAATTAAAGGAAGTGGCTAATGCAACTTTGGATAAACTTAAAGAAATGAATCCTGACATTGCAGAAAGTTTAGATCCAGTTATACCAAGTCCAGAAACTTTGAAATGGAAAGATGTATTTAAAAGTGTAACAATTTCTGGAGATGAGGGTATTCCAATTAACAAAAGGGGGAGTGGTGTAAAACGATTAATTTTACTTAATTTTTTTAGAGCACAAGCAGAACGCAGGAAAAGTGAAGGTGGTTTACCTACTATTGTCTATGGTATTGAGGAACCAGAAACTTCACAACATACTGAACATCAAAAAATGTTAATAAGATCTTTTGTTGAATTATCCTGTTTAGGAAATACACAACTTTTACTAACAACTCATAGCCCAATGGTGGTTAAAGAACTGGGATTTTCTAATTTGAGACTAATTACAATTGATGATAAGCATAATAAGAGTATTAAAGCTGTTGAAGCAGGACATCTTCCATACCCATCTTTGAACGAAATAAATTATAGTGCTTTTGGTGAGATTACAGAAGAATATCACAACGAATTGTTTGAACATCTAAAAGCAATTCATGCTGAAGATGTTGGTATTAAAAGATTTGACCAGGACTATTTCCAAGCTGTTAAGGGCGAACCCAATAACTGTCCATGGATGACAAGCCCAAATCAAATTTCAATTCACACTCATGTAAGAAATCAAATTCATCATAGAGCTGATTGTGGTGTCGCCACATTTGAAGATTTATCCTATTCAATTGGAAAAATGAGAGAATTTATAATTGAAGAAGTATAATAACCATGTCAACAATTAAATTAAATCAAAAGCTAAAACGTCTTGAAGTTCAAAATTTTGAAATTGAAAACGAGATTGTCTTTAATTATTTTGACAAACTCCCTGCTTCAGAACGTGATGAGAAACTCATACGCGCTATTTATATTGGTGTTTTGGCGTTGATGGAAGATCGTATTTCGGCCTTTTTATCTAAAACCACTAATGAGTTGGGCACAGAATTAGAAAGTCTCAAGATGATTTTTGAGATGAAAAAAGAACTCTTTTATAAATCCACTATTAAAGGCACATTGGCAGAAGATGAAATTGCAGAGGTTTTAAACGAGTATTTCCAATCCAAGCGCATGAAGGATACAGCATTGCTTACAGGCAATGCGGCTGGAGACCTGCCTAAAAACAAAACAGGCGATATTATTTGTAACATTAATGGAGACAGTGATTTAAAAATAGCCATTGAGTGCAAGTTTGACAAAAGTGTTAGGCTTGGCGATATTGAAGGGAAGGACATCTTTACAAGAAAAACAGATACCGCTTGGAGCCAGTTAATAGAGGCCAATGCTAATAGGAACTCCAAAGCCAGTTTAATTGTTTTTGACATTTCGTTGGTGGATAATTCCATATTAAAGTTCTGTGAAAATGTAGGCTTTATACCTGAAATAGGTTTTATAGCTATTATAGATTCACAAAAAGGCGACTATACCAATTTGATGATCGCCTATATGCTGGCTAGGGACATTGTAATGAACGCCAAAACTTTGGATTTGGATAAAGATATATTGGCCATTTTGATAGCTAGAATTATTAAGGACATCAACGAAATTAAAGCCATCAAATCTTTAGTGGAAAACAATATTGATAACAACAAGGCGATTTTGAAGCAAATAGAAAAATCGATGCTGTTAATGGACTTTAATCAAAAATATCTGACCCAATTTTTGGAAACAGGAACCTTAACAAAAAAAGATTTGTTGGATTTTTATATGGGTGAAGATGTGAAAGACCAATTTAAAATGATTGAAAAGGATATCAACGAACTATAAAAAGTCATGGCAAAATATAGTGTACACCAACAACCTGTAGAAACTTTATTAAGTTGGATAAAGTCTGGCGAAATTGCCATACCCGAAATACAACGCCCTTTTGTATGGAAAGCTGCAAAAGTTAGAGATCTTATTGACTCATTATATCAAGGTTACCCAGTAGGATACATCATAACATGGCGTAATCCTGATGTTAAATTAAAAAACGGAGAACTTTCTGCAGGAAAAAAAGTATTGATTGACGGGCAACAACGCATTACAGCATTAACAGCAGCAGTAGTTGGGCGACGTGTACTTAATAAAAATTATAAGGAAATTAATATACGTATAGCGTTTAACCCATTAACTGAAAAATTTGATGTACTCAATAAAGCCTACGAAAATAGTGCAGAATGGATTAATAACATCAATCCCATAATTAATGATGAAATTACCATAACGAGAGCCATTAAAGACTTTTTAAATGCTAACCCTGATGCTGATGAAGTTTTAATAGAAGAACGCATTGAAAACTTAAAGCGCATTAAGAATAAGCAGGTAGGTATAATTGAATTAGACCACTCATTGGATATTGACACGGTTACCGATATTTTTATTCGTATCAACCAAAAAGGAGTGGTTTTAAGTAATGCCGATTTTGTGATGTCTAAAATAGCATCAGATGAATTTCACGGAGGTAACAAAATGCGAAAGTTAGTCGATTATTTTTGCCGACTAATAGTAGATAAAGACTTCAATAAACATATTATTGATAATGATAAGGAATTTGCTGAAAGTGATTATTATAGGTCATTAAAATGGATGGCAGCTGGAGCTGATGATTTGTATGTTCCTGAATATATAGATGTGTTAAGAGCTTCGTATACTTATAAGTTTAGTAGAGGGAAATTTAGTGATTTAGTGGCTTTGCTTTCTGGTAGAAATTTTGAAACCCGAACCTACGAAGATGAAATAGCAGAGCGTAGTTATAAAATGCTTTCCGATGGTTTGATGGATTTTGTAAACCAAACAAGTTACCAAAGATTTATTATGTTGGTAAAATCGGCAGGATTTATTAGCCAAAAACTGATTTCTTCAAAAAATAGTTTAAACTTTTCTTACGCCCTGTATTTAAAGTTGCGGAACCAAGGTTTGCCTGAATCTGAAATTCAACATTATGTGAAACGTTGGTTGGTGATGTCGTTATTAATAAGTCGATATTCAGGTTCGGCAGAATCTACGATAGATGAAGATATCAAACAGATTAATGAAAAAGGCATTGAAGCATATCTTAAACAAATGGAGCAAAATCATTTGGGAAAAGGATATTGGGAATTTGCTTTAGTAAGCCAGTTAGAATCTTCTAGTATCAATAATAATGCTTACAATGTTTATTTAGCAGCTCAATGTTACGGTAATGCACCTGCTTTTCTATCTAAAAGCATGAAAATAAGTAGTCTTATTGAACAACGTGGCGATATTCATCATCTTTTTCCAAAAAAGCATTTAAGCAAAAATGGATATTCTCCAAAACAGTATAACCAAGTTGCCAATTTTGTATATACAGAGCAAGCAACTAATATTAAGGTAGGTATGATGCCTCCAAAAGAATATATCTCTAAAGTTTTAGACCAGATAAGTGCCAATATTTTAGATATAAGTACTATTAATTCTAAAAAAACTTTAGAAAGTAATTTATGGTTTAATGACATCCCTAGTGTGCTTTATACGGCATCACATATAGATTATGATAATTTTTTAATTGAAAGACGTAAGCTCATGGCAGCTAAAATTAAAAGCTATTACGAGCAATTATAAAACCGGGATATGAAATTCACTGAAGCACAATTAGAACAAGCCTTTATTGAACTTTTAGGAGAACAAGGGATTCCACATGTTTTTGGAAATGACCTAATAAGAGAACCCGATGAGGTTTTAATAAAAGAAGATTTAAAGGGATACTTGCTCAACCAGTATAAAAAAGAACAACTCACCCAATCAGAAGCGGAACAGATTATTAGAGATTTAAAGGTGCTTCCATCTTCCGACCTTTATGAAAGCAACAAAACGGTGATGAAAAAGCTGTCGGATGGCTTTAGTTTTAAACGGGAAGACAGCAGCCAAAAAGACATCTGGATTTATCTTATAGACTATTCTAAAAAAAACAATAATACCTATAAAATTGTAAATCAGTTAGAAATTATTGGTTCGCAAAAACGTATTCCCGATGGGATTCTTTACATCAACGGATTGCCTGTTGTGGTTTTCGAGTTTAAAACAGCCATTCAAGAAAACACCACCATTCATGATGCATACAAGCAACTCACAATCCGCTATAAAAGAGACATTCCAGAATTGTTTAAATTCAATGCCTTTTGTATCATAAGTGACGGTGTCAACACTAAAGCGGGATCTTTCTTTTCAGCCTATGAATTTTTCTATGCATGGCGTAAAATTGAGAGTTCCAAAACCGAAGTAGATGGTATTGATTCCATGTTTACGTTAATCTATGGCATGTTTGAGCATCAACGGTTAAGAGATATTATTCGCAATTTCATTTACTTACCTGATGCTTCCAAAAAGGAAATGAAAATAGTTTGTCGTTATCCTCAATACTATGCGGCCAATAAATTATATGACAATATTGTAAAACACCAAAAACCCAAAGGCGATGGTAAGGGAGGAACGTATTTTGGGGCTACAGGTTGTGGTAAAAGTTATACCATGCTGTTTTTAACACGCTTGTTGATGAAAAGCGTCCATTTTTCGAGTCCAACCATTGTATTGATTACGGACAGAACCGATTTGGACGACCAACTTTCGGGACAATTTACCAATGCCAAAGGATATATTGGGGATAATTTTATTAAAAGTGTAGAAAGTCGCGACCAATTAAGGACCTATCTTCAAGATCGACAAAGTGGTGGTGTTTTTCTAACAACCATTCACAAGTTTACAGAAGACACAGAACTTTTGACCGATAGAACCAATGTGGTTTGTATTTCGGATGAAGCCCATCGAAGTCAGTTAAATTTAGATCAAAAAGTTAAAGTAACAGATAAAGGTGTGACTAAAACCTATGGCTTTGCCAAATACCTGCATGAATCACTCCCCAACGCCACTTATGTTGGTTTTACTGGAACGCCAATAGATGCCACCTTGGATGTGTTTGGCGACATTGTAGATGCCTATACCATGACTGAATCCGTTAAAGATGAAATCACGGTGCGCATTGTTTATGAAGGGCGTGCGGCCAAGGTGCTGCTTAAAAACAGTGAATTACAAAAAATAGAAGCCTATTACGATCAATGTGCCGAAGAAGGCGCAAACGACTATCAGATAGAAGAAAGCAAAAAAGCGACGGCAAGCATGAACAGTATTTTAGGCGATCCCGATCGTTTAAAAACATTGGCAGAGGATTTTGTCAAGCACTATGAAACTCGAGTAAATGAAGGTGCTACGGTTAAGGGTAAAGCCATGTTTGTGTGTAGTAGTAGACCAATTGCTTACGAGCTTTATAAAAATATCATTGACCTTCGACCTAAATGGGCAGAGGTTATGGTAGCCGAAGAAGGAGCATTGCTTACAGATAAAGAAAAACGAGAGATCAAACCCATGGAGCGCATCAAAATGATCATGACCAGAGGTAAGGATGATCCAAAAGAGATGTATGAGGCATTGGGTACCAAGGAGTATCGAAAAGAATTGGATAGACAGTTTAAGAATGAAAAATCAAACTTCAAGATTGCCATATTGGTAGATATGTGGCTAACAGGATTTGATGTTCCATTTTTGGACACCATGTATATTGACAAGCCAGTACAGCAACATACTTTAATTCAGACCATATCTCGGGTTAATAGGAAATATCACGACAAGAATAAAGGTTTGATAGTGGATTATATAGGCATTAAAAAGCAAATGAATTTAGCCTTAGCCCATTACAATAAAACAGACGGTAAAAACTTCGAGGATATCAATCAATCTATTGTAGTGGTTAGAGATCATTTAGATTTATTAGATCGGGTATTCCATAGTTTCAAAGCCGATAAATATTATTCAGGTTCTGCGCTGGAACAACTGCATACCTTGAATATGGCAGCAGAATTTGTTCAAGTTACCGATGATATTGAAAAACGATTTATGTTCTTGGTAAAACGTTTAAAAGCAGCCTATGATATTTGCGCCGGTAGTGGAGAAATTACTCAAGACGAAAAAGATCGGATTTACTTTTATTTGGCGATACGATCAATTGTATTCAAGTTAACAAAGGGAAATGCGCCAGATTCTGCACAAATGAATGCCAGAGTAAGAGAAATGATTAAAGAAGCTTTGGCGAGTGAAGGTGTTCAGGAAATATTCAAACTTGGAGAAGAAGACAGTAAAGAGTATGATGTGTTTGACGAGGCCTATTTGGCCAAACTGGATAAAATAAAATTACCAAATACTAAAATCAAATTACTGCAACAGTTATTGGCTAAAGCCATTGGAGAGTTTAAAAAGGTGAATAAGGTCAAAGGGATTGATTTTTCTAGAAAGATGCAGGCTTTGGTAGATCGATATAACGAGCGAAACGAGGATGATGTTTTGCGCAGTGAAGTTTTAGAGGATTTTACCGATGAGATTATAGACCTTTATCATGCCCTTAAAAGAGAACGGGAATCCTTTGCAGATTTGGGGATTGATTTTGAAGAAAAAGCGTTTTACGATATTTTAAAAGCACTCTGTGTGAAGTATGATTTTACCTATCCTGAAGACAAACTCATCTATTTAGCCCAAAAAGTAAAAGACGTTGTAAACGACAAAGCCAAATTTACAGACTGGAGCAAGCGGTCGGACATTAAAGCCGAGTTAAAAGCTGATTTAATCATCCTACTAGCAGATAATGGTTATCCGCCTGTTGATAGAGATGAAGTGTATAAAGAAATATTTGAACAAGCAGAGAATTTTAAGAAGTATAGTAATACATAATAATTAATATGAAATGAGTACATTTTTAACAGGAAGAGAGTTAGAAAACAAGCTAACTGATATTATATGGGATGCAAAAAAATATATTATAATAATTTCGCCTTTTATTAAGCTAGACGAGCATGTAAAGTCAATTTTTGAAAAGATTAAGAGCACCCATGACGTGTCTCTATTTGTTGTATTTGGAAAAAATGAGGAATACAAACATAAGAGCTTTAATGATGATGATTTTAATTTTATTAAAGAGTTTAAAAATGTAACTATTCTTTATAATAAGGATTTACATGCAAAGCATTATTGTAATGAAAAAGAAGGACTTATTACATCGTTGAATCTTTATGGGTATTCTATGGTTAATAATATTGAATATGGTGTTTTGTTTTCTAAGTCATTGTTGAATCCCATGGATAAATTGTTTGAAGAGACTGAAAATTTTAACTATGAATTGGTTTTTGAAAAAAGCCAAGTAGTTTATCTTAAAAAACCTCAATACTCTAAAAAGTTATTTGGTTTGACCAGACAATATGAACAATCCAAAATCATGTTTGATATATCAAATGCGTTTTTTAATAACAGACGTTATGAAAGCAAGTATTTAAAGGATTTTGATTTGGATATTGAGACTTCAATTGAAAAGAAATTTGGAGAAAAACCACAAAGGGAGGAGCCTGTAAATGGACAAAAAATGGGGATTAATTGGCCTAATCAAATAAAGGTAAATACAAGTAGAATTAACACAGGATATTGTATAAGAACAGGAGTGGAGATACCTTTTAATCCAGAACAGCCAATGTGCAAATCGGCTTGGCAAACATGGAATAGATTCGGAGATTTTTATTATCCTGAATCTTATTGTCATAAAACAGGGAAACCATCATACGGGAAAACTAGTATGGCTCATCCAATATTATGATATAACAGATGATCATTTATTTCCACTCTTCGAAGTCTCCGCCAAAGGTGGACAGGTATGACTTCGAAGCCATAAGACAAAGCAGGTGATATGGTACGTCATAACGAGGTGTCCTGTCTTGAAGAAGGAGTCCCTTTTTAATGTCATGGCGAGGGAGCCCCTTTTTAATGTCATGGCGAGGGAGGCACGACCGCGGCAATCTGTTTGTCAGGAACACGCATCAAGAGATTGCCACCCACTTCGTTCCTCGTGGTCGCAATGACGGTTCAATGGGTGATGACGAAGGAACCCTGTCATGGCGAGGGAGGCACGACCGCGGCAATCTGTTTGACAGGAATACGCATCAAGAGATTGCCACCCACTTCGTTCCTCGTGGTCGCCATGACGGTTCAAAGCGTAATGACGAGGGAGTCCTGTCATGGCGAGGGAGGCACGACCGCGGCAATCTGTTTGACAGGAACACGCATCAAGAGATTGCCACCCACTTCGTTCCTCGTGGTCGCAATGACGGTTTAATGGGTGATGACGAAGGAGTCCCGTCATGATGAGGAGCCTTGTCATGGCGAGGGAGGCACGACCGCGGCAATCTGTTTGACAGGAACACGCATCATGAGATTGCCACCCACATCGTTCCTCGTGGTCGCCATGACAGTTCAATGGGTGATGACGAAGGAGTCCTGTCATGACGAGGGAGCCCCTTTTTAATGTCATTGCGAGGGAGGCACGACCGCGGCAATCTGTTTGATAGGAACACGCATCATGAGATTGCCACCCACTTCGTTCCTTGTGGTCGCCATGATGGTTTAATGAGTGATGACGGTTTAAAATACAATGACTTATAATTATGAAACCAGGTTTTATCTACATCCTCACTAACCAAAACAACAGCACCCTATATGTGGGTGTGACATCAAACATTGTGGTACGAGTAGCGCAGCACAAACAGAAATACCATCCAAAATCCTTTACAGCAAAGTACAACCTTAACAAACTTGTTTACTACGAGGCCTTTCAGATGATAGGTGACGCCATAGGTCGCGAAAAACAACTCAAGAGCTGGAGTAGAGCTAAAAAAGAAGCCCTCATTGATTCCATAAACCCCAATCGGGATGAATTATACGATGAGGTTAAGGCGCAATTTGGTAATCATGAAGATGCTAATTAAGGGCATTACGAGGAATCCCGTCATGAAGAGGAGTCCCGTCATTGCGAGGGAGGCACGACCGCGGCAATCTGTTTGTCAGGAACACGTATCATGAGATTGCCACCCACTTCGTTCCTCGTGGTCGCCATGACAGTTCAAAGCGTAATGGCGAAGGAGCCCATTTTTAATGTCATGGCGAGGGAGGCACGACCGCGGCAATCTGTTTGACAGGAACACGCATCAAGAGATTGCCACCCACTTCGTTCCTCGTGGTCGCAATGACGGTTCCATGGGTAATGACGAAGGAGCCCTGTCATGGCGAGGGAGGCACGACCGCGGCAATCTGTTTGTCAGGAACACGCATCATGAGATTGCCACCCACATCGTTCCTCGTGGTCGCCATGACGGTTCAAAGCGTAATGACGAGGGAGACCTTTTTAATGTCATTGCGAGGGAGGCACGACCGCGGCAATCTGTTTGACAGGAACACGCATCAAGAGATTGCCACCAACTTCGTTCCTCGTGGTCGCAATGACGGTTCCATGGGTAATGACATCGGTCTTCAGTGTTCAGTCATCGGTCTTTGGTCTTCGGTCATCGGTCACCCGTCTTCAGTCGCCAGTCTTCAGTCGCCAGTCTACAGTCAACAGTCTTCAGTGTTCAGTCATCGGTCATCGGTCACCCGTCTTCAGTCACCGTCACCCGCCCTTTTGATTATTTCCCACTTTCCTTCGAGATTTGCCCAAAAAACTCCTAGTTTTAAAAAATAGGACCTAGCGTTTCTCGAACCATCCTCGAACAAGACTCGAACAATATCCCATAAAAACGCCAAACTTGTGTCATAAGCGGTCAGAATAGGTCACAACAGGTCAGGACGTGTCAGAACCGGTCAGAATGTGTCAGTACCAATCAGGACGTGTCACATTAGTTCAGTACCGTTCACAACGTGCCAGTATGGGTCAGGGTCTTGTTTGTGAACATAGCCCGAACTACATTAGCCGCTTATAAACCCCAAATTTTTTAAATTATGGCAACCTTTGAAAAAGGAATTCTAGGTGGCTTTTCTGGCAAAGTGGGCAACGTTGTTGGCGCACGCTGGAGAGGCCGAAACATCATGCGAAGTTTACCGCACCGCGGTAAGTACACCCCAACCGAGGAACAGCTCATCCAACGCGAAAAGTTTAAAGCGGTCATCGCCTTTTTAAACCCGATCAAAAGTGTGGAGAGCAAGTACTTTGGTAAAAAGCAGGGCGACAAAAGCCCCTACAATCTCGCCACGTCTTACCATCTTACGGAGGCCTTGATCGACAGCCCAGAGGGGTATGTGATCGACTATCCCAAAGTGTTGATCGGCAAGGGCGATTTGCGTGGGCTTGAAAACCCAAGCCTTAGCGCCGCCGCCAACCAGGTGTTGGTGCTGGGCTGGAACGACAACAGCGGACAGGGCAATGCCCATACTACCGACATCTTGGTGGTGGTGGCTTATGCCCCTGAGCTGGACTTGTTTCAGGTCTTCGATCCTGCTGGCACCCGTGAGGAAACGACGGTCAACTTGCCCTTAGCAGCCTTTATGGCCGGCTTTGAGGTACAGGTATGGGCCACTTTTGCCACGGACAAAGGCCAAGTAGCAGCTATCAGTAGCTACTTGGGTGCGGTAACGGTGCTGTAAGTCATCGCGCATGGTTGTAATGGTATGCCGATCGGCGCCAAATTTTGGCGCGCGATCGGCATTATTGCTATTAAATCTTCTTGAGGGTTTGCTTGGGCAGCAACTCAATCGATACGATTGGTTTTTAAATTTTGTATAGACTTAAGAAGCAGGATTTTGTTGATCAAGCTTTTAGGGTATACAATCACGCGGCCCAATTTGTAGGCAGGCAATTCTTTTTTGATTCGCAAACGGTACACGCTGCTGCGGCTCATGTTGAGATGTTCCATCACCGCTTCGGTGGTGTACCACTCTTCATTGCTAGTCATTTGGGGATCGATGGCAAGGAGGTCGTTAACCGTGACCAAGGGTTGGGGTACTGAAGGACTTTTGGGTTTCTCCAAATTATAGGGATTTAAAGTTTGATAGTACCTAATTTAATGAAAATCCAGTCATAGTACAGTGCAGACAGTTAGTGAGTTATGAACAAAGTTTTGAGTGTGGATTGGGTTTTAATCCAAGTAACAAATCCCAAATCCCAATTTCCTCTCCCTTAGGGGGAGGGCAGGGAGGGGGCTTGGAGCGGGTTATTTAAATGCCCTTACATAGTTGGATAACTGAGTGATATTCTGTTTAAATTTAGTAGAAAAACCATTTTCAGAATCATTAGATTTTCCGTTGAGCAATTCAGACAAAGCCGCCTCAAGTTTTTGAATAGACGACACCTTAGCATCTGGCAACTCCTTGGCACTCTCTAATAATTGAATGTTTCTGCTAAAATTTTGAAGAATGATTCGATTGTAATCCTCGTAGTAATCATTTAATTTACTAACCAATAGTTTGAGTTCTGGTAAACTTTGAATGACCTTGTTGATTTCACTTTTAGAATTATATGCAGCATGGTTAAAAGTAGTTTTTCCAGAATTTGAAAACTCAAAAATGGTATTGACTTGACTGGTTATGGGTTGATTTAAATCGATGTGGATTTCGGTTACATAATTCCTGATGTAATTATTGATATCGCGCTTTAGATTGGAGTGTTTGGAATCCAGATTGTACAAATCCTCATTAAAAATACCATTATACCGATCCAGTGTGGAATAATACAGGATATAGGGTTTTTGGTCTTCTTTAAATTTGTCTATAAAATCTTTGCCCAAAGGATCCTTTAAAGCCGTTTGAATACGACTGGGGACAAAGCTCGAGATAAAGGTTATGGCGCTACCAATCAAGTTGGTGGGGTTGATTAAGCTCGAAATACCGTTGACCAGCTTCGTGATGCCTTGGGTAAAGAGGGTTTTATCGTTACCCTTTAAGTCGTCTACCGAATCCAATCGTTTGGTTACACTTTTGAGTACAATATCACTGAATTTGAAGCCCAAAACTTCACTTTCAGGATTGTTTACCGATATGAGGATATTATAAGCCTCTGCTGTTCTTCGGTCTTTATATAAGGCATCGTAGGTTTTATTGACTTCATTAATGATATTGAGGGCATTAATAACATTATTGTAATTGTTATTATAATTAAGGGTTTCGTTTAGCGAGGTTTGTATTTGCCAGTCTTTTAAATATTTAAGGTGGATTTTAATACTGTCCACAATGGGATCGGATTCGAGGATGTTATGGTCGTCAATCGCTAAAATTTCTTGAGTTCGACCTGTGTTAGAGGTCACCACTTTCGTGCTGTCTTGAGCCTGAATGGTGTTCAGCATCAGAAAAAAAAGAAAGATAAAGTTTAGTTTCATAGGGATGTGATTTTGCATCATGTTAATTGCCCATAACGTTTATTAATTCAGAAAGTTGTGTGGCCCTGAAAATAATTTAACAAGGTCCACCTGAATAGGCGCTGGCAATATTCAGAAGCATCTGATAACCAGCAATCCGCCTGAATAATGGAGTCGTATCGGTTTATTATACAGGTGGATAGTAGAAGGATTTCTCGTATTTATTCAGTCTTAAATAAAGCAATGGTATAGTCCAGTAATGCTGAGTTTCCATAGTCTCCATGCCCCGGAACAACAAGCTTCACATTGGGATAGGCCTTTTTTACCTGTTGCACTGTACTGGACCAATCTGCAAGATTGGCATCACCTAAATACCCTTTACTGGCGTCTAATGTTTTGATTAAGCAACCGCCAAACAGGATATGTTCGCTTGGGAAATAACCGACAACATTGTCTTTTGTGTGCCCTTCTCCGAAAAACTTAACCAGACTAGTTTGAGTCCCCACCTTTAAAACTAAGGAGTCCTTAAAACTGTTTTTAGGCACAACAGCATGGTGTTCTTTAGCAAGTTCAATGGTTTTAAAATTAGCGTATGAAGGAATGTTTTGGTCGTGAAATGCTTGAAGTCCACCTAAGCAATCGCTGTGAAAATGCGTTGGAATGATGGCCTTGATCTTGAAGTGAAGCGTGTCTCTTAACCATTGGATTAAGGCCGCTGAACTTTCGTCGTTGGTTGGCGTGTCAAAAACAAGGGCTTCACCATGATCGCTTACAATGAGGCCGTTACTAGGTACGTTTCCAAAATCTTGAGTTTGTATAAATGAAGTATGCTCAAAGGCATTCTTGGAAATTTGCGTGATGATTAAAAGGTCGGATTGGTAAACAACCTGAGCCTGGAATCCTTCATTTTTAGGGCCACAGTTTAAAAGGCTAGCAGCGCACAAAGCAAGGCACAGGGTTTTCATATTGGGTTTCATGTTTTTTATATAATTTTTATGAGCCTGTCTAATGCCACTTGTCTTGACTCGATCCGAGGGATAGAATTAGCCTAATTCAAGCAGGGGCGAAGCGCGCTACTCTTCTTTTAAAAACCGTTTAATATCTTTATTTGCACCGTACACGACCAATAAATCGTCACTAAAAAGCAGATCATTAGGGTTTGCTACGCCTTGAACCTTATTAATTTTTCTGCTTTTACCAATAAGCGTTTTGATTTCTTTTTTTGAAATGCTGGTCAGCACCAATAAGTTGAACTCTTCTCTTATATTGATGTCACGTATCATCTTACCGTCATATCTTTTGGGTAACTTAACTTCTACGATGCTGTAGTCGTCACTCAACTCAAAAGAATCTACCACTCCTTTAAAACTTAATTTTTTGGACCAGCGCTCAGCTGTTTCTTCCTCTGGACGCACGATTTCGTCTACCCCAATGGCTTGCAACACTTTCTCGTGTAAGATGTTTTCAGATCGACTTATCAGTCTTTTGACCTGCTGATTTTTAAAGAGTGCCGTCGCCAAAATATTGGCACCCTGGGTTTCGCCAATTGCAATGATTACCACATCGGTCTCTTTTAATGGAAGCCCAGACACAGTATATTCATCTGTGGCATCCATTTGTATGGTATGTGATATTTTTTCTTTGTAGGTATCTACCCGATCCATGTTGGTATCGATACCTATGACCTCATTTCCTTGTGCTGTTAATTTTACTGCTAGGGACGATCCGAAACTGCCCAAGCCTACAATGATGTATTTCATATGATTCTCTTTTAATTTATGGTAATCTCCTCAACAGGATATCTGTATTTTTTTTGTTTGACTTTCTTAATGATAGCAATCATGACGGTTAACATACTCACCCGACCCACAAACATAATGACACTGAGTATGAGTTTGCTGTATGAACTCAAATCTGGGGTTATCCCGAAGCTTAAACCAACGGTACTGTAGGCTGAAAAGCATTCAAAGGCAATGTTGATCAGGCTAATTTGACTGTCAAAAAATGAAATGAACGTAATGCCCAAGCCGATGACCAACAGCGAGAGCGCAATGGCCGCAAAAGCACGACGCACCGAAATATCAGCGATTTCTCTGCGGTAAACTTCTATTCTTGATTTGCCCTTTGCCAGACTTAAAAAGTTAAGGATGGCAATGGCAAAGGTGTTTGTTTTAATACCACCCCCTGTGGAAGCTGGAGATGCTCCAATCCACATTAACAGAAAAATGAGCAGGATGGTAGAAAAGTTAAGCGCCCCCATATCGACGGTGTTAAAACCAGCCGTACGCGGAGTTGTGGCACCAAAAAGTGCGGTCACAACCTTGCCAAAACTGCTGTGATCTGCAAGGCTATTGTTGTATTCATTGAGATAGAACAGGATGGATCCTGCACCTATTAAAATAGCTGTGGTGATCAATGATATTCGGCTGGTGATGGTTAAAACCCAAGGTTTGTACGATTGCTCTTGACCCGAGATGTACAAGATTTTATTCTTTATAAAGTATTTTAGATATTTTAAAACATTGACAACAATAGGGAAACCAAGTCCTCCCAGAACAAATGAAAACATAATGATCAGTTGTAACGGATAATTATATCGGAACCCATGTTCTAAAAGGTTATTTGGCAAGGTCGAAAACCCAGCGTTACAAAATGCTGAAATGGCATGGAAAACGGAGAAAAACACACGCTCCATAAAGGATTGGTAGATTATTTTGTCGAGCGTAAAATAAATCAGGATGGCTGAAAAAAGCTCAATTGAAAGGGTAATCAGAATCACACGTTTAAGAGTTGAAAACACTTCTCCAATTTTATTGGAACCGCTTATATCACTTAAGGTCAATTGGTTCTCATAGGTTGTTCCACCTTTAAAGAAATAACTGAAATAGCTCGCAAAGGTTAGTATACCCAGACCACCAGCTTGGATTAATATAAGAATGATGGTTTGACCAAAGGTTGTGAAGTAGCTTCCCGTATCAACTACAATTAACCCCGTGACACACACGGCGCTGGTGGCCGTAAAGAGCGCGTCAACAAATGACAGTCCATGGTAGGTGGCGTTGGGTACCATCAACAATAAAGAACCTACGAATATAATGCCTAAAAAACTTAAAATAAATAGCTGTGCAGGGTTTAAAACGGTGCGTTTGTACGAGATGTTTTGCTCAGAAAACTCTCTTATAAAGGTCAATATAATGGCAAACATAACCCAGCTGTCAACCTCTAGAGAGCCTATGTGTTCAAGGCCAAAAAAATAAGCAATCAAAATGGTAAGGGTCAATAAGATGGAAAGACCATCAAAAATCATAACACTGCGCTCAAAGGATTTGGATTGTATGAGATATCGTATAACCGTTGTAGATGCACCAACACTAAGCACCAAAGCATAGTAAGCGTTTAAAAAACTCTGGTATGGACTGGATTGGTCAAAACCAATATCCACAATAGCGAGCAGGACTCCTAAAATAATGATGATGAATGCTAAATGAAAAAAATAAGATATGAGTACGTTATAACTCTTTAAATTGCCGGACATACTATGTTGCTAAATCCTAGCAAAGTAAAGAAATCTTTCATTCAAACATATCAATTCAGCCCTAAGTTTCATTGAATGGCGTCGTACAAACGCATAAGCATCCATGTTAGGCGGTAAAAGCAGGTTATCTGGATGCTGAAACCTCTAACTGGTGGCATGACAAAATGCTAAATCCAAATTCCAAATTCCAAATCACAAATTCCAAATCACAAATTCCAAATCGTGAATCGTAATTCGTGATTCGTAATTCGTAAATCCCAAATCGTAAATCCCAAATCGTAAATCCTTTTTTTGCTTAGGCCATTTTAAAACATGAAATTAAAATGTACCTTTAGCCAGTAAATTTTAATACCAGTACATCATGGCAAAATCACACGACGCAAAAAAGAATGTAAAAAAAGCCCCCGTGCTTACCGCTAAAGAAAAAAAGGAAGCCAAACGCAATAAAAAGTCGAATAGGAGTTGATGTAGTGACGGATGTCCGATGTCAGAAGTTAGAAGACCGACGACTGAACACTGACGACTGAAGACTGAAGACTGAAGACTTGAAGACGGATGTCAGAAGACCGATGACGGATGTCCGATGTCAGAAGTTAGAAGACCGATGACGGATGACGGATGACCGATGACTGAACACTGAAGACTGAAGACTGTAGACTTGAAGACGGATGTCAGAAGACCGATGACGGGTGACCGATGACGGATGACGGAGAAGGATGTCAGAAGACCGATGACGGATGTCCGATGACTGAACACTGAAGACTGAAGACTGAAGACTGCATACTGAAGACTGTAGACTGTAGACTGAACACTGAACACTAAACAAAAAAAATGGATATTAAACTAGCAGTATTAATTGATGGCGATAACATCCCATCGGCATATGTAAAAGAAATGATGGAAGAGATTGCCAAGTACGGTAACCCTACTATCAAACGAATCTATGGCGATTGGACCAAGCCGCATTTATCGAAATGGAAAACCCTCCTACTCGAAAATGCCATCACGCCTATTCAGCAATACGGCTATACCCAAGGCAAAAACTCTACGGATTCGGCCATGATTATCGACGCTATGGATATTCTCTATTCCGAAAAGGTCAATGGCTTTTGTATTGTGTCTAGTGACAGCGATTTCACCCGTTTGGCAACCCGTTTGCGGGAGGCCGGTATGCAGGTTTATGGTATAGGTGAAAAAAAAACGCCAAGTCCTTTTATTGTGGCCTGTGATAAGTTTATCTATATAGAAATCTTAAAACAGCAGACTGAAGAACACGAATCGGAATCCAGTGAGGCAGCATCTCCTTCAAAAAGCAATGTGGACAAGATTACCCAAAAAGAAATCCGCTTTATCTCGGCCACCATACAGGATGTCGCCGACGATGATGGATGGGCTTTTTTGGGCGATGTTGGGAGTCTGCTACAAAAGAAACAGCCTAATTTTGATTCGCGTAACTATGGCTTTCAAAAGTTAACCCCTTTGATTAAATCCATCAAAAACTTCGAAGTCGAAACCCGCGAAGGGGGTAGTGGGCGTTTTAAGCTTATTTATGTTCGCATCAAGGAAAACAAAAGCAAAGGCAAAGGTAAAAGGTAAAATTACCAACTCGTCTTCAGCTTCAATACAACCGCCTCGTCTTCAGCTTCAATACTGAAGCTGAAGCCACTCCTCCTTCAAAGGAGGAGGATTTTAGATGGGAAAACAAATTAAAAATACCTTCCCTGCGATGGGAATCGGGAGGGAAGGTGGATTTGGGCGTGGGTAGACACCCAAAGACGGAAGGGTTAATAGCATACATAAATTCTTCAGTATGAAAAAAAACATCCATAATCGCAAATATCTTATGGAAAGAAGAAAAGCCTTGCGAAATAATTCAACATCTGCGGAAGCCGCCTTGTGGAAGCACCTTCGAAGAAGTCAATTGGATGGACGAAAATTCAGAAGACAGCATAGCATTGAAAATTATATAGTCGATTTTTATTGTGCTTCAGAACAATTGATAGTTGAGTTGGATGGTTCGGTGCATTTTAATTTTGTGCAACAAAATAAAGATCGTGAGCGAACTAAACGATTGGAAACCCTTGGGTTTAGGGTGGTGCGGTTTGAAAACAAGGAGGTTTTTGAAAACCTAACTAGTGTGTTGGGTGAAATTGTTTTAAATTTTAGAAAGTGATACTACCACCTCGTCTTCAGCTTCAATACAACCACCTCGCCTTCAGCTTCAATACTGAAGCTGAAGCCACTCCTCCTTCAAAGGAGGAGGGTTTTAGATAGGAAAACATATTAAAAATACCTTCCCTGCGATGGGAATCGGGAGGGAAGGTGGATTTAGGCGTGGGTAGACGCCTAAAGACGGAAGGGTCAAAAGTTTTAGTTAAATTATGATCAGATTAGTATCTTTAGCCTTCATTTAATTCTAAAAATTTATGCAGATTAAAAATACCCTGCCCCTGATCATCGTGTTGGTCTGGTCGCTGAGCCTTCCCGCTCAAGACCTCAGTTTTGAAGCGTACAATCCCACCTCCACATTGGTGGTTCCGGGAGCCGTCATCAACAGCGCTAAATTCCCATTTATCGACGTACACGGACACCAATATCGTATGCCTACCCAAGATCTATCGGAATTGGTGGCAGCCATGGACACCCTTAATGAAGCCATTATGGTGAACTTAAGCGGAGGATCTGGAGATAAGTTAGAAGGCGCTTTACAGAATATAGCAGCACATTACCCCAATCGCTTTGTGGTGTTCGCCAATATTGATTTTTCTGGAGTGGGTGGTCCTGGATGGACTGAAAAAACCGTGGCCCAGTTTGAACAGGATATTAAACATGGGGCGCGAGGCTTAAAGGTTTTTAAAAGTTTGGGTATGTACAGTAAAGATAACGATGGCAATCGAGTAGCCGTTGACGACTCGCGTTTAGATCCGATATGGGAGAAATGTGCCGAATTGGGCGTGCCGGTGCTCATCCATTCCGCCGATCCCAAGCCTTTTTGGGACGATTTTGATGCCGACAATGAACGTTGGTTGGAACTGAAAACCCATCCCAGACGCAAACGCAGTGCCACTGATCCTGCACCATGGGAGCAGATAATAGCAGAGCAGCATAGGATGTTTAAAAAGCACCCCAAAACCACTTTTATCAACGCCCATATGGGCTGGTATGCCAACGATTTGGGGACTTTAGGCAAACTCTTGGATGAACTCCCTAATATGAATGTGGGCATAGGCGCCATTATAGCCGAACTGGGTCGACAACCCCGTTTTGCCAAGGCCTTCTTTATCAAATATCAGGATCGTATTTTGTTTGGAAAAGACAGTTGGGTGCCCGAGGAATTTCCCACCTATTTTAGGGTGTTGGAAAGTGATGACGAATACTTTCCATATCACAAAAAATACCACGCCTTTTGGCCGATGTATGGCTTGGATTTACCCGATGAAGTCCTCAAGAAAGTGTATTATAAAAATGCCTTGCGCATTGTTCCGGGTCTGGATCAAAGCTTATTCCCTAAAGATTAAATACATTTGTTAAAGCTATAGATATGATGACAGATTCATTACTACACTTATTCAAACGAGACCTGAATAAACTTATCGTTGAAATCAATTTATATACCAACGCATCCAATTTATGGATAGTGGACCGGGGCATTTCAAACTCTGCTGGCAACCTGTGTTTGCACTTGGTAGGTAACCTCAAGCATTTTATTGGAACCAATTTGGGGCACACGGGTTATATAAGACAAAGAGATTTGGAGTTTTCCCTTAAATATGTTCCAAGAGAAGACTTGGTTAAGCAGATAGAAGAAACCATTGCCGTTGTAGAAATGACTTTAAAATCGTTGACCAGTTCTGATTTACAGCAAGAATATGTACAACGCGTTTTTGAAAAGCCTACAACTACCGAATATTTTTTAATACATCTTTCCATGCATTTATCGTATCATCTTGGTCAGATCAATTACCATAGACGACTTTTAGATTAATCACTGCCTTATGCAACCAACCAAAACAAAAGAAACCCATGAAACCTTGGATCCTCAAGACTGGGAACAAACACGCCAATTGATGCATCAAATGGTGGATGATGCTCTAGATTATACCAAAACCTTAAGAGACCGCAAGATTTGGCAACCCATGCCGGAAGCAGTCTTGGACAGCTTTAAATCCAAATTACCTCAAGAGCCTCAAGACGGGAACGAGGTTTACCAGGCGTTTAAAACGACAATCATGCCGTATACCATGGGGAATGTACATCCACGGTTTTGGGCTTGGTATATGGGTAGCGGGCTTCTGTCGGGTGCCCTAGGAGATTTTTGGACCTCGATTCTCAATCCTAATTTGGGTGGTGGAAACCATTCGGGACATCAGGTTGAAGTACAGGTAATGAATTGGATTAAGGACATCATGCAGTTTCCCGAAAGCTCTAGCGGCCTGATGGTCAGCGGAGGTTCTGTGGCTAACTTTACAGCCTTGGCTATTGCTCGAAACGTCAAAGCGGGTTATGACATTAGAGCCAATGGCATGTCCCCAGAACAGGCGAACAAAATGGTAGTTTATGGCTCTGCCGAAGTGCATAGCTGTAATCAAAAGGCATTGGAATTGCTGGGGATGGGAGCGCGAAGCCTTGTAAAGATTCCTGTACATACCGATTATACCATGAATGTGGAGTTTCTAAAAGCACAGATTGTTAAGGATCGAGCTGCAGGACTACAGCCCATTTGTGTTATTGGAACTCCGGGAACTGTGAATACAGGAGCCATCGATGATTTGAATGCCCTAGCCGATATCTGTGAAAAAGAAGGCTTGTGGTTTCATGTGGATGGTGCTATTGGTGCCATTGCCATGATTTCGGATGTGGTACGACCTCAATTAGCAGGAATCGAACGCGCCGATTCGGTAGCTCTCGATTTACACAAGTGGTTGCACATGCCTTTTGAGGCCGGATGTGTTTTGGTAAAACAAAGCACTGAACATAAAAACACATTTTCGTTGATTCCTGAATATTTGGAAAAGAACACTCGGGGAGTTGCCTCTGGTGAGGATTGGTTTAGTGAGTATGGATTGCAACTGTCGAGACGCTTTAGGGCTTTAAAAGTTTGGATGTCCTTGAAGGAACACGGTGTAAAACGATTCGGCAGGATGATTGACAAAAACGTAGCACAAGCTCACTATCTGGGACAACTTATCGCCAATCATAATCATTTGGAGTTGATTGCTCCTATAGGTTTGGATATTGTTTGCTTTAGATACAATCCGGGAGGCCAATCTTTAGAAGCCTTAAACGCCTTAAATAAAGAAATCAAATTGCAGTTGGAAGAACGTGCTATTGCCTTACCCGGCTATACTACTTTGCAGGGGCGATATTGTATTCGTGTGGCCATCTCCAATCACCGAACTCGGCAAGACGATTTAGACGATTTGGTGCATTATGTGGTGGCTATTGGTGAAGAGTTAAGGTAGAAAGGTTTTAGTAAGGGTTTTATAACGGAAAGGCATAAATTCACTCTAACGGACACCTGTAGGGATGCAATACCTTAAAGTACAAGGCGAGCTTTAATATTTTAAAACGCGTTCGATGACTAGTAAACTGTCTGAAACGGTATAGCGTTTTTCAAGGGCAGTACAGTTATTAAAACGATCCTTTGATTTACAGGTTACCAAAACAGAATCTATTAAGACTCCGTTTTTATCTTTTATGCTGATCGCTGCCAAGTCTTGATTCGTATTGTAATGGTAATACTGAGTCTGAAAGTTTGAATAATCCTCCTCTATTTTAGCAATCGAGCCGTCGTCGTGATAATAATAAATGAATTGATTTTGCTTATACTGTTTTTGGGTATAACAACTAATCCGTTCACGATTATGGGTTTTCCAGCGTGTTTTGCAGTAATAGGGTTCTCGATCTGGAAAGCTTTGTTTGACAAACCACAGCTTTTTTTCTTTGGTAACTCGCATCTGGTTATGAGCATCAAAAGTTTGAGCAAATTTCACCCGTCCATTTTTGGTAAATTCATAAGCACTCATACTTAAGAGAGCGGGTTGTCCGTTATGAATACTATAGGTCGTTTCGGTTAGGTGTTCAACAGGACCTTTGTAGCGGTGTTGATCTAGGTAAGGAACTGAAACACAAGAATAACTCAATACGATAAGGGTTAGACTTAAATAATACAAATATCTGGAATACATACGGTTCATGAATTAAAGATACATAAATTCAAAATAGGTACATATGTTTTTAGCTGTTGATTATGGATTACTAACCCAAATTGCTTATATTTAAAAATACACCAGTCGGACTCTATAAATTCCAAATTTATACTACTTTTGAAAACCATCTGCTGTGTTAATTGCTACCTATGAAAACCTTATTTACATTCAGTTTAGTATCGCTATTGTGTAGCTCAAATAGCTTTGCACAACCTGCAAGCAATGCACAAATAGCAGCACAGATCGCGCTCTATAAAAACGATCTTCGAGGTCCGTATAAGGATATTCGTTGGTTTTGTAATGACGGGAGCATTCGTCAACCCAAAGATCCTTGTCCAAAAGAAATCGGTCCTGGTGTACAACATGCCCGTTACAAAGATGCCGTGGTGCAATTGGGGAAAACCAATCATATTTATTTAGGGCAGATTTTAGCCAATACCGATAGGGCGGAATTTTGGGATCAAAAGAATAACCATTCGCGCTTAAAACAATATCAAATCGACAAATATTTAAGATCGATTGATGAGGGTTGGATCAATCAAAAAGGACAGTTTTACAGAGGTGCCATTCAAGCTGAAGATGAAGAGGCCTGGGGTCTTGACTTTTATAAATGGGTACTGTCTCAAGACGAAACCCTTGAGAAGGATTATTTTTTAATCCGCCAGTCCTTAAAAGACATTCCGCATCATGGCGATGATAATGTGGCGCAAATGATGAGAAGTCAGTCCAAAGTGATTTCTGATGAGTTGCCAGAGTTTATGGACCTTCGTGTTAAAATCCACAGCCAGCCCGAACAGGGCGACATTCAGCGTGTTATGGCATTCAAACAGCGGTATTCTAATCGTATTAACGAGAATATGGGCAACCAGTTGGACGGCTTGGTTAAAACCATGACTGCTTTTTTTAAACCGGTGGATATCAGCCTGCTCTTAAAAAAAGCACCTTTAATAAAAACTACAGCCATTGGGCAATCTATAACAAGCTATATGGCTTCTAACGCTACTCGAAGCGATATCGTAAAACTGGTGACTGAAACCGCCCAATTACTATACGATATTCGGGAAGCAACCTTACTTGAAAAACGCGGGGCGGCACGGTTGCAGCTGCTGGATATCTCTTTGAAATTGGAGGACATCCTATTCAAAAATGCGTCGTTGTGGAAGGCCGATACGGTGGACGCGCTTCTTAATAAAATCTGCTATTTAGGAATGGCCACAACCGGCGCTGGTTATACCGAATTGCAGGAATGGGAGCGACTGGATTTAACGATTAAGCCTACTGCAGATGGTACCATGACACTTGAGGCTTTAACTTCGGTTCTGGAACATGCCAGAAGTCAGGTGGAATGGAGTTCATCTATGGTAAAAGCCAATTATCAACGCATTGTGGACGACTATTCGGCTTTTGAGCCCAAAACCTATGGATTTATAGATGATAAAATAAGAGGTTCCATTGCGTTATACCTGGGCTTGAGTGTGAGTGCCTTAGGTGATTTTATTGCCAAAGAATCGGCATTGACCAATACCGTGTTGGATCTTCCCAATCAGAGTGGGTTTAGAGGCTTAAATCCCGGATATGCTTTTGGGGAGTTGGTCGTGGTTCAGGGCTCACCTGACGATGTCGACGTGTCTTCCGATAAAATATATATTTTTCAACGTCCGCCAGCCGATTTAAAACCCATTGCCGGAATTGCCACAGTTTCCGAAGGGAATATGGTGTCGCATGTGCAGCTATTGGCCCGTAATTTGGGAATTCCCAATGCCGCTTTATCCGACGATAATTTAAACAGTCTGTTGGCCTATACTGGCAAAAACGTGTTTTATGCGGTGTCCAACAAGGGCAACGTCATTATCAAACTCGAGCGCAATATGACCAATGCAGAGCGGTTGTTGTTTGCGAAGACCGAACGTAAGGATGATAAAATTGAAGTGCCCATTGAAAATATTCGCTTGAAAGAACATGCCATTCTCAACCTACGGGATGTGGATGCCAGCGATTCAGGACAACTCTGTGGCCCGAAAGCTGCAAATTTGGGGCAACTTAAAAAAATGTTTCCTGAACAAGTGGTTGAAGGCTTAGTAATCCCTTTCGGAATTTTTAAAAGCCATATGGACCAACCTATGCCAGGTCAGAATCAATCGTACTGGGGGTTTTTGAATAAGCTATTCAATACGGCTGAAGACATGCGTTCACAGCATATTTCGGAACCCGAGGTGGAAACTTATCAGTTGGAACAATTGGCCATATTAAGAACTGCCATCAAACAGATGCCGCTTCAAGATCGCTTTGTTAAGGAGTTGGAGCAGGATTTTAAAGCCATTTTAGGCAAAGCACTAGGCGAGATCCCTGTGTTTTTGCGCAGTGACACCAATATGGAAGATCTTAAGGATTTTACAGGAGCAGGACTCAATTTGACCTTATTTAACGTGGTGGACAAAACAAAAATACTGGATGGGATCAAAGATGTTTGGGCATCGCCCTATACCGAGCGCAGTTTTAAATGGCGTCAAAAATATTTATTAAACCCAGAAAATGTCTTCCCATCCATTCTGGTCATACCTAGTGTCGATGTGGATTATTCGGGAGTTTTAATCACCAAGGGCATCAGTAACGGCAATGAAAAGGACCTGACCGTTGCCTTTAGCAGGGGAGCAGGAGGTGCGGTTGATGGACAGTCTGCCGAAACCTATTTGATAAAAGATGAAGGTGGATTCCAGTTTTTAGCACCGGCAAGGGAACAACTCTATAACCGTTTGCCGACAACCGGTGGCACAGAAAAGCATATAGCAAGCTTTGATAAACCGATCTTGAATTATCAAAATATCAATGCCATTAGAGCCTTGTCCTATGCCATCAGAACGACGCTGCCTAAAGAGACCCATTCCGATTATAAAGGCGCCTATGATGTGGAATTAGGCTTTAAAGACAATAAACTCTGGTTGTTTCAAATTAGGCCATTTGTAGAAAATAAAAAGGCTTTAAGTTCACACTATTTAGAATCCATTACGCCTACCATTGATAAAAACAAGGCGATTAAGTTGTCAAAACAAATATAATACTATGAAAAAATTAATTGTACTGGGTGTTTTAGTGGGTATGTGCACCATGTTTACGGCATTTACCTATTATTATCCCATTGACGGTTATGCGCATACCGGTATCAAACGTTTATTGCGTTTGGAACTCATAAAAAGTGGAGAGCTTAAAGATCCTACTAAAATTCCGGAGGGAGCTTTAAAAAATTATATGGATATTGAACTGAGTTTGTTGGAGCATAAAAGCGACAGTGTTCAGTGTTTTCTAAAATTAAACAAGACGTTTCAGCAAGATATCAATGGTTTGTTTAAGGGTTTGGATAAAAGTTATTCTATAGCTGTTTTAGATATTTCAGATCTTAATAACCCTCGATATGCGCAGCGCAATGAACTGTCAGGTTACCAACCGGGCAGTGTGGGGAAATTGGCCGTCTTGTCTGCTTTGTTCACTCAATTGGCTAAAATATATCCAGATAATTTCGAAAAACGCTTGGATTTACTGCGTAACAAATCGGTTAAATCCGGAGTATGGGGATTGACCGATAGTCACACGGTGCCTATTTTCAATACCGAGACCCATAAGCTGGTCAAGCGGCAGGTGATTGCGAGTGATGTGTTTACCTTGTTTGAATGGGCAGATCATATGATGTCTGTAAGCAATAATGGTGCTGCCAGTATTGTTTGGCGGGAAGCCCTTTTAATGGAGATTTTTGGTGCTCAATACCCAGAATTAACTCAAGAAGAAGCCGATGCCTATTTTAAAACAGCCAATCGTAAAATGCTCACCGATCTATCCAATGATGTGGTTAATTTACCGCTTCGGCATCTCGGAATTACATCAGATGAGTGGCGACTGGGCAGTTACTTTACAAAAGGCGCGAATACCTATGTTGGCGATAAGGGCGGAAGCATCGGAACCACTGTGGGCTTGATGAAGTTTTTAATTCAGCTGGAACAAGGCAACATCGTTGATGTTAATTCCAGTCTTGAGATGAAGCGACTTATGTATATGACCGACAGGCGTATACGCTATGCTCAAGCTCCCGTTTTAAGAGATGCTGCCGTGTATTTTAAATCGGGGAGTCTTTATAAATGCGATAGAAGTAAAGGGGAGGCCTGTGGTAAATATATGGGCAATGTGACTAATTTTATGAATTCGGTAGCCATTGTAGAGCATCCAGATCATTGCAAATACATGGTTGTTTTAATGAGTAATGTGCTACGTAAGAACTCGGCAACAGATCATATGGTGCTGGCTAGTCAAATTGAAAACGTGATTAGGAAATAGGCATGATGGTTTGGGTTATATTTTTGGCAGTTGTATTGCTGTTTCTTGTTCTCGATTTAGGTATTTTTAATAAGACTCCTCATGTTATTTCAACTAAAGAGGCGTCTTTATGGACAGCAATTTGGGTAAGTATTGGTTTAAGCTTTTCGCTTCTTATTTATCTTATTTTTAAACAGGGTTGGGTTGATAACCCGGGTAATTTGTTGCCTTCAAAGGCCATGATGAAATACCTTACTGGCTATTTTATTGAGTTGTCCTTGAGTATTGATAACATTTTTGTAATAGCCGTTATCTTTTCTTCTTTTAAAATACCCGCAAAATATCAACATAAGGTGTTGTTTTGGGGTATACTAGGCGCCATCGTTTTTAGGGCCCTAATGATCTTATTTGGGGTTACCCTCATCAATAAATTCGATTGGATTATTTATGTGTTTGGTGCCTTTTTAATCTTTACCGCGTTAAAATTACTGCTGGCTAAAGATCAAGATCATTTTGATCCTAAAAAGTCGTTTATTTATAGAACTGTTCGTAAACTGATACCCATTACGGCTAAGGTAGAAAATGAAAAGTTTTTTGTTAGAAAAAGGCATTTGTTGGTTGCGACCCCATTATTTTTGGTGCTCCTGATTATAGAGGTTACCGATATTTTATTTGCATTGGACAGTATCCCTGCTATTTTGGCCATTACCACCAATCCTTTTATAGTTTTTAGTTCAAACATTATGGCGATACTTGGGTTGCGCTCCATGTATTTTTTCTTAAGCACCATGTCTCAGAAGTTTCAATATATAAAATACAGTCTTGTGGCAATATTAAGTTTTGTGGGGATCGAGCTCATTTTACAACCGGTCTATGATTTTCCAGAATGGTTTTCATTAAGCTTTATTTTTACGTCTTTAAGTATTGGGATCGTGACATCCATAAGACAAAAAAAGAGGTTACTTCATTAAAATTTCGGAAGCTATCGCTCTTATTTTTTCATTAGTTTCCTGCAAGAGTACCATGTCGAGTATGGGATTAAACTTGATATCGTGAGACTGTTCGATAAGGTACAATACGGCCAATTTAAGTTTTTGGTCTTTGCGTTTCAGCAACTCTAAATAGCATTCGGTTTCGCTTAAAACTTTGAGGTTTAATTTTTTTATGATGTCTTCTGAAATCGTTTCCATTACAATCGATTCGGCAACGGGTATCAGTTCTTTTTTTAGTTGACTATCTAAAATATTATCTAAAAATTCAATGGCGTGGATTCGCTGTTCTTCCTTGCCTTTTAAGATGGAATTTAAAATGGGATCGACATCACCTGGAGGATATTTAATACCCAAAAACCTGAAAATACGCTGCAATTGTCTGTCGAGACGCAGTTCGAGTAAGGCTATGAGTCTTTTGCGAGCGGCATTCTCTTCTTTGGTCTCAGGGTCTTGAGTTTTTTTCTTATACTGAATCACAATTTGAGAATGGATTAAAGTTAAGGTATTTTGATACAAGTGACACTCATCCAATATTTTATCTACAATAAATCGGTCCTTAATTAGTAAATTCGGATGCTTCCATTTTAAACGTTTTAAAGCTTCAATGGCTTCTATTTTAACGACGTGCTCGGTATCGCCGGTTAACTTTATGAGGGTATTGATAGCCTTTTGTGATGCAAATTTTTCTATAACCAAAACGGCATAGATGGCATCTTCCAACTCAATAGTTTCGTTTTTTATGTTTGTAAAGAGGACATCTATAATGGGTTCACCATAAATAAAGAGGGCTTCACTTGCCGTTTGGCGGTAATCCTTGACCGATAGATGTGCAATAATGGCCGTAATAAATTGATTTTCCAAGGTTTTGGAAGCGCTGATGATGGAACTCTTTACAATTTCGGGATCCTGAGCAGTGAGGTGCATTTTTAAAACATCATAATACGGTTCGACCCTAGCGTTTCCTATGGCTTGGATAATGGTATTGATTTTATGTTTTTGATCTATTGGATTATCGAGCTTGTGATAACGGGTTAGCGCATTTTCAATTTTATATTCCAAATTAAATCGGTTTTGAAGCTGCTGATTATTCCTCAATTCCAAGGATAATCCTATTAAAGCTGCGTTGGCAATTGTTTCATCAGTGCTATTCAGATATTTATTAAAAAGTTCAACCGTATTTTTTTTATAATGGTTCAATAAGTACCTGAAGGCCGACGTCGTCACGTGTTGATCTTGATGATGAATCATTTTTTCAATTTGAACACTTAAATTTTCAGTCCTTAAAAAATAAAGATTTTCAATGGCCATAGCCTTAACCTGAGGCGACTTATGCGTCAATAAGCTTTTAAAACCAAAAAAGAAACGCTCGTCCTTGACTTCCAGGGTTTTTTCCAACATGTGCACGATTTGATTGTCGTTACCTTCTTTAAAAACATTTAAAACCGTTTGGACAATAGAGGTCACTTTGATGTCTTTTTTTGAGGGTTTCTCCTTTTTTACCTTAGTATTTTCGAACAAAGACTTAAACGAAATGATATATTCATTTTTCAGTTGATAAATAAAATAGAGCCAAAACGATATGAGACCAATAATGATTAAACTGATATAAGTTGAGGAGATATCCAGTGCATTGATAAAAAAGATGAGTATAAAACCGGCTAAGCCCGTAGCGATACTATCTACGACCACATCTGTAAAGGTTTTGGTTTTCTTTTTAATATCTATGGGTATGGGAATTGACAGGAGCTCAGTTGCCGCTTTATTAACCGATTGCTTTAAACTGCCATCCACAATTTTAATAAAAACAACAACCCAAAGTTGAGGAAGAATCAATAATAAAATCGAACCCATGAGAATCCCTGTAGGCAGCCATAATAAGGATTTCCCAACACCAAAAGTACCAACGATGCGCTTGGTTAAAAATAGCTGTATTATCAGCGAGATGACACTTAACGTTGAAAACCAAAATCCGAAAAAGGAGGTCAACTCATCTGGATTTGTAATAAGTCGGGAGGCATAATCACTATATTGATAGTCTACAAGTTTGGCAATTAAAACGCTTATGCCCACAACGATGGCAATTAGTCGCAATAATTTGGATTGCTTAATTAGTCTAAAGGGGGAATCCCCTTTGGGATTGGTCCGCATCGATACTTGGAAGCGGTTGAGTTTAACGACTTCAGATTTCCAGATATAGCGTGTAATTGGGATGCAACAGCTTAAGAGTACAGCCGCAACAAAGAGTAGGTTTTCGGTATATAAAAACTTGGTGAGCACCGACGTTAAATACCCTCCAAAAATCCCACCAGCGATGGCGCCAGCTCCAATAAATCCAAAAACCCGTTTGGCCTCTCTGACATTATACACCAGATTGGCTAAAATCCAAAACTGCGATGCCGTTAACAAGCCAAAAATGGCCACCCAGATATACGGAATATACAATACGTAGCCGTTGGCTAGGTTAAAATTAAAAGCGATACCAAACAAGATCAACGAGATCACAGAGCCCATGATGGTGCGGTCAATGATGATGTTTAAGGCGTATTTTTCTAAAGCCTTGTCGTAAAAAAAGGAGCCTATTATAGCCATAATCGCCGTTAATACATAGGCAAGTGGCAATGCGTTGGAGGTGAGTTCAGAGAGAAAAAGTGAATTGATAGTTGGCTTAACAACTAACAAGGTGGTAATAATAATAAAGATGTTAAGCTGTAATAACAGTGTTTTGGTAAGTTCTTCTTCTTTTAAATCAAAAGCCTTTAAAATATATACTTTAAGCGTATTAATAATTGACATCGGCTGGTTCAATTTCTAGTTTTTATTGCTCTTACGGCGCTAATATATACAACTTTTTAAAACCCTAAAGCAAGTGATACGGCGTATGTTTTTTAATCATCATAAATTAAGAAGATGAAACTAGTAATTTAAGGCCAGACTATTTAGCTCTTTTTTTTTTAGAATTTTTTCTGCAGATTTTGCTAGATTTCTAATAATCTGTTCACCGTTAGAATCATCAACTAAAGCCACTAATATATAACGTCTGTCTGGGTTGTCTCCCCACACCAAGATGGAATCGGAATGATAGGTTCTCCAGGACCCCGATTTTCTAAACAAACTGGCATTTGGCGCTATTTTTTCGATGGTATTTACAAATTTGTGGTGTAAATCTGGATTGCCCATGATGTCGAGCATTTGTTTTGATCGCTTTTCATTTACTAATTTGCCATAGGCCAATAAGTAATAATAGCGACATACCTGATTGACTGTGGCAGCATGGCTCAAATGTTTTAGAGGCTCACGATTGGTATCGCCACCGCCGCCATAGCGTTTGCCCACCCAAAGCCCGCCACCATGGGTTTCGTCATAAAACATATACTTTGGATCGGTCATTACCGATTCAATCTTTTGATAGCCCAAACGGTCAATCATACGGGTAGAAGCTGCGTTATCTGATTTGCTAATCATTAATCGCATATCTTTTTTAACTTCGATGGATTCTCTTAATTCATTTTTATCAATGGCATCCATGGCAGAAAGTAGAATAGCAATTTTTGGCAAGCTTGCTGCATACATCATATAATTTCCATTGATACTAGCGTAGATTACGTCTTCTGGATTGCTTAAGTCGACTATGCCAACCGCCATCTTTTTTTGGGCAATCAGATTTTTCCACACGGGGTTTGACTTAAGTTCACTTTCTAAATTATTCTGAAAGGTCTTATCCGTTAAGGAATTTAGAGGTTTAATTTCGGAATCGTCGATGTGCATGGGTAGCCCATCTTGACTATAGGTCCATAAATTGAAGCCCAATAAAAAAACAATTAAAATAGATAATGTCTTCATCTAAAAGGTACGGGGTCTAAATTTTTTTCAAAGGTATTTAAATTGCTCATTACTAAAATGTTAAATTTTACATATCTCCATACTAAGTAGATGGCACTAAATACGATACATTGACAATTTTTAATGCGGTTAGATTGTTAAAATTTTACAAAATGGAACAAAAAAAAACTCTCGACATCATGACGTTTATTGAAAGGTTTTCATCAAAACACGACGTATAGCGCTCTTTATAATTTGTTGTTAAAGTGCGAAACGTCTTGATGCTTTTTTATGGCCTTTTTGGCTAAAAATAAACCAACAAAAAGGGACGCAAAGGCTCCTATCCAAACTCCGGGTATAAAATCGATGAACAAGAAAAAGTCATAAGCACCATGAAAGATGACGGCTAATACGAGTCCGGTAATATTCAACAAAGTCCTGTTGTTAGAAAATTTGGCTTTCCCCATAAAAAAACCCATTAAAATAGCAAAGGTAGCATGTGCCGGAACCGCAGTAAACGCCCTTAATAGGGCCACTTCATAACCCCCTTGAAGAACATACATCAAATTTTCGGTGGCGGCAAAACCCATGGAGACCATAACGGCATACATAATACCATCAAAAGGTTCGTTAAAGGCTTTTCTGGGCTGTGCTACATATCGCACAATAATGTACTTACTAAACTCTTCAGTAAGCCCAACTACAAAAAAAGCTTTTATAAATTGTTGTTGGACACTGAATTGGTTTTTTAATGGAAGTAGCACATCAAAACCTGAATATAAAAGGGTAGTTATCAGAATGCTTACGATGGCCCCACACAAAAAACTCAGCAACAGTAGACGTTTGGGTTCTTTTTCATATTTATCTTTGATATAAATATATAAGATAATGACACAAACGGGCGCTATAGCTGAGAGCAGTAGATTCATGGGCTTAAGGGGACTAGTTTTTTGATGGCATCCCATACCAATTCGTAATACTGTTTATTACTGGCTACCAAATGATGGTCAGCCCCAATATGGTTTAGAATAGTTTTGAATTCTTCCAACGAGACCAATTTAACCGCTTCCACCTCTTCTTTTTGAAGCTTGAGTTTTGAAATATCAACTTTTAATTCGGCGACAAAGGCGTTGTGAAATTCATTGTCCACAATCCCATTATCATAGGTCTGAAAGCATTCAAACACACCTATTTTTTTTAAATCCTGCTCTAAAAGTGTCAGGCCAATTTCTTCTTGTGCCTCTCTAATTGCAGCATGAACCACCGTTTCCCCAGCATCGACATGCCCAGCGACCGAAACATCCCATAGCAATGGGCAAATGGTCTTGTTTGCAGAGCGCTGAGCCAACAAAATCTCACCAGCTTTGGTGTATAACCAAATATGAGCGGTGTTATGAAAGTAGCCTGTCCTGTGGATTTCAGACTTTAGTGCCGATTTTCCAGTGGGTTTACCGTTCTTGGTTACAATGTCTATGTATTCTTCCATAGCTTTATAAAGCTACCGCTTTAAAGGCATATTGCCTTAATTATTTGAAATAACTAAAGGTTTCATCACCTTTAATTTTAAGCAAGGTTTCATAAATTAAATTAATGACCTGTTCCACATCGTCTTTTTGAACCATCTCTACCGTAGTATGCATATAGCGTAAGGGTAGTGAAATCAAAGCCGAAGCAACACCACCATTTGAATAAGCAAAGGAATCGGTGTCTGTTCCTGTGGATCTTGATAAAGCAGAACGTTGAAACGGAATTTTTTTCTCCTCAGCCGTATCTGTAATTAAGTCGCGCAATTTTTGTTGTACTGCAGGGGCATAAGCAATTACTGGCCCTTTACCAAGTTCGATATGGCCTTCTTTTTTCTTTTCTATCATTGGAGTCGTGGTGTCATGCGTCACATCGGTAACGATAGCTACGTTTGGTTTGATGGTATCTGATATCATTTGCGCACCTCGCAATCCAATTTCTTCCTGAACGGAATTGGTAATGTACAATCCGAAAGGGAGTGTTTTTTTGTTCTCGTGTAACAAACGCGCCACTTCGGCAATCATAAATCCACCCATTCTGTTATCCAAGGCACGACATACAAATTTGTCCTTGTTAAGAATATGAAATTCATCGGGGTAGGTAATGACGCAGCCTACGTGAACGCCAAGTTTTTCCACTTCATCTTTGGTTTTACAGCCTAGATCAATAGAAATATTTTCGGGTGTAGGTGCTTCTTCTTTGGCCTTATCACGGGTGTGTATTGCTGGCCAGCCAAATACACCTTTAACGATTCCCGCTTTGGTGTGGATATTCACAATTTTACTCGGCGCAATTTGGTGATCGCTACCTCCGTTTCTAATCACGTAGATCAATCCGTTATCCGATATATAATTTACGTACCATGAAATTTCATCGGCATGCCCCTCAATTACGACCTTGTATTTCGCTTTGGGGTTAACAACACCAACTGCAGTTCCATAAGTATCTGTTATAAACTCATCTACATATGGTTTTAGATAATCCATCCATAATTTTTGTCCATTCCATTCATAACCTGTCGGAGATGCATTGTTAAGGTATTTTTCTAAAAAATCCATCGACTTTTTGTTGAGTATCTGTTGTTTTGCCATGATTAAATATTTTGCTCAAAAATAATAATATTAATAGTATTTTAAGGTTTAAGAGTATGTAAATTATTAATTTTACCTGTCATTTGAAACAACATTGGTTTCAGTTCCCATCATGAAGATTTTAAATACCATCCTACTCTGTTTTCCATTGCTTGCGTTTGCACAGCAAGGGCCTCAGGTACCAGATACTACAGCTACCGAGTATTATTATATTGAAGGTGATTCCATCCTAAAAGATATGATTGAACTTGATGAAGTTTTAATCCTGAACAAGTTGAATTTTGGAAGTAAAGAGGATAAGATTAGATATTTAATTTTAAAACGAAAAACCATCAAAGTCTATCCTTATGCCAAATTGGCTGCTGAACGCTTGACGACTTTAAATGAACGTTTGACTTCTTTGAAAAGAAAGAGTGAAAGACGACGCTATTCAAAAATGATTCAGCATTATATTGAAGATGAATTTTCTACCGAATTAAAAAAACTCACACGCACCGAAGGGCAGATTTTAGTGAAATTGATTCACCGTCAAACGGGGAATACCACCTTCGAGCTGGTCAAGGAATTGCGTAATGGTTGGCGAGCCTTTTGGTACAACAATACCGCCAAATTGTTCGATATTTCTCTAAAACGTAAATTTGATCCCATTCATGTCAAGGAAGATTTTTTAATAGAGGACATCTTGGAACGGGCTTTTCAGAGCCGACAATTAGAACGCCAAAAACCGGCTATTGAATTCGATTATTACGAGCTTACCGAAAAATGGATCGGTCCAAATACCAAAACTAATTAATGAGAATACAATCAGCCCTTGAAGAACGATTAAATGCATGGACCCACGGTATTGGTACAGGTTTGGGTGTTCTGGGTTTGGTGTTACTGCTTATGTATTGTGATTCTGGGGTATTGGATATCTTCAGTGTGACGGTTTACGGAATATCCATGATCATTCTCTTTTTGGCCTCCACGCTCTACCATTCTGTACAGGACGAAAAACGACGACATTATTTCAGGATTGTTGATCACATCAGTATTTACTTGCTCATTGCGGGATCTTATACGCCAGTAACTTTAATTTTGCTTCCAGACAGCCGAGGTTGGTTGTTGTTTGGATTGGTTTGGGGCATTGCGGCTTTTGGTGTTATTTTAAAGCTGTTTTTTACAGGAAGGTTTGAAATCTTCTCGACTTTACTCTATCTGATTATGGGATGGCTTATTGTGTTTGACTTTACAGCCTTGGTTGAAAGCATGTCTGCTAATGGGGTATTCTTATTGTTTGCAGGAGGTTTATTTTATACGGTGGGTATCGTGTTTTATGCCATCCATAAAATCCCTTATAATCACGTCATTTGGCATTTTATGGTCCTTGGCGGTGCCATTTGCCATTTTTTAATGATGTTTTATCACGTTATTCCTTATTGACCAAAGGTGTTAGCAGGTTTCCATTCCTCAAGTTTCAATTATATCATATAGGCCATTCCAGCACCCAAGATTATAGCAACCAACTTAGAGAGGTTAAATTTATGGCCTTCACTACTTTCAAATAAAATGACTGTAGAGATATGAAAAAAGACACCAATTACAAAGGCATTTATAATGTTTACATAGCCTGAAACCACAGCCAAATTATTGGAGATATAAGTCCCTAATGGGGTCATGGCTGCAAAAATGGATAAGAAAAACACCACTTGCATCTTGCTGTATTTTGAATGGAGTAAAAAGGTGGTGAGCACCATGGCAATGGGGACTTTGTGTACCAAAATACCGTAAACCATATCGTTTTGTTGGTGGATAGAAAAGCCTTCCATCACACTGTGGATGCATAAACTCAAAAAGAGCGCCCAAGGAAAAGCTGTGCCGTGAACATGAATATGAACATGGCCATGCTCGGCACCTTTTGAGAAAAACTCGAGTATAATTTGCATTAAAATACCGCACATGATAAACAATCCCGTTTGTTTGGCCTCTAAATGCCCGTAAACTTCAGGCAGCAGATCAAAAAGGGTGAGTGCCAATAAAAAAGAACCACTAAAGGGCAATAATAATCGGGAGTATGTGGATTTGTTTTTCCTTAATAAGGTGACAAGCAACACACCAAATAGGACGGCATAAATGGGAAACAGATAGTTATTCATAGTTAGGTAAAGTGTAAACCAATTTAAATTTATTTAAAAATCATGACCAAGCGGTCAGATCTATTTTTGTCATACTTACGCAGTTTGTAATCACCAAAGACATCCAACAAATTGACATGGGCTTGTTCAAAAAGCAGTTCAAAATCGTTAAGGGAAAAAGTCCTAATTCGTTCTTGAAAGGCATAATCGGTACCGCGATAGTCAAAGGAGATATCTTTAAAGAGGTAACCGTCCTGGACATAGCGTTTTTGATGGAATGTTATATTTTGAATGGTCCTCTCGTCTTCGGGAACCAAATGTTCGATAACATGATCGATGTTCATAAAGTCGATGACGCCAAAACCCATCTCGTTCAAATCTTCTGCAATGGCTTTGATGGTGTTTAGGTTGTTTTCTTCCTCATCAAAATAGCCAAAACTGGTAAAGAGGTTGAACACAGCATCAAATTTTTGGCTGTAGGGTTGGCACATATCGTGAACCTGAAAATGAAGGCTCTCGTTTTCAAATTGTTTGGCGTAGTTAATATTGTTTTCAGACAAGTCCACACCGGTAACATCAAATCCTAATGTGTTAAGGTATAAAGAGTGTCGGCCTCTACCGCAGGCCAAGTCCAATATTTTACCCTGTTCCGGTAGGTTTAAATAATGGGTCAAGGTATCCATAAACGACTGGGCTTCGGCATGATCCCGATCCTTGTACAAAATATGGTAAAACGGTGTATCGAACCATGAAGCGTACCATTGTGTTTTGTGTTTTGTCATCTATAAATATGTCTCGTTGCAAAAATACTTTATTTTTGCAATGAATTAGAGATATAGCATGGAGAATAATTTTAAAATGGTAGCCAAAACCCTGTTTGGTTTTGAAGAGTTATTGGCAAACGAACTCATTCAATTAGGTGCCTTAGAGGTCACTAAAGGGATTAGAAGTGTGAGTTTTGTGGGCGATAAGGGGTTTATGTATAAGGCTAATATGGCTTTGCGTACGGCCATTAAAATTTTAAAACCCATCCATAGCTTTAAGGTAAAAAATGAACAAGAGCTCTACGATAAGCTCTACAACATGTCTTGGGATCACTATCTTAAGCCCACCGGGACTTTAGCGGTAGATGCCACGGTACATTCCGAACAATTTACGCACTCGCTTTACATTGCCCAAAAAACCAAGGATGCCATCGTGGATAAATTTAGAAACACGACGGGTGAACGCCCTAATGTGGATTTGAAATTTCCCGATATAAAAGTCAACGTGCATATTGATCGAAACACCTGCGACATTGCCTTGGACACTTCAGGCGATTCGTTGCACAAGCGCGGTTATAAAACCGCTACCAATATTGCGCCTATAAACGAAGTCTTGGCAGCAGGACTGATTATGTTGTCGGGCTGGGACGGACAGAGCGATTTTATGGACCCTATGTGTGGAAGTGGTACTATTTTGGCCGAGGCAGCCATGATTGCCTGTAATATTCCGCCCAATTTGATGCGTAAGGAATTTGCTTTTGAACGTTGGCAGGATTGGGATGTGGAGCTGTTTGAAAAAATTGAAGACTCATTATTGAGCAAAACCCGAGATTTTCATCATAAAATTATAGGCTTTGACAAAGCGCCAAGTGCTGTAGACAAAGCTATTGAGAATATCAAAAACGCCAAATTGGAAGACTTTATAACCATAAAACATGAAGATTTTTTTAAGACCCAAAAAGGAGGTGACGAGATCTTGCACATGGTTTTTAACCCTCCTTATGGCGAACGCTTGAATTTGGATATGGAGCAATTTTACGGGCAAATAGGGGATACCCTCAAACAACATTATCCCAATACTAATGCCTGGTTTATCACCTCAAATTTGGAAGCCCTAAAACATGTGGGCTTACGACCCTCACGTAAAATACATTTGTTTAATGCCAAATTGGAAGCCCGTTTGGTAAAGTATGAGATTTATGAAGGGAGCAAGAAGGGGAAGTATATGAACAAATAGTCTTTGCGAGCCTCATGTCATACAGGTAAGCATGACCGTTTTTGATAAGGTTTTTATACTGATTTATAGTTTAATGGTAAACAGTCATTTCTTTTAGAGGCATCCATGTCTCTCAGCATGATCTGTGAAATTCAAAGGCATTGGCATCCCATTTAATTGAATTCCCCAAAATGAGCCATGGCTTTAACTTTTGGCATTCATTCGCTTCACTTCAAAAATATCTTTCCTACGATCTCTTAAATTATTGACACTACCAAATTGATTAAGCTCTCGCAACAAATCGATATCCACATCGGCAATCAAGATCATTTCAGTATTGGTTGTGGCTTCAGCTTTGATGCCATTGGCTGGAAATGAGAAGTCACAAGGGGTCAAGACCATGGACTGAGCAAACTGAATGTCCATATTATTAACTTTTGGCAAGTTGCCCACGCTACCTGCAATGGCTACATAGCATTCGTTTTCAATCGCTCGGGCCTGTGCGCAATGGCGTACTCTTGAGAATCCATTTTGGGTGTCGGTTAAAAAGGGTATAAATAAGATATCCATGCCTTCATCGGCCAACAGACGGCTCAACTCGGGAAACTCGGAATCGTAGCAGATTAAGACCCCTATTTTACCGCAATCGGTATCATAGGTTCTAAGCTCACTACCGCCTTGCATACCCCATACTTTGGCTTCGTCTGGTGTGACATGAAGCTTTTCGTAACGCTCCTTAGTGCCATCTCTTCGGCATAAATACCCCACATTGTAAAGGAGATCGCCACGCATTTCGGGCATACTTCCAGTTATGATATTGATGTTGTATGAAATGGCGAGTTCTGAAAATTTTTGAACGATTCCTTCTGTATGTTTTGCCAGTTCCCGTATAGCCTGTGGCTCAGGCATATGATTGTTTTCGGCCATGAGCGGCGCATTGAAAAACTCTGGAAATAGGGCAAAATCACTTCGATATGCCGAAACGGAATCGATAAAATATTCAGCTTGCTGCATCAATTCGTCCAAATCTTTATACAAACGCATTTGCCATTGAATCAATCCCAAACGAATAATTTTCTTTTTTGTAACCGCTTTTTTATTTGGCTTTTCATAGTAAATATTATCCCATTCTAAGAGTACCGCAAATTCATTGGATTCTTTGTCGCCAGCGAGATAGCCTTTAAGCACTTTGGTGGGGTGAAAATCATTTGAAATTTGAAAATTCAATACCGGATCATGAATTTCTTTGCGTTTCACTTTTTCAATATATTCTTTAGGCGACATGCTGTCTGAATAGATATTGTAATTGGGTATGCGACCGCCAAATGCAATGCCTTTTAAATTAAGGCGTTCACAGAGTTCTTTGCGATAATCGTATAAACGGCGGCCTAACCTCAAGCCCCTAAATTTTGATTTTATAAAAATATCAATCCCGTAAAGCACATTACCATCAGCTGTATGAGTGTCAAAGGTATAGTTGCCAGTAATCTGCTCATAAGTATGGTGCTCATCAAAATCATTATAATCTAAAATAATGGACAAGGCGCAACCTGCCAATTCACCATTGACTTTGATAATGACTTGCCCTTCAGGGAACTTATCGATCAGGGTTTTAATGTGCATTTCCCTCCAGTAAGAGTTAGGCATGTTGGTATAGACTTCTATCATGGCCTCCTTAAACTCTTGGTAATCGCTTAAGGTTAAAAATTCTAATTCAACATTTTCAATATCTTTTATCATAATCTATAGTTTGGGCGTTATTTTTAAACGACTTCAATCTCTTAGACATTAGTCTATAAAATACAAAATCAGTACTGTTCTAGTAACTGATTGGTATGATGCTCTACATGATAGGACGTCCACATTAAGAGTTCTCGAATGGGCATTTTACCCATTAAAGGATGCGGTAAAACAAGATTATCCAAGTGTTTATCGCTCATTTTTTTTGTTTTGTATTGCAGCTTTTTACTTTCGACTTGTAAACGGTTCAATAGGTATTGCTTTTCCTTTAGTTTTGGAACGCCCATATTGCGAGACGGACCAAATGTGGTGCCTTGAGCAACCGTTTTTAATCGCTCCTGATACCGGTTCACAACCGTATCGTAATCCCTAACCTCGCGATTGGAGGTGCCAAATTTATAGCGCAGTATAAACTTTGGCAAACTTAAGGCTGTATTGAGCGGTTTTATACTTTGAAGTAAGTGCAAGGTCACTTGCCCAGTTGTCCATTTTCCTTCAGGGCCTAGTTCCCACTTTTCATCATCTTGATCTTCTAGCCAATGTATTAGTTTTTGATGCTTTTCATCCAAAAGTTTGGCTATTAATTTTTTATCCATAGAACACTAAATTTTTATGCAAAAGGTAAGAATAAATCCTCAAAAAAGCGAGGAAGGGCCTAGGGTAATTATTCTTGGGGAGCCACTACTTTATTTTTCTTATAAATTGGAATAAGATAGGAGATATAATAGCCAAATCCTGCGCCAATTCGGCCACTATCGTAAACTTTATTAAAGCCTGGAACATATAAGTTTGCGAAATTTTCAGGCTCATCTTGTGTGATCATGCCTTTAAGCTGCACGTTAAAACCCATATAAAGATGATTTAAAACTTGTGCTTTGATTCCGAAAACAAGTTCTACCCAAATGGCAGAAAGACCCTTAAAGTCTTGATTGGGATTGTCGGTAAATTGTTGTTGCCAGTACTGATCGGTATTGTAAACAGTAAAACTATCGACAGTTTGACTAAAGGAGCTTAGACCGGTTCTAAATCCGCCATAAATCATATTTTCCATATCCAGCCAATTGGTGTATAAATTATAATCCACACCAGCCTTAAAATAACTTCCTTTAGCTGTTGTGATCAAATAGTCTGAAGAAGTGGTTTTTTCTTCAATCCCCATTTCTCCGGCCAAATACAATTTTTTGGTCAACCTATAATCGCCACTGACTTCAAATCCTTTGTAATCGTCATCTAAAAAAGATTTCACCAGTTTACTGAGATCACCACCCAATCGGAGTCCGTAATTTTGCTTGTAGACTGCCGAATCCTTGGCCACTGTGTTGTTTTGTGAAAACGATGTTACAGCGCATAACATCATAATCCATATACTAGTGGTATAAAATGATGTGTGCTGTGTTTTCATTATCTATTGTTGGGTTTATAACTTCGTAACTGAATATCCAATTATTAGGATCGGGTATTAAGGTGTTTTGGGCAGAGTTGAAAATGCTTTTATAACCACAGGCTCTTGATACATAAACAAACTCAGGAGTGTAACTCACCTCAATAATATCGGTATTGGAAACGGTGGCGTCGTTAGTATCGGTATCAAAATCGGAATCCCTTTTTAGTGCAAAACGAGAGGTCGTGATTATGCCTTCATTTTGAAATTGTAATGGCAACACAATGGAATCTGTTGACGTGCTGGTCACAATGTTTTTTAAGAGATTCCCTTGGTCGTCTACACCGTTTACAGTTAAAAGCCGCACTTGTTTGGTTTGCTCTTGGTCATCAACGTTATAAAACCTGATGATGAGATGTGGTGTTGTAGGAGTGGATTCGGCACAGATGTCATCACGCTCACAACTAACTCCAGTCAGGATGATGAGGGAAACGAATACTATAAATTTCTTCATTCAAATTTTAATTATTCAGCCACGAATTCACGAATGTTTATTCTTTAATTAGTGGCACAATTTTTTTAACGACGTTCCAAAAGTACAACATTTTCCACATGAAATGTTTGTGGAAACATATCCACAGTCTGCACTTTAGTGATTTTATACAGGTCCTTCATCAAAGCCAAATCCCGAGCCTGTGTAGCGCTATTACAACTTACATACACCACTTTTTTGGGCGCAATATTTAAAATTTGTTGCACGACATCCTTATGCATGCCATCTCTTGGTGGGTCGGTAATGATCACATCAGGTTGCCCATGTTGTTTTATAAAGGCATCATTAAAGACCTGTTTCATATCTCCAACATAAAAGTCAACGTTGTCGATGGAATTTAATTGTGCATTTTCTTTGGCTGCCGTAATGGCGTCTGGAACAGATTCAATACCCACCACTTTTTTGGCCTGTTTGGCCACGAATTGGGCAATGGTTCCCGTGCCTGTGTACAAATCGTAAACCAGCTCTTCTCCTGTTAAACCAGCAAAATCCCTAGCGATTTTATAAAGTTGGTAAGCCTGTTGCGAATTGGTTTGGTAAAATGATTTGGCATTGATTTTAAATTTCAAACCTTCCATATCCTCAAAAATATGGTCATGCCCTTTATAACAAATCACCTCTTGGTCATAAATCGTGTCATTGGCTTTTCCATTAATTATATATTGTAGCGAAGTAATTTGCGGAAAGGTTTTAGCAACAAAATCCAGCAGGAGCTCCCGATTTTTTTGATTTTCCTCAAAAAACTGAAATACGACCATAATATCGCCTGTTGAAGCTGTTCGGATCATCAAAGTTCTTAAAAAGCCAGATTGATTTCTGGTATTGAAAAACTCCAGATGGTTTTCAATAGCAAACGTTTTGATCGCATTGCGAATGGCATTGGATGGGTCTTCCTGTAACCAACAGGTTTTAATGTCCAGAATTTTGTCCCACATGCCTGGTATATGGAATCCCAGTGCATTTTTATCGCCTAAATCCTGCTCGGAATTGATTTCGTCGTAAGTTAACCAGCGGCTGTCACTAAACGAAAACTCCATTTTGTTTCGGTAGAAGTATTGCTTTTCTGAACCTAAAATTGGTGTGATTTCAGGTAATTCCAAATGTCCTATGCGTTTGAGGTTATTGACGACTTCGTTTTGTTTATATTCCAACTGAAACTTATAGTCCATATCCTGCCATTTACAACCACCGCAGGTGCCAAAATGTTCACATTTAGGCTGGGTACGCTTGTCTGAATAGGAATGAAACGCAATCGCCTTACCTTCATAGTAGGCTTTTCGTTTTTTTAAAGTTTGTACATCCACAATATCTCCTGGAACCGTGTTGGATAAAAAAATCACCCGTCCATCGGGAGCTTTACCAACCGACTTCCCTTTTGCAGCCGTATCAATGACTTCAATGTTTTTAAAAATTTGTTTTGTATTTCTTCCAGACATAGCGCAAAAATAATAATACATTGGATAAATGTCATTTTATTTCTATTAACTTTAAGAGATTTCAATAATCTAGATAGAATTCGCACTTTCGTGGGAACTTATTGAACCTTTTACCAATTTTTACGTCCTTATAACAGAAACCAAAACACCTGATGGGCAAATTAGATAGCAATGCAGATGCATTATTAGTAACACAGTATCGCTCGGGTGATGTTATGGCCTTGCAGAAGTTGGTCAAACGGTGGCATAAACGGTTTTGTGAAAAAGCCTTTTGGATCACAAAAGATGCCGATGCTTCTAAAGATATTGCTCAAGACAGTTGGAATAGCATCATTTCCAAAATAGACAGTTTAAAGGATCCTGGCAGTTTTCAAAGTTGGGCATTACGGATTGTCTTTACAAAAGCGATGGACTGGCTTCGCTTAAATCAAAAACATCGCAATGAGCTTATGAGTTACCACAAAAATCTGGAAACTGTAGAAGAAGCACCTAGCGATAATGAAGCCTTAAAGAAAGCTTTGTTAGTGGCCATCAAGTCGCTCTCCATAGAACAACAAGTCGTTATACAATTATTTTATGTAGAAGACTATACGTTGAACGAGATGAGCGGTTTATTGGAAACATCGGTTGGAACAGTTAAATCAAGACTGTTTCATGCCAGAGAAAAATTAAAAGAACACTTAAAACATAGACATTATGAAAACTAATATGGAAGACATTGACAAATTAATCAAAGAAACTTTAACTCAAGAAGAAGCTAAATTTTACGACGAGCTAGAAGAACAAAACATTTTTCAAATGGTAATTGGGCTCTTTAAAGGCAAAAATAAATGGATTATTGTGCTCATGAACCTGATGACCTTGGTGTTTTTTGGGCTCTTTATATATTGTGCCATTCAGTTTTTTAATACCGAAGTCACCAACGAATTAATTACTTGGGGCATAGGTGGTTTTGTCTTTTTGATGGCCGTAAGTATGCTAAAACTGTTTGCTTGGATGCAAATGGATAAAAATGCTTTATTGCGTGAGATCAAACGTTTGGAGCTGCAAGTCTCCTCGCTATCCATGAAATTGTAAGCGTAACATTTTATTTCGCCACTTAAATTTATTAATTTTGCTAGCCCTAGGGGTGATTTCTCTCCCACGCTGAATTTTCGATTCTTCGAAAGAACAAAGGTACAGTAGGAATGGTTATTTTATAAATTTAAAACAAATTAAAATGGCTGTTTTAGAACAACTAACATCGCAACAAGCGATAGATTTAGAAAACAAGTATGGCGCCCACAATTACCATCCGCTACCTGTAGTATTAAGCAGGGGAGAAGGTGTGTATGTATGGGATGTTGAAGGCAAACAATACTACGATTTTTTATCGGCTTATTCAGCGGTAAACCAAGGACATTGTCACCCCAAAATTATTGGTGCCATGCTTCAGCAAGCACAAAATTTAACGTTGACCTCACGAGCGTTTTATAATGATGTGCTGGGTAAATACGAAAAATTTGTGTGCGAGTATTTCGGCTTTGATAAAGTATTGCCAATGAATACCGGTGCAGAAGCTGTTGAAACGGCTTTGAAACTTTGTAGAAAATGGGCTTATGAAATCAAAAAAATTGATGAAAATAAAGCTGAAATTGTGGTGTGTAAAAACAATTTTCACGGAAGAACAACAACCATCATTTCGTTTTCTAACGATCCCGTAGCACGCAAAAATTTTGGACCATATACTGAAGGATTCATCAAAATTGAATACGATAACTTGCAGGCATTAGAAGAGGTTTTAAAAAGCAATCCTAATGTTGCCGGATTTTTAGTAGAGCCCATTCAAGGGGAAGCAGGCGTTTATGTGCCCAGTGAAGGTTATTTATCAAAAGCCAAAGCCTTATGCGAACAGTATAATGTATTGTTTATTGCCGATGAAGTCCAAACTGGAATTGCCAGAACAGGAAAACTATTGGCCGTTGATCACGAACAAGTAAAACCTGATATTTTAATTTTAGGCAAAGCCTTAAGCGGGGGTGCTTACCCTGTAAGTGCTGTTCTCGCTAATGATACCATTATGAAGGTCTTTCAGCCCGGAAACCACGGCAGTACCTTTGGTGGTAACCCTGTAGCTGCAGCAGTGGCGATTGCTGCTTTAGAGGTGATTAGAGATGAGCAACTTTCAGAAAATGCAAATACTTTAGGAGCGTTGTTCAGAAGCGAAATAAATAAATATATAGCTAAAAGCAAGATTACCAAGTTAGTAAGGGGAAAAGGCTTGCTCAATGCGATTGTTATTAACGACAGAGAAGATAGTGATACCGCTTGGAATATTTGTTTGGCACTTAGAGACAACGGTCTTTTGGCAAAACCAACCCATGGCAATATTATTAGGTTTGCACCGCCATTGGTGATGAATCAAGAACAATTACTGGATTGTGTTAGCATCATTACCAAAACACTTGAACAGTTTGAAAAATAACCTTTAATAAGAAGGAATTAATTTTTAGACACCATTGAATTCATATTTTAATGGTGTCTTTGTTTTTAAATACCTCGATTTTTAAGGGGCCAATACAGTAAAAGGATAAACTCTTATATTTCTTAATACCCAGAAAAGTATTATGAATACTAGAATTAATTTAATGGTTAAAGGATGATGTAAAATATTATAATATGTTTTATCAAATAATTGATTCATGACATATATTATGGATTGATACAGTAACACGATGGCCAGCAACGCAATTAAATAATTATACTTTAAGCCTTCAATTATATTTCCGTGAATAATTTGGTGCATGGCTCTTTGGCTTCCACAACCAGGACAATATAATCCTGTTAAGGAATGCAAGGGACATTTTGGAAAGAAATTATTCCCTTCGGGATTCCAAAAAAAATAGAGGGATACTATTCCTAAAAATAGTATCGCACCAAGTACTATAAGTATTAGTCTGGATTTAGAAATTACCACTGCCTAAAGCTCCCAAAAATGCTAAGCCAAAAAATAAGACGTACATAAGCCAAGCAAAACAGGCAACCACAATTGAAACTATTCCCCAAGTTTTTGCATTTTTTGAAGCACTAATGGCCTCGTCATAATTGCCTCCGTCATATAAACTATTTACTTTTGCTGCATAGACAATACTGACAATTCCAGTAGGTAAACAACATAATATGGTGCTAATAATGGCAAGGGCTAAATAGCTGTTAGGTCTTTGTGGTTTGGTTTCCATGCGTGGTTTTGACTAAGTTATTAATTTCATTTGACTAAGCTAATGATTTCAAATGTATAAAACTTAGTGTTATTTTACAATTCAAATTCAAATTTGAAATTTTAAACGTAATTTTGAAGTATAATATAGCCTTAGCATACCATGAACATTTCAAAAAATATCAATTATATTTTAATTGCCGTTGGAGGTATTATTGCTCTGTACGCTCAAAATCAGGAAGAACAAAGTGAAGCCATGCTAATTGGTGGCATTGTGTTATTAATGGTGGGAGTTTATAGGATTTCAAAGCGAATTCCCAGTAAAAATGATCCAGATGATGACCCTGACTCAAAAACAGAATCATGACATATAAAGTAGGCGATAAGGTTTCAGTCTTGGATGATGATATGACCGGTATCATCACTAAAATATCGGGAGATTCCATTATTTTAGAATCTGCTGATGGTTTTGAACTTGAATTTGAAGCTCATGAACTCATGCTTATAAAAGATCAAAATTTATCATCCTCAATTTTTAGTGAACAGTCTTTGGAAGACGTCATTAGAGAAAAGGAAGCTTCCAAGAGACCGAGTATTCCAAAAATCAAACCTAAAGAGCGCACACAACCTGCCATGGAAGTGGACTTGCATATCCATCAACTTACGAATTCAACCAAAAACATGAGCCATCACGAGATGTTGAATTTGCAAATGGATACCGCTAGGCGACAGTTGGAATTTGCTATAAAAAAACACATCCAAAAAGTGGTCTTTATTCATGGAGTTGGTGAAGGTGTGCTGAAGGCAGAATTAGAATATCTTTTTGGACGATATGATGTTAAATATTACGATGCCGATTACCAAAAATATGGCTTGGGTGCTACCGAAGTTTATATTTTTCAAAACGTAAATCCCTAATCCACAAAAACGGGTATAGGTGTTCTTGTTCTGCTGGTTACAGAACTATCATTTAAAGTTCCAAAGTCAAATTGAGTTTGAGATAGTGTTGGAAAAGAAATGTTTTCAACCAAAATAGACACCATATAAGTTTGTTTTATGGAATGCGCCCTGTATTTTGTTGCTGGAACCGTGTTGCTGATATTTGGATTCAAATAATCTGGACCAACATTGGGATCTAAAATATCATTTAATGGGTTCTGGTCTTTTGATACATTTTCTTCATCTCGAGTCTTGACGCCGTCGCCATCATCATCCATATCTAAATAATCAGGAATTCCATCTCCATCAGAATCTTGGGCATTCGCTAGACCATCTGCTACAGTATAGTTTGGATTTTCTGCAGCCGTTAACACATTGTCTCCATCATCGTCCTGATCTAAATAATTGGGTATGCCATCCCCATCGGTATCATCATCATCCAAATTACCATTACCGTTAATATCTTCAAACTCTGCCGGAATCCCATCATTATCATCTTCAATCAATACCGTTGTAATGGTAATATTGCCCGAAGTGCTTTCGTCACTGGTTAAAATATCTAAATCGGATGGCGGTACATCATTGCAAAACAAGGTAATTCCGCTTGGTAATGAACTGTAGGTTCTATAAGTAAACCGATTACTACTCCCATTAATAGTGCGATTTAAAGTTAAAGTATTATCACTTCCTACTGCTAAAACTTGGTCTAAGGTCAAATCGCTAATTTGTATGGATAAAGATTCGGCGGGATCGGTCTTGGTTTTGTAAAACACGATATTGCCGCAGGTTTTAAAAGTATTGTCAAAATCCAATTGAAAAACAATGAGGTCACCATCGTTACAGTTAAAACACAACAAGCTTAAGGAAAGTATGAAGAGTAATTTTCGCATGGATTCTATTTTAAAGCAAAAATAAGGGATTTGATAATTTATAACGTCGCATCCAGAAAATAATTTTATTTGAGCTATTTTTGAACCCTAAAGGCCGTTTAAACGGATAAAATCGAAATTGAAGTCGAAACCTGAAATAGAAAAGTGTCAAAGCGTTTCAAGTTCAAGTTCAATTTTGAGCTAAATTTAAAAAAATGAAACAAGTATATTTTGATAGTGCTGCAACGACACAAATGCGGGAAGAGGTTATCAATCGTATGACCGATGTCATGAGACATAATTTTGGAAATGCTTCGTCTACACATCATTACGGTAGATCGTCTAAAGCTTTAATTGAACATTCAAGAAAAACAATAGCATCCTTTTTTAAGGTATCGGCTTCTGAGATATTCTTTACTTCGGGAGGTACCGAGGTCGATAATTTAGTGCTCCGAAGTGCGGTTAGGGATTTGGGCGTTACTGAAATTATTACCTCAAAAATTGAACATCATGCCATTTTGCATACCGCAGATGAACTGGTAAAAGAGTTTAATATTACATTAAAATTTGTAGACTTGGAGCCTGATGGGCATATCAAGTATAGCCATTTGGAGCACTTATTGGATCCGTCAAAAAAACAGTTGGTAAGCTTGATGTATGTTAACAATGAAATCGGAAACAAACTCGATATCAAACGGGTTGCTAATTTATGTAAAGCCAATAACGTGTTGTTTCACAGCGATACGGTTCAGGCGATTGGGTATTATCCATTGGATTTGCAGGACATTCCGTTAGATTTTTTAGCCGCCAGCGCCCATAAGTTTCATGGTCCGAAAGGCGTCGGTTTTGCATTTATCAGAAAACATTCGGGGTTGAAACCATTAATTTTTGGAGGAGAGCAGGAGCGTGGTTTACGGGCAGGGACAGAATCGATCCATAATATTGTGGGACTGGAAGAAGCACTTAAAATGTCGTATCACGATTTGGACACTGAACGGGATTATATATTAAATCTTAAACGCCATTTTATAAAGGAATTAAAGGCAAATTTCAAAGGTGTGTCCTTTAATGGGAGTTGTGAAGACTCAGAAAAAAGCACCTTTAAATTAATTAATGTGTGTTTGCCTATTGCTGCTGAAAAAGCATCGTTATTACAATTTCAATTGGATTTAAAGGGAATCGCCTGTTCTAGAGGAAGTGCTTGCCAAAGTGGAAGCAATCAAGGTTCGCATGTGTTGGCTGAAGTCCAAACTCCAGAACAAATGGCCAAACCATCGGTACGTTTTTCATTCTCTAAATACAATACTGTGGAGGAAATTGATTATGTGATCGAGGTTTTAAAGGAGTTTGTCCACGGTTAAGATTATATTTTTAATGTTTCAAGACTTTAAAAACATTCAGATTGCCATCAGAAAGATTTCTAATTTCAAATAGATATAACCCAGAATGCAAATGTGACAGATCTATTAATTTTTCCTCTGTCTGCATAATTTTTCTGCCATTGATGTCATAAACTATTGTTTCTACATCAAAGGGGATCGCAATATTAACCCTATTTTTTGTAGGGTTGGGGAATACACTAATGCTATGCTCACCCAAATCGGTTAGGGATAAGGTTGAGCTCTCTGTTGCGGTAACCGATATAAAGCTGATAGGTAATAAAAAATCGTATTGAAGCGTATTTAAAGTAGTATCTAAAGCACCTACATAGTTAGTGATTATAGTAGAAGCATCCTCAAGATTTAATACGAGATTATTTTCGTCAAGACCATTCAATTCAGAATCCTCATAATGTAAAGTTAGACTTCCTTGATAATTATTTAATGCGGTATCAAAATTAATAACCCTTTCAATACTTTGTGCATTTAGCGGTGTGGAGGATCGGATTATTGAATTAGGAGCAGTAATCTGAAAATCCATACTGGAATTAAATTCTAAGCCATTAACAAATAATACAGTATTGCTTAATACATCCATAGATTGGCCATTGGTAAAGGCTAAATCCTGACCAAAGCTAAAATTGTTGGAGATCAAAAACACGAGCATAAAAATTTTCGAAAGTACTGTCATTATAAATTAAATTAAATCCTATTGATACCTGTATAATAATAGCGATGAAATAAATTGATTAGGGATGTCAAAAGTAGGTTTATTTTATGACAAAACCAATGAAAAATGACGTTTTATCGATAAAAAATTGCATTTGGTCGATTTTTCACTTATTTTGCCAATCATTAGCATGAACGTTAATTGATTAAAAAGACACTATTTATGAAAACACAAAACTTACTTTTACTTGTAATTTTTTTAATTTTTTCGAGTTTAAATTTGGTTGCTCAAATAGGGATTGGTACGTCAAGTCCTCATTCGTCATCTGTTTTGGATATGACCTCCACCACACAGGGCGTTTTAACACCACGTATGACAACTACTGAAAGAAATGCCATTTCAAACCCAGCAGAGGGCTTGTTAGTTTTTGATACTGATCTTAATACATTCTATTTCTTTGATGGAGCTATATGGGCCACTTTGGGGTCTACAACAACAAAACAAACAGGTTGGGTAGCTTTATCTGATGGGGATTATAGTATATCAGTACCTGGTATTTCAGTCACTCAATTAGATGATCCAGCAAATTTAACAGATGTTAATTTGAATTTTATAAATGATGCATCCGATAATATTATTGAATCGTATTCACCGGCAGGTTATGATGCCAGTGACTTTTTTAATAACACGACTAGTCGAATAACTCCAATTGAAACGGGTGATTCTATTGAAATGCGATTACAATTTACCGCCATACCTGATTCAAACAATAGTTTTATTCTAATAGCTTTAGATATAGGGTCTCCAGATGGCATTATTATATTTGAAAAAACAGTACCGCTTTTAAAAGGCTCAGGAGAAATAAATAAGATCAGTGAATCTATATCATTGTACCAATTAGATACTTTTGTTGCCAATGGTGCCATTATAAAAATTGGATATGCTGCGACATCCGGAGCTCCTGGAAACGTGGCACTATCTGGATTTAGTTTGGTAATAACTCGAACTCACAATGGAAATTAATTACGGGATTGAAGTTTTAAAGGAGTTTATTAAAAATTAATTAACGACGCACTTTTTCATTTCTTTGATAGAAAGGCTCTGATATCAGCATTCAACTTTAAAAAATCGGGTTCATGCACATACATCATATGACCGGCCTCATAATAGGTTAATTTCACACGTTCTCTAACAATATTGTGTCTAGAAAAGGTGTATTCGGTATCAAAAAATGGACAAATCAAATCGTAATAACCACTAGCGACCAGCACCTTCATATCAGTATTGCGCCTCATAGTCTCGCCCAATTGGTCGGCAACATCCACAGGGGTTGGTTCCCAATAGGTATCATCGGGTACAGGTCTCCATCGCCATTTGTTTCCAATCTCGTCATTGCTCGTTAAATAAGGCCGATCCATTTTAATCTTTAAGGCATTGGCATAATAATAATTTAAGGAAGCTGTATAGGCCGAACTGATTTGATAATCGGAAGCGTCACCCAGATGTGGACCTTCTGAAAGTTTATCGCCTTCGTCGCCCATAAAACGACCGTCCAGTCTTCCTATAGCTAAACCTTCATCCGACAGCAATTGTTTTTGAAAACGATGCATCAAGATTCTTAAATTGGATTTTAAAATATAAGTTTTCGGTAATCCTATAAAATAAGATAAGCTTTCGGCTATATTATTTTTTTCGGTATCCGTCAACAGATTGCCTTTATAAAGAGCCGGTGCATAGGTATTATAGGTAAAGTCTCTACAGTCTTGAATAAAGGCTTCTAAGCTTTTATTTTGACCTGCTTTTTTGTGATACCATGCTGTAGCCGCCATACTTGGCAAATAGGTAATAAAAGAGGTTATATTGTTTGGAATTGAAGTGGATCCATCATAATCAAGGGCTTGGGAAATAAGAATTAAGCCGTTAAGTGCCATATCTTGGCCATCTCCTTCCAGAACATTGGCAACCGCGACGGCACGGGTGGTTCCAAAGCTTTCGCCAGCGATATATTTAGGAGAAAACCAGCGGTTATTTTCGGTGATCCATTGCCTCATAAATTGAGCAATAGATTTAGCATCTTCATTTAAGCCCCAATAATCTTCCACTTTTCCTTTTCCAATCACACGGCTATATCCTGTACCAACAGGGTCGATAAAAACAAAGTCGGTTAGATCCAATAATCCTTTTTCGTTCTTAACTAATTGGTATGGAGCTGCACCGTCATCTTTAAGAGCATCAGAACTCACTTTTACAACCTCGGGACCGAACATACCCAAATGCAGCCAAACCGATGCAGAACCAGGTCCGCCATTAAAAACAAAGGTTACCGGTTTTGAACTAGGATTTGTATTGTTTTGCGTATAGGCCACAGACCAAATAGATGCCACAGGTTCACCAGTATTATCTTTAAGATAGGTTTCTTCTGCTGTGGCGGTAAATTCAATAGTCTTGCCCCCATTAGTAATTTGGTGTTTTGTAACAAAGGCTTTAGGTTCTGGGATGATGATATTCTTTAAGCTGTCTTGAGACCACATTAAAGTCGGAATTATTATTAAGCAGGTTTGAAAAACACGTTTAGGGGCATTACCAGTTAGTTTTTGCAAAAAGTTGGACATAATTTTAGCTTTAAAGGATTAAAATTTAGTACTTAACCTGACATTAAACACTCGTGGTGATAAGTAATTAGGGATGGCATATTGCCGTTTGCTATTTACATCGCGTACCCAAGTATTGGTAATGGTATTTTGGACATCGAAAATATTGAAGATTTCAAGACCTAAAGACAGTTCTTTAAATTTGCTTTTCCATCCTTTTTTATAAGTTTTATTCTGATCCACTATAATGTAACTAATGCCCAAATCGGCACGTTTATAGTCCCGTAATCGATTTTGAAAGTCGTAAGGATCGGCATAGCTGGGTGAGCCCCCAGGAACCCCTGTATTATAAACCAAATTCAGGTACATTTTCATGTCGGGAATATTAGGCATATAATCCTGAAACAAAATACCAAATTTCAAACGTTGGTCTGTTGGTCGTGCAATATAACCCTGTCCTTCAATGTTTTCTTCAGTCTTTAAATACCCAAAGCTAAACCAAGACTCCGTGCCGGGAACAAATTCACCATTTAATCTAAAATCCAGCCCATAAGCGTATGCTTTGGCATTATTTTTTGCTCGGTAACGGATGCGAACATTTTCTAAAGTATAAGGGTTAACATCAGTAATGTCTTTATAATAGGCTTCAGAAACCAATTTAAAAGGGCGATCCCACATTTTAAAACTATATTCATTACCCAACACCAAATGAACTGATTTTTGAGCTTTTACATTGGGATTCACAACACCCAACGAGTCTCTTAATTCTCTATAAAAAGGAGGTTGGTAATACAAACCACCAGCTAGCCGGAACAGCATATCTTTATTCCAATCTGGTTTTATGGCCAATTGCGCTCTAGGGCTCACTATAATTTGAGAAGCACTTTGAATGCCTTTACCATTCACTGTCCAGTTTTGAACCCTGACGCCAGCATTGTAAAACACTTCATTATGTCCCAACATCGAACGTTTACTCCATTGTGCATAAGCTTGTAATCTGTCAATTTGCACCTTGTTTGTAGCTCTTACGGATTGAAATGGGACCAAAGGACCTTGAAAAGGCTCATAAGGTTGATTATTAAAGGCATCGATATTTGGTGGCCTAATTGAAAATCCAGCGCTATCAATAACTTCCCATTCCACCACACGGTCCCTAATATCTTCATGAGTATATTTTACAGACCATTCTATGGTATTGTCGTCAATTTTATAATCCCCTTTATGCTCAATAGTTGTAATTAGTGCATCCAAATCATTACGGGCATGGGTCAATTGAGACCCAATGCCTTCGCTAAAGTCTACTTCTCCTAAATTTTCATCACCAATATTGGTGTTCACTTCTCCTAAGCGGTATTGGGCTAAAATGTCATAATGTTCTGCTTCAGTTGTATGGTAAGTCGAAGCAATAAGCTTCAGCGTTACATCATCATTGACAAAATAATTGGCTTTAAAAGCAGCAAATTCAGTTTGGTATTGGTCTTTTTCCTGACCTTCATAAAATACAATTAATGCCAAAGGATCTGATATGGTACCAAAATTGGTCTGTCTATTTTGAGGCTTAAAATCGTATTTGTTAAGCGACAGGTTGCCGAGGAAATTTAAATGGAATTTATCAGAAAATTTATAAGTCAAATAGGTTTGTGCGTCGGCAAAAACAGGAATGACATTGGATTTGGTCTCCAAGGATTTAATGATCAAGCTATTGTCTCGATAGCGCAAACCAACTATTCCCGAAAACTTGGAGTCTTTGCTAACAGCTTCGGCTGCAATGCTACCTCCTAATAAACTTAAATCGGTGCGGACACCAAATTTGATGGGATTTCTATAGGTAATATCTAAAACGGAGGAGAGCTTGTCGCCATATTTAGCTTGAAAACCACCTGCAGAAAAATCTACATTCTGAACCAAGTCGGTATTAACAAAACTCAAACCTTCCTGTTGTCCTGAACGAATTAAAAACGGACGATAGACTTCAATTTCATTGACATAGACTAAGTTTTCATCGAAATTTCCACCCCTGACCGAATATTGTGTGCTCAGTTCATTTGAAATATTAACTCCGGGAAGCGTCTTTAAAATATTTTCGACGCCAGGTTGGGCGCCCTTTATATTCCGCAATATTTCTGGGCTAATGGTTGAGATGCCATCTACCGATTGTCTGGTATTGGAGTTGATGATTACCGTGGCAATTTGTTCAATTTGAATATTCATAACTGGATTAAATTCCAATTCCTGTCCATTTTTTAAATTGAATATGGCCACAACACGCTTGTGAGATAAGTGGGTGAACTCGACTGTTACATTAGTATTTGCTGGGACTTTTAATTCATAAAACCCATTTTCATTGGAGGTTGTACCATCAGTTCCGGCCTTGATGTTTACGTTATAAATTGGCGCTTGGCTGCCGTCAAGGATGACGCCTTTAACGGTTGCCGTTTGTGAAATTCCAAAAAAAGGAAAGCCAAAAAGAAAAAGAAGCAATGAAAAATGAATCTTCAAACGGGTTATTTTTTATTTTCTAAAAAAGGTTGCTTCAAATGTAGCATTATTTCCAACATTATCGGTAACAATCAGTTTCAAATTATTTTCGGTTTCAGCACTAACCTTGTCTTCAAAATCATAGGTCAAAATATTGTCCTTGAATTCATATTCCATTAAAATCCATTTGCCATTAATGGTTGCTCTATAACTGCTAATTCCTGACAAATCATCCACGATTTTTACTTTTAAAGCGGTCTCTTTGCTCAGCCATTTACCACTAATAAAATTAATTGGGGTAATTTTTGGCTTAACGCGATCACTCACCAGTGCAAAAGTCCCAAGCGTATTAGGCCTTGCAATTAGGGAGTCGCCTTTGCGAGTGGTAGTCATATAGTTTGGTCTTTGGTTATACCCAGTAAGTTGGGCAACAAATAATTTGCTTTTATCAGCTTCGTTATAGTGGCTTACGTCGTAATAAATACTGTAGTTTTTTTGTAGCGGAATAATATCTTTATGAAGCTTTAAGGTGTCATTTTTGACATCAAAATCTAAATATTCATCATCAAAAAATGTGTTGGCTGGAATATACACTGAAACCCTGTCTTTTTGTAAAGAAGTCGGCTGATTGGAATACACCAAATACTTAGAGTTCATAGTGTTTGAAACGGGATTAGCTTCTTTTTTTTTGCCACGGATTGAAAGGGTTACCCAGGCTTCATTGTTCTTAAAATCTTGGATTCTAATTTTATAAACTGAAGACGTGTTGTCTTCAATCTTGATATAACCATCCTCCTCAACATCTTTAAGCAAGCTTAAAGTATTGCCACTTTGGACGAATAATTTTTGAATTCTTGATTGTTTAGTTTTATAAAAACCATAGTCGATAAATCGATTAATGAGTTTGCTTTCGTCAAAACTAAAACGCCTAAAATCGAGTTCTAGAGTTTTGTTCCCGTTAAAAAAAGTTTGAATATTGTACACGCCATTTTGATTAGGAGCAGCATCTTGTTTATCGTTTGTTTCAATGCCGAATCCAATAGTGCCATAGGCCTCAAGGTTTTCTACCGTATAATTTCCATTCTTATCAGGAATGACGCGGAGTTCTACTTTGTTATTGGACGTATTGACATAAGAATTTTCGTCTTTGGCATATGCAAAAACCTTAGATACGTAAGGCGCTCTGGTGTCCTTAACATCCAATCCGAAAAGCAATGGGTTTAAGGGGCGTTCTTGATTGTCCCTAATTTCAAAATGCAAATGTGGGGCAGAAGATCCTCCCGTGTTTCCAGAAAGCGCAATCCATTCGTCGCTGCCAACAGGGAGTTCATTTGGCGTTGGGAACACCTCCACTTCATAGGATTCTTTTTGGTATTGAAGTTGCTTAACATAAGCTTCAATTTTGGGTGAAAATTTTTTTAAATGCCCGTACACCGTTGTATAGCCATTGGGATGTGTAACGTATAGAGCTTTGCCATATCCAAAATAGGAAACTTTAATTCGGCTCACATAGCCTGGAGCAGCAGTGTAGACATTCAATCCTTGGCGATTTTGAGTTTTAATGTCAAGTCCTGAATGAAAATGATTGGATCGAAGTTCTGCAAAGTTTCCTGCCAATATTAGCAGAATGTCTAAAGGGTTTCTAAAATAATCTTGAGGATATTCAGCTTGCGAAAAGCAAAACTGGATCGATAAGAGGAACAGAAAAAGATAGTTCATAAATAAATTTGAGTTGCTAAATTATTAATTTGGACATAATCATCAAAGAATTATTGATTTATTACCATGAATCATAAGAATGTTTAATAGGATAATTAATAATTTTAAAAATTATTGTAAAACAATTGTGATTTTTCATTTGGTATGTTAACTTTGTTACATCAGTATTGAAAATTGTAAATGAGTAAAATTGAAGATATTGTCGATTCTTTAGAGAATAAAATTAGTAAGGTTTTACATAAACTTGAAGTTTTGAAACAAACAAATACTAAACTTTCACAAGAGTTGGCAATACAGCAACAAAAACACCTTCAACAACAGGAAGAAATGAGTTCTTGGGTTGAAAAATATGAGTCGCTCAAAATTGCAAATTCATTACTTGGCAGTGACGATAATAACAAAGAAACCAAGCTCAAAATAAATGCATTAATTAGGGATATTGATTATTGTATAGCTCAATTATCTGAATAATGTTAAAAAAGGTTTATGGCAGAACAGCTTAAAATAAAGCTTTCAATAGCTAACCGAGTGTATCCTTTAACTATAGCGCCAAGCCAAGAAGAAGGATTACGGAAAGCAGCTAAGAAAATTGATGCTATGATATCACAATTTGAGCAAAGCTATTCAGTAAGAGATAAGCAAGATGTATTGGCCATGTGCGCTTTACAATTTGCCTCTCTTGTGGAACAGAAATCGATAGATAAAGAGTATGTTAATGATGAAGTTCAGACAAAATTAGAAGCAATGGACGAACTTTTAAATTTACATTTAAGCTCATAACGTTCTTTTAAATTAAACATAGGTTACTGCCTGCATTAGTTATTTTTTTTGATAAACTCAACGTTAATTCTTTAAAAAGGGTGAGTTTAAGTTGTAAAACCGTGCTGTCTTAGAACAGATTGTTGATCAGCTTGTTAGCCCTAAACTTGTATTTAAGGAGTTTATACAAAATTTGAAACTGATGTAGGCTTTTTTTATACACAAACACTAACTAAACATGGAACAGAACACAATTTTAATGATTGTTGGAGGTCTGGTATTAGGCACAATACTAGGATATATTTTAGCAAAAATTTTAGAAAAAAATAATGCGTCCAAATTGATTAAAGACGCCAAAAGTGAAGCAATCGCCATTCTAAAAGAGGCCAAAATTGACGGTGAAAACTTACGAAAAGAAAAAGAGCTTAAAGCTAAAGAAAAGTTTATTGAGCTTAAATCTGAGCATGAAAAAGTGATTTTAAGCCGTGATAAAAAAATGGCTGAATCGGAAAAACGAACTCGTGATAAAGAGTCCCAAGTATCCAGTGAACTCGCTAGAAGCATTAAGATAAATAAAGATTTAGAAGATAAGATCAAAGATTACGATTTTAAATTGGAATTTCTTGAGAAGAAGAAGGACGAGCTTGATAAAGCACATAAAAGCCAAATCAAACAGTTAGAGGTGATTTCTGGTCTTTCAGCCGAAGATGCTAAAGCTCAACTTGTAGAATCACTTAAAAATGAAGCAAAGGCCGATGCCATGGCCTTTATCCAGAATCATCTTGAGGAAGCTAAACTTACGGCCCAACAAGATGCCAAAAAAATCATTATTAATACCATTCAACGCATTGGTACAGAAGAGGCTATTGATAATTGCGTGTCGGTATTCAATATTGAATCAGACGATGTAAAAGGACGCATTATAGGTCGCGAAGGACGAAACATTAGAGCGATTGAAGCTGCTACTGGAGTGGAAATTATTGTAGATGATACCCCTGAGGCCATTATACTTTCGTGTTTTGACTCGGTGAGAAGAGAAGTGGCGCGATTGTCTTTGCATAAACTAGTGACTGATGGACGAATCCATCCAGCTAGAATTGAAGAAATTGTTCAAAAAACACAAAAACAAATTGAACAGGAAATTATAGAAGTTGGTAAGCGTACGGTTATCGATTTGGGTATTCATGGCTTACATCCTGAGCTCATAAAACTGATTGGACGTATGAAATACCGTTCGTCTTATGGTCAAAATTTATTACAACATTCACGTGAAGTGGCTAAACTATGTGGTGTGATGGCTGCAGAATTGGGATTGAATTCTAAACTGGCCAAACGGGCAGGTTTACTACATGATATTGGTAAAGTGCCTGATTCTGAAGCAGACATGGAAACTCCGCATGCTATTTTAGGAATGCAATGGGCAGAAAAATATGGTGAAAAACCAGAAATATGCAATGCCATTGGTGCGCATCACGACGAAATAGAAATGACTACCTTACTCTCTCCAATTGTTCAGGTTTGTGATGCGATTTCTGGCGCAAGACCTGGCGCACGACGCCAAGTATTAGATTCGTATATTCAACGTTTGAAAGACTTAGAGGATGTTGCGTTCGGATTCAATGGTGTCAATAAAGCATACGCTATACAAGCCGGTCGAGAATTAAGGGTGATGGTTGAAAGCGAACGGGTTTCTGATGAACAAGCAGCCAATTTATCGTTTGAAATTTCCCAAAAAATTCAAACCGACATGACCTATCCAGGGCAGGTAAAGGTGACTGTAATTAGAGAAACCAGAGCTGTTAATATTGCTAAATAATCATAGTTTTTCTAATAAAGTATAATTCATAAAAAAGGAGCACCCAATTCATTTGGGTGCTTTTTTATTTTCTGGGGTGATATTTTTCTAAAACATCTTTTAAATGGGTTCGGTCTACATGAATGTAAATTTCGGTAGTGGTAATACTTTCATGGCCGAGCATTAATTGTATAGACCTTAAATCGGCCCCGTTTTCCAACAAATGTGTAGCAAACGAATGCCTTAAGGTATGTGGGGAGATAGTTTTATGAAGACTTATTTTTTCAGCCAATTGCTTTATAATGGTAAAGATCATGGCTCTTGTTAATTGTTTTCCTCTTCTGTTCAAAAATAAAGTGTCCTTAAATTCTGGAACAATCAAGACATGGGATCTGACTTCTTTTCTATAGATATCAATATATTTTTGTGTGCTTGTCCCTATAGGTACAAACCGTTGTTTATCGCCTTTTCCAGTAACTTTAATAAAGCCTTCTTCAAAAAATAAATCGGAGATCTTTAAATTCGTCAGTTCACTAACTCTCAAGCCACAACTGTAAAGGGTTTCCAAAATGGCGCGATTGCGTTCTCCTTCAGGCTTGCTCAAATCTATGGCAGCAATAAGGTTATCAATATCTTCAATGTTTAAGGTGTCGGGAAGTTTGCGTCCAATTTTTGGAGATTCAATATGATCCATCGGATTTGTCTTGCGGTAATCTTCAAAAATCAGATAACTAAAAAAACTTCGTAAACCAGAAATCAGTCTTGATTGTGATCTTGGGTTTAAGACTTTGGAAATTTCATAAATAAAGGGCTGAACGTCGTCTATTGAAATATCAATGGGAGTAGTTTTAATTTCATGTGCTTCCAAATACCTAATGAGCTTGTTAATATCAAACTCGTAGTTGGTAATGGAGTTTTTGGAAAGTCCCCGTTCTATTTTAAGGTAGTGCTTATAATCCTTAAGTGCATGTTGCCATTTCATCAGTGTAAAAATAGAATAATTTGGTTGTTTTATTAATACCGATACGTAGTTCTACGTATTTTTTAGGAAACCGTGATGAAATAAAAAATAAATTTGTGTATTTCACAAAAATAATTGTTATTTAATCTATAATTAACCAATTAAAAACTAAACAATTATGAAAAAACTATTTTTATTAGCTGCAATTGCAGCTTTTGGATTTACAGCAGGTGCACAAAATGCCGCTTCGTCTGATGGGGGAAGATTTAATGCTGGAATTAATGCAGGCTTACCAATAGGAGATGCTGGTGATGGCTGGACTTTTAATATTACTTTGGATCTTAATTATCTTTGGAATGTTAGTGAGAGTTTTAACGCTGGAATTGCTACAGGATATTCTCACTCTTTTGGAGACACAATTGATTTTTTCGGAGAATCAATTGATGTTGATGACGCACAATTTCTACCTATTGCAGGAGCTGCACGTTTTAATGTTTCAGAAAATTTTATTTTGGGAGCAGATTTAGGTTATGCTATAGGCATAAATGAAGGCAATGATGGAGGATTTTATTATGCTCCAAGAATTCAATATAGTGTAAGTGATTCAATTGATATTGTTGGTGCTTATAGAGGTGTAAGTGTTTCTGGTGGCTCATTTGATATTATCACTTTAGGCATAGAGTTTGGACTTTAATAATTAAGTATTTATAGAAAAGGAAGCCAATGGCTTCTTTTTTTATGTCAAAATTTTAATACATTTACTTCATGAAAAAGATCATCATCATCAATGGCCCAAATATAAATCTTCTTGGTAAGCGCGAACCTGCGATTTATGGAAGTTTGTCGTTCACAGATTTTTTGGAGGCAGTCAAAAAAAAATATCCCCAATTACAAATCGATCATTATCAATCGAATGTTGAAGGCGAACTGATTGATAAAATACAAGAAGTAGGTTTTAATTATGATGGCATTATTTTAAATGCTGCGGCCTACACCCATACGTCTATTGGAATAGGCGACGCAGTTAAAGCAATTGAAACTCCTGTTGTAGAAGTTCATATCTCCAATACCTTTTCTCGTGAAGAATTTAGACATCAATCGTTTATTTCTCCCAATGCGAAAGGCGTCATTTTAGGTTTTGGATTGCAAAGTTATGAATTGGCGATACAGAGTTTTATAAATTAGAGCGTTTCGCATTTAAAACAAAGATCGTTCACTGGGCTCTTTTTAGATATAAGACAATTATATAGATAAAAGTCCCGAAAACTTCGGAACTTTTAAGTCTAATATCTATGTTCTATTATCTTTTTTCTAAAGATGAATCACTTCACCATAAGCATCGGCTACAGCTTCCATGACCGCTTCACTCATGGTAGGGTGTGGATGAACTGTTTTTAGCACCTCATGGCCTGTGGTTTCAAGTTTTCTGCCCAAAACAGCTTCGGCAATCATATCGGTAACGCCAGCTCCAATCATGTGGCAGCCCAACCATTCGCCATATTTGGCATCAAAGATTACTTTAACAAAACCGTCCTTGTTTCCAGAAGCACTAGCTTTTCCAGAAGCCGAAAAAGGAAATTTTCCAATTTTTATATCAATACCTTTTTCTTTGGCTTGTTTTTCAGTCAGACCAACACTTGCAATTTCGGGAGAGCAATAGGTGCAACCTGGAATATTGCCATAATCTAAAGCCTCAACATGTTGTCCCGCAATTTTTTCAACACATAAAATACCTTCAGCAGATGCAACATGGGCCAAGGCTTGACCAGGAGTGACATCGCCAATAGCATAATACCCTGGGATATTGGTTTGATAATAGTCATTGACTAATATTTTGTCTCTATCGACTGCAATACCCACATCTTCCAAACCGATGTTTTCGATATTGGATTTAATACCGACAGCAGACAGCAGAATATCTGCTTCAAGAATCGCTTCACCTTTTGGAGTTTTTACGGTGGCTTTCACTCCTTTTCCAGAAGTGTCCACTTTAGTAACTTCAGAAGAAGTCATAATGGTTATACCGCTTTTTTTGAAGGATTTTTCTAATTGTTTTGAAACCTCCTCATCTTCAACAGGTACTACATTGGGCAAAAACTCAACAATAGTAACTTCAGTTCCCAAGGTATTGTAGAAATAGGCAAATTCAACACCAATGGCTCCTGAACCCACTACAATCATCTTTTTGGGTTGTGTAGCTAATGACATGGCTTCTCTATAGCCAATTACCTTTTTACCATCCTGTGGTAAACTAGGCAATTCTCGCGAACGCGCTCCAGTGGCAATTATAATATGGTCGGCACTGTATTCTTTTCCATCCACATCAATCTTTTTTCCAGTTTTTAGTTTTCCGAAACCTTCAATAACGTCAATTTTGTTTTTCTTCATTAAAAACTGAACCCCTTTGCTCATCCCATCAGCAACAGTACGACTGCGTTTTACTACAGCTCCAAAATCTTTATCCGCATCTTTAACGGAGAGGCCATAATTTTCGGCATGTTTGAGATATTCAAAAACTTGAGCTGATTTTAATAAGGCTTTAGTAGGAATACAGCCCCAATTTAAACATACACCTCCTAAATTTTCCTTTTCAACAATGGCCGTTTTGAAGCCTAATTGGGATGCGCGAATAGCAGTTACATAGCCTCCAGGACCGCTTCCCAGAACAATAATATCGTATTTATTCATGAATATGTTTTTAGTTGACTTTTGAAGCTACGAATTTACGAAACCTAAACGGAAAAAATAAATTACAAATAAAAAATTCCAAATTCCAAAGTAGACGATTTGCGCCAGCCTAAACCTACTGGGCCTTTGTAATGGGAACGCAATAATGATCACGTTATAAATCGTCTGTAAAATGGCGCTTACTTTGGTCTTTACTAAACTTTTCCAAATTGTAATCTTCAGATTTGCCTTTAGGAATGGATAAGGATTTCCATCGGCTTCCTTTAATCAGTTTTCCAAGAAAAACAATTTGCCCAATGTGATAGGCGTAATGAGCCAATTGGCGATTGATGGCTTCGGTAACCGTATGGCCCTGATTGCGGATATAAATGATTTGCTCTAAGTCGGCACTGGTTAAGTGATCAATTGCATTAAAGAGACTATTCCAACCGAGTTCCCAAGCATCGAGCAACTCTTCCTTAGATTGATAAGTATCCATAAATTCTTGGTCACGATGTCTCCAAGGTTTTTCGCCATCTTCAGTCAAAAAATTGGTCCAACGGCTCAACATATTGCCAACCAAATGCTTTACAATTATGGAAATGCTATTGGAATCTTCGGCAAACTCATTTTTCAAGTTCTCAAAATTGAGTTGTTCAAAAGTCTTATCACCAAGACTTTTATAGTATTGAAACTGTTTGATACTGCTCGATAAAAAGGTACTTTCCATAAGCTAAATTTACAAAAATCAAATTCCAAATTCCAAGACTTAAACCATTGGTTTGGACACTTTATTTTGAAGGCACAAACTTTAAGGCCGCACCGTTAATACAATGGCGTTTTCCTGTTGTATTTCTAGGGCCATCATTAAACACATGCCCTAAATGCCCACCACATACAGCACAATGCTCTTCATTGCGTTCATAACCAATTTTATTATCCGTTCCAAAGGCAACATTGCCCTCAATTTCTCTGTCAAAACTTGGCCAACCCGTACCAGAATCGAACTTATGCTCACTTAAAAATAAAGGAGTACTGCAAGCAGCACATACAAAAGTGCCTTTTTCATGAATGGTGTTTAAGGGACTTGAGAAGGGACGTTCGGTACCTGCTTGACGTAGGACGTAATATTGCTCAGGAGTTAACTCGGCTTTCCATTGTGCATCGGTTTTGGTAATCTGAAATGGAGTTTTGTGTTCTGCCTTATTTTTTTGGGCCGAACTGTTACAACTTAAAAACACACTCAAAACGGTCAACAGGACTAAAGTTTTCATAAAACACTGATTTTTTATTTGTTAAGCAGTCGCAATCTAAGTTATGGAATTACAATTAAAATTACTAGATTATTATCTCATAAGTTTTGGCAATTGACTTAAAGTTGTAAATTTATAAATAAGATAAATCTTTTATACAAAAACCATGAAGGTACTTTTTTACACGAGAGAATATCCACCTTATGTTTATGGTGGGGCAGGAGTACATGTGGAATATTTGGCGGCCGAATTATCCAAACTTATGGACGTTGAAGTCCGATGTTTTGGAGATCAATCTAAAAACGCAAACCATCTAGTTGTAAAAGGATTCCCTTTTGATCATCCAGATTTTGATCATGCAGATGAGAAGCTTAAATCTGTTTTAAAAACATTGAGTACTTGTGTTCAAATGAATGCAGATACCATAGATGCCGATGTGGTGCACTGCCATACCTGGTATGCTCAATTTGCCGGTATTGTCGCTAAGCTTTGTTATGGTATTCCGTTAGTTGTAACGACCCATTCATTAGAACCCTTACGCCCTTGGAAACGAGAACAGCTGGGTAGAGGGTACGATGCGTCCTCATGGGTTGAAAAAACGGCGATTGAGATGGCTGATGCCGTAATAGCAGTTTCAAAGGAGACCAAAGACGACGTCCTTAAGTATTTTAATGTCGATGAAAACAAAATAAAGGTCATTTATAATGGTATAAACCTTGAAGAATATGTCGTCACTAATCAAACATCAACTTTGCAACACTATGGCATCGATCCTACAAAACCCTATATGCTTTTTGTGGGACGAATTACACGGCAAAAAGGAATTATTTATTTAGTAAATGCCATAAAATATATAGTTCCCGAAACTCAAATTGTATTGTGTGCTGGTGCTCCAGACACTCCAGAAATAGCTAAGGAGATGCAGAACAGCATTGATGATGTCATGAAAGTAAGAAATAATGTGATTTGGATTGAAAAAATGCTGGATAAAAAAGAAGTGATCCAATTGTATTCTCACGCCGCTGTGTTTTGTTGCCCATCAATATATGAACCTTTTGGCATCATCAACATTGAAGCCATGGCCTGTGAAACAGCTGTTGTAGCCAGTGCAGTTGGAGGGATAAAAGAAGTTGTTGTAGATGGTGAAACAGGTGTTTTAGTGCCTTTAGAACAACAAGATGTCGCACCATTTGAACCTAAAAATCCAGACCAATTTTCAAGAGATTTGGCTCATGGAATCAACACCTTGATTAACGATAAAGCCCTAAGAAAAACAATGGCGAAAAATGGTAGAAAACGCGTTGAGGATTATTTTGATTGGACGGCCATAGCAAAACAGGTTGAAGATTTATATAAATCAATAAAGTAATAGTTATGAATAACGACAATGTATTGAGTATTATATTGGGTGGTGGACAAGGTTCACGATTATATCCCCTAACTGCAGCAAGATCAAAACCAGCAGTGCCTATTGCGGGAAAATACAGATTGGTAGATATTCCAATTTCAAATTGTATCAATTCAGGACTCAAAAGAATGTTTGTTTTAACCCAATTTAATTCGGCGTCTTTGAATAAACATATTAAAAACACCTACCATTTTAGTTTTTTTAGCTCTGCTTTTGTGGATGTTTTGGCAGCAGAACAAACCATGAATAGTGAAGAGTGGTTTCAAGGCACCGCAGATGCCGTTAGGCAGAGTATGCACCATTTTTTAAATCATGGTTTTGAATATGCCTTGATACTTTCTGGAGACCAATTATATCAAATGGATTTTAATGATATGATCCAAAAACATATTGAAAGTGATGCAGAAATTTCAATTGCTACTTTACCAGTACATGCTAAGGAAGCGACTTCTTTTGGAATACTCAAAACCAATAACGAAAGTGTGATAACCTCATTTATTGAAAAACCAGACGCTTCATTGTTACCTGATTGGACTTCCAGCGTCAGTGCAGACATGCAAAAAGAAGGGCGATACTATTTGGCTTCTATGGGTATCTATATTTTTAATAGGGACTTACTGATTGAATTAATGAACAATCCAGATACAGATGATTTTGGTAAAGAAATTATCCCACAATCTATAAGCAAACATAAAATCTTAAGCTACCAATATGAAGGATATTGGACTGATATAGGAAATATTGATTCGTTTTTTGAAGCCAATTTAGGACTTACAGATGAGATCCCTAAATTTAATCTTTACGATGCCAGCAAGCGTGTTTACACCCGAGCCAGAATGCTTCCTGCTTCAAAAATTTCTGGGACAACATTAAATAAGGCAGTCATTGCCGAAGGATGTATTATTCATGCCGCAAAAATTGAACGTTCAGTAATAGGGATTAGATCTAGGATCGGGAAAGATTCTACCATTATTAACACCTATATGATGGGGAGTGATTATTATGAAACTTTAGAGCAAATTGAAAAAAACCACATTAAAATTTTGATGGGAATTGGAGAACGCTGTTTCATAAAAAACACCATTATTGATAAAAATTGCCGTATTGGTGATAATGTAAGAATCAATGGAGGTAAGCACCTTCAAAATATTGAAACGGATACGTATTTAATAACGGATGGCATTGTTGTCATAAAAAAGGGTGCGATAATCCCTACTGGATACGTTATTTAACTCTAAAATTATAATGCTTTTTCAACATTCAAACCCTGTTCTAGCTTTTATCTAAACAAAATCAAAAGGTTAAGTCATTATTTTATATTTTTACTAACTACTAATTTTCTAAAATGCAAAATCAAAAACGGGTTGTCATAGATTATGTTTCGCCACAAGTCAATGCTGGCGAATTTTTTATAAAGCGAGTTGTCAACGACATGGTTACTGTCGATGCCCATGTTTTGGTTGATGGACATGATGTGATCGCAGCATCGGTTTTGTTTAAACATGAACATGAAAAAAAATGGAATGAAATCCGATTACAAGAGGGTGTAAATGATGAATGGCAAACATCTTTTACGGTTGTTAAACAAGGGTTTTATACCTACAAAGTTGAAGGTTGGGTGGATTACGCTCTAAATTGGCAGCATGGTATAGAACGCAAAATAGACGACAACCAACAGGTCACCTCCGAATTGCTAGAAGGCATTGGTTTTTTAAAAGCTTTGCTGAAAAAAGTTACTGAAACTGAAAAAACCTATTTAACATCTTGTATCAAAACCTTCTCTGATACGTCACAATACCAAAACGCTATTTTAGAGGCCAGAAGCAAAAAGCTTCATAAAATTTTTGTAAAATACCCAGCAAAGTTCTTGGTCAATACCACAAAAGAATTTAAGGTTTATGTCGATAGGTCTAAAGCTCGATTTAGTACTTGGTACGAATTTTTTCCGCGCTCAGCTTCTAAAAAGGAAGGTGTCCATGGCACCTTTAAAGATTGTGAACGGTTATTGCCAAGAGTGTCACAAATGGGATTTGACACTTTGTATTTTCCGCCTATACATCCTATTGGAGAAGTGAACCGAAAAGGTAAAAATAATACAACCGAAGCGAAAGCGGGTGATGTAGGTTCTGCTTGGGGAATTGGTTCAAAATATGGCGGGCATAAAGATATCCATCCACAATTGGGGACTCTTGATGATTTTAAGGCCTTGATTCAAAAAGCAAAGGAGCTTCATATTGAAATCGCCATGGACTATGCGTTGCAGGCGGCACCCGATCATCCTTGGGTAACATCACATCCAAAATGGTTTAAATGGAGACCAGACGGCACCGTTCAATACGCAGAAAACCCACCAAAAAAATACCAAGACATCCTTCCAATTTATTGGGAAAGTGAAGATTATATCAACCTTTGGCAAGAATGTTTAGATACCATGCTCTATTGGATTGATTGTGGTATACATGTATTTAGAGTAGATAACCCACATACTAAACCGTATTATTTTTGGAACTGGCTGATCACTGAGGTTAAAAAGAAACACCCCGATGTGATATTTTTAGCAGAAGCCTTTACAAGACCCAAGGTCATGAAACAGTTGGCTAAACAAGGATTTACACAATCCTATACTTACTTTACCTGGCGCGATAATAAGCAGGAGTTTATAGAGTATATGACGGAGCTAACTCAATCTGATTTGAGCGAATATATGCAACCTAATTTTTGGCCCAATACGCCTGATATTAATCCTTATCATTTACAAGGTGCCAACGAATCTAAGTTTTTGCAGCGATACGCTTTAGCAGCGACATTAAGCTCCAGTATCGGGATTTATGGACCTGTTTTTGAACACATGATTAGTGATGCTATTCCGGGTAGAGAAGAATATTTGAATTCAGAAAAATTTCAAGTGTGTCATTACGACTGGTTTAAAGAGAATAAACTCACGTTATTGATAACAAAAATTAATCGTGTACGTCATGAAAATGAAGCTCTACAACAAACCAATAATATCAAATTCTGTACGATTGAAAACAATTCCATACTTGCGTTTTACAAATGGAATCGTGACAGAACCAATGAGCTATTAATCATTATAAGTTTAGATCCTTATTATTCTCAAAAAGGAGTGGTTCAATTGCCCTTGTCCGATTTACAAATTAAAGCTGGGCAATCCGTAACTATGAATGATTTAATTACTGGAAATACCTATAACTGGCACAGCGAATGGAATTTTATTGAGTTGCATCCTACGCTTCCATTTCATATCTTTAAGATAATTAAGTAAGGATGTTAAAAAAAGAAACCAAACCAACAGCGTTACAACCCCCCTATAATTTTGATAATACTTGGGAGGAGTTATTGGATAGTGACGTTTTTGTCAAGGTTTTTTTGACTGATGTGTTGGAAAATTACATCATCAAACAACGTTGGTATGGTGGAAAGGCAAGTAAACTTAAGTATATTGAATTAGCCGAATATTTTAGAATCCAGCATCGTGAAGAAGTGTATTATGGTTTGATTTTGGAAGTCAATTTTGTTGAAGCATTTTACCAACATTATTTTTTGCCTATCGCCTTCGTTTCTGATGAAAATTTCGCCATGGACGATCGTATTCTGCCAATAAGCATTCAAAATCAAGAAGGATTTATCATAGATGCCATTAATCTTGAAGCCTTTAGGAAAGTGGTATTTGAGCGCATTTTAACCGCAATTCCTAATGATAGAACTAGAGTGCGTTATCATAAGAGTCTTTTGTTTGATAACTGCCAATATGAGTCTTCCAAATACATGGGGTTAGAACAAAGCAATACCTCCATTATCTATAATGACAAGTATGTTCTAAAATTTTTCAGAAGAATTTATGCCGATAGAAACCCAGATTACGAAATGAGCCGTTTTCTGTCTGAAAAAAAAGATTTTAAAAATACGCCGGCCTACTTGGGAAGCATTCAAATTATCGATCAAGACGGTACAGATATTACCATAGCTTTAATGCAAGAAATGGTGCCCAATGAAGGAGATGCTTGGGGATATATGCTAAAGGAGCTCCATAAAGTGTTTTCCAATTTAGAGTATAAAAACATTAAAGTGAGCCAACTTCCCAAAACCAAAGACTTTGATAATTTGGGAATTAGAGATGTGCCGCCTCAAATCATTGATTGGGTCGGACTTAATCTGTTTTTAAAAATTCAAACCTTGGCCAAACGAACAGCCGAAATGCATATTGCATTAGGAAGTGAGTTTGAAGACACTAATTTTACCCCTACACATTTTAATGGTGATTATACAGTTTGGTTGAAAAACCGCCTTTTATATCAATTCCAAAACCGATTGAATACCATTGAAAACAATTTGCACAAATTGGAAGGTCTGGCTTTGGAATTGGCCAATGAGCTTTTGGAAAAAAAGAATGAAATACGAAAACGATTTGTAAATTTTGATTGGACCAAACTAAAAGGTGAGCGCATTAGGGTACATGGTGACTACCATTTAGGTCAGGTATTGGTTAAGGACGATGATTTTTATATCCTGGATTTTGAAGGAGAACCAGAAAGCACGATTCGTGATCGCAAGGTAAAACAGCCCCCATTAAAAGATGTGTCAGGTATGTTCAGATCCTTTCATTATGCCATTTATGCTACGATATTCAATAATATGGATACCTACAAACAAGAACAGGAAGAGCTTTTTGAAGCGGGAGAAATCTTATATCAATATATGATTGGCGTGTTTTTAGGTGCCTATGTTCACGAAATTCAAAGTGCTAATTTAAATATTGGTTATACACAAGAACGCCTATTTTTATTAAAATATACCCTGCTTGAAAAGGCAGTTTACGAATTGGGCTATGAACTTAATTCTAGACCTCGTTGGGCAGTTATTCCCTTAAAAGGGATTTCAAATATCATTAATAATTAATTTATGGGAAAAGTTTTGACTTACAGTCGTTTTACCGATTTTGATATTTCACTTTTTAAATCTGGTAAGCACTATCGTTTATACGAAAAATTTGGTTCCCATATCACAACCTTAAATGGTGTGGAAGGCACTTATTTTGCGGTTTGGGCTCCAAGTGCCAAAATGGTTTCTGTTATTGGAGATTTTAATTATTGGATAGAAGGTGAGCATCAACTCCATGTGCGTTGGGATGGTAGTGGAATTTGGGAGGGATTTATTCCAGGTGCAGGTAAAGGAAGTGCATATAAATATAAAATCCAAAGCCATAATAAAGATATAAAAACGGAAAAGGCCGATCCTTATGCCCGTCGTTGTGAGCACCCGCCAAAAACAGCATCTATTGTTTGGGACGAACCTTATGCTTGGAAAGATTCCAAATGGATGAAAAAACGACAAAAACACAATGCATTAGATGCTCCTTATTCGGTTTATGAAGTGCATTTGGGGTCTTGGAAAAAACAGATTAAAGAGAATCGCTTTTTGTCTTATGTGGAATTGGCCGACGATTTAGTGACCTATTTAAAAGACATGAACTTTACTCATGTAGAGTTGATGCCAGTTATGGAATTTCCTTATGACCCAAGTTGGGGTTACCAGCTTACTGGTTATTTTGCGCCAACATCACGCTTTGGTTATCCTGAAGAATTTAAATTGTTGGTCGATAAACTGCACCAAAATGATATAGGAATTATTTTAGATTGGGTACCATCTCATTTTCCTGAAGACGCTCATGGACTCGGGTTTTTTGATGGCTCCTGTTTGTATGAACACCCCGATAAACGCAGAGGCTATCATCCCGATTGGAAAAGTTTAATTTTTAATTATGGTCGTAATGAAGTCAAATCGTTTTTAATCAGTAATGCCATTTTTTGGTTAGATCAATACCACGCCGATGGACTGCGCGTGGATGCTGTGGCGTCCATGTTATTTTTGGACTATTCCCGAGACGAGGGTGAATGGGAACCAAATATATATGGCGGTCGTGAAAATTTGGAAGCCATTGCATTTATGAAAGAAATGAATGAAGCAGTGTATAGTAGTTTTCCTGATGTGCAAACCATTGCCGAAGAGTCGACCGCTTTTCCGGGTGTTTCCAAACCTACTTTTCTTGGAGGACTGGGTTTTGGAATGAAGTGGATGATGGGTTGGATGCATGATACCCTCGATTATTTTTCTAAGGAACCCATATACAGAAGGCATCATCAAAACGACTTAACTTTTAGTATGACCTATGCCTTTACCGAAAATTTTATGTTGCCGTTAAGCCATGACGAAGTCGTATATGGAAAACAGTCGATTTTAGGTAAAATGCCGGGTGATGAGTGGCAACGTTTTGCAAATTTACGTTTATTATATAGCTATATGTTCACCCACCCTGGAACGAAATTGCTGTTTCAGGGATCTGAATTTGGGCAAAGTAGCGAATGGAATTTTCAGCAAAGCTTAGATTGGCATCTATTACAATATGATGTTCATAAAGGTGTACAAACTTTGATTAGAGATTTAAACGCCTTCTATAAAAATGAACCCGCGTTGTCGCAAAAGCAATTTCAAGCTGAAGGATTTGAATGGATAGATTATAGTGATGCCGAAAATTCAGTATTGGTTTATATTAGAAAAGGGAACAAGACTGAAGATGATATTGTTATTGCCTGCAATATGACCCCAATACCAAGAGAAAATTATAAAATAGGATTGCCTAGAAAAGGAAAGCTTGTAGAGATATTTAACAGCGACAAAAAAGAATATGCAGGTTCGGGTGAATTTAAGAATAAACTAAAATCTTCTAAAAAAGCAACATGGCATTTTAGGGATCATTCCATCGACATCACAATCCCTCCATTGGCTATGGTGGCATTTAAGTATCAGCAATAAAAGAATTTTGTATTGATAAAAGTGTGATTAATTATCAAATTACTAAAATTTACCAGCAAAACCTAAAGAGGACATAAAACAGGCAAATTGTTTGTAATAATTGTTTAATATGTCTTAACTAATGCTTTTTTTTACATCCGCTAAGCAAATTATAATATGATTGTCAATACCGAATTAGAGTATAAAGGAAATTTATTTCCTTCAAAAATAATAGACTTCAGAAAAGACGTTGACGCTTTATATTTTACAACCGAAAATGATGTCATTCTTCAACTAACGATATTAAGAGATAGTGTCTTAAGGTTTCGATATACCACGACAGGAAATTTTGAAAAAGATTTCTCCTACGCTATTACAAAATACGCCAGTTCAGGATACAACAAATTATTAATTGAAGAAGAAAAAGACAGCTATGTCGTTACAACTTCTAAATTAATTTGTAAGATATCTAAAGAAAATCTTGAAGTTACTTTATACGATGCTCAGGATGGAATTTTAATTAATCAAGACGAGGCAGGTTTTCATTGGGAAGAAAATTATCAACATGGTGGTAACATTGTTAAAATGAGCAAAGTTGCCCAAAATGGAGAGAGTTATTATGGTTTGGGAGACAAGCCTGTACATTTAAATTTAAAAGGCAAGCGTTATGAAAATTGGGTAACCGACTCCTACGCTTTTGATAAAGATACAGATCCCATTTACAAAGCGATTCCATTTTATACCGGCTTAAGTAATAAAAAAGCCTATGGAATCTTTTTTGACAATACCTTTAGAACCTTTTTTGATTTTGCGCAAGAGCGCAGAAATGTAACAAGCTTTTGGGCAGATGGTGGCGAAATGAACTATTATTTCATTTATGGCCCACAATTAAACGATGTTGTAGAAAGTTATAGCGATTTAACTGGAAAACCGCACCAATTGCCACCACTATGGGCCTTAGGCTTTCACCAATGTAAATGGAGCTATTATCCGGAGAGCAAAGTAAAAGAAATTACATCGACTTTTAGGAAGCTTAAAATACCTTGTGACGCCATTTATTTGGATATTGATTATATGGATGGGTTTAGATGTTTTACTTGGAATAAAGACTATTTTCCAGATCCCAAACGTATGGTCAAAGAATTATTGGACGACGGATTTAAAACAGTTGCCATTATAGATCCAGGCATTAAAATCGATAAGGAGTATTCGGTATTTAAGGAAGCATTAGAAAAAGGCTATTTCTGTAAACGTGCAGATGGTCCATATATGAAGGGAAAAGTTTGGCCCGGTGAATGTTATTTTCCAGATTTCACAAATCCTGAAGCGAGGGAATGGTGGTCTGGCTTGTACAAAGAACTTATAGGCGACATTGGAGTTAAGGGCGTTTGGAATGATATGAACGAACCCGCAGTTATGGAAGTACCCAACAAAACATTTCCAGATGATGTACGTCACGATTATGATGGAAATCCTTGTAGCCACAGAAAAGCTCATAATGTTTATGGCATGCAAATGGCGCGTGCTACCTATCAGGGATTAAAAAAATATGTCTACCCTAAGCGACCATTTGTAATTACTAGAGCAGCTTATTCTGGAACGCAACGGTATTCTTCTACTTGGACAGGCGATAATGTCGCTTCATGGGAACATTTATGGATTGCCAATATACAAACACAACGTTTGGCCATGTCGGGATATTCGTTTGCAGGCAGTGATATTGGGGGTTTTGCCGAACAACCACAGGGCGAGCTGTTTACCAGATGGATTCAACTAGGGGCTTTTCATCCATTTTTTAGAGTCCATTCTTCAGGTGATCACGGCGATCAGGAACCTTGGGCTTTTGATGAAGATGTAACAGCCATTGTTAGAAAGTTTATTGAAATCAGATATCAATTATTGCCCTATTTATATACCGCCTTTTGGCATCATGTCAATGAAGGCACTCCTATTTTAAAATCGTTGGTTTTGTATGATCAAGACGATGTCAACACCCATTACAGGACTGATGAGTTTATATATGGCAACAAAATTTTGGTTTGCCCAATTTTAGAACCCAACGCTAAAGGTAGACGTATGTATGTACCAAAAGGGAAATGGTTTAATTATTGGACCGATGATATTATAGCAGGTGGCAAGGAAATGTGGGTTGATGCCGATATTGACAGCATGCCAATATTTGTAAAAGCAGGAGCGGTTATACCAAAATATCCTATTCAACAATATGTGGACGAGAAACCACTAGAGATATTAACATTAGACGTCTATTACAAAGTTGGTAAAGAGGATTCTACCTTATATGACGATGTTCATGATGGCTACGATTATACCAAAGGGCGTTATAGTCTCAGGACCTTTAAATTAACAGGCAGACCTAATGAATTGATTATTCAACAACATAAAGAAGGGAAATATTCAGCCGATTACGAAAATTTCGAAATACATTTTCATGGATTACCTTTTACAATCAATAAAATTCAAATCGATAATGTAGAGATTTCAATCCAAGATTTAAAAATTAACGGATCGAGTTCTATGATTATTGAAAAGAATTTTACACAGTTGCATTTGATTGGCGAATAGAAATAAACGCTTAATTCATTTGTAGCGAATTATGTAAATCTTGAATTAAATTTTGTAATTATTTTTGGAATGAATTTTGTAATTTTAAACTCAAATTTATAAAATAAACGGATATGAAATTTAAGAATAGTTTAGTGACTTTTTTCACAACGATATTGATTTTATCCTGTGCGACTAATCCTTTTACAGGAAATAAAACCTTGGCACTTGTACCAAATTCTCAAATATTTCCCACGGCTTTTGCGCAATACGATCAATTTTTGTCTGAAAATAAGGTGGTAAAGAATACTGCAAATGCAGAAATGATTAAACGTGTTGGTGAACGTATTGCAGCTGCATCTGAACGGTGGTTGGACGCTAATGGTTATAAAGGATATTTGAAAGATTATAAATGGGAATACCATTTAGTTGAAGATAAGGCTGTGAATGCTTGGTGTATGCCAGGTGGTAAAATAGTGTTTTATACAGGTATATTACCAATTGCCGAAAACGAGACCGCTATAGCTGCTATTATGGGTCACGAAGTTGCTCATGCTTTAGCAAACCATGGACAACAACGAATGAGTTCTGGCGTTTTACAGCAAGTAGGAGCCGTTGGAGTTGGAGTGGCCACAAGCGGTAAATCAACCGAAGCCCAACAAGCTTGGATGCAAGCTTACGGTGTAGGTTCAACAGTAGGTGTCATGCTGCCATTTGGTAGAAGCCATGAAAGTCAAGCTGATGAGATTGGTATAAAATTAATGGCCATTGCGGGTTATAATCCAGATGAAGCTGTAGCGTTGTGGAAGCGTATGAAAGCCAATAGCGGAGGACAATCCCCACCAGAATTTTTAAGTACCCATCCATCCAACGACTCGAGAATATCTAACTTAACCCAACTGGCACCAAAAGCAAAAGTTGAAGCTGCAAAATTTGGTGTAACCTCATTTAGACCTTTGGGAAAATACTAAAAGTCAATTAAAAATATTTGTTTACTTTAGAAGCTGCTCATAAAAGGGCAGCTTTTTTATGAAACCACTTGAAAAAGGAAGTGCAAAACTTCTTAATGCCTGGGCATTCTACGATTGGGCGAATTCGGTTTATACCCTTACTATTGCTTCCTCAATTTTTCCTATCTATTATTCTTCATTATTTGTTTCAGAAATAAAAAAAGTAGATGCTTTTGGTTTTGAATTTAAAAGTACAGCCATAATTACCTTTGTTACCGCTTTTACATTTTTAGTAGTAGCGATTAGTTCTCCTTTACTTTCTGGAATAGCAGATTATATTGGTAATAAAAAAGGCTTCATGAAGTTTTTTTGTTATACGGGAGGACTAGGGTGTATTGGGTTGTATTGGTTTAGTCTTGAACATATTTATATAAGCCTTTTGTTCTACTTTATGGGGCTCATTGGATATTGGGGCAGTTTGGTCTATTACAATTCTTATCTACCCGATATTGCCTATCCGGAGCAACAGGATGCTGTAAGTGCGAAAGGATTTAGTTTGGGATATATTGGCAGTGTGATCTTGCTGCTGATTAATTTGGCCATGGTCATGAAGCCAGAGTGGTTTGGTTTTGATATTGGTACAACTGAAGCATCTTTAAATGCTGCCAAAACCGAAGCCATGAAAACAGCGTTTATAACTGTTGGACTATGGTGGATTGTATTTAGTCAATATACATTTTATGTGTTGCCTAAAGGCACATCAACTGGTCATAAGGTTACAAAGAACATAATTTTTAACGGTTTTAAGGAACTGCGATTGGTTTGGAGTGAACTGCTTCGGGATTTAAGGTTAAAACGATATTTAAGTGCATTTTTCGTATTTAGTATGGCCGTACAAACAATTATGTTAGTAGCGGTATATTTTGGGGAAGAAGAAATTGCATGGGAAGACAGTACCCAAAAAACCATGGGTTTGATAATTAGCATTTTAATCATTCAACTAGTGGCGATCGTAGGGGCTATCCTGACCTCAAGGGCATCACAAAAATTTGGAAATATAAAAACGCTGATCGTTGTTAATTTTATATGGATGGGCTTGTGTTTTTATGCTTATTTTATGATGACTCCAATAGACTTTTATATTGCTGCAGGTATGGTAGGAATGGTTATGGGTGGTATCCAAGCTTTGGCAAGATCGACCTATTCCAAGTTTTTGCCCGAAACAAAGGACACAACCTCATACTTTAGTTTTTATGATGTGGTAGAAAAAATTGGAATCGTGATTGGCATGATTATTTTTGGAACCATTGATCAAATAACGGGAAGTATGCGCAATTCTATTTTGTTTTTGTTTGTATTCTTTTTAATTGGAATTGTATTGTTATTTAGAGTTCCCAAAAAATCCACGATACACTAAAAAGCCATTCCCTGAAATGGAGAATGACTTTTTAATGCTATAACACTTAAAATTAATGGCTCCTAATACTGCCTGATCCGGCAACTTTGGAGTCTTCTTTTTTAGGATTTCCCTTATATTCAATATCACCAGAACCAGCAATACGTGCTTTTAAGCTTTCATTGCTCACTACTTCAGCATCGCCAGAACCTGCTATGGCGACATCGGTCGTGTTGGCCTGTAAATTGAATCCGTGAAAATCTCCCGAACCAGCTACTTTGGCTTCTAAATAATTTGTGTTTCCTTTTAGAGTTAAATCTCCTGATCCTGCTATACTCCCTTTTACACTAGAAGTTTCGATAGTTAAAACCATATCACCCGAACCTGAAAGTGACACTTTTAGGTCGGTTGCCGTAATGGTATCGGTATTGGATAAATTCCCAGAACCAGCAAGGGAAACATTATCGATGTCTTTAAATGGAATCGTTATTTTAATGGTATTGCTTAAAGTTGTTCTTAAATTGATGTTTTTTTCAGTTTTCACAACTAGCTTACGATCCTTTACTTCGGTAACAATGTATTTGAGTAAATTTTCTTCGCCTTCAAGCGTGAGTTTGCCTTCAGTTCCAGCTACCAAAATATAGTCGAATGAACCCTCGCAGCTAATGCTATCATATTCTGCTGTTGTTCTAGTAATAGTTGTGACGTTGCCGTTGCCTTTAATCTTCTCTCCATTTCCCCATGATTGAGCATAACTTAGGTTTAAAAACAATAGAGTTGTTACTGTTAAAATTGATGTTTTCATTGTACTGTTCGTTTTTTGATTATTTAATTTTTTTGAGTGATACGCTACCGTAATCGGAGTTTATTTTAATGAGATTACCAGAATTGGAAGTACCGTAGTACCCTGCATAATAGGTGTCTGAAGATTCTATTTTCTGTTTAGAAATTTCCAAACCTTCTTTATCTCTAAGGGACGCATGCTCCAAATCAATTTCAAAATTGAAATGATAGGCAGTGTGGTAGCCAATAGTAATACCAACGTATTCGGATTCTATACTAATATTACCGGCATTTGAAGTCATTTGCTTGATTTCAATGGAGCCATAATCTGCGTTAATAGTTACATTTTTATATATATCTCCTAAGCGGGCTGTTAAATAATCGCCGTTACCCGTCACATTATTAGCTTTTTCGATGTGTACGGAGCCGTAATCACAGTTGTAGTTGACATCTTCGGCAACTTCTACTACAGATTTTGTATAGTCGGCAGTGATTTGTAAATTTTTGGTTTTTCCAACAGTAAATCCACTATAATCAGCATTTATTTTACCGCTTTTTATATAGGCAAAGTAGCTGTTATTGGTATAATCAAAATTAAGAACGTTGTTATCGGCCATCAGTTCTTTTGTGGTGATTTTCCCATAATCGCAGTTAATGGTTGCTCTTCCTTCCAACTTATCCAAATTAATGCTGCCATAATCATTGTTTAAGTCTACACTATTGGTTATAGGTAATTTTATAATGTAGTTAATCTCCATGTTTACGTTGTTGTTTTTACCCCAACTCCACCAACTGTTGGATTTGTTTTTATTGAATAGCGTTTCAGCCTCTACTTTAGACGATGTTACATTAAATTCTATAGTGATGTCATCTAATTTTTTTTGCACTTTTTCCTCATCATTTCCGTTTGTTTTGATGCGGACTTCAATTGAGATTGTAGTGCCGTCATAGGTCACTATATCAATGTTTCCATAGCTATTATTAACTTTTAATAAGGCATTTTTATTGACTGTGAATTCTTTTTTTATAGTTTTTTCTTTGGTATATTTTCCACTCGACTTTTCAGCATTGTTTCCTAATGCTATTGCCGGAAGCAATAGCAGAATTAAGACTGTTTTATATAGTAAGGTTGTTTTCATTTTGGTTTGTGTTTAATTGTTTAACTTCTTCTATTTGTTTTAATGCGTTTTGTAACACATCAATTCTATTTTGAAAATTTGAAATCATGGCATAAATCACGCGTTTGTCGTCACCACTGTCAGTCAAATTAACTTTTAGGTTTTCATAGTCTTTTTCTAATAGACCTATTTGAATGATGGCGTCATGAATTATAATTTCAGTTTTTGGAGAACGTTCCTTATTTAAACTTGCTAATTCTTGAGTAATTGCTGTTGTAAAAAAAGTTTGAGTTTTATATAGTTCGGGCGAGATACTTGCCAAATCCTTAGTTTCAGATTGATTTTGAATCACGATTAAGATACTCACACACAATACTACAGAAGCCGCAACAGCCATTAAGGGTTTCCAGAAACTAGATCGCGTGTAATTTAGCTTGACAATCGTTGTTTCACCTCCTTTTAATTTAGACAAAAACCTAAGCTCGTGCCCATCATTAGGGTTTTCAACATCAAACTCGTGTTTTAAGTTTTCAAAAAGTGTTTCCAAAGTATTTTTTTTCATGGTTATTAAATAAGGGCCAAAGGCTCCAGTTTTTGCCTTAAACTAACTTTAGCGCGAGATATCATCGTTCTGCAATTAGAGTAAGTGATGTTCATAATGTCACAAATTTCTTCATAATCATAACCTTCAATTAAATTCAAGGTCAATCCTATTTGGTAATTGTCTTTAAGCAACTTCATGGCCTCCATAATTTGAATTGCTTTAAGATTTGTAAACTCATAATCTTCTTCAATACCAGATTGATCTTCAACTTTATATTGAATATCATCTAAAGGAACGTCTTTGTGGGCATTGTTTTTTTTGTAATTATAAATACTGTTATTTATTACGATGCGTTTTAACCAGGCACTAAAGGTTGTAACTTCCTTTAAGCTATCCAGTTTGGTAAACGCAGTCAAAAAAGAATCTTGCATCACGTCTTCAGCTACATAACTATCTTTCAAGATTCTGAACGCCGTATTATACATGGCTTTGTAATACCTGTTATAGACCTCCATTTGCGCTTGCTGGTTGTCTTGTTTACAGAGTTGGATTAACTGCTCTATATGTTGGTTGGCTAGGGTCAAAAAACAAATGCTTTAGTATAAAGATGGAACAAATTAAAAAGTGTTACACTTTGATTAAAAAAAGTTTTTAATTTGGAGTTTGGTAATGGCATAACTATTGAAAACATAAAGAAATAATTAAAGCTATTGATTTTATAAATATCTGAAAATCAATTAAAAGTAATTAATGTTTAATAATTAATCTTAAATAATTCTGTAATTTTAATGACAGAATGACCTAAATATATTTATGGCTAAATCTAATTTTATAAGTCTTGACAGTTTGTCATTTAAGGAATTTGAAGAAAATTCGGAATTAATTCCTTTGATGACTCCAGAAGATGAAGAAGAAATAAACAAGGAGAAACTCCCTGAATCGCTCCCCATTTTACCGCTTCGAAATACAGTATTATTTCCAGGTGTTGTGATACCCATTACTGCGGGTAGGGATAAATCCATTCGTCTCATAAATGACGCCAACAAAGGCAGCAAGGTCATTGGAGTAGTCTCACAAAAAGACGAAAATATAGAAGATCCTGTTGCAAAGGACATTTTTAATACAGGCACCGTTGCACGAATTTTGAAAGTGTTAAAAATGCCCGATGGTAACACAACTATTATTATTCAGGGTAAAAGACGCTTTGAAATCGATAAGGTCATATCTGAAGAACCTTATATTAATGCCACAGTTAAAGATATTGCAGAGGCTAGACCCGCAAAGGACAATCAAGAATTTGCGGCGATAATTGACTCCATAAAAGATTTGGCGCTTCAAATTATTAAGGACAGCCCAAATATTCCAACTGAAGCTTCATTTGCCATAAAAAATATTGAAAGCAATTCGTTTTTGGTCAATTTTGTGTCTTCCAATATGAATCTGGCCGTCGACGAAAAGCAAAAATTGCTTGAGATCAACGACTTAAAAGAACGCGCTTTGGCTACCTTGAAGTATATGAATATCGAGTTTCAAAAATTGGAATTAAAAAATGATATTCAGTCTAAGGTGCAAAGCGACATGAACCAGCAACAGCGGGAGTACTTTTTGCATCAACAAATAAAAACCATTCAAGAAGAACTTGGCGGTGTGTCTTATGATGAGGAAATTGAGGATATGAAATTGCGTGCCGAAGAAAAACTTTGGGACGATAAAGTTGCCGATCATTTTGATAAGGAATTATCAAAATTACAGCGCATGAATCCGCAGGTTGCTGAGTATTCCATCCAACGTAATTACTTGGATTTATTTTTAGATTTACCTTGGAATACCTATAGCAAAGATAAATTTGATTTAAAACGTGCCAAACGTATTTTGGATCGAGACCATTACGGTCTGGATGATGTTAAGCGACGGATTATAGAATATTTAGCGGTTTTAAAACTTCGTAACGATATGAAATCGCCCATTCTTTGTTTTTATGGACCTCCAGGTGTGGGTAAAACCTCGTTAGGAAAGTCTATAGCCGAAGCTTTGGGTAGGGAATATGTAAGAATGTCTTTAGGTGGTTTACGCGATGAAGCCGAAATTCGTGGGCACCGAAAAACTTATATTGGCGCCATGCCTGGGCGAATCCTTCAAAGTATCAAAAAGGCCGAGACTTCAAATCCTGTGTTTGTATTGGATGAGATTGATAAACTGTCAAATTCTCATCAAGGAGATCCTTCTTCAGCGATGCTTGAAGTGTTGGATCCAGAACAAAACAACGAATTTTATGACAACTTTTTGGAAATGGGCTTCGATCTGTCTAAAGTCATGTTTATTGCAACCTGTAACAGTTTAAACCATATTCAGCCGGCATTGTTGGACAGAATGGAAATTATTAATGTTTCAGGTTATATCATTGAAGAAAAAGTTGAAATTGCCAAACGTCATTTGTTGCCAAAACAATTAAAAGAACATGGATTAGATTCCCATAATTTAAAAATTGCAAAACCTCAATTAGAAAAGATTGTTGAAGGTTATACCAGAGAATCTGGTGTAAGGGGATTGGAAAAGCAAATTGCTAAAATGGTGCGTCATTCGGCAAAAAATATTGCAATGGAGGAAGACTATAATATTAAAGTCACTAATGACGACATTGTGAAGGTTTTGGGACCCGCAAGGCTAGAACGCGATAAATACGAAAATAACAATGTTGCAGGCGTTGTGACAGGGCTAGCTTGGACAAAAGTTGGAGGTGATATTTTATTTATTGAATCGATTTTATCTAAGGGAAAAGGCAATTTGACCATTACTGGAAATTTGGGCAAGGTTATGAAAGAATCGGCTACCATAGCCATGGAATATATAAAATCCAATGCCGATGAATTTGGAATAAACCCAGAACTATTTGAAAAGTACAATGTGCATATCCACGTACCAGAAGGCGCCACTCCAAAAGATGGGCCAAGTGCGGGAGTCACCATGTTAACCTCTTTAGTATCGTTGTTTACACAGCGTAAGGTTAAAAATAGTTTGGCAATGACTGGTGAAATAACCTTGAGAGGTAAAGTATTGCCTGTTGGAGGCATCAAAGAAAAAATATTGGCTGCCAAGCGAGCACGGATAAAAGAAATTTTAATGTGCGAAGAGAATAAACGGGATATTGACGAAATAAAACCCGAATATTTGAAGGGACTAAAGTTTCATTATGTAACGGAAATGAGTGATGTTTTAAAATTCGCTTTAACCGATCAAAAGGTACAGAATCCCAAAATATTATAATCCAAAAACCTCGACTAAGTCGAGGTTTTTTCTTGGTTCAAAAATAAATTAATCATACACCCGTTTTAAGTTAGATTTATTTACTTTGCAAACTTATGCTAAAGAGGGTTGCCACTTTATTGATTTTTACTTTTATATCATCAGCTTTTGCACAAGTAGGAGGTGAGTCGACATACCAATTTTTAAACTTGGTATCATCGCCCCGTCAGGCGGCTTTAGGGGGTAAAGTGATCACAAATTATGATTACGATGTCACGGCAGGTCTGTATAACCCCGCATCCATAAATGTAGAAATGGACAATCAATTGGCATTAAACTATTCTAGTTATTTGGGGGGAATTAGTTACGGTACTGCAGCCTATGCCTATACTTGGGATCGGCGCGTGCAGACTTTTCATGCGGGGATGACCTATATTAATTATGGTAGCTTTGATGGTTATGACCAAAATGGGGTTCCAACCGGATCCTTTACAGGTAATGAAGCGGCATTATCAGTTGGTTATGCAAAGCAGTTGGGTCGTTCTGATTTTTATGGTGGGTTTAACGTTAAATTGATTACTTCAAAGTTAGAACAATATAGTTCCATAGGAGGGGCAGTCGATCTTGGAATCATGTACATTGACGACCGACTCGGTTTTCGTTCTTCATTAGTAGTTAGAAATCTTGGCACGCAATTCACAACCTATGCCGGAGCTAATGAAAAATTACCCTTGGAAGTTGATTTAGGATTATCCCAAACCTTAGAAAATGTGCCGATACGATGGCATTTAACCTTTGAAAATTTGCAAAAATGGCCAATAGGTGTTTCTAACCCTGCCCGTGCTACAACAGATTTAAGTGGTAACCAAACTCAAGAAAAAATAGGCTTTTTAAACGAAGTCATGCGCCATACTATTATAGGAGCAGAATTATTTCCTGAAAAAGGCTTTAATGTTAGATTAGGTTATAATTTTAGGCGTTCAGAAGAACTGAGAATTGTTGACCAGCGTAATTTTTCGGGATTATCTTTTGGAATTGGATTAAAATTCAATAAAATGAGATTTAGTTATACGCATGCAAGATACACTAGCGCTGCCAATACAAGTTTCTTTGGTTTGCAATTAGATTTACAGTAAATATGGAAAAAATTACCATAGCCATCGACGGATTTTCTTCTACGGGCAAAAGCACGATTGCCAAACAATTGGCTAAAGCCTTAGGATACATTTATGTCGACACCGGAGCTATGTACAGGGCAGTCACCTTTTATGCCATGCAAAATCAATTAGTTGATAGGGATTCATTAAAAGAAAAGCAACTTATAGCTCAATTAAAAGGTATTGAGATCACGTTTAAATTTAATGAAGCATTAGGTTTTGCCGAAGTCTATTTGAATGGCCAAAATATTGAAAAGGAAATTAGAACATTGGAGGTTTCGCAATTGGTAAGTCGCGTATCTGCCATAACCGAAGTACGGCAGCAATTGGTAAAGCAACAACAGCTATACGGTCAACATAAAGGTGTTGTAATGGACGGAAGAGACATAGGAACTGTGGTTTTTCCAAACGCTGAGCTTAAACTGTTTATGACTGCTTCAGCCGATCTTAGAGCCAAAAGGCGTTATAAAGAGCTTCTCGGCAAAGGAGAAAACATAAGTTTTGAAGATGTCTTAGAAAATGTGAAATCCCGGGATTATATCGATTCTACACGAGACGATTCACCACTTATTAAAGCGGATGATGCCATAGAAATAGATAATTCAAATTTGACACTGGAGCAACAATTCAACAAAGTTTTGAGTTTGGCAAAAAACAAAATAGAATGGGTTAACAAAGCCCTTTAACGCTCTGGTTTTCATTAGCTTTATTGCTTGCTTTTTGTTTTTACGGATAAATCTTTATTTTTTTGTTTTGTTTGAATTAAATTGTATTTTTGCACTCCTTTTAGCGAAGCGTAGGATATATAAAAGGACTGAAAATCAAATAATAATAACACTTCTGTAGGTTATTCGCTTAATCTCATCCTAGACTAACAGAATACAAAATTATAATCAGCAAATGGCTGAAAAGAAAACAAAAAAAGCTGAAGTTGAAGCAACTAAAGCAGAAGAAACAGAAAAAACTGTTAAAACAAAAAAAGCGGTAGAAGCTGCTGAGGGAGCAAAAGAAGTAGTTGAAGAAACTCCAACAGCCGTTGAAGTAGTTGAAGAAACTCCTGAAACCGTTGAAGCAGTTGAAGAGACTTCAGAAGCTGTTGAAGCTCCAGTTGCAACTCAAGCTCCAGTAAATCCAGAAAAATTCTTAAAAGATTTCAATTGGCACAATTACGAAGAAGGAATTGACCAAGTGGATGACAAACAACTTAAAGAATTTGAAAAATTAGTTTCAGAAAATTTCGTAGATACTCTTGATAACGAAGTAGTTGAAGGTATTGTAATTCATCTTTCAGATCGCGATGCCATCATTGATATCAATGCTAAATCTGAAGGTGTCATTTCACTCAACGAATTCCGATACAATCCAAATTTAAAAGTTGGAGACAAAGTAGAGGTATTGATTGATGTGCGTGAAGATGCAACAGGACAATTGGTATTATCACACCGTAAAGCTCGTGTAATCAAAGCATGGGACCGTGTTAACAACGCACACGATACTGGTGAAATAGTAAATGGTTTTGTAAAATGTAGAACCAAAGGAGGAATGATTGTGGATGTTTTTGGAATAGAAGCATTCTTACCAGGTTCTCAAATTGACGTGAAACCTATTAGAGATTACGATCAATACGTTAATAAAACTATGGAGTTTAAAGTGGTTAAAATCAACCACGAATTCAAAAACATTGTAGTTTCACATAAAGCGTTGATTGAAGCAGACATTGAAGAACAGAAAAAAGAAATCATTGGCCAATTAGAAAAAGGACAAGTATTGGAAGGTATTGTTAAAAATATTACTTCATACGGTGTCTTTATTGACCTTGGTGGTGTAGATGGTTTAATTCATATTACCGATCTGTCTTGGTCTAGAATCAATCATCCAAATGAAATTGTAGAATTAGACCAAAAAATCAATGTGGTTATTCTTGATTTTGATGAAGATAAATCTAGAATCCAATTAGGTTTAAAACAATTAAGCAAACATCCTTGGGAAGCTTTAGCAGAAAGCGTAGCCGTTGGCGATAAAGTAAAAGGTAAAGTTGTTGTAATTGCAGACTATGGTGCATTTATAGAAGTTGAAGAAGGTGTTGAAGGATTGGTTCACGTGAGTGAAATGTCATGGTCAACACATTTACGTTCTGCACAAGATTTTGTATCTGTTGGAGACGAAATTGAAGCTGTGATCTTAACTTTAGATAGAGAAGACCGCAAAATGTCACTTGGTATCAAACAATTAACTCCAGACCCATGGACTGATATTACTGGTAAATATCCTGTAGGTTCTAGCCACAAAGGGATTGTACGTAACTTTACAAACTTTGGTGTGTTTGTTGAAATGGAAGAAGGTATTGACGGATTAATTTATATTTCCGATTTATCTTGGACTAAAAAAATCAAACATCCAAGCGAATTTTGTAATGTAGGAGACACTTTGGAAGTTGTCGTTTTAGAATTGGATGTTGAAGGACGTAAATTAAGTTTAGGTCACAAACAAACCACGGATAATCCTTGGGATAAATACGAAACTGAATTTGCTCTAGGTACCGTTCATACCGCTGAAATCTCTGAATTGGTAGACAAAGGTGCAACCATAGACTTTAATGAAGATATCGTTGCTTTTGTTCCTGCTAGACATTTAGAAAAAGAAGATGGTAAGAAACTTAAAAAAGGCGAATCTACAGAGTTTAAAATTATTGAATTCAATAAAGAATTTAAACGTGTAGTGGCTTCTCATACCGCTATCTTTAAAGAAGAGGAAATTGCTAACGTAAAAGCCGCAGCTGCAAAAGCTGAAGCCCATGCTGCAGAGTCAAAACCTACTTTAGGTGATGCCAACGACCAGCTACAAGCTCTTAAAGATAAAATGGAAGGAAAAACAACTAAAGCAAAAGCTAAAAAATAGTTTTTTATCAACCTGTAATAACAGGAATCCATTTAAAAAATGAAAGCCTTCCAATTTGGAAGGCTTTTTTTATGGAAAGCACTTTTATGGAAAAATATAATATTTTCAATAAAAAGCTAATTTCATTGATTATAATTAAATAAATATTGTAATTTAGTTAAATATAATTAACAAAAATGTTTATTTTATAATTAAAGTTCATTGAAATATTATTGTCTATTCTGTACTTTTAGCACTATTACTATCTTGTTTTATATCAAATTGTTTAAAAATCAATTTGATTATAAAGCATATACAAACTTTTTATATTGTAATTTTAATTTGTAAACTAAATCCCTCACTATTATGAAAACAAGTACTTTATTTATTATTATGATGTTCAATGCGCTACTTCTTGGAGCCCAAATCGGAAACACCATAAATGACCCAATACCAGTAGATGGCACAAACGTCTCTGTAAATTTATTAGATTATCAATCTGCCACCTTTTCAGCATTAATGCCCATGTGTGGTTCAACTGAAGATGTGTTTTATAAGCATGTTGTTTCTTCAGGAGATAACAAATTGACTTTCGGTATGGCGAGTATTGCCATTGCAGTAGGTACTGCCATTGATTTCCAGCTTTTAAAAGCTCCTAATGGTGATCTAAATAATTTGGTTGAAATAACTTGCGATAGCTATCCCATAGCGCTTATATTTGGTGGAGGCTTTCTAGAGATCGTTGAAAATGTTAGTGCCGGTGACGAGTATTACTTGAGGGTATATAAACCTGCAGGATTAGGAACCCTTTTAAGCACTTTGCTCAACGGAACTTCCATTACCATGATGAGCGAATTTGATAGTACTTTATCTATTGGTGAAGAAAATCTTTCTGGCACATTACAATTGATTGTAAAGAATGATCACATCAAACTATTGAATAATATGGATTTTGATGGTTATAGAGTGTTCAGTTTGGATGGTAAACAACACTCAAATGAAAATTCACCTCAATTATTACATTTAATAGATATTTCTCATCTCGATAGAGGATTATATATCGTCATGCTCGAAAATGAATCTATATATAAGACTTATAAGTTCTTAAAATAATAATAAGTATATAACTTTAAAAAACAAAAGAAGCTTTTCGCTTCTTTTGTTTTTTAATACAACCTTTTAGGCATGGTTAATTTTTTCCATTACCTTTGTATCCCAAATACAGCATTGGACACAATATGAGTCAGAAAGTTTTACTTAATTCCAAAGAGGTAAACATCATTCTTCACCGATTGGCTTGTCAACTTATTGAAAATCACAATACATTTGAAAACACCGTTTTAATTGGGATTCAACCACGCGGAAAATATTTGGCAATCAGGTTGGCGCAAATGCTGAAAGAGAACTATAAAATTAAAAACCTGAAATTAGGTCTACTTGATATTACTTTTTTTAGGGATGATTTTAGAAGAAGTGAGAAACCTTTGGAGGCCAATACTACAGTCATTGATTTTATGGTAGAAGACAAAAATGTAGTGTTTATTGACGACGTTTTGTTTACGGGTCGTAGTATTCGAGCTGCTTTAACTGCCATTCAATCGTTTGGAAGACCAAAAGATATTGAACTGTTAACCTTAATTGACCGACGTTTTAGTAGACATTTGCCAATCCAACCTAATTATAGAGGTCGTCAAGTAGACACCATAAACAAAGAAAAAGTTATTGTAAAATGGAAGGAAAATGGAGGAGAAGATGCAGTTTATCTTATAAATAGTTAATCTATGAGCGAATTAAGTGTGAATCACTTACTTGGAATTAAATATCTTAATAAACAAGATATTCAGTTAATCTTTGAAACAGCAGATCACTTTAAAGAAGTTATCAATAGACCCATTAAAAAAGTTCCATCCCTTCGTGATATTACCATTGCCAATTTATTTTTTGAAAACTCCACTCGAACTAAATTATCTTTTGAATTGGCCGAAAAACGATTATCGGCTGATGTTATTAATTTTTCGGCTTCGCAATCTTCAGTAAAAAAAGGAGAAACCCTTATTGACACCGTAAACAATATCCTATCCATGAAAGTGGATATGGTAGTGTTAAGACACCCAAATGCAGGAGCTAGTATGTTTTTGTCACAACATGTCAACGCCAGTATCATCAATGCAGGAGACGGTGCTCACGAGCATCCTACACAGGCCTTACTCGATTCCTATTCCATTAGAGAACGATTGGGCAGTGTAAAAGGAAAAAATGTAGTGATTGTTGGCGATATTTTACACAGTAGAGTAGCACTATCAAACATCTTTGCTTTGCAACTTCAAGGGGCGAATATCATGGTTTGTGGACCTAAAACACTGATCCCAAAATATATTGATAAACTTGGGGTGAAAGTCGAAACCAATTTGAGAAAAGCATTACAATGGTGTGATGTGGCAAATATGTTGCGAATTCAAAATGAACGGATGGAAATCAATTACTTTCCGTCAACTAGAGAATATACACAGCAGTATGGCGTCAATAGAGCCCTGTTAGATTCTTTAAACAAAGAAGTAATCATCATGCACCCCGGTCCCATCAATCGTGGAGTAGAAATCACTAGTGATGTTGCCGATTCTAAACAAGCCATTATTTTGGATCAAGTTCAAAATGGAGTTGCCATCCGGATGGCTGTTATTTATTTGTTAGCGTCTAAAATTAAACACTAATACTATGAATTTTTATACTGAAGGATCCACTACTGTTATTACTCAAGAAAAAACTTCTGTTATTGAGTTGATTAAAAAATTTGAGGTTTTATACGAACGGTATAAAAATGATAATATCATTGTTAACCTTACAAGTTTAAATGGGATTCCATTAGAACATATTGTTGAATTTCTTCAGGTTTCCAATACACATCGCAAAGCAAAACATTCATTTGTTATTGTAACGGATGCCGTAGATTTAAATGAAATACCAGACGAACTTGTCGTTGTGCCTACTCTAAAAGAAGCGTATGATATTATTGAAATGGATGAAATTGAGCGTGATCTAGGCTTCTAAAATATATTTTGGGCTTGTTGTCTAGCTGAAATTGGTTTCAAATTAGCGATTTAACATCAATCAAATTAACTGTAATTAATGAAATTAACCATTTTAGGTTGTTATAGTGCCACACCCCGTATCAATACCAATCCCACTTCGCAAGTTTTAGAGATAAAAAATCATGTATTCTTAATTGATTGTGGTGAAGGTACTCAAGTTGAATTACGCCGACATAAAATAAAGTTTGTAAGAATTAAGCATATTTTTATATCACATTTACATGGCGACCATTATTTTGGATTGGCTGGACTTATTTCAACTTTTAGATTGTTAACCAGAGAAGCCGAGCTTCATATTTATGGGCCTAAAGGGTTGAAAGCAGTCATAACACTTCAAATGAAACTAGCAGATTCATGGACCAATTACCAGTTAATTTTTCATGAACTGAATTCAAATACTTCAGAACTCATTTACGAAGATGAAAAAGTTAGTGTTTATACCATCCCTTTAGACCATCGTGTGTACACCAATGGATTTTTATTTAAAGAAAAGGAGGGAGAGCGCAAGCTAGATATGAACGCAGTTCAAAACAATAATATTGATGTGTCCTATTACCGAAAACTCAAACAAGGCTTTGATGTTGAAAATAAAGAAGGAAATCTCATTAAAAACGAAAAGGTTACCATAACGGGGTTAAAGCCTAAAAGCTACGCGTTTTGTAGTGATACGGCCTATAATGAGGCTATTATACCACTAATTAAAGATGTGGACGTACTGTACCATGAATCAACATTTTTAGATAAAAATAAAAAATTAGCGCTCCCCACTAAACACAGCACCGCTAAACAAGCCGCAGAAATTGCTAATCAAGCTCAGGTAGGAACATTGATTTTAGGGCATTATTCCACCCGATATAATGATTTGGAAGCGTTTAGAACGGAAGCACAAACTATTTTTCAGTCTGTTGAATTGGCTGAAGACGGAAGAACATTTGAGTTTTGACTAAATTCTCTTTGATTTTTGATCCATTCAAAGGCTTCATCTAAATTGACGCAACGCTTTAAGTTTTTATTAGTGAAAAGTTTTTCAATGGATACGTTATTATACCCAATGTCACTATAATAAACAATAGCACTCGCTTCGAAAAAGCCATATTTATTTTCAATAATGCTCCAGGATTGTGGCTCCATTGAATAGGAATTTACTCGGTTAGAAATGTATTTCAATTTAACATTAGACCCGTAATATGTAAGTAATTCTTGGGCTACAAGTTCAATTTTTTCCCAGGAAAAATGAACTCCTTCATTTAATTCTGAAATAAGAAAATGGTTGCATAAATAAAAATTCCCAAATGGGAATACTATTTTTTTATGATCATACTCATAGAAATATTTAGAGTCTTCAAATTTCATGGTTTTTTTTTTGAAGCTGCAAAACTATAAAGTTTTGTAAATATAGTGTAGTTAACAAAATTAAAATTTTGTTAATTTGTATACCATGAATTCAGATTTAAGCAATTATAGAAAGTCCTACGAAAAAGGCGAGCTTTTAAGAAAAGATGTGCCTGAAAACCCAATGGAGCTATTCCAAAAGTGGTTTTATGAGGTCGATCGTTTCTTTCCAGAAATAGAGACCAATGCCATGACTGTGGCCACTATAGGAACAGATGGCTTTCCTAGGAGTAGGGTAGTCCTGCTTAAGAAGTATACACATGAAGGATTTATTTTTTATACAAACTATAATAGTGTAAAAGGGAAATCTATTGCTACTAATCCAAAACTGTGTCTATCTTTTTTTTGGCATGGAGCAGAACGTCAAATTATCATAAAAGGAACGGCTGAAAAAATTGCTGAAAATTTGAGCGATGGCTATTTTGAGTCACGCCCAAGAGGAAGCCAATTAGGAGCTTTGGTATCCCATCAAAGCGAACCTGTGGATAGTAGGGAATTCCTAGAAGAAAAGTTAAAACAACTTGAAGCAGAATTTAAAGATAAAGACATTCCAAGACCCAAATTTTGGGGAGGTTATATTGTTAAACCTATAGAATTTGAATTTTGGCAAGGTCGACCCAACAGGCTTCACGACAGAATACAATATAAGTTGGATCAAGATTTTAGCTGGCATATTTCAAGACTCTCTCCTTAAAAAGTACATTTCAAAAACTTCAATTTTAAAAAAAAATGTTTCATCGATAAAACGCAGTTTTATTGCGATGTAATGCATTATTTTTATTTCAAAAGATGCATTTCATCGATGATTTGCATAAAGAATCGGTAAAGTGTGTGTTTTTCATCGATTTTAACATTTCTTTAACAGATTAAGTGGGGTAGTCTTCTAATTTTACTAGACCAAATCTAAATTACCCCTTATGAAACCTACTATTTATCTGCCTTTTTTGGCAATGATGACCTTACTGATGTTCTCTTCTTGTTCTACTGAAGATTTCCCAGTTGACAGTATTAATGCAATTGATTTAAAAGCTGCACCTGCACCAAAACAAATAGAAATAGAAATTTTAGAGCTTATTAATCAACACCGAATAGGTTTAGGTTTAAATGCACTTAAGAGCCTTAATATTGTAAAATCGGTAGCTCTTACTCATACAGATTATATGGTTGAAGTCAACAGTGTAAACCACGACAACTTTTACCAAAGAAAAATTAGCCTAGAGCAAAATGCAAATGCCAAGGTAGTGTCAGAAAATGTAGCCTATGCATATAGTAGTGCACAATCGGTTGTTAATGCTTGGATTAACAGTGATAGCCATAGAGAAAATATTGAAGGAGATTATACGGATTTTGAAGTCTCTGCTGAGCAGAATAAAGAAGGGAAATGGTATTATACAAATATATTTATCAAAAGATAGATAGCCTTATATATGTTAGTTAGTTAGTTAATTAGTTAGTTAGTTTAAAAACGCCACAGTATACCTATGGCGTTTTTTTTTGTGATAAATGATATCCTAGTTCATATTGAATATTTTTTTAAACCATCATAGTTGAGATCGATTTGTCTTAAATAACCCCTTGATATTTACTGCTTTGGATAGATGATATCAAGATTTATTTTATTACCTTAATAAAAAAAAGACAGGTCATTTAAAATAAGATCAATGAGAGTACTAGTAATCGTTTTATCCGTATTGTTGTCCATTTCAGCGACAGCCCAAAAAAAGTTAAAAATAAGAGGAGATAAAGACGTTACAGAGATCTATAGAAGCCTTTTACCATTTAACCAAATTGAGGTATCAGATGGCCTTAAAGTTACTATGATGCAAGCCAATACGGAAGGTTATAAGCTAACTGCTGATTTTAATTTAATCGACGTTATTAAGTTGGAAGTCATAGACAGTGTTTTAAAAGTTTATACAACCAATCGAATCGTTAAAAGCAAAAAACTGGAGATTGATTTGACTTTTTTATCTTTAAACAAGATTGTACTTAACAAAAATTCTAAAGTTTTTGGGCAAAATAATATCAAATTGGACAGTTTAGAACTTATTGGGTTTGATGGTTCCGATTTTGAGCTGGACATGAATGCTAGTAAAGTGACATTTAGAATGAGTGGCAGTTCTGATGGGAAAATAAAATTAAAAAGTGAAACGGCGTCGATGAGCTTAGACGATAATGCTTTTCTAAAAGGTAGTCTGTCTGTTGATACTTTAGATTTAAGCATTAATAAACGGGCAGATATGAAAATAGAGGGCAATTGCGATCAATTGCAGTTGATAACAACAGGCTCGACTGATGTTAAAGCCAAAAATCTTAAAGCGACAAACGTCAATATCAACGCTGCAAACACTTCGGATATATATATTTATGCTAGTAAATATTTAAGTGTTTATGCTAAAGGCAGAAGTAATATTTATATTTATGGAAATCCTGAGATTAAAGTTGAAGGCTTAAATGACAAGTCTAAAATTATTAAAAAATAGATAATTATGAAGTTTAAAACGATTGTAATACTTAGTGTCTTTTTACTTGTTGTAATAGTTTCAATACAAAACGCACAGGTAACAGATATTAATTTTCTTTTTTGGAAATTATCGGCGTCAAGAGTATTAATAATTTTAGGTAGTTTTTCAGTAGGAATATTGATTGGCCTGTTACTAGCTATGAAAACCCGATTTTTCAAAAAGTCAAAAGTCTAATCTTATGGGCGAAATTTTTTTAAGAAGTGGGTGGTGATTCCTAATACCATAACGTTTACAAAATAGCCTTAAAACAAAGAAGCAGACTTATACAAGTCTGCTTCTTTGTTAGATTGATAATAAGTTAATCCTTTAATATATAAAAGTAGGATCTTCTGTTTAATTGATGCTCTTCTTCGGTACATTTTACACCGTTAGAACATTTGTTCAATAACTGTGATTCGCCATAACCAATAGCACTTTCTATACGTTCTGGTGCAATGTCACGAGATAGTAAATAATCTCTTGTAGATTTTGCTCTACGATCTGATAATTTCATGTTATAACGGTCGCTACCTCTACTATCGGTATGTGATTCAATTTTAATCACCATATTAGGATGTGCTCTCAATACGTCTACGATATTTTCCAATTCGTATTGGGCATCCGTTCTAATGTTCCATTTATCAAAATCAAAGAATATAGGATTGATCACAATTTGATTGTCTTTAATCAATGGGATTAAATATAAATCTAAAGTGTTTTCGCCTCCAGTTTTTTCTCCAGACGTAAAGTCTTTAAAGTCATTTTTAAAGTCTGGTTTTTCGCCTAAAACGGTGTATTTAGTATGGCATTTAATTTTAAAAGTATACTCACCTTTTTCGTCGGTAGTCACCGTATTGATAACCTTTCCATCTTTGTTCATTAATTTAACAGTTACCAAACTTAAAGGTTCTTGAGTTTCTTTGTTTCTCGCTGTGCCTTTAACTATTTGTGAGCAACCAACAAATCCATAAATATCATCACTTCCAACTCCTCCTGGTCTGTTCGAAGAGAAATAACCTATTTCAGTATCAGAATCAATAAAGAAACCAAAATCATCGTAACCCGAATTATAAGGTGCTCCTAGATTTTCTACTTTGGTGTTGGTAGCGTCCTTTAATATATTGGATTTGTATATATCCAAAAAGCCTAGATTGATGTTACTATCAGATGAAAAATAAAGCGTACTGTCTTTTGCTACAAAAGGGAACATTTCTTTCCCATCGGTATTAATTGTCGATCCTAAATTCTCTGGAATACTATAACTACCATCTTCTAGAATATTAACTTTATAGATGTCTGTATCTCCAAAGCCACCTTCACGGTCTGAAACAAAAAATAGAGTTTTGTTATCTGGGCTCAAAGCTGGATGACCATTTGAATGGAATTTATCATTAAATGGCAATTCAACAATATTTTGCCATGTGCTGTCTATTAAAGATGCTTTATAAATTTTTAAATGTGCTGTACCTTGTCGGTCAGTTTTTAGCTGGTTTCGTTTACTCACATTGTCTCTTGTGAAATAAAGGGTTTTTCCATCATTTGTTATAGCTACATTAGCTTCATGAAATTCTGAATTAATTTTTTTGGCATTAAGTCTATTGACTTTACCAAAGGTGTTTTTTCCATCTTTTTCACTGAGTGCGACTTCATAGATGTCTAAAAAGGGTTCGCCATTCCAATCATAAATATTGCTTTTGCCATCACGGGATGATGAAAATATTAATTTTCCATCTTTTTCATAAGCTCCGAAGTCGGCAAATTTAGAATTGATCGGAAGATTTTCAACAGATACATAGACTTCATCGTCGTTAGCTAATTGTAGATAAAGTTCTAAATTACTAAAGTCCAATCCTGCGATTCTATTGTCGTCAGGATTTAAAGCTCTATACTTCTCTAACCAAACAATGGCTTCTTCATAGTTACCTTGACTTCTTAAAGCTTGCGAATATTTAAAAATATATTCAGGCTCCAAATCAGATTCATATAATTTAATAGCTTTGCCATACCAAGTGGCAGACTTATCGGCATTAGAATTGTTATAATAACAATCCCCAAGCCTAGTCAGTACGTGCATACTGCTATCTCCTAATTTAACTGCGTTTGCGTAAATTTCTGATGCTTTTAAGTAGGAATAATCTTTAAAGAACCGATCAGCTAATTTTACCTCTTGCTTTTGAGCAAACATAAAAGTACTACCAAGAGCAATTATTAATAATGTTATTTTTGCTTTCATATTGTATTTTTTTTAGAAGTATCTTGGCGATTTAACACGTTTAACATTAAATAACTCGAACATTAAAAGTACTTCGTGTGTTCCACTGGTATAAGGTCTTAAATCTGATAGTGGATACTCGTAAGCATAACCGATTCGCAATTGTTTTGAAATTTGAAAATCTGCTATCCCACCTAATGCTCCAGCACGTTCATTTACTCTATAGGCAGCTCCAACCCAGAATACTTCATTGAATAAAAAGTTAGCTGTTACATCAAAAGACAAGGGCGCACCGTTTGTGGCTTTAAGCAACATGGCAGGTTTAAATTTAACGTTCTCACTTAGATCAAATACATATCCACCAGTTATATAATAACTTTGGCGTTCTACGGCCTTATAGCTACCATCTTCTGCGTATTTCGTACTCAAAATTCTAGGTGAAGACAGTCCTAAATACCATCTTTCACTATGCCAGTAAACTCCAGCTCCAATATTAGGCTCCCATCTGTCTTTATAACCCGAAATTAAAGGGTCATTTGCTTCAGAAGCTCGAAATTCTGGATCCAAACTATAACTTGTAAATCCGGCTTTAATACCAAAGGCCAATTTTGTATTTGCACCTGTTTGAATGGTATAAGAGAAATCTCCATATAAGTATGAGAAATTTTGGTATCCAAGCTCATCATTAATAAATGATAATCCTAAACCTACTTTTTCATTTCTTAATGGGGTATGCATAGAGAAGGTTTGGGTTGTAGGACCCCCTTCGAGACCTACCCATTGACTTCTGTGCAAACCGATAATACTTAGTGTTTCTCTACTTCCAGCGTAAGCGGGATTTATTGAAACCGTATTATACATATACTGTGTAAACTGTGGTAGTTGCTGAGCAAATCCCATCCAGAAATTGAACAGTATAAAGACGATGATGTTAAACTTTACTAACTTCATAGGTTAAAATTTATTTGGTTCCTACGTAGATTGGCCCTACAAAAGGTTTTAATCCACTATTTTTTAAATTTATAATATAGTAATATGTTCCGGTTGGTACCGTGTTTGCATTTCCAAAAGAACCTTTTGATGATGCACCATTCCAATCGTTTTGATAATTGAAATTTTCATAGATTTTGGCTCCCCAACGGTTAAACAATTGTAATTCTATTACAAATCCACAATCTTCAACTCCGGTTACTGTAAAGAAATCGTTAATAGTATCTCCATTAGGGGTTACCGCTTTAGAGATAACAACATCTTCAGAACCGCAGGCTAATACCACACATTCATCATTTAAGGTTATTGAAACTTCTGCCTCAGTAGGGCAACTGGTCTCATCTAAACTTTCATATCTAAAGGTATAGGTGCCTAGGTCGCTTTCTTCAAAACGGCCTTCGTTGTCTAATAGTGAAGTAGGGTTAAAGATGCTTCCAGTTATGGTTGCATCCCCAGAAACTACTGTCCAGGATCCATTTAGATCATAATCACCACTTAATAGACTAAATAAATCGAAATCGATATTTTCAGTAATACATAAGCTCGTATCGGATGTCACAACATCTCCTACACTGACATTAATAGCCTGCGTAATAATTGTTGAATTATCACATCCGTCTACTGCTGTCCAAGTTCTAGTTATCACATAATCTTGAGCATTTCCAGAAATAGTAGAAGACTCATTATATGTAACTGTAACATCTGAAGAACAATTATCTTGGAACGTCAATTGAGCAACAGCAGGAATATTATCACATTCTACAGAAATATTTCTTTCTAAATTTGTTACTAATTCGGGTGCCGTATTATCAGATATGGTTATGGTTTGTACTTGATCTTCGGCAGCATTATTACAGCTATCCACCAATGACCAGGTTCTAGTAATCACAAAACTACCTTCACAGGCTCCGGCTACAGGCTCACTATCCACATAAGTAGCTTGAATACCTGTAGTACAGTTATCGGCTGCATCCATTACATCGCCGGTATTGGCTACAGAAACATCATAGTTACACTCAGCGTCTGTGAATATTTCAATAGATGCTGGCGCTGTAAATGTTGGCACTGTGTTATCAGATACAGTAATAATTTGTATTTGATCTTCGGCTGCATTATTACAGCTATCCTTCAATGACCAAGTTCTAGTAATCACATAACTACCTGGGCATTCTCCAGCTACAGGCTCACTATCCACATAGGTGGCTTGAAGTCCTGTTGAACAATTATCAGCAGCGTCAGAAACATCACCTGTCATTGCAGGACTTGCATCATAGTTACAATCAGCATCTGTGAATATTTCAATAGATGCAGGTGCTGTAAAAGTTGGCACTGTGTTATCAGATATGGTTATGATTTGTATTTGATCTTCGGCAGCATTATTACAGCTATCCACTAATGACCAGGTTCTAGTAATCACAAAACTACCTTCACACGCTCCGGCTACAGGCTCACTATCTACATAAGTAGCTTGAATCTGTGAGGAACAATTATCAGCTGCATCCGTTACATCTCCAGTTATCGCAATAGAGGCATCATAGTTACAATCGGCATCCGTGAATATTTCAATATTGGCAGGTGCCGTAAAAGTTGGCACTGTGTTATCAGATATGGTTATGATTTGTATTTGATCTTCGGCAGCATTATTACAGCTATCCACCAATGACCAGGTTCTTGTAATCACATAGCTTCCTTCACACGCTCCGGCTACAGGCTCACCATCTATATAAGTAGCTTGAATCTGTGAGGAACAGTTGTCAGCAGCGTCAGAAACATCTCCTGTCATGGCAGGGCTTGCATCATAGTTACAATCCGCATCCGTGAAAATTTCAATATCGGCAGGTGCTGTAAATGTTGGTGCTGTGTTATCAGATACAGTAATGGTTTGTACTTGATCTTCAGCAGCATTATTACAGCTATCCTTCAATGACCAAGTTCTAGTAATCACAAAACTACCTTCACACGTTCCAGCGACTACTTCATCTTGATACGTAGCTTGGATACCTGTTGAACAGTTATCAGCAGCGTCAGAAACATCACCTGTCATGGCAGGACTTGCATCATAGTTACAATCCGCATCCGTGAATATTTCAATATCGGCAGGTGCGGTAAATGTTGGCGCCGTGTTATCAGATACAGTAATGGTTTGTATTTGATCTTCAGCAGCATTATTACAGCTATCCACCAATGACCAGGTTCTAGTAATCACAAAACTACCTTCACACGCTCCGGCTACAGGCTCACTATCTACATAAGTAGCTTGAATCTGTGAGGAACAATTATCAGCTGCATCCGTTACATCTCCAGTTATCGCAATAGAGGCATCATAGTTACAATCGGCATCCGTGAATATTTCAATATTGGCAGGTGCCGTAAAAGTTGGCACTGTGTTATCAGATATGGTTATGATTTGTATTTGATCTTCGGCAGCATTATTACAGCTATCCACTAATGACCAGGTTCTTGTAATCACATAGCTTCCTTCACACGCTCCAGCTACAGGCTCACCATCTATATAAGTAGCTTGAATCTGTGAGGAACAGTTGTCAGCAGCGTCAGAAACATCTCCTGTCATGGCAGGGCTTGCATCATAGTTACAATCCGCATCCGTGAAAATTTCAATATCGGCAGGTGCAGTAAATGTTGGTGCTGTGTTATCAGATACAGTAATGGTTTGTACTTGATCTTCAGCAGCATTATTACAGTTATCCACCAATGACCAGGTTCTAGTAATCACATAACTACCTTCACACGCTCCAGCGACTACTTCATCTTGATACGTAGCTTGGATACCTGTTGAACAGTTATCAGCAGCGTCAGATACATCACCTGTCATGGCAGGACTTGCATCATAGTTACAATCAGCATCCGTGAAAATTTCAATATCGGCAGGTGCAGTAAAAGTTGGCACTGTGTTATCAGATATTGTTATGACTTGTATTTGATTGTCAGCATTATTTCCACATGAATCAGTTAGAGACCAAGTTCTAGTAATCACAAAACTACCTTCACAAGTTCCAGCGACTACTGCATCTTGATACGTAGCCTCAATATCTGTGGAACATGCATCACTTTCATCCGTTACATCACCTGTAATGGCAATAGATGCATCGTAGCTACAATTAGCGTTGGTAAATATTTCAATATCGGCAGGAGCCGTAAATGTTGGCTTGATATTATCTTTAATTTCAAATTGTGCACTTGTTGTAATAAAATTGCCACACGCGTCAGTAGCCGTAAATACTACAATGACACTTCCTGTAAAGCCACAACTTTCATTTAAAGCGGTATAGTCATTTGTCCATGCAATTGCAGAACAGTCGTCAGAGGCAGTTGCACCTCCGTTAGAATTTAACCATGTGTTAAACTCTTGAACATTACCAGCGCCATCACATTCTACTATTTGATCGGCAGCAGGTGTTTGAAGTATTGGTTTTCCAGTATCTTTAATTAGATAAGTTGCTGTTGTCGTACTTGAATTATTACAAGCATCTGTAGCTGTAAAGGTCACAGTAATCGCACCATCATCACATTTTACGGTCGTGTCTTGACCATAATCATTAGACCAGGTAACTGAACCACAGTTATCGGTTGCAGTTGCCCCAGCATGGTTGTCTAACCAATTTTGTAATGCGTTAGGATCTGAAGCTCCACATTCGATTTCAATGTTTTGAATGTTTGAATTGTCTATTACTGGCGGAATACTTTCGTCTAATGTATAGGTATACACCCAATCATTTGTGTTTCCAGAACAGTCTGTATAGGTCCAAGTATATGTCTTAGTACCTTTACAAACAGGATCCGCACTAACTACTGGATTTGTTGGTATAATTATATTTCCACAGCTATCATTTACATCTGGAGGAGTTGGAATAACTTGAGCCTCATCAAAGCATGTAATATTTGACCCTTCATTTACGGGTAAAATAAAATCTGGTATATCGATAGTTACAGTGTGCACATAATCTTGAGTATTACCTTCACAATCAGTGTAGGTCCAAGTATAGGTTACATCGCCTTCACATCCAGGTACAGTTCCTTCAACAGGACCAGATGGGGTAAGAGCATTATTACAATTATCATTTACCGCAGGAGGAGCAGGTAATACGATGTCTGCATAACAAGAAACAGTATCAGTTGTACCAGTAATAGCTGCAAAAGGTTCTCTTTCAATAGTTACAGTGTGCACATAATCTTGAGTATTACCTTCACAATCAGTGTAGGTCCAAGTATAGGTTACATCGCCTTCACATCCAGGTACAGTTCCTTCAACAGGACCAGATGGGGTAAGAG
>JBPWQW010000003.1:0-41665 GCA_051814705.1 Flavobacteriaceae bacterium LMO-SS05
AAGAGCGTTATTACAATTATCAGTTACAGCAGGAGGTGTGGGTAATACGATGTCTGCATAACAAGCAACGGTATCAGTTGTACCAGCAATAACTGCAAAAGGTTCTCTTTCAATAGTTACAGTATCAACATAGTCTTGCGAATGTCCTGCACAATCGGTATAAGTCCATGTATATGTTATATCTCCTTCACAAACTGGACTTGTAGAAACTACAGGTCCAGAAGGGGTAATATTATTGCCGCAGGCATCATTAATAGAAGGTGGTGTTGCAACTATAATGTTATTTTCACAATCTACAGTTTGAGACGTAGGAGTGATCGCAGAGAACGCTGGGATATTTATTGTAGTTGTATGTGTAAATTGGGCGCTTTCATTAAGGCACTCATCCTTCACTGTATAAGTTCTAGTAATAACTATAGGACAAGATCCTGACACACTATCAGAACTATTTACAGAAATATTGGCATCGGCTGAAATATTATCAGAGATTGTCAAATTACCAAGAAGTGCTTCTAAACCTGCAACAGTAGTTTGAGCAGCGGGAGCATCACTTACGTCGCAACCATCTATCGTGGTTGGTGATATCGCTCCAGAAATTATAGGTGCCTGATTATCTCCAGAATTTATTACAAAAGATTTTTTTACAGTACATTTTGTGACAACATCTTTTACGGTAACTTCATAGGTTCCTGCATCCAAGCTACTTAAATCTTCAACCATTGAATAAGAATTACCGTCCTTGGTCCACGTATAAGAATAAGATCCCGACCCACTAGATGCAGTTATATTTATAGTTCCATCTTGATTATTACAGGTTGCATTACTGACAATGCCACTAACACTTAATGGGTTATACACCGTAACCGAATAAGTTTGAGTGTCCGTAGAGGGTGTTGGTGTTGCTGTGTCTGAAGCTGTAAGTGTAACATTATAAGTTCCAGGCCCTGGAAAAGTATGTGAAAAATTAGAGACTCCAGACATAAGAGCAGTAGGTCCAGTTGAAGTGGAATCTCCCCAATTCCAAGTGTATTTATAAGGGTTAGTAATGGATGTACCATTACTATTTTTTATTTTACCCCCTGTCACAAAAGTTGAAAAATCTATGGCATAATTTGTGTTGCAATTTGTTGTGTAAGTATAGTTGGCAACTAAAGGAGCATCTATAATTACAGGTCCTGGTTCGCAATAACATTTTGAACTGCTTTCACCACAAGATTTGGTTTGACTAGATTGCCAAGACATATAGAAATTACTTAATTCAACTTGATCGCCACAATTCCACATAAATGTATAAATGTCTAAAGCCCCTCCTACAGGAATAGCGGTTTTATCATATAAACAAGCTGTTTCTGTAAAAGATTGCACCGTACCATCTGGTTTAGTGATTTTAACATCAAAAGATAAAAATAATGAATATCTCGAGGCTGCCGCTGTAGTTGTAAAACTTACAAATATATGGGCATCTACTGGGCTGCCAGGAGTACATGATCCGTTTACAAATGGATCCCCGCTTGCATCACCGAGATAAAAATTTGTCAAATTAAAATCTTTTGCGGTACAACTGTTTGTTGCACAGGGGCTGGTAGTTGTTTGCGCATTTAGAGCAGATATTCCAAAGCATAAAAATAGTACCAGTACTATAAAGCTTTTAATGTTAGTTTTAAAAGTATTTGTTTTCATAAGCCCCTAGTATTTAGTGATTGGGATTAATTAAGTCTTTGTTATTTTTAGATTGTTTTGTATTTTTAATACGTACAATTATCTTGTTTATCCATTTTTTGATAATTTAGGGTGCTATCATCATAATTATGAGGTGCATCTAAAATACAGGGTTGGATAATTAATTTTCTTTCGAATGAGGGAAGTACATTGACAAGCAATGTGTAAATGGATATATTAATATGTTTAAGATTTGGGATCATAATATTAATTTTGAACAAAGCAAGCCATAACTCATATCATTAGCAAATATAAATGTTGAAGGGACGAAAATAATCGTTAAAACGGAATTATGCAACATTTAAACGATATTTTTTGCGTTTAATCGATAAATTATGAAAAATATAGTACTCGTTAGGCACGCTAAATCATCATGGGATCACCATGTGAGCGATGATAAAAGACCATTGGCAAATCGTGGAATTGCCGATGCCCACTTGGTTTCACAAAAATTTAAAGCGCATTCCTATCAACCTGACCGCATATTTTCTAGCCCAGCCAATAGAGCCTTATCGACCTGTAACATATTTTTAAAAAATCTTGAAATATCAGATATTAAATTGGCTTTAAGTCCTGAATTGTACGATTTTAGTGGTGAAAAGGTCGTGGATTTTATAAAATCTATCGATAAACCGCTGAACAACGTCATAATTTTCGGACATAATTATGCGTTTACTTCAGTTGCCAACCGATTTGGAAATGTTTATATCGATAATGTTCCAACTTGCGGATTAGTATGGATTCAATTTGATGTTGACACTTGGAACGCAATAGATAAAGGCACCACCAAATTAATTATTAGACCCAAAGATCTAAAACTTTAGTTTTAATGATCGTTGAATCGATTCCTTCATCTGATAACTAGATTGTTAAGTAATTTTAACTGAAATAGAAAAGCATTTTCTTTATTCTAATATATAATAGGTCTTGCTAAAGACAGTTCACAAGAGAGCCATTCCAAATACAATTCTATAATTTTAGTTTTTACTTCATTCTTATTTTTAAATTTAAAATAGAATATATTTGTAGGACAGTAAATAGGTTAATTACATGGTGAAGGATAAGAATATTTATATCAATAGGGAGCTAAGTTGGCTGCAATTTAATGCCCGGGTTTTGCAGGAAGCAAATGATGACCAAATACCTTTGATTGAGAGGTTGCGATTTTTAGGTATTTTTTCTAATAATTTAGATGAATTTTTTAAAGTGAGATATGCCACCATTAAGCGTATTGTTGAATCTGGTAAAACAGGAAAAAGCGAATTGGGTGTCATTGCAAGTGATCTGCTCGAGAGCATAACCCAAGTGGTGATTAAACAGCAAAGTGAGAGTTTAGAAATTTTAAATACAATTCAAAATAAACTTAAAGACGAGAACATTTTTATTATTAATGAAGATGAAATTAGCGATCGTCAGCATACCTTTATTAAGGATTATTTTATACAACATGTAAGCCCCGCTCTGGTTACCATTATACTTAATGAGCATGTTCGAATTCCCACATTAAAAGACAATGCCGCTTACCTTGCGGTGAAAATGATTCTATCTGGAGGCATAAAGCAATATGCGCTTTTGGAAATTTCCAAAACTATTGATCGTTTTGTTGTGTTGCCCAAAGAAGGTAAAAATGACTATATAATCATGTTGGATGATTTGTTGCGTTACTGTTTAAGTGATATTTTCAACATTTTTGATTATAAAAGTGTTTCGGCACATATGATAAAAATTACAAGGGATGCCGAACTTGATTTTGATAGCGATTTGAGTAAAAGTTTCATCAATAAAATATCAGATAGTGTTAAACACCGCCAAGTAGGAGAGCCTGTACGTTTTGTTTATGATAAAAATATTGATAATGAAACTCTTCAATATTTATTAGACAAAATGGGAATCGATTCTCATGACAGTGTCATTCCTGGAGGACGATATCACAATAGAAGGGATTATATGGATTTCCCAAGTCTGGGAAGAACCGATTTGTTATATCAAAAGATAGTACCATTAACAGTAAAAGGGCTGAGCCTTCAAGACAGTATTTTTAAATCGATTTTAAAAAAGGATTATTTAGTTTATACGCCTTATCATACCTTTTCGTATATCGTAAAATTTTTACGTGAGGCAGCTTTAGATCCAAAAGTTAAAACGATTAAAATCACCATTTATAGATTGGCTCAAATCTCCGACGTGGCCAGTTCACTGATCAATGCGGCAAAAAATGGCAAAAAAGTAACAGTTGCTATTGAATTGCAGGCAAGATTTGATGAGCAGGCCAATATTGAATATGCCGAACAAATGGAACTAGATGGTGTCAATCTTTTGTTTGGAGTCAAAGGCTTGAAAGTGCATAGTAAAATGTGTGTGATTGAACGGGAAGAACAAGGTGGACTGATTCGATATGGATTTATGAGCACAGGTAATTTTAACGAGTCTACCGCTAAAATTTATACGGATTTTACCCTGTTTACTGCCGATCAGAAAATATTAAAAGACATTAATAAAGTCTTTGATTTTTTTGAAACCAACTATCAAATCATTCGATATAAACATATTATAACCTCACCTCATTATACAAAAACAAAACTATTTTCCCTGATTGATAAAGAAATACAAAATGCCAAATTAGGAAAGCCTGCTTATATCAAGATCAAACTAAATAGCATTTCAAGTTATATGATGGTCGATAAATTATATGAAGCTAGCAGAGCTGGGGTAAAAATACAGATGATAATTAGAGGGATTTGTAGTTTGGTTCCCGGTATTAAAGGAATGAGTGAAAATATAGAAGTCATAAGTATTGTGGGCAAATTTTTGGAACATACCCGCCTTTTGGTTTTTTGCAACAATGATGACCCAAAAATTTATATATCTTCAGCAGATTGGATGACCCGAAATATAGACAATAGAGTAGAGGTAACCTGCCCAATTTATGACCTAGACATAAAGCAGGAATTACTTGAAATATTTGATATTTGTTGGAGTGATAATGTTAAAGCACGCATCATTAATGAAACACAAAATAATGTTTATAAGCGCAATAATTTGCCAAAAGTAAAAGCACAATTTGCCACCTACGATTATTATTTAAAAAAATTAGAAGATTAATGTTAAACATTAAAAAATATGCAGCTATTGATATTGGCTCAAATGCTATACGATTATTAATTTCAAACATTATTGAACAAAAAGGAAAACCAACATTGTTTAAAAAAAGTTCTCTGGTACGTGTACCCATTCGTTTAGGCTCTGATGTGTTTTTGAACCGAGAAATATCAAAGGAAAATGAACAGCGTCTGTTGGATACCATGACAGCGTTTAAACTGTTAATGAAATCGCATAAAGTCACAGCCTATAAAGCCTGTGCCACATCGGCAATGCGCGAGGCAGATAATGGGACTCGAATAGCCAATTCCGTAGAAAAGATTTCCAAAATTAAAATTGATATTATTGATGGTGAAGAAGAGGCTAAAATTATTGCAGCAACCGACCTACATACTTATCTAGATGATAATAAAACCTACTTGTATGTTGATGTTGGTGGTGGTAGTTCCGAGTTTTCAATTATCCATCACGGTCAAAGCATAATTTCAAAATCTTTCAAAATTGGTACGGTGCGCTTGCTAAATGATATGGTCCAAAACGAAACTTGGCTTGAATTGGAAACCTGGATTAAATACCATACCAAAGACTTTGATAAGATCGATTTAGTTGGTACAGGTGGAAACATTAATAAAATATTCAAGATTTCAGGGAAAATGCTTGGTAAACCCTTAACGTATTTTTACTTGACCTCGTACTATAACAAGCTGCAAACCTATTCCTATGATGAGCGTATTACAGAATTAGATCTCAATCAAGATAGGGCCGACGTTATTATACCAGCTACCCGAATTTATCTATCAGCTATGAAATGGAGTGGGGCAAAGGATATTTATGTACCTAAAATAGGGCTCTCTGACGGAATCATCAAAAGCGTCTATTTTAATACCGTATCTAGTGAATCTATGGCTTAATTACGCATTTCGTCTTTATTTTATGGCTTGATGTCTAATATTTATGAAAGTTTGAAACATTTAAGTTTATATTCGATTTCTCAAATCCTATAATATTATGAAACCAATACTTACTATTTTAGTCGCTATCCTAATAACTATTTCAGGATATTCTCAAGTTGACAAAACTGCTGATAAAGCAACCCCAAAAACCTCGGTAACAAAAGATCAGGAATTTGAACCAGAAATTAAATATGGGGTAAGAGGAGCATTTAACATTTCCAATTTGGATTTTACACCTAGCCCAACTTTTGATAACAAACACCGAAACAATGTGGCATTTGGTGGTTTTGTAGAATTTATTCCTAAACAATCCTATTCTATTTTAGCAGAATTGCAATATTCAGCTGAAGGCGGCGGGAAAGATGAAGCCTTAAGGGTAACCTATATTCAACTTCCTATATTGTTTAGACTACATTTAGGAACAAACTTTTCTATTGGTGCCGGACCACAAGTAGGTATAAAAACTTGGAGTTATGAAGATGGTATTAAAAACATTGCCTATTCAGGCGTTGCGGGTATAGAATATATGCTTAGTGATATGGTGTTTTTAGATGCTAGATACACTTATGGGCTTACCAACATTCTTGATGATAGTTCTAGTTTTGAAGCTAGAAACACAAATATCCAGATTGGTATTGGTATAAAAATGAAGTAATTAAAAAAAGTATTTTATATAAAACTCCAGTTAATCTGGAGTTTTTTTTTAGCCATGGATGGTTTCTTTTTTACTCAAATCGTTCATAATCTGTGCTTCAAAATCCAATAGGAGCTGCCATTTTTTTTCAACCTCATTTCGATCTCCATATTGGCGCGCAAATCCCAAAAACATGGTGTAGTGATTTGCTTCACTAACCATAAGATTTCTGTAAAATTCTGCAAGGTCCTTATCTTGTAATTGCTCCGACAGCAGTCTAAAGCGTTCACAGCTTCTTGCCTCAATCAAGGCTGCATAAAGCAATCGATGGACTAATTGTGTGGTTCGGCTTCCTCCTTTAGGAAAAAAAGTAAGCAGTTGGTTCACATATTCATCTTTACGATCCCTACCGAGAACCCAGCCCTGATTCAAAATTTTGTCATGAACCATTTTAAAATGACTGATTTCTTCCTTGACCAAGGCAATCATCTCCTGAACCAAATCGGTATATTCGGGGAAACTTACAATCAAAGAGATTGCAGTGCTTGCTGCTTTTTGTTCGCAATAAGCATGATCGGTGAGAATGTCTTCAATATTTTTTTCGACAATATTTACCCACCTCGGGTCTGTTGGAAGCTTTAGTCCTAGCATTATTATTAATTAATATCCAGTCCAAACGTTTTTTTCAAGAGCTCAATATTTGGATTTTTGGCTTTAAGTTTTTCGTATTTTTCCCTAGTTGTAAAAACGTATTGCTTTGCAGCTTCTTCATTTACAGTAATATCAAGTTTTAAATCATAATTATTCAACGATTTACGTAAATGTTCCATTAAAGGAAATTGGGCACGTTCCAATTCCATTTTTAGGGTTTCATTAGGAAATTCCAATCCAATAGAGGTTCCGTTTAGTTTTGGGGTATCCATTTCCAATATTGAAGCCATAATCTTTTGCCCACTGTTTTCCAATTGTAAACAATACTCTTGCCATGACTTCATAAAAGCTGCTTTGGTAAAAGGCTCTTTTGGAAGGGAATCTTCATCAACAATCACCTCCATTTGTTTGATTTGATGCTCTTTTTTTGCCTTTATACTTTTAAGGGATAGACCTGATGTTCTATGGGTTGAAATATTGAGATTAATCTTAACTTCAGGTTCTTGTATGGCGACTAGGGTTTCCTCTTCAGTTTGTTGTGTATTCTCTAAAATTTCCGGCTCCTTTTCTATGACTTCCTTTGGTTGGTCAGGAAGTGTAACCGCTACGCCAGAAATTCCCTTCGATTTAAAGTAAGAAGGAGGAATTATGTAAGGACTGCTATTTTTTTTTTCTCTATCAAAAGTGATAGAGGCTAATTGCATTAAACAAAGTTCAACGAGCAGCCGTTGGTTTTTACTGCTTTTATATTTCAGATCGCAATCATTTGCGAGTTCAATACCTTTTAGAAGGAATTCTTGTGATGCTTTTTGAGATTGCTCTAAATATTTGTGTGTGGTGTCTTCTCCTACTTCAAGTAATTCTACAGTTTTCGGACTTTTACACACCAGTAAATCTCTAAAATGAGAGGCTAAACCGGCTATAAAATGTTGGCCATCAAACCCTTTTGAAAGCGTTGTATTGAATTGGATCAGTAACTCCGGAATTTGGTGCTCCAAGATTAAATCGGTACTTGTAAAATACGTTTCATAATCCAAGACATTCAAGTTTTCGGTAACAGCATGTCGGGTCAAGTGCTTACCAGAAAAACTGACTACACGATCAAAAATAGAAAGGGCATCACGCATGGCGCCGTCTGCCTTTTGGGCTATAATATGAAGTGCATCATCTTCAGCATCAATACCCTGTTCCTTGGCAATGTACTTCAAGTATTCTTTAGCATCCTTAACCGTAATGCGTTTAAAATCAAATATTTGACACCGTGATAAAATAGTTGGAATAATCTTGTGCTTTTCAGTAGTGGCTAAAATGAAAATACAGTGTTTTGGAGGCTCTTCCAAGGTTTTTAAAAATGCATTAAAAGCGGCTTGGGAGAGCATGTGTACCTCGTCAATAATATACACTTTGTATTTTCCTACTTGAGGAGGGATTCGGACTTGATCTGTTAAATTTCTGATGTCATCTACCGAATTGTTTGATGCAGCATCCAACTCAAAAATATTGAATGCAAAATCTTCATCTTCTTTTTCAGTACCATCACTATTAATCATTTTAGCCAAAATACGGGCGCAAGTTGTTTTACCCACTCCTCTGGGCCCAGTAAACAATAAAGCTTGGGCTAAATGGTTATCTTCAATGGCATTTAATAAGGTATTGGTAATAGCTTGCTGACCCACAACATCCTTAAAGAGTTGTGGTCTGTATTTACGAGCCGATACAATAAAATGTTCCATTGAATTTTATTAGAATAACAAAGTTAAAAATTCAGCTTAATTTAAGGAATAATGTGCCCTGAATTTAAAAGTAGTTATTAACAATTTTCTCAATCTGTTGCTGGATTAAAGGACGATGGTTTTAAAAGGTATAAACAATATTATAATAGAATTGAAATCTAAAGGTTGTTTATTGTAATTTTGCCATTAAGTAGATCGCCTTATCGCTGCCCCGTTTAACGGGGTGGAGGAAAGTCCGAACACCAAAGTGCAACATAGTGGTTAACAACCACCAGTCGTGAGGCTAGGAACAGTGCAACAGAAAGCAAGTACAGGTCAAGCTGTAGTGAAACCAGGTAAACTCTATGTGGTGCAATGTCATGTATACCAACGTTTGCCTGCCCGCCGTTTGTTTTTAACAGATGGTGGCAGGCGGGAGGGCTGCACGCTCGATTGTTGGAGGGTAGGCAGCTAAAGTTTGCTGGTAACAGTAAACGTAGATAAATGATAAGGCACTGACATGGTTTATTCTTCGTCAGGTGACAGAATTCGGCTTATAGATTTACTTATATAAACACACGAGCGACCAATTGGTCGCTCGTGTTGTTCATATTAATAATTGGATTTTCTTATTTTAAAGATCGCCCCAATTGTTCCATAAGATTTAATCTGTCATAAAACACATCCTCCTCATCGGCTTTACCATCTTTATTAAAATGCCAACGGGCTAGACCTGTAACTTTAACTTTTTTACCAGTCGCTGGAGCACCAGCAAATTCGCCAGTATTGGTACCAGTCATTTCCCAATGCACAAATTGTGTGTTGTTAAATATTGGTGACCGGTGTAAAAGTTTAATTTTGAAGTCGGGAAATCCTGCAAAGAAAACGTTCATGTTTTTTACCAACTCTTTACTACCGGTTGCGTCTTTAGTATCGTTCATATATCTCACAAAATTATCAGCTAATATATCGTTTAAGACCGTTGCATTTTTTTTGTTTAGAAACTCATTGACGAAAGCATCGACCTTTGCGGTGATCACTTTATCTTCAACCGACATATTATTGGCCTTTTCAATGGCTTGCATGGCTACTGTGTATTTGGATAGATCATAAAATCCATATTCTCTGTAGATTTTACCATCTTTCATTTGCATGGAAAGATGTACTGGAATTTCAATATTTTGCCCAGTTGCAGCCAAAGTACCTCGCCAATCACCCCAAAAATTGACCCAAGTATGCCCGTCGTCATCTATGGTTTGCTCGTAAAAAATGTTGTTTTCGCCATTACTATCCTTTTCTGGAAAATCATAGCTGGAAGTATTAGCTAGAGTTCCTTTTAAGGCTTTTGCAAGCTCTTGTGGTGAGGTTCCTTTATCCCATGAGTTGTGATAAACCAGTGCAGAATCGGCATAATGGCTTTGCCAACCCTCCCAATTTCCGGCTTTATAATCTGCCAATAGGGCTTTTACTTCATCTATGTTGGATGAAGCCGTTGTAAATCGTTCAGGTTTGTTTTGACATGCGCTAAAAAGGATTAATGTTAATCCTAGTAAAAAAAGTTTTCTCATTATATTTAATTTAATTGGTTAATAGCCTTGATGATTAAACCATAACAATGAAATTAACTAAACGAAAATGTTTAGAGATAATGAAGTCAAGTTCTTAAAAGAGCAGGGGTTCTTTAATAGAATTTCCTCTAAATTACTAAAAAATAAAGAGATACCGTATGAAAACTAAATAATTATTGATCTTTGGGATATTCAAAAAAGCTGAACATATTTCCGCCGTAGTGTTTTGAATATTTGTAATATTTTAATTGAGACAGATCGGTTTGTTTAGAGTGCTCAATAATTAATAGTCCTTCTGCTTCCAAAAGTTTGTTACTAAATACGAGCTCAGAGATCGTTGCAAATTGTTCATCTGTAAAAGCGTAAGGTGGGTCGGCAAATATAACAGTGGATTGATCGGTTGCTTTTTCGAGGAATTTATAGACATCACTTTTAATGCATTGTATTGTCATTTTAAAGGCTTCTGCGGTTTCATTAATGAATTTGATACAGCCAAAGTCTTCATCAACCGCAGTAATGTGCTGTGTGCCTCGCGAAGCGAATTCATAGCTAATGCTTCCTGTTCCAGCAAATAAATCCAGTACTGAAATCTCATCAAAATAATAATGATTATTTAAAATATTGAATAAGGCTTCCTTGGCCATGTCTGTCGTTGGACGAACAGGAAGTTTTTTTGGTGCCGTGATGCGACGTCCTTTATATTGACCTGAGATAATGCGCATTAGTCAAAGCTGTTTAGTATAATGTAGTTACTGTGATGTGTTTCAGGCTGATGCTTGTCTCCAAATTTATAACTGTGAAACGGTTCTATAAATTCAACAAATCGGATGTATTTATAAGCAATCGCAAAGCGTTCGTCATCTTTAGTGAGGTCTCCCATAAGTTTGGTGTGGATGGTTTCTGGGCTCAGTTTCAATTGTTCAATGGCAAACAAAATATAATAGATAAAATCTTCCTTGGTTTGGTATTCAAAAGTATTATAGAAAACAAACTGTCCTTTATCAATAGCAACCACTTCAAAGTGCGTGTTGCTGACATTGACATACAGTTTAGCATCCTTTGAGTCGATTTCCTTTTGAAGTAAACTTTGAATGAGTAATGTCGAGGCATGTTTATACACGAAATCGCCAAAACGATCAAATATATAATTATTAATGTTGACAAAGGGGACGTATACATTGACACTATTGTTAATCGTAATGTCATCATGAGCTATAAAATCGCTGTGTAAAATTTTGGCATTGAACTTTAAATAATCGGCGCTATGCTCTTCATCAAATAAAGGTTTTGGAACGCAACAGGAAAGCTCGTTTTGATAAATTACCAGTACAGATTGAAAGGCTTGCTCAAATATGGTATTGGTATTTAGGACTGTGATAAGTCGTTCTAAGACTTCAAAAGGCGTTGCTTTTTTTTCAAATGGGATGCATTTTAGATGCTCAATGGTATTGGAGAGTACATCTAAAATACAAAAAGAAAGTCCACTCAAACTAATTTGAATGGACAGTGCTTTGTTATTATGTTTATTCAAACTATTGCTCTTTTGAATAGTTTTTAGGCCAGTTTCCAATTGTTTTAATTTCATCCATTGATCCAACTTTTAAAGTTGGTCCATTAACACCATCAACCGAAATAACTTGACTTTCTTTGTTGACTAAATTTTTATCTTGATCATATAAAATCACCGATTTGCTCACAGAAGCTTCAAATACTGGTATATTATCTAGCATACCTGCCTTAAGTTCAAATTTGGCTCCTGGTTCTCCTGCACCTTCAGGTAAGTTCATCATGGTTTTGTAGCGTGGGTCAGCTCCAAAAAGCGAATCTTTAACAGAAACATATCCCAGTGTATCTACAATAACGATACTTTTAAACATATCAACTGTAAAACGTTTGGTGGCTTCAACATCTTTAACGGTAGAATCTCTACGTTGGGTAATGGTATATTTTGCAGTATCAACAAATTTAACCAGATTGTCAAAGTTGTCGGTAAACTTACCAGTTACTTGACGATGAGCTAATTCAGCATCTCTAATATCTTTAAGCTTTTCTATGACGACCGCGTAGCGTTTATTTTTAAGTTGATTAAACTGAATCTCGCCATAAACAGACATGAAGGTGGCATAACCTAGAATCAAAATAATTATCCAAAGTAAAATATTGATTGGGCCTTTTAATTTTTGAGGAACATACTTGTCGATTAGCTTTACAATACCTACAGTTAATAGGATAACGATGATAATAGCTATAATGATTGTTAACATAGTTAGATGATTTAGTTTTTGTTAAAGGTCTTTCGCAAATCTACAATTTTTTTTTATTCACAAAAACCATTGTAAACAAAAATCAAATAAAAAAGGAAAGATATAAAAATTGTTTTACATACTATAACATTTTATTTTATAAATAAAGGTATTAAAACGTGCTCATAAATAGTATCTTGCGCATTCGCGATAACTCCGATTTGTATGACATGACATCTTCAGAATTTTACCAACTATTAAAGAAAAAATTTCCATTTGAGCCAACATCTAAGCAAAATATTGCCTTGGATCAGCTTTCATTGTTTGTTTTTGATACTACGCCCAATGCTTTATATCTATTAAAAGGTTTCGCAGGAACGGGTAAAACCAGTATTATTGGCACCTTGGTTTCAAATTTATGGGAAACTAAAAAAAGCGCCGTTTTAATGGCTCCTACGGGAAGGGCAGCAAAAGTGATTTCCAATTATTCAGGTAAAGAAGCTTTTACGATTCATAAAAAAATATACTTCCCAAAAAAAGATAAAGGTGGCGGCGTCAAGTTTGTATTACAGCCAAACAAACATCGAAATACTATTTTTATAGTGGACGAAGCCTCTATGATTCCTGATGTGACTTCCGATTCAAAATTATTTGAAAATGGCTCCTTGCTTGACGATTTAATGCAATACGTCTATTCTGGCCATAACTGTAAATTGTTATTGATTGGTGATAAGGCACAGTTGCCACCAGTGAAATCAGATTTAAGCCCAGCTTTGGATGAGCAATTATTGGATATGAACTATAACAAGAAGGTTATTGCCATAGAATTGGATGAAGTTGTGCGCCAAGAACAAGATTCCGGTATTTTAGAAAATGCAACGCGATTGCGCGAGGTGTTGCACGATGAGTTTTACGAATCGTTTACCTTCAATTTAAATAATTTTAAAGACATTGTTCGGCTTATTGATGGTCATGAAATCATGGATGCCATAAATGACGCCTATGATGCCAATGGGCACGAAGAAACCGCCATACTTGTACGAAGTAACAAGCGCGCCAATCTTTACAATCAACAAATTAGAAATCGCATTTTGTTTAGGGATAGCGAGCTCACAGCAGGTGATTATTTGATGGTCGTTAAAAACAATTATTTCTGGGTCAAACCCACAACCGAGGCCGGTTTTATAGCCAACGGCGATATTATTGAAGTTTTGGAAATCTTCAGTATTACAGAATTGTACGGTTTTAGATTTGCTGAAGTTAAAGTTAAAATGGTCGATTATCCACGTATGCGGCCTTTTGAAACGGTCTTACTTTTAGATACCATCGAAGCAGAAGCCCCTTCACTCACTTACGAAGATTCCAATAAACTCTATCAAGAGGTCCAAAAAGATTATGAAGATGAAACTTCTAAATACAGAAAATTTCTAAAAATAAAAGGGAATAAACATTTTAACGCCTTGCAAGTCAAGTTTTCATATGCGATAACTTGTCATAAATCGCAAGGCGGACAATGGAACACGGTTTTTGTTGAACAGCCCTACCTACCCAATGGAATGGATAAAGAGTACATTCGATGGTTGTACACAGCCATTACAAGAGCTAAAGAAAAATTGTACTTGATAGGATTTAAAGATGAATTTTTTGAAACGTAATTTCTTTAAAAGAATATCATAACTTCATCTTGATTTCCTATAAAAAGTTTTATTTTTGAATTGAAAAAGAAGATTACAAAATGAAAATCATTTCAATGATCCCCGCACGTTATAGTGCCACTCGTTTTCCAGCAAAGCTAATGCAAAATTTGGCGGGTAAAACCGTTATTCTCCGCACTTACGAAGCCACAGTTGCCACTCAATTATTTGATGAAGTGTATGTCGTTACGGATAGTGATATTATTTATAACGAAATTGTTAACCATGGTGGTCAAGCCATTATGAGCAAAAAGGAGCATCAATCTGGTAGCGACAGAATTGCCGAAGCCGTTGAAGATTTAGACGTGGATATTGTAGTCAATGTACAAGGCGATGAACCATTTACCGAACGTGAAAGTCTCCAAAAAGTCATTGAAGTTTTTAATGATGATCATCATAAAAAGATTGATTTGGCGTCCTTAATGGTCGAGATCCATGATTGGGACGAAATAAGCGATCCAAACACAGTAAAGGTCATTGTGGACCAAAATAATTTTGCCATGTATTTTTCAAGAAGCCCAATTCCATATCCAAGAGATAAAAATGCAGCAACACGTTATTTTAAACATAAAGGGATTTATGCCTTCAGAAAACAAGCATTACTGGATTTCCATAAATTGCCAATGCGATTCTTGGAAACTACTGAAAAAATTGAAGGCATTAGATATTTGGAATATGAAAAAAAAATAAAGATGGTGGAGACTACTGTTGAAGGAATTGAGATTGATACCCCTGAAGATTTAGAACGCGCAATTCGGTTATGGAAATAGATTATAGCAAGATAAAGACCGTAGGTTTTGATGCCGACGATACACTGTGGGTTAACGAGACTTATTTTAGGGATGCCGAATTGGAGTTTGCCAAATTATTGGCGCCCTATGAAACCGCAAACACCATTGACCAAGAACTCTTTAGAATGGAGATTAAAAACCTTCCATTGTACGGTTTTGGCATCAAGGGTTTTGTACTGTCTATGGTAGAAATGGCATTAGAACTATCAAATCGAAATGTATCCAATGCAAACATTGAAGCCATTTTAAAAATAGGAAAAGACATGCTTAACAAGCCTGTTGAGCTGCTTGAAGGTGTAGAACAAACTTTAGAGGCCCTTTCAAAGGATTACCGATTGATTTTGATTACCAAAGGCGATCTATTGGATCAGGAACGGAAACTGGAAAAATCGGGATTAACAGGCTATTTCCATCATATTGAGGTGCTCAGCGACAAACAAGAGTCTAATTATTCAAATTTATTGAACCATATGGGCATAAAGCCTTCAGAATTTTTGATGATTGGCAATTCTTTAAAATCCGATATTTTACCAATCGTAAATATTAAGGCACATGCGATTCATGTACCATTTCACACCACCTGGCTTCACGAACAAGTAAAAGAGGAAGAGACTAATAATAAAGCCTATAAAACCATCACCAGTTTACTGGACTTAAAAGGCATATTATACTAATGGAACTGATTGATATTGAAACTTGGAACAGAAAGCAGCACTACAAACATTTTAGTGCGATGAAAGATCCTTTTTTTGCTGTTACCATCCCTGTAGATGTTACAAAAGCGTATCGGTTTTCAAAAGAAAAAAAGGTAAGCTTTTTTGGAACGTATTTACATGATTGCATGAAGGCCATAAATGACGTTGACGCACTTAAATTGCGAATAGAAGATGAAAAGGTGGTGAAGTATGATGTTATACATGCATCGCCAACCCTAATGAGACCCGATACAACCTTTGGCTTTTCGTATATAAAATTTAACGAAGACTTAGATGTGTTTTTAAAAAGTCTAGAGGCAGAAAAAAAACGTGTTTATAATTCTCAAGAGTTGTATTCTGAAAATAACGGATTAGATTGTATCCATTGTTCTGCTTTACCTTGGCTTTCCTTTACGGGTCATAAGGAGCCGGTATCAGGGCTAATAGATTCAGTGCCAAAATTGGCATTTAGTAAAATTGAAAACCATAATGACATCATGACCATGCATGTTTCCATAAATGTTAACCATGCTTTGGTTGATGGTTATGACCTTGGTCTTTTCGTCGAAAAGTTTCAACATAATTTAAATAAATAAAGCAAAAACGCTAGGATGTTTTTACTTTTGTTAAAGAACGAGATTACATGAATTACAGAAATTTTCCAATGGTGTCCAGAGTCGTATTTGGACGAGGCTGTTTTAGTCAAATTAGTGACATCATCGAGCCCAAACGGCTAAATACAAGTGCTCCATTTATTTTTTTAGTAGATGATATTTTTAAAGGAAATATAGACTTGGTGTCGAGAATCCCATTGGCTTACCATGACGAAATTATATTCATATCAGCTCATGATGAACCAAAAACCTCCCAAGTGGACGAATTGGTTGAACAAATCATCCTAAACCATAAAGACCACCCTTCTGGAGTTATAGGAATTGGAGGAGGAACCATTATGGATCTTGCGAAGGCCGTAGCGATCATGTTGACCAATGAAGGTGGAGCCAAGGATTACCAAGGTTGGGATTTGGTTAAAAATCCCGCTATTTATCATGTAGGTGTACCAACAATTTCCGGTACTGGTGCAGAAGTTTCAAGAACGGCAGTGTTAACAGGGCCTGATAAAAAACTGGGCATCAATTCAGACTACACACCTTTTGACCAAGTGATCTTGGATCCAGAACTTACCAATGATGTTCCTAAAAACCAGTGGTTTTATACCGGAATGGATTGCTTTATCCATTGCGTGGAATCCCTTAATGGCACCTATTTAAATGCCTTTAGCCAAAGTTATGGTGAAAAGGCTTTCGAGCTTTGTAAAACTGTTTTTTTGGAAGATAGCTTGCCTGAAGAAGAAAGTCAGGATAAGTTGATGATGGCTTCTTGGCATGGTGGTATGAGTATCGCGTATTCGCAAGTGGGAATTGCGCACGCCATGAGTTATGGTTTATCCTATGTTTTGGGAACCAAACACGGTATGGGCAATTGTATAGTTTTTGATCATTTGGAAGAATTTTATCCGGAAGGCGTAAAATTATTCAAACAGATGAAAGCAAAACACCATATCGATCTCCCACAAGGACTTTGTGCAGGATTGGAAGACTACGAATTTGAAACGATGATCGATGTCGCAATGGCTTTAGAGCCCCTTTGGGAAAATGCCCTGGGAAAAAACTGGAAGCAAAAAATCACCAGGGATAAACTAAAAGCATTATACCAAAACATATAAGATGCGTTGGTTGGCCAAAATCGTGTATTTTAAAATCCTCGGATGGAAGCTTGTAGGCAATATTAATTTTTCTAAGGAAACAATTAAAAAAGCAGTCATTATTACTGCTCCCCATACCAGTTGGCATGACTTTTACATAGGGGTATTGCTTCGGCAGGTTTTGGGAGTCAAAACAAATTTTATAGGTAAAAAAGAATTGTTTGTAGGCCCTTTAGGTTGGTATTTACGGGCTATTGGTGGTGCACCGATAGATCGGTTCACAAAAGAGCATAAAGTAGAAGCTATCGCCAAATTATTTAAGGATCATGACGAATTTAGAATGACCATGGCACCTGAAGGCACCCGTAAAAAAGTGGAGCATTGGCGTACAGGATTTTATTATATCGCCAAATCTGCCAATGTGCCGATTATCATGTTTACTTTGGATTTTGAGCATAAACAAAATAAAATTTCAGAACCGTTTTATCCCACTGATGATATGGAAGCCGATTTTAACTTTATGAAAGCTTTTTTCAAAGGGGTAAAGGGTAAAATACCTGAATATTCATAGACTTAATTATTAAGCTTTATGCAATTGTGGACTGCCTATTTCCTGATATTAAGAGGAATAGTGTGTCAGATTAGCCTGATGGCATGCTTTTTGAATATACTATTATAGTAAATGATTGAAACATAAAGTAAACTATAAGTCCCTAAAAAGAAACAACCATTTGCTATGAAGCTAAAAGCTATTCCTTAATTGGGGTAGCTTTTTTTGATAGTCTCATTTATTTTCAAATTTTAAAAGCAAATTTTGAGTTTGTGCATTCAATTGGTTTTTGAAAAATTTCGTTTTTCCAAAAATTAATCCTTTAAATCCCATCGCCTGCTTTGACCAGTGATAAAGATCAAAATCATCAATGTGCTTAATAATTTTACCCTCTTTAAATTCAAAACTCGCTTGAATTATATTATGAACCTGTCGTCCTGTTTTGCTAAAGGTATAAAAGGCTTCCCATTGCGCAGTTCCTTTTAAATTATTTGCTTCAATATTGGAATAAGTAATTTTAAAATCTTTCCCTTTTTGAGATTCACACAACATGCGCCACATGTTTTTTGCATGGACACCTTTTAAAATTCCAAAAGCGGGATCCTCAAAAAGAATATGCTCATGATAGCAAGACGCCATAGTTTCAGCATCAAGATTTTTAAACGCGTTATAAAATGTTTCAATGAGTTGCTTCATTTTTTTTAAAGGATTACTTTTTATGTGTTACATTTGTCCAACACTGTTCACTTCAATCCAATACCCATCAGGATCTTGTAAATAGATATACTTTATGGTAAAGCTCTATTTTTAATTCATTTCAAACGTGACATTCACTCGGCTTTCAATGCGTATTTTTTCAAACTCGATATCAATAGGGTTTTGCTCTGCTTTCAAGTTTGCCATGCCAAGAATTTTAATTTCTGATACGTCACTTCTATAGACATTATAACTCATATCCGAAATATAAATGGCTTTCCCTAAATTCTGATTGAGCGGTTTGAGTAAGGATTCGCCTTGTAACTTGGCTCTAGCCACGGCTTTTTGTTTTAATTCTAATTGTAATTGATCCATTTTAGAATATTCGGTTTTGGTCAATTGTACGTTTGAAATCTCGATGGACTCCAGCCCCATGATGACTTTTCCTGCTGTAACGGCGTCGTACACCAATAGGGTATAGGCTTTATTTTTTAAAATGTCTTTGCCTCTTAAAAAATAGCTTTTGAAATTACTGGCAGCATCTGATAGAGACAGTTGTTTTTTGGTGTCAATACCAAGTGCTTTTAATTTGGTGTTCATACGGTTTTCGAGTTCCTCAACGGAGGTTCTTCCTTTTGTATCAGCTTCAGTAATTAGAATCGATAGATAGATGCGGTCGGGTACGACCAGGGTGTCAACTACAGCGTTAGTTTCTAAATAAGGTTTATCGATAAAATTCTTGGTTTGAGCATAGCTTTGAAAGGCCAAGAAGGTCATTATTAGGGTAAATCCAATTTTTTGCATGTTGTTTTTATTTAATGTGTTTATGATGTTGTTCTTAATCTAAAATTGTGCCACAAATTAATCTTTTTAACAGTCGTATATTCAATTTGGAACGCGTCGCTATTTGATCAAAAAAACTCTCCGAAATGCCAGAGTATTCCCGATGGGTCGTGTACAAAACACTCTTTGCCCCACGGAAGCACTTTAATGGGCGTTAATGTTACGCTACTATATTTAGATTGTAAGCCCAATGCCAAAAGAGCATTCCAAAATTGGTCTACATCTTCAACTTCTAAAAAAATCATGGAATTGTCTATCCAATCCTTAACATAAGCATCCTGCAAATAAAATGACATTTCACCAGTAGTAAATACCGAAAAATTTGGACCCAAAACTTTTTCTTCGAAGCCTAAATCGCGATAAAAACTCCGCGACTGCTCAAAGTTTTTGGCACCTATGAATGGTCGAATAGATTTTGCTTTATGTTCCATTTCTTTAATTGATGAATACGGGTTAAGTGGCTATCATAAAAACCTGAGATTCAAAAGTTGTTAAGATCCACCGTAAACCAAAGATAGTAAAAGTGCTAGGACTTTCCGGTAGGGAAATTTAGAAGCAATAAGCTATACGAGGTGTTACTTATAGTTTTTTATTTTATACATAATTTAAATCCAAAAACAGGAAGCTTACCCTGAGTAAAATCAATCTCTGAATATCTTGAAAAGCCTAATCGTTCGTACATTCCCCAAGCAATTTTCATGGATTCGGTTGAATGAATAAAAAGTTGGTTTTGATTGAGTTTTTTTGCTCGATTGATACATTCCTTACTAAGTAGCTTACCAATGCCTTTTCCTCTTTCCTTTGGGTCAACAGCAAGTAACCTAAATCCAGAAGCATTTTTTATTTTTGAAACGGGACCACCAGAGCCATAGTTTTTTAAATCGCTGAAATATACAACAGCTCCAACGATTTTATTTTCGTCTGTAATCGCTACTAAAAGTTCTGTATTCTCTTTTTTGGTTAAATTGCCAACGTTTAATAACATTTTATAATATTCAGGTTGTTCAGATTCTTTTGGAAAGCCTTCCAATTGAGAATAAACGGTCACCATTAACTTACCAATGTTTTCAAATTCTTGTGGTTTGGCATTTCTTATTTTCAATCCCTTATTCATAATAAAACTTAGTTTAAGCTCGAGTAATTTTTCTAATTGCAGGCAACGATTTCGTGTATGATTTGTGTGAACAGAATTTGAAGGATTTTCAGTCGTAACACATCAGTTGATTAAAGATATAAATTTTTAAAATAGAGTAGAGGCCAAACTGAATTATAGCCATTGCTGTACCACGTTTTAATCATTGTAAATTAATTCAATTATCATAGTGTCAATCCTTTTACTTTGTGAATTATCGATATGACTTGTTGTTTCTCTAACCGTTTTAATTTTATGTGGAACTCCAGGATTAAAGTAATATTCATACGTATTGTCATCTTTTATCTCGAACACAGCAGTTTTAAGCATCTCTGTCATTTTAGTGCTGTCTATATTCATTTTAACAAATACTTGTCTTAATAATTCTTTAGTGTCCTCTGGATTTAAATTCATTTCTTGTTTTAGAGTACAGAAACTTTCCTCAAAATCAACATTTTCAAAAGTTATTTTAACTTTTCCTTTTATTGGATCTCCTCCAAACATATTTGGTAATTCTTCATCGTAGTATAAAGGTTCAGTTATATCAAACTCAACTCCCATTGGAAAATGAAAATACTGTAATTCTTTTAATACCAACTCTTCAATCCCTTGCTTGGTGCTATATATATTTTTCAGTGGTTCCATTGATTTTTTTAATGTATTAGTGAGATTTTCATCATTTTTTCCTAATACATTAATTATATCATCAAACATATTTTCCATTGTTAAGCTTATCTCTTTCCAATTTAAAATTTCTAATAAATCACCAACTTCCGAAGTTTTATATAAAATTTCTGTTAATTCGTACTTTGAAAATTTTTCCAACAATTCTTGAGGGATTTTGTAGGTGTTTCCCAAATCATTTTTGTAACTCCATTTAACAGTGTATGAAGTTTCTGTAGAATCAATTACCGTGAAATTTGCAATATATTCTTGTTTTTGATCTTTAACAAGTTTATCTTCATTCCATTGTTGATTAATTTTTGAAACTTTAAAATCATAGCTGTCACCAATTGACCAATACGAAACGAAAGCAACTTTTGTACTGTCAACCTGTGAATAAAATAAAAATGAATTTAATGTAAGAATTATAATCAGAAATGTCTTTTTCATATTTTTTCAATAATGTGTTACTTGTATGTGTATTGTTAGTTGGGTGGTTAAGTGCGGAATTTAGTAAATAAAAACAGAATAGACACGAATGCAGTGAACTGTGGGTAGCAAAATTCCTGCCTTGTCTGTAGGCAGGTGCGAGGACTTTCCGCGAGGAAAATCAGAAGCTAGCAAACAAATCAACGACCAAAAGGCTTAACTAAAATAAGCAATGTTTTTTACACGGTGTTACCATACGTATTTGTATCTTAATATGTAAGTAGGTTTATTGTTAGAAAAGAATTTTCGTTCTCTAATATTGTTATTATCGTAATACTTATATTCAATTTTTTCTGTACGTTCAAGAATTGTATCCTTTCCTTTTATCCTATAAGAGAAACTCATAATGGGATGATTTTGTTTGTCAAAAGTAGTTTTGTAAATATTATTTAATTCATTTCTAGCGTTAAACCACTTACTACTATTTTTATTACCATTCTTGTCATATTCAAATTCAATTCTTGTTTCTTGATTTCCAATGCTATCATAGCTTATAAGTTCAGTTACATTCCATTTATCATCATAATTTTGAACTGAATATTCTTGAAAACCACCATCTCCGTTCTTTCCAATAACTTCTTCCTTTCTATTAAGTCTGTCGAAATTAGATTTTGTAATAGACTTTATATTATTCCCCCACATGAGGATATTTTCTATTTGTTGTCCATACTTGTTGTATTTGTAATTATTTTTTGAATTTATTGTGCTGTCAAGATTGTACATAATTGATTCAATTTCATTTCCCTGTTGGTCATATTTATAATAAATACCTGCTACGCTTAGTGTATTATCAGATTTGTATAACATGGTTTTTATTTTTCTTCCCTTCGAATCGTAAAAAACAATAATCTTACCTGTATAATTTTCGTTAAATACGGTATCATTGTATTCTATTCTGTAGCTTGTTTCTACTACTTTTTTTGGCTTTCCTTTGTATCCATCATATTTGTTTAAGAACTTCAAATTTGAATTACAACTAACTGAAATTATTAAGACTATAAAGATTAATTTTCTCATATGTATGGTAACGTGTTTGGCTATGGTGCGTATCCCGGAGGGTATGCGCTATAGCCGATGTTGTGCTTTCGTTAATATTTTCAAGCCATTTTACTTTATTCATCCTTTAATTTTTCAAGGTGTATAGTTACAATATCTTTAAAGATTGCTCCCGTAATTTGGTTGGCGTCATTTCTGATAAATTCAAATCTTTTATAGATATCTTCCTGTTCGAAAGCGTTATCCAAACTTTTAAAATATAAACCCCTAATTTCAAGATTATTATCTGAGTTTCGAACCAATTGATTATCCTTTATAAAAAACTTAAATTTTACATCTGGAATACCTTGGACATCTTTTATTTCAACAAACTGATATGTTCCCACATAATCCTGCAATTGCTCTGGTGTAAGATCAACTAAATTATGGGGTATAAAATCTGGAAGCGAATCTTTGTTTTTTAGAAGCGTATTTATTTTTTTATAAACCCTTACAGCATTTACCCTAAAAAGTTTGACTTGCTTACTCAGATTTTGGTAACCAGCATTATCATAAATTTCAGTGGCATTTTTATAGTAAGGATCCGTCATGTAATAGTCAATCATAGTATCGGTTAGAACAGATTTTTTTGATTTGTAGTACCATTCTTTGTTGGCTGCCAAATAGTCGATCATTCTATCGGTCACCTTATCTATCCTCAGATCGAACTTGTCAATTTCATATTTATTGTACACATATATTTCATTTAGAGGGTCAATAATCTTTTTGAGGTACTCCGGAATATTATCTACATTTTCCATTAAGTTGTTATACCCATTGACATGGATTTTTATATGGAATGCACCGGTTAAAATATTCCGTAATCTATTAAAATCGTCATTCTTATAATCTTCATAGGTTAATTTATCGGCTTGAATAAGCCTGATAATAGAATCTTTATTACTGTAATAGGCCATGAGTTCATCTGATTTTTGAATATCCAAAGCCAGATCGTTTTGTACTTCTTTTAAAATGGAAACGATCTTTTTTTCGGTTTTTCGTAATTCATTAGCGTTATTAATTTGCAAAGCAATCAGTATTCCAATAATGACCAGTACGATTTCGCCAATGGCATATTTCAGATACTTTCCAGTTTTGCCTTCAGAAAGCAAGTTTTGTCTAATTTTTCGAAAGAATTTAATCATTGATTAGCGGTTTGTCAAAATGTCTTGTCCTGAAATATGGCTACAGGTTAAAATTTAATTTACGCTGTTAATTTATATACCATATTTGGTGTTTTATAGTCTAAAGATAAGTGTAATCTTATTTCATTGTATAAATTAATTGCATTTTTTGTAGCTCTTTTCGCGTGAGTTGCGTTTGAAAAGATTTGGTCGAGATAAAATTCATCTTTAAGAATCCCGTTAACCCTTTCTGCTAGGGCATTTTCGTAGCAATGATTTTCTTCAGTCATACTAATATCAATATTTTTTCTTTTCAGGATTTGAGTGTAAACATTGCTACAATACTGAATACCTCTATCGGAATGATGTATGAGTCCATTAATGTTTTTAGCTTGATATATAGCTTTATTAAGCGCTCTTACACATCCGTTTAGTTCTAAGCTATCACTCAGGTCATATCCAACGATTTTCCTTGAATACATATCTGTAATGAGTGCTAGGTAGCAAAAGCCTTTCACCGTTCTTATATATGTGATGTCAGATACCCAAACTTGATTAGGTCTAGTAATTTTAACATCTTTAATGATGTTTTTATACTTGTAGAACCTGTGCAAAGAGTTAGTTGTTCTAGAACTATATTTCTTTCTGAGTGTTAACATCTGATGTTTTCTAAGGACATTAAATAATGTATCTCTACCGACTTTAAGGTTTGCTTTAGTAAAGTGTTCATCCAATGATTTTCTTAGTTTCCGTACGCCTTCTCTAGGCATGGATTTGCGTCTTTGTTTAACTATCTCAATAATCTGTAGTTCGAGTTTAAAACGTTTATCAGCTCTATCTTTATATTTGTAGAATGCATCACGTTTAAGTCCAAAACGAGTTGTTATAGTAGTTAAAGAAGCAAATCCCTTAGATTTCTTTTTGGCTTTGATTAAGGCTTTATACTTAGCTTTTTTTTAGTTCAGCAACAGATTTATAGCCTAGATCTTCTGCAGCTACTTCAAGATATGAATCCAATATCAAGGCATCTAAATCCTTTTTTAAGAGTAACTTTTTAAGCAGTTCAATCTCTTTTTGCAGTTCTTTAACTCGAGTTATCTCGTCTTTTGTTTCCACTTTTACTCTGGTGTTCATTAGGTCTTTACGGTTATACTTTCTAATCCATTCATTAATGGTAGTGGGAGCAATGCCATAAAGTTTGCCTAATTGGTTCTTGTTTAGTTTACCGGTTGTAATTTCGTCTAAAATTTTCAGTTTGAAAGGTTCTGAATACCGTCTGATAACTTTGTCATTTCTATACATAATGTTTAAAATTATGTAGCCTTATTTCAGGACGGGTCAAAATTACAGCTAACGTTGTTGTGTATGATTAGTTGCGTGGTTTACTCACGTAATTTAGCAAATAAAAACCGAATAGAAAGTCCGCGAGGACTTTCGTAAGTAGGCTAGAACTAAGCAATTAATTATACACGGTGTTACCTGCTGGCTTTTATAAACTATCTATAACTATATTATTTCCACCAGTTGATACGCTGAAATTAACTGACCTTTTGGATTCTACCATTCTTTTTTGTTCTTCGATTCTATTCTCAACTTTTTTCTCAACAGCTTTTAAAGATTTCATAATTAGTTTCACAATCTGAATTTTCAATTGATTTTTCAGAGAAGAATCTATTTCAGCAATTCCTTTAAAAATATTGATGGTTTTAAAATTATAATTAATCGCAGGTGGACCAACTCTATTAACCATATTCTTTAATTGTCGTGAAGTCTTATCTAATTCTCTGAATAAACTCTCTGGATTATTAACATTTGCTTTAGCAAAAACAGAAGGGAACGTAGAAAAAGTCTCAATTTCAGTATAATAATCCTCTGTATTTATAATTCTAAAGAACAAGTATAAATTAGAAGGGAATCCCATTTTTAAATCTCCGTGAAATTCATAAAGATAATTTTGAATTTGTTTTTCATCATTTCTATCATTAGAAAAGCGAAAATGTTTAGATTTTTTGAAATCGGTAAAAACTCCTTTTTCTTTAATTTCTAAAATACATTCATCTAATGTTTGGAATAATTTTATGGCAAAATCCTTTCGTTTTTTTAATAATTCAGATTTAGTTCTTTGTAATTTCTCTATTTCATCAAAATTGGCTTGGTGACCAATTCTCATTTTTAAAATTTCTTCTATACCTTCTTCAAAAGCATCTTCTTTTGATAATTTTGAATTAATAACAAGATTGATTCTTTGAATGGTTGAAAGGTGTAACCTTTTTTTCCAATCTTTAGTCATCATATCTCTTGTTGACTGAAGTAATTCAAACGAAAATTTAGTATTAGAGATTTGAGGAACATCTTCTTTTATGGCAATGACAAGATTTGAATATGGCGTTTTATCATAGAACAACTCTTTTTTCATTATTATGTCGTGAAGTGTTGCTCCAATTTGGTAAAGATTAATAGCTCTCCATCCTTCTTCTGAATCTGTTTCTGTTCGAAGCAAAAATTCAGGTGGTGCATATCTTAAAGTTCCAACAAAAGACTTTTCTTCTTCATCGCTGAATGATTTAGCTCCTACTAATTTTAATACGCCCAAGTCCATTAGAATAATTTTATTCTCCTCACTTACCATTATGTTCTCGGGTTTAATGTCTCTATGAGCAATTCCTTTTTGAGACAACAACTGTTCGGTAGTTTCAGTAAGTTTTTCTAAAACTTTGATTGCGAAATTTTGCCCATATTCATTACTTACAATATAATCTTTAAGATTAGAACCGCTTATAAGTTCCATTACAAGAAAGTAATATTTTTGACCATTTAAATCAGTATTACCTCCTTCGAAAATCTTAACTAGATTAGGAATAGAATGATTTTTTAAGGCTATTTCTTGTTCAATTCTTTTGGTTTGAATTTCGTGTCCAAATCTCTCAACTAAATCATTATCAAAAATCTTTAGAGCGTAAAAAGTATCATTTTTTTCAGCCTTAAATACTGCTGCGGATTTCCCATTGTTAATTAACTTTAAAACTTTAAATCCACCTATCGATTGACCCTTAATTTGTTTTTCTAATTCTAATGATTTTAGTTTATCCATTCGTTTAATTTAAGTTCTGCTTTTCAGCTTGCAGGTAACGTGTTTGTGTATGATTAGTGGCGTGTTTAAGTACCTAATTTAGCAAATAAAAACCGAATAGAAAATCCGCGAGGATTTTCGTAAGCAACCCAGAACTAGCCATTAATTATAAACGTTGTTGGCAACAGTTTTTATTCCTAATCTCCTTTTCCTTTTGGAACTATAACAAAAGCCCATTCAGCCTCGTCAGGTACTTTATATTCATCTAAAAACTTTCCGCCAAGACCACTAACTTGAGATTGCTTATCCTCAATTTCAAGACCATAAGTTTCTCCGAACATAAATTTCACTCCGTTGTCTAATTTAAGAGTATCAATGTCTTTTAAGTTAAAAACTCGAAACTCATTCGGTTTTATTTTTAGGTTTTCAATAATTCGGATTTCGTCAGAAGTTTCATTGTAAATAAAGACTTTGTAAGTTTTTCCAGTTTTATTGTATTTGGCAGGTATTATAGAAATTTCATTTCCTTTTTCGGTGAAAACGTTTCCATTCGAATCAGTCCATTTTTCCACTTTTTTAGATTCACTTTTTTGTTCCGATTCCGCAGACTTTTCATTCACACTTTCTGGAGTTTTCATTTCAGTCGTATTCTGTCCGCAAGCAGATAAGGTGAAAAAGAGAACAAATATTTTAATGCATTTCATTATTTTTATTACTACTAATCATAGTGTTAAAATACAAGAAGTTGGATTAATGCCCAAAGAATTAATGCTATTCCTGCAAATTGAAAAAACTTTAAGTTTGTCTCCCATTTTCTAACGTTAGTATTTGGGTTTAATTTTGGTTTATAAATTTTGAAACCTACCAATGAAAAAAAGATTCCGAGCAATAGACTAATAATTATTGTAATCATATTTTGTTAGGTAATTGTTGCCAACGTGTTTGTGTATGAAAAGTGCGTGTTTGTGTCAGAGGATTTTCGGAATGAAAACCAAAAGAAGCAAACACGCACTTTCCCTTTGGTTAAGCACTAAAATAAGCATTTTTTATACACAGTGTTGGCAACAGTTTTTATTCCGTTCATAATGTTGGATTAAATTCAATTTTTACCTTTTTAGCTAATTTAATTTCGCTGTTTTTATCGCTAAAATCAACAATATAAATATTCTTAAAGTTCTGGAAGAAAGTAGTAAAGTCTGTATTTTTTGAATGAATTATATTTTCAGCCATAATCACGTTAACAATTTCATTTTTATTAATTTCAACTGGTTCATTTTGGTTGTTTTCGTTTATATAAGTAACTGACAGAAAACCATATGTTTTTCCACTCAATGAAATGTTTTTTTTGACAAATCCTGATTCAGCAATTGAGTATTCTATTTCAGGTTTTATTTTATCTCCAAATCTTATTTGATATAATTCAAATTGTAGTGTATCGTTAGAAATTTTTGTGATATTATGAATCGAACATTTATCATAAGCGACATATAAATCTTGTTTTTTGTTTTGAGACAAGACTACTATAGGAATTATAAAAATCAGAATAAGTATTTTCTTCATTATAGAGGTTTTATTTGTTTTTACAATTTATAATAATGCTTTAATCTGCAAAAAGTCAAATGAGTGAAATCTCATTTTGAGTTAGTTAACGGGTTTTTTCAAATTGTTGCCAACGTGTTTGGCTATGATTCCGTTGCGAGAAAATCCGCGAGGATTTTCGGAGTAGGAATCGAGCCAAGTTAAATATACTGTTTTTGGTTTATTGCCATAGCGAGCAATGGATTATAGCCGGTGTTGTACACAGTATTTTTTATTCTTTGCAATACTTTCCTTCTACGACTAGTCCATTCGGGTCATTTTTTATTGATGATTTATAGTAGAAACATTTACCTTCAATTTTAACAAATTCAGTTAATAGACCACCACCGTTATTAACTAATTTTTGACTTTCCGTTAATTCCGTATTGGTTTCATCATAAATTAATATATAAGAACAATCATCAATCCATTGAATTGTCCCATAATTTTTTTTATCAGTAGGGTAGCCCATGTCTATTAATTCTTGTGGAGCATTTACTATTTTTTCAATTTGAGAATCACCCTCTCGAACCAATTGTATCTCAATTCTCATGGGTTCTTCAATAATAGTTTTAAATATTCCATTTTTAAAATCATTACATGATAATTCTTGACCGAAAGTGTTAATTCCGATTAGTCCAAATATTATTAATATTGTGTTTCTCATATTGTGTACAACGTGTTTGGCTATGGTTTCGTTGCGAGAAAATCCGCGAGGATTTTCGGAGTAGGAATCAAGCCAAGTTAAATATACAGTTTTTTGGTTTAGCATTTAGCGAGCAATGGATTATAGCCAGTGTTGGCAACAGTATTATTAAATAAATTATATGTCAAATTGGTCGGGTTCAGATTATGAGTTTTTTAGGGATTTCAAGTCGGATATTGATAGTCTGTCTAAAATCCATCTGTTAAACCAATCAAAGATTAATTTCTTAAACCAAATACAAAATTCGGATGGTGATGTTTTATTGAGAATGAAAAAACTTAATGTCGACAAGGCTGTTAAAGATTTTTTAGTTGCTTCTCAATCTTTTTTAGACGCTTTAGGAGGTAGTCCGTATTGATGTCGTTTTTTGAAATAAGAATATTTATAATGTCCTTTGCATATTTTAATTCTAATAAAGATGCTTCTTGGATATTGTGATAATATATTGTTTTGACAATATTTAGTTCTGAATGGTTAAAAGTCCGATTGTTTTCGGTCATTTTGTAAACTTCAAGTTCATCCTTGTCCTTTACTATTGATGCGATTTTTTCTTTGTCCATTTCGTTTTAGATATTGTTGCCAACGTGTTTGTATAAGAATAGTTGCGGTTTTGTGTGCGAGGATTTTCCGAAGGAAAATCAGATGTAACAAAACTGCAACGACCTTTGATTAAGCACAATGTAGCAATTATTTTTATACGGTGTTGGCTTTTAGTGCTTTTTGTCCGTTTAATAATTCTATTCCGCATTATTGGTTTTCCGTTTGTTTATTTTTTCCGACTTTGAGTTAATTCCGTCGCTTTTCAGTTCCGAAAACCTGCTCAAATTCCGATTATATTTTGTTCGGCAGAGTGGAAGTCAAACGTTTTTTTGCGTTCTGTTCTGTTTTCTATTTTTTCCGCACTTTTGTCAAATTCCGCACAGCAATTCAGTCAGCGGTTGAGTGAGAAATTCCACGTAATTTTTGAAATTTCTCACGACAGTTTTTCTGAATTATCTTACTTAAAATTCAAAAAAAATCCGAAAATCAAACTAGGCTTTTTTCAGTTGCGCAAACTTGCTTCAGCATTAAAGCCAACGTGTTTGGCTATGATTTCGGCGTGGAATCGTCCGCAGGACTATTCCGCAGAGAAATCAGTTTAAATATATGTTTTACTTTCGTTTTTTGCACTGACACCACGCTGAATTATAGCCTGTGTTAGCACACGGTTTTTTTTTCTTTCGTCAGAGCTTTAAGTCCGACTTTTTGTTTAAAAAAAACTAATTTAGTCAATTCAGTTTATATTCTGTTACGGTTTTCCGCATTCAGTTCAGTCGCAATATTTTTCGTTCAGCTTTGATTTCGCCAGAGTAAATTTCCAAGTAATTATTTGGATCTGATTTTTAAACGAAAAATGGTTAAGAACAGTTTATTCCAGTTGAGAAAAAAGTCGAAGTGGAAATTTCATTAACAATTCCGTTTGAGTGATAATTTCGGCAGAGTGGATTTCCGATTTCAGTTTGGTTTTATGTGCTCTAAAAAGTCAAAAAAAATCGAAGAATTTCAATAGAATCTTGATTTGTCCGACTGTGTGCTAACGTGTTTGGCTATGGTTTCGTTGCGTGAAAATCCGCGAGGATTTTCCGCCGTAAACCGAAGATAGCAAATTTGCGAGGACTTTCCGAAAGGAAAGTCAGAAGCAATGAACTATAGCCGGTGTTGTGCATAGTATTTTTTAATAAGCAAATCGGTCGAATACTCCAATCCGTTTCCATTCCGATTCAGATTTTTTGTATAGTTCGGTATGTCCTCCATTATTCCCAAATGAAAAACCGATGATGCAGTATTGATTGTCGTTGGAAAAAACTGGTTTGGAAATAGAGATTGGCCAACTTCTCCATTCGTTCGGTCGGTTGTTGAATTGACTAATTTGTTTTTTTATTGTTTTTGTTTCTTTTTTATCCTTAATGTCTAATTCCGATAAAACTTGTTTTGTAGGAATCAGTTCTCCTTTTTTAATGAGGTAAATATTTTTTAAATCCTCATTTGTCCATTTTTCTGTTTTTTTTTGTTCGATGGCTTTATTTATCAGGTTAACAAAGGTCAGAGAGTCAATTTGCATTTTTTTTAAATCCAATGTGTAAATATAATTTTCAATATCCCATTTGCTGTTTTTTAAATGAAATTGATAAATATCATCAACAATGAGTTTTGATTTGTCAGTCAATGCAACATCGAAAACTTCTTGAGAAAAACAAGTATAAAAATTAATAAAAAATAATATAAGAAGGACGTTTTTCATATTATGCACAACGTGTTTGGCTAAGGTTTCGTTGCGTGAAAATCCGCAAGGATTTTCCGCCGTAAACCGAAGATAGCAAAAATGTGAGGAATTTCGGTTACGAAATTCCGAAGCAATGAACTTTAGCCGTTGTTAGCAATTGTATTTTTTCTCAGTTTATTATTAAGTTCCTGAAACATTTCGTCAAACTCTGTTATTATTCCAGCCAGTTTTATTGAATAAAATACTGGTTTTTCGGACTTATCATTATATTTCAAATCCAATGCGAACAAAACAGGCTCAAAATTCCCTCTAAGGTTCATTGTTTCTCCATTTAGAAAAGAATGTTTGTAAGCGTTGCTAACTTCGTTTAGCTTTTCAAGGAAATTTTTAAATGGAACAAATTCCGTTAAATATTCTGTCTGTGTTTTTAAATATTTTCCAATACAATCAATTTTGATTTTTTTAGGATATTTTCCTTTAATCTGTTTGTAATTCAGCACGTATGACAAACATAATAATTGGTCCGTGCTTACGCGTAAATCATAGATGATTTGCTCAACTTTATGATAGTCATAACAATCGTCCAATTTTGGATAGACAATGGGGTTCTCATTATAATAGTCAATATTTTTAAAGTCTTTATACAATTTTTCAAGTTCTAAATTGACTTTTGCTATTCGTGTTAAGATTACAAAATACTTAACTGTTAAATTTCCAAAATCCGAGTCAGAATCTAATTTAATTATATCGTCATTGTGTATCGATTGCCCTTTTGACTGAATTAGCTTGATTTGCGGAATGTTCATTTAATATAATTGCTAACGGTCTCGGCTATGAGTAGTTGCGTGGTTTAGCACTTAACTTTGCAAGTACACACCAAACTGAAAATCCGAAAGGATTTTCAGAAGTAGGCGAGAACAAGCAATTACTTATAGCCATTGTTGCCAGTAGTGTTTTTTATTTTTGTCCGAACGCAATTACATAAAATAATTCGTTCAGTTTAATTTTTATTTCGTTTTTCGCTTTCCATTTTTCATATCCATCAAAATCGAATTGGTGATTTTCGGGTACAATCATTACCATAGTAAACTCTTTCATTATAAACTCATCCAAAAAGCCTGAATCAATCAATGAGTTTATTTGATTGAGATAATTTTGAGTGTATTCAGATTTTTTATACTTGTGCTTTTTGTCAAATGCAACAAATTCATTTAGAGATGCTAATTGCAATTCAAGATAATGTCCCGGAAATCCAGATGCTCTTTCTCTTTCTGGCACATTTTCCATTACCCATTCTATTTTTTTGTATGCGCTACCCATCGCAGAACCTAAAAGTGTAGAGTCTCTAAAAGCTGTTTTAGAAAAGTAGACGGAAGCTTTGGGGTCTAATCGTTTTTGTTCTGTCAAATGAGAAGGGTCAAAAGTCTCAAGTATTTTGTTTTCCAATTTTAAAATTTGAGTTGAGTCTTTTTCTTTGGTTGTCAATCGAAGTTTAAAAAACCAAGTCCCACACTCATAAATCGACAAGTTTGAGTTTTCTTGATTATTAGACTTGAATTCTGCTTTAAATCCGTTACAATCGTAATTTTTTCCGATGAATTTTACAGGATATTGAGTTGCTCCTAATCCGTTGTCGGTTAAATTGGCAACTGATTGCATTGAAGTCAGATACTCACTTCTTAATCTGTCTTCTGTTCCATCTTCGGCAGGATAGATGTAGATATTTAATTTACCTGTTGGTTCGGTCTTTTTCTCGTAAGTTGCTCCAATATTTTTCTTTTTCTTGTCAAAAGCATAAACTTCGGTTAGTTCAAAACCATTTTCCAAAGTTTGTGGAAATTTGGTCTCTGAAAATATATGCTCAAAGTTATTTTTGAATTTGATTTTTTTCGGATTTGTCAATTCTTGTGCTTGACAGTTCAATCCGATAAATATTGAGAAAATTATAAATATTCTTTGTTTCATCGATTGTTTCAACATTACTGGCAACGTTTTGTGTATGGTTAGTTGCGTGTGCAGCAACTAATTTAGTAAACAAATACTTGCCAGAGAAAATTCCGAAGGAATTTTCCGGATAAGCACTAGCCAAAGCAATTAATTATACACGGTGTTATGTGCTGACTTTTATTCTATTCTGGTATAAAAACATTGTATTTCGCCAACATCTTCCGAATTGGTAATGTTTATCAATTCAGTTTGGGTTATTGATAATATTTTTTCGTGTCTTTCACCTAAATCATCAATGTCGAGTTCTTTTTTCCAGTATTCATTATCAATGTCATAATAAATAATCAAGTCTTTATTTTTAGAAAATTTCCATTTTCCAGTTTCATTCCAATCGCAATCTTGTAAAGCATAATTTCCGTTTTGAAAATATTGAATTGTGCCTTTGCATTTAATTCCGTGATACTCTTTACCATCACTTGTTTTATTTATTTTGCTAACCCATTTTCCAATAATTAAATTGTCCCAATCTTGTTTTGATGGGTTAGATTGTCCGAATGTTTTATTAATACATAAAAGACTTAAAAAAATAAATCCGATTGCTAATTTAAAGTTCCTCATTTCAGTTTGCACATAACGTGTTTGTGTATGGTTAGTTGCGTGTGTAAGAAACTAATTTAGTAAACAAAAACGAACCAGAGAAAATTCCGCAGGAATTTTCCAAGTAGGCGAGAACCTAGCAATTAAATATACACGGTGTTGTAATGCGTTTTTAATTCAACCATTTTAAAATTAGACGCCAAACACTAAAGTCAGAGAAATCATTTTCTAAAACTTTAAAGTTTGTTTTTAAAAGTCCGGAATAGTATTCTATGTTTTTATCTCCTTGATTTTTAATCTGAATACTATTTTTAATTCTTTTGTTCGGATCTAAAAATAATCCGATGTCGTAAATTTTGTATTCAGAGTTTTTTAGATTCCTCCACCGTATTTTTTCAGGTTCCATTTCTGTAAAAGCGGTTTTTAATCTAACAAGACTTGTTAAGAATTCATAACCCGGTTCATATGTGATATTAATTATTGAATTTTCTGAAATATAATCAAAATTCATTTCCACTCCATTTGGGTAAATGATGGGTCCATAAAAATTATATTCATTTAAGAATTCAAAAGATTTTTTTATTTCAATCCAGTCTTTCATTCAAATGCATTACAACGTGTTTGTATAAGAATAGTTGCGGTTTTGTGTGCGAGGATTTTCCGAAGGAAAATCAGATGTAACAAAACTGCAACGACCTTTGATTAAGCACAATGTAGCAATTATTTTTATACGGTGTTGGCTTTTAGTGCTTTTTGTCCGTTTAATAATTCTATTCCGCATTATTGGTTTTCCGTTTGTTTATTTTTTCCGACTTTGAGTTAATTCCGTCGCTTTTCAGTTCCGAAAACCTGCTCTAATTCCGATTATATTTTGTTCGGCAGAGTGGAAGTCAGACGTTTTTTTGCGTTCTGTTCTGTTTTCCGTTTTTTCAGCATTTTTGTCAAATTCCGCACAGCAATTCAGTCAGCGGTTGAGTGAGAAATTCCACGTAATTTTTGAAATTTCGCACGACAGTTTTTCTGAATTATCTTACTTAAAATTCAAAAAAAATCCGGAAATCAAACTAGGCTTTTTTCAGTTGTGCAAACTTGCTTCAGCATTAAAGCCAACGTGTTTGGCTATGATTCCGTTGCGAGAAAATCCGTAGGATTTTCGGAGTAGGAATCAAGCCAAGTTAAAAGTAATGATTTTTGGTTTAGCATTTAGCAAGCAATGGATTATAGCCGGTGTTGGCAAACGTTTTTATTTTAATTTTTGCACTGAATCAGATTCCAGTCTTTGTCTGGCGTATTTGATTCAAATTGCTTTGTGATTTCGACAGCAAAACTTTCAGATTCATCTCCGAAATACTCTTTCCCAGTATAAGTATCGGTCAGAATGCCATTATACAGTTTTGTTATGGTTGAAGCCATATACCACATAGTTCTAAATTCCGATATGTTCATTTTTGGGTTAACTTCGAAAAAGAGCTGAAATTTGGCATTTTTGTATAATTTCAGTTCTTTACTTGTAAAATTGTCTATGTCTGTTTGATTTAAATATTTGAAAAAATCTTCACTATCGAAATCCGTTATCATTAATTCGAATCCGCTTTCATAACATTCATTTTTCAGATAGTTGTGAGTTGGGTTAACCATTTTTACTTTTACTGGGAAATAGCCCATATGCTTGAACTCATTTAAATCGGGGTAAAATTCAATATCCAAACCCATATTTTTGAGTTCAGTTTTCCAATCATCTTTAAAGTCGGAATTAGGGCCGTAAATAACAACATTCAACTCAAAAGAAGAGATTTCATTTCGGTTTGAAATCTGCTGTTTTTCCTCCGCTTTTTTCCACATTTGTCGAGAATTCCACGAGGCAATAGGAATTGCAAAAAATCGTGGAAATACGAAAGCTAAAAGCAAATAAGCAATTAAAAGAAATCCGATTATTTTGAGAATACGTTTCATCTAATGTTTGCCAACGTTTAGTATATGAAAAGTAGGCGATTACGAAGCACGAAACTTTCGGTTAAGCCCAAAGTTTGATAAGAGCTAAAACCTTTGATTTTACTACTGTTTCGCCTATTTTTTATATACATTGTTGTGTTTTCGTACTTCTTATTCGTTCTGTTTGTAGCGTTGGCAAGACATACTCTTTTGCAATTTTTGGCTTGTGTGTTGGCTGGTGCAAATTGCAAATGTGTATGGCTTTTAGCGTAGGCTTATTTTAGATATATTTCTTCTTTCACATAACTTGCGTTTAACCAAAAGCAATGCTTGGTGTATTCTGTCAATCCTGTCAATTTATCTGCAACAGGTAATTCAAAAGTGTCTGCTGCATTTCTTGCGTGTGGTCTTACGTGACTTATTCGATTTTCAGTTTTCTTTGGAAAATACGTTTTTCTGACTCCTTTATCAGTTACTTCCTTTACGATTTCTCCATTTGAAACTGTCTTTACCATTTCTTCCCAAACATTTTTCGCTTCAAGTATGTCAGAATGTGGCATATTCCAAAACTTCACTTTTCTTAAAATTAAATTTTCTCCTTCAAACTGATAGAAGACAAAGAAAAATTTACTTTCTAAAATGTTCTTGAAATCTGAATCTTCCCAATCAGTTTCTATAAGTTCTTGATATTCAAAATTAGGAAATGAAATATCTTCTTTTGGTAAATCATTTTTTTTAAGTCGGATTGTTTTTACCCGAATATCAGCTTTTTCGAATTCTTCAATTTTCTGCCCAAGTTGAAGTCCGAGAATTGCATTTGTTAGATTCGCAAAGTAGCTTTTGGCTTTTTGGTTTAGGTCTAAACCTAATTCTCGTTCAATTTGTTCAGCAGATTTGCCATAAAATGGATGAAACTTTAAAATTACTATTTCTTCAATTGAGCGTACTTCATCTAAAATTTCTGGTCGTTCAATTATTTTACCATAAACGGCAGTTTCTTCTTGAGCGATATTTGCTATTATGTGATTTACATAACCTTGTTTTAAAGAATAAGCTCTTTGTTTAGCTTGCTCATCATTGAATGGTTGATTTCTATATGATTTTAAGGCAGTTGAACCTTTTGTACAAGCGCCAAGATAGAATGTATCTCCTTCTGATAATTCGTGGGCTTTTCCGTCTTTAATTTTTTGGTTGATGAGTTCCCAATCTTGTTTTATTATTTTTAAATCTTCATCTGGATATTGCCAATCATCAACTAATTTTATTATATAATCGAGTAAATCTAAATCTCTGTCGTGAAGATAAAAAACCAAAAGTAAATGTGCGTTTTTCTTCCAAAATGAACTCGTTTCAAAATCCTCTTTATGAACCTCTAAATAATTTATGATATTTAAAACAAGTCTTTCTTTTGAGCGAAACTCTCCATTTCTCAAAGTTTTTAAAGGACTTGATTTTAGTTCAATTCCTGCTTCTTTAAAGTCAGGTTCGGCATCTGAATTGGGTTCATAGCCGAAATAGAACTTTTCTAATATTTGACCATAATTTCCTTTTCCTTTGTATCCGTGTTCCTCTATTTCAGCACCACAAACTTGCCTTAATGTTTGGTTTTTAAGTTGTTTTGCAAAAGCAATAATTGAATCTGGCGAGGTAATATCAAGCATATTCGAATTGGTTTATTTGTTTGTAAAGTTCTTCTCCTATTTTTTCAATGACACCAACTACTAAAGCATTTCCCATAAAAAAAGCTCTTTTTGTATCTGTAATTCCATCAAGTTTTGTGTGATTATCAGGAAACATATTTAGTCTTTCTAATTCGATTGGTGTTAATCTTCTTAAGCCCCTGTCAGAAACAACTACGTGTTTAAATCTTGAAGGCGATTTTCCACCTTCTCCTGTAATTATGGTTCTTGAAGCATTATCTAAAGCATCTGGATAAATCATTCCTCCTTCTGAATAGTTGTATTTATGACCTTCACTTGAAATTCGTTCTATTGTTTTAGATCCTTTTAAATACTCCCATTTTTCCTTATCTTTTTCATCAATGAAGAAATCTTTTGGAACTTCTCCATTTTGTAAGATGTCGCCTAAAACAGTCTTTTGCCCATCATAATTTGGTTCAGTTTTAGTTGTGTAAACTTTACCTTTTATTAGAAGTCCTGTATTTTGAAAAGGCGACAGTTTTCCTGTTTTATTGAAATTGTTTGTTATTTCTACTAAATCTCCTTTTAGTTTAATTTCTTGTATTGATTTTGTTTTTGCTACAGGAAAAGCATTCGCAATTGTTCCTTCTTCTGTTAACCAATCAATCTTATTAGATTTTTGAAGTCTTTTGTAAATTTCTGTTGACTTATGATAACCAATAAAGAAAACTCTTCTTCTTCTTTGTGGCATTCCGTATTCAGCTGCATTAATCACTCGCCATTCTACAGCATAGCCCAAATCATTTAAACTTTGCAACATTACTGCAAAATCACGTCCTCTTTGTTTGGCTGGCGATTTTAGAAGTCTATCAACATTTTCTAAAAACAAATATTTTGGCTTGTTCTTTTTATTTTCCAAAATGCTTTGAATTGACCACCAAAGAACACCTTTTTTTCCTTTTAAGCCTTTTGAATTATGTAATGTTGTTGCAACAGAATAATCTTGACAAGGAAATCCACCAACCAATAAATCGTGATCAGGTATCTCTTCTACATTTCTTGTTACAACTTCATTAATATCTTCATTTGAGTGGTTTTCTTTTCCGAAACGAGCTTCGTAAACCATAGAAGCGTGTTGTGTTTTGGTTGAAGGTTCCCATTGATTACTCCAAACGATTTCATAATTGCTTTTTTCAAGTCCAAGACGGAAACCTCCAACTCCTGCAAATAATTCCGCAACTTTCATTTTCTTATTTTCCATTTTCTTGAGCTTTATAATATTTAATTTTTTCTTCTGCTACTTTCAATATTTCGGAAGTAGATTCTGTATATTTTAGTTCATCTGCAATTTTTTCCGAATACCAACTTATAATCAGTTGACTTTCGGACAATCCGTAAAATTTTGCAAGTCTAATGATTTGCTCCATTGTCGGTTTTCTTTCGTTTTTCTCAAACTTGCTAATCAGAGATTGGTCGATATCTACTTCAGCTGCAACTTTTCGTAGAATCAAATCTTTTTCCTCTCTGGCACATTTTAAAGTGTCGCCTAATGTTTTCATTGGTCAAAATTATTTTAGACAATAATTGTCCAAATTTATAAAAGTATTTTGTATTTACAAATTTTAATTCGGATTATTTTATTTGGGTGGTGATGGGGAAGAGCAAGCTCTTTTGGTTTTTGTGTTGGCTTTATGCGGTGGGAAAACCAAATGTGCTTGACCGCGCGGTGGTCTTTTTTGTATGAAACACAACGGTCTCGTATAAGAATAGTTGCGGTTTTGTGTGCGAGGATTTTCCGCAGGAAAATCAGACGTAACAAAACTGCAACGACCTTTGGTTAAGCCTAAATTAGCAATTATTTTTATACATTGTTGGCAACTGGCTTTTTTCCACTTGCTATTTTATTAATGATTATTCCGATTATAAAAGTTGAGATTATTGTTAAAAATAAAATCAATCTATAATTTACATTATTGAAATGAAAGTTTATTATTTCTCCTTCAATTCTGGGTTGTGTTATTATAATATTTAGATATACGCTTTCGAGAAAGCAATAAAGACAGAAAAAAAGCGGAACTAAAATCAGATAGAGTAAATTCAGCGATAATATTTTCTTTATAGAACTTACTTTTCGAGATGTAAAATAAAAACCAATTGGAATTAAAGTCAGAATGAAAGCAATGTCCGTTTCAAAAAGTCTAAATTCTTTTCCGCCATAAAATTCAAGTTTATAATCAGCAAAGTATTTGACTAAATTCCGAGTTAAAATCCGATAATCCATTTCGTATTTCATTCCGATAATAAATATCAGAATAACGGAAAGAATAAGTAAAATCAGTTTTCGTTTTTTTTTCAGCATTTCGTTTTTTAGCTTGTTGCCAACGTGTTTGGCTATGATTCCGTTGCGAGAAAATCCGTAGGATTTTCGGAGTAGGAATCAAGCCAAGTTAAATATAATGATTTTTGGTTTAGCATTTAGCGAGCAATGGATTATAGCCAGTGTTGGCAGTAGGTTTTTATTTATTCTTTCTGTGTCTAATCAAAAATTCTTTTTCAAATTCAAGAACATTCTTTTTTCTGTTCTTTAAGTATGCAATAGTTCCAATTAACGATTGGTCTTTGAAATAATAGTCTAAAGATTTAATTAAATTACCATTCCTGTCCTTAATATCTCTTGTGTCCAGAGTATTGTTTATCCGTTCAGTTAGGTTTTGATTATTTACAAATCTTAAAATCATTTCCCTATATGCATTTGTTTTATCAATAAATGCAGTTCCGTTTAAGCTGTATTTCCCGTTTTGAAAAAAGAAGTTGTTAACATGTTTAGTTTCCGTTAAAGTTTGCTGGTCTTCGTAAAAAGCATCAACGCCAGAGTCTTTTATTAGTTGGTCGACTATACTGTCCAAATAGCTAATATAGTTTTTTGTAAGATTGTCATAATCATTAAAATCAGAATTGGGGATATTTGAATTATTTAGACTATCAACTTGATTTCGAACCTCTTTTTCAATGTCAAATGAAGCCCCATTAAATTCATTTATTAGAATTGAGTACATTCCAAAACTTGATTCAAATTTGAGGTCAGATTTGGGTTTTGATTTACAAGAATAAATCACAACAATTAAGAGAAGAAATATTATTCTTTTCATAGGTATTTCAACTTACTGCCAACGTGTTCGTGTATGGAAAGTTGCGTGTTTGGGGGCGAGGATTTTCCGAAGGAAAATCGGATGCAAGCAAGCAAAGCAACTAACATTGGTTTATTATAAAACTAGCAATTTTTTATACACGGTGTTGGCATTTCGTTTTTATTTATTCGTGTTATTATAGAACTCCGCTTGATTCCATTTATATTCAGTTGTTCCATCTCCTTGACCGAGAATTGCTGAAAAGCTTATAATATCTCCAGTTCCGACTTTTACGTTCTTAACCTTAAGATTATTAAATCCAATAAATTGCACTTGTAAATCATATTCAGATGCAGGAATCGTAAATTGAAATTCACCTTTCGAGTCAGATGTAGTTCCGATTATAGAGTCAGTTTTTAAGTCTCTTACCCAAATATTCGTAAAAGCAAAATTATCAGTCAGAGTATCATTTTTATTAATCGACTTTGCATAAATTTTTCCAGAAATACTGGCAAGAGTTGTGTCCGCAATTCCGATTCTTTTCAGTTCAATTATTTTGCTGTCTAATGTTATCAAATTCATATCTGAACCAAGTCCGCACACCACATAATTTTTTTTCGCACAGCTTATTAGTCCGATTAAAATTCCCAATGTTAAAATGATAGTTCTGATTTTCATAAATGAATGCCAACGTGTTTGGCTATGATTCCGTTGCGAATGAAAATCCGTAGGATTTTCGGAGTAGGAATCGAGCCAAGTTAAATGTAATGATTTTTGGTTTAGCATGTAGCAAGCAATGGATTATAGC
>JBPWQW010000004.1:0-583701 GCA_051814705.1 Flavobacteriaceae bacterium LMO-SS05
TTACCATTCCGAACAGGGAAGTTAAGCCCGTTAGCGCCGATGGTACTGCACCAGTGGGAGAGTAGGCCGCCGCCTTTTTTGAGAGTCCTTTACAGAAATGTAAAGGACTCTTTGTTTTTATAATAAGTTTGAGAATGTATTTTATTTTTAATTGAATACCTTTATATTTTGATTAACTAAAAAGATAAGAATGAAACAACAAAATTTTAAAAATCACAGTAAATGGGTTATTGGATATCACCTTGTAACTTTTTTGGCGATATTGGCATTAATTATAGGTTCAATAATTAATTTGATTAATTCGTCTGAAAATAATTTATATTCAGCATCTTTATTAGTTTTAGTGTCTTTTGTTTTATTGTTTTCATTTTATTTCTTGAGAGCTTTTGCTTTAAGAGCTCAAGACAGAGTTATTAGGGCTGAAGAAAACTTTAGACATTATTTATTAACTGGGAAACCATTGAGTCATAAAATAACTGTTAGACAGGCAATTGGATTGCGATTTGCATCAGATGAAGAACTACCGGCACTAACCGAAAAGGCCATAGAAGAAAACCTTTCAGAAAAAGAAATTAAACAACAAATAAAAAACTGGAAAGCTGATAGGTATCGTGTATAAGAGCTGTATTTAATTGATCCATCTTAAAACAATCTATTATAAAAAAGCCCAAATGTAATGTTGGGCTTTTTTATAATAGGTTGTCTTCTTGTTTAATCTCTTAAAATACTTCTAGAAATCACAATTTTTTGAATCTCTGAAGTGCCTTCGTAAATTTGTGTGATTTTGGCATCGCGCATCAAGCGTTCGACGTGGTAATCTTTTACAAAACCATTGCCACCGTGAATTTGAACAGCCTCGACCGTGTGCTTCATGGCTACTTTAGAGGCGTATAATTTTGCAACGGCACTAGAGACGTCGTAATTGTTGCCTTGGTCTTTATCCCAAGCGGCTTTCATGACCAAGTGGCGTGCTGCAGAGATCTCGGTGTACATATCTGCCAATTTAAAAGCAATGACTTGATGTTTAGAAATTTCTTTCCCAAAAGCCTTGCGTTCTTTAGAGTATTTTAATGCTAATTCGTAGGCGCCTTGAGCAATCCCCAAAGCTTGTGAGGCAATCCCGATTCGCCCGCCTGATAAAGTTTTCATGGCAAACCTAAATCCAAATCCATCGTCGCCAATTCTGTTTTCTTTTGGCACTTTAACATCATTAAATTGTAGCGTATGGGTATCACTGCCTCGTATGCCTAATTTATTCTCTTTGGGCCCTACATGAAAACCCTCCATGCCTTTTTCAATAATAAAAGCGTTAATGCCGTGGGATCCTTTGTCTTTGTCGGTTTGGGCCATTACCAAGTATACATCTGCTCGTCCACCATTAGTAATCCAGTTTTTGGTACCATTTATAATATAATGATCACCCTTATCTATCGCTGTTGTTTTTTGGGATGTGGCATCGCTACCAGCTTCAGGCTCACTTAAACAAAAAGCTCCAACAGATTCACCTGTAGCCAATTTTGTAAGGTATTTTTGTTTTTGAGCTTCAGTACCAAAGGCTTCAATGCCATAACATACTAGGGAATTATTAACAGAAACAATAACTGATGCTGATGCATCTACTTTGGACAATTCTTCCATGATCAACACATAAGAAATAGCGTCCATACCGCTTCCACCATATTTTGGATTTACCATAACACCCAGAAAACCAAGAGCACCCATTTTTTTGACCAATTGGTCTGGAAAATGTTGTTTTTCATCACGTTCAATTACTCCAGGAAGGAGTTCTGTTTGAGCGAAGTCTCTAGCGGCGTCACGAATCATTATATGTTCTTCGGTAAGATTAAAATCCATATATAAATAAAGTATTAATTTGATAAAAAAATGTTGTCAAAGATACGTGTTTAATACTATTTTTTGGACAAGGATTGCTATTTTTACCAATATGATAAAAACAGAGTATAATATTATTGCAGCCATGTCGGGTACTTCTTTAGACGGACTGGATTTAATTTATGTCACGTTTGAATTTAGTGGTGTTTGGAGTTTTACAATTCATCAAACACAAACTATCCCATATGATAAGAATTGGAAAGACAGACTTAAAAATTTAATTAATCTATCTCCCAATGAGTTAGAACAAATAGATAAAGATTATACTCAATACTTATCTGAAACCATGAGTTGTTTTATTTCAGAACATTCTATTAATAATATAGATTTTATTAGTTCTCATGGGCATACTGCCCTGCATCAACCAGAACATCATTTAACATATCAAATAGGCAATTTACCGATTTTGGCTCAAAGTTTAGGCCGAACAGTTGTCTGTGATTTTAGGGTTCAGGATGTTGAACTAGGCGGTCAAGGTGCTCCATTGGTTCCTATTGGAGACCAGTTTTTATTTTCTGAATATGATTATTGTATTAATTTGGGTGGGTTTGCTAATCTTTCAACTGAAGATGATGCCGTTAGAATTGCCTATGATGTTTGTCCGGCAAACATTGTGCTTAATCATTATGTTAATGCTTTGGGTCATGATTTTGATGATAAAGGAAAAATTGCTGAAAGTGGACAGCTTAATAGTCAACTTTTAGATGAGTTGAATGGCTTGGAGTTTTATACACTGCCTTACCCAAAATCGTTGGGATTGGAATGGGTTGATGATGTGATCTTTCCAATTATTGATACGTTCAATTTAAAAATTGAAGATGTTTTAAAAACAGTTACAGAGCATATTGCTACACAAATTTCAAAAGAAATCAATCATAAGGAAAATGCTCTGGTTTTGGTTACTGGAGGTGGTGCCTACAATGCGTATTTGATTTCGAGAATTCAATCTAAAACAAAACATAACATTATCATCCCATCTAAAGAGATTATTGAATTTAAGGAGGCTTTAATATTTGGACTTTTGGGAGTACTAAAAATGAGAGGTGAAGTGAACTGTCTTGCAAGTGTTACAGGCGCAAAACGGGACCATAGCTCGGGTAAAATATTTCGTCTTTAAAAAAAATAAAAATTTAACCTAAAGCATTTTTAGTTTTTTATATTTGTTACGATTCAGAACCTATTCAAATTTAAATGAAGACTTTAGTCCAGAAAGACAAATTGAAACCATTAAAAAGAATTGGCGATTGTTTGAATCAAAATAACGAAATAGAACATATTGCTTTAAAAAGTTCAAAAAAGCTACTTTAACTAACTAAATTTTTTACAACAATTATTATGGAAACAGTAATCATATTAGTATTTGTATTTGGCTATTTTGCCATTACAATTGAACATAGTTTAAAAATTGATAAGCTGATTCCAGCCCTAGTCATGATGGCTATTTGTTGGGCTTTAATTTCGTTAGGTATAGATGGCTTTACCCAGTGGTTTGATTCTTCCAATCATAGTTTAATGGAGGGATTTGGCAATTTTTCACTTGAAGAAAAAAACGCACTCTTAGAAGAAACACTTTTGCATCATTTGGGTAAAACCGCAGAGATCCTTGTATTTCTACTTGGTGCCATGACCATTGTAGAAATCATAGATTATTTTGATGGGTTTTCAACCATTAAGGGTTTTATTAAAACAAAAAGTAAAAAAAGAATAATATGGCTATTTTCAATTTTAGCATTTTTTCTTTCCGCAGTCATTGATAACCTTACCGCTACAATTGTACTTATTTCTATACTTCAAAAAATAGTAAAAGAAAAAAATATTAGGCTTTGGTATGCTGGTTTAATTATTATTGCTGCAAATGCAGGAGGGGCATGGTCGCCTATTGGTGATGTTACTACAACTATGCTTTGGATAGGTAAAAAGGTATCTACAGATCATTTATTTGTGTATTTGTTCTTGCCTTCCTTAGTATGTATGGCTGTGCCTGCTTTTATAGCCTCCTTTTTACCCGTTTTCAAAGGGGATTTAGAAATTGAACAGGACATAGAGGATAAACCTAAAAGTAAATTTAGTTCAACCATGCTTTATTTAGGCTTGGGTTCTATAGTTTTTGTACCAATTTTCAAAGTTATTACCCATTTACCACCTTACGTTGGGATGATGTTATCTTTGGGAGTTGTTGCCATTTTTGCAGAGCTATACAGTAATTCTAAATTTAGTATTTCCAGCGTAGATGATGAAGAAAGCGTTGCGCATGCAGACCATAGTCCTGTACATCATTCCCTATCTAAAATTGAATTGCCTAGTATCTTATTTTTCTTAGGGATACTTATGGCTGTAGCGGCTTTAGAATCTCTGGGAGTTTTATTCGAATTTGCTTCTGCATTAAAAGATTACACACCAATGTTGGGTACCGAATTGCACCACACTGGAGTGTCTGACATCGTTATTTTATTATTGGGGGTTGCATCTGCTATAATTGACAACGTACCTCTTGTGGCAGCTAGTTTAGGAATGTTCTCAGAGCCAATGGATAACGAGCTTTGGCATTTTGTAGCCTATTCGGCTGGAACTGGAGGCAGCATGCTTGTTATTGGTTCAGCAGCTGGTGTTGTTGCAATGGGGATGGAAAAAATAAACTTTTTCTGGTATCTTAAAAAAATATCTTGGTTGGCATTAATTGGGTTCTTAGCAGGAGCAGCAACATTTATGTTTACTAGAACTATATTTTAACAGATTATACTTTACTAATATATTAGACGTTATTACAATACTTAAATAATTTTCAACTTTCAACTATGATGATATTAAATTATATCCAAGATGCATCAGGGGCTCTGCCAGATGGAGAATCTGTGGAAAAAACGCTTTCAATTATTGAACTGATAGGTAGTGGAGGTACAGCGGGAATGATAATCATAACGATTTTATTTTTGCTAATGATTGTTGCTATTTATATCTATTTTGAACGTTTGTTTGCCATAAAGGCTGCTGCTAAAGTAGATTCCAATTTTATGAATCAAATTAAGGATCACGTGAGCAATGGTAAAATAGATTCTGCACAAATTTTATGTGCTCAAGTGAACTCGCCAGTTTCGAGAATGATTAACAAAGGTATTACACGAATAGGTAAACCTCTTGAGGACATCAATACAGCCATTGAAAATGCTGGCCGTTTAGAAGTTTATGGCCTCGAAAAGAACGTGAGCGTATTAGCTACAATTTCGGGTGTTGCGCCTATGATAGGGTTTCTTGGAACTGTAATAGGAATGATTTTATCCATTTTTGAAATTGCTAATTCTGGCGGGCAAATTGATATTAAATTACTTGCCGATGGTTTGTACACGGCCATGACCACCACAGTTGGAGGCTTAATTGTAGGTATTATTGCCTATATGGCCTATAACCATTTAGTAGTGAAGACAGATAAAATTGTCTATCAAATGGAATCAAACTCCTTAGAATTTTTGGATCACTTAAACGAACCAATTTAATGAATATTAGAGGAAGAAATAAAGTAACACCAGATTTCAATATGTCGTCCATGACGGATATTGTGTTTTTGTTATTGATATTTTTTATGTTGGCATCAACTTTGGTAACAACTAACGCAATAGACATTCTTTTGCCACAAGCAAGTGGGAAAACAGAAAACAAGCAATCGGTTTCTGTGAGTATTACAAAAGATTTAAGATATTATGTTGATCAGAAGCTGGTTGGTGAAAGTGTTTTGGAACACGAATTGCTCTCCGTTTTAACAAGTCAGGACAAACCAACAATTGTTTTAAGAGCTGAAAAATCTGTGCCTGTTGATAATGTTGTAAAAGTCATGGATATTGCCAATCGAAATAAATTTAAAGTGATACTGGCAGTTAAGCCTAGCAGTAATTAACACATGAAATATTTTGAGACCATACATGAGCGTAATTCCGCAAAGATTACAACTTTAATCGCTGTTATTTTGGTGTTGTTATTGTTTATTGTAGGGCCACCGTATATGGATCCTCCCTTGGAATACGGTGTCGCTGTTAATTTTGGTACTTCTGAATTTGGTAGCGGAACGGTTCAACCTACAGAACCCATAAAAGCAGAGCCTAAAAAAGTCATTGAAGAACCAAAAATTGAGACAACCAAAACAGAGACTTCAACAGCGTCAACTTCAAAAGCGGAAGATATTATTACTGAGGAATCTGCTGAATCCATTGTCATAAAAAAACAAAAACAAGCAGAAGCAAAAGCTTTGGCAGATGCCGAACGCAAAGAACAATTGCGAAAAGAGGCCGAAGACCGCAAACGTCAAGAGGAAGCTGACAAAAAGAAGAAGTTGGACGCTTTAATTGGAGGCGTAAGTAATTCTGAAGGAACACAAACAGGAGGTGAAGGACCCGATAGTCAAGCAGGTGATAAAGGCCAATTGGATGGTGATCCTTATGCGCCAAGTTATTTTGGTGGTTCTGGACCTGGAAAAGGTGGTGTAGGATATGGATTAAATGGAAGAGGGAGACCGACCCGACAAATTTTTAAGCAAGATTGTAACGAATATGGATTGGTGGTTGTAAAAATTGAAGTGGATAGAAGCGGTAAAGTCGTAAGTGCCGAACCTGGGGCTAGGGGTACAACCAACACCCATCCATGTTTATTGGATCCCGCAAAAAAAATTGCAATGTCCCATAAGTGGCCATCCGATTCTAACGCTCCTGCAAGGCAAATAGGATTTGTGAGCATCAACTTCGATATCAGTCAATAAACATGACCTATCAGGATACTGTCAGCTGGATGTTCAAACAGTTGCCTATTTTTCAAAACCAAGGCAAATCGGCCTATAAATCAGACCTGACCAATACCGTTTTATTGGTTAATCATCTTAATAATCCCCATCATCATTTTAAATCCATTCACGTTGCTGGCACAAATGGTAAGGGTTCAACGAGTCATATGTTGGCATCCATTTTTCAAGAAGCAGGTTACAAGGTGGGTTTATATACTTCGCCGCATTTAAAAGATTTTAGAGAACGTATAAGAATCAATGGAAAGGTGGTAAGCAAGGCCTTTGTCATTGGATTTATTAATAAGAACAAATCATTTTTTGAAAACCATAATCTTTCATTTTTTGAAATGACTGTTGGAATGGCATTCGATTATTTTTCTAAACAGAAAGTAGATCTTGCTATTATTGAAGTTGGACTTGGCGGACGTTTGGATTCCACAAATGTTATTACACCTTTAGTTTCTGTTATAACCAATATTGGTTTGGACCATACCCAATTTTTGGGCCATACTTTAGAAGCCATAGCCTTTGAAAAAGCAGGAATTATTAAACCTAGAGTACCAATTGTTATTGGAGAAACACAAAAGGAAACCAAGCCAGTATTCCTTAAAGTTGCTAAAATCAACGCAGCTGACATCAGTTTTGCAGATAATGATGTTAGTGAGGTTTTTGAAAGTGAGTTAAAAGGAAGTTACCAATGTCATAATGTTAAGACGGTTATTCAAACCCTAAAAAAAATGCCAAAAGGCACTTTTAAAGTGTCAAACGCACAAATTAAATCCGGCTTACTTCATGTTATAAATAACACGGGACTGAGAGGGCGTTGGGAAGTACTTCAGCATCATCCAAAGGTAATTTGTGATGTGGCTCATAATAAAGAAGGACTCTTTTATGCTATGAAACAATTAGGAGAAGCACATTTTGAAAATTTGCATATCGTATTTGGGGTAGTCAATGACAAGGATGTGAAATCTATTTTGCCCTTGATGCCAAAACAAGCCACGTATTATTTTTGTAAACCTAATATTGAAAGAGGTCTGGATGCCAAGAATTTAAAACAGATTTTTAATGAATATGGGCTAGTTGGAAACTCTTATTCAAGTGTAAAGCAGGCCTTGTTAAATGCTAAAAATAATGCCCAAACTAATGATTTAATTTATATTGGAGGCAGCACATTTGTGGTGGCTGAAATAATTTAATTTTTTCAAAAAAACTTTTGCTATATTAAAAACTAAACTATATTTGCAGTCCTATTAAATAGGGCGATTAGCTCAGCTGGTTCAGAGCACCTCGTTTACACCGAGGGGGTCGGGGGTTCGAACCCCTCATCGCCCACCTTCGCTCGCCAAAGTTATCATATTGTGATAACGAAGGCGAGTTTTTTTATGCAGATTTTTGAGATTATTGAGTTTGAGCTTCGGCGGATAAAACCTACTCTTTTTTTTATTTTTTAGCTTATATTTAATAATGGAAACTAAAGTATGGACAGTTTATATTCTTAAATGTTCTGATGAGACTTATTATGTTGGATGTACTAAAGATTTGGATAAGAGATTCAAAAAACATTCTAAGGGAGCTGTTATTTTCAACAAAAAAGCGTTTGCCAGTTGAGATTTGGACATTTATTGTTTTTTAATGACTAATACAAAGCATATAATTTTGAAAAATACTTAAAATCAGGTTCTGGGCGTGCGTTCATGAATAAGCGGTTTATTTAATTTTGTAGATTAAATAATCAAAGAAATATCTTCTTCTTATTTTATGGATGAATAAAGTTTGTATTTTTGCATCAGAAAATTTTTAAGGGGTCTTTAACTCAGTTGCCTGCCCCATAATTTATTGGAGTGTTAGCTCAGTTGGTTCAGAGCATCACCTTGACAGGGTGGGGGTCATTGGTTCGAATCCAATACACTTCACAAAAGCAGGCGGGGTTTAGAGTGTCATCTTGATAGGGTGGAAGGCACTTGTTTAAATCCAGTATGACTCACGTCAATCACCATCCCAATGCATTTTGCATCGGGATTTTTTGTTTTTTTTCAAAGCGTTTTTTTTCAACTTCTAATATCTTAAAAACTGAATATTGAAACAGCTTTTTATAGTTGTTGAAAATAATCTTATCGAGTAGCTATATTTTTTGTTAAATTTAAATTTATTATCTTACAATATTATTCCCCAGATTTACTTCCTTTTCTTATTTGTTTTGAAATAAAGAACTTATTAATTTGAGAAAAGAAAGTTATCGACCTATTTAAAAAAACAATTCCCAGTTGCAATTTCTTTAAGTTTATTGAAGCATTAATAGCTTATAAATCTAATGGTATCCATACTCTTATACTATTTATAGTTTTAATATGTAGTCTAAATATAGAGGCTCAAGAGGGTTGGGAATTTAGCAAATTTGCTGAATCTAGAGATGCTAAAGGCTTGTTATTTACATTAGAATGGGGAATAAAAAAATCAGACAATGGATATAATGGTCGAGTCATTTGGAAGTTCACTAACCACACCAAAACTCCCGTTTATTTCGTCACTATTTCTAATAAAGAGTACACGTTGTCTGATGGAAGAAAAGTATCTCGTTCTGGTGAACAACTAGCTTATGAAGTAAAACCAGGTGAAACAAAGAATGGGAGTTCTCCAGACTCTGTTAATGCTACCGAAAATACGGGATTTTGGTCTGATATTAATAACAATCCAGTGGTATGGGTAGAAGCCCAGAAACCAGTAATTCGTTTAGCTGTTGAGCCCAAGGGACAATCATATGATTGGGATAATATTGGAGGAGAAATTCTTTCAGAGAATGACACAGATTGCAATGTGTTAATCTCCAATCTAGATTCATTTGAATGGGGAAAAATAAAAGATTGGAAATTAGACAAGACAAGCGATTTGTTTGATGACGATATAGCAAAGTATATAGCAAAATGGTCTGTTAGGGCAAGCAAATTTTATAAATTTTATACTCATCCAATAGTCGGAATTTTAAAAGATGTTGCAGAGTCGGATGATATGGGTACACCATTGGATGCTTATAACAAAGCTCATGAGAATGCTAAATCTTTAACAGCAAGGCTAGAGGAAGATATATCTTTGTTGGTAGGATTAAAGGATGATTTAAAGAGTTTACCGCCAAAATATGCGGTTCGGATTAAATCGGAAATATTTCATGCAAAAAAGAGAATTAAAGAAAACAGACAACAATTGAGTAAGGAATTAGAAAACGTAAAAATTGGATTACACGGTATTGAATTAGCGCAAATTTATAAAAAACAAGACTGCAGGCTTAAAAGTCTAAAAAAATATAATGAACAATTTACTATTGGCAATGAAACAATACTAAAACTAGCCACACAGATTAATTAATATTTGATGAACAATTATGAAAACATTAAACCATATAATTATAACTCTTATTTGCTTTACAACATTAACTTATGCCCAAAGTGGTGTTCATACACAAAGTTTTAGCGGTGAATTAAATGGAGCAAATATTGCAGGAATTATTAAATACAAGCCAGATTGTTATTTAGGGAATCCATATATATCCGTTGCGATAGGCAATGTAAAAATTGTATCCTATCATTATCAGGGTAAATCTTACTCTGGAAAAGCAATCCCTAATTATTCATTTCCTTTGCAAGTTAAAGATGGCTATTTGATGATAGAATCAACATTTAGGTATGGTAGTAAATCATCCATTTATGCTAGTCCAGTGCATTTCACCATTAATTCAGGCATTGACAGTGATAAATTTATTCAAGCTTTTACAGGTGAACAATACTTTGGGGGTTTTACCAATCCATTGAAAGTTTTTCTTAAATCTCATGGTATAGATAAGTGTAGTGATGATTGGGGACGAAATTTGGGAAATATTATAAGTTTATCTATTACAGGTGGTGGATTAGATGGTGTTGACCGAGAATTGGAAAATGCTATTAAGAAATTACTTAAAGATAATAAAGTTAAAGAATTATTAAGAGATGCCAACTCACAATTTTCCGCATCAAATTATGATGCTGCAGAAGGGCTTTATCGTGATGTATTAAGAGAAGATTTTAATAATCAAGAAGCAAAAAATAAGTTAGAAGAAATAAAAGAAATAAAGAAAAATGCCAAACTAGAAAATGAATTTAATGCATTTATTGAATCTGGCGACAATTATGCACAACAGGAAGATTATAGCAATGCTATAGATCAATACAAAAGAGCATTAAGTACAGGATTTAATAATAGCGAAGCCCAAAGAAAAATAGATAATGCCAAAGATGCGGAAGAAGCCAGAATAGAGAATTTAAAAATAGAAAAAGAGAAAGCAGAAGCTAATAAACAGGCCGAAACATTAAAAAAAGAAGAAGATGATAAATTAAAGGAAGCTGAAAATAAATTAGATAATGCAAGAACACATATAAACCAGGGAGATACATATTCAAGTAATAAACAATATAAAGAGGCGATACGTGAATATAAAAAAGCATTAGAATTAGATCCTGAAAATGCTACATTAAAGGCTCATATTAATAACATAGAAACACAACTTAATAAGATAGAAAGCGATAAAGTTGCTAACGAAAGGAGACAAGAAGAAGCACAAATTGAAGCACAGAAAGACGCCCAAATAGATCGTGATAGATTGAAAGCACAGCAAGAAGATTTTGATAATCAAATAAAAGCTGCCGAATATGTAGGTGAGTATTTAACCTCATCTTTAGATATAATTATTCAGCAAGACGCCTCTTACAGTAATTATAAAAGGAATATAGAATCTGTTACAAGAATTAAACAATCAGACGATCCTTACCAAGTAATTAGTGATTTTAATTCAAAATTAGCTGAATTAGAAAGATTAAGCGTACAACGACATAACCAACGAATTAAAGAAATTAATGCTTCTTATGCCCAACAGAGTACGTATAATACGACAGCAATGGAACAGGCTGGAACTGATATTGGGACAATGATTGTGAAAATGAGTCTGCCAAAGCAAATTGAAAAAGAAAAGGCTGCTGCAAAGGAAAAATTAGAAGACCAAAAAAGAACAATGCTGTCTAAAATAAAAGACAAACGAATAAAGGAATTTGAGAGCAATAAAAATAGTTATAATAAACGAGCTGCGTCAGAAATAGATATTAATAATGAAGAGTATTATAATGAAATGGCAGAATATTACCAATGCAAAATGGATAAATCAGAATCTAGATTTTCTATCGATCATACAGATTGGGTAAATCCAGATTGCGATGAGGTTAAGAGCAATTATTCTCAAACTAGTGATACTCCAACAGGTAGAGAACTCTATTTAGCATCATTAAGGAAGTTTAAGAATGCTAATAAATACTATCAAAGCGCTAGCAAGAGTTTTGTTGAAATGGCAATTAAAGAAAGCCCTAAAGTAGCAGATTATTATTTTCATCGCGCAAAATTTGAAGAGGTAGGAACCATAAATCATATTGCACTTATGAATAAAACGCTTGAATTAGATCCAAAAAATCTTCGAGCTAAAGATTATTTAGAATTTAGTATTGCTGAAAAAAAGAGATTTGATGAAACCGCTTATTTTGACAGTAATTGGAAAGTAACAAAGCGTAACCAAGCAACTTATTATAGACCCCTTGTTGGTAAAGTAGAAAATTTATTCCATATCAAAGACTATTATGCTTCCAATGATCAATTACAAATGGAAGGATATGCGAGCATGTTCGAAGAAAATACTACTGCGACTTTTGTGGGTAAGGTATCTTACTATTTCGAGTCAGGAAAAATTGATAATGAAGTATTTTATGATAATGGCCTTTTAAAGCAAAGGATAGATTATAATAAAAATGGGAAAGCGAAGATAGAATTTTATGAAGGAAGAAATAATTCGGTTTTTTCAAATGGAAATTATGGGGATATCGTAGAGGTTAATTATTCTGAAAGCGGATTTATAAAGTACTTGAAATGGAACTATACGGGATCTCATAAGAAAAAGAATTATAAGTTTTACAGCTTTGCTTGCGATGACAATGGTACGTTACTATTTAGAGATGTATATAACGATAATGGCAAGTTAAAGGATAAAATAGTAGCAGATAATATTACTGCAATTCATAGGGCATCACAATCTTATATCAGTGCCAAAGAATATAGTGATGCTATTAAATTATTAGAACATGGAATCACATTATTTCCTGAAGATGCTATAATGTATTATTATTTAGGAATTGCCAAGGGTAATAACGAAGGTATATTGTCTTCAATAAATAGTACCATTAGTAAGAAAATTAACGTTACTATTTCTAGTAAAATGAGCAAGAATAATGAAGAAGCCATTGCTAATTTTGATAACGGAATACGTTATGCAAAAAATGATCCAGATTTATTGGTGCGATTACATGAAGAACTTGGGAATTTATATTTTAAGGTTAATGATTTTAACAAATCTGAACAAGCATTTAATAATGGATTAGATATAAATCCTCAAGATGCATCTTTGCTTAATAGTTATAGTCTTTCGTTAGCAAAAAGAGTGCAAAGATTGGATGAAGCAGAACAAATGATAAATCTTTGTAATGAGGTAAGTCCTAATCAAAGTGAGTTTCAAGATACGTTTGCTTGGGTGTTGTACAAGCAAGGGAAGTATGGCGAGGCAATTAATTGGATAAATAAGGCAATCAATAATGGTGGCCAGAATGTTGCCATTGTTTGGGAACACAAAGGAGATACTACATATAAGCTTGGTGATAAGGATGGTGCTATTGGCTTCTGGAAAACTGCTAAATCGTTAAGTAAAGGCGATGGAGGAGAGGTGTCAGATTTTCTGAATCAAAAAATAAAAAAGAAAATACTTATTGAATAAATCAGGTAATCTGGTTCAGATTAATACAAAAACCTATGGCATTTACCTAGGTTTTTTTAATTTGAACCCGAAGTACTTAATAAAGGCGATACATGAAATATTATACGGTAACAGTGAAGCAACAAGGAACAATCGTTTTTGTTCAGGGTAATTCATCCTCTTTTAGAGTTTTTAAGGAGGTTATGAATTCTAAAACGATCTCCCAAACTAAAATTGCGATCAATTTACCAGGTCACGGCGCTAACCATGACGAATTTTTAAACGATGAAGATTTTTCGGTTATTAATTATCGCAAGAAATTGATACAGTTTATTAATGCTATTGACGATGAGGTCTTGTTGGCAGGTAATTCGCTTGGAGGTCACTTAGTGATTGAAATCGCCAAGGATATAGAACGCTTAAAGGGGCTTGTTATTTTTACACCACCACCGAATTTACAGACCAGTTTAAGCGCCTTAACGCTGTTTCAAAAGAAGATTGTGGTAACCCCCCCCCCCCCCCCCAAGCCCGTAATAAACGTTAAAATGATTGATTTGAATAGGCAAACTTTACCGCTTTATAAAAGATTAGATGATAAAAACAAAGAAGTCCTGTGAATTTTAAACATTTTTACTTTTCCACTTCTCTAGATTCTATTTCTATTTTTGTAACCTCATAAATTTTAACACTAATGCATTCTAGTTTTACATCATCAAAAAACACTATGTTTATTCCTTTTTCGTGTAAAGAACTTCCAAATTCAACACCGTCATAACCCAAATGCTTTATATATTCACATAAATATTGAGTAGATAGATAATCCAATTCATTATCATGCCTTCTAAGGGGTTTAGATAATTCCTTTTCGAGCAAATCAATAAACGGTTTATTTTTTAAATATTCTTCAATTGAATAGCCTTCAACAAAAGGGCTTATTTGAAAAGATGGTCTTAAACTTATAACTTTTATGTTTTCTAATAATTTGAATTCACCGATAGATACGAAATCTAGAAAAGTGGCTCTAGCTTCATATAGTGTGGTTTCAATAGACTGAGAAACATATAAATATGAAATCCCAGTAGGGTTTGCCCTGCCAGATTTAGCGTTTTTATGTGGTGGTTTACCCATTTTGTCAATTGAATACCCATTTTCGTCAGTAGAAATTCGAGAACGATAAAAAATTTTACCTTTTGAATAAGGTCTTACAGGGAAAGTTCGTTTTATAGATTCTAAATCAATTGAATTCTTATTAAAAAAACGATTTTCTTTTTTTATTTCATCTTTAAATTTATTCCAAGTATCTATTAGTAAGTTAGATTCTTCCGAATTAATTGAAATGCTAATTTTATTATCAAATAACTCTGTGTATTGTTCGTCTAATCCTTCTACAATTTTAAGAAGTAATTCTTTTGATTTTTTTGTGTCTTCAATATTGAAAATGTTCCAATCTTTTTGGATTGCTGATACAATATCTAATCCGTTTTTATCAATAGAATAAAGCTCTAATAACAATATGAACTGTTCTTGTAATTCCTGTGTATTAACTATAGGGGCACCTTCTTTTTCGCAAAAATCACATTGTTCATTCGAGTTTGAGTTTGAATAAATGAACCCTTTTAATTCATTGTCTGAAAAACAATCTGAACAACAATTCATTATTCTGCGAAATAATTATTTACTAATTCAATATGATTTAAAATAGAAAGTTTTTTTACCGTTCCAAGACCAGGATATTTACCTTCCTCATATAACTTCCTGAATTCATTCGATGCGTTTGTATTAATTTCATTACTATTAATAAATGGTATTAATTTGACTAACGCCTCTTCAAATTTCCCAGCAACATCCGATGTATCTTCGTTGGAATCAGAAACAAAATGATGGATTCTAAAAACATCAAATTCAGAAAGATAAGTTAAGTGGATAGCTACCGCATAAGGAGAATAGCCCTTATCTGAATAGTCCTGTCCTATAGTGAGTAAATCCGAATAACCTTGATATCCTTCTTCTGAAAAATACAAATGTTCTTCACTAAAAAACTCATCATCTTCCGAAGCGTAATCTTTATTTCTAATTTGTTTATTATACGGATCAGATAATGAAACCAAATTATCACATAACCTTCTTATAGCTCTTAAAATTGTTCTTCTATCTCTAATTTTACTACCTATTAAAATATATTTTATGTTATGTTGTTCAATAAAAATTTTTAAAGTTTCAAATTTATCTTCATGGATGGATGCCAAAATAATAATAATTGGTAGTTCAGACAACTCTAGTTCAATAAGTTTTTGTCTTATATGATTTAAATCAGTATTGTAATGAACTAAAATTCCTAATTGAAAATTTTCATAGGCAAGAGAAGGGAGTAAATTTGAACACACATAATTAATATTTTCCTTTATATCTCCAACATTAGGATTAATTATAATTGTGAAATTCACGTTTTCCTTCTGCAGAATATCGATAGTCGATTTATAGGTAGACGTTTTTTTCTTAACTGGTTCTATAATTGGATTTATTTTATTGCCTTTAGCTATAACTTTGGCAATTTCTCGCAAAGCAATTAATTCAAATTGCTTTCCTCTTAAAAAAGGAAAATACATAACTATAGATTTTTATTTAGAAATAAATTTATCTTTTCTAAATCCCTTTTCTTAAAATTTGAACTAATTGTAATATGTTTTAAAAAAGCAGGAATTTCCGTTGAAGATAATATTTTTTTTTCATTTAAACTCCTATTCTTTAAGTGGTAAAACATTAAATCATGAAACTCTCTTTCGTTAATTTCTAAAGCCATATTAAAACATTCCTTAAAAAACTTTGTATTTGGCACATTAGGTAAATAGCCAAAATACTTTTTCACTAATTTTGAATACTCACTCTTTCTTAAACATTTAAACATATATGAAACGTCTAAATATCTATCATCTGCACACGGTTTTATTTTCTCTTTTAGTGTGTTTCTTTTTGTCAACACTAATAATCCAATATTAGTCAAATTATGCTTTGAAAGAAATGATTCGTATTTATTTTCAACAGTGTGGTGGGTTACAATAGTTACATTCAAAAATGATTTCCTATACTCAATGATTTGAGAAAGAAGTCTCTCTGGAGAATCATATTCCGTTTTTATTTCATAAACAATTGATGTTCCGTTTAGCATTACCAAATCGGCTATTGACTTACCTATCCTAAATTCATTTAAAATTGTTGTTGTATTTAGGCTATGTTTCCCTAATAATATTTTATTTACAATTTCATTTTTATAAACAAACTCATTTCTATAATTCATTAACATTGAATTATATAAGTCTACAAAAAAATCTTTGTACGAAAATATATTTGAGTTTAAATTATGGGATAAGTATTTAGATGCTTTTTTACTAACTGCCTCAAAATTCTCTTCTTTTGCTATTCTCTTAAATACAGAATTACTTAAAACAGGTGATATAGTTTTTATAAAATTTGGATATGTAGCTGGTGTAACTTGCATCTTTGTAATCTTCAATAGTTACTTTAAGAACGACAAAACTAATACAATTATTTAAAGTTAATCATTTTAAAATAATCTTATCACATTTATCTTAAAAAAAACGTCCCCTCATTCATCCCCTGTTAGATAAATTGTTTTATAACCATAACATATACAGTATGTTAATATCATTGGTGAATCCAGTATGACCCACATCAAGTATAACCTAATGGCATTGTCTTGAGGTTTTTTTGTTTACAAAAGCTCCAAAACCCGTTCCAAGGCCATACCTCTTGAACCTTTAATGAGTATAAAGGCATGATTGAGTTTATAAGTTTTTAAATTGGATTTCAAATCATCAAAGGTTTTAAATTTTTTGATATATGGCTTTTTGATTTCAGTATTAAAGAAATTGCTACCAATTAAATTGACTTGGGCAGAAAGACGCTCTTCAATATAATTTACAATGTTTTGATGTTCAACGGAAGCTTCTTTACCCAGTTCAAACATATCGCCCAAAAACAAGACTTTATTTTTGCTTTCAGATTGTTTGAAGTTTTCGAGGGCAGCAATCATGCTGGTTGGATTGGCATTGTAAGCATCCATAAGGATGGTATTGGAGCCCTTGTTGATGATTTGTGACCTATTATTATTAGGAATATAATTTTCGATCGCAATTTTAATGTGTTCAGGATCGATCTTAAAATAGTTCCCTACGGCTACTGCGATGCTGATGTTGTTGAAATTGTAGATTCCGGTAAGATGACTTTTAATGGTTTTATCTTTATAGCCAATAGTAACAAATGGTTGTGAGGCTTTTAGGATTAGGTTATTTTCTATGGATGGGTTTTTTCCAAATGTGAGAGTTGATTTATAATCTCCAACCTGTCGTATTTGGACAGGATCATTTTGATTGACGAAGATTGTTTTTTTATGGGTTTTTAAATGCTCGTAAAGCTCAGACTTAGCTTTAATAACGCCTTCAATACTTCCAAAACCTTCTAAATGTGCTTTCCCAAAATTGGTAATGACACCATAGTCAGGCAAAGCAATGTTAGATAAAAATTCTATTTCTTTTGGATGGTTGGCTCCCATTTCTACAATACCTATTTCAGTACTGCTAGTCATGCTTAAAAGCGTTAAAGGAACCCCAATATGGTTGTTCAAGTTGCCAGTTGTGGCTGTAGTTTTAAATTGGGTCGCTAAAACGGAATGGATCAATTCTTTTGTGGTAGTTTTTCCATTACTTCCAGTAAGTGCAATAATTGGAACATTCAAGGTTTTGCGATGCCATGTGGCCAGGTGTTGCAGGGTACTTAAAACATTTTCAACAAGGATATATTGATTGTCATGAGCATATTCTTTTTCATCTATAACACAATATTTGGCGCCGTGCTCTAGAGCCATATTGGCATAGGTGTTGCCATTAAAATTTTCGCCTTTTAGTGCGAAAAACATACAGTTTTTAGTTATTTTCCTAGAATCTGTGCAAATGGAACTGCACTCTAAAAAATGCTTGTAAAGGGAGCTGATCGTCATAAAATAAATGTAATAAAAAAGTCCCAACTTAAAATGTCAGGACTATTTTATTTATTTAAAAAATGTTATAATTAATTTTTGGTTTTATTTTTTGCTTTTGATTTAGATCCTACTCTGGACATTGCACATCTAAAGCCAATATAATCGGTAGCCATATCTTCTGGAAAGAATCTACGCTGAGCTGGGTCTAACCAATAGTCCCTATCTTTCCATGAACCACCTTTGTAAACTCTAACATTGTCGTTGATTAAGGATGTTCTTTCGTTGGATTTATCAAATTCCTTAATTAAATGTCCCATTGAATCTCTTTCGATTTGGTGTCTTGGAGAATTATACATTTTTCGAGTTTCGGCTTCTTTGCCTTTTACGCTTTGATCTTCCACAAAATTGTCTCTGAAATTTCTTGAGGATCTGCGGTCACCATCTCTAAAGTTGATATTATCACTCTCATCAAAGTTGGTTCTTAAATAGGTTTCGTTATCATCTACTGGAACTTGCAAAATTTCACCAGCTAAATTTCGAGCCACTAATTTTCCATTACTTAAGGTGTCAAAAACCACAGATTCTGGCGTAACAACTTTTACTTGGCCATTTTCATCAATTGCATTTTTGGTATAAACATTTCCTCTGTAATAGTTGAAGTCATTGAACTCATCATCTACAATTGGTCTGTAAACATCGGCAACCCATTCGGCCACATTACCAGCCATATCATATAAACCATAATCATTTGGGTCGTAGGACATGACTTGTGCAGTAATATCTGCCCCATCATCAGACCAACCAGCAATTCCGCCGTAATCTCCTTTACCTTGTTTGAAATTCGCTAACTGATCGCCTCTACTTTTTCGTTTTCCAGAACGGGTGTATTGACCGGCCCATGGATATTTTTTTCTACCCCTATATACATTATAGCTTCTTAAATCACTCATTCCTAGAGCAGCGTATTCCCATTCTGCTTCAGAGGGTAAACGATATTTAGGTGTAATGATTCCTGTTTCTCTTGAAGCATAAACATGGATTGTGTCGCCAGCAGCTGTAGTTTGTACTCTCCTTTTATTGTATTGAGTGCCAGTGATACTGTCATTTCCACCATAAGCAAGAGTTGGAGCTGTAATATAGGTATCGGTATTAAATGTTTCACCTGCCGATACCGAATTAAGTTTGGCATCTCTAACAATATACCCAGCTTTTTCTAAATAAGCTTCATTTACCCGGTCTGTTCTCCAGTTTGCAAATTCTACAGCTTGTATCCAACTGACACCAACTACAGGGTATTCTGCGTAAGCAGGATGGCGCAAGTAGTTTTCAGTCATCATTTCACTGTAACCCAAACGATTTCTCCAAACCAATGTGTCTGGTAAAGCTCCTTCAACAATCAGTTTAAAATTTCCTTCATTTGGTGGGTAAACCCGTTTTAACCAATCAAGGTATTCTAAATACATTTTATTGGTCACCTCGGTTTCATCCATATAGAACGATTGTACGTGTTGTTGATTGGGAGTATTGTTCCAATCATGCATGACATCATCTTGAACTTTACCCATGGTAAAGGTCCCACCTTCAATAAAAACAAGTCCAGGAGCGGTTGCTTGCTCTTTAAAGTCATTGTTGAATTGAAAGCCTCCCTGTCTGTCATTTATATTCCATCCTGTGGCTCTTGAACTATTTTTAGAGGACGAGGACTTTTTGCAACTAAACATAGCTAAAGATAGCATTAGGGCTAGCAGAATCTTTAGGTTTAAAACGTTTTTCATATCCATACTTTTAAGTAAGCAAGTTAAATTTAGAGACGCAATATAGCAATTAAAGCGAAAACAACAATTTTTTTTGACAGAAAATATCAAAAAAACTTGCATTTCATCCTATTTTTCATACAACACATCGGATTTTTGACCGATATTTGCATGTATTTGGCATTTCAATAACGGTTTAATTAATCAATTATTGTTGTACTTTTGAACAAAAAAGTGAGAAGCTATAATAACATCATAAGTTAGTCGTTAAATTACTATGAAAAAAAAGTTACTTCTTTTATTTCTTCTGTCGTATTTTTTAGGGTTCTCCCAGCAAAAGAGGTTTGACATTAATTGGGAGGGTACAAGAATCTTTCATACCAGTGTTTCTAAGGCTGAAGTTCCAGCTTTCGATTATAACCATTTTAATTATGATCAGACCACTGGAATTACTTTTTTTTCGCAATGGGAAGTAACTGCTGCGGTAGATGAAAAATCGATCCAATTAACAGATGTTTCTTATCAAGTAATTTCAAAAACAGATCTTAAAGACCTTCCTGTTAATAGTTTGCCTTCATCTCCAAGAGTCAAATTGCGTAATTCAACAGATAGAACGAAGCGCTTTGCCTATTTGGAACTGTCTCCAATTATAAATGATAATGGTGTTTTCAAAAAAATCACGTCCTTTAATATTACGTATTCAACTAATATTACTAATTCAGTCTCTAATACTAATAGTAGAACCCGTCAAACTTCTGTAATTACAAATTCTGTTTTGAGTACCGGTGAATGGTATAAATTTTATGTGGATACTACTGGTGTGTTTAAGCTAAATAAAAGCTTTCTCAATCAGTTGGGTGTAAGCGTCAATACTATTGATCCTCGAAACCTTAAAGTTTTTGGAAATGGGGGTGCCATGTTACCACTTTTAAATTCAGACCCTTATCCTTTGGATTTAACTGAAAATGCCATAAAATTTGTGGGAGAGGAAGATGGTAAATTTGACAATGAAGATTATATCCTGTTTTATGCTGAAGGCCCTAAAGGTTATAATGCCGAAAGCAATACCAATATTAATGCCTATACCGATAAATCATATTATTTTATAAACATAAGTGGGGGAGCAGGAAAACGCATACAGCCCATGGCACAACCTGTTGCTGGCCCAGACTTGTCTATAAACACCTTTCAGGATTATCAATTTTATGAAGTTGATAAAACAAATTTGGTTAAACTGGGAAGGCGTTGGTTTGGAGATCGATTTGATATTGAAAACAATAAGGATTACAAGTTTTCCTTTCCGGATTTAGTTGCTTCAGAGCCAGTAAGAGTTAAAGTTTATGCAGCGGCGGTTTCAGATGTTGTAACGTTTATGGAAATAAAGATTAACAATTCAAATTCAAGCATTCTTAGTTTCAGCCCAGTTGATCAATCTAATTTGGCTTCTGGAAATTTTTATAATAATGCCGTGTCTTTAACAACTCCAGAAATTACCATAAATCTTAATTATATTAACAATGGCAATCCCTCTTCTTTAGGATACTTGGATTATATTTCTGTTGAAGCAACTCGCGCATTGACTTTTGAAGGGCATCAATTTATTTTTAAGAACAGCAAAGTAGCGAACAACTCTGGAGTGGTAGAATATACTGTGGCCAATGCTGCTTCAGTTTCTGAGGTTTGGGATATTACCGATAAATATAATGTGAGTAATGCCATAAATTTAAATCGGAATTCGAGTTTTAGCTTTAAGGCATCTGCAGGTTCTTTGAGAAAGTACTTGGCTGTGTCCTCAGATTATTTTGAGCCTAAAAGGGAAAGTACCGCTTCAGTGAGCAATCAAAATATAAAAGGAACCATCTTTCAAAGTAGCCAAGGGCAGTTTCAGGATATAGATTATATTATCATAGCCCCCAATAGTTTAGTTTCTCAAGCCGAAAGGTTGGCTCAAATTAATAGAGATCAATATCAATTAAGGGTAAAGGTGGTGACTTTAAATGAGCTGTATAACGAGTTTAGTTCTGGAAATCAAGATGTAAGCGCCATTAGGAATTTAGTAAAATACGTGTATGACAACGCCAGTACGCCTGAAAACAGGCTTAAATATTTATGTCTCTTTGGTGATGCTTCATTTGATTATAAAGACCGAATACCTAATAACACCAATTTAGTACCTTCATGGCTGTCCGTTGAAAGTTTTAATTTAACAAACTCCTTTATATCAGATGATTTTTTTGGGATGATGGATGAACATGAAGGCAGTATGTTAACCAGTGATAAATTAGATATTGCTATAGGTAGAATTTTAGTTGAAACGCCACAACGCGCCAAGGAAATGGTCGATAAAATTGAGCTATATCACCAAAAAGCTTCATATGGCAGTTGGAGAAACAATGTTATGGTCATCTCAGACGATGTAGATCGAGATTGGGAGAAAATCCTTCAGAACACCACCAATGATATAGGTAACACTATAACTCAAGAAAAGCCTTTTATAAATGTGGTTAAAATCCATTCAGACGCATTTCAACAAGAATCATCGGCTAGTGGATCAAGATATCCTCAAGTTAACAAAGCCATTAAAGATGGCATCGAAGTTGGGGCTTTGGTAGTTAATTATTTTGGTCATGGAGGAGAAGATGGGATTGCCAGTGAACGTATTTTTGATAAAAACGACTCTCAGGATGTACGGAATCTATGCAAATTTAATTGTTTTGTTACCGTTACATGTGAGTATACAAAATTTGATGATCCAAATAGGCCAACCGCTGGAGAATATACCTTTTGGAATACTAAAGGAGGATCTATTGGCTTAATTACAACGACTAGACAGATTTTTGTCACTACGGGTGTTTCTGTAAATTTAGTTTTGGAAAAATACCTTTTTGCTTTTGGCTCCAATACATACCCAACCATGGCCGAAGCTTTAAGATTGACCAAAAACGATAATTCCATTTCTGGAATATCACAAAAAAGATTGGTGTTTTTTATAGGTGACCCAGCTATGAAATTAGCCTTTCCAAAACCAGAAATCAGACTTACCAAAGTAAACGATGTTCCAATAGACCAAACCATAGATGTGCTAAAAGCGTTAGGGCATGTTAAATTCTCGGGAGAAGTAGTTGATGAAACAGGAAACCTAATTTCCAATTATAACGGAATCCTTACTGCCACAGTGTTTGATAAAGACATTGCCAGACAAACATTGGCCAATGATGGTATCAGAGAAAATGGACAGCTCATTAAAATGGATTTTAAAACCTTGGGTGAAATTATTTTTAAAGGTCAAGCAACGGTAAAAAATGGTCTTTTTGACTTCAATTTTGTGGTTCCTAGAGATATTGGAATTCCAGTTGGAAATGGAAAAGTAAGCTTTTATGCCAATAATGAAGCAACTTTGGAAGATCGTGCAGGTGCCAGTTTTGCGATACAAATTGGAGGAATCGACGAAAATGCGGCTGAAGATAATACAGGGCCGATTATAAACCTTTATATGAACGATGAAAATTTTGTTTCTGGAGGTATCACAAATGAAGAACCCACACTTTTGGTCAAATTGAGCGATGAAAACGGGATTAATACAGCCAGTGGAATTGGGCATGATATTATCGCAATAATTGATGGAGATGAAACCAATCCCTTTGTGTTAAATGATTATTACCAAGCCAATGTTGATGATTATCAAAATGGAAAAGTGACCTATCCTTTTAGAGATTTGTCACCTGGTTTACACACCCTAACTCTAAAAGCTTGGGATGTTTATAATAATTCTTCAACAGCCGAAATACAATTTGTAGTGTACGATAAAGATCAAGAGCTGGTTATAAACAATGTTTTAAATTACCCTAATCCCTTTATTAATTATACCGAATTTTGGTTCAATCACAATAGTTCTGATGTTTTGGACGTTTCTATACAGATCTTTACAGTCTCGGGTAAATTGGTAAGAACTTTAAATGGACAAACTTCTGGAGGCGGGAAAACAACAAGCTCACTTTCTAAAGATATTATATGGGATGGACGAGATGATTTTGGAGATAAAATAGGAAAAGGTGTTTACATCTATAAGCTGAAAGTAAGATCAAATCAATTGAATAAACAGGTGGAAAAAATCCAAAAACTTGTCATACTATAATAAAAATTTATATTTGCGTAACATTAGGCCCATTGAGAGCCAAATCAACAATTAAAAACAAATGAGAAAATCCATTTTAACACTTATCACCCTCACCTTATATACAATTTCCAATGCGCAACAAACTGTAGTCCTCCCTCAACAAGACTCTAGGGTCATTACAACGGCAGTTCCGTTTTTATTGATTGCCTCCGATGCGAGAGCAGCAGGAATGGGCGATATTGGTGTTGCCACATCTGCCGATGCTTATTCCCAACATTGGAATCCTTCAAAATATGTGTTTTCAACCTCCAAGGCTGGAATAGGGATAAGTTATACCCCGTATTTGAGCAAGTTGGTAAATGATATATTTTTAGCGAATGCCACCTATTTTAATAGACTGGATGAGCGTAGTGCATTTGCTGTAAGTTTATCATATTTTAGTCTCGGAGAAATAGAAATCCTTGAATTTCAAGATGATATACCAGTAATAGCAAAACCAAATGAACTGACTTTGGACGCCTCCTATGCTTTGCGATTGGCAGATCAATTTTCAATGGCAGTATCATTGCGTTATTTGCGTTCAGATTTAAAAATACAAGCAGTAGACGATAATGCTAGTGCAGCAAGTTCCATAGGTGTTGATGTTTCTGGGTTTTATCAAAGCGAAGAAGAAGCCTATACTGATTTTAATGGACGTTGGCGAGGTGGGTTTGCCATACAAAATATTGGTCCAAAAATCAAATATGATGATGCAGGAAGAGAAAACTTTATCCCCACTACTTTAAGATTGGGAGGAGGATTCGATTTTATTTTTGACCAATATAACAAATTGGCTGTTACTGCAGAGGTTACGAAACTTTTGGTTCCCACTCCTCCAATATTAGGTGATGAGTATGAATATGAAGATAATAATGGAAATGGGGTATATGATCCAGAGAATGGTACGAATGATACTGATACTGATGTAAGAGGTGCAAAAATACAAAGCAATGTTATCATGAAAGGGAAATCCCAAGATGTAGGTTTTGTTAAAGGTATGTTTCAATCGTTTAGTGATGCTCCAGGTGGTTTTAGCGAAGAACTTAAAGAGTTTACTTGGGCACTGGGTGCAGAATATCAATACGAGGATTCCTTTGCATTTAGATTGGGCTATTTTAATGAAAGTGAAGAAAAAGGAGCCAGAAAGTTTTTTGCTTTAGGAGCAGGTTTTAAATATACTACTGTAAACATAGATTTATCTTATTTGTTTTCTGCTTCAAAAATCCAAAGCCCTTTAGAAAACACACTACGGTTCGCATTGACCTTTAATTTTGGGGATGGAACCTATAATGAATATTAGTAAATTTTAAATAAAATAAATCAAAAGACTATTGTTTTAACTTTAAACGATAGTTTTTTTAACTCCAATAGTTTCGTATTTTACTTATTATGATGATGTTATGAAGGAAATTAAAATTGAATCCACGTTTACTGTTTATGATGATTTAAATGAAGTGCCACAAGAGATTTCTTTGTTAATGGAAAAGGCCATTGAAGCACGGCAAAAAGCATATGCAGTGTATTCAAAATTTAGTGTTGGTGCCGCCATCCTACTGGATAACGACGAAATTATAACAGGGAGTAATCAAGAAAACGCCTCTTATCCTTCAGGGTTGTGCGCCGAACGAACAGCAATTTATTATGCTGGAGCTCAATACCCCGATGCAAAAATCCTTAGAATGGCGATCACCGCAGGTTCAACACTTAAACAAAACATAGCACCTATCCCGCCATGTGGGGCTTGTAGACAGGCGATTAGCGAATATGAAGTCAAACAAGATGCGCCAATTGAAATTTATTTTATGGGTGAAACGGGTAAAGTAGTAAAATCAGACTCACTAGCCAATCTACTACCCTTTATTTTTGATAAGACATTTCTATAACGTTATAGTTCCAAAAAACAGTTAATCTCAATAATTTTACAATTTTCTACCTTTTTTATTATTAACTAAAGTGTTACTTTTGTTACTCGTTTTTAAAAGCAATACTTCGAATGCAAAAAATAACAAAAGAGGTTTACCTTAAATGGTATGAGGATATGTCTTTCTGGAGAAAGTTTGAGGACAAACTGGCTGCTGTTTACATACAACAAAAAGTAAGAGGATTTCTTCACTTATACAATGGTCAAGAAGCCGTATTGGCTGGAGCTCTCCATGCCATGGACTTGACAAAAGATAAAATGATAACCGCCTATCGTAATCACGTTCAACCAATTGGAATGGGTGTGGACCCTAGACGCGTTATGGCAGAATTATACGGAAAAGCAACGGGAACCTCGCAAGGATTGGGAGGATCGATGCACATATTTTCTAAGGAACATCGTTTTTATGGTGGTCACGGTATAGTAGGAGGGCAAATACCCTTAGGAGCAGGAATTGCTTTTGGTGATAAATACCACGACAGTGACGCAGTAACTCTATGTTGTTTTGGTGATGGTGCCGCAAGACAAGGGTCTTTACATGAAACCTTTAATTTAGCGATGCTGTGGAAGTTGCCAGTTGTTTTTGTTTGTGAAAATAACGGCTACGCCATGGGTACATCTGTGCAACGTACAGCAAGTCATACCGATATTTGGAAACTAGGTTTGGGCTACGAAATGCCATCTGGACCAGTTGATGGAATGAATCCTATAAAAGTGGCCGAAGCTTTTGATGAAGCAATCCAAAGAGCAAGACGAGGAGAGGGGCCAACGTTTTTGGAACTGAAAACCTATCGTTATAGAGGACATTCCATGAGTGATGCACAACACTACAGAACCAAAGCTGAGGTTGAAGAATACAAAAAAATAGACCCAATCACTCAAATAAAAGAGGTTATACTGGAAAAAAAATACGCTACAGAGGCAGCTTTAAAAGACATAGATAAACGTGTTAGAAGCTTGGTTGATGAATGTGAAAAATTTGCCGAAGAGTCTCCTTACCCTGAAAAGAATGTGATGTACGACGCTGTTTACGAACAAAAAGATTATCCATTTATCCAACATAAACTATAAGCTATGGCAGAAGTAATAAATATGCCGCGATTAAGTGACACCATGGAAGAAGGCACCGTGGCTTCTTGGTTAAAAAAAGTTGGCGATAAAATAAGTGAAGGTGATATTCTTGCCGAGATTGAAACGGACAAGGCCACAATGGAATTTGAATCCTTTCATGAAGGTACGCTGCTTTATATTGGTGTTAAAGAAGGCGAGAGCACTAAAGTCGATGAGCTTTTGGCAATTATTGGCGATGAAGGTGAAGATATTTCTGCATTACTTTCAAATTCCAAAAAAGAAACTGCAAATACCAATACTAAAAAAGAAGCACCGGTTGCCGAAAAAAGCACAGCTTCATCTTCTCAAGAGAATCTTCCAAAAGGTGTAACTATTGTTACGATGCCGCGATTAAGCGATACTATGGAAGAGGGAACTGTTGCTGCTTGGTTAAAAAAAGTGGGTGATGAGGTCAGTGAGGGCGAAATTCTTGCTGAGATAGAAACTGACAAAGCTACTATGGAGTTTGAGTCGTTTCAATCTGGAAATTTACTTTATATTGGCTTGCAAGTAGGAGATTCGGCTAAGGTCGATTCGCTTTTGGCCGTGATAGGTCCAAAAGGAACAGATGTAACCGATATTACCAAAAATTTTAAAGCTAGTTCAGACTCTGCATCTAGTGAAGACGCTCCAAAATCTGAAGTCTCTAAAATAGAGACTCCAAAAGAAGAAATTCAAGTCGCGTCAAGTACTACAACTTCAAAAACTGGTTCCATTGAGTCTTCGCCAAACGGAAGACTATTTGTGTCTCCTTTGGCTAAAAAGATGGCCGATGAAAAAGGGATTAATTTGTCACAAGTAAAAGGTACTGGCGAAAATGGACGTATAGTAAAACGCGATATAGAAAACTTTAAACCTTCAGCGGCGTCTGCAGGTTCTGTAAGTAAGTTTGTGCCAACTGGGCAAGAAGATTTTGATGAGAAACCCAATTCTCAAATGCGCAAGGTGATAGCTAAGCGCTTGGCAGAATCTAAGTTTACGGCACCACATTACTATTTAAATGTGGAATTTGATATGACCAATGCCATATCATTCCGTGAGCAATTTAACTCGATACCAGACACTAAAATTTCATTCAACGATATGATAGTTAAGGCCTGTGCCTTGGCTTTAAAACAGCATCCTCAAGTCAACTCTCAATGGTTTGCCGACAAGATGCGCTTAAATAACCATGTGCATATTGGAGTTGCAGTAGCTGTAGAAGATGGCTTGGTAGTTCCAGTGGTGCGTTTTGCAAATGAACAAAGCTTACCACAAATTGGAGCAGCGGTTAAAGATTATGCTGGAAGAGCAAGAATTAAAAAACTGACACCTCAAGAAATGGAAGGCAGTACCTTTACGGTTTCCAATTTGGGAATGTTTGGAATTGAAAGTTTTACATCTATTATTAATCAACCTAATTCAGCGATATTATCTGTTGGAGCCATTGTTGAAAAACCAGTAGTTAAAAATGGGCAGATTGTAGTTGGGAACACGATGAAACTTTCTCTAGCTTGTGATCATAGAACGGTTGACGGAGCTACTGGATCACTGTTTCTTCAAACTTTAAAGGGATATATTGAAAATCCGGTGACCATGTTGGTTTAAGCTAACGTTATAAAAGTTAAACCCACTACAATCTGTAGTGGGTTTTTTATTTGACATCTTTTTTGATTTAATTTTTTGCTATTATAGGAAAAGCATCAAAGGGCTCTACCAAAGCAATAAAGAGCAAGCAAGGTCCAGAATCTAAACATTTTGCTTTATGTGGTTTTTTTGCAGGACCATAAGCATAAGAGCCCGCTTTTAAGGTTTGAGGTGTCTCTCCTTCGTAGGTCACTTCAAGCTCTCCTGTAACCAAAAGCATTCGCTCTTGAGTATGATGCCAATGTTTGGCGACCACTGTATTGGCGGGAATTTTAAAAAAAAGATCCATATTAGGTTCTCCCATGTCGCCATGCAAAATTGTAAATGTACAGCCAGGTAAAAAGTCTGGTGCTGGATGCCAAGTTAAATTAGTGTCATCAGCAGTTAATCCGATGGAGCTTTCGGTAGATTTTCCATCATCTTTATTTTGAGCCAATACAACAAACCCAAAAAGGAAACAGGACATGAGTAATATGTAACTTAAATTAATAGAAGTTGTTTTCATAATGCAATGGTATTAGTTATTATTAATTTATTGTACATAAGATAAGATTACCTCAACATTAATTTTTCTTTGCAGTTGAAGGGTCAATAATAGTTTTTACAGCCGCTACCGAATTGGCAGGAAACCCACCTTTTTTGGCGTGTTCACGTACTAAATCTTCATTTTTAGCCATATACACGCAGTAAATTTTATCTCCGGTTACATAACTATGCAGCCATTTAATATTATCCGATCCCATTTCACCCAGTACCCCACAGGATGTTTGCGAGATAGCCTGTAATTCTTCAGCAGTTAAATTTCCTGCTCCTGGAATTTCACGTTCAATAACGTACATGTTTTCATTAGGTGTTTTTAATTCTTCGTTTAAAAGATTGGTTGCAGATTTTTGTTGTCCCATGACGTTAAAATTTGTTATGGCAATTGCCAAAATTAATACTGATTTTAGAATTTTCATAAGGAGTTGTGTTTTGGTTAAACAATAGATTAAATTTTATTACCTTAAAATTACTTTCTAAAAATCCAAAACATAACCACAAATAATTCAATTAATTACAATTTTAGACCATTTGTATTTAATTCGAATATAAAGTGGTTAAAATTGATGCTGTTGAATATATTTTGAGGGAAGAATGCCATATTTACCAAAAAAACATTTTGAAAAATAGGCAGCACTATTAAACCCTGTTTCAAAGGCTATTTCAGAAATATTGCCTCGTTGTTCGTGTAATAATTTTAAGCTTCTATTTAACCGGTAATCTCTTAAAAAGGTATTGGGAGACTTGCTAGTAAGCGAAGTCAGTTTACGGTATAATTGAGATTTGCTGTAGCCTAATGCTTTGCTAAAACTTAATACATCCAGTTCTGTATTGTTCCATGCATCCTCAACGAAATCCATCAAACTCGTCAAAAAATGTTGTTCGTCAAATGTTAAAATCCTAATATGGTCATTATTAATAAAGCTGTTTCTGTTTTCACTTTCATAAAGCGATTTTACTTCAGATGTGATGGCCACTTCATCATTAATCATTTCACACAATCGTTTGGTTAAGGTTATTGTTTCTTCAAAAAAGGAATCTTTATTGGTAACAGGCACACCAGTGCTTATACCTATTTTTAATTTTTGGATTGAAGCATCAGATTTTGTAGTAATATATTTAAAATTATATTGAATCTTTAAAGCACATAAAATCGCTTCAGAAACCAATTTGAAAGAAACTAAATAACTGTTATTGTTTTGATTTACAATGCTGCCTTGAAATTGTTTAAAAGATTTTGTGACACTGTTATGAAATTTTTGAGTAAATAAATTAAACTGACTGCCTTCAGGTCTATATAAATAATTACTAGTTTCAATGAGCATAATAACCCTGAAAGCGGGGTCGTTTATAATGTTTAATTTTGTGTTTTGTGATTTTTTGGGATCTTCAATACGCCCCAAAAAAGATTCTACGATAGTTTTGTCAACTTCAATAATTCTGTGAGGCACTTCACCGTGAGCCGCATTGTGCATATCTTTAATTGCTTTTTTATTAGGTGCTTCAATTAAGCAAAAGGCAGTTTTTCGTTCACCGTCAAACCAATACGTCATACCTCTACATCTGTATTTATGTTCAATTTTTAAATCTTCTTTATGCAACTGTGCCACAATTTCTGCGGTAACCGAATCAGATACATCGTGGCGATCCATATATATTGGCATAGGAGTAATTTTATCCAAGTTAATGATTTTTAGGCGATTGTAATATAACAATACTTAAATTTTTTTAACAACTCTGACTATAGACTTAGAGTATGCAAAAAGAGCCTTTAAAAAAAATTGAAACAGTAAGTTTTTTTTATCTTTAAACCCTGTATAAATAAACACATATGAAAAGTATCCTACTTCTTTTTATGGTATTAGGAACATTTAGTTGTAAAGCACTACCTGACCCTGATAGCATTACCCCAAAAGATCTTTACGAAATTGTTAATTATTTGGCTTCAGACAGTTTAAAAGGAAGAGTTACGGGTAGCGAAGGCATAGACACAGCAGCCAATTATATTGAGGATTATTTTAAAACTTTGGGAGTCAAACCTTATTTTGAAACCTATCGTGATACTTTTAAAACACAAGATATTGAAGCTTTTAATGTAGTAGGCGTTTTGGAAGGTTCCGATTCGGTGCTTAAAAACGAGGTTATTATATTGAGTGCTCATTACGACCATATTGGCGTAGGGAAATCTATTAAAAAATTTGGTGGTAGACTTACTGATATCGATTCTATAGCCAATGGCGCTAATGACAATGCTTCAGGCACAGCCACAGTTTTGGCTCTGGCAAAACATTTTTCCAATATAAAAAATAATAAAAGAACCATTATGTTTGTGTTATTTGCGGGTGAAGAATTTGGGGTGTTGGGTTCAAAACATTTATCAGAACGCCTCAAGTCAGAACATTTGAATCTGTATACCATGATTAATTTAGAAATGTTGGGAGTGCCTTTTACAGACCATAGGGGTTATGATGTGTTTCTATCGGGTTATGATTTGTCCAATATGGCCAAAAAAATAAATGAATATACCAGATCTAACTTAATTGGAAAATCTGATGTTGCTGCAAAGTTTCAATTATTTAAACGTTCAGATAACTATCCATTTTATACTACTTTCAATGTACCTTGTCAAACCATTTCCAGTTGTGATTTATCAAATTATGATTTTTATCATCATGTCGATGATGAAGCCGATAAATTGGATTATGAACACATGACCAAAGTAGCTAATAAGTTGATACCGGCAATAGAAGCCATAGCCAATTCAGATATAAAAGAAATTAAAATGAATGATGAGTAAACATATCATTATAACAGGGACAAGCCGTGGTATTGGGTTCGAATTAGTAAAACTATTTGCTAAATCGGGTCACAAGGTATTGGCCTTATCAAGAAACACGCAACCTGTAGATGATTTACATTTAAATCAAGTAACTTCATTTGCTTTTGATTTATCAAAACCAGAAGATTTTATATGGGTTGATGATTTTATACAGACAAATTGGGGCCAAGTGGATATCCTTATTAATAATGCAGGAACCTTGATCAACAAACCGTTTTCAAAAACCACAAGTTCAGATTTTGAACGGGTTTACAAAACCAATGTATTTGGTGTTGCGGAACTGATCAGAGTTGTTGTTCCGTTTATGAAAAAAAATAGTCATGTGGTTAACATCAGTTCCATGGGTGGGGTTCAGGGTAGTGTAAAATTCGCAGGATTGGCAGCTTACAGCTCTAGTAAAGCTGCTGTCATTGCACTTACTGAATTGCTGGCCGAAGAATATAAAGAAACAGGGCCAAGTTTTAATGTCTTAGCATTAGGAGCTGTTCAGACTGAAATGTTAGAAGAAGCCTTTCCGGGCTATAAAGCACCAACATCGGCTTTGGAAATGGCACAGTATATATTTGATTTTGCCCTTAAAGGAAACCAATTCTACAATGGTAAACTGCTTCAAGTTTCCAGTTCTACGCCTTAAGTATGAGTAAATACAAATGCATCATTTTTGATTGTGATGGGGTTTTGGTCGATAGTGAGCCTATAGCGAATAAGGTACTTGTTGACATAGCTAATGATTATGGTGCCAATATCGATTTGGAGTATGGCTTAAAACATTTTAAGGGTGGCTCTCTGCAAGGCTGTATAGATAAAATATCAGAACTTGTTAAAAAGCCCCTTCCAGATCATTTTGAAGAGACCTACAGGAAACAAAGCTTTGAAGCCTTTAAGAAGGAGGTAAAGCCTGTTGAAGGTGTGAGGCATGTACTAGACAATTTAGAAATCCCGTTTTGCGTGGCCTCAAGTGGTCCTGTAGAGAAAATCAGGTTTAATTTGGAACTCACAGGCTTATTGTCCTATTTTGAAAACAAAATCTTTAGTTGTTATACCATCAATAAATGGAAACCCAATCCAGCGGTGTTTCTTTGGGCGGCCAGTATCATGAAATTTAAACCAAATGAGTGCCTGATTATTGAAGATAGTTTAACGGGTGTAAAAGGAGCTAAGAACGGAGGGTTTGATGTATATGGATTTACGGCTCATGATTATAACAATGAATTGGAAAAGGAAGCGACTATGGTTTTTGATAATATGAATCAGCTTCTAAAATTGATTGTTTAAATTTTTATTCCCTTATTTTTACCGTAATGCAAAGCACACTCCAACAATACATACCCGAACAGGCTATTTCCCATGTTTTGGAACTTTTAAAACATGACCAATTGGTGGTTAAGGTAAAAAGCGAACGCAAAACTCGGCATGGTGATTATCGAAAATTACCAAATAATAAACACCAAATCACTATAAATTCCAACTTAAACCAGTTTAGGTTTCTAATTACTTTAATTCATGAGGTTGCCCATTTTGAAGCCTATCAAAGCTATGGCCGATTTATCAAACCTCACGGCGTGGAGTGGAAGCGCACCTTTCAGCACTTGATGTTGCCATTTATCAACCCTCAGGTGTTCCCTGAGCAAGTGTTGCCACTTTTGGCAAAACATTTTAAAAATCCCAAGGCTTCAAGCGATTCAGATGCGAAATTGGCTTTGGCTTTAAAACAATTTGATGCCCCAAATGATAAAACTTATGTTTTTGAAGTACCTTTAGGACATACCTTTAAGCTCTATAACGGCAAAGTATTTAAAAAAGGAAATAAGCGAACTAAACGTTTTGAATGTATTGAGATTAATACAGGTAAGTTATATTTGTTTAACCCGAATGCTGAAGTTGAAATTATAAAAAGTTAGCAGTATTCAGTCATTAAAAAAATAATTCGTGAATTCGTGGCAATTTAAATTATTATATGAAGAACAATAACTATTACGCTATTTTGATGGCTGGAGGTGTAGGTTCCAGATTTTGGCCAGTGAGTACACAAGACTTTCCCAAACAGTTTCACGATATGTTGGGCACAGGCGATACACTCATCCAAAAAACCTTTAAAAGACTCTCAAGTCTTATTCCAGAAGAGAATATTTTTATCTTAACGAATGAGCGTTATAGCGAATTGGTACACGAACAACTACCAAAAGTGAGCAAGCGTCAAGTAGTTTTGGAACCGGCTATGCGCAATACAGCCCCATGCATATTGTATGCAGCCTTGAAAATTCAAAAAGAGAATCCTGAAGCCGTCATGATCGTCGCTCCAAGTGATCATTGGATTGAGGATGAACGGGCTTTTGTACAAAACGTTCAAGAAGCTTTTGATTTTTGCTCTACCAATGATGCCCTGATGACCTTGGGAATCACACCTACATTTCCAAATACAGGATATGGTTATATTGAATTTAAAAAATATCTGGACACTGAGCGTAGTCGAAGTGTACATAACAACATTAAACCAGTACAGCAATTCCGGGAAAAACCCGATTATGCTACTGCAAAATCATTTATAAGTCAAGGTAATTTTTTATGGAATGCTGGTATATTTATGTGGAGTGCAAAAAGTGTGATTGCGGCATTTCAACAGCACCAGCCAGATTTGTATGCATTACTTGAAAAAGGCATTCCAATGTACAATACAAGTTCTGAAGACGAATTTATAAACGATAATTATGGTAAATCTGAGAACATATCAATTGATTATGCCATAATAGAAAAAAGCAAGAATGTGTATGTATTGCCGGCAACTTTTGATTGGAATGACCTTGGTACTTGGGGGAGTTTATATGATAAGTTGGATAAGGACAAGCATAATAATGCAATTTTAAATGCTAAAACTCTAGCTGAAAATGCCAATGGCAATATTATTAGAACCAATGAAGGTAAACTTGTTGTGGTAGATGGATTGGATGATTATATTATTGTTGACAATGATGATGTGTTACTAATTTATCCAAAAAATAAGGAACAAGACATCAAACAAGTTCTTCAAAGATTTAAAAATAAATTTGGGGAGCAGTATGGATAAAGACCAAAGAAATTTATCCCACAATACTGGTGAAGATACACAACTGGGAGATGGACCAAAAGAAGCTGTTGAGAAAAAGGCTAAAGACTTATTAAAAAAATTAAGAAATTTATTAAGCCGAAGTCTAGGCTTTAGACATGAAACCGATCGTAAGGCAACTATTGAGACCATTAAAAACGAGATCCCGTTTAAAGGTACAACGGTCTGGATTTTAATTTGTTCCATTTTTGTAGCCTCAGTAGGGCTGAATTACAATTCTACAGCTGTTGTTATTGGAGCGATGTTAATTTCGCCGTTAATGGGCCCAATTTTAGGCATTGGAATGTCCATTGCCATTAATGATATCGCTGTATTGCGTAAATCGTTGATCAATTTTGCTATTATGATTGGGCTAAGTATTCTTACAGCCTATTTGTTTTTTGAAGTATTTCCTTTGCGCCAAGACTCCTCTGAATTAATTTCTAGAACCCGTCCAGATATTCGGGATGTTCTTATTGCTTTTTTTGGTGGATCTGCCTTAATTATTGCCAAAACAAAAAAAGGCACCATTGCACCCGTAATTTTCGGAGTTGCCATAGCTACGGCATTAATGCCTCCATTGTGTACCGTAGGATATGGGCTCGCTAAAGGATTTGAGCCCGGTTTAACCGAAGGTTCTACAGGCTATTCGTATGCTTTGGGCGCACTCTATTTATTTACGATCAACACTATTTTTATCGCATGTGCTACGTTTTTGGTTTTGAAGGTCTTGCGTTTTCCTATGATGAAGTACGAAAATTCAAAAAAACAAAGATTTGTTGCGCGATTGGCTATGTTATTAGCGGTTGTGGTTATGATTCCTGCAGCGTGGACGTTCATAAAAATTCTACAAGAAAATCGATTTGAACAGGATTATAAAAAATTCATTCAAACAAAAATAGAAAACAATGAAGATTTGTGGTTAAGAAAAGAAAATCTTGACATGAAAAATAAAATCATTAAACTCGATTTTAATGGAGAAGTAGATGATGCTGTAAAAACCGATTTGCAGAATACTATGCAGGATAAATCTGTTTACCCTAATATTTATGATTTTAAATTGCAAGTTAATGGCGATCAAAAAAGGACTTATAAAATGATTTTAGGTCAACTTGATAAACTGCACGGTCTTATTGATGAAAAAGATAATTTGATAAACGGTTTAAAATTGCAAGTGGATAGTATTGCCATGATCTCATTAAAAAATGATGGACTTGATCTCACTTCTTTTGTCAGCATAGTAAAAGAAACTAAAGCTAGATTTAAAGATTTGCAATATTTTAGTTATGCCAAAACTTTGGAGTCTAAAGATTTTTTAAAGGCAGATACACTAACCGTTGTAACTGTAAAATGGAACCCTGACTTAACCGATAGCTTGGTTTTAGTAAGAGAAAAAGAATTGACTAATTGGTTGAAACAACAATTTAAAAGCGATAAAATTCTTGTGAAACATTAAGAATTATTCGTTTCCTTCATTATACATTTTACGAACTTTTTTAAAGAGTTCTGATGAGTATACAAAATTGGTTACGACTTTATTGTCTGTTTTAAAAATAGTCTTGTTAGAACCTTCCCAAGCCTTATGACCGTCTTTTAGGAATACAATTTTTTTGCCTATTTCCATAACCGAATTCATGTCGTGAGAGTTAATAACGGTGGTAATGTCATATTCTTCAGTAATTTCTTGAATCAAATTATCAATGACCGTAGCTGTTTTTGGGTCTAAGCCAGAATTGGGTTCGTCACAAAACAAATATTTTGGATGATTGACAATAGCTCTTGCAATGGCGACACGTTTTTGCATTCCACCTGAGGCTTCACTGGGCATTTTGTAATGGGCATCGGATAAATTAACCCGATTAAGCACAAAATCTACACGATCTTGCATTTCACTTTTGGATTGTTTAGTAAACATCCGCAAAGGAAACATCACATTTTCCTGTATGGTCATAGAATCAAACAAGGCGCTGCCTTGAAATACCATGCCCATTTCGGCCCTTAGGTTCCGTTTTTGGTCATCTGTTAATTCAGAATAAATTTTGCCATTATAAGATATTGTTCCTTTTTCAGGTGTAATCAACCCTAATAGACATTTTAAGAATACCGTTTTCCCCGAACCGCTTTGACCGATGATTAAATTGGTTATTCCTTTACTAAATGACGTACTGATCCCTTTTAAAACTTCAGAATCGCCAAACGATTTATGGATATCATTGACTTCTATCATCAGCTTAACAGTAATTGGGTTAATATATAGTTAAAAAGGATAATCATGACGCTGGTCCAAACAAAAGAAGTGGTGCTTGCCTTTCCAACTTCAAGTGCGCCACCTTTCATATAATAGCCGTAAAAAGATGGGATGGTTGCCAATAAAAATGCAAAAACAAAGGTCTTTATAAAGGCATAAGTCAGATGAAATGGAATAAAATCCAATTGAATACCAGTAATAAAATCATGTAAGGAACTAAAACCACCATAAATACAGGCTGCCATCCCTCCTAATATCCCTAAAAACATAGCAATAGAAATAGCAAAAGGATAAAGAAGCATGGCGATAAACTTAGGAAATACTAGGTAATTTAAAGAATTGATACCCATAACTTCTAAAGCATCAATTTGTTCGGTAACTCTCATGGTGCCAATACTAGACGTAATAAATGAACCCACTTTACCTGCCATAATAATAGAAATAAAAGTAGGGGCAAACTCTAGAATTACCGATTGTCTCGTGGCAAAACCAACTAGGTATTTTGGTATTAATGGATTGTTGATATTTAAAGCCGTTTGAATAGTGACAACGCCTCCAACAAAAAAGGAAATAAATGCAACAATGCCTAAAGAACCAATAATTAAATCATCAATATCTTTAAAGATCAAGGTTCTCATCACCGACCATTTGGTAGGCTTGCGAAACATTTCAGCAATCATCAAAAAATAAGCACCAATATTGTGAAGGTATGACATATTAAAATTTGTAAGTGCTAAAGTAAAAAAACTTATACTTATTTAACCTTAAATTTAAAATAAGATATTCTAAAATTAGTATTTTTGAATTTGTTAAAACAAATCTATCATGATGAAATATTTAGTCCTACTAGTCTTCTTTTTTGTATTCCTTCCTACCTGTAATGCTCAATTTGAGATTACCCAAATTGAATCTCGTGAAGATTATGTGTTGGAATCGAAACCGAAGTTGGTCGTAGGAATTGTTGTGGACCAAATGCGTTACGATTACCTGACTAGATTTTATAGTAAATATGGCAATGGCGGATTTAAACGCATGATGAATGAAGGCTTTAACTGTAAAAACAACCACTTCAATTATATCCCAACATATACTGGACCAGGTCATACCTCCATTTTTACGGGTACGACTCCCAAATATCATGGTATTATCTCCAATAACTGGTATGATAAAGAAATTAAAGCCTCAGTCTATTGTGCTCAAGACGATTCCGTTCAATCAGTTGGCACAAAGGATATTTCAGGTCAAATGTCGCCACACCGAATGAAAACAACCACTTTTGGTGACGAAAACAGATTGTTTACTCAAATGCGGGGTAAGACTATAGGAATTTCAATAAAGGATAGAGGAGCCATTTTACCTGCTGGCCATACCGCAAATGCCGCTTATTGGTTACAAGGAAAAGATGAAGGTCATTGGATCTCGAGCACCTACTATATGGATAAACTCCCAAAATGGGTCAATGATTTTAATGCTTTAGAAGTTGCAAAATCCTATTTGAAAGTTTGGAACACACTTTATGATATTAACACCTATTCTGAAAGTGGAACAGATTTAAATTCGTTTGAAGGCGGTTTTGTGGGGAAGAAAACAGCGACATTCCCGTATGATTTAGCTGCTTTGAAAGATCAAAACGGGGGCTATGATATTTTAAAGGCCACTCCTTATGGAAACAGCTTAACTGTAGATTTTGCCATAGCCGCAATTGACGGGGAACAACTGGGGCAAGATCATATAACAGATGTGTTGACCGTAAGTTTTTCTTGCACTGATTACGTCGGGCATAATTTTGGGGTGAACTCCAAAGAAGTTGAAGATACATATTTGCGCTTGGACTTGGATTTAGAGCGCCTTTTTAAAGCTTTGGATAAACGAGTTGGCAGAGGAGAATACACGGTCTTTTTATCGTCAGATCATGGAGCGATTGATGTGCCTTCGTATTTACAATCTGTAAAAATTCCTTCTGGATATTTAAACAATACTCAAATGAAACAAGACATCATGACCTTTATGGATACAACTTACAAGGCTACTGATTTGATTGAAAATATAAGTAATAGTCAAATATTTTTAAATCGGGTTAAAATCAAGGCTATGAACTTGGATTTAGACGACGTACAAGAAGCTTTGGTCAATGAGCTTATTACCTATGATCATGTAAATAAGGTCTATTCGGCACATACCATGAACACAACATCCTTTACAACAGGAATTGAAGAATTATTACAAAAAGGATTTGACCAAAAACGCTCTGGCGATGTTATTATCGTTTCTGACCCTGGATTTATTTCGTATGGTAAAACGGGTTCTACTCATGGCAGTGCTTTTAATTATGACACCCATGTACCGCTTTTATTTTTTGGAAAAGGCATTAAGCATGGACATACGGTACAAAAAACTGAAATTACGGATATTGCGCCCACCATATCAGCACTTTTAGGCATTAGTTTTCCTAACGGAGCGATTGGTAGACCATTGGAATTTATATTGAATTAGTTGAATTTTGAAAGCATATTCTTCCAGCGAAGCTTACGAATAAATTGCCCCTGTTCTTTAGTGACCAAAAAGGGCATGTTTTCTTTTTTTGCCTTAAAATAACCGTTCATATAATCTCTAAATAAAGAAGGGTTACTTTTTTTGTAGGCCAATTTTAAAGCCGAAATTAAAGTGATCCAAAAGCCATAGCGCATTTTGTACATGGCTTCACCCTGTAAATATTTCGAAGCTTTGTTGTAATTTAATCCAGTAGGTTTTAAGTGTTTTACCTGAAGCGTCTCATCGGTTAGGATGTCCCAACCATTATATTTGGCGAGCAACTCATCAATGGTATCCCAACCCATTGAAGGTTTAAGTTGTCCAATTTGCAGAAAACATTCTTTTCTATAAGCTTTCAAGGCGCCTCTTATATGATCTTTGCGGGTCAAGCTTTCCAAGACCCATTCCCCGTTCTTTTCAATGTAACAGAATCCTGCGGCCATTCCCAATTTTGGATTCCCCTTAAAATGTTTCGAAAGCACTTCCAGATAGTTGTCGGGAAAAATTAAATCGGCATCAAACTTACAGATGATGTCATAATGTTCATCAAGTGTATCAAAACCTTTGTAAAATGCATTGATGATTTTGGATCCAGGCAAATGCTCATTAGTTGATTTTGAATGAATCAACGAAATCCATGGTTGTTTTTCGGTATAGGCTTCAACAATCTCTTCGGTTTCATCGGTTGAATTATCGTTCACCACCACTACACGTTTTGGCAGCAGTTTTTGGTTGACCAAGGAGTCTAAGGTAAGCGAAATTGATTTTTGCTCGTTGTGGGCTGGAATGACTATATAGAAGTTCAAAATTGAAAGTTTATAGTTCAAAGTTAAACTTAATTATGATATTCAGAAATTGAAATTGAAGTCGATGCCTAATACCAATCATATGTTATCCTGTTTTTTTAAATGGAAAGGATTTATGATTAATGTTTTATTGGAACGTTGATGACGCTGATTCTTATGATGACCACAGATATGATTAATCATAAAAATTTGAATGCCGATTCAGGTAGGTTTGCGTCATTTGTGTTCTATATGAAATTGAAACCGAAGTTGAATTTGAAGTTGAAGTTGAATTTGAAGTTAAAGTTGAAGTTGAAATTGATGCTGAAACGGATATTGGATTTAAAAAATTATAATTGCGATTTTCGAGTAATTTCAGAATCTTTTTGGAATTTGGTATTTGAAAGTTGTTATTTACCAAGCCTTTCCGCATAGACGATGTAATATCTAGGAGTAAACCATCTTAACAGCGGACGTATTCCAATTTTTTTGGTGGGATTGGTCCATTTTTTCCTACTCATTATTTTCCAACCTGCTTTTTCCAATAACCAATCAAATTGCCAGTCTTCAAATTCGTGATAATGCCGGTCTCTCATATCGGTCTTGCTGCGATAAGCCGAAGAAAACCATAATTTGAGCGGGACACTCGCTACTAATTTTTTTGCTTTTATAGATTGTAACACTGTAAAAGGAGATAGTAGATGCTCAAAAATTTCGAAGGCGGTTATAACGTTTGCTTCACTATTCAGAATTTTGGAAACATCAATATCCAAATCTTCACCTCTTGTACTGTCCACCTGGTAACCCTGTTTAACCATGATTTCAGTAAATGGATTTTTAACCCCTAAATCTAAAATGCTTTCCGAAGTAGAAACGTGTTTTTGTAAAAACTCAAGGGTATGTTGATACCGTTTATTCGGAAAAGTCTTTTCGTACATATTTATTTCCCACGAAAGTGGAAATCTCATTAAATATCCGTGAAAAACGGAAATCTTTTAGTTATTAATATTTGTATGTAATGGCGTTAATGTGCATTCCTGCACCGACACTTGCAAATATAATAACATCACCTTTGGAAAGGCTTTGATTTTCTAATTTATTGTTTCTGACTAAATCAAATAGAGTAGGGATGGTTGCTACAGAACTATTGCCAAGGGTTTGAATGCTCATGGGCATGATGCCTTCAGGGATTTCTATTTTATAAAGTCGATAAAATCGCTTTAGAATGGCTTCATCCATTTTTTCGTTGGCTTGATGAATAAAAATTTTCTTCACATCTTTAATAGTAGCGCCACTGTTGTCCAAACAGGTTTTCATAGCGTTTGGAACATTATTGAGTGCAAATTCGTAGATTTTTCGGCCATCCATTTTAATATAGCGTGTATCCCTGCACAGATCTTGATTATTGGAATTTCCAAAGAACAAATAATAGGCTTCGTCGTAAGTGTAACTTGCCGTTTCGTGGGCTAAAATTCCACCCTCAGCTTCTGTAGCTTCAATTACTGTGGCTCCAGCTCCGTCTGAATAAATCATGGAATCCCGATCGTGTTTATCGACCACTCTAGACAACGTTTCTGAACCGATAACCAAGCAACGTTTTGCCATACCAGCCTGAATAAAGGCTTTGGCCTGAATCACGCCTTCAACCCAACCTGGACATCCGAATAAAATATCATACGCCACGCATTTTGGATTCTTGATACGCAGGCTATGTTTTACTCGAGACGCTAAACAGGGCAATAGATCACTTTGAATTGTATTATGCCTAACATCACCAAAATTGTGTGCTACAATAATATAATCGAGTGTTTCACGGTCAATTTTTGCATCGGCAATCGCTTTTTCAGCAGCAAAAAAACCTAAATCTGATGAGTTTAAATGTGCCTTGGCATAACGACGTTCAGCAATACCTGTAATAGCCTTAAATTTATCGACAATAACTTCGTTTGGATGACCAATTGAAGAGCCATCGGTATTTAAGAATTCGTGTTGGTGAAAATTTTCGTTTTTTTCAATAGTATCTGGGAGATAAGATCCGGTGCCTGTAATTTTAATATTCATAAAAAAAGAATGCCTTTAATTTTACAATGTACAAATATACAGGTATAAAACAAATGGCAATTTTAATATAAATCTATTTTACGATGTTCAAAGTGCCATTAGGCATCCATAAATTCATCTATTGGTGCACAGGTGCAGATCAAATTACGATCGCCATAAGCGTCATCAACCCGTCTTATTGATGGCCAAAACTTGGTTTCTTTTACATATTCCAAAGGAAAAGCTGCTTTTTTTCTTGAGTATGGTAACAACCATTCATCAGAGGTTACCATGTCTAAAGTATGTGGTGCATTTTTAAGAACGTTATTGCTGTCGTCTTTAGTGGCTTGGTCAATTTCTTTTCTAATGGAAATCATGGCGTCACAAAACCGATCGATTTCAGCCTTACTTTCACTTTCGGTGGGTTCAATCATTAAGGTACCAGCAACTGGAAACGATACGGTTGGCGCATGAAATCCGTAATCCATAAGTCGTTTGGCGATATCTACCACTTCAATACCATTGGCTTTAAAAGCTCTGCAATCTACAATCATTTCATGTGCAGCTCGACCCCGTTCGCCAGAATACAAGGTATCAAAACTACCTTGTAAACGTTGCTTGATGTAATTGGCATTTAAAATGGCGATTTTAGTGGATTGAGTTAAACCTTCGGCGCCTAACATTTTGATATAACCATAAGAAATTAAACACACCAATGCTGAGCCAAATGGAGCAGCAGAAATAGCAGTTATAGCCTGATTTCCTCCCGTTTTTACCAATGGGTTTCCTGGTAAAAATGGCACTAATTGTTTGGCAACACAAATGGGGCCGACACCAGGGCCTCCGCCACCATGTGGGATAGCAAATGTTTTATGAAGGTTTAAGTGACACACATCGGCACCGATATTACCGGGGTTTGTCAATCCTACCTGGGCATTCATATTGGCACCGTCCATATACACTTGGCCACCATTGTCATGAATAATTTTAGTGATGTCTTTAATAGCAGATTCATAAACGCCGTGAGTTGATGGATAAGTTACCATTAAAGCTGCTAAATGAGCTTTGTGTAATTCGGCTTTTGCACGTAAATCTTCGACGTCAATATTTCCTTCTTCAGTTGATTTTGTAACCACAACTTTCATACCTGCCATTACAGCACTGGCTGGATTGGTTCCGTGAGCAGAAGATGGAATCAAGCAGATGTTTCTATGGTTATCGCCTCGCGATTCATGATATGCTTTTATCACCATCAATCCTGCATATTCTCCTTGTGCACCAGAATTAGGTTGTAATGAGGTTGCTGCAAAACCAGTAATTTCGGTTAATTGGTCTTCAAGTTCTTTTAAAACGTGTTGATAACCTTGCGCTTGTTTTAAGGGGACAAACGGATGTATATTTCCCCATTTAAACCAACTCAAAGGCAACATTTCGGCAGCTGCATTAAGTTTCATGGTACAAGAGCCCAAAGAAATCATGGAGTGGTTTAAGGATAGATCTTTGCGTTCTAAAGATTTGATGTAGCGCATCAATTCAGTTTCAGAATGATAAGTATTAAAAATGGGAAGCGTTAAAAATTCTGATTGCCTTTGTAAACCTTTTGAAATGCAATTGTTTTCAGAAATAGAAGAAATGACTACAGTCTCTTTTTGCGCAGCTTCTGCAAAAACAGAAATGATATAATTTAAATCTCTAACCGAAGTTGTTTCATTTAAAGCAATGGTAACCGTTTGTTTATCGGGATAGAAAAAATTGACTTTTTTCTCTTTGGCAATCTTTTTAAGTTTTTTAGAATCTGTTTTGATTTGAATGGTATCAAAATAAGATGTGTTCACTTGTTGGTAGCCTAATTCGGTTAAAGCATTCGCTAATGTTGTAGCAGAATGATGTACTTTATTTGCAATGAATTTTAATCCTTTTGGTCCATGGTAAACCGCATACATACTGGCCATAACAGCTAATAACACTTGCGCTGTACAAATATTTGATGTGGCTCTGTCCCTTTTGATGTGTTGTTCTCGGGTTTGCAAGGCCATACGCAAGGCCCTATTGCCATTGGTGTCTTTGGTAACTCCTATAATGCGTCCTGGAATATCGCGTTTATAGGCTTCCTTTGTGGCAAAAAAAGCAGCGTGAGGACCGCCATAACCCATTGGAACTCCAAAACGTTGTGTGGTTCCAACAACAACATCGGCTCCAAATTTACCTGGAGCTTCAAGCATTACCAAACTTAAAATATCGGCAGCAACAGTAACTTTGATTTGAGCTTTTTTGGCTTGTACAATAAAAGATTCGATATCACTTACTAGACCATTTTTTCCGGGATATTGAAGGAGTGCACCAAAGAATTCAGTTGAAAAATCAAAGTCGTTTTCATGGCCGATAACCAATTCAATACCAATTGGGGTCGCTCTAGTCCTTAATAAGGAAATGGTTTGTGGTAATACGTTTTCTGAAACAAAAAATTTGTTGACTTCTTCCTTTTTTTGTTCGCGTTCTCTTACTGCAAACAATAGACTCATAGCTTCAGCCGCTGCTGTACTTTCGTCAAGTAAGGATGCATTGGCAATCTCCATACCAGTAAGGTCGACCACCATGGTTTGGAAGTTTAACAAAGCTTCCAGACGTCCTTGGGCAATTTCAGCCTGATAGGGTGTGTACGCGGTGTACCAACCTGGATTTTCTAAAATATTACGCTGAATAACAGCAGGTAAAATGGTGGGGTGGTATCCTAGGCCGATATAGGTTTTATAAGCCTTATTTTTTTTGGACAATTCATGAATATGGATCAAATAATCATGTTCACTCATGGGTTCATCCAAATTCAATCCCTCTTTTATAAGGATATCGTCCGGAATAGTTTCATATATAAGTTGTTCTAAAGAATTAACACCAATTGTTTTTAACATCTGTTTTTGATCCTCTTCGTTTGGACCTATATGGCGAAGTGCAAATGCGTTTGTATTCATCAAAAATTGCTTGAGTTTTAATGTGCAAAATTACATAATTAATAAGGCATATTAGTTAAGGAAAACCAAAGTTTTTAACCATTTGTCAGGGTTATTAACAGTTTAGTTATTTTTGTAAAATGAAGGTATTACGGCAGCTTTTTGATTTTTACATCAATTGTAGTATTCATGTGGCCTTGGCCGTGGTTTCATTGTCATGGTTGACTCTTTTGGAATTTCAAGTTCTTTTTGATGAAACCATTTTATATTTTATATTTTTTGCAGCTGTGACGGGCTATAATTTTGTAAAGTATTTTGGGTTGGCGAAATTCCATCATCGCAGCTTAGCCAGATGGTTAAAATCAATTCAGGTCTTTTCTTTTTTCTGTTTTATTTTAATGGTCTACTACGCTTTTAAAATCCAAATCAGAACACTCTGTTATATTGGAGGCTTGGGACTTGTTACGTTTTTATATGCCATTCCTTTTTTGCCCAGACGTTTATTTATGGACGAAAAACAAAATTTGAGAGATGTTGGAGGTATTAAAATATATATTATTGCTTTGGTTTGGACAGGAGCGACCGTGTTTTTACCTTTAGTAAATAACGATATTCCTATTTCAGATGATATCATCTTATCAGCCATACAACGATTTATTTTTGTTATAGCCCTGATGCTTCCTTTTGAAATACGGGACTTACAATACGATAGCTTAAAGCTTTCAACCATACCACAAAAAATAGGAGAGAAATGGACCAAGATAATGGGTGTAGTCTTATTGGTGTTTTTTTACGTTCTGGAATTTTTTAAAAGCGAAGTCGTCTCAAAAAGACTTGTTATTTTGCTGCTGATAACTGTAATTATGTTCTTGTTTATACTATTTGCGAAAAAGTATCAGGGTAAATATTATAGTGGATTTTGGGTAGAAGGCATCCCAATATTTTGGTTGTTATTGGTTTTGTTTAGTTAGTTCTTTTTTGAATTTTTCTCGTAATTCTTGTTGCTCTTGTAGTTTGAGGCAATCTAATTTAGAAGATTTTATGGATTTAGTCAAAACACTATTGCGTTTTGAATAAGCACGTGTAATTCTGCACCAACATAACCGAATGCGCAATTTAATTTTTTCCCAAAAGGTAGCTTCACCGTATTGGGATTTATCACAGATGTATTTTGCTTGTTCGCAAGTGATAAATAAGAATCGTTTTTTCATGTTAATTAGAACCAGTTTTTTTCCATACACTCTGCCATGGCAACCCTTGCTCTATGTATAATAACCCAAAGGTTAGACGGCGTTATATTTAATTCATTACAGATCGCATCGGTATCATGACCCAAGATAGTTTTCATTTTAAAAACGGTAGCTTGTTTCTCGGTCAAGGTGCCTAAACAAGAATAGATTGCTTCTCCAAGTTCGGAATTTACGAGATTATCTTCAGCATTCCCATCAAAAGGGTCTGCGACGCGTTCTTCTAACCAATCTCCTTCATTTTCGTCACTATTATAGGTCATTCGCACTTCAGCCTTTCCTTTGTTTGAATTGATTTTTCTGTAATAATCTATAATTTTTCGTTTTAAAATTGAAATTAACCAGGTACGCTCACTAGCTTCTCCCTTAAAATTTTTCATGGATTTTAAACCAGCGAAAAAGGTATCCTGCACCAAATCCTTAGCAATCTCTCTGTCATTCACCCGTGAGGACGTATAATTGAAAAGATAATCTGAATAGAGGTCAATCCACTTATTGGGATCAAGTTGATGTTCTGGCATTTTAGGCATTCACAATTTATTCCAAAAATAAGATAAAAAATCTATTATTCAAGTAGTCCAGCACGCTTTAATAAGGCCTCAGGCTGAGGTTCTTTCCCCCTAAAACGTTTGTAAAGCAGCATAGGATCTTCTGTGCCGCCTTTGGAAAGTATATTATCTTTAAATTTTGTAGCTACACCCTTATTAAAAACACCCTGCTCTTTAAAGTATTCAAAAGCATCGGCATCCAGTACTTCGGCCCATTTATAACTGTAATACCCTGATGAATAGCCTCCTTGAAAAATGTGTGAGAACGAGGTGCTCATACAATTCTCAGGTACATCTGGAAAGAGTTTGGTGTTCTCAAAAGCCTTCAATTCTTGGGTTTTAACATCTGTAATTGAAGTTGGATCCTGCCCATGCCAACTCATATCCAACAAGCCAAAACTCAATTGTCGCAAAGTCTGCATACCTTCATGAAAGGTTGCGGACTCTTTTATTTTTTTGACCAATTCCATGGGAATCACCTCGCCAGTTTCATAATGTGTTGCAAATAATTCTAAGGCCTCTTGTTCGTAGCACCAGTTTTCCAATACCTGACTTGGAAGCTCCACAAAATCCCAGAACACACTGGTTCCTGATAAACTTGGATACGTTGTATTGGCTAACATACCGTGTAACGCATGTCCAAATTCATGAAACAAGGTGGTGACTTCATTAAAAGTTAATAAGGAAGGTTTGGTTTTGGTAGGTTTTGTAAAGTTACAGACGATAGAAACATGTGGTCTGTCATTCGCGCCATTTTTGATCGATTGGGGTTTGAAGGAGGTCATCCACGCTCCATTGCGTTTACCAGCTCTTGGGAAAAAGTCGGCGTAAAGAATGGATACCAAGTCTCCTTTTTCATTGGAGACTTTGTAGGTTAAAACATCCTCATGGTATGTATCTATGTTATGGACGTCTTCAAAGTGCAAACCGTACAATTTTTCAGAGACTTTAAAAACACCTTGTATGACGTTCTCTAATTTGAAATAAGGTTTTAGCTTCTCGTCATCCAGATCAAACAGTTTTTGTTTTAGCTTTTCAGCATAATAGGCAGAATCCCATTTTTCCAGTTGCTCAATGCCATCCAATGTCTTTGCAAATTCTTGAAGATTGGCAAATTCGCGCTCAGCTGCTGGTTTTGCTTTTTGCAAGAGTTCATTTAAAAACACCTCTACTTTTTCAGGGGTTTTTGCCATACGTTCCTCCAATACAAAATGAGCATGGGTTTTGTAACCTAGTAATTTTGCACGTTCAAAACGTAACTTGGCAATTTGCAACACCTTGTCTTGATTATCCAGTGCGTCTCCTTTAAAAGCTTTAGCCCCAGCTGCAATGGCCAATTTTTTGCGCAAGGCTCGGTTGTTGGCATAAGTTATAAATGGAACATAACTTGGATAATCTAAAGTGACCAACCAACCTTCAAGACCTTTAGATTCGGCCAATTGCTTTGCTGCTTCCTTGGCACCTTCTGGCAAACCAGAAAGATCCGTTTCATCGGTGATTAGCATTTCGAAAGAGTTGGTTTCGGCCAAAACATTTTCGCCAAATTTAAGTTTGAGTTGGCTTAATTGCTTGTCGATTTCACGAAGTTTTTGTTTTTTGTCTTCTGATAGGTTTGCCCCATTTCTGGAAAAACTTTTATACTTTTTATCCAAAAGCGTGTTTTGTTCTGTTGAAAGATTTAAGGCAGCCTTATGTTCATAAACGGTTTTTACACGTTTAAACAATGCTTCATTCAACATGATATCGTTACCGAATTCAGAAAGCAATGGCGATACGTCCTGAGCAATGCTTTGAATGACATCGTTGGTTTCGGCTGAATTTAAATTAAAAAAAATGCTTGAAATGCGTTCTAATTCTTCACCTGAAAAATCTAAGGCTTCAATAGTGTTTTCAAAAGTAGGATGATCGGGATTGTTTGTTATAGCCTCAATTTCCGCTTTCGCTTTTTCAATGGCTATTTTAAAAGCAGGAAGGAAGTGGTCGTTTTTTATTTTTGAAAATGGGGCTGTATGATAGGGTGTTTCAAATGGTTTATTGAGAATGTTCATGAACTGTATACTTATGGATAATTGTTATTGTAAATATATTCTGACTAAAGTGTTGATTTTACGTTAATTATGATTTTTTTAGATTTTTTTGAAAATATATAACTACTTTTGTCTGGAATTTTTGAGAGCTTTTTTAAGGTCTTGAAATTATTGATTAATAGCTTTAAAACCTCGAGTCAAATCGAGGTTTTTCATATTAAATCTTTTGAAGATTCGTTTACCTTGATTTTTAACCCTTCTTTGTAGGCCATTATTTTATCCTGAACACATGGGTCTGAACTTCCAATAATTTGCGCTGCTAAAATACCAGCATTTTTAGCTCCGTTTAAAGCCACCGTGGCAACAGGAACACCTCCAGGCATCTGAAGGATTGAAAGGACTGAGTCCCACCCATCAATAGAATTGCTACTTTTAATTGGCACTCCAATGATTGGCAGGGGAGATAACGAAGCAATCATTCCGGGTAAATGTGCAGCACCTCCAGCTCCTGCAATAATGACCGAAATCCCTCTGGTATGGGCATGTTTTCCGTAATCGAACATTTTCTCTGGAGTTCGATGCGCCGAAACGATATCGACTTCAATTTCTATATCAAATCCTTTAAGAATATCGATAGCGTCTTGCATAACTGGAAGATCACTTTTACTTCCCATGATGATTCCTACTTTATTCATAACATTCAAATTTTAAATTCCAAAAGCCAAATTGATAATGAGCTGTAGCGGTTTTTATATGTTGGAATTTGGTATTTTGTTTTTGTGATTTACTTACTTATCACTTTAATGGTTTTTTTAACTTTTTCAGCAATAATTCGCGCTTCATGGATATCCTGATTGACGATAGTTACATGTCCCATTTTACGAAACGGGCGGGTTTGTTTTTTTCCATAAATATGGGGCGTAACACCTTCCATGTCCATGATGCTTTCGATATTTTGATACACCACATCACCAGTGTATCCTTCAGCACCTACCAAATTTACCATAATTCCTCCAACCTTGCTCTCTGTTTTTCCCAAAGGAAGGTTTAAAATGGCTCTTAAATGTTGTTCAAATTGCGACGTGTAACTGGATTCAATAGTATGGTGCCCAGAATTATGGGGTCTTGGAGCCACTTCGTTCACTAAAATCTCATCGTCTTGGGTCTGAAACATTTCCACAGCTAACAAGCCCACATGGTTTAAGGCTTCGGAAACCTTTAGGGCAACAGCCTGTGCTTTTTTGGCAAGAGTGTCATTAATTCTCGCAGGGCAAATCACGTATTCCACTTGATTGGCTTCAGGGTGAAATTCCATTTCAACAACGGGATAGGTTTTAACATCACCTTTTGAATTTCTTGCAACAATGACCGCCAATTCATTTTTAAATGGGACTAATTTTTCAGTGATGCATTCTACATTTGAAAGCTCTTTAAGATCATCTTCTTTTCTTATAATTTTGACCCCGTTTCCATCATAGCCGAATTGTGCACATTTCCATACAAAAGGAAAATCCAATCCGCCATTTTTTATGGCTTCATAAATTTCGGATGTATAGGCAAATCTTGAAAAACTGGCCGTTGGGATGTCGTGATCTCTATAAAACAATTTTTGTGTTGCCTTATTCTGGATAATTCTTAAATTTTTTGAAGATGGGAATACCTTTACGCCCTCTTTTTCAAGAGACTCAAGGGCATTGACATTCACATTTTCGATTTCGAACGTCAATACATCCACCTGTTTTCCAAAGTTATAAACGGTATCGAAATCCAACAGATCGCCTTTAAAAAATTCATTACAGCCAATCTTACAAGGTGCTTCATCACTAGGATCCAACACACAAGTATAAATGTCAAATTTACGAGTGTTGTTCAACAACATTTTACCTAACTGACCGCCGCCGAGAATACCAAGTTTAAAATTTGAAGAGAAATAATTCATAGTCATTTTCAAAAAAAATCTTTTAAAGTGTACTAATATCTTATAGATTTACTCTTTAGCACTGCAAAAATACATTTAAAATTGGAACGAGCTTCTAAAATCACATTTCAAAAAAGTGTAAAAACACAATCTAATGGTTATCTTTGCAATTCTAAATTTAAAAAAAGTGGTCAAGCTTCATGATTTGCATTTTAAGCCATTTATTTCTGAATCAGAAATTAATGCAACGGTACAACGAATGGTCAATGAGATAGCCAACGATTTACAAGATGAAGTTCCTGTATTTGTGGGTATTTTGAATGGATCATTTATGTTTGTTAGTGATTTTGTAAAAAAATATCCAAAGCCTTGCGAGGTGACCTTTATTAAATTGGCATCTTATGATGGGCTAAAATCTTCTGAAGATATCCAAAGATTGATTGGTTTGACACAAGATTTGAAAGGAAGAACCGTCGTTATTCTTGAAGACATTATTGATTCTGGTAATACCTTGTCTGAAGTGTACAGGATTTTTAAACATGAAAAGGTAAAGAACTTAATAATTGCGACGCTATTTTTCAAACCTGAAGCCTATAATAAAGACTTTAAACTCCATTATGTAGGGTTTAAAATATCTAACAAATTTATAGTAGGTTATGGCTTGGATTATAACGGTCTAGGTCGCCATTTACCAGCGGTATATCAATTAAAAGAAACCCAACACATGACTAATATTGTGCTTTTTGGACCTCCTGGAGCAGGAAAAGGAACACAGGCCAACTTTTTAAAAGAGAAATATAATTTAGTGCACATCTCTACAGGAGACGTTTTTAGATTTAATATCAAAAATAAAACGGCTTTGGGGATGTTGGCCAAATCCTTTATGGACAAAGGCGATTTGGTTCCAGACCAATTGACCATTGATATGCTAAACGCCGAAGTTGAAAAAAATTCAGGTGCAAACGGATTTATTTTTGATGGATTCCCACGTACCAATGCACAAGCAGAAGCACTAGACCAGTTAATGGACACAAAAGACTCGCAAATTAATGGCATGATAGCACTGGAAGTTCATGATGATGTTTTGGTAAAACGTTTGTTGGACCGCGGAAAAACAAGCAACAGACCCGATGATGCCAATGAGACCATTATAAGAAACAGAATTACTGAATATTACAAAAAAACCGCTATTTTAAAAGACTATTATGCGGCTCAAAACAAATACTTTGGTGTTGACGGCGTTGGCAACATTTCAGAAATAACCCAGCGTTTGAGCACGGTTATTGATAAACTTTAGTTGCCATTTCTGCAGAAGCAGAAAATCAAAGATTCAGCGTAGCTAATCCATAATTTACGCTTTAATTTAAAAAGATTCCCACTATCGTGGGGAATAAATATGACTGAAGGAAATTTTGTCGATTATGTAAAAATTGAAGTATCTTCTGGTAACGGGGGTAAAGGCTCCATGCATTTACATCGCGAAAAGTTTGTAGCCAAAGGCGGACCAGATGGTGGAGATGGCGGTCGAGGAGGCCATGTGATATTAAAAGGCGATAAAAACCTGTGGACCTTGTTGCATCTCAAATTTAAAAGACATATTAAGGCCGAACACGGCGAACATGGCAGTAGCGGAAGAAGCTCTGGAGCCGAAGGTAAGGATGCCTATATTCCTGTGCCTTTAGGAACCGTTGTGAGAGATTCTGAAACCAATAACATTCTTTTTGAAATTACTGAGGATGGCGAAGAAAGAATTATTGCTGAAGGAGGTATGGGAGGCCGTGGAAACTGGCATTTCAAAACATCTACCAATCAGACGCCACGATACGCTCAACCCGGAATGCCATTAGAAGAAAAAACAGTATTGCTGGAACTTAAAGTTTTAGCCGATGTTGGTCTGGTAGGATTTCCAAATGCTGGAAAATCAACCTTATTGTCTGTGATGACATCTGCAAAGCCAAAAATTGCCGATTACGAATTTACTACGCTCAAACCTAATTTAGGAATTGTAAAATATCGAGACTTTCAAACTTTTGTCATGGCCGATATTCCTGGAATTATTGAAGGAGCAGCAGAAGGTAAGGGTCTTGGTCACTACTTTTTACGTCATATTGAGCGTAATTCGGTGTTGTTGTTTTTAATCCCTGCCGATGCCTCTGATATTGAAAAACAATATGAAATTTTACTCGATGAGTTGCGGCGTTATAATCCAGAAATGTTGGATAAAGAACGACTGATTGCCATTTCTAAATGCGATTTACTGGACGACGAGCTCAAAATCGAATTAAAGTCCCAACTCGATAAAACACTTCCGATAGATTATATCTTTATTTCATCTGTTGCACAACAAGGTATTGTCGAGCTTAAAGACAAGTTGTGGAAGATGTTAAATGACTAGCATTAAATTTTTCGTTATCTTTAAAATAAAAAGCCATGAAAAATTTAGTATTAATCCTTATCCTGCTTTCGATAACGTCCTGTGCTCCAATTCGAGTATCTTATGATTATGAAAAGGGCACCGATTTTTCAAAATATAAAAGCTATAATTACTACTCAGACCTGAATTCAGGATTGAGTGAGCTGGACACGAAACGGTTATTGGATGCTTTGGATCAGAATTTACAGGCAAAGGGACTAAGCCTTAGTGAAACCCCTGATTTTTTTATCGATATCAAAAGTAGTACCTATCAAGAAAACCAAAGCAGCTCAGTTGGGGTTGGTCTAGGTGGAGGCGGTGGCCATGTTGGCGGAGGCGTTTCAATAGGAATTCCAATAGGACAAGCCAATATCAATAGGCAAATTCAATTTGATTTTGTGAATGAAAATGCCAATGGCTTGTTTTGGCAAGCCGTGAGCGAAAGCAGTTTTAATCCTAATGCCACTCCAGAAAAAAGAGAAGCGGTACTACAGGCCATTGTAGCTAAAGTTCTTGTAGGGTTTCCGCCAAAAAAATAAAATTAATTTAAAGATTGAAGTAAAAAACATGAAATTACTAAACAATAAAGTAGCCTTGATTACTGGAGGAACAAAGGGTATAGGTTATGGTATTGCCCAGAGTCTAGTTCAAGAAGGTGTTCAAGTTGCCATTACAGGTAGAAGTTTGAACTCGGCTAAAGAAGCAGCAAATACACTCAATAATAATCCAAATTCAATTGGTAAAGCTATAGGCTTGGAAGCCGATGTAAGAGATTTTAAAAGCCAACAAAACGCTGTGAATAGTGTATTAAAACAATTTGGACAGTTAGATGTTGTAATTGCCAATGCAGGTCTGGGGCATTTTGCAAGTATCGAAGATCTTACTTTGGATCAATGGCGAGACACCATAGACACCAATCTTACAGGTGCTTTTTACACAATAAAAGCCAGCGTGGAAGCCCTTAAACAGTCTAGAGGCTATTATATTACCATTTCCAGTTTGGCTGGCACCAATTTTTTCGCAAACGGTTCGGCCTATAATGCCAGTAAATTTGGACTAACAGGGTTTACCCAAGCCGTAATGCTAGATTTACGACGCCACGGTATAAAGGTCAGTACCATTATGCCAGGTTCGGTTTCTACCTATTTCAATGGACACCAACCCAACGACAATGATGCTTGGAAAATACAAATCGCCGATATTGGCGAACTCGTGGTTGATATTTTAAAAATGAATCCACGGACCTTGCCCAGCAAAATTGAAGTACGCCCTTCAATGCCATCAAGTAAATAATAATAAGTTGCTTTAAAAGAAGTCTTTATCAAACTGAACTTCCTGCGCGACACAGGCGGGATCAGTTTCAAATTAGAAATAATCACTAATTCTATTTCTGAAACAAACCCTGAATGACTTTATTAACTCGTTTTAAGATGTTAATTCTTCCAGTGCTAGCCTAGTAAACTTTTGTACTTGTCTTTGTAACCAAAAAGGACAATGATATTCAAAAGAATTACTGCAATTCCAGGTCCAATATTGCCAGGATCCAGATTAACATGAAACATAATGATGTTCACCGAGACACTCATCAAAATAATCGCCATCAAGGCTCCATATTTATTGAACAATAAGGACAGACCAGAAAGGACTTCAACAATCCCAATTAGTGTGATTACTTTAGTAGATGCAAGGGCGCCAAAATAAGCGCCGGCAGCTTCTGACATACCTTCTGGAGGTGGCAAGAAATTAAAAAATTTGTTGAGCCCAAATACAAGGACAATAAGTGCTAAAAGAATTCTAGCAATCATAAAAACTTTTGAATTCATAATATGATGTGTTTTAATTAGTTAGATTAAAGAGCAATATAACTCTTTTTCTGAATAAGTCCAATAATGATGATTTAACCAACAGTTTATCAGGTATTGGCAATACAATACCAAGAGAAAGTTTAGATTTGTAAATAGAATGAGCGTTGTATATGAAGTTTATTATTCTAGCCTTTTGTTTTCCACTAGCCTTGTTTGGTCAACCTCAATTTGATGTGGTTGAACAGTTATTTGTTCAGAAGCAATTTGCAAAGGCTCAAGAGGTGATGATAGAATATGTCGCCTCAAATCCAACGGATTTAAAAGGAGTTGAACTCTTAGGTGATGCCTATGCTTATCAAAAAAAGTGGGATGAAGCCCTTAGTTATTACAAGAAATTAACTGAACTGGATTCCAATAATGCCAATTATTATTACAAATATGGTGGTGCACTGGGGATGAAGGCCCTTACCGTCAGTAAAATTAAAGCTCTCACCTTAATTGGTGATGTAAAAGAGTCATTTTTAAAAGCTGTTGAACTGGATTCAAACCATATTGATGTGCGTTGGGCTTTGGTAGAATTGTATATGAAATTACCGGGTATTGTGGGTGGAAGTAAAACCAAGTCCCTTAACTATGCCAATGAATTGGAGCAACTTTCACAAGTAGATGGTTATTTGGCCAAAGGTTTTATTTATGACACCGACGAACAGCCAGATCTTGCTGAAGCCTACTATAAAAAGGCAATACAAGTAGGAGGTTCTTTGACCTGTTATAATAAATTGACCACATTTTACGAAAAGCAGAACCAACCTATAAAGGCGATTTCAAATATAGAAGCGACTCAAAAAAAGCATGAGCACAATCTTTTGAATTATGAGATTGGTAAAATAGCAGCCGAATACATTGTAGAGCTTGACAAAGGCGAGCAGCATTTAATGATCTATCTTCAAAATTTTTCAGAGGAAGACGACACTTCAAAAGCATGGGCACATTACCGGCTTGCCCAAATTTATAAACTTAAAGGGCAGAGGAGTCAAGCCTTAAAATATATTGATTTGGCGATTTCAGAATTGCCTAATATCAAACCCTTTGAAAATGAAAAGGACATTATTTTAAAACCTCAGTAGTTTGTTTGCAATCACAGTACTATTTTAAGTTAGCATATTAGCGTTTCAAAAGATTAATGACGACTGTAAATTTGGTTCCTTTTAAAAAACAATTGTCCAATCGTGGCAAAAAAACCTTTCAATCCTTATATTTACTTCTTGATACAATTCCTACACATTGGAAGCACTCGAAGAGACATTTCAAATTTAAAATCAATACATGAACGTACATTTTATTGCCATTGGCGGTGCCGCAATGCACAATTTGGCCATAGCTTTACATAATAAAGGGTATCAGGTTACCGGAAGCGATGACGAAATATTCAATCCTTCCAAATCCCGATTGGAAGACAAAGGTTTGTTGCCTGAAGCTTACGGCTGGTTTCCAGATAAAATCAATTCAAACTTAGATGCCGTGGTTTTGGGGATGCATGCCAAAGCCGATAACCCAGAACTATTGAAAGCACAGGAATTAGGATTGAAAATTTACAGTTACCCCGAATTTTTATACGAACAATCCAAATTCAAAACCCGTGTGGTCATTGGTGGAAGCCACGGAAAAACAACCATTACATCCATGATTTTACATGTGATGCACTATCATGATAAAGATGTTGATTATATGGTGGGCGCACAGTTGGAGGGCTTTGATGTTATGGTAAAACTGACTGAGGATAATGATTTTATAGTCTTAGAAGGTGACGAGTATTTAAGTTCTCCAATTGATAGACGTCCAAAATTCCACCTTTACAAACCTAATATTGCTTTATTAAGCGGTATTGCTTGGGATCATATCAATGTATTTCCAACCTATGAAAATTATGTGGAGCAATTCCAGATTTTTGTTGATAGCATTGTTAAAGGCGGAAGTGTGAATTACAACGAAGAAGACCCTGAAGTGAAACGAGTAGTGGAAGCTTCAGAAAATACCATTAGGAAACTTCCGTATCACACTCCAGAATATACCGTTGAAGATGGGCAGACCTTTTTGGAAACTCCAGAAGGCCCATTACCCATTGAAGTGTTTGGAAAACACAATCTCAACAATCTTGCAGGAGCCAAATGGATTTGTCAGCATATGGGCATAGATGAGGACGATTTTTATGAAGCCATTGCCACCTTTAAAGGCGCCAGTAAACGCCTTGAAAAAATTGCGGAAAGTAAAACCAGTGTAGCCTATAAAGATTTTGCCCATTCTCCCAGTAAAGTGGAAGCCACCACTAAGGCGGTTAAAGAACAGTATGCCAATAGAACCTTGATTGCCTGTTTGGAGCTCCATACCTATAGTAGTTTGAATGCTGAATTTTTAAAAGAATATAAAGGCGCATTGGATGAAGCCGATGTTGCGGTCGTATTTTATTCGCCCCACGCTTTGGAGATTAAAAAGCTTAAAGACATTACCAAAGCACAAATTGCTGAAGCATTTGAACGTGAGGACTTAATTATTTATACCAACCCAGACGATTTTAAGAAGTTCCTTTTTGAACAAGATTTTAGCAACAAAGCACTTTTGTTGATGAGTTCAGGTAATTATGGAGGATTGGATTTTGATGAAGTACAAAACCTAATTAAATAGTGTTTTTAGATTGTAAACGCATAAATGATTAAAAATTATTTTAATTTCTCCTTAAAAAAGTCAATGGTTCTGCTCCAAGCCAAATCGGCAGCTGCTTTATCAAACCGTGGTGTGGTATTGTTATGAAAGCCGTGATTAACTTCAGGATAAAAATAGGCTGTGTGCTCTACATTATTTTGTTTGAGAGCCGTTTCATAGTCTGGCCAACCCGCATTTACACGAGTATCGAGGCCAGCATATTGTAGCATTAAAGGCGCTTTAATACTGGCGGTTTCTTCGGCAGAAGGTTGCCCGCCATAAAAGGGTACCGCAGCCGACAGTGTTGGAATTCTAACAGCCATCATATTGGAAATCCAACCTCCAAAACAGAAACCAACTACACCAATCTTACCAGTACATTGATCACTTGCCTTTAAGTAATTATAAGCGGCAATAAAATCTTCAAGCATCTCATTGCGGTCACGCTTTTGTTGTAGGGTTCTCCCATCATCATCATTACCGGGATAACCGCCCAAAGGGGACAAGGCATCCGGTGCAAGAGTGATAAAACCTTCAAGTGCTGCGCGTCGTCCAACATCTTCGATATAAGGGTTGAGTCCACGGTTTTCATGAACCACCACAATACCAGGCAATTTGCCATCGGCATTTTTAGGTTTGGACAAAAGGCCTTTGATAGCACCCCCGCCTTTTGGGGAATCGTAAGTTATAAATTTAGAATCCAAGCGTTCATCATCAGGTTGTACAAGTAAGGTGTCCAAATAATTTGGTGAAACAAAACTTAAAAGAGACCCAACGGTAATACCTCCAACGGCATAGATGGACAGCCTTTCAACAAATTGGCGACGGTTGATTTTACTATGAGCGTAGTCGTCATACAGGTCAAAAACCTCTTGATTAATATCTTCTTTTTTTAACGGTTTCATGAGTAAAAAGTTATTTTTTTAAAGTTAATTAAAATACGCTATCCAAAAAAGCTTTAATACTCTCTTGATTTGCCCGAATCAATTCTTGTCGCGCATTTTCAATATCCTTTGGTTTTTTATCTTGAGAAAGCTTAAATTTTCCTTCCCAGTGGTCAATAGTGATTTCAAACATTTTAATATAATCCAAAGCACATTCCATTCTAGGGTTATCCGGTTCTAGAACGTAATTATGTTTGGGATATTCCAAATAAGCGTTCATTTTATGAAGGACTCCATTAGCACTTCCCTAAGTTCATTTATTTGCTTTTATAAATGGTTTATTACGTTTGTTAATTTTTTTTCTTTGAGTTGTTTTTAAAAGATTTATCGGGATAGGCTGGAGCTTGAGGTACATCTCTAGGATCTTCATCAATCAATTTTTGAAGGTGTTTAATGGCAGCATCCAGTTGAGCATCGTGGCCATTAAAGGTGGCATGTGGTAAATTGTCTACCTCAATATCGGGTTCGAAACCATGACCTTCTATTAACCATTGGCCGTCAGCATAAACACCATTCATAGGGGCTCTTGCATAGCCACCATCACTTAAACGGTTCACATTACTTAGCCAAATTTCACCTCCCCAAGTTCTTGTGCCAATGGCGGTTCCTAGCCCCAGTTTTTTGAACCCATCTGCAAAAGCCTCCCCATCGGAATAAGTATTTTCATTGACCAAAATCACGATATGTCCTCTAAAAGCATAAGGCATGTTCCAGTAGGGTTCTCCCGCACGACCTTTCCAATACATCCAAGCCTTTCTCAATAATTTTTCAAGAATAAAACTATCAATGTTTCCTCCATTATTATACCTTACATCAATAATGAGACCTCTTCTGTTAAAAATAGGGTAAAATTCTCTATAAAACTGATTGATATCGTCACTTCCCATAGCTCTAAGGTGAAGATATCCTATATCATCTTGTGATTTTTTGTCTACATAAATGCGATTACCGAATTCCCAATCCCTATATCTTAAATTAAAGGTATTGCCTATGGGTTGAACAATGATGTCTCGCTCGTTGGTGGCATTTTTAATGGTTAGTCTCACTTGTTTGTCTGCCTGATTCCTAATCAATTCTCCTAAATCGATAGCCGATAAGCTAGGGATGCCATTAACTTTGGTTATGATATCACCTTCTTTGACATTGAGATAAGGATCATCGAGTGGTGATTTCTCGTCTGGATAATCTGGGTCAACTTTATAAATATAATCTATTCTGAAGCCACCCTTTAATTCGTCTCTACTAAAAATACCACCTAAATTGGCTACTGGAATATTTTTTTGGTCATCTCTCATATCGCCTCCTCTTACGCTGGTGTGAAGCGCTGATAATTCGCCCACAAACCTTCCTATAAGATCTGATAGTTCACCACGAGTGGTTACACGATCAACCAATGGAAGATATCTGTCATGCATAGCTTTCCAGTCGACACCATGCATATTCTTGTCATAAAAATAATCCCGTTCCATTCGCCATGCGTCAGTAAATATCTGCTTCCAGTCTTCTTTTGGAATAATAGGAAATTTCCAATCATTTAAATTTATTTTGTCGTCATTGAGCTTGTCGATTGCCTTACTGCCAGCTTCCACCATAAAATAATCTTTCCCTTTTTGAATCAGAAGCTTTTTGCCATCGGCAGTAAGATTGAAGCTACTAACCTCATTGACCAAATTTTTGATCTCAACATTTTCATTGTCGATTTTTACAAAGCTTAAATGGCTTTTGGCGTCAACACCAGTTTCACGGGACATCACATAGATCACTTTGTCGTTTATGGCTAAACGTCTATAATTTCCAGGTTTAATGGGAACTTCCTCAATTCGTTCTTTGATACCATCTTGATCGATGACAACGTTAATATTGGGTGCTTTATCTTTTTTATCTCCATTTTCCTTCACAATTGTATTGAGTTCGTCATTGGGTCTGAATGGAGAACGAATTCCTTTTTGTAAAGCTACATGGTATATCTTTTCACTGGCATCAAAATAGGGTTCAGGTTGTCTTGTTCCCCATGGGCTTCCCACCAATGATGTAAAACTTCGGTCGGAGAGAAAATAAATAAACTTACCATCGCTACTCCAACAAGGATTAAAACTGTTTGCACGGTCTGTAGTGAGTTCAAAATTTTGTTTACTATCCACATTGTAAATGATTATTTGTGCCATGGTGTTTAAAGCCGACTGAACAAATGCCAACCATTTGCTGTCTGGTGCCCATGAAAAGTCTCGTATTCCTTCTTGATTGGTTGATATTTTAGTGCTAAGGCCAGTATTAACGTTTAAAATGTACATATTACTTTCTAAGTCAGCGTAAGCGATCCACTTGCCGTCGGGGGAAGGAACACCCTGGTATCTCAATAAATTTCCATCATGGGTAATATTTTTCTGGTTTCCCAATCCATTAGCTGGGAAACTGACAAATTCAAATTCACCACTCTCATCAGAAAGCGTGATTATATTTTCTCCGTCAGGGGAAAAGGTGGCATCCCTATACCTTACATCGGCTTTTTGAGTAAATGCAATGGTACGCCCCGATTTTACCGGCACCACAAATATTCGTCCTCTGGCAGTAATTACAATTTTTTCGCCTGTTTTATCGGGGTTTACTGAAGTGATGTATTGTGAAGGATTTTCTTCCCATTTTTCTCTGAGCTGATCAAGATCTGTTGCGAGGGTAATGTTAATTTTACTTGATGAATTGGAAGACAAATCATATTTCCACAAATCGGCACCCATTTGGTATACAATGATTCCTTTGGATATTTTAGCATAACGGACATCAAATTCGGTGTGTTTTGTGTGTTGTCTCATATCCCCACCATCTTCATTCATGGACCAGATATTCATGATTCCGTCTCTATCTGTGATGAAATATACCCTGCCATCGTACCACATGGGGTGATGACTTTCGCCTAAATAATCGTTAGTAAGCTTGATGGCCTCTTTAGTTCCGTCAGTAAATTTCCAAATTTGCCGTGCCGTTCCGCCTTTGTATCGCTTGGTTACATTGCGATGATAGGCAGGGCGAACAAAATAAATTGTTTTTCCAGTAGCATTAAAGCTCCCTTCACTGGCCTGATCCAGTGGAATTAAACTTTTTACCTTAGTTTTTAGGTTTAGTTTTACTAATTGAAAATCGGGTTTTTTGTTGTAAGCCCTTGAAGCATATACGATTTCTCCATCTGGAGTCCAGGTGATGGCTATGGAAGGTTCACTTTCATAAGTCCATCTCGTAGTCATTCCTCCATTAATAGGAATGGTATAAAGTTCAGTAGGCCCTTCATAACTTGCTGAAAACATAACGGTTTGGCCATCGGGTGAAATGATTGGATAACTTTCATCTTCAGCATGGGTTGTCAGTCGTTGTGCCAATCCACCTGATAGCGGTACAGTCCAAATATCCCCTTCGGCACAGAAAACTATTTGGTTATCATGTAGGTCTGGAAATTGATAATACCCTTCAAATCCTTGTGATGCTACTGAATTTACTGATGCGAATAACATCATTAAACAGAAAGTCTTGGCTAGTTGATTTTTTATCATGGTCAATATTTTAAGTGATAATTTGATGATGTTCAGTTAATGATGTATGGTTAAACACCGATATAAAATTGCCTTTTAGAAATAAATCGGTGTTTAAACCAATATCGGTTATTATTTTGAGAAAGTCTAAGATTATAATCAGTGTTGTCTATTAAAACATCTTATCCAAAAAACCTTAAAACGTTTTTGGTTGAAACAAATCAATTCTTTTAGAATCATGAGGAATTTTGCATTGTAATTAGGTTTTTATATGTGCGGTTAGCTTTATTTTTTGCCTTGCAATTTTTGTTTAACGGTTTCGAGATTTTTCCTATAAAATTCAACATCCCCGTCACCATTGGCAATAGCCACATCAATGGCCTTTTGATAGTTTTTGAGCGATGATTGCAAATCTCCATTCGCCATCAATGATTCGGCATAGCTATCAAAGACATTTGCTGAATTAGGATAAAGTAGGGTATTGGCCTTAAAGATACATTGGGCAATTTTCGGCGCTTTACGTCCCATCAAATAGTCATACCCTAGTGCATTGATGTCTCCTTCTTGCAATAATTTTACTTCTTGGCAGCTCTTGATACTTTTTAGAATTTGATCTTCAGATTTTTCAGGATCATAATGTTCAAGCTTCGTGTTCAATTCCAAAAGCAGTTGACTATATTTTTCATTTCTTTGGGTTCTGTAGGCTTCAGCTGCATCCTGTGCTATTTCATAAGCTTTGTCAAAAGTGCCATCTTCAGTGGTTTCTACTTCAGGAATTACGCCAACGCCTTCCCAATTGGTCTTGGTTATGGGATTAATGGCTTTCCCAGAAGGAATAAAGACACTCAAATTATTATTGATACCCATACTGCCACCGGGGTTGGCACCTCCACCAGTGGTTTGCCCCACTAGAGTGGCCCTTTTTTGGGTCTGCATGTTATACGAGAATTCTTCAGCACCGGAAAAAGTCCTACTACTTGTCATTATAATTAAAGGAACATCTGGCATTTTAGGCCCTCCAACCTCGTCTAGTGTCCAGAATTCGTCCGTTTTATTGCCTTCTCTCCAGTAAAGGCTATTTAAATGCAATTTTTGATCGAAGAAATAGCTACATAAATACTGAACCATGAAGGGACTGCCACCTCCATTTTTGCTCAAATCGATAATTATGGCATCGGTCTTGGACATTAATTTCATATAAGCATCGGCAACTGGTTTTGCAATTTCCATTCCTGCGAAACCTCTTAAGTCCAAATACCCAATATTGCCTTCCAAAATTTTAACGGTTACAAATCCGGCATTTGCTCTTCGCGATCGATCAAGTTGGTCAAGTTTCTCTTCTATCATTCGCTCAGGTGATTTGTCTGGAGCCACATAAGGTTTATTTTTCCAAATGCGCATATGCTTGTCGTGGTTAATCGCTTGTACCGACGCTGTCAAAGCTGCCGCAAATGCCTCGTCATTTTCAAACTGATCAAAATAGCCTTCATTTAATTGGGTCTTTAGATGTTCTTCGGTCAATTTGGCGATTTCGGGAAACACATAGTAATCATTCATTAATTGCGATAACTTGAGAATGACTTGTTCTTTATAGGCTTTGTTAAGGGGTTGCTCTTGAGCAAAGGACAGATTAAAATATAGGAACAATACTAGGATAAGTAAGGACCATTGTGAAGCTAATTTCATTTTTTTTGAATTGATGAATTTTAATAAGTAAGAAAAATAATGATTTTAGGGGAATAAGGCAACTTAAATCTTTCATTTACCTTCATTTAGAATTAATAAAATTCAGGTTTTTCACTTTGGGATTGGTATTTGGTAGATTTAAACCGTATTATAAGATTACCATGAAGGTTATATGGAGATATATCACAATTGCTTAAAACACCTTATCCAAAAACACCTTAATACTTTCCTGATTTGCCTTTATTATTTCTTGTCGAGCATTTTCAATATCCCTTGGCCTTTTATCTTGTGAAAGTTTGAATTTTCCTTCCCACTCGTTAATCGTGATCTCGAACATCTTGATATAATCCAAATTGCCCAACATTCTTTGGTTATCGGGTTCCAAAACATATTTGTGATGGGGATGTTCCAAAAACTCGGTCATTTTAATGAGCGATTCCTTAAGGGCTTCCTTGCTTTCAATGGCTTTAACGGTACATTTCAAATGTACTTTTATGTAGTTCCAGGTAGGCAATTGGGTGGTGGTATAAACACTGGGTGAAATGTAACATTGTGGTCCAGAAAATAGGATGGTGAGTTTGTTGTTGTCTTTTAAAAGTTCGGCTTGAGGATTGTAAATATCGATATGCCCAATGAGTTTACCGTCTTCACGGTAAATCAGGGGTAAATGGGTAATCAAAGGTTCACCATCTTTCACAGAGATGAGTGTCGCCAAAGGATAGGTTTTAATGACCTCGATCATGTGATTGACGTTATCGTCTTGATGGTGTTTTGGAGGATAGTTCAAGTTCATTGTTCATTAAAATTAGGAGTTACACACCAAATTGTTTGAAGTGATGGTCGAGATGTTTATACTGCATTTTCCCCCATTGTTCATTGGTGAGCTGACCACAAAAAGGGTGATGTGGCCAACTGGTATTTTCTTTTTTGGAGTGAAACTCATTAATGAATTCGACTAACTTATTTTTTTCTTCCAAAAAGACCTTTGCATCTACAATTTTATATTCTTTTGTGGTTGGTAGGCCTTGTTTCCAAGGTTTATCATTGTAAAGGGAGTCCTTAAAAAATGAAAACAAAAACTTCATTATAACGTTGGGTTTTTTTAACGTGAGCTTCCCCAAAGGCACTTTTAAGGGCTCGCAACAATGTGCCAACATTTGTGCAACATTCATTTTGCCCCATTTTGCTGGCGTGTTTTCATCTAATTTATTGATTCTGTTCAGAATATCTTCGTGGGCTTTGCTTTCAAATAATGATCGCATATTTTAATTTTTAAATTGCTTCTGAAATTTACAATATTTATCTTTAACACATGTCAGAAAAACCAAGCTCGTTTTCCATAAAAAACTGGTCGCAAGACGATCAGCCACGCGAAAAATTGCGGGATAAGGGAAAAGATTCTTTAAGTGATGCCGAGTTGATTGCTATCCTTATAGGCTCTGGAAACAGAGATGAAAGTGCTGTTGCCTTAAGCCAACGTATATTGGCAAGTGCCGATTTTAATTTGAGTGAACTAGGGAAACGATCCATTAAACAGCTAATGGAATTTAAGGGCATTGGAGAAGCAAAGGCGATTAGCATTGCTGCCGCCATGGAATTGGGGCGAAGACGTAGGGGAGAGGAGGCTCTGGAAAAGAAGAAGATATCATCAAGTGTTTCAGTTTTTGAACTCATGCAACCCATAATTGGTGAATTGCCACATGAAGAATTTTGGATTATTTATCTCAACAATTCCAATAAGGTCATACAAAGACAATTATTGAGTAAAGGTGGTATAACGGGGACCTTGGTAGATGTGCGCTTGGTATTAAAAAATGCTTTGGAACTTGGAGCTACGGGTTTGATTTTGGCTCATAACCATCCTTCAGGAACACTTAAACCTAGCGAATCAGATAAGCAACTGACCCAAAAATTAAAAATGGCAGCACAAAGTTTGGATATAAAAGTGCTGGATCATGTAATTGTTACTGAAAAGGAATACTTTAGCTTTGCCGATGAAAAACTTATTTAGGACAAATCTCAAATGCCAAAATCCAAATTCCAAGTTAGAGGTATTAATAAAGGGCGTATTTTTGGAATTTGGAATTTGACAATTTATGCTTTTAGTATATACCCATAAAATAACACCGCGTTTAAGGTACGTCTTTAAACAAATTTGTACCAGAACCCTCGGTATACCTGTCGATTTTACCACTATGGTCGAAGCGTTTATTGCTCACGATAGCCTAAAAATGTCCTATGCTAGACAGCCTCTGGGTAATGAATTATTTATAAAATCTCATGAGCTTTTATTTGAGCAGGGATTGAATGATGTTGAGATTAACGTACAGGATTGGGATCAGACCAAATGCTTTTTTCCAACAAACGAAAAAAGTAGTTTGCCTTATGATATTTTTGCGGCTTCATTTTATTTATTGAGTCGTTATGAAGAATATTTACCACATGTTAAGGATGAATATGGACGCTTTACTGTTGCCGATAGTTTAGCCTTTAATAGTGGGTTTTTAAACCAGCCAGTGGTCGATATTTGGGCTTATAAGTTTAAAAGCGCCTTACAGTTGCAATTTGATTCGTTTGAATTTCCTATTAAAACGTATACGATTCAGCCTATTATTGATGTGCCCATGGCCTATTACTTTAAACAAAAAGGGCTAATGCGAACCATTGGTGGAACCCTTAATGATTTGATTAAGTTGAAACTAAAACGATTTTATACTCGTTATTTGGTATTGGCAGGATTTAAACGCGATCCTTATGATACCTTTAAATGGATTATCAATAGACAAAAAAAGTCCAACTATAAGTTTACTGTCTTTTTTTTAATTGGCGACTATTCTACTTATGACAAAAACATCAATGTCAACAAAAAGAAGTTTGTATCTCTGATTAAATCGGTTTCCGATTATTGTAAAGTGGGTCTAAAGGCATCTTATTCTGCTTTACATGATTTTGAAATTCTTAAAAAAGAAAAGAAAAAAATGGAATCCATTGTCAATTATGATTTGGAAGCTTCTCGGAATTCATTTTCAAAAATTAACCTTCCGGAATCCTATAGAAATTTGTTAGAACTAGAAATTAAGGAAGATTATACCATGGGCTATCTCAATCATATCGGGTTTAGGGCAGGAACCTGTACCCCTTTTTTATTTTATGACTTAGATTACGAAGTGCAGACTCCTTTAACGATTCATCCTTTTCACTGTATCGATTATGCTTTATTAAAAAAACAGTCTTTTTTGGATAAAAAAGAAGAATTGCAACGCTTGATTCAGCAAATTAAAGGTGTTAATGGTATATTTACCCCTATTTTTCATAATTATACTTTTGGAGATGACGAACGTTGGAAAGGATTTAGAGACTTATTTAAATTAATTTTAGAATCGCCTAATGAAGATTGATACTATAAAACATGTTTTTTTTGACTTGGATCATACCCTTTGGGATTTTGATAAAAACTCAGCACTTACCTTTCATAAAATATTCGAATTACACCAGGTTGAAGTAGAAACTAGGGATTTTTTAAAGGTTTATGAGCCTATAAATTTAAAGTATTGGAAACTTTATAGAGAAGAACAAATAGACAAAGCCAGATTGCGTTATGGTAGGCTTAAAGACGCCTTTGATGTTTTAAATCTTAAAGTAGAAGATGGGTTGATACACCAATTGTCTACAGATTATATTGAGAACCTACCCACTTTCAATTATCTCTTTGAAGGTGCCGTAGACTTGCTTAATTATTTGAAGCCAAATTACGAATTACATATTATCACCAACGGATTTGAAGAGGTGCAACTAAAAAAAATGACAACCTCCAACATCACTCATTATTTTAAGACCATTACCAATTCTGAAATGGCAGGAGTTAAAAAACCCAATCCATTAATCTTCAACCACGCTTTAGAGATTGCCAAGGCCAAAGCCCACGAAAGTATTATGATTGGTGATAGCTATGAAGCCGATGTTTTGGGAGCCTTACAAGTGGGCTTCGATGCCATTTTTTTTAATTATAACAATGAAACCATTGACTCTAAAATAAAACAAGTAAAGGATTTATTGGAGATTAAAATGTTCCTTTAAATTCCTTGATGTATATTTATATCCTGATTTAAAAAACACACAAAACATGAAAAAACTAAGTCTTATTATTTTATTGATCGTAGGTCTTCAGATTAAGGGATTTGCTCAAAACAATATCAATAATTATAAATATGTGATCGTACCTTTATCGTATAATTTTATTGAAGGCCAAGATCGATATGATCTTAATTCTTTAACTAAGTTTTTATTTAATAAGTATGGTTATTCTGCATTTTTACAGAACGAGGAATTGCCTAGTGATTTAAAGAACAACAGGTGTTTGGCCATGTTAGTCAATGTAGAAAAGGAAAAAGGATTTCTAAGAACCAAATTGAGAATTGATCTTTTGGATTGTAATAACAACCTCATTATGTCATCCAGAGTTGGTAATAGCAATGAAAAGGCATTTGACAAAGCTTATACTTTGGCTTTAAGGGATGCTTTTGAGACCTTTCAATTTGCCAATTACCAATACGAACCAAGCCATAAAATAACTTCCGTAGCTTCAGAGCCTGTAGTCACTGGAAACACAGTAGAACAGGAGAAAGAAATTGAGCGCTTACAAGAAGAATTGAAATCATTAAAGGAGGAGAAAAAAATGGAATCTAAACAGGTTGAGGCTTCTATTCCTGCTGTAATTGAAGCTAAAGCTGATGTAAAAGAAGCTAAAGCAGAAGTAAAAGAAGTTAAAAAGGAAGCGAAAGAACCTAAGATTGTAGTTAAGGAAGCTTCCTATTTGTTGTATGCCCAACCCATAGAACATGGCTTTCAGGTAGTAGATACAACTCCAAAAGTTGTGATGATTTTAATGGAAACTGCAAAATCCAATATCTTTATTGTAAAAGGTCAGAATGCCATTGTCTATAAAGAGGAGGGATCCTGGTTTCTTTCAAAAAACGATGGCAACACCGTTTCATTAGAAGCTTTAAACATTAAATTTTAATACCCGTATTTATCTTTCCAACGTTGTTTTAAAAATTCCCGTTGGGCTTGCTCACGTGCATTATTACCTGGGTCGTAAAGTTTAGTGTTCTTGATGTCATCTGGTAAAAATTCATGATCTACAAAATTATGTTCGTAGTTATGGGCATATTGATAGTTATCGCCATACCCCAGTTCCTTCATTAATTTTGTGGGCGCATTTCTTAGCGTTAGAGGTATAGATAAATCTCCAGTTTTGTTTACCAAGTGTTGGGCTTTTTCTATTGCCTGATACGCAGCATTACTTTTGGGTGAGGTTGCTAAATAGATGGTACACTGGCTTAAAATGATTCGCGATTCAGGATAACCAATGGTGGAAACTGCCTGAAACGTGCTATTGGCTATAACCAATGCCGTTGGATTGGCGTTGCCAATATCCTCACTTGCCAGAATTAGAAGTCGCCTAGCAATGAACTTAACATCTTCACCGCCTTCAATCATTCGAGCTAGATAATACACCGCGGCATTGGGATCACTCCCCCTAATGGATTTTATAAATGCTGAAATGATATCGTAATGTTGTTCCCCAGTTTTATCGTAGCGCTTAGTATTGGACTGAACTTTTTTTGATACTTCGGCATTTGTAATGATGATGGTTTCATTTTCCTTATAAGAAGTAACAATCAATTCAAAAATATTGAGGAGTTTACGGGCGTCTCCACCTGACAACTGAATGATTGCTTCGGTTTCTTTAAGTTCAATGTTTCGTTTAGAAAGAAATTCATCTTCTTTTATAGCGCGTTGTAACAACAGTTCTAATTCAGTTTTACTGAAAGAATTCAAAATATACACTTGACAGCGGGAGAGGAGCGCAGAAATAACCTCAAAACTTGGGTTTTCGGTTGTGGCTCCAATTAATGTGACCCAACCTTTTTCAACAGCCTGTAATAACGAATCTTGCTGCGACTTACTAAATCTGTGGATTTCATCAATAAATAGAATGGGGTTTTTTGGGCTAAACAAACCTCCTTTTTGTTTAGCCTTGTCAATCACATCCCTAACGTCTTTCACGCCAGAATTAACGGCACTCAAGGTATAAAATGGGCGTTCAGACTCGTTGGCAATGATGTTGGCCAGGGTAGTTTTACCAATTCCCGGTGGTCCCCAAAACAGCATGGAAGGAATAATGCCCTGTTTGATGAGTTGTGTGAGGGCACCTTCATTACCAACCAAGTGGGATTGACTTATAAAATCTTTTAAATGTTTTGGTCTTAATCGTTCAGCTAAAGGCGTATTCATATAGTAAAATTACAAAAATAGTAGCTGACAATATTTCATCTTGTAAGCTTAATTACGCAATATAGGTCAGATGTTATGCCATTATTTATATTAGGAAGGGTTTTTGTGATAATTTAGTCAGACATTTCAAAAATTGCTTAAATGGTCAACTATTTGAAATGAATATATTAAATTTAATTATGAACAGTTCAAGGCATTTTAAATTTTATACGGGAGTAGTAGGCTACCCTTTATTTTTTGTATTGCTATTGTGGTATGTTTTTTGGGCACAAGTCCAATTTTTTCCAGTAATAAAATCCTTTGGCATTTCCCCGCTAACTTTACCTGGCTTAAAAGGTATTGTTCTTAGTCCTTTTATCCATTCCGACATTGAACATTTGTATCATAATAGTATTCCTCTTTTTGTGTTATTGGCATCGTTATTTTATTTCTATAGAGAAATTGCATGGAAGATCATCATTTATGGTATTTTATTGTCGGGTCTCATTACCTGGTGTATTGGTAGGCCAGGAAACCATATTGGAGTAAGTGGACTCATTTACGTATTAGTGAGTTTTATTTTTTTTAAAGGCATTATTGCCAGACATTATAGATTGGTAGCACTTTCGCTATTGATGATATTTCTTTATGGCAGTATGATTTGGTATGTTTTTCCAGTAAAAGAAGGGATGTCTTGGGAAGGGCATTTAGCTGGGTTGATTACAGGATTTTTCTTTTCGTTAATTTTTAGAAAGCCCATTGCAAAACCTGAAAAATACGCGTGGCAGCAACCTGATTATAATGAAGACAACGACCCATTTTTGAAACATTTTGATGAACAAGGAAACTTTATTGAGGAAATTGAATCTGAAATTGAATCTGAAATTGGATCTGAAATCGAACCAGACGTTGTAGAGCAGAAGATGCCCAAAATAAAGTATACCTTTAAAGAAAATAAGGAAAATGACAATCAATGATTTATAGGATGTTGGAACGCAGATGACGCTGATTTAAATTGATCTTCGCTGATCTTTGATTAGATAGGTTTTGAAAACATGCTAGATCTTCAAATGCATTTTAAAAATAAAAATCATATTTTATCATAAAAATCTGCGGTATCTGCGTTCTAAAAAAATCCTTTATTAGAGCCGTTGCCTAACAGCTTCGTATAAAAAAGCGCCACAAGCCACAGAAACATTTAAAGATTCAATTTCTCCCAAAATAGGTAATTTGGCTTTATCATCCACCAGACTTAAAACGGAGGGATTGATACCACGATCTTCAGAACCCATTATAATGGCACAGGGTTCTTTAAAGGACACTTCGTAAAGCAGATGGTCTGTTTTCTCAGTTGCTGCAATGATACGTATGCCAGATGCCTGTAAATGGAATACGGCATCTTTAATGTGATCCACTTTGCAAATTGGGACTTTAAAAATAGCTCCTGCACTTGTTTTTACCGTATCACCATTAACTGGAGCGCCTCCTTTTTTCTGGATAATGATCCCCGAAACACCAGTACACTCGGCAGTTCTAATTATGGCTCCAAAATTACGGACATCACTTAATTGATCCAATAGCAAAAATAGAGGAGTTTTACCCGATTCAATCGTATTGAGTACCAAATCTTCAATATCATAAAATGAAATAGGGGCGATTTGTGCCACTGCCCCTTGGTGATTTTTTTTGGTAAGCCTATTTAATTTTTCAACCGGTACATAAGAGGAGTTAATGCGCTCTTTTCTTATGAGCTGTTCCAGTTCAATAAATAAATCACCTTTTAAACCCTTTTGAAGAAAGATTTTGTCAATGTTCTCTCCAGATTTAATGGCTTCAATAATAGCCCGAATGCCAAAAATTGTGGTTTCTTTTTCCATGGGGTAAAGGTATAATATTAGATTACCATAAGATAATACTTTATTAGAAATCTATTTTCTGAATTAAAAAGATTTACTTGTTTTTGCCGTAACTATTTCTATAAAATTAGGTGTTGTTAGTATCGTATATGATTCTAATATTATGACGATTAATATAATTAAAATTTTAGTGTTTTAAAGAATGGTTTTGTATCTGCACTAGATCTTCAATCATACATAGCCATAGTTTTAAGCGACATCACACATTTGAATTTAATAGGCTAATGGAATCCATTAATGGTTTGAGACTAATTATCTACAAAACAAACTGAAGAAGTTGTTGATGCTCTAAGAAATAAGGAACTCTATATGTGAAATGCAAAAAAAAGGAAACAGTTACCTTGTAAATAAGTTTGATTATAGTGAAGTTCTTATACCAAATGATAAGCCCGTAGAATTTGGTACAAATCTACAAATCCCTCCCAGACAAATTAGGCCACCTCGTTGACGTCCATAACCTAAAGATAAACTGGTATTACCTTTAGTATATGTGCTGCCAAAATTATAATAATGAATCCTATCAAATTTTACATCATTTCCATAATTATACATATCATCAACAAATAGTGAAAAACTACTTGAAAAATTATAGGACAGTGAAGAAGCTACCCAATTTTTAACATCGTTCATTGACCAGAGATGCTGTAAGACTAAGTGTAAAGACTTTGTAGAATTGAAACGGTATTTAACATCACCACTTACAATATTAGCCTGAACTTGACCAACTTTTTCTTCTATAAACTTTTTATCATAATAAAGGTTCATGTATGTAAGTATTGTTTTTAAGCTAGGAGACCATTTTTTATGTATTTCTAGATTAAAATCATGAAAATTTTTATCTCCAAATTTCAGAAATTTAGTATTATAAGTTCTGGAATCTAAATTGTAATTTGCATTCAATCGATTCCACTGTGAATAGTTTACTGAAATTAAAACCCCATACTTTCCGCCTAATGTGCTACCTTTTGAAAGTTTATAAAAAAAGTCAGTTTGAAAACCAATTTCACCTGACCGGCCTATAGGATTAAAACTAATCTGAGGTTGTGATTGATATACATAAATATTTGCTAAACTAAAACTGTGTTGTTTTGTTAAGCTGGGAATATAATTTACTATTTGATCATTGAATTGATTAGCATATGATTCCCTGTCGGCATATATGCTAAAGTTTTCAATTCTTCTAAAAGTTGCGTCTATGCCTATTCCTTTTTTTGTATAACCTATATTAAATAATAAAGCATTACCGTCAAATAATCTACTATCAATTATGTCTCCTGCCTCAACTAGAGGTTCTTTATCTTTAAAGATATATTCGGCATTTGTATAAAAGTTATCATTAGAAAAATTAATTCTGCCAGAAAACATGCTAGTAGTTTTATTAAAATTTGAACCGTCGGGTATTGAAGAGTTCTGATTTCTACCAATATAACTAAAACCCAAAGAAATACTTTTATCTAAAATAGACATCAAATCATATTCAGAGTCAAAACCAAATATAATCCCATCAGACAAACTGAATCCGTAACGTTGTTTTCCAATAAAACTTGTAAGATGTAAATCTTTAGGGTTATAATGTGCATTAAATCCATGAATGGAGTTATCTAAACCTAAAATTCTGTCTTCCCAAGAGCGATAAATTAATCCGCTTCCAAATTGGTCATAAAAATCACCTATAGTTAGATCTAATTTATCTGTTTTATATTTAAAGGAGAATGAGGCAATTCCAAAAGATTTATTTAGGCTTGGAGAATAATTTAGCAACGCTTGGGGCGCATAAGATTCAAACTTAACATTGGTGATAAACTTTTTAAAATAGTAATCAATATTTAAATAATTATTAGATCTGAAATGGTTTTCTTCGTTAAATTTTTCAGTTTTATTATCATCAATATACCATTCACTAAAAGACTCCAAACTCCCAGAAATTTGATTGTTTTCTTGAGCAAAAGAAAAAAAATGGAAGACTAATAGAGAATAGAATAGAAGCTTAATTTTCATATATAATTAGTTAGTTCTTCTTATATGGTCTTTAACTTTCTTTATCAATATAGTTTCGTCACCTTCTTTATATCCAGAATGTCTATAAAAAACTTCTCCCTTATTAATAGCTATGGTATAAGGTATGCTATAAATATTAAATGCTCGTTTTAGGTCTTCGTTATTGTCATATAGTATTTGGTAATTCCAATCATATCCATTTGATAATGGAAGAACTCTTGATATAGATCTCGTATCATCAATGGATACAGCAACTAAAGTCACACCTGTTTCCTTTTGCCAAATTGAATAAACCTCATTTATATTATTTAATTCATTAATGCAAGGAGCACACCAGGTCGCCCAAAAACTAAGAATCACTATTTTGTCTTTGGTAAAATCTTTAACATTAATTAAATTCCCAGAACTGGATTTAATTGAAATATCAGGTACTTTAGTTTGACCTAGACTATGAAAGAATACTAAAAATATTAAAATAGAAATTAATTTATGCAAAACATTTAGTTTAGGTTTTCCAAGTAGTTTGTAGATATCATTCATTTAGAGCAAAATCACTAAAAAATGCCCTCCAAGCCCACCCAAGAGCAACGTAACTTAAAGGTGATTTTAATTGGTCTCCTTGTCTGGGACCACTTACGGCAACTCCAAATAAATTCCATTGATTGCCATCACTATCTTCCATAACAATTGGGAAGTTATTTTGAATAGGAGCAAAAGTTGTGTTTGAATCGTTTATGAATGAGGTGATGAAATGTCTTTCTTCATTACCAACAATAATTACTTTTTTTGAATCTATAATTTTATCGTATAGATTAACCCCACAATGAAATTGGGTATATTCATATATGTGGATTTTAGAGTTATCTTTTAAACTTCTATCCAGAATTCCAAATAAATTATTCCCATCTTCGAAGTCAATTAAATTTGATGCTTTAGAGGTAACACTAGAATTTGTAAAGACCATGGCATCTGGAAAATATTGTCTTACCATACCCCAAGTAGTTTCAATAACATTAAAAGTAGGGAGAACATCATTTGCATATTTACCTTTAATAGATTTTGATAACATTTGAGACCAATAGCTGTCACTTTTTTCATCGTAGGCTATTAAATTATCATGGTGTAAATAACCAGAAGATCTTAAAATTAAAGTTTCACCTTTAAAATTTGTTTTCCAACCTATTGCGCTTTGTGTGATTGGACAATATGCTAAAGTAATACTCTGTCCATTTATAACATCATTAACACATTCATATGGGCTAATAAACTTATAAGGGTAAACGTGAATTTCATTTTTTATGGCAACAATAGCAACTTGAGAAACTTCTGATATAAAATTAACTTCACTAGCCTTCGTCAACACTGGATTTTTGGCCAATGGAAATAGATTAAATGACCCGGTAACAGAGCTTTTGGGAACCGTCCAAACAAAATCTAACTTCTCACCAACTACTTCAATAGTATTGTCTGAACTACTACAGCTATAAAATAAATTAAAAAATACTGCAATAACCAAAGTTAGCTTTGTCATATTGGGAAAGTTTTATATATAAAGTTATCAGTCGTATTAAATTAATTTGCTTACAATTATAAAAAGATTAAGCCCAAAAAAAACACCTACTTAAAAAGTAGGTGTTTTATAAATTGGAAAGTATATTTTTATATTACTAGTTTCCTTGTCCAGTAATATCCCAAAATACTCTAGATGATTTACTGTCACCACCCATGGCGGCACTTGCGGCATTATAATTATCTCCATTGACATCTTTATCACTATTACCATATAAGTAACGTCTAGGAACCGATTCATCAGAAATTGGAGGGTGGATAAAGGTATTAGGATAGTCTAATAATCTCCAACTACTCCAAGCTTCAAAACCTCTTCCGTATAAGGCAATATATTTTTGATTTCCAATAACTTCTTTCCATGAACTACCAGCGGTACTGTATGCAACAGATGGTTGAGCTAAATAGGCGTTTGCATCTAATTGAGTTCCACCCCAGTACATTATTGAAGCTGATATAGCCTTATTATAGTAAGTTTCGGCACTACCAGTAATAAAACCTCTTTCTACGGCTTCGGCCAATAAAAACTGAACCTCGTCATAACTTAAGAGTGTACCTTCAAAATCGGGAGTGTGCCATAAGTCACCAATATGGGTAAAGTCTGTATATGCACTTCCTACTCCGTAAGTTGCGCCAACATATGGAGTTTTATTTCCTGCCATGAAAACCGATGCACGTGGATCGTTTAATGGAAGAATTAAATCAACAAAAGTATTTGCCAATACAAAATCGTTACGACCTGATTCTACTAAACTAGTCCAAATTGGATTTGTGTTAGGTGGGCTTGTTTCAAAAGGGAATGAAAAATTATCTGATAACGATGTAAACACTCCAGCTGAAACAGCTTGAGAAGCCATAGTTTTCGCTTTGGCAGAATCAAAATCTGAAATACGTAAGGCCATTCTTAACTTTAAAGAATTACCAAATTTCATCCATTTTGAAGTATCTCCCCCATAAATAACATCAGCATCTCCAAAAGCATTTCCACCACTACTTAAACTCGCTAAAGCAGCATCAAGTTTCGTGAATAAATCTGCGTAAATGTTTTCGTCATTATCATATACTGGTATTAAATTGTCAACACCTTGTAACGCCTCAGTATAAGGGATGTCACCATATGTATCAACCAAAACATGCCATGTATATACTTCCATAAGTCCTAAAACACCTAATTCAGCTGATTTAGTTTGTGCATCTAAGAATTCATCTTCATTTACGAGACGTTTAGCTTCTTGTAAATCAATTAACACATCCCTATACAGATATAAAAAGAAATTTCCTCCTATATCTCTACCTCTAATATCGTAGTTTACCTCATCTGTATATTGAGTTTCAGTCCAATATTGTGCAAACAACTTAAATATGTTATAGTTTACACTCGTACTTGTCATTCGTAAGAATAAATCTCTTTGAGTACTTGTAACCAAATAACTGGCTGGTACGTCACTTGGATTTTTATCGTCGATGTTCCAATCTTTAAAATCTTCACAGGAAAATGTAATTCCTATTAGAAAGGCTACTAAAATTATTTTTCTCATTTTATTTTTTTTTAAAATTGTAATTTAACACTAAAGCCATAGTCTTTCGTAGATGGGTAAGCACCAGATTGATAACCTTGAACATTACCAGAACTTAAACCAGCTTCAGGATCACTATATGGCAAAGACTTGTCTATTATCCATAAATTTCTTCCTATTGCAGATATGGTCATACCTTCTATAAAAGTATTTTTTAATAAATGTTTAGGTAAGGAATATGCTAAAGAAACCTCTCTTAATTTAACGAACCCAGCATCATATACGTGTAATGCAGTTGGTGCTTTAGTATAACCTAAGGCATTGGCGTAATAATCCATTCTTGCTCTAACAGTATTTGGAGAACCATCAGCCTGAACACCATCTAATAAAATACCTCCACCATCTGCAACTGGAGTTCTTTTTGGGTTACCTAATTCATTAAGTCCAGCTGTTTCAGGGTATTGTCCTGTTGCCATACCGTACCAAGTATCTAAGGAGAATACATTACCGCCTTTTTTAATATCAATTAAAAAGCTTAAAGATAAATTTTTGTAAGTAAAACGGTTGTTAATACCACCTTTCCAATCTGGCTGGTAAGTACCTAGATTTTCGTCTTCACTTTCTGTAACCATATAGGCTCCGTTGGTTCCAATTACTTTATTACCATTATCATCAAATACAAAATTACTTCCTCTAATCATACCGTATGGTTCACCAACAGTTGCATTAATTGATCCTTCTTGTAAGCTTGCCAATTGAAGATTTTTAAGACCAGAGGGTAAAGATAATACTTCACTTTCATTTTTAGCCCAGTTTAAATCAATACGCCATTCAAAATCATCTGTTTTTATTGGAGAACCCCATAAAGATAATTCAATACCTTTATTTTGGATTTCTCCAGCATTTAACCATTGACCACTGTAGCCAATAGCAGGTGTTACTGAAATATTGGTTAATAAATCTGTAGATGTTTTATCATATAAAGATAAATCAAATCCTACTCTTTTGTTAGCAAACATCATTTCTAATCCAATCTCTTTTTCAGTTGACTCCTCATTTTTAAGTTTAGAGTTATTATTAACTGAAGGTAAAGACGCTGATGCCTGACCATTTACAGGAGTATTAAGGTCGTAAGTGTTATAAAGTGTTAATGGTCTTGCAGCATTACCAGTTTTAGCATAACCAAACCTAAGTTTACCTAATGAAATAAAGTTTGAATTTAGTACTTCAGAAAATAAGAAACTTCCAGATACGCCATAATAGTCATATTCGTTATCATTTGTAGGTAGTGTAGAAGCTATATCATATCTATAAGAACCTTCAATAAATAACATATTATCATATCCTAAAGAAACATTTGCAAAATAACCATCTACTCCAGAAGTGTATTCGTATTGAGTTGGAGCTTGTATTGAATTTACCGAGTTACTTAATGAAAACAGTCCATCAACATTAATTCCACCATTAGTACTAGAATTCATACTTGAATAGTGAATTCTTTGCAAAGAAGCCCCTAAAATACCTTTTAAACTTATTTTTTCTGTGAGGTCTTTATCAAATAGAAAGTGCAAGTCATAAATATTTTGTGTAAATGACTCATTAAATATACTGTATTTTGACGGTAAACTTGTACTGCCATTATTGATGCGTTCTTCTTGGTTTCCTGAATAAGTATCAAGTGAAACTCTTCCAAATATATTTAACCAATCATTAACCTCATAATTTAAGGTCATATTACCTAAAACACGGTTTCTCAAATCAGTTTCATAGTTATTGTAACGCATCCAATATACGTTATCATGATATATGGCATGTAAATCCTCATCAATATAACTAGTATTCCAAGTTATATTATCACGTGTTGCAAAAAAAGCTTCTTTTTGCTCTTTTACATCTACGTTGGTTTGCCACCATTGCCTTGAAGTTTGCATAAAATTTTGAGAATCATATCCAGTACCGTAACGTCCTTTTCCAGATGTTTTTATATAAGAGGCATTTGCAGTAGCGGTTAATTTGTCATTTAATTTATAACTTGCTCCAAAATCAACATTGTCTCTTAAAATCTTACTATTTGGCATTATTCCTTCTTGGTCTAATTTGGTGTATCCCAGCTTAAAATTGCCTTTATCACCGCCACCATCTATAGAAACACTATTGAACAGTGTGCTACCAGTTTGAAATACGTAAGATGGGTCATGTTTACCAGCTACCCAGGGGGTTGCTTTCCCAAAAGTTTCTGGTAATTGAGGATAAAAAGAATTCCATTGGTGAACCAATAAGTTTTCATTAAATGGTACTACACCAAAAGATCCATCCCAATCAGAAAGGGCATATGGTTCGCCGTTTTTGTAATAAAAACCTCCAGGATGGAATCCATCAAAATAACCAGCACCATATTCTTTTTGGTATGTTGCAAAAGTTTCTTTGTTGTATTGGTTGAAAGTAACAGATGAATTTACAGTTACTCCTATACCTTTTGAATTTTTACCTGATTTAGTTGTAATTACAATTACACCATTAGCAGCTTGTGATCCATAAAGTGCAGTTGCAGCACCGCCCTTAAGGACATTGATTGATTCAATGTCATCTGGATTGACATCAGAGGCTGCATTACCATAATCATACCCAGCTCGACCAGATCTTTGACCAGCTGAATTTGAATTAATGTTACTAATAGGTACACCATCAACAACAAATAAAGCTTGATTAGAGTTGTACAGTGAGGAATATCCACGAATAACTACATTGGATGAACCACCCATGGTTCCTGTGTTTTGAACATCTATACCAGCGATTTTTCCTGATAAAGAGTTAATAAAGTTAACATCTTTTACAGTGTTAACAGCATCACCTTTAACTTCTTGCGATGCATAACCCAATGATTTTTTTTCACGTTTAATACCTAAAGCCGTTACTACAACTTCATCTAAAACGGCTGCATCCTCTTGCATTGTGACGCTTATAGTATTAGAAGCTCCAACTGTAGCTTCCTGAGGTTTAAGCCCCAAATATGTAAAGGATAAAACGTTACCTACGTTGGCGGTAATGGTATAGTTACCATCAAAATCTGTTTGGGTACCAGTTGTAGTTCCTTTTACAACAATATTAACTCCAGGAAGTGGTAAACCGGATTCATCCGATACAGTTCCTGAAATCGTTTTTTCTTGTGCAAATGAGATTTGCACAACAAACGCTAGTAATAGCGTTAGAATTCCACTAAACTTTGTTTTCATTATTTTATTTATTTGAATTAGTCCACGCCAAAAATCTTAATAAAAAGTTAATTAAACAATAAATTTTGCTTAAAATTTTAAAAAAAACAAAACAAAATTCAAAAGGGATATTAAAATAAGTCTTAAAATGTTGTGGTTAAGCTAATATGAATTTTGGAATCTGAAAGTTTAAACATTTGATTTTCAATTTTTCCACCAGAATAGTTGAATTTAAATAGTCCCGCATTGGTAAGTAGGCCAAACCCAAACCCAAAACCAAAAAGTTTTTGTTTGGTCAATGTATTTTTGTTTTCAAAATAAGCTGCATCTAAAATTGAATGCACAAATAGGGTATTGCTTAGCCGATATCTATATTCAGTATTTAAAACGGTATAAAAATTTGCCAATAGGCTGTTTTCTTCAAAACCTCTAATACTATGAATACCTCCAAACCTAAGAAGTTCGTTGTCCAAATAACGAGTTGATGTTAAAAAGGAACTGGTAAATCTGGTATAAATACTGTTTTTAGTATTTAAATTAAAAATTTTATAAGTTTCAATATTAAAGCTCGTTTGATTTTCCGTCTCCTGATCTATAGTTCTAGTGCCAGAGCCTAACGTCACATCAAAAAGAAGGTTAACTGGGAATAGACGGTCAAACCTTTGTGTTTTTACATACAAATAATTGGCAAAATAAAAGTAGGATTTGTAATCCTGTATTAAAGTTAAACTCGTGTCCAGTAAATTATTTGATGTTTCGGAATGGATTCCAAGCGACACTGAATTTTTGGAATCCAATTGGTAGATAAGTTTTGCCGATTGTGCTACGGTAACAAAGGAAGAATCTTTTTTGAAAATATTTAGTCTAAATTCAGTGCCTAAAGGAGAGCCCAATAAATAAGGCAAATTTGTTTTAATATCAAAAGTCCTCTGTTTGTTTTCGTCGCTCTTATAATACAGCTTTAAAGATTCTCCGTAATTTAAATTATTAACAAGGTTAAGGTTTAAATAGCCGTTAAATTCTATGTTTTGAGTTTGGTCATTGGTGCCAAAACCCAAAAACCCATCAAAAGCATTGCTTTTTGTTTTTTCTACATATATATATAAGGCTGTAGAATCTTTGGTAAATAACAACTCGGGCTCCTTAATTTGATTGGCAAATGGAAGGTTATCTAGGTCTGACGTTTTTTCAGTAATTTTTTTTAGACTTAATACTTGCTTGGGCTTTAGTTTTAAATAATGCTTGATATACGGTTTAGGAAATTTTTCATAACCTTTTACAATTATCGTATCTATTGTTCTTTGTTCCCGATTTGAGGTGGTCAATTCCCCAATTAATGTGAAGTCTTTTTGTTTTTTAATATTCTGGATTTTAAGTGAAGAAAAAGGATTTCCGTTTTCGATCAATCTAGAATTCAAATAATTCAAGGTTTCTTCAAGCTTTTCAAAATTTATCTCAAAATAAGTGTCTGTGATAGTTTCTGAAACAAAACTTAATGTTTTTTTATCGATGAGATCTCCATAATATATATGTATAGATTTGTATCTATTTTTTAATAGGAATTGTGCCAAGTAGATTGAATCATTCTCTTTTTTAACACCAATAGATTCACTTTCTAAGTAACCCAAGTTTTCGAATTGTTTTTTTAACTCTATGATTTCTGCATTAAGAGATGAGTAATCCTGAAACTGGTTTTTATAAGTTATAGAGTCAATAATTTTTGTCTCATGCTCACTTCCTCCTTCAACTTTGAGATATAAGGATTGGGACACTAGGTTTGTTGAAATAAACAAACAAAACATGCAGGTTGAGCCAAAAAGTTTTTGAAGCATAAAAAGTTTTATAGATTTCAAAATTAACAGAAAATATCACCTAAAAATATGGCTTTCAAAAAATAAATGACAAATCTTTTTAAAATTAATCATTTTGCGTTTGAGAAATTAATATTTATTTCTACCTTTGCAGCCCTCTAAAGTAGGGTTTAAATAAAATTATATAGAAATATATGCCAACAATTTCACAATTAGTACGAATAGGAAGAGCCAAAATAACCAAGAAGAGTAAATCGGCTGCTTTAGATTCGTGTCCACAACGTCGTGGGGTTTGTACGCGTGTTTACACTACAACACCTAAAAAACCTAACTCAGCAATGCGAAAAGTTGCAAGGGTAAGGTTAACAAATGGTAATGAAGTAAATGCTTACATCCCAGGAGAAGGACACAATTTACAAGAGCACTCGATAGTATTGGTTAGAGGTGGAAGGGTAAAAGATTTGCCAGGAGTTAGATACCACATCGTTCGTGGGGCTTTGGACACCGCTGGTGTTGCAGGTAGAACACAACGTAGGTCTAAATATGGTGCAAAACGCCCTAAAAAGTAATTAAAAACTTTAAGAAGAAGACATGAGAAAAAGACAAGCGAAAAAAAGACCGCTTTTGCCAGATCCGCGTTTTAACGACCAGTTAGTTACTCGGTTTGTTAATATGTTGATGTGGGACGGTAAAAAATCTGTTGCTTTTAAGGTGTTCTATGATGCTATTGACATTGTAGAGTCAAAAAAGACAGACGAAGAAAAAACAGCTTTAGATTTATGGAAAGATGCTTTATCCAATGTTATGCCTCACGTAGAAGTGCGTAGCCGTAGAGTTGGAGGTGCAACTTTTCAAATTCCAATGCAAATTCGTCCAGATCGTAAAGTATCTACAGCTATGAAATGGTTGATTAGTTACTCACGTAAAAGAAATGAAAAATCTATGCCAGCCAAATTAGCTTCAGAAATTTTAGCTGCTGCTAAAGAAGAAGGAGCTGCCGTTAAAAAACGTATGGATACTCATAAAATGGCAGAAGCTAATAAAGCATTCTCTCACTTTAGATTTTAATTAAAGATGGCAAGAGATTTAAAATATACAAGAAACATAGGTATTGCTGCTCACATTGATGCAGGAAAAACAACAACCACCGAACGAATTTTGTTTTACACAGGTGTGTCTCATAAACTTGGTGAGGTTCACGACGGTGCAGCAACAATGGATTGGATGGAGCAAGAGCAAGAAAGAGGTATTACCATTACGTCTGCTGCTACAACTTGCGAGTGGGTTTTTCCAAGGTCAAATGGAGAGCCAACACCTGATTCTAAGAGTTATCACTTTAATATTATCGACACTCCTGGTCACGTAGATTTTACAGTTGAAGTCAACCGTTCATTACGTGTATTAGATGGTTTGGTGTTTTTGTTCAGTGCAGTTGATGGTGTTGAGCCACAATCTGAAACGAACTGGAGACTTGCAGACAACTATAAAGTGCCAAGAATTGGTTTTGTCAATAAAATGGACCGTCAAGGATCTGATTTTATGATGGTAAATAACCAAGTTAAGGAAATGTTAGGTTCTAACGCAGTGCCTATTGTATTACCTATTGGTGATGAAATCGATTTCAAAGGTGTTGTAGATTTAGTAAAAAATAGGGCTATTATTTGGCATGATGAGACCTTAGGAGCAACCTTTGATGTTGTTGATATACCTGAAGATCTTAAAGAAGAAGCTAAAAAATATAGAGCATTACTTATCGAGGAAGTTGCAACTTACGATGAAAACTTACTTGAAAAGTTCATGGAAGATGAAGACTCCATTACTGAAGTTGAAATACATGCTGCTTTAAGAGCCGCTGTAATGGATATGGCCATTATTCCAATGGTTTGTGGATCTTCATTTAAAAATAAAGGAGTTCAGTTTTTATTAGACGCAGTTTGCCGTTATTTACCTTCTCCCATGGATAAGGAAGCTATTGTAGGGGTAAATCCTAATACAGAAAAAGAAGAAAAAAGGAAACCTTCTGTTTCTGAACCCTTTTCTGCATTGGCATTTAAAATTGCTACCGATCCTTTTGTAGGTCGTTTAGCATTTTTCCGTGTTTATTCAGGGCATTTAGATGCGGGTTCTTATGTGTTAAACAATCGTTCAGGAAATAAAGAGCGAATTTCACGTATTTACCAAATGCACGCTAATAAGCAAAATGCTATTGAATATATAGAAGCTGGAGATATTGGAGCTGCCGTTGGATTTAAATCCATTAAAACGGGAGACACCTTATCAGATGAGAAACATCCAATAGTTTTAGAAAGCATGAATTTCCCTGATCCTGTTATTGGTATAGCAGTGGAGCCTAAAACTAAAGTAGATGTTGATAAATTAGGAATGGCTTTGTCTAAATTAGCCGAAGAAGATCCAACGTTTACAGTTAGGACCGACGAAGCTTCAGGACAAACCATTATATCTGGAATGGGTGAGCTTCACCTTGATATTATTGTTGACCGATTAAGACGTGAGTTTAAAGTAGAAGTTAATCAAGGTGCACCACAAGTTGAATATAAAGAAGCAATTACAAAAACTGCACAACATAGAGAAGTTTACAAAAAACAATCTGGAGGTCGTGGTAAATTTGCTGACATTGTATTTACACTTAGTCCAGCTGATGAAGGAAAAACAGGTTTAGAATTTATATCTGAAATTAAAGGTGGTAACATTCCAAAAGAATTTATTCCTTCAATTGAAAAAGGATTTAAACAAGCCATGGTTAATGGTCCATTAGCAGGTTATGAAGTTGATGCCATGAAAGTGGTCGTAACTGATGGTTCTTATCACGATGTCGATTCAGATCAATTATCGTTTGAATTGGCTGCTAAAATCGGATTTAGAAATGCTGCTAAAGCTGCTAAAGCCGTAATCATGGAACCAATTATGAAAATTGAGGTCATCACTCCTGAAGAAAATATGGGTGATATAGTAGGTGACCTTAATCGTCGTAGAGGACAAGTAAGTGATATGGGTGATCGTGCAGGTTCGAAAACTGTAAAAGCAACTGTGCCACTATCTGAAATGTTTGGTTATGTAACGACGTTAAGGACATTGTCATCAGGTCGTGCTACATCAACTATGGAATTTTCACACTATGCTGAAACGCCTTCAAACATATCTGAAGAAGTGATTAAAGCAGCTAAAGGAGTTGAAGCTTAAATTTTAAGAAAATGAGTCAAAAAATCAGAATAAAATTAAAATCTTACGATCACAATTTGGTAGATAAATCTGCTGACAAGATTGTAAAAACAGTTAAAAGTACAGGTGCTGTTGTAACAGGTCCAATTCCATTACCAACACACAAAAAGATTTTCACTGTATTGCGTTCACCACACGTTAACAAGAAGGCTAGAGAACAATTCCAATTAAGCTCTTATAAAAGGTTGTTGGATATTTATTCATCGTCTTCAAAAACAATCGACGCATTAATGAAACTTGAATTGCCAAGTGGAGTTGAAGTGGAGATTAAAGTATAACGCGTCATTCGGTTACTGAGCGTAATCGAAGTAAACATGTCCCGAGCTTTGTGCAGAGGAAAAACGGAAAAAATACAATTCAGGGTTGAAAGGTATTTTGACCCTATTTTTTTGAAATAAATAGTAACAATTAATAATTAATAAATATGTCTGGGTTAATAGGAAAAAAAATCGGTATGACCAGCATCTTTGATGAAAATGGAAAAAATGTTCCATGTACTGTCATAGAAGCAGGTCCATGTATCGTTACCCAAGTCAGAACCGAAGAGGTTGACGGGTATAGTGCCCTTCAACTTGGTTTCGATGACAAGACAGAGAAAAGTGCTACTAATGCTGAAATTGGCCACGCCAAAAAAGCAGGTACTTCTGTTAAAAGAAAAGTCGTAGAATTCCAAGGATTTGAAGGAGATTACAAATTAGGTGACGCCATCACTGTTGAGCACTTTATAGAAGGTGAGTTTGTAGATATTGCTGGCACATCAAAAGGAAAAGGATTCCAAGGGGTTGTAAAACGTCATGGTTTTGGCGGAGTTGGACAGGCAACACATGGTCAGCACAACCGTTTAAGAGCTCCAGGATCTGTAGGAGCTTCTTCATATCCTTCAAGAGTATTTAAAGGCATGCGAATGGCAGGAAGAATGGGAGGCGAAAGAGTTAAAGTTGAAAATTTAAGAGTGTACAAAGTAATTCCAGAAAAGAATTTACTTGTGATCAAGGGATGTGTTCCTGGCCATAAAAACTCTTATGTAATCATTGAGAAATAATGAAGGTAGCAGTTTTAGATATCAACGGAAAAGACACAGGTAGGAAAGCAGAGCTTTCAAAGGATGTGTTCGCAATTGAGCCTAATAACCATGCGGTTTATTTAGATGTTAAGCAATATCTTGCCAATCAACGTCAAGGTACGCACAAGGCTAAAGAAAGAGCAGAAATTTCTGGTAGTACACGTAAAATCAAGAAACAAAAAGGTACAGGTACTGCAAGAGCAGGAAGTATCAAATCTGGTGTGTTTAAAGGTGGAGGACGTATGTTTGGCCCTAGACCAAGAAGCTACAGTTTTAAATTAAACAAAAACTTGAAACGTTTAGCGCGTAAATCTGCCTTAAGTATTAAGGCTAATGAAAACGCTATAGTGGTTTTGGAAGACTTTAATTTTGAAGCGCCAAAAACCAAAAATTTCACAGCTATTTTAAAAGCATTAAACATACAGGATAAAAAATCTTTGTTTGTGTTGGGAGCTTTAAATAATAATGTATATTTGTCATCACGAAATTTCGAAGGGTCTGAAGTTATAACTAACTTAGAATTAAGCACTTACAAAATTTTAAACGCAAATAAATTAATCCTTTTAGAGAGTTCTTTGGAAGGAATCGAATCGAATTTAAGTAAATAGGAAAACCATGAGTATCTTAATTAAACCTATCATCACTGAAAAAGCAACAACCAATAGTGAGTTGAACAATTGCTTTACGTTTCAAGTGAATACTAAGGCGAACAAGATAGAAATCAAAGAAGCAGTCGAGACTGCTTACGGTGTTTCTGTTGAAAACGTTCGTACTATAAATGTCCGCCCAGATAGAAGTACCAAGTTTACAAAAACTGGTATTCAACATGGTAAAACAAATGCTGTTAAAAAAGCAATTGTACAACTGGCGGAAGGTGAGACTATTGATTTATACAGTAACATGTAATTAGACAAAGATGTCAGTAAGAAAATTAAAACCAATCACATCAGCTCAGCGATTTAGAGTAGTAAATGGATTTGACGCCATCACTACTGATAAGCCGGAGAAGAGTTTGCTCGTTCCGAACAAAAGATCTGGTGGTAGAAACAGTCAAGGAAAGATGACTATGCGCCAAATTGGTGGAGGTCATAAAAGAAGGTATCGAATTATAGATTTTAAACGCCAAAAAACAGGAATCCCTGCAGAGGTGAAGTCTATTGAATACGATCCAAACAGAACAGCTTTTATCGCGTTATTGAATTATCAAGATGGAGAGAAAGCTTATATTATTGCACAAAATGGTTTACAAGTTGGGCAAAATGTAGTTTCTGGTAGAGAAGGTGTAGCTCCTGAAATTGGAAATGCAATGCCTTTAAGTCAAATTCCATTAGGTACTATAATCTCTTGTATAGAGTTACGCCCTGGACAAGGCGCTGTAATGGCGAGGAGTGCTGGAGCATTTGCTCAATTAATGGCAAGAGACGGTAAATTTGCAACAGTAAAATTACCTTCAGGCGAAACACGATTAGTACTTGTTGAATGTTTAGCTACAATAGGAGTGATATCCAATTCAGATCATCAATTGATTGTATCAGGTAAAGCTGGTAGAAGTAGATGGTTAGGAAGAAGACCTAGAGTAAGACCAGTAGTAATGAACCCAGTTGATCACCCAATGGGTGGTGGTGAAGGTCGTGCTTCTGGAGGACACCCAAGATCTAGAAATGGTATTCCAGCTAAAGGTTATAGAACACGTTCTAAAACTAAAGCAAGTAATAAATATATTGTAGAACGTAGAAAGAAATAATTGAGATAATATGGCACGTTCATTAAAAAAAGGACCTTACATCCATTATAAATTAGACAAAAAAGTTGCTGAAAATGTTGCAGCTAACAAGAAGACGGTAATCAAGACATGGTCTAGAGCCTCAATGATTAGCCCTGAGTTTGTTGGTCAAACCATTGCAGTTCATAATGGTCGTCAATTTGTACCAGTTTATGTAACTGAAAACATGGTAGGTCATAAGTTAGGAGAATTTTCACCGACCCGTTCGTTTAGAGGACATGCAGGGGCAAAAAATAAAGGTAAAAAATAAGCGCTATGGGAAGTCGTAAAAAACAAATGGCAGACGCTATTAAAGAGGACAAAAAACAAGTTGCATTTGCAAAATTGAATAACTGTCCTACCTCACCACGAAAAATGCGTTTAATGGCAGATTTGGTTAGAGGAGAAAAAGCTGATAAAGCGCTTCAGATCCTTAAATTTAGTTCCAAAGAAGCCTCACGTCGTTTAGAAAAACTATTATTATCTGCAATTGCCAATTGGCAAGCAAAAAATGAAGATGCAAGTCTTGAAGATGCAGATTTATTTGTTAAGGAGATTAGAGTGGATGGCGGAACTATGTTAAAAAGATTGCGTCCAGCACCACAAGGTCGCGCGCACAGAATTAGAAAACGTTCTAATCACGTTACTGTTGTGATTGGATCATTAAATAACACACAAAGTTAAGATAACGTATGGGACAAAAAACAAACCCTATCGGGAATCGTTTAGGAATCATCAGAGGATGGGAATCTAACTGGTATGGTGGCAATGATTATGGAGATAAACTTGCCGAAGACGATAAGATTAGAAAATATGTTCACGCTCGTTTATCAAAAGCTAGTGTGTCGAGAGTTATCATTGAGCGTACGCTTAAACTTGTAACCGTTACTATTACTACTGCTCGTCCCGGTATCATTATCGGTAAAGGCGGTCAAGAAGTAGACAAGTTAAAAGAAGAGCTTAAGAAGATTACTGATAAAGAAGTTCAATTAAATATCTTTGAAATTAAGAGACCTGAGTTGGATGCCTTTTTAGTAGGTTCTAGTGTTGCTCGTCAAATAGAAAATCGTATTTCTTACAGACGTGCCATCAAAATGGCAATTGCTGCAACGATGCGTATGAATGCTGAAGGAATCAAGATTCAGATTAGTGGTCGTTTAAACGGTGCTGAAATGGCACGCTCAGAACACTATAAAGAAGGTAGAATTCCATTATCAACATTTAGAGCTGATATCGATTATGCTTTAGTTGAGGCCCATACTACTTATGGAAGATTAGGTGTGAAAGTTTGGATCATGAAAGGTGAAGTATATGGTAAAAGAGAACTTTCTCCGTTAGTAGGTCTATCTAAAAAACAAGGAGGAAAATCCGCCGATGGCGGACGTGGCGGAAATAATAGATCTCGTCGCAGAAAGTAATTTTTAAAGTAAAGAAAAATGTTACAACCGAAAAAAACAAAATTTCGTAAGGTCCAAAAAGGACGTATGAAAGGAAATTCTGGAAGAGGCCACGAGCTTTCAAATGGAATGTTTGGAATTAAATCAGTTCATGAAAAAGGTATGTTTTTAACATCACGTCAAATAGAGGCAGCTCGTATTGCAGCTACACGTTTTATGAAAAGAGAAGGCCAACTTTGGATTAAAATATTTCCAGATAAGCCTATTACAAAGAAACCTCTTGAAGTACGTATGGGTAAAGGAAAAGGTGCCGTTGAATATTGGGTAGCTATTGTTAAGCCGGGAAGAATACTTTTTGAAGTTGGTGGTGTACCCATGGATGTGGCTAAAGAAGCCTTACGTTTAGCAGCTCAAAAATTACCAGTAAAGACAAAGTTCCTTATAGCTCGTGATTACGAAGCTTAATATAGAAGTATTATGAAGCAAGCAGAAATTAAACAGCTATCAGTAGCTGAGTTACAAGAAAAACTTGGTGAGATCAAAAAGAGTTATTCAGACCTGAAAATGGCACATGGAATAGCGCCTTTAGAAAATCCAATTCAGTTACAAAACATTAAACGTTCAGTAGCAAGAATCGCAACAGAATTAACTAAAAGAGAAATACAATAATAGTATTCCGCTGAAAGATGGAAAATAGAAATTTAAGAAAAGAACGTATAGGAGTTGTAACCAGTAACAAGATGCAAAAATCAATTGTGGTTGCTGAAGTTAAAAAAGTTAAGCATCCTATGTATGGTAAATTCGTGTTGAAAACAAAAAAATATGTTGCACACGATGAAACGAACGATTGTAACATTGGGGATACTGTAAAGATCATGGAAACACGACCTTTAAGTAAATCTAAATGTTGGAGATTAGTAGAAATAATTGAAAGAGCTAAGTAATAATGATACAACAAGAATCAAGATTAAAAGTAGCTGATAACACAGGAGCCAAAGAAGTTTTGACCATCCGTGTTCTAGGAGGTACTAAAAGAAGATATGCTTCTATAGGTGATAAAATTGTGGTGTCTGTTAAAGACGCAACTCCTAACGGTAATATTAAAAAAGGAGCGGTTTCAACAGCTGTTATTGTTCGTACCGTAAAAGAAGTAAGACGTCCAGATGGATCTTACATCCGATTCGATGATAATGCTTGTGTGCTTTTAAACCCTCAAGGGGAAATGAGAGGTACACGTGTATTTGGTCCAGTAGCTAGAGAACTTCGTGATAAACAATTCATGAAAATTGTATCATTGGCACCTGAAGTGCTTTAATGACTAAGTAAGATGACAAAGTTTAAAATAAAATCAGGAGATACCGTACAAGTAATAGCCGGAGACAATAAAGGTTTAGAAGGCAAAGTACTTAAAGTATTTACGGATAAAAACAAGGCCATTGTTGAAGGTGCAAACATGGTTAAAAAACACACCAAACCAAGTGCTAAAAGTCCACAAGGTGGTATTGTTGAAAAAGAAGCGCCAATCCATATTTCAAATCTGTCTCTTTTAACAAAAAAAGGAGAAACAACACGAGTTGGATATAAAATGGAAGGTGATAAAAAGGTGAGATTCTCCAAAAAATCTAATGAAGTAATATAGATATGGCTTACGTTTCAAGATTAAAACAAGAGTATAAGGAAAAAGTAATTCCAGCTCTTACAGAAGAATTTGGATATAAAAATGTGATGCAGGTTCCAAAACTAAAAAAGATAGTCATATCTAAAGGTGTTGGAGCAGCTGTAGCTGATAAAAAATTAATTGATCATGCTATTGATGAATTGACAAAAATTTCAGGCCAAAAAGCAGTAGCAACATTATCTAAAAAAGACGTTGCATCATTTAAATTGCGTAAAGGCATGCCAATTGGTGTAAGGGTTACATTAAGAGGAGAGCAAATGTATGAGTTTTTGGATCGTTTGGTAACATCTGCTTTACCACGTGTAAGAGATTTTAATGGTATAAAAGCTAAAGGATTTGATGGAAGAGGGAATTACAATTTAGGAATTACTGAACAAATCATATTTCCTGAAATTGATATTGATAAAATCAACAAAATATCTGGAATGGACATTGCATTTGTAACGTCCGCCGATACAGATAAAGAAGCACAATCATTATTAACAGAATTAGGTTTACCGTTTCAAAAGAATTAAGATATGGCTAAAGAATCAATGAAAGCCCGTGAGGTAAAAAGAGCAAAAACAGTAGCTAAATATGCTGAAAAACGCAAAGCTTTAAAAGAAGCAGGCGATTATGAAGCATTGCAAAAGTTACCAAAAAATGCATCACCAGTACGTATGCACAACAGATGTAAACTTACAGGAAGACCTAAAGGTTATGTTCGTACGTTTGGAATCTCACGTGTAATGTTACGTGAAATGGCCAATAAAGGATTAATACCAGGAGTAAGAAAAGCTAGCTGGTAATAAATAAGTATAATTGGTTTGAAGTTCGTCCCGAGTATTCGGAATCGAAAACCAAAACCGCAAATTAATATCAATGTATACAGATCCAATCGCAGATTATCTAACAAGAATTAGAAATGCAGTTAAAGCCAACCATAGAGTGGTTGAAATCCCTGCTTCTAATCTTAAAAAAGAAATCACCAAAATATTATTCGAACAAGGATATATTTTAAGTTATAAGTTTGATGATTCAACCGTACAGGGCACTATAAAAATTGCTCTTAAATACAATAAAGAAACAAAAGAGCCGGTCATCAAAAAAATACAAAGAATCAGTAAACCAGGTTTACGTAAATACGCAAACGCCAACGAAATGCCAAGAATCCTTAACGGACTTGGAATTGCAATTGTTTCAACATCTCATGGGGTGTTAACAGGAAAACAAGCGCATAGAGATAATGTAGGTGGCGAGTTATTGTGTTACGTTTACTAATCTAAAACAGAAAGAATATGTCAAGAATAGGAAATAACCCGGTAGCAATTCCAGAAGGAGTCACAGTAGACCTTAACGATAATATTATTACTGTAAAAGGTAAATTAGGAGAACTTACTCAAGAGTACTCTGGTATCGAAATAAAAATTGAAGAAGGAAGCGTTCATTTTACCAGATCATCTGATAAAAATGAGCAAAAAGCTAAACATGGCCTTTACAGATCTTTGGTCAATAATATGATAAAAGGTGTATCTAAAGGTTGGACCAAAGAATTGGAACTTGTGGGTGTTGGTTATAGAGCATCAAACCAAGGACAAAAATTGGATTTGGCTTTAGGATATTCACACAATATAATTTTAGATTTGGCTCCAGAAGTAAAAGTGGAAGCTATTACTGAAAAAGGAAAAAATCCAATAGTGAAATTAACATCTCATGACAAACAATTGGTTGGGCAAGTCGCAGCTAAGATTCGTGGGTTTAGAAAACCTGAACCTTACAAAGGTAAAGGTGTCAAGTTTGTAGGTGAAGAATTAAGAAGAAAAGCAGGTAAATCAGCTTAATAGTAAGTTATGGCATTAACAAAATATAAAAACAGGTTAAGAATTAAAAGTAGAATACGCAAAGTAGTTTCTGGCACAGAGTCCAGACCACGTTTAGCCGTATTTAGAAGCAATAAAGAAATTTATGCTCAAATTGTAGATGATGTATCTGGTAAAACTATTATTGCTGCATCTTCAAGAGACAAAGACTTGAGTACAGCTAAGGGTACTAAAACAGAAATAGCTGCATTGGTAGGTAAATCTCTTGCCGAAAAAGCATTAAAAGCTGGTGTAGAAGCCATTGCTTTTGATAGAGGTGGTTATCAATATCATGGTAGAGTAAAATCGTTGGCAGAAGGTGCTAGAGAAGGCGGACTAAAATTCTAAGACAATATGTATCAAAAATATAAAAACGCAGAATTAGTAAAACCAAGTGGAATAGATCTTAAAGATCATCTAGTTGGTGTACAAAGGGTAACCAAAGTAACAAAAGGTGGTAGAGCATTTGGCTTTTCAGCTATTGTTGTTGTTGGTGACGAGGCAGGTGTAGTAGGCCATGGTTTAGGAAAATCTAAAGATGTTGCTACAGCAATTGCAAAAGCAGTTGAAGATGCAAAGAAAAATTTGGTTAGAATCCCAATCATCAAACAAACCCTGCCACATGAGCAAAAAGGTAAATTTGGTGGAGCAAGAGTAAACATTATTCCCGCAGCACCTGGTACAGGAGTTATTGCAGGAGGAGCGGTTAGAACCGTACTAGAGGCTGTTGGTGTACACGATGTATTATCAAAATCTCAAGGTTCTTCTAACCCTCATAATGTTGTAAAGGCTACTTTTGATGCTTTATTGCAGTTAAGAGATGCAAAATCTATTGCAAAAGAACGAGGTATTTCACTTGATAATGTATTTAATGGTTAATCTATAGGATGATGGCAAAGATTAAAGTAACAAAGACGAAAAGCGCAATCAATCGTACCCAAACTCAAAAGAGAACAATGGAATCTTTAGGGTTGAGAAAAATCGGGCAGGTTGTCGAACATGATGCCACTCCAAATATTATTGGTATGGTGAATAAAGTTAAACATTTAGTTTCTGTTGAAGAAATAAAATAATAAGACACAAAATGGACTTAAGTAATTTAAAACCAGCGGCAGGGTCGGTTAAAAATCAAGGTAAAAGAATAGGTAGAGGACAAGGTTCCGGTAAAGGTGGAACTGCAACTCGTGGTCACAAAGGTGCTAAATCACGTTCTGGTTATTCTAAAAAAGTAGGTTTTGAAGGTGGGCAAATGCCACTTCAAAGACGTGTGCCAAAATTTGGTTTCACCAACATTAACCGTGTAGAATATCAAGGTATTAATCTTGACACCTTACAACAGCTGGTAGAAGACAAAAAGATAAAGGGAACTGTAGATTTTGAAACCTTTATTGAACTGCGTTTAGCTACTAAAAACGACTTAGTAAAGATTTTGGGCCGTGGAGAATTGACATCTAAATTAAAAGTATCTGCTCATAAATTTACTGCTTCAGCAAAAGCTGCTATTGAAGCTGCAGGTGGTGAAGTTGTAACTTTATAAGATATAGTAAAGGATGAAATTAATAGAGACTATAAAAAATATTTGGAAAATAACGGAGTTAAAAGACCGAATCATACTTACACTTGGCTTGATTTTAGTCTATCGTTTTGGTGCACATGTTGTACTTCCAGGTATTGATGCTAGTAAATTAGGCGGTTTAGCTGAAGGCACTAATGATGGTATTTTAGGAATCCTTAATATGTTTACTGGTGGAGCATTTGCAAAAGCCTCGGTTTTTGCATTGGGAATCATGCCATACATTTCAGCCTCAATTGTCGTGCAATTAATGGGTATAGCGATTCCATATTTGCAAAAGTTACAAAAAGAAGGTGCAAGTGGACAAAAGAAAATCACTCAAATTACACGTTGGTTAACCATAGTAATTTGTTTGGTACAAGCACCAAGTTATTTGGCAAGTTTACAAACCGTATTTGGAATACAACAAGATGCCTTTTTATTAGGAACTGGACCGTTATTCTTCTTTTCATCAATAATAATTTTGGTTACAGGATGTATTTTCGCAATGTGGCTTGGTGAGAAGATTACAGACAAAGGGATAGGTAATGGTATTTCATTATTAATTATGGTAGGTATTATAGCTAGAATGCCATTGTCCTTTGTGCAAAATGCAGCATCTAGATTAGATGGTGGTGGTAATGGTGGTTTAATGATGATTTTAATAGAACTCGTTATTTGGATGATAATCATTTTGGCATCAGTAATGCTTGTCATGGCGGTTAGAAAAGTTGTAGTTCAATATGCAAGACGAACAGCATCAGGAGGATACGAAAAAAATGTATTTGGATCAAGACAGTTTTTACCTTTAAAATTAAATGCATCTGGTGTAATGCCAATTATCTTTGCTCAAGCTATAATGTTTGTGCCAAGTTTAATCGGTAAGTCGTTTGGCTCTAGTGATTTTGGACAATGGATGCAATCCGAATTTTCAGATATTTTTGGATTCTGGTACAATTTGGTATTTGCATTATTGATTATCATTTTCACGTATTTTTATACAGCTATAACAGTACCAACTAATAAAATGGCCGATGATTTAAAACGAAGTGGTGGATTTATTCCTGGTATTCGACCTGGAACAGAAACATCTGAATATTTAGACAAAATCATGTCCCAAATAACCTTACCGGGCTCTATATTTTTGGCTTTAATTGCTGTATTTCCAGCATTTATTGTAAAACTTATGGATGTACAGGCTGGTTGGGCTCTGTTTTTTGGAGGGACATCGCTTTTAATTATGGTTGGTGTGGCGATAGATACCATGCAACAAGCCAACTCATATTTGTTGAATAAGCATTATGATGGGTTGATGAAAACTGGTAAAAATAGAAAAGCAATAGTTTAATTTAATATGGCAAAACAAGCAGCAATAGAGCAAGACGGATCAATTATAGAAGCATTATCGAATGCTATGTTTCGTGTTGAACTAGAAAATGGCCATATAGTGACCGCTCATATCTCTGGAAAAATGCGTATGCATTATATTAAATTATTACCAGGAGATAAAGTAAAATTAGAAATGAGTCCTTATGATTTATCTAAGGCAAGAATTACGTATAGATATTAATATTAATGAACCTTAGGTTACATCAGACAGATTAAAAAATAATAAAAAGGAACAGATGAAAGTAAGAGCATCAGTTAAAAAGAGAAGCGCAGACTGTAAATTAGTGCGCAGAAACGGTAGACTTTACGTCATTAACAAAAAGAATCCTAGATTCAAACAAAGACAAGGGTAATTATGGCAAGAATTGCAGGTGTAGACATACCAAAACAAAAAAGAGGAGCAATAGCTTTAACATATATCTATGGAATAGGTAGAAGTAGAGCAAAAGAAATTTTGGCAACAGCTAAGGTTGACGAAAACATTAAGGTACAAGATTGGACGGATGACCAAATAGGAAGCATTCGTGACGCTGTTGGGCCTTATACTATTGAAGGAGAACTTCGTTCTGAAACTCAATTGAACATTAAACGATTGATGGATATTGGATGTTACAGAGGTATTCGTCATAGATCCGGACTTCCTTTAAGAGGTCAGCGAACTAAGAATAACTCTAGAACAAGAAAAGGTAGAAGAAAAACAGTCGCCAACAAGAAAAAGGCAACTAAATAATCATTAGTAAAATGGCAAAGTCAAGTACTAAAAAACGCAAAGTAATAGTAGATGCTATTGGAGAAGCTCACATAGCAGCATCATTCAATAATATCATTATCTCTTTAACAAACAAAAAAGGAGACATCATTTCATGGTCTTCAGCAGGTAAAATGGGCTTTAGAGGTTCTAAAAAGAACACACCTTATGCTGCACAACTAGCGGCCGAAGATGCTGCAGGAGTAGCAAAAGAAGCTGGACTTAAAAAAGTTAAAGTCTATGTTAAGGGACCAGGTAATGGTAGAGAATCTGCAATCAGATCAATTCATAATGCTGGCATAGAGGTATCAGAAATAGTTGATATTACACCATTACCACATAATGGATGTAGACCTCCTAAGCGCAGAAGAGTTTAACAATTTTAGAATTACGACTTACGAATTTGAATGGTTTCAATCGTAGGCCGACAATTATAAATCGTAAATTAAATAACAAGTATCAACGAGAGATCAACGTTTATCGAAGGATAAGATTAAGACCTTAATTCATAAACACTCTCAAAACTAAATTTTTTAAAATGGCAAGATATACTGGTCCTAAAACTAAAATAGCACGAAAATTCGGTGAAGCTATTTTTGGAGATGATAAAGCTTTCGAGAAAAGAAACTATCCTCCAGGTCAACATGGTGCAAATAGGCGCCGCGGAAAAAAATCTGAATACGCAATCCAATTAATGGAAAAACAAAAAGCTAAATATACTTATGGTATTTTAGAGCGTCAATTTAGAAATATGTTTAAAAAAGCAACAGCTGCACCTGGAATTACAGGTGAAGTGTTATTACAACTTTGTGAATCAAGGTTGGACAATGTTGTTTTCAGAATGGGATTGGCCCCTACACGCAGTGGAGCAAGACAATTGGTATCCCACAGGCATATAACGGTTAATGGTGAAATTGTAAATATAGCATCTTACCAATTAAAAGCTGGCGATATTGTTGCGGTTAGAGAGAAATCTAAATCTCTAGAAGCAATTCAAAGTTCATTAACTAATTCTAGTAGTGTTTACGAATGGATTACTTGGAATAACGAAACCAAACAAGGAACTTATGTTTCTGTACCGGCTAGAGTCCAAATTCCAGAAAACATTAATGAACAAAACATCGTCGAATTATACTCTAAATAATAACTGATACAAAACACAAAATGGCAATATTAAATTTTCAGAAACCCGACAAAGTAATCATGATTGCTTCTTCTGATTTTGAAGGCAAATTTGAATTTAGACCTTTAGAACCTGGTTACGGTTTAACGGTAGGCAATGCTTTAAGAAGAGTTTTGTTATCCTCTTTGGAAGGATTTGCAATCACATCTGTTAGAATTGAAGGAGTTGACCACGAATTTTCTACAATTGCAGGCGTGGTTGAAGACGTTACCGAAATTATTTTGAACTTAAAACAAGTCAATTTTAAGCGTCAAATAGATGAAATCGATAACGAGTCGGTTTCCATTTCAATTTCTGGACAAGAGCAGATTACTGCAGGCGATTTCCAAAAATTTATTTCAGGTTTTCAAGTGTTGAACAAAGATTTGGTGATTTGTAATTTAGATCCCAAAATTAGTATCAATATGGAAATTACCATTGAAAAAGGTAGAGGCTATGTTCCTGCAGAAGAAAACAAAAAAGCTTCAGCTCCAATTGGAACCATCTTTACAGATTCCATATATACACCAATAAAAAATGTAAAATATAGTATTGAAAACTTCCGTGTTGAACAAAAAACCGATTACGAAAAATTGGTTTTTGAAATCATCACTGACGGATCAATTCATCCAAAAGATGCATTAACCGAAGCGGCTAAAATACTTATTCACCATTTCATGCTATTCTCTGATGAGCGCATTACTTTAGAAGCGGACGAAATAGCGCAAACAGAAACTTATGATGAAGAATCCCTTCATATGAGACAATTGTTGAAAACGAAATTGGTTGATATGGATCTTTCGGTTCGTGCATTAAACTGCTTAAAAGCGGCCGAAGTTGATACCTTGGGAGATTTGGTATCCTTTAATAAAAATGATTTGATGAAATTCAGAAACTTCGGTAAAAAATCATTAACAGAACTTGAAGAATTGGTTATTGTTAAGGGATTAAATTTCGGAATGGATTTAAGTAAATATAAATTAGATAAAGACTAAACTCAAATATTGAGTTTAAATCATATAAGACAATGAGACACGGAAAGAAAATAAACCATTTGGGTAGAAAGACCGCTCACAGAAAATCAATGTTGGCTAATATGGCTTGTTCTTTAATTGAACATAAACGTATTAATACAACCGTTGCCAAAGCTAAAGCTTTGAAACAATTTGTGGAACCTTTGGTAACCAAATCGAAAGAAGATACAACTCACAATAGACGTATCGTTATGTCGAGATTAAGACAAAAAGAAGCTGTTGTGGAACTGTTTAGAGATGTAGCTGCTAAAGTAGGTGATCGACCTGGAGGGTATACCAGAATTATTAAACTAGGTAACCGGTTAGGTGATAACGCCGATATGGCCATGATCGAGCTTGTGGATTACAATGATATTTACAACGCCGATAAACTATCTAAAAAGAAAACTACACGTCGTGGTAGATCTAAAAAAGCAGATGCAGCTCCAATTGCTCCAGTAGCTCCAGTTGATGATACTAAAGCTTCAGACGAAGAGGAATAGAAAAAATCATAAAAAAAGTATTTTAAATATAAAGGATAAACTATTTTTGTTTATCCTTTTTTTAATTTTATTAAATCTGAATGACATGGTGCTAAACACTAAAACAAAAAAATACCTTTGTGTAATTGCTTTAATTCAATTTACATTTTTAGGTTATTCACAAGTGAGAATGAAAACTTCAGGGGCTGCTAGTGTTCCAATTTATTTAAAAACAATTGCTGGGAAATTAATTGAAAAAAGTAATGACGTTCACAAGAATTATGCCTTGTACTATTATCCTACATATACCAATACCGCATTAATTCTAACAAGCAGTGGTGAAAAATACAAGCTTTTAAACATTAATTATAATATTTACAAAAATAATTTTGATTTTGAAATTTCAAAAGATTCAGTATATGTTATAGATAACACATATATTAGTTCTATAACCATAAATGGTAAGGTGTTCAAGGAATATATAGATGATAACCATAACAATAGAATATATCAAACTGTTTACGAAAATGATAATTTTTCATTTTTAAGAGAAGATAAGATAGTTTCTAGTGAAATTAAAGACCCTTTAAATCAAGCAGAACCAAAAATTAAATTGACCAGACTTGTACTTTACTATTTTGAAAATAAAAAGGAAAATAATTATATTACCGAGATCAAATTAAATAAAAAATCAATTTTAGAATTATTTGACGATAATGGAGATTTATTGAAAGATTTTATCAAAAAAAATAAATTATCAATAAAAGATGAAAGTGACTTAATTAGAATTTTTGAATATTGCGATGAACATGGACTTTAAATTAATAATTATTAACAAAAATAATTATCCTTTTATAGTCTTTAAATGATTAAAAGGCATAAATATATATAATTTAATTAAACATAGGTTTGATAAAAAATGATCTAAACATTTAAAGGGGTTAAGAAGATTAATCCCTTTTTTTTATGAAAAAAAGATAGTTATTTCATCACTAAACTTTATTTTTGTGAAACTTTTCAAAAAATGCAATACATAAAAAAAGACAAAGCAATAATCCTACTGGCCGATGGCACCATTTTTCACGGAAAATCCATTGGGAAAAAAGGTTCAGCTTTTGGGGAAGTATGTTTCAATACTGGAACTACTGGATATCAAGAAATTTTTACAGATCCTTCTTATTATGGTCAATTGATGGTGGCCACCAATGCCCATATTGGTAATTACGGAACATTGACCGAAGAAGTAGAATCCAATTCAATAAAAATTGCAGGGTTGATTTGTAAAAATTTTAGTTTTAATTATTCGCGGGAAGCCGCGGATAGTTCATTAGAAACCTTTTTTGAAAGGCATAATGTATTGGCCATTTCTGATGTAGATACTAGAGCCTTGGTAAGCTATATTAGGGATAATGGAGCCATGAATGCCGTAATTTCTACCGATGTTGATAATATTGAAGGTCTCAAACTTCAATTAGCTAAAGTCCCAGATATGAATGGTCTTGAATTGGCTTCTAAAGTATCTACAAAAGAGCCCTATTTTTTTGGCAATGAAAATGCTACTTATAAAATTGCAGCTTTAGACGTTGGTATTAAAACTAATATTTTAAGAAATCTTGCTAAAAGAGATGCCTATATAAAAGTGTTTCCATATAACGCGACATTTGAAGCTATGAGTTCTTGGAATCCCGACGGTTATTTTTTATCTAATGGTCCAGGGGATCCCGAACCTTTAGTTGAGGCTCAAACCCTTACTAAAGAAATTATCAAACGTAATTTACCTTTGTTTGGAATTTGCTTAGGGCACCAAATTATCGCTATAGTTAATGGAATTTCAACTTATAAAATGCATAACGGACATAGAGGAATCAACCATCCCGTCAAAAATCTATTAACAGGTAAAGGCGAAATAACTTCTCAAAATCATGGATTTGCAATTAATAGGGAAGAAACCGAAAATCATCCTGATATAGAAATCACTCATGTCCATCTAAATGATCATACGGTAGCGGGGATAAGAATGAAAGCTAAAAATTGTTTCTCAGTACAATATCATCCTGAAGCGAGTCCTGGACCACATGATTCGTCCTATCTTTTTGATCAATTTATTGAAAACATTAAAAACAAATAATATGAAAGCCTCAAAAAAACGCATGATTTTTTGAGGTTTTTAGTTATGAAAACACGGTGTTTAAATTATAACATAATAATGTAAAGCCCAATTCATTTTAGGATAACTATTTTGTAATTTTGTCCGAGTTTTTAACAATCATAAAACCAATTATAATGAGTATAATTATCAACATTCACGCAAGACAAATTTTAGACTCTAGAGGTAACCCAACAGTTGAGGTAGATGTTACCACTGAAAGTGGAATTGTAGGAAGGGCTGCTGTACCATCAGGAGCTTCTACTGGAGAACACGAAGCTGTAGAGCTACGTGACGGAGGGAAGAACTATATGGGAAAGGGCGTCTTAAAGGCGGTTGATAATGTTAATTCAATTCTGGCTCAAGAGCTCATTGGAAGTTCAGTTTTTGATCAAAATTTAATTGATCAAACGATGATTGATTTAGACGGAACTCCTAACAAATCAAAATTAGGAGCCAATGCCATATTAGGGGTGTCTTTGGCTGTGGCCAAAGCTGCAGCAAATGAACTTGGTATGCCATTATATAGATATGTGGGTGGTGTTTCTGCCAATACGCTTCCTGTTCCAATGATGAATATAGTAAATGGAGGCTCACATAGTGATGCTCCCATTGCGTTTCAAGAGTTTATGATTATGCCTGTTGAGGCAAAAAGCTTTACCCATGCTATGCAAATGGGAACCGAAATTTTTCATAATCTCAAAAAAGTACTTCATGATAGAGGTTTAAATACTTCAGTTGGTGATGAAGGCGGATTTGCTCCAACTTTCGATGGAACTGAAGATGCTTTGGATACGATTTCTAAAGCGGTAGAAGAAGCGGGTTATAAACTTGGAAAAGATGTTATGATTGCTTTGGACTGTGCTGCAGCTGAATTTTATATAGATGGAAAATATGATTACACAAAATTTGAAGGTGCTACAGGCAAAGTAAGAAGCAGTAAAGAACAGGCTGATTACTTGGCAGAGTTAGCTTCAAAATATCCAATTATTTCCATTGAAGATGGTATGGATGAAAATGACTGGGAAGGCTGGAAATATTTAACCGAAAAAATTGGAGATAAAGTGCAATTGGTTGGAGACGATTTGTTTGTGACCAATGTCGAGCGTTTATCTCGTGGTATAAAAAATGGTATTGCAAATTCAATCCTTATAAAAGTCAACCAAATTGGAACTTTAACCGAGACCATTTCGGCGGTAAACATGGCTCATAATGCGGGTTATACTTCTGTAATGTCCCATCGTTCTGGTGAAACAGAAGATAATACCATTGCAGATTTGGCAGTGGCACTAAATACGGGTCAAATCAAAACAGGCTCAGCTTCTCGAAGTGATCGTATGGCAAAATATAATCAATTATTGAGAATAGAAGAAGAATTAGGTAGTGTTGCATATTTTCCAAAACGAAACGCTTTCAAAATCTAATTAAATATTCAATTCATTTTAAAAATCATATAAAAAACCATTCGTTAATTCGTATTGGGTTTTTGGTATGCCCCCTACTGGCAAAGCATCATAACTGTAATTAAAGGTAGTTGTAAAAGATAATTTTTCAATGATTTTAAATACTAAGGACGTGCTATTGGAAAATCTATAATCACTAAACGATTTTAATTTTGGTTGATAGTAGCTTGTACTTACAATATTAATGGCTTGGGTAGGATTAAAACTTAAGGAAAGATAAGCACTTCCTCTAACATCTTTTTGTATTTCGTTACCTATTACAGCAGAAGTTTTTTCATGTTCATACATTACTAAAGTCCCTAAATATAATCTATAAATACTATCGTTATCACTTAATTTAAAGCGGGGTCCAACTCCTACAAGGGCTCTAAGATCGATTTGCGATACGGCATCATATTGTGTTTGTACAAAAGCTTCAAGCTTTATTTTATTAGAAATTCTGCGGTTGTACCTTAAATGTTGGGTGCCCCTATTAACAAACGAGTTGCCCTCCAGCTTTTGAAAGTTCAATTTATTGTATAAAAGCCAATAATTAATTGAATCTTTATACTGAATATGTGCAGAGTTCGAAATCCAAAAAATGTCATTTGTATTTTTTATTAATCCAAAATTGAGACCTATAGAACCAGTCCATTTTGCATCTGTTGATTCTCTCAAAGATTCTATATTGAAAACTTCTTGTGCAGAACTAGAGGTTACTATTAAAAAAGTAATAAAAGAGAGTGCGAAATTTTTCATATTTAAATATAATCTTTAAAAATAATTAATATTATAAAATAATATAAACGATTGATTTTAAAAGAGACAAACAATTTAAAATTATTGCGTTTTTAGTATTTATTTTATAAATACAGTAATTACAAAAACCTTTGTAAAGTTACTTTATATATCGTGAGATATTTTGTAATTTAGTCTTCTACTAAGATTAAAAATTCAATACATGTCAGATAAAGCTACGTTAGAAATCCATGGTGAAAAGTATGAGTTTTCTTTAATAAAAGGCACCGAAAATGAAGTTGCCATTGATATCAATAATTTAAGAGATATAACCGATGGGGTTATCACCCTCGATCCTGGATTTAAAAATACAGGATCTTGTGAAAGTGCCATTACTTTTCTAGACGGGGATAAAGGAATTTTAAGATACAGGGGTTATGGTATTGAAGAATTGGCTGCAAAGGCCGATTTTTTAGAAGTAGCTTTTTTGTTGATTTTTGGAGAACTTCCAAATCAAGAGCAACTTAACAAATTTCAAAAAGATATTAAAGCAAATTCTGTAGTTGATGAAGACGTTAAGAAAATTCTAGACGCCTTTCCTAAATCAGCACATCCAATGGGTGTTTTGTCATCACTCACAAGCGCACTTACAGCTTTTAATCCATCTTCAGTTAATGTAAATTCTGAAGAAGCGATGTACCATACAGTGGTTAAAATTATGGGAAAATTTCCTGTTTTGGTAGCTTGGACCATGCGTAAGAAACAGGGATTACCTTTAGATTATGGTGATAAAAATTTAGGTTATGTTCAGAATATTTTAAAAATGATGTTTAAGCAACCTAATGAAGACTATGTTAGTAATCCAATTATTGTAAATGCTTTGGATAAGCTATTGGTACTTCATGCCGACCATGAGCAAAACTGTTCAACATCTACTGTGCGTATGGTTGGTTCATCTCATGCAGGCTTATTTGCATCCTTATCTGCTGGTATTTCAGCACTTTGGGGGCCACTTCACGGTGGCGCAAACCAAGCTGTTTTAGAAATGCTTCAGGGTATAAGTGATGATGGCGGAGATACCGAAAAGTATATGTCTAAAGCAAAAGACCGAAATGACCCTTTCCGTTTAATGGGATTTGGTCATCGTGTTTATAAAAACTTTGATCCTCGCGCAAAAATTATTAAGGCATCAGCCGATGAGGTATTAAATGAATTGGGAGCTGAAGACCAAATTTTGAATATTGCTAAAAGTCTGGAAAAAGAGGCTTTAGTAGATCCTTATTTTGTGGATAGAAAACTATATCCTAACGTCGATTTTTATTCTGGTATTATTTACAGAGCGATGGGAATTCCCGTAGATATGTTTACGGTCATGTTTGCTCTTGGTCGTTTGCCAGGTTGGATTGCTCAATGGAGAGAAATGCGTTTAGGAAAAGAACCTATCGGTCGCCCAAGGCAAGTATATATTGGGGAGAAACCTAGACCGTTTAAAACCATTGAGGAACGGTAATAATATTTATTCTTCTTAAAAGCTTCATAGTATTATGGAGCTTTTTTATATTTACATTATGTTGAAACTTAATATTAAAAACGAGACATCCAGGCTGCGTGCCGTGGTTTTGGGAACTGCCAAAAGCAATGGGCCTGTACCTAGAATTGAGGATGCTTATGATCCTAAATCCATAGAACATATCAAAGCAGGAACTTATCCAATTGAGTCAGATATGGTTAATGAAATGGAAACTGTTGCCAAAGTACTTGAAAAATACAATGTGCAAGTATTTAGGCCTGAAATTATTAAGGATTGTAATCAAGTATTTGCACGTGATATCGCATTTGTAATTGAAGATAAATTTATAAAGGCCAATATTCTTCCAGACCGAGAGCAGGAAATAGAAGCCATTCACCATGTGATTGAGCAGATAAGGCCTGAAAATGTGATTAAATTACCTGAAGAATGCCATGTTGAAGGAGGCGATGTTATGCTTTGGAATGATTATATTTTTGTAGGCACATATTCTGGGAACGATTACTCCAATTTTATTACGGCTCGTACCAACATGGATGCTGTTATTGCCATACAGGAACACTTTCCAAATAAAACGGTTAAAGCTTTTGAATTGCGAAAATCCAATACCAATGCTAAAGAAAATGCTTTACATTTGGATTGTTGTTTTCAACCCGTGGGTAAAAACAAAGCCATTCTACATAAAAATGGATTTTTAGTTGAAAAAGAGTACCAGTGGCTAGTTGATTTTTTTGGTAAAGAAAATATTTTTGAAATTACCAAAGATGAAATGTACAGCATGAACAGCAATATTTTTTCAATCTCAGAAGATGTGGTAATTTCCGAACAAAATTTTACCCGTTTAAATGCTTGGCTGCGAAGTCATGGATTTACAGTTGAAGAAGTTCCTTATGCCGAAATTGCGAAGCAAGAAGGTTTACTACGCTGCTCTACTATGCCTTTGATTAGAGATTAATCATGTTATAAAAATTGAATAGGTTGGCGAGCCTTTATTTTCTATACAAAAAGTAATTTTTTACTAAATCGATATAAATACGCTTAGCCTCATCTTGAGAGACATCCTTAATTTGGAATAGAGCATTGGTCTTAAAAGCATTAATTATAGGTTTTTTACTACTTGGTCTACTATAATCATTAGTTGCCTTTTTGTAATAGGCATAAAGCCGTAACAAAAAATCGGCAGGGAAATGCTCCGTAAAATTATTGATGCGGTCTACAGCATCCCTAAATTCTATGTCTAATTCTTCAGTCGTCATTTTATATGAGCTATGATACTTTCGCCGCCTTTTACGTTTTGGTTTAGCCTTACTTTAATGTCTGTATCCAAAGGTAAAAATACATCAACCCTCGAACCAAATTTAATAAATCCAGAATCGGCACCTTGTTGTACGGTGTCACCAAGTTTAGCATAGTTGACAATACGTTTTGCCAAAGCACCAGCAATTTGTCTATATAGCACTTTGCCAAATATAGGGCTTTCCACCACTATCGTTGTGCGTTCATTTTCTTCACTTGATTTTGGATGCCAGGCAAAAAGATATTTTCCAGGATGGTAAGCACTAAATACTACTTTTCCAGCAATAGGAAAACGAGTTACATGTACATTTATAGGAGACATAAAAATTGATACTTGAATACGTTTATCTTTGAATACTTCATTTTCAAAAACTTCTTCAACCACGACAACCTTACCATCTACGGGAGCTATAATCTGTTTATCATTAGCAATAGTATGGCGTTTAGGGTTTCTAAAAAACTGAAGGATTAAAACAAATATTAGTAATAATACAATTTGCACTAAAATTTGAAGCCATTGTGTTGCAATAAAATAATCAGCCAAAAGAATAGTAATGGTAATAATGGCAAAGGTTGCAAAGATAATTTTATGACCCTCTTTATGAAACATAGATTGTAATTCTTAAAAATAAATATATAAAAGGTGATGCAAATATAATACTATCCAATCGGTCCAATAGGCCTCCATGCCCAGGCATGATCATACCACTGTCTTTTACATCAGCCTGTCGTTTAAATTTGGATTCGATTAAATCGCCCAAAGTACCAAAAACACTAATAATAATACTCAATATTAGCCAACTTGTTGAATCTAATAATTCGGTAAAGTTAGCAATAAAAAAACTAGCTACACATGCAAAAAATAAACCACCCAAAAAACCTTCGATCGTTTTTTTAGGTGAAACACTCGGGAACAGTTTTTGTTTTCCAAAGTTTTTACCTACCAAATATGCAAAGGTATCGTTTATCCAAATTAAAATAAAAGCCCCCAATAAAAGTAAAGGAGAAAAGGTGTTATTATAATTTGCAATACTGATTAAAAATACAAAGGCACTTGACAAATAGAACGTAGTGATTATAAAAGGCTTGGAGCCTAGTAATGGAATTGTTTTTTCAGAGAACAAATCTTTAATTAGAATGAGCTGAACAAAAATGGTAATAACATGAAGTATTTGAAGGGCTTCTTGAAACCCGGGAGAAGCGTTAAACAAAATAGGCCAATAACTGAATCCTAAATATAATACTGCAAAAATAATATAAGGTACAACGCTCTTTAACTGAATGAGTTTTTTAAATTCGACCAAACACACAAGGCCAAACCCAAAAAATAAAATAATAAGAACGTGTTGCCAATACAATGAAACTATGAGTAATGTAATATAGATTGCTCCTGATATGGCCCGTGTACCAAGTTCCTTCATTTATAGGTCTTCTAAAAGCAGCAAATATAGGTTTTTTGAGCTACTTCCGTAAGTAAGAAAGTCTTTTTCCTCTAAAGTTTTGAAGTGTTTTATGGTGGTAATATTGGTAGGTATCTTGTTTCGATTTTTTCCTTTAATGCCTCTTAAGCCTTCTCCAATATTTTCAACTAACTGACTTGTTGTTGCATAGATTATAAAATTTGGGGGTAGATCTTTAAGTCTTTTTTCAGCGATTTGATTGGAAGAAATTAAAAGTGACCCATCATCTGAAATTAAATATTCGCAAGTCGATAAAAAGTAAACACCTTCAGATGCTTTTTTTGTACAGTTAAGATTAAAATTCTTGAATAAGTCATTTAACCGATCATCTAAAAGCAAAACCTGTTTATCACCCCATTTATTTTCCTTGAGAATCTCATTTAAGCTGTCATTAATTTCCTGCATACTATCACAATACAGGAACTTCCCTCCATTAGCTTTAAAATTGATTGTAAACCGTTCGTCAATGGGCAACTTGATTTCGGGCATATATTTGCCCCTCTCTTCGTTTTTAATATGTTCTTCGGTATTATCTTTAAGACCAAAGATTTTACGAAATAGGCTCATTTAAGGAATAGCTATTAACCCAGAAGGGATATTTGACATCTTCAAATATAAAAAAACTTAAATTAACAATGGTTTAATTTAAGTTTTTTATAGGATATAAAGAAGATCAAATACTATTCTTCTTCATCTTTAGCAAAAGGGCGTTTTCCAAAAATCTTTTCGAGATTATCTTTAAAAATAACTTCTTTTTCAAGTAACACTTCAGCCAATTCTGTAAGCTTATCTTTATTATCTTCTAGTAGTTTTATGGCCCGTTTATATTGGGATTCTATAATATCAGAAATTTCTTTATCTATCAGTTCTGCAGTTTGTTCGCTATAAGGTTTTGTAAAACCATATTCATTCTGCCCAGAAGAATCGTAATAGGTAAGATTACCAACTTTTTCACTTAGGCCATATATGGTTACCATAGCTCGAGCCTGCTTGGTTACTTTTTCAAGGTCACTTAATGCACCAGTTGATATTTTATTGAAAATTACTTTTTCAGCGGCACGTCCACCCAAAGCTGCGCACATTTCATCAAGCATTTGTTCAGGATGAACAATAAGGCGTTCTTCTGGCAAATACCAAGCGGCTCCAAGAGATTGTCCACGGGGTACAATGGTAACCTTTACCAGAGGTGCTGCATGTTCTAACATCCAACTTATAGTTGCATGACCGGCTTCGTGAAAAGCAACGGCCCGTTTTTCAGCAGGTGTGATAATTTTATTTTTCTTCTCAAGTCCTCCAACAATTCTGTCTACAGCATCAAGAAAGTCTTGTTTGTCTACAGCCTTTTTTCCAGTTCTAGCTGCAATCAATGCGGCTTCATTACAAACATTGGCAATATCAGCACCAGAAAAACCTGGCGTTTGCCTAGCAAGAAAATCGATGTCTAGTTTTTCGGATTGTTTGATTGGTCTTAAATGGACTTCAAATATTTTTTTACGCTCCCTTACATCTGGTAAATCCACAAAAATTTGTCGATCAAATCGACCAGCTCGCATTAAAGCTTTATCTAAAACATCGGCTCTGTTGGTTGCGGCTAATACAATGACATTGGTATTGGTGCCAAAACCATCCATTTCAGTTAATAACTGATTCAGCGTGTTTTCTCGCTCATCATTAGATCCCGAAAAGTTATTCTTACCTCTAGCTCTTCCTATGGCATCAATTTCATCAATAAAAATAATAGAAGGAGATTTTTCTTTGGCCTGTTTGAATAAGTCCCGTACTCTGGAGGCGCCAACACCTACAAACATTTCAACAAAATCTGAGCCTGATAATGAAAAGAACGGCACTTTAGCTTCTCCAGCTACTGCTTTTGCCAAAAGGGTTTTCCCAGTTCCGGGTTGCCCTATAAGTAAAGCTCCTTTAGGGATTTTTCCACCTAGTGAGGTGTATTTTTCAGGGTATTTTAAAAAGTCTACAATCTCTTGAACTTCTTCTTTGGCACCTTCTAAACCGGCAACATCTTTAAAGGATGTTTTAATATCTGTTTTTTCATCAAAAAGTTTCGCTTTAGATTTTCCTATATTGAAAAGCTGCCCGCCGGCACCACCACCTGAGCCCGATGACATTCGTCTCATAATGAATATCCAAACGCCTATAATGAGAACAAAAGGGAGTATAGAAATCAAGAAATTTCCCCAAAGATTTTCTTCGGTTTTGTATTTTAATTCTGTAGTTAAGTTGTCTTTAACGATGGTATCGTTAATATCTTTTTCAAAGTTTTGAAGGTCTCCAAATTCAAAAGTATAGTTTGGAGCTGCAGTCATTGATGGAAGAAAGTTGTTTGGCTTAGTCGCTTTGTGGACCTCTTTTTCTACAGCTTCTTTGGTAAGATAAACTTTAGCTTCTCTTTTATTGACGATTTCAATTTTGGCAACATCGCCATTGCCCAAATATTCTAAAAATCTTGATGGTGTAATGGTTGCTGGACTTTGGCCGCCAAAACCACCATAAAATAATTGCATTGCTAAAAATATGGAGATGACTATACCGTAAATCCAATACGGATTTAATTTTGGTTTTTTAGTTGAATTTTTATTTTCTTTACTCATCAATTTTACTTTAGTAACTAGTTTCTATTACGGTTGTTTTCGCATCTCCCCATAGGCTTTCAATATCGTAATATTGTCTCGTATGTTTTTGGAACACATGCACGACCACATTTACATAATCTATTAATACCCATTCGGCATTATCGCTTCCTTCTACATGCCAAGGGTTGTCTTTAAGTTCTTTACTGACCTTTTTTTGTATGGAATTGACTATAGCATTTACTTGGGTGTTCGAGGTTCCTTCACAAATAATGAAATAATCACAAACGGTGTTTTCTATGTCTCTTAAATCAAGAATTGTAATCTCCTTTCCTTTTACATCTTCAATACCACTTAATATTGTTGTTATTAACTGATCTGCGTTAGTATTTTCTTTCGACATTAATTTGATTTAAATTTGTGCAAAGTTATTATTTTTTTGATACTTATTAACTTTAATTAATCATAAGAAAAATATAAATTAATATAGACCACCTAGATGGATATAATCAAACTTGATGCCATTGACTCCACCAACTCCTATTTAAGGCAATTAAGTGTAACAGAAGATGTTGAAGATTTTACGGTTGTGGTAGCAAACTATCAAACCAATGGGAGGGGGCAAATGGGTTCACAATGGGATTCCCAAGCCTCCAAAAATCTGATGGTGAGCGTGTTTAAGGACGTTTCCTTCCTCAATTTGGAGCACCATTTTTTTATAAGCATTGCTGTTTCGCTGTCCATTTTAAAAGCATTGCAAAGCTTCAATATAAAAAAATTAAAGGTAAAATGGCCCAACGACATTTTGTCAGAAAACAAAAAAATAGGCGGAATTTTAATCGAAAATGTCATAAAACAAGCTAAAATTAATGCAACCATTATTGGTTTTGGTGTGAATATCAACCAAACAGAATTTGATCACCTACCACAAGCATCTTCAATGCGTCTCATATCCGGTCGTAATTATGAATTAGATGAAATTCTTCAAGCAATACTAACTAAGCTTGAATATTATTTTAAGATTCTTGAGCAAGGGCAATTTGAAACCTTAAAAAAAACTTACGAGAACCATGTGTTTAGAAAAGATAAACCCTCAACTTTTAGAGATGCTAAAGGTCATTTGTTTTCGGGTTATATAAAAGGTGTTTCAAACTCTGGAAATTTACAAGTGGGTCTTGAAGACGACATCATAAAAGAATTTGACCTTAAAGCCATTACCTTGTTGTACTAGACAGCTGTAACCATTTTGGTCACTAAAGTTTCAATAAATTTACTGATAGGGCCTTTGATCATCATGGCCATCATAGGGTTAAAATCACCTTCAAAAGTCAATTGCACTTCGCTTGAATTAGAATTGATTTCTGTAATGTTTCCTGTTAAGGAGAAATCAAGTTTTCCTCCAGCAGCTCCCAGTACGATTTTATTTGGTGCTAAGACTTCCTTTTTCTTCAGTTCAATTTCGGGCATGCCTTTTAGGGCAAATACAAAAGTGTCTTCTCCTAAAACTTCAAATTTACTGATGTTTTCGGGCATTAATTGCTCAAAGTTTTCAACTTTAGACAAAAAGTCAAAAGTCTGTTGCGCAGATTTGTTTAGGACTACTTTAGGAGATTCTAAATTCATTTTTTGATTTTTATGAAGTACAATTTAATTCGACGAAGCATCCCATTCACTTGGGTTAGCATTCCATTTTGTCAAAACGCTCTTTTCTTTAGCTGTAATATATTTGGTTTTTAGAGCTTGATCCAAAAGGTGTTCGTAATTGCTTAGGGTATATAAGGTTACTTTTTCGGCTTTAAAATTGGTTGAGGCCACATCAAAACCATATGAAAAAATAGCAGCCATTCCTTTAATATTAACTTGGGCTTCCTTTAAAGCTTTTACTGCATTTAGGCTACTTGTTCCTGTGCTTATCAAATCTTCAACCACCACCACGCTTTGACCTGCTTCAATATGGCCTTCAATTTGGTTCTTACGGCCATGACCTTTTGCTTCTGGCCTCACATAAATAAAAGGGAGTCCCAAAAATTCGGCTACCAAAACTCCAATACCAATGGCACCAGTAGCCACACCAGCAATAACATCGGGTTTCCCAAAGGTGTTTTCAATGTGTTTGGACAATGCGGACCTCACGTAGTTTCTAATCGGTGGATAGGATAGCACCATTCTGTTGTCACAATAAATTGGGGATTTCCATCCAGATGCCCAAGTAAAGGGCTCATTGGGTTGTAGCTTTATCGCTTTGATTTTCAATAATAAATCGGCGGTTTCCTTTGCGGTATGTTCATCAAATATCATGGCACAAAACTACACAATTTTGGGAAATGAGTTTAAAATTAATTTTAAAACTGCTGGTCATAATTCAAAAAATGATATTTTTACCAGCATTAAAGACTAACCAATAGATGTATAAAGTATTCGTAAACGATAAACCTATTGTTTTAACTACACTCGTTTGTAAAGAAACTGACTTTAAAAATTACCTTTTAAAAACGGTTAAGATTGGAAAAGTCATTAAGGAATTAAACAAAACCTCCATTAAAGAAATAAGACTTATTGGAAAAAAGGAGGAAAAGCTACTAAAAAAGTTTTTAAAGAAATTACCCAAGGTGGTTGCTGGGGGTGGAAAAGTCTTTAATGATAAAGGTGAAATCTTATTTATTTTTAGAAATGGTAAATGGGATTTGCCTAAAGGGAAAGTTGATGGTAAAGAAACCATTGAAGCTGCGGCATTACGTGAGGTGGAAGAAGAGACGGGAGTGACGGACCTTAAGATTATTAAACCATTGGAGACTACGTATCACATATTTAAACGCAATGGTCGACATAGAACAAAAATAACCCATTGGTTTGAGATGCAATCTTCCTATACAGGTGCCTTAGTACCCGAAGAAATAGAAGGCATTACAAAAGTAGAGTGGTTAAATGCGGAACAGACCAAAACTGCATTGGAAAACAGTTATGCCAATATTAGGGAGTTGATGTAGGCATATCAGTCGTATCCCTGTTTAAATGAATGATGGTAAACTGTATTTAACAAATATAAAATAGTAAAGAACGATAAAATTAAGCGTACCTTTGCCGCTTAATAAAAATGGCACTATAAATAAGAATGTCATTTGATAGAACATTTATATGTCATTTAATTCATTAGGTTTATCTGATGCCCTATTAAAAGCGGTCAGCAAACAAGGTTATCAAGAGCCCACCCCAATACAACATAAAGCCATTCCTTTAATATTAGAACGTAAAGATGTCATGGCTTCTGCACAAACAGGAACAGGTAAAACTGCAGGGTTCACCTTGCCAATTTTGCAAATCTTGTCCCAAGAGCCACCTTTAAGACATCGTCCAGTAAGAGCTTTGGTGTTAACGCCAACACGGGAACTTGCAGCGCAAATTTTTGAAAACATTAAACAATACAGCGCATTTTTAGATATTAAAAGCACTGTGATTTTTGGTGGAGTTAATCAAAATCCGCAAGTCATGGCACTAAGACAAGGAGTTGATATTTTAGTGGCAACACCAGGAAGGCTGCTCGATTTGAATAACCAACGTGTGTTGTCATTAGCTAAAATTGAGATTTTGGTTTTGGACGAGGCTGATAGAATGTTGGATATGGGTTTTTTACGGGATATTAAAAAAATCATGGCGCTCATGCCAGCTAAACGTCAGAATTTGTTGTTTTCGGCTACCTTTTCTAAAGACATCAAAGCCTTGGCAAATGACATTTTGCACCATCCTATTTTGGTTGAAGCTACTCCAGAGAATTCTACAGTTGATGCCATTGAACAAAAGGTCTACTTTGTAGATAAAGGACAAAAGCCCAATGTACTAGTGAAACTCATTATAGAAGGAAAATGGGAACAAGTTCTAGTATTTACACGTACTAAACATGGCGCCAATAAGCTCACTAAAAAACTTATTAGCAATAGTATTTCGGCGTTGGCCATCCATGGTAATAAAAGCCAAGGTGCTAGAACCAAAGCATTGTCAGAATTTAAGAGCGGACGCATACATGTTTTGGTAGCTACAGATATTGCTGCACGTGGTTTGGATATTCCATTATTGCCTCATGTGGTTAATTTTGAATTGCCTAATATTTCTGAAGACTATGTGCATAGAATTGGCAGAACGGGTAGAGCAGGAGCGAGTGGAGAAGCAGTTTCTTTAGTGAGTGCAGAAGAAAGAACCTATTTGAGAGATATTGAAAAATTGGTTGGCATGCGAATTCCGAGTGAACGCTTGGAAGGTTTTGAACCCATAGAGCAAGTTGTTGAAGAACAACCAAAACAACAGCAAAGATCTCAAGGCAATTCCTCTAGGTCGAATACTAATCGCAATAGAAACCGAAATAGAAATTACCAACCTAAACGTAATACTGAAAGAAGGTCTGATCCTAATAGGAAATAAATTAATTCGTTTTGCAACAGCCCAATAACCCGTTACATGGCATCACGCTAGAGAAAATCCTTACCGATTTGGTGGCCCATTACGGTTGGGAATACATGGGGTACACCATAACTATTCGTTGTTTTACCCAGGATCCTTCCATAAAATCGAGTTTAAAGTTTTTAAGACGGACGCCTTGGGCCAGAACTAAAGTTGAGAATTTATATCTTAAAATGTTAAAAGCGAACATTTAATATTCTAATTTTCTTCTTCCTCTTCAAAATCGATAACGATAGCATCAAATTCTGCTTTGATAAATTCGTCTCTACTTATCCAATACTCCGAAGTAATCAGTTCGAACGTAGGATTACCTTTAGATTCTAAAATCCAGATAATGTCTTCGGCTTCATCAAAAGCTTCTTTGCCTGCAAGTTGATTCGAGAATAAGCGCTTAATGACATTGCTTTTAGCCAAAGTTGAATCGAAGGCTTTTAAGACAATTTCTTTAGTAATGTCGTTATCGGGTGTGATTTCAAATTCGACAATAGTAGCTTTTGCATTGGGAAATGTACCGTTATAAGCTTTATGGAGTAATTGGTTAATGTTAAACAATTGATGATGTAAAGAAATATCAGCGTATTCTTCTGATATTTTATCCAATAACATGTCGTTGGAAATTTGATCGATTTGATTTTCATTTAAAACCTCAGACAGCTTAAAATCTAAAATTATTGCAGCTGCTTCTTCGGGCTTGAAATCTGAAATGGCCATAAATAATAGCTCTTCCAATTCTTCAGGTTTTGATTTGGCACCATCTTCAAATCCAAATCGATTCAATAATTCGATAAAATCACTTGGGGTCCAAGCATTGTGCAACGCTTCAACCGATTGGACCTTGTTTATTATAATATGATAGTTCATGATCTCATTTTTTTTACAAATTCATCAATTGTATTGATGCCATTTGTGGTTATATGTTTGATAAACTCACTTCCAATAATAGCGCCTTTTGCAAATTGAGTGGCTTGAGTAAAGGTTTCGTGATTATTAATGCCAAAACCCACAATTTGGGGGTTGTTAAGTTTCATATTGGCAATGCGTTTAAAATATTCAGTTTGTTCATCGCCAAATCCGGATTGACTACCGGTAACACTCGCGCTACTGACCATATAAATAAATCCCTTGGAGATAGAGTCGATAAAACGAATGCGTTCAGTTGAGGTTTGTGGCGTGATCAAAAAGATGTTGATTAAACCATATGTTTCAAAAATAGTTTTGTACTGTTCATTATAAACATCAACGGGTAAATCAGGAATGATTAGACCATCAATGCCAATTTCTTGACACTTTTTACAGAAGGCTTCCACACCAAATTGTAAAATAGGGTTGAAATAGCCCATGATGATTAAGGGAATAGTCACCGATTTTCTAATGTCTTTTAATTGATTGAACAACACTTCGGAAGTCATCCCGTTTTTCAAAGCTTGTGTTGAGCTCGCTTGAATGGTTGGGCCATCGGCCAAGGGATCACTAAAAGGCAAACCGATTTCAATCATATCGACGCCATTTTTCTCCAAATTTTGAATTATTGAAACGGTATCGTTAAGGTCTGGATAACCAGCGGTAAAATACATGGACAGTATTTTTTTGTCTTCTTCAAGTTTTTTATTGATTCTATTCATATTTGTCATTTTAAGGAGTAAAACGACTGAAAAATCTTATCATAAGATTTTTCACTACGTTCTGAATGACACTCCCTTTATAAATTAAAATAGTTGATATACGTTTCCAAATCCTTATCTCCACGACCTGATAAACTCACTACAATAATGTCGTTTGGATTAAATTTTTTCTGTTCAAAAATAGCTAGGGCATGTGCGCTTTCAATAGCGGGAATAATGCCTTCCAATTGACAAAGTTCCAACCCTGCAGTCATAGCTTCAGCGTCTGTAATCGAAATAAATTCTGCACGCCCCGATTTGTATAAATGAGCATGCATGGGACCAACTCCAGGATAATCCAATCCTGCCGAAATGGAATATGGTTCTGTTATTTGCCCGTCCTTGGTTTGCATTAATAAGGTTTTACTGCCATGAATGATGCCCTCTTTTCCTAATACCGAAGTCGCGGCACTTTCGCCAGAATCCACACCCAAACCAGCAGCCTCAACAGCAATCAATTTTACAGCGGTATCTTCCAAAAAATGATAGTAGGCTCCAGCAGCATTACTACCACCACCTACACAGGCTACCACATAATCAGGTTTTGTGGTCCCTTCATGCTCTTTTAATTGCCATTGAATTTCTTCTGAAACAACCGATTGAAAGCGTGCCACCATATCGGGATAAGGATGCGGCCCAACCACACTGCCAATAATATAATGGGTATTTACGGGGTTATTGATCCAATCTCGAATGGCTTCATTGGTGGCATCTTTCAAGGTTCTACTTCCTGATAGAGCAGGAACTACTTTAGCACCCAGCATTTTCATACGGGCTACGTTTGGTGCTTGTCTGGCAATGTCAATTTCGCCCATATAGACAATGCATTCCAAACCCATAAGTGCACAGACTGTGGCTGTAGCCACCCCATGTTGTCCTGCACCGGTTTCAGCAATGATTCGCGTTTTGCCAAGGCGTTTTGCCATAAGAATTTGCCCAATGGTATTATTGATTTTATGTGCTCCAGTGTGGTTGAGGTCTTCTCGCTTTAAATAGATTTTAGTGTTGTATTTTTTACTTAAGCGTTTGGCAAAATAGAGTGGGGAGGGACGACCAACGTAATCTTTTAAAAGCTGGTCGAATTCCTTTTGAAACTCGGGTTCAGCCATGACTTTTACATAGTTTTGTCGTAATGCTTCCACATTGGGATAGAGCATTTCTGGAATGAAGGCTCCGCCAAATTCACCATAATAGCCTTTGTTGTCAATTTTGTAATTCATGATGGCAAATGTGTTTTAAATGCTTTAAGTTTTTCTATATGTTTTAAGCCTGGTTCGCGTTCGAATTTACTATTGACATCAATGGCGTAACAGTATTTGGATTCTTGGCTTTGGAGGAATGACAGGACATGTTCTGTTTCTTCCAGTCCAATCCCTCCACTTAAAAAATAAGGTTTGGTTGACGGATAATCTTTTAAAACCTTCCAATTAAAGGTATAACCATTTCCGCCAGGTAATTTCCCTTTAGTGTCAAACAAGTAATAATCACAAACGGCTTCGTAAGGTTTTAAAAGATTGAAATCAAAATCATCTTTGATTGAAAACACCTTGATGATTTCAACGCTCTCCTGGTCATACTGTTTTAATTGACTGCAAAATTCTGGAGATTCTTCACCATGTAATTGAATGGCATCCAAACGATATGTTTTTACTTTTTTAGAGATTTCTTCAATGGAAGCATTGACAAAAACTCCTACTTTTTTAATGGATGGTGGAAGTTTTGGAAGGGTGCCTTCAAAAAAACGTGCTGATTTTTCATAAAAAATAAAACCAAGATAATCCGGTTGAAGTTTGGCCACTCCAATCAAATTCTCTTGATATTTCATGCCACAGACTTTTAGCCTCACCCTAGCCCTCTCCACGGGAGAGGGAACTATTATGTGTTTATTTTCATTTTTTTTTGTCATTTTAATAAAAAGCATTTTCTTCTCCTTTGGAGAAGTTAGAGGAGGCTTATAAATTGTTTAGCACTTTCACCTGCATTATCCGTTTTCATAAAATTTTCACCTATTAAAAAGCCTTGGTAGCCGTAAGATTGCAGTTCTTTTATGGCTTCAATACTACTAATTCCACTTTCTGAAACTTTAATAAAATCATCAGGAATAAGCAAACTTAATGATTTACTGGTTTCCAGACTTACTTCAAAAGTTTTAAGATTGCGATTGTTTACCCCTATCAGATCTACCGATTCAAATAAGGATTTTTTGAGTTCTTTATCATTATGCACCTCCAGTAAAACTTCTAATTCTAAGCTTTTTGCCAATTCAGAATACGCCTTGAGTTCCTCTTTTGAAAGTATAGCGGCAATCAATAAAATAACATCAGCACCATAGGCTTTTGCTTCAATAATTTGATAAGGATCTATGATAAATTCTTTCCGTAACAAGGGTAATTTACAACTTGCCCGAGCGGTTAATAAATCGTCCAAGGAGCCTCCAAAATATTTTCCATCGGTGAGGACAGACATACCACAAACACCAGCTTTTTCGTAACCTTTTGCGACATCAAACACGTTTAAATTTTGATTGATAACGGATTTTGAAGGTGAACGCCGTTTGTGCTCTGCAATGATGCCTGACGAGCTTGATTTTAAATTTTGGACGAGTGAAATGCTGTCTTTATCAAACAACACCGATTGTTCCAATTGCTCAATGGGAATCAACTTTTTTCGAAGTTCGACTTCCTTGAGTTTATCGGCCACTATGTTCTCTAAAATATTCATAGTTATTTACTTAATTCTACCAATGTTTTAAAACTTTGTTTTGCATTTCCCCTCATTAGCGATTCTTTTGCCATTTGAAAACTATCCATTATAGCTGTCTTTTTTACGGTTGAAATGGCCAATGCGGCGTTGGCACAAACTACATTATTTTGGGCTTCTGTGCCATTACCCTCTAAAACTTGAGTAAAAATTTTGGCCGATGAGGCTACGGAATCTCCTCCATAAATTTCTTTTTGCTGTAATTCAGAAACACCAAAATCTGAAGCACTTAAAACCTGTTCAGTTTGGTTATTAATGACTTTTGCAGGCCCAGTTAATGAAATTTCATCATAACCATCCAAAGCGTGAACAACACTGTAATTTTTATCGGTATTTTGGTAAAGATAGCTATACATTCTTAAGAGTTCCAAACTAAACACCCCGACCATTTGATTTTTGGGAAACGCAGGATTGACCATGGGTCCCAACATGTTAAAGAAGGTTTTTACTCCCAATTCACGCCGTATTGGAGCGACATTTTTCATGGCTGGATGAAATAGTGGAGCGTGTAAAACACAAATAGTGGCTTTGTCCAAACACTGTTTCAAAAAATCAATATCGTTGCTAAATTTTATACCTAAATATTCCATAACATTTGATGAGCCACAAGCCGAAGATACGCCGTAATTGCCGTGCTTGGTGACTTTAACTCCCGCGCCTGCCGTCACAAACGATGCGAGCGTTGAAATATTAAAGGTGTCTTTTCCATCACCTCCTGTGCCGCATAAATCAACGGTATTGCAGTCTTCAAAATGTACTGGAACACATAATTCCAATAAGGCATCTCTAAATCCTTGAAGCTCATCAATGGTTACGCTACGCATCATGTAAACGGTCAGAAATGATGCAATCTGGCTTTGGTTATAGTCACCTTTTGAGATGTTGACCAACACCTGTTTAGCTTCCTCACTTGAGATGCTTTCTTGATTGATAAGTCTATTTAATATTTGTTTCATTCCTATCCCTAACCCTTTCCAAAGGAAAGGGGATTTTTTAATTTATCTTGTTTTATATTACTGCCTTTTGCCAACTGAACACTGTTAATTTTTTTAGCTGTTTAACCAATTTTTTAATAGCTGTTTTCCATTTGGTGTCAACACCGATTCAGGGTGAAACTGAACCCCCTTAACATCATAAACTTTGTGCCTTAACGACATGACTTGCCCGTTTTCATCATAAGAAGTAGCTTCTAATTCATCTGGTAGTTTAGGGTTTACAACCCATGAGTGGTAACGTCCTACTTCTATGGTTTTTTCCATGTCTTTAAAGAGTATCTCGTTTTCTACACAAACTTTGACTTGAGTCGCAACACCATGAAAAACCGTGTCCAAATTAATTAATGTTCCGCCAAATACTTCACCAATGGCTTGTTGTCCTAAACAAACGCCAAGTATACTTTTTGTTTTTGCATAGGTCTTAATGATTTGTTTTAATAAACCAGCTTCATCAGGAAGACCAGGTCCTGGAGAAAGGACAATTTTATCAAAGTATTCAACTTCTTCCAATTTAAGTTGATCGTTGCGTTTCACGGTGACCTCACAACCTAAATCTTGTAGGTAATGTACTAGGTTGTAGGTGAAACTGTCATAATTATCGATAACCAATATCTTTTTCATTGTTATATGTTTTCTGCTAATTCAATGGCTTTGGTCAAAGCCCCTAATTTGTTATAAACTTCCTGCAATTCATTTTCAGGTTTTGATTTTGAAACTAAGCCTGCGCCAGCTTGCCAATGCAATAGATGGTTTTTACTTAAAAAAGTCCGAATCATAATGGCGTGATTAAAGTTGCCCTCAAAATCCATAAAACCAATAGCGCCACCATAAAAATCACGACTTGTTTTTTCATAAGTTTCTATTAACTGCATGGCTTTGTGTTTTGGTGCGCCGCTTAATGTCCCCGCAGGAAAGGTGTCGGCTACGACTTGCATAGTTGTAGTCTCTTTATTTTTTTTGCCTGTAACTTTGCTCACCAGATGAATGACATGGGAGAAGAACTGCACTTCCCTATAGGTTTCAACTTTAACGTTAGTGCCATTGCGACTTAAATCGTTGCGTGCTAAATCGACGAGCATCACATGTTCGGCATTTTCCTTATCGTCTTCAGATAAAAGTTTAGCCAGTTCGGCATCTTTTTCGTCATTACCCGTACGCTTAAAGGTGCCTGCAATGGGATGAATTTCGGCTTTGCCGTTACTGACAATCAATTGCGCCTCCGGCGAACTTCCAAAGATTTTGAAGTCACCATAATCAAAATAGAATAAATAAGGCGATGGATTGATGCTTCTTAAAGCACGATAGACATTAAACTCATCTCCTTTAAATCCTTGAGTGAATTTTTTTGAAAGTACCAGTTGAAAAACATCACCTCTCGCGCAATGTTTTTTTGCCAGTTCTACTTGCTGCTTGTATTCGTCATCTGTAAGATTTGATCTAGTTTTACCATCTTTATGAAAGCTAAAAGCCGCAAAGTTTTTTGAAGTGATGAGTTGATAAATTTCATTTATATTGCTTTCGCTATTAAAACAATGGGCGAAAATATAGGCTTCATTTTTATGATGATTTATGGCGATTATGTTCTGGTAAACGGCATAATAAATATCTGGGATGTTTAAATGACCTTCCTTTTTGGAAATCTGAATGTCTTCAAAATAGCGAACAGCATCGTATGCCATATAACCAAAAATTCCATTGTTGATGAATTTGAATTTTTGATCTGAATTAATCTTGAATCGTTTTGTGAATTGATGAATTTCTTCGGCTACATTGGTCGTTTCGGTAATTGATTTTGAGTTTGAACTGCGATCTGGAAACGTTTGAGTGATCACTTCATCTTTTACTTTTATGGAAGCGATTGGATTGAAACAGATATACGAAAAACTGTTGTTGTTGGCATGATAGTCACTACTTTCCAATAAAATACTATTAGGGTATTTATCCCTTATTTTAAGATAGATGCTCACAGGAGTGATTGTATCTGCAAGAATATTTTTGTAATGTGTATGTAAATTAAATGGATTCATCTGTTTATATTTATTTTCTTTCAAACTCACATTAACATCTAATTAATCGTTTTTGTGTTTATAATTAATCTTTGATGTTTCATTTTTGGTATTAAAAAAGGCCTGTCGTGAATGACAGGCCTTGATATTTTGGTTTTAAATATACAATAGGTTTAGTTCACGAAATTGAGTTTCGGGAAATCCACCACCAAGTATGATTTAAAATGTTGTTCATAATTTTTAATATGCCCCAAATATAGAGATGATAATTAATTTTTCAAATTATTTGGGATAAAAATAAAAAGATTCCTGCATTTGACGGGATTTATAAATTAAAAACGGGTAGGTACATGCACGAGTCTAAGCATTAATTTTTTGTTAAAGTTTTAATTCCTTTTACAAGGATTTTTAATTTTAAGCTATGAAATATATCGTCTTAATTGTTTTGTTTTCAGTGCTTTCATGTAAAAATGGGAAGAAGGACACTATAATTGCCGAAGCTGAGCCCAAAGCTTCTCAAACAATGCCATTGGAAGTTTATGATTATACGGGTTTGGAAGTCTTTTTAAATAGAACAGATGATAAAACTTACGTGATTAATTTTTGGGCAACTTGGTGTGCACCCTGCGTTAAAGAGCTTCCTTTTTTTGAAAAGTTGAATGCGTCTTATGCTAACCGTAATGTTGAGGTTATTTTGGTGAGTTTGGATTTCCCAAAACAATACGACAGTAAATTGAAACCATTTATTAAGAATAAGAAATTAAAATCCAAGGTGGTCGCTTTAAATGATATGGATACCAACTCTTGGATTCCAAAAATTAGTGAAGATTGGACAGGCGCTATACCCGCCACTTTAATTTACAATAAAGATAAACGACAATTTTATGAACATACCTTTAATTATGAGGAGCTTGAAACCCAGGTAAAACAATTTCTAAATTAAATGATTATGAAATGCCCATTGACAAATTTTTAAAACAACAGAAGCTGCTAATTGGGCATGGCATCTGACGGTTGAAAAATAATAAATATAAACAGATGAAAACATTCAAGACTTTTTTGGCTCTATTTGCAATGTATTCCCTTACTGCTTTTACTAACATTAGTGATGGCAAAGGTTACCAAATTGGAGATCTTGCTACAGATTTTAACCTTATGAACGTTGATGGTAAAATGGTCTCTTTAGCTGATTATAAACAGGCAAAGGGGTTTGTTGTGATTTTTACATGCAATACCTGTCCTTACGCCAAAGCCTATGAAGATCGGATCATTAAGCTCGATAAAAAATATGCTAGTAAAGGTTTTCCTGTGATTGCCATTATGCCCAATAATCCTGAGGTTAGTACTGGAGATAATATGGAGGCCATGACAGCAAGGGCGAAGCAAAAAGCGTATTCATTTCCGTATTTAATGGATACTGGTCAAAAAATTTATCCACAATATGGTGCTACCAAAACACCACATGTTTATGTCCTTCAAAAAACAAAAAAAGGAAATGTAGTAAAATATATTGGGGCCATAGATGACAACCATCAAAACGAGAATGCTGTAAAAACAAAATATGTTGAAGATGCTGTTGATGCGTTATTGGAAGGGAAAGCGATAACATTAACTCAAACAAGGGCATTAGGTTGTACTATAAAAGTTTAACTGTGTTTTAAATGGAATAAAAGCCGCGGTTTATTACTTCAATTTTTTTTTCGGCTATATCATGAAGAAGTGTTAATTTTGTTTTTTAAAATTTATAGAAAGTGGATTTGACACAAGAAGAATGGGTTTCAGAATTTGAAAACGACAATAATGCAGTGATATTGGACGTTAGAACCCTAGCAGAAGTAGAGGAAGGTATTATTCCAAATGCTATTCATATTGATATATATAAAGGTCAAGGTTTTATCGATGAGTTGGAAGAGCTGGATAAAACCAAAAACTATTATGTATATTGTAAATCGGGTAACCGAAGCAGGCAGGCTTGTTCCATTATGAATCAAATAGGATTTGAAAATGCGTATAATCTTATGGGAGGAATTACTGAGTGGAAAGGCGAATTATCATCAAAATAAACAAAGTAAATATGAAAAAATCTATATTTATATTAGGACTTGTAATGTTTTTAGTGACTATGAGTTGCAAAAATGAAGTGCAAGAAGGTGTAAAATTAGTGACGCCAGCAGAAATGCAAGACATTTTAGAATTGGATGACGTTCAGTTAGTTGATGTTAGAACACCTGATGAATATAAAGATGGTCATATTGAAAATTCACAAAATATAGATTATAACTCACCCACTTTTGATGAGGACATCAATAAATTGGATAAAACAAAACCTGTAATTCTGTATTGTGGTTCTGGCAAACGCAGTGCAAAATGTTCAATAAAACTTATTGCAGCAGGGTTTGAAAAGATTTATGAGTTAGAGGGAGGTATTACCGAATGGAAATATAAAGGTTTGGATATTATTGTTAAGTAAGCTAATTTAAAGGAGTTTCTTCTCTGTCTTATATACAAAACCACTAAACTTTTAAGTCGTTGAAATTTAATCTTTTAACCCCATTTAAGTTAAATTTAAGGTTGATATTTTAATTACATATTAGCTTCATATTTGTTCCCCTTTAATAAATTCTAAATATTATCATGAAAATTATATTCGGTTTACTGGTGCTGGTTATCTGTTCTAACGAATGCCATCAGAAACGTTCTCAATTTTCCAATCAGGAAAAAGACAATTTGACTATAACTTATGAGGCAAGCTCACGAGGGTTTTATGAAAAAATATGGATCACAAAAGATTCTATTTCATTTTCAAACGATAGAAACTTAAATATTGTAATCGCTTCAATATGTAAAAAGGAAGATTGGGATGCACTTGTTTCGCTTTTAAATGAGGTTGATATTAAAGGGCTTTCAGAAATGGAGGCGCCTAGCAAGATGCATCAAGTTGATGGTGCCGCAATGGCTACTTTTAAAGTTGAGGTGAATTCTACTCCTTATGAGACTCATATTTTCGATCATGGCTATCCGCCGAAGACTATTTCAGAACTTGTTAATAAAGTGTTTTCCATCAAAGATATTATGGCAAAACATTAGAGATGTTGTATTTTTGTTTAAAATTTAGAAATGAATATTCAAGAGATTCAAAACGACATTATTGACGAGTTTTCCATGTTTGATAATTGGGAAGAACGTTATCAATATATGATAGATTTGGGCAAATCCTTACCTTTGATAGCTGAACACTATAAAACCAAGGAAAATATTATTAAAGGCTGCCAAAGTAAAGTTTGGGTTCATGCAGAAATAAATAATGGTAAAGTTGAATTTACTGCTGATAGTGACGCTATTATTACAAAAGGAATCATTGCGATTTTGATTCGTGTGTTTTCAAATCAGAGTCCTAAAGCCATTATTGAAGCCAACACCGATTTTATTGACCAAATTGGCCTCAAAGAACATTTGTCACCTACACGTGCAAACGGATTGGTGAGTATGATAAAACAAATCAAAATGTATGCTATTGCATACCAAACGCAACTCAATTAATACAAAATTCCTGCTTAAGCGGGTATAAATTAAATAGATATAAAAATGGAATCAACAATAGACACCTTTGCACTGGGAGAAAAAATAGTTCGTGTTTTAAAAACCATTTACGATCCTGAAATTCCTGTAGATATATATGAATTAGGGCTTATTTATGATGTGATGGTGAGTGAAGATTACGATGTAAAAATCCTAATGACCTTGACAACTCCAAATTGTCCAGTTGCTGAAACCTTGCCTCTGGAAGTAGAAGAGAAAATAAAATCGTTAAATGATGTCAAAAGTGCCGAAGTAGAAATCACTTTCGATCCGCCTTGGAGCCAAGACTTGATGAGTGAAGAAGCAAAACTTGAATTGGGAATGCTATAAAAAATGCCTGAAGAAATCGTAAATAGGGTTGCTAACAGCAAGTTGGTGGTTGTTAATTTGGAAGACTACTACCCAGCTGGAAAGCGCATGGTATTGGATATCAAAGATTGGCTTTTTGAAGGCTTAGTACTGCGCGAAAAAGAGTTTAGGGCTCAAGTTGTAGCACATGACTGGTCTCAATATCAGAATGCTTATGTGGCTTTAACTTGCACTTCAGACGCTATTGTGCCTGCTTGGGCATTTATGCTTTTGACTATCCATTTAGAACCCTTTGCAAAAAAAATGCTAATTGGTGATTTAGAACAGTTGGAGTCGTCAATTTATCAATCCATTATTGAAAATCTAAATATTGAATCTTTTGTGGGCAAACCCTTAATCATAAAAGGCTGCGCTAATAAACCCGTTCCTGCCAATGCTTATATATTATTGTCTCAAAAGCTAAAACCAATAGCCCAATCCATTATGTATGGCGAAGCTTGTTCGTCAGTTCCTTTATATAAAAAAAAATAGATATATTGAACTTTCAAAATTCAATTTTATAATAGTTTTCAAAACCAATTGATTTGTTGTCATTAGAAAATATGAAAAGAAGCATACTCTTAACATTGCTATTACTATTTACTTTTTCTTTTGGATTTTCGCAAACCCTTCAGGAATTAAAGGCTGAAAAAGCAGCAAAAAAAGATTCCATTTCTAAGCTTCAAAAACGTGTTGATCAGCTTCAAAAGCAGATTGATAAATTACCAGGTTGGAAGCTTGGGGCTTTTGGTACTATAGGAGGCAGCTTTTCCAATTTTAATAATTGGTTTGCACAGGGAACGCCTAACAATTCATCTGGGAGTCTAGGTATTTCATTTAATGGTTACGCTAATCTCCTTCAAGAAAAATCATTTTGGAGAAATGCTTTAACCACAAATTTGAATTGGGTAAAGTTCGACAATAAAGATGACCCAAACGATGATGACAGCTTTAAACCCACAACCGATGTGTTCAACTTAACTTCTCTTTATGGGAGAAATATGACCGAAAAGCTAGCAGTTTCTACTTTAATGGAATATAGAACCACACTGTTGAACAATTTTAATGACCCTGGCTATTTGGACTTTGGACTTGGTGTTACTTGGACTCCAATTCAAGACTTAATTGTGGTTATCCATCCTATAGATTATAATTTTGTGATGAGTAAGGGAGACAATATTTTTGAGTCTTCCTTTGGAACAAAACTATTAGCTGATTATACACGACAAATAGGAGCCATAAGTTTTAAATCCAATCTGTCTATGTTTCAAAGTTATAAAAATGGAGATTTATCCAACTGGACATGGACCAACTCTTTTGGTTATTCCCTTTGGAAAATGATTGGTGTTGGATTTGATTTTGGGTTGAGAAGTAATAAACAAGAAGCACTTAATTATGCTATCGATACACTTGGCGATTCTCTTGCACTATTGGATACGGTAGACAATACATTGCAAACTTACTATACCATAGGTTTAAGCTATAAATTTTAAAAACGAAATTTTTTACGCTTCCTCTTCGTAATCGGGATACAAAAAATTGTTATAAGGAAAACGGGAAATATGAATGGCTCTTACTTCGTCATAAACACGTTTTTTAAATCCTTCCAGATTTTCTTTATTTAAGGCAGAAATAAACAAGGCATGATTACCAACTCTTCCCATCCAAGTGCGTTTCCATTCTTCCAAGGTATTGTTGGCCTTTGTTTTTTCAATAATCAAATCATCTGCATCGAAAGGTTCGGGTTGGTAGGCATCAATTTTATTGAAGACCATAATAGTGGGTTTACTTGCACTGTCAATTTCATCCAAGATTTTATTGACCGATTCAATATGTCCCTCAAAATTAGGATGGGAAATATCAACCACATGAAGCAATAAATCAGCTTCTCTAACTTCATCTAAAGTGCTTTTAAAGGATTCTATCAATTGTGTTGGGAGTTTTCTAATAAATCCAACGGTATCGGATAATAGAAAGGGAAGATTTTGAACAACCACTTTCCTAACGGTTGTATCTAAGGTCGCAAACAGTTTGTTTTCGGCAAAGACCTCGCTTTTGCTAATCACATTCATTAATGTGGATTTTCCAACATTGGTGTAACCCACCAATGCCACACGTACCATTTTACCACGATTACCACGTTGTACCGCCATTTGCTTATCGATGGTTTTTATTTTCTCTTTAAGCAAGGCAATCCTTTCACGCACAATTCGTCTATCGGTTTCAATTTCGGTTTCACCAGGACCACGCATACCAATACCACCTTTTTGACGCTCCAAGTGAGTCCACATTCCTTTTAATCTAGGCAATAAGTATTCGCATTGTGCCAGCTCCACTTGAGTACGAGCATAACTGGTTTGGGCCCGTTGGGCAAAAATATCGAGAATGAGATTGGTGCGATCCAAAACTTTACAGCCCAATATTTTGCTGATATTACGCTCTTGGGCAGCAGATAGTTCGTCATCAAATATGGCGGTTCCAATTTCATTTTCCTTTATAAAATGCTGAACATCTTCAATTTTACCGGTTCCAATAAATGTTTTGGGGTTGGGCATCTCCATTTTTTGGGTAAAGCGTTTAACCACGTCACCACCTGCGGTATAGGTTAAAAACTCCAATTCGTCCAAAAATTCTTTGGATTTAGCTTCGTCTTGATCTTTTGTTATAACACCAATTAAAACTGCCTTTTCTAAATCGATCTCTCTCTGTTCTAACATAAATTAAAATAATATGCAAAGTTACATAATGTACCTCTGTGTTTTAGTATTTTTAAGACTTAAATATATATTTTGAGGACTTCGGAAACAGAAAAGAAATTACAAACCCTAGCGTTTTACAATATTGAAAATCTTTTTGATATCTATGATGACGAACAGACCAATGACAACGATTTTCTGCCTACCTCGGCAAAAAAATGGACTCAAAAACGTTATGATCTAAAAATTTATAAACTTGCTTCTGTGATCTCAAAAATTGGTTTTGAAATATCAAATCGGCCTCCTGCAATTATAGGATTGGCAGAGGTTGAAAACGATTTGGTGTTAAGGGATTTAATTCAAAGCGAAGAATTATCGGCTTATAACTACAGTTTTGTGCATTATGATTCTACTGATGAACGGGGGATTGACGTGGCCCTTTTGTACAATAAAGATGAATTTAAAGTGGAATCGTCTGAAACATTTCCCCTCGATTTAAGAGCTCCTAATGGAGATAAAGACTTTACTAGGGATATCTTATTGGTGACTGGAATGTTGGATGGCGACCCAATTCATGTCATCGTCAATCATTGGCCATCACGACGGGACGGTGAAGATGAGACTGTCTATAAACGTATAACGGCAGCAAAAAAGGTTTTGGACATTATTGCAAAATTAAAAATAGAATATGAAAGCCCCAAAATACTCATCATGGGCGATTTTAATGATAATCCCAACAATGAAAGTGTTCAGTTTTTAATGGATAATGAAGACCTATTCAATTCAACACAGAGGCTTTGGACAAAAGAAAGAGGAAGCCTAAATCACGATTTTAAATGGAATCTTTTTGATCAGATTATCATGTCCAATAATTTGATAAATGTGGAACAAGATGGCTATCGTTTTGAGAGTGCTCATATTTTTGATGATAAATTTTTGACGCAATACCATGGAAAATATCAAGGTCAACCCTTTAGAACTTATGTAGGTAAAAAATACATGGGTGGGTTTAGTGATCATTTTCCGGTGTATATTATTTTAAAAAATTAGGATAAAAAAAGAGCAAGTCTTCTAAAACAAGCTCTTTTATAATCTAGTAGTTTACAAAGTTCCCGTAACTTTTACCTTATCAATTTGAACTGTTGTTGTGGTGCCATTATTGGCTCCTAAATATCTAAACGCTATGTACACATGCCCCTCTAGGCAAGATATATTTATTGGTTCAGAGTTGGTGAACGTTGTCCCATATCCAGAAGTAGGTCCATGTGGCAATTGAGGTTCTGTTTGTATCCAGGTAGCATTTTTTAGGTCTGCTGCATGTCCTGTAAAATCTGTTGAAACATATACCGTTAAAGGATCGCCATTCCAAAAGCCAACATTGGAGGTGAATGTTAATTGTTCAGCGGTAGAAGCGTCTACAGGGATAGACGGTGTAATTAACCAAACTTCGTAAGGGTTTTCAAAAGAATTGAATGCGGCAACCTGCATATAATGATTGCTATTAAACGTTTTTAAGGAATATTTGGATGAGCCACCATTGACATTTATATTTAACCAGCCTTTATTGGTTAAAGTTGTTAACGAAGTCCCTTCAAAATCCTCATTGAATAATGTGATACTTCCACCAGATGTACCCGAACATTCTAAAATTGGAGGGTCACAACGCTTACCATTAAACATCACATCGGGAGTGTCTCTAATATATAATTGATAGTCTGTATTGTACTTGCTGAAAATTGCTACAATAGAGCCGCTACCTGTTGGAAATTCTTCGGATTTAAACGATGCAAAGCCGCTATTTCTGATGATTGTTTGTGAGTCATCTTCACAATTTTTAAGATACCGGTTTACGGTAAACGTATCATTTGGATTGGCATAAGCCGATCCAAGTTCGGGTAAACTTAATTGCATATGATCAATCTGTACCAACATGTTAAGATAATCATCCTTATACTGATCTGCAGTTATTAATTTTGGAACAAGGGTTGCAACTTCATTAGAGCGAATAATATAGTCTTCATAATTAGTTGCAGAAATACTTCCTACTGAAGCTCCTATAACGCTTCCAATATGTAAGACACCATTGAGATTGTCCATACCCAATCCATTAAGTTTTACAAACACTTTCCGACCAGGTTTGTATTTGGAATACAATGAAGTAACATCAACATCCAATTGTATGGCGGCTGTTGGGTTTTCAGGGGCGTCTTGAATCATTAAAACTTTATACAAGTTGCCAGACTCGTCATTTGAAACCACATAGCCTTCAATGATCAATTCACCGCCGTTATTCGCTTCATTAAAATCCACAAAACGATCAACATACATACGTTTTACAAGGCTGATTGTAGTATTGGCTTGTAGCGTTGGCTCGGTAATTTCTAAGGTTGGGATGTTATAATCCTCATCTTGAACACAGGATACCAAAACACCCAATAGGAAAATGGATATTACATTTAAAATATAGTTTGCTTTCATAATTTGTGATGCTACAGTTTATAATTTTTTAAAATCTAACATACATGTTTAAAAAGTAGGTGATACCCCGGCCATACCAATATTTTGAACCAAATAAGGGTATGTCATTGCTATTGTCGTCGTTTAACTGCCTGTAATTGGCATTTCTGCCTTGTTCAAAGCCTCCAGTTTTATAGACTTCATCTAATACATTGTTAACACTGGCAAAAAAGCCAAGGTAATAATCACTAAGTTTCCAAGACTTTCCTCCCACAAGATTGACCGTCATATAGTTGTCAAACCGTTCTTGTTTTAGCAAGTGTCTAGCAATGGTTTCGTCATAATCATTAAAAGGTAAACCGTCAGAATCTTGATAAAAGTTTTTGGTACGGGTCAAAGGGCTAATATCTACATAGGTATGGTCAAAAAAATTAGCTGTTGCACCAACCCACCAGAAATCTAGATCGCGATATTCAAAACCAGCTGAAAGTGCTGTTTGTGGCCCGCCGGCAAGTTTGTAATCTTTTAAACTGGCCTTACCAAAATCCTGTCTACCTGTTTCAAAATCTGAAGAAGTGAGGTATAAATTTGGATTATTATCGTAGGTATATTGGCCCAAAGCAGCAACCCCTTTTAGTTTAATGGTTGGGGTAACCTGAGCTTCAATTCCTAATTCTACACCAAAGTGTTTTTTATCGATGCCTTGTAATATTTCTTGAACAAAAGCGGTGTTATCACCTCCAATTCCATCGGCATAGAAGAATGAAATTTCATTGGCATCTTCTATTTTGGCATAATAACCGGTAAGTTTTGCTTTTACAATTGGAGATCGAAAAATATAGCTAATATCGGCAGTACTAATTTTTTCTTCAGTGATATCACTTACAATATTTTGGTTTTCTCTAGAATTGGAAAAGGTATTTCTTAATGAAGGTGCCCTTGTAATATAACCCACGTTGATATCAACAAGATGTTTTCCTGTTATTTTATAGGTGAAGCCTCCTTTACTTCCAAACCCATTGAATGTCAATTTTTCACCTTTCCCCAGTGAGTTGTTTGGATAGGCTCCATTTTGATAAAGCCCTTCTCTTTGGTATTGCGTGTTTGTTGCACTTGCCGAAAGATAGAAATCTACTTTATTGTATTTAAATTGAGCTTGAGCAAAACCTGAAAGTACATCAGCATAAAGATTATAATTGTACCTAAATCTATCGCCTTCTAAAGCCATTCTATTTGGGTCTTGCATGTCAAACTGAAAACCATCAAATGAATCGACATTTAAGTAACCATTTCCACCTAGTAAATCGATAATCTCGGCAAAGTTTTCTGATTTTAACGTGCTGTAATTTATGTTACCATTTAAAGTGGTATGATCGGTCAAATAAGAAGTTACAATAGTGTTTGCTGTAATTTGTTTATCATCATTTCGGTCTTCATATAAAATATAAGTCGAATAATTGTCCGCATTTTCAAGATTGGTTTGGTATAGACTGTTCCAATCTATTTGTCCGTCATTCAAAAAATCTTGTTCATTTAAATACGCTTGTTCGTAGTTTGGGCCAGCGGCGGGAGTCAACCAAAAACTAGGCAATTTTTGATAATAGGATGGACTGGGATTTGAGCCACCGCCAACAGGGATGCCATCTTCATTTAAACGTTGTCCATTATAATCCAATCGACTATTGCCAGCGGTTCCAAATTGGTATGCAATATTTGTGTTTAAGCTAGTTTTGGATGATATATCCCAATAGTAGTTTAACATCAAAATAGGCTCTATAACTTCCTTAATTCGTGAATTTCTTTTGTCGCCTTCTTGCCAACCCCAATATTCATTATACCGTATGCCTTTTAAATCATAAACTTCCTGTGTGTTTGCAGACGATTTTCCTCTTCTATTGGGTGCATAAATACCTGTGAAGTTAATACTGTGTTTGTCATTTATTTTTTTCTCTACAGAAGTAAAAAACGAATTGGAGTCGTACAGTGTAGCATCTTGATAGCCTTCAGTTCCCCATCGTCTACCCATCATAAGTGTAAAGGCCCAGTTACCTTCCATCAAACCTGATGCATAGCGTGCCATTAAACGGTTGGTATAACTTCGGTCTGAAGACGAATAGGTCAGTTGGCCACCTTTTTTATAAGCAGAAGCTCTGGTGTTGATATTTGTAGTTCCTAAAATGCCTCCAAAATTATAGTGGGATGGGGCCAATCCCGATGCGAGCTCTTGATTTCTGACCACGTCGTTTAAACCTCCCCAATTGCTCCATTGCGGTCTGCCATTATACAGTTTGTTCATTTCTATCCCGTTAATCAAAACGGTTCCGTTATCAGAGTCTAAGCCTCTTACGTTAAAAAAAGAAGAACTAAACTCAAATGCCACAGTACGTTGAAACACATCTTGTGATGAAGACAATAACCCGGAAATATTATCTGCACCTCCAGTATCATCATTCAACTCGTCATCAGATAAAGCAATGGTAAACCAATCGGAAGTATTGGACACATCAATATCTAAGGTCATATCTGTTATGTTTACAGTTTTTCCTAGGTTGACGACTATAGGATAGCGTTTTGTGACATAGCCTAATTTATAGATACTCAAAACCTGTTCTCCCAATGGGACATTCTCCAAGAACATAAACTCACCTAAATCATCAGTTGTAGTTGTTTGTTGCGATTCTTCAATGGTAATCGAAACGTCGGCAAGAGGTTCAAATGTAACGCCGTCTTTTACACTGCCTTTAATAAGTGTTTGTTGAGCCAATACTGTGATAGATGAAGAAACTCCGAACAAGAAAATGAATAGCCGTTTTCTCATGCTTAATTATAGAGGGATTAGTCTTAAGTCTTAAAAGCTAGAGTTTTAAGCCGAACTAATTTACATAATTTCTAATAAATATTTACATTTGTTTGAATATTTATTAGAGCAAAGATATTAACATGGTAATTGGTTAAATGAAATACTTAAAACACAATCTGATTGCCATATTTTTGGTAGCTTTTTTGTTGGTCAATGCACAGGAAAAAAAGAAATTTAAAATACATACCATTGCATTTTATAACCTTGAAAATTTATTTGATACCATAAATGACCCTGTCAAGTTTGATGAATCCAGTCCTATAATGGAGTTGAAAACCAATAGGGGAGAGATCTATAAAATGAAAGTTCATAACATGGCTCGGGTTATTGCGAATATTGGTGTGGATGAAGCCAAAAACTCGCCAGCCATTATTGGTGTTTCAGAAATAGAAAACCGTAGTGTTTTGGTAGATTTGATCAATGACCCTTTATTGTTGGGCAAGGATTATGGAATTGTCCATTTTGATTCTCCTGATGCTAGAGGTATAGATGTTGGGCTCCTCTACCAAAAAGCCATATTTCAGCCTATAAGCTCAAGCACACATGAGCTCAAGATTTATGATGATTTGACTAGAAATCGTGTGTATACTCGAGATCAATTGTTGGTAACCGGTAAATTAGATGGGGATTTAATTCATGTTATTATTAACCATTGGCCATCTCGAAGTGGAGGGGAGGCTAGAAGTAGATTCAAGCGTGAAGCTGCCGCTAGGTTAAATAAACAACTTATCGATTCTTTACAGGCCATGGATCCTTATGCTAAAATTTTCACAATGGGCGATTTAAATGATGACCCTATCAATACGAGCATAAAACATATTTTAAAGGCTGAAAAGAACAGGGATAAAGTAGAATTTAAAGGAATTTATAATCCCTATGAAAATTTTTATAAAAAAGGGTTGGGCACTACAGCGTATAGAGATGCTTGGAGTTTGTTTGATCAAATTTTGATGACCAAACCTTTATTGGATAAAGATTATTCAAGCTACCAATTTTATAAGGCTTTTATTTATAACAAGCCCTATTTAACCACAAAATCTGGACGTTGGAAAGGTTATCCCTTTAGAAGTTGGAGTGATGGTGGTTTTTCAGGTGGGTTTAGCGACCATTTCCCGGTATATGTTTTTGTAATAAAAGAAGTTGTAAATTAGGACTTTTGTATTTGCTAAAGAGCCAATTTTATGAAATCTTTATATGTTTAATCATTGAACTTCCATTAAATTTGCCTTTTAACAAACAAATCAACATGATAACCTCATGGGAATGATGTGAAAATATTTATTGATGAACAAATCTCTAGTTAGCCTCCTCTTTTTTTTACTTTCAATATCGTGGGTCAATGCCCAAATTTTTGACCCAATTAAATGGTCGACTTCTATTGAAAAATTATCGGATACGGATTATAATTTAATTGTTAAAGCGACACTTGAAAAAGGTTGGCACTTACCTTCACAAGAGACTTTTGCAGATGATGTTTTAGGGCCAATTCCAACGGAGTTCTTATTTCTTGAGCAAGAGAATAATTATGAACAGGTTGGAAAAACCGAAGAGCCCCAAGTGGTCCCCCATTTTGATCCAATATTTCAAATTGAGTTAAAAAACTTTAGCGACCAAGCCATTTTCACACAGCATATTAAATTGGTAAACCCTGATTTAAAATCCATTAAGGCAACGGTGTTTTATTCAGTTTGTGATGACGAAAAATGCCTCCCTCCCGAAGAAGTTGAATTGATTTTTGAATTGGTACAAACGCAACTTCAAACCAAGATTATCACAACACACGATATTGATGAAAAGAGTAAAATATTGTCGGATAAATTAAATTTAAATATTACAGGTTGGGACAATTATAGAGTTGAAGAAGTAAAGGAGAAAAGCAGTTTTACTATTTTTTTGTTAGGCTTTTTGGGAGGTTTCATTGCTTTACTTACACCCTGTGTGTTTCCAATGATTCCACTAACAGTTTCATTTTTCTCAAAAAGTGCGGGTAATAGCCAAAAGGGCGTGGCAAATTCAATTTTATATGGATTTTTTATATTCCTGATTTATTTTTTATTAAGTCTACCATTTCATGTTTTAGATTCCTTAGACCCCGAATTTTTGAACAATGTTTCTACTAACGTCACCTTAAACGTTCTGTTCTTTGTTATATTTTTAGTCTTTGCATTTTCATTTTTCGGATATTTTGAATTGACATTGCCAGCATCATGGAGCAATGCTTTAGATAGCAGAGCGAATAAAATAGGAGGCTGGATAGGTGTATTCTTTATGGCCTTAACCTTGGCTATTGTGTCGTTTTCATGCACAGGTCCTATTTTAGGAACTTTGCTAGGAAGCTCTTTGTCAAGTGATGGAGGAGCAACCCAATTAACAATGGGAATGAGCGGTTTTGGGCTTGCTTTGGCGTTGCCTTTTACATTATTTGCTATGTTTCCAAAATGGTTAAACTCATTGCCTAAATCAGGTGGTTGGTTAAACACTGTTAAAGTAGTGCTAGGGTTTATAGAATTGGCCTTGGCCTTAAAGTTCTTGTCCAATGCCGATTTGGTAGAACATTGGGGACTTTTAAAACGAGAACTTTTTATAGGGTTGTGGATCGTTATAGGTATAGGATTGTCCCTTTATTTATTTGGAAAAATAAGGTTTCCACATGATGGTCCTTTGCAAAAATTAAGTAAAGGTAGAATTGCGTTTGGTGTGCTAACACTGGCTGCTGTAGTCTATTTATTGCCAGGTTTGACCAATACAAAATATGCAAATCTGAAGCTCTTAAGCGGATTTCCACCTCCATTATTTTACAGTTATTATGATAAGGCTTCAGATTGCCCTTTAGGATTAAATTGCTATAAGGATTTGGATGCAGGTCTCGCTGCTGCCAAATTAGAAAACAAGCCCATCATGCTGGATTTTACTGGCTGGGCCTGTGTGAATTGTAGAAAAATGGAAGAGCATGTCTGGAGTAGTTCCAAAGTATATGATATTTTAAGTAAAGATTATATCATCATTTCTTTATATGTAGATGATAGAAGAGAGTTAGATGAAGATGAGAAGTTTGAACATTTAAAACCTAATGGAACCATAAAAAAAATAAAAACCATCGGAGACAAATGGGCTACGCTACAAACTATAAATTTTCAAAATAATTCACAACCATTTTATGTACTGTTGAACCAAGACATGGAGTTACTAAACCATATTGAAAATTATACCCCAAATATTGAAGACTATTACAATTGGCTGAAGTCTGGTTTGGAACATTTTAATAGGAAACCTTAAAAATGTTGATAAACAACCGATTTTTTTGCGATTTTTTAAACTTAAACTTAATTTTTAACGCTTAAACTAGTATATTTTCAATAGAATCCTTATATTAGTAACATTGTATCAAGATTTATTTGTAACGCAAATCTTGAATCAATTAATAATTGTTTAATAGGCATAGTTATTATGAAAAACGGAGGTATAATTTTAACGGCAATTGTTCTATTGTTTGTTTGCATGTATATTTATTCGTATTCTTTCGAATATTTTGAAAAATTGAAGGAGAATAGGAAACTAAAAAGGCACATGAAAAAAGAAGCACTCATAAATGAACACAAAGCTTTAAATGACAAAGCTCGAGAAGAAAAATTTCAAAAACTCACCAATAGGAGCAATGAAATTCAAGACGAACTGCAACGTCTGGCAGAATTCAAAAATGAAATCGAAAAAAAGCAAAACGAAGAAAAAGAGCCATTCAATGTTAGGCTCTCATAATCCGGAATAAATCAATAAAAAACCTCTCCAAAATGGAGAGGTTTTTTTATTTTTTGATAGGCCCTTTTGGATTTTGAAATTAACGGTATCTGCATTGTAGAATCATAAACATACAGATATCTTAAATTTTATATTCATTAATTAAAGATTTGAAAATAATTATCTAATCTGATTGGGGTAAATGTAATTGCATCTTTTTTTTAGTATCTTCCCATATTATTATTCAAGCATATTACTAAGCTAACTAACTAAATTATTATGATTGGAATCTTATCTTTTGTAGGGTTTACGGCTTTGGTTGCCGTCATTTCTTATTACGCCACGCGCAAAACGGACGAAACCTCTTCAGATGGTTATTTTTTGGGGGGAAGAAGTTTAACCGCTGGTGTTATTGCCGGCTCATTATTGCTTACCAATTTATCTACAGAGCAAATTGTTGGATTAAACGGGAGTGCATACACCGATGGTTTATCGGTCATGGCATGGGAAACTTTGGCCGCAATAGCTATGGTGATCACCGCCATATTTTTGTTGCCAAGGTACCTTAAAAGTGGATTAACAACTATTCCTCAATTTTTGGCCAACAGATTTGACGTTGCTACAAAAACCATTACGTCTGGATTGTTTTTAACGGGTTACGTTGTTGTACTGCTCCCCGTAATTTTATACTCCGGTTCGGTAGCGATAAGTGGGATGTTTGATGTACCTAGTATGTTACAGGTTTCCAATTCTACAGCCATAGTTATTTGTATTTGGGGAATTGGCATTGTGGGTTCAATTTACGCCATTTTTGGAGGTCTAAAAGCCGTTGCTGTTTCAGATTCCATTAACGCTATCGGCTTATTAACTGGGGGTGTATTAATTCCAATTTTTGGATTAATGGCTATAGGTGATGGATCGATTTTTGGAGGCCTAGATGTTTTGATGGCTTCAAATCCTGAACGTTTTGATTCAACGGGTAATTTTGGACAGGAAGTCCCATTTTCTACCATTTTTACTGGTATGATGTTGGTTCAACTATTTTATTGGGGTACCAATCAACAAATCATACAACGGGCATTAGGCGCTAAAAATTTAGCGGAAGGTCAGAAAGGATTAGTATTAGCATCATTTATTAAAATTTTAGGTCCATTAATTTTAGTATTGCCAGGAATGATTGCTTACCATTATTTTAATGGAGAGTTAACTTCAAGTGATCTTGCTTATCCAGAATTGGTTCGCGCGGTTTTACCTAAATATCTTGTCGGATTTTTTGCAGCGGTATTGTTTGGTGCTATTTTAAGTTCATTTAATAGTGTGTTAAATAGCTCGGTTACCTTATTTGGTATTGATATTTATAAGCAGCATATTAACAAAGATGCACCTGAAAAAACAGTCGTTAAATACGGGAAAATATTTGGTATTTGTTTAGCGTTAGCAGCTATGTTTATTGCCCCTTTAATTGAAAATGCAGGAAGCCTATTTAAATATTTGCAGGAAATAAATGGAATTTATAGTATACCAATTCTCACCATTATTGTCGTTGGATTTTTAACAAAAAGAGTCCCAGCAATTGCAGCTAAAATCGGAATTATATCTGGGTCTTTGATGTATATTATTAGTCAATTTTTGATTGGGCCAAGTAGAATTGAAAACGCAGTAGAAGCAGCAAAGGCTTCCGGAGTTACAGATGCCGATGCATTAAAATTAGTAGAAGCAGGCGCTTATCCACATTATTTGCACATTATGGCGATATTGTTTGTGGCCAATATTTTAATCATGCTCATTATTGGGAAATTCTTTCCAAGAAAAGAAGTCTATGTTCAGGAATATACAGAGCAAGTGGATATTAAACCATGGAAACATGTAAAGCTTGTTGGTGGTTTAATTACACTAATTGTAGTATCAATCTATATCTATTTTTCAAAATAAATAGTTGTCAAAATACTAGGTAAAACCTCTCAGAATTGAGAGGTTTTTTTGTTTGTATTTTGAGTCTAAGTCATTTATAATGAGATTGTTTTAAATTTTGTATCTTTAACCTACTCCAAAACTGATCTTTTATTTTAAATGGATCATTTTTATATTCCATTTATCCATAATTGATTACAATACATTTATTTACAAATTTAACATTGTGCAAAAGTTGCATGATGTCTACTAATCAACAAAACTAATTTTATGATTAAAAAATCAATTTCATTTTTAACGATGGTTGCCATAGTTTTTGGAACCATGTTAACCGTAACTGCACAAGACGATTCTAAGTCTTATCAAATGTGGGAGGATATTATGTTGACACCAGTCAACACCCACCTAAAAGTATTACAAACCAATTTGAGGAAACATAACCAGACTTACCATAAATCTGGTCCTTATAAGTCTACAGTATACAATATTACTACTGGACCAAATGCTGGTAACATTATTTGGGAAATGGGCGCGCTAACCTATTCCGATTTGGATAAACGACCTGGAGTTGGAGGGCATGATGAGGATTGGAGAGACAATGTTGAGCCTTATATAAAAAAGACTCAAACTGTCGAGTATTGGAAAGCTGATGCTAAGCTAAATAATACAGGCATGCTCGATGGCGATAGTTCTAAATATCCCATATTATTTGTGAGATATTATGAGGTTGCCGATGGGCCAACACCAGGTGTAAATACTTTTTTTGAAAGAGAAAGTAAGACCGTAAAGGCTTTGGAGGGCATAAACCCTTGGGGCATTTATTATAACGAGTTTAGGCAAGGAAATCTTGGCCGTCATATTGTTACTATAAGTTTTAGCCCAAATTGGGCCGATTTCGACAGAGATGTCAACTGGGTAAAAAACTTTAATTCGGTAAATGGTGAAGGTTCATGGCAGAACCAACTTAATTTAGAACGAATAACGTTTAAAAATCAGTGGGATGAAGTCTGGGTCTATGATAAAGCTATGAGTGGAGATTAATTATAAGTTTATTAAAGCATTTACCTAAAATGATTGATAGCGATTTTTTGTAATAAATGTATTGCAAAAAAGCCTTTCTCAGAATGTAATTTTGAGAGAGGTTTTTTTGTGTATGGAACCAAAGTAATTGTTTGTTAAAGGTTTATAATAATTTTGTATCTTTAACCTACTCCAAAACTGATCTCTTATCTTAAATGGATATTTTCCATTTATTATAGTTACTATTCAATATTACTTTAACAAAAATGTTATGTTTTAAAATTAATAACATAACCAAATTAACTAAAAAACAACCTTATGAAATTATTTTATTCTTTATTGGGCCTGTCCATTTTTTTGGTGTCATGCCAGCCTAAAGCTGATAATTCAGCTAATGAAGCATTTGAAAAGAACTCACAAACCGTTATGGCCAATCTTAAAGGCTTTGAAAGTGAAAATGTAGATTATTCGCAATATGCCGCAGATTTTGTAATGCGAGATACGGGCTTTGGAGCAAAAGATTCTTTGAGTTTGGATGAAGTCAAGAAGAGTGATAAAGAAATGTGGGCAACATTTGATTTTAAAATGGTAACGGAGCCGAATTTGCTTCCTGGTGTTGATGCAGACACAAAAATGCCAGATGGATCTGTAAGACATTATTCAGATTGGAAAGTTACACTGCCAGCTACGGATTCGACAGAAGCGCGATCTGGGGTAATAAAGTTGTATGAATCTTTCGATTTTGATAAAGATGGAAAAATTATCTATCAGCAAGTATATGGCGATTTTGGCGGATTAATGAGACATTTATTTGGCCATGATGAAGATGGAGAAGATGACATGGATTAATTTTTAGCAGATATAAAAATAAAGACCCTGCAATAATTACAGGGTCTTTTTTTATATGGAAATGTTAGGTAGTTTAAGCCATGCCCGTCTTTCCTAAATTAAAAATCAAAATTTGTGATGCCAATTATTTATGGACAACTTCTAAATTCAAAATATTAGAAGGTTTTCCATTTATAAAATTAATCACATTTTCAAACGCTTTACCAAAATATAATTCATAGCCATTTCTTTCAACATATCCAATATGAGGTGTGCAAACTACATTTGGCATTTTCAAAAGTTCAAAATCAACATCATAAACCGGCTCTTCTTCATAAACATCAATTCCTGCAAATCCTGGTCTGCCACTTTTCAAACATTTCAATAAGGCCCCTTTTTCAATAAGTTCAGCTCTAGACGTATTTATAATGACCCCAGAGGGTTTCATTAAACTTAAATCTGATTCTTTAATCATTTCAAAAGTGTGTTCATTTAAACGGAGGTGCAGCGAAATAATATCCGCATTTTTAAAAAATTCCGCTTTGGTACGGGCGATTTCAAAACCATCGTTAACCGCATTTTCTCTTGATTCCTGGCTACCCCATACCATAACTTGAGCTCCAAAAGCTTTAGCATAATTAGCGATTCTCTTCCCTATTTTGCCATAGCCCCAGATTCCCAAAAATTTTCCATGAACTGTTGAACCAATATTGACCTGCCATTTCCCACGTTTCATTCCTTCAATAGCATTTGGGATTTGCCTAACGGTATTCATTATTAGAGCCCAAGCTAATTCAGATGGGGCAATAGGAGAGCCTAAGCCTTCGGCCACAGCCACTTTATGTTTTGTACAGGCTTTTAAATCTAAATGATTAGATATTTTACCAGTTTGACTGATTAGCTTTAGTTTTGGTAATTTTGACAACAGGTCTTCATTTATTATCGTTCTTTCTCTTGTCAATACTAAAATTTCAATGTCTTTAAGCCTTTCAGAAAGTATTTTTGGATTTTTTTCTGTTGTATTTAATATTAGAACATCTTGGCCATCAAGTAAGGAGTAACAATCTAACTTTTTAATTGTATTTTGATAATCATCTAAAATTGCAATTTTCATATTTAATTTTAATGGGTGTTTTATTGAAAAATCAAAACTTTCTTTCTTTACTATCTATAGCAAGATCGTTTATACTAGCAAATCGTTTTGCCATTAATCCATTTTGGTCAAATTCCCAATTTTCGTTACCATAGGCTCTCCACCATTGTCCGTCCTTGTCTTGATATTCATATTCAAATCTTACGGCAATTTTATTGTCGGTATGGGCCCAATATTCCTTTTTAAGTTTATAATTTTGTTCCTTTTCCCATTTTCCGGCCAAAAAAGCAACAATTTCATCACGGCCCTTTACAAATTGGTTTCTATTTCTCCATTCACTATCAATACTATATGCTTTTGAAACGCGATCGGCGTCTTTACTATTCCAGGCGTCTTCGGCTTGTTGAATTTTAAGTTTAGCTGACTCTTCAGTAAACGGAGGAACTGGAAATTTTTGTTCTATTGTGTTCATTTTTTTATAAAATTTAATTAAAAAAACTGCAAGAAAATGTATGGTTACATTAGCATCACAGTTCTAGGATTGTTAATATTAAAGGCTTATCATTTTAGCAAATTTATTATTTTTTGATCATTTAAAATGCATCTAATAAAAAATACATAATACGATTCTTTAGTCTAATTGAAGCCATTAAACTAACCTGTTTAAATTCATTTTTTTTTAATAATGTGTTGTGAAGGATTAAAATTAAATTTCATTGTTTGTAACTATTGGCGAGAAATCTCATCAAAATATATAAATGAATATAATATGAAGTTAATTTTTCCATATAGGACACAACTTATTAAAAAAGAACAATTAAATCATAATGTATTTTCCTTCAAACTGGAAAAACCGTATCACTATCATTTTAAAGTTGGTCAAGCGGTTGATTTAAGTATAGACAAACCTGGATATGAACTTGATGTTGCTCCATTTACCATTGCAAATTTGGATGAAGATAGTTTTCTGGAATTCATAATTAAAATAAAACCAGATACAGAGAGCCTAACTTATGGAATGTCCCAATTAGTACCAGGCGACGTATTACAAATTTCTGAACCTTGGGACTCCTATACTTATAAAGGAGAGGGTGTCTTTATTGCAGCTGGGACGGGAATAACACCGTTTTTACCCATAATTAATGATTTAAAGAAAAAAGGGAAAGATGTAAAACACCAGCATAAACTAATCTATGCCAATAGGTCAAAAAAAGATATTTTATTTCGCCCCAAATTAAAAAGAATTTTTGGTGAAAGTTTTATTAATGTATTAAGCCAATCTAAATCCAAGACCTCTATTTTTGGTAGAATTGATCGTAATCTTTTAGTGTCACACATCTCTACGTTCAATCAAAATTTTTATATATGTGGACCAAAATCATTTGAAGAAAATGTAACGGGTAGTTTATTATCTTTGGGAATTAACAAAGAGTACATACAAACAGGTTTTAAATTTTAAGTCAATATAGATTAAACGGTTTTAAATAGTATGGACATTAATACAGATACAATGAGCATTGGTTTAGAAGAGACTAAAGAGGACATTCAAGTTTTAAATTCTACAATATCAAATTTTATTGACAACTTCATAAGTGAGCTGCCAAATCAGAAAGCATTTCACAATAAAACCCACCAGTATAAGGAGTCTGATGAGATGTTTGAAATATCTAACAAGACCAATGATTTAAATCAATTGCTTCAATTTTATAAATCAAGAGTTTTAGAAACAGGATTGAACCCTGCTTCTGGTGGCCATTTTGGATATATACCTGGAGGCGGTATTTACAGTTCGGCTTTAGGCGATTATCTCGCTGCAGCAACAAATAGATATGCCGGAGTATTTTACGCCTCGCCAGGTGCCGTAAGAATGGAAGATGCGCTAATTAACTGGACAGGACGATTAATTGGCTACGAAGAGGGTTTTGGAGGCAATCTGACCTCTGGAGGTAGTATAGCGAATTTGATAGCCTTACACGCAGCAAAAAAGCATAAGAAGATCACATCACTTAACATTGTTAAAAGTGTTATTTATTTAAGTTCTCAAACACATCACAGCATTTTCAAAGCTTTTAATATGTTAGGACTGGAAGAAGCTGTTGTTAGAGAAATTCCATTGGATAACAAATTCAGAATTTCAATAAAAGATTTAAAAAAGCAAATAGCTCAGGATAAAAAACAAGGTTTAAACCCTTTTATAATAATTGCCAACGCGGGATCAACTGATGTTGGAGCGATTGATCCATTAACAGAATTAGCGGATATTAGTAAAAAGCATAATTTATGGTTTCATGTGGATGCTGCCTATGGAGGATTTTTTATGCTTACTGAATTAGGGAGAGATAAGCTAAAAGGGATAGAACAAGCAGACTCCTTGATTTTGGACCCTCACAAAGGGCTATTTTTGCCATATGGCTCTGGTATTGTCTTAGTGAGGGATATTCAGCACTTATTGGAAGCCAATAGGTATTCGGCTAATTATATGCAAGATGCTAACTCTAATACTAATTATTCACCTTCTGATTTATCACCTGAATTAAGCAAACATTTTAGAGGATTAAGGATGTGGTTACCATTAAAGCTTTATGGAGATCAGGTTTTTTCTGATTATTTAAATGAAAAACTACAACTGTGTTATTATCTGTATCAAGAATTAAAAAGCATTGGCTACACCGTGCTTTGTGAACCAGATTTAAGTGTGGTTGCGTTTAGATTAGAATCAAAAAAGCATAATAGTGATACTTTAAATAAAATAATACTCGACTATATTCACGATGACGGGAAAGTTTTTATTTCTTCTACAAGCATTGATGGCAAATTGACTTTAAGAGCTGCTATTTTATCTTTTAGAACACATAAAGCTGAGGTCGATTTACTAATTTTATTATTAAAGAAAATAAAAAGTTATCTGGATATTTAGATTTCTTTCCTGCAAGTAATAGTCACCACTACTAAGATTATTGCAAATTATAATACTTTAATTTTTGGAGTTACAATGTTTCTGGTTGCATTGGGTTTAGACCTATTGAATTTAAAAATTGAATAAAAAAAACTCAAGAACAATAAAGTTATAAAACCAATTGTACCTGAGTTGAAAACCAAAGATTAATTTGTTTTTCGCGCTATTAGATAGATTTTAAATATTCTTTAAGATTTCGTTTGATATTGATCTTATGACTATTTTTTTTTAAAATCGACCTGCCATCAAAGACAGGTCGACTTTCTTGAACTCCCATTTCTAACAACCTCGACAAGTTTGAGCAAACAACCGTCAAATGAGAGTATTCAATTTTATTTTACAATAATTTTTCCCTTCATTGTTTTATGCAAATTGCAGAAATAAGATTCATTTTTGGTTATAACCTTACTCCATGATTGATTTTGCTTTAAAGGTTTTGAAGTCCATTTGTTAGCAACCTCGTCGGTTACGTCATGTTCGTAAAAATCTTTATTTACCCAGATTACTTTATCGCCTTTATTCACGGTTAAAGTGGCTGGGTTAAACTTCATTCTTTTAATTTCAACAGTATAAGTTTGTGGTTCTGAATTTGAACTTAATACAAAGCTACTCAACGAAAAAATGGAAATGAGTAAGATTAAGCCTAAGCCAGAGATATTAACTAAAGACCGTTTCATTATTTAGAAATCTTTTTTTGAACCATTTCAGCGTGAGACAAGTGAACTTCTAAAGCAGGTACTACAGCTTCCAATAATTCTTTTAATTCTGAATTTGAAGTTTCAGGAATTAATAAAGCATTAACTGCTTCAATTACCGCTTTATGATAAGCGACTTCATTGTCAATATAAGCTTTGTCAAAAGATTTTGCTGATGCGCTATTTAATTTGGCAATAGTTTCTGTTGAACCAGCAAGCAAGGATTGACTCACGGCATTATCTTTAGGTTCTACACCTAATTTTGTAACTAATGCAGCAGCTTGAGAAATTACAGCATTGTGATCATCGATCATTCTTTGAGCAAATTCTAAAATATCCTTGTTTTTAGATCTTTCTACTGCTACCTTAGCATAATTGATGTCAATTTGATTAGCAACAACAGCAACAGATGCAACTTCAGCATCAGAAAGTTTTTGCTCTTGGCTGAAAGAGTTCATGGAACAAAGACCGATTGTAATTAAACTCATTAAACCGATACTTTTTACTATTTTTTTCATGTTATATAAATTTTATTGATTTTCTAATTGGATTCATAATTTCAATCGAGGTTACAAAAAATTGCCTTTTATTTTTACTTTTTTTGAATTTCTATCTTGCCATTCGTTTGGGAGTGGCTTTTAAACTCAAATTGTTTAACCCATTTTTAAGCCTCTATACTCAATATTATAGCTTGTGAAAATTCTGCCGTACCTGATATAAAATTGTTGGATTAAAGTTTTTATGAAAAGTTTGATTGTTAAATATCGCAAGCTGTAGTGTATTAAATTGTATGATAATATTTATGATGAGTTACAAAAACTGTAACCTTTTTATGAAATGTGCATCCAATATAAAAAAGGTATAAGATTGAGCACTGTTAAACAAACAACCGAAAAGTTGCCTGAATTTGTAATTATCCAAAAAATTTTGGATGGTGAAGTAGAATTGTTTGAAATACTTTTAAGAAGGTACAATGAATTATTATTTAGGACGATTAGAAGTTATATAAATAGCGAATATGACGTTGAAGATGTCATGCAGGACACCTATATTAAAGCTTATGAAAAACTTTACCAATTTAAAAACGATGCTTTGTTTTCAACTTGGTTAGTGAGAATAGGCATCAATGAAGCCTTACAACGTAAGCGTAAGGTCTCAAGGCTTAAAATATCAGATATTGCAGTGGAGCAAAATATTAATCAGTTAACCAATATTTCATTAATGGATCCTGAAAAAAGAACAATACAAAAGGAATCAATTGCTTTTTTGGAAAAAGCTGTAGATATGTTGCCCGAAAAGTATAAAATTGTTTATATGCTGAAGGAGGTTGAGGGCATGAATATTTCGGAAATATCGAATTGCCTTGATTTGAGCAATAGTAATGTAAAAGTACGTTTGCACAGAGCAAGAACAATGATGAAAGATACCATCTTATTGCTGACAAACACGTCTAACATCTTTGAATTTGGAAACTCTAAATGTGATAGAATTGTAGAGACAGTCATGAGGCGAATTGGTGCTTTAAATACCTTTTCCTAAACATAAGTTTTATCAGCGATATTAAGCTTTCCTGTTTTTTAAGTTGACTTAGTGTTATCACTTTTTTTAAGTATTAAATAGTCTAGTGTAGATAAACAACACCATTTTAAAAAATAAAATTCATATTTAAGATTATAGTTTTTGATCTATAATTCTTAGATGAAGTCAACTTAAAAAAAACTAAATGTTTTGAGTCCAGCTTCCGATACAGAGTATAAATATAAATAATAACGATTTAAATTTTATTAAATCATTTTTTATTAGATTTTACCCATTCTATGAAATCTTTTTTGATTTTATTATTTGTAAGTGGATAAAGTCCAATAATAGATTCGCCGTGACTAACTTTTTCCATTACATAGTTTTCAAATAAGGTCATTTCAGAGCATTCATTAGCGACTTCTTCAGCTAAATGGGATGGAATTACCATCACACCGTCATTATCCCCAACAATAATATCGCCAGGAAAAACGGCAACTTCACCACATCCAATCGGGACATTGATATCCAAAGCTTGATGTAGCGTTAAGTTTGTTGGTGCTGATGGTCTTTGATGAAACGAAGGAAAGTTTAGCGCTGCAATTTCGGTAGAATCTCTAAATCCTCCGTCTGTAACAATACCAGCAGTTCCTCTTTTCATTAATCGCGTAACCAATATTGATCCTGCCGAAGCGGCTTTCGCATTGTTTCTACTGTCTATCACCAAAACGGCTCCTACTGGGCAGGTTTCAACAGCTACACGTTGAGGATGTTTTGTATCCTTAAAAACACTTATTGGATTTAAATCTTCTCTTGCAGGAATATATCTTAACGTAAAAGCTTCTCCCACCATAGATTCGTCTAAAAGACTTAATGGAAGGACATTTTGAATGTATTGATTTTTTAACCCTTTTTTAAATAAACAAGTAGCAATAGTAGCCGTACTGACTTTCTTTAATTTATTTCTGACTGCATTTGATAAATTACTCATATCTAATGTTTTGTTGAAATTTAGGTTAAATAATTTGTTTAATACACAAATATACATATATTTGGTATACCAAACTGGTAAACCAATTTAATAAATAGTCTATGTTTGTTGTTAATCAATATTATTTTGTGTTGATGAAGAAAGTCTTGTTCACCTTTTTTGTTTTGTTTCTGACGGGGTGTTCCAGTTCAGACGACGGTACTGAAACCATTATTATAGATGATATTAAAGATGTTGATAATACTCCAGACCCTGTAATTGACCAATATGCAGATATTGATTTTTCGCATTGGAAAGTAACCTTGCCTGTAGATGTCAATAATAATGGAAGTCCAGATGAATATCAACCTGCACAACTTATTAATAATGGCTATCGCACATTAGAAGCTGTTAAGCCTTATATGTATGATGATACGGTAGATGGTTCGATAATATTTTACACCTACCCCGATGTTTCTACAACAAACAGCTCTTATTCGCGTACCGAACTCAGAGAACTTATTAATCCATCAAACTCTAAAAAGAACTGGACATTGATTCAAGGAGGAACCATGTCAGGTAGATTGAAAGTGCAGTCAATTTCTGAAGATACTGGCAGTAGTAACACGTATCATAATGTTATTGTAATGCAAATCCATGGTATTATTTCGGAAGACGACATGTCCACTCATGGATTTTCTTCAAACAACGGCCCACCTTTATTAAAAATATATTGGAAAGATGGTTTTCTCTGGGCTCATAAAAAATCGTTAGTTAATGAAAACACAAATGGTGATGATCTTTTAGATACATCCTCAAATACTTGGGCAGACATTAAACATAATTTCGGATACGTCGGTTTTGATGCTTTCAATTTTAAGATCATAGCATCTGTTGGCAAATTGGAGCTTCAACTTAATGATGATACACCTTTTATTTATGAAGATATCAGCCTAGCTAAATGGCCGTTCGAAAATTATTTTAAAGCCGGAAATTATTTAGTCACAACAGCTACTAATGCCTTTGCAAAAATAAAATATTACAAATTAACTGTAACACACTAATAATTAACTTTTTAAATTAAAATTATGAAAACAAATTTACTTATTACATTTTTATTAGTTACTGCGATGACTTTTGGCCAACAAACGGGAGAAGTTATTGTTACTGAAATTCACAACAGGCCGCAAAAGCCAACACAACAACAATTGGATGATGCCATTACCGCAGGAGGAATTACATCGGACGCAACACCAAATGAAGGACATACTGAATGGTTTGAAATCTATAATACAACAGGATCGCCGGTAGTTATGGATGGTTGGATGATTGTTGATGAATCGAGCTCATCAAATGTAACAACTATTGGTTCCTTTACATTAGGGGTGGGTCAATATGCCATGTTTACAGGGTTTTATATTCCTGAAGCGCAAGGCGGTATTATTCCCGATTATGTTTATGATTATAAAAAACCAAGTTTTAACAACGAAAGTAGTTATGATCAGGCAACAGACAGTTCATGCCCTGATGGAGTTTCGATTTATAAGGCTGACGGAACGACATTAGTAGATACTGTTGAATACGACTATGGATACAATGTATCTACATGTGTTGAATCTCAAGATACAGACCATGACTTTCCACCTCAAGGTTCATCATCAAATGTAGCGTTTATGTTAAAAGTAGGAGCTCCATTGACTGCTACTGATAATGATGTTGCATCCAATTGGGAGTATGCAACACTGACTTATGACGGCACTCAAATAGGAACCCCGGGAAAAGCCAATGATCAAGATGCCACCCTTTCAACTAGCGATAAACTTTTTAATGCATTCAAGATATATCCAAACCCAGTAAGTAATTATATCAATATTCAATCTAAAACCGTCAAAATTTCTTCAGTAGAATTATATAGCGTTTTAGGTAAAATAGTATTGTCACAAAAAGAAGTAACAAACGATCGTTTGGACATATCCAATATATCAAATGGCATCTATTTTATGAAAATAAATGCAGAAGGGAGCAGTACAACAAAAAAAATAGTCATTAAATAATAGCAAACCTAATTAAATATAAAAGCCTTATAACTGTTATGAGGCTTTTTTAAACATGAAAATCACTAGATGTGACAACCAGAAGAGATTTTGTAAAGAAAACGGGCATAGTTGTGGCAAGCGTGCCTTTTTTAGGATTTCAGTATAAATTATTTAATCAAGTTAAAGTAAATGATGCACTCTCTGTAAATATATTTTCGAAGCATCTTCAATTCCTGGATTATAAAAGTACAGGAGAAATGGCTGCCGAAATGGGATTCGCAGGTGTTGATTTAACAGTCAGACCTAAAGGGCATATACTTCCTGAATCAGTAAAAACCGAACTCCCAAAAGCAGTAAAAGAAATTAGGGCAAGCGGAGTTAACTGCGATATGATTACTACAAATATTGAAAGCGTTGATAACCCTTTAGATGTAGATATTTTAGAGAGCGCAGCGAAATTAGGAATCAAATATTATAGGACCAATTGGTTTAAATATATAGACAATTTATCTCTGATAGACTCCTTACTCGTCTATCGAGAAGAAATAAAAAGGTTAGGAGTTTTAAATGAAAAACTAGACCTTGTAGGGTGTTATCAAAATCATGCTGGTAAACATATTGGCGCGTCCTATTGGGAAATTAGCAAACTTTTGGAATCCGTAAACCCTAAATACTTTGGAACCCAGTATGATATTAGACATGCTATGGTTGAAGGAGGCTATTCCTGGGAAAATGGTTTACAACTTTTGCATCCTAGCATAAAAGTTATAGTTTTAAAAGACTATAAGTGGGAAATAGAAAATGGAAAATGGGTGGTCATTAACGTGCCAATCGGAGAAGGGATGGTCAATTTTGATGGCTATTTTAAATTGTTAAAGGCTTATCATTTGAACCCCCCTGTATCACTTCATCTAGAATATGATTTGGGAGGCGCAGAAAAAGGAGATCAAGAAATATCAGTAGATAAAAAGGTGGTATTTGATGCCATGAAGAAAGACTTACATCACATTCAAACATTATGGAAAGAAGCTTAATTGGTTAATTTTTTCTACAGTATTAAAACTAATTTTTTTAAATATTCATCAGCAATGAAAAGAATCGCAATCATCTTAATTTTACTTATATTAATTGCATCCTGTAAACAACAAAAGCAAATAAACCACATTAAAGTAACTACTATTAACGAATTAAATGATGCCATAAAAAACTGTCAAGCAGGTGATAATATAGTGCTTGCAAACGGTATATGGAAAGACGTTCAAATTAAGTTTTATGGTAGGGGAACCAAGGAAAATCCCATTACATTATCTGCCGAAGAAAAAGGGAAAGTGACCATTGAAGGTGCTTCCAATTTAAAATTAGGGGGCAGCTATTTAGAGGTGAATGGATTATATTTTAGAAATGGATATACCCCTACTAAAAACCTTATCCAATTTAAAATAAATAACGATTCCATCGCCAATAATTGTAAAGTAACCCAATGTGTAATTGAAGAATTTACCCAACCAGATCGGGATGTAAGTGATCATTGGGTAGAATTTTGGGGCCAACATAACGAGTTAAGTAACTGCTATATAGCAGGTAAATCAAACTTTGGCCCAACAATTATGGTGCAGCTTAAAGGCAATGAAAATATTTACAATTATCATCAAATCATTAATAATCATTTCGGACCAAGACCTAGAAAAGGAGGTCCACATGGTGAGACCATTCAAATAGGAGATAGTGGGACTTCTATGACGCCTTCTCATACTTTAGTTGCAAATAATTTATTTGATCGATGTAATGGCGAAATTGAAATCATTTCTAGCAAATCAAATTTTAATGAATTTAAAAATAATGTGTTTTTTGAAAGCGAAGGCTCACTAGTTTTAAGGCACGGAAATTATGCCGTTATTGATGGAAACATTTTTATAGGCAATGACAACTCCCAATTTATAGGTGGTATCCGTGTTATTAACACTGGACACTGGATAACCAACAACTATTTTTATAAAATAAAAGGTAAAGAATTCAGAAGTGCTTTGGCGATTATGAATGGCATCCCTAAATCACCTCTAAATAGGTATAATCAAGTTACCGATGTTGTAGTAGCTCATAATACGTTTATAGATTGTAACTCCCCATGGCAATTTAGTGTTGGCTCTAATGTAAGTCAAAGCGATGTATTGCCAGCAACAGAGATTCGTTCAGCAAGACCTGAACGTGTTGTTCTTGCTAATAATTTAATTTACAATGAAGTTGCAGATGAAAATCCAATTGTTAATTACGATAAAGTAGATGGGGTTAATTTTAAAAACAACATCATTAATAATGAAAATAATAGCGAAGTAAAGCCAGTAGGATTAATCACAGAAAACTTTGCAGTTGCTAAAAAATCGAGTGATTTATTCGTTCTAAATGAAAATATGGCGGATGTTTATACAGGTTTTAATTTTGAAAACATTACGAATGATCTCTTCGGAAGTCCTAGAACTTCTAAAAATAATAGCATCGGTGCAATTGTAAATCCAGTTAAAAACAACACGGTTTTAATGGATAAAACAAAATATGGAACTCATTGGTTTTCAGAAGAAAAAGCCAGGAAAGAACCCAATAAAATCACCGTTTCCACTAGTGAAGAACTTGTTACTCAGCTTAAAGAAGCACATTCAGGCGATATCATTTTACTTGACAGTGGCGTTTATAATTTAAATGCATCGTTAGTTATAGATAAAGAAATCACATTGGCTTCCAATGATAAAAATCAAAGGTCAGAATTGGTGTTTTCTTCAGAAAAAACAGCTTTTGAAATGCATCCTAAAGGACATTTAATATTAAAAGATGTCGTTTTAACGGGAAATAAATTTCAAAACACCTTTACTACTTTAGATAAAAACATGAGTAAAGCCTATAATTTATTTATTGTTAATGTTGAGATTAAAGATTTTAAAAGTGTATTAGAAGTATCTAAAGGTTCATTTACCGATACGATATCTGTAACTAATTCAGTTATTAAGAATTGCGAACGTGGTATCATGCTCAATAAAGAAACCAATGACGGTGGCGACTATAATGCTGAGTTTGTAACAATCTCTAATACCACTTTTGACAATATACAAGAAGCAGTTTTAGATTACTATCGTGGCGGTTATGATGAGTCCACCATTGGAGGGAATTTATCACTAAAAAATAATACGATTACCAATTCTGGTAAATCAGAAAAAGACCATATTTTAATAAAAAACAGAGGTATTGTAAATGTAGAGTTCGCAAATAACACGTTTAAAAATAACTCAATAAAACTCATCGCAATTTTATGGGGTGAAAAAGGACAAGAACCTGGGGAAAACACCATTGTAAATTCAGGTAAATTTGAAGTGGTTCAAAATTTAAAATTGAAGTTAATGTATTAGAAAAATATAAGATGAATTTAGTTAAAGGAGTATTATTAATATACGGACTTGTTTTAATGCAAAGCTTATCTGCACAAAATATTCCTTCAAGCCAAATTATCGAATCTAATAAACTTGCAAGTTTTTTAAAGCCGGATGTACAAGAATCATTAGGTGGTAAAGGAAATATTAGCCAAACCCAATTAGCACAATATTTTCGAGAGAAATTTTCCGAACGCTATTTTTATGATTGGAGAAATTTTGAAAAGCGATTGAATTCATATAATTCCATTTATCCTGAAGCTGAAAAAGGGCATTCTGAAAGAGCATTAGATCATCTATCAAAATTTGCCGATTCCACAACATGGAAACTACCATTTAATTACCAAAATGGTGAACCCGTTAATGCCTACGCCTTGCGCCATTTGGCACGCCAACATAAAATGGTGGACATTGCCTTTTATTACAATTACCAAAATAAAAAACCAGAATATCTAAACTATTTCAAAAACCAATTAAAGTCCTTAAACGCTGCCTTATTGGCCAAAGATTATGAGAAAATAGAAGATGGAAATGGCGTTTACGAAGCCTTTAGATCTGGATATCGCATATTAAATTGGTTGCAAATTCATAATATGTTTTTGGGTGAAAAAACCTATTCAGACGAAGACCAACTTTTGACCATTGCCACTTTATTACAACATGCAGCTAATTTATATGAAACTAATCTCGAATTTGTTCCTGGTAATCACCAGACTAGAGGCATGTCTGCCTTAGCTATGCTTTCTATTTTGTTTCGAGATTTTAAAGATTCAGGCAAGTGGTACGAATTGGCAATGCACCAACTGGAAGCTCATCTTGATAAAGAAATCAATGATGATGGATTTCAATTTGAACGCACAGTGCATTACCACATGAGTGATATTGATAATTACTATTATGTCTATCAATTAGCTAAAAACAGTCATCTTAAAGTGAATGATTTTTGGGAAAATAAATTAAAATCGTTGTTTACAACCTTAACCAAAATTGCCTACCCTGATAAATCAGCTCCAGTACTTTCAGACGATACCAATGAACCTTGGGCTGAAAAAAATGATATTTCGGGAGCATTAACTTTAGGATATCTTTTGTTTGAAGACCCTGAATTGGGTTATTTCTCAAATAACTATGTTGAGCAAAAAATGTTTTGGTATGTGAGCGACCTGCAGCTAAAGTTGCTAAATAGAGTTAAGTCAAAAACACCAGATTTTAAATCGGTTACATTTCCAGTAACAGGCTATTATGTCATGCGAGAAGGTTGGAATAAGCACGATAACCTTATGATTATTTCTAACGGACTAGATAAGGATAAACCTGACCATCAACATGGCGATATGTTAGGTATTCAGGCCATGGCAAATGGTCAAGTTATTTTACCAAATTACCAAGTTCGGTATTCGCTTGAAGATTTAGAATTCTTTAAAAATTCCATGGTTAAAAATGTGGCTTTGGTTGATGACGAGCTACAAGGCAAACAGTATATTTCTAATCAAGGCGGTAGTGGATTTGGGAAATTTAAAGAATTACCTCAACCAAAAACGATTGCTTGGAACAGCTATAAAGATTTAGATGTATTTGTTGGAAGCCATAATGGATTTGAAAATATAGGTGTAAACTATACCAGACAAGTGATTTATTTAAAAGATGATTTTTGGATTGTAAAAGATAATTTTAATTCAGATAAGCCACACACCTACAAACAAATTTGGCAAGGGCATTATTCGTTAGAAGAAGCATCGAAATTAATTCGTTCTACTTTTAATGATGGTTCAGGTAGCGATATTTACCAATTGGTGGCTGTAGATTCCGTTTCAACCTCTGGAACCCGAGGAAAAGAATGGGCTGTTGTTTCAAAAAAAAATAAAAAAGATTTCAATTTTATAACGATCATTTTTCCATTTGGAAAGTATAATGAGAGAATTGATGAAGATAAATCTAGCCCAGAATTAAAAGGCTGGAAATTAAACCAGTCAAAATGGACTATTGAAGGTGCTCAGCCAACGGCATTAACTAAAGACAGTCTTGATGTTTTCTTTTCGGTTAAAACGCTTGAATTAGACAATCTTAAAATTGCTATTTCTGCAGAAGCCGACATCTTTATAAAATCGGAAAGCAATCGATTAATTATTCAATCGATAGGCGATCAGGATTACCTAATTGAGATAATAGGTAAAAACATAAAAACACAATTTAAACTCATCCCCGGAAATGTATTTGAATTTTTAAAAAAGCAATAAACATTTTTTTGCCGATTTAAACAATGGTTACTTTATCAAAAAAAAAAATCAAAAGTTAAAATAAAATAAACAAACTAGTGCTATACTATTGGGCTTTGTCCCTGGCATTTTCTATAGTGTAATACTATTGGCACCTGGAGTGTTACTTCCATTATTGTTGCTAGAAGTATATTTGGAATGTAACCGTTGTGAGTGCTAGGCTATGGCGTTTTTTTAGATTTATAATGTTAGCTTATGAGAATTTCGCTTTAATTTCTGACGAAATACTGATTTCATTTTTTTGAAAAACATCTAGTCATTTCGTAAAATTAGTAAATTCAGATCCCATTCAGACTCAAATTTATCTTATGAATTTTGGATAGTATATTAATATAGTATATATTTGGTAAACCAAACTGGTAAACCAATTTAAACATTATTATGGATTATTATCATTCAGTCATCCTTGTGTTAGTTGTTTTAAATTCCAGTGGCAAAGAGAAAAGTATCTCAAGTTTAGTGAGAAATTCCAGAGTTTAGTCAAACGGTTGCAAATGCAAAACCAGGATCAATAGTTGGTTTAATAAATGGTATTTGGAAGGTTGTAGATTTGGTGTTTTAGGAGAAGGGGCGAAAAAAATCAATAATACTAACCGTTGAAGATAAAGTAAAAGTAACTTTAGAGGGATCTTTAAATCTTCATATTGCAGAAAATTATTTAGTTTTTGAAGGTTTGGTTTAATATCTAATTGATAATTATGTTTTTAAAAAGAAGAATACAAATTATTTTGTCAGTTTTACTTTTGATTGTTGCTTCTTGTAAAGCACAATCTGAAGCAGCTTCTGATAAAAAAAAATCAGATAAAAATGAACATCCTAGCTTGATACTAACGAAAGCTGGTGTAGAAAAAATAAAAGCACAATTAGGAAGCATACCTCTTTTTGATAAAACTTTAGCAAATGTAAAAGAAGAAGTAGATGCTGAAATCATAATTGGAATTGAGGTTCCTATTCCAAAAGATTTCTCCGGTGGTTATACTCACGAACGTCACAAGAAAAATTATTTGATGATGCAAAAAGCGGGGGTATTGTACCAGATACTAGGTGATGATAAATATGCCAAATATGTTAAAGACATGCTTTTGGAATATGCCAAAATCTATCCAACACTTCCAGTTCACCCACAAACAAGATCCTATGCAAGAGGGAAATTATTTTGGCAATGTTTAAACGATTCCAATTGGTTGGTATATGTAAGTCAAGCCTACGATTGTGTTTACAATTATTTTAGTGAAACAGAACGCCAACTTTTAGAAAAAGATCTTTTTAAACCCTTTGCTGATTTTATTTCAATAGAAAACCCTCAATTTTTTAACCGGGTGCACAATCATAGTACTTGGGGAAATGTAGCTGTTGGAATGATTGCCTTGGTTATGGATAATGACAGCTTACTGGACAGGGCACTGTATGGATTGAAAATAGATAATATAGACCCTAATGCAAAGGATAATGATGGCGGATTTATAAAAAAGAAAGGACAAAAAGTTGGCTTTTTGGCTAATTTGGAAGAACCCTTTTCACCAGATGGGTATTATACGGAAGGACCCTATTACCAGCGGTATGCCATGTATCCGTTTTTGATTTTTGCTGAAGCTTTACAAAACGTAAAACCAGAACTTAAAATATTTGACTATAAAGACGGCGTTTTATTAAAAGCAATAAGCACCTTATTAAATTTAACCGATGCCGACGGTAATTTTTTTCCTTTGAATGATGCACAAAAAGGCATGTCGTATTATTCAAGAGAATTGGTATCATCGGTAGATATCGGCTATTATTTTGGTGGAAATAATACAGATTTACTATCTATTGCCAAAGACCAAGGGGAGGTATTATTAGATGATACTGGTTTATCGGTAGCTATTGGTTTAAGAGATCATCTAGAAACTCCGTTTATTAAAAAGTCAATCGATTTATCTGACGGAAAGAACGGAGATGAAGGGGGTGTTGCTATCTTAAGAGCCAATGGCTCAAAGGATGAGCTTGCCTTGGTCATGAAATATTCAGCTCAAGGTTTGAGTCATGGGCATTATGATAAATTATCCTTTTCGTATTATGAAGGCGGTAATGAAGTGATTCAGGATTATGGAATGGCGCGTTTTGTTAATATTCAACAAAAGGGTGGAGGTAATTATTTAAAGGAAAATACCACATGGGCCAAACAAACCATTGCTCATAATACCATTAATCAAAATGAAACGTCTCAATTTAACGGTGATTTTGAAACAGGCAGTTTACATCATTCCGAAAAATATCTGTTCGATGTTTCAAATCTTAATCTTCAAATAATAAGCGCAACAGAAGCCAATGCTTACCCAGGCACAAAATTACACAGAACGATGGTGCTTATTAAGGATGATAACTTTGAGAACCCTTATCTTTTGGATATTATCAAAATAAATTCGGAAATAGAAAACCAATACGACTTACCATTTTATTATTTAGGTCAGTTAATGTCTACTGATTTTGAGTATAAAGTACCTGAAGTTTTAAAGCCTATGGGCGATAAAAATGGTTATCAACATTTGTGGAATGAAGGCGAAGGTAAATCGGATACTGGAAATGCCAAAATCTCATGGCTTAACAAGGAGCGATTTTACACACTTACATCGGTTGTTTCTAATGAAGATGATTTGCTGTTTACCAGAATTGGTGCACAAGATCCAGATTTCAATCTCAGAAAAGATCCAGGGTTTATGATTAGAAAAGAGAATAGTAAAGACTCTTACTTTGTTTCACTACTAGAATCACATGGACAATACGACCCCGTTAGTGAAATTGCAACCAATGCATTTAGCAATGTTAAAAATTTAAGTGTCGTTTATAGCGACGACGATTATATAGCATTGTCCATTGAAACTATAAATGATGAAAAAAATATGTTTTTGTTTTCATTTAAAGACAATTCAAACCTTAGTAATCATCAAATAAAAATAGACCATAAAACCTATGATTGGATAGGTCCATATCAATTTATCAATATCAAAATAAACTAAATAACATGAAAAGTTTTGGAGCAAGTAAAGAATTTTTAATAGGAGAAGAAATCCAGTGGGAAACTGTTGGCGAAGGTGTTCAAAGAAAAATAATGGGTTATGATGACAAAATCATGCTAGTGGATGTCAATTTCGCTGAAGGTGGTGTAGGCCCTATGCATGAACATTATCATTCTCAGGTAACTTATGTGGTAAGCGGCGAATTTGAACTTACTATTGGTAATGTAACAAAAATGATGAAAGCAGGTGATGCATTTTATATTCCACCACACGTCATGCATGGTGCTATTTGTAGAAAAGCTGGAAAATTAATTGATGTATTTAGCCCAATTCGAGAAGATTTCATGGAATAAACTTATAGGAAAACTCCTTTTTTATGTTAAAATTCAACCTTTCATAAATAATAATTTGGTTTTAACAAATTTTTATATATATTTGGTAAACCAGATTGGTAAACCAATTATATTGCTAATCTATAAAAAAAGGACAGGTGCACGCCTATCCTTTTAAATGCTTACTTCTTGTGAGAGGGAAGTAAAAACTAAATACATGTCATTACTTTATTAAAAACATGTGTTCTACAAAATTAAAAAAATTGTCAGAATAAGGAGTGTTTTTTTGGAGTAAAGGTGTGAATGGTAAAATCTAAAATTATTTTGTATTAAAACACACAAACAAACTTTACACATTAAAAAACTAAAACAATCAATTATGAATTTAAAAACTAAGCTAACAATAATTGCAATGCTTTTTATTAGCATCGCAATTAGTGCTCAAGAAAGCTTTACAATTTCGGGGACTGTGGTTTCCGCAGAGGACAACTTTCCACTACCTGGGGTTAACATTATTATTTTAAACACTACAACGGGAGCTGCGACTGATTTCGATGGTAAATATCAAATTCAAGCCAAAACCGGTGAAGTATTGCAATTTTCGTTTTTGGGTTATGTAACCCAAACTGTTATTGTAGTCAACCAAAAGGTTATTGATATTTTCATGGCTACAGACACAAATAGTCTAGATGAAGTAGTGGTTGTAGGTTATGGTACTCAGAAAAAAAGCCACCTTACCGGAGCCATTTCAAAAGTGGTAAATGAGGATCTCGATCAAATTGCTGTTTCAAGAGTTGATGACGCCTTAGTTGGTCAAGTTTCAGGTGTTAATATCCAAGCTACAGAGGGTGAAGCTGGTTCTTCTCCCACTATTCGTATTCGTGGTACAGGATCTTTGGCAGGTGATTCGTCTCCACTTATCGTGGTAGACGGTTTGGCCGTCGATAGTGATTTTCTTGGCTCTCTGAATATGAATGATGTAGAGTCTTTTGAAGTTCTTAAAGATGCGGCTTCTTCTGCTATTTACGGGTCACGAGGAGCAAATGGAGTCATCATGATTACCACTAAAAAAGGAAAAGAAGGAAAGACAAAATTTTCCTTTAATACGTTTACTGGATTTAAAGAAGCAAGACAAAGTGAAGCCTATTTTTTTTCTGTGAAAGATGCTTTAGCAACCGAATTAGCTGAAACAGGAACACTTACTGACCGTTCAAAATATATCCAATTATTAGGAATTGATAATGATTGGCAAAATATCATATTTGATGGCGGTACCATTGAAAGCCACTCCTTTAGTGCAAGAGGAGGTAGTGAAAAAACAAAATTTAGTGTTTCTCTAGGTTATTCTCATGACGAAGGGGTTCTTATTGTAGATGATTATAAAAAATACAACATGAGGATCAATGTCGATACAAAACTTAATGATAAATTTTCTTTTGGTGCAAACTTATCACCATCTTATACCAATAGGACCCGTTTTGATGGTTCTACTCATGATATTTTGAGACAATCACCTTGGTTACCACTTTATCTGGATGAACATTCCATTCAATTTGTAAACAGATTAAGAGAAAATGGGAGATGGGCAAATGTACAAATTGGCGATTATGCAGAACAACGTATGTTTGACGATTTTGATCTTAATACCATGATGCCTGTGGCATCTGGTGGCACAGATATTAGTGATACATCGAATACAAATCCTGCAGCCAAAGTTCTTGAACGCGATCGTCAAGATTTAAAATTTAAAATTTTTGGTAGTTTTTATGGAAATTATAATATAACCGATGATCTAAGTTTTCGTGCTTCATTGGCTGGTGATTTTCAAAATACTGCACGTAGTAGATTTTTTGGCGAAAAATCAAATAATGTTGGACCTTCTACTATAGAGCTTACTATATCTGGTGAAAACAGAATCCACTTTGCCTCTGAAAATTATTTCTCTTATAACAAAACAATTGGAAATCACGACATAAGTGCTATTCTTGGCTATTCTGCAGAAAGGTGGGACACTTCCACTGAATCTACTACAGGTCAAGGGTATGATAATGAATTAATCAAAACGCTCTCAGCTGCTACGATTCTTGCAGATGCTGAATCCCTAGATTTTCAAACGCGTTTACAATCCTTTTTTGGAAGATTGAATTACGCTTACGCCGATAAATATTTAGTCTCTTTAAGTTTCAGGAGAGATGGATTTTCGGTTTTTGGACCAGAAAATAAATATGGAGATTTTCCCGCCGCTTCAGTTGGCTGGGTAGTAAGTAAAGAAGATTTTTTAAGAGATAGTGAAGTCATTAATAACTTAAAATTAAGATTTAGTTACGGTGTTTCGGGAAATCCAAATTTAGATACCGGTAATGATTTAATAGACAATTACCCATATATAGCCCTATTAAGTGCAAGTTCTGCCATTGTTAATAATACAGCTGTATCTGGTTTTAACCCTATAAATATTTCTAATCCAGATTTAAAATGGGAGCGTTCTATAGAAATAAACCCAGGCATTGATTTTGGATTTTTTAACAATATTGTTTCAGGTTCTGTCGAATATTATAAACGTACCAGTGACCAATTATTACTCTACAACCCTATTTCTTCTACAACAGGATTCTCTAATGCCTTAGTAAATCTAGGAGAAGTTGAAAATAGCGGTGTTGAAATTGAATTAAGAACTAGAAATATTTCTAAAGAAAAATTCAGATGGAGTTCTACCCTACTTGCGTCTATAAATAAAAATGAATTAGTTGATTTTGCGGATTCCAATGGTCAAATACAAAATGTAGATGATAAAAGAGCTGCTGAATGGATTAATTTAGAAGGCAATCCTATTTCATCTTTTTATGGATGGGTTGTAGATAGAGATATCCCTAAAGAATATATAAATAATCCGTATTTCCCTATTGGTGGACAGGCACAAGATGTATATGTAAAAGATTTAAATGGAGATGGTTTAATTGACGATGATGATAAAACCATACTTGGAGACCCGTATCCTGATTTAGTTTGGAGTTTTACTAACGAATTTCAAATTGGGAACATTGATATAAGTTTTATGTTTCAAGGAAGTCACGGAGCTGAAATAAGAAATATGGGAGATCAATATTTGTTTAATCATTTTAATAGCGCACAAGATTTTAATGTATCCACAACTCCAGACCAAGGTTTTATAAAAGAAAAAATATTTACTAATGCCATAATTCAAGATGCCTCTTACATAGCTTTAAGAAATGTAAATATTGGCTATAATTTCCCTTCAGATTTATCCCAAAAATTAGGATTGTCAAAAGCAAGAATATATGCTGCAGGTCAGAATTTAATATATAAAACAGCTGATAATTATACTGGTTTTAATCCAGAGTCTATTAATGATACAAGTCCAACTACTTATGGTTACCAAAGAGCTGGTTCGCCTATTTTTAGAACCATCTCTTTAGGATTAAACTTAGAATTTTAATAATGAAACGAAAAAATATACATATTATGAAACGATTTATAATCATATATACCTTATTAATGGCAACTTTATTTTCCTCTTGTGGAAATGATTTTCTAGAGCCAGAACCGACAGGAGCAATTAGCGAAAGTACGTTTTATTCAAATGAAAGTGAGTTAATTACTGGTCTTATAAATATGTACGACGGAATTCAAGGTACTAATGCATTAGAAGATTCATCATCAGAATTATTACAAGGAATACAATTCGAATTCTATCTTACAGAAATGCGAAGTGATAATACCAGGACTAAAAGTAGTGAAGGTGAGGCCGCTCAATTTGAAAACTACTCCATTTCAACTTCAAACGGTATTGTAACAGACTACTATCAAAGTTTTTACCAAATTATATATAGAGCTAACGTTGTTCTAAAAAACATAGGTGTAGCTACTCCAGCCAATGCTGCAAAAATTGAAGCTGAGGCACGATTTGTAAGAGCCTATGCTTATTTTAATTTGGTAAGATTATTTGGGGATGTCCCATTAATAAATGAAGTTATAGCACCTTTGGATCTCGAAAAACAATTTACAAGAGTAGCAACTTCAACAATTTATGATTCTATTATCGACGATTTAGTTTTTGCATCGACTCATTTAGATAACACTTACAAAAATAGAGCATCTAAAGCTGCGGCACAGAGTTTATTGGCTAAAGTATATCTTACAACAAAAAACTACTCTGCTGCACAAGTGTTGTGTGAAGCCGTAATCAACAGCGGATTTACATTACAAAACAACTTTAATGACGTTTTTTATAAAGAGGGGAATAGCGAAATAATTTTTGCAATTGGATATACTAATTCTCCTGCATCTGAAAGTCAAGGATTTTCAGCTGAATGGTTAAATTCCATAGGAAGATCTAGTGGAGTTAATTATGTTACTCCAGAAGCTGCAGCTGCTTTAGACGAACTTGGTGGGAATAGAGCCGCATTCTCGTACAGAATGGATCCTGCTCAACCTGCCCAGAGACAAGTCGCTAAATATTTTCCTAATGGAGAAAATGGAGGCCCAACAGGTGTGGCTTTCGATCTTAATCCAGATTTTGCCGGAAACGATTGGATTGTCCTCCGTTTTGCCGATGTTTTATTAATGCATGTTGAAGCTATTATGGCTGGTGGAGCATCTACAAATGCAACTGCGGCGCTTACGTCTTTTCAAAAAATTAGAGACAGAGCCGGATTAACTGCTACTGTTACAAATATTACGAAGCAACAATTATTAGATGAAAGACGTGTTGAATTAGCATTCGAGAATCAACGCTTGTTTGATTTAATGCGATTTGGAGAAGCTCAGAACGTTTTATCGGCGTTCTCAACAGCTAACAATTATAGTTTTACTGCAACAGATCTTTTACTGCCAATTCCTCAAAGAGAAATCAATTTAAGTAAAGGGCTTATGTCTCAAAACCCAGGTTATTAAAATTTAATACTATAAAAATTAAAATCATTTTATATGAAAACAATAATAAAAATCATAACAGAACTAAAACTTATTTTACAGGTGGTTCTAGTGTCTTTGATGGCATTTTCGATGTCCTCATGCGACCCTACAATTGATTCCTTAAAGTTCGATTTACCTGAAGCTAATTCTATTCCAGATTTAACACCGCCTTCAGCAAATTTTGTAGAAACTCAAACTGCTGAGGACTGGCAAACTTATACCTTTGCTAACTTGTCATCCAGTGCAACAACATACGCATGGGATTTTGGTGATGGTCAATCAGCAACGACCTTAGATGCTACAAACACTTTTCCAGGTGAAGGGGAATTTACCGTATCATTAACAGCATCCGATGATTTAGGTGTATCCAATACATTTACTAAAGTTATTGAAGTTGTAGAACCCGAAGTTCCTGCAGCCATTATTCCTATAATTGGTGCTCCCGATTTTGAGGACGTTGCAGGTGTATGTGGCAGCGGAGATAGTCGTGATTGTTGGAGACTTTCAGGTGCTTCCATACATCAAACTACAAGTGACGGAAGAAATGGATCAAGAGGTGCAAAATATCCTGTTAGTGCATCGTCACAGAGGGTAACTTATCAAGGGATTACCGTTTCACCAAACACAAAATATACATTTAGAGGTTATTATGCATTACAAGGTGCTGGCGATTATATTCGCGTTTCAATTATAGATGGTCAATTATCTAACAAGAGTGAATTTGCCTCAGCCACTTTTTTAGCACAAGAAAATGGCACGGTTGTTAATGGTAAGAATAATTACACTGAACTTGTCATTCAGTTTGAAACTGGAGCGAATGGCGAAATTGCAATTTATGTAGATCATTCAAATACAGCAGATGCATACCTAGACGATGTTTCAGTATTACCACTATAGTAATTAGATACAAATTCATTAATATGATATGAAATATATTCAATCAATAACTATAGTATGTATAGCATCACTTTTTTTATCTGCAAATGTTGCTGGTCAATCGGCCAGCAATAATGCAGATTCAGAAAATCAAGCTAAAACAAAAAAGCGTAAAAAATTCAAATTACCAAACATCGATTTAAGCCACTGGAGTGTAACCGTTCCTGAGGGCAAAGACGGTAAGGCCATAAGTGTTGAGCCGCCTGAAATTTTGAATTATGCCACTAATGAGACCTTAAAACCATATATGTATAACGATTCGACTAGTGGAGCATTAGTTTTTTATGCTTTTCCTAGCGATGCAACAACTGCAAATACAAAGTATTCAAGATCTGAATTACGGGAGCAAATGGTACCAGGCGATAACAATACCAATTGGACTTTTGCTCAAGGTGGAATAATGAAAGGGAAACTGGCGGTCGATGAGGTTTCAAGAGGTTCAGATGGAAAGGCTCATAAGATAATTATCATGCAAATTCATGGAAGATTAACTAATGATCAGCGTGATTTAATAGGGCAAAAAGATAATAATGCACCGCCTATTTTAAAAATATATTGGCAAGACGGTAAAATTAGAGTTAAAACCAAAGTACTTAAAAATTTAAGTGCCAATGAAAATGAAATACTCTTAGAGGATCTGTGGGATGATGACGAAGGCTATACGTTTAAAGAAGAAGTTGGCTATGGAAAGTTCTCATTAGAAGTAAAAGTTACTGATGGTAAAATGGTAGTTAGCCTTAATAAAAATGAATATGCTGTCTATGATAATGCTAGTATCAGACGATGGGGTGTGTTTGAAAATTATTTTAAAGCAGGTAATTATTTTCAATCAAGAGATGAAGGAGCTTATGCCATAGTAAAATATTACAATTTAGAGGTAACACATTAAAAAAATATGATTAATTTGAGTTAGTTAAAATTGAGGAGTTTACTGGCCATTTTAGGTCAGTATAGCTCATCAAAGAAGGAATTAATGTTATACATTTGTAGTCTCAACCTGGTTAACCACTTTATAAGATATGAAATTAGACACCCTGACAAAAAGCGAAAATGGATCCCTGCAAAAAGATATTATTGGTAAAATTAGAGACTTAATTAATTATAAGAATCTTGAACCTGGGGACAAGTTACCTTCTGAACGAAAATTATCAGAAAAATTTGAAGTCAGCAGAAGCAATGTTCGTGATGCTATACAAAAATTAGAATATTATGGGCTGTTAAAATCCATTCCTCAAAGCGGAACCTTTGTCGCTAATATTGGTGTTACAGCAATGAATGGTATGATAGAAGAAATTTTAACTTTAGAAAAGCCAGATTTTAAATCATTGGTTGAAACAAGAATCTTATTAGAGTTAAAAACGGTAGGGTTAGCAGCAATGAGAAGGACTGAAACCGATTTAGACCAAATGAAAAGCACACTTGATGCTTACACAAAAAAAGTGTTGGCCGGTGAAGATGCTGTTCAAGAAGATTTATTATTTCATCTTGCCATTGCAAAAGCCAGTAGTAATCGTACTATGAATAAGGTTATGCTGACTATTACACCGGGAATTTTAATCAATTTTGAAAAATATCATGTTTGTGATAAGAGTTTAGCACAACTAGGAATTAAGGAACATAGTGAAATATATGAAGCCATAAAGGATAAGGATCCTCAATTGGCAAAACAAAAAATGAAAGAACATTTTAAAGTATTATATCAGTACTGTTATAATATTGAAGAGTAGTTTAATAGAAAGTCATATTGAAATTGCACGATTTCAATATGGTAAGTATAATTATTAGAGAGGGCGTATTAAATAAAATACTAATTACTGAAAACATTTCTTCATTAAGTTAATGTCAAAGAGGCTTTGGGATAATTAGCGTTAAGTTTAATTAATATAGGTCATAGTTTAGATTACTAATGTAGTCTAGACCTAACGGATATTTTTTAAAATAATCCAAAAATTAATATTAAGTATTATGAAAATTAAAGGATTAAGATGGTGGATTATTGGGTTAATCGGCCTTGCGACGGTAATTAACTATATTGATCGTTCGGCTTTAGCAATAATGTGGCCTGGTATTTCTGAGGATCTAGGACTGACTAAATCAGACTATGGATTAATTTTAAATGTCTTTATGGTGGCCTATGCTTTAGGGCAATCGATTTCAGGGAAATTGTATGATAAAATTGGAACTAAAATGGGTTATGTTGTTTCAATTTTCTTTTGGTCTTTGGCATCTATTTTACATGCCTTCTCAAAAGGTGTTATGTCGATAAGCTTTTTTAGAGTTTTATTAGGTGTTTCAGAAGCAGGCAACTGGCCTGGAGCGGTTAAAAGTAATGCCGAGTGGTTTCCTGTTAAGGAAAGAGCAATTGGACAAGGAATTTTTAATGCTGGAGCTTCTTTAGGCTCAGTAGTTGCGCCTCCATTAATCGCATTTTTGTATATAGGATTTGGTTGGAAAGCAACATTTATAATTATTGGGTCTTTAGGCATGCTTTGGATTATTCCATGGCTTATAATTAATAAAAAAAGCCCAGACAAACACCCTTGGATAACCGAAAAAGAAAAAAAACACATTATATCAGGAAGATATGAGAGCAGAAGAGAAGACCACGACGGTGAAGAATTAAGCATACGTCAAATTCTTTCACATAAAGAATCGTGGGCTGTTTTAATGTCACGTTTCTTCCTTGAGCCCATTTGGTGGTTATTTGTAGGTTGGATGCCTCTATACCTTGCAGATACTTATGGGTTTGACGTTAAAGAAATTGGAATGTTCGCTTGGGTGCCTTTCGTTGGTGCTGCACTTGGAAGTCTTAGTGGTGGTTTATTAACAGGTAAATGGATAAATAATGGAAGTTCCGTTGATGTAGCACGAAAAAGAACGATTTGGATTGGAGGTCTTTTAATGTTCCTTGGTTTAATTACTACAATTCAATTTGCAGACACACCTACAAAGTTTGTACTTATTGTGTCCATGGTGCTTTTTGGTTTTCAATTTGCAATATCAAATATTCAAACCATACCAAGCGATTTGTTTAGCGGAAAGTCAGTAGGAACTTTAGCAGGCCTTGGAGGCACTGTTGGAATATTTTCAGTAATAATCATGAATTTTCTAATTCCCGTAATAACAAAAACATCATACACACCGGCATTTATATTAATTGCGGTATTTGTACCATTAGGTGTGTATTCCGTCTATAAGTTTTGTAAAACGATTGGTCCCATAGAAAATAATTAATATAAAATAAAACAGTATAATATGAATGATTTAAAAGGAAAAGTAGCAATAATTACAGGAGCTACAGGTGGTATTGGTTTTGAGGTAGCAAAAAGATTAGGTAAAGATGGATACACAGTAGTATTAAACGGTATTGAAGATGAAGCAGGAGCTAAAAGAGTTGAAGAACTTACAGCAGAAGGAATCTCTGCAGAATATTATGGATTCGATGTTACAAAAGATGAAGAGGTAACTTCAAATATCACCAAAATTGGTGAAAAATACGGAAGAATTGACGTCCTTGTTAATAATGCTGGCGGTTTAGGTGGAAGATCTCGATTTGAAGAAATGACCACTGAATTTTACAGATTTGTGATGGCACTTAACCTCGATTCTGTGTTTTTTGCTTCAAGAGCAGCAATACCTTTTCTTAAAAAGGGAGAATACCCTTCTATAATTAATTATTCCTCAAATGCAGGATGGACAGCTGGAGGTCCTGGAGCGGGAATCTATGGAACATCTAAGGCTGGTGTTCATGCAATAACTAGAGCGTTAGCAAAAGATTTGGCTGAATATGGAATTAGAGTCAATGCAGTATCACCTGGTACAATTGACACCCCTTTTCATGCCCAAATTAAAGCGACAAAACCAGAAGTTTTTGCTTCTTGGGCCAATAATATTATGTTAGGAAGATTAGGTCAACCAGAAGATGTAGCGGGTGTTGTTTCATTCTTAGCTAGCAAGGATGCAGCTTTTATAACCGCTGAAACTATCCAAATTGGTGGCGGACAAGCTTTAGGGATTTAGTATTAAACATATTATAAGGTGAAATTTGAGCAGATAATAATTTTTACTATTTAATGAACCAAAATACTGAAATGAATAAATTAAAAGGAAAAGTAGCGGTTGTAACAGGAGGTTCTAGAGACATTGGTCGAGCAATATCTATTAAACTAGCTAAAGAAGGAGCTAGAATAGTTGTAAACTATCATAATTCTGAATCGGGAGCCAATGAGACGGTAGATGAAATAAAATCTTTAGGTGGAGAAGCTATTGCAGTTAAAGCTGATGTTTCAAAACTAAATGAAATTAAGAATTTAAAGGCGAAAACGGTTGAAGCGTTTGGAGATAAAATCGATATTTTAGTGAATAATGCAGGTGGTCTTTTCGCACGTAAATCAATACAAGAGTTTGATGAGTCATTTTATAACTTAGTTATGGAAGTCAACTTTAAGTCAACTGTTTTCGTGATGCAAGCTTTTGAGCCTTTAATGGGTAAAGGAGCATCTATCATCAATCTTGCTTCTCAAGCAGCAAGAGATGGTGGTGGTGGTGGATCTTCATTATACGCGGCTTCAAAAGGCGCTGTAAGCACATTTACTAGAGCGATGGCGAAAGAACTTGGACCTAAAGGAATACGAGTAAATGCACTTTGTCCAGGTTTAATTGGAACTAAATTTCATGATGATTTCACTAAAGATGAGATAAGAAAAAAAGTAGCTGTTGCAACTCCATTAAGACGAGAGGGGCATGCTGATGAAGTAGCTGATTTGGTTGCCTATTTGGCTTCTGACGAATCTTCTTTTCTTACTGGAAATAATGTGGATATCAATGGTGGTTTAGCGTTTAGTTAATTTTTAAATAAATTTCACAATGAGTAGAGTAGTGACATTTGGGGAAATCATGTTAAGACTGGCCCCACAAGGATTTTTAAGATTTTCACAAGCCGATAATTTTGATGTGGTCTATGGTGGCGGAGAATCTAACGTAGCCGTTTCATTGGCAAATTATGGGATTCCAGTTGATTTTGTAACTCGGTTGCCAAAAAATGATATTGGACAATGTGCCATGATGGAAATGCGCAAACGTGGCGTTGGAGTTGATAAAATAGTTTGGGGAGGCGAACGCCTTGGAATTTACTTTTTAGAAACTGGAGCAGTTTCAAGAGGAAGCAAAGTAGTTTACGATAGAGCACATTCTTCTATGGCCAGTATTCAATCAGGAATGGTCAATTGGCAAGAAGTTTTTAAAGGTGTTGAATGGTTTCATTGGACAGGCATTACCCCAGCCATTTCACAAAGCTCGGCCGATGTTTGTTTGGAAGCAGTAAAAGTAGCAAGTAAAATGGGTGTGACCATTTCAACCGATTTAAATTATCGCGCAAAACTTTGGCAATACGGTGGCGATCGTGAAGCCATCATGACCGAATTGACTTCTTATTGTGATGTGATTCTTGGAAACGAGGAGGATGCTGAAATGCATTTTGGAATTAAACCAGAAGGGTTAGCTGTCCAAACCCATGGACATGATGTAAAAGCTGAGGCATTTTTGTCAGTTTGTCAACAAATGATGAAAAAATTTCCAAAAGCAAAAAAAGTAATTACTACCTTAAGAGGATCAATATCAGCATCTCACAATACTTGGGCGGGCGTTTTGTACGACGGTAAAAAAATGTTACAAACACGTCAATACCAAATTACCGATATCGTAGATCGCGTTGGTGGCGGTGATAGTTTTATGGGGGGATTGATCTACGGATTATTAACCTATCCAAACGATGATCAAAATGCTTTGGACTTTGCTGTTGCAGCATCCTGTTTAAAACACACAATTAAGGGGGATGCCAACTTAGTGACCGTTGATGAAGTAGCCAAACTTATGGGCGGCGATGCTTCAGGTAGGGTTGCTCGATAAGCTAAAATAAAAATTTTAACCGTTTTGATGTATGAAAAAGTCGATTGCCATTATTTGTGGTGGTGGTCCTGCACCAGGTATTAATACTGTTATAAGTACCGTAGCCAAAACTTTTATGAAAGATGGTTATCAAGTCATTGGTGTACATCATGGATACCAAGGTTTGCTTTCTGAAAATCCTAAAGTAAAGATATTTGATTTTCATCATGCCGATCGTATTTTTAGTCGTGGAGGTTCAACCTTAATTATGAGTAGGTTTAAACCAAAAGACAGTGATTTTAGAGCCAATTTTTTTAGAAATAATAATGTAAAATTATTGGTTACTATAGGTGGTGATGATACAGCTTCAACCGCTAACAGATTAACCAAATATCTCCAAAATCAAGAGTTATCTGTGGCTCATGTACATGTTCCTAAAACAATTGATAACGATTTACCTTTACCAGATAGGAACCCAACTTTTGGTTTTCATACGGCAAAAGATGAAGGAGTACGTATTGGGACTACGGTTTATGAAGACGCTAGAACCAGTGAAAATTGGTTTGTATTGACTGCAATGGGTCGCTCTGCGGGTCATTTAGCTTTTGGTATTGCCTCGGCTTGTCATTTTCAAATGATGATCATTCCAGAAATGTTCAATAAAACTAATATTACATTCGAAAAAATAATCAATATGATTGTTTCTTCAATTGTTAAATGTAAATTGGAAGGTATTGAATATGGTGTAGCTTTAGTCAGTGAAGGTGTTTTTCATTTTATGGATGAACAGGAAATTATAAATTCGGGCATTAACTTCACCTACGACGAACATGGGCATCCAGAATTGGGAAATGTAAGCAAGTCACATATATTCAATTATCTGTTACAACTAAAACTGAAGGAAATAGGATTAATAGTAAAATCAAGACCTGTAGAACTAGGTTACGAATTAAGATGTTGTAATCCAATTGCTTTCGATTTAACTTTGTGTACCTTACTTGGAATTGGAGTTAAAAAACTGTATGATCAAGGCATTTCTGGCTGTATTGTTAGTGCAAATTCAAATGGTGATATAACGCCTTTATTTTTGAAGGATTTAGAAGATGAAAATGGGAAAATTCAACCAAGACTAGTTGATATTGATTCAGATATGGCTCAACTATTTATTAATAACCTCTTCTATCTTCAAAAAAAGGATTATGAAAAAGCAAAAAAATATGTACCTAACCCGGAAGCATATGATTTCAAGAAAATATTAAACTGGAATTAAATATTAAAAAAACATTAAAATGGCACAATTTTCAAGAATAGAAATTGCATCGGTAATGAATGAAACGGGAATGATCCCATTATTTTTCAGTACCAATTTGCAATTAAGCAAAGGAATATTAAAAGCCTGTTATGATGGAGGAGCTCGTTTAATGGAGTTTACGGCCAGAGGAGATTTTGCGCATGAAGTGTTTGGAGAACTGACCAAATATGCCAATAGTGAATTACCTGGAATGATCATGGGTGTAGGTTCAGTTACCGATGCTGCTTCTGCGTCCTTGTACATGGCCTTGGGTGCCAATTTTATTGTCACCCCAGTTTTGAGAGAAGATATTGCAATAGCCTGTAACCGAAGGAAAGTACTTTGGTCGCCAGGATGTGGAACCTTGACCGAAATAGCTAGAGCTGAAGAACTGGGTTGTGAGATTGTAAAGTTGTTCCCAGGGGATACCTATGGCCCTCAATTTGTCAAGGGCATCAAAGGTCCTCAACCATGGACTAGTATTATGCCAACAGGGGGCGTGTCACCAAACGAAGAAAACCTAAAAGCGTGGTTTGATGCCGGTGTTACGTGTGTGGGTATGGGATCGCAATTGATTTCAAAGGATATCATTGCCAATAAAGATTATGCTAAGTTGGAGCAAGATGTAAAAAATGCACTTAACATTATTAAGTCAGTGCGGAAATAATAGGATTATATTGAACAAACAGTTGCATTTTAGGAAAAGTCAGGGATTTCTCAAAATAAATTTGAACTGGATTATTTTTGATCTCAAAGTTTTCAAGCGTTAATACAGTCTCTTTTGTATTAATGAATCATAAAGTATAAAAAGTTAGTAATAGTAGACTAAAACAGTTTTCATTTTTGTCAACGTAAAATAATAACCCTCATAAACACTAGGTTTATGAGGGTTATTTGTGGAGTCGGAGAGATTGGCTTTCGCCTTGCTCACCTTTCCGAAATTGCAAATCAAAATTTGCGATGCAAATTATTTTGTTCCATTACAATCTTGAAAATAAATTTTCAGATTTTCATTTCACAAAATCTTGCAATTTTGGAGTGATGTGGAGTCGGAGACAACGACCATAATTTCAACTTTCCAGTATTTACAGGGCTTCTAAAAGGCGCATATTTTAGGGGTCACCGAATTGGTCTCGATTTAACAAACTTTAACATTTGTTTTGTTCTTTGAATGATAAAACGAACCAAAATACTTCAAATTTTAGTTTTGATTTGCAATTCGCGAATTGCAAATCGATTCTACTTTGACATAAGAATATAATATGTCGAAAAAAATCGAATGTGTCGACATACATCCATAATGTGTCGATGCCATCGACAGAGATGCTTTTAAATTTCGATACTATTTACAATATTGAAAAGATAAACCGACCCAACTTTCCGCAGATGATGTATGTTTAGTTCCAATATAAATATATCATGAATAGTGCATTATAATACACTATTCGAGTAATTTTAGATTAAAGTGCCCGAATTATGTTCAATAGTGCAATAAAAGGCACTTTAATTATTCATCTGAAAAGCACTTAAAATTTAATTTATCGTATATCGCGATATGCGATATTATGATAAGAAAAATACATTTTCTTATCATAACTTTGTTAAATGATAAGCTATTCTAATTTATTTATCATTTCTGTATTTAGACAACATGGCTTAGGCCAACTGCAATTATATCCAATTACATATAAAAATTCGGGTTCAATTAATATTATATGTAATTACATATAGTTTGTTTTAATTTACACTTTTGCTTTCAATTCCGAAGCGTTTGAAGTAGTACTTTATTAACGGCATGATTTTTTTTATACCCTTAAAGGTCTATTTAATTATTATTATTATAAATTATACCTAATGAGGTATAAAATTCATATATTGCATCATCTTACACCTTTATGGGTATAATTATGAAAGATTGGAATCGAGATAACGCTATTGCTGACTTCGTTAGAATAAGCAGAAAAGAAAGTAAATTGACACAATTAGATTTGTCTGACCTGACTGGCGTTGGACTTCGCTTTGTGCGCGACCTAGAGCAAGGAAAACCAAATTTAATGACCGATAAAGTAAATCAAGTATTACTATTTTTTGGTCATACATTAACACCAACACCTATAAGCGATGAGACAAGGAGAAATTTGGGTGAGTAATCAAAAAGCAGGAATGCTTACTGAAAATGACGAAGGTTATTTATTTCAATATGATAAAACCTATTTGTCATTGAAAAATGCAACACCTGTATCATTAACATTTCCTTTACAGGAAGACCCTTTTGCCTCAGATAATTTATTTCCATTTTTTGACGGACTAATTCCAGAAGGATGGTTGCTAGATATTGCACAAAAAAATTGGAAACTTAACCCAAGAGATCGCATGGGATTATTACTAACCACCTGTCGTGATTGCATAGGTAACATAAGTATTATAGAAAATGAGTAGTTGTTTAGCTTGTCATAAACCATTAGCATCAGGAGATCATCAGTATCACCCTGCTTGTCTTGCTCGTTTTTGGGAAAGTGATACACCTGTATTTCGATTAGACTATGACGTATCACAAATAAATGAGCTTGCTGAAGAAAACGTTGCACAGCGTATTATAGTAACGGGTGTACAGCCTAAATTGTCAATGGGCTTTACAAAAACAGCTACTGAAGAGCGCTTAACCATAGTTGGTGCTTTAAACGGAAGATATATTTTAAAACCACCTTATTCTGCTTATCCACAAATGCCAGAACTAGAAGCTTTGTGTATGCTAATGACCCAAGCTTGTGGCATTGAAACCGTTCCTTTTTTATTACTGCCTTTAAAAGGTGGAGAGTTGGCTTACATAACAAGACGTATAGATCGTAATGCGCAAGGCGATAAGTTTGCTATGGAAGATGCTTGTCAATTTAATGAGCGACTAACAGAGCATAAGTACAGAGGGTCTTACGAGCAAATTGCTAAAGGGATAATAGCCCACTCTAAAAACCCCATAAAGGATGTTGTTCATTTTTATGAACAAGTGATCGTGTCTTTCTTAATAGGAAATAATGATATGCACCTAAAGAATTTTTCGCTTATCGCGAAAGAATCCAATGCATACGAACTCACACCAGCTTATGATATGATTTCAGCGCAATTATTATTGCCAGACGATTTAGAAGATTTGGCTTTAAACATAAACGGTAAAAAACGAAAACTAAAACGCGAGGATTTTAACGAAGCAATGCTTAAAGCACACATACCAGAAAAAGCGATTGAAAATCTTTGGAAGCGAATTGAAAAAGGAATGAATGAATGGTCTGGATTGATTGACTATAGTTTTCTTACGCAAGAACGAAAAACGGAATTTAAAGAATTGATAAATAAGAAAAAAACTCAGCTCAAAATTGAAGTTGCTATAAATTAATTTTAAGAATAGGATAATGGCAAATAGCAAACACGCACACTTGAGATATAATATTTTAGATAATTGCTTCCGGAATAAGTCTTATGGCTTTGAGGAATTATTGAGAATTCTGAATGAAGGTATTGCAGAATTATATCCTGGAGAAGAAATTTCAGAAAGAACATTACGTGACGATATTAAAGTTTTTAGAGATAAAAAAGAAGGCTTTGATGCACCACTACCAGAAGGAATAAGGGAATATAAATACTCTGATGCTAATTTTACTATTGCACAACGACCATTGCAAAAATATGAGCAATATTTAATTGAAGCTGCTCAACAATTATTATCTAGATTTGAGAATCATCCAAAGTATAACAAATTAGCAGAAGCCTTAATTAAGTTTCAAGATGAAGAGGAGCAAGAAAATGATGCTAAAAAAATCTTATTTTACGATCATAACGAAGAATACAAAGGTATAAAACACCTTAAGCCATTATATCTAGCAATTAAGAAAAAGCAAGCTTTACAGATAATTTATAAAGGCTTTAAAGATAAGGAATCAACGATTTTTGAATTTCACCCACATATTTTAAAACAATACAATAGACGATGGTTTGTCTTTGGATATAATAAAACAGTTGAAAGGTGGCAACACAGTATTCCATTAGATGAAAGACTTATTAGTTTTGAAACACTTGAAGACGTCAATTATTTAGATTCAGACAAAGATTGGGAAATATTTTTCAGAACAATGGTTGGTGTAACTAGAATAAACGAAAATGTAGAGAGAGTAGTTGTGCGTTTTCATAATGGAAGAGAAAACTATTTTAAAACAAAACCCTTTCAACCAGATTACGAAGAATTTTTTGAAGAAGATAAACAAGATCAAGTTTGGTTTGAGACAATAATTAATAAAGAATTAGTGCAACAGTTATTGTCCTATGGTCAAGAATTAGAGGTGTTAGAACCAGAATCATTAAAAAAGCAAATGAGAGAACATTCAATTACAATGCAACAGTTTTACAAAGAATAACTGTGCAGATACTCTGCGTAGTTAAGTGATTAATTTGCATTATTGAATTTAAAGAAGTTTATGAGAGAAGAGAATTACATGAATAAAGATATAGTTGAAAATATAAGTAACGTGGTTTGGCGATGCGTTGATATTCTTTATCAATCAGGAAGAGGTGAATCAACTAAACTTATTTTATTCCTGCTTTCTGCTTTTAAAGATGATACTTTTCCACATATTCAAAATATAAATAATTATAATTGGCTTGAAGAATTTTTTCAGGAACTTAAATATGATTCATTTTATAATAAAATCTTTAACGTTTATTCTGAGGATTTAAAGAATATCCATCCTAACGCATTTACTGAAGTTGTTCAATGTTTTTATCAAATCGATAAATATCAATTAAAAAATAATTTCCCAGAAGTGTTTGAATATTTACTTCAGAAATTAATTGATTATCAAGGGAAAAGGTCTGGAGAATCTGTACAGCCTAAAGAAATAAGCAGGTTAGTTATTGAACTAGCTAATCTTGATAGTAAAGCTAAGATCTATAATCCTTTTGCTGGCTTAGCTTCTTTTAGTATTTATTTAAAAGACAATCAAGAATATCATGGTCAAGAAATTAATACATCTACTTGGGCAATTGGGCAGTTAAGGCTTAAGGCTCATAGTAAAGGATATGGTTATAGTTACGAGTTAGGTAATTCGATAGAAAACTGGAATGAATTTCAAAAATTCGATCTTATTGTTGCTACACCACCATTCAAGATGCGTGTCCCAAGGTTTTCTTCATACTATATACCAGGAGCGGAAAGTTATTATGACGTTGAAAGTTTTCTAATCGATAAAGGAATTCATTCCTTAAATAATAACGGAAAACTTATTACTGTATTTTCACTATCCTTTCTTTTTAGTGGTGGTCGTTTAGCAAAACTAAAAAGATGGTTAATAGATAATGATCTTATTGATACCATAATTACATTACCTTCTGGTTTACTTTCAAATACGAGTATTCCTGTTTGCATAATCGTATTTAAAACTATTTCTTCACGACCAGGATATATCAAATTTATAGATGCGTCCAGTTTTTTTACTAAAGATGGACCAAGAAGTAAAAGATTAAACGATTTTGAGCTTATAAAGTTAATCAATGAAGATACAGAAAATGAATTCTTGAAATACATTAACGTTGAAGAAATCTATAATAATGATTTTGATTTATCTGTTGGAAGATATTTTTTAAAAGATATTCAAGGAACAAAAATTTCTGATTTTTCTTCGATTATTAGAGGTTTAAGAGCGCCTATAAATGAACACATGAAACAAGTCCAAATTCGAAACCTTAAGGGTGATGTTTTTGATAGTGTATTGACTAGTGAAGAAATAGAAAACACCCTTATAAAGAGAGGAACATTTAGGGTTATTGATGAATCTTGTTTATTAATCGCAACAAGGTGGAACACGTTAAAACCTACGTTTTTTAATTATACTGGAGAGCCAATTGTCATATCTCAAGCTGTAGTCGCATTAAGGCTAGATGAAAATATTGTTAACCCAACATTTTTGATAAATGAATTTTCTGCAGATTATGTACAAGAACAATTAGATAGTTATAGAGTTGGTTCTGTGCAACCAATGCTAAGAAAAAAAGATTTAGAAAATATCATATTCCAATTGCCTACCATGCAAGAGCAAAAGGCAAAAGTTAGCGGAATCATTGAGCTCTCAAAAAGACTGAGAAAAATAGAGTCAGAAAAAGAAAATATACTTAGTGGTATTCATAAAGAGGAAACTGAAAGCTCTACGTCTTTAAGTCATATATTAGGTAAACCTTTACTTAGCATAGGTTCGTCAATAGAAATAATTCAAAATGCATTATCTAACTTAGACCCAAATTGGAAGAGTTATTTAATTAGTCAACAAAGACAATTTACATTAGTTGATGCTTTCGATTCCATCACTAAAAATGTTAAATATATACAGGAACTTGCTGATAAAAACACGTCATTGGTAAGTGTGTCAAATTTTGAACAAAATGAACTTCATTTTCTCAAATTTTTATCAGAATTTGTAAAAGATGAAAAGAAAAGCTTAAACAATAATATTAGCCTTAAACTAGACATACATGAGGATATTAAAGAATTAATGGATAATCAAGTTTTAATAAAAGGAAATTCACAAAAACTAAGAATCGTCTTGGTTAATTTATTGGATAATGCTAAAAATCACGCATTTACAAATAAAGAGAAGTCCAATAAAATTAATATTGAGATTTTACCATTCACAAACAGTGAGGAGGAAGCTTCTTACTTTAATTATGATATTGATAGTAAGAAATCTTATGTAGAAGTTAAAGTATCAAATACAGGAGCCTCTTTTCCTAAAGACTTTACTTTAAAAGATTATGTGCGTAAAAATTTTGCAGCTGGTAAAACACGTAATAGAGGGTTAGGTGGTTATGAAGTCAATGAAATATTAAAAGCACATAACGAAGGTAAAAATGCTTTGAACATAATTTCTAACAAAGATGACTCGGAATACAGTACAACAGTTTCATTTATAATACCTATACTATAATGAGTAAGACATATAACATACTTTGGATTGACGATGAGCACAATGATGAAGCGCTTCTTCCATTCATTTTACAAGCAGAACAGCAAGATATAATACTAGAAGGGTATGGTTCATTTAAAGAAGGTTTTACCGCATTAGAGACTAACATTAACCACTACGATGTTATTTTATTAGACGCCTTATTTTTTGAAGATGAAAATTCAGAAACCCCAAATCCTGCAGGTTTAGGCTCAGCGATTAAAAAGATAAATGAACTGATTCCTAAAAAAGCATTTCCTTATTTTGTGCTTTCTGGTCAAACCCATTTTACAGATGTAACCAATCCTATACTTGAAGCGTTTCAGCTTAGATGTTACAATAAAAAAAACGCAGATGACGTAAAAGAGCTATTACTAAACATAAAAGCGGAAGCAGACACACAATTAGAGCTTCAAATAAAACATGAAAACCAGACTTTATTCGAAGTTTTAAAGCAATATCCAAATTCTGCTAGAGATATATTTATTTCAATTTTTAAAGGCCTAAAAGGTTTTAATAATCAATTTGATGATCAACTATACTTTACCCAATTAAGAATTATATTGGAAACCATGTTTAGAATGGCAAATGCTTACGGATTATTGCATGATAAATGTGTCCAAGTTGGAGATAGCAAAGTTAATTTAACCGAATCGTACATGTTCCTTTCCGGTTGTGATACAAATCATTTAAAAGTAAGTTGCTCAGTAACACACTTTCCTATGATTATTGCGAATAACGTAAAAAACATAATTCATATCACAGGAGCAGCTTCTCACACTACTACTGTAGATATTACTCAAAACATACATATACAAGCATATCGAAATAGCATAAATACGCCTTATTTATTGTATTCATTAGCATTGCAATTAATGGATGTGTTAATTTGGTTTGATGGATATAGTAAAGTAAACAGCGACATAGCAAAAAATAAATCGTACTGGCGAGATATAGAAATAGATCAATTCGGGAATAAATTTGAAACTAATGTCATAACAAATCTAGCTACTAGTGGCTGGGGCACAGTATTAATTAATAATGGGACAAAAAGAATAGGTGTCCATAGAGATGAAATTGCAAGATTGAATCTTTCAGTCGGTGACTCAATCAAATTTACAATAACGGAATCAGCACAAGCACAAAACATAACAAAACAATAAAGTATACTTATAAAATTATATGATCACAGGAGAATTAAAATCACAAATAGACCAAATATGGAACACATTCTGGACAGGCGGAATATCCAACACCATTACAATCGTTGAGCAGTTAACATATCTAATCTTTATCAAAGATTTAGATGAAACCGAAACACGTAATGAGCGTATGGCAAAACGTCTTAACAAGGACTTTAGTCCTATTTTTGGTAAAGACCAGCAAGATTTTAGATGGAAGAATTTAAAGGAAATGGATGTACAAGCACGTCATAATATTTTTAATAATTCTGTTGATGGTATATTCCCATTTATACGCAGTTTAGGGAGTGAGAAAAGTTTGTTTAGCACCTATATGAAAGACGCATCTTTTGGGATAAATAAAGCGGCAACACTAGATCTAGTAATCGAAAAACTAGAACGTCTAGACATGTCTAACCAAGACATAAAAGGTGATATCTACGAGTACTTATTATCTAAACTAGAAGGTGGTGGTACATCTGGTCAGTTTAGAACACCAAGACACATTATTAAGTTAATGACAGAAATGATGCAGCCGACACTAGAAGACACTATTTGTGATCCATCAGTAGGTACTGCTGGTTTTCTTGTAGCAGCCAAAGAATATATCGACAAGCATTATAGTGTTACAGAGCTAGATAAAAATAAAGACCACATAAACAAACATATGTTTAACGGTACCGAGTTTGATGCCACGATGCTACGTATTGCGTCTATGAATCTGTTTTTACACGGTGTAGAAGAACCTAATATTGTAGATGTAGATGCAGTAAGTAAAGATAATACTGTAAGCGATGCCTATACTTTAGTATTAGCAAACCCACCATTTAAAGGCACTATAGATAAAGAAAGTATTGCACCAGGTTTACGTAATGTAACAGATACTACAAAAACCGAATTATTATTTTTAGCCCTAATGCTACGCCAACTAAAAAAAGGAGGACGTGCAGCAGTAATTGTACCAGATGGTGTATTATTTGGGGCAGGTAAAGCTTTTAAAAGTATACGTAGTGAGATCGTAAAAAACCACAAGCTAGAAGCTGTAATATCCTTGCCTAGTGGAGTTTTTCAACCGTATAGTGGTGTAAGTACAGCCATTATTATATTTACTAAAACCGATAATGGTGGTACAGACAATGTGTGGTTTTATGATATGAAAGCAGATGGTAAGTCATTAGACCAAAAACGTAACTTAATTGTTGATGAAGATGTATTTAATGAGTTTGCATTTGCTAAAGATATTACAGCAGAAAAATTAGCTAAACTAGCTAAACAACATGATAATTTCAACTTACCACAAGTGTTAGATCATTATCGATATTTAAAAAGTGACTATTTTGGGAAAATGCACGATAAAGCAGGTAATCTATTACATGTAAATGATATACCTGATAACTTAGGGTTTAATAAGTTTCTAGATGGTACCTGCACACATGATTTTGCAGACCGAACCTCACAATCCTTCCTCGTACCTTTTAAAGAAATTAAAGAAAACGACTGGGATTTATCAATTAACCGTTACAAAGAAATTGTGTATGAAGAAGTGGAATATGATGCGCCTTCGGAAATAATTGAAAGAATCAATCTTTTATCTGTAGAGCGCAATAAAATATTGTCTACCCTAAATTCAATTAAATAATTATGAATTTAGAAAACAGAAAATTAAACGAAGTTTTAGACTATGAACAGCCAACAAAATACATAGTTGAAACAACAGATTATGATGATAGTTTTGAAACGCCAGTATTAACAGCTGGTAAATCTTTTCTGCTCGGATATACTAACGATAAGGAAGGAATATTCAAAAATGTTCCTGCTATAATTTTTGATGACTTTACAACATCTTTTCATTATGTAGATTTTCCTTTCAAGGTGAAATCTTCTGCGATGAAAATATTAATACCCAAAGAAAGTTTTGTTGATTTAAAGTACGTATATCAACAAATGAAACAAGTTAGGATTGACACACAACTTCATAAACGATATTGGATTTCTAGATTTTCTAATAAAGTAATTCCATTTCCTAAAACAGACATTCAAAATAATGACTCTGCAACCCAAAAGCGCATAGCCCAAATACTAGATAACGCAGCAGCCTTACGTGATAAAACCCAACAACTACTTAATGAGTACGACCAACTGGCACAATCTATCTTTTTGGAAATGTTTGGGGATGTTGTGAATAATCCAAAGAATTGGAAAACGAAGACAATAGAAGAATTGGTAGTTAATGAAAAAGGTTCTATAAAAAGAGGTCCTTTTGGTGGTGCTCTGAAAAAAGAAATTTTTGTAGAACAAGGATATTTAGTTTATGAGCAATACCACGCATTAAATAATGATTTCAATTTTGAGAGATATTATATTGATGATGAAAATTTTGAAAGACTGAAAGGATTTGAAGTTAAACCAGGTGATATAATTATAAGTTGTTCAGGTGTATATTTGGGTAAGCTTGCAATTATTCCTAAAGATGCCAAAAAAGGCATTATCAATCAAGCCTTATTAAAAGTAACATTAGATGAGCAAAAAATGAGAAAAGACTTTTTTGTCTTTCATTTTACGCAACAGAATTTTAGAGATAAATATTTTGGAGCTAATAGAGGAGCAGGAATACCTAATTTTCCACCAATGGCAAGCTTTAAAAAGTTTCCATTCATTGCACCACCTATTAATCTTCAAAACCAATTCGCAGAAAAAATAGATTTAATCGAAAAACAAAAAGAGTTAGCGAAACGAGAACTACAAGAAAGCGAAGATTTATTTAATTGCTTATTACAAAAAGCGTTTAAAGGAGAACTAGTATGAGTAATAAATTAAAAAAGAATGAGTACGATGATGAGATGTCATTTAGCGAGTTTATTATAGGTGTATTTGCAGTAATAGGGTTTATCTTCTTTTTGGGCGAGCTTTTTAGCGATTCAGAAACTAAAGAACCAGTAAAAATATTACCTGAAGATAAACTTAAAAGTAAAAGACAAAGACTTGAAGAAGTCAATAATAAATTAAATGAATTAAGACCTCAAAAAGCAGAATTAAAACGTATAGAAAAAATAATTTATAAATGGTCTAGAGCTGTTATAGCAATGGGCTTTATTGTGACAAATATTGTTGTTCTAGTAATTAATAATTGGACATTTAATCTAGGCACTCACCTTAACGTAAATGGCGCAATTGTTACCATTTATGGTTTCTTTGCTTTTATTATTTATGGTAGTCCTAGTGAGTTAGTTAAAGCCATCAAAGAAAAAACAGCAAACTATTTAAAGAAGAAACACATTCACACACTTACTGAGCTAAAAGAACTAGAACAAGAACATAGAACTTTATTAAAAGAAATTTCAGATTTAGAGACCAATATTATTGAAAACACGAATACAATAAAACAAATAAGTAATGCTTAGATTTTGATTAATCTTGATAAGATTAACTAACACATTAGTATATTAGAAGTATGAATTCAAATTTCCAGTTTCTTAAAAACGAGTTTGCCACCTTTCATGATAGAGCAGTTAAGGCAGAACAGTTGGTTATTACAGATCCACGTACATCACTAGTATATAGTCGTATGGCGTTAGAAGAAGCTATAAATTGGATGTATGCGAATGACGAGGACCTCGAGCAACAATATAACACAACCTTACATAACTTATTAGTACAACCCGAATTTAAAGAACAATTCAATCACAAATTATATAATGAATTATTCATTATTAAGAATGCAGGAAACTTAGCAGCACACAACAAACCAGTAAATGATATAGATTCACACAAAGCTATAGAGGCACTCTTCTATTTTGGCAAGTGGTTTATCAAATCATATGCTAAAGAGCCAGTAAGTAATCTCGGTATTTTCGACTTTGATTACATTCCTAAAGAAGGTGGCAGTACACTTTCACGTAAACAAATAAAACAACTTCAAGAGCAACTTGATAAAGAACTAGACACGTATCAAGAGCAACTTAAGACCAAAGAAGCCGAAAGACAGCAATTAGCTGATGAAAATGAGCTTTTTAAAAAGCAAATTGAAGCATTACAAGCACAAATAGAAGCGAATAAAGTTGAAGCTAATGTAGAAGATGAAGTTAACCATCCACGTAACGAAGCAGAAACACGTAAATACCTTATAGATGTAGCACTTCGTGAAGCAGGTTGGGATTTAAAAGGAATAAATGATAAAGAATATAAGGTCGAGTATATGCCCAAATCTACAAACGTCTCAGAAACAGGGTATGTAGATTATGTTCTATGGGATGATGATGGTTTACCATTAGCGCTAGTAGAAGCAAAACGCACATTGGAAAGCGCAAGCAAAGGAGAAAATCAAGCGCAACTGTATGCTGATAGTTTAGAAAAAATGCATGGTCGTCGTCCAGTAATGTATTACAGCAATGGTTACGAGATTTTCTTGTGGGATGATCAGTTCTATAAACAATCACGTCGAGTTCACGGTTTTTACACAAAAGCAGAATTACAGACTGCAATGTTTCGTCGTACACACCGCATGGATATTCGTACTGCACCTATAGATACAGAGATATCAGGACGTTCGTATCAAATGCGTGCCATAAAGAGTATTTCAGAACATTTTGCAGGTAATGATAAAAGTGATGGTAAATTAATAGGAACTAATCGTGGTGCACTATTAGTATTAGCTACAGGTACAGGTAAAACTAGAACATCTATTGCATTTTCAAAATTAATGCTAGAATGTAATTGGGCAAAACGTATTTTATTTTTAGCAGACAGAACTAGTTTAGTAGATCAGGCAAAAAGAAACTTTGTAAAGCATTTACCAGAGCATACTAGTGTCAATTTATTAGAAGAAAAAGACAATCCTGACGCACGCTTCGCGTTTTCCACCTATCAAACAATGATGGGTTTAATAGATCGAAGTCGTGATGAAGAAGCTCGTTTTTATGGTGTTGGACATTTCGATTTAATTATAATTGATGAGGCACACCGTTCTATCTATAAAAAATACCAAGCCATATTTGAGTATTTCGATGCCTTATTCTTAGGGCTTACAGCAACACCAAAAAATAGTATTGACAAAAACACCTATCACATTTTTGGGCTGGCAGATAAATCGCCTACAGATGCATATACCTTTCAAGAAGCAGTAGATAATAAACATTTATCACCATATCACACCATTGAAATTCCTACTAAATTTCTTCGTGAAGGGATTAAATACGATGAGCTGTCAGATGAAGAAAAAGAAGAGTTTGAAGAAGAAATATTAGATGGTGAAGAAGCAACAGGTGACGAGTGGATTTCCTCTTCAGAATTAAATAGCTGGTTATTTAATAAACCTACTGCTATAGAAACCTTACGATATGTACTAGAGCACGGTATTAAAAAACGTGGTGGCGATGAGTTAGGTAAGACCATAATTTTTGCTAAAAACCAAAAGCACGCACAGTTTCTTAAAGACACCTTTATGGAGCTCGATAAAGAACAATTTGGTAATGATTATGTAAAAGTAATTACACATAACGAGCCTAAAGCCAAAGAGTTTATAAATCGTTTTTGTGACGAAGAAAAAGAACGTTTACCACAAATAGCCATTTCAGTAGATATGATGGACACAGGGATTGATGCACCTAGTTGTGTGAATCTCGTGTTTTATAAGCCAGTAAAATCATATTCTAAATTTTGGCAAATGATTGGTCGTGGTTCTAGATTACGTCCAGATTTGTTTGGAGCAGGTGAGGACAAAACGCATTTCTTGATTTTTGATTTATGTGGCAATTTTGAATTTTTTAATGAAAATCCAGAGGGTATTGAAACAAGCTCACAACAGAGTTTGACAGAGATTTTATTTGGTTTACGATTACGTCTTGCAGAATATTTAAAGAGCAATCAGTTTAAAGATGATGATTCACTACAAAGTTTTAGAATGGAGTTATTAGATGGTTTACATAAAGATATTGCAATGCTAGATTTAGAGCGATTTGATGTAAAAATGAAACTAGAAATTGTGCACGAATTTGGTAACGATAATCGTGAGATCTGGAACCATTTATCCAAACGTGATGTAAAGCGTATAGAAGATGAATTAGCACCTTTAGTTAAACCACAAAAAGGAGATACAGACTTAGCAAGATATTATGATAAATTACTTTTCACGCTAATAACGAAACGATTAGAAACACCTAATAGTGAAGAGTATATCAATAGCTTTATGATACCTATTACAAAAGTAGTAGGGACATCAAACAAACTTTTAAAGAAAACGACTATACCAGCGGTCAAGTCTAAAGAAGCATTAATCAAATTACCACTAGAAGAAGATTTCTGGAAGGTACAAGGCATAGTTCATCTAGAGAAACTAAGAAAAGGGATTCGTGAGCTTGTAAAATACATAGATCCAGAGGATCAACGCTACGTAACAACAGACTTTGCAGACTACATTTTAGAGGATAAAATTAAATTAAGTGGTTTTTCTGATACAGAAACACCTGAATATACATCACCCTTTCAAAATAATATACATCGTCTGGAACAATTAATTCGTGCAAATGAAAACCATATCACAATTTCTAGAATAAGAAAAGGTGAAACAATAACCAAAAAAGAACTTCAAGTCTTAGAAGACATACTATTTAAAGGCGGCATAGATAAAAAAGCTATTGAAAAGGAATTAGGTTCACAGTTTAGTCTAGTGAAATTCATCATATCATTAATGGGATTAAGTCCTGAGAAAGTAGATGCTGCTTTTGCAAAATTCACCAATGATTATCAATTAAACGCTGTCCAAATACAGTTTCTTGATACTATTAAAAAATTCCTGACTACTAATGGTAAGATTGAACCTAGTAAACTATATGACTCACCATTTAAGAACTATCACAGTATGGGTATAGACGGTGTTTTTACTGAAAAACAAGCTGATGTAATTTTTGAAATAGTAGAAAACTTTAATCAAGCCAATTAACATATAACAGGTTACTTTTACGAACTATGCAGTTACTTCGCATAGTAAGGTTGTAATATTGCAGTATTAATCTTAAATACTGTTCGTATGACTGCATATCAAAATTTTTGGGACGCTGAGATAGAAACTCTTCTTCAGCAATTAGATGCACCACAATCTCTAGAAGAGAATATCGTGGACACATTAAACAATTCGAGAAGAACCGGAATCTTCCCTAATCAAATTATTAATGCACTTCGTATTGGTTTGTCTTTAAAAGAAGGCAATCAGAATATGGCATTTGTAGCATCTATGCAAAGTGGTAAGTCTGGAACTGTATATTTTTTATGCAATTATGTATTGCCTGCAATAGGTTTAATTAAAGAATACGAATCCATCTTATTTGTAACGAGTATGCGTGATACAGATTTATACAATCAGAATTGTCGTGTATTACAAGGTGAATATTACGATTGTGTAACAGGAGATATGAAACCTTCGGTATTAAAAGTAATGAAAATGAGTGATTTCTTTAATCATCCAAATCCTCATAAAGTCGTAAACGAATTTGATGTGCAGCTAATTGTTCGTGATGAGGACCAATATGGTTCTGGTGTAGAATCTTCATTTGAGTTAGCCTTTTTTGCAGAACTTCGTTACCGAATGCCAGATATCAAATTACTTGCAGTAAGTGCTACACCTTATGATATTTTGGATGCACAATTTACAGGTGCAACAGATGTAGATGTAATTGTTGGTGTTCGTCCACCTGAATATTATGGTATTTCTGAAATGTTAGCTGATGGTGTTATTGAAGATATCCCAGAAGGGTTTAGACCAGTTCAAGCGCAAGATGTTGATGGAGAAGTCCACTATACAGTACATCCAAAGGCCGAAGAGTATGTAAACCATTTAAACACTTTTGAGAATGGATTAGGGATTATTAGAGAATCGAATACAACAAGAGCGATTGAGCTAAGAAGATTACTGAAAGACCAGTATAAAAAGCAATGCACCACTATCGTAATTGGTTCAGATATAGCTTGTGATTTTAGTATTAATGAAGGTATTAAGGAAATTTCAGATTTAATTTTAAAAAGAGGACAACGTGTTGTACTTATAATAGTTCAGGCATTAACAGCTGGAAAAGATTTAGGCATCATTAAAGAAAAAGTACGTTTTGGTATTGAACCAAGAGATAGACAGCTAGCGAATGGTGCGCAAGGAATTACAGGACGTTTTTGTGGTTATCATAACAATCGTGATTTTAAACTGATGGCCAGCAGAAGTCTATTAGAACACTATGCACAGTTTGAACAAGATTGGGAGATTTTTGCAGACGAGGACTGGCGTAACGATTTATTTAATAGTAATGTTAGAGGGTTAAGCACGCACACAAAGTTTGTAAAAACTCAGTCCGAAGGAGCATTTACACCTATCGAGCATATTGAAGCCCTTAATTACAATGAGTTATTGAGTGAATCCGGAAGAGAAAGTTTATCATTTATTGATGATGGTGCATATCACCGTTTACTAGATTATTTTGAGTCAACTTTTTACAATGTTTCTACAAAAGGAACACGTTTCAAACAAAAGGGTGTTACTGTGCGTATTGCTTCTGGTTATAACCAAGCAAGTAATCGTGTGTATCGCAACTGGAATTGTAATTTTGAAGATGATTTCGGAAATATATTCTTTAAAAAGCATCCTTATCAATATGGCATTCTAATCAGTAATTACCCTATCGATGATACACGTAATACTTTGGGCTTTACTGGTATTAAAATCATTCAATCTGGTAAGAAAGAATGGCGTCACCAAGAAACGAATGTGCAGAATAATTCTATGTACGGAAATAATGATGCTGCCTAATGGCAGTCGTGTCAGTAGTTTATAAATTCGTTCATCGATATAAAAATGTAGTTTAACTAAAAAGTGATGAGAATAAGAGATTCGTAATGACAGCTTGTCTATTTAAGAAAGTCTTAACAGTTTGGAACAATGGTTGCCAAATTTATAAGCATAAAAAAAGTCCCAACATTCGACCGGAAGGACTTTTTAGATTGAAAGTGAGTAGTATAATGTAAAGGATACTACCCTATATTTTGTGGCGCTAATATAGTGTCTTATAATTTATCTGCAAAATATACCGATTTCCTTTCGCGGTTTAGGTCTATCGTCTGTAAACGTTGACCATTTAATTAATTCAGAATACAAATGAAAAATTTTCATTTAGTACACGATGATGGTGTGTACAAACTTAAAAAAGAGAATGGGCAACGTGCTTCTAAAATTATTGATGCTAATAAGCCAGAGGCTATAAAAGCAGCGAGAGACTTTATTCAAAATCAAGGTGGAGGTTCCCTCAAAATCCACAGAAACGATGGTGGTTTTCAAGAAGAGAGAACGTATCCAAGAGCTAATGACCCTAAACAATCTAAAGGATAAACTATGGAGAAAAACTATTTCAAATATTATAAACCAGGAGCAATCATACCATTTGTTTTAATCACAGGAACTTTTTTAAGTCTTTTGATATCTAGTTTGGTAACTCTATTAATGGACAATATAGCCATTAATTATTATCAGTTTCCTTCAACAACAATTCTGATAGGGCTATTAATTTATGTGATCGATAAGTTTCTTTGGAAGTATAAACCTTTTAAATGGTTGTTTTGGATTGAGGATATTTCTGGTCGTTATGAAGGTGAGATTGAATTTAATCATTATTTAGACAACTCTAAAGATAGTAGATTTTTTGCCCTAGAAATTGAGCAAACTGGGTCTGTAATAAAAATAAACACTTACTTCAATAGTAATAGTGACGATACTTCACAGTCAGAAAGTAAGCAAATAAGTTTTAATAAAGATGAGTTTGAAAACTTATCAATTTTTATGAATTATCATAACAAAGGTAATTCCGTTTCAAATATACCTGAACACTATGGTACAAACGTTTTAGAATATTTTCAAGGCAACCTAAAAGGTAAATACTATACCAACAAAAACCCTCAAACAAGCGGTCTAATGACGGCAACATTCATTGGTAAGCAACTAAAAAAAAGATTTTAAAATGGCAGTACTAAATAAAGAGTATAACAAGTTTGATAAAGAAATTAAACTTAATGAAAACAGAAAAGAGTCCTTAAAAACGAGCAGGAAAGAATTGCGTAAAAAAATTAAAAAGTGGTTCAAGGACAATAAACCTAATGAGATTCAACCTAAGTTTGGTAGTCAAGGTTCTTTTGAAATGAACACAACAATTAATCCTATAGTAACTTATGATGCGGATGGTAATGTGTTGAGAAAATACGATTTAGATGATGGTGTATATTTTATCTATAAAAGTGAAGACGACACTAAGCAATCAATAAATACTTGGCATGATTGGATTTTTAAGGCAACGGAAAATCATACAGGTAAAGATTCTATTAGAAAAACAACTTGCGTTAGAGTAGTTTTTGCTGATGGACATCATATAGATATCCCAATATATTACAAAGAGGATAATAAAATAGAACTTGCTCATAAATCTAAAGGGTGGTTAGAAAGTGACCCTAAAGAATTCTACGAATGGTTTAATGAAAAAAAGAAAACTAGGTCTAGATTAGAATCAATAGTACGTTGTTTGAAAGCTTGGAAAAATTACAGAGAAACGAAAAATACAAACTTAAAATTACCAAGTGGTTTTGAGCTTACCATTTTAGCTACTAATAATTATGTTGATACAGATAACCTAGATGAAGCTTTTAGAAAGACTGTGATAGCTATCGATGCCGAGCTTAATAAATATGGAGGATTCAAATGTATTAGGCCTACAACACCTTCAGATGAGGATGTTTTTAAAGATTATAGCGATACTAGAAAAACTAATTTTCTTACAGCTCTTAAAAGCTTAAAAGAAGACTGTATTAAAGCTTCGGAAGAAAAGAACTTTAAAATAGCATCTGAAATTTTAAGAAGTAATCAATTCGGAATACGATTTCCTTTAGGTGAAGATAAAGATGAAGCAACTAAGAGTAATAGTCTTAAAAAATCATTGAGTTCTGCTATTATTAAACCTAAGCCTTATGGATATTAGTCGAGAGATTGAAGCTGTCTTAACAAAACACAAAGGTTTAGTTCACCACTTAAATAATAATTCTTTAAGTGGTGAATTATTTTTGCCCGATGGTGATTGTTATGAATTAGTGATAGAGCTTGATTCATATCCTAAGTTTTTTCCAACAGTTTATGAAACTGGAGGACGAATTCCTGTAAAGATGGATAGGCATATGTATACTGATACTGGTTCTTGTTGTTTTACCACAGGAGCTAAATCACAGATTCTTTTAAAAACTAAGATTACATCGTTGCTAAAATTTGTAGACGAGATTGTTATTCGATATTTAGAAAATAATTCTTATTATGAAATTAATAATGAATACTGTTATGAAGAATACGATCATGGCTCAATGGGAGTTGTTCAATCATATCAGGATATTTTAGAAATAATAGATGCTAAAAGTATTGGAATATTGATGTTACAAAGGTTAAAAAATAAAAAACTGAGTATAAGGGATTTGTGTTATTGTAATTCGGGTCAGAGTTTAAAAAAATGCAATTCTGGATTACATTGTAAAAATTATAGGTTATTTAAAATGATCGATAAAGATGTACTATATAATGATTTAAAACATTTTAAAAATGTTCTTCAGATAAACTAATTAAGTACTATTCAATTCATAAAATTGCTATTTATGAGCCTAATAACATTCCTAATCGGTTCATAACATAATTTGTTTAGCCATTATTATCCGTTCCACCCCATTCCTCTACATTTCGCGAAAAGCTTCATTACGAGGAAAGCGGTTCACTACAACAATCTTTAACACAGTCGCAGAAAAAGCGACAGCGTTCGCTTCGGAAAAACTCATTCTAACCTTACCTACCGTAAACAAAGTTTTAAAATTTAGCCTGAGACGGACTGCATAATCAGGCTCGTACCTCCCTCTTTTTATAAGTCCTTACTCAAACAAAATTTTAGTTACTGTTTTCGAAAAGGTAACAGCGATGGCGCTATGGGAAGTAGATGAATTTGGAAATCTATATGCTGTTTTCTTGTATTTGTGTTTTTTCTTTTGAAAGATTCTGCTAAATAAGAAAAAGGAAAAGGAAAACGCTCAAGATATAATAAGTAAATGGTTTTGTTGATAATGTAATCAAAAGTTGAATTAAGTTAAAATAATTCAAGAATTACTTTTTTAAGTTCTTAAATCTTGGTCATCCTAACGATAAATTTGATTACTAAATTATCTTCAATGTAAGTATAGATTTTTGAAGATGTATCGAAAAAAATGTATAGCAAGAGGGTAACACGCTGCGCGATGTTACTATTTTTTAACTTACTGATAATTAGTTAGTTGGTTGTTGTTTTGAGCTACGGTAGAATTCGTTTTTACCTTAAAAATGCTCTCAGCCCAGTAAAATCAATAAAAATTTCACGGAAAAATGGATAAAGGTTATGAAAAAGAACGATTTGAAAGCTTGAGTATTAAGATCTCTGTGGTTAAGAGATTTAGAAAATATTCTAAATCAATTTCAAAATCAAACTCAATGACTTTGCTCTTGATGATGGAATTTTTTGAACAGAATGAATTGTCTCCAGAAGATGATTTCAAACCAGGATTAATTGGATTTGAAAATCGTATTAAGAAAAGAATTAACGCACTTATAGCTATTATTAAAGATATAGAAAAGAATCAAACCAAACCCACAATGGCGATGTTGCAATCCCTATTTGCTGCAACCGAACCCAAAAAAGAAAGACGAATTATGCGCGAGAAAACTCCCGAAGAATTTAAAGCTCAATTTGAAAAGAATAAAACTGAGTCACAATCAAAAATAGATTATAAATGGAACACGTAAATTATATCGTCCAACTAAATATGGCATTCGAACGATTTCATAATGACACTCGGATAAAACAGGGTCACATGACCTTGTATTTGGCTTTCTTCCAAAAGTGGAACAGGGAATTTTTTAAAACAACAATAACGATTAATAGAGAAATGATTATGGAGCGAGCAAAAATTAAATCTAAGACAACTTACCACAACTTCGTGAAAGATTTAAACGATTGGGACTATCTGCAATATTACCCATCATATCATCCAGCAAGAGGTTCTAAAATTAAGATGGCCATTTTTTTTACCAAAGCCAGCCAGAATTTGGACAACACCGTCCCAGAAGTAGGCCAAAATTTGGTAACTTCTTATAAACATAAAACAAATAAAAACTATAATAAACTGGCAAGGCCAGAAAATGAATTAGTTGTTTTAAATTTTTTTAAAGAAAACAATTGGCCAGAAATAGAAGGAAGAAAATTCTATGTTTATTATCAAACTAAAAATTGGAAATTAAGTAGAGGGCTAAATATAAAAAACTGGAAAAAGGCAGCCAATAATTTTGTTAAAAATGGTTTTATGGCAGAAAAGGAAAAACCTACCAGTCCATTTATTGGCTTTGTGGATAGAGTGCAAAGCAGAAAAGATAAAGACTATGGACAGCCGCTATAATCTGTTTTTAAAATTGTCGTGGAATGATACTAATTCTCAAGAAATCATTAATGACAGCATTCAAAATTGTGTATGGTTTTTAGGTAAAATGTTCTAAAAGCACTTTCTATATAGGATATTTATAGCTTTTCTTTCCTCTGTTTTTTCTGCGTTTTCAGTTTCTCTTCAAGAATTTTCATATCGTCACTAACTTTACGATCTACTATTTTTGCATAGTGTTGTGTTGTTCTTAGCGATTTATGCCCAAGCATTTTACTAACGGTTTCAATTGGCACACCATTGGTTAAAGTCACAGTAGTTGCAAAAGTATGTCGTGCTAAATGTGTGGTAAGTGGTTTTGTAATGCCGCAAAGCATCGCTATTTCTTTTAAATAGGCATTCGATTTCTGATTGCTAAACACAGGAATTAAACGCTCACTTTTTATAACTTTTGGATCGTAAGCATAACGATTTAGAATCTCTTTTGCTATAGGTAATAGAGGAATACTGCTTCGAGTATTGGTTTTGGTACGTTTAATATTTATCCATTGCTTACCATCAATACCAATGGTAATGTCTGATTTTGAAAGTTTCTCAACATCAGAATAAGCAAGACCAGTATAACAAGAAAACACAAACATATCTCGAACCACTTTCAATCTATCAAAATGTAATTCTTTTGTGTAAAGTATTTCTATTTCATCAGCAGTTAAGTATTCGCGTTCCACCGCTTCAAATTGCACTTTGTAATTATAAAATGGGTCACGATCCATCCATTGATTCGCTAAAGCAATACGAATTATCTTTTTGAAATTATTAATATACTTCAATGCAGAATTATGATTGCACTTTCTAGTCGTTTTTAAAAAGAACTCTAATTTGGTTATAAATCTATAATCGATGTCTCTCAATTTATAATCTTCTAATCGGTATTCCTCTTCAATAAATTGTTTCACATGGTCATAACAAGTCCAATAACGTTTTGCAGTACTTACAGAAATATCTTTGCCTGCTAATAAATCAGTTCTTTCATTATGTTCTTTGAATATTTCAAGAATAAATCTGGTTTTTTTACCACCACCTTTCAGTAAGTTCATCATGGAGCTTACAGTAATTAATTCGTCATTATCAATTAGCTTTTGATGAATCTTGTTTAATTTATGTTTAATATTATCAATATGGGTATTAATTTCAACAGCCTCACGATTAGTACCTAAAGCACGCTGTGATTTTTGACTCCATCTTTTAGGTTCAATCCTTCTAGTTATACTATACTCTAATCTTTTGAGATCAACGGTTAAGCGAAGGTATATTGGGGCTAAACCTTTGTTGTTTGTCTTTGATTTTAGAAGATGAAAATAGGTGTGAAAGTCGGTTTTCATAATTATATCTGTTTTAGGTCACTAGAAATTACCCTTAAGGTAGATATTTAAACCGAATAAACAAAATGATTTAATTATTCAAAATGCTGAAAATGAGTGAATTAATGTTGTTCTGGTGACCCCTTTTTTAAAATTAGAATAGGTCACCGATTTGGTCACCTTTTATATGGTTTTAAATGATATTATTTGATATTAAATAAAATGAAAAACCCTGTAAATCAAATTATTACAGGGTTTTTAAAGAGTTTTGACACTCTAAAAGTGGAGTCGGAGAGAATCGAACTCTCGTCCAAACAAGTAACCAAAGAGCGTTCTACACGTTTAGTTTTTTCATAGTTTTCGTTTGCAAGCTGATTAAAAACACTCTACTTACAACTTAGCTTTTTTAGCTTCAAATAGTCATCAAAGCGCTAACTATTCTAGGTTTACTTTTACGATGCCTCTAATTAGACCGCCGTTAACCAAGGCTTTCAAGAGACATTTAGCTCTCCTGCCTAGCAGGACGAGGCTCATCTTACTTTATTCAGATTAAGCAGCTAAAGCGTAGTTATTCTCGCCGTTTAAAATTTGACCTAGCCTTTTACGTGTTTCAAAGTCATTACACGACGTGCTTACTGTTCAATTAATCTCGCTGTCAAAACCAGTCGACCCCATTTTCCTGCGACCGCGTGCCGCCAAAAGCTTTAGCGGTGGCGCAAAGCAGAAATCTCATTAATTGGATTGTAATTGTTATTTTGGCGTTACCCCGAGTTCTCGGGGTCGCGCTTTCGGCTGTCGCTTTTTTTGAGAAAATCAAAAAAGAGCTCCAACAATGCCTCAATCGCTAACGCAGTGCAAAGTTACCAAAAAGTTTGGTTAACCCTACAAATCCTCTTATTTTCGTGCAATATTATACCAGTCTTCAGTAACCCGTCTTCAGTTAGCAAATTTTTAAACTTTTTAGAAGAACAGTCGTGAATTCGTGGCTTATAAACTTAATAACTCAAAAATTAAATTATGAAATTTGCCATTATAAAAGAACGCAAAAACCCACCCGATAGACGTGTCGTGTTTTCACCTACCGAATTGTTAAAAGTTCAAGAACAATTTCCTGATGCAAAGTTTAAAGTAGAAGCTTCAGATATTCGCGTATTTCCAGATCAGGCCTATAGTGATCAGGGCTTTGAAGTGACCGATGATGTTAGTGATTGTGAGGTCATGATTGGTGTAAAAGAAGTACCTATTGATGCTCTTATTCCAAATAAAAAATACTTTTTCTTTTCGCATACCATAAAGAAACAACCGTATAACAGGACATTGCTACGCGCCATTTTAGATAAAAAAATAGAACTTTTTGATCATGAAACTATTGTAAATGCTCAAGGATTTCGATTAATAGGTTTTGGCCGGTACGCTGGTATTGTGGGCACCTATAATGGCTTTAGAGCCTGGGGTTTAAAATATAATTCTTGGACACTCCCAAAAGCCAATACCTTGCATGATCAATTGGCGCTAATCGAAAAACTTAACCAAATTAAATTACCTGCTATAAAAATACTGCTTACTGGAAGCGGAAAAGTGGCTCACGGTGCCCAAGAAATGTTGGATGGAATGCATATTAAAGCAGTCTCAGTTGAGGACTATTTATCCAAAACTTTTGATGAAACTGTGTATTGTAAGATCGATGTTTTAGATTATAACAAACGTAAAGATGGGAAAGTTATCGATATGTTCGACTTTTTTGATCATCCACAAGACTACGTTTCAGATTTTATGCGTTTTGCCAAAGTAACCGACTTTTATATTGCTGGACATTTTTATGGCAATGGAGCACCCTATTTTTATACAATGGACGATGTCAAGTCACCAGATTTTAACATTAAAGTGGTGGCCGATATAAGCTGCGATGTTGATGGCCCAGTTGCAACGACACTACGCGCTTCGACCATCGAAGAGCCGCTTTATGGCTATGACCCGCAAAGTGAAAAAGAAGTCGATTATAAGGCTGAAAATGCGATTGTGGTTATGGCTGTAGATAATTTACCATGTGAACTTCCTAAAGATGCCAGTGAAGGTTTTGGAGATATGTTTTTACAGCAAGTGATCCCAGCATTTTTTAATAACGATAAGGATGGTGTTTTAAAACGTGCAAAAATTACCGAAAACGGAAAACTTACAGAACGCTTTGCTTATTTACAGGCTTATGTGGAGGGCATCGAGTAAAACTTTAGAATCTTACGGTCTAATTTTATATTCCAAAATTAAGATTGTGGCTACTCCTAAAGTATAAGAAATCAAATCACTTATTTGAAAAGTATTTCCTAAAAGGATATTAGCCAATTTATTGCTTTGAAGATTTAAAAATTCAAGCAGCTTGAAAAGCTGTAAAAATTCAATGGCAAAAGCGAAGATTAGAACGCCAATGGCTACAGGTATGGGTTTGGCATTGACTATACTTTTGATAAAACAATATATAAGGATAACTACCAAAAAATCTCCAAAAGTAGAACGAATAAATCCGCTAGATATACATAAGGCTATGGATGCCTCAATGATCAATACGATTATGAAGCTTATAAAATAGGTTTTGCTGAATTGTAATTTCAAACTTTTCCTTCGATGTATAATTTAGACTCTAAAAATTCCACCTATTGAAATGACCTTTTGAAAAAATAGAAAATGCTGTGATGCACTTTCATTTGGGTTGCTGGTCGTCCTAATATCAGACATATTAATATAACCTCCTCTCAGGTCGCCCTGTAAATAAAAATGTTTAAAGAACATGAAATTAAGCCCGACATTTACAGAAACCCCATAGCCAGCCAAATGAAATTCATCATAACGATCTTTATTCAATAGAGTTGTATTGGATTTAGGATAAAGAATTCCGCCCTGTAGACCTTCAGTCATATTGAGCTGGAAAACATCAGTGTTTTCAATATTAAAGAGCGAAGAAATATCATCAAATCTTCCAAATTCGGCATAAATGTAATTGAGGCCATTGGTGTGCTCAAACATTAAGAAGTCTTCTGAAACAAAGAATGTTTCATTGTTATAAGTGCCATTATATAATGAGCCTTCTTCAGACAAGGGCAAATCGATGAAGCCATTTACTGTACGGTTTCTATTTCGATTCATGACATATTTCATATGGTCTGCTCCAATGGCAATGGTATAGTGATCCGATATAAAATATCCAATTTTAAAATTGGTTTGCGGAATAGTAATATTTGTTGGGTTGATATAGTCTAAATGCCAACCTTTAGGTTTGTCTTTGGCTGTGGCGTCTTTAATGGTAAAGTCGTAATCTTCACCTTTGAATCTGATATCCGATTTGGTATAAGCATCCCTATTACCACCCCAACTCACAAATAGTTTACCTTTATTAGAAGCGGTATATCGGGTGGAATCCTTGGTTTGGGAAAACGAATTAAAACTAAAACTGTAGAAAATATAAAAGACTAAAAACGTAATTGAACTTTTTTTCATTAGATGGATTATTGTTAAATACGGTCTATCTAGACGATAAAAAAGTACTTACCTTAAACATTTTATTGAATATTTTATTGATAGTGTATGAATTTAAAACGATTGAACGGTTTTTCTGATGGCTACCAAATGAGTAAGCAAGGCTTCGAGATTGTCGAGATGCAACATGTTGGCGCCGTCGCTTTTTGCATTTGCTGGATCAAAATGGGTTTCGATAAACAAACCATCCACATTATTGACTACACCTGCACGAGCGATGGTTTCAATCATTTCTGGTCTTCCTCCCGTAATGCCAGCACTTTGATTGGGTTGCTGTAAAGAGTGAGTAACATCTAAAATGGTTGGCGCATATTGACGCATTGTTGGGATGCCTCTAAAATCTACAATCATGTCTTGGTAGCCAAACATAGTACCTCGGTCAGTAATCCAAGCTTTATCATTACCAGAATCCTTTACCTTTTGAACAGCATGTTTCATGGCTTCAGGGCTCATAAACTGCCCTTTTTTAAGATTAACTATTTTTCCGGTTTTTGCCGCTGCAGCAACCAAATCGGTTTGACGCACCAAAAAAGCAGGTATTTGAAGCACATCAACATATTCTGCCGCCATAATGGCATCACTAACTTCGTGAATGTCGGTAACGGTAGGGATATCAAAAGTTTTAGAAACTTTTTGAAGGATTTTTAAGGCTTTTTCATCTCCAATACCCGTAAAACTATCAATTCTACTTCGATTAGCTTTTTTAAAACTTCCTTTAAAAATATAAGGAATTTTTAAGTTATTGGTAATGTTTACTACTTTTTCAGCGATACGCAGAGCCATATCTTCTCCTTCAATAGCACATGGGCCACATAACAAAAAGAAATTATTGGAATGGGTATGTTTTAATTTTGGAACATCCTGAAGTGTCATTTCTTTTAAATTTCAAATTCAAGATGCAAAGATAATCATTAAAAGGTTCGTTTGATACTATTTCTTATGATCCATAAGGCCATCACAAAATTGCTCACGATAAATAAGCCTCCAAACATTAAAAACTTTTTGGTGGATTCTGATATTGTGAAAACGTTTAACCAATCAAATATATAGGCCAATATCAAATAAGAAGATAAACATACAAAGGTAATTCCTAGAGTAAAATTAAGTTTTGTATTAGGTTTTATGAGTTGCCATGCAAAGGGAACACCAAACAACAAAATGGGAAAGGCTGTAATACCTTCACTTTGATTGACATGGGTGAACCAATAGCCTGTAACAGCGATATAATATAGATAGGGGATAAATTTGGAATATTTACCAATTGTTTTCATAATTAAGACGTTTTAGTACAGATGAATTGCCTGTTTATAAAAATTATTTGTCAGAACGGCAATTTAATTAATTAATCAAACGGAAAATACAAATAGTACATTATGTGTTTTGTAAACAATAACATTTATTTAACTTATAAAGTGATTATTGTAAATGGTGTAAAAAATATATTGTACCTTTGCCCGCCTAAAATACGGCAGCATTATGGCTAATATTAAAAACATTGCAATTATAGCACACGTCGATCATGGGAAAACAACCTTGGTTGATAAAATCATGTATCATTGCCAATTATTCCGTGAAAACGAACACAAAGGAGATTTAATTCTTGATAATAACGATTTGGAGCGTGAGCGAGGGATTACCATTACTTCCAAGAATGTTTCTGTAGTTTATAAAAACACAAAAATAAATATTATTGATACTCCAGGTCACGCCGATTTTGGTGGCGAAGTGGAGCGCGTTCTAAATATGGCCGATGGTGTTTTACTGTTGGTCGATGCTTTTGAAGGCCCAATGCCACAGACTCGTTTTGTTCTGCAAAAAGCAATTGATTTAGGGTTAAAACCTTGTGTGGTTATTAATAAAGTAGATAAAGAAAATTGTACACCTGAAGAAGTTCATGAGGCTGTTTTTGACCTGATGTTTGAATTGGGAGCAGAAGAATGGCAATTGGATTTCCCAACCATCTATGGTTCAGCTAAACAAAACTGGATGAGTGAGGATTGGAAACATCGTACTGAGAATATTGAACCCTTATTGGACATGGTTGTAAAACATATTCCTTCTCCCAAAATTGAAGAAGGTACTACACAAATGTTAATCACGTCATTAGATTATTCATCCTTTACTGGCCGTATTGCCATTGGACGTTTGCAACGTGGTGTTTTAAAGACGGGAATGAACATCTCTTTAGTTAAACGCGATGGAAAAATTATAAAATCTAAAGTCAAGGAACTTCATATTTTTGAAGGATTAGGACGTATTAAAGTAGACGAAGTTCAAGCTGGAGACATTTGCGCTTTGGTGGGTCTAGAAGGATTCGATATTGGAGATACTATTGCCGATTTTGAAAATCCACAAGGCCTAAAAACCATAGCCATCGATGAGCCTACAATGAGTATGTTGTTCACTATAAATGATTCGCCATTTTTTGGCAAGGATGGAAAATATGTTACATCTCGCCATATTAAAGATCGATTGACAAAAGAGCTTGAGAAAAATTTAGCACTTCGAATGCAAGAAACAAATAGTGCCGATAAATTTATGGTATTCGGTCGAGGAGTTTTGCATTTATCAGTTTTGATAGAGACCATGCGTCGTGAAGGTTATGAGCTTCAAATTGGTCAGCCTCAAGTTATTATTAAAGAGATTGACGGTGTAAAATGCGAACCTGTTGAAGAAATGACCATTGATTTGCCAGAAGAAGTTTCTGGAAAAGCTATTGAAATGGTTTCTTTAAGAAAAGGCGAAATGTTGAGTATGGAAGCCAAAGGGGGACGAATGATCTGTAAATTTATAATTCCTTCAAGAGGTATTATAGGATTGCGTAATCAGCTATTAACAGCTACAGCAGGAGAGGCCATCATGGCACATCGTTTTAAGGAATATCAACCACTTAGAGGAGGTATACCAGAACGACAAAATGGAAGTTTGGTATCTTTGGAAAAAGGTCAAGCCATTCCATATTCTATCGATAAATTACAGGATAGAGGCAAGTTTTTTGTAGATCCAGGAGAAGATATTTATGAAGGCCAAGTCATTGGAGAAAATTCTCGTGGTGACGATATCGTGATAAACGTAACTAAAACCAAAAAGCTAAGTAATGTCCGTTCTTCAGGAGCCGATGACAAAGCACGTATAGTTCCAGCGATAAAATTTAGTTTGGAAGAGGCTTTGGAATATATCCAAAAAGATGAATATGTAGAGGTGACGCCCAACCATATTCGTTTGCGTAAAATTCTTTTAACAGAAGTAGAGCGTAAGCGATCGAAAGGAGTTTAATTCTATTTAAAATAATAATAAGGAGCCAGCTATTAATGTTGGCTCTTTTATTTTATATTCTATTTTGATATTTTCAAAATGTATTTCTTTCATATTTGAGCGATGTTCTTAAGCTCATTTAAAAATGTTAGGTAAAAAAAAATAATAGCTTTAGTTTTACGGTAACATAAAAAAAATAATTATTATTTCTGTAAATAAATACGACCCAGAATACAAACCGCTTTGGGATTCTTTTATCTCTAAAGCTAAAAATGCCACATTTTTATTTTATAGAGATTTTATGGAATATCATCAAGATCGATTTGAAGATTTCTCTCTTATGGTGTTTAAAAAGGATAAGTTAATAGCTATTTTACCTGCCAATAAAATAAAAAATGGAGTCTATTCGCATCAAGGGTTGACCTTCAGTGGACTTATAAAATTTCTTAATCATCATCAAATTAAATCGCTTCGGATAAAACAAATTCCTTTAATTTATACTATTTTGTCAATAACAGAAATGACGCATCAAATGGTTGTAAGTATCCCCATAAGCCCTGTCATGACAGATGAAGAAGTCTCTAAAGTCATTAATGTTATAAACCTTTATTAATTGAAGAAGCTCATAAAATACATCAACGCAAATGTATTGCTTAAAGTTGTCCATCTTAATTCGGCTACAATTATCACTAAAATTATAGCCGGGATATTAACTTCCAAAGCGATTGCTATTTTTATTGGAGTTGAAGGCTTGGCATTAATAGGAAACATCAGAAATTTTTTCACTGCCCTACAATCGGTTGCTGTTTTAGGGTTTTATAATGGATTGGTCAAATACATTGCCGAATTTAAGGATGATGCTCTAAAACTAAGTAAAACCTTATCAACAGCTTATTATTTAGGGTTCCTGTCAACTATTTTATTGTCATTTATCTGCTATTATAATGCTGATGCCATCAATAATTTTTTGTTCTCTCCAAATTATAACTATGTCTATATCATAAAAATATTAGCATTTGCCCTTCCATTTTATTCGCTGAACATGTTCAGTTTTTCGATTATGAATGGGTTTAAAAAGTACAGAATACTTATGGTCATCAACATTATTGGCCAAGCTTTGGGGCTTTTTGTCTCTTTAGTATTAATTTATCAAAATAAAATGGATGGTGCTTTAATTGCTGTGGTGATTGCGCCTTCATTGGCATTTCTAATTACTTTAGTTGGGATCATAAATAGAAGAAGTTTGGTGTATTCTATTAAAATATCCAATATTGATGTTGACATTTTAAAAAAACTGATTCCATTTACGGCCATGGCTTTGGTGGCAACATTGGCGATGCCAATAATTTATATTTTTATTCGAAATTACATCATTGATACCTCAGGGATGAAAGATGCTGGGTATTGGGAGGCCATGAACAGAATTTCAGACTACTATTTAATGTTTGTTAGCTCTTTGATTACCTTGTATATTTTACCAAAATTTAGTGGCATTGAAAGTAAAAGAGAATTTAAAAACGAAATTATTAACCTCTATAAATCTGTGATTCCTGTATTTGCTTTGGGCTTATTTTTGATTTATCTATTGCGCCCATTTATTGTAAAGCTTGTGTTTTCAGAGGCATTTCAGCCTGTAGAAAACTTATTTGGGTGGCAACTTATGGGAGATTTTATTAAGATATTGTCCATGGTTATAGCCTATCAATTTATTGCCAAAAAGATGTTTGCCCACTTTATTGTTATAGAATTGTTTTTGGTTATTATAATCTATTTTTCAAGTGTATATTTGGTGGATGTCTTTGGCGTAAAAGGTGCTGTAATAGCACATTTTATAAGTTATGTTATGTATTTTGGGATTGTACTGTTACTATTCAATAGTGCTCTTTTTGGGGTGATTTCTAATGAAGAGAAGCGCTAGATATTTATCTTGTAAAAAAAATATTCCATATGCGTCTAAGGGAGTTTATAAAAACCAATTTGTTGTTTAAGGTTACATCAACCAACTCACTGGTGGTTTTAATCCGGATGCTTTTTTCTTTAGGTTCTCAAAAAGTATTAGCGATTTTTATAGGCGCTGAAGGGTTCGCTCTAGTAGGAAACTTTAGGAATGTTATTAATTTTCTAGAGCAATTTTCAATTTTGGGAACATTTAATGGTATTGTCAAGTATGTTTCTGAATATAGAGATAATAGGGGAGAGCTTTCTAAAATAAGTTCTACGGCTTTGGTTTTTACTTTAATAGCCTCATCCATTTCTTTTGTTGTATTATTTTTTGGTGCCAATCAACTTAATAACTTCATTTTTGGCACAACAAACAACTATGGTTTTCTATTTAAAATTCTAGCTTTTATAATTCCATTTATGGGAATAAATGGAATTATAAATGGGTTTTTAAATGGCCATTCCGATTATAAAGTTTACGCTAAGGCAAATGTTTTGGCGGTCATTTTAAGCACAATTCTACTGATTTGGCTTACAATTACAAATCAACTAATTGGGAGTTTAATAGCTATAAGTTTTGTGCCAATATTGCAATTTTTAGGCTTGTTTTTGTTTATTTATAAGAAATATAATGTCTACTTTAAAAACATTTCTTTCAGCCTGATTTATAAAAACAAGTTATTGTCTTATAGCATTATGTCATTGGTTGTTGTGCTACTAATTAACTGGGTAGATGTTATGGTTAGGAACCTTATTCAGGACACTATTGGAGGAAAGGACGCGGGATATTGGACAGCTATGACTTCCATCTCAAAAACATATATGCAATTTTCTGCGACTTTATTCCCACTCTATATTTTACCTAAATATTCAAAAATGACAAGCACACTTGAATTTAGAAAAGAAGTGCTAAATATTTATAAATTATTGGTTCCAGTTTTTGTTTTTGGAATGATATTGATTTTCTTCCTAAAAAGAATAGTGATTCAAATTTTATATACCAATGAATTTTTAGAAATGGAAAGCTTGTTCAAATGGCAACTTTTAGGAGATTTAACAAAATTGGTAGCTTTGGTCATCTCGTATAAATTTTTAGCTAAAAGACAGATAAGGTATTTTATTTTTACTGAAATATTATCAGTGCTTTTGTTTTACGGGCTCTCAAAATATTTTATAATAGGGTTTGGTACTGAAGGCATAGTAATAGCCAACTTTGTGAGGTACATTATTTATTTTATGATTGTTCTTTTTATCTTAAGAAATGATTTTGTTGGAAAAGAACGGGTTTTTTAATACCAATAGTAAATGGAAGATCAGAGCTTAGAGTGTAAATTGAAATTTGAAATCCTCATTTCAACAATGGATAAAACCTCGTTATCGTTTCTTAACCCAATTTTTAGACACCATAAACAGGAAGATTTAAGCATTTTAATTATAAACCAGACTGAAGTTGGGAACGAACTACATTCTGATATTGAAAATATTAGAGTTATTAATTCTTTTGAGAGGGGTCTTTCTTTAAGTCGAAATTTAGCCATTCAAAATGCTAGAGGAGATATTTGCCTTATTGCTGATGATGATATTGAATATCTTCCAAACTTTGAAAGCATTGTCAAAAGCGCTTTTAAAAAATTTAATAAGGCTACAGTTATAAGATTTAAAATAGACACTTTCACAGGTGAAACTTATAAAACCTATCCAATAAGGTCCACAAAATTATTCAAAAAGAGGGATATTAAAAATTCATCTTCAATTGAAATTGCATTAATCAGAACAGCCATTGTTTCTAATAATATAACGTTCGATTCACTTTTTGGCTTGGGTAGTTATTTTCAATCAGGTGAGGAGTATCTGTTTTTAAAAGATGTTTTAAAAAAGAATTTACATATTTATTTTGAAAACAAATCCATTGTAAAGCATAAGTTTACAAGGTCAACAAGTAATATGGCCAGTAATGCTTTTATAAAGGCTCAGGGGGCGATTTATTATAAGGATTATAAGCTATTAAGTTATATTGCCTTATTAAAGTTTATTATTTTTCTTTTGAGAAAACAAATGATTTTTTTAAGTGATTTTAAGAACAAATTTAAAATAGGGTTAGATGGAATATCATCTTATAAAAGATTGAAGCATGATAAATTATAAGGGCATAAGAAGATTACTATACATATTTCTGGTTCCAATTGTTTTGGCTTTTGCGTTTGAAGTTCTCACTATTGATATCCATATTAGTAGATTTTATAATTTCTTGGAAAATATTTTCTTCGCGATTATATTAGCAATTACAAGTCTGTTATTTAATAATTATAAAAAAAAATTTTACTTCTTACTTGTCAGTTTATTGCTCAATAATGTTTTTCTAGTTTTTGAGACCTTATACTATTATTTATTTAAGGGTACTTTAAACGCATCTGTATTTTTTGTCATTTTTGAGACTAACTTTAATGAAACCAATGAGTTTTTAAGTCTTCATTTGGATAGAAATATCCTGATTTTTGTTCTTATGATATGTGTTATAACTGCTTACAGTTTGATAAAGCTGAAGGCAATTATGAGTGTTAATTCAATTATAATTAAAAATAAGCTCATTATAGTGGGTATGGTTGTGCTTATTAGTTCTTTTTTGAAGTTTTCAAAATTAATTATTTTCAATGTTCCATATTTATTAGTGAAAACACCAGTTTCATATATTCAGGAAATGAATAAATATAAAATTTATGGCAAGGAACATAAAATGGGTGAATTTACTAACATTGAGCATAATAACTTATCAAAAGGTAAAGAGTTATATGTAATTGTTGTAGGGGAATCGACAAATAAAAAACATTTTAATTTATATCATAACTATTACAGAGAGACCACACCTCAGTTAAATACTATTAAAGATGATCTTTACGTATTCGATAATGTAATAAGTCCACACACATATTCTATTGGATCTTTAACAAAAGTTTTGACTCTTGGGAATTATGAGAATAAAGATAAGATTTATGGCGGTTCTATTATACAACTTTTTAATCAAGCCAATTTTAAGACTTATTGGATTTCTAACCAAAGACCAGTAGGGATGATGGATACTCAAATTACTAAAATTGGAATGGGTGCCTCAAAATCTGTTTTTTTAAACACTAATCACGCGAAAGAGACGACAGCTTTTGATATTGATTTAGTTAATTCTTTGAGTCAAATATTTGAAGAAGATGGAGATAAAAAAGTGATTTTTTTACATATGTTGGGAACACATTTAAATTATAAAAACAGATATCCAAAAAATGAAGCTTATTTTAAAGACATTCCAATTACAAATTTTAAAAATAAAAAAGCATACGAAATTATAAACTCTTATGATAATGCAATTAGGTATAATGATAAATTGCTTAAAAATATAATCGATATTACAGAACAGCAAAATGCAATTAGTTACGTTTTATATTTTTCAGATCATGGGCAAGAAGTATTTGATGAAATTGATTTTGCTGGACATACTATTGATGAGCAAATAACAAGGAACATGTACGAAATTCCAATGTTTTTGTGGCTATCAAAAAAATACAAAGCTATCAGCCCTAGGGATTTTAACTTAAGCACAAAATATATGACAGATGATTTATTTCATTCCATAGCAGATATTAGTAATATAAAAAGTAATGAAACGGACTTTACTCGTAGTATTTTTAATAAAAATTTTAAAGAGCGAAAAAGAATTATAAAGGATACTATAAATTATGATACTTATTTTAAAAAATAAAACTATCTAAAGGCCGATAAATAAACCTTATTTTTTATCAAAAACACATGAAGCTGCTTCACTTTTTTTAGGATTGGGGCGGGTAATTTTATAATTATTCTTTGTTTTCTATTAAGGTTATTATTGTCAATATCTTTTATAATTTTCTCAAAGCTTTTACGATCTCCATTCATTTTTCTTTCAATTGCTATAGAAAATCGGTTGATGTCCATATATTTTTTAAAGCTTTTATTCGCATTTTCCATTACTTTAAACTTTTCCAAAATTTTCAGGCGATCAATTCTTTTGTCAGATTGTGACAAATGATTGTCTAAACTTGAAATTATCCTTTTTACACTTATTTTAGAAGTGAATGCAACATTTTCTTCTAAGGCAATTCTAATCCATAATTCAGTGTCTTGTCCAGACCTTAATTCAGTATTAAAGTAATCGTATTTTTCTAAAATCGTTTTTGGAATTGCAACAGCTGAGGGCAAAGCAATACTATCTACAAGACTACTCACAAAGTAATCAGGCACAATTCCATTAAAGAAGCTATCTATTTCTATATATTTTCCCTTTACAATTGTTTTATCAAAATAAGATGTTTCATAGGCAGTACAATAAAGTCCACACCTAGGGGAACTTTCAATCAGGCTTTTTAAGTTTTCCAAATGGTTTGCATACCAAATATCATCGGCATCTAACAGCGCTATTAAGTCACTTTTGGCATTTTGAATCCCCAAATTTCTAGCTGAGGAGACCCCTTCATTTTTTTTATTGATTACACGTATTCTTTTGTCTGTAAAAGTCGAAACAATATTCATACTTCCATCAGTAGAGCCATCATTGACGATGACGACTTCAAAATTTTCTAATGTTTGACCAAACACAGAATCTAGGGTTGCTTTAATATGCGCTTCTTTATTGTAAACCGGTATAATGACAGAAAAATAAGGCTTCATTTTATAATGGTTTTTTGGAACTCACATGACACAAATATAAAATTCGATACAGTTGTAATAGCGGTATGTATGGATGTTTTCCCAACAGTTGTTTTTTGAGTTGTGACCCAAAGACTTTATAAAAAAAACTAAATAAATGACCTAATTTAAACCGTTTTAAAGCTACAAACAACGCCAAGAGATTATTATCGTCCTTCGTAATTTTATTTTGGTTATATAACATTAATAAAGTTCGGGCGGCCTCTTCTTTTTTGTTTAAGTAAGTCTTGCTTTTTTCGATACCTAAATGAAAAACAGCATTGTCAATATGTTTTATAATGACTCGATCTCTTTTTAGCAACGAACTAAAATACGCGTCAAAACCATAGTCGCTTGAGACAATATTGGAATTGTATTTTAAGAACACCTGCTTGTCGATTAAAAAATTGGCAGAAGTAATAGTGTTGTATCGATTTTGATTTCGTTTTTTGGCATCTATTTGCTCGTGTGCTTTACCGTACGCCCATCTTAACACATACTCTGTTTTAGGTTTTTCTGGCCGATAAATAATGCCGCCAAAGATTGCTTGATATTCAGAATTAAAATACTCTGAATATATAGAAATAAAATTTTGATGAACAGGTAGGGTATCAGCATCTAAAAACAGAAGCGTTTCGTAGGTGCTATTTTCAGCCAATTGCTGTCTGCTCAATTCTCGTCCTTTATTTGTTCTAGAAATTAATAACCTGGTATTGGAAAATGTATTGAGGGTTTTATTTGACTCGATAAAATGTTTGTCTGAACCATCTTCTAAACAAATAATTTCAAAAGGCAATTTACTTTGCAATAATTGCCTATGAATCGCTTTGACAAGTTCGAAAACAGGGTAATTATAAACAGGTATGAGGACTGAAATCATTTAAAAGAAATAAGGCTTAAAAGTACAGTTTTAAAATGTTTTAACTCATCCATTAGACCAAAAGGTTTAAATTGCGGTTGTAAAAAAATACTGAATATGAAAGTTTCTACTTCAAAAGAAATTTCGGAATTAATTTATGCTAAAATAATAGACCAACAAGAAGTTATTTCTAAATGTTATGAAGCTTCAAAAGATTCAATTGGTTATTTTTTTATAGACGACTTACTGCCTGATTATTTAGCTAAACAATGTTTTGAAGTCTTTCCGGAGGCTTCTCAAATGCGATGCCTTAAAAGTTTGCGGGAGTATAAACATGTTTCTGCACAAATGGACAGACATCATGTATTATTGGAAAAAATTATTTATGCATTCCAAGATGAAAAAGTAGTAAAATTGATTGGCGGGGTTTGCAAAATCGCTTCACTTAATGCCGACCAATCGCTTTACGCTGGCGGACTTTCGTTAATGGCGAAAGATAATTTTTTACACCCTCATTTGGATAACTCACATGATGCCGAGCTTAAACGGTGGCGTGTTTTAAACTTACTGTATTATGTGACTCCTAACTGGGAAGTGCAAAATGGAGGACATTTGGAACTCTGGCCAAATGGCCCCAAAAAGAATCCTGTCGTTATTGAAAGTAAATTTAATAGACTTGTGGTCATGGTCACACATGATAGGTCTTGGCATTCGGTAAATAAAGTTCTGGTTGATGCCAATCGTTGTTGTATTTCCAATTATTATTTTAGTGATTTGCCTTTAAAAAATACCGATAAATTTCATGTAACTAAATTTAGAGGTAGGCCTGAAGATACCCTTACAAATTTAATTTTGGACGTCGATGCCAGTTTAAGAATGTTGGTGCGTAAGGTGTTTAAAAAAGGAATTCGTAAAAATCCTCATATTTATAAGAAAGATACTTAATTTGTGATTATAGTGGCAGTGGTATGGTATTTGTAATTTCAGAAATATGAAATTAGTAAGCACATTCATATTTACCTTTCTCACTTTTGCTTTAGTGGCCCAAAATGAGTTCCATGTCTTTCCTGAAGATAATGTAAAAAATTCTGGAACTGCCTCAGGAAATGGAAGCTTGCAAAACCCTTGGGATTTGCAAACGGCCTTGAGCCAAACGGCCGAGGTTGTCAATGGAGGCGATATTATCTGGATACACCAAGGTATTTATAATGGAAGGTTCATTAGTACACTTAACAGTACGATTAAGGATAAGTATATTACAGTGACTTCGTTTCCCAATGAGTGGGCCGTTTTAAATGGCAATGTAACATCCAATAAAACCTCTGTTTTAAATGTAACTGGAAACAACGTTATTTATAAAGATTTTGAAGTGACTTGGCTTGGAAGTTTTTCTAGGAATCAAGCAGAACCCGGGTTTCAAAAATCTGATGGAATTAATCATTCCATCGGTACAAATTGTAAATTCGTTAACCTCGTTATTCACAACAATCCTGGTTCAGGTTTTGGCTCATGGAAACGTACAGGTAATTCTGAAATTAATGGATGCCTTATTTTTAATAATGGCTACTTTTCTTCCAAACGGGGAAGTGGTGTTGGTATGTATGTGCAAAACTCAAGTGAACAGAATAGGCTGATAAAAAACAATATCATCTTTAACAATTATTATAAAGGGGTTGAGGTTTGGTCTGATAATCGTAAGGCAACTGATGATTATATAAAAAATATCATCCTAGATAACAATGTCATTTTTAATAGCGCTTTAGTTACGGGAACACCTAAAGACAATTTGATAATTGCCACCAACGATAATACCGCTGTTAACATCGCCAAGCATATAAAAGTCACCAATAATATTTTATATCATAACACCAACTATTCAAAAAATGAGATAAACGGTGAGTCTCCTTCTTTAACCTTAGGGTTCAATAAAAACGCACCCGTTGAAGATATTACAATTACAGACAATATTATTTTAGGAAGAAATGACGGAATCCGGATTTTACACGCCAAGAGTTTTACATTTAAAAACAATATTGTTTACAGCGGTTTTATAAGGTTTTATGAATCCTTTTATCACAATTTTAATCAAAACGCATGGGATTTTTCTGGCAACACGTATTATACGAGAAAGAATAAAACGATTAGAATACAGTCAAAAGAAGATTTTACCTTAGATGAATGGCAGAAAAAATACAAAATTGACAACAACAGTGCTTGGAAACCTATTTCGGAGTTCAATTTGGAACCTATTTTGGATGTCACCCAGTATGAATACGATAAAAACAAATTTAGGCTTGTATTATTCGATAAAAATGAAGCAGATGTAACTGTGGATTTTTCTAGTTATGGACTTTCTAAAGGCCTATTTTATACCATAAGAGATGTTGAAGACTATTCCAAGATTCTTAAATCTGGGATATTGGGTACTGACAAGAAGATTAGCTTTCCCATGAAATTGAACCATGGCAACAAAAATAAAACATTGGATAACTTTGGTGTTTATGTTTTAGAATATTCCCAACCAAAAAAAGTTGGATTTTTGAGTAGACTGTTTGATTTGATATTTTAACTCTTCCGCTGTACCACTTCAAACACCTTATTTTCATCACACTTTAAGGTTTTGCTAGGGTATTTTAATAACAGGGCATAATCATGAGTGGCCATTAATATGGTATTGCCATTTTTATTGATTTCCTGCAAAACTTCCATAACTTCAACACTGGTTTGGGGATCAAGATTTCCAGTTGGTTCATCCGCCAAAATGAGCTCTGGCTCATTTAATAAAGCTCTTGCGATGGCGATGCGTTGCTGCTCACCGCCCGAAAGTTCATGTGGAAATTTAAATCCTTTGGTTTTCATGTCGACTTTATGCAGTACTTTTTCAATACGATCAGCAATTCCAGTTTTGTCTTTCCAGCCTGTAGCTCTGAGTACAAATTCCAGATTTTCGTTTATAGTTCTATCTGGTAAAAGTTTAAAATCCTGAAAGACAATACCCAATTTTCGTCTTAAAAAAGGAATATCATCTTCCTTCATGGTCTTTAAGTCGAAACCTACAATATGGCCTTCACCATGGGAGAGTTCTAAATCGCCATAGAGCGTTTTCATAAAACTGCTTTTTCCGCTTCCGGTTTTACCTATGAGATAAACAAAATCACCTTTTTTCATTTCAAAATTTACATGGTTCAATACCATGCTATCACCTTGAAATATGGAAACATTTTTTAGTTCTAAGATCGTTTCGGGCATTTTTTAATAAGGTTTTAAGAGGATGTAAATGTATTGTTTTAAATTTCAATTATCAAATGCCAAATTCCATGTATGTCAACATCGGTCATCTGGCATCGGTCATCTGTCCACATTCTAATATTTTTAAATTTTTAATAACTTCGTTTATAATTATAAATCAATTCCGTCGTTATAGGTTTTAGATTAATTTATCTTTGAACTTTCATCAAAAAAAAGCGACTTAATGGCATCAAGACAAATAATTATCTTAGTAAGTTTTTTAGTGCTAAATACTTCAATACAAGCACAACAATCGGCAACCTATACTAACGATTTGGTTGATTATCAAAAAGCCCTCACATTATATAATAACAAGCAGTATCTAGCAGCACAATCGCTGTTTGATCAAATTCGAGATACGGCTGATAACGAGCAACTGGAATCAGACTGCGCTTATTATATAGCCAATTGTGCTGTGCGGTTAAACCAACCCAATGCCGATGAACAAATTCAAAAGTTTGTGGATACTTATCCAACCAGCACAAAGCGGAATACAGCTTTTTTAGACGTTGCCGATTATTATTTTACCAACGAAAAATATGCCTATTCTAGAAAATGGTACGAAAAAGTGGACGAGAATAGTGTCTCGGGTTCAGAACGGGATCATTTTTATTTTAACTACGGGTATTCATTATATGCCACAAAAAATGAAGTTGGTGCACAAAAATATTTAAATCGTGTGGTCAACTCTAAGGAATATGGTTCCCAAGCTAAATATTATATTGGTTTTATGGCTTATGAAAGCGACGATTACAATAAGGCCAACACCTATTTTGAACAGGTAAGCGATAACGAAAAATATAAAGAAAAGCTGTCCTATTATCAAGCCGATTTAAATTTCAAACTCGGGAATTTTGAAAAGGCCATCACACTCGCCAAAGAGCAATTGCCAAAGAGCAATCCAGAAGAAGTTTCAGAACTTTCAAAAATAATCGGGGAAAGTTATTTTAATCTTCAAAAATATACTGAAGCAATCCCGTATTTAACAGCTTATAAAGGCAAACGAGGTAAATGGAACAATACCGATCATTATCAATTGGGCTATGCCTATTATCAGCAAAACAACTTCGAAAAAGCCATTTCAGAGTTTAATAAAATAGTTGGAGGCAATAATAGTGTGGCTCAAAACGCTTATTATCATTTGGGTGAAAGTTATATCAATCTAGATAAAAAACAGGAAGCTTTAAATGCGTTTAGAAACGCTTCTCAAATGGATTTTGACTTGAAAATTCAAGAGGACTCTTGGTTAAACTATGCTAAAATCAGTTATGAAATTGGAAATCCATATCAATCGGTGCCTCAAGTGTTAACGAGCTATTTGGAAAAATATCCAAAAACCAGCTATCGTGAAGAAATCGAAACCTTATTGATAGACTCTTATATTACTTCAAAAAATTATAAGGAAGCTATGACTTTACTTCAGGGCAAACGTAGTTTTGAAAATAGGTTGGCCTATCAGAAAGTGACGTTTTATAGAGGAATTGAAGTGTATAACGAAGGGGATTACAATACTGCAAAAACGCTTTTTGATGCCTCAATTAATGAAGCTAAAGATGCCAAATTTACGGCAAGGGCGACCTTTTGGAAGGCCGAAACCGATTACCATCTTACCAATTATAAAGATGCATTGGTTGGTTTCAAACAATTTCAACAGCAATCAGGAGCTTCAAATACTAAAGAATTTGAAAATTTAGATTACAATATTGCATATTCCTATTTTAAACTGAAAAACTATACTGAAGCGACTCAATATTTTCAAAATTTCATCTCAAAAAATAAAAAAGAAAAGCTAAGATTGAACGATGCGTATTTAAGATTGGGTGACGGCTATTTTGTGTCTAGTGACTATAATAAGGCTATTGCGGCTTATGAAGGGGCCATCGCCATTCATGAAATTGAAACGGATTATGCCGATTTTCAAAAAACCATGAGTTACGGCTATATTGGTAAGAATGATACTAAAATCAAAAATTTAATCACCTTTATTGATGGTTATCCAAAATCGGCTTTACGGGATGATGCGATGTATGAATTGGCAAATTCTTATGTGAAGGCCAATGAAGTTGACAAGGCCATGAAGATGTACGATCGTTTAAATTCTGAATATAAAAGCAGCATTTTTGTTTCCAAATCGTTATTGCGCCAAGGTCTGGCCTATTACAATTCCAATGATAATGAGCGTGCTTTGAGTAAATTTAGAAAAGTGGCAGACGATTATCCAAGTTCCGAAGAGGCCCTACAAGCTGTTGCCACCGCGCGATTGATTTATATTGATTTAGGTCGTGTAGATGAATATGCTGCTTGGGTAAAACGATTGGATTATGTGAATGTCACCGATACCGAATTGGACAATACCACCTATTTGGCTGCCGAAAAACAATATTTGGATAACAATACCGATAATGCCATAAAGCAATTCAATAAATATTTGAATGAGTTTCCAAATGGTATCCATGCTTTAAAATCTCATTTTTATGTAGCCGAATTGTATTCCAAAAAGAACCTTCCGGAAACAGCGCAGCCACATTACGAATATGTAGTTTCAAAACAACCGGGAGAATTTACAGAGCAAGCCATAGTGAAACTATCTGAAGCTTATTTAAATGCTTCAAAATGGAATAAAGCAATTCCGTTACTACAACGTTTAGAAGTTGAGGCCGATTACCCACAAAACATCATCTATGCACAGTCTAATTTAATGAATGCCTATTATCATTTAGAAAATTATAATAAAGCCGTTTCTTATGCTGAAAAAGTATTGGATGCTTCAAAAATTGATAATAAGGTAAAAAGTGATGCTCAAATTATCATTGCACGTTCAGCCATAAAAACAGGAGATGAAGAGAAAGCCAAAACAGCGTATGCCCAAGTCGAAAAAATAGCACAAGGCGCTTTGGCTGCAGAAGCATTATACTACAATGCCTATTTTAAAAACAAGGATAAAGCGTATCAGGCTTCTAATACCGTGATTCAAAAGTTGGCAAAAGACTATTCCAGTTATAAATATTACAGCGCGAAAGGCTTGGTGGTCATGGCCAAAAATTTCTATGCATTAAAAGACGTGTTTCAAGCCACCTATATACTGGAAAGTGTGATTAAAAACTTTGCAGAATTTGCTGATGTCGTTTCAGAGGCAAAACAAGAATTAAAATTCATCAAAACTGAAGAAGCCAAAACCAATGCGTCTATACAAACTGAAGAAAATTAAAAATAATAATCCAACTTTTCTCTCCCTTTGGGAGAGAAGTCCAAAGGACAGAGTGGGCTCATCCATCAAAAAAATCAATATGTCTAAAATCAAAAATATTTCTGTTTTCATACTCGCTTTAAATTCGCTTGTGTTTTATGCACAACAGCGTGATAAGGATACCATAGCAACCGATGTGGTTAATGTTGTAAAGCCTTATGCACCAACAATATCTGATGCTTTTAAAGTGAAAGAATCACCAACCTTGGACGATTCTACAACGGCCACAAAAAAAGTGGTGAAATATAATATATTTTCAATTCCAGTTGCCTCAACGTTTACCCCTGCAAAAGGAAAAGCAGCATCTGTTGATAAAGAAAAACAGGCTAAATTGTATGACAACTATGCGTCTGTTGGGGTTGGAAGCTATACTACTATTGTGGGTGAAGTCTATTTAAACCACGCCATAAGTAGAACCGAAAGTGTTGGGGGCTATTTGAATTATCATGCTTCTGAAGGCGGTATCGATGGCCTTTTATTGGACGACAATTTTGTCAATACAAATCTCAATGTAAATTACAGCAGTAAATTGAGAGACCTGTCTTGGAATGTTGATGGCGGATTCCAGTATCAAAAATATAATTGGTACGGATTGCCACAGGCTTTTATTGAAACCACAGCGTTAAGCACGTTTGATGTTGAGCATTCCTTTTATGGTGTCCATTTTGGAGGAAAAATTGATTTTAATGATGCCCTGTTCAAAAATGTCAATATGAGATTTAGAAGGTTTGGTGATGACCAAAAATCGGCAGAAAACAGATTTGTGTTCGACACAGAATTTGTTGTCCCAATCCAAGGTGAGAAGGTCAATACACAAATTACTTTGGATTATATTGGAGGATCGTTTGACCGCAATTACTATTATGACGACGAACTTAAATATGGCAATATTAATGTAGGACTTGCACCTAGCTATCAATTGATACAAGATGATTTAACCGTTAATTTCGGGGTTAAATTCGTGTATTTAAATGATACCGAAGCTAGTAAAAGCAAATTCTATATTTACCCAAATTTTACAGCGAGTTACAGGTTATTAGACGAAATTCTCATTGCTTATGGTGGTATTGAAGGCGGATTAAAACAAAATTCGTATTACGAATTTGCTAACGAAAATCCTTTTGTCTCCCCAACTTTATTTATAGTGCCAACAGATCAACAATACAATGCCTCATTGGGTTTAAAAGGGAAACTTTCAAACAGCATGAGCTATAATATTGGCGGTCATTATTTTGCCGACAGAAATAAGGCCTTATTTAAATCGAACAGTATGTTAGGAGGAGCCACAGAAGATTACCAATATGGAAATTCTTATGGCATCGTCTATGATGATCTAAAAACCTATTCCATAGCAGGGGAATTGAATGTAGATGTCAATAGGAATTTTAAATTGGGTATCAAAGCCGAATATTTTGGCTATACAACCAATCTTCAAGAAGAGCCTTGGAATTTACCAGATGTTAAAGGGAATTTATTTTTAGATTACCAGATCGATCAACACTGGTTTGCAGGGGCGGGATTGTTTTATGTTGGAGAGCGCAAAGACCAATTTTATGAAGAAGGGTCTTTAAACCCAACATCGCCAATGACCGTGACTTTGGATAGTTATTTTGATGCCAACGCCCATTTGGGTTATAAAATCAACGATCAACTTTCTATATATGCCAAAGCCAATAATATAGTCAATAAGCAATATGAGCGTTGGTTTAATTACCCTGTTCAAGGTATTCAGTTTTTGGCGGGTGCAACCTATCAGTTTGATTTTTGACGAAGTCACACTGAGCTTGTCGAAGTGTCATTTCAAGATTTACGGTCTTTAGTATTTAAAAGCGTTCCATCTCGAACGCTTTTATTATTTTTACTGTTTGTCAGTTCGAGTGTCCCGACTGCAAAAGTCTGGATGTATCGAGAACAGTTAACACCTAAAATACCACATGAAAAAGCTCATTTCACTTCTACTGATCGCATCCATTTTTTCCTGCCAAAAGGAAAAACAACAGGTCGATTCCATACTCATCAATGCCAATATTTATACGGTTAATGAAGCCTTCGCTAAAGCCGAAGCCTTTGCCGTAAAAGATGGGAAATTTGTTGGGATTGGTAGCACAAAGGCTATTCAAAATAGCTACACATCGGAAACTGTAATCGATGCCAAAGGGCAAACTATTTTACCTGGGCTCATTGATGCCCATTGTCATTTTTTAACTTTGGGACAATTGCAACAACAAGTAAATTTGATTGGTACAGTTAGTTTTGATGATATGATGAATCGTGTTATTGATTTTCAAAATGAACACCATATGCCTTATATCAAAGGTCGAGGTTGGGATCAAAATGATTGGGAAGATAAAGAATTTCCAACCAAAACATTGCTGGATAAGTTGTTCCCTAATACTCCAGTGGCATTAACAAGAATAGATGGTCATGCGACCTTTTGTAATCAAGCGGCATTAGATTTAGGTAATATCACCATCAATTCCAAAATTGAAGGTGGTGAGGTTGAGGTAAAAAATGGGCAATTGACCGGGATTTTAATTGATAATGCCGAACAACTTGTCATGGATAATTGGCCAAAACCATCAAAACAACAACTTATTCAAGACTTAATGGCAGCTCAAAAGATTTGTTTTGAAAACGGTCTCACTTCATTGTCCGATGCAGGACCTGATACTTTTACAACACCTTGGATTGATACCATAAATGTGATTGATAGTTTACAAAAATCAGGCGATTTAAATATCCGACTTTATATGATGGTTCCTGGTACCGAAACGAATTTGGATTATTACTTAAAAAAAGGCATCTATAAAACTGATAAACTCAATGTACGCTCCTTTAAATTTTATGCTGATGGTGCCTTGGGGTCGAGAGGTGCTTTATTGCGACAGCCTTATAGTGATAAACCAAATACCTTCGGATTGCCTGTGATGTCATTACATGAAATTCAGGCAGGAGCAAAGCGAATTGCCAATTCCGAATTTCAAATGAATACCCATGCCATAGGCGATTCGGCTAACCATGTTGTACTTCAAACCTATAAAAAAGTATTGCAAGGAAAAGAAGATAGGCGCTGGAGAGTGGAACATGCTCAAGTAGTTTCACCTGAAGATTTTAAATATTTTGATGATATTATCCCTTCTGTTCAACCTACACATGCCACCTCTGATATGTATTGGGCTGAAGATCGATTGGGCCCAGAACGGGTAAAAGGCGCTTATGCTTTTAAAGAGTTGTTGAAAGTAAATGGTAAAGTGGCATTGGGAACCGATTTTCCAGTAGAAAAGGTAAGTCCATTTTTAACCTTTTATGCAGCGGTGGGAAGACAAGATTTAAACCGGTATCCAAAAGGAGGGTATCAAATAGAAAACGCTTTAAGCCGAGAAGAAGCCTTAAGAGGCATGACCATTTGGGCAGCCTATTCAAATTTTGAAGAGGCAGAGAAGGGAAGTATCGAGCTTGGTAAATTTGCAGATTTTATTATCTTGGATCAAGATATTATGCAGGTTCCTATTGAAAAAGTTCCCAATACTAAAGCGAGACAGACTTTTGTAGATGGAAAAGCACAATAATTATTGTTATTCTTAAGGGATCTTTTTGGTGTCACTAAAAACACAAAGTATGCACCAAGTTGCACAAAGGGTCCAAAAGTATTGTACATTATTTAGAATTCAGATCCTTTCTTTGTGGCTTTAGTGAATCCTTTGTGTCTTTTGTGAAATAGCAGTAATTTTAGCTGTATATGGATTTCAAAGGTAAATTCAATGACAATGATATTTTAGAGTTCATTTTCATTTAATGTGTCCATGTTTAATGAGTGTTTTATGTGTCACAAAAAACACTAAGCATGCACCAAGTTGCACAAAGGGTCCAAAAGTATTGTACATTTTTAAGAATTCGGATCATTTCTTTGTGGCTTTAGTGAATCCTTTGTGTCTTTTGTGAAATAGCAGTAATTTTAGCTGTATATGGATTTCAAAGGTAAATTCAATGACAATGATATTTTAGAGTTCATTTTCATTTAATGTGTCCGTATTTAATGGGTGTTTTATGTGTCACAAAAAACACTAAGCATGCACCAAGTTGCACAAAGGGTCCAAAAGTATTGTACATTATTTAGAATTCAGATCCTTTCTTTGTGGCTTTAGTGAAATAGCAGTAATTTTAGCTGTATATGGATTTCAAAGTTAAATTCAATGACAATGATATTTTAGAGTTCATTTTCATTTAAAGTGTCCGTATTTAATGGGTGTTTTAAGTGCCACCAAAAACACAAAGTATGCACCAAGTTGCACAAAGGGTCCAAAAGTATTGTACATTATTTAGAATTCAGATCCTTTCTTTGTGGCTTTAGTGAATCCTTTGTGTCTTTTGTGTTATGGCAGTAATGACAAATAATCAAAATACACACTTTCCATTATAGATTCACATTTTATCATAAGACTTACAGTTAATTTTTAAAGAATAATTCTTTTTATTCCGTTTTTTAAAGTTGTGACATAAAAATTCAAAAGTAAACCTAATTTATAGTTGCCTAACTTTAAGTAAGTCAATACTTGAGCAGTATGCACATCGGTAAAGTATTCAACGGATTTAATTTCTACAACCACTTTATTTTCAACCAATAAATCAATTCTATAGCCATGATCGAGTTTTATTTCTTTATAAATAATTGGCAAAGGTTTTTCTTTTTGAACCTTAAGTCCAGCTTGTAATAATTCATAACACAGGCATTCTTGATAAGCAGATTCTAATAAACCAGGCCCCAACTGTTTATGGACTTCTATGGCACACCCAAGAATTATATTTGAGAGTTCGTTCTCTGTTAAAGTGTTCATAATTGATGGATATTTGTGGTGACACCAAAAGCACAAAGCATGCACCAAGTTGCACAAAGGGTTATCTTGAGTTTAATAAATGTATTAAACAATATTTGGAATTCAAATCATTCCTTTGAGTCTTTTGTGTAATAGCAGTAATTCCAGCTGTATATGGAATTCAAAGGCACATTCAATGACAATGATATTTTAGTGTTCATTTTCATTTAAAGTGTCCGTATTTAATGGGTGTTTTAAGTGTCACAAAAAACACGAAGCATGCGCCAAGTTGCACAAAGGATTATTTTGAGAACAATAGATGTATTGAACAATATTTGGAATTCAAATCATTCCTTTGAGTCTTTTGTGAAACCTTTGGGTCTTTTGTGAAATAGCAACAATGGCAGATGCCATACTAAAATTCAATTTAATAAAGTTTGGCCAAATAATCAAAATGCTCACCTTCCAATATCAGTTCGCATTGTAAACCAACTGTTTCACAGGCTGTATTTAAAGTATCAAAATCGAGATATAGCATTTTAAACGGCGTTTCATCTTCACCTTTATAACTTAAATAATAATCAAGTTCTCCATAATAATTGGAATGTGTATCCATCCAAAACCCACCATCTTCATCTTCATACATATATTTAATATCCGAAGAATCTATCAGAATTTGACCCTTAGGATTTAATAGGGATTTTAAATGCTTTAGATATTTAGAAATTTTTGATAGTTTCTGAAAAACCCCTGTGCCATTCATCAATAGCAAAATGCTGTCATAAGTTTGGGTTTCATCCAAAAGGTTTTTTAATTCGGCATTTAAAACACCTCGTAATTTGGTAACTTTAATCGCACCTTTTGAAACATCAATGGCTTTGACCTGTAAGCCTTTGTTTTGCAAATACAAACTATGGCTACCAGAGCCACAACCGACATCCAAAATACTGCCTTTGGCGAGTTGTAGAGCCTTCTGTTCTAGCTTTGGCATGTCCTTAAAAGTTCTAAAAAGATAGGGCAGAGGAAGCACATCCTCATCCGAAATATGGGTAGAGGTGATGAGGTCTTCAGTATAGTTTCCTAGTTGGTAATCCAACAACGCTTGTCCAAAAAGGTCTTTCATAGATTTTGTTATGCTGAGTTTCTTGTCCGACGCACGCAGTGTTTCAGCATCTCATTAAAAACACTAAATTTACGCTATGCAAGATATCATCAAAAACCTTCCAAAGCAGGCCAAAGATAAGCATAAGGAAAACAAAACCTTCTTTGCGAAATTAAAAAAGAAGCCACCCAAACATTTGGATTACCTCATGCAGGAATTACATGACCAGGAATTTAAGAATACAAATTGTTTAAAATGTGCGAATTGCTGTAAAACCACGGGGCCTTTGTTTACGGATAAAGATATTGAACGCATCGCGAAGCATTTCAAATTGAAACCTTCCAAATTTATTGAAACTTATTTAAGGCTAGATGAAGATAACGATTATGTTTTGCAAAGCGTGCCCTGCACATTTCTTGGCGAAGATAATTATTGTTCCATTTATGAGGTTAGACCCAAAGCCTGTCGTGAATTTCCGCATACCGATAGAAAGAAATTTCAACAAATTTCTAATCTTACCCTAAAAAATGTGGCGATTTGTCCAGCGGCTTACAACATCGTTGAGACTATGAAAAAAAGTATCAAAATGTAATAAAATTAATTATGAAACGAATTGTCCTGTTTTGTGTGATCCTGTTTGGAACAGTACATGTTTGCCAAGCCCAAGAGTGGTTTACTTCTTTTGATATTGCCAAAAGATTGGCAATTGTCCAAAACAAAATGCTATTTGTGATTTGGGAAGACGCATTACATGACGCCTATCCTGTATTGATTAATACCGAAAAGGGAACTTTAATGCTTGTCGATTTGTCAACAAACGATAATCTGGATAGTTTAATTTGGGACCATTTTATTCCTGTTTTACTCCCAGAATCTGAATATGGAGAGTTTTTGAATCAAGCTAAAGAGAGGGGGAATCGATATATCGATAAACTTAATGACAATGGTATTAAGATAATGGATGTAAATGGCAACATTTTAAATCTTGAAACACCATTGGATACCGAACAAAACCTTACTACATTAATTAATAAATACGCGTTGAACACCAGCTTTTTGAAACAGGATTTAGACAATTATTCAAAAAATGTAAATTTCACCACGACATTTAATCTTGCTTCAAAATATTATGATTACGCCATGTTTGCATCACTGGATATCAGATCCGAAGTTATTGAATTGGCAAACCTTTATTTTGATGAAGCTAAAACTCTCCTAGGAGGAAGTGATTTAAATAATAGAGAAGATATTGCCCAAAGATTGAGTCTATTTGAAATTAAAGAACACTTAATTTTAGATAAACCTAGAAAAGCCTTGAGACTTTTAAAAAAAATAGAGGAAGCCGAAATAGCCGAAATAAACAAACCCTTTTTTTCTTTTCTAAAATATACTACTTTTAAGTTATTGCAGGACGAAGACAATGCCGCTTTGTGGATAAGTAAAGTATCTCAAGTCGACTTAAAAAAGGCTCAATTTATTATAAACAATCATAAATTTTAGATTTGGAAGCTATTATCAATTATTTTGAAACCATTCCTTCATGGCACAGAACGATCATTCTAGTTGGTGGTTTGACCTTGTTTTGGTTGTTGGAGGGTGCCGTGCCACTGTTTAAATTCAATTACAAAAAATGGAAACATGCCACTCCTAATATCTTTTTTACTCTAACTACTATCATTATCAATTTTGGTTTGGCTTTTTTGCTTTTAAACACTGCCGATTGGGTTAAGCTCAACAACTTTGGAATTATCAATTGGATGCCAGAAATGCCTTTGTGGTTATATGTGTTTTTAGGTCTGTTGTTACTTGATTTTTTCGGAGCTTATTTGTCCCACTATGTCGAACATCAAGTGAAGCCACTTTGGATGATCCATTTGGTGCACCATACCGATCATAAAGTAGACACGACTACGGCCAACAGACACCATCCCTTTGAGAGCTTGATCCGGTTTGTTTTTACGCTATTTGGAGTGTTCGTGGTTGGAACTCCAATAGCCATTGTGTTTTTGTATCAATCCTTGTCTTTGGTCTCTACTCAATTTACACACGCCAATATTAAAATGTCAAAAAGGGTTGATGAGGTGATAAGTTATGTACTGGTATCTCCAGACATACATAAAGTACACCATCACCATGTGTTGCCTTATACCGATTCCAATTATGGCAATATTTTTTCCATTTGGGACCGAATTTTTGGAACCTACATGAAATTGGATCGTGAAAAATTGGTTTATGGCGTTGACGTATTTCCAGATGAGATTAAAAACAGCAGCATTGCCGAATTACTGAAGCAACCGTTTCAGAAATATGAAAAACCAACCGTAGTAAATGTTGAAGATTAAATGAAACATATTTATCTATTATTTAGCGTTATGGCACTATCATCTTGTAACTCCAACCCTAAAATCGATGTTCAGGGGCATCGGGGTTGTCGTGGCTTATACCCAGAAAATTCACTTCCCGCCTTTCAAAAAGCCATTGAATTAGGAGTGCAGACCTTGGAGCTAGACTTGGCCATATCAAAGGATAAGAAAGTGGTGGTATCACACGATCCCTTTATGAACCATGAGTTTACTTTGGATGTAAAAGGAAACGACATACCAGAAGAGGCTGAGTTATCCTATAAACTCTATACCATGACCTATGATAGTATCAAAATGTATGATTGTGGTAGTAAAGCTTATCCGAGATTTCCTAATCAGAAGAAACTAAAAGTGTACAAACCGTTGTTGGAAGAAGTCATTGATTTGGCAGAAGCTCAAACACAACATGCTATTTTTTATAATATTGAAATTAAAAGCTTACCCGAATGGGACGACGTGTTTACACCAAAGGTTGACGAGTTTGTAGCTTTGGCTCTAGATATTATAAATACAAAAGGTATTGCAAACAGAACCACCTTGCAATCCTTTGATGTTAGAGCTTTGGAAGTCATTAAGCGTGTAGCTCCAAAACAAAAGACGTCCTTGTTAGTAGATGAAAATGAATCTATAAATGATAAGTTGAAGTTACTCTCCTTTAAGCCTGATATCATCAGTCCGTATTTTGAGTTAATCGATGCTGAACGCATTAAAAAACTACATGCCAAAGGCTTTAAGGTCATTCCTTGGACTTTGAATACGGAACAAGACATAAATGCGATGATTGATTATAATGTTGACGGCATTATTTCAGACTATCCCGATCGTGTTATACATTTATTAAAAGTAAGATAATATTGAATTTGTGACCAATTATCTGTGAATAATGTATGTTCTTCTGATATTTTTACCGTTCATGGATTTTTTTGTGTTTTAAAGATTGAATCTCGATAGATTTATCCCGAGGGTCAGACAATTGCTATTAATTCAACTTAAAACAGTTGTAACTAATAGCATTTTATATTTTTATATGGGAAAATACCGCAGATATGTCATGGCATCCATTGTCGGACTCACAATTCAAAAAAGACTACACGCACAGGACGCCTTTGCATCACTTGAAAAAAACGTCAATTTTAGAGCTAGTGGATTGATTCAGGAGCTTAACGCTACCAAAGACACGTTGATTCTAAAAAGTGATAAAAAAATGTCCTATGTCTATGCTATCAATCAAGAGTACAAGCGTGAAATAGACGACTATGCGGGAGCCTATCTTTATAAAGTACCACTGACCAATCTATCCAAGGGTAAGCATGTGTTTGTGGTATCTATATCACCTTTAAAAATTGTATTTGTGGTAAGGGTTCTTAAAGACCGTCCTGTAATTTTTCCAATTGATGCTCAAGCCTTGACTGCGTTAAAAAATGAGAAAAAATAAGTTACTTATAAATTAAGTACTTTTTTCTGATGATTTTAAATCGTTCAAGACCATCTTTCCATGTCGCTTTAATTTCAGTTTCGGTTAAACCAGCTTCAATTTGTTTTTGAAGTTGATCTGTACCGGCGTGTTTGGTAAAATTGGCCGAATTAAAAACCAAGGACTTATCAGTAGCATTAGTATAGGCTTTGATCAGCCATTTTAAAGAAACTTCAGCATTTAGTTTTTCAGATTTAAGGTCTTCACCATAACATAACTTACCCTTGTGCTTTGGGTTTTTAGCACCAAAATTTTCTACAGGCGTATAGGTAAATGTAAAAACAGTCTTATCCAAAAATGGAGCGCCATATCTTTGAAATTGATACTCTGTACCGCGTCCAGCATTGATATTGGTCCCTTCAAAAAGTCCAAGACTTGGGTATAAGGCTATTGCTTGATCGTTTGGAAGGTTTGGCGAAGGTCTTATAGGCAAACTATAGGAAACTTGATGGGTATAATTTTTAACTGGAATGATACTGATATCACATCGAACACCGTTTTTCAGCCAGTGTTCGCCATTGATCATTTGTGCATATTCGCCTATGGTCATGCCGTGAACCAAAGGAATGGGATGCGTCCCTAAAAAGCTTTTATTTTGAAGTTCCAAAGTTGGACCATCTACATAATGACCATTAGGGTTTGGTCTATCTAAAATGATAACCGGAATTTTAGCTTCTGCGCAAGCTTCCATAATATAATGGAGTGTGGAGATATAAGTATAAAACCGAACGCCTACATCCTGAATGTCAAAAACAATCACGTCTATATCTTTAAGTTGATCTGGCTTAGGCTTTTTGTTGTCGCCATAAAGTGATACCAAGGGCAATCCTGTTTTGGTGTCGAACCCATCTTTTACTTCTTCTCCAGCATCAGCTGTACCCCTAAAACCATGTTCGGGTGAAAAGACTTTTATAATGTTAATTTTTAATGATAATAACGAATCAACCAAATGGGTGTAATTATCATTGCGAGACTTCGCAGAAGTTGTGGCAATCTCATTATTTTTAAAAACAACACTAGTCTGATTGGCAACTATTCCAACACGTTTCCCGTTCAATAAAGACAAATAAAGATCGGTTTGGTTGGCTCCAACCACTACTGTTTTGTCATCCTGAACTTGCTTGCCTTGAGCGGAGTCGGAAGGCCGAAGGATCATATCTTCTTTAGAAGGATCATGTTTCGATTTAGAACCACAGGATATTCCTATTAAAACACATAATAAAACTGTATTTTTGAAAACGGTTAAACGCATATAGATTTGAATTACGAGTTTTTTATTGCCAAACGCATTATTGGCGACAAAGTGTATAAAAATAGTGTTTCGGCACCAATTATAAAAATTGGAATCACTGCGATTGCTATAGGCATTATTGTCATGCTCATTGCCATCGCAACAGGCTTGGGTCTTCAACAAAAAGTGCGTGATAAAGTGGTGGCGTTTAATGGTCATGTAACCATTACCAATTACGATAGCAATGTGTCCAACGAAACGGTAGTTCCCATTTCTATTCATCAAGATTTTTACCCCGAATTTACTGCTGTTAAAGGCATTAAACATATTCAAGCTATTGCTACAAAATTTGGAGTCATTAGAACCGAAACCGATTTTGAAGGCGTCGTACTTAAAGGTGTAGGTAAAGATTATGACTGGAGCTACATTAAAGAGTTTTTAGTCGAAGGGCAAATAGCGAATTATAACACCGAAACCATGAGCAACGATGTACTGATTTCAAAGTACATTGCAGACCGTCTTCAGTTGACAGTTGGTGATAGTTTTCAGACCGTATTTGGGAAGGAAAACATTGATGAAATCCCAAACATACGCCAATTTAAGATTGTTGGTATTTTCGATTCCGGTTTTCAAGAATTAGATAAGACCTTTATGATTGGAGACATTCGCCATGTACAACGCCTAAACAAATGGGAAGCCGATGAGGTTGGTAGTTTTGAAATCTTTATTGATGATTTTTCTAAAATTCAAGAAAAGGGACTGGAAATTTATCAGGCCACACCATCTGTTCTCAATGCTGAAACGGTGGAGCAAAAATATATTTCAACTTTTGAGTGGATTAAGATTTTTGACAATAATACCTATGGCATAATTGGTATCATGATTATCGTGGCGGGCATCAACATGATTACCGCACTGTTGGTCTTGATCTTAGAGCGTACCCAAATGATCGGCATTTTAAAAGCCTTGGGGAGCTCCAACTGGAGCATTCGTAAAGTATTTTTGTACAACGCCGCTTACCTTATTGGCCTAGGGCTGTTCTGGGGAAATCTCATTGGCTTGGGTTTACTCTTTACCCAAAAATGGTTCGGGTTTTTAAAATTCCCCGACCCTAAGCAATATTATGTTTCCATCATTCCAGTACATATGAGTTTGGATTATATTATAGTCTTAAACATAGGCACTTTCATAGCTTGTTTGATCATGCTATTGATACCGTCTTACATCATTACCAAAATATCGCCAGTTAAAGCGATGAGGTTTGAGTAATAGTTTGCAATTTACTTTCACAGTATGCGCACGCAGTGGCATTTAAGTCGAACAATTCATTGCATCGCTCTTTGTGATTTCATAAAAGACCTCTATTCTATATAAAAAACATTCGTGAATTCGTGGCAAAAAAGTACCTTTGCCTAACTAATTACAGAAAATGGATTACGCCAAAAACATTCTCGAAACCATCGGTAACACACCCTTGGTAAAACTCAATACGCTTACAGCCGAACTTCCTTGTTTGGTTCTGGCGAAATACGAAACCTTTAACCCAGGAAACTCAGTAAAAGATCGTATGGCATTAAAAATGATTGAGGATGCCGAAGTTGATGGACGCTTAAAACCTGGAGGAACCATTATTGAAGGCACTTCGGGGAATACTGGAATGGGTTTAGCCTTAGTAGCCATAGTGAAAGGTTATAAATGCATTTTTGTAATTAGTGATAAACAGTCCAAGGAAAAGATGGACATACTACGAGCCGTTGGTGCTCAAGTTATTGTATGTCCAACCGACGTGTCGCCAGAGGACCCTCGGAGTTATTATTCAGTTTCTAAACGTTTGGCAACCGAAGTACCAAACTCTTGGTATGTTAACCAATACGATAACCCTAGCAATGCCAAGGCGCATTATGATGGTACTGGTCCAGAAATCTGGAAACAAACCGATGGTAAAGTCACCCATTTTGTGGTGGGTGTGGGTACAGGTGGAACTATTTCTGGTGTAGGAAAGTATTTGAAAGAGCAGAATCCAAATATAAAGGTATGGGGAATTGATACCTATGGCTCTGTGTTTAAAAAATACCATGAAACCGGCATTTTTGATGAAAAAGAAATTTACCCTTATGTCACTGAAGGAATAGGCGAGGATATCCTTCCTAAAAATGTAGATTTTGATATTATTGATGGGTTTACCAAAGTGACCGATAAAGATGCTGCGGTTTATACGCAATTGCTCGCCAAAAAAGAAGGTATGTTTTTGGGTAATTCGGCTGGAGCAGCCGTAAAAGGGTTGTTACAGTTAAAGGAACATTTTACAAAAGATGATGTGGTGGTAGTTTTATTTCACGACCATGGTAGTCGTTATGTGGGTAAAATGTTTAATGATGAATGGATGAAAAAAATGGGGTATCTGGATTAAATCGATTCTAATTCTTTATTTATACTAGCTCTGACTCTCTTTATGGACTAGTAAATCTTCAAATGGATACATTATAGAATTTGTAATAGAAATGACTTCAGTAGATAGATAGCATTGCCCTGGATTATCAATACAGCAAAGATGAATGTATTGGGAATAATCGAAAGCAGCTTTTTTTCTGACTAAAGCAAGTGCTTAAATTAGAGGAATTAGCTATCTTTAGTAGTATGCAAGAAGAGTTTCTCCATTACATCTGGAAGCACAAAAAATTGGATGTGCGCAATTTAAAAACGACCAAAAATGAGCCGATAGAGATTATTTCGGTTGGACAACATAACTTAAACTCTGGCCCCGATTTTTTTAACGCACAGTTAAAACTTGGTCATCAGCTTTGGGCAGGTAATGTAGAAATCCATATCAAATCATCTGATTGGTTTGTGCATAATCACGAACAAGATAAAGCCTATGACAATGTGATTCTTCATGTGGTTTGGGAACACAATATCGATATACATAGAAAAGACAATTCAGAAATCCCGACCCTAGAGCTTAAAAATTGTGTTGACAGTCATCTTTTAGTGAACTATAATAACTTGTTTTCCAAGCAAAATAAATGGATTAATTGCGAATACCATTTTGCAGATGTGGATGCTTTTATATTGGATAATTGGCTAGAGCGCCTGTATTTTGAGCGCTTGGAACGCAAATCCAATACCATTCAAGAATTACTTGCAGGTTCCAATAACGATTGGGAAGCCGTTTTGTTTAAATTACTGGCCAGAACATTTGGGCTTAAAGTTAATGGTGATGCTTTTTTTAGTCTGGCACAATCCATTGATTTTTCTGTGATTAGAAAGCTGCAATCCAAACCAGAACACTTGGAAGCGCTGTTGTTTGGGCAAGCAGGTTTTTTGGATAGCGACGTCCAAGATTCATATTATATAAGTTTAGCAAAAGACTATCAATTTTTAAAGCAAAAGTATCAGCTAGATCACCAACCCGTTTTACCAATACAGTTTTTTAGGTTGCATCCGCCCAATTTTCCAACCATACGTCTGTCACAATTGGCGATGGTATATAGTCAGCATCAAAACTTGTTTTCAAAAATCATGTCTCTTCAAACGCTCAGTGAATTTTATGAATTGTTTGAAATTTCCACCTCTTCCTTTTGGGAAACGCATTACACTTTTGAGAAACAGTCCAAAGCTTCAATTAAAAGCCTTACCAAACCTTTTATAGATTTGATTTTGATCAACACGATATTGCCTTTAAAATTTTGCTATTCTAGACATATTGGTCAGCAAATTGAAGACCAAATCATAACAATTGCCAGCGGTATATCTTCAGAAGTTAATTCAATAATAAAAGCTTACAATTCGCTTAAAAAGGTATCACAAACAGCGTTACAGTCGCAGGCTTTAATTCAATTAAAATCAGAATATTGTGATAAAAATAAATGTTTGCAATGTGCAATTGGCAATTCAATTATAGCTAAATAATTACTAGTGTAAGAGTTTTCAGTATTCTAATTACGGTAAAACTGTAAATTCATATTTATCTCTGTCTTTTAATCGAAAAAATGAAGAGTTTTCAAAATTATTTACGGATAAATGCTATATTCGAAAAAATTAACAAAATATTAACCATTTTAAACAATTCAAATGAAGATTAAATCAATTTTTAAGTATTCCTTAATTGGAGTGGTTTCAATGAGCTTGTTTCATTGTTCAACTGATGCAACTCAAGATGCAGTTCAAGATGCAACTTTCGATGCCGAAAGCATCACATTTCAGGATTCAAAAGCAATACCGGGTAATTATATCGTGGTATACAATAATTCTGTTGGGAAGATGGCACCGCTTGAGAAAGTAAAATCAGCGTCGGAATATAAACGACAAATGGGTGATTTAAAATCTAAATTTATTTCAGAATTTAAGTCCGCCAATCTTAAAGAAACTGCAATAACCCAAACTTTTGGGCATACCATAAAAGGGTTTTCTGCCAATCTAACCGAAGAACAAGTCAGTTCGTTAAGAAAAGATTCTAGAGTTCAAAGTATAGAGCCTGATATGACCATTAGCATTTCTCCCTATAGAGGAAAACCAGGAGGCGGTGGAACTACACCACCCGACCAACAAATACCGTATGGAACCACAAGAGTTGGTGGTGGTACAACAGCATCAATGCATACAGCTTGGGTTATTGATACGGGTATTGATTTAACGCATCCAGATTTAAATGTAGATGTAGATAGAAGTATATCTTTTCTAACAGGTGGTGGTGGAGCCACTAGTCCTAACGATCAAAATGGTCATGGTACACACGTGGCAGGAACCATTGGAGCCTTAAATAATAATATTGGTTCTGTAGGCGTTGCTCCAGGCACCTTGGTTGTTGCTGTAAGAGTTTTGGACAGAAGAGGTAGTGGAAGCACTTCTGGCGTCATAGCTGGAATTGATTATGTTGCGGCAAATGGTGCCGTTGGGGATGTTGCCAATATGAGCTTGGGTGGTAGCGCTTCAACGGCTCTAGATAATGCTGTAATTGCAGCATCTTCAAAGGTTAAATTTGCTTTAGCAGCAGGAAATGAGTCTGATGATGCCAATAACCATTCGCCTGCAAGAGCTAATGGCCCTAATGTCTATACCATTTCAGCCATGAACAGTAGTGATAATTGGGCATCCTTTTCCAATTTTGGAAATCCACCAATAGATTATTGTGCGCCAGGAGTGGGCATCTATTCAACTTGGAAAGACGGCGGTTATAATACGATTAGTGGAACCTCAATGGCTACACCACACGCCGCGGGAGTTTTATTATTAGGAAACCCATCATCTGATGGTACGGTTAATGGCGACCCTGATGGAAATCCAGATCCTATTATTCATCATTAAAAATATTTTTTATAGATAAGCCACTTATTTTTTAAGTGGCTTTTTTTGTTGCAAAAAATTCGTCAACTTTGTTAACATGAATATATTTTACAAAACCTTACTCTATTTTCAAAAACGTGGCTATCATGTATGCCAACGTATTGCTGACCGTTTGGGGATCAGAGCAAAAGTAGTAAGGACTTCATTTATGTATTTGACCTTTGTTACCCTAGGTTTTGGATTTGCACTTTATTTATTTATTGCTTTTTGGATGCGCATTAAGGATTTAGTATACACAAAACGCTCTTCGGTATTTGATCTATGAGCCATGACTGATGCGTTTATAAAATGCGAGTATTGAGTTAAGTGAAACTTATTATTTGATGATTTGTTAAAATTTTCACGATTTTATAAGTATTACTAGGTGTTATTATTTTAGGTTGTGTCTTGACTAAACTAAAAGAAAGTACTTGATGCAAAAATAATATTGTTGATATAGCGTTTAAGGAATTGTTCAACCCATTAAAGGTCATAATCATTACAAATTAAGACTTAAGACACAACACAGGTTGTAGAGTTATTGGATTTAAGGATAGACAAGGAAAAAACGGAGTAATTCTGTGGGTGAAGTGAGATTGTTGCTCAACTTAAAAATGACTATTTCGTGAGGGCTTAAAACAGCTTGAAAAATGGAAGAGCATTTATAATATTAAATGACCTAAGTTTGATTTTAACAACCAATGTTTTAATAAATCATTTTTTTTTAGCATCTTGTCGACTTTAAATTTTTAACTAACTAAATAACTCATTCCTTACATATGAAGAAATATCTTCTTTCTGTTTTTGCATTAATTTCACCCATATTATTATTAGCCCAAGACACTGCCGAAGTTGGTCTAGACAAGCAAATCGATCAAGCTTTTGCCCCCATTTCAAACTTTTTCTCAAACATTATTTTCTTTGAAGTTTTTCCAGGCGCACCATTTGTAATTGTGCTTTTGGTTGGTAGTGCTGCTTTTTTTACGATTTATTTTGGGTTCCCAAATTTTCGATATTTTAGAAAAGCGATTGATATTGTTCGTGGTAAATACGAAGATATTGAAAAGCATGGAGCTCAATTTCTATATGGTGAAGATGGTATTTCGCATGGAGTAGATTTCAATAAAATAGATAATGTTGATGATCATATTGATTCGCTACCAGATGATTTAGTAGTTGATGGTGATATTAAAGATACCATTAGAGATGAAAGTTCTCATGGTGAAGTATCCCATTTTCAAGCTTTGGCAACTGCCGTTTCAGGTACTGTTGGAAACGGGAATATTGCAGGTGTAGCTTTAGCAATTGCTTTGGGTGGCCCTGGAGCAACCTTTTGGATGGTTGTTTGTGGGCTTCTTGGAATGTCAACTAAATTTGTGGAGTGTACTTTAGGTGTACAATATAGAGATGTTGGCAAAGACGGAACGGTATATGGTGGTCCCATGTTTTATTTGACCAAAGGGTTAAAAGAGAGGGGATTTGCAAGACTTGGAAAAGTTGCAGCTGTCCTTTTTGCTATTTTTTGTATTGGTGGATCTTTTGGTGGCGGTAACGCTGCACAATCCAATCAGGCAACAATTGTACTTAAAGACATTTTGGGCTTAGAAAGTACGGCAGCCGGATTTTGGATTGGTGTTATTATTGCAGTTTTTGTCGGTGCCATTATAATTGGAGGAATAAGAAGAATCGCTTCAGTAACAGAGAAAGTAGTTCCATTCATGGCTATTTTTTACATACTGGCTTGTATATACATATTGTTTAGTAATTTTAGTTTATTAGATGATGCTTTTGGATTAATTTTTTCTGAAGCATTTAATCCAAGAGCTATTGGAGTTGGTGGTTTTATAGGTGTTTTATTAGTTGGATTTAAAAGAGCGGCTTTTTCAAACGAAGCAGGTGCTGGTTCAGCATCAATTGCTCACTCTGCAGTACGCACCAAATATTCAGCTTCAGAAGGATTAGTAGCCTTGTTAGAGCCCTTTATTGACACTGTTGTAATTTGTACCATGACAGCCTTAGTAATAGTAATTTTTAATATGGGAGGCGCTTTTCAATATGGAGGAGACGGTTTAGGTGCAGTAATGATTGATGGAGTTTCTTATGAAGGAGCCGGAATTACACAACAAGCATTTAATAGCTTTATTCCATATTCTCATTTATTTTTAACAGTTGCAGTAGTGTTATTTGCTATTTCTACAATGATTTCTTGGTCTTATTACGGATTACAATCTTGGAAATATTTATTTGGTAGAGGTAAAGCGGCCGATTTAACTTATAAAGTACTATTCTTAGTTTTTGTAATTATTGGAGCTGCAGCAAGTATGAATTCTATCTGGGAATTCTCTGATGCCATGATTTTTGCTATGGTATTCCCAAATATGGTGGGTCTTTATTTCTTATTCCCAGTAGTAAAACGACAATTAAAACGTTACCTCGACGCTATCAATTTGAAAAAAGAAGCGATAGAGAGCTAGTTTTTTAATCACATATAACTTATGAAATCCCATTTTTTGTTTTCCAAACAGCAACGAAGTGGGATTTTTTTATTGCTGCTTGTAATTGTTGCAGTTCAATGTCTGTACTTTTTTGTTGATTTTTCTCCCGAAGAAGCCAATATTAATACGGATGACCTTATGCGATACCAAAGCGAGATAGACTCTTTGCGTTTGGTTGAAATTGAAAACAACAAACCTAAAATATATCCTTTTAATCCAAATTATATAACAGATTATAAAGGGTACACGTTAGGAATGAGCACTGAAGAAATAGATAGGCTTTTATCTTTTAGAAAACAAAATAAATGGGTCAATTCGGTAAAAGAATTTCAAATCGTTACCCAAGTTTCAGACTCTTTGCTCAGCACAATTTCTCCATATTTTCAATTTCCAGAATGGGTGACTCGCCCAAACTCAAACTCAACGTTCATCGTTCAAAAGAATTCGGCAGTCAAAACCTACGAACAAAAGCGTGATTTAAATACAGCGACAGCACAACAACTTCAAGCCGTTAATGGTATAGGTGAGACATTGTCAGAACGTATTATTAAGTATAGAGATAAGTTTACGGGAGGCTTCATTGCTGACGTACAACTTCAGGATATATATGGATTGTCTCCAGAAGTTATAGAGCGAATCCTAAATGATTTCACCGTAAAAACGCCAAGAGAGGTGCGAAAATTAAATTTGAATACCGCCACAGCCAATGAGTTGGTAACGATTCAGTATATAGATTATGAAATAGCGCATCGTATAATTGAGGAACGAACTTTAAGGGAAGGTTTTAAGTCGCTAGACGAATTGTTAAGAGTTAAGAATTTTCCAGCACATAAAATTGAGATAATTAAATTATCTTTGACCCTTGAATAATAAAAAATTGGATTTATGAGTAGTATGTACTTCACAGAAGAACATCAAATGTTTAGACAGAGTTTAAAGGATTTTTTGCAGAAGGAAGTGGTTCCACATGTTGAAAAATGGGAAAAAACAGGAACAATAGAACGCTTTATTTGGAAAAAATTTGGAGACATGGGCTTTTTCGGTTTGGCCTACCCAGAACAATATGGAGGTTTGAATTTAGATTTGTTTTACACCGTAATCCTTCTTGAAGAATTACAAAAAATAAATTCCGGAGGTTTCGCAGCTGCTATTTGGGCGCATTGTTATTTAGCAATGACCCATGTTAATAAAGAAGGTGATCATGATATTAAACAGCGCTATTTGACAGCAAGTATTGCTGGTGATAAAATTGGATGCCTTTGTGTAACCGAACCTTTTGGCGGTAGTGATGTTGCAGGTATGCGTACAACTGCTGTTAAAAAGGGAGACAATTTTATTATTAATGGGTCAAAAACATTCATTACTAATGGAGTCTACTGTGATTATATGGTTGTAGCGGCCAAAACAAATCCAGAGTTGGGCAATAAGGGCATTAGTATGTTTATTATAGATAAAGACACACCTGGGGTCTCTACTTCAAAACTGGATAAACTAGGTTGGAGAGCTTCGGATACAGCAGAAATTGCTTTTGATGAGGTTAGCATTCCTGCTAGCAATTTGATGGGTGAACTAAATAAAGGGTTTTCCTATATCATGCAGCATTTTGCTTTAGAGCGTTTGATTATGGGGGTCAATGCCCACGCAAGAGCCGAATACGCTTTGGACTACGTTTTACAATATATGGCAGAACGCCAAACCTTTGGTAAAACTATAAACAAATATCAGGCATTACGACATAAGTTTTCAGATATGTACAGCTTTATGGAAATATGCAAAGAGTATAATTATACGGTTGCCAATAGATTGAACAAAGGTGAGTATGTGGTTAAGGAAGCCACCATTTCAAAATTACAATCCACTAAAATGGCAGATGAGGTAGTGTATGGCTGTTTACAGTTTTTAGGTGGATATGGTTATATGGAAGATTATCCAATGGCGCGTTTATTTAGGGATAGTAGATTGGGGCCAATTGGTGGAGGAACTTCGGAGATCCTTCGTGAAATTATCGCCAAAATGGTTATTGATAAAAAGAACTACAAACCAGCAACTTAAAAAAACACAAATTTTCATTGCCAATTGAAAATAATGATTTTATATTTGCGCACTGAAATTTTAAAAGAGAGGAGGTTAAGACACTATGTTAATAATACCGATTAAAGAAGGAGAAAATATAGATAGAGCATTAAAGCGTTTTAAGCGTAAGTTCGATAAAACTGGTGCAAAGCGTCAATTGCAGCTTCGTAAACAGTTTACTAAACCTTCTGTATTGAATAGGGCTCAAATTCAAAAAGCACAATACATTCAAAGATTAAGAGATCAAGAGAATATATAATTTGATATCTAACTCATAAAATCCTGCTAGAAATAGTGGGATTTTTTTTTGCCTTCGTAGTAGATTATCGTAAATACTTTGTATTTTTAAGGAGTACTTCTAACGTTGACGATGTCTTTAAAATCCTTTACAGATTACTTGCTTCTTGAGAAAAAATATTCTTTACACACTATTGGGTCTTATAAAATAGATCTAGAAAGTTTTGAAGCATTTATTCAACATGAATTTGATGCCGAATCAATAGATCAAGTGAACTATCAGCAGATAAGGAATTGGATTGTAAATTTGGTAGATAGTGGGATTACAAACAGAACGATTAACAGAAAAATATCGTCACTGAATTCGTACTATAAGTTTTTGTTAAAAACAGAGGCCATTACTACAAACCCGCTGGCAAAACACAGGGCTCTTAAAGCGAATAACAAAGTACAAATTCCTTTTTCAGAACAAGAAATGGCCACCGTTTTGGATGAATTGAGCCTAGAATCAGATTTTGAAGGATTAAGAAATAAATTAATTGTAGAACTTTTTTATGCAACGGGCATTAGACGTATAGAATTGATACAAATTAAGATGGCTGACGTTGACCTTCACAATAAAACGTTAAAAGTCCTAGGTAAGAGAAATAAGGAGCGTTATATACCGTTAATTAGTACCGTTGTTGATTCTTTAAATCGATATACTGATAAAAGAAATACACTAACTTCAATCAAAGATAAAGAGTATCTTTTTTTAACTAAAAAAGGAGCGAAAATATACGAAACACTTGTGTACAGAATTATAAATGATTATTTTAGTAAAGCATCAAGCAAGGTGAAACGCAGCCCACATATATTAAGGCATTCGTTCGCAACCCATTTGCTTAATCAGGGTGCAAATCTAAATGCTGTTAAAGAACTTCTTGGTCATTCAAGCCTTGCAGCCACACAGGTTTATACTCATAATAGTATAGCCGAATTAAAAAAAGTGTATTCCAATACACACCCCAGGAGTAAAAAGTAATATGTAAATGTCTAACCTAAAAATGAGGATCCTAAAATGACGATATTATACGGAATCATTTTTATAAAAAACTGAACAGATGAAAGTAAACACACAATCCGTAAATTTTAATGCAGATCAAAAGTTGATTGACTTTATTCAAAAACGTATGGATAAGCTAGACCTGTTTTATGATAAAGTGATTCAATCTGATGTCTATTTAAAAGTAGAAAACACCAGCGACAAAGAGAATAAAATTTTTGAAGCACGAGTCACTGTGCCTGGAGATAGTTTTGTGGTTAAAAAACAATGCAAAACATTTGAAGAAGGAGCAGATATGGCCATTTCATCTCTGGAAAGACAATTAAAAAAACGAAAGGAAAAATTAAGAACGCATATGTGATAAAAATTTCCAAAAAAATGTTTTGATTAAAAAAATAAATCTCTACATTTGCAGTCCGTTAGAAATAGCGGACTTTTTTTATGGTCAAAAAAGCCATAAAAGCCGATGTAGCTCAGTTGGCTAGAGCAGCTGATTTGTAATCAGCAGGTCGTGGGTTCGAGCCCCTCTATCGGCTCTAATATATTGAAATGCTCGGGACATTTAAAATGTAATTTTAAATAAATAGGTAAAAACAATACCTGTTTTGAGTAATGTCGGGAGCTGTCCCTCTTTCGGCTTAAGTTCTTTTAAAAAAATTAATGTAATGTTTGGGGGAGATACTCAAGCGGCCAACGAGGACAGACTGTAAATCTGTTGGTTTCACCTTCGCAGGTTCGAATCCTGCTCTCCCCACATAGCATTGTAAAACTAGACCTTAAAAATTGCGGGAGTAGCTCAGTTGGTAGAGCGTCAGCCTTCCAAGCTGAATGTCGCCGGTTCGAACCCGGTCTCCCGCTCTAATAATTTACGAGTTACGAAATACGATGAGCAATCGTAAATCTAAATCGGCAATCGTAAATGAAAAGCCGGTGTAGCTCAGGGGTAGAGCGTTTCCTTGGTAAGGAAGAGGTCACGGGTTCAATTCCCGTCATTGGCTCTAATAAGATAAATTTGAACACTAATATTAAATAAGATTAAAATAAATTAAACATGGCAAAGGCAACTTTCGATCGTTCAAAACCACACTTAAACATTGGTACAATTGGACACGTAGATCACGGTAAAACAACTTTAACTGCTGCTATTACTAAAGTATTAGCTGATGCAGGTTATTCTGAAGCAAGATCATTCGATCAAATTGATAACGCTCCAGAAGAAAAAGAAAGAGGTATTACAATTAATACTTCACACGTAGAATATGCAACGGCTAATCGTCACTATGCACACGTTGACTGTCCAGGTCACGCGGATTATGTAAAAAACATGGTTACAGGTGCCGCTCAAATGGATGGAGCTATTCTTGTTGTTGCTGCTACTGATGGTCCTATGCCACAAACTCGTGAACACATCTTATTAGGTCGCCAAGTTGGTATTCCTCGTATTGTTGTTTTCATGAACAAAGTAGATATGGTTGATGACGACGAATTGTTGGAATTGGTTGAAATGGAAATTAGAGACTTATTATCTTTCTATGAATATGATGGAGATAATGGTCCTGTAATTCCAGGTTCTGCTTTAGGAGCACTTAATGGTGAAGCTAAATGGGTTGAATCTGTTATTAAATTAATGGAATCTGTAGATAGCTGGATTGAAGAACCAGTTCGTGAGATTGATAAACCTTTCTTAATGCCTGTTGAAGACGTATTCTCTATCACTGGTCGTGGTACAGTTGCAACTGGCCGTATTGAAACTGGAATCGCTAAAACTGGAGACCCTGTTGAAATCATCGGTATGGGTGCAGAAAAATTAACGTCTACTGTTACTGGTATTGAAATGTTCCGTCAAATATTGGATAGAGGTGAAGCTGGAGATAATGCTGGTATCTTATTAAGAGGTATTGAGAAATCTCAAATTTCTAGAGGAATGGTTATTTGTAAACCAGGATCTGTAAAACCACATGCTAAATTTAAAGCAGAAGTTTATATCCTTAAAAAAGAAGAAGGTGGTCGTCACACACCATTCCATAATAACTATCGTCCACAGTTTTACGTTCGTACAACCGACGTAACAGGAAATATTGCGTTACCTAGTGGAATTGAAATGGTAATGCCTGGAGATAACCTAACTATTACTGTTGAACTTATTCAACCTATTGCATTGAACGTAGGTTTACGTTTTGCGATTCGTGAAGGTGGTAGAACAGTAGGTGCAGGTCAGGTAACTGAAATTATAGACTAAATAATATCGTATAAATATAAATTAAGGTATCTTGTTTTTGCAAGACGCCTTGATTTATTTTTACGGGTTTAGCTCAGTTGGTAGAGCACTGGTCTCCAAAACCAGGTGTCGGGAGTTCGAGCCTCTCAACCCGTGCTAAAGATAGTAAGCATGAGGCGAGAAGCCTGTCCCGAGCCAAGCCGAGGGGAGTCTCTAACCCCCTGCAAAACAAGATAAAGTTTTCGAGTTTTAGAAAGCCTTATAAATTGAAATTACAGTTGAGAATTTTTTCCTGAAAGCATAAGGAAATATTTCGAACATGTTTATATAAAAATAAGATGGCAGGAATTATAAATTATATCAAAGAATCTTTTGAAGAATTAAGAAGCCACGTGTCTTGGACACCATGGCCAGAGGCACAAAGACAAACCATTGTTGTAGCTGTTTTTTCTATTATTTTTTCATTGGCAATTTGGGGAATAGATACTGTTTTTAGTGAAGTTATTGAAGCCTATTTTAGTTGGATTTAACTAAAAATCGAGAATTAAGAATGTCTGAGACAAGTGTAAATAAAAAATGGTATGTTGTTAGAGCTGTAAGCGGTCAGGAAAACAAAATCAAAACCTATATAGAAAATGAAATCTCTAGACTGGGTCTAGGTGATTACGTTGACCAAGTTTTGGTTCCTACCGAAAAGGTTATTCAAATACGCAACGGAAAAAAAATTAACAAAGAACGCGTTTACTTTCCTGGCTATATTATGATTCAAGCCAATTTAAGCGGGGAGATTCCACACATTATCAGGTCTATAACCAATGTTATTGGCTTTTTAGGTGAAACCAAAGGTGGGGATCCAGTTCCGTTAAGGCAATCTGAAGTCAATAGAATGTTAGGCAAGGTTGATGAGTTTTCTGTTGAAGCGGATGCTAATATGGCAATCCCATTTACAATTGGTCAAACAGTAAAAGTTATAGACGGGCCATTCAATGGATTTGACGGCACTATTGAAAAAATAAATGAAGAGAAGCGTAAACTTGAAGTCATGGTTAAAATTTTCGGAAGAAAAACGCCACTAGAATTAAGTTATATGCAAGTTGAAAAAGTTTAATGTGTTACACAAAAATAGTATGTCTTTTTGCTTCCAAATTAGAAGATATGCAAAACTAAATTAATTAAAATGGCAAAAGAATTAAGTAAAGTAGTTAAGCTACAAGTTCGGGGAGGTGCAGCGAATCCATCGCCACCGGTAGGACCCGCTTTAGGAGCTGCTGGAGTTAATATCATGGAATTTTGCAAACAGTTTAACGCGAGAACTCAGGATAAACCTGGTAAAGTTCTTCCTGTTGTTATTTCTGTTTTCAAAGACAAGTCCTTTGATTTTGTAATTAAAACTCCACCAGCAACCGTACAATTATTGGAAGCGGCCAAAACAAAAAAAGGATCTGGAGAACCGAACAGAAAAAAAGTAGCAAAAGTAACTTGGGATCAAGTTAAAGCTATTGCTGAAGACAAGATGGTAGATTTAAATGCATTTACAATCGATTCTGCAATGAAAATGGTTGCAGGTACTGCAAGATCAATGGGTATAACCGTTAAAGGCGGTCAAGCACCCAACTAAAATTTTTTGAAATGGCAAGAATAACAAAAAAGCAAAAAGACGCAAGAGCAAAAGTTGAAAAAAATAAACTTTATTCTCTTGAAGAAGCTTCAGCTTTACTAAAGGAAATAACCTATACTAAGTTTGATGCTTCAGTTGATCTGGCAATCCGACTTGGTGTTGATCCTCGTAAAGCTAACCAAATGGTAAGAGGCGTTGTTTCCCTTCCGCATGGAACAGGAAAAGATATGAAAGTATTGGCATTGGTGACTCCAGATAAAGAAGCAGAAGCTAAAGAAGCGGGTGCAGATTATGTTGGGTTAGATGAGTACTTACAAAAAATAAAAGATGGCTGGACAGATGTTGATGTTATTATCACCATGCCAGCTATAATGGGTAAATTAGGTCCATTGGGTCGTGTTTTAGGTCCAAGAGGTTTAATGCCAAATCCTAAGACAGGTACCGTAACCATGGATGTAGCCAAAGCAGTAACTGAAGTTAAAGCTGGTAAGATAGATTTTAAAGTAGATAAAACAGGGATTGTACATGCCCCAATTGGAAAAGCATCATTTAGTGCTGATAAATTGGTTGGTAATGCACATGAATTGTTGACCACTATAATAAAATTGAAACCAACGGCTTCTAAAGGTACTTATGTAAAAAGTATTTACATGTCAAGCACCATGAGCCCAAGCATATCAATAGATACAAAAATTAATTAGCAGTTAAACTTTAAATTATGACAAGAGAAGAAAAATCACAAGTTATTGATGAGTTGACTGCACAATTAGCATCTAATACGAATATCTATTTAGCAGATATATCAGGATTAAATGCAGGAAACACTTCAGATTTACGTAGAGCTTGCTTTAAAGCTAACGTAAAATTGGCAGTCGTTAAAAATACATTATTGGAAAAAGCAATGGAAGCTTCTACAAGAGATTTTGGAGAGCTACCATCTATTTTAAAAGGAAACACTTCCGTAATGTATTCTGAAACTGGAAATGCTCCAGCCAAGGTTATAAAAGCATTCCGTAAAAAATCCGATAGGCCTTTGCTTAAAGGAGCTTTTATTGAAGAAGCGATTTACATTGGCGATGAGCAATTAGATGCATTAGTAGACATCAAATCTAGGGAAGAGTTAATAGGTGACATAGTTGGATTATTACAATCTCCAGCTAAAAATGTTATTTCAGCTCTTAAATCTGGAGGTGGAAAACTAGCAGGTATCATCAAAACACTATCCGAAAGAGAAGGATAGTTTAAAAGAGTACGCACTTAAACAAATTATATTTTATTAAAATTATTAAAAACGGTAGAAAATGGCAGATTTAAAAGATTTCGCAGAACAATTAGTTAATTTAACAGTAAAAGAAGTTAACGAATTAGCTAAAATATTAAAAGATGAGTATGGCATTGAGCCAGCTGCAGCTGCAGTAGCAGTTGCTGCAGGTGGAGGTGCTGATGCAGGTGAAGCAGCTGAAGAAAAATCAGAATTTGATGTAGTTCTTAAAGCAGCAGGACAATCTAAATTAGCAGTTGTTAAATTAGTTAAAGAATTAACTGGTTTAGGACTAAAAGAAGCTAAAGAATTAGTGGACAACGCCCCAAGTAACATTAAAGAAGGTGTTTCTAAAGAAGAAGCTGAAGGGTTAAAAGCATCATTAGAAGAAGCTGGAGCTGAAGTTGAGCTTAAATAAGTTCAACAATCCTACAATTTTTGGTTTAGGTCTGTTGCGTTATTAAACGTAATTTGACCTAAACCCTTTTGTGTATATAATTGTGATGTATACACCACAAATATTTTTTTAATCAAAATCTCGTTCATCGATGTTAGCAAAAGCAGCTGAAAGATTAAATTTCTCCTCTATAGTAAACAAAACTGACTATCCAGACTTTTTGGATATTCAAATAAAATCCTTCCAAGATTTTTTCCAATTAGAGACTAAATCAGATCAAAGAGGAAATGAAGGCTTGTACAATACCTTCATGGAAAATTTCCCAATTACAGACACTCGTAACCAATTTGTACTGGAATTTTTGGATTACTTTATTGATCCACCAAGATATACCATAGAAGAGTGTATCGAAAGAGGTCTAACTCATAGCGTGCCTTTAAAAGCAAGGTTAAAGTTATACTGTACAGATCCTGAACATGAAGATTTCGAAACCATCGTACAGGATGTGTATTTAGGGACTATTCCTTATATGACACCTAGTGGGACCTTTGTAATTAATGGTGCTGAACGTGTTGTGGTTTCACAGTTACACAGATCACCTGGAGTATTCTTTAGCCAATCCTTTCATGCCAATGGTACAAAATTATATTCGGCACGGGTCATTCCTTTTAAAGGATCTTGGATTGAATTCGCTACCGATATCAATAGCGTCATGTATGCTTATATTGATAGAAAGAAAAAATTACCAGTAACTACATTGTTTAGAGCCATTGGTTTTGAACGTGATAAAGATATTCTTGAGATATTTGATCTTGCAGAAGAAATCAAAGTTTCGAGAGCTGGTCTTAAAAAAGCATTAGGAAGAAAACTTGCTGCTCGTGTGCTTAATTCTTGGCATGAGGATTTTGTGGATGAGGATACTGGAGAAGTTGTGTCTATCGAGCGTAACGAAATTGTGCTAGATCGTGATACAATTATAGACAAAGACAACATAGAGGAAATTCTTGAAGCAGAAGTTAAAACCATCCTTTTACATAAAGAGAATGCACAACAAGGTGATTATGCTATTATCCATAACACCCTTCAAAAAGATCCAACAAACTCTGAAAAAGAGGCTGTTGAACATATTTATCGCCAATTGCGTAATGCTGAGCCGCCAGATGAGGAAACAGCGCGTGGTATTATAGATAAACTGTTCTTTTCGGACCAACGTTACTCTTTGGGTGAAGTAGGTCGTTACAGAATGAACAAAAAATTAGGCCTTGATATTGGTATGGATAAGCAAGTGCTTACCAAAGAAGATATCATTACCATTATTAAATATTTAATCGAGTTAATTAACTCAAAAGCAGAGATTGATGATATCGATCACTTATCAAACCGTCGCGTTCGTACGGTAGGTGAGCAATTATCATCTCAATTTGGTGTTGGTTTAGCCCGTATGGCACGTACCATTCGTGAACGTATGAACGTTCGTGATAATGAAGTGTTTACACCAATTGATTTGATTAATGCGAAGACTTTATCATCCGTAATCAACTCATTTTTTGGTACCAACCAGCTATCTCAGTTCATGGATCAAACCAATCCATTGGCAGAGATCACCCACAAACGTCGTTTGTCGGCATTAGGGCCAGGTGGACTTTCCCGTGAGAGAGCAGGTTTTGAGGTTCGAGATGTTCACTATACACATTATGGACGTTTATGTCCAATTGAAACTCCCGAAGGACCAAATATTGGTTTAATTTCATCCCTTTCGGTTTTTGCAAAAGTAAATGGAATGGGATTCATAGAAACACCGTATCGTCCAGTTACAAATGGTGTGGTTGATATTAAAGGAGAACCCATTTACTTGAGTGCCGAAGAAGAAGAAGATATGTTGATTGCCCAAGCAAACATTAAAGTGGATGCAGACGGTAAAATCATGGAAGAAAAACTTACGGCACGTCAAGAAGGAGATTTTCCTGTTATTGATCCGTTAAGTGCTAATTTTACGGATGTAGCTCCTAATCAAGTGGCCTCAATTTCAGCATCTTTGGTTCCATTCTTGGAGCATGATGATGCCAACAGGGCTTTGATGGGATCTAACATGATGCGTCAAGCAGTACCGTTGTTATGTCCTCAAGCCCCAATTGTTGGAACAGGCTTAGAGCGTCAAGTTGCTTCAGATTCTAGAGTATTGATCAATGCTGAAGGTAATGGAGTTGTTGAATATGTAGATGCAAACGAAATCACTATTAAATATGAACGTACTGAAGAGGAAGCCATGGTAAGTTTTGATAGTGATACGAAAACCTATCCATTAGTCAAATTTAGAAAAACTAATCAAGGAACTTCTATCAATTTAAAACCTATTGTTGTAAAAGGCGATAAAGTTGTTAAAGATCAAGTGCTTTGTGAAGGTTATGCGACCGAAAATGGAGAATTGGCTTTAGGTATAAATATGAAAGTGGCCTTTATGCCATGGAAAGGATACAACTTTGAGGATGCCATTGTGATTTCAGAGAAAGTGGTCCGTGAAGATATTTTTACATCCATTCACATTGATGAATATTCTTTGGAAGTTCGTGATACCAAGTTAGGAAACGAAGAGCTTACCAATGATATCCCTAACGTTTCTGAAGAAGCTACCAAAGACCTTGACGAAAACGGTATGATTCGTATCGGTGCCGAGATTAAACCTGGAGATATATTAATTGGAAAAATTACTCCTAAAGGGGAAAGTGATCCTACTCCTGAAGAAAAACTGTTAAGAGCCATTTTTGGTGATAAAGCCGGAGATGTTAAAGATGCGTCTTTAAAAGCATCGCCTTCATTACATGGAGTGGTTATCGATAAAAAATTGTTCTCAAGGGCAGTAAAAGATAAACGCAAAAGAGCTAAGGACAAAGAAGATATTGATGCTTTAGAAAGTATCTATTATAGAAAATTTGATGATTTAAAAGAAGTTTTAATCGAAAAATTATTCAATATCGTCAATGGAAAAACGGCTCAGGGAATTTACAATGATTTAGGTGAGGAAATTATTCCAAAAGGAAAAAAATACACCCTAAAAATGTTAAATGCTGTTGATGATTATGCGCATTTAACTTCTGGAACATGGACAACAGATGACCATACCAATAGCTTGATTATCGATTTGATTCACAATTATAAAATCAAAGAAAACGATTTACAAGGTTCATTGCGTCGTGAGAAATTTACCATTTCTGTGGGAGACGAATTACCTGCAGGAATTATCAAACTCGCTAAAGTTTATGTCGCTAAAAAACGTAAGCTTAAAGTTGGAGATAAAATGGCAGGACGTCACGGTAACAAAGGTATTGTTGCCCGTATCGTTCGTCAAGAAGATATGCCATTTTTGGAAGATGGAACACCTGTTGATATTGTCTTGAATCCACTTGGTGTACCTTCTCGTATGAACATTGGTCAAATTTATGAAACTGTTCTGGGTTGGGCTGGACAAAAATTAGGAAGAACTTATGCAACACCAATTTTTGATGGTGCGTCATTGGATCAGATTAATGAATTGACAGATGAAGCTGGAATCCCACGCTACGGTCATACTTATTTATATGATGGTGGTACTGGTGATCGTTTTGATCAACGTGCTACAGTTGGTGTTATTTATATGCTGAAACTTGGTCACATGGTTGATGATAAGATGCACTCACGTTCTATTGGTCCTTACTCATTGATTACCCAACAACCTCTTGGTGGTAAAGCACAATTTGGTGGACAGCGTTTTGGTGAGATGGAGGTTTGGGCACTTGAAGCTTATGGAGCTTCGGCAACCTTACGTGAAATCCTAACCGTAAAATCTGATGATGTGATTGGTAGAGCTAAAACTTACGAAGCAATCGTAAAAGGAGAGCCAATGCCTGAACCAGGACTACCTGAATCGTTCAACGTATTAATGCACGAATTGAAAGGATTAGGATTAGATATTAGATTAGAAGAGTAATAAAAAATAGTTAACAGTAATCCATGTGCAGTTAGCACTGCACATGGACACTGAACATTGAATACTATAAAAACATGGCAAGAAGACAAGATAATAAAAACACTATTCAGAGATTCAACAAAATTTCTATAGGTTTAGCATCACCAGAATCTGTTTTGGCAGCATCTCGGGGTGAAGTTTTAAAACCTGAAACGATCAATTATCGAACTCACAAACCTGAACGTGATGGTTTATTTTGTGAACGAATTTTTGGTCCTGTAAAGGATTTTGAATGTGCTTGTGGAAAATATAAAAGAATACGTTACAAGGGTATAGTATGTGACCGTTGTGGGGTAGAAGTAACCGAAAAGAAAGTGCGTAGAGACCGAGTTGGTCATATCAACTTAGTTGTTCCCGTAGCTCATATTTGGTACTTCCGCTCATTACCTAACAAAATAGGGTATTTATTGGGGCTACCATCTAAACGATTGGATATGATTATATACTACGAACGTTACGTAGTCATCCAACCCGGTAATGCTAAAAATGCCGAAGGAGAACCATTGCAAAAATTGGATTTCTTGACTGAAGAAGAATATTTAAGTGTTCTAGAATCTCTTCCTCAAGAAAATCAATATTTGGACGATCACGATCCTAATAAATTCATAGCAAAAATGGGAGCGGAATGCTTGATTGATTTGCTTGCAAGAATTGATTTAAATGAGCTCTCTTATGATTTGCGTCACAGAGCAAATACCGAAACTTCAAAACAACGTAAAACGGAAGCTTTAAAACGTCTTCAAGTTGTTGAAGCATTTAGAGATTCTAGTGTTAATCGTGAGAATAAACCCGAATGGATGATCATGAAAGCCATTCCAATTATTCCGCCAGAATTGCGTCCGTTGGTGCCTTTAGATGGTGGTCGTTTTGCGACTTCAGATTTAAATGATTTATACCGACGTGTGATTATACGTAACAACCGTTTAAAAAGACTTGTGGAAATCAAAGCTCCGGAGGTCATCTTGCGTAATGAGAAACGTATGTTGCAAGAATCTGTGGATTCATTATTTGATAATACACGAAAAGCTTCGGCAGTAAAAACCGACTCCAATAGACCATTAAAATCTTTATCAGATTCTTTAAAAGGTAAACAAGGACGTTTCCGTCAAAACCTTTTAGGAAAACGTGTAGATTATTCAGCACGTTCGGTAATCGTCGTTGGACCAGAATTAAAATTATTTGAATGTGGATTGCCAAAAAATATGGCAGCAGAATTGTACAAACCATTCATCATCAGAAAACTGATTGAGAGAGGTATAGTAAAAACTGTAAAATCTGCAAAGAAAATTATAGATAGAAAAGAACCTGTAGTTTGGGATATTTTAGAAAATGTTTTAAAAGGACATCCAGTGCTTTTAAACCGTGCTCCTACATTACACAGACTTGGTATTCAAGCTTTCCAACCAAAATTAATTGAGGGGAAAGCAATTCAATTACACCCATTAGTGTGTACTGCATTTAATGCCGATTTTGATGGTGACCAAATGGCAGTTCATTTACCACTTGGACCTGAAGCAATCTTAGAGGCACAACTATTAATGTTGGCTTCACATAATATCTTAAACCCTGCAAACGGGTCTCCTGTAACGGTACCTTCTCAGGATATGGTACTTGGGTTGTATTATATGACCAAACATCGTTTATCTACAGACCAAGTGAAAATTGTTGGTGAAGGATTGACTTTCTATTCACCAGAAGAAGTTAACATCGCTTATAACGAGAAAAAAGTAGATTTAAATGCGGGTATAAAAGTTAGAACTAGAGATTACAATGAAAATGGAGAATTGACTACCCAAATCATTGAGACGACTGTAGGACGTGTACTGTTTAATGAAAAAGTACCCGAAATTGCTGGTTATATAAACCAAGTCCTTACTAAAAAATCATTAAGAGATATTATCGGTAATATTTTAAAAATGACCGGTGTTCCTCAAACTGCTGCATTCCTTGATGAAATTAAAACATTAGGATATAAGTTCGCTTTTCAAGGAGGCTTGTCATTTAGTTTAGGTGATATCATTATCCCACCAGAAAAACATACCATGATAGCATCAGCCAATAAACAAGTTGATGGTATTACGGCAAATTATAATATGGGTCTGATAACCAATAACGAACGGTATAACCAAGTTATTGATATTTGGACATCAACCAATGCTGAGTTAACCGAGTTATCCATGAAACGTATTCGTGAAGACCAACAAGGGTTTAACTCGGTGTATATGATGCTTGACTCTGGAGCTCGTGGATCTAAAGAACAGATTCGTCAGCTTACAGGTATGCGTGGTTTGATGGCTAAACCTAAAAAATCGAACGCAGGTGGAGGAGAGATTATTGAGAACCCAATTCTTTCCAACTTTAAGGAAGGGCTTTCAATTTTGGAATATTTTATCTCAACTCACGGTGCACGTAAAGGTCTAGCCGATACAGCACTTAAAACTGCCGATGCTGGGTATTTAACTCGTCGATTGGTAGATGTATCTCAAGATGTGATCATTTATAGTGAAGATTGTGGCACCTTAAGAGGAATAGAAGTTTCGGCTTTGAAGAAAAACGAAGAGGTTGTCGAAACCCTTGGAGACAGAATAGTTGGACGTACATCTTTAAACGATGTTTACAATCCATTAACTGAAGAACTTCTTGTAAGTTCTGGTCAATATATAGACGATTCAATAGCCAAACGTATTGAAGATTCTCCTGTCGAAACCGTTGAAGTGCGTTCAGCATTAACCTGTGAAGCTAAAAAAGGAATCTGTTCAAAATGTTATGGACGTAATTTAGCAACTGGTAAAATGGTACAGAGAGGTGAGGCCGTTGGTGTTGTTGCCGCTCAATCTATTGGAGAACCTGGTACACAGTTAACACTGCGTACATTCCACGTTGGTGGTATTGCAGGTAATATTTCCGAAGAAAATAAATTAACAGTAAAATTTGATGGTGTTGCAGAAATTGAAGATCTAAAAACCGTTGAAGCTGTTGATAATGAAGGAAATAAAACAGAAGTTGTAATTTCAAGAACATCTGAATTAAAACTTGTAGATGAAAAAACAGGAATTACCTTAAGTACTAATAACATACCTTATGGTTCATTTATCAATGTAAAACCTGGTGATAAAATTAAAAAAGGAACCATCATTTGTTCATGGGATCCTTATAATGGCGTTATTATTTCAGAATTTGCTGGTAAAGTAAAATATGAAAACATTGAGCAAGGACTTACTTATCAAGTTGAAATTGATGAGCAAACAGGTTTCCAAGAAAAAGTAATTTCTGAATCTAGAAACAAAAAATTAATCCCAACCCTTCATATTGAAGATGCAAAAGGAAATATAATTAGGTCCTACAACTTACCAGTTGGAGCTCACTTGATGATTGATAATGGAGAAAAGATTAAGGTTGGTAAAGTGTTGGTTAAAATACCGCGTAAATCTGCAAAAGCTGGGGATATTACAGGAGGTTTACCACGTGTTACCGAGTTGTTCGAAGCACGTAACCCATCTAATCCAGCTGTTGTAAGTGAAATAGATGGAGTTGTATCCTTCGGTAAAATCAAGAGAGGTAATCGCGAGATAATCATTGAATCTAGACTTGGAGAAGTTAAAAAATACTTGGTTAAATTATCCAACCAAATTCTTGTTCAGGAAAATGATTATGTTAAAGCGGGTATGCCTTTGTCAGATGGTTCAGTTACACCAGACGATATCTTAAACATTAAAGGCCCATCAGCTGTACAACAATACTTAGTGAACGAAGTACAAGAAGTCTATCGTTTACAAGGTGTTAAAATTAATGATAAGCACTTTGAAGTTGTAGTTAGACAAATGATGCGTAAAGTGCGGATTATTGATTCTGGAGATACTATATTTTTAGAAGATCAGTTGGTTCATAAATCAGACTTCATTGAAGAAAATGATAAAATTTTCGGTATGAAAGTGGTTGAAGACGCTGGAGATTCTGCAAACCTTAAACCAGGACAAATCCTTACTATGCGTGATCTTCGTGATGAGAATTCGATTTTGCGTAGAGAAGATAAAAAATTGGTTGAGGCTAGAGATGCACATCCTGCAACAGCAACTCCAATTCTTCAAGGAATTACAAGAGCATCGTTACAAACTAAGTCATTTATTTCAGCAGCATCGTTCCAAGAAACTACAAAAGTTCTTAATGAAGCAGCCGTAAGTGGTAAAGTTGATGATCTTGAAGGACTTAAAGAAAATGTTATTGTAGGTCATAGAATTCCTGCAGGAACAGGTGTTCGTGAATATGATAACATCATTGTAGGTTCCAAAGAGGAATTTGATGAAATGATGAAAGCTAAACAAGAGATGAATTATAACTAAATGAGATAAGGGCTTCATTTGTTTTTTAACAGTTGAAGCCCATACTCGTTTTAAGCTAAATTTTAGCATTTATAAAACAAAGCCATGGCAGAAGATAAAAACAAAAACAAGCAAGGACAAATTAATATTGAATTGGATGAAAAAGTAGCGGAGGGGATTTATTCCAACTTAGCCATCATCAACCATTCAGTTTCAGAATTCGTAGTTGACTTTGTTAGTATTATGCCTGGTATTCCAAAAAGCAAAGTTAAATCTAGAATCATTTTAACACCACAGCATGCCAAAAGGCTGCTAAAGGCTTTGGGAGAAAATGTGAAGCGCTTTGAAAATGCCCATGGAGAAATCAAGGATTATGAGCAACCGCCAATTCCTTTAAATTTTGGACCAACGGGACAAGCATAAAAAAAGGCCTTTGATACGTATCAAAGGCCTTTTTTTATGCAATTAAGCAACTTCTTGTTCTTTGTTCCTATAAAACTTTAATGCTTTTGAAGGACATTTTTTGACTTGTTCAATAATTTGTTTTGTAGATGCACCGTCAAGGTCAATCCAAGGAATTACAGAATTTCTAAACACTTCAGAAAGTTCTCTGGCACATCGCTCGGCATGAATGCATATACAGGGTTCGAAGGTTACAGTAATGTCTTTATTACTGAAAAAAGTAGCGTTTGTTTCCATAAGTAGCAGATCATTTTTGGGGTTATGATACTAAACTAAAGTTAGCCAACATGATGGCAGTTAATTAATTAAAACCGATTAAATGTATAAAATATTCGATAAAAAACAATATTTTTCTGATAATTTCGATGAACTACATTCATTTTTAATTAAACTCAGAGGTGAAATGAAAAGTAATACTTGGGTATTTTTGTTGAGTCATTTGCAATGAAAATGATGAATCTGCTAAAAACACTAAATGTTGATGTTTGTCTTTTGCTAAAAAGCGTTGCTTAACTCTTAAAAAATCTTTGAATTCATCATTTTTTGGATCAGAGGGTGCAACCCAACAGGCTTTGTGAACGTTTAAGTTTTCATAAGTACACTTTGCACCATATTCATGTTCCAATCGGTACTGAATAACTTCATATTGCAATGCTCCAACAGTCCCAATTACTTTTCGTCCGTTAAGTTCAAGAGTAAATAATTGGGCGACACCTTCATCCATCAATTGGTCAATGCCTTTAAAGAGCTGCTTCGATTTTAAAGGATCGGCATTGTTGATGTATCTAAAATGCTCTGGTGAAAAACTTGGAATACCTTTGTAATTGATGGCTTCTCCTTCAGTTAAGGTATCACCAATCTTAAAATTTCCAGTATCATGTAAACCCACAATATCTCCGGGGTAGGAGATGTCCACAATTTCCTTTTTTTCTGCAAAGAAAGCATTGGGGCTTGAAAATTTTAAATTTTTACCATGTCTTACATGAAGATATGGGGTATTTCTTTTAAAAATTCCAGATACTATTTTAACAAATGCCAAACGATCTCTGTGATTAGGATCCATATTGGCATGAATTTTAAAGACAAAACCCGAAAAAGCCTTCTCTTCAGGATTTACCAAACGTTCCTCACTTTGTTTTGGTCTTGGTTTTGGGGCAATTTCTATAAAACAATCCAATAACTCACGCACCCCAAAATTGTTTAGGGCCGAACCGAAAAAAACGGGCTGTTGGTCGCCATTTAAATAGTCTTCCTTATTAAAATCTGGATAAATCCCAGTGACCAATTCAATATCTCCTCTTAATGTCGCAGCGGCTTTATCACCTACAAGTTGGTTAAGTTTTTCCGATTCCAAATCGGAGATTTCAATTGTCTCCTCAATGTTTTTTCGACTATCTCCGCTAAAGAGGTTAATGTTCTTTTCCCAAAGGTTATAAATGCCTTTAAAGTCATATCCCATACCTATAGGGAAACTCAATGGAACGACTTTAAGTCCTAACTTTTGTTCAACTTCGTCTAATAAATCGAAAGCATCTTTACCTTCTCTATCCATTTTATTGATGAACACAATCATGGGAATGCTTCGCATTCGGCACACTTCAACCAATTTTTCGGTCTGTTCCTCAACACCCTTTGCAACATCTATGACCACGATAACACTATCTACAGCTGTTAAGGTTCTAAACGTATCTTCAGCAAAATCTTTATGTCCTGGCGTGTCTAGAATATTGATTTTAATACCGTCGTATTCAAAGGCTAAAACGGATGTCGCTACCGAAATTCCACGCTGACGCTCAATTTCCATAAAATCACTAGTTGCACCCTTTTTAATTTTATTGCTTTTAACGGCGCCAGCTTCTTGAATGGCACCACCAAAAAGCAATAATTTTTCGGTTAAGGTTGTCTTTCCGGCATCGGGATGCGAAATGATTCCGAAGGTTCTTCGTCTTTTGATTTCGTCTTTAAAAGTCATATCATCTTCAAATGGTTTGCAAAGATACTTTATAATTTAGGAATTCAGAATCTCGTTTTTAGATTTTATATTATAGAATGATAATATTAATATTTAAGTTGGTATTTTTACATCATGAACCAAGAATACGTGATATTAGTGAACGAAAATGATGAGCAAATTGGGTTGATGCCAAAACTTGAAGCTCACGAAAAAGCCTTGCTGCATCGCGCGTTTTCGGTCTTTATCTTCAATGATAAAAATGAGCTCATGTTGCAGCAAAGAGCATTGAAAAAATACCATTCCCCTGGACTTTGGACCAATACTTGTTGCAGCCACCAACAAGAAGGTGAAACTAATATTGAAGCTGGAAAACGTCGGTTAGAGGAAGAAATGGGTTTTGTTACAGAACTTAAGGATACGATATCCTTCATGTACAAAGCACCTTTTGATAACGGATTAACAGAACATGAATATGATCATATTTTAGTTGGTCATTATAAAGGCGAGCCGAAAATCAATCCAGATGAAGTTGCCCATTGGAAATGGATGCCATTAGAAGAAATAAAACAAGATATTATAGCACATCCTGAAATTTATACGGAGTGGTTTAAGATAATTTTTGATAAATTCTACCAACATATAAATATTACAAAATGATAGTTACCGTAAGTAGAAAAGCTCATTTTAATGCCGCACATCGACTGTACCGGAAAGATTGGAACGATGAAAAAAATGCTGAAGTTTTTGGCAAGTGCAGTAACCCTAACTTCCATGGACATAATTACGAATTAATCGTTAGTGTCACTGGCAAAATAGATAAGCAAACTGGTTTTGTTATGGATATGAAAGTATTAAGAGACTTGATCAAAGAAGAAGTTGAGGATGTCTTTGACCATAAAAATTTGAACATTGAAGTTGAAGAGTTTAAAAATTTAAACCCTACAGCTGAAAACATTGTTATCGTAATTTATAACAAAATTAAGCCAAGAATAGATTCGCTTTTGGATTTAGAGATCACGCTTTATGAAACCCCTCGGAATTTTGTAACCTATTCTGGTAGATAATGACAGACAGTTTATACCCATTAAAATTTCAGCCTATTTTAAAAGAGAAAATTTGGGGTGGGCAAAAACTAAAATCAATTTTAAATAAAGATTCTAAGCTTCCAAATGTTGGTGAAAGTTGGGAAGTGAGTGATGTTGAAGGCAGTATTTCAATCGTTTCAAATGGAAGCCTTAAGGGACAATCCTTAAAACAAGTATTAAACACTTACGGTCATGATTTAATCGGGCTTCAAAACTATAAGATATTTCATGATAAATTTCCTTTGCTCATTAAGTTTATAGATGCCAAAGACGATTTATCCATTCAATTGCATCCTAATGATGCATTGGCTGCAAAACGCCATAATTCCTTCGGAAAAACAGAAATGTGGTATGTGATGCAAGCTGATGAAGGTTCAAACCTTATTGTTGGCTTTAATCAAAAAGTAACTCCAGAATTATACTTAAAACACCTCAAAAATAAAACCCTGACTAAAATTCTCAATTTTGACAAGGTTAAAACAGGTGATACTTATTTTATTGAGGTTGGTCGTGTACATGCTATTGGAGCAGGTGTGATGCTTGCCGAAATACAACAGACCAGTGATATTACCTATAGAGTTTACGATTGGGATAGAGTAGATGCACAAGGCCATGAGCGTGAATTGCATAACGACTTGGCTCTCGACGCAATTGGTTTTGATATGAAAGACGATTTTAGGGTCCAGTATTCAAAAGCCAAAAATCAAACCAATGAAATGGTCAATTGTCCTTATTTTACAGCCAATTATTTACATATAACTCAAGCACTAATAAAAGAGAATAATCATGATTCCTTTATAATATATATGTGTATGGAAGGAGAGGCAAAAATTAAGACTAAAAACCATTTAGAACTTATAAGGAAGGGGGAAACCGTTTTGCTACCTGCGGCAATTACGACCTTTGAAATTAGTGCCGAAAACGCTAGGCTATTGGAAGTTTATGTGTAATTTTGCGAAAATATTTAAATACAAGTTATGGCAAATGTTAGAGACCTAAAAAAAGATATTAATTTTGTTTTGGGCGATATTATTGAAGCAGTTTATGTTTGGGAATACTCAAATACCGATAAAGACACCAAAAAAAGTGAAGCAATTATTGATGAAGCAATTGAGATTTTTGATGCTTTAATAGCAAAAGTAAACGATAAAAGTGTTGAAAATAAAAAGGCTCACTTTAAAGCTATCAATAAAGAACTAGAGGAAAAAGGCAGAGCTTTGATTGAAAAAATCAATAAATTAAGTTAAAAACAAATACGATGTTACAGATAGTCTTCACAAAATTCTATTTGTAATCTGTTTTGCCGATGTAGCTCAGTTGGTCAGAGCACGTGATTTGTAATCTCGGGGTCGTGGGTTCGACTCCCTCCATCGGCTCAAAAAAGCTTCTCATTAGGGGCTTTTTTTATTGGTTTTGTGAATCTATGATAACCTTAAGTTTTTTTCCGTATAGAGAAGTTTTTATAGCTGGTTCAAGAGAATTGTAAATAGTGTCCAATAACTTGGTGTTGGCATCTGCAATTTCTGTGGAAGCCAAATAGGGCGCAATCTCACTTGAGTTATGGTTTACGGCAAAGTTTATAGTGTAAAGGTATTTTCGTCTTAACAGGCTGTTCTGTTTGCTTTCAAAATCCATCCCAGTAATCGTGTCATTCGCTTTTTTAGGATCAAAATGCTCTTTGATCAATTCTAAATTTTTATCATTAAATTTTGAGATCATTGCGACATATTCTTCCAACAGTTCCTGCTGTTTTGACCCTTTTATTTTAGCGTCAAAAATAAAATTCTTTAAGGTTGAACTTATTTCAGTAACGCCTTTGTCTGCAAAAAAAGTTATAATGCCTTCATCGTTGTCATTTTTATTCAACCTTAAAAATAATACTTCAGGTTCTTCCAAATTACAATGTAACTCAAATTGTGGGTTTCCGTTGATAGTTAACGAATCTATAATTACATAAGTCGAATCAAGTGCTCTTTCGAGATAGACGGTTCCTTTTTTTAAGCCTTTGATGTTTCCCTTAAGAGTGAAATTAGGAGTTTCGTTTGTACAAGAAACTACACATAATACGACTAGAGAAACCAATAATTTTTTCATGAAACTAATTTTTTAAGTCCGCAAATATCTTATAATAATTTTTTAAAAACTAGTTCACGGCAACTATTCTCATGAGTTCTGCGCATAAAATGGCGCCATAGGTACCAACAACATAACCAAACACGGCTAAAAGCGCTCCCACAGTAGCAAGCGACGGATGAAAGGCAGCCGCAACAACAGGAGCAGAGGCTGCGCCACCAACATTTGCTTGGCTTCCAACTGCTAAAAAGAAATAGGGAGCTTTTATGAGTTTTGCTACTAGTATTAATAGCCCAGCATGAATACTTATCCAAACTAAACCAATGAGGATTAGGCCAGGGTTTTCAAATATTTTACCTAAATCCATTTTCATGCCAATGGTAGCTACCAAAATGTAGATAAAAACACTACCTACTTTGCTTGCTCCGGCACCTTCGTAGTTTCTTGCTTTTGTAAAGGACAATAATATTCCCATTAAAGTTGCAATAGAAATAAGCCAGAAAAAGCTACTTCCAAATGATGACAGGGCACTTTTTGGGTCACTAACAGCTTCAAAATTTGTAGTTAAAAAGGTTGATATTACATCTGCTCCAAAGTGGGCAAAACCAACGGCTACAAACGCAAACATGAGAATCATGATTAAATCTGTTAAAGAAGGATTGCGTGTAATTTTGTCGCTAAAGTTTTGGACTTTTTGTTGTAATTGGTCGATTGCGGTATTGTCTGCCTTTAACCAATTATCAATTTTCTTGCGTTTTCCAATACCTAATAAAATAATCGCCATCCATATATTGGCAACTACAATGTCTACTAAAACCATGCCGCCATATAACTCCTGATTGTATTCATATATCTCTAGCATAGCAGCTTGATTGGCGCCGCCACCAATCCAACTTCCAGCCAATGTAGCCAGTCCTCTCCATACCGCATCAAAACCAGCACCGCCAACGGTTTCTGGAGAAAATGTTGAAATAAGTAAAATAGCTAATGGTCCACCAATAATAATTCCAACGGTACCTGTAAAGAACATAACCAAAGCCCGCCATCCCAAATTGAATACGGCTTTTAAATCAATACTGATGGTCAATAATACTAACGAGGCGGGCAATAAATAGCGACTTGCTACATAATAGGTTTTTGAAACATCAGCTGAAATTAACCCAAGGGAATTAAAAATAGCTGGAATCATATAACACATTAAAAGGCCTGGGATGTACTTATAAAAAACGGGCCAAAACCCTGTTTTTTTTGATTCCGTGTAAAATACAAACCCTAATGCTAGCATTAGAAGTCCAAACACAATGGCGTCATTTGTAAATATTGGCTGATTTTCCATAGTCGTCCTTGTTTTAAGGCTGAAAAATACCAAAATTAAAGGGATAAAAAAAAGCGACTTTTAGGAGTCGCTGTCTTTTGTGTTATTGTTTTTTGTTTTAGGAGCTCTGTTATTATCCTTAAGAAATTGCATCAACATCCATTCAATCTGTCCATTGGTACTTCTAAACTCGTCCCCAGCCCATTTTTCGATGGCCTTGAGCATCTCTTCATTGATTCGTAAAGCAAAGGCTTTTTTCTTTGACATTATTTTTTTTGGAGTTATTCTTTTTATCTATTTTTTTCACGTTCTAAAATAATAAATGAAATACCACCGTGCTTACTATTGCTAATTGTATTTAATGTCCAACTTTCTTTGGCGAATTTATTTAAAATTACCTCTAGTTTTTCGGTTCTATTTCTAAATCCTAAACTAGGATTTATGACTTTGTATTCTTTCATTTTTAAGTATTTAATGTTCCTGTATTTAAAACTGGAGAGGCATCTTTATCACCGCACAGGATCACCATTAAATTACTAACCATGGCTGCTTTGCGTTCGTCATCTAACTCTATGATCTGTTTTTTGCTTAATTCATTCAATGCCATTTCCACCATACTTACTGCACCTTCAACAATTTTATGCCTTGCTGCAACTATGGCTGTTGCCTGTTGCCGTTTCAGCATCGCATTTGCTATTTCTTGAGCATAGGCAAGATATCCAATTCGAGCTTCTAAAACTTCTATTCCCGCTATAGATAATCGCTCATCTATTTCTTTTTCAAGGGCATTACTTACCTCGTTTACACTGGAACGCAGTGTGATATCTTCATCATGACCTTCATCGGCAAAATTGTCATAGGGATACATGCTAGCTAGTTTTCGAACTGCAGCATCAGTTTGAACGCGCACAAAGTTTTCATAATTATCAACATCAAATGCTGCTTTATATGTGTTTTCTACACGCCAAACTAAAATAGTACTTATCATGATTGGATTGCCAAGTTTGTCGTTTACTTTTAAACGTTCACTATCAAAATTACTGGCACGTAATGAAATCTTCTTTTTGGTATAAAAGGGATTGACCCAAAAAAAGCCGTTTTTTTTGACCGTACCTATATATTCACCAAATAATAGCAATACTCTGGATCCATTAGGTTCAACCATAATAAATCCTGGAGCAAGAAAGATTCCAATAACAATCGATACTAAAGGCAATGGGTTTTTAAATGCTAGGATTGCAAAAACCCCTCCAATGATTAAGACGATAACTAAAAACAGCATATAATAACCGTTGGTTGGGACAATTATTTTTTCTTCTTTCATGATTATAGATTTAATATGATATTGAAATGATATCATAAAGATATAATACTTATTATTAATTACCAAATTTATTTTTTGGCATGACATTTGCTTATTGGTCATTGTAATTGATTATAGCTATAAAGAATATTTTTCTTTATTTAGAGTTAAATTACAATGGTTGGTTAGTTAATGAAAAAGCACCTCAAGGAGGTGCTTTTTCTATATTAAAAATATTAAGGTTTGTTATTTATTGTATGGGCAATGGCATTTATCTCCTTTAAATAAATTGGAAAAAAAGTTGCCAATACTCTGTCCGTCGGTTCTAAATATATCATAGAATACACTTAAACTTAAAACATTTGGACTATATGATTTAAGATCAGCCAGATTTACACCATAAGCTGATCGAATAAAATCTTCACGTTCTTGATCAGTTTTTCCTTGGCCCATTTCATACCTTAAATCCAACCCTAATCGTTTATAACGCACCATAATACCGACATTAACATTGAAGGTTGATTTTTTTAAATCCGGTCCAGGCGTACCTGTCGTAAAACTTGTTTGTTGAACACCTTCTATTGTCGTATCACCAAAAAAATTGAAGCCTGGTCCAGCATAAATAGAAATGGGTTCAAATACATCGTAAACAAAAAGAATTGGAAAATCAATTTTAGAGGTTTCCCATTTTGATTCGCGGTTAGGAAAATCATAATGGTTTTGGGAGGATACATAATTTAGTTCTGGTCTAATATAAAATTTGCCAAATTTTGCGAAAAAATAACCTCCGAATTGATAACCTATATCTTTTACTGGCTCAAAAACCAACCCAGCGGGTGGGCCTTGTGGACCATTTGATCCTACGGTTACAATACTTCCAATTCTATAGGTGTTAAGTCCTCCTCTAACACCAAATCCATATTCTTGCGCACTGACAAATAAAATAGAAAATAGAGAGAAAACAGTAAGGAGGTAACGGTTTTTCATAAGTTTAGTAGATTTGGATCTAATAGTTTCAAAGCTAAAAAGTAACATTCAATATTAGGCATTTATTCGCTAATGACAATATTTTTATCGATTAAGGTGTTTTTTTGTTAGTTGTTTAACACGATTTCTCGATAATGGGTTTTTTTGGTCCGTGTCCGTAAAACACATTTATGGCTTAATAAAATCAAGGATTGTCGCTACCACTTCTTGCGAAATGGTTCGGGCAGATTCGTTATATGATTTTGAATTTTCCAGATCATCTCCTTCAATAATAAACAAAACATGGTTCATTTTATCAACAATTTTTATACTAGCTTGCTGTGAAGCGTGTTTTAAAAGATTAGCTTCTTCAACTGTAACTTGTAAGTCTTTTGTTCCGTTTATAATCAAAATGGGCATATCCAAGGTTTGTATCAGCTCTTGAGGATTGTAACGCATCCAATTCATCATAAAGGGTTGGATGTCAATATTAAACATAGAACTTAGAGCCTTGGGATAATCTGTTGTTGTTTTCCCCGTACGCATGATGTCAAAAACCCTTTTGGTATCTTCGGCGTACATGGCTGCTGTTTTTTGAACTTGCTCGATAATAACTTGATCTATACTTAGCCCTGCCCCAGATACCGAAATAAAACCATCAACCCGATCTTTTGCAGCCAACATTCCGATCAAGCTTCCTTGGCCATGACCGATTACATAAATCTTTGAATAGGTATTTGTTTTTCTAAAATATTCAATTACAGAAATTGCATCGGTTACAAAGTCATCGAACATGATAGTTTTATCCACATTTCCATTTCTAATTTGTTTGACGATGCGTTTATCATATCGATAGGTCGCCATACCGTGGTTTGACAGACCTTCAGCTAGTTTTTTAAGAATATTGTTTTTTAAAAAGTTTTGATTGCCATTCCTATCGGTGGGTCCAGAATCGGCAATAAGGATTGCCAATACGGGTCGCTCTGTTGAAATGGGTGTTAATAAGGTGCCATCTACAAATCGGTTTATGGAGATATCCCTACTTGAATAATTAGCTTCTTGAGCCATTCCAAACATAAAACACAATAAATAAAGGATTAAAAGACGCGATTTTAGTATGCCCACTTGAATCATAGTTATTAAAAAGTAAAGTTACATAAAAGCCAAATGTATTAATGGACTAATAACGATTAGGACGACATTTTATTTGGTTAAACCATAATTTTATTATTTTTCAAGATGCATTTCAACGTTAATTATGTTAATTTCGTCTATAAATGTTAAAAAATAGTGTAGTTCAACGAAAAAAAGAGTGTTTAAACAGATAAATTGAAATATAATTCTACATTTGAAGTGTACTAAAATTTAGTTTTTAGTTCAATGGATTAATTAATTAATATTTGCCTTATGTCGATGGAGTTAGAGACCCTAAATCTACACATAATAAAAAAGCAAATGAGGAAAACCGAGATTGAGGGATCTCGGTTTTTTGTTTTTAATAAGTTTCAATTTTCCTAAACGTTAAGTTAATCCGCTCCCCAACTTTTTTTTTGGTTTTTGGAATTTGGTGAAGCCAGTAATGCTGCATGTCTCCTAACATTAAAAGCAAACTTCCGTGTTCTAATAAAAGCTTATATTTTTCATTACTTAGTGAGCGGTGTTTAAACTGAAATACCCTAGGGGCTCCTAAACTTAAAGAGGCAATTACAGGGTTTTTGCCCAATTTTTTTTCATTATCGGCATGCCAACCATTGCTGTCCTTTCCATCACGATATAGATTTAATAAAACGGATGTGAATTGGTATTGGGCCATGTGCTCTATATCCTGTTTAATGTTCAGTAGATTGGGAGTAATTGGTTTTGGGAACATGGTAATATTGGAGTAAGTATAAGGTTTATTATTGTCTGCGTACAAAGCTGTTAAACGAGGCTGTTTATGAACTTTACCAAAAAGGGTAATGGTATCTTGTTGCCATTTAGTAGTTTTTTTCAGAATATTAAGAAGGGTATTCGCTTTTTCAAAGGAATAAAAGTTTGGAACATAAACCACTTCGGCATTGGGGAGTTTCAACACCATTTTTTCTTTTGAAAACAAGTCCATCGCTAAAAATTTATCTAAATTAGCGATAACATGACGAAGAACAAAATACTTATAATTACTTTCATTTGTATTGGTTTTGCATTTAATAAGCCAATACCATCCCAACTTCCAAAAGGATTTATACGGGTTAAGGAGATTATTCCAGATTTGGATGTGGAACTGCGCTATTTTACAACCCATAATTTTGTAGGCGATACTATTGATGGGTATCAAGCCAACCAATTGCTCTTGACACAAGCAACCGCTGAAGCCCTTAAACGGGTTCAAGATGAGTTGCAAAACCAAAATTTGTGTTTAAAAGTGTATGATGGATACCGCCCACAACGCGCGGTAAACCATTTTATTCGATGGGCAAAGGATTTGACCGATACAATAAACAAACAGGAATTTTATCCCAAAGTCGAAAAGAGTAATTTATTTCGCGATGGTTATATTGCCACCCAATCTGGTCATAGTAGAGGGAGCACGGTCGATTTAACCATTATTGATGGCATAACGAGTGAGCCTCTGGATATGGGAAGTCCTTACGATTTTTTTGGTGAACCATCTTGGGTAGCCTATCAAGATATTACAGATAACCAAAAGAAGAATAGACACCTGCTGCAAACAGTCATGCTAAAACACGGATTTAGAAATTATCCTCAAGAATGGTGGCATTTTACCTTAATTGGTGAACCTTTTCCCGATACCTATTTTGATTTTGTGGTGGAATGAGAATGTTAAAGTAAATCATTTGACCAATAAGTCAAGTGATAAAGAATCACTCCTCTTTGTAGACTTTATAAGTTACTCCAACCCCATAATTATTAAGACCTGCTCTTAAAAGGCTAGAGTCGTCAATATTTCCTTTTTTAAAAGCGACCCAGTTATTGCCGTTTAAAAATACACGTTTTATAAAGGTATGGTGATCAGGTAATTTATCCGTAAACGGTAATAAGGGTCTAAAATTGGTTGGGATTTTTACAATACCATTTTTAGATTTTATCTCCTTGTATTTTTTGTTGGGCAATAACTTTCCTTTAGCATCGGTATAACCTATCACCTGAAGGGACACAAAAAAACCAGAAGGGGGAACAAACAAATTATGGTCTGTAACATTAAGGTCAAAAACATCTCCGTTTTTTTCGGTGGCCCTAAATACGATATTGTCATAAGTCAATACCGTTCCAGGAAAACCATTTTCATTTTTGTAGAACTTCACCATAAACAGGGTTGAAAAGGCTTTTTTTTCAGCATTCTTTTTTTTGCGTTTTTCCCAATCTTTCGACTCTAAAGTAATTGGAAAATAGATGTTGCTAATCTTTGTTAACTGCTCATAAGTATTCGGAAAAAATACTGCAATTTCCGACTCGATGGTTGGCAACCAGCATTTGTAATAATCGTCATCTAAATAGGGTTTTTGAGTTTCTTCATTAAATTTCCTATCGATTTTTGCATGCACAATTACTTCATCAAGAACATCCGCATGGGTTTCCAATAAAAGCGTTTTTGGCAAATTGGCACTGGACAGAGCCAAATCCTTAAACCCTAATGCTGAAATAAAAAGTGAATCGATATCAGGATATAATTTTTTGTTGAACACAAACATACCACTATCATCAGCAAATATGCCCTGACCGTTGCCAAACGAGATGGTGGCATAGGATACGGGTTGTTTTGAGGTGGCTTCCAAAACTGATGTTTGGGCAGAAACTGTACTCAGGCTTAATAAGTAAAGCAGAATAAAATATAAGGTTTTGATGGCTTCTAAATTTTTTATCAATTGGTTTTAAAGATACAATTCTTAAAATACATAAGCACAAAAAAACTGCTATCGTTTGAATAGCAGTTTTATAGAATGGGTCTTTGCTTTTTATTCTTTGTCTAGATTCTTGGTCAAATTAAATCCAATAAATAAACCAATGCCGGCCATAAAGAATATGATGGCAGGGTAAACCGCATCATTGTCCAATGTGGTATATTCGTCCATCAATGAGGCGATAAAAGTTCCAAGACCAATGCCCATAAACAATAAAGCAAGGTTTAAGATAAAGACCTTCCAAATAGGTGCTGCATGCTGTTTTCCTCTCACAAAAATACTGGCATCTGCTCCTTTTTCAATAAGGGCTAAACGTTCTTTGTTGCGTGTTGAAAAATACAAATAGGCAATCGCGAAGACTGAACCGAAAATGATAAATACTATTAAAGCTTCCATAACTGTTTGTTTTTAATTGATTATTTTTAATGTGTTTCATAGCTTATGACGACAGCTTTTGGGCAAAGGTTACAACAAATAAAAAAAAATATTTTTTTCAAGACATGCTGTAACCTTAAATAGCGTAGGGTCGTCTAAAATTTAAAATGACCACCAACGACCAAATACTCATCAATCAAATCCTTGAAGGCGATGCCAATGCCTTTACCGTATTGGTCAATCGTTACAAGGACTTGGTGTTTACCTTGGCGTTGCGCATAATGAAAAATAGGGAAGAAGCCGAAGAAGTGTCACAGGACACCTTTATCAAAACCTATAAATCGTTGCATAAGTTTAAAGGCGATTCAAAATTTTCGACCTGGATTTATAAAGTGGCCTATAACAGTTGCTTGGATCAGATTAAGAAAAATAAAAAATATCGAAATGAGGTTGAAATCAATGCCTTTACAGAACATCAGGTAAAGACCATGGATAACGCTTTTGACGCTTTAGTTGAAGAAGAGCGCAACCAATTGATACAGGATTGCTTACAGATGTTACCCAGTGACGATAGTTTTTTATTGACTTTGTATTATTTTGAAGAACAGTCCTTGGACGAGATTGCAAACATTGTAGGTTTAACGGCTAATAATGTGAAAGTAAAACTCTTTAGAAGCCGAAAAAAATTGACAACTATTTTAAAAGAACGATTAGAACCTGAAATTATTGAATATTATGACAGAGCGCAGCGATAAACATATTGAAAAGTTTGTAGATAAAGTGATGCAATCCTCCACTTTGGAAGCACCTTCATTTGATTTTACGGCCAAGGTCATGTCGCAGGTTACGGCGACTTCAATAAGCACGGTTACTGTCTATAAACCGCTGATTTCTAAACCTGTTTGGGGTATGCTTATTTTGTTAGCATTGGGCGTCGTTACCTTTTCAGTATTTAGCAAGGACACCACAAGTTTTGGTTGGTTGGATCAATTGGATTTTAGCAGGGTTTCCAATCTGTTTTCAGGCATTAAGATGTCGCAAACTGCCATGTATTCTCTGTTCATGTTTGCTCTGATGTTTTTTATTCAAATCCCACTTTTGAAACATTATTTTAACAAGCGGTTCGACGTTTAGTTTACAAGCCAGAAACTATTTTTGGGATTTGGGTCTTAGTTCATGGACATCCGTCAGCGGTCTTCATTTTTCAGTTATCGACATCCGCCATCGGTCACCCGTCATCGGTCATCGTCCCCCTAATACCAACGCTTTTTCTTCTTTTTTGAACCTTCGCCTTTTCTGCCTTTTTTGTACTTACTGCCCGTTTTTTTGGATTTGTGCACTTCAGGTTTTGCTTTTGGATCCAAAGGATAGGGATGGTTGTCCTCCACTGGAATTTGCACATTAATAAGTTGCTGAATGCTTTTTACATAGGTTTTTTCATCCGCCGAACAAAAGGCATATGACGCTCCGAGGTTTCCAGCTCGACCGGTTCTACCAATGCGGTGCACATAGGTTTCAGGTACATTGGGCATATCAAAATTAATTACGGCATCCAATTCGTTGATGTCAATACCGCGCGCTGCAACATCGGTTGCAATTAAAATCGTGACATTCCCACTTTTAAACTTACTCAAGGCGGTTTGCCTGTCGTTTTGAGTTTTGTCCCCATGCAAGGTTTCTACTTTATAGCCGTTATTGGTTAGAGTCTGCCCCAATTTGTCCACACCAAATTTAGTGCGTCTAAAAATCAAGATACTACCCTTTATGGTATTGCGCAATAAGTGCAAACACAATTCAATTTTATGGCGTTTGGGCACATAATACAAGATTTGACTTACGTCTTTGGCAGCCGATGAGGTTGGGCTCACCTCGACACGTTCTGGGGATTTTAAAATGGTGTTGGCCAATTGCTCCACTTTATAGGGCATGGTTGCCGAAAACAACAAAGTCTGTTTGGCTTCGGGACACAGGCGTTCAATTTTTTTGACATCGTCAATAAATCCCATATCGAGCATAAGATCGGCTTCGTCGAGCACCAAAATTTCTATATAATCCAGATTGACCACATCTTGTTTGTGCAAATCCAATAACCGCCCGGGCGTAGCTATCAAAATATCCACACCTTTGGAGAGCACATCAATTTGGGGTTCTATACCAATACCACCATAAATAACGGTAGAACGCAGATTGGTATATTTGGCATAAGCCTTAAAATTTTCTCCTATTTGAGCTGCCAATTCCCGTGTAGGACTGATGATTAAAGCCCTTATTTTTTTGCCTTTTTTGGGCGCATCCTGTTTGTCATACAGCAATTGTAAAATGGGTAGGGCAAAGGCAGCGGTTTTGCCCGTACCAGTTTGGGCGGTACAAACCACATCATTTTTAGCCAAAACCAAAGGGATGGTTTGTTCCTGTACCAAAGTAGGCTCGGAATATCCAGAATCGTCTATGGCTTTTAGGATGGGTTTGTTAAGGTGTAAATCTTTAAAGGACATCGTTTAAATTTGCCACAAAGATAAACGAAAAGTTGAAGAGACGGTTTTTAGTTTTGGTTAGACAATAGTGTCAATAACATGGTTTGTTTTTTGATCGTTCAACCTGAATCTCAACTTGTTGATAATTAGTTGTTGTAAGAACCTGAAACGAGTTCAGGTTGACAAAGCATATCTTTTTTAGACCGCCTTATATAGTTTAATAAAAATTGGTCAACTTATTCCATTTTTTTGCCTTCCAGATGTTGCCCGCCCTGGTGTAGCGTCAAACTGATAATCTTGCCTTGTTCGTCGGTATTAAAATCCATACTGGCAGGTACCACTTTTAAAAAGAAGGTGTCCTCATCTTCAGCAAAGAGTTCAAATTTGGGCTGTCCTGTAGCTTGTGCAAAAAGTTGTTGGTCTTTTATGGTGACTTCAATACTAAAACTAGGTTGCAGTTGGTATGTGCCAATATAGCGTTGCAGCAGTTCTGGTGCCAAAGTGATGGCCACTTTTTCGGCAGGTGGTACTTTGTCAACTTCTGTACCTACTGAGGTAGCACCCTTATTGTTAAACAGGGCTTCCTTACCATGTTCAGTTTTTGAAAATTCATAAGAAATCGTTCCGCCTTCAAATATAAAATGTGTGGGCGACATGGGGTAAATTTCAAATTTCTGGCTGTCGTCTCTCTGGCTAAACAGTTTGCCATTTTCAAGGGTGATAAACCTTATGGCTCCTTCTACAAATTGATAGGCTCCTACCCAGTTGCTGAGTTGCTCTTTGGTTAAGGCAATGGCGTTCTTTTCGTTAGGGAACGGTTTTCCAAGGGCTATGGCAGCGATTTGTGTCGAGACTTCTGCCACATTACTACAGTCGCAATTGGAAAGCGCAATGACATACATATTATCTTGAGGCAAATAGATGCCATTGGTGGTGTAGCCAAAAATACCTCCAGAATGTTCGACGCTGGGTGAACCGTTGACGTCGCCTTTAGTCCAACCATATCCATAATTAATTTTTTCGCCAGTATTAAGTGTAGAGCCGTTTATGGCTTTTTCCAAACTTGATCTTTTAATCAAAGTATTGGCAGATATGGCGTTTTGCCATTTTAAAAGATCGTCTACCGTAGACATGATGGAGCCTGCGGCATAAGGGAGCGTTAAACTTAAATAGTCTGCATTTACAAATCCGTTACGGTCCTGATAGCCTTTTGCACGTTTGGGAATGAGCTTTGACATGCTGCCATAATACGACGAGCTCATGCCTACTTTGTCGAAAATATGTTTTTGGATAAAATCGGCATAGCTTTCTCCCGAAACCACTTCGATGATATAACCCAGTAAAATATAACCAGAGTTGTTGTAATGGAATTTTTCGCCTGGGTCAAATTCCATCGGTTCATTTTTAAATTTGTCTATAATTTCTGTTGGGCTCATGTCGGTTCTTGCTAATTTCATAAAATTTTCCATATCCGTATAACTTTTGATCCCAGACGTGTGATTCAATAAATGATGGATGGTGATGATTTTGCCCTGTGTGGGGTAATCGGGTATGTATTTGGTGATCTCATCTTCTATGTTGAGTTTGCCCTGTTCTTCGAGCATTAAAATGGAAACGGCCGTAAATTGTTTGGTGATGGAGCCAATTTCAAAAACATTATCGGTAGTTAATGGAACTTGGAGCTCCAAATCGGCCATTCCTACTGCCTTTTTGTAAATCGCATTTCCGTCTTTGGCTATTAAAAGCGAAAGCCCTGGTGCGTCGGGTTGACTATGTTGGGCTAAATAGGTGTCGACCTGTTGTTTAAAATCTTGAGCAAAAGAGGACGTGATGATCAAGAAATTAAAGAGCAAAAAGGGAATAATATTAAGAGTTTTTAAAGATTTCATGTGCGTTAGTTTGATTAATTAAAGCCTAAGATCTATAGTATGACGACTTTAGATAGGATACGTTACATGAAGCTATTCGGTAAACGGCTTACTTCTATTAACTAGCGTTCGATTTTAAAGTTATCCAGATTGATATCGTCCAATCCTACATTGTCAAAAGGATATTCCAACTGATTTTGTATGTTGTAGAGTGAAATTAAGATAAATTCGGTGAGCAACACGATGAGATAAGTGACCCAATGCGGATTGGTTGCCCCAATACTAAAAATAATGGTAGGAGCATAAATGCATGGGAAAATATAGATAAAAACCTCGCAGTAGGCCTTTAAACTTATGGGCGTTCTGTGGATATGAATAGCATGGACGTTTTCTATAGATTCATGGAGGTCCTTCATAAATCGAAAGATCTTATCGCGAAATGTTTTTGGCAGGGCTCTTTTATCATCTAGAGTAAACAGATACACCTTATGTACGAGAGCATCAAGGGTTTTCATGTGTTCATTTTTAATTCTTAAATGCTCTAAAGTTGTGGTATTGATGTCGAGCAGTAAGTTTTGTATTTCGTTTTTATCTTCTTCAGACAAGGCATTATTGCTCATAAAAAAATAATACAGTACCTTAATAGAACTTCTAAATTCACTTAAGTGCTCCAAGGCATTCTCACGTCGTCTAAAAGACCCTCTAATGGTAAATACCAATGGGAATATAATGGCGATACTCAAAAGCGTTAGATCGAGATCAAAACTCACATTGTACCTGTAAAACAGATAGGTAGCTATAAAAGAAATAGCCAAGGTTAGATAGGTTCTATAGTTTATTATGGATAAATAGAGTCTGATTGGATTGAGTTAATTGGTTATATTTGTTAAAGTTAATGTTTTAAAATGAATAAGCAAATAGGATATTTCTTCGTTTTTATGAGTCTTTTCTTATTTGAATATGCTCCATCCCAAGAACGGATTGAAATATCTGATATTTTTTTGAATCAGGACATCCTTCCCATAAAACTATCGTATTCCATAAAGGAGATTAAAAAAAGCACCAATGATTCGACTTATATTGATTCCAATCTCGACTACCAATTAGACGGTACTTGGCAAGTATTACCAGTAAGTTTAAGAAGAAGAGGAAATAACAGACTTAAAAATTGCTATTTTCCGCCATTAAAAGTCAAAATTAAAAAGTCGATTTCGAAACTTACGCCTTTTGAAGCTCATAAAAATTTAAAAATTGTGTTGCCCTGTCTACTTCAAAAGGATGCTAACGATAACATTATTAAAGAATATTTGGCCTATAAGTTTTTTGAAATTATTTCTCCATATTATTTTAAAACGAGGCTGTTGGATATTGATTTTGAAGAAATAAAAAGCAATAAAACCAAGGCACACCAACTTAAAGGCATTTTGGTTGAAGATGATAAAGTTGTAGCCAAGCGATTTGATGGGAAAGTTTACGATCGCCCCATGCATCCTAAAAACCAAGAAGCCTTATCGTCCATCCGAAACGCTTTGTTTCAATATATGATTGGCAATACCGATTTTTCGCAGGCCTACCAACACAATATTAAAGTGATCTATATTAACAAGGAAATGGTGCCCATTCCTTATGATTTTGATATGTCGGGTTTTGTTAATTGCGGTTATGCGGTGGTTTCACAAATACAAGGTGAAAGTCTGAGTCTGAATTCGGTTAGAGATCGAAAATATAGAGGCTTTGCCCGGGAGCTCTCACTTTTTGAACAGGTAAGACTGGAATTTATAAATAATAAGTCTAAATTTCTTTCAATTTTGGATGACCATGCTTCATTTTTTGACGATCCAAGAGAATTTAATACGGCTAGGGATTATATCCTAAGTTTTTTTGATATTATGGTTCACACTGAAAAGTTTAAAAGCGAAATTTTAGACCAGGCAAGAACAAATTAAGAATGAGTTACTTCAATTTAATTTTAAGGCCTGACATGGTGCCACGATAATAATTGCCGTCTTCAATCAACAGTAGTTCTCCATACGTTCCATTTTTAATACTGGAATCAACAGCTATAATTTTTGAATCAAACAAAGATTCTATCTTTTTAAAAGAGGTATGCCCAACTATAATGTGCTTCACTTTTAGAACTCTCAACAGCCTGTTTATATCAGATTTTTTAAACTCTTTATTGAAATATCCCCGATACCAAATTGGGCTAAACGAATCATAATATTTACCGTAAATGGAGTCCGATTTAGTGCTCCAGTCTTCTTCATATAATGATTGCCGCATAATTTTATTTGTTTCTTCTAAATCAAAACCAGTATGGACAAAGTCTTTTGAAATACCACCATGAACAAATAAATTGTCATTAATTTTTAGAAGGGTCGGTTTAGAACGAAGCCATCGGCCCAAAAGCGTGTGTTCGTCATAAAGTTGACTATAAGGTGTTCTCAGAGCCTGCGCAACACGTCTGTATTTCTTGTTAACATACCTTAAGTCATTATGCATAACCATATATTCATGATTTCCTAAAACAAAATGAACCCTCCCGCCTTTTTCAATGGCCTGTTGTTCCAATTTATAGACGAACCATAATAATTCTGTTACCTTCGGGCCACGGTCAAAAATGTCGCCAACAATAACCAAATGACCATTGCCAAACGACCAGTTTAGATCGGTGTCGATTATTCCATTGTTTTTTAAAATAACTGTAGCCAAATCAAATTGTCCGTGAATATCACTTAAGGCAGCGATTTTAGAGACCTTGTTAAAAATTGAAGGCTCTGGAAAAAATTGCATTGTTACAGCTTCTGAATCTAAGATTTTGGATTCTAAAACGCCTTCAAAAATGTTCTTCTCAATTATGGTGTCATTATGGAATAATAAGTATGGTCCGTCTGTAAGAGCAAGAGTATCTTGAGCTTTATAGGATAAAATAGACTTATCATTCCTAGCGGACTTACTATTATTTTTAATAGGAAGTAATGCCAAGCTCAAGACGCCCAGTACTATGAAACAGAGAAGTTTAATCATTTTATAAATCGCTAGATTTGGTTTCCTTATTGGCTTTTTTAAATGTATAACTTAGGCCTAAGGTAATCATATCTGTCGTCATATCATAGGACACCTCACTGCCAGGAATCGCACCATATGGAGGGTAGTCTTGAATAAACATAGGGTTAAGCAATTGCCCTTTTGTTTTACCACTACTGGTTCCATGATGGTAGAGTGCGTCTAATCTCAGGTTGGAACTGGGATTAAAACTCAATCCAAATTGAAAAGCATTTTTTATAATTGCAGTTGCAGGAACATTGAAAAATACGACATCTTCATTAATTGGATTTGAACTATACGTATATCCAAAGCGAAGCGGGAGTTTTTCGATACCTTTAAATTGTATTCCTGCCGATACAACTGAAATATTTTCCCAGCCAAACCCTTTTACTGAAGCTGTTTCAGTCCAGCCTACTTTTTCAAAGCCTTCAGTATTTTCATAATAAACGGTTCTATAGTCTAATGCTAAATCAAAGTCTCCTTTTGAATAGCCCAAACCAAAGGATAAGATTGCCGGATAATCCATCCGAAAATCAACATCAGGTGCAACAGAACCATCTAAATAATGGCTGTCAAATTTGAATTTGCTAAACCGTTGATTTGTTTTATACGATGTTCCAGCTTTAAAACCTGACCCTGAATTGTAGAACAACCCAAATTGAGCACCAAATCCCAAGGCGCTAGCTAGATCACTTTTTGGATAACCCAAAGATGGATTAGGACTTGATAATGGGTTAGGATTTAATTCTAATCCAGCATAATCAAAAGTTGGTTGTATACCTATTGAAATTTTTTCAGTGAGTTCATAAGCCCAAGTAAAGCCAACTTGTAATAGCATATAATCTGATTCAATACGACCAAATCCCCCTTTATTTTGTGGCATAGTTATGGGGTTGGTCATACTTTCTGGAAACGTAACTCCAAAACCGCTTATACCTATAGCCGACACACCAAAGGTATGTTTACTATTTTCTTTTCCCCAGACCATCGCTAAACTTGGTATAATGGAAGTGCCTCTATCATCTTTGGTGTTTCCACTAAAAAAATTACCAGTGGGCTGGCCATTAGAATCAAATTCGGGTACAGTAGAGTAGAGTTCTGGTGATGAAAAGAATAATCCAATATCTAATTTTAAAATCTGGTCATCAAAGACTGTAATCGAAGCCGGGTTCCATTGTAAAGCGCCCGAAATATCCAAAGGTTGTCCAGTTGAAGCACCTCCCATGGACATGTTTACGGCACCTACACCTTGTAAAATGTGCCCAGTTTGAGAATAAGCACTTAGCGAAAAAAGTAAAAGCAAAAGTTTTAAATTAAATGATTTCATGGCATTTTATGTGGATTACTATTTAAATACGGGTCCAACAATCATCTGATTATTGGTTTTTTTTGCAAATTTATAACCATAATTAAATACAACCTAATAATTACCTATGTGATTTGTAACAAATGTTACATAAGGCTTGTTTTTGTAAAGAAATTAAAAAACCACCTTGCTTTTACAAAGTGGTTTTTCTATGAAATACCTATTTAAATAGGATTTTGTTACTTAATCATCTCGTAACTGCGTTTGATAAAATTAGTTAATTCTTCACCTTTCAACAAGCCTTGAGACAGTCTTGCCAAATCCAAGCTTTGATTAATCAAACGTTCCTGTTTCTTTTTGGTTTTGGTGTTTAATATCTCACCAACCAATTCGGAATTGGTATTGACTACCAGATTGTACATTTCTGGGAAATTGCTCATACCAAACATACCGCCGCCGCCAGTTTGTTGCATTTCTTTCATACGGCGCATAAACTCAGGTTGAGTAATCATAAATGGTGCAGCATCACTATCCATAGGTTCTAATTGGACCATGAATTTTTCAGAAGGAATGACCTCTTTTAGTACCGTATCCAATTCGGTTTTTTGCTCATCACTCAATTTGGAAATCTTGGTGTCATCTTTTTTGATGAGGTTATCAATATGGTCAGCATCAACACGTACAAAAGAGATATTCTCTTTGGTAGTTTCCAATTTTTGCATCAAATGGCTAATAATAGGCGAATCCAATATTAACACCTCATAACCTTTTGCTTTAGCCGCTTGAATATAGCTATGTTGCGCTTCTGTATTGGAAGTATATAAAATCACTAATTTACCATCCTTGTCAGTTTGGTTGGCCTTGATTTTATTAAACAATTCTTCATAAATATAATACTTGCCATCCACCGTTGGATAAAGTGCAAAGGCATCTGATTTTTCAAAGAATTTGTCTTCAGAAAGCATTCCATACTCGATCACGATCTTAATATCGTCCCATTTCTTTTCAAAATCTTCACGATTGTCTGTAAACAAGGATTTTAGCTTATCGGCAACTTTACGCGTGATATACGATGAAATCTTTTTAACGGCACCATCGGCTTGAAGATAAGAACGAGAAACATTTAACGGAATGTCTGGTGAATCAATCACACCGCGTAGCATGGTCAAAAATTCAGGTACGATGCCTTCAACATTATCGGTTACATACACCTGATTTTGATACAGTTGAATTTTATCCTTTTGAATGTTGAGGTCGTTGGTCATTTTAGGGAAATACAAAATCCCAGTCAAATTAAAAGGATAATCAACATTGAGGTGGATGTTAAATAAAGGCTCTTCAAACTGCATGGGGTACAGTTCGTGGTAAAAATCCTTATAGTCTTTGTCCTCCAAATCGGTTGGCTGTTTGGTCCATGCAGGATTTGGATTGTTGATAAGATCATCAACGGTTATTTTTTTATGAGGCTCTGTTTTTTCTTTTCCGTCTTTATCCTTGGTTGTTTTTGGTGTAAAGTCGGGGTCGTTTATCTCTTTGGTTCCAAATTTAATTGGAATAGGCATAAACTTGTTGTATTTTTTTAAAAGTTCTCTAATTTTTGAATCTTCTAAAAATTCTTTAGAATCATCAGCAACATGAAGGATGATTTCTGTTCCTCGTTCTGTTCTATCTGAAGGTTCAAGGGTAAATTCTGGACTGCCATCACAAATCCAATGAGCAGCAGGCTCATCTTTGTAGGATTTTGTAATGATTTCCACTTTTTCTGCCACCATAAAAGCCGAATAGAATCCAAGGCCAAAATGACCGATTATACCCGCGTCTTTACCGGCATCTTTGTATTTGTCCAAAAATTCTTCAGCTCCTGAAAAAGCAATTTGGTTGATGTATTTTTCAACCTCTTCGGCAGTCATTCCCAAACCTTGGTCAGTAATGTGAATTTTTTTGCCTTTTTTATCCACTTTCACTTCTATTTTTGGATTGCCATAGTCTACTTTGGCATCCCCAACACTGGTCAGGTGTTTTAATTTTAAGGTGGCATCGGTGGCGTTACTGATTAATTCACGTAAAAAGATTTCGTGATCGCTGTACAAGAATTTTTTAATGAGAGGAAAGATATTCTCAACCGAAACATTAATATTTCCTTTTGTCATGGTATTTAGATTTTATAGAATTTTAATTATGGTTCTGTAAACGACAAAAAAAGTACCAAGAGTTAGAAAGTGACAAACTGACACAAATAAAAAACCATTCGGTTAAGAATGGTTTTTTAAGTATAAACAGTTGTTAGTCTTTCATGACTTCTTCTGGAACAGATATATCTTCTTTATTTTTTAAATATAATTCCAGCCACTGGTCTTGTTCCCAAAGCATATGCATAATAGATTCTTTAGCAGCATAACCATGACTTTCTTTCGGCAACATTACCAATCTTACAGGAGCTCCTAAGCCTTTTAAGGCATTAAAATATCGTTCACTTTGTAAAGGGTAAGTGCCTGAATTATTGTCGGCTTCGCCATGAATCAAAAGCAGGGGAGTCTTCATAGTATCGGCGTGCATAAATGGTGACATATTGTAATAAATTTCAGGGGCATCCCAATAACTGCGCTCTTCTCTTTGAAACCCAAAAGGTGTCAGCGTTCTGTTATAAGCTCCACTACGTGCAATTCCTGCAGCAAACAAGTTTGAATGCGATAACAAATTAGCAGTCATAAATGCGCCATATGAATGTCCACCTACAGCCACTCTATCACGATCAATATAACCAAGAGCATCAACAGCGTCAATTCCTGCTTTCCCATTAGCAACCAATTGTTTAATAAAACTGTCATTAGGTTCCTCATCGCCTTCACCTACAATTGGAAAAGAGGCGTCATCTAAAACCACATAACCTCTGGTAACCCAGTAAATAGGAGATCCGTAAGATGGATAGGTAAATTCGTTTGAATTGGAGGTGCTCTGTGAGGCACTATTTTTATCCTTGTACTCTCTAGGATACGCCCACATGATCATGGGGTATTTTTTGCCTTGTTCATAATTTGTAGGCAAATATAGGGTAGCAGTAAGGTCTAAACCATCATCTCGTTTATATTTAATGACCTCTTTGTGAACATTTTGAATGCTTTTAAATGGATTTTCAAATTGTGTCAATGGAATTAGACCTATTCGTTTTTTTATGTTTCTGATGTAATAATTCGGAAATTCATTTTTGGATTCGATCTGTACAACAATTTCACCTGCTTTAGCATCAAGAGCAAAGGCGAGTGTTTCAACTTGATCGGTTAGTTTAGATTGATATAGTCGTGTTTTCTGTTTTGAATTCAGATTAATTTCATCTACAAAAGGGAATTTTCCTTCTGGCGTATATCCGTCTCCTAATAAAAAGGCATTACGGTTATCTAATTCTAAAACGCGCTCGCCAAATTCATTTTCTTTAGTCACAAAATCTCCAGGATCGCTATATACATCTTGGTAATTACGATCAAAAAGAACCTGTGGAGTTTGCTTAGGGTTAGAAGGATTAAATATATAAGCTCGTGAATTACGTGTATTCCACCAACGATCATAAGCAATAGCGGTCGTATTATCGCCCCAAGTTATTCCTGTAAATCGATCTTTTGTTTTTAATAAAGAGGTAACTGGGCCATTAAAAGGAGCCTGTTGTTGAAAGACCTCGTCTCTATATGGGACTTCATTTTCTGGATCACCACCGTCTAAAGCTTCAACCCAAATTAAAGTCGCCGGTTTATCGTTTCTCCAGCTTAAGTCCCGTTTTCCTGTACGTTCGGCCATAAAGCCTTTGGGTAAATCTTCAATAAGTGGTACTTCTAATATAGTTTTAACTAAATCGCCATTACTCTTATATAGGGTGGTTTTAGAAGGAAATCGGAAATAAGGCACTAAATAGGAGAATGGTTTTTCAATGGTGGTAATCATGACGTAATGTCCATCTGGGGAAAAATCGATATTACGGTACATGGCATTAGTTTTCCATAATGTGGAAGTACCATCAAGTGTTACTTTTTTAAGTTCAGATAGAGTAAGTTGTTCAAAATTAAATTCGTCATTTCTGTTTTTTAGCAAATCTTGATAGGTTCTGTTTTGAGCTTTTACTCCTGCTTCACTAACGGATATAGTGGGGCCGGACGGGACAGCTTCTTTGGAGTCTATCAAAGCTTGTCTGCTTTCTGGAATGCACTGAACAATTAAAGCATGACTGTCTTTAAACCAAGTAAAAGGCCTTCCCATATTTGCATTTAAATTGGCATTGCTAATTTTGGACGCTTTTGCAGCCTGAATGTCTAAAATCCATAGTTCCACTCCTTTATTATTTGTATTAGTAAAGGCCATAAACTGCTCATTGGGAGCGTATAAAAAATTAGCATAGCGACCATTTTCAGGTAAACCTTCTACAGTTTTAATGTCACCCTTAACACCAACTCGCACTTTGATGTCTGTATTGAATCTCGTTCTACTTCCTATATTTGTAGCAGGATTAATGCGTAAGCCACCTAAACGCAACTCTTCTTCAGATAGTTCTTCAATAGTTTTGAAGTTACTACGGTATAAAAAAACGATATTTTCACCTTTACTATCCATCCTGATGCTTGGTGCAAGAGGAGCTTCTGCAAGATCAAGAATGTTTTGATGTGGTTTTTGATAACTTAGGCTTTCTTGTCCAAAATTATATAGGGACAACAACATAAAGAAGAGGATTACTTTAACTTTCATAAGTGCTGATTTTGATTCGTTATAAAAGTTACTAAAATAAGGCTTTAATGTCATTTATTTATGTTAAAATTAAGCCAGAGTTAGTTATTTAAAATAGCTTTGAAATCCTTTTATAATTTAATGATTAATTTGTAGGTTTCGGGCGTAAAAATTGATCAAATTATGAATATTAACTGTATATTGAGCTAAAAATAAAACTATGTACAACTCCAGAATAAAGGGTTTGGGATATTATGTTCCAGATAATGTGGTCACTAATGATGATTTGTCCAAGTTTATGGATACCACAGACGAATGGATACAAGAACGCACAGGAATACAAGAGCGGAGATGGATTAAGGAAGGAACCGATGACACCTCGGCAGTTATGGGTGCAAAAGCAGCAAAAATTGCCATTAAAAGAGCAGGACTGACAAAAGACGATATTGACTTTATTGTATTTGCTACATTGAGCCCTGATTATTACTTCCCAGGATGTGGCGTACAAATTCAGGATATGTTGGATATGCCAACCATTGGTGCGTTGGATGTGAGAAACCAATGTTCTGGTTTTGTCTATGCCTTGTCAGTAGCAGATCAATTTATTAAAACTGGGATGTACAAAAATGTTCTGGTCATTGGAGCTGAATACCATAGCAATGGATTGGATAAAACCACACGAGGTAGAGGTGTTACCGTAATTTTTGGTGATGGTGCAGGAGCCTGTGTTTTGTCTAGGGAAGAGGATAATTCCAAAGGGATTTTATCAACGCACTTGCATAGTGAGGGTAAATATGCCGATAAACTTATTGTTGCTTCACCAAGTATAGGACACTGGGTTCCACAAATTTTGGAAGCACCAGAAGAAGATCTTTCTTATTTCCCCTACATGGATGGCACTTTTGTGTTTAAGCATGCCGTAGTAAGATTTAGCGAAGTGATTATGGAAGGCTTATTAAAAAATAATCTCATAAAAGAAGATATTGATATGTTGATCCCGCATCAAGCCAATCTGCGCATAGCGCAATTTATTCAGAAGAAGTTTGGATTGAGAGACGATCAAGTATTCAATAACATTATGAAATATGGCAATACTACTGCAGCATCGGTTATTATAGCTTTAACCGAAGCTTGGGAAAAGGGTAAAATAAAAGAAGGTGACACAGTTGTACTTGCCGCTTTTGGTAGCGGTTTTACTTGGGCTAGCGCTATTATAAAGTGGTAAATAATTCCTGTGTAAGCAGGACTTTGGTAATTGGAATAAAAAAACCCAGACACTTATGGTCTGGGTTTTTCAGCTATTAATCAACCTAACTAACACTAGAACTATAAAACTATGAATTTCATAGCCGATTAATTTTTAGTACTTATCACTTCCTTATAGACGTTAAAAATGTATTTTTATTTCATTCATTAACATTTTTAACTATCAATTAACATATTACAACAAAAACCCGAAGCTTTAAGGCCTCGGGTTTTCTTATTTAATAGTCCTACATGAATACTAACCATCAACTATTATGCGGGCTATTAAATTTTAGTTTATATGAATCCACCACCACCTTCTTTTGTGTTGTCGTCTCTATCCTTACGGGCTTTGGCACGATATTTTCCACCACCAAAACGGTATGAAAAACTAATGTTCCAAGTATTGCTTTCCCAATTAAATTCTACATTTTGTCTAAAAGGTCTGGTTCCAGATCCTTGAAATTTCATAGTGTTAAAAATATCGTTGTAGTTGAAGCTAAAGGTTCCTCTATCTTCAAGAAAATTAACCCTCATACCCAAGTTTACAAAATACATGGGGTCAATATCAAACTGTAAGGTTTTGTTCTCTCCTCTATAAAAACCAAAGGCCGTAAAACTAAAAGTTTTGTTGACTTTAAAATTATTGAACATTCTAAAATTCCAAGCTACATTATCGACTTCGGTCACTTCAGTTATAATATCATCGATCGTTGCCGTTTCAATAGGGGCATCCAAACGTTCTGAAATTCCTTTTTGGGTTTGGGAGTACAGGTCAAAACTAGAATTGATATTCCACCACTTTGTTGGCCTATAATTGCTGGATAGTTCTATACCGTAGGCCGAGGTGTTATCAAAGTTGTCGTGGGTCAAAATAATTCGTCCAGAGTTGACATCGGTTCGGTCCACAAATAGAGCTCTATTAATTTCATCAGAAATCGCTCTATAAAAGACACCAGCAGTTATACTTCCTTTTTGGTCTTTTAAATTTCTGGTATAATTTACTTCTACAGAGTTAGTAAATTGAGGTCTTAAATTAAGGTTACCAAATGACGAAATGAGTGGTGTACTCCATTCTTTAATTGGATTTACTTGTCCAATTCCTGGTCGATCCACTCTTCGGCTATAGCTAAATTGGTATGAATTTTTTTCAGAAGGCGAATAAGTAAAGAATGCCGATGGATAAAATTCGACATAATCATGGTTAAAGGAAATAGGTGTGATCAAGCCAGTTCCAATTTCAGTTTCCAAAGCCAGAGCATCAACAGCTACACTTTCGGCACGAACTCCTATTTGATAAGTCCATTTTTCGAATTTTTTACTATAGGTTGCATAGGCAGAATAGATGTCCCGAGTATAATCAAAATTAGTGTCAGGAGTTGGTCCTAAGTCTCCCATATCGTTATAGGATTGACCAGTAGAAGAGTAGTTTATGTCAGAATTGTACAATCTGGCCTCAAGGCCCAACTCTAATTTGGCCGCATCGGATAATGGGTTTACATAATCTAAATTAATCGTTGAACTTTTCCTATCGGTGCTATTGATATCTTTGTAATCTGCTTGGGATCCCAATAGGAAATCGTAATCCACAGGACTCATATCGTCAAAAATATTATGGTCGACTTCCAACTCTATATTATGACCTTCCTTGTTAAAATTTAATTTATAATCAAAGTTATATTGAGAGTTTGTGTTGTCACCATCGGCAATAAATCTTTGCCTTTGATTAAATGAAGAGTTATTATAAAATAACGCATCGGTTTGCCCTTCTGTGCTATTGGATGATGTGTTTTGGTTTGTGAAAAATGACATGGTGTTTTTGTCATTTAAATAAAAATCGACACCTATTTTGTAGAGATGAGATTGCCTTTTGTCAAGAAATTTAAAAAATTGTTCAGAGTTGTTATCGGGTCTAAAAACAAATCCTACATTTCTATTTTTGGAGATATTATTACTATAACTTCCATAAAAATTAAATTTCCCGTTGCGGTAATTCATATTGGCCGAACTGTTGAATTTGGCTTCTCTTTCATGGCTTAACCCAACACTTAGATTACCATTAAAGCCTACCATTGTGTTTTTATGAAGGACAATATTAATGATACCACTCATTCCTTCAGGGTTATATTTGGCTGAAGGATTTGTAATTAGTTCAATGGATTTGATAGCTGTTGAAGGAATTTGCTTTAACAATTGGGCTGTTGGGATGTTGGATATTTTTCCATCAACCATAACGCGAACATTTGAGTTTCCTCGTAGACTAATGTCTCCAGTTTGAGCGTCGACGCTAACAGATGGTACCCCCACCATAATATCAGAGGCCGTACCACTTGCCGCTAAATCTTTTCCAATAGTAATGACTTTTCTATCTACTTTTTGCTGAATGGTTGATACTTCGGCAACCACTGTAACTTCGTCAAGTCCAGCGGCTTGTTCCTCTAGTCCAATATTTCCTAAATCCACTTTGTAATTACCTTTGCCAATAATGACCTCTCGTATTACGGTCTTAAATCCAATATATTGGATGCTTACAAATTGTTTACCGTCTGGAATATTATCAATTTTAAATTCGCCTTGTTCGTCAGTAATTCCACCTGTCACGATATCACCCGACTCATTTTTGATAACGACGTTTACATAAGGTAGTGGTGAGTTTAGACTTAAATCGAATACTTTACCAGTAATAGTGCCTTCTCTTTCAGCATCATTAATAATGGTTGAAGCTTGTGTATTTGTTATATAAAAAACTGATAGCAAGCATAATAAGAATAATTTTTTCATTTTTTGATTGATTGATTAGTTAAATAGTTTGATTACTACATAGACGTCTACTTTTAGAATCTGTTACTTCAATTAACACCTCTTAACATTATTTTAACATTTGAAAAGAAAGAAATTTGACTCTTAAGATTTGATGAAAATCAAGAATATTCTATCTATTAGGAAAATAGGATAGAATTTAAAGGAATTGTTATCGGATTTTATCGTCGTCGAATCAATAATAGGCCTAAAAAGGTCAGGAGTCCGTTAAGGATCAATATAAAAAAGCCAAACTCGAAGCCTAACCATTTGCTGCTGTTCACACTGATGATATAAGATAAAATTGGGGATAACACAGCAATTATTGGTACCAGTTTGTCCTTTACCGACCATTTGGTAAACAGTCCAAAGGCGTATAAACCTAATAAAGGTCCATAAGTATAACCTGCAAAGACAAAAAGCTTAGCAATAACGCTTTCATCTTTAATAATGTATTTAAACGCTATGATAACAAATATAAGTACAAGAGAAATGAGAATATGAATTTGTTTTCTGACCCTAACCTGTTTTTGTTCGTCATATTTTTTCTCAATATTCAGAATATCAATGCTAAAAGAGGTTGTTAATGCGGTTAGGGCGCTATCGGCACTACTATAAGCTGCAGCAATAAGCCCCAATAGGAAAAATACAAAAACTCCAATTCCTAAATGATTTTTTGCAAGAATAGGGAACAGGTCATCTTTATGAGCGTCAATACCGTTTTGTTGGGCATAAACAGTTAATAGTAAACCCAAACTCAAAAACACAAAATTCACTAGGGTCAAGACTATAGTAAACCAGAACATGTTTTTTTGTGCATCCTTAAGGGTTTTGCAGGTTAAGTTTTTTTGCATCATGTCTTGGTCCAATCCAGTCATGACTATGGCTATAAAAGCTCCAGAAATAAACTGCTTCCAAAAATAATTTCCTGACTTAAAATCGTCAAAAAAGAAGGTTTTGGATAAATCACTGTCTAAAACATATCCCAATAGATTGCCACCACTTATGCCTAAATCTTCACTGACATAATAAATGGCAACTCCAACCGAAACCAGCATAAAAAGAGTTTGTAACGTATCCGTCCAAACAATGGTTTTTATCCCAGATTTAAAGGTGTATAACCATATGAGGAATACGGTAATGGTTACGGTTTGCCAAAATTGGATTCCCAATTCATCAAACAAAATAATTTGTAACACATTGGCTACCAAGTACAATCTAAAACTAGCTCCAACCAACCTAGAAATTAAAAAGAAAGAGGCTCCCGTTTTATAAGAATAGTTGCCAAAGCGTTCTTCCAAATAGGTGTAAATAGAAGTTAAGTTTAGCTTATAATACAGCGGTAATAACACCGTGCCAATTACCAAATAGCCTAGGATATAACCCAAAACCACTTGCATATAGCTAAACTGTGAGGCTTCAATCCAACCTGGAACAGAAATAAAAGTCACTCCAGATAGAGATGCTCCAATCATTCCAAAAGCGACCAAGTACCAAGGCGATTGTTTATTGGCCTTAAAAAAAGCGGCATTACTCGACTTTTTTCCAGTGAAATAGGAAATCAAAATTAATACACCAAAATAGGACGCAATGAGAAGAATAATTTGACTGGAATTCATAAAAACTGGTTTCTAGTTTTCAAATTACACATATTAAATTCCAAATTCCAAATGATGGTGGCTTAATTTAAAAGAGTGTGTTTAAATTAGTGAAATTCGTGTCTAAACCCTAAATTCGCGACATGGAGTTTTCATCTAAATTATTGGAAAAGGCAGTCTATGAAATGTCCTTGCTACCTGGAGTGGGCAAACGCACGGCTTTACGTCTGGTATTGCACTTATTAAGACAGCCTAATCATCAAACACTGGATTTGGCAGAGGCCTTGAGCAAGTTGAGGAAGGAGATAAAATTCTGTAAAAATTGTCATAATATCAGTGATTCAGAATTATGCGAAATATGCAAAAACCCCTATAGAAATGAGGAGATTGTTTGTGTGGTTGAAGATATCAGAGATGTCATGGCCATTGAGAATACGAGTTCCTTTAAAGGATTGTATCATGTGTTGGGTGGCAAGATTTCACCAATGGATGGCATCGGCCCTAATGATTTAAATATTCAATCCTTGGTCGAAAAAGTAAAGCTCGGGAAAATAAAAGAACTTATTTTTGCATTGGGCTCAACTATGGAAGGGGATACCACCAATTTTTATATCTTTAAGCAAATTCAGAATTTTGAGGTTATAACCTCTACAATTGCTAGAGGCATTTCGGTAGGAAATGAGTTGGAATATACCGATGAAGTTACTCTTGGTAGAAGCATTATTAACAGAATTCCTTTTGAAACCTCTTTAAAATCTTAATACTTTTTTGAAACTATCCGTCATCATATTAAATTATAATGTCCGCTATTTTTTGGAGCTCTGTTTAAAAAGTGTACAAGCTGCCACGGTAAACATCGAGGCCGAAATCATTGTAGTCGACAACCATTCTTCAGACGATAGCTGTGAAATGGTTAAATCTCTTTTTCCTCAAGTGGTTCTTATTGAAAACGATGTGAATTACGGCTTTTCTAAGGGAAACAACCAAGGGGTTAGCATGGCAAAAGGTGAGTATATTTGCATCTTAAATCCCGATATGGTTGTGTCGGAAGATACGTTTGATGCACTTTTAAATCTTGCGGAAACATCAGATAATTTTGGAATATTAGGCTGTAGATTGGTTGATGGCAGTGGAACTTTTCTACAGGAAAGTAAGCGGAATATCCCATTGCCTAAAATTGCATTAAAAAAATTACTGGGGTTTCCAAAAACATACTACGCGAATCAAGTCGGAGAATTTGAGACTGGTCGGGTTGAAATCCTTGTCGGGGCATTCATGTTGATGAAAAAAGTGATTTTTAACAAGGTGAACGGATTTGATGAAGACTATTTTATGTATGGTGAAGATGTTGATTTGTCTTATAGGATTCACAAAATGGGGTATAAAAACTGGTATTATGGGGCTGTTACCAATATTCACTTTAAAGGTGAAAGCACCTTGAGAGATAAAAATTATACCAAACGGTTCTATAGTGCCATGCAAGTTTTTTATAAGAAGCATTTTAAGGGCAATATTGTGTTTGATGCCGTAGTTTGGATTGGTATATGGGCAGCTTATTTAATTAGAACACAACCTAAAACGATTAAAAATGAAGTAGAACAATACGTTTTGGTATCTAAAAATAAACCGAATGAGCTTGAATCCGTATTGCTAAAACCAATTCAAGTATCGTCAGAAATTGTTGAAGTTAGAGAAAACACTGAAGTTATTTTGGATGCCAATATGCTTACTTATAAAGAGGTAATTGCCTATATATCAGATCCCAAAATCAATAACAAAGCAAAATTTAAGATTCTTCCTAAAAACTCTGATTTTTTAATAGGAAGTCATAGCTCTAAAAGTAGAGGGGAAGTCATAAAACTAAAAGGTAATTAAAGAAGTTATAATAAAATAGATGGTTTTTTATTAATTTTGCAAACAGAAACCGAAAAAACACCATTGCACTAGATATATGGCAAAATTTGAACTTAAACTCCCAAAAATGGGAGAGAGCGTTGCGGAAGCTACAATAACATCATGGTTAAAAAATGTTGGGGACTCTATTGATATGGACGAAGCCGTTTTGGAAATTGCTACAGATAAGGTCGATAGCGAAATACCAAGTGAGGTTGATGGTATCCTGATAGAGAAACTGTTTGATGTGGACGATGTTGTGAAAGTAGGGCAAACCATCGCCATCATTGAAACGAACGCTGTAGAAACTTCAAGTTCAACTGAACCTGAAACAGAAACGATCCAACAAGAAGCCGTTGCAGAATCGGCATCAGTGGCTCAAGTCCAAAAAACTGTTGAGGTCGCCCAACAAGCTGTCGCATCAATAGCATCTTCTGGAGATCGTTTTTATTCCCCTTTGGTTAAAAATATAGCCAAACAAGAGGGCATTTCACAGGCCGAATTGGATACAATTCCTGGCACAGGTAAAGATCATCGTGTTACAAAAAACGATATTCTGGCTTATTTGGATCAAAGAGCAACGCAACCTGTTGTCAAACCACAGCCCGTTCAAACTCAAGAGAGTCCAAAAGTTTCGCCTACCCAAATTAATGGATTGGATCAACCCAAAGTTGCTTCTGTTGTTAGTGGCGACGATGAAATTATTGAAATGACCAGAATGGGAAAACTCATTGCCCATCACATGGTTCAATCGGTTCAAACTTCAGCCCATGTACAAAGTTTTATTGAGGCCGATGTTACCAAAATATGGAATTGGCGCAATAAAGTAAAAGATGAATTTTTAAAACGTGAAGGAGAAAATTTAACCTTTACGCCCATATTCATGGAAGCGGTTGCAAAAGCGCTTCGTGATTTCCCAATGATGAATATCTCTGTACAGGGAGACACTATAATTAAAAAGAAACATATCAATTTAGGTATGGCAACAGCATTACAGGATGGCAATTTAATTGTGCCTGTTATTAGAGATGCCGATCAGCTTAATCTAGTTGGCATGACTAAAAAAGTAAATGATTTGGCCAATCGCTCACGAATGAACCAATTAAAACCCGATGATATTCAGGGCGGAACTTACACCGTTACCAATGTGGGTACTTTTGGTAGTATTATGGGAACGCCAATCATCAATCAGCCACAAGTAGGTATTTTGGCTCTTGGAGCCATTAGAAAAGTACCTGCTGTTGTAGAGACTCCTGAAGGTGATTTTATTGGGATTCGGTATCGTATGTTTTTGTCGCATTCCTATGATCATCGCGTCGTAAACGGTGCGCTTGGTGGACAATTTGTAAAGGCGGTCAAGGAGTATTTGGAAGCTTGGGATAGCAAAAGAGAAATTTAGTTGTCATTCCTGCGTTATCAGTAAGCGTAGTCGAACTGAAAGGAGGAATCCATTTATAAATAAAAATCACACCTAATCATCAATATGGTTGGGTATTTTTTTCGTTTTGTAAAGGCATAAAGAGTGTCATGAATTTAAAGCCAAGAACCAAGAATCAACAACTAACAACCAACAACAAAAATGAAGCTTAATCTTTCAAGACCTATTTGCTTTTTCGATTTAGAAACCACTGGAATCAATATCACTTCCGACAGAATCGTTGAAATTTCAATATTAAAAGTGTACCCAGAAGGTAAAGAGGAATCCAAAACATGGCTAGTAAACCCTGAAATGCCCATTCCAAAAGAAGTCACCGCAATCCATGGTATTTCCGATGCTGATGTAGCAGATCAACCAACATTCAATCAATTAGGCAAAGAAATCTATAACATGATAAAAGATTCCGATTTGGGAGGTTTTAATTCCAATCGGTTTGATATCCCCTTGTTAGCAGAAGAAATGCTGCGTGCTGAAGTGGACTTTGATATGAAAAACCGTTTGGCCGTCGATGTGCAAACCATCTTTCATAAAATGGAACAGCGTACTCTAAGTGCGGCCTATCAATTTTATTGTAATAAAAATTTGGACGATGCCCATAGTGCAGCGGCAGATACACTTGCAACGTATGAAGTGTTAAAAGCACAACTTGCTAAATATACTGAACTGGAAAATAACACCAAATTTTTGGCGGAATTCAGTTCTCGTAAACAATTTGCCGACTTTGCAGGGTTTATTATTTTTAATAAAAAAGGAGAGGAATGTTTTTCATTTGGAAAGCACAAAAACAAAAGGGTAGAGGATGTGCTCAATGACGAGCCGGGGTATTTTGGCTGGTTACTCAATGCCGATTTTCCATTATATACCAAAAAAGTATTGACAGCCATAAAGTTAAGAGCATTTAATAATAAATTATCATAAAATCAAAAATAGACTATATACGTTAATGGTCTAATTTTCAAAAATAAAGTAGCCTAAAATCTAATAATCTAAAAATGAAGCTTATTTGTATTGGACGTAATTATACCGAGCACATCAAGGAGTTACAAAATGAAAAGCCTACAGATCCTGTGGTGTTTTTAAAAGCAGATTCATCTATTTTAGCCAAAAAACAGCCGTTTTTCATCCCCGATTTTTCTAACGACATTCATTATGAAGTTGAAATATTGGTACGGATTATTAAAGTGGGTAAGCATATCGATAAAAAATTTGCTAGCAAATATTATAATGAAATTGGATTGGGTATCGACTTTACCGCAAGGGATGTTCAAAGCCATTTAAAGAGTAAGGGCCTACCTTGGGAAAAGGCAAAATCCTTTGATGGTGCTGCTGTAATTGGTAATTGGATGCCAAAGAATGAATTAAAAGACACGGACAATATTAATTTTTCTTTAGAAAAAAATGGCAACGTGGTACAAAAAGGAAATACAAAGTATATGCTTTGGAAAATTGATGAAATTATCGAATATGTTTCAAAATATTTTACTTTAAAGATTGGAGATATTATATTTACGGGAACTCCTGCGGGAGTGGGCAGAGTTGAGCCCGAGGATATATTAATCGGACGTATAGAAGACAAGCAAATGCTATCAGTAACAATAAAATAGATGGAAAAACATTATAAATTAGGTCGCGTTAGAGAATTAGCTGGAGGTGATGACGATTTTATTAAAGCTCTAGCAGAAGCCTTTCTAGAAGAAGTACCAGAAGATGCTTCGAGACTTCAAGCTGCAGTTGGACAAAAAGACTTTTACACAACGTATCAGGCTGCCCATAAAATGAAACCCACAATCGATTTATTTGAACTCGGTGTATTAAAAGACCTTATTATCGTACAAGATTGGGGTAAATTTGAGAAAAAGGATGAAGATGTTTCAAAGCAACTTCAAATTGTTTTAATGGCAGTTGAACAAGCCACAGCCGAAATCAAATCAGATTTTAATCTATAATGCAAGCTGAGATTATTACCATTGGCGATGAGATTCTCATTGGCCAGATTATTGACACCAATTCTGCGTTTATAGCCAAAGAACTTAATAGAATTGGAGTTTCTGTTTATCAAATTACTTCGGTTCAAGATAATAAAACCCATATTCTTAAAGCCTTAAAAGAAGCCGAAGACAATGCCAATTTTATTATTTTAACAGGTGGATTGGGTCCAACTAAGGATGATATTACCAAAAAAACAATCGCCGAATATTTTAAAGATACCTTAGTTAGAAATGAAGCTGTAACGGAAAATATCCACCTGTTATGGAAACAATATATTAACCAAACGCCAACCCAAGTTAATTTAGACCAAGCATTGGTGCCTTCAAAAGCTCAAGTATTGATGAATAAATTTGGAAGTGCTCCTGGGATGTGGCTGGAGAAAAACGGGAAAGTGTTCATATCACTTCCTGGTGTTCCTTTTGAAATGAAAGGGTTGATGATTAAAGAAGTGATTCCTAGACTTCAAAAGGCTTATAAATTTCCGTATATTCTTCATAAAACGATTCTAACCTATGGTTTGGGAGAAAGTACCTTGGCGGCAAGAATTGAAGCTTGGGAAGACGCCTTGCCAGAGTTTATAAAACTTGCTTATTTGCCCAATTTTGGTAAAGTGCGGTTGCGTTTGTCTGCAAAAGGAGCCAATAAAATAGAGGTAGAAGCTGAAATGCAAAGGCAGATTGATTTACTATTACCTCAAATCGAAGATATTTTTGTGGGTTATGAAGAAGTTGAATCTTTGGAAGCTAGTATTGGAAAACAATTGACTGCTTTAGGAAAAACATTGGCTACCGCCGAAAGTTGCACTGGTGGGAAACTTGCGGAATCCATAACGGCCATTGCTGGGGCATCAAACTATTTTAAAGGCAGCGTTGTAAGTTATACAACACAAGCAAAAATTGATATCTTGCATATTTCTGAAGATGTAATAAAAAAACATTCCGTTGTAAGCACGCAAGTTGCTGAAGCTATGGCGGCCAATGTACTACAATTGTTTAAAACCGATTATGCTATAGCGACCACCGGAAATGCTGGACCAACAAAGGGAGATGCTGATGCAGAAGTAGGTACAGTTTTTATAGCAATAGCTTCAAAAACAGGTGTATATTCCGAAAAATATAATCTTGGTAACCACCGCACTAAAGTCATCCATAAAGCCGTCAATAAAGCTTTTGAAATGCTTCAAAAAGAAATTTTAAAAAAGTGACAAATTTAGTTTGTTGATAATGTAAAGTTTTACTAAATTTGCAGCCTGTTTAAAAATATCCAAGCTGGTTTCAAGTTGTAGTAGAGAATATTGATTAAGATATTCTTTCTGACCATTAAAAAGCAAGAGAATTAAAACAGAAAAATAACACATCTAAAGTTAAAAGGAATGTCAAGAGTTTGTGAACTTACAGGAAAAAAGGCGATGGTTGGAAACAATGTGTCTCATGCCATGAACAAAACAAAACGTAAATTTGATGCCAATTTGATCAAAAAACGTTTTTATATTCAAGAGGAAGATAAGTGGGTGACTTTAAAAGTGGCAACATCAACTTTAAAAACAATTAATAAAATTGGTATTTCTGCAGTTCTAAAACAAGCTAGAGCTAAAGGACTTATTAAATAATAGCATCACGAGTTAAAGACACGTAAAATGGCAAAAAAAGGAAATAGAATTCAAGTGATATTAGAGTGTACAGAGCATAAAGAATCTGGTCAAGCAGGAACCTCTCGTTACATTACTACAAAAAATAAAAAAAATACGCCAGAGCGAATGGAGATTAAAAAATTTAATCCCATTCTAAAGCGTATGACCGTTCACAAAGAAATTAAATAATTAGAGGTTTTAAATTTAAATCTCAAAAAAAATATTGAGTCATGGCAAAGAAATCAGTAGCATCATTACAAACGGGATCAAAACGTTTAACCAAAGCTATCAAAATGGTAAAATCACCAAAAACAGGTGCTTATATGTTTGTGGAAGCAGTTATGGCACCAGAGTTTGTAAATGATTTTCTAAACAAAAAATAAAATTAAATATCATATTTAATTACGAACTGCTTTCATTTGAAAGCAGTTTTTTTATGGTTATATTTGAGCGTTTCCCTGCCATAATTTCAGTTGAAAAAAATAAGGCAGGAAAATTGTTATAAGAGTTTGGGCGTTACCACAAGGGTCGGGCTTTCGCAACTCGCTTCCAGACCCTAAAGGTCTGGAGAGCTTAAACAAATTGCTCAATCCCTAACGCTAATTAGAGTTGAAAATAATATTCAACCTTACAACCAACAATCAACAACTGAACACTAATGAGTTTTTTTAAAAAAATATTTTCTTCAGAAAAAAAGGAAACTTTAGATAAGGGACTTGAAAAATCCAAAACCTCTTTTTTTACAAAACTGAACAAAGCCGTAGCTGGTAAATCCAAGGTAGATGATGACATCTTGGACAACCTTGAAGAAGTTTTGGTTTCCAGTGATGTGGGCGTCAATACCACTTTAAAAATCATTGAACGTATTGAGGCACGTGTTTCAAAGGACAAATATTTGGGAACTTCAGAACTCAACGTGATTTTACGAGAAGAAATCGCGGGATTGCTATCAGAAACTAATTCGGGAGAAGCTGTAGAATTTACGGTTCCAAATACCCAAAAACCTTATGTTATTATGGTGGTTGGCGTTAACGGTGTAGGGAAAACCACAACCATTGGCAAGTTAGCTTATCAATTTAAAAAACAGGGTTTAAACGTCGTACTTGGAGCTGCAGATACCTTTAGAGCTGCTGCCATCGATCAACTTCAGGTTTGGGCAGATCGTGTAGACATACCACTAATTAAACAATCTATGGGAAGCGATCCAGCTTCAGTGGCCTATGATACGTTGGAAAGTGCCGTAACCACAAATGCTGATGTCGTCATCATCGATACGGCTGGACGCTTGCACAACAAGGTAAATTTAATGAATGAGCTCACCAAGGTAAAACGCGTCATGCAAAAAGTGGTGGATCATGCGCCACATGAGGTTTTGTTGGTTCTGGATGGTTCCACTGGGCAAAATGCTTTTGAACAAGCTAAACAATTCACTGCAGCCACCGAAGTCAGCTCATTGGCTGTTACTAAACTGGACGGTACCGCAAAAGGAGGCGTTGTGATTGGTATTTCTGATCAATTTCAAATCCCTGTAAAATATATTGGTGTTGGTGAAAAAATTGAAGATTTACAAGTTTTCAATAAATACGAATTTGTGGATTCGTTTTTCAAATAATTAATTCCTGCAAAAGCAGGAATCCCATCAGTTTGTTCTAAATTGTAGTATTTTTATTAAAAATACTAACCATGAAATCATACCTATTTTTACTTTCGTTTTTAATTATCTTTTCCTGCAAAAATTCTAAAACGGTAAATGAAGAAGTAAAAACAACTTCAACAGACAGCAGCGCCATTTCAACCAAAGACTTTAGAGAATTTAAGGTATTGGATTCTAAATTTATTAATGTTACAGACCTTTGGGCACCGTTCAATAAGGATTTGGAGGATTTTACAGAAGACATGTATAATCGTTTGAAACCGATAATTCTTGAACACGACATTCCAACACTTCAAAAACATATAAGCGACGGCCAACTAACGTATGAATTGCTGACCAAATTCTATTTATATCGTATCCGAAAATTTGATAGAAAAAATGAACTCTCATTAAATTCTGTGATTGCTTTAAACCCAAAAGTCATTGAAGAAGCGAAACAAAAAGACATAGACTTCAAAAACAAAATGTTAAAACGCCCCATTTTTGGTATGCCAATTTTATTGAAAGATAATATTGATGCCGCTGGAATGCCAACCACAGCAGGAGCTGTTGCCCTTCAAAACAATAATGCCGATGATGCCTTTATAGTCAAACAACTAAAACAACAAGGCGCCATAATTCTAGGAAAAACTAATTTAAGCGAATGGGCTTACTTTTTCTGTGGTGATTGTCCAAGTGGTTACAGTGCCATTGGCGGACAAACCTTGAATCCATATGGGAGACGCATCATGGATACTGGTGGATCAAGTTCTGGAAGTGGTGTTGCGGTAGCTGCCAATTTTTGTGTGGCTGCTGTGGGAAGTGAGACCTCTGGGTCCATTTTATCGCCTTCTAGCCAAAATTCCATCGTTGGATTAAAGCCTACTATTGGTTTGTTAAGCCGAAGTGGAATTGTCCCAATTTCATCAACCCTAGATACACCAGGACCTATGACCAAAAACGTTACGGATAATGCCATTATGCTGGATGCCATGTTTGGTGAAGATCAAAGTGACAGTAAATCTATTTATGCTTTATGGGAGCCTGGGTTTTATTTGGACGGTATTAAAGTGAGTAGCCTTAAAGGAAAACGATTTGGTGCTTTTAAACACTTAATGAACGATACGCTGTATGTTAATGCGATTGCTGTTTTAAAGCAACAAGGTGCCAAAATTGTAGAGATTGAAGCCGAAAAAGTGGAGCTGCCAGACTTTGAACGATTACTCAACCTTGACATGAAAACTGATTTGCCAAGCTATTTATCCACTTGGGCAAATCCTTCAGTTAGCATCACCTCTGTTCAAGATGTTATTGAATTCAATAAAAAAGATTCTGTAAACACCATGCCTTATGGACAAAAATTATTTGTAGGCATTGTGGCCGATTCAGCAACAGAAGTGGAATTTGTAGCTATTAAAAACACACTAAAAACAATAGGTAAATTATACTTCGACATTCCTATGAAGGCCAACCAATTAGACGGTATGTTATCCATTAATAATTACCATGCGGGTTTTGCCGCTGTTGCTGAATATCCAGCCATTACGGTGCCCATGGGCTATACAGCTGAAGGCAAGCCTAAAGGGTTGACCTTTATAGCACCACGGCTTCAAGAAAAGTTTTTGCTGCAATGGGCGTTTGCTTATGAACAAGCTTCAAAAATGAGAAAGCTTCCCGAAAAATATAATTAATTGGTAAGTGCATTGATTTTTTCCCAGAGGTCATTGTCAAAATTGGATAATGCAAAATTTTCACTATCGGCAGCATCACCCATTCTGATCACCACCAATTTTTTACTGGGAACCACATAAATTTTCTGATCATTTTTCCCTAAAGCAGCGTACATATCAGAGGGTGCATTTGGAATCAAAGCCCCATTAAATTCAAGTTGTGACTGAGGTAAATGAAAGGAAGACTTGCCATTCAACCACCATAAATAACCATAGGCTCTATTAATGTTTTGAGAAGTGTTTGTGGCTTCATTTAAAAAAGCTTCTGAAATTATTGAAATGTTTTCCCATGTTCCTTTGGCATAAATGAGCAATCCAAAACGTGCCATACTTCGTGTGGTACTCCAATAGACACTTAAATCACCCAAGGATGTCCAACTTCCAGTCATACCTATAGGGCCTTTCAATTTCGTGTTGAAATAGCTGGTCCAAGTTTGGTTACTGGCTTGCGCCACTACATCCTGCAATTTTACATACACGTTATGATACGCCCATCGGGTTCCTGCATCAGCTATATATTGAAGATTGGCGGGTGACACATCATCACCTAAACTATCATCCAAACCTGAATTCATGGACAATAGATTTTTACAAGTGATTAAATTTTCCTTTTCCAATGCTGCACTGGTCCAACCCGTTCCCAAATAATTAGAGACTTGATCATTGATGTTTAGTAAACCTTCTTCTTGTGCAATTCCTGAAACAGTGGAGGTTAAGGTCTTTCCAGCACTGGCCCAATACCAAGCCGAGGTAACTGTATGGCCATTCATGTAGCTTTCTACAACAATTTTTCCATTGTAAAGCATCATAAACCCTTTAGTGTTCTTAGTTTCTAAATAATCTAAAAGAGGTTGTAGTTGATTTTCATTCCAACCTAATTCGGATAGGGAAATAGTTTGCCAAGTCTCAGAATTTAAAGGGGGAAAATAGATGTCGTTCGTAATAGGATCTTGGTCAATGGTTTTATTATCAGAAGAACAGCTAATGAGAAAAAAAAGAACAATCCCTATAATTTTGAAAGGCAATCTCATAGTTTAGGTTTTCATTTAAGACCATCAAATATATAAAAGGTTTAAATAGGATTCAGATGCCAAGGAGTAAATTCCAATATCCAATATCTAAAATTCCAATATCCAATATCCAATATCCAAAATCCAAAATCCAATATCCAAAATCCAAAATCCAAAATCCAAAATCGTAAATCGTAAATCATTCCGTACCTTTGCCCATCAATTTTTTTCAATGAGAACAAAGTCGCTTAAAAAGAATACGATCAACGTCGTAACATTAGGTTGTAGCAAGAACGTCTATGATAGTGAAGTGCTAATGGGGCAACTCAAAGCCAGTGGAAAGGACGTGGTTCATGAACAAGAAGGCAATATTGTAGTGATCAACACTTGTGGGTTTATCAATAATGCCAAGGAAGAAAGCATCAATACCATTTTAGAGTTCATGCAGAAAAAGGAAGCTGGCGAAGTGGATAAGGTGTTTGTGACCGGATGTTTAAGTGAACGTTATAAACCCGATTTACAAAAGGAAATCCCCAATGTAGATGCCTATTTTGGAACTACCGAATTACCAGGTTTATTAAAAGCCTTGGGTGCAGATTATAAGCATGAATTGATTGGAGAGCGGTTAACGACCACACCAAAAAATTATGCTTATTTAAAGATTGCTGAAGGTTGTGATCGTCCTTGTAGTTTTTGCGCCATTCCGTTGATGCGCGGTAAACATAAAAGTACGCCTATTGAAACCGTAGTGATTGAAGCTGAAAAACTGGCAGCTAAAGGTGTGAAAGAATTGATTTTAATTGCACAGGATCTCACCTATTACGGACTCGATTTATATAAAAAACGAAACCTTGCCGAACTGCTTGAAGCTCTTGTAAAGGTGGATGGTATTGAATGGATTCGGTTGCATTATGCCTTTCCAACAGGGTTTCCGATGGATGTGCTGGACGTGATGAAGCGAGAGCCCAAAATCTGTAACTATTTGGATATTCCTTTGCAACATATTTCTGATAGCATTCTAAAAAGTATGCGACGTGGAACCACCAAAGAAAAAACAACTAAACTGTTGCAAGAGTTTAGAAGCAAGGTGCCAAACATGACTATTCGTACAACTTTAATTGTGGGGTATCCAGGAGAAACTGAGGAACATTTTCAAGAACTTAAGGAATGGGTTCGGGAGATGCGTTTTGAACGTTTGGGCTGCTTTACCTATAGCCATGAAGAAAACACCCATGCTTTTAATTTAGTAGACGATGTGCCTGAAGGGGTCAAGCAACAACGCGCCAACGAGATTATGGAACTGCAATCCCAGATTTCGTGGGAACTGAACCAAGACAAAATAGGGCAGGAGTTTAAGGTCGTCATCGATCGTAAAGAAGGAAATTACTTTGTAGGACGTACCGAGTTTGATTCCCCCGATGTGGACAATGAAGTCTTGATCGACGCCACTAAAACCTATCTAAAAACAGGCGAATTTGCCCGAGTAAAAATTACCGAAGCTGCTGATTTCGATTTGTTTGCTGAGGTTGTAGACTAAAAATTTTGAGGCCTGTCGATTAATAATATTTCACAAGATTAATTCTACAACTCCGCCAAATTATTGTTTACAAAAAAGATGGCATTTACCAAAAAGAGCTTTCCGTTTTCCCAAAAGCTTCTAAATAGAGTATTGTCCACCATATAAATCAGGCTGCCACTGCCCATGCGTTCCTCACCAAACACTAAGGTCTTGCCTAATGTTTTAAGGGCTTCGCTACCTGCAAAACCAGAGACACTTTTTGGGTTATCTTCTAAATAGGCCACATTATAGCCTTTGTCCAAAAGTTTATAGGTAGAGCTTCCCAACTTTAAGCTAAAGTAGTTGTCGGGATAGCCAAAGGCCATCGGGTGGGTGTTATCGACTTTGCTTTTAAAAATGGCGCCCGTAATCAATTGTTTGGCATGGTCACGCTCTCTGTCGGCATAAGGGATAAGATTGTCAGGTTTTTCTTTGTCTTTATCTTTGTCATCATCGGCTTTGTTGCGTTTTAAGGCAAAACCTTCTTTATCGGCAAAGGCGGTTAGGGCGCGGTCGATGGCAATCACTTTGCCTCCGGCCTTGATCCAATCCTGTAGTTTTTTCATACCGTTTTCATTCAACATATCGCTATAGTTACCACTGGGCATAATAAGTACCTGGTATTTTGCTAGGTTAAGGTATTCAAAATGTTCAGTATTGAGAGAAGTAACTGGATAGTGCAATTGCTGTTCAAAAAATTGCCAGAGCTCTCCATAATTATAAGGCGATGTGCTGTCACCCGATAACAAAGCTATTTTTGGCGGATGGATCAATTTAATGTTTGGAGACCCAAAATCGGGTCCTGATGTAGAAAACCCAGAGGCCACAGCGTCTAGTTGTCGGCCATAGATGTTAGCAGTTTCTATAAGTTTATCGTCAAAGTTTTCGATGCTTTTATTATCGCCCCTTACCACAATCAAGGCACCTCGGTTAAACGATTTGCCATCGGTAGTTAGTTGTTTTTCAGTAAATCTCACTTTAATGCCCTGTTGTAAAAGATTGGCTAAAAATTCGGCGTCCTTTAAACCGTCCCAATTCATCATATACCCTGTAGCAGAAACGGTTTTGCCATTTTTCACAGCGGTTTTGCCTACTGTTGTTGTAGCCACTAAATTACTGCTGGCAACAGCTTCCAATCCGTAAGCATAGGGAACACTCCAAGCGGTAATGTCGTAGGTAAGTGAATCGGTTAATTTGGCAATGGGTTCAAACAAGACTTTTACCATTTTGCCCTTAGGTTGGTTGACGCTCACCACCAAATCATTGGATGAAGTATTGATGCTTCCTTGTGCAGTGGTGGAATAGCGATACCCACTTACTTTTCCATTAGATGCATGTCCGTATTGGATCTCGTGCTTATCCAACAATGCAGCAACAGCTTCAATTTTATCGGCATCTCCTTGAAGCACATAACTTTTAGTTTTTAAGTCCGAAGTATTAAAAAATTTATGAAACTCTTCATTCAGTTTTTCAGCATTATTCGAAGCCATTTCTATAGTCGAAAGTCCAGAAGTGGTATGGTGTTCAATACGATCCACGAGAGTCAATTCAGTGCCTTCATCATTTATAACACCCAAACCACCACGACCGTGGCCTGCTTGTTCAAAGGTCATTCCAATGGCACCCATATAGGTTGGATAGGTGTCCCCATAGCTGGGGTAAAACAAATCAAAGCGTTCACGGGTAAAATACAACCAGCCTTTGGCATCGAAATATTTGGCGTTATTTTTTCCGATTTGTGTTTGAAAGTCGCGTTGCCAAGCGCTGATAATTTCATGAAAAGGTTCGGCTGCTGGAGCAAAATAATAAGGGTTGTTGATACCCTGTTCGTGAAAATCCACATGGATTTGCGGCATCCATGTATTGTACAGTTTTAATCGTGCTGCCGACTCAACTTGTGTTGCCCAAACCCAATCTCTGTTCAAATCAAAAAGGTAATGGTTTGGTCTTCCACCGGGCCAAGGCTCGTTATGCTCACTAGCTTGTTGGTCACTATCGTAAGGGGTGCTGGAGGTTTCGTTAAACCAATTTACGTAGCGGTCTCGACCATCAGGGTTGATGCAGGGGTCGATGATAATCAGTGTGTTTTTTAGCCAATCTTGTTTTTGAGTCAATAAGGTGTACAAAGTTTTCATGGAGGCCTCAGTACTCGACGCTTCATTGCCATGTACATTATAGCTTAGCCAAACAATGGCGACCTGATTGGCGGTGGGATTGCCTTCTAAAATACCGGCATTTTTAAGATTGTTTTCTCGAATGGTTTCAATATTTTTTAAGTTTTCTTCACTCGAGATGTAGGCAACCATCAATGGACGGCCTTCGTTAGTCTGCCCGTATTGTTCTAATCTGACTTGATTTGGAAATTGGGAAGCTACGTACTTGTAATAATCGACTACCTGGTGATGTCTTGAAAATTTGGTCCCCAATTCGTAGCCTAAGAAGGCATCTGGTGATTGTAAATTTTGGGCGGTTGAAATAGGGATAAACAACAGACTAATAAAAACGGTAGAAACAAATTTTAGCATTTTAGTAGGATTAGTATTGAACATAAAAGTAAAGATAGGAAGCTGTAATGAATTAACTAAAATTTAGAACAAAAAATATTTAAGAGCCTTATCTTTACGGCAGATTTATTAGATTATATTATGCCAACAGACTGTATTCCGTTTAAAGACACCACATATTTTTCATCTTTAATCTGTGATTATTTAGAGGAATCCAAACCCCTGAAAACCTTTTATAATAGGTTTCCTAACCTTGAAAATTTTAAGGATCAAATACATGAAAAACGATTGTCTGTTCAAGCTCAGTCGAGAACTGTTTTGGTTTCCAGTTTAAAAGCTCAGTATAAAAATTTTGAAGCTTCAAAACTCACCAACCAACATATTGAATCCCTAAAACTCGAAAACACTTTTACAATTACAACAGGGCATCAGCTTAATATTTTTACGGGACCCTTGTACTTTCTGTATAAAATCATATCCACATTAAACCTCTGTAAACAGCTTAAAGCAGCCTATCCAGAATATAATTTTGTACCGATTTATTGGATGGCGACCGAGGATCACGATTTTGACGAAATCAATTATTTTAATTTTAGCGGAAAGAAAATCCAATGGACCAAATCAGCTTCAGGCGCTGTTGGAGCTTTGGATTTAAATGGAATGGATGAAGTTTTTAAAGTTTTCGCAAATCAACTCAACCATACAGAAAATGCCGAAGATTTAAAGCAGTTATTTAAAAAAGCATATCTCGAACATCAAAATTTGGCCGATGCTATGCGTTATTTGGTGAATGAACTGTTTAAAGATTACGGATTGGTCATTCTGGACGGAGACGATAAAGAATTAAAACGTCTATATAGTCCTTATATGGAAGACGAATTGGTGAATCAAACCGCATTTAAATTAGTTTCAGAGACCAATCGACACCTTAACAACGTAGCATCCAACTATAAAATTCAAGTCAATCCCAGAGAAATCAATCTGTTTTATCTTAGAGAAAACTTACGGGAACGCCTGGTTGAAAGCGATGGAATCTATAGCGTTTTTGGAACCAAAATCACTTGGAATAAAAGCGAATTACTAAAAGAGCTTCATGAGTTTCCAGAACGGTTTAGCCCCAATGTGATTTTGCGTCCATTATATCAAGAAGTGGTTTTGCCCAATTTGTGTTATATCGGAGGTGGTGGCGAATTGGCCTATTGGCTGCAGCTAAAATCCAATTTTGAAGCTAATAAAGTGACCTTTCCAATTTTGTTGCTACGGAATTCGGTGGTGTTGGTTTCTGCAAAACAAAAGGAAAAACTTAAAAAATTAGACCTTTCTGTTAGAGATTTATTTTTAAAACAGGAGAGTTTAATCACTAAAGTTACGAAGCAAGTTTCAAAAATTAAAATTGATTTTAGTTCCCAAAAAGAGCTTTTAAATCAACAGTTTAAGGATTTATATACACTAGCCGAACAAACAGACAAATCCTTTAAGGGAGCCGTAGCTGCACAGGAACGGAAACAAATCAATGGGTTGGAACATCTTGAAAAGCGGTTATTAAAAGCACAAAAACGAAAATTGAACGACTTGTTGGAACGGGTTGTCCAACTTCAAAATGAACTGTTTCCTCATCAAAGTTTGCAGGAGCGGACTGCCAATTTTTCGGAATTCTACTTTGAGTATGGGAGCGGAATCGTTCCTAAGCTTATGAAGCATTTAGAACCCTTAAATGGCACATTTCTAGTTCTTGAAATTTGAATAAAAATCGTAAATCGTAAAACGTATTTATAAAATCATTGTTATTTTTGCGCATGCAACACAACAAGGTCCTTATTTTAGATTTCGGCTCGCAGTACACACAGCTTATTGCACGCCGAGTGAGAGAACTCAACATTTACTGTGAAATCCATCCCTATAACAAAGTTCTGCCGGATATCGACAGTTTTAAAGCCGTTATTTTATCTGGAAGTCCGTTTTCGGTAAGAGCTGACGATGCTCTGCATCTCGATTTGTCAAATATTAGAGGTAAAAAACCATTGCTCGGAATCTGTTATGGAGCTCAGTATCTGGCTCATTTTTCTGGTGGCGAAGTCGCACCGTCCAATACACGTGAGTACGGACGGGCCAATTTAAATACCATCAAAGACGATGAGCTCTTTTTTGATAAAATCAAGAAAGGCACTCAAGTTTGGATGAGCCATAGCGATACCATAAAAACTTTGCCTACAAATGGTGTCTTGATTGCGAGTACTCATGATGTAAAAAACGCAGCCTATAAAATTGAAGGCGAACGAACTTATGGCATACAATTTCATCCAGAAGTTTACCATACTACAGAAGGGAAGCAACTTCTGGAAAACTTTTTGGTGAAAATAGCAGAAGTGAGTCAAGATTGGACGCCTCAATCTTTTGTGGAAGAAACTGTTGAGAATCTTAAAGTTAAATTAGGTAGCGATAAAGTCGTACTAGGTTTATCGGGAGGTGTAGATTCATCTGTGGCGGCTATGTTATTGCACAAAGCCATTGGTAAAAATTTGTATTGCATCTTTGTTAATAACGGTTTGCTGCGTAAAAATGAATACGTAAATGTATTGAAACAATACGAAGGCATGGGCCTAAACGTGAAAGGAGTCGACGCTTCGGCACGCTTTTTGGATGCTTTGGAAAACCTAAGCGATCCAGAGCTTAAACGCAAAGCAATTGGTCGGGTGTTCATTGAAGTTTTTGACGACGAAGCCCATCGTATTGAGAACGTGAAATGGTTGGCGCAAGGCACCATTTACCCAGATGTTATCGAAAGTATTTCGGCAACAGGAGGCCCAAGTGCAACCATTAAAAGCCATCATAATGTTGGAGGCTTACCGGATTATATGAAACTAAAAATAGTAGAGCCAATGCGCATGCTGTTTAAGGATGAGGTTCGACGTGTTGGTGCTTCCATTGGGATGAGCAAAGAACTATTGGGCAGACACCCTTTTCCGGGACCTGGATTGGCGATTCGCATTCTAGGGAGTCCAACCCGTGAAAATGTGCGTATATTACAAGAAGTAGATGCTATTTTTATAGACAATTTAAAATCTTGGAATTTATACGATAAAGTCTGGCAAGCCGGAGCCATTTTATTACCGGTAAATAGTGTTGGGGTTATGGGCGATGAGCGAACCTATGAAAAATGTGTGGCTTTAAGAGCTGTGGAAAGCACAGATGGAATGACCGCAGATTGGGTTAATTTGCCTTATGATTTTTTGCAAAAAACATCCAATGAAATAATAAATAAGGTTAAAGGCGTTAATAGAGTAGTGTATGACATTAGTTCAAAACCGCCCGCTACCATAGAATGGGAATAAAAATCCTTTGAAAAAAGGAATCTTAAAATATTTGAAGAATTATAAATAAGATTTCCGCTGGAATTTACCCTAAACGTCTTTCGGTAGGCGTAATGGAAGTCGAAAGACAGAAAAATATACATGAAAAAACTTGTTTTAATTTTAATAATCGTCTTAAGTTATGTGACTGTAATTCAGGCTCAAGATCTTATAAAACACAAAGTTACTCAAGGCGAGACCATAGAATCCATTGCAAAACTCTATTTAGTTACACCTCATGATATCTTGGTGTTAAACCCCGATGCCAAAAAAGGAGTTATTACAGGTAATACACTCATTATCCCTATTACTAAAATTACCAGTCAAAACCCTCAAGAAGAAGTCAAAGAAATCATAGGCTATAGGACTGTTAAGGTTAGACGTCAAGAAACGCTTTACAATTTATCCAAAGAGAACAATATCTCTATTGAAGAGTTAAAAAAACACAATAGGTTTTTATATTCCGAACCTCTTAAAAAAGGAGATAAAATAAGGATTCCTCGATATAAAACTATCGTTTCACAAGTTACAGTAAACAACACGCTTAAAACCTACACCGTTCAGCCAAAAGAAGGCAAATGGCGTGTGGCTTATAAATTTGATATGACCATCCCAGAACTTGAAGCCTTAAACCCAAATATGAATGAGGTACTTCAATCTGGTGATCAACTTGTGGTTCCAAACATAAAAAATCATGAAGAGCAATCGGTTGATGACGATTTTAACTATTACACAGTTTTAAAAAGTGAGGGTTTTATGGCCTTAAACCGTAAACTTGGTGTTACACAACAAGAGCTGGAAGATTTGAATCCTGGTTTAAAAGAAACCGGATTAAAATTAGGTATGATTTTAAAGCTATCTGCAAGAGGTGTAAACAATGTGGTTTCTGATGATTTTGAAAACACAAACCTGACGAGAAACCTTAAAAATCTTGGAGTAAAAAATTTGGCGCTTATGCTCCCATTTCGATTGAACAGGATCGATGTAGATTCGGTTGCCGAAGCCAAAGCTGCTATTAGAAACGACGGTTATTTATCTTTGTCTTTAGACTTTGAATCGGGCGTGTTAATGGCCTTGGATTCTGCCAAACGATTGGGAATTTCTACCAACTTAAAAGTATTTGATACCGAAAATCAAATCGCACAAGTCAATGCGCTATTAAACCGGAATGATTTTTCAAAATATGATGCCGTTATTGGTCCGTTATTACCACAAAATTTGGAGCGGGTCGCTGCCGCTTTGAAGAGTGATAATATCCCTGTAATTTCACCGTTCACCATTCCTGAACATTTATACGATAATGTGTTTCAATCGATTCCTTCAAATGAATTAATGGAACAAACCATTATAAATTTTGTAAAGGTCAATCCAACACAAAAAAATATCATCATCATAGCCGATGAAAAAAATCGTTCAAAGAGCAATCGGTTAAAGGCCGAGTTTTCAACAGCAAGACAAATTTTTTCCAAAAAAGGGAAAGAAGGCAAAGACCTATATTATGTAATTTTAGATGAAATTAGAAGCAATTTCAGACCCGGACAGAACCTTGTTTTCCTTGAGACCAACAATAGTGGCTTTATATCTAACGTAACCAGCATGCTCAATGGCTTAAATGGTCAAAAAAGGGAAAATGAAGTTGCCTTTGAAATTGTTTTATACACAACAAACAAATCTTCAGCTTTTGATGATGAAGCCAATGTATCCAATACTCATCTCTCCAATCTAAAATTCCATTACCCATCTCCTAATAAAGCCTTTGATGTTGAGAAACCCAATAGTTTTGTTGAGGCCTATAAAACCATTTATGGAGTAGTACCTAGTAAATATGCGACAAGAGGTTTTGATCTAACCTTGGATATTCTTTTGCGTTTAGCGTCGGATGATGATTTGTACAAAGCTTCCAAAAGTGATGTGGAAACGGAATATGTTGAAAACAAATTTAGATACTCCAAAAAACTCTTTGGTGGTTATTACAACGAGGCCGTTTATGTGGTTAAATATGACGATATGACCATTGTTGAGGCCAAGGACTGACCTTTAAAATCCATATTAACATACGATTATAAATATTAAGGCGTTACTAAATTTATGGGCCACAATCTTTTTATGTTCAGTTTGATTTTATTTTTGACGGTTCACCTTCCTGAAGAAACCATAGGGTGGCGTGATGATTTAAAATTGACTTGGAGCGATTTTAAGGGCAAAAAGAACACAAAATCCGATGCTGTGGCAGTTACCGCATCGGGGATTACTTTTGCCTATTCGGTAAAGAAGGCCAATGCCACAGTTGTTGATTTCATACCTGTAGTTGAAGCCCATTTTTATCCCAACAGATCTTGGGTGGTCCAAGAGCTTGCTGACGATTATATTTTGATTCATGAGCAATTGCACTTTGATATAACAGAACTACATGTTCGTAAGTTTAGAAAACAGCTCAGCCAAGTTAAGATTTCCAACCGAATAGATACGGTTTTGGACGCCTTGCACAAAAGCATCAATAAAGAGCTCGCCACCATGCAAACCCAATACGATAAAGAAAGTAATAATTCCATAAACAAAAAAGAACAGACTAAATGGTCAGTTTTTGTAGCGAACGAACTAAAAAAGCTTGAACGCTTTAAATCAAAATATTAAGTGTTAATACAACCGGATAAAGACTTCCTCATCAAGCTAGCTCATACCAAAATGCCTTATGGTAAATATAAAGACCGTTATTTAATAGACTTACCAGAATATTATATCGTTTGGTATCATACTAAAGGCTTCCCAAAAGGAAAATTAGGAGACATGCTTCAAACCGTATATGAACTCAAGCTAAATGGTTTGGAAGAACTTATTAGAAACATAAAGCGACAATTTCCTATTCCGCGGTAATAGTTCGTCTTGGAATATTCTTGAATCTAGAGAAACTTGCTACGGGCTTCCGGGTAGGGCCATAGCTAAAACTTTTGGTCATCCGTTTTAAATAATCCAATGCTTTGTCTGGATATTTTATATAGGATAGCTCACGAAACTAGGGTATTTGATGACTAATTTCAAATCGTTTTAGGTTACAATTAAAACACAATTAATTAACTCAAAAACAATACGACAATAACTATTTAAATTTTGTAAATTTGCCTGCGTTTAACAACGCATAATGAGTTCAACTACAAAATACATATTTGTTACCGGAGGGGTAACATCGTCATTAGGAAAAGGAATTATTGCAGCTTCACTGGCAAAGTTACTTCAGGCACAAGGTTATAAAACCACCATTCAAAAATTAGATCCATATATTAACGTAGACCCGGGAACTTTAAATCCTTACGAACACGGGGAATGTTATGTTACTGATGATGGCGCAGAAACCGACTTAGATCTGGGTCACTATGAACGTTTTTTAAACGTACCTACCAGTCAGTCCAACAACGTTACTACCGGCAAGATTTACCAAAGTGTGATTGAAAAAGAACGACGTGGCGAGTTTTTGGGAAAAACGGTTCAAGTCATTCCGCATATCACTGACGAAATAAAAGATCGCATCCAAATTTTAGGCAAGTCTGGTGATTATGATATTGTCATTACCGAAATTGGGGGAACGGTTGGCGACATTGAGTCCTTACCTTATATTGAAGCCGTACGTCAAATGCGTTGGGATTTGGGGGAGCACAATGCCTTGGTTATTCACTTAACGCTTATTCCGTTTTTATCGGCAGCCGGTGAATTAAAGACTAAACCTACACAACACAGTGTTAAGACCTTGATGGAAAGTGGTGTTCAGGCCGATATTTTGGTTTGTAGAACAGAGCATGAACTTCCTGAAGATTTACGAGGAAAATTGGCCTTGTTTTGCAACGTACGTGAGGAGGCTGTAATTCAAGCCATTGATGCATCTACAATTTACGATGTGCCAAATTTGATGTTGGAACAAGGATTGGATAAGGTGGTACTTAAAAAATTAAATTTAGCAAGTTCAACTCCTGATTTAACACAATGGAACCAGTTTTTGGAACGTCATAAAAATCCTAAAGGAGAAGTAACCATAGGTTTGATCGGTAAATATGTAGAACTCCAAGACTCTTATAAATCTATTTTAGAATCTTTTATTCATGCTGGAGCAGAAAATGAAGTAAAGGTGAAGGTAGAGTCCATACATTCTGAACATTTAAAAGAAAAAAACGTTGTAAAAAAATTAGGACATCTACATGGTGTATTAGTTGCTCCTGGATTTGGTGAACGAGGAATTGAAGGCAAAATTGAAGCTGTTAAATACGTCAGGGAACAGAACATTCCATTTTTTGGAGTTTGTTTGGGCATGCAAATGGCAGTTATTGAATATGCAAGAAATGTGCTGGGATTGAGCGATGCTAATTCAACCGAAATGAATCCATCCACATCACATCCAGTTATTGACCTGATGGAATCTCAAAAAACAATTACCGATAAAGGTGGAACCATGCGACTTGGTGCTTGGGATTGTGGTTTGAAAGACGGTAGTATTGTGAAAACTATTTATAAATCGGATTCTATAAAAGAGCGCCATAGACATCGCTATGAGTTTAATAACAAATACAAGGAGCAAATTGAAGCGGCAGGTATGAAAGCCACCGGATTTAATCCAGATACCAATTTGGTTGAAATTATTGAAATTCCGAAGCACAATTGGTTTGTTGGTGTACAATACCACCCCGAGTATAAGAGTACAGTTGCCAATCCGCATCCCTTATTTGTGGCATTTGTAAAGGCGGCTCTCGATTATAAAAAAGAAAAAAAACGTGTCAGTATGGCACAAAACTAATATTGGATAGTTTTTTGTATAAAACAGAAACAGTAAAATTAATTAATCCGTCATGTTGAGCATAACGAAATATCTCATTTTGAGATTCTTCTTTTCATTCAGAACGGCATCAATGTAAATATGGAAGAAAAAAAAATAGACATTAATTCTATAATAGGATACGTTCTTATTTTCGGAATTATATTGTACATGTTCTGGCAAAACCAACCCACGCCAGAGCAAATTGCCGAACAGGAAAAGGCAAAGCAAGAACAAGTTGAAGCTGAAAAAAAAGCTAAAGACAATCCAAAACAAAGTGAAACATTTGTAACATCTGGTGAGGACTTTTCTAATGCTTCAACAACAGATTCCATACAGCTTGAAAGTATAAAAAATAAATTGGGTGCATTTGCTTATGCTTCAACCTTGCCATCTGCAGCCGATACTGAAACCTTGGTCGAAACTGATTTTCTGTCCTTGAAATTCAGCAATAAAGGCGGTTATTTATCCGAAGTTAAACTTAAGAATTATATCAATTATGATTCTGTGCCTATCTATTTGATCAAAGATGGGAATGCCTTGTTTAATATCAATTTTGCGACTTCAGATAACCGAATTTTAAATACTCAAGAGTTATATTTTCAGCCCACAGTATCCAAAAATGGAGATAATACGGTGGTTTCCATGAAACTGAAAGTGTCAGAATCTAAATTTCTGGAATATCGTTATGAGCTAAAACCAAACGATTATATGTTTGATTTTTCTATACGATCTCAAGGTTTACATGATGTGGTCAACAGTTCCCAAAGTGTTAATTTGGATTGGAGACTGAAGGCGTTTAGACATGATAAAAGTATATCTTATGAAAATCGATATACACGATTGACTTATCAGCACGAAGGTGATAAAATAGATAAATTAAATCCGGGTAGTGACGATGAAGAAACAGAATCTGAAGTCGACTGGATTTCGTATAGACAACACTTTTTTAGTTCAGTATTAGTTGCTGACACTCCTTTTAAAAATGTTGTATTTAAATCTGAAAACTTAGTTAAAGATGAAAAGATAGACTCTGTTTTTACAAAGACCTATCAAACAAAACTTCCACTCACGCTAAAAGCAGGTGAATTTGATAACAACTTAAGATTTTATTTTGGACCGACTGACAACAAAATCCTTAAAAAGTATGATATAGGGCTAGATAATAGCGTGCCATTTGGCTGGGGTATTTTTGGTTGGATCAACCGTTATGTATTTGTACCACTATTTGCTGGATTAAGCTCCTTTTTACCTTACGGGATAGCCATTATTTTAATGACCATTTTAATTAAGCTGGTCATGTCCTTTGCACAATACAAACAGTTTTTGTCTCAGGCCAAGTTAAAAATCCTTAAGCCTGAGTTGGATGCCATTCGAGAAAAGCATAAAGACAATAAAATGAAGGCGCAACAGGAAACCATGGCATTACAGTCCAAGGCTGGCGCTAGCCCCATGGCGGGATGTTTACCGGCGTTAATACAATTGCCTGTGTTTTACGCCTTGTTTCAATTTTTTCCATCGGCTTTTGACTTGCGTCAAAAAAGCTTTCTTTGGGCAGAAGATTTGTCGTCTTATGATGTGATTGCTCGACTTCCATTTAGAATACCGATCTATGGTGAACACGTGAGTTTGTTTCCGATATTAGCGTCTGTGGCCATTTTCTTTTACATGAAAATGACTACCGGACAGCAAATGGCTTCACAACCAACGCAGGAAGGGATGCCCGACATGAGCAAGATGATGAAATATATGGTCTATTTTTCACCCATCATGATGTTGTTTTTCTTTAACAACTATGCTTCAGGGTTGAGTTTATATTATTTCATTTCAAACCTTATTAGTATTGGGATTATGATCGTCATCAAAAATTACATTCTTGATGAAGGTAAGATTCATGCCCAAATGCAGGTTCAGAAAGCTAAGCCCAAAAAACAAAATCGTTTCCAACAAAAAATGCAGGATATGATGGAGAAGGCTGAAGAGCAAAAGAGATTGCAACAAAAAAAGAAAAAGTAGCAGACATTTAAACCCAATAGGATTTGTCATCTTGAGTGAAACGCAGAGTTTCTTCAATGGAGGATATATAAACGATATTCGAGTTGACAAATTTTATGGGGTAGGGTACGTTTTGAGAACAATTTCAATATAAAAAAAGCGTTAATAGGCATATGAAACTTTTTATCTTAACTATTCTTTTTTTGGCTAGTACAGCAATAGCTGCCCAAACGATTAATCAATTTGATGCCAATGGGGAGCGTCATGGCTTATGGAAGAAAAATTTTGATAAGACCAATCAACCTCGATATGAGGGAGAGTTCACACATGGCAAAGAAATTGGAATCTTTAAATTTTATAAGCTGATCGACAAAAAAAGTGTGTTGAGTGCAACTAAGGAATTTAATGAAAAGGATAATATTGCCTTGGTTAAATTTTTCTCATCAACAGGAAAATTAATCAGTGAAGGTAAGATGGATACTAAAGCATTTGTAGGTAAATGGACCTATTACCACCATAAGACAAAAGCTGTAATGTCTACCGAGAATTATAACGATAAAGGACAATTGGATGGTGAAAAGTTAGTGTATTATGAAAATGGACAATTGGCTGAAGCATCTAATTATGTGAATGGAAAAATGGAGGGCGCATCAATTTGGTATTCAGAAAAAGGCGTAGTGCTAAAGGAGTTTTTATATGAAAATGACGAATTGCACGGACTGTCTAAATATTTTGACAATACAGGACAATTGATTGCTGAAGGGGCGTATAAAAGAGGACAAAAGCACGGTATCTGGAAATACTATACCAATGGAAAACTCACCGAAGAAAAGAATTTTGACCTGATAAACGGGAACTCTAAAAAGCAATAGTAAAAAGCTATTAAGGCGATTATTATTTTAAATGGCAACGGGAAACATTGCCTTTTTTTATTTGTAATTTTGCCAAATTAAAACACTATAATATTTTGAAACGTGTAATTGTAGGACTTTCTGGAGGTGTGGACTCCAGTGTAGCAGCCTATTTGTTAAAAGAACAAGGCTATGAAGTCATTGGTCTGTTTATGAAAAACTGGCATGACGATTCTGTGACCATTTCTGATGAATGTCCTTGGTTAGACGACAGCAATGACGCCATGTTGGTTGCCGATACCTTGGGAATTCCGTTTCAAACAGTTGACTTAAGTGTGCAATACAAAGAGCGTATTGTAGATTATATGTTTGATGAATACCAAAAAGGTAGAACCCCAAACCCCGATGTGCTTTGTAATCGAGAAATCAAATTTGATGTCTTTATGAAGATAGCCATGGATTTGGGTGCCGATTTTGTGGCCACGGGACACTATTGCAGAAAAGGCATTGTTGAAAAACAAGGAAAAAATATCTATAAGTTATTGGCAGGAGTAGATAATAATAAAGACCAGTCTTATTTTTTGTGCCAGTTATCACAAGAACAACTGGCCAAATCGCTGTTTCCGATTGGGGAATTAACCAAACCAGAAGTTAGGGCGATTGCTTCAAAATTGAATTTGGTAACGGCAGATAAAAAAGATTCACAAGGCTTATGTTTTATTGGAAAAGTGAGATTGCCAGAATTTTTGCAACAAAAACTAAAACCCAAAGAAGGAGTCATCGTTGAGATTCCTGAAGAAAAAGATTTTTACAAACAGGAATTGCCAAAGTTTAATTCAGAAAATGAAAAACTGCAATACCTCTCTCGAAAAATCGAATACCATGTCACCGACGGGACAGTAGTAGGCAAACACCAAGGTGCACATTATTTCACCAAAGGGCAACGCAAAGGATTGGCTGTTGGTGGAACCGTAGAGCCACTTTTCGTTATTGATACCGATGTGGATGATAACGTGATTTATACAGGACAAGGCAAAAATCACCCTGGATTGCTTAAAAAAGCCTTATTTGTGAATGAAAATGAGCTGCATTGGATTCGCGAGGATTTGGCATTACAGGTTGATGAAACACTTCAAGTTAAAGCCAGAATCCGATACCGCCAACCCTTGCAAGACGCCATATTGCATAAGGAAGATCAGGGTCTTTATGTTGAATTTAAAAAACCGCAGTCCGCAATTACCGAAGGACAATTTGTAGCTTGGTATCTTGAAGATGAATTAGTTGGTTCGGGAGTTATTTCTTAAATTGCATAAGAAATAGCCCCTAATTGTAGCTACATGAAATGCCTATATCTAAAAGAGAAATTAACCCAAGAATTTAATTGGGTATGGCATTGGAATAAGCGGATGACAAAAATAGTACTCTTTTTAGGCTTATTTGTAGGTTGTAATTTAGCGTTTTCTCAAACGCAAGACGCTTGGGTTTACCTCACTGATAAAGAAAATGTTCAAAGCTCAATCGATAATCCAAATACTATTCTAAGTCAAAAAGCCATCGATCGTAAAAACGCCCATGGTGTAGCCATTGATGCACGAGATGTACCTGTTAATGAAAGCTATATCTCCCAACTAAAAGCACAGACAGGAATTAGTGTTATGGCAAAATCAAAATGGTTCAATGCGGTTCATGTACGGGGAAATGAAACCGATATTAAAGCACTTTCAGGTTTAGGTTTTGTGGCGAATATTGATTTTGCAGATAAAAACTTAAATACCAGCCGTACGCGACAACCTGAAAATAAATTTCATATTGAAGAATCTCAAGTCGCATTTGTATATGGTAGTACTCAAAACCAAGTACAGATGATTCATGCAGACGCATTACATCTTCAAGATTATACAGGAGAAGGTATAACCATTGCTGTTTTGGATGCTGGGTTCCCAAATGTGAATACCATGTCAGCTTTTAAGCGATTAAGAGACAACTCCAAATTGCTAGACGGCTATGATTTTGTGGATAGAACAGCCAATATTTATGCCTTTACAGGAAATAATCACGGTACAAAAGTATTGAGCACTATGGCGGCTTATGTACAAGATCAATTTGTTGGATCTGCTCCTGATGCATCTTATTATTTGTTCAGGACTGAAGATGTCTTTAGCGAAAATCCAATTGAAGAAAGCTATTGGGTAGAAGCTGCCGAACGGGCCGATAGTTTGGGAGTTGATGTCATAAATAGCTCATTAGGGTATTTTGACTATGATAATCCTAAATACTCCTATACAGCTTCAGAACTAAATGGTTCGACAACCTATATTACAAAAGGCGCTACTATAGCTTCTGAAAAAGGCATTTTGGTAGTCGTTTCTGCTGGAAATTCTGGAAACAATGCACCTGGCTATACCGGAGTTGGTGCTCCTGCCGATTCACCTAGCATACTTACTATAGGAGCTGTAGATTCGGGTGGTACCATTGCGAATTTTAGCTCTCGGGGCAGTGCCATACAGCTTACCCAAAAACCGGACGTTGTTGCCCAAGGCAAAGGTGCTTATGTAGTGAGTAATACGGGATCCATTGTTGCCAATGATGGAACCTCGTTTAGTTCGCCAATTACAGCTGGAGCTGTGGCTTCTTTATGGCAGGCCTTGCCAAATGCCTCGAATGCCGAAATCATGGATTATGTGCGACAATCGGCTTCACAATACATGACGCCCGATTACGAATATGGTTATGGTATTCCTAATTTTGAACTGGCATTAAATACAGCGTTATCTCTTCAGGAAGAAAACATAACTGGATTTAAAATATTCCCAAACCCTGTACACAATATTTTATATATCAATGTTTCTAATGAAAATGAACAATCAATCTTAACCATTTATAATATGCTTGGAAAAACCGTTTTACAACAAACGATAACCAAATCGGCAAATTCTATCGATGTCTCTTCAATGGATTCAGGTATGTATATGATTAATCTTAAATGGAAACAGGGGTCAAAAACCTTCAAACTGATCAAATCATAATGGCAAACAAAATAACCGAGTTATTTCACATCAAATACCCCATTGTTCAAGCTGGAATGATATGGAACAGTGGCTGGAGGCTCGCATCGGCCTCGAGTAATGCAGGAATTTTGGGAATTATTGGTGCAGGTTCCATGTACCCCGACGTATTGCGAGAACATATCCAAAAATGTAAAAAAGCCACCGATAAACCTTTTGGTGTGAATGTGCCCATGTTGTATCCGGATATTGAGAAACTAATGGATATTATTGTTGAAGAAGATGTGAACATTGTATTCACTTCGGCGGGAAACCCAAAAACATGGACAGCTTGGTTAAAGAACAAAGGCATTACCGTTGTACATGTGGTAAGTAGTGTAAAATTTGCGCTTAAGGCTCAGGAAGCTGGTGTTGATGCTGTGGTTGCGGAAGGCTTTGAGGCGGGTGGACATAATGGAAGGGAAGAAACCACAACCTTAACGTTAATCCCAATGGTTAAGGAACAGCTTAACATACCACTCATTGCTGCCGGGGGAATTGCCACTGGACGAGGCATGTTAGCTGCCATGGTGCTCGGCGCCGATGGCGTTCAGGTGGGAAGTCGGTTTGTTGCTAGTGAAGAATCTTCGGCCCATCCCGCTTTTAAACAGGTTGTAATCAATGCCAAAGAAGGAGATACGAAGCTGACTTTAAAGGAATTGGCTCCAGTACGACTGATCAAAAATAAGTTTTATGATGCAGTTGAAGACTTGTACAAAACGGCACCAACTGTAGAACAATTAAGAGAACTTCTGGGTAGGGCAAGGGCAAAACGGGGGATGTTTGAAGGCGATTTGGACGAAGGTGAGCTGGAAATAGGACAGATTTCAGGATTGATTCATGATATCAAACCTGTAGCCCAAATTGTAGAGGATTTAATTTGTGAATTTGAGGAAGCTAAACAAATGGTTTCTAAATTATAATTGGACACCTTATTGTTTCTCTAATTCTTGAGCAATACTGACTTGGTATAATCTACTTGCCCCATTTTCATAACGGTTAAAAAGTGCTTTAAGCGCTTCTAAATTTACTGAGGATTTTAAAGGAGTAGTTGTTATTCGTTTGCTCGTAAAATACAAAGTATTAGTTTTGGTATCTACAAATGGGCAATAATCCATTTTATCGGAATTTATACTTGCACCCATGTTTTTAGCTTGGGTCCATCCCTTATCATTTTGATAACTTATATATAAGTCTCCACTACCAAGACCATCTTCTCTATTATAACAAGAGTAAATCATGAAAGATTCATCTGGAGACACAAAAGCGTTAAATTCATAACCGTTAGAATTAATGCCATCACCTAGGCGTTGAGGTTCAGAATAAGCCCCATTTACATATGCACTAACATAGATATCATCTTTTTGATTTAATTCAGGATTGTCCAGAGTAAAGTAGAGATTCCCTGATTTGGTAATAACAGGGTAAAACTCATCCATTTTAGTGTTAATTGGAGCGCCCATGTTTTTTGGACTTGACCAATTATCCACTAATGAGGGTCTGGTTAGGTACCAAATATCGAAATCTTTGGTCTCGGTTGAAGACAAGTCCAAAGGTCTGTTTGACGCGAAATATAAAGTTAAACCGTCTTCTGAAAAAGAGGGCTCCATATCAAAATATTGACCAGAAAATGAAATAACTTCTGGTGTGCTCCATTGATCTTGGAGTTTCTTTACAGATAGTAATACTGAGATATCACCCATAGCACTTTGAGCAGAAAAAACAGCTTCATTTCCTGTAATCGTAAGATCTCTAACATTTGGAAATTGCGTTACAATTTGGTCTAAAAAGGGGCTAACAGGATTCGCTTTGGATTGTGAAATACACAGACAACTGTAAAGACTTAATAAAAAAGTAATTGGTTTCATCGCAATGAATTTATTCTGAGCAATTTACTAAACTCAATACCTTTTTATTCTATATAAAACGTTAATTTACTTCAGTTTATAAAACACAAAAAGGGGATAATGATATCCCCTTTTCAGTTGAAACGTTTTAACAACAAAATTTTTAAATCCCTCTAAAATATAATAGCTAAAAGTCTCTAAGCAATTTAGTTATTATTAATTAATAAATAACTAATTAGCGAGTTAAAAATAAAAAATTTGAAGCTCTTGGTAAAGTAATTAAGCTTCAACTTATTAACAATTTTTGATTTTATTAGAAGAAAGTGTCAATAAAAATGCAATTCTCTTAATATATAAACACAAAAATTTTGATATATAGTTCTAAAACTTACCTTTGACGATCTAAAAAAAATCAGTGATTTTATCGAACTATACCAAAGAATTCAGATACAATTGGAGGCTCGCAGCTCCCGTTATGTTGGGGATGCTGGGTCATACTTTTGTGAGTTTTGTAGACAATATCATGGTTGGGCAATTGGGAACTGCCGAACTTGCTGCAGTGTCTTTGGGCAATAGTTTTATGTTCATTGCCATGTCATTGGGCATTGGATTCTCTACGGCGATTACGCCTTTGGTTGCTGAAGCCGATGCTGAAAAAAGTTTTATTAAAGGGAAATCCGCATTTAAACATGGTCTGTTTTTATGTATACTTTTAGGAATTTCATTGTTTCTTTTTGTGTTTTTTGGAAAGCCATTAATGTTTTTAATGAAACAGCCCACTGAAGTGGTTGAACTGGCCATGCCCTATCTAGACTTAGTAGCGATTTCACTAATCCCGTTAATTGTATTCCAAGCATTTAAGCAATTTAGTGATGGCTTGTCCATGACCAAATACCCAATGTATGCAACTATTATTGCAAACATTGCCAATGTCATTTTAAATTATCTACTCATTTTTGGAAAGTTTGGTTTCCCCGAACTGGGCATTGTAGGTGCCGCTTATGGCACCTTGTTATCGCGTTTTATCATGTTGTGGTATCTGTGGTACTTGTTGAAAAACAAGGAAAAATCCAAAGCTTTTGTAACACATATTAAACTATTTGTTTTAGACAAATTGATGCTCAAAAAGATATTGAATCTTGGAACTCCTAGTGCCATGCAAATGTTTTTTGAAGTTGCTATTTTCACGGCTGCCATTTGGTTGAGTGGTTTACTGGGTAAAAATCCACAAGCAGCAAATCAAATTGCTTTGAATTTATCGTCTATGACTTTTATGGTGGCTATGGGCTTAAGTGTAGCGGCCATGATTAGAGTTGGAAACCAAAAAGGACTTCAAAATTATTTGGAATTACGGCGTATAGCATTTTCCATTTTTTTAATGGGAGCTATTTTTGCAGTTTCTTTTGGGCTATTGTTTTTTGTGTTTCACAATCAACTGCCAAAGCTGTATGTTAATTATGGGGATATTAAAAATGCACTGGATAACGCCGAAGTGGTCAGTATCGCTTCAAAATTGCTTATAGCAGCGGCTATATTCCAAATAAGTGATAGTATCCAAGTGGTTGTTTTAGGGGCATTACGAGGTTTGCAGGACGTGAAGATTCCAACAATAATAACCTTTATAGCGTATTGGATAATTGGTTTTCCCGTTAGCTTTTTTCTTGGAAAAGAAGACGCATATGGAAGCTTTGGAATTTGGTTAGGTTTGTTGGCAGGACTGTCGAGTGCAGCAATTTTATTGTATATTCGATTTCATTATTTGACCAAAAAGCTGATTAGAATTACATGGTGATATAAAGTGCATTAAGTACTTAATGTCTAACAATATCAAATAAAGTATTCGCTGAAGTAATGCGAAAAAAACGCTTAAATTTGAATACTATTTTAAACTTGACAGTATGGAGATAGGAAGTGAACAAATTTTTGAAGGTTATACAAACTTAAAGCAATATGAACTAAAGTGTTTGATAGGCACTTACAACTTATAACTTAACACATGGAATTACCTAAATTCATACTCGGAGATAATACCGATTTTCCTGATGCCATATACATCATTCATACGGATTTCCCTAGATTTATCATCAATCTCGAGAATGACAATTTAGAATGGTTGGAAGAATTTGATGATGAAGACCAAAAGGAACTAGAAAACGAAGTGGAAAACTTAATTCAGGCAGCCTCCGATTTTTATGACCGTGAAGTCTCCCGATATGACGATTAATTAAGATATGCTAGATCAACTTTTACAATACGACACCGAGCTTTTTTTGTATCTCAACAATTTGGGAAACACATCTTGGGATGGATTTTGGATGGCCTATACCACTAAAATATATTGGGCTCCATTTTATGCCTGGTTACTGTTTTTAATATATAAACAATTTGGACAGAAATCATTTTTAATAACCATTGTGGTGGTCGCCTTGATGATTTTATTTACCGATCAAATTACAAACTTGTTTAAATATGGGTTTGAGCGCTCAAGACCTTGTCACGTAGACGCATTAATACATAAAATGCGAATCGTAAGGGAAGGTTGTGGAGGACGATTCGGGTTCTTTTCGGGCCATGCTTCTAACTCCATGGCCGTTGCGATTTTTGTGGGGTTATTGTTGAAAGACCGGTTTAAATATATGATTTACCTATTGATCATTTGGGCAATGGTCATGTCTTATAGTAGAATTTATGTAGGGGTTCATTATCCTTTGGATGTAATATGCGGCATGCTATTTGGCAGTCTATCTGGTTTTCTATTTTATAAATTGGAACGATATTTTATAAAGAAATGGACTACCGTTTTGTGAGAATATAATAGTCGCTCGTTAATCGATCATTGTATTTTTTTGAATGAGGTTCAGATGAATTCAGGTCGTAAAGCTCCTTTTTATCAAGGGTGTAATGGGATTCTAAAAAACTGCGATCTTTAGGGCTAATAGCGTTTAGCAATAGTCCGAATTTAGGTTCTTTTGGAAATTGCATCTTGCCGTCTTCATTTTTGATAGAAGGGATTTTATCCCCAAATTGCCAGATTATTTCTGGAGCGATATAATCCATGGAATAAACGTTTAGACCTTGTTTTGAAGTTTCTTCTTTTAATTCAGAAAGAGAAGCGTTAGAATTTGATTGCCCTTGAATTCTTGAAAGCGGCAATACTGTTATAAGCACTGAAGCAATAAAAGCAATACATAAATACAAGACGGTTTTAATGTTTTTTTGCTTTAAATAGACAACAATTAAAACACCTATAGATACCAGCAATACTGAAGCTAAAATATACCAGAATATAAGAATTCCTGTTAATGACGGTCCTATAAAAAAGCCTACTAAAGGGAATGCAATACCAATACACGCAATTAATCCAAAATTAAAATACACCGGTATGGTTTCACGTTTGTCTTTTAGAGTTTTAAAGTTTTTAATTAGGTATTCAATATAAAATCCAATGTTAATGGCCAATGGAATCAATACTGGCATTAAGTAACGTGCTTTTTTCTCAGGAACTAGGGATAATAATACCACGGCTAAAAGGGTCCATAATACACTAAATCGATAGGCCTTTAAATTAGATACCCTGGATTTTAAATAAGGGTATAGCAGACTTATAAAAGCCGGAATGGTCCAAATTCCACTTTGTGTAAAAAAGCTCCAATAATAATAAAAAGGTTTTACATTATAACTTCCCCAATTGCCAGTTTCTTTTGTTGCTATGGCTTTAAAGGCTTCTGGGTCGTTCAATCTAATATACAGATACCACCATCCTCCAACAATTAAGGCCACGATTAGGCTGGCCAATAACGAAGTGATTTGAGATGTTGAAAATTTGTATTTATAAGTCAGCCCATAAGCGATTAAAAAGGGCAAAAACAAAGCATAAATAGAAATGGGCCCTTTACTCAATATAGAAAAACCGATAAAACATCCTGCCAAAAGGTAGTTATGAATGAGTTTATCTCCTTGAAAAAGTTGAAAAAGATAGTACAGGGCAATAATCATAAAGCCATGTGTGAAAATATCCCAAGGGGCTTCAATAATAATTCCTATCACATAAAAAGACGTGACACCTATTAGAGCGTTAATAAAGCTATGTTGTTGGTTCCCTAATAATCTTTTGGATAGTTTGTATATGCCCACTCCGATCAATGCGACCATTAAAATGGCTGGAAATCGTAGCGCTACAATATTTTTGATACCAAAAAACAGCCCAAAAACGGCGGTCAACCAGGTTGGTAATGGCGGTTTTTCATAACGTGCAACACCATTCATGGTGGTTAATAGCCAATTGCCATCGGTAACCATTTCCCTTGCTGTAATAAAATTACGAGCTTCCATGATACTGACGGGTAAGATGCTTATGCTAAAACCAAGCATCATGACGACCAATAATACGATGGTAGTAATGGGATTATTCTGTAGGGTTTTCAGCATTATTTTTGCGAATTAAAAAAAGATTTCGAGTATAAATAATCAACCCAAGTCCATGTCCTAAAAAGAGTACAGGATCTTGTCTAAAAATAGCATAGATTAAAATGAGGAGCGACCCCGATAAGCTTAAAAGCCAAAACCCTAGAGGCAAGATGGATTCTTTTTTGTATTCAGAATAGATCCATTGATAGACAAACCTAAAGGTAAATACCACTTGAGAAATGATACCTAATACAAGCAACCATAATGGAATTGCTTCATTTTTGAATAAGATATCCCGATCAATCACATTATTATTAAAATAAAAAATTGAAATTAGAATGGGTACCATAAACAAAATATACCTAAACAGTCTTGGAAATTTAACCCATTCACCTTGAAGCTGTAAATTTCTAATGTATATAAAATAAGTCAGCCCTTGCCCTAGCATGATAGCAAAATCTTCTCGTAAATAACCGTAAACAAATAATAAAAACGAAGCAAACAGACTCAATGTCCAAAACAAAGTAGGGGTGATGACTTTTTTTTGTCGTTCCGAAGTGACCCATTGAACAACAAGCCGTGATGAAAATAAAATTTGGGCTATAAACCCGATACTATAAATGATCCAATTGCTCATTCACTTTTTTTTGCTACCGTGTAGTTAATGTACTTTTTTTTCATCCATAAATAAGCAAAGCAATCCATTAATGGCCCCAATAACCGGTTCCATAATCCAAATTTTGCTGTGCCTGCAATTCTAGGGAAATGCTGCACAGGAACTTGGATTACCGTTCCATTTTGTAAGAGGATCATGGCTGGTAAAAAGCGGTGCAAGCCTTTAAACATAGGGATGCGTTTTGCATAGGCTGTCTTGATGACTTTAAGAGGGCAACCGGTATCATCCATACCGTCGTGGGTAAACGCTCTGCGAATGCCATTGGCAATTTTTGACGACATATTTTTAACAAACGAGTCTTTTCTATTGGCCCTGACACCAGTAACCAAATCATAATCTCCAATATGTTCCAATAGCAAATTGAAATCTTCTGGAGCTGTTTGTAAGTCGGAGTCGATATAACCAACCCACTCGGTATCAACATGGTCAAAACCAGCTTTTATAGCGGCGCTTAAACCTCTGTTTTCTTTAAAAGAAATAAAACTAAAATTTGAATTTCTATTACAAATGGCTTCAATTAATGATTGACTACCGTCTGTAGAACCGTCATTGACGACTAAAATTTTGGTAGGTAATGAAGCTATTTTGCTATAAGCGAGAAGTTCTTTTTCGACACGCTCCAAATTAGCCTCCTCATTATAGACTGGAACAATAATGGTAAACTGGTATTCCATATTCAAAATGTTGCAGGCACAAAGGTATTCTTTTTTTTAAAAGAAGCAGATTTTTAGTAATAGATAACCCATTTGCCAAACTCTTTTTTCTGATAAGGCGTATGGTTCAAAAAATCTAAATAATCTGGCAATTTTTCACTTTTTCTTGAGATAAGTACCGATTGATATTTAACAATGGAATCTGTTTGTTGCCTTCCTATTTTTGTCTTTAAATCTATCAAATGGTATTTCCATTTTAAATCAGTTTCAAATTGCAATTCCCGCTCAACGGTATTATGACCGTTATTTAAAGTGATAATGTTTTTATTGGAATAGAATTTTGCCGAAGGGAGTAAAAAATTATAAACCACAATATTTTCGATATCATTTAAATGGTTGTTGATAAAATCTAGGACAGGTTTTGTAGAGTTTAATTGATCTTCATTTTCAATTAAAAAAACGTTGCCACTAATCAGTAAAAGGCACCCAAAAAGATAGCTTAACATAGCTGTTTTTAAAAGCCCCGATTGATATTTTGAAATTAATCCATAACCAATTAGAGTTGAAAAACAGATCAATATGGCAATTGAAATATTGAACTCATAGCCAATATTGATAGTGTTTAAGACTAAAATTGTAAGTAGATATAATATTCCAATTGTAACGAAAATGCGGTTTATAATTATTAGAATATTTTGAGAGCTATTTGATAAAATTTTGGCAGATAGTATGGCAATAAAGCCAAACATAGGTAAAATATATAAAATCAATTTTGTATCGAATAACGAAAAAATCACAAAAATGGATAAAATGGTAACGGACAAAACGAGCAGTATTTTCCGATCATCTAAAATTTTTACATAATTTGATTTAACATTGGCGATCATAATGAGAAACCATGGTAAACCCAAGAGTGGAATCGTTATCAGGTAATACCAAAATGGTTTGCCTCGGTTAAAAGAGTTTGAAAATATTCTGTCTTTTAATTGGTGGTCGATAAAGTAGCTCCAGAAATCTCGATTGTCCCATATCAAAACCAAATACCAAGCTGATGCAATCAATAAGAAAATTACAAAACCAAATAGCTGGTGTATCCCTTTTTCAATCTTTTCCTTTTTGATGACTTTATAGCTTATTATAAAAAATAAAGGAAATATAATCCCGACCGGACCTTTGGTCTCAAAAATAAGTCCCAATGACAGATAGAAAAGATACAACTGAAGCGGTTTGTTTCGCCTTTTTTTATAGTCCAACCAAAAGTAAACGGAAGCCAATACAAAGGTGTTTAAATAGGCGTCCGTAGTCAAGTTTCTAGAAGAAATCAGGACTAAGGGCAACGAAAAATAAACTAATACAGCTGCTAGGGTCAAAGATTTGTCATGAAACAAAAGAAGAGAAATTTTATAAATTAAAAGAAGCTGAATTAAAATAGCAATTTGTAAAAAGAAGCGTGCACCAAAAGCATTGACACCAAAAATGTTATAGCCCAAAATGGTAATGTAGTAGGTAATTGGTGGTTTGTGAAAATGGCTGACCTCTAAAAGTTTGGGACTGATATAATCATGATTGACTAACATCTCCCTACTTATTTCAGCGTATCTTGCTTCACTTGTTTCGATTACACCCCATTTACCTGAATTATACAACAACAAAAATGCCGATAGCAATAGAATATGGACAAGAGAGAGTTTCAAAATATAGTCTAAAAATTATATTATATTTTGTAGGTTTGTTTTAATGGTATTATGGGTTTTTTAGCAAATCTTAAAATTTATGATATTATTATTTATTAATTGAAATAACTCAACATTCTAAGGTATTAAATAATGAATAGATTATCAAATATATGAAGATACTGGTTACAGGAGCAGCTGGATTTATTGGTTCACATACCGCAGAACGATTGAAACATTTAGGTCATAACGTTATTGGAATTGATAATTTTTCACCCTATTATAGTGTAAAGTTAAAACAGTTAAATGCCAAAGCCCTGACAGATGTAGGTGTTTCCATGATTCATTGTGATCTAAGAAACAGCGATTTATCATCAGTCTTACCTACCGATATAAATTATATCTTTCATTTTGCAGCACAACCGGGTATTTCTTCTACATCTACATTTGAAGATTATTTTAGCAACAATATCATAGGAACCAAGAATTTAATCGACTTTGCCCTTACATGTAAAAACCTGAAACTTTTCGCCAATATTGGGACTTCTTCCATTTACGGTTTAGAGGCCACTTTTCCTGAACATGTGGCTCCAAAACCAGCTTCACATTACGGAGTGACAAAATTGGCAGCCGAACAGATGGTGCTTCAAAAAAGCAGGGAAAAGCAGTTTAAAGCTTGCTCTTTAAGGTTGTATTCGGTAATTGGCCCTCGGGAACGCCCAGAAAAAATGTACACCAAGTTGATAGATTTGGGATTAAAAGGAGAAGCTTTCCCTTTGTTTGAAGGGAGTGATAAACACTTGCGCAGTTTTACTTATGTTGGTGATATTGTGGATGGCGTTGTAAGTGTTATAGGTTGTGAGCAGAAGGTTGATGGCGAAATCATTAACCTTGGTACCGAAATAGAGCACACCACTCAAGAAGGCATTGAAGCCGTAGAAAAAATATTGGGAAAATCTATTAAAATACAGGTTATCCCCAAAAGAGCTGGGGACCAATTGCGCACCAAAGCCAATATAGATAAAGCGAGAAAATTATTAAACTACAATCCCCAAACCAGCCTTTTGGAAGCTGTAAGACTTCAAGTAGAATGGTTTAAAGCTAACTTTATTTAGATTTATGCGATAACGCAAAGCGATTTTTCCAATACTGATATTGAAATGGATTTTTCGTTCACTGTAAAATATTCACCATCAATTTGAGAGTGAAAATAATTTTTATTCTGTCTTGACAATTTGGCTTTATTAGTTTGAAAGCTTTTGACTTCTTGAAGAATTTGGTGTTTTTTAAACAATATTAACAAGCCAAATAATAATGTTCTAAATCGACTTGTTTTTCGAACCAAAATAATATCTAATAATCCATCCTGTAAAGAAGCTTTTGGAGTTAAGCTGACCTTATATCCAAGCTGGTTGGAATTTGAAATAAACAACATTAAAGGGTTAAGCAATACGGTTTGATTTTCGGCTGTTACCTGTATAAGATTGTCCTCTTTTAATTCACTCAACGATCTTAAAGAGGCTTTTAAATAACTGAACAATTTTCTTTTTCTGGACTTTTCGTAATGTTTTACAACATTTGCGGCAATACCCAATCCCGCATTACTGAAAAAATAATTGTCGTTTAAGCGGCCGACATCAATTTTTCTAATATTCTGGTTTTTTAGAAGTAAAAGGGCTTTGTTTATGTTTCGTGGTATGTTTAAATTAGATGCTAATCCATTGCCAGAGCCCATGGCCATAATTCCTAAAGCAACTTTAGAGTTTACTAAACATCGGGCAACCTCGTTTATGGTGCCATCACCACCACATGCCACTATAATGGTTGCTCCTTCATTTATAGAATCTAATGTGAGTGTCGTGGCGTGTTTTGGATATTCCGAATATTTTATGATAACTGTATACTGTTCAGGTTCAAAAAATTGATGGAGTAAATCGAGATGTATTTCATTTTTTCCAGACCCAGCAATAGGATTGACTATAAAATGAATATGAGTTAGCGTATTATTCATTTAATTTCAATCCGTTGTTTCTGTATAAATAATCGGCGACTTGATAATAAGAAGTGGTTTCCTTTAAGAAGTCCATATCAATAGGTAAAATGCTTAAGCTATTATCAAGCGCGTTCCAGTAATAAAAATCAGCCTTTTTCTGTTCGCTTAAGATCATTAATTTATCGTCTTTCAAAAGTCCTAATTTTCTATAATTTCCAATAAAGGCGCGTTCGTCTACTTCGGTCATTTTAAAGATGTTCTTTCCAAACAAATTACTCTCATAATCCCAATGTAAAAGGTCAAATAATGTAGGAAATACATCAATTTGAGAACAAAGTTTGTCTATTTTTTGCGGGATGATCGACGGAGTGTTAAAAATTATTGCAGGAATATGGTAGTTTTTCACATCCAAATCCCACCTTCCGGCACTAGAAGCACAATGGTCGGACATAATGATGAATACCGTGTTGTCGTACCAAGGTCTGGTTTTGGCTTCGTTTAAAAACTCTTTTATAGCAAAATCGGTATACTTAACAGCACCATATCTTCCAGTTCCTGAAGGAATGTCTATTTTGCCTTCTGGATATGTATAAGGACGGTGGTTGGAAGTGGTCATGATAAAATTAAAAAAAGGTATGCCCTCTTCATGAGTCTTATCGGCCATTTTTAATACTTTATTATAGATGTCTCCATCACAAACACCCCAGGCATTTTCAAAAGTAACTTCACTATCGTCAATATTGGTCCTTGTGGTTTCAATGGAATCGTCAATTAAAAAGCCTCTCCCTCTGTCAATAATATTAAAACCATTGCCGCCAAAGTAGGTGTTCATATTATCAAAATAACCATCGCCACCATAAAAAAAGTTGCGTTCGTAACCTTGTTGTCTAAACACTTCTCCAATGGTAAACAAGTCCCGATTATGATCGCGTTTCACAATACTGCGCCCTGGAGTTGGTGGTATGGATAAAGTTATGGCTTCCATACCGCGAACGGTTCGGGTTCCAGTTGCGTATAGGTTGGTAAAAAACAGACTGTTTTGTGCTAATGAATCTAAAGTAGGAGTAATGTTTAAGTCACTTCCAAACGAATTTAGAAATTTACCGCTTAAACTTTCAATACAGATAAAAATGATATTGGGATGAACCGCTTTATTTATGGAATCCGAATTGGTGATATATCTTGATATTGAGTTTTTCGGACTCTTTTGTTGATCGTCTTGGTCATTGGTCAAGGAATCGATTGCCACGCCTTCAGGTATGGAATCGGTTGTGAAATCAGCATTAAGATTATTCCAATGCATTGGATTTGAGCCGAGTGAAAGTTCACGATTCACCAACGCGAATGCATCTTGGTCGTCAATGGTTTGATAAAATTCCCTGTAAGGAAGTTCATTATTTCTAAACGCTGCAAAAAAGGAGTAAATCCCTGTTTTTGAAAGTTCGTTATTGTATCGGTTTTCAAATTTTTCAGCACTTTCGTTGGACACAAAAAAACTGCTGTAAAGTGCAATCCCAATAAAGGCTATACTCGGGAATAGTTTGGCCTTAAAGGAGGTGTTATTTTCAAAGGTTTCTATAAATACCCCTCTTTTTTTAGTGATGTAAATGAGTATCAAGACTACTGTTATAATAGCACCTAATAGCACAGGAATAGGATACGATTCGTTGATGTTTTTTATAACCTCGTTGCTATAAACCAAATAATCAACAGCAATGAAATTAAAACGGGTTTTAAATTCTTCCCAAAACGTGATCTCTGCAAAAAATGAAAAAATAAAAATAAAAAGCCCAAGGGCATATCCAAAATAGGTTATGATTCGATCCACCAAACTGCCATGCCATCTTGTTGGGATGAGCAGCAAATAGATACAATAGGGGATGGCAAAAAACGAAACGGTTCCAATATCAAATAAAAACCCGATTAAAAAAGTGTTCCCCAACTTAAAAAAGGAGGTGTTTATTTCATTAAAATTCCAGATCAAAAAAGTAAACCGGATTAAAAACGAAAAGAGAATAAATATGCCAATAAATGCTTTTAATAAAGCAAATCGATTAGGGAATAGTCTTTTAAACATATGGCCAAGATTGATTTAAGTTAAGCAAAAGTATTGAAGTTATAACAAACTTGTCAGTTTATTATTGTAAATAATTTAAAGTATAAATTTATGAAGGTTTTAAACGCAGCAAATGCTCAGCGGCTGCAAAAGGGGTGATTTTATCATCTTCTATATTTTTTAACTGAATTTCGAGTTCTTTTTTAATTGTTGGGGTATTAAAAAATTCCGATTTTAATCGGTCTTCAATGGTCTGCAAAAGCCAAAATTTATTTTGTGCTTTTCTATTGGATTCAAAAAAGTGATTGTCTTTAGTATGGTTTTGGTAGTCATCAATAAGCTGCCATATCTCTTCAACGCCCTCATTGTTTAAGGCGCTGCACAAGGTCACCTTAGGTTGCCAACCTGAAGATTTTGGAGGGTATAAGTGTAAAGCTCTATTAAATTCAGCCTTAGCGAGTTTGGCCGCTTTTAAATTATCTCCATCGGTTTTGTTAATGGCAATGGCATCGGCCATTTCTATAATACCTCGCTTAATGCCTTGTAACTCGTCACCGGCACCAGCCAATTTTAGCAATAAAAAGAAATCGACCATACTGTGCACGGCAGTCTCACTTTGGCCAACACCAACGGTTTCAATGAATATAGTGTCAAACCCTGCGGCTTCACAAAGTATAATGGATTCTCGTGTTTTACGGGCTACACCTCCTAAAGACGTTCCAGAAGGCGAAGGCCGAATATAGGCGTTTTGGTTTTTTACCAAATCTCCCATACGGGTCTTATCTCCTAAAATACTGCCTTTGGTTAGTGAACTACTGGGGTCTACCGCCAAGACAGCGATTTTTTTACCCAGTGAAGTCAAATAGGTTCCTAAGGTTTCAATAAAGGTGCTTTTGCCAACTCCAGGAACCCCTGTAATACCAATTCTAACCGATTGTTTGGCGTAAGGCAAACACTGTTTGATAATGGCATTTGCCTTTTCCAAATGTATGGGATTTGAACTTTCTACCAAGGTGATGGCACGACTTAATGCGATGATATCCCCTTTAATAACAGCTTCTATCAATTGCTCTACTGAAGGTTGTTCTTGCCGGAGCTCCTTAATGGCCTTAATGGCCCGAGAACTGGTAAGCTCAGAAGCCGAAACGCCTTCTTTTTCTTTTAAGGCAGAACCTGATTTGGCTTTTTTTTTCAAAATGGTTGTTGTTTACCTTATTTGTCAGAATCTTTAACGATAGTTAAAGGTACTTCTATTTTAGTTTTATCCCAAACCATGGTGAGTTTCAAGTTATCGGTAGTATTATCAAATGCAATGGTAAACTGTTCTACAGTTGAATCTAATTTTTTAACGGGAATGTCCAATTCCAAAAGATCATAATTAGGATCCCACAAGGGTTTTAAGTCTTTATCAACCCCCCAAGGATATTCTTTGGTATTAAACATGACCTTCCATATACTGTCTTTAGGTACCGACCATAAGGTATACTCACCCTTTGGTACTAAAAAACCCATAATCCTTAGATCTTGGTTTGTAGTAAATGTGGTAGCTTCGTTAGCTCCAGTTCGCCACACTTGGCCATAAGGAACCAGTCCTCCAAAAATCTCACGCCCTTTTTTAAAGGGCCTGTTGTAAAACACTTTGAGTTTTAAATCATTGAGTTTAAATTCTACCGTATCTTTAGGACTTAAGCGTTTTTCGAAAATATTTTCAACAAAATAATTGTATAGAAAGAGGCCTAATGCGGCGATAAATAAAATAATAAGTAGGCGTTTTAAAAACGTATTCATAAGCAATTTTTTTATGGGATGTAATTTTTAGATAAATATAATTTAAAAAAAAGAGGTTTAAAATACATAACGCTGTTTTATTAAAATTTGTATCAAATTTTAAAAAAGAATTAAATTCTGCCACACTTGTTTTTTTGTGTCGTCTTTAGAATGAACTCAACCAATAACCAAAAGTAGGTAACGCATGTTTCAAATGGATATGATTGAAAAATGCAAGCAAAACAACCGTATTGCGCAATTACAGTTATACAATCAGTATTGCGACGGGATGTTTGCTGTGGCCATGCGATTTGTAAAGGATACCATGGAAGCCGAAGACATTGTTCAGGAAGCTTTTATAAAAGCCTTTACCAAATTGCATCAGTACAAAGCTGAAGTTACTTTTGGGGCTTGGTTAAAACGTATCGTGATTAATAAGAGTATCGATTTACTGAAATCCAAAAAACAGCATTTGCTGGAACTGGATGAGGTGCACCTCAAAGTAGTCGATTCATCTTATGAAAACGAATGGTTGGTAGACGATAGGATCATTCTAGAAGACGTAAAAAAAGCCATTGACAAACTACCTGACAAATATCAATATGTAGTGATGTTGTATTTAATTGAAGGTTATGACCATCAGGAAATAGCAGAGATCTTAAATATTACCGAGGTGGCTTCACGCACACAACTTTCTAGAGGTAAGGCACAATTAAAAGAACGATTAACACTTAATAACCATGGCACAAGACCTTAAAAAATTATTCGAGAACGAGAACAAACTCTCCAAGCTTAAAATGCCAGAAGGTCACGAAAAACACTTTTTGGATAAGCTGGATAAAGCACTTCCAGTTGAACCCAGAGCTAAGGCTTCATTTAACTTTATGCGTATAGCAGCCAGTGTTGTCATTCTAATCGGTTTAAGTTTTGGAGCCTATAAGGTTTTTGAAACCACTCCGGTAAAACCACAACCCGAAGTGGCCACACAGATGAAATCTTTGGGAGATGTTTCTCCTGACCTAAAAAAGGTAGAAGATTACTATTTGGCAAACATCAATTTAGAGTTGTCAAAAGTCAAATTAACTTCTGAAAACAAAGAATTATTTGATGGTTATGTAGTGAAACTTGAAGAGTTGAACACGGAGTACAGCAGGCTTTCAGTTGAATTGACTGAACATGGCCCAAACGAACTGACGGTAAGTGCCTTAATCGATAATTTGAAATTGCGCCTCAATTTGTTATATCGTCTAAAAGAACAATTACAAGATTTAAACGATTCAGATTTGGATCAAGAAACAAGTTAATAATAAACAGATGAAACCTATTACATTAAAACTGATAATGCTTTTGCTTTGCGGGACGATAAGTCTTTCAGCACAGCAAAGGTTGAAAAAGCTTTCAAAATCAATCCCAGTGACCAAAGATGTCACGATCGATTTAAACACAAGCTATGTACAGATTGAAATCGATACCTGGAACAAAAACACGGTAGAGGTAGAAGCCTATATTGAAAACGACAAGTTAAGTAAAGAGGATCTTAAAAAGGCTCTTGACGAGTGGAACATGACGGTAGAAGGTTCTGGTAATTTTGTGACTATTAGTTCACAGGGCAACCGAAGCTCGTGGAGCAACCATAATTTCAATCATGATTTTGACTTTGGTGCTTTAAAGGATTTAGAACTCGAGCTTGCTGACCTGCCAGAAATGCCGGAGATGCCAGAACTGCCAGAATTACCTGAGTTGCATATTCCACAAATGCCACAAATGCCGGCACTGCCAGAATTGCCTAAAGGCATGACCGATGTTAATTTTGACTATGAAGCTTATAAAAAAGAGGGTGAATCCTATTTGGATAGATGGAGTAAAGACTACGAAGCCAAATTCGGTAAAGATTATAAGGACAAAATGAGAGCTTGGGCTAAGAAGTTTGGCGAAGTGGATTTTGAAGCTTACGAGAAAAAAATGGAAGCTTGGAGTGAGGAATTTGGAAAAAATTTCGGAAAGGATTACGAAGCCAAAATGGAAGCATGGGGCAAAAAATTTGATGAAAAATGGAGTAAAGAGTATCAAAAAAAGATGGAAAAATGGCAAGAGGAACACGGTAAGAAAATAGAAGAACGCTCCAAAGTGATAGAACAACGTACTGAAGAGATTCAAAAACGTATGGAAGTGAGAGAGAAGGAACTTGAAGCTAGAATGAGGGAGCGCGCCGACCGAGTTGACAGTAGACGTGACGAATTAGAAAAATCAATCGAAAATCGAAGCAGTAAAGTTAAGAAGACCATTAAAATTAGAATGCCAAAAGATGCCAAACTAAAAATGAATGTGCGTCATGGTGAACTAAAATTTTCTTCGGTTATCAATAATATGAAAGGCGATATATCTTATGCTACATTGGTGGCAGATCACATTGGTGGAAGCAAGACTTCCATCAATGTGTCTTATTCGCCAGTGATGATCAACACCTGGGACATGGGAGAGCTCAAGCTCAATTTTGTGGACAAGGCTCAGATTAAAACCGTTAATAGATTGGTGCTAAATTCCAATTCATCCAACATTGGTATTGACAATGTAACGGGTAATGTGGTCATCGATGGTAGCTTTGGCGATTTGTCCATTAACAATATTGCCAACACCTTTAACAGCCTGAACATTATTTTGGAAAATAGTGATGCCCTGATTCAGTTGCCAAAAACTGATTATAAGTTACAGTATAAAGGCAACCGTTCGCGATTAAGCCATCCCAAAAAGAAGCCCAACGAAACTGTTTCTACTTTTTCTACTGGAAATTTAAACAGTTCCAAAACTATTGTGGTCAATGCCAAATTTAGTCATGTCGTCATGCAGTAACCTCCTTTGCGTTTAGCAAGTCTTGTTCAACTTTTAATAAGTTTGTTTTTCTTCGAGTCCCAAATACTTATTCTACCTTAAACAATGTACTTTTTACTCCCTTAACCCCAGGAACTGCTTTAAACAGCGAGCCAGCTAACGGATATTTTATATGTTCTTCAGCGGTCATATCTACACTAGCGGTGGTTATAAATAGGGTATCCAAATCCTTTCCTCCAAAAGCACATGATGTCACATTGTGCGCGGGAACGTCTATTTTAGAAACTAATTTCCCTGTAATTGGATCAAAACAAATGACGGCATTCCCATTCCACATCCCTACCCAGAGCCGATCATGCTCGTCAATGGTCATTCCATCAGGAAATCCTAATGAATCATGCACTTTTACAGCAACCCGCGGATTGGAAATGTTTCCTGTAGTGTCATCATAATCAAAAGCCTTAATTTCTGAAGTCGGCGTATCAATATAATACATGGTTTTTTTGTCTTTGGTCCAAACAATACCATTGGAAATGCTAACGCTGTCTAGTTTTAGCGTGGTTTCTCCTTTGCCGTTCACCATATAAAGATGTGCTGCTTTGGGTGTTTCGTCAAATGCCATGGAACCCACCCAAAACCGACCAGAAGGATCACATTTTCCATCATTAAAACGATTGGTAGGTATATTCCGTTCAGTATCAGAAAGCAAGCTGGTTTCTCCAGAATTGGTATGGATGATATAGATGCCATCTTCAAGAGCAACCACTGCTTTAGACTGGTCAATGGGTACGACGGTTCCAATATTCGAAGATGTTGATAAAGACCGATTGGTTTTTGTGTTTGGATTATAAATATATAACTGATTGCCTAAAATGTCTATCCAATAGAGCTCTTGTGTATCGTCATTCCAAAAGGAACCTTCACCGAGTTCAGTCTGGATTTCATATTCAAGAATGGCTTTGTTTTTTAGTTCGTTGACCACTTCTGTTGGTGGCTCTTCCTTTTTATTTGATTTACAATTGATAAGCATGAAGGGGATTAAAAGTAGGGGTAAATAACGAATAACTTTGGAAGTTTTGGTTAGTTGGTTGAGCATGAGTTTTGAATTTGTATAAAAATAGTAAAAAAAAATCCTGATAACAGGGATCAGGATACTATTGAAGTCATGGCAAATCTCAACTAGGATTCAAATAATGGAACATAGATGACACTGATTGGGCAGTTGCTCACAAATACAAACTGAGCAAATCCTAAAAATCAGCGTTATCAGCGTTCTTTTTATGAACTACCCGAAAAAGTAATTTTGGTTGTATCTCTAATTTTGTTTGAGATTAGCTAGGCAAATCTACAATGTCCTGATAACAAGGATCAGGATACTATTGAAGTCATGGCAAATCTCAACTAGGTTTCAAATAATGGAACACAGAAGACGCTGATTGGGCAGATGTTCGCTAATACAAACAGAGCAAATCCTAAAAATCAGCGTTATCAGCGTTCTTTTTATAAACTACCAGAAAAAGTAATTTTGGTTGTATCTCTGATTTTGTTTGAGATTAGCTAGACTGAATCTACGATGTCTTGATAGCAGGGATCAGGATATTATTGAAGTCATGGCAAATCTCAACTAGGATTCAAATACTGGAACACAGATGACACTGATTGGGCAGTTGCTCACAAATACAAACTGAGCAAATCCTAAAAATCAGCGTTATCAGCGTTCTTTTTATGAACTACCAGGAAAAGTAATTTTGGTTGTATCTCTAATTTTGTTTGAGATTAGTTAGGCAAATCTACGATGTCCTGATAACAGGGATCAGGATATTATTGAAGTCATGGCAAATCTCAACTAGGATTCAAATAATGGAACACAGAAGACGCTGATTGGGCAGATGTTCACTAATACAAACAGAGCAAATCCTAAAAATCAGCGTTCTTTTTATGAACTACCAGAAAAAGTAATTTTGGTTGTATCTCTGATTTTGTTTGAGATTAGCTAGACTGAATCTACGATGTCCTGATAATAGGGATCAGGATATTATTGAAGCCACGGCAAATCAACTAGGATTCAAAATAATGGAACACAGAAGACGCTGATTGGGCAGATGTTCACTAATACAAACAGAGCAAATCCTAAAAATCAGCGTTATCAGCGTTCTTTTTATGAACTACCAGGAAAAGTAATTTTGGTTGTATCTCTGATTTTGTTTTGAGATTAGCTAGGCTGAATCTACGATGTCCTGATAACAGGGATCAGGATATTATTGAAGTCATGGCAAATCTCAACTAGGATTCAAATAATGGAACACAGAAGACGCTGATTGGGCAGATGTTCACTAATACAAACAGAGCAAATCCTAAAAATCAGCGTTCTTTTTATGAACTACCAGAAAAAGTAATTTTGGTTGTATCTCTGATTTTGTTTGAGATTAGCTAGACTGAATCTACGATGTCCTGATAATAGGGATCAGGATATTATTGAAGCCACGGCAAATCAACTAGGATTCAAAATAATGGAACACAGAAGACGCTGATTGGGCAGATGTTCACTAATACAAACAGAGCAAATCCTAAAAATCAGCGTTATCAGCGTTCTTTTTATGAACTACCAGGAAAAGTAATTTTGGTTGTATCTCTGATTTTGTTTTGAGATTAGCTAGACTGAATCTACGATGTCCTACTTTCGCAGGAAGTCAATTATTCATCCACCAAAACCCATTCCCCTTTTACAATTAGAGGTTCTGCCTGTTTGTATTTTAAGGTTTTGTTTTCACCACTCATCACATGTTTAATGGTAACACGATCGTTGCGACCAATTTTTGGATGGTCCCTTACAATGGTTTCAACCACTTCGGATTGACGCTGGGTATTGCCCGCAGCTCTGCTTTGTGCGGAACGTTCGTCCATATTTGGAATTTCATCTTTTTGAGTTTGCAATTTTTCCTGTCTACGCGCTCTGGCTTCCTGAATGGTATTTTGGGTTTCAGTTGGTAATTCTCCTTTAAATAAGAAAGAGATTACGTCCTTATTCACTTGGTCAATCATGGATTTAAACAGTTCAAAAGCTTCAAACTTATAGATCAATAAAGGGTCTTTTTGCTCATGGACCGCCAGTTGTACCGATTGTTTTAACTCATCCATTTTGCGTAAATGGGTTTTCCAAGAATCATCAACAATCGCCAAGGTAATATTCTTTTCAAAGTCGTTTATCAATTGCTTTCCTTCAGTTTCATAGGCCTTTTCAAGGTCGGTAACCACTTGTAGGTTTTTAACACCATCAGTAAATGGGACAACAATACGTTTAAATTTATCGCGTTGGGTTTCGTAAACATTTTTTATCACAGGAAAAGCCATTTCTGCATTGCGTTCCATTTTTTCTCTATAATATTTGAAGGCCGCTTTGTAAATTTTGCCTGCAATTTCGATAGAGGTTAAACTGCTAAATTCAGCTTGAGTAATTGGAGAGCTCATGGAGAAAAAACGAATCAATTCAAACTCAAAGTTTTTAAAATCGTTGGCTTCTTTATTGGCTTCAGTTATACCTTCAGAGGTATCGTAAATCATATTGGCCAAATCTACTCGCAAACGCTCACCATGCAAAGCATGACGGCGACGTTTATAGACTACTTCACGTTGGGCATTCATGACGTCATCATATTCCAACAAACGCTTACGAATTCCAAAGTTGTTTTCTTCTACTTTTTTCTGTGCACGTTCAATAGATTTTGAAATCATGGAATGTTGAATCACTTCACCTTCTTTAAGTCCCAATCGATCCATCATTTTGGCAATACGTTCACTACCAAAAAGACGCATCAAATTATCTTCTAGCGATACGTAAAATTGAGAGCTTCCCGGATCACCTTGACGACCTGCACGACCACGCAACTGTCTGTCGACACGACGTGAATCATGGCGTTCAGTTCCCACAATGGCTAGACCACCAGCGGCTTTCACAGCTTCAGAGAGTTTAATATCCGTACCACGACCTGCCATATTGGTAGCGATGGTGACTTGTCCAGATTGACCAGCTTCGGCAACAATATCGGCTTCTTTTTTGTGCAGCTTTGCATTTAAGACGTTATGTGGTATTTTTCGGATCGCCAACATTTTGGCTAGCAATTCACTAATCTCTACAGAGGTGGTACCGATTAATACTGGACGACCAGCCTGAGATAGTTGTGTCACCTCTTCAATAACAGCATTGTATTTTTCACGTTTGGTTTTATACACCAAATCGTCCCTGTCGTCACGGGCAATGGGTCTATTGGTTGGGATTTCAACCACATCCAATTTATAGATTTCCCAAAACTCACCGGCTTCTGTAACAGCAGTACCAGTCATACCCGAAAGTTTGCCGTACATTCTAAAGTAGTTTTGAAGCGTTACCGTCGCAAAAGTTTGGGTGGCATCCTCAATTTTTACATGCTCTTTGGCTTCGATGGCTTGGTGGAGACCATCACTATACCGGCGACCATCCATAATACGTCCGGTTTGCTCATCAACAATCATGACTTTATTGTCAATAACTACATACTGGATGTCCTTTTCAAATAGGGCATAAGCCTTAAGCAATTGGTTTAGGGTATGGATGCGTTCAGATTTAACTCCAAAGTCTCTAAATAATTCTTCTTTTTCTTGTGCTTCTTGTTCTTTTGATAAGCCTTTAGCTTCAATTTTGGCCATTTCAACCCCAATCTCTGGCATGACAAAAAAGTTGGGATCATCTTTACCAGATAGGAATTCTACGCCTTTATCTGATAATTCAACCTGATTGTTTTTTTCATCAATGACATAATACAACTCGGCATCTACCTTTGGCATCTCCCGGTTGTTGTCCTGCATGTAATGGTTTTCAGTTTTTTGAAGGAGGAGTTTGATACCTTCTTCACTTAAATACTTGATCAGCGCTTTGTTTTTTGGCATCCCCCTAAACACGCGTAGCAATTTAAAACTACCTTCTTTAGTATCGCCTTCGGCAATCAATTTTTTAGCTTCTGCCAGAACACCAATGAGGTATTTATGTTGTACACTTACAATATCGTCAACCTTTGGTCTTAATTCGTTGAATTCATGTCGGTCACCTTGTGGTATTGGACCAGAAATAATTAGCGGTGTACGGGCGTCATCCACTAAAACGGAATCCACCTCATCTACAATGGCGTAATGGTGGGGGCGTTGTACCAAATCGTCTGGTGAGTGGGCCATGTTGTCACGTAGGTAATCAAAACCAAATTCATTATTGGTTCCATAGGTAATATCGGCATTATAGGCCTTTTTACGCGCTGCAGAATTGGGTTGGTGATAATCGATACAATCAACGCTCAAACCATGGAATTCGAAAATTGGAGCCATCCAAGCACTATCCCGTTTGGCCAAATAATCGTTGACTGTTACTAAGTGAACACCATTACCAGCCAATGCATTTAAATACATAGGAAGCGTTGCCACTAAGGTTTTACCTTCACCCGTATGCATTTCAGCAATTTTACCTTGATGCAAGGCAATCCCACCAATCAACTGCACATCGTAATGTACCATATCCCAAGTGATGGCTTTACCTGCCGCATCCCAAGAGTTTGACCAAATGGCTTGGTCGTCTTCTAGGGTCACATAATTTTTAGTTCCAGAGATTTCCCTGTCAAAGGTATTTGCTGTTACCGTAATCGATGGGTTATGTACAAAGCGTTTGGCAGTTTCTTTAACCACGGCAAAAGCTTCTGGTAAAATATCGTTTAATACGTCTTCAGTAACTTTATAGATATCGTCTTTAATGCCGTCAATTTCTTGATAGATATCTTCTCTTTTGTCAATATCTTCAGTTGCTTCGGCGTCTATTAATAAGGCATCAATCCTATCGTTAAGGGGCTTTCTGGCTTCAGCTATTTTGGATTTGAACGCTTCTGTTTTAGCTCTTAACTCATCGTGGGTTAATTGTTCAAAAGCGTGTTCAAATGTTTTAATTTGAGTAACAAGAGGCATCATAGATTTGACATCTTGTTTGGATTTGTCACCTACAAATACCTTTATAACTGAATTTAGTAAATTCATCTGTTGTATATTTTAAGTTGCACTTCTATTAGTTATAGTGCATTTTTTGTTACTGTTTTTTGATGTTGAGCTTTTTTAAGGCCATCAAAGATACTATTTGCGTGAGGCTAATTTAAAAAAAGGGCACAAAAAAAGTCTCGACAGGAGACTTTTTAACGTTTCTTTTGGTTTATCGCATCTTGCTAAAAAACCATATTAATATTCGTCCTCATTCCAAAGGTAATCTTCGTCTGTTGGGTAGTCGGACCAGATTTCTTCGATAGAATCATAAGAATCTCCTTCATCTTCAATAGCTTGAAGATTTTCAACTACTTCCAAAGGGGCTCCGGTACGAATGGCATAATCTATTAATTCGTCTTTAGTTGCTGGCCAAGGAGCATCACTTAAATAAGAAGCCAATTCTAATGTCCAATACATAATTTATGCGTTTTAAATTTGTGCAAAAATAATTTTTTAGTTCAAAAAGGCAAGAAAAAAATGGATTATTTTTAATAAAAAAGATGAACGTACACTATCTGCTGATTTTTAAGCCTTTTAAACCTGTTTAAAACCTCGTAAACCCTGTCGTTCAACCCCTAAGTACTCGGGGTCAGAATCTAAAACCAATTCAGATTGACAAAGGAGTATATTTTTATACAGATCTTTTTTTGCTTGAAATTAATATTAGGATTCTTTTTTAGGAATCCATTTAATTTCTTTGGCTTGTAAGTCGTTGGACAACTTCCGTGCCAACACAAAAAGGTAGTCAGAAAGGCGGTTAAGATATTTTAAAGTTTCGGGCTGTACGGGCTCAAATTCGTTGAGGGCTGAAGCCAAACGTTCAGCTCTTCGGCATACACAACGGGCCATATGACAGAATGACACGGTTTGATGTCCGCCTGGGAGTACAAAGTGAGTTATAGGGGGTAAGTCCTCGTTCATCTTGTCCATCTCATCCTCGAGTTGTTTGACATCCAGCTCTGCAACTTTGGGAATGTTTAATCGTGCTTTCCCGTTTTTTAGAATGGATTTTTCAGGATCGGTTGCTAGAACAGCTCCTACAGTAAACAACTTATCTTGAATTGTAACCAGCACCTCTTTATGATGCTCATCGATCTCTTGATCTCGAATTAATCCGATATAAGAATTGAGTTCATCAACGGTTCCATAACTTTCAATACGGATATGGTGTTTAGGTACACGTGTCCCTCCAAATAAAGCCGTAGTCCCTTTATCGCCTGTTTTGGTGTAAATTTTCATATATCAAAGGTAAAAAATAGAAGTGATAGGCTAAAGTTATTTAGCCACGAATTCACGAATAATTTTTTAAAAACGAGTAAACTACCATTGGCAATTGAAGACCGAAGACGGGTGACTGAAGACCGATGACAGAAGACGGATGTCCGATGGCTGCCCACTGAAAACTGAAGACTGAAAACTGAAGACTGAAGACTGCCCACTGAAGACTGCCCACTACGCCCTAGTGTCGCTTTCAATAATCCCATCGCGTAAACGAATCACGCGTTGTGCATGGGAAGCAATGTCTTCTTCGTGTGTAACCACAATAATGGTATTGCCGGCTTTATGAATATCCTCAAACAAATTCATGATTTCAATCCCTGTTTTAGAGTCTAGGTTTCCTGTGGGCTCATCGGCCAAAATAATGGAGGGTTTGTTCACCAAAGCTCTTCCTACTGCCACACGTTGCCGCTGTCCGCCGGAAAGTTGATTGGGTCTGTGATCCATTCGGTCCGACAATCCAACATCGCTGAGTACCTGTGTCGCTCGCTCCGTACGGTCTTTTTTTGAAACCCCTGCATATACCATGGGTAAAGCCACATTATCCAAAGCGGTGGTTCGAGGCAACAGATTGAAGGTTTGAAACACAAATCCAATTTCCTTGTTTCGGATTTCAGCCAATTCATCATCAGACATCTGGCTGACGTCTTTTCCATTTAATATATAGGTTCCAGCTGTAGGAGTGTCCAAACAACCCAAAAGATTCATCAACGTTGATTTTCCAGAACCCGAAGGCCCCATGATCGCCACGTATTCTCCTTTGTCAATATCCAAATCGATGCCTTTAAGAACATGGACGGTTTCCTGACCTAATTGAAAATCCCTGATGATTTGCCGTATTTTAATGATATTACCCATTTTAAAAATTAAGAGTTAAAGGTTAAGAGCTATAGGGCTGTAAAAGTTTATAGGCATACGCTACACAGTGTTACACTGATTTTAATATGACCTATATCTTTTGCAAGATAAAGAGTTAACGCCAATTTGACGTTAAAGTGTTTGAGATGTTACAGTCTAATTTTAAAATTTTGCTTGGCCTGTTCCGTTCTAAAAAAGACCAAGCCCCAATAAAAGGTGTCTATGGTTACTGAAACCTTGGGGTGCTGTTTAATAAGTTCCCAGGCCTCTGTCATGCCCTTGGACCAATAAATGTCATCAAAAATAAAGACAGAGTGGGTCGTAGCACTGGGCAGTAACGTTTCAAAATACTGAAGCGTTGCCGCTTTTTGATGGTTCCCATCGAAGAAGACCAGATCCCATTGATGCTGTGCTAAAGTTGGCAACTCATCTTCAAAACGACCAGTTTTAAGGGTTAGATTTTGGATTTGGAACCTGTCCAATTGTTGTTTTGCAAAGGCTGAAACATGAGGACAACCTTCTATGCTGCTCACATGAGCATCTTCATTTCCCAATGCCATAGCCTGGGTAGCCATGCCAAGGGAGGTTCCCAATTCCAAGATCTGCTGAGGTTTTAGGTACTTCACGATTCTAAACAGGAGTTTAGCCCTGTTAAGTGGAGTTCCTGATGTTTTGGCCATGTTTTTAATGAATCGCAGGCTGGAACTTAAGCGTTTGGAGCCTGCCCCAAAATCGGTGATGCTTAGCTGTTCTGTACTCGAAAGAAGTGCGGTTCTATAAGCTTTTAATTTGGTGTAAGCTTCGTGGTTTGTTTTATCATAAAAGCATGTGGTCACTAATTTAAACACAAAGGGGGAGTGGACCCCATGTTGGTTGGTGGCGGTGAAAAAGAATTTTAGGTATTGAAGTAGCGGATACATGAATTTTGACAAAATTAACTAAAAGATGTCAAACCAAGCCTGCCAAAGGGCGTCTGAAAGGGAGTGCGACAAATTTTATCTTAAATGCAGATAATGGAACGCAGGTGACACTGATCTAGCAGATTTTCACTGATACAAACTGTGCGAATCCTATAAATCAGCGTTATCAGCGTTCTTTTCATGAATTATAAAAAAGAGCGTTTGGCCTTCCCCAATTTTATCTTAATTGTAGATAATGGAACGCAGGTGACACTGATCTGGCAGATTTTCACTGATACTACCTGTGCGAATCCTATAAATCAGCGTTATCAGCGTTCTTTTCATGAAATATAAAAAAAGTGCGTTTGACCTTTACCAATTTTATCTTAATTGCAGATAATGGAACGCAGGTGACACTGATCTAGCAGATTTTCACTGATACAAACTGTGCAAATCCTATAAATCAGCGTTATCAGCGTTCTTTTCATGAATTATAAAAAAGAGCGTTTGGCCTTCTCCAATTTTATCTTAATTGTAGATAATGGAACGCAGGTGACACTGATCTAGCAGATTTTCACTGATACTAACTGTGCAAATCCTATAAATCAGCGTTATCAGCGTTCTTTTCATGAATTATAAAATGAGAGTTTTGCCTTCCCTAATTTTATCTTAATTGCAGATAATGGAACGCAGGTGACACTGATTTGGCAGATTTTTACTGGTACAAACTGTGCAAATCCTATAAATCAGCGTTATCAGCGTTCTTTTCATGAATTATAAAAAAAGTGCGTTTGACCTTCCCCAATTTTATCTTAATTGCAGATAATGGAACGCAGACAGGCAATGAATCATTTATTCCAATTTTTCGGACAGTTCAAACCATCGAGCTTCTTTTTTGGCCAAGTCGGTAATGATCTTTTGCAAGGTTTCAGATAAGGATTTAATCTGATCTTGAGTGAGATTAGTATCATGGAATTGTGCTTCCAAAGCCTGTTTATCCAATTCTAAGGCACGAATTTTACTTTCTAAATTTTTAAATTCCTTCTGTTCATTATACGATAGCTTTTGGGCTTCATTTTCTTTTAAACGTTCAGAATTTGAAGTGCTTTCTTTCGGTTTCTCTTCTGCAGGAGCAGAAGCTTCATAACTTCTGTAATCGGAATAATTACCCGGAAAGTCCTGAACCTCCCCATCGCCTTTAAACACAAACAAATGGTCCACAATTTTATCCATAAAATAGCGGTCATGCGACACCACCAATAAGCATCCTGGGAAGTCCAATAAAAAGTCTTCCAAGACATTAAGGGTGACAATATCCAAGTCGTTGGTAGGCTCATCCAGAATTAAAAAATTGGGATTTTGAATCAATACGGTACAGAGATACAGTCGTTTTTGTTCGCCCCCACTTAGTTTTTCTACAAAATCGTATTGTTTTTTGCTGTCGAATAAAAAGCGTTCCAGCAAGTTTTTGGCACTTATTTGTCGCCCTTTAGTCAACGGAATAAAATCCCCGAAGGCCTTAATAACCTCAATAACTTTTTGTTCTGGTTTGACGCTAATGCCCGACTGGGTGTAATAGCCAAATTTAATGGTATCGCCAATGACAATCTTACCCGAATCGGGTTCAATGGTTTTGGTAAGCAGGTTTAAAAAGGTTGATTTTCCTGTGCCATTTTTTCCAATAATACCAATGCGTTCCCCTTTTTTGAAGGTGTAATCAAAGCCTTTTAAAATCACCTTGTCTTCGTATGATTTAGAGACTTTATGAAACTCGACAATCTTACTGCCAAGGCGTTCTATATTGAGTTCCAATTGGACCTTATGGTCTTTTCGGCGTTGATGGGCACGCGCTTTGATCTCGTGAAAATCATCAATACGGGATTTGGACTTGGTCGTACGGGCCTTGGGTTGACGGCGCATCCAGTCCAATTCTTTTTTAAAGAGCTGTTTGGCTTTTCCTGTTTCGGTTTGTTCCAAGGTGATACGGGCTTCCTTTTGCTCCAAATAATAGGTGTAGTTGCCTTTATAGGTATATAAGTTGCCCTGGTCCAGTTCGATAATCTCATTGCACACCCGTTCCAAAAAATAGCGGTCGTGGGTCACCATAAACAAGGTGAACTTTTCTTTTATAAAGTATTGTTCAAGCCATTCAATCATGTCCAGATCGAGATGGTTGGTAGGCTCATCCAAGACCAAAACGTCGGGGTACACCAGTAAGGTTTTGGCCAAGGCCAAGCGTTTTTTCTGTCCCCCGGACAAAGTGCCTATCTTTTGGTCCAGTTGGTCCAATTTTAATTGAAAGAGGATTTGTTTACACTGCAGTTCAAATTCCCAGGCGTTATGGATCTCCATGTTGTCAAAAGCCTTTTGGTAAGTCTCTTCATCTTCGGGGTTTTGTAAAGCGAGTTCGTAATCGGCTACAATTTTTAAAATCGGCAGGTCGGCATTAAATAGCGTAGTGGCGATGGTTTGGTCATCGTCAAACTGGGGCGATTGGGCTAAAAACCCTAGGCGCAGGCCATTGCGCATAACCACTTGTCCCGAATCTGGGGTGTCACTGCCCGATAGGATGTTTAAAATAGAGGTTTTACCGCTTCCATTTTTGGCCACAAAGGCTATTTTTTGATCTTTATGGATGCTAAAGGAGAGGTCCCTGAAGAGTTCCAGTTCACCATAGGATTTCGAAATTTGTTCAACGGTTATATAATTCACGATTACTTTTTTGCAAATAACGTAAATAAACCAAAAAAACAGAGAATAGTTTTGATATTCCTAGTGATACCCTATATTTGTGAGGGAGCAGGCCACTAGGATTGGGCAGGGTTACAACCCCAGTTTTGAAGACCGTCAGATATAAGCCCTAGGTGACACCCTCCTGAACGTCAGTCTGATACCGTTTTTCTGGTAGAAAATGGACGAGACTAACTGTTAAAAAGTGAATAATATAATATAGATGAAGACCCCTTTAGTGTTAATTGGATTTCTGGTTGCCTTGTTTTTTACATCCTGTATTCCGTATAAGAATACCTTGTATTACCAAGATAAAGGAAGGGCTATCGATTCATTGCCCGTATTACAACAGCACCAACAGCCCTATCGCGTTCAAATCAATGACATTTTAAGTGTTCGCATCAAGGTGTTGGACCAGGATAATGTGGCTATTTTTAACCCTATTGGGGATAGCGGTAACCTCAATGCCAGTTCGGCAGAACGCGCCTATTTGGATGGCTTTACCATAGATTTGCATGGCAACATCCGGATTCCGGTTTTAGGCGATATCAAGGTATTGGGCCATACCACCGAAGAGATTCAAAATACCATACAGAGCCTTCTCCATGAAGAACAGTTTAAAGAGACTGCCAATATTTTTGTAACTGTCAAGCTTTCGGGCCTGCGCTATACGGCTAGTGGTGAAATAGGGAGCCCGGGATCAAAAGTGTTATATCAAGAACGGGTCAATATTTATGAAGCCATTGCCAACGTAGGAGAAATTCCTGTAACGGGAGATAAAAGGGATGTTTTAATTATCCGCCAATATCCACAAGGGCAGGAGATACACCACTTGGACCTAACCGATATTAATGTGATGCAGTCCCCCTATTATTATATACAACCCAACGATATGATCTATGTCAAACCTTTAAAACAAAAATCACTGGGTACAGGGACTACCGCTTTTGAGAATCTTACTAAAATTGTTTCTGTTTTAACCTTATTAACTAGCATTATATTGATTGTTAAAAAATAGTTTAAAGCCTCGCACTTATGGCAAATACTGAATTTCAAGATATGGATCTTTCCGAACCTCGGGGATCGAGTTTCGATTTTAAAGGCTTTTTATTTAAGGCCCTTAACCTGTGGAAGCTTGTTTTTGTCAGTATTGGTGTTGCTCTTATCATTGCCTATCTTATCAATATCCGAAAAGAAAATGTGTACCGTTTAGATTCCTTAATTTCGGTAGAGAGTGAGCAAAACCCGTTTTTTACAGCCAATACCAGTATTTCCTTTAACTGGGGCGGGGTCTCCGGCAAGGTGGGTAAAATCATGACCACCATCCGTACCCGAACCCATAATGAAAAGGTAGTGGACTCCCTTCAATTTTATATGCAATACCTGATGCAAGGGAAGTACCGTATGGTCGACGTTTATAAAAACGCCCCTTTTGTGGTCACTTTAGATCGCAGTAATGGACAAATGCTTGGCAAACCTGTTGGGATTCGTTTTCTTAATGAGAACCAATTTGAAATCTTTGCCGATTTTGAGAGCACTTCGGTCCAAACACAGCGGTATTTGGACAAGGCCACCTATCCGGTTACGGTTCCAAAAGGGCCTTTTAAACAGGTCTTTAATTTTGGTGAGCCTATAGCCCTTCCTTTTTTTAATGCCACCATCAACAAACGAGAGGGTAAACGTATCCTGCCTGATTCCGAATTTTTTGTGCGGTTTATCAATTTTGACGGCATCGTACGGGGCTATCAGTTTGCAGTTAATATATCCCCTTTTCAAGGTTCCTCCTCTGTTCTTCAACTTAGCTTAACGGGTAACAATAAAGCTAAGATGGTGGATTATTTAAACACCACCGCTGCTATTTTAAGTAAGACCGAACTGGAGCGCAAAAATCTCTATGCTACCAATACCATCAAATTTATTGATAGTAGTCTGGCAGCAGTCGATTACAACTTGAGAGCGATTGTTGAGGAAATGAATGCCTTTCGGAAACAAAATAAAGTGTTTAATGTGAGTGATGAAATGAGCCAGGTTTCCAGTAAATTACGGGATTATGATCTTCAAAAGGAAAGTGAGCAATCCAAACTCAACTATCTGAACTCCCTAGAAAATTACCTGCGTACCAAAACCGATTATACCAATATTGCGGCTCCTACTTCTGTAGGGATTACCGAAGGCAATATCTTGTCCAGTGTTTCAAAAATTACAGGATTGGCCATCGAGCGCCAAAATTTAGAGCATAGTGCCAAAGAAGGTTCAGTACTATTTGAAGATATCGATAGGCGGATCAACTCAGAAAAAAATGTCCTGCTAGAGACCATCGATGCCACAAAACAAACCATAGGCATCCAGCTCAACACCATTGGTAAAGCCATAGCTACCTATGAGGCCCAATTGAGCAGCCTCCCTGAAGACCAGCAGCAGTATTTAAAGATCCAGCGCAAAATGGACATTAGCCAAGAAGCCTATGATGTGTACCAAGCCAAACGCGGTGAAGCCGCCATCGTAAAGGCGGCCAATGTCTCGGATATTACCGTGGTGGATGCTGCTAAAGATATTGGAAATGGCCCCATAGGCCCCAACAAGTCCTTAAACTATATGATGGCCTTGATGGTCGGGTTTTTTGTGCCCATGTTTTTCATATTTGTCATTTTTCTGTTAGATAACACCCTCCATGGGTCTGACGAGATCGAGCGCTTGTCCAATATCCCTATAATAGGATTAATTGGTAAGTATAATTATAAAAATAACCTGATTGTTTTTGAGAAACCCAAATCGGCCGTTTCAGAATCCTTTAGGGCGATTCGGTCCAGTTTGCAGTTTATTTATAAACGACAGGAATCCGTAAAAGCGAGTCAAAGCCTGATGGTTACCTCTTCGGTAAGTGGGGAAGGCAAAACCTTTTGTGCCATTAATATTGCAACGGCCTATGCTCTGTCGGGAAAGAAAACTATTTTATTAGGATTGGATTTGCGACGGCCTAAAATCTTTGGAGATTTTAAGGTTAGTAACGAAAAGGGTGTTGTCAATTATTTAATTGGTGAACAAGACATTGAGACCATAACCTATAAAACCCAAATTGAAAATTTGGATATCATTCCTTCTGGTCCCGTGCCTCCTAACCCTTCAGAATTGTTGATGGGCGATGCGATGAAAACTCTGATGCAGGCATTGCGTCAAACCTATGACATGATTATTTTGGATACACCTCCGTTAGGGCTTGTAACCGATGCCTTAGAGCTTACTCAGTATTCCGATGCCACCCTGTTTATTGTACGGTTGGACTATACCAAAAAAGGGATGCTCGCCATTGTGAATGCTAAACACCGTACTGGTGAGGTGAAAAATATCAGTTTTATATTGAATTTTTATAAACATAAAACCCATCAAAACTACGGTTATGGTTATGGCTACGGTTACGGCTACGGCTACGGTTATGGCTACGGAGTATATGGGAACGCCTATCACGATCAGGCCAACCCGAGTCTCTGGAAAAAAGCGCGACGTTTTCTTCGACGCTTATAAGCTCCATAGGATGACTCCTTGATGATTTTAAAACAGCATGATTCCTAACAGGCAATATATAGTTTTTATTTGGTAGGGTGGCTCAAACTAGAGACCGATGATTTGGCCCAATATGACCGAAATCTAAAAAAAATAGATGTAGAGTTGACGATTTTATTTAGTTTTGAAGTCTTTCAATGCATACGCTAACAATTAACATATGATTACCAACCCTAGGATTAGCATTATCGGATTAGGCTATGTCGGTCTGCCACTCGCTGTAGAATTTGCCAAACATTTTTTGGTGGTGGGCTTTGATACAAACCCCAAGCGCATAGCCGAACTGCAAGCAGGTCAGGATCACACTTTAGAGGTGTCCACAGAAGAACTTATGGCGGTTCAAACCACAGACCCGCATGCCAAAATAGGGTTGCTTGTTTCTGCTACTCTAGAAGCAATCAGCGCGTCCAATATTTATATCGTGACGGTGCCCACACCGACCGATGATCTCAATAAACCCGATTTTAGCTATCTCATTGCGGCCAGCGAAACGGTGGGAACCGTATTAAAATCTGGAGATCTCGTGATTTATGAATCTACAGTCTACCCTGGTGTTACCGAAGATATTTGCGTTCCTATTTTAGAAGCCAAGTCTGGGCTTAGGTTTAACCAAGACTTTTTTGCTGGTTATTCACCCGAGCGGATCAATCCCGGCGATAAAAGCCATACCGTTTCCAAAATTTTAAAGGTCACCTCGGGTTCTACTCCAGAAATTGCACTGCATGTTGATGATCTGTATAAAACCATCATTACTGCAGGGACGCATTTGGCACCATCTATTAAGGTTGCTGAAGCGGCTAAAGTCATAGAAAATGCTCAAAGGGATATCAATATCGCCTTTGTAAATGAGTTGTCTAAAATTTTTAGAATCCTTGACATCGACACCAAAGCCGTTTTGGATGCAGCGGGAACCAAATGGAATTTTATCAACTTTAGACCCGGATTAGTAGGCGGACACTGTATTGGTGTTGATCCCTATTATCTGGCGCAAAAAGCTATTGAAAGCGGATATACCCCCGAAATTATTTTGGCAGGGCGGAAAATGAATGACAGCATGGGGCGCTACGTCGCACAGGAAACCGTGAAGATGATGATCAAAAAAGGAGCGACCATTAACCGCTCTAAAGTTTTGGTCTTGGGTATAGCCTTTAAAGAAAACTGCCCCGATATTCGCAATTCTAGAGTTATCGATATCATTAAGGAGTTTGAGACCTATCAGGTGTGTGTCGATGTGTATGACCCTTGGGCGTCCAAAGACGAAGTAAAACGGGAGTATGGCCTAGATTTGAAGTGTGAGCTCTCAGCCTTACAATCGGATTATGAAGCTATTATTTTGGCGGTGTCCCACAACGAGTTCGCCAGTCTGGATTTGAAGGGTTTAAAGTCTGAAAATGGAGTGATTTTTGATGTGAAATCGTTTTTCCCTAAGGATGTTGTGGATGCGCGGTTGTAAGAAAAAAGTTTAGAAGCTTTCAAACTCCCCGTCTGTTAGCACAGATGCCCCTCTTTAACTAAAAAGGGGAGTTTTTGATTTAGTTAATGTTTTAGGCTTATATTCAGAGTATAATTGTAGTTCTAAATGGCTCCTCCCTTTAGTTAAAGGGAGGTGGTTTTGCTACAGCAAAACCGGAGGGTTTGTCAAACTCCCCGTCCACACTTAAGGTGTGTCCACCCCTCTTTAACTAAAGAGGGGAGTTGTTATAGTTATTGTTTCATGATTGTCAAACTCCCCGGCCACACTTAAGGTGTGTCCACCCCTCTTTAACTAAAGAGGGGAGCTTTTGATTTAGTTGTTGTTTTTGCCTTTATTCAAAGTGTAATTGTAGTACTAAACAGCTCCTCCCTTTAGCTAAAGGGAGGTGTCTAAATGCTTTTGGCATTTAGACAGAGGGTTTGTCAAACTCCCCGTCTGTTAGCACAGACACCCCTCTTTAACTAAAGAGGGGAGCTTTTGATTTAGTTAATGTTTTTGCCTTTATTCAAAGTATAATTGTAGTTCTAAACAGCTCCTCTTTCCAACCGGCGGGCAGGGGAGTCCCTGTTTTCTTTATAATAAAAAATCTTACATTTACATTCTAACTTGAAAATTTCTACATGTACTATACAGAAGACCTTTCAAAATACAACTTTCTCATCACAGGAGGCGCGGGATTCATAGGCTCCAACATCGTGGGCTATTTGTTACAGCATCAGGCTAAGAACGTTCGGGTGCTGGACAATTTTTCCAATGGCTATAAGGCTAACCTTACCGAGTTTAGGGACCATCCTGCTTTTGAGTTGATGGAGGGCGATATCCGAAATTTGGATACCTGCAAGCAGGCCATGGAGGGTGTGGACTTTGTCTCCCATCAAGCAGCTTTGGGTTCGGTGCCACGTTCCATTCAAGATCCTGCTACAACCCATGCGGTGAATATTACGGGGTTTTTAAATATGATGATGGCACTCAAGGAAAGTCAAACGGTTAAGCGCATGGTCTATGCTGCGTCCAGCTCTACCTATGGGGATAGCAGCAGTCTGCCTAAAGTTGAAGGGGTTATAGGCAAACCGCTTTCGCCTTACGCCGTCACCAAATACGTCAATGAACTCTATGCCGATGTGTTTGGAACGACTTACGGTACCGATACCATTGGCCTGCGTTATTTTAATGTGTTTGGCCCTAAACAAAGTCCGAATGGGGCTTATGCTGCGGTGATTCCCTTATTTATGCAGGCCTTAAAAGAGGGACATGCCCCCAGCATCCATGGCGATGGAGAGCAGACTCGCGATTTTACCTATGTCGACAATGCGGTGCAAGCCAATATCAAGGCTTTTTTTGCGGATCAAGCTGCGGCTAATCAGGTTGTTAATGTGGCCTGTGGGGAGCGGATTAGCGTCAATGGCTTGTGGGAAACTTTAAAAACCGCTGCCCAGTCTAATTTGGAGGTGATGTACGGGCCTGAACGCCAAGGTGATGTGCGGGATAGTTTGGCGGATGTTTCAAAAGCGAAGCGCTTGTTTGGCTATGAGCCTAAGGTTAAGGTGAGGGCGGGGTTGAAATTGACCTGGGAATATTTTAATAGGTAACTTTATTATTTTATTTCTGTTCATTTTGTCTTTATTCAGAGTATCATTTTAGTTCTAAACAGCTCCTCCTGCCTGCCGGCAGGCAGGCCCTTGAGTTAAAGGCGTTGCATTGAGCTTGTCGAAATGGAGGTGTCTAAATGCTTTTGGCATTTAGACGGAGGGTTTGTCAAACTCCCCGTCTGTTAGCACAGACACCCCTCTTTAACTAAAGAGGGGAGCTTTTGATTTAGTTATTGTTTCATGATTGTCAAACTCCCCGTCCACACTTAAGGTGTGTCCACCCCTCTTTAACTAAAGAGGGGAGCTTTTGATTTAGTTAAACCAGAGGGTTTGTCAAACTCCCCGTCTGTTAGCACAGACACCCCTCTTTGGCTAAAGAGGGGAGCTTTTGATTTAGTTAAACCAAAGGGTTTGGTAATTAACTTCTAAAGTTATCTTTTATTTCTTTTAGAACCGAAACTAGGTTTTCAAATACCATTTTATTTTCAAAGCGTATGATTGTATAGCCCAATTTTTCCAGCTCTCGTGTCCGATTTAAATCATAGGCTTGCGCTAAAGGATTGTTGTGGACTTCGCCATCCAATTCAATAGTCAGCTTTTCAGAAGCGCAGTAAAAATCTACAATATAATGACCAATACTGTGTTGTTTTGTAAACCTTTTGCCTTCAAATTTTCTAGCTTTAAGATAGGTCCATAAAAAAGCTTCTGCAGCTGTCAGGTTTTGGCGTAATTCCTTTCGGTATTGTTTTAGTTCTGGTCTTGTATGCGTGTTTTGTTTGGACATAGTTAAAAATAGATAATATTTATATATTCTTTTTATTTTGCTATTAAAATTCATTTTCTTCTACGCCTGAACGGATGTGTGGGTTTGTCAAACTCCCCGTCTGTTAGCACAGACACCCCTCTTTGGCTAAAGAGGGGTGTTTTTGATTTAGTTGTTGTTTCATGGGTGTCAAACTCCCCGTCCACACTTAAGGTGTGTCCACCCCTCTTTAACTAAAGAGGGGAGCTTTTGATTTAGTTGTTGTTTCATGGGTGTCAAACTCCCCGTCTGTTAACACAGACACCCCACCCCGCATTCTGGCTCCTTCGCTAAAATCATCCACTGGATGATTTCTTAACGCTCGGCCCCGCCTGTTAACACAGACACCCCTCTTTGACTAAAGAGGGGTGCTGTTTTGAACATTAATTTAACATTACAAAAGGTCAATTAACTGTAGTGCGTTGAAGGCTCCATTGTTCAGTGGATATTGAATGCCATTGATTTGCTGAAAAAAGGCTACTTTTAACAAGTAAAATGATTGACCAGTACCTACAGGTGCTGCTGCTGGTGTTAAGGTTACGGTTGTAGCCGTACCATTAATAGGCAGATTGACCACATTACTCAATTGTAGATCCTTGTCGCCAGTAGTAAAATCCAGATTCAAGAAGCCTGATGTGAATGCCACATGCGTGCTACCTTCAGGAATGTCCAGACGTTGCTGCGGTACAAAATTGACAATTACAATTTCACCCGTAGCCGTATTTAAAGTGTAATCACTTAACAGTACAGACGACAATATTGCGTTCTTGTTAAAGTTAAACTCTTTTAATACTGTTTTACCTTCGGGAGATAAAATACCAACTTCTACTTTGCGTTGGCCTCTTACCGATGTTAAATCCAAATTCTTGACCTGCGACATTCTTTGGGTCAACCTTGAAGACACTTTACTGTCTTTTGCATCTCCCATTAGTTCGGTCACAGCACGCCTTAACATTTTACCACTTGAGGCACTATTGCCAAATTCGGCATTGTTTTCGCGTGTACGGATAAAAGCTGGATCACTTTCAATCCTTTCTTTGCTGACACCGCCTTTGGTTCGCATGCGGTATCCATCTTCGCTTTTGTAGAAGTTCACTTCTCCGAGTGTACCTTCCACATTAAATAGGCTTTTATATTTTGCCATCTTTTTAATTTATTTTATTGTCGGTTCTCGCTACTTTCCGACACTATAGGTCGGAACACTCGAACTGGCAATGGTTATACAAAATGTTTTGAAATTTTCAACTTCTGTCCTTAATATTTTAAGCATATAGGCCTCTATACTTTAAATTAATGACCTTCAGTATCCTTATTTCGAGGTAAATATCTATCCACTTTTTTATTTATTACTTTGAATTTGGCGTCTTGGGTTTCTTTGTCCTTTATAGCTTCTTTAGGTTGGTTTCTTTATTTTTTGAATTTTAGACCTGGTTTTAACATTTGGAATTCCATTGATGGTTTTCGGCGTTTTTGTTGTATTCGGCGTATTTCGTTGTTTTTTGTTCTTTTTGTTTTTTCAACTTTAGTCCGAATCACCTCGGGCGTATCTCGGGCGTATCTCGGGCGTATCATTGGATGGGTTTGTTGTTGAGTGCTTTCAAGACCGCAGAGCTTCCTCTTCTGTAACCCTAGGAGTAATGATCTGTTCTAAAATTTATAAGGCCTTGATATTTAGGTCTATATCACGGGATTTTTGTTGTCCTTTTTAGTTTTACTTAGATTTTATAGGTTTGAAATTTGGAGTTATTAACAATTATTGTAAGTTTTTAGCTGTTAATGTGTTAAAATGTTGTTAACAACATTGTATAGGTTTCCTTTTTTGAACAAAAGGAATCTTATAAATTCGTTTTAGCATATAGTATGCCAACTAAATATCAATTTTAAACCCAAAAATTATGAAAACTATGAGAAGTTTCGGCCCCAAATTAATGACATATTTAAAAATATTAAATGAACAGATTATGCATTTACCCTAACGAAGTGGCGATCATAACCGGAAAAAGTATCAGTTCCTCAAGGGAGTTGATACGGAGGATCAAAGATGTTCACGTGAAGCGTAAACATCAACTTGTCACAATTAAAGAGTTTTGTGATTATGAAGGTTTACCTTATGATGAGGTATTTAATATGATTAACAAGATTCCGTATGCTATTAAGCAAAAGGCTTAATTGTAATTTTATTTTTAGGATGCTCATGGAAAGACCCATCTGTTCATCCGTTGTACGCTATTGCCAAAGCGCGATATAATTATTTATTCTTTTTTATTTCCATCCTTTTTATTGTTTTGTTTTTTCTCCATTTTTAAAACTTAAAGTTGGAGGTTGTTGGTGGTTTTCAAGCGCATTTGTTATCTTAGCCCTAGTTAACAGATTGCTCTTAATTTCTATGGCTTTAGAAACACGTATTTACCAAAAAGAAACTCATATCCACTTCGGGAAGCTATTAAAGGACAGTCTGTCGGATATCTATGCGTCTCGGTTTTTGGCCAAGCAACTCGCTGTTCGGGATATTAAGGCGCAATACCGACAATCGTATTTAGGGATTTTATGGGCTTTTATCGCCCCTCTTACCACCGCTTTTGTCTGGATTTTTTTAAATAGCTCTGGAACGGTGCGCCTTTCGGCTACGGGGATTCCGTATCCTGTGTATGCCTTTTCGGGAACCTTGCTGTGGGCCATTGTAACCGATGCCATTAATTCGCCCATGGGCAGTACCAATAGTGCTCGCTCCATTTTATCCAAAATCAATTTTCCCAAGGAGGCCCTGATTGTCTCAGGGATCTACAAATTGCTGTTTAACAGCGCTATAAAAATCATTCTGCTCTTGGTGTTTGTTTTTGTTTATGGTGTGGGTTTTCATTGGAGTTTACTGTTATTCCCGTTTGTTATTTTGGGTGCGGTGCTTTTTGGAACCACCTTTGGCTTGTTTATTACCCCTTTGGGCATGCTTTATAAAGATGTGGGTAAGCTCATCAGTTTTGGCTTGGGCTTTTTAATGTACGCTACCCCCGTGGTGTATGCCATTCCCAAAACAGGGCTTATGAAAACGCTTATGGAATGGAATCCCTTAACGCCCATTATCCTGACCGCCCGAGATATGGTGGTTGGTTTTAGTCCAGAGTATCTGGTCTATTTCTTGGTGGTTGTGGGCTGTTGTATCCCTTTATTGTTTATAGGTTTGGTGTTGTATCGCATCTCCATTCCTATTCTTGTGGAGCGGATGAGTGGGTGAAGTTGTTAGTTATTAATTATTGGTTATTAGGGATTAGTTATTAATTATTGGTTATTAAGGATTTTTGATTTACGATTTACGATGACCGAAAACGGATGTCTGAACACTGAAGACTGAAGACTGAAGACTGAAGACTGGAGACTGGAGACGGATGACCGATGACCGAAGACGGATGTCTGGAGACTGAAAACTGAAGACCGAAGACGGATGTCTGGAGACTGGAGACGGAAGACGGAAGACGGATGTCTGAAGACTGAAGACTGGAGACTGGAGACTGGAGACTGAACACTGAAGACTGAAGACTGAAGACTGAAGACTGGAGACTGGAGACGGATGACCGATGACCGAAGACGGATGTCTGAAGACCGAAGACGAATGTCTGAATATTGATCACTGAAGACTGAAGACTGAAGACTGGTATTGGGATTAGTTATTAATTATTGGTTATTAAGGATTTTTGATTTACGATTTACGATTTACGATGACCGAAGACCGAAGACGGATGTCTGAAGACTGAATACTGAACACTGAATACTGAATACTGAAGACTGAAGACTGAAGACTGGTATTGGGATTAGTTATTGGTTATTAGGGATTAGTTATTAATTATTAGTTATTAAGGATTTTTGATTTACGAATTACGAATCACAAATCACAAATCACGAATTACGGATCACGAATCACGAATCACGAATCACGAATCACGATTCACAATTTAGGGTTAGGATTATAAAAATACATGGAAGAACAAGACGACATCTTAGTAAAAGTAGAAGGCCTCTCCAAAAAGTTTTGTAAGGACCTCAAGACCAGTTTGTGGTATGGGATTAAGGACCTGATCTCGGGGGTGCGGGGGCATGCCCACGAACGGCTGTTGCGCCCCAAGGAGTTTTGGGCGGTAAAGGATATTAGTTTTGAACTCAAGCGTGGCGAGTGCCTGGGCTTGATAGGGCATAACGGGGCAGGAAAATCTACCCTTTTAAAAATATTGAATGGCTTGATTAACCCCGATGCCGGCAAGGTGACCATTAAAGGGCGTGTGGGGGCTTTAATTGAGTTGGGGGCAGGTTTTAACCCCATTTTAAGCGGGCGTGAAAATATTTATAACAACGGTGCCATTTTGGGCTTTACAAAAAAGGAGATTGACGCCAAACTACAGACCATTATCGCGTTTGCCGAGCTGGAAGAGTTTATCGATATGCCCGTACAAAATTATAGCAGCGGGATGAAGGTTAGGCTGGGCTTTGCCATTGCAGCCCAAATGGAACCCGATGTGTTGATTATTGATGAGGTATTGGCGGTTGGGGATTTGGGATTTATTTTAAAGTGTTTTAAAACCATAGACACCATTTTGCCACATACTGCTGTAATTTTTGTAAGCCATAGTATGCCTATGGTGTCGCGTATTTGCACTCAAATTATGTTGATGGATCATGGTATTGCTGAATTTCAGGGCAATGATGTGGGTAAAGCTATTGATTTATATTATAGCCGATTTGCTGAAAATGAAAATACTGTAGTTTTTGATGATGGTACTATTGAACTTGAAATGGTCAAGATTGAAGATGTAATAGAGAATAGTGAAGGTTTATCGTTAATTGATTGGAATTCGAATTTAAAAATTTATTTCAAGTTTAAGTTAAAGAAGAAATTAAATGAACTGCCTATTTTTAAGATTATTATATTTGATAAAGAACAGAGACCAGTTGGTGTGTTTACAGAAAATGATGACAATTCAGAATTAAATTTTACAAATAAAAGTATAGAGTTTTATGCCATACATGATAGGTTACAGTTGTCAAAAGGAATTTATTCAATTAATATTCTTGTAGCTAAAGGAAGAATTCGAGCGCCAATATTAAGGCAAAATGATATCATCAAGTTTCAAGTTTGCCATGAAATGGATATATGGCCGCCTTATTTATTATCCGCTAACTATAGTAAATAACAAGGACTCATGTTTTTTAAGGAGAAATTTAGAATTAATTTTATAGTAATTGGAGTACAAAAAGGAGGTACAACTGCGTTGGATAACTACTTAAGACAAAATCCAAATATTGAAATGGGTTATATTAAAGAAATTCATTTTTTTGATAATGTGAAATATTTTGAAAACAAACAAACAAATTATGACATATATCACAAGAATTTTAATCTTCAAGAAAATGGAAAAATATTTGGGGAAGTAACACCAAGTTATATTTTTTTAGAAGAGTCAATTGGTCGAATAAAAAAGTATAATCCTGAAATTAAATTAATTGCAATTTTAAGAAATCCCATCGATAGAGCATTTTCTAATTGGAATATGGAGATTAGAAGAAAAAATGAAAAAAAGTCTTTTTTAATGTGTATAAATGAGGAAATAAATCAAATTTCCGAAGATCAACTAGATTTAAATATCTACAGTTCTTACATTAAAAGAGGGTTTTATAAAAGACAAATTGAAAATATTCAAAAATATTTTAATCGTGACCAAGTTTTGTATATTAAGTATGAGGATTTTTTCTTAAGGCATACAGAAGAATTAAAAAAAATTTATTCTTTTTTAGAAGTTGAGACTTTAGAAACTAACATTAAAAAAGAAACAGTACACAAAATTGAATACGTTAATAATATTTCTTTAGAAGAAAAGAGCATTCTTTATAATATTTATAAAAACGATATTCAATATGTTGAAAAAAATATTGGTTGGAACTGTGATGATTGGAAGTTAAAAGAGTAAATATGTTAAGTAAATTAAAAAAAGGTATTAAAAAATTGCTTTTACGTGATGAAACTAAATTAGATATAATTTCTTTAGAAGAAAAGTATTTAAAATATGACAAATCAATCATCCATAGAACAAATAATATTCAGAATATTCCAATTAAAAAATACAGAACAGGGGGTAAAAATTCTTATGCTGAATGGGCACACGTTATTGGAATATTTCAAACATTATTATATACTCAACTTGAAAAAAAAATAGATAATAAAATTTTGGATTTTGGTTGTGGAACTGGTTTACTTTCTATGGCTGCTCAAAACTTTATTAATAATAATGGTTTTTATTTGGGTATAGACTTAAACAAAGAAGAAATTGAATTTTGCAAACTGAATTATAAAAACCCTAATATTAATTTTAAGCATATTGAAGCTAATAATGCCTTTTATTCAAAAACTAATGAAAAAAATAAAAATCATTGGGATATAGAAAACAACTCCATAGACATGGTAACTGCTTTGTCTGTTTGGACACATTTAAATGAGGCAGATGCTATTTTTTATTTTAAGGAGGTAAGTAGAGTTCTTAAAAAAGGTGGTAAAGCCATAATTACCTTTTTCTATTTAGATGAAAAATATTTTGAATCCTTAAAGAGTAGAACAAGTGAAAATGGGAAATATCATGCAACATCGCAATTGGAGTGGATTTTTAATACAAAAGCTTATCAATCCAATAATTGGTTTTATCCAGAAAGATTAGATATTCCAGAAAAGGCTATTGGTATTACAAAAGAAGGGATAGAATTTTTAATTAAAGAGTGTGGTCTAAAACTAATAGAATATTTTCCTGGTAATTGGAAAGAGGTTCCAGGAATGTTTTTTCAAGACATATTAGTTTTCCAAAAATAGATATGATAAAATGATATCCCATAAACACAAATGTATTTTTATACATATTCCAAAAACTGCGGGAATGAGTATAAGCTGCTTTTTTCACCCCAATATAAAATTTCATTATGCTAAACCAGATTATGAACGATTATTTGGTTGGTGTCCAAAACGCAAACTGCATATGCAACATGCTACTACCAAACAATTATTGGAAACCGAGTTAATTACAGAAACACAATGGAAAACGTATTATAAATTTACTTTTGTTAGAAACCCATGGGATAGAGCCTATTCAGATTATATGTGGGTTCAAGATTTTGCTAAAGTAAAGGGAAGTTTTAAAGATTATATTAATTGTAATAATGCGTTTGAAGGTATTTTTAATGATAATTCAAACAATAAATATTTAGGAGATCATCTTTTGCCCCAATCTGACTTTTTTGATTTAAATGGCAAATTTGCTTTGGACTTTGTTGGAAGATTTGAGAATTTTAATTTTGATATTCAGATTGTATTAAAAAATTTATCAGTAAATAGAAAGTTTGATGCAAATCATAATAAAAGCAATCGCAAAAGTGATTACTCCCTTTTTTATAGTAATTCGAATATGAAAATAATTGAAGAGCGATATAAAGTAGATATCGATAATTTTGGATATCAATTTGAAGACCATAGAAAAGGATTATATTATCTTAAAAAATTAATTTAATAATTTGTTTAAAAGACTAAAGAACCTAATAAAAAATAAAATAATTGCTATTTGTGAAAACAATATAGGTAACTTCATTTTTAAACAAACAGGATTTTGTCCTTGCTGTGAACAAGACGTAACTTTTATAGCGAGGCACCATTGGTTACGAGATCACTTTAAATGTAGTAACTGTAATTCGATACCCAGAGAGCGCGCTTTGATGCTTACTATTAAAAATGAATATCCTAATTGGGCTCATTTGAAAATACATGAATCTTCACCAGGACCTAGAGGTCACAGTGTTTTATTGCGAAAAAAAGCAAAATATTATACTGAAACCCAATATTTTAGTGATCAACCATTGGGCAGTTATGTAAAAGGTGTTAGAAACGAAGATTTAGAACAGCAAACTTTTGAAGATGAAAGTTTTGATTTGGTCGTCACATCTGACGTCATGGAGCATATATACGAGCCTGATAAAGCGTTTAAAGAGATATACCGTACCTTAAAACCTGGTGGTGCTCATATTTTTTCGGTGCCTATAATCAATAAACATAAAACGACAGAGCGCTGGGCAAAAAAGGGTGCTGATGGGGAACCCGTTTTTTTATTTGAACCAGAATGGCACGGAAACCCAATAGATAAAAAAGGTTCTCCTGTTACGTTTCATTGGGGCTATGATATTAAGGACTATATTATTAAGCATACAAAAGGAGATTGCCAAATAGTGTATATTGACGATTTACATCACGGCATTAGAGCCGAATACATAGAGATTATTGTTGCAAAAAAACCAGTATTATAATGCCCAAATTAAGACCCATAGCTTTTGTGTTGCCACAATTTCATCCCATACCTGAAAATGATGCCTGGTGGGGTGAAGGCTTTACGGAATGGACCAATGTAAAAAAAGCAAAGCCCTTATTTAGGGGGCACTATCAGCCCCATGTCCCAACCGATTTGGGGTATTACGATTTGAGACAACCAGAAGCCCGAGAAGCACAAGCGGCTCTTGCCCAAGCCTACGGTATTCAGGGGTTTTGTTATTACCACTATTGGTTTAATGGGAAACGCTTGCTCAATTACCCTATAGATGAGATCCTACGATTACAAAAACCCGATATGCCCTTTATGTTGTGCTGGGCCAATGAAAATTGGACGCGGCGTTGGGATGGTAAGGACGAAGAAATCTTAATAAAACAAGATTATAATATTGAAGATGATAAAAATCATATGCGCTGGCTTTGTCAGCATGTGTTTTGTGACGAACGCTATATTAGAGTAGAAGGTAAGCCTGTTTTTGTTATCTATAGACATAGTTTGTTTCCGGATATAAAAAAAACCGTGGCTATTTGGAGAACAATAGCCAAGGAGGAATTTGGATTTAAAGATTTGTATTTATGTATTACAGATAGTTTCGGCGATAATACGACGCCTGATGTAATTGGTTTTGATGCCGCTATTGAATTTTCACCGTTAGCAGTTTTAAAGCATAAAACACCTATTGCCCCAAAAAAGAAACTATTTAGTTTATTTAAAAAGAGACAGAAACCTATAGGAATTGATTTAAGGGATTTTAGCCAAGGTGTAAAAGATTGTATATGCCGTACAGATGTTAATTATAAATTATATAGAAGTGTCACACCTGCATGGGATAATACTCCGAGGAGAGGTATTAATGGGATAATTGCATTAGGAAGTAACCCAGAACTTTATTTTGAATGGTTACAACATATTGTGAAGCATTTTAAACCCTATTCGAAAGAGGAAAATTTTGTGTTTATTAATGCCATGAATGAATGGGCAGAAGGGAATCATTTAGAACCCTGTATAAAATATGGAACGGCTTATTTAGAAGCTACAAAAAAAGCATTTGAATCTTGAATCCCAAAGTCTCTATAATCGTTCCCAATTATAATCACGCGGTGTTTTTACAGCAGCGTTTAGAGAGTGTGTTTAATCAAAGCTATCAAGATTTTGAAGTTATTTTATTGGATGATACTTCAACAGATGATAGCTTAGCTTTTCTAGAGGCTTATAGAAACCACCCTAAAGTTTCTCATTTTATCATTAATGCAGAAAATTCTGGAAGCCCCTTTAAACAATGGCAAAAAGGGTTGGCATTGGCCAAAGGCGACTATATTTGGATTGCCGAGAGTGATGATTATTGTGAGCTTAATTTTTTGGAGATATTAATGGGTAAGTTGTCTAAGGACACGGTTTTAGTTTACTGTGCCTCTAACTTAATTAAAGCAGATGGAGCGCTCATTGGAAGACAAAAATGGGCTGATGCTCTCGATACACAGAGGTGGCAACACAGTTTTAGCAATGACGGTATACATGAAGTACAACATTATTTGCGATTCAGAAATACCATACCCAATGCCAGCGCTGTAATTTTTAAAAAGGAAGCTGTAAAAATTGAAAAGATTGCTACAGATTTTAAATTTTGTGGTGACTGGAACTTGTGGATCGCTATTTTAAAACAGGGTAACATCGTCTATCACGCACAATGTTTAAATTATTTTAGAAACCATAGTAGCAATACAAGACATATTAAACGCATTGCATTAGAAAAACTGCGTTATAAAGAGTATCATCAAATTGTATGTGAAAACAGTTCTTTTTTGGAGCGTATTGTTAATCGGCGTCAGTATTTGTGGATTTTAAAAGAATGGAAACAAAAACACGTTCATTTAGACAAGTTTACTATTTTTAAGGTTAAGATGCCCATAATTTTAAAACTACATTATCTTATAAAAAAAATAGTATGAGCAGGCCCACATTTTGCACCATAATTACATCAGATTATTTGCCGTTCGCACAAGCATTATGCGAATCGTTAAGGATTATTGATAAAAACATAGAGCTTTATGTTTTAGTTTGTGATTATACAATTAGAACGAAGGAATCGAATCTTAATTTTTTAAATATCGATGATTTAACAACAGATTCAAGATGTCAAAAGCTTTTAGATAAATATGGCATATCTGATGAATTTAGATGGAGTATGAAACCTATTTTGATGTCTTTTCTCTTGAATCGATGTTGTGAAAAGATTATTTATGTGGATTCTGATATTCATTTTTACAATGATTTTTCTTTTCTGTTTGAAGAGTTAGAGTCTTCTAAAATCATTATTACGCCGCATTGGAGATCGTATGACACACAGAAAGACTGTATTAATTTTGAAAAAAACTTTTACGAAGGCCTTTACAATGCCGGTTTTATTGGAGCTAATAAAATGGGTTTGGATGTGTTGCATAAATTATATGAAATGTGTTTATATAAATGCGAAAAAAATAGAAACCTTTCATTATATGTTGACCAAAAATATTTTGACTTACTCCCGTTATTAGATGAGCATGTAAGCATAATAAGGCATAAAGGCTGTAATGTTGCTGAATGGAATGGGGTTGAGTGTTCTAGGTCTTTAATTAACGGAGAAGTAATCATAGCGGGACAATACCCCATTATTTTTATACATTTTGTACCCTATACCATTAAAAGAGCCCTAAATGGGGAAGACCCCCTTTTAGAGCCCTATGTAAAACGCTACAGAGATGTAATTATGAAATACCATCCTGATAAATTGGACATTATAAAAAAGATTGTTAACTAAAGACATGAAAATACTTTTTATAACCCACGACACTAAGAGATCGGGAGCTCAACTGATTTTATTGCGTTTTTTAACTTGGTTGAAAGAACATAATAATAATGTAACGTCAGATATATTGCTATTAAAAGGAGGCGAGCTTTCAAAAGATTTTAAGTCTGTCGCCAATAATTTATATAATTTGGAGTTACCCCCGGAGCATAAAAGATTTAAGGAAATACTTAAAAAAAAAGTATTTAAAAAGATTGGATATCCTGTAAAAAGTAAAGAAGAACTTATAATTAATTCTATTGTTAAACAGGATTATGATGTCATTTATGGAAATACGGTTATTTCAATACCAATAGCTACTTTATTAAAAAGCAAATTATTAAATACAAGATTAATTATTCATGTTCATGAATTAAAACTTGTTATAAATCAAGTTTTACCAAATTTTAATAAGTTTATGAAGGATGTTGATTTTTTTATTGCAGCGTCCTATAAAGTAAAGAATAATTTAACCGACAATTTTAATGTTGAAAAAAATAGAATTAAAGTTGTTTATGAATTTTCTAAAATAAGTAAATCCACATCAGTAAAAAAAGAATCGAATAAATTTATTGTCGGCGGATCTGGTCAAGTAAATTGGAGAAAGGGATATGATTTATTTATTCAGGCGGCCTATTTTTTTAAAAAGAAATATCCTAATTGTGAAATTGAATTCATCTGGGTAGGCAAAAATTGGACAAGTGATGTTGTTAAATCTGATTTAGAACGAGCAGGCTTAGATCAGATGGTACATTTTGTTGGAGAAACAAAATCACCTGAGGAGTTCTATCAAAAATTTGATGTTTTTTTAATGACGTCTAGAGAAGATCCCTTTCCTTTGGTTTGTATTGAACAAGCCATGTTTGAAACGCCTATTATATGTTTTGAAAATGCAACAGGAACAGAAGAAATTTTGCAAGGAGGAGGAGGTTTAATTGTTCCTTATTTAGATATAGAAGCTATGAGTGAAGCTATTAAATATTACTATGATAATCCTGAAAAAGTAACTAGTGATGGAAAAAAAGCAAAAGCGTTATTTTTGGAATTTACTCCTGAAATAAAGTGCCCAGAACTATATAATATTATCAAAAAAAGTGTGAATTTAAATAGAGAAAAATAATTTATAAAATTAAAAGATATTTGCAGTTTGATTGTAAAAATATAACCATTGTAATTCTTAATTACAATTCTTCTAAAGATACCATAGAACTATATACACAAATTAAAGAATTTTATAAAGGCCTTTCTATTATTATTGTAGACAATAATTCGGAGCTCAAGGATAAAAACAACCTTGCTTTAAATGTTAAAAATGAGGAAATTATTTATATCTCTAAAAATATTGGATATGCTGGTGGAAATAATATTGGTATCCGTAAAGCTTTAGAAGAACAGGCTGAGTATGTTTGGATATTAAACCCAGATATTAGGCTTGAGAATAATACATTAACCATTTTAATGGAAACAATTCAGAAGAATAAAAATGTTGCAGCTGTTGGTCCGAGAATATGTTATAGGAATGATAAAAATAGAATATACTCAGATGGAGGCATTATTAATAAACGAAAAGGATTTGAGACCGCTCATTTCAATTCTAATAAAATTATATCAGAATTAAAAACTTGGCAACCTGTTCAAAGAGTAGATTATGTAAATGGTAGCGCGATGTTAGTAAAAACGTCAGTTATTAAGAAGATAGGTTTTATGATGGAAGATTTTTTCTTATATTTTGAAGAGGCAGAATGGTGTTTGAGGGCTACAAAAAATAACTTTAAATTACTCGTTAATACAGATGCTTTAGCATACCATGCTTCAAGTGAAAAGGGAGAGTTATATGCTTATTACATGACACGTAATAGAATTTTATTGGCAAAGCATGAAAAAGAATATTTTTTTACTACGGTAAATATAGTTTGGAAAAAAGTATATCAACACTTGAAAAAAGATATAAGAAAGAGAAAAATAACTTTAATTTCACAGAATCTTTTAAAAGGGTTTGTGGCTGGTATAATTGGTAAATTAAATAGAATATGAACATTTTTATACCAGCACTAAAAGACGTCAATCCTTTTTTTGATGAGATTATGTTTTATTCAAGGCATAATTTTATTTTTGATGACTATAAAAATTACAAGACAATTTATAAAATTGTTTTAATTCATTGGCCAGAAACAATATTTAAGAATAAAGAGCCATCGTCAACTCAATTAGACGAATTAAAGGAGGCTGTTAAATTCTGGCAAAAGCATTCAAAAATATTTTATGTAGTTCATAACTTAGAACGTCATCATGGCATGACTTCTAAATATGAAAAATTGTATAATTTATTGATGTCATCTTGTGATTCTATGTTACATTTTGGTAATTATAGTAAAGAATTATTAGAAAAAAAATATCCTTTTAAACAGCATGAAGTTATATTTCACCCTTTATATAAAAACTCATTTAAACTTTTTTTAAAAGATGAAGCAAGGGAACAATTAGGGTATCATAAAGATTCTCTGATTATTTTAGTGCCGGGTTGTGTTAGGAATAAATCAGAACTTAACCTGACATTAAGAGCATTTAAAGGGATTGCAAATAAAAATAAAGTATTATTAGTTAGTAGGTTAAGAAAAAAAAAGTTAATATATGATTTTAAGGGAAGAGTGTTTTTAAAAAAATATCTAAAAATTGATGTGAAGGCATTATATGAAAAATTGGCAAACAATTCATATATGAAAGCTGGTTACAAATTCAATTATAAATTTTTAGAATTTAACGAACTTTCATTAATGCTTTCAGCCGCTGATATAGTTTTTATCCCAAGAATTAAGATTTTAAATTCTGGAAATATTTTTTTAGGAATGACATTTAAAAAAATAATGATTGGCCCAAACAGAGGAAATATCACCGAAGTTTTAACACGATTGAAATTGCCTATGTATAATCCAGAGGATTCAAAATCGGTAAAAAACGCGTTGCAAAAAGGCGTAGAATTATATGAGACCAGCAGTTATAGGTATGATGAGAAAATTTTAAAAGAATATGATCCTGTTTTATTGGCAAAGAAATGGGATGAATATTTAAGTTAGTATTCCCATTTTAAATTAATTAAAAATATTAAAATAAAAGAATGCAAAGCACTTTAGTTTCCATCATCATCCCAACCTTTAACCGTGCGCATTTAATTGGGGAGACTCTGGACTCGGTATTGGCACAAAGTTATACCAACTGGGAATGTTTGGTTATAGATGATGGGAGTTCCGATACTACGGCGACACTATTAAACCAATATATTACAAACGATGCACGGTTTCAATACCACCAACGACCGAATCGGCATTTGCCAGGAGGGAATGGGGCCAGAAATTATGGGTTTGAGTTGAGCAAGGGCTATTATGTGCAGTGGTTTGATAGTGATGATATTATGTATACTGATTATTTGCAAAGCAGGCTCATGGTTTTTGAAAACTCCCCTAAAACAGATGTGGTGTTTTGTGCTTTTACCTATTTTGATTCTAAAGGGCTAAAAAAACGGATTTCAAATTATAGCTTTTCAGGGCATATTTTAAAGGATTTAACAGATAAAAAAGTAACTTATAGTCCCTTGTCATTTCTGTTAAAGAGGGAAATCATAAACGGATTTGTATTTGATGAGACTTTAATAAGAGCACAAGATCTGGAATTTTTTTTCAGGGTCTTTAGCTCATCAAGCACTTTACAGATTCGCCATGTAAAAGAGGTTTTGTTTAAAGTAAGATGGCACGATGATTCATTAACTATAGTCACAGACGGGCCGGGTGCAGGATTGCATTCAAGATATATTGTAAATAAAAAAATATTGGACTATTTTGTGCTAAATCAAGATGATCATGCCATTGTAAAATTTAAGAACGAATGTGTGTTGGATTTAAAGCGTATGTTGGATAATAAAAACTATAGCTTAGTCATAGGTCATATTTTGAAATTTGAATATTTTAATTTTAGACAGAAATCATTTTTATTATTTTGTGTTTTGAATCAAATTGTTTTGGGCAGAGGCGCTTATCGATTTAAAAAGGTTAACATCAAATAAACCCTGGAACATGCGTCTAGGGATCTGTAAATTGTTTTAAAAATTAGAATAGGATGACTATCCTTTTACAGGATAAAACATAAAATGATAAAAAACTGTTTTATTGAAATACAGATGATTTGAAACAGGACTATAAAAGATTGACATGAAACTATTATATATTTATGATAAAATGCCAGGGGTTTATCAACACTATCTCAGCAATGTACTGGTAGCGTTAAAAAAGATTTTGAAAATACAAACCTTGGCCTATCACCATCAATCTCAAGCCGATTTTTCAATCGACAGTGTCAGTTTTGCAACTTCAGTTCAAAGCTTGCTCTATAGGTTAGGGCTCTCTCGCTACCAAAGACAAGATTTGGACATTATGAATAGGTTTGATGTCATACACTTACAGCATAGTCATTTAAAAAATAAAATTAAGCCCTTATTTTATATGGCCAAAAAGCCCAAGATTGTCATGACATTGCGAGGAGGAGATACCTATATGTATCCTTGGCTTGATGCCAACTGGAGAACATTTTATAAAGAGCAATCAAAATATATTGATGCCTTTGTTGTGATGAGCGACCATCAAAAAACATACCTTGAGCGGTGGGGCGTTGCAGACAAAAAGATTCATGTCATTCCTATATCTTTTGGAACGCCTATTCAGGCGCAGCCGAAATACCCCAACCAGGATGTATTAAAATTGGTTTCGACCTTTAGAATGACCTGGGAGAAAAATATAGAAGGCTGCCTGAGGTTTGCAAAAACCTTAAAGGATAAAAATATACCCTTTACTTATGATTTTTATGGCGATGGAAAAGATTTAGCACAGCTGTATTTTTTAGTGGATAGATTTAAACTTGGCGATCAGGTTAGCATTCATGGAAAGCTGGATAATGAGACTTTAAAAAAGCGATTGTCCCACTACGATTTTTTTGTGCAATTAAGCGTGTCAGAAGCGTTGTCGGCCAGTGTCCTTGAAGCGCAATCGGTTGGGTTACCTTGTGTGGTATCCAATTCAGACGGTTTACCTGAAGCGGTTTTACCTCATCAGTCCGCCATTGTGAATGATTATTTTAAAATTGAGGAGATGGCAGAGGCCTGTATAGCCTTGTGGAAAGACAAGGACCGGTATTATCAATTTTCGGAAGCCGCTATGACAAACAGTCAATCCAAATTTTCAACTGAAATGGAGGCTCAAAAATTAATGGAATTGTATCAACACTTAATCGATGAATAAAAGTTGTTATTGAAAACAATAAGATTATACTATCGTAAATTAAATTATGTTATTTAAAAAACACAGACCCAAAATATTCTGTATCGGTTTCAATAAAACTGGTACCACCACAATTGAAAGTGTTTTAAAGGGATTTGGCTATAAAATGGGGAATCAGGCCAAAGGAGAATTCTTGTTTTTTGATTGGTATACACGCGATTTTAAATCGATTATTAAGTTATGTAAAACGGCAGATGCTTTTCAAGATATCCCGTTTTCTCTACCCCATACTTTTATTGCATTAGATCAGTATTTTAAAGATGCTAAGTTTATTTTAACGGAGCGCAATTCTGCCGAGGAATGGTATCAATCGTTAGTACGGTTTCATTCCAAACTCTGGGCAGAAGGAAAAGGTGTACCTACAGCAGCAGACCTAAAACAAGCAGCGTATCGCTATACAGGCTATGCTTATGACAGTTTTAAAAACATATACCATACGGAAGACCATGATCTTTACAATGAGAGTATTTTAAAAGCGGTCTATACAACCCATAATTATACAGTTAAGCAGTATTTTAAAAGTCGTCCAGAGCACTTACTTGTTATTAATGTTTCACAACAGCAGGATTACTTTAGGCTTTGTGAGTTTTTAGATAAAAAGCCCTTAAGAACCGATTTTCCATGGGAAAATAAAACCCCAAACTCCAAGATATGATTAACGTTACCAAAACCTTTTTACCGCCACAGTCTGAGTACCAGGCTATTTTGGAGCGCGCTTGGGCCACGGGGTGGATGACCAATAGGGGGATTTTGGTGCGAGAGCTTGAGCAAAATTTACAGGAGTATTTGGAGGTATCCCATATCATTGCCATGACCAACGGCACTTTACCCTTGCAAATCGCCATCAAGGCCTTACAACTGAAAGGGGAGATTATTACCACGCCCTTTAGTTATGTGGCCACCACCTCTAGTATTGTATGGGAGGGCTGTAGGCCTGTATTTGTGGATATCCACCCCGAATATCTTAGTATAGACGAAACCAAGATTGAAGCGGCCATAACCGAGCAAACCTCGGCTATTTTAGCGACCCATGTGTTTGGGAATCCCTGTGCTGTAGAAGCCATCGACGCCATTGCTAAAAAACATGGTTTACGGGTGATCTATGATGCGGCACATGCTTTTGGGGTTAGCTATAAAGGGCAGTCTATTTTTAATTATGGCGATGTGAGCACCTGTAGTTTTCATGCCACCAAGGTGTTTCATACCGGAGAAGGGGGAGCTGTTATTACCAAGGATAAAGCTTTAAAAGCGGTTCTATTTTATTATCATAATTTTGGCCACCAAGGCGACGAAGCGTTTCAAGGCTTGGGTATCAATGCCAAGATGAGCGAGCCTCAAGCCGCTATGGGTTTGGCTGTTTTACCCTATATGGATCATTTACTGAGCCAGCGTGAAGAGCGTGTTGATCAGTACCGTGAGGCCTTTAAAACTACGGCATTGCAAACCTTAAAGATTAGAGACCATACGCAGTGGAATTACAGTTACTATCCCCTTATTTTTAAAGACGAGGCCCAATTACTAAACATAAAAGCCATATTGGAGTCCCATAACATCTATCCGAGGCGTTATTTTTATCCCTCCTTAAACACTTTGGATTATGTAAAGTATAGGGCATGTCCGGTATCCGAGTCTATAGCTTCCAGGGTTTTGTGTTTGCCCTTGTATCCCGATCTCAAAACTGAAGATCAGCACCGTATCATCGCCTTAATTCAAGGAGCCTTATGAAGGTCGCCATTATGCAACCCTATGTGTTTCCGTACCTTGGCTATTTTCAGCTGATTCAGGCTGTAGATACTTTTGTGTTTTATGACGATGTTCATTTTATCAAAAAAGGCTTTATCAATAGGAATTCTATTTTATTGCATGGGAAGCCTCATAGCTTTACCATACCCTGCAAAGCCATAAGCCAGAATAAACGGATTTGTGATGTGGAGCTTGATGTAAACGAAAAAGGTGTTTCAAAACTTTTAAAAACGATCCATCAGGCCTATCATAAAGCTCCCTATTTTAATACGGTCTTTCCTTTATTGGAGTCATTTTTTAGGCTTAACCATTGCACTAGCATTTCAGGATTGGCCATGGATAGTGTGAAGTTGATGGCAAACTATCTCAACCTGTCGGCATCTTGGATTATCAGTTCTAAAAGCCATACGGGCTCACAAGATTTAAAAGCAGAGCAGCGGATTTTGGCTATTGCAAAGCAAGAACAGGCTACAACCTATATCAACCCTATAGGGGGTGTTGAACTCTATACCAAAACTCATTTTAAAAAAGAAGGGATGGACTTGTGTTTTTTAAAGAGCCAGCCTATTTTATACCCTCAATTTCAACATGAATTTGTACCTTGGCTATCTGTAATAGATGTTGTGATGTTCAATCCCGTTGAGGTCGTACAACAATTCTTAAAAGACTATAGTTTATTGTGAACGAAGCCTATAAAAAAATAATTGAACATTATGAAAGCTGTTTGGAAGCACATGGCGATACCCATTTGGGTGTTGATTGGCCCAATGCCAAAGATGCCCAAACCCGATATCAGGTCATGTTGGATGTGATAAAGGAGCAGGAGGGGTCTGTTTCGCTTTTAGATTTTGGTTGTGGCACCTCGCATTTATATCAGTTTATTCAAGATGCTGGGCTTTATGATATTAACTATTCTGGTTTGGATCTTTCCACAGCCTATATTGAGATCTCCAAAAGAAAATATCCTGAAAACAGGTATTTTAATTTGGATATCCTGAAGGAACACCAAGACCTACCAGCATTTGATTATATCGTGTGTAATGGTGTTTTTACGGAAAAAAGGGAGTTGTCTTTTGATGCGATGTGGCTTTATTTTAAGGCCATGTTGCCAATTATTTTTAGCAAAGCCGAAAAAGGGATAGCCTTTAATGTTATGAGTAAGACTGTGGATTGGGAACGTTGGGACCTGTTTCATGTATCAACCGACTTATTAATAGATTTTATGACTAAAGCCTTGTCCCGTAATTTTGTTATTCGCAATGATTATGGTCTTTATGAATATACCGTGTACCTATATAAATAATGAGTATGAATAAAGTCGTTGTTTTTGGAGTTCAGGATTTTGCAGAACTCGCGCATTATTACCTCACTCATGATAGTGATTATAGTGTTGTGGCCTTTACTGTACATCAAGAATTTATGACTGAGGAAAAAACCTTTAAAGGCTTACCAATTGTGGCATTTGAGGATATAAAGGAAACGTATCCACCCGAAACGTATCTTTTTTTTGTGCCCATGGATCCTAAAAAGATGAACACCTTACGCGAATCGGTTTATTTGCAAGTTAAAAGTAAAGGGTATCGGTTTATAAATTATATCAGTTCTAAAGCCACGATTCTAACCGATGCTATAGGAGAAAACTGTTTTATTTTAGAAGACAATACCATTCAACCCTTTGTCACTATTGGTAATTGTGTGGTCATGTGGAGTGGCAACCATATAGGGCATCACAGCAGCATAAAAGATTATGTGAATTTTACCTCTCATGTTGTGCTGTCCGGTCATTGCTTGGTTGAATCCTATGCATTTTTTGGTGTTAATGCTACCATTAGGGATAATGTGACCATCGCTGAAGGTACTTTTGTTGGTATGTCTGCAACTATAGTTAAAGACACTGAAGCTTGGGGTGTTTATATAGGAAACCCTGCTAAACGCTTGGAACATAAGCATAGTAAAGATATTAAATTATGAGTTGGACAAAAAAGGGACTTATTTTTAATGTTAATGCGAAACACTCATGGAATAAAACCCATGCACAATGCCCTGTTGTAGATTTGATAGATGATCACCTTTGGCGCATTTATTATGCAAGCCGAAACGCGAAAGGTCAAAGTCAAATAAGCTATATTGAAGTCGAAGCTGGTAATCCAAGCCATATTTTATACGAACATCCAGATTATTTGTTTGATTTTGGAGCATTGGGAACCTTTGATGAATCTGGATTAATGCCATCGGCTATTGTTACGTATGGTCATAAAAAATATATGTACTATATAGGCTGGAGTGTTAAAAAAGAAGTGCCATATCATAACGCGATAGGCCTAGCATACAGCATGGATAATGGGAAGACATTTAGAAGGCTTTATGAGGGTCCTATACTGTCATCAACACATTTAGAGCCCTATTTTACGGGGACTTCCTGTGTCATGAAAGAAGGTGATCTGTGGCGTATGTGGTATTTATCCTGTACAAAATGGGATCTTATCCATGGGATACAGGAACCTTTTTACCATCTTAAATATGCCGAGTCCAAAAATGGCATTACTTGGGATCGCCAAGGCATTGTGGCTATTGATTTTAAAACACCAACCGAAGGGGGTATTGCCAGTGCATCGGTGTTGAAGGAAGACGGTATATATAAAATGTGGTATGCCTATCGAGACGCTCATGGTTATAGAGCGCATAAAAACAAATCCTATCGTATTGGCTATGCAGAATCGCAAGACGGTATAAAATGGAAACGACTGGATGATCAGGTTGGAATAGCGTTGTCTGAAACGGGTTGGGATAGTTTTATGATGACCTATCCTAACGTCATAAAGTATAAGGATACAAAATATCTATTTTATAATGGAGATGGTTTTGGCCAGTCGGGATTTGGTTATGCAATTCAATAATTAAATTTGATATGATGAATTATTTAGTTGAAACAACATATGAGGCGATTGCCTACGCACCCAAAACATTGGAAGCTTTGCTCGAACAGCATAAAGTGGTTGTTTTAAGAGATTATAAATTAAAAGCGGACAGCTTAACTTTTTTTAATGCATTTTCGGATGACATCGGTTTTGTATATGCAATTGATGAAGATATCGTAACGGGTAAACCCACAGGGAAGCGCTGGATTGATATTACCTATGATCCAGATCGGCAAGATCGCTATAGGACAGCTGCTTATGCTCAACCTTTGCATACCGACTTTTCTTATATAAATATTAGAGACAATGTCCAATTTTTTTATTGTGTTGGACAGGCCGAATTAGGAGGTAGTACTGTTTTTATAGATTCGTTACGCTTGGTTGAATTATTGGATTTAGCCAATGCCCATGACCTTAAAGAACAGCTCATGACTTTAGATGTTGTTTTTAGCAAAGGCGGTCGGGAACGTGTTTCTAAAATATTAATAAAAGACGGAGAAGACTATAGATTAAACTGGAACTACTATTGTGTTGATGCCAACAATACCCAAGAAGTTTTAGACTTACAAGAAGCTTTTCATGAGTTTTTAGAACGCCGTGTGGTGAGGTCAGGGCTTTTAACCGAAGTCTTACTTCATAAAAATGATGTTGTGTTTTTTCATGATGAATTAGTGCTTCATGGTCGCAATTCTTATTTTGCTACCCATAAGGGACAAAGGTCTCTTAATAAAGGCACCTTGATCTTGGAGTCTAGACGCGAGAAAAACAAAGGATTGATTAATTTCTAAATTATACTATGTCTTCTATTACTGTTGCTATTTGGATGGTTACGTATAACCATGAAGCGTATATTGAGCAGGCCATACGTTCGGTCATGCAACAGCAAACGCACTTTAATTTTAAGCTCTTTATTGGTGAAGACTGCTCTACGGATAACACGAAATCCATCTGTGAACAACTTCAAAAAGAATTTCCGGATCATATTGAGTTGATTTTAAATCAGGAGAATCTAGGGTCTACAAAGAATGCCATACACACCTATATTAGGTGTTTTGAGAGCAACCCAACTTATATAGCGTTACTTGAAGGAGATGATTATTGGAGGGATCCTTTAAAATTGCAAAAGCAGGTTGATTTTTTGGAAGCCAATACAGGGTTTACGTTTAGTATGACCCGGTTTTTAGCGTTGAGACCTGATGAAAGTTTGATAGATGAAAACGATCATTTTTTTAAGGAGGATTTAGATATCGTATATGATTTCGATATGTTTACTAAAGGTTGGTTTGGTGGCACTTTAACTTTAGTATTTAGGGCATCCGTGATGGACCTTGAACTATTTAATAAGTATCAATATTTTAGAGATGTACATCTCTATACAGAACTCCTTAAACAAGGCCCTGGAAACTGCCAGAATTTTGTTAGTGCTGTATACAGAATCCATGACCAAGGTCAGCATAATGCATTAAGTGCATTAGAACGTGGCAAAATTGCAGTGCTTTGTTATAAAGAACTTTATTTTAAGAATACAGAGATTCCCCAACTTAAAATAAAATACCGGTATTTTCATCGCAGTTATATCAAGGAATTATTACTTCAAAAACAGTATTTTAATGCCTTTAAGCAGTCCTTTTTATTTGGGGTATATATGAAGGATACAAATTTTGTCATCAGCAATTGGAAACGGATTGTTAAACAACTGTTTAGGCCACGAAGGATTTGGTTTTTTAAAATACTCAAACAAAAAGTTTTTGGAAAGCCCAAAGCCCAGCAATTTTTAGGCTCCCAACACTATTGGGAAGCGCGCTATAGGGCCGATAAAAATTCTGGATCGGGAAGTTATGGGCGGTTGGCCCATTTTAAGGCCGATGTTTTAAATGCTTTTGTAAAAGAGCATGATATACAGACCGTTATGGAATATGGATGTGGCGATGGGCACCAATTAAGTTTGGCGAACTATCCCAACTATATAGGTGTTGATGTGTCGCCAAAAGCCTTGGAATTATGTACCACACGATTTGGGGATGACAGCAGCAAAGTATTTTATCTTATGGAGGATGAGGCTTCTAAACCGATTAAGGCTGAGCTTACCCTGTCTTTGGATGTCCTATACCATTTAATAGAAGATGAGGTGTTTGAGGCCTATATGAACCGATTATTTCAAACGTCGACACAATACGTTATTATTTATTCCAGTAATTACGACGAGCAGGTCGTTGCCCATGTACGGTGCAGGACTTTTACGAACTGGATCGCGGCGCATGTGTCTCAGGACTGGGAATTGATGGAGCATATTAAGAACAAATATCCATTTGATAAAAATAATCCCGAGCATACTTCTATGTCTGATTTTTATATTTATAAAAAAACAAACCCCAGATGAAGCCTTTAAAAATAGCGGTCGTAGTAAAGTATTTTCCTTCTGTATCGGAGACCTTTATAGTTAATCAGGTCAATTCACTTATAGAAGCTGGACATCAAGTTTCGCTGTATTCTTACTATAAAACGACTATACCTGTTCTACATAGCAGTGTAAAAAAACATGATTTGCTTCAACAAGTCAGCTATTTTAAAATGCCACCCAGCTCAAAAATCATGCGCCTTTTGGTCTTTAAGTTGTGGGTATTAATGCATGTATTTGAAATAGATTGGAAACTGCTTTTTAAAACCTTAAATTTTTTTAAATACGGTAAGGAAGCCTATACTTTAAAATTGTTTTTTGAGGCACAATGGTTTTTAATCCACCCTGATTTTGATGTGATACATGTACATTTTGGACCAAATGCCAAGCGTATAGCTTATCTAAAAGCGTTGGGTTTTATACCCATGACAACCAAGCTGGTCAGTACTTTTCACGGCTATGATCTAGTGCCCGATAAAGCCTCTTTTTATCAACAAGAATATCAAATAGTATTGCAACACAGTACTGCTTTTACGGTAAATTCCGAATATTTAAAGGGTTTGCTTTTACAACTAAACCCTAGCTTAAATAACATTTCTATTTTGCCTGTAGGTTTAGATACCCAATTTTTTAAAAAGACAACAAACAAGAAAAATACATTATATTTTGATATTGTTTTTTGTGGAAAATTAATTCCATTAAAAGGACCCGATATAACCATAGGCATTATAAAAGCCCTTCATGATAAAGGTTATACCAACGTGAGGTTACACATAATTGGTGAAGGAAAAATGAGGTTGGAACTTGAACATAAAATCAAAACATTAGGGTTGAGGGATTTTGTTTTTATGTATGGTAGTTTAACTCAAGAGCAAGTCAAAAATCAATTTGAACAAGCTGATGTATTTTTATTGTCAGGTCGACATGATCCTGAAACCGGACGGGCAGAAACCCAAGGCTTGGTCATACAAGAAGCGCAGGCTATGGAGTTACCCGTTGTGGTGTCTAACGTTGGCGGAATGAAATATGGCCTTATTGATGGGGAAACCGGTTTTGTAGTTAAAGAGGGCGATATAGATGGTTTTGTTAAAAGTATTGAAAGGTTGATTTTAGATGCAGAATTAAAAACCAAAATGGGCATGAGAGGAAGAGCATTTGTATGTAAGCTTTATGAAAATAGAGTTTTAGTTGAAAAATTGGCAACTATATATAATCATTAGTCATGGTCTATTGTTTTATTTTTTTTAAGTGAAACCAGATTAGCCATAACAAAATAGAGTATTAATGGAAAAAAAGGGACACAAAATCTTGAGTTGGAGCCATAAACAACCAGAGCTTGGGCTAAGGATCCCGACAAAATTATGGCTATAATAAATAGGTCTAAATCGAATTGTTTAAAGTTGCTGCGACCAAAACGATACATTGTTTTTAGTGCAAAGCCTAAAAATAAAATATGGATCAGTACTAAAAGGTATTGCTGAAATCCATACCACAACCGATAGGTCCATTTTTGCACCACTTTGTTTGTTATATATCCTGTTCTCCAGAAAAATAGGGAAGCGCCCCAAAACGCTGTCCAAGACTGTCCCACTTGTTTAAGGTATAAATCGGGATGGTCTTTAAATAAACCTTTTGAAATCCTGCCGAGTTCATGCGATAAATCGGGATTGGAAAGCTGGGTTTTTTCTTTTAATTCATTCCAGGCATACCAAACCGTCATCGGGTTTTTTTTGTCCGATTTGTACATCGGATTTAAGGTTCTGTGCTTCACCATGATATCGCGTATGAGCTTATCGTCGTCGGAGGCTTTTTCAAAAAAGGGCGTAGCGGTTTGTGATAGGTTGACTCCCAAATAATAGGTGCTGGCGAAATAGCCAATATTCGTTTCGTTTACAGAACACCAAGCATAAAAACTCAAGAGTGGTGCTAGTACTAAAGTGCTGGCTTTGAGTGTGATTTTGGGGAGACCGTAATGGAAATTTTTTACGATATAAAAGGCAAAAAACCCAATAGGGATGTAAATAAACAGGGGTTTGGTAAGATATAAACCGCTTAAGATAAGCGAAAGCACAAACAGATGCTTTAAGGCGGCATTGGATTCCAACAGCTTATATTTTTGAATATACCAAAAGGTCAAGACTACTAAAAACACAGTCAGGGTTTCGGATAAGATGGTAAATTCAAAGAATAAGAGGTGTAAAAACGAAGTCATCATACAGGTTACCCAAAAGGAAAATGCTTTGCTTTTCGTGATCAATTTACAGAAATCGTAAACAAGAACCATAGTGAGCAAGCCCAAAAGGATTTGAATGCCCACAGTGCCATACAGGTTGCCACCTGCTGCCGCAATGAGGAAGGGATAGCCCGGTGTGCGCTCACCAGTATAGTCTAGGAAGCTTAACTGTGTTATAAATTTAGATAGGTTGATATAACTATAGGAATCAGAATACAAGGTAATGGAATTATAAAAGCCATAAATCAGAATTCTTAAGATAGCCCCATATATTAATAGGCTTAAAAGGGGGCGGTTTAAAACAGCATCATATAATTTTTTAAACATGGAGGCCTTTATAGGTGTTGTGAATTTTTAATAAGTCTATAGGGATTTTTATAAAATCTATAATTTTAATTCTAGAGTCTCCTTTGTCATGCCAGTTTAGCAAGGGAATTTCAACCACCGCATGGTCACAATAGGATTTTCCTTTTAATTCCATGACCCGTAATAGTAATTCGATGTCGAATAGCCATCTGCTCACAAAGGGCTCCCTAAAGATGTCAACAGCCAGAGGTGTCGCGATGAGTTTGGCACCACATTGGGTGTCGTAAACGGGAATCCTCAGAATACAGGCGCTCACAACGGTTGCCAAAATACGTCCAAAAATATGTCTAAACCGATCTCTTTTTATAACAGAGCCCAGTTTTTTTATTCTTGAACCCATGATGAATGTGAGGTCCTGTGCTTTAAAGCTTGATAAGCGTTGCATTTCAGGAAGTGAGGTTGATAAATCGGCATCCAAATAACCTATATAGTCATATGGAGTTGTGTCTAAGTGTAATACGGCATAGCGTATAGCTTCCGCTTTGCCTTTGTTTTCAGGGCGATCCAAAACGATCATATTGGACGCGCTGCTTTTTAGTTGGTTCAGAACCGTTAAGGTACCGTCGGTACTACCATCATTGACAAAACAAAAGTCCATCTTTTCAGCCGCTTTGAGACCCTTTAAAAAGTCATCGAAGGGGAACCTTTCTTTTTCATTATAGCAAGGAATTATGACACAGGTTTTTTGCATATCATATAGTTGGATAGACCGATTGGCTTAAGCCGTATTTTTTCTAAAAAAGTGGTTATTGAAAAATCTAATATAAGTATATTTTTGTACAACAAGGTTAAAAGTCGTCCTTTAGTCCATTTGGCTACAGAGGTTGATGATGCTTTAGGCTTTATTAGGAGTTCTTTAATTTTTATGATAACCCTGGGTAAAAGGAGGGCGCTAAAAAAATAGCCTTTATGTAGGGTTTGAAAGCCCGATTTAAGGGTGACCGACTCTAATGTTTTATTTGTATAGCGTCTGTAATGCCCTAATACCTGATCGTGATGTGAGGATAAACATTGAAAAGCAGGAACAGTAATTAGTAGCTTAGATTTTGATTTAAAGGACTCTAGCTGCTCAATTTGTGCTAAAAAATCCACATCGTTTTTAACATGCTCCATTACATCTAAAATTAAAACAAATGAAATCTCAGACTCTATTTGTGCTGTAGCGTCCTTTAAGGTGTTGAATACCTTGATGTTGATGTTTTTATATTTTTTAGAGTAATAAAGTAGTTGTTGTTCTGTAAAAGCATGATCAACACAATAAAAAGTAGCCTTTGGGATTCTTTCCAATAACTGTTCTGCAACATAAGTGTCGCCACAGCCTATATCCAGAAAAATAGGGTCCCGATCGTGATCCAAGTGTTTTTTGACGGTTTTGTGGATAAATTCTAATCTTGCCTGCTCCCAGGGGTGTCTTGAGTTTTTAGGACTCTTGTTCTGTTCCGTTAATTCTTTTAAATCCATAGTTTTATTTCAATACCTCATCACTTTTCTTGCCTCTCTATCATCAATAGATTATATGTTTTACCTTAAAGGAAAGCGTATAGCGTATACAATCTCAAAATTGAGTGCAATCACCAAATTTAAAAATTCTATACAGTATGCTTACATTTATTATTGTTATTTTCATGGGCTTAAGCAGCTAACCTAACTGTGTGAAGAAATATGATTGGAAGTACATTGTCAAAGCCACAGAAGATTTTATCTTTAGAGCGTAGAGGGGGAGTGGGAATAGTGGTTAGTCTTCAGTGTTCAGTCTTCAGTGTTCAGTCTTCAGTGTTCAGTGTTCAGTGTTCAGTGTTCAGTGGTCAGTGTTCAGTGGTCAGTGTTCAGTCTTCAGTGTTCAGTCTTCAGTCTTCAGTGTTCAGTGTTCAGTGTTCAGTAAATGGTGAATTGTGAATTGTGATTTGTGATTTGGAATTTGTAGATTGTGATTTGTGAATAGTGATCAGTGGTCAGTGTTCAGTGTTCAGTGTTCAGTGTTCAGTGTTCAGTGTTCAGTGTTCAGTGTTCAGTGTTCAGTGTTCAGTGTTCAGTCTTCAGTGTTCAGTCTTCAGTCTTCAGTAAATGGTGAATTGTGATTTGTGATTTGTGATTTGTGATTTGGAATTTGTAGATTGTGATTTGGAATTTAGAACTTGTGATACCTTAATTAGCGGGAATGAATACTAATATATTATGTGTGGATTTATAGGAGAAGTGTCGACAGATTTAATGGAGGTGCCTGATTTTAAGGCGCTCTTGGATTTGAGTAGACATCGAGGGCCAGACCAACAAGAACTCTGGAAACAGGGGGTTTGCCAGTTAGGCTTTAATCGCCTTTCTATACTAGACTTAAGCTCTAATGCGATGCAACCCTTGGTGAGTCCATCAGGACGCTTTGTACTGGTCTTTAATGGAGAAATCTATAACTATAAGGCTTTAGTAGAGACCTACCATATTGACCAGAAGGCTTTGCGATCGAGCTCTGACAGTGAAGTGCTGGTACACCTTATCGACCAACTTTCCATAACAGAATTTTCACAAGCCCTAAATGGGATGTTTGCCATCAGTATTTGGGATCTGGATGTGAAACGCCTGTATTTGATTCGGGATTTTTCGGGGATTAAGCCTCTTTTTTACGGTGTTCATCAACAGGGGATTGTATTGGCTTCACAATTCGACCAGATCTTTAAACATCCAGCGTTTTATGACCGAGCCTTGAGGCCCGAGATCATGAAAGAGTTTTTTGGACTGGGCTATATGCATGCGCCCAACACCATTTATGAGAACATATTTCAAGTGGAGCCTGGACATTATATGGTGTGGGACTACGCATCCAAAGGTATTGTGGAGCAGGTGCCGTACTACCAATGGGAAACCCATCCACAGCTATTGGATTCGGATCCTAGTACTAGGCAGGCCTTTTCCACGTGTTTTGAAACGGTTGTTAAACAGCAATTACAAGCCGATGTGCCTGTTGCCACCTTTTTAAGTTCGGGCTATGACAGTTCCTTGGTGACCGCCTTTGCCAAAAAGAGCAAACCCGATTTAAGCGCCTTTACCTTTGGGGTCGATGATGCGCGATTGGACGAAAGCCAAAGTGCCCAAACCTATGCTCAAATTTTGGATGTTAAACATATTCAAGCCCGTGCTACCAAAGCCGACCTGCTTTCTGTTGTCGATGCCCATTTTAAAGGGATGCCCGAGCCCTTTGGAGATTACAGTTCTTTACCAACCTATTTGATAACCGGAAAGGCCAAGGAGCACGCCAGTGTTATGTTATCGGGCGATGGGGGTGATGAGTTATTTTGGGGCTATCCGCGTTTTCGGAAATCGTTGCGCCAAGGCCATTGGTTTCGATATCCGTTGTGGTTGCGCAAGCTGTTTATTCCCATATTAAGACGATTTTATAAAGGACTGTCCAGGGCACTGGAGGTGGTTCCCAAGTTTTCAGATTGGATTTTAAATAAACAAATTCATTTTACAGGTTTAGACCGTTTTATGGCGACTGTCCATTTTTCACCAGAATTGTTGGACGCCTATGCGTTTAACGCGGCACTTAACAAGCCTAATATATTAGACTATTTAAAGGCCAATGAATTCAAAGCCCATTTACAGCGTACCCTGCGCAAAGTGGATTTGATGAGTATGGCCCATAGTTTGGAGGTTCGGGTTCCTTTTTTGGATAAGGACATGATTGCGTTCAGCAACACGGTCATCCCTCAATTTACCATTAGGCATGACCGGCCTAAATTGATTTTAAAAGACGCGCTCTATGAATTTATCCCCATAGAACAGGTGAGTAAAGAAAAAAAGGGATTTTCGGTACCTATAGAAAAATGGCTTAGAACGGAATTGAAAACGGATTTTATCACCACCGTTATAGACACTCCTTTTTATGGAGCTGCACATGTGGATCGGGATTATTTATCTACTTTAGTCTCTAATTTTTATGAGAACAAGCAAAAAGTGGATCCTTGGGGCTTATGGCATTTGTACGCTTGGCAAAAGTGGGCCATACACCATCATTTAGTTTAAACCATTCTTATGGCTATCAGTATTATAACACCCCATTTTAACCAGTACGACGGATTACAACGAATTTATGAGGGTTTGATCCAACAGAGTTCCACAGACTGGGAGTGGATTATTGTTGACGATTGTTCGGAAGCTGCTGTTGTGCTATTGATTAAAGCATTTTTTAATAAAATTTCCAATCCTCAAATCCATGTTATTTGTAATGACACCAAGTCGAATGCTTCAGTTTGTAGAAATGCAGGTATAGCACATGCCCAATATTCCAATCTTGTTTTTTTGGATGCTGATGATACCGTTTCAGAACATTTTGTTGCCAATCGACTCATTGCAGTAGAGCAGTTTGCTGTTTTCCCCCATTACTTTATTTTAAATGAAAAGGGAGAGGTTTCTTATTCCCCTTCAGTTGAGTCAAATTATCTGGATTATTTTCTGAAGGCCCATTTTATTTGGCAGACCACAGCGGTATTATGGAACAAAAGGTTTTTAATTGAATTAGGAACCTTTGATCCTAACTTAGGGCGTTTGCAAGATGTTGAACTGGCCATTAGAAGTTTATATTACGGAAAGGATTTTAAGGTTTTAGATAATGTTCCTGATTTTTATTATCATGTCAAGCCCATTAGAACTAGAACTAATTTTGTAGAAACTGTCTGTATTTCAGTACAGTATATCATTTCTGAAATAGATTCTAAATATCAATTAAAAGATTATCAAAAAAAACTTTTAAAAGGCTACTATTATTTGTGTGTTAAATATTTACAGCGTTCGCAAGGTAAAGACGAAGTGGTTTATGTTCGACGGTGTTTGAATCTGTTTTACTCCAAAAACTATATGTCCCTATTTAACTATAGTATTGGCCATATCTTATTAGTTTTATTTAAGTTTGAACTTATTTCGAAGGATTTGTTTATCCGGACGAATCGGTATTTTTTTAAACCGAGGGATTAGTTATTAATTATTAGTTATTAAGGGATTAGTTATTGGTTATTAGGGAATAGAGAATAGGGAATAGAGAATAGAGATAAGTTATTAAGGTATTAGTTATTAATTATTAGTTATTAAGGGATTAGTTATTAGTTATTAGAGAATAGAGAATAGAGAATAGAGAATAGAGGATAGAGCATGAAAAGACGAAAGATACGCATCTTGTATACCATACCCAATTTTGATACGGCGGGCAGTGGCAGGGTGTTGTATGATCTTGCCAAATCTCTGGATCCTGATCGTTTTGAGGTTTCCATCGCTTGTAAGCACAACAGAGGGTCATTTTTTAAAACCGTTGAGGCTTTGGGGCTGCCCATTTATATTATGGATACCACGATTGCGCTGCGACCGTATTGGAATTTCTTTTTTAGGTTGGGCCCTTTGATTCGCTTTATTAAGACCCATCCCGTTGATATCGTGCATTCCTGGGGCTGGAGCAGCGATTGGTCTGAAGTATTAGCAGCGCGTTTGGCGGGGTCTAAATTTGTGTATACCAAAAAAGCGATGAGTTGGGGGAATCTACACTGGACAATACGGAGTTATTTAAGTCATTTTATTATAACCGTAAACGAGGATATGTCCGCTTTTTTTCCCAATAAAACCCATCAACAGCTGATTCCTTTTGGATTGGATACCGAGTATTATAAGTCTGATGTAGACCCAAAATCTTTGGAAGCCTCCGTTTTTAAAATGATTACTGTGGCCCATCTCGTACCTGTAAAGGGGATAGAAACCCAACTTCAGGCTTTGCATCAATTAAACAATCCACGTATACATTTGGATATCATTGGGGATGACCAGACCCCGTATGCCAGCGATTTGAAACAGATGACCAGCGATCTTCAACTTGACCAACAGGTTTCCTTTTTAGGGAAACAATCCGATGTGCGTCCTTTTTTTGCAAAGGCCCAATTGTATTGTATTTCCAGTAAAATGGAGGGGATGCCTATGGCCTTGGTGGAAGCCATGTGTATGGGGATACCGGTATTGGGTTCCAATGTTCCCGGAGTCCGTTTTGTATTAAAGGATTTTCCGGATTTGCTTTTTGAACCTGGAGATGCTACCGCATTAGCCCATAAAATTGAAGCGCTGTACCTAAAAACTCCTGAAGCACGGGAAGGCCTTGCGAAACAACTACGGGACTATTGCGGCACTCATTTTTCGTTGAATACTTTTATCAATGCCCACGAAACTTTATATTTAGACCTTGCAGGACCACAGTAACATATCAAAAATTAAAACGGACATCATACCCATTGCGCCTAGCTTTATTGGTAAGCCACAGACGCTTGACAAAGAGGCCATTTGTATTTTTGTGGCCACGGGTTTCTTTTTGGATCAAGACACGTATTACAAGGAGCAAAAGGTTTTAAGACCAGCATGCCAGTATGAGGTGGATAGGAGGACTCAAAAGGTGTTAACTGAGACGCCTTATTTTAGATGGCATTATGCACCCGTAGATCGACCCTTTAAACAGGTTGTTGATGAGTTTGCTGAGCTATTCGAAACTATCATAAAGGAACAAGCTGGAGCTAACACAGTGATTTTACCGCTTTCTGGAGGATTGGACAGTAGAACGCAAGCTGCCGCTTTAAAGCATCTTAATCTTCCTGTACAGGCTTATAGTTATAGCTTTCAAGATGGGCATGATGAAACCTATTATGGAACACAAATAGCCAGAATTTGCAATTTCCCCTTTCAGGCCATGACAGTGCCTAAAGGCTATTTATGGGATTCCATAGAGGCATTAGCAAAGCTCACGGATTGTTATTCTGAATTTACCCATTCGCGTCAAATGGCCTTTATCGATCGCTATGAATCCCTAGGTGATGTGTTTAGTCTGGGGCATTGGGGCGATGTGTTGTTTGACGATATGCAGGTTCAGGACGACTTGCCTTTTGAGGATCAGGTGTCCCTTTTAGTGAAGAAGATTGTAAAAAAAGGAGGTTTGGAATTGGCCAGCTCTTTATGGCAAGATTGGGGTCTTGAAGGCCAGTTTATAACGTATTTAAAAGGGCGTGTTTCAGATTTACTGGCAGCCATTCACATTCCGCAAAGTGCCAATGCACAAATACGAGCCTTTAAAAGTTTGTACTGGGCACCGCGCTGGACGAGTATTAACTTGGCAATCTTTAAGCATAAAAGGCCAATAAGCTTACCCTATTATGATAACCGGATGTGTGAATTTATTTGTACGGTTCCAGAATCTTATTTAGCGGGCAGGCAAATTCAAATTGCCTATTTAAAAATGCGCCAACCCGCCTTGGCAAAATTGACCTGGCAAGACCACAGGCCTTTTAATCTGTATACCTATCCTTATAATACATTGCCTTATAACCTGCCTTTTCGGGTTTTAAATAAACTCAGACGTATGGTAAGTACCAAAATGTATGTACAGCGCAATTGGGAGCTTCAATTTTTAGGTGATCGCAATGCCTCACATTTGGAACAACGCTTGTTCGACAACTCTAATTTTAAAGACTTAGTTCCAGCATCTCGTGTGGCCTATTTTTACGATGCGTTTAAAAACAAGGATGCGGTGAATTATTCACATCCTATCAGTATGTTGTTAACCTTATCTTTGTTTTCCAATACCATGCCCTTGATTAAAAAAGAATGACCGTGAAGAACAGATTAAAAGTTGCCGTATATTCTGGAGCTGTGCCCAGCACGACCTTTATTGAGCGCTTGGTCCTTGGGATGGCCTCGCAGGGTGTATGCGTATATCTGTTTGGGCTTCAAACGGGAAGCAATCCAAAGCGTCCTCATGTTTTTAACTATACCTACAGCATGAGCAGATGGAATAAGCTTTATCAGCTTGTTAAATACAGTGTGCTCTTAAGGCTCTTTAAATCCAAAGACAAGAACAAGCTGGATGCTATCATCCGCAACAGGGGAACACACACCCGATTATTGAAAGTTAAATACTATCCGGTATTGTACCACCGACCTGATATCTTTCATTTACAATGGGCTAAAAGTATAGAGGATTGGATTTGGGTGCGGGACTTTGGTATGAAATTGATTGTCAGTTTAAGAGGGACTCATATCACCATAAGTCCAATAGCGAGTGCAAATCTGGCAGATTTATACACCCATTTCTTTCCACATGTAGATGGGTTTCACGCCGTGTCACAATCGCTGTCCATAGAAGCTCAACGCTATGGGGCAGCCCCATCAAAAATTAAAACCATCTACAGTGGGTTGTCGTTAAATGCGATGACGTACCTGCTCAAAACAGAAAAAAAGGAGACCTTGAACATCCTTTCAGTTGGCCGTTCCCATTGGGCAAAAGGCTATCCCTATGCCTTGGATGCCATGGCAGCTTTAAAGAGCAAACAGGTTAGCTTTCACTATACTCTGGTTGGGGTAGCTGAAGATGAAGCCTTGCGTTTTCAAAGAGCACAGTTAGGTTTAGAGCAGGAGGTCACGTTTTTAGGGATGCTCCCGTTTGAAGCCGTTAAGGTCTTGCAACAACAGGCTGATGTGTTAGTATTGCCCAGTGTAGAGGAAGGTATAGCCAATGTGGTTTTGGAAGCTATGGTCCTGGGTACTGTCGTGGTGTCTACGGATTGTGGTGGTATGCATGAAGTGATACAAGATGGGCTGAACGGGTTTTTAGTACCTCCAAGAGATCCGGAAGCTATGGCTTTGGTCTTACAGAACATTTCCAAATTGTCTATAGTGGACTATCAGAATATGACAAGAGCCGCCAGAATGACTATTGAACAACAGCATGGTGAAAATCAGATGGTTACAGAAATGCTATCGTTGTACGAAAAGGTCTTAAATAATGAGTTATGCGAATAGGACTGGTTTTACCGACAGCTTCGGGCTATACCGAAACTTTTTTTTCCAATAAAATACAAGGCTTGGAACAGCAGGGACATACCGTCATACTGTTTGTACATTCAGCATCTCCTACATCTTTAGCCCTCCCCAATCGGGTTATTGTCGCGCCCAAGCTTTCGGGTCCCTTGGTCCAGGTAGGGTGGGTTAGTTTGTTTTCCTTATTGAGTTCCCTGCTCTTTCATCTTAAAGCCAGTAGCCGTTTGTATCAACTCCATAGAGCGGCTGGAGCATCGGTCTTATACGGTTTAAAACAGATTGTGATCAATAGCCATATACTGGCCGAACGCTTGGATTGGCTACATTTTGGATTTGGTACCATGGCACTGGGCAGAGAACAGGTGGCTAAAGCCATTGGAGCCAAAATGGCCGTTAGTTTTAGGGGATTTGATATCGGAATTTATCCTATTCAGCATCCTGGATGTTATAAACAGCTGTGGGAGACTGTTGATAAGGCTCATGTGATTTCTGATGATATAAAAGCTTTGGTTTATCAGCAGGGATTTAAGGATCAGGCGCCCCTAGTAAAAATTACGCCAGCAATCGATACCCAGTATTTTGAAAACAAGACTTCACAATTTTCGTCTGAAAGGACTCGTTTTATAACGATTGCTAGGCTGCATTGGAAAAAGGGTTTGGTCTATACCCTCGAAGCCTTAGCCTTATTACAGGAACAGGGGATTCCATTTCAGTATACGATTATAGGGGAGGGCGATGCTTTAGAGGAGCTTAAATTTACAGCCTATCAATTAGGGATTGACCAGCATATCACATTTAGAGGTAAATTAGCCCATGAGCAGGTTAAAGACCTGTTGGGCCAGTCTCAAATCTATTTACAATACAGTGTACAAGAAGGGTTTTGCAACTCGGTTTTAGAAGCTCAGGCTATGGGTTTGCTTTGTGTGGTGTCTGATGCGGAAGGCTTATCGGAAAATGTATTGGATGGGGTTACGGGATGGGTAATACCCAAACGCCAACCAAAATTATTAGCCCGTAAGTTGGCTGAGGTCATCGCAAGTTCTGACAACGAAAGGCAGCGTATGTCACAACAAGCGCAACATCGTGTTCAAGTTCATTTTAATTTAGATTTGCAAAATGAAGCCTTTGCCTCTTTTTATGATCTTCATCATTAAGTTTTTAAATTCGTTATTAAACCCCAAAAGCTTTTGTATTTTTAAGCCATGACCATTTATTACCCAAAGACATATTATGATTCTTCAAATCGATGGCATATATTTCCTTTGATAAAATCGTTACTGAAAACGCCTCATGGCACCTACCAAAACTTTCAGTTGACCGATCGTGAAGGAGATGCTGATGTTATTGTGTTGCCCATGTCCTGGAATTATTACTATAGAAGCCAGCAAGTGCAGGATGTTTTAAAGTATGTGAATCAAGAATTGGGTTACCAGAAACCCATATTATCCTTTGTGTTTGGCGATATTGGCTGTAAAGTTCCTAAAACCTTTAAAGGGGTTGTTTTTAGAGCCAGTGGGAGACGATCCAAATTGCCTGACAACCATAGGGGCATCCCCATATTTGTGAAGGATCCCATTACAAGCTATTTTGGTTCGGAAGCGATGATTAAAAAAACAGTGTCCACTACACCTGTAGTTGGATTTTGTGGGCAAGCCCAGAGTTTTGGCATTCAAACTCTAAAGCAACTCGTGAAGGTGGTCTTAAAAAATATAGTGTCCAGTATGGGCTTAAGACATCAAGATACGGATGCATTACTGTCCACGACGTATTTTCGCTGGAACATTTTAATGGCCTTAAAACGGTCAAATTTAATACACTGTAATTTTATAATTAGAAGGCAATATCGGGCAGGCGTAAAGACCAATAAAGACAGCCACCAAAGCACCTTAGAGTTTTATGAGAATATTAAAGCATCAGACTATGTGGTTTGTATGCGAGGCGCTGGGAATTTTTCGACACGGTTTTATGAAACACTGGCCATGGGTCGCATCCCTATATTTGTCAATACCGATTGTGTATTGCCATTGGAAGATCGCATTGCTTGGAAGGAACATGTGGTATGGGTAGACTATCACGAAAGGCATATACTAGCTGAAAAAGTAGCCGACTTCCATAGCAGGCATAATGAGCAGTCACTGAACGCCTTATTTTTAAAGAACAGAGCCATTTGGGAAGACTATTTGCAGCTCTATCCCTTTTTTAAGGCTTCTTTAAGTGCCATTCAAACACAACATTCTAAAACTCATACCCATTAAACTTATGCTATTTAAGTTTTTAAAATATTTGCAACCCACCCATTATTTCTCATTAGAAAGGAATACTAGGGGTAGTATCTTTCCTGTTGCAGAAGCCTTGCCAAGCGCTATTTTGGAGCAGCTACAAACAGATGAAGGCTACCGTAGTGACCGAGCCAAACAGTACGATTTGTCTTGGCAAGCCCTACATAAAGGCTATATTGGTACGACTAAAACCTATTCCACTATTGAAGATTTACCTTTGGTGGATAATTATCGTTTCGCAAGAAAATATTTTCATCCGGTGTGGGTCTTTTATGTGCTAAGCATCCGATTGTTAAGTTTAAATAATCCTTTTAAAGAGTGTAAAGCCTGGAGGAGCAGCAGACACACCAAGCGGCTGGATTATTTAAATAATCCAATACCCTACGAGTCCTGGGCGTCTTATGTCTCCCCACTTATTGCACAACAGCCTGTTGTTAGTGTTGTGATTCCTACACTAAACCGCTATACCTACTTAAATGATGTGTTAAAGGATTTGGAACAACAAGATTATAAACATTTTGAGGTTATTGTAGTTGATCAATCGGAACCTTTTCAAGAGCATTTTTACAAAGCGTTTGATTTGAATATAAAAGTCCTATATCAAAAAGAGAAGGCCTTATGGCTGGCTCGAAATACCGCTATTAGATGCGCCACTGGTGAGATCCTTGCTTTTTCTGAAGACGATGTGCGGATTGCGCCCCATTGGATTTCTTCCCATCTGAAATGCCTCGATTTTTTTGATGCCCACATATCGGCGGGTGTATTTTTCCCAGAAGGGAAAACGATTCCTAAAGAGCGCTCCTATTTTACGGTGGCATCGCAATTTGCTACAGGGAATGCCATGGTTTACAAATCTGTTTTCCATACCCTTGGATTATTTGATAGGCAATTTGAAAAGCAACGGATGGGCGATGGAGAGTTTGGGCTAAGAGCCTATTTGCAGGGATTAAAGAGTGTCTCCAACCCATACGCCAGTTGTATTGATGTAAAAGCGCGTGAAGGCGGCTTGCGGCAGATGGGCAGTTGGGATGCCTTTAGAACTTCAAATGTTTTAGCACCCCGACCCATACCCAGTGTGCTGTATTTTTTTAGGCGTTATTTTGGAAATACCCAAGCCCGATGGGCGCTGTTGCGAACTGTACCCATGAGCATCATGCCCTACCGCTTTAAGGCCAACAAGGGTTTGCAAATACTTGGTATGGTGCTGTCTGTACTGATTTTGCCCCTAGTTGTCTTTCAAGTGTGTAAGTCCTGGCACTTGTCCAGTATCAAATTAAAACAAGGCCCCATAATAGAACCTTTATCCTGATGCAGACCCCTCAATCCATACTTATCGTCAGCTCGGAATTTCCCCCACAACCTGGGGGGATCGGGAATCATGCCTATCATTTGGCGAAGCACTTGAGCCGTTTAGGGTTTACGGTGACCGTGGTTGCCGACCAGCGAAGTGGGGGGCGGGAAGATTTTGACTTTGACAACAGGTTGGACTTCGAGGTACAACGTATACGCTTAGGCCGCTTTCGGTTTTTGATGTATGTGGAACGCATGCTAATCGTCTATAGAGGGATTAAACGGCAGCAATTGGTGATCGCCACGGGGAAGTTTCCGCTATGGCTGATTGGTGTTTACAGTGTGTTTTTTAAACGATCCTATTTGGCCGTGATCCACGGGAGCGAAGTGAATTTAAAACAAAACCTGTTGCGATTGATGACCAACTTTGCGTTGAAACGCTTCGATCGGGTCATCGCCGTGTCCCGGTATACTCAGTCCTTAGTCGCGCATTTAGGTCTAAACGCAGTGACCGTCATCCCCAATGCTATCGATCCGGACGATTGGGATGTGACCGCCTCAGCCCCTATGGATTTAAAAGGATGGCCCAAGCTGTTAACGGTTGGTCGATTAAGTGAACGCAAGGGGCAGTTGGAGGTGATCAAGCACTTGCCCAAATTAATTGACGCCTATCCTGAGCTGCACTATCATGGTGTGGGCATCGCGACTGAAGCCCCTCGTTTTATGGCGCTTGCCGAATCCTTAGGTGTGGCCTCCCATGTTACGTTTCATGGCTCCAAGACTCAAGCCGAGTTAAAGACGTTTTATGAGACCTGTGATGTGTTTGTGATGTTGAGCCGCCAGACCAAAAGCGGCGATGTGGAGGGCTTTGGTATTGCTATTTTGGAAGCCAATTATTTTGGTTTACCCGCCATTGGAGCTTTAGGTAGCGGCATTGCAGATGCTATTTTGGATGGGAACACTGGGCTGCTTATTCGTTATGACGATAGCGCAGCTTTTAAGCGTGCAGTACAGACGATTTTGAAGGATAAGGATGGGTTTGAAACTAGAGCTAAGGCATGGGCATTGCAGCATGACTGGTCGCGTATTGTGAAGCGTTATGTTGAGGTTATTGAGCAATTGGGTTAAACTGTACGACTGAAGCATCTTTGTTCTAGGGCGAGATTCTTCGCTTCGCTCCCACCAGAGGCGGGCAGGCTGAATGACAAAGGATTCTTCGCTTCGCTCTGAATGACAAAGGATTCTTCGCTGCGCTCCCACCAAAGGCGGGCAGGCTGAATGACAGGCAGATGTCATGCAGAAGGAGGTACGACTGAAGCATCTTTGTTCTTTTGGGTGAGATTCTTCGCTGCGCTCCCTCTAAAGGCGGGCAGGCTGAATGACAAAGGCAGGGAGGTACGACTGAAGCATCTTTGTTCTTAGGGGTGAGATTCTTCGCTTCGCTCTGAATGACAAAGGATTCTTCGCTGCGCTCCCTCTAAAGGCGGGCAGGCTGAATGACAGGCAGATGTCATGCAGAAGGAGGTACGACTGAAGCATCTTTGTTCTTTTGGGTGAGATTCTTCGCTTCGCTCCCACCAAAGGCGGGCAGGCTGAATGACAAAGGATTCTTCGCTGCGCTCCCTCTAAAGGCGGGCAGGCTGAATGACAAAGGGTTCTTCGCTGCGCTCCCACCAAAGGCGGGCAGGCTGAATGACAAAGGCAGGGAGGTACGACTGAAGCATCTAAAAAAACAGTACTATAATTTATTGTTAAGAAATTCCCATTTAGGGTTAAAACAAGAAATCATAATGTCCTTTTTCTCTCTACTCCATCCTTTAATCTGCTTTTCTCTTTGAATAGCTAGATTAATGTCGGAGTAATGCTCAAAATATAGCAAGTAAAAACATTTGTATCTGGCAGTAAATGCTTTAGAGAATGGCAATGGATTAGAATGAAAATGTAAACGTTGCTTTAATTCGTTTGTGACACCAGTATATAAAACGGTTTTGTTTTTGTTGGTAAGAATATAAATGTAATAATTATGATCTCCTTTTAGTTTCATTTTTTAAATTTAATAAAAAGATTCTTCGCTGCGCTCTGAATGACAAGGGATTCTTCGCTGCGCTCTGAATGACAAAAGATTCTTCGCTACGCTCCCACCAAAGGCGGGCAGGCTGAATGACAAAAGCGGGCGGGTTGAATGCTAGGATAAGTTTATTTAGGTAAGGTTTAATTTATTTCATTAGTTTTGTTTGACTCAACAATGTAAGCCTAATTTAGCCCAAGAATACTTGACATGACCCTAATATGACCTTAGCGATTATCTCCCATACTGAACACTATACTGCCGATGATGGCACATTGGTGGGTTGGAGTCCTACGGTGAATGAAATCAATCACCTGCTCGACTTGTTTGATACGATTGTTCATGTAGCCATGCATCACGATGGCAAGCCCCCTTTGAGCACCATGGCTTACCGTTCAGATAAGATTCGTTTTGTTCCCATACCAACTGTAGGAGGTCTAGGGTTTTTTAACAAATGGCATAGTTTAATGCAGGCGCCTAGCATTATTAAAACCGTTGCCGAAGTTTTAAAAGAGGTAGATTATTTTCAATTGCGAACCCCTACGGGTATCGGCGTATTCTTAATCCCGTACCTGACCCTGTTTGTTAAAAAAAAGGGCTGGTATAAATATGCTGGCAATTGGAACCAAAAACAGCCCCCCTTGGGGTATAGATTACAACGCCTGATGCTCAAGTACCAATCCCGAAAAGTGACTATTAATGGCCATTGGGAGCAGCAGCCTAAACACTGTCTGACTTTTGAAAATCCCTGTTTGACCGAATCGGACTTGGTAGAAGGCTGGCGTGTGGCCCAAAAGAAGTCCATTACTGGGCCTTTGACTCTTTGTTTTGTTGGGCGTTTGGAAGTTGAAAAAGGGGTGGCTTGTATTCTGAACGCCCTGCAGGTTTTGTCGGAAGCGGAATTAAAACGCATAGCTACCGTTCATTTTGTAGGGGATGGTGCTGCCCTTGCCGATTTTAAAGCACAGGCTGCTAAAATTCCCATTCCCATCCATTTTCATGGAACTCTTTCCAGAGCAAAAGTCTTTGAAATTTATAGACAGTCGCATAGCTTCTTGATGCCTACCACGGCTTCGGAAGGCTTTCCCAAAGTCTTGGCTGAAGCTATGGCTTTTGGCTGTATTCCCATTGTATCGGACCTGTCGTCCATAGGGCAGTATATTCAACATGGAGAGCAGGGTCTATTATTGAATCCTGTAAATGTAGATACTTTGGTAAAACAATTGAGAACGCTATTGGACTTAGACCCCCTTGTTTATAGAAGAATGTTATCTTTACAAGTACACATCGTAAAAGGCTTTACTTTTGCACAATACCTTGACCAGATTTTAAATCAAATTTTAACTCCACAGCCATGCGATTAAAAGGTTTTGCAAATCAGGACCCTTATGTTAAGCAAGTGATATGGCATATTGGAATTGGGATGGCTCTGTATATATATGAGCCACTGTCTAAGCTCTATTTTATTATCGCCATGCTTTATTTTATCTGGTGGATCATAGCTGGCCCTAAAGCAGAGACTACAAAAGCGGTATTGATTGGTTGTGCTTACTTTACTGGTGCAGAGGTCTTGTTTCGAATGACGGGAGGTGGCCTTGCCTATGAAGGTTCAAAATATTTAGTGATCCTGTTTATGACCATGGGGATGTTTTACAAGGGTTTATCTGGAAAAGGCTATCCCTACTTTTTTTACCTGATTGCTTTGGTACCAGCCATTATAGTGGCCTCGGTCACCTTGAGTTTTGATGCCCATTTTAGGACCAATATTGCCTTTGTATTGAGTGGTCCCGTGTGCTTAGGGATTGCCGCTTTATTTTGTTATGATCGCAAAGTGAGTTATACTTTGATTCATGAGGTTATTAAGTATTTAGCCTTGACCAGTATTTCTACTACTGCTTATTTATTCCTGTATAACCCGAGTATCAAGGATACCTTATCAGGCACGGCTTCCAACCTTGAAGCATCTGGAGGCTTTGGGCCCAATCAAGTGGCCACCATTTTGGGATTGGGGATGTTTGCCCTTACAGTACGCTTGTTTTTAAAGTCTCCCACTTTATTTTTAAAGCTTATGAATCTCATTATTTTAGGGGCTATGACCTTTAGAGCCATCGTTACCTTTAGTCGTGGGGGTGTTATTGCTGCTGTTATTATTGTCGCTGCCTTTTTAGCAATTTTGTATTTACGTTCCAATTTTCAACAAAAAGGAAATATTATCAGTTCTTTTCTATTATTTAGTATCGCCATTATTATCACCTGGGTGATTAGTTCCAATCAAACCCAAGGTCTAATCGACAAACGCTATGCCAATGAAGACGCGCAAGGGCGTGAAAAAAAAGATATTTCTACGGGACGTGTTGAGCTTTTTATGGAAGAAGTCGATGGGTTTTTAAGCAGCCCTTTTTTAGGCATTGGCGCGAGTCGGGTTAAAGACATCCGTGTTGAGGAAATTGGCCGAAACCTGCCTTCTCATAATGAAATTGGTCGGTTGCTCTCGGAACATGGGTTTTTAGGCATTATAATAATTATGATTTTAATTATAAAACCGTTGGCTTATAGAACAACCAATAAACGCAATCTCTTTTTTTATGCCTTTCTTTGTTTTTGGTTTGCGACCATCAACCATTCCGCGATGCGGATTGCCGCACCCTCGTTTATTTATGCTTTATGTTTATTAAATGTGACTTATGACAAGCCTGCTGTACATCGGAAATTACTTAAACAGTAAACACAGCAATGTGTCTTCCATCCACGTATTGGGTGCTTTACTAGAAGCTGAGGGCTATGTTGTGTATTACAGTTCCAAAAAAATCAATAAAGCCTTGCGTTTATTGGCCATGTTGTACAGCTGCTTTAAGTATCGAAACCGAGTGGGTATGGTTATCATTGACACCTATAGCACCCAAAATTTTTATTATGCTTTGTTGTGTAGCCAACTTTGTAGACTATTCGGGCTTCCCTACATCACCAACCTCAATGGGGGAAATTTACCCTATCGGTTACAAAACTACCCTAAATTAAGCCACATGCTTTTTGCCCATGCCGTGCATAATGTGGCACCTTCTTTATATTTAAAGAACGCTTTTGAATTTCATGGCTATACCAACCTGGTCTACATCCCCAATACCATTGAACTCAACAAGTACCCTTTAAGTTCTAGGCCTTTTGATGTGCCTAAATTGTTATGGGTCCGTTCGTTTTCAAAACTGTATCATCCCGAATTGGCCGTACAGGTCCTTAAGGCTTTAATACAGAAGGGCTATCCAGCCGAATTGTGTATGGTGGGACCTGATAGCGATGGGACTTTGCAGGATGTTCAGGAGCTTGCAAAATCTTTGAAGGTTGAGGTTCGTATTACGGGTAAACTCAGCAAAGCCAAATGGATCAAACTGTCCAAAGCTTATAATGTGTTTATCAATACCACTAATTTTGACAATGCCCCATTAAGCGTTATTGAAGCTATGGCGTTGGGATTGCCCATCGTATCGACTAATGTAGGCGGGATGCCTTTTCTGATCAAAGATACCGAGCAGGGCCTGCTGGTGCCTCCTAATAATGTGAAAGCCATGGTGGACGCCATTATACACCTTTTTAAGTTTCCAGAACAGCGAAAAACCATGATTTCCAATGCTAGAGCACATACGGCGCAATTTGATTGGCAGGAGGTCAAACCGCTTTGGAAAGCTGTATTAAATCAGAAATTTAAAACAGATTAACAATATCTTTTTTACATTTACCTGTTGATGTTACTTTGCTATGACTAAAACTACAGGAATTCATTTTGAGGTCTCTGAACGCAAGATCCTTTTGCGCGTATTGGACATCATTTTTGCGCTATTAGGGATTTATGTGCTGGAACTATTTTTTAACTTTAATTACCTGGTCATCAATAGCGATCATGTTATAGACTTAGGTGTTTTTATCCTGTACCTGTCTGTTTTTGGTTCTATTTTTGAAATTTATGATCTACAAAAAGCCAGTAAAATTGATGTGACCTTTAGAAATATCGTTCTTACGGCATCCACTACAGTACTCTTTTATTTATTAACGCCCATTATCACCCCTTTTTTACCTGCCAATAGGTTACAGATTATCTATTTCTACATCGCTATTATTGTCGCTGTTTTTTTATGGCGCCTTGCTTATATCTCCTTGATCTCTTCGCCGCGATTTTTTAAAAAAGTGCTCTTGGTTGGTGAAGTTTCCAATATTGAGAGCATTATCAGGCCCCTTAACGAGGCGGATCCTAATTATAAAATCATTGGCTTTATTAACTGTGAAAAGGAAAATGATGACCCCATTCGGTTTAAAGGCTTAAAAGAGTTTAAACCAGAGCAGTTGAAACAGGTTATTTTAGACTATCAAATTTCAGAAATATTGGTGGCCAGTTATAATTCTGAGACCATTACCTCGGATATCTATCACGAACTTATTGGTCTATTAGAACGGGGTTTTATCATCAGAGAATACACCCAAGTGTATGAGGAGCTTACCAATAGAGTGCCCATACAGTTTGTCGGTAAAGATTTTTATAAATACTTTCCCTTTAGCCGCAGTAACCAAAACACGCTATATCAGTTTTTTCAAAGACTTTTTGATATTGTGTTTTCAGTTATAGGTCTGCTATTTGGTCTCGTCATTTCTCCCATCATCCTCATTGGTAATTTGATCGCCAATAGAGGGCCACTTATTTATACCCAGGCACGCATTGGTATCAACAGTGAGCTGTTTCAAATTATTAAATTGCGAACCATGATCCCCAGTAACGAGGAATCAGTACAAGATTGGGCACAAACAGACGCCATGCGCATCACGCCATTTGGCAATTTTTTGAGGCGTAGTAGGCTGGATGAAATTCCGCAATTTATCAACGTGCTAAAGGGTGATATGAGCATCATTGGGCCACGTCCCGAACGCCCCTATTTTGTGAACGAACTGTCCCGTGTCATTCCCTTTTATGAAACACGTCACATTATCAAACCCGGATTAACGGGTTGGGCTCAAGTGAATTACCGATACGGCTCATCGGTTGACGATAGCTTGTTGAAGTTACAATACGATCTGTTTTATATTAAGCACCGAAGCCTATTTTTAGACATCAATATTTTAGTGAAGACCTTGAGTACGGTGTTGTATTATAGGGGGCAGTGAGGATTTGGGATTTGGGATTTGGGACGGAAGACTGATGACGGGTGACGGGTGACTGAAGACCGAAGACTGAAGACCGAAGACTGAAGACTGAAGACTGAAGACTGAAGACTGAAGGCTGGTGACTGGTATTGGGATTAGTTATTAGTTATTAATTATTGGTTATTAAGGATTAGGGATTTTTGATTTACGAATTACGAATTACGAATTACGATTCACGAATTCTCGATGACAGGTGTATGAAGGCAGATGTTTGAACACTGAAGACTGAAGACTGAAGACTGGTGACCGAAGACGGGTGACCGATGACTGAACACTGAAGACTGGTTACTGAAGACCGATGTATGGATGGGTTTATTCTTTTTTAGCTTGTTGAAAATGATATATAAGATAAATGTATCGTATACACAGTGCTATAAATAATGGTAGTAAGCCAATGGCAAATACCTGTATGCCGACGCTCCAATGAAAAGCTAATAAACAGAGCATAATCACTAAAAACTTAAGGTACCTTATCACCCATGGTCTTACTTGTTTTTTGAATAGCTTTACCATGATCCACAGGTTTAAAGGGAATGCCCAAAGCAGGTTGTAGTTTTGAGCGGTGGCGGTATGATCGGTTGCAAACCACAGCAAAAGCACCATAATGCCAATACTGCCTGTAATCCCAAACAGGAAGCTATCCAATACCTTAGCGCGCGTTTTGTTTTTATAATCCCTAATGGTCATTCCTAGTATTATCAAAGCGATTAGACTAAAGATGAATAGGGGACTTAACCAAAAATCGTTTGGAGCATGCTGTTTCTTTTGTTGATAAAGGGTATGGGTTTCCTTTACTAGGCTTTCTGAACCATTTTTTGTGGCCTGTTCAAAAAACTCAAAAATGTATTTGGGTAAGAACATATGTTCATAAGGACTAGCAGGTCTGTCAATTACGGAGCCCAATGCGACATCGATGCCCAAACTACCCCAAGAATTTTTGTGGACATGCTCATAGATTAACGCCCTAAAGGTTTTGGATTCAAAGCCTTGTGGCGTATGAAATGTAATGTTTGTGTCTGAAGTCTTTTCAACTACGTCCCTAATTCTTGTGGCGCAATTGTCATAAAAGAAGTCGTATAAATACCTTCTGTTTTCGAGTTTGTAATTATGCTGAAGAAAGTCGAACAGCTTTTGTTTTTCGGATGGTGATAGATTGAGAACTTGCTCGCGCAGCGTTCGGTTTTGATGCCTATAGAAGTTGTGAAATCTATTAAATTCGACCCGGCTCAATAGGTAATTGAGCTTCCCTTGTGCAAACTTTAAATAGAAATTAGGAGTGTCGAAGTCGTACTCGCCATAGCCATAGGCCAAATCCAAGCCCAGGCTTTGATCTTTTATCCGGAAGGCATTGTGCCCAAAAGCATCATTAAGGGAGCTCCCGGGGCCGACTGTTATGACGCTCACTTCGGCATTTGGGGACAGGTTCAGCTGTTGTGCAAATGCTGCGATTTGAACACAGAAAAAGGAATACAGGAGTAGTGTTAATTTGAGTTGCATGGTTGGTTTTAAACTATCTAAAGACACTAAAATCGATTTTTAAAGAAAACACATTGGAATATAAGGCCACACTTTGGTCGCCGATATCGGTAAATGCATAATCTAATTGTATACCATTGTACTTAAACCCAAGACCCAAACTGGGTTGAAAGGTCAAGTTTTCGGAATTGTCTATTTGCAGTTCATTTTGAAAATTACCGACACCTGCTCTTAAAAATACGAGATCGGTATAGCCAAACTCGAAGCCCAAGGCCGGATTAATACTCACAATGGAGGAGGAAATTACATCGTTGTTCTGTTCGAACCGCATATTGAGGTCAAAGGAGGTCAATAAGGTATAATCATAATGAAAGATGAGTTTTTTGGACATGCCAATTTGTAACTTTGGAATGGTAAGCTCCGTCTTTTCAGGTACGGTTTGGTTTTGTCCTTCTACGGCATTTTGAATAGTTGCCAATTTATCCTTGTCGAAAGCCCAGGCATTAAAGGTTGTGGTGATGTCTCTGGCCATGACCCCAAATTTCCAATCGTTGCTCGCTTCAAACTGAATTCCAAAATCAAGACCAAAACCCCAGGACTTAGCAAAATCACCTATAACGCGTCGGATGATTTTGGCATTCACGCCATAGCTTAATCCGTCAATAGGGAGATTTCGGGCATAGGATATGGTAAAGCCGTAATCGGCCGTAGAAAACAAACTGATGCGATCGTAATTGATGTTGCCCTGGTCGTCAATAAGTTGGGTGGTGTCCAAAATATCATCCACGCCAAATCGAATCAGCGAAATCCCCACGGCACTTCGATTGTCTAATGGTTTTGCAAATGCGATATAATTGTAATTGGCAATATTGGCGAAGTAACTCGAGTGCATCAGGGCCAATTGATTGTCCTCCAAATTCACCAATCCTGCAGGATTCCAATACCCAGAATTGACATCGGCGGAATGAGATACCACGGCATTGCTCATGCCTAAAGCTGCAGCATCGACACCAATATTCATAAATTCGTTAGAGTATTTACGAGTGGTTTGTGCTGAACCTAAAATGCCAATAAGGAGAAGTATTAGGAGTGTATGTGTTTTCAATCGCAACATTTTTTACAAAGATGCACAATATTTTAATTTTACCCGTTGTACATTTTTACTAGATTTTGTCAATTAATTTCATTCAGTTCGGCTTTGCCTAGTGTCGAGAATCATAACATCGACTTATTGACGAGTTCTCGATATCCTGTTCTGTCTTATTCGGCAAGCTCAATAAGACAAAAAATTACTCGAACTGATATCCAAATTAAATCGAATACACCAAAATGTACACTATTTTAATTTTATAAACTTCAAAATAATGGAGTTATTGCACAAGTGTTGCTTTAGACGGGAATAGTTTATTATTTTTACAGTCTTTAAACTTGTTCAATGAAACGACATCTTCCGAATGTTCTGACGCTATTAAATTTATTTTGTGGTTCAATTGCGGTGCTTTTTGCAGTACAAAACCATTTTGTGACGGCAGCGCTCTTTGTGTCTTTGGGGATAATCTTTGATTTTTTTGATGGATTTGTAGCACGAAAACTGGATGTGCATAGTGATTTGGGACTTCAGTTGGACTCTTTAGCCGACATGGTTACCAGCGGACTTGTACCCGGAATTGTGATGTTTAAATTGATTTCCAATGCGGTTCATACCACTGAATCTTTACCAATTGACACCTGGAATCCTAGTATCCAACTTCAGGATTTAGAAGTCTCTTGGCTTCCGCTTTTTGGGCTTCTGATTACTTTAGCTTCTGCTTACAGACTCGCCACTTTTAATTTGGACGAAGATCAGCAGTCTTATTTTAAAGGCTTACCTACACCCGCTAACACCTTATTGATCATATCCTTGCCTTTGATTATGGAATTTCAAAATAGCCAAACTGCAGCTGCTTTAATACTGAACCCTTGGTTTTTGATAGGATTGACCGTGTTGAGTTGTTATCTACTGAACTCTAGGGTAAAATTATTTGCTTTGAAGTTTAAGGATTGGAGACTCAAACCCAATGTGATTCGCTATAGCTTTTTAGTGTTGAGCCTGGTATTGCTTTTATTACTTCATTTTGTGGCGATACCGTTGATAATTTTGCTTTATATAAGTTTATCACTTGTGGAGGGTTATGTAGTGAGGGATGACCGGTGACGGGTGACCGGTGACGGGTGACCGATGACGGATGACCGATGACGGGTGACTGATGTACGTCCCTGATATATGTTGACCACTTAAAGAGTGGGAAACTATGAAAGCAAATGTACGGAGTATTCGCAAGCAGCGTAAATACACCATTGAATTTAAAAAAAGGATCGTTGCAGATTTTGAGAGCGGCAAGTATAGCGTGCTCCAGTTGGAGAAGCTCCACGGAATCCGCAACGGTACAATTTACAGGTGGATCTATAAATTCTCTACCTTTAACGAGAAAGGATTTAGAATTATAGAGATGAAAGACAGCAGCAGCAAAAAGATGAAGGAGCTCGAAGCTCGGGTAAAAGAGCTGGAAGGTACTGTGGGGCGCAAGCAGATAATGATTGATTATCTGGAGAAGATGATGGAGATTGCCAAGGATGAACTTGATATTGATATCAAAAAAAACTTCGGCACCCCACAATCAACTGGTTCCGGGAAAACAAGCAAAAAATGAGTTTTTCCCTGAACAGTCTCTATAAAGAAGTTGGTCTGAGCAAGCAGGCCGTTGCGCAGTACGATGCACGGCAAAAGGTCTTTGATAAGAGAACGGCACAGCTGGTCCTTGAAGTAGACGAACTGCGGGAGGACCATCCAGGTTGTGGGGTGGAGAAAATGTACCATGCACTTAATCCCGACTTTATGGGAAGGGATCGGTTTATAGAATTGATGATGGAGCTGGGGTATCGGTTGAAGCGCAAGAAGAACTATAGAAGAACGACAATCGCTTCAAAAATCTATTGGCCCAACCTGATAAAAGGAATGGAAATTGACCGTCCATCGATGGTATGGCAGTCTGATATTACCTATATACCCATTGGCAACAGGCACTATTATGCAGTCTTTATAATAGATGTCTATACCAAGAAGATTGTAGGCTATAAGGTCTCTGACAATATGAGGGCACAGGCAAATATGGATGCGCTCCAGATGGCTTTAAAGGAGAATGACGCTCCTTTGTACCATCACAGCGACAGGGGAAGTCAGTATACCTATAAGGAATATATTAACCTTCTCAAACAGAATGGAAGCCAGATAAGTATGGCACTCTCTGCCCAGGACAATGCCTTTGCCGAGCGTATCAACAGAACCATAAAAGAAGAATACCTGGATCACTGGAAGCCCAAAAACTATGGTCAATTAAAAAGAATGACGGCAAAAGCAGTAAAGAATTATAACAACAAAAGATTGCATAACAATAACGACAGGATGAGCCCTGAAAAGTTCATAAGCCAATTTTCTTTCTTGAGGCCTCAAGAAAGAAAATTAGTGACTATTTTTGACAATGAATTAATTAACTAAAAACGGTCAACTCTAATCAGGGAAGTTCATGAACACTGAAGACTGGTATTGGGATTTGGGATTAGTTATTAGTTATTAATTATTGGTTATTAAGGATTAGGGATTTTTGATTTACGATTCACGAATTCACGAATTCATGAATTCTCGATGACAGGTGTATGAAGGCAGATGTTTGAAAACTGAAGACTGAAGACTGGAGACTGAAGACTGAAGACGGGTGACTGAACACTGAAGACTGGTATTGGGATTAGTTATTAATTATTGGTTATTAAGGATTAGGGATTTTTGATTTACGATTCACGAATTCACGAATTCATGAATTCTCGATGACAGGTGTATGAAGGCAGATGTTTGAAAACTGAAGACTGAAGACTGAAGACTGAAGACGGGTGACCGATGACCGATGACGGGTGACTGAACACTGAAGACTGGTATTGGGATTTGGGATTAGTTATTAATTATTGGTTATTAAGGATTAGGGATTTTTGATTTACGATTCACGAATTACGATTCACGAATTCACGAATTCACGAATTCTCGTTGACAGGTGTATGAAGGCAGATGTTTGAAAACTGAAGACTGAAGACTGAAGACTGAAGACTATTTTAAAACTCCAACTTCTTTTTACGCAATTCAAAATTCTGACCCAAATAGACTTTTCGTACCATCTCATCTGTGGCTAGTTCTTCTGGAACACCCGCTTTAAGTATGCTTCCTTCGAACATTAAATAGGTTCTGTCGGTGATGGCTAAGGTTTCTTGTACGTTGTGGTCGGTAATTAAAATACCAATATTTTTTTTGGTGAGTTGTGCCACAATGCGCTGAATATCCTCCACAGCTACGGGATCGACCCCAGCAAAAGGCTCATCTAATAGAATAAAATCGGGATCGGTGGCTAAAGCCCGAGCAATTTCTGTACGGCGACGTTCGCCGCCTGATAATAAATCGCCCCTGTTTTTTCGAATATGTGAAAGCCCAAACTCCTCAATTAAGGATTCCATTTTGGAGGTTTGTTCTTTTTTGCTCAATTTGGTGAGCTGTAATACGCTTAAAATATTGTCTTCAACACTTAATTTTCTAAATACGGATGCCTCTTGGGCTAAATAACCAATCCCATTTTGTGCGCGTTTGTACATAGGGTACTTGGTAATATTGGTCTTGTCCAAAAAAATAGTACCGCCATTGGGTTTAATCAAGCCCACAATCATATAAAAAGAGGTGGTTTTACCTGCGCCATTAGGACCTAATAAACCAACTATTTCACCTTGGTTAACCTCAAGGGAGACATTTTTTACTACTTTCCGTCCGCTATAGGACTTCATTAAATTTTCGGCTCTTAACTTCATATATTTTTAACGCAGTATATGCTTTTATAGTTTATTTTTTAAGGTCTCACCTGTTCTAAATCTTTGATTGGCCTTTGACAAGTAAAGGGACAAGATACAGTTTATTTAGTTTCTTCCAAAGCTTCCCAAAATTCGTAGGCTCTACGCAAATGGGGAATCACAATGGTGCCTCCAACTAAGGTTGCGATGCCCAGAGCTTCACTAACTTCTTCCTTGTTTAAGCCTTCCTTATAGCAGGTTTCCAAATGGTATTTAATACAATCATCACAGCGCAGAACGGTTGAAGCAACCAAACCCAGCAATTCTTTAGTTTTGACATCCAGTACACCTTCAGCGTAGGCGTTGGTATCCAAATTAAAAATACGTTTGATAATTTTATTATTATCGGCTAAAATTCTATCGTTCATTTTGGTGCGATAGGCATTAAATTCGTTGACAATATCAGACATGGCGTTTTTCTTTTCGTTTTTGGTTTCTAACCACAATTTTAGAAATATAGATACTTACTTGATATAATATTAAAATTGGAATCGCTACAATTACTTGACTGGCGATGTCCGGAGGAGTAATCACGGCTGAAATAATTAAAACAATGACCAATGCATATTTTCGATATTTCCTTAAGAACTGAGGGGTTACCAATCCTATTTTGGTCAAGAAATAGATGATGATGGGCAGCTCGAACACAAGACCGGCTGCCAGAGCAGAAGATCTGACCAAACTGATGTAGGAGCTAATATCGATTTGATTTTCGACCAAATCGGAAATGTTATAATTAGCCAAGAAATTTATGGACAGTGGGGTAATGATATAATAGCCAAACAAAACGCCAAGTAAAAACAATACAGAGGACACGATGATAAAGCCTCTTGAATGTTTGCGTTCGTTTTCATGCAAGCCTGGGCTGATGAATTTCCAGAATTGATAAATCACATAAGGGAAAGCTATGACAAAACCTGCGAAAATTGAGGTCCAAATGTCTGCCGAAAATTGCCCAGCCATGGTTCGGTTTTGTATGATCATGGGTAGCTTATCGCCACAAAAGCTGGTCTCCACATTTATAAAATTAGCCGATTTGCACAACATTCTGTAGGTAGGAAAGCTCATTTCTAGTGGTGCGAAGATAATTTCCCTAAAAATGGTCCTACTAAAAATGAAGGCTACTGTGGCCACCACCATTATTGCCGAAGTCGCCCTAATTAAATGCCACCTTAGATCTTCGAGATGATCTAGAAACGACATTTCATTAATATTTTTTTTTACCATTAGATGATCCCTTCTTTAATTAAGTCGTGTAAATGTACAACACCGGCATATTCCCCTTTGTTTTCAACCAAAAGCTGTGATATACCATGAGCTTCCATCACATCCTTAGCGTCTATGGCCATGGCATTTTCACCGATACGCTTTGGATTTGTACTCATAATATCTTTGGCTTTAAGGTTTAAAAAAGAGTCACTTTTAGAAAGCATACGCCTTAAATCGCCATCGGTAATAATACCTATGATTTTTTTGTCTTCAACGACTGCGGTCACACCGAGCATTTTTTCGGTGATTTCAACAATAACCTCTTTAATGTTGGTATTTGGACCCACTTGAGGTTTTTCGTTAACCGATGACATATCGCTTACCCTTAAATACAAACGTTTTCCCAAAGCACCGCCAGGGTGGTATTTTGCAAAATCTTTACTTGAAAACCCTCTCAGTTCCAACAAACAAACAGCAAGGGCATCTCCTATGACCATTTGAGCTGTTGTACTTGTGGTTGGAGCCAGATTATTAGGGCAAGCCTCTTGTTCAACATGTGCATTTAAAATATAATCCACTTGTTTCCCTAAAAACGAGTTTTCATTACCCGTAATGGCAATCATTTTGTTTTTACCGCTTTTAATAAGGGGTACCAGCACTTTTATTTCGGGAGTATTCCCACTTTTTGAAATACAAATCACAATGTCATCTTTTAAAATGAGGCCTAAATCGCCATGAATGGCATCGGCAGCATGCATAAAAATGGAAGGTGTACCCGTTGAATTGAGTGTAGCTACAATTTTATTGGCGATAATCGCACTTTTCCCAATGCCAGTAATAATTACACGTCCTTTGGAGTTGAAGATTAATTGAACCGCTTTTGCAAAATTTTCATTAAGTAAATTGCTTAAATTTGCAATGGCATCCCGTTGTAGATCAATGGTTTTTTTTGCCGTATTGAGAATTGAATTGATATTATTCAAAATTTTTAATTTTTGGGTTTGTTGAAGCTAATAAATTGTTATCTTAGTCTTGTGCAAATGTAAATAAAATACTAATAGGGATTAATGAGCATAAAAGAAATTGACTTACATTCAGCATTAAAACAATACTTTGGTTTTTCAACATTTAGGGGGCTTCAAGAGAAAGTCATTACTAGTGTTGTAGAAGGTAACAATACCTTTGTTATTATGCCTACTGGCGGTGGTAAATCCATGTGCTACCAATTGCCAGCACTTATAAAAGAAGGTACTGCCATTATCGTTTCGCCATTGATTGCTTTAATGAAAAATCAGGTGGATGCCATTAGGGGCGTTTCAAATAATGAAGGCATTGCCCATGTCTTAAATTCGTCGCTGAATAAAACAGAAGTCAAACACGTCAAGGAGGATATTGTTAGTGGAGTCACCAAGCTGCTGTATGTGGCACCTGAATCACTGACCAAAGAAGAGTATGTTGAGTTTTTAAGGTCTGTAACCATTTCGTTTATGGCCGTCGATGAGGCCCATTGTATTAGTGAATGGGGGCATGATTTTAGGCCAGAGTATCGAAATTTAAAACAGATTATTAAACGTATTGGCGATAATATTCCTATTATCGGACTTACAGCAACAGCTACACCAAAAGTACAGGAAGACATTTTAAAAAGTTTGGACATTACCGATGCCAATACCTTTAAAGCCTCATTTAACAGGCCAAATCTGTATTATGAAATACGCCCAAAAACCAAAAATGTGGATGCGGATATTATCCGTTTTGTAAAGCTACACCCAGGTAAATCTGGAATTATTTATTGTTTAAGCCGTAAACGGGTTGAAGAATTGGCGCAGGTCCTTCAGGTCAATGGCATTAACGCTGTGCCTTATCATGCTGGTTTAGATCCTAAGACCCGTGTGAAGCACCAAGATATGTTTTTAATGGAGGACGCCGATGTGGTTGTTGCTACCATTGCTTTTGGAATGGGTATTGATAAACCCGATGTGCGTTTTGTGCTTCACCATGATATGCCAAAAAGTATTGAAAGTTATTATCAAGAAACCGGTCGTGCTGGACGCGATGGTGGCGAAGGACATTGTTTGGCTTTTTATGCCTATAAGGACATAGAAAAGTTAGAGAAATTTATGGCTGGAAAGCCTGTGGCCGAACAGGAAATAGGTCATGCATTATTACAGGAAGTCGTTGCCTTTGCTGAAAGTTCCATCTCTAGGCGCAAGTTTATTTTGCATTATTTTGGTGAAGAGTATGACAACGAGACCGATGCAGGTGGCGATATGGACGATAATGTGCGCCATCCCAAAAAACAAAAAGAAGCTCAGAATAATGTTGTGGTTCTTCTTGAGACCGTCGATAAGACTAATGAAAAATATAGATCTAAAGATTTGGTTCATGTGCTTACCGGCAAATCGAATGCATTAATTTCTTCACATAAAACCGATGCCCAAGATTTTTTTGGTGTTGGAAGCGAAAAAGACAAACGGTATTGGATGGCCTTAATCCGCCAGGTGTTAGTAGCAGGATTATTAAAGAAGGATATTGAAACCTATGGTGTTTTAAGATTGTCGGAAGCGGGGAGGGCTTTTATTAAATCCCCACAATCCTTTATGATGACAGAGGACCATGTGTTTGATGAGGGGGATGACGATGGTATTATTACCGCTAAAAAAGGCGATGGCGCTGTTGCAGATGAGCAGTTAATGGCCATGCTCAAAGATTTGCGAAAACGAAACGCTAAAAAGCTAAGCGTACCACCTTTCGTTATTTTTCAAGACCCTTCGTTAGAAGATATGGCCTTAAAATATCCCATTACTTTAGACGAGTTAAGCAACGTTCACGGCGTTGGAGAGGGTAAAGCCAAAAAATACGGACAAGATTTTATCGACCTTATTTCTAGATACGTAGAGGAGAACGATATCATTAGACCTGATGATATGGTGGTTAAAAGTACAGGCTCCAATTCGTCTTTAAAATTGTATATTATTCAAAATATAGATCGAAAGCTCCCATTAGATGATATTGCCTCTTCAAAAGGTATGGGCATGTCCGAATTTATTAAGGAAATGGAAGCTATTGTGTATTCTGGCACCAAATTAAATATTGACTATTGGATTGATGATATACTGGATGAAGACCAGCAAGAAGAAATTCATGACTATTTTATGGACTCCAATACGGATAAAATTCACGAAGCCATTGACGAATTTGATGGCGATTACGATGATGAAGAATTGAGGTTATACCGTATTAAATTTATAAGTGAAGTGGCTAATTAATTGTTGCCAGTCGCTTATTCTTCTTCATCTGATGATTCTATAATTGAAAACCTAACCTTATCTTTATTAGATGACAGCTCTAAAGATGTGATTTTAGAAGGGTCCATTTTAGACAAGTCTTTGGCATCTATTTCAAAATCGATATGCGTTTGGCTGCTATTGGACACACTAGAGAAGTCAGATTGAATTTCTAACATATCTGATTTTAATTCCAACTTAAAATTTGTACCAACCACCGCTAAGCGCGCTCCTTTAATAGTTTTTATGCGAAAGTTACCCACCACAATAGTTTTAAAATAGTGATACCCTGCCAATTCACTTAAAGCCGCATACATCACATTTTTATCAGAAATTGCATAGGGTTTGTTTTCAATACTTTTAATAATATCTTCGGTATAGGTGTCTTCATTAGACTGTTCCACAACCGTTTTATTGCCAAAAGCCGTCTTTAATTTTGATATTAAAAATTTCATGTATTCATTTTTTGTAAAACTAAGTTTATATGTCTCAAATTCCAAATTCCAAATTCCAAATTCCAAATTCCAAAATCCAAAATCCAAAATCGTAAATCGTAAATCGTAAATCGTAAATCAATTTGTATCTTTGCACCTTCAATAAAAACAAACACACAATGCAAGACGGTTTATACGCAAATTTTAAGACTACAAAAGGCGACATTTTAGTGGCTTTAGAATACAAAAAGACACCCGGAACAGTTGGTAATTTCGTCGCTTTGGCCGAAGGAAATATGGAAAACTCTGTCAAACCTCAAGGTGAACCCTACTACGATGGTTTAAAATTTCATCGGGTGATTCCAGATTTTATGATTCAGGGCGGATGCCCTCAAGGCACAGGAACTGGAAATCCGGGCTATAAGTTTGATGATGAATTCCATCCAGATTTGAAACACGATGGACCAGGTGTATTGTCCATGGCCAATGCGGGTCCGGGCACCAATGGCAGCCAATTTTTTATCACCCATATAGAAACGTCTTGGTTGGATAACAAGCATACCGTTTTTGGAAAGGTACAGGAAGGACAAGATATAGTAGATGCTATTGCCCAAGGTGATAAGATTGATAAGTTGGAAATTATTAGAGTAGGGGCGGATGCCGAAAACTTTAATGCCGTAGAGGCTTTTAGAACTTTTGAAGGATCACGAGCTAAACGCATTGCCGCCGAACGCGAGGCCAAAAAAGCTGAATTGGATAAATTATCTGCTGGATTTGAGGAAACACCAAGTGGGTTGCGTTATCAAATTATTCAAAAAGGTAAAGGAAAAAAAGCTGAGGCTGGTCAAATGGTTTCGGTGCATTATAAAGGACAATTGGTAGATGGAACCGTGTTTGACTCCTCCTATAAGCGCAACCAACCATTGGATTTTCAAGTAGGTGTTGGACAGGTTATTCCGGGTTGGGATGAAGGTATTTGTCTGTTACACGTTGGGGATAAGGCCAGGTTGGTGATCCCTAGTGATTTGGGTTATGGTTCTGCCGGTGCTGGTGGCGTCATTCCTCCAAATGCTGTCTTGGTTTTTGATGTAGAATTGGTGAATACCAAATAAATAGAATTTTTTTGTTTACTAATCGGTAACAAAATACAGCAAAAAGGGTCTCATGTATAATGAGGCTTTTTTTTTACTTAAATTTATAATCCAATCCATTACATCCAAATGAACGTTTTAACACCAGATCACGATTTCAAATACAGGAACAGTAATGTTTTCAGTCTAATCAAGTGTCTATTTCTGTCCCTTGTTCTCACCCTTTGCGTGTCAAGCTGTTCTAAACATGTTACGTTTAGCCCAGAGCAAATCGCACAAACTTCAGGACGGTATTTATATAGTCAAGATGAAGTTCTGGATGTTTATTATGATCAGGGGAATTTGTTTTTAAAATGGAGAGGGGCCGAACGTATGGAGCCTGTGGTTTTAGATGAAAACACATTTTTTGTTGTGGATATGTACAAGAAATTGCGTTTTGTTCAACATCCGGAAACTAAAAAACGCTATTTGGGTATCGTGTCTAAAGATGATGACCAGATCGTTACTTATGATTATTTAAAAGTTTCGGATTCTTTTCAAACACCAAGCATGTATTTGAAAAACAAGGTTTATGATAAAGCACTTGCTGGTTTTTTAGAGATTCAAAAACACGATTCTACCAGTATTTTGATTGAGGAATCAAAGTTTAACCGTTTGGGGTATGATTTTTTGCGAGAAAAGGATTATGACAATGCCATAGCCGTTTTTAAAATGAATGTCGCCTTGTACCCTGAAAGTGATAACGTTTATGATAGCTTGGCCGATGCTTATTTGAGATCCGGTGACAGTTTACAAGCGTTTGTCAATTATACAAAAGCATTGGAATTAAATACGGGGAATGAGCGGGCCAAACGCTATGTTGACATGTATCATAAAAAACAGGATTAATGGGGTTAAAAGCGAGTTAGACTGTCTTTTCAAATATTCAGTTCTTCTGTATTAATGTACAGGAATTTCGTAATTGACATCGGCAAGGATGTATTTGATGATTTTAATTTGGAGATGATCCTCCATCAAAGTACCCTATTTTGAAAGACGTTGACCTTAACGGATGTGGTCTAGTTTAATTGTAATATAATTTAAACAGCTTTCTGTTTTTTATTCAGATAGTTATTGGACATTATTATAAGAACAGTCATAATTATTATGGACACGATTGAGGCATTTAAAGTGCCCAAATCCAATCCGCCTTTTGCAAGTGGCTTTGTCAAAAAATCACCAAAAGTTGCCCCAAAAGGTCTTGTAAAGATAAAGGCAATCCAAAACAGGATAACCTGATTTAATGCTGTGAAATAATGTAATACGACCACGAACATAATTATTCCTGCGGTCACCATGGCGCCATACAAATAACTTAAACCAACAACATCACTTAGATAATCGCCAAAAGCGGTTCCTAAACTATTGGAAAATAGAATGGCGACCCAATAAAATAGTTCTTGATCTCTATCGATAATTGGAAAAACCTTTAAGGATTTAAATTTATTGTACCAAAGCAGGAGAGTCAAGACTAAACCAGAAAAGAGTACCAGACTGCCCAAAGTGTATCCCAAATTTAGGCTTCTATCCATAAAATCCGATATTTCGGTACCGAGTGTTGTCGTTGCAATAATCACCAACCAATAAAAAAGGGGAATATATTTTTTGGCCAAAAAAAGCTGAATACAAAGAACAATCAAAAAGAAAGCTAGGGTTATTATAATCCCAGTGAGATACCCTAAATTTAGGGTCATTGACAAATAATCTCCCAATGTTTCGCCCAGGGTTGTAGCCACAATTTTCATCAACCAAAAAATCAAGGTGATTTGTGCTACTTTATTCAGTTTTTCAATACTGCTTTTCGAGTGGGTTTGATAGTTTGTCATAAGCAATATAGCATGTTATAATTAAATCAAAGATAAGACATTGGAGTATCGTTTTTTGATTTCATCTCAGGATATTCACTTAAAAATCTAATCATAGATACAACTCATCTTTTAAAAGTTACAATTCAGTAACTCTGTTTTCCAAACTTAAGAATTCAAATGGATATTTGTTCCAACTTTAAAACTTAAACATTATGAAACATTTAATTATCCTCGCCTTATTTTTGGTTTCCATAATTGTAAGCGCTCAGACCAACTTTGATAAAGGGATGCAAAAAGCCTTTGAATTTTGGGGAAATGACCAATGGGAAGAAGCCGAAAACGTATTTGAGCGTATTGCCAATGCAGAGCCACAACAATGGCTTCCTCATTATTACATTGCACAGATGAATAGCATAAAAAGCTGGGGCCTTAAGGACGAAGTTTTACTAAAGTCACAATTAGATAAAGCACAGCAGCATCTGAATGTCGCTATGCAGATTAGTGAAAACAATGCCGAACTTTTAGTGATGCAGGCTCAAGTGTTAACCAATTGGGTAGCTTTTGACGGACAGACCTATGGCATGAAATATTCTGCCAAAGTTTCTGAGTTGTACGCCAAAGCTTATGCCTTGGCTCCAAATAACCCCAGGGTGGTGTTTGGAAAAGCCGAGTGGAATATGGGCAGTGCTCGTTTCTTTGGGCAGGACACCAAGCCCTTTTGTGTCGATATCGAAAAATCCATAGAACTTTTTGCTAACTTTAAACCAGAAACGGCCTTTCATCCCAATTGGGGAAAAGACCGCGCCGAAGCGGCTTTAAAAACCTGTGAATAATTTAAAATAATCTAGGGCAATAATCCATGTCACAAGCATTAAAAAATATCAGTATTACCGTAGTTATTGGTTGCATAGTATTTGTGATAGGCAATTTGTTTTCTGGTGGATTTGATTTTAGATCGGTTAATGATTTTTTTGAGGAATTTCTCTTTTATCAGTTGTACTCGTTTGTGCTTGGCTATTCAAATATGTATTTTTTTGATTATATGGAGCGGCTTCCTTGGAAAAAAGGGGATAGCATTAAAAGAATTGTAATAGGAATTATAGGTTCTACCGTCATCACATTAATTGGTCTATTCGTATTAAGGCTGATTACAATTATACTCTATCTGGGTCATACTTGGGAGTATTTTATAACCAACGAATCTATAAAGCATTATCAGTTTGGCCTTTGGATTACATTGACCATCGTTATGATTTTTCATTTTATTTACTTTTATAATCGATACCAAAAAAATAAACTTAAAGAACAAAAGGTTATTGCCGGAACAGCAAGTGCCAAGTTTGATGCTTTAAAAAACCAGTTAGACCCTCATTTTTTGTTTAACAGCTTAAATGTATTGACCAGTTTAATTGAAGAAAATCCTGAAAGTGCACAAAAATTTACCACTTCTTTATCTAAAGTGTATCGCTATGTTTTAGAACAAAAAAATAAAGATTTGGTGACGGTTGACGAGGAGCTGGACTTCGCAAGGACTTATATGACCCTTTTAAAGATGCGTTTTGAAGATAGTATTATTTTTGATATTCCAGACCGATCCACAGATCCTGAAAGTAAGGTTGTGCCTTTGTCCTTACAGCTGCTTTTAGAAAATGCGGTTAAGCACAATATGGTCACCTCAAGCAAACCTTTGCATATTAAAATTTACGAAGATACCCATGGCAATCTAGTGGTTGAAAACAATTTGCAACCCAAACAAATAGTCAAAAAGAGTAGTGGTGTTGGATTGGATAATATCAAACAGCGCTACCATTTATTGACTCACAAAAAAGTATACATTAATGAACAAGCAAAGCATTTTGCGGTCGCAATTCCTATGCTTACAAAACAAGTTACAATTATGGAAAAAAGATATGAAACAAATGAGCAAGATGCTTATTATAGAGCAAAAAAACGTGTAGAAGATATTAAAGGATTTTATTCTAATTTACTGTCCTATTGTATCGTTATCCCAATTTTAGTATTTGTTAATTTAAGGACAAATGACAATTTTCATTGGTTTTGGTTCCCAATGTTGGGTTGGGGAATAGGATTAATTTTCCATGCCTTTGGTGTATTTGGATATGGTAAAGCATGGGAAGAACGAAAAATTCAGGAAATACTGGACAAAGAGACTCATAAAAAAAACTGGAAATAATGGAACATAAGCATTTTGAACAGGAGCGTTACTTTAGAGCTCAAAAGAAAGTGAAATCAATCAAAGGATTTTATTCACATGCTTTAGTTTATGTGGTTATCAATTTAATGATTGTTGTTATAAACCTTCAAAATTTAGAGCAAGGTGAAAGCTATTTTCAGTGGCATAATTTTACAACTTTAGGATTTTGGGGAATAGGGTTGCTAGCACATGGATTGAGTGTGTTTATGCCGAGTATAATTTTAGGAAAAGACTGGGAAGAGCGCAAGATCAAGGAACTTATGGAAAAAAATAAGAACCGTTGGGAATAAAACAAAAGTAAAAAATCAATTGGGACAGATGAGAGTTATTATTATTGAAGACGAAAAACCATCGGCAAGACGTTTAAAGCGCATGCTTGAAGCTTTACATGTTAAGACCGAAACCATGTTGCATTCAGTTGAAGACGCTATATCTTGGTTTCAAAATAATAAACATCCCGATCTCATATTATTAGATATTCAGTTAAGTGATGGGCTGTCGTTTGAAATCTTTGAAGCGGTTGATATCAAATCGGCAGTTATTTTTACAACGGCTTATGATGAATATGCTTTACAGGCCTTTAAGCTCAATAGCATTGATTATTTGCTAAAACCCATAGATGAAGAAGATTTAGCAAAAGCCATCCATAAATATCAAGACCGCTTGCCCAAACAGAAGTTGGTTACGATCGATTTTAACGATATAAAAAACCTTTTGGTCAATCCTATTGACAGAGCCTACAAAAAACGATTTTCGGTAAAGGTTGGTCAGCATTTAAAACTTATCAATATTGACGATATCGAATGCTTTTATAGTGAAAACAAGGGCACCTATGCCTATACCTCAGATGGAAGAAACTATCTCTTGGATACTACGTTGGAGCTTCTCGAAAAAGAACTGGAGCCTCAGCTATTTTTTCGTATTAGCCGTAAATTCTATGTGAACATCAACGCGATAAAAGACATGATAAGTTATACCAATTCGCGCTTGCAAATCAAACTGAATACCTTTAATGAGCACGAAGTTATTGTTGCCAGAGAACGTGTTAAGGATTTTAAAGATTGGTTAGTATAGTAAAAATCGGATAGAATAATTTTTATATACAACCGATATTTTGTATCTTTGGGGTGTGTGGGATATAGATGTAACATATAGAGACATATTAAGTGCTACTTTTAATCGCTTATTGGATAAGGCTAAAGTTTTAAATACGTCTAGGCCCTTGCCACATATTGCCTTGCAAAATATTAAAGAAGCACTACTCGTTGAATGGACCTACAATTCCAATAGTATAGAAGGGAATACCTTAAGCTTAAGAGAAACCCAAATGGTTTTACAAGAAGGTATAACCATCAAAGGAAAATCGTTAAGAGAACATTTTGAGGCCAAAAACCATGAGACCGCCATAAACTATTTATATACATTGGTAGATAAAGATTATCTATTATCCAGTAAAGATATTTTATCATTGCACGCTTTGGTTTTGCGTTCCATTGAAGATGAATATGCTGGTCGTTTAAGAACCGGAAGTGTACGTATTTCTGGAGCTAATTTTGTGCCGCCAAATGCTTCAAAAGTTTCACAATATATTGATGAACTTGTTCAGTATGTCAATAGCAATCCACAGCACTTAAATCCAATAGAGTTGGCTACTATATTTCATCATAAAATGGTTTGGATCCATCCTTTTTTTGATGGCAATGGTCGTACAGTGAGGTTGGCCATGAATTTAATTTTAATGCGTTATGGGTTTCCACCCGCTATCATTTTAAAAACTGACAGGCAAAAATATTATACGGCATTAAACCAAGCCAATATTGGCCATTATGAAAAATTGATGCTGTTAATGAGCCAAGCCTTAGAGCGCACCTTGAATATTTATTTAAGTGCTTTGCCCAATGCAGATCATGATTATAAAGTGATTTCTGATCTTGTGGAAGAACCTGATGTTCCTTATGGTCAAGAATATATCAGCTTATTGGCAAGACAAGGCAAAATTGACGCCCATAAAGAAGGAAGAAATTGGTTTACTTCAAAAAAGGCCATATTGGATTATATAAATTCTTCAAAAGCATAAAGTAATTAGTCTTCAATCCGGTTATCATCAAAAGCCGTGGGTAGCATTTTAGGAATAATTTTTACAAAAAGTGGCAACAAAATGGCACCTCCAGGAAGCATAAAAATAGCGAGACTCGGTATGGATTTTATCAGATCCAAGAGCTGGGTCTGCATTTTTTTCTGTTCCTCATCGGTCAGATCTCGAGTAGTGGATTTTGTGAGCAAAACCATAAGTTCTTTACTTTCGGAAAGCTCTTTCATTAAGCGTTTGCTGTTTCTCTTTATCAGCTTACTAACCATTTTACTGGAGTTATCATAAAAATTCTTTACTAAATTTTTTGATCCCAATAGTGAGATTTGATCTTGATTGGTAATGTAAAAGGTGTTAATGTCCATTATGGATTGATGAATCGTGGTATCACTTAAATCCAAATCTTCGCCTAATTGATTGAGAAACAAAAATTCTTCGGGGTCGATCATGCGGTCGGTCCAGGATGCCATACAACCCAAATCGAAGGCATAGTGTTTTTGTAATGGATTTTGAAGACTTTTGATGGCCTCATGGTAGTCTAATTGGTAACTTGACTGTTGATAGCGTTTTGAAGATTCAAAAAGCTTGATCAAACTTTTGTCATATTCACTTTTCTCCTGTTTTGAGTCCAAAACGTTGATGACAAGGGTTTCCAAAACCCCTTCGAATAGTTTAATATCTTGAGTGGAGACCGACTGTGTGGTTAAAAATTTTTGGTAGATCAATACATCAACAAATAACAAGGCATTGGTTATAAAATAGTTGAAATTCTTTGTGAACAACCGATCATCAATGTACACTCTTTTATCGATGATCTTTTCAAGATTTGTAGACGACTTTTTATCTCCCAGTAGACCATCAAAAAACGAAATTTTGGAGGCGTTGATAGCCGTGTAAAATGCCATAACGCTTTCAATAAATGGAATTTTGGAAGGATTGGCTTTATAAAAATAATGAAAGGCCAAAAGCAAATTGACTTTGCATAACTCTTCAGAGGTCAAATCGTCTTTTTCAATAGAATGGGACACCACATCTACATTATGACCATAAATAAACCCGCAATATTTTAATTTGGAATAAAACGCATGGGCAGACAAGTCTAAATAGGGCTCTTTTTTTGAGACCAACATTAAAAGCTTTTTTATCCAGCCTGATGCAGAAGGGTTCATAATTTAGATTTAGAATAACAAAGATACTTTTAAATTATAAAATCCCTTTAAAATTCACTTAACAAAACTTTAACAAACTTAACTGGATTTCCTATAGCGCCATACGGCTAAGGCATTTATTACAATTGCATACGCTAAGGTTTTGGCAAACTGTGGCCAAATATCTGTAAAGCTTGAACCTTTAAGCATAACCATACGCATGACTTCAACAAAATATTTGATGGGATTAAATTCGGTAATCAGCTGCGCCCACTTGGGCATACTTTCAATAGGAGTGAAGAGCCCACTCATCAAGATAAAGACCACCATAAAAAACCAGGAGATAAACATGGCCTGTTGTTGGGTGTCAGTAAAATTTGAAATGAATAAGCCAATGCCCAAAACCACCAAGATATAGATGGAAGAAAAAGCATACACCAGCAGTAGACTTCCCAGCATGGGCGTATTGAAAACAAGTTTTGCGATAAGCAATCCAATAGAAAGGATACTCATGCCCAAAACCCAAAACGGGAACAATTTCCCTATGATAAACTGACTTTTCTTTATGGGTGTTACATTGATTTGCTCTAAAGTGCCCAGCTCTTTTTCGCGTACGATGTTCATTCCAGATAAAAATAGAGTGATCATCGTTACTAACAGGACCAAAATCCCAGGAACCATAAAGGTTTTATAATTTAGGGTTTCGTTGTACCAGAACAATGGAATGCTCTCAATTTTTAGGGGCTGTGTTTTTAAATCGGAAGGTTGAAGAAGTTTAACTTTAACATCTTTGTTGAAATGTTGAACTATCTGATTGATATAGACATTTTCAACACCTGCTGCAGCCCCATCGATAGCATTTATGGTAACGCCCAAGTCAGCTTTTTTCTTCTGTTGTAAATTGCGTTCAAAAAAAGGTGGAATCTGTAAAATGACGTCCACATCTCCATTCTGCATGGCCGAAATTGCCAAAGCTTCCGATGGAAAATCGGTCAATACATTAAAATAATTTGAAGCGTTGAATTTTTCAACCAAGGCTCTGGAAGTTACTGAATGATCATGGTCTATAAAGGAAAATTTGATGTTCTTAATCTCAAAGGTTGCAGCATTCGATAAGATGATCAATTGTACCAAAGGCAGGATAAAGATAATGGGCAACATCCCTTTATTTCTAAAGATTTGCTTAAACTCTTTTTGTATGATGTATCGTATTGTTTTCATAGTTTTAAAAGAATAAAGAGAATAGAAAATAGAATAAAGACTCTTTTTAAGGATATTCTGTCTTTTCTCTTTGGTCTTTCGTCTTTTTTCTTACTCCAATCGTATTTTATATTTTTTCACGCTCACAGCCATAAAAAAAAGTGTCATTCCTATTAAGATCAAAGTTTCTTTCCATATAAACATAATCCCAACGCCTTTTAATAAAATTCCTTTGATGATGATGATGAACCATTTGGCAGGAATGATATTACTGATAACCTGTAAAATGGTTGGCATACTTGAAATGGGAAAAATAAATCCAGAGAGTAATATGGTGGGAAGCATTAATCCCATTAACGAAGCCATCATGGCGGTTTGTTGGGAGGCAGAAATAGTTGAAATTAAAATGCCCAATGTTAATGATGTGATGATGAACAGCACACTTTCCAACCCCAACAAGAAGAGACTACCTTGAATGGGCATATGAAAAACGAATATGCCCAAAATAACAATAACGACGGCATTAAAAACCGAAAGAAAAATATATGGGACTACCTTACCAGCAATGACTTCTAAAGGTTTTAAAGGAGATACCAATAGGACTTCCATGGTGCCCAATTCTTTTTCTCTGGTGATGGAAATGGAGGTCATCATGGCAGAAATCAGCATTAAAATAACGGTCATTACGCCTGGAACAAACATATAAACACTTTTCAATTCTGGATTGTAAACCATACGGGTCTTTGGTACAATCTGGTAGGCGATGGCAACATCTTTATTTTGTTCTTGTTGATAAGTTTGTAAAATAGCATTAATATAATTGCTTATAGTATTTGCCGTATTAGGGTCGGTGGCATCTGTTATAATTTGAACTTTTGCATGATGGTCTTTGATGAGGTTTTTGCCAAAATCCTGTTCAAAAGTGATGACAGCTTTAACCTTCCCTTTTTTGAAAACCGTTTCAATATCCGCTTCATAAGTGATCAACTGATTAATACTAAAATATTTGGAGGCCGATATGTTATGGATGATTTCTTGAGTTGTTACATCTTTGGAATGGTCTAAAATGGCAATATCCACATTGTTGATTTCATTGGTAATTGCAAAACCAAATAACAGGATTTGAACAATTGGCATTCCTAATAAAATAAGTAAGGAACGCCTGTCTCTTAGGATATGATACACTTCTTTTTTTATAAAACCTAAAAATGAATTCATCCTCTTGCCAATTTTAAAAACACATCATTTATCGTTGTAGTTTTGAATTGCTTTTTAAGTCTTTCAGGTGTATCCAAAGCTTCAATTTTTCCATTGACCATGATGGATATTCGGTCACAATATTCCGCTTCATCCATATAATGTGTCGTCACAAAAATGGTGGTGCCTTGGCTGGCCACTTTGTAAATCATTTCCCAAAACTGTCGCCTTGTAATGGGATCCACACCTCCGGTTGGTTCATCCAAAAACACGATTTTTGGCTCATGTAACAAAGCCACGGAAAAGGATAGTTTTTGTTTCCAGCCCAAAGGCAAGGAGCCCACCAAGGAATTGGCCACGTTTTGTAAATCTAATTCTTCAAGTAGTATTTTAGTTTTTTCTTGAATGGAAAGCTTGGTTAAACCATAAATACCACCAAAAAATGTAATATTTTCCGCAATCGTTAAATCGTCATACAAAGCAAATTTTTGGCTCATATAACCGATATTTTTTTTAACGGATTCGGTTTGTTTTGAAACATCAAAACCGGCAACCAAAGCATGTCCAGAAGTTGGTTTGGATATGCCTATCAACATTTTCATAGCCGTTGTTTTTCCAGCACCGTTTGCTCCTAAAAATCCAAATATTTCACCTTTTTTCACATCAAAAGTGATGGCATTCACTGCTGTAAAATCACCAAACATTTTGGTTAAACCCTCTACTTGTATGACGTTGTTATGGTTCATTATCTAGCTAGTTCCATAAAGGTGTCTTCTATGGTGGCTTGTGTTTGGTTAATTGTGATTTCGGAAAGGTTTTGAGTATATAAATACGTTTTTAAATCTTCAATGTTAAAATCGTTACGTCGGTCTGTATAATGCACAAATTCTCCAAAAGGATACACACTGTATGTATGCTCGTATCTTTTTAAAGTTTCAATTAGCGGATACATATTGTTTGCCTTCACATTATAAATAGTTTTTGGGTATCGTTTTACTATGGCATCAGGCGTATCGATTTCCAAAATCTTGCCTTTTTGTATCAATGCCATACGGTCGCACAAGGCAGCTTCATCCATATAAGGCGTAGAAACCAAAATAGTTAGTCCTTTGTGTTGCAAACGTTTTAACATCTCCCAAAATTCCTTACGTGACACGGGGTCGACACCCGTTGTAGGCTCATCCAAAAACAAGACTTTTGGTTTATGAATTAAAGCACAGCATAAGGCCAATTTTTGCTTCATACCACCTGAAAGTTGACCCGCTCTACGGGTTTTAAAAGGCTCGATTTGAACATAAATATCTTTAATGGAATCGTAATTTTCTTTGATGGTCGTTCCAAATATAGTGGCGAAGAACTTTAGGTTTTCTTCTACGGTCAAATCTTGGTATAACGAAAATTTACCTGGCATATAGCCCACGCTTTGCCGAATGGTTTTATAATCATTCACTACATCAAGTCCGGCAATAGTGGCGTTGCCTTCATCAGCAATTAAAAGTGTAGTTAAGATTCGGAATAAGGTTGTTTTTCCCGCACCGTCAGGACCAATCAGCCCGAACAATTCCCCATCATTGACCTCAAAAGAAATGTTTTCCAAGGCCTTTGTTTTTTTATACGATTTTGATATGTTAGTGATACTGATGCCCATTCGATTACTTATTCGGCTTTTATCCACATTTCGGCAGGCATGCCAATTTTAAGGCCGCCATCATTTTTAACACTCACTTTTAGGGCATATACCAAAGACACGCGCTCTTCTTTGGTTTGAATGATTTTTGGCGTGAATTCTGCTTCTGAGGCGATCCAACTAAGTGTGCCTGAATAGGATTTCATCCCATCGTTGGAGTCAATCTTTACTGTGACCTCCTGGCCAATTTTTAGATCGGCCAATTGGGTTTCGCTAACATAAACGCGTAGCGTCATGGTCGATAAATCGGCAATTTTGTACAAGGGTTTTCCAAAGGTTGTGATTTCATTGGGTTCGGCATATTTAGTTAAAACCGTTCCGTTTACGGGATTAATGATTTTGCTTTTGCTGATTTCATCCTCGATTTGTTTGAGTTGTACATCAACACTTTTAAGCTCGTTCACCACAGGCGCATTCTGAATTTCAACACTGTGTATTTGCTGTTTTAAAACTTCTACTTCCCCATTAATATCATCCAAGTGTTTTTGCGTTCCTGCATGGTCTTTTAATAAATTTTCAGCTCTTGTTTTATTGGATTTAGCAGTGTTCAATTTAGCGTTCAACACATTGATTTGTGATAAAACACCTTTAGATTTTGAACTGATAAGCGCTTTAGCCACTTGAAGCTGTTCTCGTTTTAAGGCCAATGGAAGGGTGTCGATATAACCAATAAAGGCTTCTTTTTTAAGTTTATCCCCTTCGTTAATATCAAATTGCATGAGCTTACCATTATGTTCTGCTGAAATGGTGATTTCGGTGGCCTCAAAATTGCCATAAGCATCGGCTTTGTTATTGGTATCGCCACATGAAAATATACTTGTGGCAATGATGCTCAATCCTAAAATAGGTTTAAAATAGTTCATGGTCTTAAATTTAGTGTCCTTGTATGATATTGTAATTGGCTTTTGCCAATTGTAGTTGAATCGTATGTGTTGCCAACCTGTTTTCATCTTCATATAGGTTGGTTAATTCGGTTAAGTAAGCCGAGGCGGTTATGATCCCGTTTTTTAATTGGGATTCGGCAGACTTTAAAACCTCTTTTCGCAGTTGAATGATTTCAGTATCCGTTGCTATAAAATTTTCAATAGTATGAATATCGGCTTCTTGCTGTTGCAGTTCCATGTAGGTGTTCAGCTTAAAAACTCCGGTATCAGTATCCACAATGTCTTTATTAATGGCTAGGGATTCGCGTTGTTTTTTATTGGCACTCCAATCAAATACATTCCAATCTAGTTTTATTCCAACGGTATAGAAGGATTGAAAAGAATTATCGAGCATGTTCAACCCCGGATTGCCATATCCACCCGTAGCAAAACCCAACAGTTTAGGAGCTCTTTGTTTGGCCAGTAATGATTCTGAATATTCAATCTCCTCTTTTTTTAATTGAAACAAGTCTAACTCTGGTCGTTTTAGTTCAGAACGCGTCTGTATTTCTATCAAAGGGTCCTGAAATATTGTCGACTCTTGTAGCGGCTGTGCTGTTAAAGCCGACAGATTTGCAATTAAAGCTATTTTGGTATTGTTGACTTCAGAAAATTGTTGTTGTATTTTAAGCAGTTCGGCTTCTAAAACCTGATCTGAAGTTGGTAATAATACGCCATTGGCGACACCTGATTGTACTTCCTTTATTTTAGATTGAAGCTCGGTTTGTTTTGCGGTGAGTAATTTGTGTTTTTCTTGAGCCAGTAAAATTGAAAAATAAAGCTGATTGACTTGTTTTTTAAGCTGGTATAGACTCACTTCTACTTGTTGTTTCTTGGTTTTCAGCTGTGCGGATTTCAAATTGCTAGAAGCATCAATCAATCCACCATTATAAATTAACTGGTTTACTGAAAGTGTGGTGCGATATTGATCTTTGTTCAATGACTCTATACTAGAATTTGGAATGGGAACTTCGATGACATCAGATTGGTAGGTGGCTTGTGCAGACATGACCAGTTGTGGCAATTTTTCAGTGGAAATGGTTTCTAATTCAAGAGTGTTTTGTTGTTCCAGTAAATCGGTCTGTTTTGCCAAAGGATAATTTTTTGTGACCAAATCATAACATTCCTGAAGCGAAATGTGCTGTTGGGACCATAATGGGGAAGACCATACTAACAAAATACCTATAAGTTTAGCGTTCATTTTATGGGTGTTTTATGGAATTGATAATGAAGTCTGCAACTTCAGTTTTTCTGTTCTCAATAAGTTGTTTATAAGCGTCATCATCGATATGCATCAGTGTTTTTAATAGAGGTTTGCCTATAAATGGAAATATGTTTAAGGCCAAAACATTAATCAATAACTGTTCTGCTTTTATGGGTTTTATAATGCCTTGTTCTATCTCATCATTGAGTTGTTGTTTAAATTTTTCGATGTTCGGAAACCCTTCTGTATGGCTTAAACGTTCAGCAAATCCAGGATTTCTATTGAGTTCTTGGACGATGAAATTAGGCAAATAGGGATGCTTACTAATGAAGGAAATATAGTTGAAGGTAAAATTCCTGATTTTCTCCTCGATGCTTGAATCGTCGTTTAGGATTTTATTTAATTGTGGGGCCAAAAGTGAAAAGGCATGTTTAAAAACCGCTTCAAACAAAAGCTGTTTGTTCCGGTAATAATAATGAAGCATGGCTTTATTGATGCCAGCTTTATCGGCTATTTCCTGCATCCTTGCCCCATCCATCCCTTTGGATTGAAAGACGGTTTTAGCAGCGTCAAGTATTTGGCTTTCAGTATTTGAATCTTTAGAATTTGACATGATTAACTATTTAGTTTAACCAAATGGTTAACAAAACTAATGATTTTTTTGATTCAAAATGAGAATCTTAACACAATCTTTTATTGACCTCTTTAATGTTTTGAAGGTGTTAAATAAAAAAAGCCACATCTCTGTGGCTTCTTGTATTTCATTATGGCTTATTTTTTATTGAATAATACCTCCGCAACTTACACGTCCGCCAGCATTACCAGTAGGTTGAGTCACAAAATCATCTACACCTTCGTGAACAATGATTCCTTTACCCAAAATATCTTTGTTAGTGTCACCACAACCTATGCACCATTCGTCAGTTGCCATAGTAATTGTAGCTTTTCCATCGGCATTAGCTTCTAAATTACCGATATCACCTTTATGAAAACCTTCTGGGCTTTTCCATTTTCCGTGAGGTTGTCCAGTTGGATTCCAGTGTCCGCCAGCAGATTTTCCGTCAGGAGATGAGCAATCTGCAGTTTCATGAATGTGAATGGCATGAGCACCTGGTTTAAGACCGTTTATAATAGCAGTCATGGTCACCACTCCTTCTGCTTCTTTAAAAAAAACAGTACCCGAAACTTGACTGCCACTTTTTGGTTCCAGTTTTACAGTCAGTTCATTAGCGGCTATGGCTTCAACGGGAGCCACTTCCTCTTTGTTCATTTCAGGTTCAGATTCTTTTTTATTCTCTTTACAACTTGTTGCGATACATAGTAGCACCGAGAACATTACTAAACTTAATTTTTTCATTTTTTTTCATTTTTAATAATTAGTCGAAAGTTACGTATTATTTGATGTTATGTGAAATGTAAAAAGATATATTATATGATAAATATCATTTTTTTTAAGAGGATGTCGAAATACATTTGACACAGAATTAAAAATGATGAGCAACTCTTTAATAGATAAATATAATGTTGCGGGGCCTAGATACACCAGTTATCCAACGGTTCCCTACTGGAATAATGACACTTTTTCTTCGAAGCTATGGAAGGCTTCAGTACAGCAATCGTTTGATGAAAGTAATTCTAAGGAAGGTATGAGTTTGTACATTCATTTGCCCTTTTGTGAAAGCTTGTGTACGTTTTGTGGGTGCCACAAACGGATCACCAAACGACATGAAGTAGAATCGCCATATATCAACGCTATTTTAAAAGAGTGGAGTTTATACTTGGATTTATTTGAAAAAAGGCCAATAATCAAAGAGTTACACCTTGGTGGCGGTACCCCTACATTTTTTAGTCCAGAACACCTCAACCAGTTAATCAATGGTATTTTAAAGCTATCCGATCTTCATGAACATCATGAGTTTAGTTTTGAGGGTCATCCCAACAATACTACCCGAGAACACTTACAAGCACTTTATGATGTTGGCTTTAGACGTGTAAGTTATGGGGTTCAGGATTACAACGAAACGGTTCAAAAAGCCATTCATAGAATTCAACCTTTTGAAAACGTTAAGCGAGCCACAGAAAACGCAAGAGAAATTGGCTACACCTCTATAGGGCATGACCTTATTTTTGGCTTGCCTTTTCAAAAATTGGAGCATATTAAAACCACTATTTTAAATACAAAACAGCTGTTACCTGATCGGTTGGCCTTTTACAGTTATGCTCATGTACCATGGATTAAGGGAAATGGACAAAGAGGATTTAAGGATTCAGATATACCTTCTGCAAAATTAAAAAGAGAGCAATATGAATTGGGTAAAACCTTACTACAAGAAGTTGGTTATGAAGAAATAGGAATGGATCATTTTGCATTGCCATCTGATGATTTATACAAGGCGATGCAGGCTCATAAATTGCATAGGAATTTTATGGGCTATACTGCTTCAAAAACCCAACTTATGATTGGGTTGGGTGCCTCTGCAATTAGCGATAGTTGGTATGGATTTGCGCAAAATGTAAAGGGTATTGAAGAATACCAACACCTACTAAATGAACATATTCTTCCCGTATTTAGAGGGCATATATTAAATGAAGAAGATTTAATCATTAGAAAGCATATTCTCAATCTCATGTGCAATTTTCAAACATCATGGAGCCCTGAACATTTGTATTTTGAAGCGATACCAAATGTATTGCTCATGCTTAAAGAAATGGAACATGATGGTCTTTTGGAAATTGGCAATAATACTATAAAAGTTTTAGCTAAAGGCCGACCCTTTATAAGAACGATATGTATGGCTTTTGATGTTTTATTACAGCGAAAAAAACCAGATACGCCGTTATTTTCTATGACTGTTTAGAACAAAATTTGCAATTATGAAAAAAATTATTGTACCCATAGACTTTTCTGAATATTCAGAATATGCGCTTGAAACAGCTGCACAATTGGCCAAAAAAAACAATGCCGAAATATTGGCACTGCACATGCTTGAACTTTCAGAAGCACTATTGAACAGAACAGGGACGGCCGTTCAAATGGAAACCGTGTTTTTTCTAAAACTTGCAGAAAAAAAGTTTGATGAATTTTTAAATAAGGCTTATTTAAAAGGTATTACCGTGACCCCAATTGTAAAACATTTTAAAGTGTTTAACGAGGTCAATGACGTCGCTGCTGAATATGGAGCCGATTTAATTGTGATGGGCTCTCATGGAGCTAGTGGAATGAGGGAGCTTTTTATTGGATCCAATACCGAAAAAGTGGTCCGACATTCCAACATCCCAGTATTAATTATAAAACATAACCCGATTTTAATCGATTTTGAGCATGTGGTTTTTGCCTGTGATTTTTCAGATGAAGCCATAAAGCCCTATATAAATGCAAGTAAATGTTTTAAAAAAATGGGTTCCAAAATTCATTTAATTTATGTCAACGTACCCAACGATGGTTTTAGAAGCACATTGGAAATGGAACATAAAGTCCACGCTTTTTTTAAAAAATTAAACGGTAATTCGAACCAAAATCATGAGGTTATATATTTTTCGGATTATACAGTTGAGGATGGAATAATAAATTATGCTCATAGTATTGGTGCAGACCTGATAGCATTGTCAACCCATGGCAGAACGGGATTGGCTCACCTATTGGAAGGAAGCATTTCTGAAGACGTGGCAAATCATTCGACCTTGCCCGTAATGACTTTTAAAATTTAAGCTTGAGCCAAGTTTGGTCATTTCAATTATTTTTATTTTTTTTATCAAAATGTACAACTTAAAAGCAATACAGCTGTTAATATGTATATCGCAGATTTTGAATACCTTATTAAGGTGCTAAATAACACCCAACATAAATAAAATATTTTTATCATAAACATGATTTTTATCATATTTTTTAAGTTGATAAGGCTCTAATTTTGTTGTATTAAATCTAATTAATATAAATACCATGACACTAAATCAAAAACTAAATCAAAAGAAGATGTCCATTATTGTGTTAGGCTTTATAATGGCCTTTACACTCTCGTTTACTTCTTGTTTTAATAAAAAAGAAAGGGTTATTGAGCATACCTCAGATATTCCTGTAAACAGGGAAATGCTTGCAGAGCTTACATCGCCACCAAATGTTCCAACTCCAATTGGAGTCAGAAAAGCCAAAAAACTCATTGTAAAAATGGAAATTCTTGAAAAAGAAGGCGAGTTGACCGATGGCGTAAAATATATGTATTGGACTTTTGGCGGTTCAGTCCCTGGAAGTTTTATCAGAACACGTGTAGGTGATGAAGTCGAATTTCATTTACAAAACCATCCAAATAATAAGCTGCCACATAATATCGATTTGCATGCTGTTACAGGTCCTGGTGGTGGCGCAGAATCGTCATTTGTAGCTCCTGGACATTCAAAGGTATTTTCGTTTAAAACTTTAAACCCAGGTTTATATGTTTATCATTGTGCTACCGCTCCTGTTGGGATGCATATCGCCAATGGGATGTATGGTTTGATTTTAGTGGAACCTGAAGGTGGTTTGCCCTTAGTAGATAAAGAGTATTACATTATGCAAGGCGATTTTTACACCAAAGGAGCCAATGGAGAACGTGGTTTGCAACCTTTTGATATGCAAAAAGCCGTAGATGAAAAGGCGGATTACGTAGTATTTAATGGCAAAGTGGGCGCTTTAACAGGGGATAATGCCATTACGGCAAAAGTTGGTGAAACCGTTCGGTTATTTGTTGGTAACGGCGGTCCTGGCTTGATATCTTCGTTCCACGTGATTGGAGAAATTTTTGATAGAGTACATGTAGAAGGCGGCGATTTGATTAATAAAAATGTTCAAACTACATTAATTCCAGCGGGGGGTGCTGCAATAATAGAATTTAAGGTGGATGTACCAGGAAGCCTTATATTGGTAGACCACTCTATTTTTAGAGCTTTTAATAAAGGTGCTTTGGCAATGTTAAATGTTGAAGGCGAAGAAAACAAGAAAATTTACTCTGGCGAGATTCGCGATGATATCTATTTGCCTGAAGGACCTGGTATACAGACTATGCCAACAACCGATGAGGTTGTGGAATCTGAAATTCCCGCAAAATCCTTTGACGAAAAAATGGAGTTTGGTAAACGAGTCTATATGCAAACCTGTTTTGCATGCCATCAGGCCGAAGGACAAGGTATCCCAAATGCATTTCCACCATTAGCAAAATCCGATTATTTAAATGCAGATGTTGACCGGGCAATTGGTATTGTTCTGCATGGTAAAACAGGCGAAATTACAGTTAACGGACAAAAATATAACAGTGTGATGACCCGACAAATGCTGTCTACCGATCAAATCGCTAACGTAATGACCTATGTGTACAACAGTTGGGGGAATTCTAAAAAAGTTATTACTAAAGAGATGGTAGAAAAAGTTAAAAATAAAAAGTAATAGCCTCATGAAAACCTTAGCCTTCAGATTATTAGGTATCCTATTTCTAGTTCAAACCATCGGATTTTCACAATCTGAAGGCATGGTTTATATTCAAGGCAGTCGCTATATTCCGCTTTATGGCCGCGATTCAACAGTTGTTGAGGTTAAGGATTTTGAAATGGACGTGTATCCAGTAACGAATACCGATTATGTTGAATTTGTGAAAAAGTATCCAAAATGGCAAAAATCAAAAGCTATAAAATTATTTGTCGATAACAGTTATCTGGCTAATTGGAAAAATGATATGGAGCTTAAAGATACCGAAAAACCTATAAGTCCTGTGACCTATGTATCTTGGTTTGCGGCTAAGGATTATTGTGAATGTCAGGGTAAACGCTTGCCAACGGTTGACGAATGGGAATACGCCGCTATGGCTGATGAAACCACAAAAGATGCGCGAGTTAAATCGTCTTACAACGCAGATATCTTAGCTTGGTATGAAGCACCAAGAACCAATGAAAACGCCATTGGATTAAACCCAAAAAACGTTTGGGGCATTTATGATTTACACGGTTTGGTGTGGGAATGGACGCTCGATTTCAATTCGGTACTGATTTCTGGTGAATCTCGTAAAGACGTAGACAAAGACTCTAATCTTTTTTGTGGAAGTGCAGCCGTTAATGCTACCGACTTAATGAACTATGCAGCCTTTATGCGCTATGCCATTCGCGGAAGTTTAAAAGCCAAATATTCTATGAAGAATCTAGGATTCCGTTGTGTGAAAGACATTATAAAATAAAAATTTTATGAAATTAATTAAGTATATGTTTGTTTTACTGATCACAGTATTAGCTTTTCAAGCCTGTAAATCGGATAAAACATCAAATAAAAATAGTGCTCAGGTCTATCAATGTCCCATGCAATGTGAAGGCGACAAAACCTATGATCAACCTGGAAGTTGTCCAATTTGTGGCATGGATATAAAACAAGTTGGTGCTAATTCAAAAATATTATCAGATTCAGGAATTTCTGAAGAATCCATTTTCAATTTAAATTCTAAATGGCATACTGAAGAAGATGAAACCCTTCAGCTTAAAGACTTAAAAGGAAAAACCTTGGTGATGGTCATGATTTATACATCATGCAAAGCAGCCTGCCCACGTTTGGTGGCCGATATGCGAAACATTGAAGCTCAAATTCCTGTTGAAAAAATAAAAGATATCCAGTTTGTATTGGTGAGCATTGACCCAAAAACCGATACACCAACACGGCTGAAAGCTTATGCTAAAGAAAATTTGATGGACGACAGGCAATGGATGTTCTTGCAAGGGACAGAAAGTGGTGTCAGGGAATTTGCCAATGTGCTTTCGGTAAAGTATAAGGAGATTTCGCCTATAGACTTTTCGCATTCCAATATCATTTCGATCTTTAATTCACAAGGAGAGTTGATGTACCAACAGGAAGGATTGGGCGTGAACAATGAAGAAACCGTTGCCACCATTTTGAACATCACACCATAAGGACGGTCAAATCAAATTAATAATTTGTAAGCACAACAACTTTAATCAAAAACCCATGAGAGCTATTGTAGTATTTCTGCTCATAGGAGCATTAAGTCTGCCTGTATGGGCTCAAAATTTTGAACTTTCGGCAGAGCTAAGACCGCGATTTGAATTCCGTCATGGTTACGGCACTTTAGCAGTAGATACCTTGGATGCCGTTACATTTATTTCACAGCGTACACGCTTGAATTTCAATTATGAAAGTGAACGCCTTAATGTTTATCTCTCCTTACAAAATGTACGGGTTTGGGGTGATGTTTCAACATTGTCGGCTAAAGATGTCAATGGAATAGCGGTTCATGAAGCTTGGGCAGAAGCACCTTTGACATCTCATTTATCCATGAAGATAGGCCGACAAGAAATCGTGTATGACGACCAAAGATTATTTGGTAATGTTGGGTGGGCGCAAACCGCAAGAAGCCATGATGCTTTAATCGCTACGTTTAAACCCAATGACAGCAATCGGTTGGATTTTGGATTGGCACTTAATGAAGCAAGCGAAACCCTTTTTGAAACCAGCTACAATGTGAACAATTATAAGGCCTTTCAATATGTATGGTATCACGCTAACTTTAAGGACGTATCCTTAAGTTTGCTGGCACTCAATACAGGTTTTGCCTATGATGATGACGGAAAACAAAATGTAGTTTATAATCAAACTTTAGGGACTCATGTTGTTTACGGGAAAAACAAACTTAAGGCTGAAGCTACTATTTATGTTCAAACGGGTAAACTTGCAGATGTCGATTTAAGCGCCTATAATTTTGCCCTTAATATAAATCATGGATTTGCGACCCATTTTAATGTTGGCTTCGGAGCTGAGTATTTGTCTGGAACCGATATGAATTCTTCAGAAAACAAATTAAAATCATTTACACCTTGGTTTGGAACCAATCATAAATTTAACGGATGGATGGATTATTTTTATGTTGGTAACCATTCAAATTCGGTAGGGCTAATAGATTTAAATGCCACATTAGCGTTCCAAAAAGATAAGTTTTCTGCAAAATTAATGCCCCATGTATTTTCAGCTGCGGCAACTGTTGTTGACAAAACAAGTCAAGAAATGAACAGGGGTCTGGGCACAGAATTAGATTTGGTTTTAGGCTATAATTGGACGAAGGAAACAAACGTTCAAGTTGGGTATTCACAACTATTTGCTACAGAAACTATGGAAGTTTTAAAAGGCGGAAATCGTCATGCTACCCATAATTGGGCTTGGGTTATGTTTACTTTTAAGCCGAAATTATTTTCGTATAAACAACCCTGACTTAAAGGTAATTATTTCCAAAATTCATCTTCAAGATTGTCCTCAAAAGGAGCCTGATCGTGAGTTCTTTCGATTTTTAGTAACTGGGATTCGGAAGCAACCAATTGAATTTCCTTAAATAAAATGCGCTCTTCAAAACGAATATGTTGCTCGAGTTCTTCTTCAATTTTACTTAGGGCTTTAATGGCATCGTCATCATTAGTAAATAGGCGTTTTAAGCGTCTATGGTCTGCTAATGCTTTTTTAACCAGTTCATGATGATTTCCTAAAATCGAAAAAACATGAGTTTCTTCTTGTTCAAAATGCGGTATTAAATGGTTTTTAAAAAACCAATTGGCATAGGTTCTTATGCGTTTTGGTTCAATATTTTTTTTAAAGCCCGACCTTATTTTCCAAGACAGTAATAAGCCGTGGTGATGTTCTCTGCTCAATTTTTGCAAGGCTTTATGTCGTTTTTGTGGTTTAGTTGTTTCCATGAGTTTTGGTTTTAATGAGGTTAAATAGGATGAAAATTAATCCTAGAGGTAATAATATGCTAACTAGAAAGAGTGATACATAATAATTGTTAATGAGCCCATTTCCAAAGTAAAATTTATAACCTTGAAAAGCCAATAGCACTTCGGTTAAAACAAACCCAAAAAGGAATATGTAAATCCCGGCATGACTAACTTTTGTTGAGGTCACCAATCGGTTTTGCATAATAAAGGCTATCAAAAACCCTGAAATCACTCCTAACATTACTAAATGAATAAAGCCAATCACAAAATTGCGATGCATGAATAACGTACTAGAAATTTCGGGAATTAGTGTGATGAGCTGTAACAGAATTTTCAGTATTAAACAGAAAATTGAAAAGTGAAACAGATAACCTAGTAGTCTTGATTGGTGTTTTAAAATATTGTGCAGTTTAGGCCGAATCAGTTTTATAAATAAAAAAAGTGTCGCAATCTGAAGAATGACGCCTAAGGCATTAATCCATAATAATATGGTATGAGGCGCAAACCAATGTATTGGAAGGGCTAAAGTAAGTACGGTTGATGCTATTAACAGTTTGAAGAATGTTTTGAATTCTTTGGAGTATTCTATCTTTAGCAAATAAAAAAAAATGGCGAGCACGGCTATCAAAAACCATCCATTAAACTGAAAGTGCAAAAAGAATTGCACGGCAATTTGAGAGAAAGCCGATGCTTGACCCAGCATCGATACAGCAGGACCCAAACACCAAACACCTAAAGTGGACAGCAGCATGAATAGGAGCGAAGCCCGTAATAGATAGCTTGTGGCCAAAGATTCAGTTTTATGATGCTTCCAGATAAGATATACAAAATAATAACTACATAAAATGTGCAAGGTCGAAAAGGATATCGATACCGCCGCATAGCCCTGAAAAGGAAAACTAAGCATCATGCCAATGACCACAAATTCGGTTACCCAAAATAAACGATAATAAATTGGTTTTTTCTCTGGAACAAAATGATAAAGGATTACTGTAAAAAGCATTAAATACACCCATCCCAACATGGCCACATGGGAATGCGCATGGGTTAAAAACCGATAGTTGACACTAGTGGATTCTATAAACGAATAGCGCAATACCAAGCCCATTAATGCCGCAATTAAAAAGTTTATGAAACAAACTACGACAAGTTTTTTTGACATGTAATAAATGTGCTTATGGTCAATGAGATGACTTTTAATAAAAATCCCGGAAAGTTATTAGTGGCAACTTCCCAGGATTTTGCAATCAACCAATTATGAGTACTATTAACTAAATTGTTGTTCGAGGGCTATAGCTTTAGGAAATAAGATATTATTTTCTAAATGAATATGTAAATGCAAATCTTTTTCAAATTCATCCAACGTGGCATAGGCAACTTTATAGGTGTTGCAGCCATCGGCTGGTGGTGTGTAATTATTAGATAATGCTGCAATTTGTCTAAATCGTTCGCCTTCGTGATCATGCTCTTCCATCATCATAGCTATGGGGCTTTCAACCGTTCCAAATTGAGGCGATTGAACAGTTTCATTTTGCAATTGTGATTTTACCATTTTTTTAATAAATGGGAAAAGAATAAGTTCTTCTTTTTTCATATGGGCAGCAAAAGCTCTAGAAGAAGCAATAAAAAGGGCATTTATCTCAAATAATTCGCGGTGACGTTCTCCATGAACTTTACAGAGCTTGTCTAAAAACTGACGAATTACAGGAATTTTCTCTTCCACATATCGATGGTGTTTTTTTTCTATATAATCTACCAATAAATCCAAGGGCCAAGAACTATAGTCAATAGATTGATTGGTATTTAAAACACTAACCTCTAGTAGTTTGCCCAATAGCTCATTGACATCAATATTGTTTGTAGTACAAACATTTTCTAGGGTTCTATTGCCTTTACAACAAAAATCGATGCCATAGCTACTAAATACGGCGGCTGTTCTATAATCGTCGGCTACAAATTGACCAACTTGTTTTTGTGAATCTTTATTTAATACTTCCATTACTTTTTTTTGATAAAATTACCCTATTTGTATTCCAATAGTTTTAAATTTTTAGAAACGAAACTCCCGATTGAATATTTATTGCCAATTCTTCAAGACTGGTATTTTCAAGCATAAATTTTAGGTCTTCTCTTACTTCTTTAAATTTGTCGTGTACTGGACAGGGGTGATTTTCATCACAAATTTCTAAACCTAATCCGCAACCTTTATAAATTTTATCGCCATCAATGGCTTTTACAATATGGGACAGTTTTATTGAAGCGATATTTTTTTTATCAATTTGAAAACCGCCATAAGCTCCTTTTACAGAATTGACGATGTTATGTTTTACCAAAGCTTGCAGAATTTTTGCCGTAAAGGCTTGGGGCGAATTAATTTCTTCGGCTATTTCTTTAGGGCTAACAAGCTTCCCGTCTTGGGAGTTTATAGCGATAAAAATAGAGGCTTTAATACCGTATTCGCAGGCTTTTGAAAACATCGTTTCTCATTCTTTTTTCAAAAATACGATAAATTTTTAAACAGGACAAATATATCCTAATTAAATTTGAAGCTGCTTCTCACTTTTGATTTGGTCCAAAAACAATACCAACTTTTCAATGGAAACATGGTTCATGATAACAATTTTATACCATTTGGGTTCGATATGATTATCGGGGACCAATCCAAATTGTTCTGCAGTAGATTTGCTGATACAGTCACTTTTTATGGTAATGATATTTGAATAGGGATTGTTATAAAAATCAATTGCCAGCATGCTCAACTTCTCGCAAAACCATATCGTGCGCATTTGAAGGATATAAATTTTTTCGAACCAACCATAAGGGCCATGTTTCATTAAAATCATCCAAACAGCAATAACATTGGCACCTGAACGACTTCCTATTAAAGTTGAATCTTCTCCTTTAACATATTTGGCCTCTTTGGTTTTTACATAATTTATAAGTCCCTTCTTGATGAGAAAGATTCCTGTGCCATAGGGCGCTTGTGCCATTTTATGGGCATCTAAGGTTATGGAAGAGACCTGTTCATTCTGGAAATTCATGGTGTTGTTTTCATTGGAAAACGGGTAGTAAAATCCACCAAACGCCCCATCAACATGTATTTTATATAATACGTTTTGTTCTTTTAAACATGCTACAAATAAATCGATATCATCAACACTTCCAAACATCGTGCTCATCATGTTGGCAATAACAATGAAATAGGCTTTACCTTGATTTTTAGCTTGCTTTATTTCAGCTATTAGGTTTTCTTTTGAAACTAAACGTTGATCCTTATCTACAGGAAATTTACGTACAGAAATAGAAAGTAAATTACCGGCCTTGTCAAAAGAATAGTGGCTGTCTTCACTACATAAAATACAAATCTCTTCTAGTTTTGCATGAAATTCTTCCATAAAATAATTCCGGTAAATCCAGACAGCTTGAATATTGGCCTCGGTGCCACCAGAGGCTACGTAACCATCATGGCTATTGGGTTGTCCTTTCATGATATCTACAGCACATAATTCGATAAGTTCTTTCTCAATGCTTTGTGTGCCAGTGAAAAAGCCTTCAGAATCACCTAAGGTATGGCAACCAATATGATTGGGATTCTTTACCATTGAAGTCATAAAGGGCGCTTCTTTAAGAAAGGTTTCGTCTTGCGAAAACACTTCTTCATCTAAGTAAGAGGCAGGAATACCTAAAACGTTTTGAGTGTTGTAATTTAGATTTTCATTAAGTGCTTCAAAAACATATTTTTTAATTTCCTCGTGTGTTTTTTTCTTCCAAATCTTCATGTTTTTTTATTTACATAATTGCAGGCTACAATCTTATTTTAAGGGCAAGTCACTTCACCTGAAACTATTTAGTCCAAAAGGCAGTAGAAGATTGGATATTCCAAATTCTGAACCACGACCTTTAACCATTAAACTGGGATTTGTTACAGTGGTGTATATGTGTTTGTTGCCTTTAATGGAATTAAATTGTGTGTAAAGATACAAAATGAGACGCTTAGGAAAGGTGATAAGTGTCAGGTTTTAGTTAACTTTACGCTAACATATATTTTAAGATATGGGTAAATGTGAACAATGTATAATAAGACAATTCAATTCCTTAAAAGCATTGACTAAGGAAGAATTGTTGCGGATATCGAATAGTAAAACCACCAAAACCATAAAAAAAGGGGAGATTATTTTTAATGAAGGTGATATGATCAATGGCGTGTACTGTGTCAAAGATGGGATTTGTAAATTATCCAAATTAAGTGAAAATGGGAAGGATCAAATTGTGAAATTAAATTTTAAAGGCAATATATTGGGCCAACGCACTATCCTAGGAGAAGGGACAGCTAATTTGACAGCCGTAGCATTAAACGATATGGAAGTCTGTTTTATACCAAAGGCTGAGATCTTAAGTAATTTGGAAAATAACTCCAATTTTTCTTTTGATATTTTAAAGCAGATGGCTCAAGATATTAAGGATTCTGACAATACTATAGTAAATATGGCGCAAAAATCGGTAAGAAAACGGTTAGCAGAGACCTTAATTTATATGTTTAATAATTTTGGTGTTGATAAAGATCATTTTTTAAATGTGGTTTTGTCACGAGAAGATTATGCCAATGTTGTGGGTACTGCCACAGAATCTGCGATTAGAATTCTTTCCCAATTCAAAAACGAAGGTTTAATTTCTACTTCGGGAAAACATATAAAAATTGAAAATATTGAGGGTTTAAAACGTATTGAATAAAAAATATTCAGATTTTAAAGGTCTTTCTTATTTTAAAAAAGGTCTTGCCCTGAAAACCATAACACTAAATTAAAATCATACGATTTTGGACGGTTTCTCTATGTAATTAATCAGACTAAAACGAACGGAAACTTAGTATTGGATTCTTAAAATAGATGTTAATGCTCCAGCACGTTTCATTTAAAAGTATTATTTTTATCAAGCTATGACAAATAAGATATTTAAAAGAAAAGGTTTCGTTTTTCAGACTTATGAAGCTCCTCTTCAATCGCCTTTTGACAAGCTCTTTGAAATTTTTAAGGAACTGATCACTCATACTTCAGGTGATTTTGATGAAGCCATAGATTGGCTAAAGGAATTAGACAAGGAGTATAAATTGACCACTTCAGAATATACCATCGACGATTTTATTGAGGACTTAAAAAATAAAGGGTATATCCGCGAAGAACTGAAACCCGATGGAAAAGGAGGCATGGCCATTACTTCAAAAACCGAGCGGGCCATTCGGCAAGCGGCTTTAGATCAAATTTTTGGAAATATTAAGCGCAGCGGACAAGGCAATCACAGAAGTAAAAGCCCCGGTATAGGGGATGAGCATTCAGGTGATTTTAGGAATTATCAATTTGGGGATGCCTTGGACAAAGTTTCGATTACAGAAAGTTTAAAGAATGCCCAAATCAATCATGGAATTGGAAATTTTAATCTCCATGAGGAGGATTTGGTGGTTGAAGAAACACAGCATAAATCTCAAATGAGCACGGTTTTGATGATCGATATCAGCCATAGTATGATTCTTTATGGTGAAGATCGCATTACTCCAGCAAAAAAAGTGGCCATGGCCTTGGTGGAATTGATTACCACACGGTATCCTAAAGACACCATAGATATTTTGGTTTTTGGCAATGATGCTTGGCAAATTAAGATTAAAGATTTGCCTTATATAAAGGTAGGGCCTTATCACACCAATACGGTTGCAGGACTCGAATTAGCCATGGATTTACTGCGACGCAAGCGTAATACCAACAAACAAATTTTTATGATCACCGACGGTAAGCCCAGTTGTATACGGTTGCCCGATGGCCAATATTATAAAGACAGTGCAGGACTTAATCCATACATCACTAAATCCTGCTATGCCAAGGCCCAACAAGCTAGAAGGTTGCATATTCCCATCACGACGTTTATGATTGCTAAAGACCCCTATTTGATGCAATTTGTTAGAGAATTTACGCGGGCCAATCAAGGAAAAGCGTTTTATACTGGATTAAAAGATTTGGGGGAAATGATATTTGAAGATTATGAAACCAATAGAACAAAAAGAATTAGGGGGTAAGTCCCATCTAAATCTTCCCAAAGGGAAGACTTTTAAAATTTAATTATAAATAAAAAAATAACAGTTCCCTTTACTTTGGAGGGTTATGAGGAGGAAAAAAATGAAAATAGAACATATCAAAACTTTAGGCGCATTAAAAAATTCGGGATATCAATCCAAATCTATAAAAGACGAATTGCGCGATAATCTTATTCAAAAAATAAAAAACAAGGAAACAACCTTTAGAGGGGTGCATGGTTACGAAAACTCAGTTATCCCCGAGCTGGAACGCGCTATTTTATCGAGACATAATATCAATCTCCTCGGATTAAGAGGGCAGGCCAAAACACGTTTAGCCCGTTTGATGGTCGATTTGTTGGATGAGTATATTCCTGTAGTTGAAGGATCCGAAATTAATGACGATCCTTTTAGACCGATTTCGAGATATGCTAAAACATTAATCCAAGAAAAAGGGGATGATACCCCAATTTATTGGCTGCATCGCCGTGAACGTTTTGCAGAAAAACTGGCCACTCCAGATGTCACGGTTGCTGATATTATAGGGGATGTCGACCCCATAAAAGCTGCTAATTTAAAGTTGAGTTATGCAGACGACCGCGTCATTCATTATGGGATGATTCCAAGAGCAAACCGTTGTATTTTTGTCATCAACGAGTTACCCGATTTACAGGCACGTATCCAAGTGTCCTTGTTCAACATCTTACAAGAAGGCGATATCCAAATCAGAGGATTTAAAGTCAGATTGCCATTGGATATTCAATTTTTATTTACGGCAAACCCCGAAGATTATACCAATCGTGGAAGCATCGTAACCCCTTTAAAAGACAGAATAGGCTCTCAAATTCTAACCCATTATCCGGCAGATATTGAAACCGCTAAACGGATTACAGAACAGGAGGCTAGAGTAGACTGTCAAAAGGAAATGATAAGGGTTCCAGATTTGGCCAGGGATGTGTTGGAGCAAATAGTATTTGAAGCCCGCGAAAGTGATTTTATTGATGCTAAAAGCGGGGTGAGTGCTCGCTTAAGTATCACGGCTTTAGAAAATTTAATGAGCACTGCCGAACTGAGGACTTTAAAAACGGGTGATGCCAAAACCACAGTGCGATTGAGTGATTTTGTTGGCATTATTCCTTCCATTACGGGAAAAGTGGAATTGGTGTATGAAGGGGAACAAGAAGGCGCTGCAGTCGTTGCCTATAATTTGATTGGTGAAGCAGTAAAAAGTTTATTTCCTGAATTGTTTCCAAAGATCGAAAAATTGAAAAAACTGGATGATGTCACACCTTATGATGATATAGTGTCTTGGTTTTTTAACCAAAAGGAAGGTTTTGAATTGCTTGATGATTTAAGAGACAAAGAATACAAAAGGGTATTGGATTCAATTTCACCATTAAATGACTTATTAGGCGAATATCAGCCTAATTTAGCAAAGGAAGACTGTTATTTTGTGAAAGAGTTTGTGCTTTGGGCTTTAGCGGAGTTTAAGCATTTGAGCAAACATCGATTTACTGAAGGTGTCCAGTTTAAAGACCCTTATGAGAGCTATGTTAGAGGGATTTAGTTACCAATAAGGGACGTATTGTTTTGCTCATTTTTAGTTTTGAGCAAATTCAATTAATGGTTTTATATGTCCATTGTCAGCTTTTTTTAAAGCAGCAATATAATTTTTCCTTGTTTCGTCTGCTTTGACCATATTTGATTTATGCCATGTAAAAACTTCTTTCCCAAAAATAGACTCCATAATGATATCAGCCATCATTCTTGAATGTCTGCCATTGCCATTTGGAAAGCAGTGAATTGCCACAATTCTGTGTTTAAATCGAATTGCAATTTCTTCGGGTGAATAAGTTTTATTTTCTATCCAATACTTAGTGTCTTCAATGAGGTACTTTAATTCTATTCCAATTTGTGCCCATTTAATTCCAATATTTTTGTGCGAATTCCTAAATTTTCCCGCCCATTTCCAAACATCACCATACATTTTTTTATGCAAATCCCTTATAAACTTTTCTGTCATTATTTTTTCTGGTTTCAAATGGGTGCGAATAGCCCATTCAACTGCCTTTTCAATATTTAGCTGTTCAAATTCATCAAGCTCTTGCTGCGTGGTTATGGAGTTGATCTTTAGACCCTCTTTTTCATGGTCATCTAAAGGCGTTTGCCCATCTACATATTTTAAGTTTAATCCCATAAAGATTTTCTCATTTCTCTTTTTATATCATGGGCTAAATCAATGATTGATTCATTAATTTTTTCATCACTAATGCCCTGGTCCTCTAATTTCATATTTTGATTGGTTCTTAATACAATTTTTCGGGCCAATTTTTCAGCTTTCGAGCTAATTAAATTGTCAATGGTTCCATCTTTTGGCACAAAACCATAAACAAATTGCATGTCTAAGGCCTCACCAGCATGCCTTAATTTATTGATGGTAATTTGGCCAGTAGCTTCGCGTTCCTCAATTTTTTGGATGGCGCCTTTAGTTAATCCGAGTTTGGTTCCTAATTGGCCCCTTGTCATATTAAGCGTAGTCCTGATTGTATTTATCCATCCTTTTGGTGGAATCAGGACCATTTCGGTGCCTTTAAACTCAATGAGTTTTTGATCCAATTGTTGTATAAGTAATTTTTTCTTGTTTCTCATTTTGTGTCGATTTTATACACATACGTATTTAAATAATATTGAAAAGCATACAAATATATATAAAAAACATAAAAAAGCATACATATATGTATTTAAAATAAATAATAAGTATACGTATTAGTATGCTTTATTGAGCTAATGGAATAAAATATTTTAAAGTGTAAAACCAATTTTTTACCAATCACCCCTGCTTTTGATATTGTTTTCGCATAAATTGATAATTTCAGAGATGCGCTTGGTTCGGGTTGCTTCTCTTTTGGCGTGGTTGAGCCAATACAGATAGCCTTTTCTATAACTGGGTGAAAAGTTTTGATAGTTTTCAAAAGCTCTTGAGTTGTTGTCAAATGCTACTTGAAGATCTTCAGGGATGACCCCGTTTTCAACGTCATCCAAGGCGGTCCAAGATCCGTTGCTTTTGGCAATTTTAATAATTTCCAAGCCTTTTTTGTGCATCAAATTAGAGGCCTTTAATGCTGCAATATGTCTTTTATTTAAAGCACTCCACACACTTTTAGGATTGCGAGGTGTAAAATATTGCCGGCGTTTGCCATGGCCCAAACTTTTAACGGTAGAATCTATCCAGCCATAACATAAGGCGACTTTTACGGCTTCTTCCCAGCGCATACTGTCCTTTTCGTGCTCTACTTTGTAAAAGATGAGATAAACCCCTTTAGATGCCTCATGGTTGTCGTGTAGCCACTGTCGCCATTCGGTATCCGATTTAAAATAATGTTCTTCCAGTTCAGACATTAATCTCTTAAAATTTGATTTGGAAACACCACGGGGCTTTCAAATCCATTAGCTCCAACTGAAGCCACACCAAAGTATGAATTATCGATTACGATACCGTCTAATGTAAATTCGGTAACATCGCCCACAACTCTGCTGTAATCCCAAGTAGGAGAGGTGGTATCTCTCCAGTAGATTTTATAACCAACCGCACCCTCTACTTTGTTCCATTTTAGTTTTGTGGACGGTTTAACTATACCGCCAATGGCCACCGTTTTAGGAGCGGGTGGAGCAGAGGCAAGGCTCGCTAAATTAATAGCATTTACAGCGGTTAATTTTTTGGCATATTCAAAATTAACATGCTCAAAGGTGTCTCCATAATTAATACCATTTTCTGTTCGAATATCTTGATGTTGTTGTGTGTAATTTTCATGGGCTTCCATAATTCGGATTCCTGCAAAGCCCAGGTCATTAAATGGGCGATGATGCCCGCCTCTGGCAAAACGGTCTAATCGGTACACCATCATCGGGTTCATTTCGGGCATATAGGTTTTGGTCGTGTTGTAAACATAGCGAGCCAACTGGCGTGAAATGCCATCGACTTCGCCACCGTATTTTCGACGGTTTGTTCGTTCTTGTTCAGTTTCCGTGACTGGAACAGGTTCAGAAAAAATTCTAAAGGTTCGGTTGTCAATCACACCATCCACACCAGTGATATTTCCAATCATGTCGTTATTAAAGATGCCAATAATATCCCAGTTGTTTTTTTGGGCATATTCTGCCATTCCTTTTCCTCCAAACAACCGTTGTTCCTCGCCAGAGAGACCTAAATAGATGATGCTGTTTTCAAATTGATATTTGGACAGTACTCTGGCGGCTTCAATAGTTCCAGCCATACCAGAAGCATTATCATTAGCCCCGGGAGAATCCGAAGTGTAATCGTTTGGGTCTGATATCCGAGAATCGATATCGCCGCTCATGATAATATACCGATTTGGATATTTGGTTCCTCTTTGAATGGCTACTACATTATGGATCCATACGTCTTTTACAATGCGATCGCCTGTTCCTTTTTTTACAAAATTCTTTTGGTAAGATACCTCAAGGCAATTGTTGCAATCTTTTGAAATCGTTTCAAATCGAGATTTTATCCAGCGTCTGGCGGCACCAATACCCCGAGTATTGGACACCGTGTCGCTTAAGGTGTGGCGCGTACCAAAATCCACTAATGTTTTGACGTCGTTTTTAATATGTTCTGCAGAAACAGAATTAATGATATCATAAATTTTTGGATTGGTCTGCGCTGAAATCAAACCAGCATACAGCAGAAAAGCGGCAATTGTTATAATTTTCATAGGGCGTTAATTAATTGAAAGTTCACCAACAAGGGCTAATTTAGTACCATTTGGATTGACAGCCAAACGCGTGATGTTTTTTATTCCAATGGTATTTAATGAAGTGATTTTTACCCAGTCCTTGTCACGTTTTGGATTGAATTTAAACAGGACACTGTCTTTAGCCATGAATATAGTGCCGTTGGGCGTCCAGCACATATCTTCACTTTTTGGAAGTGTATTGATAATGAATTCGATATCGCCTGAAAAGGGATCCATTGATTTTATACTCCAAATACTATCTTTTTCTTTAGAGATAAAACTCGCCAAATTTGAGTTTGGAATGTTGTGCAATGACCGACCAACCTTGGCTTCAAGTTTACGATTTTCTTTCATTTTGAAATCAGCACTATACAGCGAAAGGCCTTCATCTTCCAACACCGATGACAGAAGCCTATTTTCAGAATACCAAACATGATATCCTATAATAATGTCATCAACCAAAACCTCTGATTCTCCATTATCTAAATTGTATGTTCTTAACACTTGTGTCCCATTTTTATCCAACTGAATGGCTGAAATCGCATTTTGGTTCGGGATTTTTAAAGGTGAATATTCGCTGCCTTCAGTTTCACAAATCCAGTGTTTTTCACCACTGGAAATAGTATAGTTAACAATATCGGTTTGTCCATTTCTGGTTCCGGCATAGAGTATCGTGTTATCATCTAAAAAGGAAGGTTGGTTATCGTAACCCTCGCTATTGGATATGTTCTTAAAATTAGAGAGTTGAAAAGCCCCGTTTTCCTGATTTAAATCGAATAGAAACACTTCGGTATTGGCTTGAGCAAAGCTTATAAACGATGTGAGAACAAAAACAAAAGTACAATGGTATTTCATAAGGAAAATTAAGGAATAAAGTTAATCAATAGAAATTTAGTGAGCACTTTTGACAAAATGACTTTAACACTCATATTTTAAGAATATTTTAAGACTATTTAAAAATAAGAAGGATAAAGATTATCAATTATATTGATACATTTGTTTTTTTATAACTTAAATATAATTCATGAAACTACTCAAAGTATGTGTGGCTGTATTCTTAGTGTTTGGCTACAACGTAAATTCGCAAACAGATCCCATTAAAAGAAACGCAGACTTATTTAGCCCTTTAGAAATTCCAAATGTTCAAACCCCATTTCGTACACAAGCTGGTGAACCTTCGCCTTTGTATTGGCAAAATGAATCTGATTACAAAATTGAAGTGACTTTAGACGATGTAAATCATATAGTTTCTGGTCAAGTTGATATTAATTATACCAATAATAGTCCAGATGATTTGGGCTATGTTTGGTTGCAGCTAGATCAAAATAAATTTAGCTCAAATTCAAGAGGAGCAGCAATTTCGGAGGCTGTTGGTGGACGCTTTAGCGGTGACTTAGAAGGCGGATTTAATATATCGTCGGTTTTGGTTAATGAAAAAGAAGCCAATTTTATAATTTCAGATACACGCATGCAGATTAGATTGGATGACGCTGTGCAACCAAATGGAGGAACATTGAACGTGCTTATAAAATATGATTTTAAGATACCAGAATATGGAGCCGATCGAATGGGACGTATTAAACAATCTAAAGGTTGGGTTTATGAAATTGCACAATGGTATCCAAGAATGGCAGTTTATGATGATATAAAAGGATGGAATAATGAGCCTTATTTAGGTTCTGGTGAGTTTTATTTAGGTTATGGTGATATCGATTTTAAAATTACTGTTCCTTATGACCAAATCGTTGTTGGTTCAGGAGAACTTGTGAATATTGATGAAGTTTTTCCAAAAGCCATAGCCGAGCGTTACAGAAAAGCCCAATCAAGTGATAAGACCGTTATAATCATTAAAGAAAACGAAGTTGGTAATACCAAATTAACACGCCCTGTTCAAAGCGGAAATTTGACTTGGCATTTTAAAATTAATCAGACTAGGGACGCTGCTTGGGCTGCTTCAAAAGCCTTTATTTTAGACGGCGCTAAAATGAATCTACCCAATGGGAAAACCGCTTTGGCATTATCGGCTTATACTTCAGAAAGCGCCACAGATGATGGATGGAAACAATCCACTCAATTCGTTAAACAGTCCATAGAACATTATTCAAACATGTGGTTTCCATACACGTATCCAGTCGCAACCAATGTTGCTGGCATCGTTGGAGGCATGGAATATCCTGGAATTGTATTTTGCAGCTGGAAGTCTAAAGATGCAAGATTATGGGGGGTGACTGATCACGAATTTGGACATAACTGGTTTCCAATGATCGTGGGAAGTAATGAAAGACTTTATCCATGGATGGATGAAGGATTTAATACGTTCATCAACTATTATAGCGGATTAGCTTATGGAAAATATCCAACACGATTGGATGACGTCCATAAATTTGTTGATATGTTGACAGACGAAAAAAGAGAATCTATAAGCACACTTCCAGATGTGGCTCAAACTTTTAACCTAGGTATGACAGCTTACAGAAAACCAGCTCTTGGGTTGGTCATGTTGCGGGAATCTGTTTTAGGACATGATAGATTTGATTTTGCATTTAAAAATTATATCAACAAATGGGCTTTTAAACACCCTCGTCCCATCGACTTTTTTAACGCTATTGAAAGTGCTTCAGGCGAAAATTTAGATTGGTTTTGGAAAGCATGGTTTTACGGAACAGGAAATATTGATCAAGCTGTTGTCAATATAGCTGAAGTTAATGGCAAACCAGAACAAGGTACTTTAGTGTATTTAGAGAATAAAGGAGAAGTGCCAATGCCTGTAAATATTGAGCTTACTGATATTAATGGTAAGACCTATAATTTTCAAGTTCCAGTAGAAGTTTGGATGCGAGGAAATGACATTATGTACAAGGCCAATACAAATACAGAAATTATAAAAGTGGTTATAGATCCAGATAGCTTATATCCTGATATTGATCTGACCAATAATATTCTGGAAAAGGGAATTGAAACCCATATAAAGGGCTAAAAAACAAAAACGCTTCGATTTTCATCGGAGCGTTTTTTTTTAATACTTATTTCTTATTAAAAGCAGTATTTATTTTCAGCCTTTACCTTTTCGGCAATAGCGTTGCGCAAATCTACAATATCAGGGTAATTGGCGTATTTGGTATAGCGATTTAGGCCCATAAGCATCATCTTTTGTTGATCGCCTGTTGTAAATGAAATGATACTTTCCTTGCCTTTTTCCTCAATAATATCAACAGCATGATATAAATATAATTTTGACATAGCTATTTGAACCGATTGAGCTTCTTCTCCAAAGCGTTTGGCATTTTTTTCGGTTCTTAAAATGGCAGATTCAGCCATATAAATTTCGATTAAAATGTCGGCAGCAGCAATTAATAACTGTTGTTGGTCATCTAATTGAGGACCATATTTTTGAACTGCAGCTCCGGCGATCATTAAAAAAGTTTTTTTCATTTTCTTGATCATTCCTTTTTCTTCAGAAAACAATTCTGAATAATCTGGAATATCAAAGGAAGGAATACCCATCAATTCTTCTTGAACCTTTGTGGCAGGTGTCAATAAATCGACATGTCCTTTCATGGCTTTTTTGGCTAACATCCCAACGGAAAGCATCCGGTTAATTTCGTTTGTGCCTTCGTAAATACGAGTAATACGAGCATCTCTCCAAGCAGCTTCCATAGGGGTGTCTTCAGAAAAACCCATGCCGCCAAAAATCTGAATACCTTCGTCCGAACAATGTTGAATATCTTCTGAAACAGCTACTTTTAAAATAGAACATTCTATAGCATATTCCTCAACTCCTTTAAGCTCGGCTTCTTGATGCGTATTTCCAGCAGCCACACGTAATGCTATGCGATCTTCAATGTTTTTAGCTGCTCTATAAGTTGCCGATTCACCCACATAAGCGTTGGTAGCCATTTCGGCCAATTTTACTTTAATGGCGCCAAAGTCCGAAATACGTGTTTTAAACTGTTTGCGTTCATTGGCATACTGAACGGCCATTGTAGTGATACGACGTTGGGAATCCAAACAGGCCCCAGCCAATTTGATTCGACCGACGTTTAAGGCATTCATGGCGATTTTAAAGCCTTCACCACGACCTGCTAACATATTTTCAACAGGAACAACCGTGTCACTAAAGAATACCTGACGTGTAGATGAGGCTCTAATACCTAACTTATGTTCTTCTTCACCTAGAGTAATGCCGTTTGGATGTTCTTTATCAAATTCAATTATAAATCCGGTAATGTTTTTGTCATCTTCTATACGTGCAAAAACGATCATCAAATGACAAAAACCTGCGTTTGAAATCCACATTTTTTGTCCGTTGATTTTATAGCTTTTGCCATCTTTGGAAAGTGTAGCTGTAGTTTTACCAGAATTGGCATCACTACCTGCGCCAGGTTCGGTCAAACAATAAGAACCAAACCATTCGCCAGTAGCTAATTTGGGTACATATTTTTGTTTTTGCTCTTCGGTTCCATATAAGGTAATTGGCATGGTACCAATGCCTGTATGTGCTCCAAAAGCAGTGCTAAATGAACCTGTGCCACTGGATATATAATCACAGGTAAGCAATGTGGATACAAAGCCCATGCCCAGTCCGCCATAAGCTTCTGGAACCGCAACGCCAAGAAAACCTAAGTCGCCAGCTTTTTTCATAACGCTTTCTGTTAAAGCATAATCTTTAGCCTCGAAACGTGGTTTATTTGGAATGATCTCACGATCGTTAAATTCCATAACCGCGTCTTTCATCATGTTTTGCTCCTCAGTGAAATCTTCAGGAGTAAACACATCATTACAGTTAGTTTCTTTAACCAAGAACTGACCGCCTCTTAATAAGTCTTTATTAGTTGTTTCCATTTTCCTATCCCTAACCCTTTCCGAAGGAAAGAGAATTTATGGGTTGTTTATTTGTTATACATTATTTTTTTAAATATTCTTCCCTTTGGGAAGATGCCGAAGGCAGATGGGATTAATTTAAAAACTCAAAAATCCCACAAGCCCCTTGACCAGTTCCCACGCACATGGTTACTGCACCATATTTACCTTGCATGTTGCGTTTGCGCATCTCATCAAAAAGTTGGACAGATAGTTTAGCTCCAGTGCACCCAAGAGGGTGACCTAAAGCGATTGCTCCACCATTGACATTGATGATGTCCGGATTTAGTTTCAATTCTCTAATCACAGCCAAAGATTGGGAAGCGAAGGCCTCATTTAATTCGATAAGTTCTAAATCGGATTGTTTTAAACCTCCTTGTGCTAATGCTTTTGGAATGGCCTTAACTGGACCAATTCCCATGATTCTTGGTTCGACGCCTGCAGCTGCATAATTAACCAATCGCGCAATAGGCTCCAGTTTTAATTCCTTGACCATGTCTTCACTCATGATCATTACAAAAGCAGCACCATCACTCATTTGCGAAGAGTTACCTGCCGTTACACTACCGTTGGCTGCAAATACAGGGCGTAATTTTGCCAAGGCTTCTTTACTGGTTCCTGCTCGAGGGCCTTCATCCTTGGTTACAGTATAGGATTTTGTCGTTTTTTTGCCGTTTTCATCTACGTAAGTTTGTTCGACTTCAATAGGAACAATTTGTTCTTGAAAACGATTTTCGGCTTGGGCTTTTAGTGCTTTCATGTGCGAATTGAAGGCAAATTCATCCTGATCTTCACGAGACACCTTGAATTGTTTGGCCACAGCTTCTGCGGTATTTCCCATGCCCCAATAATAATCTTCGCGACCTGTTTTTACAATGTCATAATTCAGCTCTGGTTTAAAACCAGACATAGGCACCGAACTCATACTTTCTGCACCACCCGCAATAATACAATTGGCCATACCCGCTTGAATTTTTGCAGTGGCAATCCCAATAGTTTCTATTCCTGATGAACAAAACCGATTGACCGTTACCCCTGGAATATCCACACTATTCAATCCGATTAAAGATATGAATCGTGCCATATTCAACCCTTGCGCACCTTCAGGCATTGCATTGCCAACAATGACATCGTCAATTCGTGAGGTTTCTAATTGTGGTAATTCTTTCATCATGTATTTAATGGTTTCGACTGCCAATTCATCGGATCGTTTGAAACGGAACAGCCCTCTTGGCGCTTTTCCAACTGGGGTTCTGTATGCTTTTACTATATACGCTGTTTTATTCATAGTTTCAATGTTTGTTTTGAAAACGAGACTAAAGAGAAGGGAAAATAGAAAATAGACTTTTCAATGTGATTTGACTTACTATATATTTCATCTTTTTGTCTTTACTCTTTTATCTATATTTTTTTTCTAATTTCTTAAGGGTTTACCAGTTTTTAACATCTGTTGAATGCGTTCCAATGTTTTGCGTTCGGTACATAAACTTAAAAATGCCTCTCTTTCTAAATCCAGTAAGTACTGCTCGTTCACCAATGTAGGTTCTGATAAATCACCACCAGACATGACATAAGCCAATTTGTTGGCGATCTTTTGATCATGTTCACTGATATAATTGCTGTCTTCCATAGAGTCAGTTCCGACCAAGAATAAGCCTAAGGATTGTTTTCCAAGCACTTTGATGTCTTTGCGTTTAACGGGTTGAGTGTAGCCTTGTTCTGCCAAGAGTTTGGCATAAGCTTTTGCAGTAGCTAGCTGTCGGTCTTTATTAACAATGATGACGTCTTTTCCTTTTTGAAGCACTCCCAAATCGAAAGCTTCATAAGCCGATGTTGAAACCTTTGCCATGGCAATCGTTAAAAAATGTTGGCGTAAAATATTTAATTCCACATCACCTTCTCTAAACAAATCGGAAGCTCTTAAAGCCATTTCTTTTGAACCACCACCGCCTGGAATCACACCAACGCCAAACTCGACCAAACCAATATAGGTTTCGGCAGCAGCCACAACTTTATCGGCATGCATAGACAGTTCGCAGCCACCACCAAGCGTCATGCCATGTGGTGCCGCAATGGTTGGTATTGACGAATATCGCATACGCATCATTGTATCTTGAAAATATTTGATGGCCATATTTAATTCGTCATATTCCTGTTCTACAGCCATCATGAAAATCATGCCTATATTAGCTCCAACTGAAAAATTAGCGCCTTGATTTCCAATAACCAATCCTTGAAAATCTTTTTCGGCTAAATCCACTGCTTTGTTCAGTCCAGCTAAAACATCTGCTCCAATGGTATTCATTTTAGATTGAAATTCGCAGTTGAGAATACCATCGCCTAAATCTTCAATAACAACATCTGCGTTTTTCCAAACTTCATTTGACTTCCTGATGTTGTTAAGAATGATAAACGCATCCTGACCTGGAATCTTTTCTTGTGCTTTTTTTGAAATGTTGTAGCAATAGGTCGCTCCATCTTTTATAGTATAAAAAGAGCTATTACCCGAAGAGAGCATGTCTTTCACCCAAGCGGCAGGCTCTTTGCCTTCAGCTTTCATTAATTCTATTCCTTTTTCGACTCCTATGGCGTCCCAAATTTGAAATGGACCATGTTCCCAGCCGAAACCAGCTTTCATAGCATCATCAATTTTGTATAAATCATTAGTTATTTCAGGAATCCTATTGGAGACATACGTGAACATGGCTGTAAAGTTTTTCCTGTAGAATTCACCAGCTTTATCTTTGCCTAAAACCAATACTCTAAAACGATCGATGACATTCTCGATAGGTTTGGTCAATTCCAAAGTGGCAAAATTTGCGCGTTTATTATCGCGATAGGTTAAGGTGTCCAAGTCTAAAGTCTTGATGATTTTGCCTTCTTTTTTATAGAAACCTTGGCCTGTTTTGCTTCCCAACCACTTGTTTTCCATCATTGTATTGATGAAATCTGGCAATTTAAAAAGATCATGAGCTTCATCATTTGGGCAATTTTCATAAATGCCATTTGCTACATGAACTAGGGTATCCAATCCAACAACATCAACGGTTCTAAAGGTTGCCGATTTAGGTCTGCCTATTACAGGTCCAGTTAATTTATCAACTTCTTCAACGGTTAATCCCAATTCTTTAACCTGATGAAATAAACTTTGAATCCCAAAGATTCCAATTCTATTTCCAATAAACGCGGGTGTATCTTTAGCAATTACTGAGGTTTTACCAAGGAATTGCTCACCATAAGCATTTAAGAACTCCAATACTTCAGTAGAAGTTTTAGGGCCTGGAATAATTTCAAATAGTTTTAAATACCGCGCCGGATTGAAAAAGTGAGTACCACAGAAATGTTTCTGAAAATCCTCACTACGGCCTTCGCTCATAAAATGAATCGGAATTCCAGACGTATTTGAGGTGATTAAAGTTTCTGGAGTTCGATATTTTTCTAGATTTTCAAAGACCTTTTGTTTGATATCGAGACGCTCGACAACCACTTCCATAATCCAATCGACATCTGCCACTTTAGCAATATCGTCTTCAAGATTACCAGTCGTAATTCTACTTGCAAAACTTTGATGGTAAATAGGAGAGGGTTTTGATTTTAGGGCGGTTGTAAGGGAGTCATTAACCAATCGGTTTCTTACGGCCTTACTATCCAGTGTTAGACCTTTTGCTTTTTCAGCAGTGTTAAGCTCTCTTGGGACAATATCCAATAAAAGCACATCTACGCCAATATTGGCAAAATGACATGCGATTCCACTTCCCATAATACCAGAGCCAATGATAGCTACTTTTTTTATTCTACGATTGCTCATTTTATTTAAAGCCATTTTCTTGTTGATTGTATATTTTTTTGTTGGAAATCATGTTATTTATAAGTTCAGCTACTTCATAGAAATGCTGTAATTTTTCAGGAGTTATATTTTTATGAATAGCTTCATTGAAAGTTAATACCTTTTCTTTAGAAAGGGCTCTTTTTTCACGGCCAAATTCGGTTAGATGAATAATGACACCCCGGCCATCATCTGGATTAGGCTTTCGGTCTATCAAGCCTCTTTGCTCCATAGATTTTAAAGTTCTTGAAAGGCTTGTAGCTTCCATTCCCATTTTTGGTCCAAGAGATGTTGAAGGAGTTCCAAATTCTGGGTCAATACTTAATAATGCAAAGCCAGTTGACATAGTAGATTCAAATTGCGCTGCTTCCTCATTGTACATTTTAGTAACAGCTAACCAAGTGGTTCTTAAGACGTAGTCGATGGTTTTATCTTTCATAATATTCAAAGATATATAAAAATACTATGCACGCATAACATTTTAAGAATAATTTAATATTAAAACAAAAAAAAACGCCTCAAGGAGACGTTTTTAAATTTTATAATAAATGGTTCAACCTAATTTGCCATTTACAACTCCAATTACTGCACCAATTATGGCCGCCATAACTATGGAAATGGCAACATCCAAAGCAAAAGCTTGCATTGTTGTATCAGGTATCATTGCCATATTAAAGAAGTTGAAAAATAAGCCCATAAATAAACCTATAACAGCACCAGCTTTTGCACCCGTTGCTGCTGTTGTAATTTGAGCCCATTTGGTGTAGATATAGGCTAAAAATAGCCCAAAAGTCATACAGCCCAAAAATATCATGATCATGGCATTAGAGCTTTCTTCCGGTTGCGGAAAGGAGTCCTTAAATATAATACCATAAAAAAGCCAACCCAATAAGAAGTCAGCAACACCCCCGGCTAAACCGGCAACTAAAAAGTTTTTTGTTTTCATTTGATATAAAAATTAGTAGTTAGTGCACTAAAAATATTAAAAAAATGTGAATGTTGTAATATTTTATTGATATAAATGAAAATATAAACCTTTTTCGTCATTTTTGTTGAATACTTTACAAAAAAGATTAACCCTGTTAATTTCTATGTTAATGGTAGATTTTGTTATAGAGGGCTATATATTTTTCTTTGATCGCTTTACGTTTCATTTTCATAGTAGGGGTAAGATGGCCAGCCTCAACAGACCAAACTTCTGGAGTGAGTTGAAATGTTTTGACTTGTTCCCAATGCCCGAATTTTTTATTGGCTTCATCAACCTCTAATTGAATTCTATCTTTTACTATTTGAGAAGTGGCTATGGAATTTAAATCTGTTTTAACGTCTTTTTGTTTTCTAGTTATCCAATCCTTAATAAAGGTAAAATTAGGTTGTATTAGAGCTGCTGGCATTTTTTCGCCTTCACCAATAACCATAACTTGTTCAATAAAACGAGATTGTTTTAATTCGTTTTCTATAAGGGCTGGAGCAATATATTTACCTCCTGAAGTTTTGAACATTTCTTTTTTGCGATCGGTAATTTTAAGAAAGCCTTCATGATCGATTTCGCCAATATCTCCAGTATGAAAGTAGTCACCTGTCATGACTTCGGCCGTTTTTTTAGCATCCTTGTAATAGCCTTGCATAACGTTTGGCCCTTTTACCAAGATTTCTCCATCTTCAGCAAATTTTACTTCAACATGGTCAATAAGCCTTCCCACTGTTCCAATTTTAAAACCTCCGTCGCGCTGGTCATTTACCGATACAACAGGTGATGTTTCTGTGAGCCCATAGCCTTCCATGATGGGCATTTGAGCAGCCGCAAAAATTCGAGTTAGGCGAGGTTGTAAGGCGGCACTTCCAGACACCATAAGGTCTAAATTTCCACCTAAACCTGCTTTCCATTTGCTAAAAATGAGTTTTCGTGCCACCTTCAATTGTAGTTCGTACCACCAACCATTGGCACCATAGGGTTCATATCGTAACCCTAATTCAACTGCCCAAAAAAACAGTTTCTTTTTAATAGCCGAAAGGTCTTCAGCTTTAGCTATAATTTTGTCATAAACTTTTTCATAAAGTCTAGGGACAGCAGTCATGACATTAGGTTTTACCTCTTTTAGATTGTCGCCCATTTTTTCAATGGATTCTGCAAAATAAATTTCGACACCACAAAATTGATAGAGATAGAGAATTACACGCTCAAATACATGGCAAACAGGCAGAAAGCTCAAAGCTCTGGATTTACCATAATCAAATGGTACTCGTTTTTCACTATCAATGACGTTGGACACGATATTATGATGGGAAAGCATGACGCCTTTAGGTGTTCCTGTTGTACCCGAGGTATAGATTAAGGTTGCTAAATCGTTGGGTTTTACATTTTTTTTTATGTCTTCTACGACAGCTTGATTGGATTCGTCTTTACCAAGTTTTAAAATATCTGACCAGTGATTTTCGCCTTCAATTTTATTAAAAGTAAATACTTTTTTAAGTTTTGTACTCGCTTTTATGGCATTCACTTTTTCTAAAACTTCTATATCTGAAACAAAGCAAATGGTCGCCTCACAGTGGTTAAGAATATAGTTATAGTCCTCTTTAGAAATGGTGGGATAAATGGGTACATTTTGAGCCCCTAGTTGCAGAACACCAATATCAATAATATTCCATTCGGTTCTATTGGTTGATGAAATGATCGCAATTTTGTCGTTTGGTTGTACACCTAATTGTAAAAGCCCACGACTTATAGCATTTGCTTGGTCAATATAGACCTGTGTCGATATGGATTGCCATTCTCCATCGTATTTAGTAGTGAATGCTTTATTTAAATTGTAATTTTCTAATTGGTAATAAGGAAAATCAAATACCCTCGTAATATCTGCCATTAGTCATTTTATTAGTAGTCTTGCAAATTATGAAATAAAATAGGATTTTCAAATAGGGATAAAAAAGCTGAATTCTTAACCGTCTTGAATCCATTTTCTGGCATTCAAGGCGATACTTCATCTTTTCTACCTTTTGGATAATGGGCCCAATTCCGTTGAAACATGGAACGCTCAATAGCTTGTTAAGCTACTAAAGGGCGGCCAGTTTTTTCGTTACGAAAATTCCTTTGGAGAATTTATTTTCTGCTTTTTGAAGGTTCATATTGAATTTATATCAAAGTCAAAAGTGTTTAGGAATCATTTTTTGTTTTCCATTTCAGCTACCATAGCTTTATTGTTCCATTCTTTTGCAAGTTTCTTATCCTTTTTTACTCCAAATCCATACGTATAATACGTAGCAATATGGCTCATGGCAGTGCTGTTGTTTTTTTCCGCAGCCATTAGAAACCAACGCATTGATTCAGTAAAATCTTTAGGATAAGGGGTTTCTAAACTGGCTGGAGCATTGAAATTAGTAATTCCTCCTAAAACCTCCCCAATAAGAGCACTCTTGGAACTTTTTTGTTCTGAGGTAACAGAATGCATACTAGTTGTTGATTCATTATTCATGTCGGTAGAGATAAAACCAGAGGAGAACAAGACTCCTATTTGAACCATTGCGTCACTATTTCCATTATCAACGGCTTTTAAATACCATTTATAGGCTTCTTTATAATCTTTTTCAGCATTGTAAATTTCAGCTATGTACGGTATGCTCTTGCGTTCACCTAATCGTTCCGCTTTTAACAACCACTTTAGCCCTTCTTTTGTGTTTTTAGCTAAACCACCCCAACCTTTGTAATAATTTAAGCCAAGTGCAAACATTGAGTTAGAGTTGCCAAGATCTGAAGCTTTTTGATACCATTGTGTAGCCATTTCTTCATTTCTATCGACTCCTTTTCCAAAATCATACATCATTCCTAATTTGTTCATGGCACGTGCATTTTTTTTTGCCACTGCTTTTTGAAACCATTTGAAAGCTTCATTATAATCAACAGAAACACCAGACCCAAAATAATAAATATGACCTACAAGGTATAAAGCCTCAGGATACCCTAGGTTTGCAGCTTGTTGAGATAATTTTAAAGCCATATTATAATCTTGAACAACGTATTCTCCATCATAATAGTCTTTTGCTAAATTAGTTATACCCATAACGTTCCCTTTATCGGCTGCTTTTTGAAACCAATCCAGTCCTTTTTGGGTATCTTTTTCTACTCCTAAACCACTAGAATACATTGCACCCAATAAATTCATGGCATGGCTGTCTCCGTTTTGAATTAATTTAAGACAGAGTTCGTAGGCTTTAGATAAGTTTTGTGGCGTATCTGTCGTTCCGTAATACAATGAACGGGCTTTATGGAAGTCTGGATTATAGGAATAGATCTTTATATAATCTGAAATTTGATAGACTTCCCTGTACTTGTCTTCGACGGCATTAAGGTTTGCATATTCTTTAAGATAGAATTTGCAATTTTTATAGAGCTCCAGTAAAAGTTGCGGATCATCGTGCGGATTTTCTTCTAATAAATTATTTTGAGCCATAATGCGCAAATACAGTATTGGAGGATTAACCTTACCGAACAATTTTTCGGCCTCATCTAACTTGACCAGCGTGTTTTTGAAGTCTTCATTTACAAAGGCTTGTTCGGCTTCTTCATATTTGAATTTGGCTATAGTTGTATTTTGAGCAATTACTGAATTGATATTAACGATAATCAAAAAAAATAATATTACTTTTTTCATATTTATAAACATTATTGTGAATCTTGATTTTTATTTTGTTAAACTTTCATCTTTTGAATGAATAGAAACACTAGAAAGATTTTCTCCCATATGTTTTGATTGCGAAAAACTTAAAATAATTGTCTTGTCATTTTTAGACCAAGTATAGCTTATCACTTTTGTATAGAATGAGTCCCCTGAAACATTAGTAGTACTTTCCGAGGTAGCTTGTACAGGATTAAATTGAAATTCATTATTCAATCTATCTAAAATTTTATTTACTGTAGTTGTACCTGCTTTGTAGTTATCATCATCTACTTTAATACTATAGAAATTTATATAATAGCCATATATAATATTATTCTTAACAAATAAACCTGTGGGTTGATAATCATTAGGATTGTCTTTAGCAGCAATTGTAAATCCACTTGTATCTTTGAATTTATAATTCTTCTTAAAAGCAGGATATAGTTTATATGTTTCCTCTAATGTAAGCCCTATTTTAAAATCTGTATAAAAAACAAAATTTTTAAAATTTTCATCTGCTTTTTGTTTACTTAAAATTTCATTTGCCTTCTTGCTTTCATCTTCAGCTAATTTTTCTTTTCTTTTATTATTAAAGTCTTGAATTGTATTTGGCAGTGTTTTTAGATATTCTGCTATAATATATATATCACGATACTTATCTTCATTTCCTGATAAACTCTCATAATCTTTTAAATAATTAGTGCTTAATTTTTTTGCGCTTTCTATAATTTTGAAATCGTCATATGGTTTTTCTTCAATAAGTTTAAATTGGGCCGAAATTTTAAGGTGCAAAAGTTTAGGATTTGTAGATCCTAACAGAGTTTCAGCTTCATCAAGTTTGCTTATCGCTTGTTTGTAATCATTATTTACAAAGGCCTGTTCGGCTTCTTCATATTTGAATTTGGCAATCGTGCTGTTCTGTGCAATTGCTATTTGGGCAGTTACAACCAATAAAAATAGTAGGGATAGTTTTTTCATGTTTATTTTATATTTTCATAAAAAACGGTTATTGTTAATTCATGCGCATATTGATAACCACCAGTTGATTGCTCATAATATTGCACAAGGACTCTTTTATTGTTTTTATTCCAAACATATGATGTTTCTTTTGAGCTCCATACACCCTTAGCTTTTTCTCCATAACTTTTCTCAATAGGGTTAAAACTATATATATTGGTTAAATTCCTTAAAACTTCAGCCTTTTTCAATTTACCTGTGGAATATGATGCATCATCATAACCTTTTGATATCATGCCATAATACCCATAAGTTTTGTTATTTTTAATATAAAAATATCTTAAACCAGCTTCTGTAGGACCTAATGCTTTTCTTGGACTCATGACATCTCCATTGGTTTCGGTGCTATAACCAATAGAATATTTTTTAAAATTGGGATAGGTTTTCGATGTCTCTTCTATGGTGAGACCAACTTTGTAACCTGGGAAATAAACGTAACTCATAAAAGCTTCATCCAAGGCCTTTGTTTTTTGTAATTCGACCAGTCTTTTTTCTTCATCAATAATTTTCTGTTGCTTTTTTTGGATTTCAAATTCTAGGCTCGAATCGGGAAAGGCTTTTAATTTTTCACTAATCACATAAATTTCCCTGTATTTATCTTCATTATCTGATAATTGCACGTATGCTTTCAAGTAATTAGCACTTAATCTTTTTGCACTTTCTAAAATTTTAAAATCGTCATATGGTTTTTCTTCAATAAGTTTAAATTGGGCTATAATTTTAAGGTACAATATTTTGGGATTTGTAGATCCTAACAGAGTTTCCGCTTCATCAAGTTTGCTTATCGCTTGTTTGTAATCATTATTTACAAAGGCCTGTTCGGCTTCTTCATATTTGAATTTGGCAATCGTGCTGTTTTGAGCCGCCGCAATGTTGGAAATCATGAATACTACTAGAAGTAGGATTGTTTTTTTCATAGTTTTTAAATTGAGATTAGTCTTTAATTGACTTTCCCCAAAAGTCAACTTTGGTTTTTGTTTTGGCTGAATCTTGCTTTTGTTCTGAATTTGTTGTTTTGTTGGTTTCTGATTTTATTGGCTTTCCCCAAAAATCTGTCTTGGAACTGGTATTGTTCGTGGTCGATTTTGTCTCGGTCTTTTTATTTGAATTTCCCCAAAAATCGGTTTCAGAATCTGATGTGCCCGATGCTTTTTTAATTTCATAAGCTATGTTGTGTATTTTTAATGAAGCACTATCAACATGACTTAAAAAATACTTCAGTTGTTGATCTGCCTCGGCCTTGCTTTTGTAATAACCTGATAAACTAAAATTTAGTCCTGGATTTTTTTTTGAAATCTTATCCATCACACTTGTTTTAAAAGGCCAAGTTCCATCAGCATACTTTGGTAATGCAAATACATTTGAAATATAAATGGATGGATAAGTTTTTTCTGTGTCAGCTTCGTTATAACTGTACACAAAAAAGTAAACTTCTGATAGATTTTTTGCTTCATTGGATAATGGCGTTTTTCCATCGGGATATTTTGTTGTTATTGCTTTTCTTGAAGTAATGATTCTTGCTTTTTCTGCTCGTGCGCTTGCGGCTTTTTCCTCACGTTCAATTCTTAAATTTTCTTCTCTTTCTCTTCGGGCTTGTTCTTCGGGCGAAGGTGAAAATAGACTTACGATACCAACAATTGCTGTTCCTATTTGTTGTCCAGTTTCATAGTTTTTTTGAAACTCACTGGCTCCGGATGAATTATAAGTAGCTAACGGATTTGAGTATAGACCTGTGTTGGGATCATAATTATCTAAGGGCTGTGATGAGGTTGCAGAGTTTGAAGTCGTACTTTGGCCATTAATTAAAACCTCAGTAGATCCACTATCGCTGTTCGAGGGATTTGATGAGTTGGAACTAGCACTGTTATGTGCTCCCGCAATGTCTTTTCTAATTTGTTCATAGTATGTTTGATCTACTCTATAAGATAAATTCCTCACACGAACATTTCTAACATCTATGGCACCACTTTGATACAGGGCATAGCCAGCTTCTTTGACGGCAGGCTTGTAACCGTCGCTATTTGGTAATCCTTGTAATCTTGCCCAAGAAACAGATGGTTGTCCATATCTATCTATTAAAACGTTATTTACGTAAACATCAAAGTCTAATTCAACTCTGGCATCATTTTTAATTCCGTTTTTTACGTTTGACGGAATCTGGTTGCCCTGAATAACTTTTTGTGCAATGGTTAATGATTTTATATCCAATCCTACTAAAAGACTCTCAAAATAAACACCATTTTGTGTGGTACTTCCTATTACCGACACATTGCAATTAGCAGTTATTCCGTCCCATCCTGACTTTTCATAATAGACATTCCCATTATAGCTTTGTGAAAAGGATATAGAAGTTATAAGGGTTATTACAATATTTAAAATTGTTGTTTTCATGATATAGGTGGATTAAATATTTAAATAATAATAAGTTGTCTTTAATTTAGTATTCTTTAAAACAAGCTCTTTAACAGATTTTTTTAAAACCTTAAAAATATTTTTCTCACCAGTTTCCCATTCGAGAAGCAGTTTCTTTTTATCCAACAGGAATTCCCCTGAAAGCGATTTGTCCGGAACTTTTGTAGTGTAGTAAAAAGCGCCATTGGCTTTGAATTCCATTGTGGTTTTATAAAAGTTGTCCGTTAATGTTTCGGCTTTTGATTTGGTCCACTCATGATCGTCAAGGTTAGCTTGTTGCTCATTGGTGAGTTGGTCATATAGTGCGGCCTTAAAAATACCGAACAATCGCTTTTTGTCGTTATCATCATTTTTGACATTCATCTTTCTAAAACTTACTTGTTGTAATTGCCAATGTCCAATAAGTTGCTCCTTGCTTTGTGCAGAAATGGGTGTGGCCCAAAAAAGACTAAAAATTATAGAAAACAGTATCACAACGGTGTACAAATTTTGGCAAACAAGTCGAGGGGGAGACGTAGGTCTTTTCGCCATAGGGTTCAATAGGTTGGGGTTAAATATTTTTATACTAAGGGTGCAAAACAAATAACATCATAATTATTGAGTAAAACAATACCTACAAATACGTATTTTTAACTAGATAAGTCCTTGAAGCATACTCTTGTTAAGAAGCTCTATCGAATTTTTACAACCTGATTTTTTATAAATGTTATTGCGGTGCTTTTTAACCGTGCCAATACTAATGTTGAGAGTTTCAGCTATTATTTTGTTGGTTTTACCTTCAGAAATGCATTTGATGATTTCAATTTCTCGCTTGGTATAGGTTATATAGTCGTCAATATTTGACGATATTTCGATGTTCATGAATGAGGGAAATCCGTTAATACCTATTAAAGAGATTTGGTTTGTATTGGTTTTAGAAAGGTGTTCAATACACGTGTGAATATTTAAAGATTTACCAAACCGCCCAGATTCATCAACAGTAAGGATAATTGCTTGATGGTTTAATAGTTCATAATTTCCATTTTTCATTTTACTTCGAAACGAAAAATTTGTTTTATAATTCAATACATTTTCCTCTCCAATTTTGTTGTACAAAAAATCAATATTCACAGCTTCAGCTCGAGCAACAAATTCCATATCCTCTGGATGAATGCTTTTTAATATATCATCAAAGGTTACCGTGTTTGGGTCGAAACCATGGATTTCATATATCGATGGGCTAACATGAGATAGTGACATATCATAAAAATCTATAATATAAAAATAAAAGGGGCCAACGTTCACAATTGAACTAATGAGATCATCAAAGTCTGAGGTAGGTAATATTGTGCTTTGAATAGCAGCTTTCTTTCCTTCGTCCCAAACGTTTTTAAGCTTATTGATTTCTGTACTCATATATATAATGGGATACTTAATCTAAATAAGAAGGTAATTTAGTATAAAAGACTATAAATCTTACACTTTACATGGAATATTTTTAGCAAAAGGCATTATTTTTAAGGTAAGTAAGCTTCCTACTTACAGCCCCCTGTAAATTAATACGTATTTAGCCATTTACGAGCATTCACAAAAGCTTCCAACCAAGGCGACACTTCATCCTGTCTACCTTGAGGATAGTTTGCCCAATTCCATTGAAAAGTGGAGCGTTCAATATGTGGCATGGTTACTAAATGTCGCCCGGTTTTATCGCACATCATGGCAGTGTTAAAATCTGAGCCATTTGGATTATGTGGGTATTCAGCATAACTGTATTTGGAGACAATATTATAGTTTTCTTCTGAAAGCGGTAAACTAAATTTACCCTCTCCATGAGAAATCCAAACGCCAAGGGTGCTTCCTTCTAATGTAGAAAGCATTACGGAGTTGTTTTTCTGAATTTTCACCGAAGTAAACGCGCTCTCATGTTTTTTGGAATTGTTATAGGTAAGTTTGCCATGAACTTCATGCTCAGGGTTTACTAATTCGAGTTCCATCCAAAGCTGTGCACCATTACAGATGCCTACTGATAGTGTGTCTTCTCTTTTAAAGAAATTCTTCAACACCGTATTTGCTTTTTCGTTGTACAAAAAGGCACCAGCCCAACCTTTTGCAGAGCCTAAAACATCAGAGTTAGAGAAACCACCAACAGCTCCTAAAAACTGAATATCTTCCAAGGTTTCGCGACCCGAAATTAAATCGGTCATGTGCACATCTTTCACATCAAAACCAGCGAGGTACATAGCATTTGCCATTTCGCGTTCGGAGTTCGATCCTTTTTCACGTAAAATGGCGGCTTTTGGCTTCTCGATACAATTCGCTTTCATCGAATTACTCGATGTGACAGGAAGTTTACCTGTAAAATGCTTTGGAAATGTATATTGAAGAGGTTGATTTTTATAGTTGTCAAATCGGTCTTTTGATAAGCCATTGGCCGTTTGCTTTTGGTCGAGTAGGAATGATGTTTTGTACCAAACATCTCGTAAACTTGAAATGTTTAGTTTGAAATGGTCATCGTGATTCACCACACTTAGCGTGTCACTCTCTGTAACTTTTCCAATGTTGAAGAACTCAATTCCTGCATTGTTAAAAATCTCTTCAACAGTGCTATCTTTAACTTGAAAAACGATACCTGAATTTTCTGAAAACAACAGTTTTACAGAATCTTTTTCGGCTAAAGCTGATAGATTCAATTCTGCACCTAAATTCACATCTGCAAAACACAGTTCTAATAGGGTAGTGATTAAACCTCCTGAGGCCACATCGTGTCCAGCTAGTATTTGTTTGTCTTTTATTAATTTTTGGATGGTATTGAAAACGGTTTTAACGTAATCAGCACTTTTTACAGTAGGGGCATCCTTTCCTATTTTGTTTAATACTTGAGCAAATGAGCTACCTCCCAACTTAAAGCTGTCTTGAGATAGATTAATGTAATAGATGTCTCCGGCATTTTTTTTCAAAACAGGCTCAATTACGTTGCTAATATCATTACAGTTTCCTGCTGCCGAAATAATTACCGTACCTGGAGCAATCACGTCCTCATTAGGATATTTTTGTTTCATAGAAAGGGAATCTTTTCCTGTAGGCACATTAATTCCTAAGTCAATTGCAAATTCTGAAACGGCTTGTACAGCTTCGTATAAACGGGCATCTTCGCCCTCATTTTTACAAGGCCACATCCAATTAGCGGAAAGCGATACACTTTGTAAACCATCTTTTAGAGGAGCCCAAATAATATTGGTCAAGGCTTCTGTAATACTAGTTTTACTACCTGCTACGGGATCGATCAAACTTGCAATAGGAGAGTGACCAATTGAAGTTGCGACACCTTCTTTTCCTTTATAGTCAAGCGCCATAACACCAACATTATTTAATGGTAATTGCAACGATCCAACACATTGTTGTTTAGCAACTTTTCCACCTACACAACGGTCCACTTTATTAGTGAGCCAGTCTTTACAAGCCACAGCTTCCAATTGCAATACCTGTTCTAAATAGGTATTGAAATTATTGGAATTATAAGTTATGTCGCTATAATTTCTTTTAATGGTTTTATCGACCATGATGGTTTTTGGAGAACTTCCAAACATGTCCTCCATAGCCAAATCCATGGGTTTGCTATCTTTAGTTTTAGATTCGAATGTAAAGCGATGATTTCCCGTTACAACCCCAACGGTGTACATGGGTGAACGTTCGCGATCTGCTATGTTTTGAAGGGTTTGAAGATGTTTTTCGGCAATAACCAAGCCCATACGTTCTTGAGATTCGTTACCAATAATCTCTTTTGCAGATAGTGTAGGGTCTCCAATTGGCAGTTTATCTAAATCGATATGCCCACCTGTTGCTTCAACCAATTCACTTAAACAATTTAAATGCCCACCAGCACCGTGATCGTGAATAGACACAATAAAGTTTTCATCACTTTCAACCATGCCTCGAACAGCATTTGCGGCACGTTTTTGCATTTCAGGATTGGAGCGTTGTACGGCGTTGAGCTCAATTCCTGAAGCAAATTCTCCAGTATCAGCACTTGATACGGCAGCGCCACCCATACCAATACGGTAGTTTTCACCGCCAAGAATGACGACTTTATCTCCCGTTTTGGGCGTGTCTTTTAAGGCTTGATCGGCTTTTCCGTAACCAATACCTCCAGCTTGCATAATCACTTTATCAAAGCCTAGTTTTCTTGTTCCCTCTGGCTCTCCCAAAAGGGGAGTATCTGTAGATTCATCATGTTCGAAAGTGAGCAGAGAGCCACAGATTAAGGGTTGTCCGAATTTGTTACCAAAGTCTGAAGCTCCATTGGACGCTTTTATTAAAATATCCATTGGTGTTTGGTACAACCAAGGACGTGCGCTCATGGCTTGTTCCCAAGGACGATCTGCTTCCAATCTTGAGTAGGAGGTCATGTAAACCGCGGTTCCAGCCAATGGCAACGAGCCTTTTCCGCCTGCTAACCGGTCTCTGATTTCACCACCCGAACCTGTTGCAGCACCATTAAACGGCTCTACAGTTGTTGGGAAATTATGAGTTTCTGCTTTTAATGATATGACCGATTCAAAGTTTTTAACGTGATAGTATTCGGGAACATCGGCACGTTTTGGAGCAAATTGTTCAACTCTCGGGCCTTTTATAAAAGCGACATTATCTTTATATGCCGAAACAATATCGTTAGGATGTTGTATGGAAGTTTCCTTAATCATTTTGAAAAGCGATGTCGGCTTTTCCTTACCGTCAATTACAAAGGTTCCGTTGAAGATTTTATGACGACAGTGCTCTGAATTGACTTGTGAAAAACCGAATACTTCAGAGTCGGTAAGTGGACGACCTATTTTTTTGGCAACACCTTCAAGGTATTCAACTTCTTCTTCACTTAACGAAAGCCCTTCTTGTTCATTATATGCAGCGACATCCTCAATATTTAAAATAGGCTCTGGTTTGATATGAATGGTGAATGATTCTTGATTTAATCCTTTGAATTTTTCAGAAATCATCGGGTCAAAACCTTTAAAATCTTGCGCAACAGCTTTAAATTCTTCAATTCGTACAATATCAGAAATTCCCATGTTTTGGGTGATTTCAACAGCATTGGTGCTCCAAGGTGTGATCATGGCTGCCCGAGGCCCAACAAAAAAGGCGTCAAGAGACGCCACATTGAGTTTAGGTTGATTTCCAAAAAGCCAGGATAATTTTTTTATGGTCTCGGTCGATAATTCTTTTGTTGCTTGAACGGCAAAAACTTTACTGTTTGCGTTTCCAAAGAAATGAATCATTAGGTTATAGGTTTGTGCGTTGTTTTGAAAGTGCAAATTTAATTTATTTTGTTCTAAAGTTTTAGTAAAATAGCTTCTAAATTTAGGAGTTATTCACGCGGTTATTAACTGTAAATTTTAGATACGAATCGTTGTTGTTCTATGGTTTACGTTTCAATAATGCCATATAAAAACCATCATAACCAGACTGGTGAGACAATATCTTTTTGTCTTTGACAAGTGAAAAATTTGCTCCCATTTCGGAATTTAAAAAAGTGTTCACTTGCTTCTGATTTTCAGAAGGAAGCACAGAACAAGTCGCATACACCAATTGACCACCAGCTTTTACCATTCTGGAGTATTGTTGTAAAATGTCTTGTTGAGTTATTTTTATGTTTTCTATAAACTCAGATTGCAATTTCCATTTAGCATCTGGATTTCTTCTTAAAACCCCTAATCCAGAACATGGAGCGTCAATTAAAACACGGTCGGCTTTGTCGTATAATTTTTTAATGACTTTTGTTGAATCTATAGCTCTGGTTTCGATATTAAAAGCACCATTTCGCTTGGCTCTACGCTTGAGTTCGTCTAATTTGTTTTTGTAGATGTCTAGTGCAATAATCTGTCCTTTGTTTTCCATTAATGAAGCAATATGAAGCGTTTTTCCTCCCGCTCCAGCACAAGCATCTACTACGCGCATTCCTGGTTCCACGTTCAAAAACTCGGCTACCAATTGAGAGGAAGCGTCCTGAACTTCAAATGATCCATTTTTAAAAGCTTCGGTTTGAAAAACATTTGCTCTTTCTTTTAGTTTTAAGGCATTTGGATAATCTTTTAAAAACTCGGTTTCGATATCCTGATCAAAAAGCTCGGCTTGCAATTTTTCTTTGGTTGATTTCAGGGTATTTACTCTTAAAATCACGTCGGCTTGTTCGTTTAAAGCTGTTATTTCCTTGCTCCAAATCGCTTTCCCAAGTTCCTTTTCGCCCAATGCATCCAACCAATCCGGAATAGATTCTTTGTATTTTCTAATTTTAGAAAGCTCATCAAAACGGCCTTTTATTTTTCGGGTTGGGGTGTTTTCAAAGTAAGACCAATCGGGTAATTTTATTCCTTTTAAAGTTGCCCAAACCGCAAACATGCGCCAGAGATTGTCACGATCAAAAGGTTCTTTTACTTCAGCAATTTCAGCATATAACCGTTTCCAACGTACCATATCGTAAGTGGTTTCGGCAACAAAGGCTCTATCGCGAGCGCCCCAACGTTTATCACGCTTTAAAAGTTGTTGAATGACCTTGTCGGCATAGTTTCCTTCGTTAAAAATCAAGGTTAAACCATCAATAACCGAAAAACATAAATTTCTGTGTAAACGCATTGTAAAAAATTAAGCACGCAAAGATAGGTTAATATGTTGATTTGTTGAATCGTTTATCTGTTTATTCGGTTGGCTTTTCTATTTTTATAGAAAATTGAATTGAATGAAAAACCTATCCCTGATTCTTGTAGCCTTAATCGTATTCAACTGTAATCAATCTGAAAAATTTATTCCTAGAAAGTTTACTTCTGTAAAAATGGAAACCATTTTGAATGATTCACTGTTAAGCATTCGAGCTATAGACATCCTTAATGATGGGAGTTTAGCCTTTGCAGCCAATACTGGAGCTTTCGGACTTTATAATCCTGTAAAAGGGAGTTGGATGATTTCAAAACAAGAATTTGATAGCTTAAATTTACATTTCAGAGCGGTGGCTCATACAAAAAGTGATTTTTTTATGTTAAGTATTGAAAGTCCTGCATTATTATTTAAAACAGGAGATTCTGGGAAAATGCAATTAGTTTATAAAGAAGATAACGAAAAGGCGTTTTATGATGCTATGATTTTTTGGAATGACCTAGAAGGTATTGCTATTGGCGACCCAACGGAGGATTGTTTGAGTATGATTATCACACGTGACGGCGGAATTACTTGGAATAAGATCGCTTGCAACATGCTTCCAAAAATAAAAGCGGGTGAAGCTGCTTTTGCAGCGAGTAATACCAATATTGCCATAGTTGGAGACCAGACTTGGGTGGCAACAGGAGGAAAAACTAGCCGAGTGCTGTACTCTTCTGATAAAGGTAAAACCTGGGAGGTTTATGAGACTCCAATTGTTCAAGGGTTGGAAACTACGGGGCTATATTCCATCGACTTTTATGATGAGCTTCATGGTTTTGCCATTGGGGGCGATTATACCAAACCCGATGATAATGCGGCCAATAAAATTAAAACAATCGATGGCGGAAAGACCTGGGAGTTAGTGGCGCCGCATGAAAATCCGGGATATAGAAGTTGTGTACAATATATCCCTAATAGAGCAGGGAAGGAGCTTGTTGTAATAGGGTTTAAAGGGATAGATTACAGTAACGATTCCGGCACTTCATGGAAACATTTAAGTGATGAAGGATTTTATACGATCCGGTTTTTAAACGATAGTGTGGCTTATGCTGCGGGTAAAGGTCGAATCTCCAAGCTTACTTTTAGAAAATAATATTTTTAATTGTAATTCCCAAAGTGGCCTTTATAATTGAAATTTGGAATTTTTATATTGAGATTTGCCTTTGATTAAGGTCTATCTTTTTTTTCTTGTCGTCTTTTTTTAAATTCTTCAAACATACGTTTGTTAAAGGCATCTTCGGTGACTTTTAAAAGCACTACTTTTTTTGCAGGAAGTACAGTTAGTAAATCTTTCATGAATTTTTCACGAAGTTTGTACTTTTGGGCTTCAATGTTTACCATATCATTAAGCAACGATTTAGCTTCCGCTTCGGTCATAGAATCCAGATCTTCTGTTTTGCGTTTATGGTAAGACTGCCTTCGCAGCTTGTTGTTTTCGCTTTCAAAAGCATTGTAAATGGGCCAGAATTTTTGGGCTTCAAGTTCTGTAAATCCTAGGCGCTCTGTAATAAATGCTATTTTTAAAGCTTTAATACGTTCTTCATGTTCCTTATGCTGGGCAAAAGCATAAGAGGTCAGTAAAAAAAGTAAGCTTAAAGTAATCAGTTTTTTCATTTGTGCTATTCTATTAAATAATCTTCGACAGATGTATTGTTTAAAATATAGTCTTCAAGTTTTGAATTGATCAAATTGGAATCCATAAAATTATCCAAGGTTAAATCGTCACTTAATAATGAAGCGATATCTTCATTTGTAAAATCTTCATCAACAATATAGTCTTGAATTGAAGCCGTTTCCAAATCTCCAAAAGTTGGTGTGCTGTTGTAGTTGTTAAATAAACTGACCATTAGAATAATACTCGCTGCAATGCCAGTTACATAGACCACTTTTTTCCACGACATTAAAGGAATGACTTTAACTTCTTTTTCAGAAGAAATAGCCTTGATTATTTTTTCATCAAAATGTTCAAAGTATTGATCGGGAACTTTAAAGCCAGAATTTTGATAGCCTTCCAAAGGATGTCTGTCTTTTAATGTATTTAAAAACAAGTCATCAACAGATTCCAAATAGCCATCTGGAACTTTAAATCCTGAAGATTTGATTTGATGTAAGGTCTTGTTTTTCATATTTATTTTCCACAACAGTGGAATCATATTTTGTCAATTTGACTAAATTAAAAGCAAAAGGTTTAATTCTCAGTTAAGTAATCCTCTATTTTTTTAGTGGCAATATGGTACGATGCTTTTAAGGCACCTTCGCTGGTGTTCAAAATTTGAGACATGTCTTTGTATTTTATTTCCTGAAAATATTTCATGTTAAATACCAATTGTTGTTTTTCTGGTAAGGTAGCAATCGCTTTTTGTAATTTTAAATGAATCTCATCCCCCTCAAAATAGACGTCGGTTGTTAACTGTTCTATGGCCTGTTGCTGCAAGGTTTCACTTGTAATATGTTGACGCTTTGCATTGTGATTGAGATGCGTGATGGCCTCGTTTGTAGCAATGCGGTACATCCAGGAAAACAATTTGCTTTCTCCTTTAAAGGCCTGAATATTTTTATAAATTTTTATAAAGGTGTTTTGTAACACATCATCGGCATCATCGTGCGATTTAACAATATGTCTAATGTGCCAATATAGTCGTTCTTTATAAAGTTTGAGCAACTCTTTAAATGCGACTTCTTTTGTTGCTTCAGATTTTAATTGATGAATTAAATCGATATCGTTATCCACAAAATGACTTTTATATGTGACACTATAAAGCTATAAAGGTTTAATGAATTTTAATTCATTTTTATAAAAATTATAAACAAATGATAATCAGGTATATAATGATAAATATACCGATAAAATGTAAAAAAACACGATGAAATGCAATAATTTCTTGTTTTGTAACATTTTTTGTTTTATGTTTACAGCAACCTAACCTACTTATTTATTACCAGTTTCCCCAAATCTGGTAATATAATCGAAAAGGATGTGACAGATGTTGCGTCCTTTTCTGTTTTATAGAGCATAAGCATATTATTCAAAGCTTTGCATATCTACCAATTTTTTGTAGACACCTTTATTTTTTAGAAGTTGATTGTGATTGCCTTGTTCAACAATTTCACCCTTTTGCATGACCACGATTAAATCGGCACTTTGAATTGTAGAAAGTCTATGTGCGATAACAATGGATGTTCTGTTTTTCATCATGTTTTCCAACGCGCCCTGCACCAATCGCTCACTTTCGGTATCTAAAGCCGATGTGGCTTCATCGAGAATCATAATAGGAGGATTTTTTAAAACTGCTCGAGCGATACTTAGGCGTTGTTTTTGACCTCCTGAAAGTTTATTGCCCGAGTCTCCTATATTAGAATTTATACCCTTTGGCAGATCTTTTACAAATTCCCAAGCATTGGCAATTTTAAGGGCTTCAATAACCTCGTCATCAGTTGCTTGTTCTTTACCTAATAGAAGGTTATTTTTAATGGTATCATTAAACAAAATGGAGTCTTGGGTTACCAATCCCATTAAAGCTCGAAGGGACTGTTTGGTCAAATCCCTGATATCTTGCCCATCAATGGTGATACTTCCTTTGTTTACGTCATAAAAGCGGGTCACCAAATTGGCAATAGTACTTTTTCCACTGCCTGATTGTCCTACCAAAGCGACACTTTTTCCTTTCGGAACACTTAAAGAAAAGTTTTTAAGAACCCATTCGTCTTCATATTTAAAGGAAATGTCATTCAGTGTAATTTCAGAATTGAAATCAGCTTTTACAATGGCGTTGGGCTTGTCTTCCAAAGATGAAGCCGTCTTTAATATTTCCAATACGCGTTCTGCTGCAGCGTTACCTTTTTTAACGCTATAACTCGCTTTACTAATGGCTTTGGCTGGTGTTAAAATATTGTACGCGAGTCCCATGTAGGCAATAAACGAACTCCCGTCCAAAGTTCCGTCTACCAAAACCATTCGGCCACCATACCATAATAAAATAGCAATGACTGAAATTCCTAAAAACTCACTTGTAGGTGAGGCAAAATTTTGACGGTTTAGCAAGGTATTTGAAAAGGTATAAAATCTGCTTGTGGATTCATTGAATTTTTTATTAAAAACAGGCTCGCCATTAAAACTTTTAATGACTTTTAGGCCGCCAAGAGTTTCCTCAACAATCGACAAGAATTCCCCTTGTTCTTTTTGAACTCGGTCCGATTTCCTTTTAAGGCTTTTACCAATTCTTGAAATGATAAAACCTGAAATTGGAATAAAAATAAATACGAATAAGGTGAGTTTTACACTAATGATCAGCATGGTCAAAATGGTGAACACTATAGTAAGAGGTTCTCTTACAATAAGCTCAAGAATGGACAGAAATGAGGTTTGGATCTCTAGAACATCGGTTGAAATTCTGGCCATAGTGTCCCCTTTGCGTTTTTCAGAAAAAAATGAAATGGGCAAATTCGTAATCTTTTTATATAATGCGTTTCTTAAATCTTTTAAAACCCCATTGCGCAAAAATGTAATAAAGTACATCGCCAAATAATTGAATATATTTTTAAGAAAAAATAAAACAATGATTAAAGTGATGACTAATAACAAGGCTTTTGAGGCATCATCATGTGCATATTCATTGACTTGATAGGCCAAATAATCTTTATAAAAATCTTTTAATTCGGAAATTCCTGTATAAATAGGTTTTACAATGGGTTGTGTCGTTTCGTTTTTAAAGAGAATATCCAACATGGGAATTAAAGCCATAAAGGATAATGCACTGAACAGGGCATAAAAAATATTGAAAATAATATTTAATAGAGCGTATGCCTTATAAGGTTTCGCAAAAACCAATATCTCTTTAAAGTAGTTCATTAATTTAGTTTCATGTCTTTAACGATGGCATCAATTTTTGAATCTAGACGTTTTTCAGCGTTAGTGAATTCATCAATAGAGGCTAAAGGCATATTTACACTTATATAAAACTTTATTTTTGGTTCTGTTCCACTAGGTCTTAAAGCTATTTTACTACCATCTTCGGTGTAGTAAATTAGGACGTTGGATTTTGGTACCTCAATCGGACTGATTTTTCCAGAGTTTACATCTTTCAGAATGGATAATTGGTAATCTTCAATCCTAATGACTTTTGAACCATTGACATTTTTTAAAGGATGTTCACGTGCGTCAATCATCATGTTTTTAATGGCATTAGCACCATCCATTCCTTTTTTGGTTATTGAAATCAATCGTTCTTTATAAAACCCATGATCGACATAAAGTTGAATGAGTTCTTTGTAAAAAGAACTTCCATTAGCTTTGGCCTGAGCTGCAATTTCACAAGCTAAAAGTGTTGAGGTTACTGCGTCTTTGTCTCGTACAAAATCCCCAACCATAAACCCAAAACTTTCTTCGCCGCCACCAATAAAATCAAGTTCTGGAAAATCCTTAATCATTTTGGCAATCCATTTAAAACCTGTCAAACCAATTTTACATTCCACATTGTAGGCATTGCAAAGTTTGGACATCATAGGTGTTGACACTATGGTGGATCCAACAAATTGTTTTCCGTTGATTTTTCCTTGATTTTCCCATTGTTTTAAAAGGAAATCGGTCATCATCAACATGGTTTGATTGCCGTTAAGCAACACCATCTTGCCGCCTAAATCTCTAACGGCGACCCCTAATCTGTCACAATCTGGATCTGTGCCAATAACGATGTCTGCATTTACGTTTTTGGCTAATTCTAAAGCCATTTTAAGAGCTTCAGGTTCTTCAGGATTTGGTGATTTTACGGTTGGAAAATCGCCATTTGGAACACGTTGTTCTTCTACAATGTGTACATGATCATAACCTGCTCGTTTTAAGGTTTCTGGAATGGTCGTTATAGACGTTCCGTGAAGTGAAGTAAATGCTATGGTTAAAAGATTTTTGGTGTCTTTAGTTGTAAAACTTCCATTTTTAATAGCAGCATTGATAAAGGTATTATCTATGTCTTTTCCTATAAAATGGATTAAATCCTCATTGGCATCAAATTTAATTTCTGAATAGTTTACAGCTTTAATTTCTTTAATAGTATTACTGTCGTGAGGGGGAACCAATTGGCCACCATCTTGCCAATAGACTTTATAGCCGTTATATTCTGGTGGATTATGAGAGGCTGTCAATACAATCCCGCAATGGCATCCTAAGTGCTTTAATGTAAATGAAAGCTCGGGGGTAGGTCGTAAATCTTCAAAAATATAAACCTCTATGGCGTTAGCAGAAAACACATCAGCCACAATTTTTGCCAACGATTTGCTATTATGTCTACAGTCAAAGGCAATTGCAACTTTTAGAGACTCATTTTGAAATGATTGATATAAATAATTACTTAAACCTTGAGTGTTTTTTCCTAATGTGTATTTGTTGATTCTATTCGTTCCAACTCCCATGATACCGCGCATGCCACCAGTCCCGAATTCCAAATCACTATAAAAGCTTTCCTTCAGGTCTGAAGGATTATTAGCTATTAGGTTTTTTATTATATCCTGAGTTTCTGTATCAAAAGTGGGCGTTAGCCATGTATTGACACGTTGTAAAAGTTCAGATTCCATATTCATTTTTTGATCTTCATTATAAAGCAAAAATACGTAATTGTGAAAATGTTAAAGAAATTTAAATCGTTATTTTGAGATTAAGCTTAGAAATTCAATTCTTCTTTAATCAAATAACGGTCTTTATTGGTGCTATTTCTCAAGATAATTTCTCCTAAGAAACCCGCTATAAAAAACTGTGTACCAATAATCATAGTCACCAATGCAATATAAAATTGAGGACGTTGAGTGATTAGTCTTCCAAAGGGGTTTAAAAATAATTTATCAATTCCGAGGTATAGGGTAAATCCAAACCCAATGATAAACATCATGACACCAAGTGCGCCAAATAAATGCATCGGGCGTTTACCGAATCGTGATAAAAACCAAATGGTTATTAAGTCGAGAAATCCATGTATAAATCTGTCCATACCAAATTTTGTTTCGCCATATTTTCTGGCCTGATGTTGTACTATTTTTTCTCCAATGTTTCCAAAACCAGCGTTTTTGGCCAATACAGGAATATAGCGGTGCATTTCGCCATTTACGTCAATGTTTTTAATTACATTTTTACTATAAGCTTTTAATCCACAATTAAAATCGTTGAGTTTGACACCAGATGTTCTACGAGCAGCCCAATTAAACACTTTAGAAGGTAAGTTTTTTGAGATTATGGAATCATATCGTTTTTTTTTCCAGCCAGATACCAAATCATAGCCGTCACGGGTTATCATGTGATAAAGCTCTGGGATTTCATCGGGGTTATCCTGTAAATCGGCATCCATGGTAATAACCACATCGCCTTGGGCTTTTCTAAACCCAGCATGTAAAGCTTGGGATTTACCAAAATTCTTTAAAAAGCGAATCCCTCTTACGTTGTTTTCCTTTTGTGATAAGGCTGAAATGGTTGTCCATGAAGCATCAGTGCTTCCGTCATCAATAAAAATGATTTCATAAGAAAAACGATTGGATTGCATGACTTTTGCAATCCAATCGTGTAGTTCTGTTAAAGATTCTTGTTCGTTAAGTAGCGGTATGACTACTGATATGTTCATGTAAATGCTTTCAAAATTCTTTGTTCAAAAATAAAGAAATTATTTAAGCATGCCTATTATTCTTTTTTCATTACCAATCCACCAATAAGCGAATAGATCAATCCAAAAAACATGCTTACCGCTAACCAGATGGCGTTACCTATAAGGGGGTTCATAAACATATCGACAACTTTCATTTGTTGATCGATCATTTCTTGAGTTGTATTAGGGGCTTCAAGCATTTTATCCCTTACTACATCTTTCAATTGGTTCATAAAATCGGGATCTATTACATAATTAAAAAGAAGTCCATAAATAATGTAGACAATAGCACTTATAGCAGCTATAACAACGCCAAGTTTTATAGCCTCTCCCAAACTTAATACATTGGCATTTTGTTTTTTGAATTGGCCAATGGCATAAAAAATAGCCATAGGGAAAATAATATAATATAAATATTGTGGCCATTGTTTACCTTCAAGCGCCATGCCAGTAACATACATTACCACAGCGATTAGAATCATAATAGCACCTAAAATGACTCCATAGTTCATGGCAAATTTGCCAACAGTTGGTTTTTGTGTTTCCATAAAGAGATATTTGATAATTTAATTAGTTAGTATAAATTCATGCTCAAATGTTACAATAAAGATATGTAATAAAAAACAAAATAAATTATTGCTTGTTTGCAAAAAATACTTAAATTTGCAGCTCGAAAAAAGTAAAGATTATAAATCGTAAGGTGATGAAAAAAGGAATACATCCAGAAAATTATAGACTTGTAGCATTTAAAGACATGTCGAATGAAGACGTGTTTTTAACTAAGTCTACAGCTGAAACTAGTGAAACTTTAGAAGTTGATGGTGTAAAATACCCATTGATTAAACTAGAGATTTCTAGAAGCTCACACCCGTATTATACTGGTAAATCTAAATTGGTGGATACAGCAGGACGTATAGACAAGTTCAAAAATAAATACGCTAAATTTAAAAAATAAGTTTAGTCTTATCATACTTTTAAAGCCTTCAGGAAATATCTCGAAGGCTTTTTTGTTATCTATAATTACACTACTTTTGAATCATATCCTAAATGTTTATTGAAGTTAAAGCAATAGCCTTTTAACTTTTTACTTTTAGCGTTTAACTGTAAACTCATAATGAACTATATTTTATTTGACGGCCCCTCGCGCAACACGTTGTTGCCGTTTACTTACACAAGGCCGGTTGCAGATATTAGGATCGGTATTTTAACGATTCGTGAAAAATGGGAAGCTTATTTAGGGTTTACCACCACAACACTAACCGAGGATTATCTTTCTGAAAAATATCCCATGGTGGAAATGGATGAAAATGTGATGATCAATGCCTCTTATCTGCCAAATACAGAACTTGCCGAAATGGTCAAGAATCTCGAGGATAATCAAGCCATTTTTAAAGGTGAAGATGTCATCGCTTTTTTTTCGAAAGACACTCAGGATAATATCGATTTTGAAAACTATGAAGCTATCGAATTTAATGAAGACCTCATTAAAATTGAACATACTTGGGATATTTTCAGACGAAATGGGGAGGCACTTTTAGAAGATTTTGAACTGCTTACCAAAGGCAGAAAATCGCAACCCATACCAAGTTCTAACCGAGTTATGGACGCTAGCAATATTTTTATTGAAGAAGGTGCTAAGCTAGAATTTACAATTCTTAACGCCTCTAAAGGGCCTATTTATATCGATAAGAATACTGAAATTATGGAAGGGAGTATTATTCGTGGCCCTTTTGCATTATGTGAAGGTTCTACGGTAAAACTAGGTGCCAAAATTTATGGACCCACTACTATTGGACCCTTTTGTAAAGTAGGTGGTGAAGTTACAAATGCGGTATTGTTTGCCTATTCCAATAAAGCCCATGATGGCTATTTGGGAAATTCGGTAGTGGGTGAGTGGTGCAATATTGGAGCTGATACCAATACTTCTAATTTAAAAAATGATTATTCCCAAGTACGCCTTTGGAATTACCAAACCGAAAGCTTTACTAAAACAGGTTTGCAGTTTTGTGGTCTTATGATGGGCGACCATAGTAAATGTGGTATCAATACCATGTTTAATACTGGAACTGTTGTTGGTGTTTGCGCCAATATTTTTGGAAGTGGCTTCCCACGTAATTTTATATCGAGCTTTAGTTGGGGAGGTTATAGTGGATTTACAACCTATCTGCCTAAAAAAGCTTTTGAAGTCGCTAAAATTGTAATGTCCCGACGCCAAGTTGAATTCTCTGATCAGGACGCTGAGATATTGGAACATGTTTTTAATGAATCTAAAAAATTTAGAAGGGATTGATAGAGGTTGAAGGTATGCAACCTCAGTTTTTGTGATTTTTATTTGTTAAAACCAACAACTATTGGTTTATGACAACTTTCTTTACTCGTTTTAATTCCAATAAATTTATAGGATTGATGCCCAATCCCTTTACGTTTTTTCTAGTGAAACGTACTACTTCATCATAATATAAAGGGACCATAATGGCATTTTTCATAGCTAAAGAATCCATAGTAGTGTATAAATGTTTTCTTTTTTCGATATCTGTTATCGTAAAAGCTTTATTGTATAGGCTGTCAAATTCACGGCTTTTGAAATGAAAATAATTGGATCCATTAGGTGCAAAATTCTTGCTGTAAAATATAGATAAATAGTTTTCGGCATCTAGATAATCGGCGACCCAAGAACTTCTAAACCAATCCACTTTTCCATTCGATCTGGCGGTTCTTAAAGTGGCTTCAGGCATGACATCGACATTAATTTTTAGGCCTATTTTTTCGAGTTCATGCTGTATAAACTCACAAAAGCTTAAATAATTATTGGTTGTGGTTAGGGTGACTTCGGGTTTTGCTATGCCACTTTCCTTTTTAAACTGTTCAATCAATTGCCTCGCTTTTTCTGGCTGAAAATCAAAACCAATAGCCTTATCGTGGCCAGCAAGACCTTTGGGTATAAAACCACCATTTGCAGGATTACCTATACCATTGCGCAAATAGATCATCATTTTTTTTCTGTCAAAGCCGTAGTTAATGGCTTTCCTTATTAATTCTGATCGGATCTCTGGAGTTTTGGAATCCAAATAAAATCCTAAATATTCAGTGTTTAAATAGGGGCCTCGAATCATATCAACCGTTTCTGCATAGGAATCTCTAAGGTGTCCATCGGCAGTTAACAATTCATCTTTGTAAGAGGCATCTAAACTGTTTAAAAAATCGATGTTGCCCTGTGTAAATTGTAAAAACTCACTTTGTTTATCAGGTAAAAAAGTGATCGATATGGCTTCTAAATAGGGTAGGGATCTTCCAGTACTATCTTTTTCAAAATAATTGGGATTCCTTCTAAAGATAAGTTTAATATTCTCCTCCCAACGTTTAAATTTAAAGGGTCCAGTTCCTATTGGATGCGACCTAAATTCGCGGCCATAATAGTCAACAATTTCTTTTGGAACTACCGAGCAATATTTCATGGATAACAGCCCAATAAAAGCAGGGAATGATTGCTTTAAAGTAATAGTAAAGAGCGTGTCGTTTATGGCTTCAAAGTGGTCTACTTTATTTAAAACCCAACTTCCTGGTGCAGCAACAGCACTGTCTTTTAATCGGTCAAAACTGTATTTAAAATCACTAGCTACGACCTGTCTTGTAGAATCTTTTCCGAACAATTTATGCTTGTGAAAATAAACGTCGTTACGCAATATGAATGCATAATCGAGTCCGTTTTCAGATATAGTCCATGATTTGGCTATACTTGGAATAATATTCAAATCACTATCGGTTTGTACGAGGCCGTTAAATAATTGATTGCATACCCAAGTATCCTGTAGAGTTCTCGCAAAAGCGGGATCTAGAGTATTAATATTGGCATGCTCATTATATCTAAATACTAAATTATCTTTATCGGAGTTAGCATCACTTTTGCAGGACAAGAATATAAAAAACATGCAACATATTGATAAATAGACTATTGTTTGAATTAATTGCCTTGGGACATGTTTTATCATATAATTTTTTAATTGTAAATTTGCACGCTGTTGTCATTTTGAGCGCAGCCGAAAAATCTTTTTAGAGATTTTCATTGTATTCAGAATGGCATAAAAACGTAAAGATAAATTTTAATAGAACCTGAAGCAAGTTCAGGATGGCAATTTATGGATCAGAAGAAAGTCGCCTTTTATACTTTAGGCTGTAAACTTAATTTTTCAGAAACTTCAACCATTGCAAGAGGATTTACTAATGAAGGTTTCGAACGTGTTGACTTTTCAGAAAAAGCCGATATTTATGTTATTAATACCTGTTCGGTTACCGAAAATGCAGACAAGCGTTTTAAAACTATTGTAAAACAGGCACAAAAAGTAAACCCAAATGCATTTGTAGCGGCCATAGGTTGTTATGCACAATTAAAACCACAGGAATTGGCCGATGTCAATGGCGTGGACTTGGTATTGGGAGCTACAGAAAAATTTAAGATCACAAGTTATATCAACGATTTATTAAGTCAGCCTGAGCGCAGTAGAGGAGTTGGTATTGTACACTCTTGTGAAATAGAAGAGGCCGATTTTTATGTTGGCAGCTACTCTATAGGAGACAGAACGCGAGCGTTTTTAAAAGTACAAGATGGGTGTGATTATAAATGTACCTATTGCACCATTCCTTTGGCACGAGGTGTTTCACGTAGCGACACGATGGACAATGTTTTGAAAACTGCTAAAAAAATATCAAACCAAGGGATTAAAGAAATTGTACTAACTGGTGTGAATATTGGCGATTATGGCAAAGGTGAATTTGGAAACAAAAAACACGAACATACTTTTTTGGACTTGGTTAAGGAATTGGATAAAGTAGAAGGGATTGAACGTTTGAGAATTTCATCCATTGAACCTAATTTATTAAAAAACGAAACGATTGATTTGGTTTCAAAGTCCAGAGCTTTTGTACCGCATTTCCATATTCCATTGCAAAGTGGAAGTAATGCCATTTTAAAATTAATGAAACGTCGGTATTTGAAAGAACTCTATGTGGATCGAGTTGAAAAAATCAGAGAAGTTATGCCACATGCCTGTATTGGTGTGGATGTCATTGTAGGTTTTCCTGGTGAAACTGATGCTTATTTTTTGGAGACTTATAACTTTTTAAACACTTTGGATATTTCGTATTTACACGTGTTTACCTATTCTGAAAGAGATCATACAGAAGCCGCTGTAATGGAGGGTGTTGTCCCTATGAATGTTAGAAACAAGCGCAGCAAAATGCTGAGAGGATTATCCGTTAAAAAAAGAAGAGCTTTTTATGAAAGCCAGATAGGAAGTACAAGAACCGTGTTGTTTGAGGGAGAAAATAAAGCAGGTTATATTCACGGATTTACTGAAAACTATATTAGGGTAAAAGCACCTTGGAATCCGGAGTTGGTCAATACGCTTCATGAAGTGGAACTGACCAAAATAGATGATGATGGCTTGGTAAGGTTTGAGTTTGTAAACGAGTTCGCTGTATAAAAAAAATCCGAAGTTTTAGCTTCGGATTTTTCTTTTCAATTATATTTAGAGTGCTTTTAAATTTTAGATTCGGATGCCAACAGGGAGCATTTTTTTGTATTTCCGATGGCTTCTTATAAATTTTGCAATTTCAGGACTAGTTGGAACCACACTAATATTGCGCTCACCGATGTTGTCAAATACCATAGTTAAAAACTCTTCTTCAAAGCTTTTAGATTTTATGGAATCTGGAATGATGAGTTTTGTTAGAAAAATCTTTCGATCCTGAAGCGAATATTCAATTTTCGCCAATTGCTCGTCAACTTTCAGTTCATATTGACGTAAAAAATCATTGTCTATTAGTTCTGATGCATCAGTCATGTTATCGTTGTTTTTTAATTCAATGGTAGTGTAGAAATGCTATTTTACATAGCTTTGCACTGCAAAAGTACAAAAAATATCGATACCAATAAAGGCTTAGTGATGTAAATGCTTATAAAATAAACCTTTACCAATAACTTGTGTCTATTTTCTGTAATCTAATTATCATAAAAACTAAAACTATCTCATGGATCAGGACATTATACATGTATATTTTATACCAGGGATGGCTGCAAGTCCTTCTATTTTTGAAAACATACAACTTCCTGAAAAACAATTTAAAATGCATTTTTTGGAATGGATGATTCCCGAAAGGCATGAAACTCTTGAAGCCTATGCCAAGCGTATGATTCTCAAAATTGAACACCAGAGCCCAGTTTTGGTTGGAGTATCATTTGGAGGTATTTTGGTTCAGGAAATGAGTAAATTTTTAGAGTTAAAAAAATTGATTGTCATTTCGAGTATGAAATCCAGTGATGAGCTTTCAACGCGACTAAAAGTTTTAAAAGTTACCAAGGCTTACAAGATTTTACCTACCCAATTAATTGGCAATATTGAACTGTTGGCAAAATTTGTTTTTGGGAAAACAGCAACCAAAAAAATTGAACTTTATAAAAAATACCTCTCGGTGCGAGATACACGTTATTTGGATTGGGCTATACGGGAAGTTATATTTTGGGAGCAGAAACAACCCATTCCAGAAGCCATATACATACAAGGCGATAGGGATACCGTTTTTCCGTATTCATGGCAAGAACATTGTATTGTCGTTAAAGGCGGCAAACATATCATGATTATTAATAAGTTTAAATGGTTTAATGAACATTTACCAAAACTTATACTAGACTAATTTTGAAAACGTTTGCTTTATTTTTCTACTTTTATAAAAAATTCATGTTATGAAAACTATTAAAAATATTTTGGCTATTGTTGGATTGGTTTGCGTGTCAGGGCTATTTATTTTTGCTGTACAAAAAGCGCCTTCTGATGACAATTTGGAGACTAAATCTAAATTAATTAACGATTATAATGTGTATGCCCTAACTATTCCAGACGATTTGGATTTTGCGGGAGAAGCTGTGCCGCTAAAAGATCCAGATGTGTATGAACGTATGGATAGAGAACTCCTTGTAAATACCTATTGGCAGTCTAATGGCTTATTAATGTTTAAGCGTGCAGAAAAGTACTTTCCAACTATTGAGCCTATTTTAAAAAAGCATGGTATTCCAGACGATTTTAAATATTTGGCTGTTATTGAAAGCGGATTGGTCAATGTGGTTTCACCAGCTGGTGCAAGGGGTGTTTGGCAAATTATGCCAGCTACTGCAAAGGAAAATGGATTGGAAGTAAATGATAATGTTGATGAGCGTTACCATTTAGTGAAGTCGACCGAAGTAGCTTGTAAATATTTATTAAAATCTAAAAAAGAGTTAGGCTCATGGACATTGGCTGCAGCAGCTTATAATGGTGGAAATGCAGGAATTTCAAATCGTTTGAAAGAACAAAAGGTGTCTAATTATTACGACTTGTTATTGGGGGAAGAAACCAGTCGTTATCTGTTTAGAATCCTAGCTTTAAAAGAGATACTGAGCCATCCTCAAAAATATGGATTTAACTTTACTAAGGCAGATTTATATAAAGATATTCCAACCTATACAGTTAAAGTTGATACAGCTGTTACAGATTTTACAAAGTTCGCTAAACAGTTTGGTATCAATTATAAAATTTTAAAAATCCATAATCCATGGTTAAGAGAGCCCAAGTTGGTCAATAATTCTAGAAAAGTTTACTCTATTGAAATCCCTAAGGATGGATATTATTCAAAACCATAAGGCTTTATATGTAAGTGTGATGTGATGTCGCAAACAAAAAAAGCACTGTAAAACAGTGCTTAAATAAAGTATTAAAAGTAGAGTTTACTTTCGTCTCATATTCCTATTTCCATAATGTTGATTCGGGATGGATGCTTTTTTCATTTGCTGTTTCATCATTTTTATTTGTTCCAAAAGCATGTCTCTTTTATCCAATTTTTGTGCTTCACTTAATAGTTTTTTAGCTTCTTGAGGTCTTCTTTTACTAAAGGCAATACCAGCTAAATTTAATTTGGTCATGGCAAGATCGTGATCCATACTAAGGCCGAATTCAACAGCTTTTTTAAAATATTTTTCGGCTTCGTTCATATTGGTTTGGGAAACCATGATGCCGTTTAGGAAATTATAATAACCTTGTTGTTTTTTCACTAAGGCATTAGAAGGGTTTTTTATTCTATTCAACCATTTTTTAGCACCTTCAAAGTCTTGCTTTCGCAGTCTTAAAAAAGCCATAAGGATGAATTCATTTTTAAAATAGAAAAACACAAAAATTAAGGAAAGCAAGATGTACATAATGCCATTTCCTATGTTCCCCTCGGTAAATTGATAAATAGCATATCCAAATATCAATGCTGTTATAGTCAACTTTATATTTTTATTGTACATAATCTTAAATTTAAGTGAGCAAAGGTAATGAAAAGTATTAAAAATATTTTTAAAATTAGGTTTGGCAAAGTAAAAAGTCTTTGTATATTTGCACGCAGTTTTGGAAAAACAGTCCTTAACAATTAGTGATAAAGAAGAAGATTTTTTAAAGATACAAGACAATGAGTAAAAGAACGTTTCAACCATCAAAAAGAAAAAGAAGAAACAAACACGGCTTTAGAGAAAGAATGGCTACTGTTAATGGTAGAAAAGTTCTAGCTAGAAGAAGAGCTAAAGGAAGAAAAAAATTGTCTGTGTCTACTGAAACAAGACATAAACGATAATGATTAACAATTGTTAATATTTAAAGGTGTTGCTTAGGTGCAACGCCTTTTTTTATACCTATTAGAAACCTATTTTTGAAAACTTAAAGTTTATCTAATGCCAAAAAATAAAAATTTAAAATCTATACTTATTATTGGGTCTGGACCAATTATTATCGGTCAGGCTTGTGAATTCGATTATTCTGGAACCCAAGCCCTCCGGTCACTTCGCGAAGATGGAATTGAAACTATTTTAATCAATTCGAACCCCGCTACCATAATGACCGATCCAACAATGGCAGATCATGTTTATTTACTGCCATTGACTACAAAATCGTTAGTAAAAATATTGAGCGAACATCCACAAATAGATGCGGTGTTACCAACCATGGGTGGGCAAACGGCACTCAATTTATGTATTGAAGCCGACGAAAAAGGAATTTGGAACGATTTTAATGTCAGCATTATTGGTGTAGATATTGATGCCATCAACATCACCGAAAACAGGGAGCAATTTAAAGATTTGATGTTAAAAATTGGCATTCCAATGGCACCTCAAGCAACCGCTCATTCCTATCTTAAGGGAAAAGAAATTGCTCAAGAATTTGGGTTTCCACTAGTAATAAGGGCATCCTATACCCTTGGTGGTTCAGGAGCTTCGTTTGTGCATAAAGAAGAAGAGTTTGACGAGCTTTTAACACGTGGTTTGGAAACGTCACCGATCCATGAGGTTATGATTGATAAGGCGCTGATAGGCTGGAAAGAATATGAACTTGAATTGTTGCGGGATAAAAACGATAATGTTGTCATTATTTGTACCATTGAGAATATGGATCCTATGGGAATCCATACTGGAGATTCCATAACGGTGGCGCCAGCTATGACCTTGTCAGATACCGCTTATCAACGCATGCGGGATATGGCCATTCATATGATGCGAAGTATTGGTGATTTTGCAGGAGGGTGTAATGTTCAATTTGCGGTTAGTCCAGACGAAAAGGAGGAAATTATAGCTATCGAAATTAATCCTCGTGTTTCACGCTCATCTGCTTTAGCTAGTAAAGCAACAGGTTATCCTATTGCAAAAATAGCTTCTAAACTAGCTATTGGTTACAATTTAGACGAATTATATAATCAAATAACAAAGTCAACTTCTGCTTTATTTGAACCTACTTTGGATTATGTTGTGGTAAAAATTCCGCGATGGAATTTTGATAAATTTGAAGGTTCAGACCGAACTTTGGGGCTTCAAATGAAATCGGTAGGAGAAGTTATGGCCATTGGCCGTTCGTTCCAAGAAGCACTTCATAAAGCGACCCAATCGTTAGAGATTAGACGTAACGGTTTGGGCGCCGACGGGAAAGGCTATAAAAACTACGATCAGATTATAGAAAAACTGACTTATGCGAGTTGGGATCGGGTGTTTGTGATCTATGATGCCATCCAAATGGGAATACCGTTGAGTAGAATACATGAAATCACTAAAATTGACATGTGGTTTTTAAAGCAATATGAAGAACTTCACTATCTCGAAAAAGAAATTTCAAAATTTACAATTGAAAACATAAAACGTGATTTGTTACTCGAAGCTAAGCAAAAAGGTTATGGCGACCGACAAATTGCCCATATGCTGAACTGTTTGGAGAGCCAAGTTTATAAAAAACGGGAAGAGCTTAAAATTAAGCGCGTTTTTAAGCTTGTGGATACCTGTGCTGCAGAATTTAAGGCGCAAACCCCATATTATTATTCAACCTTTGAAGATGACATCGAAACTGCCGATGGCCAACGCTATGTGGCTAACGAAAGTCAGGTAACCGCCAAGAAAAAAGTTATTGTATTAGGGTCAGGACCTAATAGAATTGGCCAAGGTATTGAGTTTGATTATTGTTGTGTACACGGTGTTTTAGCTGCTTCTGAATGTGGTTACGAAACGATTATGATCAATTGTAACCCAGAGACGGTTTCCACCGATTTTGATATTTCCGATAAGCTTTATTTTGAACCCGTTTTCTGGGAACATATCTATGATATCATCCAGCATGAAAAGCCTGAAGGAGTAATCGTTCAATTAGGTGGCCAGACTGCTTTAAAGCTTGCTGAAAAACTGGACAGATATGGAATTAAGATCATGGGGACTACTTTTAAATCCCTCGATTTAGCAGAAGATAGGGGTAGTTTTTCAAAATTATTAAAAGAAAACAACATTCCGTATCCAGAATTTGATGTGGCAACATCTGCCGAGCAAGCATTGGCTATAGCCGACGTTTTGGATTTTCCAATTTTAGTAAGACCTTCCTACGTTCTTGGAGGTCAGGGCATGAAGATTGTGATCAATAGAAAAGAGCTCGAAGAACACGTGGGCAGTTTGCTTCGCAAGATGCCTGACAATAAATTGCTGTTGGATCACTATCTGGATGGTGCTATTGAAGCTGAGGCCGATGCCATTTGTGATGGTGAAAATATCTATATCATAGGAATTATGGAACATATTGAACCCTGTGGCATCCATTCTGGAGATAGTAATGCCACCTTACCACCTTTTAATTTGGGAGAATTTGTGTTGCAGCAGATAAGGGATCACACTAAAAAAATTGCACTGGCATTACAAACCGTAGGACTAATTAACATACAATTTGCTATTAAAGATGATATGGTCTATATCATTGAAGCTAATCCAAGAGCTTCTAGAACGGTACCTTTTATTGCTAAGGCCTATAAGGAACCTTATGTTAATTATGCAACAAAAGTAATGCTAGGCGAGAAAAAAGTAACGGACTTTAATTTTAACCCACAACTTGAAGGTTTTGCCATAAAACAGCCCGTATTTTCTTTTAATAAATTCCATAATGTGAATAAAAAATTGGGGCCCGAAATGAAAAGTACAGGCGAAAGTATTTTGTTTATAGATAACCTTAAAGATGATGAGTTCTATAATCTATATTCTAGACGAAAAATGTATTTGAGTAAATGATACAGTTACTTAGAAAGCAATAAAACTGAGATTCTAACATGAGTAGTCTTGGATTGTGTTTTAAAAAATGACTATAAGAAACTTAAGCCCTGCTTGTATTGAGCAGGTAGCTTAGGTTGATAACGCACACAGCTTTAGACGGCATCAATTTAATTAACAATATTGATTCTAAAAATATATTGCTTTTCGCCCATTACTGTTGTATCATGAACACGAGATAATTTTAAATGTGCTTTTTCAGCTAAATTTTTAATGATTTCAAGCTCACAATCTTCAGATAAAATCATTAAGGCTTTACTTTCAGTCGATAAGTGATTAGGCAGTTGTTTAAAAAGATTTTGAAAGTACTCAAAATTCTCTCCACAGAACCAAGCTTGTTCCTCGATGTTTATTGGTTGCTTTGGATAATATGGTGGATTTATAATAATGTAGTCGAAATTATTAGAATGAATATGTTCAAACAGATTAGAATGTATTATTTTTAATTGTATTCCATTTTTTTTGGCATCTAATTTCAATTGCTCCAAGGCACTTTGGTTTATATCAATAGCTGTTACATGGGCACCTTTTGAAGCAGAATATAAAGCGATAATTCCTGAACCACAACCTAGCTCTAACAGTGTTTTGCCCTGTAAATCGATGACATTTAAATAGTCTAAAAGCACTTTTGTACTCATTGTAAAATGAGGGGGAAATACATTAGGTAAAACCCTTACACTTATATTGTTATATTTATAAAGCCGTGGTTTTGCATGAAATTTGTTAAAACCAAACTTGATTATAGGATCTGCTATTTTTTTTATAATTTTTCGCATCTATTCAGAATGGAACCCTTCAATTTCGGGTTGTCTATATTTCCACAGTTTATGTAATGCCTTTATTTCATAAGGATAATTGTAAATGCCATATTTAAATCGGTAGCCAGAAACCAATTTTAATAGCCCTCTTTTATAACCCTTTATTCTAAAATCAGAGACCGTTGGATAATATCCATTTAAAACCGTTTCAAAATTTTTAATTTTGTCTACCATGGCTGGTGTCAACCAAGGTGTAAGTGGGTTTTTCCTTAAATCGAAGTTTTCCCAGGCAGGTGCTAACCAATCCTCTAGTTTTTTAGGAAAACTAAACCCAGCTTCCTGTATCTGATTATAAAGCACTGAGCCTTCTGTGGCAACAGGACTATAAAGGTATATGATGATTTCTGAATTTGGATTGATTGTTTTAATAGTTTTGATAAAATTTATATCCCATTCTATTTGTTGCATCACTTTTACGGGTGTATCGGCTGGCATGCCCAATACAAATGAAAATTCAGGAATGATACCAATACGCTTCATACGCCCCGCAAAATCCTTGATCATTTGCCCAGATTGCTTCCCGCCTTTATCCATTTGTTTCAAAATAGCATCGTTGCCAGTCTCTGCACCAAGAAAAATCATCTTGCATCCAGCCTTGTGAATTAATTTTAAATCGGCATCACTATATTGATTTAAGGTATCGATTCTACCTTCTCCCCACCACGATATTCCATCGTTTTCAATTAGTTTGGCAAACTCGACAACACGTTTACTTGAGGTAAAAAAATTGTTGTCGTGAAACTCTATGGCGTCTATATTATACATTGTTTTAAATGCGATAATGTCCTCATAAATCTTTGTAGCCGATTTACCTTTCCACCTTGCATTGTATATAGGAACCACAGCGCAAAACGAGCAGGTAAATGGGCACCCAAAACTGGAATGGTAGGATAGCGTTCTATTTCCCAGAAACGTCTTTCCTAAATAATTTTTTAAGGGATAAAAAGAATCTAAATACCTATAAGGGAGGGGAGGTAAAGTGTCTTGGTTCAATAACGGCTCCTTTGCGGTTTTTAGAATGTTTTTTTCTGGATCTAAAAAGATGAGATTTTTGATGGTTTTTAAGGTTTCAAACTTGCTGTTTTCTAGAGCTTCAAGTAACAAAGGGAATGCAGTGTCTCCTGGGCCATCTATTATGTAATCTACGTAATCGGATTCTATAGATACTTTACTTTGATTAGAGGCGAAATATCCACCCCAAATGGTTATAGTATCTGGAAATTCATTTTTTATCCTTTTTGTGAAAGGAATGGCCTGCTTAAGTTGAGGCCCAGGCATTACAGTAGAACAGAAATATTTGAATGTTCCCGTATCAAAATAAGATTTTATTTTTTTCCAGGCATCGTCTTCGAGATTCCCATCTACAAAAACATAATCATATTTGCCATGAATGGCAGCTCCTACTTGCAAAATAGAATTTGGAATGCGATGTTTAGAATTAGCACTTTTGGGATTGAACAGCAGTATTTTATTACTATTTGATGTTAACATTTAATAAAGTTAAAGTGTTTAATGGTCTTAATGTAAACCAAATTCATTTTTTTTATTGATTTATCACTTAAAGAAGTTAGTTTTTTTTGAGTTAAAATTATTGTTCCTTTTTTTATATTTTCAAATTTATCACCCAAATGGCCTGTGGATCGCTTTAATTTGTAATCTTTTTTAAGAGTAGTTTTGAGCTCTAAAAATTCACTTATACCTAAAAGAGTTTGATCTGTTTTTTCAGTCAAATCTGTATAAGTTAAAAAGAATTGTCGGTTTACTGGAATAATTTTGCTCATACTGATGATCTCAACCAATCTATTTATATAATAATCGATTGAGTTATATAGCCCTCTGTTCGCTTTACTATAAGGATGGCTTCCTAGGTTTTCGATACTGGAAATCGTTTCAATTGGTGAGCGCGCAAGAAAAATGAATTTTACATTATGATTGATTAAAAAATCAATATTGGGTGTATATTTATTATGTAAGATTTGATCAACGACGTATTTCGAATACTTGAATATCTTTTTTTGATTCCATCGAATAAAGAGTTCCATTTTCTTAAAATCGGATTTTTTTGTATAAACTCTGCTTTGTTCTCCAAAGCCAAGAATTTGATTGTTAGATGATAAAATATGTTCCAATAGCGTGCTCCCAGATCTCATATGAGATATTAAAAAGATTAAATTGGGTTCAGGCGTGATATGTGATTTAAGCCAAAATTTAAAAATTAAAAGTTTAAGTTTTTTGTTCATAAATCAGTTTTTATAAATCCCGTAATACAATTTAACTTTTTTTGGAAAAAGAGTTAGTAACATGGTTTTCAATTTATGATATGGATATATTTTAATGCTATTTTTTTTTAGCCAATTGATATCGTCAATATTTAAATACCCTTTAGTAGTATGGTAATATAAAGAAATACCATAATCATTTTTAAAAGCTTTATCTGCGAATTTCAATTTCTTATTTATTGTATCAGGGTTATGGTAAACCGGCAAGCCAGTTAATATAATAACGCCATTTTTGTTCAATAAATTTTTGGCGTCATTTAAAGTAAGATCACGATTATTGATATAGGACCAATTTCTGTTAAAAACAATAATATCGAATTTGTATTTTAGTCTAAACAATTCATCTGGAAATAATTGAAGTGATATGAAAGATTTGCTGTAATTTTTATTAGCTGCCAATCCGTTAATTCCGTCAACAAAAATATTAGTAGCGACCACTTCGTGTCCTTTTTTAGATTGATAATTGGAGAGCCATCCATTCCATGAACCAATATCTAATATCTTTAAATTTTGTCTTTTGTCAATGAGAAAATCAATGATTTTGGCATCTTTTTGACGTTCTTTCCAAACATCGGTATGGATTGAAAATGGTAAACCTTCATATAAGTGTTTATCTATTGGTTTTATTCCGCTCTTATTTATATAATCTTTAAATGCACTTAAAAAGTAATATAGGGGCTTTTCATGTTCTTTATCTATAATTTGATAATAGCCATTTATATAATAGTCTTTCAAATCAGACAGAGAAAGGGGTGTTTGTTTATGTGGATGTAACACTTTCATCTTATCAATTTAAACTTATAAATAAAGAGAACTGCATATCTAGTGATCATTACACCTAATAATGCTCCTGTTATACCAAAATTAGGAATTAATATAAGAGACAAAATAAAATTTAAAAGGGTTGATAAAAAATTGATACGCATTATTTTTGTCTCAAACCCGTGTTTATATAGCATAAAAATATCCATTATAAAAAAATAAATTGGCAGGGATAGGAGTGTTCCTAATAAATAATAAAAAGATGGTAAATTTAATTTTAATACGTTTTCAAAAACAAACCATATTAAAAAGGTACAAACCATAACAATAGGCAAGCTTAATTTATATAATATTTTTTTTATTTTAATAATGGTTCTGGTTTGCAATCGGTAGATGTGTTTTGTGAACGGATAAACAATTAACGCTGCAAAAGAACTCAATAATAGAAAAGCTGTAATTAAAAGTTGATATTCGGCTAACTCTTCTTTAGGTAGCAGCAGGGTTACGAGATATAAATCTATTTTTGAAGAGAGCAAACCACTTAATCCAATCAAAAAGAAAGGTAATGACTGTGTTATTTGTGTAATGGAAAATTTAAGCCATCTTGGGTTAAATTTAAGTTTTATTGTAAAAGCAAGGATGGTAATTTTTATTACAAATGCAAAACAATAGGCAATTAATAGAATGTTTGTATCAATATTTAAATTTAGTAGTATGACCCCAATGATCAATAAAAAACCAACACTTTCGGCCACTAATTGTAAAAAAAATTTTTGGTTATAAATGACCAAACTTTCTAAACTTTGATATATAAAAATGAGCGTGCACAAGCAGATACTTAGAACAGATATCTTAAGCGGAAAAAAAAATAATAAAACGAATGATAACGATAATAATGGTGCTCTGGTAGTGAAGTTTTTAAAAAATGATTCAGCTATTTTTGAGGGATTCTTGCTAAATGCTCTTAATAGGAAATCCTTATTGCCAAAATTACATATAAAAGCCACTAAATAAGTCCATAATAGAATTTGAATAAAATCACCCCAATTAGATTTTCCTAAATAGTATATTCCAACCATTGCAATTAGGAAATTAAAGCAAGGTATTGCAATACTTCGAGCAATATTTAAGATGATTTTGTAGACTTTATTCATTATAAATTTTGCTATAGGTTAAAGCAGTTTCTTCTACGGTATGCAATAAATTCCTATTACCTTTTACTTTAACCGACAACATCTTCAACAGGCTGTCTATCATTTTATTTTCCGTTTGGCAAGTCTTCCACATTAACGAATTATTGGCTAAACCCACATTAAAAGAAACTATATGCATGCCAGAATATAGTGCTTCCAAAAAAACATACCCAAATGATTCAAATCGACTTGTGTGCAATAATATGTTGGATTTTGACATTTTATCTAAAACTAAATGCCTTGGTAATGCCCCTGTAAGTGCAATAACCTTTTGCATTTGCTTTTCTTTAATACATGCCTCCAAAGTAGGCTTTAACGGTCCTTCGCCAATAATCACAACATGTAAATGTTTTACTTTTTTATTTAATTTTTCAATTATTTCTATAAACAGTGCATAGTTTTTAATGTCGTTTAACGACCCGACACCCAATATATCGATTGTCTTGTCCTTTATTTCAGGAAATTCGTTTATATCGATTCCCCATGGAATTATTTGAGAATCCAAATGGCAATGTTGTTTTAGTGTTGCGTTGTGTCTTTTGCACAGCGTAATGATTGTGGAGTTGTTTTTAGAAAGTAATCTTGTATAACGGTTGTGCTCTAAGACATCCTGTCCCATAGCTGTTACAATATGCTTTATGTTGCGTTTTATCGCAAATTTTTCACCAATAAATGAGCACTCACCAATCCAAAAGCTATGAATGCAATCTATGGGATTTAAGTGATGTATTTTTTTTAAAAGCGAAAAGGCTTTTAACCAAATAAAGATCTTTTGTAGCTTATTGTTCTTCCCGTTTAATGGGAATACCGTAATTCCATTCCAATCGTATTTATTTGATGAAAATGGATATTGGAATGTGATAATTTGAATTTTTAGACTAGGGTTTAAATTAATCAATGATTTTACATAAACCTGCAATGCAGGAATCACAGTTGTATCGTCCTTGTTTTTTGGAAACCCAGGCGTTAATAATACGATATGTCGTGAGTGGTTTGTCATAAATTAATTGTCAATTTTATATAATTTCCAGCCTTCTGGACATTCCTTTACTATGCTTAAGTTGTAATGATTATTCAAATTATTCCAATTTATTATCGGGTTTTTGCCTGTCCATTGTTTATTAAATTTTGTGGGATGAAAGAGGATTAAATCATTTGGTTTAAAATTAGAATACTTCTTCTTCCAAAGATTTTGATAATCAAAAGTCAAACCTCTGCCTTTTAAAGCAATGTCAACATCAAAACTATATAATTTTTGGTTTTGAAAGGGACGTACTGCCTCTACCAAATCTAATTCAAATTGATGGCGCTCTAGTAGCGGTTTAAAGGCTTGATATATTAAAACTAATTGCGAAAATAAAATTGAAAAGAGTAGAAAATAACAAGCTTTTTTTGTAACATTTAACTGTAATAGATAAATATATGCAGGATAAAAAACTATTAAAACCAAAGGGAAAGACAACACTAAAAAGCGGTTATTTTGAAAAGGGATTCCTGCTAAAAATAGGGCATATAGAATTACACTTATTCCTATTGATTTTTTCTGTTTAATCCAGACTTTTTTTTGAAACAAAAAAGGTATAAAAAATATCCCTGTAACGACATAACGTGGGTGGAATAGATTTGAAAAAGCATAAAATAAATTGGGAAAGGTATTTAAGCTTGTGCCATCCACCGTTGTGAAACTACTTTTAAAGAAATTAATAAATGACCACTCTTGCAACCAATTGTGCGATAAAAAACCAATATAATTTGATTGGCGAATGGCTACATGTGGAATTAATAAAATACTCACGATCCCTATTAATAGGGGAATATGTTTTAGAACGTTTTTATATTTAATAAATTGAAATACTGCTATTAAAAGAAAAGGCAAAATAATAACAGCTCCAGCATACCTTGTCATTATTGTACAAATACTAAAGATTGTAAAAAAGTAAAAATATTTTATATGTAATTCTTGTCTAAATTTTAAGAATTGATAAACAGCCAAAACAATAAAACAAGTAGTTAACATATCTGACATGACCACGACACCATGTTTTAATACATAGGGAGACAACACATAAAAAAGTATAACATATAGCACTGATAATTTATTGGGGGAAGGAAATAATAATCCAACGATTTTGTGCAAATATAAAGCGGACACAGATAGAGAAACAACAGAAACAAAAACCAACGATAAAGCTGTATGTTGAATTAAACTATTTAATGCAGCTCCAAAAATAGGGTAGAAAAGCGGCCAAAAATAATCACCTGGGTTGCTCCCCGTACTTATAAAGCGATTTAGAGCTTCAGTATATCTTAAATATTCATAGGGGTCTTGCCCATAGAGCCCATCAAAATGAAATATAAAATAAGTGATAAACCATAACAGTACCGGTAAAACTAATAACACCCATTTATTATATTTTAAGAAATATTTCATTTAATAGATGTCTTAAACCAACAAAAAGGAGAGTCTTTTCTGCCTATAAGTCTAAAAAGGATGTTTTTTGGATTGTATAAGATTTCAAAGTTTTCAAGATTATTAATGTTATGATGATAATAATTTGCAGCCATATTTGGAACTCCCAATAAAGTATAATAATCATGTGTACGTTTTTTGGCACTTGCCATTTCAGCTTCTCTATAAAAGGGGCTATCTAAAATATGTATTTCGCCATTTGGCTTTATAAATGTTAGCAATTTTGACATCAAAGCTTTAAAGTCTGAAAAATATTGAACACTCGCATTTAATGTAATAATATCAAATGGGACATGAAATTTAGAATCGATTCGAAAAATATCGCCATATATAAATTCAAGCTTTTCGTTATTAAAAACACGTGCAGCCTGCTCTAATTCAAATGTGTTTATATCTAAACCAATAATTTTATTGGCACCATTGGATTCTGCAATTAAATTTGTAAACCACCCATTTCCACAACCCACATCCAAAAGATTAAAATTTTGAAATTTTGAATTTAAATAGGTCATGAAACGTTTAGCAGATTTATTGCGTAGGTTCCATTCCCAAGCATTTGGGTTAGAAGAGCTTACTAAAGGTAGTTTTCTTAAGTCTTTATCATCGAGAATTCGATGCTCTTTTTTTCTTGCCTCAACATATAATGTTGAAAAAGTAGTTTTTTCTTGAGTCAGGTAAACTACTCCTTTTTTTCTATATGGAAAGTCGCTTTTTTTCATTTTACAATTTTCATCATGTAACTATAAATAATAGATTTTCCTAGCAATTTTAAAAATTGTAAATAATTTCCTTTTCGTTTTTCATGGTGAGAATTTACGTTATTTGTAACCCATTTTGCGGCGTAGGTATAATATTTTCGAGGATAGATCCTAGCAAAATCAATATCCCTATCTGTGGATGTTTCCCATTCAGGTTGAACGGTTATACTGTTTTCAATTTCATTGTATAACGAAGTCCCTTTAATAGGGTAAGCTACAGTGATAGTAAAGTATGTAGGGTTGGCTTCTTTTAAATAGGCAATCGTTTTTTTAATATCACTCATATCTTCACCTGGATAGCCAATCATAATAAAAGTACCCGTTTCAATATCATAAGCATTTACTTTTTTAATGGTTTCTTTTACCACATTAACATCGACACGTCTATCCATGGCATCAATTATTTTTTGTGAACCACTTTCGGCACCAATCCAAATCCTGAAACATCCAATGTCTTTTAAAAGCTGTATGATTTCATCATTTAAGCGTTCAGCTCTTGTTATACATTCAAAAGGAAAGTACACATTTTGTTGTGTCATTTCATGATGAAATTCTTTGATCCATTTATGGCTTACTGTAAACACATCGTCAACAAACCAAATAGCATCTGGATTATAAGTTGTTCGAATATGTATTAATTCTTCAACAACAAGTTTTGCAGGCCTTCTTCGGTAACTTAATCCATAAACCGCTGTACTGCACCATTTACAGGTATAAGGACAACCGCGTTGTGTACTAATAGTCATAGAGCTTCTGCCATGGTTTGACTTCCATGCATTTAAATAAGGGTGTAAATCGATTGCTTGTCTATTTGGTTGGGGTAATTCGCTTAAGTCCTTTATTTTTTGACGCCCATCGGTTTTGATAACAGCTCCATCTTTTAAATAAGCGATGCCTTGAATTTTAGATATGTCTGTTGAATTTAAAATGGCAGTGCTTAATTCTAACATGGTCTGTTCACCCTCGCCGATTATTAAAAAATCGGCTCCAGTTTTTAAGTAGTTATCGCAATTAAAGGTAAGGTCTGGCCCACCTAATATAACAGACGGAAACCCAAAAACAGGATTGCTTTTAAGCAATTTGACCAATCTAATCACATTGATTTTGGTCATTAAATTAGTATAGATTGCTACTATTTTTGGCTGCTTTTGTTGGATAATCTCTAATTGTTGTTGGGATGTAGAAAATGTACTATCAAAAACGTAATTTTCCACATGGTTTAAATTCAAATATCCCGAAATGTATAACAAACCTAATGGAGGATAAGGTTTCATTATTTTTGTTTCCCTTTTATCTTCATTTATAAAGTAAGAATGTGTTAAAACAATGCTCATGATACTTGTAGTGAAAGGATAAAATGATCAGCATATTTAGATAAAAAACGAAAGCGTCCAATTCTATGCTCTGACCAGTTTAAAAAATTTAATAATCTAGTTTTATTTTTAAAAAATGTGTTTAAATAGGACGGTGGAACACAAATACCGATCGGGTAATAGTTTGCTTTTTTAAATTCGTCAACTGTAAGAGATACTATTTCATTAGGGTTGTAAAACCAAGTTTTTACAGGATTCCCACTAACATTAACTAGGACACAGTGCTCCGTATTTCTTCGTGATATTAATGTCCATTTTCCTTTTAAAAAATAATAATATTTATCCCAGATACATTGTTTTGGCATGATAACACAAACAACAGTTCCGTTTTTGTTCAATAAGGTTTTGGCCATTACAAAAAAGCGTGTTAATTCTTCTGGGTTTAAACAATTTAGCCCTCCAAAATTTGAAAATATTAGATCAAATTTGTTAGGAAATGAGAAGGTGGAGAGTGCATTTATGTCTAATTGCTGAAACTTTATGTTACCAAATTTTTTTTTCTTGTTTGCGTAGTGAATCATTTCAGCCGATATATCTGTAGCAGTCACGTGATGGTTTTGTTTAGCAAACCATAAAGCATCTTCTCCAGTTCCACAATTAACTTCTAAAATATTTAATCGCTCTTTATTTATATTTAATTTTTCGAGATGATCTCTAACCAATTGCCGTTGTAATCTACCAATTTTAGAATGAGTAAAGACCTGGTCATAATTTTTTGCGACGCTATCAAACACATTATCCATTTTTATGTCGCAGGTTTTGAAGTTGAAACGCTTGTATTCTAGAGCTGGGGGCATAATAAAAATAAAGGAGCATAGACCTCAAATTAGAATATGATAAAATACTAAGTGGACTTTTTAATAATAGTTTAAAATTGTGTATAGCCTGACTTTTTCTGTACTCTTTATGCACATATCTATGTAGTTTTTTATAATATCTTGAATGGAATGTACCTTGAAACATCATAGCAAGATCGTCTGAATCGGTCCAATTAGCCTTTAATTTTAAATCATCTTTTACTTTGTTATAAAATTTTGTGCCAGGTAATGGATAAGAAACTGATATACCTAAATTATCAGGTAGTAATTCCTTGATCATTTTAATAGTTTTTTCAATGTCATTTCTAGTTTCACCTAAGTAACCAAATTGTATAAAAAAGGCCACTCTTATATTCTTTTCTTTTAGCAACTTGGTGGCATTGTAAATTTGTTCGACTGTGGTTCCCTTATCCATTGCATCTAGTATATCTTGAGAACCACTTTCGGCACCAACCCAAACTTCGCTTAAACCACTGTTTGATAGTGCATCGATGGTGTCTGCTTTTAAAAGCAAATCGACTCTGCTTTGAATAGTATAGGAAATACGCAATGATAATGTTTTTAATTCCTGGTTAAATTCTTGTACCCAGTTTGGTTTAAGACCAAAAATATCATCACACATCCAAAAGCGAGCAACTCCAAAGGTTTCATTTAGGTATTGAATATGTTTTGCAATATAAGTTGGAGAATGGGAATTATAGCGATTACCATAAATAGGTTTTGCACACCAGTTACATTTAAAAGGACAGCCCCTGGTTGTAACAATATTAAGTGTGAATTCTTTGCCGCCAGAATCCCAGATATCCTTATAAGACTTTATATCCACTAAATCCCAAGCAGGCATCGGTAAAATGTCTAAATCTTTTAAGGCGCGTCGTTTAGGATTAACTATAATCTTTTTACCCTCTTTAAAGATAATGCCGTCAATTTTTGAGAACGCTTTGTTATAGATAAGTGAACCTGCCAATTCATTGAGAGTTAGTTCACCTTCTCCTTGAATAATAAAATCGGCACCTGCTTGCAAATAAGCTTCGTAGTGATCAGTGGAGTCTGAGCTGCAAACAATAATCTTACTATCCATACTTTTGGCAATAGCAATCATTTCAAAAGCTGCTTTTCGCATTTTGGTCAGGCACATTTTGGTTAAATAATTAAATCCATCGTCGTAAATAACAAAAAGTTTTGGCCTTTTTATATCTAAGTAAGGTTGGATCTCTTTTGGGTTACTGATAAGATTAGTATCAAATAAACCAACGGAAAATGATTTGCTTCTTAAAAACGATGCAGCATATAGTGTGCCCAGAGGCGGATAGGGTGTCTTATTCTTCCACTGCTTGGGATCAAATCGATAGTAATAAGAATGAGAGAAAAGAATATCAAGCATGTTCGTGTTCTAAAGTTATTTTATGCTTTTGCTCAACCTGAAAATAATTTTCGTTTAATGAATCAATAACTATTTTTTGAAAGTTTTGTGGATGGTGTTTTGAAACGTTTTTCGTAGATTTCATGGCTATTTTAAATTCACTCTCAGGTAAATCTTTAAATTTTGTTTTCCATTTGTATAACGTTATCGTTCTAAACATGGCATCTAGTTTATTTCCAAATTTATTGTTAAGCAAAAATTCTATAGATTTTGATAGTAATGATTTCTTTTTGTCGCCTACGAGGCTGAAATTTTCTTCAAGGTCTTTATTTGGAAAATAATTTTTTACCCAAGTATTTCTTTCCATGAATTCTTTAAAAATGTCAGTTCCTTGGGTAGGAATTAAGGTTACAATTTCCATGGCAGTAAACTTATTTTTTTCGGCTATGACTAAATCATTTGTACCTATAAAGTAATTTACACAGAAGTATTTTCTGGAGTTAAGAAGCCATATTTTTTTATATAAAATTAAAAAAGTTCTTGCTATCCAAAGCCTGTTTTCTGATGTTATAATGAAAAAATCTACATCGTCATCATATTTAAAGCTGCCTTTTGAGAGGCCGCCGGAAAGTGCGACACCTTTAACATAAGGAAAAGAGGCAATAAGTTTGCTGACTTTTAGTGCTTTGGGCATCATCTTTTCTGCTCTTTTATTGGCTTCCAATCTTTTTTTTACTAGTTCATTAGAATTTGTATTCAAATAGAAACCTTCAATGTTATAAATAATCCCACTTTTTAACAAGAAATCAATTTCATTGTCTATAAGCTCCAAATTCTTGCTTTTAGAAAATTTATAGATCTCATCCTTAGTTATTGGATATTTAAATATTGAGAAATAAAGAATAGTTTTAAGCGTGGTCATTTTTATTTGATTAGCCGATAAAATTTATAAAATGAGGCCATGATATATATCTCATAGCTAGTTATTGTATATAAATAAAACAATCATGACTCCAAAAGTCCTTATACAAGTTATACTTTTTTTTTAGAGCGATGGACCTTATTTTTATTCAGAATAAAAAATGGTTCAAAATATAATTTACCTAGGCCAGCTGTAATTAAGAAATTGTGGGGTTTAAAATCTTCTGAAGACATTGAAAGCGAAGGTTTTGCCATAAAACAGCCCGTGTTTTCATTTAATAAATTCCATAATGTGAATAAAAAATTGGGACCTGAAATGAAAAGTACAGGCGAAAGTATTTTGTTTATAGATAACCTTAAAGATGATGAATTCTATTATCTATATTCTAGGCGAAAAATGTATTTGAGTAAATAGCTATAACTTTTCGACGAACCGCATTGCGTTATGTCCTAAAAATCACTATCTTAGCTAAAACCTACAATATGAAAACAACATTACGCTATCTTATTTTTATATTGATATCAAGTCTATTTCCATCTCAAATATTAGCTAACGATAGTCTTGATTTGGAAGGTGCGTCTTTACATACTTTTGAAGTTTATCAAACGAGCAGGGAGTTTATGATTTCTCCAAATCCTGCGTCATCTACTATTAATGTGTATTTGCCAAAAGGATTTGAAAATGCTAAACTTTCTGTTTTTGATGTATTGGGCAAGGAAATTTATCATGTTGAATTGAACACCTTGCATCCAATAATTAGTATTTCAAAATGGAATAACGGCGTGTATTTGGTGAGGATTACGACAGAAACAGAATCACAGACCAAGCGTTTTGTGAAACAGTAGTCTTCTTATTTATCATCATCACTTTCTGCTCGTTTTAAAATGGACTCTGGAAGTGATTTTTTGGCTTTTGCACCTAATTTTTTTAACTTTTCTACACTGTTAATTAAATTTCCTTTACCATCAACCAACTTATTCATGGCAGATGAATAATCTTTTTTGGCATCATCTATTTTTTTGCCCACCCCAGTAAGATCGGTTACCAATCCTTCAAACTTATCGTAAAGCGCACCAGCTTGTCGCGCAATTTCAATGGCGTTTTGCTGCTGTTTTTCATTATTCCACATACTATCTACAGTACGAAGCGTAGCTAAAAGGGTAGTAGGGGTAACAATTACAATGTTTTTTTCGAAGGCTTTATTGTAGATTGCATTGTCTTCATTAATGGCAACTGCAAAAGCAGGTTCAATAGGTATAAACAACAACACAAAATCTGGAGATTCAATGTCATATAAATCCTGATAGTTCTTATCTGATAGTTGATCCACATGTTTTTTAATGGAATTGACGTGGGCTTTAAGATACCTTGCTCTATCATCGTCTTCAGCACTGACAAAACGTTCATAATCAGTCAATGAAACCTTACTGTCGATAATCATTTTTTTATTGTCGGGTAAATGCAAAACCACATCGGGTAACACACGAGAACCATCTTCGCGCGTAAAACTTTGTTGCACAAAATACTCGCGATCTTTTTCTAGGCCTGATTTTTCTAAGACACGCTCTAAAACCAATTCGCCCCAATTCCCTTGCATTTTACTGTCACCTTTTAAGGCTCGAGTTAAATTGTTGGCCTCTTTAGACATTTGTTGGTTGAGGTCTTTAAGCCCTAAAAGCTGCTCCTTCAAGGCCGAATGCATGCTGATACTTTCTTTTTGGGAATCTTCAACTTTTTTTTCAAAGTTTTGGATTTTTTCCTGTAACGGATTTAGTATTAGTTTGATGTTTTCCTTGTTCTGAAGCGTGAATTTTGCGCTTTTTTCATCTAGGATTTTATTGGCTAAATTTTCAAATTCTTTTGTGAATTTATCTTGAAGCTTTTCAACTTCTGATTTTTGTTCACTTAGCTTTTCTTGTAGATTTTCAAATTCAGTATTTCTTATAGCTAATTCAGAATTTAACAAGTCTTTTTCGTGCCTGATGTCTTCTCGTTCTCTTTCAATTTTTTCAACGTTTTGTTTAAGCTCGTTAATGGCATTATTAAGTTGATTTTGCCGCTCCTCCAAAGTGCTTTGTTCACCTTTACTTTTAAGTTTTGTGAAGTACATGCCTAAAAGAAAACCTAGTGCAGTAAAAATTATAATTTCAAAAATAAGTATAAGATTGTCGTTCATTTAAAGGTAATAAGTGTTAAAGCTAAACCAGTTTAATAAGTTATAAACTTACAGATTTAATATATAAAAAAAACGCTATAAAAGCGTTTTTTATCAACTTAGATTATTTTAATTAGGCTGTTCTCAAGTATTTATTGGATACAAACTCAAAACCGTAATATAGGACCCCAGCAAAAAAGAAGTCTCCAATTAAAGAATTTCTAAAAAACGGAACGGCCAAGGTATAGCATTCTATTAAACCACTAAGGGATTTAGGATATGCAATGAGCCAAACTCCAAAATTAGTGATTACAAAGAAGCTAATACTACTTATTAATATGGTTTTAATACTTACTTTTTTAGATGAAAAACCAATATAACTCACCAAAATAAAGGCACAATAAACAAATAAGGTGATGGCTGAAAAACCTAAAAAGATATCAGACAAAAACATGGCCAAAAGTGGTATGATAAATGCGAATTTCTTATCGGTAAAATAAACTCCTGAAAAAAGAGCCATCGCCGTGATTGGTGTTACGTTTGGTAAATGCGGAAACAATCGAAAAATGCCTGCTCCGACAATAAATAATATAATGATTAATTGCTTTTTATTAAATAAAGAACCCATGATATGATATTTTGTGACACTTCAAAAGTAATATATATAATAGTAATAGTAAAATTAAAAATAGATTTTTACATTTGATGCGAATTTTGGTTCTATTCAATTTTAATGAAACGGATTAAAAGGGAATCTGGTGCAAGGATTTACGATTTGCAGATTTTAAGAAGGTTAACTCAAAAATCATATTTTGTACATCGTAATTTTTTAATTCCAGAACTGTTCCCGCAACTGTAAGTTTATGCCGATTTTGTTTCGGCACCTCTCATCGAGGTACTATTAACTTAAAGACCACTGTCCCCAGATTTGGGATGGGAAGGTATAATAGTAAAAACAAGTCAGGAGACCTGCCATATTCAAAACAATTAAGTCAAACTTTCGGGATAAAAGTTTACGTATGATAATCCATGCGATTCTCGAGCAATTTTTAATTACAATGAACAAAAAAATGATGGCTTTTGGTATACTATGCAGTATATCGAGCTTAGGCTTTGCACAGCAACAAAACGATTCAACACAAGTGCAACAATTGGATGAAGTGGTAGTTACCGATTCTAGATTCAATTTAAAGCGTGAACATTCTGGTAAGGTGATCACAAAAATTACACAAAATGAACTTCAACATTTACAAGGGAAGTCGATTTCACAAATTATTAATGCAACGGCAGGAATTGAGATAAACGGCACAAAAGGCAATTCTGGGCAAAACTTGGCTTATTACATTCGTGGCGGTCGTAATCGGCAGGTTTTGGTGCTTATCGATGGTATTGCGATTTCGGATCCTTCACAAATTGCCAACGATTACGATTTGAAATTGCTCAATGCAGACCAAATAGAAAGTATCGAGATTTTGAAAGGGGCTTCAAGTACGCTTTATGGTTCGGGCGCAGCAACGGCGGTGATTAACGTAAAACTAAAGGAGGCCTCAAAAGACAAGATTTCGGCAAATTTTAGAAGTGCGTTGGGAACCAATCAATCCCAACAGGATAATCAATATCGTATTGAAGATTTTAAAAATAGCGTTTCATTTAATGGAACCTTGGAACAATTCAATTATTTGGTAAGTTTTGGAAACCAATATTCTGATGGTCTATCGGCGGTTTCAAATGGTAGTGAACCGGATGCATTTAATGCCATAAATGGCCAACTAAAATTGGGATTTAAAGCTTCAGATGTTTTTAAAATATCACTTTATGGAAGTTTTGATAAATTTAAAACCGATTTTGATGATGCTTTTAATAGAATTGATACCGATGATGTGTCCAAAACTAATCAATATAGATTGGGCGTTTCTCCAGAATTTAAATACACTAATGGAAGCCTCACTTTAAATGCTGCCTATAATAACATCGGAAGAAAAATAAAATCTTCATACCCTGCAACATTTAATGCCGAAAGTTATGTCGCCGATGTGTTCAATAAATATAATTTTAACCAAAAGTTTTACACGGTTTTAGGTACAAATATTCAGAGGAATAGTATGGAAAGTTTTACCATTCCATTTGGCGCAACAAACCTAGAGCAGAGTATCGATCCAAAGCATGCCAATTTTACAATTATAGATCCATATGCCAATATGGTTTATGTTTCAGATTTTGGGCTAAACATAAATGCGGGAGTACGATTAAATCACCATAGTGAATATGGAAATCATGTAGTGTATAGTATAAATCCTTCCTTTAGAAAAGAGGCAGATTTTGGGTATATCAAAGGTTTGGTAAGTTATAGCACCGCTTATATTACACCGTCGTTGTATCAATTGTTTGAGCCAACTTATGGAAATCCAGATTTAAAACCAGAAGAAAACAGGACCATTGAAGTGGGTGCTGAAGTTAATGTTAAGGACAAAGCAACCTTTAGTTTGGTGTATTTTAATAGAAAAGAACAAAACTTTATTGATTTTCTGGATTTAGGAAGCTTTGTGTTTCAGTATAAAAATGTTGAGACCGATTTTACGGCCAGTGGTGTGGAGTTGACAACAAGCTATAAATTTTCAGATCAGGTTTCACTTAACGCAAATGCTACGTATACCAAAGTTGAAGAAAGTTTAAATCTTCGTATTCCAAAATTTAAGGTCAATACCCATTTAGATTATCACATTACGGAAGACTTGTTTCTTAGCTTAATCTATCAGTTTAATGACGATAGAAAAGATGTGGTTTTTAATAATTCAACCTTCATGAATGACGAAGTGATTTTGAAAAATTACAGTCTATTTGATGCCTACTTAAGTCATAGTATCTTAAAGAACAAAATGACTGTATTTGCCAATGTCACCAATATACTTAATGAAGATTATCAGGAACTTTTTGGGTATTCCACAAAAGGAAGAAATATAACAATCGGGTTTAATCTCAAATTATAAAACTAAAAAAAGCCGCACTTCGACTACGCTCAGTGACCAAGCGGCTTTTTATTTAATTAAATTGTTTCTTTAATAAAGGTGGTACAGATTCTGGATCAATATACATGTTTTCATTAACTGGCGAATCGTAGGGGATATACTTTGGTGTTTTTTGGGTAGAAAACTGTCCAAATCGTCCTGTACCTCTAATATCTGCAATGGCTCTAGCCAATAAGGGTTCATTGACATTGCCAAAGAGGCCTAGATTATAAACATCTTCATTTAATGGCAGGGTTGGGGTTAAACCAGTTCCAGGCACCGCCTGGTCATTAACATTAATAGAGTTAGCAACTAGGGGTTGCATGGCGTATAAATGATTGGGATTAACTTTATCACGTCCAAAGTCTGGTGAGTCATAAATCGTTATGGAAGCTTGCGTTTTACCTACGGTATTTTCACCAATTTGTACTACTGTAATATATTCCTTCAAACTATTGATTAATAATTCACTGGCCGATGCAGTTGAACCTGTTGTTAAAACATAAATTTTATCTAAATTCAAACTGTTAATGGTTTTGCCGTCAAATTTGTTCAGGAATTCATAATTTGTATTAAACTCTTGTAGATCATTATTCCAGACTAATTTTGAAAATACTTGCCCATTAAATTGCCCTGTTATCATACTCCCTAATAATCTTGAGGTATCTACAGAGCCCCCAGGATTGTATCTTAAGTCGATAACCAAGTGCTGAATGTTATTTGATTTAAAGTTTGCAAAAGCATTATTTAACTCCGTATTGAAATTTTGATTAAAACTGTTGTAAAAAATATATCCCAACTTTTCGCCATCTACATCGATAATGGAGGTGTTATGAATTGGGTTTTCGGTTAAGATAGTCTTGGTTAGTGTTACTGTTGTACCATTCGATGTAAAGGTGTCATCACTTGTTTCAGGAGTGCCATTATCATTGTGATCTGCAAAATGCAGTGTAAAAGTATCAGGACTTAACAAAGTGCCAACATTATCTGAGGTTATTGCTGTACCATCAATTTGAATGATATATTGGCCTCTTACCAAATGCGCTACGTCTCCTGCACTATTTGGTATAACCTGTCTTATGGCTAATATGCGGTTTGAAGAACCTGGGTCTTGAAACGAATAGTAACGCAAACCATTGGTTTTGGTAGTGCCATTCAATAATTGTTCAAAGGCGATATAATCGTCTACAATAACACTGAATCGATCTGTGGTAGATCTATCGTAAATGAGACTTTCAAATAAAGATTCAGGAGTAGAAAACGTGTTTAAATAATTGCCATATTCTTGATCAGACGTAAAACGATCATTAGCTAAATTGGGGATTTGGTCTTTATAAAGATAAACGGCATTCATGCCTTTCCAGACAAAATCATTGATTTCACTGGCGAGAATGGCATGGTCATCCTTATCTTTAAAACAACTAAGAGTAATACTGCCAACAATCCCGGCAATAAGGAATATTTTTAAAATTTTCATAACACTTTTTTAATTTTAAACTTAGTAGATTAAGGTTTATAAACTCTAAATTTACTTACATTATTGTAAATTAAAAATTAATTGTAACAAATTTAAAGATGTTTCGTCGTAAGAATATAAGCAGCATAGTAACCTGTTTAAACTAACCACCAGATAATGACACAGGCAGATTTTGTAACATTAGTAATGCCTTTTAAGGATAAAGTCTTTCGTTTGGCAAAAAGACTGTTGGTTTCCAACGAAGAAGCCGAAGATGCCACGCAAGAGATTTTAATGAAATTATGGAACCATAAAGAGCGTATTAGTGAATACATAAATGTTGAAGCCTTTTCGATGACCATGACTAAGAATTTTTGTTTGGATCGTTTAAAATCCAAACAGGCACAAAACCTAAAAATTGTCCATAGTAATTATCAAGATAACAACACGTCTTTGCAACGACAGTTAGAAATTAATGACAGTGTGGATTGGGTTTCAAAAATTATAGATGAATTACCTGAACAACAAAAAATAGTATTGCAATTAAGAGATATAGAGGCCTATGAGTTTGAAGAGATTGCAAAAGTTTTGGACATGAATGAAACAGCAATACGAGTATCACTCTCAAGAGCAAGAAAAACAATACGAGAAAAATTAACGAACACGCATAGCTATGGTATTAAATAGTATAGAAAAGTTACTGGAAAAGTACGACAACGGCGAAACTACGCTAAAAGAAGAACAGCAATTACAAGCTTACTTCGCACAAGATGAGGTTGCGCCACATTTGGAATCTTACAGAGTCATGTTTCAGTATTTCAATAATACCAAACAAGAACATTTCACTAGAAATGTTCCATTGAAATCTAAATCGTACACCTTATATAAATGGATTTCGGTCGCAGCAGTAGCCGTGATCATGTTAACAGTCTTTAGCCAATTTGATAATAAAAAGACATTGAGTGATCTTAATTCTGAAGAACTTTATGCTTATAATCAAACCATGGAGGCTTTAAATTTGGTGTCTTCAAAATTCAAGCAAGGTACTTCAAGTTTAAATGCATTGACCATAGCTGGCACGCAATTTGAAATAGGAGCTAAGCAAGTCAATTATATTAGTGAGTTTTCAATAACAACCAATAAGATTTTTAAAAACGAATAAATACAAGTAAACATTTAAAACAAAAAAAGATGAAAAAATTAGCAGTAATATTAGCAGTAGCATTAGTTCCAATTGTAACTTTTGGACAAGGTGTATTCGATAAATTTGAAGACATGGACGGTGTAACGTCAGTAATTGTCAACCAGAAAATGTTTAAGATGCTTATGGATCTTCAAATACAGACCGATGACCCCGAAGCTCAAGAAATGGTAGACATGGTTGGTAAAATAACCGGTTTAAAAGTCTTGACAACAGGGGATGAAAAAATTTCAGACGATATGAACGCAACGGTAAATCGTTATTTAAAAAGCTCAAACTTACAAGAGTTGATGCGTATTAAAGATGGTGAACAAACCGTTAAGTTTTATGTCAAGGAAGGTAAAGACGATAACCACGTTAAAGAATTATTGATGTTAGTAAGTGGCTTAAAAGAAATTACCAAAGACCAAGATATTACCATCAATGGTAAGAAAAGGGAAATAGAAACCGTCTTGTTATCTTTAACTGGAGATATCGATTTGAGGCAAGTTGCTAAATTAACCAACAAAATGAATGTTCCTGGCGGCGATCAATTGAAAAAGGTTGGGGCCAAAAAAAATAAATAGCAAAATGACGTCATCAATCAAAAATTTAATCACGATGTTGGTTTTGGTTACGACTTTTTTAAGTTGTAATCAAAATCCGTCGTTACAAGTGTATTTTGTAGATAACGAACTGAAACCGGGATTTACAACAATAGATATACCTACTAGTTTTCTAAATATAGAACAGACTTCTTTAACCGACGAACAAAAGGAAGCCTACAAATCCATAGATAAACTGAATATGCTGGCATTCGTGCTGTCTGACTCTAACCAAGCTGAATATGAAGTGGAGTTAAAAAAAGTAAACAACATTCTTAAAGACTCTAAATATCAGGAGTTAGTGCGTGGTGGAAATACGACAGATGGTAAATTTGTTGTTAAGTTTATAGGTAAAGAAGACAGTATTGATGAGCTTATAATTTTTGGAAATGCCAACGACAAAGGCTTTGCCGTAATTAGAGTTTTAGGAAACGATATGAGCGCCAATAAAGTAATGAAGTTATATTCTGCTATAGATCCTGCTAATATCAATGAATCACAAATTACCCAGTTTGCTGATTTTTTTAAATAATAAAACGGATTTAAATATCTTTTTAAAAGATCACCCTATTATTTGGGGTGATTTTTGTTTTTAGCCATAACCAAAATACAATAGACTAACAAAATGGCCAATGCCAAAAACAAGAGCACCTTAATGATAAAGTAATTTAAAACCCCAAGGGCTCCAGATATAAAGAAGAATACTATAAGTATAATGGTACAAAGTAGTCCAAGGGCATTAATATCCTTAAAATTTACACGATCAAATACCCGTATAATTCCAAGGAGTAATGGCTTTAAGTTCATTTTTGATGTCATTAGAGACTTCTAAAGTACCAATAAAATTTGAAATAGAGCTCTGTGTGATTTTCTCGTTAGTTCTTGTCAACCCTTTTAAGGCTTCATAAGGATTTGGATAACCTTCTCGGCGTAAAATAGTCTGAATGGCTTCAGCAACAACTGCCCAATTTTGCTCTAAGTCTTGAGCAATCTTGCTTTCGTTCAATAACAATTTGTTCAATCCCTTTAATGTAGATTTAAATCCAATCACGGTATGGGCTAAGGGTACACCAACATTTCGCAAAACCGTACTGTCGGTCAAATCACGCTGCAAGCGCGAAATAGGAAGTTTGGCAGACAGATGTTCGAAAATAGCATTGGCGATTCCTAGATTGCCTTCACTGTTTTCAAAATCAATAGGGTTCACTTTATGGGGCATGGCACTACTGCCTACTTCACCTTTTTTTATGCTTTGTTTAAAATAGTCCATGGATACGTAGGTCCACACATCCCGATCTAAATCGATAAGTATTGTATTGATACGCTTAAGAGCATCAAACAGAGCGGCTAAGTAGTCGTAATGTTCAATTTGTGTCGTTGGAAAGGAATGTTTCAAGCCTAAATTCTCCTGTACAAATCGGTTTCCGAAGACCTTCCAATCCATATTTGGATAGGCGACTTTGTGGGCATTAAAATTTCCTGTGGCGCCTCCAAATTTGGCAGCATTTGGAATGCTGTTTAACATTTTAAATTGTTCCTCCAGACGTACTACAAACACTTCGATTTCTTTGCCAAGTCGGGTAGGAGATGCCGGCTGGCCATGTGTTCTAGCCAACATGGGTATCGTTGCCCATTCTTTTGAAAGCTCTTTAAGTTTGTTTAAAACTACGTTTAGTTCGGGTACATAAACATCGGCCATAGCGTCCTTGATACTTAAAGGAACTGCGGTGTTGTTGATATCTTGTGAGGTTAGTCCAAAATGGATAAATTCTTTATATTTTGATATGCCTAAGGCGTCAAATCGTTCTTTTATAAAATATTCAACGGCTTTGACATCATGATTGGTTACCTTTTCAATGTCCTTAATTTTTAAGGCATCTTTAGAAGAAAACTGTTTATAAATCGCTCTGAGATCATCAAAATGAGCGGTGTCAAAATCTGAAAGTTGTGGCAAAGGCCATTCACATAAGGCGATAAAATATTCAATTTCTATTAAGACTCTATATTTTATAAGTGCTTCTTCAGAAAAATAGGAAGCCAAAGCCTCAACTTTGGTTCTATAGCGACCGTCAATAGGGGAAATAGCATTAAGCATGGATAGCGACATCTGTATGTGTTTTTTGAAGATGCAAAGATAAATAATTCAACATTCAAATGGGGTCATAAATTTTTTTATATTAGTGAATAAATCTATAAATATGAAGAACATAATTATTTTACTCACTTTACTTTTCGTTCAAGGAGTTTATGCACAAATGTTTATAAAATCAGAACCTTTAACGCATACCTATTCAATAGTTGCACGCGATTCAGTGACTGGTGATGTTGGCGTTGCGGTTCAATCGCATTGGTTTAGTGTGGGGAGTGTGGTCATTTATGGTAAAGCTGGAGTCGGTGTGGTTGCTACCCAATCTTTGGTTAATCCAAGCTATGGGCCAAAAGGCTTAGCGTTGATGGAACAAGGTTTGTCTCCTCAACAAGCATTGGATGCATTACTCGCAAATGACAAAGGTGAAATGTACCGACAAGTAGCTTTTTTGAATATAAATGGCGAAGTTGCTACCCATACAGGAAGTTTGTGTATTGACGAGGCGGGCCATAAGCAAGGTAAGAACTTTTCAGCTCAAGCCAATATGATGCTTAATAATACTGTTTGGGATGCTATGGCAAAAGCTTTTGAAACCACAAAAGGACCTTTAAGCAAACGTTTGCTAGCTGCGTTACAGGCCGCACAAGCTGAGAAAGGCGATATTAGAGGTCAGCAATCAGCAGCTATATTGATTGTTAAAGGAAAGGCCACAGGAAATTCATGGGAAGACACCATAATGGATTTACGAGTTGAAGATAACGAAAATCCTATTCAGGAGTTGGAACGATTAATTAAGTTGCATAATGCCTATGATCACATGAATAAAGGAGATCTGGCAATGGAAGTTGGCAATACTAAGGAAGCAGAAAACTTGTATTTGGAGGCACAAAACATGTTTCCCGAAAATTTAGAAATGCAATTTTGGTATGCCATTAATTTGCTGAATAATAAAAATTTTGAAAAGGCTAAGCCGATCTTGAAATCTATCTTTGCAAAAGATAAAAATTGGAAACTATTAACCTCACGATTGGTAAAAAGTAAGCTTTTAATGGTTTCTGAAGCTGAATTAAATGACATCATGAAACTTTGAATTTATCAAAAAAACTCTTAATAATTGGCTTGGTATGGCCAGAACCCAAAAGTTCTGCGGCTGGTAGCCGAATGATGCAGCTCATCCACTATTTTCAGTCCCAAAACTATGCTGTTACATTTGCTAGCCCATGTGCCAAAAGTGACAAGGCTTTTGATTTAAAAACTATTGGAATCGATCAAATACCCATTGAACTTAATCATGAAAGCTTTGATTTATTTATCAAAAAATTGAACCCTAGCTTTGTGTTGTTCGACCGTTTTATAATGGAAGAGCAGTTTGGTTGGCGTGTTGCGGAACAATGTCCCAATGCCTTAAGAATTTTAGATACCGAAGATTTACACAGCTTGCGAAAAGGAAGGCAACAGGCTTTTAATGAGGGAAAGCCATTTGATAACACCTATTTATTTAACGAAACAGCCAAACGTGAACTTGCTAGTATCTATAGATGCGATGTGAGTTTGATGATTTCGGAAGCTGAAATTGAAATTCTAGAGCAGCAGTTTAAAATGGATGAGCAGTTGCTTTTGTATGTTCCTTTTATGCTAAACGAAATTTCGGAAAAGGAAATTTCACAGCTTCCAGTTTTTGAAGAGCGACAACATTTTATAACCATCGGAAATTTTTTGCACGAGCCTAATTACAATTCCGTGTTGTACTTAAAAGAAACCATTTGGCCTTTGATTAGGCAACAGCTTCCAAAAACAGAGCTTCATATTTATGGGGCCTATGCACCACAAAAAGTAACTCAGTTGCATAATGAACAAGAAGGCTTTTTTATTAAAGGTTTTGCTCCTGATGTCAATACCGTAATGCAACATGCCAAAGTGTGTTTGGCTCCTTTGCGATTTGGTGCTGGATTAAAGGGGAAACTCATGGACGCAATGAATAGTGGAACTCCTAGTGTAACCACAACTATTGGGGCCGAAGGACTGTACGGAGAGTTGAATCCAAATGGATTCATTGAAGATCATCCACAAGCATTTGCTCAAAAAGCCGTAGAATTATACAGCACTAAAACCCTTTGGGAGGATATGCAACACTTTGGTTTTCAGGTTATCAATAACCGATTTCAAAAAGAAACAATTTCCAGACACCTAAACGCGGCACTTCATATAAACCAGCAACAAGTCTATGCCAAACGTCTTAATAATTTTACAGGGCAAATGCTTATGCACTATACCCTACAAAGCACCAAATATATGAGCAAATGGATAGAGGAAAAGAACAAAAAAACCACCAATCATGAGTGTTGTAGAGAGCATTTTAATTAATGGGTATCGACATATTAGATACCAAAATGAAGCGATTTCACAAGCAGCATCACTTGTTAACAGCGCTCAGTTTTATGAATGGCTAGAGACGAGGCGTTCGGTAAGGGAATACGAACCTAAACCTGTGCCAAAAGCATTGATTGAAAACATTATCAAATCCGCATCCACTGCGCCTTCAGGGGCACATAAACAGCCTTGGACTTTTTGTGCGGTTTCCAATGCTCAATTAAAATCTAAAATACGTTTGGCTGCCGAAGAAGAAGAACGTGAAAATTATGCCTCACGTATGAGTGAACGTTGGCGACAGGATTTGGCACCTTTGGGAACCGATACCCATAAACCCTTTATTGAAGAAGCACCATGGATTATAGTTGTATTCAAACGAGTTTATGAACATGAGCATAACGAAAAGCACAATAATTACTACGTCAACGAGTCCGTTGGTATTGCCTGTGGCATGCTAATTACGGCCATCCATCATGCGGGTATGGTCACCTTAACCCATACGCCAAGTCCCATGAATTTTCTGGCCAAACTCTTACAAAGACCGGCAAACGAACGCGCGTATCTTTTACTTCCCGTGGGATATGCTAAACAGCCAGTATACGTTCCAGATTTAAAACGTAAAGCCTTAGATGAAGTTGCTGTGTTTTATGAATAGGATTTAGAGCATGAGAAAGGAGTGGGTTTTTTTAGAAACTTTCGAATCGTATAAAATTATTTGGTAGATTCAAAAATGTAAAGTATATTTGTCATATAGTAAAAATAATTTTACTTAATAGAAAGTATTTTTGTCAAACTAAACTCCTAAACGATGAATGTAAAAAAAATTATGGAATGCGAACAAAGGCGCTTTTATAAAATGATCAACTTTAGATTGCCCCATAAATTTATGGCTATTGGTATTGCTGTGGTGTCGCTCTCTATAGTCATGATGTTTGTTCGTGCCTTTGCTATGGAAGGCGATACCGTATGGCTAAAAGCTGTTTTAAAGAAAACCTTGGTTATTGGGATGCTTTTAATGTCGGTCTCCAAAGACAAGGAGGAGGATGAAATGACTGTAGCATTGCGATCGCAATCGTACGCTTTCGCATTAGTCTTAGGTGTTATATATGCTATTGTCATGCCTTATATAGATTATGGAGTGTCCAATGTTGTAAAACCAGAAGTTGAAATTCTAAAGGACTTGGGAGATTTTCAGGTGTTGTTGTTTATGCTCCTGGTTCAATTGCTGTTTTATCACAACTTAAAACGGTACCGATAATGCAAAATACCATAAAAGTAGAACGTGCCATTTTAAACTTGACACAAGACGAGTTAGCCCAAAATATAGGGGTTTCCAGACAGACCATAAACTCCATTGAAGCCAACCGCTATGTGCCTTCAACAGTATTGGCTCTTAAATTATCTCAAATATTCAATAAACCAGTAAACGATTTTTTTAAATTGTCAGAAGATGATTAAGTGGTTTAACCTTTATTGCTATTCGTTGTTTCGTGGCTCTTAAATTTGATTTTAGGCTGGCATTTTTAAAATAAAATTGTACTAGGGTGCCATTCCGTACAAAGAATCCTCATTTAGTCGATTAGGTTTAAGATAAATCGATTTATTTCCTAATTTTAGAGATTCAACTTACTGCATAATAAACAACTTGGGACTTAGGTTTAACATAATAATTTTATTTTGCGTTTTTTTTTGTGTTCAACATAGTGGATCACAAGCGAACGTTCCACCAAATATTGACGCTTTAGGAGATCAGTATTATTGTCCGTTAAGTCAAATTCCAATTGTTACTGCTTTCGATATCATGGATCCTGATGATACACAAATGGAGTCTTTGAGCATTCAAATTTCAACAGGTTATGTCCTCGGGCAAGATCAATTGAGTCTAACGGGTTCCCATCCCAATATCGTGGCCTCATGGGATGTTACTAAAGGGAAATTAAAATTAACTGGAGTTGGTGCTGCCCAAATCCTATATACCGATGTCATTGCTGCGGTTAAAGATGTGGTTTTTGAAAGTTCTTCCGCTAATGTTTCAGGCGAAAAATATTTTTCGTTCACCATTGGGGATGCTAATTATTTGCCTTCAACTGGTCATTATTATGAATATGTTCCCAGTTCAGGAATTACTTGGTCGGATGCCAAAACGGCTGCTGCTGGTAGAAGTTATTTTGGGTTGCAAGGCTATTTAGCGACCATAGGTTCACCTGAAGAAGCACAATTATCGGGAGAACAAGCTGGAGGTGCTGGTTGGCTTGGAGGTACCGATGAAACTACCGAAGGAGTTTGGGTTTGGGTGACTGGACCTGAAGTGGGAACCGTATTTTGGAATGGTGGCATCAATGGTTCGACTCCTAATTATGCCAATTGGAATGCCAACGAACCCAATAACTGTTGTGGAGGTGAGAATTATGTCCATGTAACCTTTAATGTTGGGGCTCCTGGGACTTGGAATGATTTGCCAAATATTGGAGGTAGCGGTGATTATTATCCCCAAGGCTATATTGTGGAATATGGTGGGATGCCTGGTGATCCAGTTATTGATATTTCGGCGAGCACCAAAATAACGGTACCTTCAATCGTTAATACTGTAGACGGATCAAATTGTGGCCCCGGAAGTATTACTCTTGAAGCAGAGGCTTCTACTGGAACCGTAATTTGGTTTGATATGCCCACGGGTGGTACACAAGTTGCCAGCGGAACGGCATTTTTAACACCAAATATTAATACTACCACGACGTATTATGTCTTGGCTTCTAAAAATGGCTGTTTTGAAGGCATCAGAACACCGGTTGTTGCAACTATAAACGACGTGCCTAGTATTCAATCCTCAGTAGTATTGAAAAATTGTGATGAAGACGGTACTCCCGATGGATTTACAGATTTCAATTTGCTTGAAGCCAACGATTTTATTAGCACTGGTCAAGCTGCAAATTTTGAATTTACATATTATCTTTCTTATGCTGATGCCGATTCAAAAAGTAGTGCTATTAACCCAGTTCCATTTAATAATTCAACAGCAAATACCGTATATGCTCGTGTTGAAAATACCGATGGGTGCTATATGATTTCTACTATTGATTTACAGGTGTCCACAACATCTTTTCCGGTTGGGTATCTTCAGGAATTGGAGTTTTGTGATGATGATGCTACGATTGATGGTATGCGTCAATTCGATTTAACCCAGGCCTCTGCCCAATTTATGGCTCAATTTCCGACAGGACAAAATTTAAGTGTTCATTATTACAGAAGTTTAATCGAAGCGCAACTGGAGCAAAATGAAATTACGCCTCAAACCGGCTATATCAACGAAACACCTTATTCACAAATACTTTATGTTCGTGTTGAAAGTGAAGACAACGGCGACTGTTTTGGTATTGGACCACATTTAAGGTTGACAGTACACCCGCGTCCCGAATTTGAGGTGGACCAATCTGATATCTATTGTTTGGACAACCAACCCATTACCTTGTTTACATTTAATCCTTCAGGGACTTATAACTATGAATGGAAAGACAGTACCGGCATGGTGGTGAGTAATGCGCCATCGGTTACTCTAGCCGTTGGTGGTACTTATACGGTAATTGCCAGATCAAATTTTGGATGTGAATCTTTTCCGCAGGTATTTACAGTTGTAGAGTCTGTCATTGCTAATATTTCTAAGGACGATATCACCATAGTTGAGCTTTCTGATAATAATTCCATAACCATTAACACCAAGAATCTCGGCAAAGGGGATTATGAGTTTGCATTGGACCATGGTTTTGGGGCCTATCAGGATGCTCCATTTTTCAGCCATGTGAGTGCGGGTAGACATACCCTGTATGTACGGGACAAAAAAGGTTGTGGTACTGTTGAATTGGAGGTGTTTATTATGGGCTTCCCTAAATTTTTTACTCCCAATGATGACGGATTCAACGATACTTGGAACATTGAAGGCTTAAGTTATGAGTTCACTCAAAACTCTAAGGTTTATATTTTCGATCGGTATGGCAAACTGATAAAGCAGCTAGATCCAAGAGGAGTAGGCTGGAACGGCTCATTCAATGGCGAAAAGTTAAGACCGTCGGATTATTGGTTTGTAGTTGAACTCTTCAATGTAAATGGTACCATAACCACTCATAGAGGACACTTTAGCTTGGTGAGATAATAAGCTTATTTTTTTCGTAGCATATCAATCACTGTTGAAAGGCCACTGGTTGCGTTTTCAGCAATCACCGTAATTTGATGATTATTAGATATTGCAGGTTTTGGATCGATATAGTAGATGGGGGTATCAGAGTTTACATAATGCATCAAACTGGCGGCTGGATAGACTTGCATGGAGGTTCCAATAATGAGTAATAAATCTGCAGTTTCACAAATCTGCATGGCCTTTTCAATCATGGGTACAGCTTCACCAAACCAAACGATATGGGGCCGTAGTTGATAGCCCTTGTTGCAAACATCTCCTAAGACCAAATCTGTTTCCCAATCCTGAATTTCAAAGTCATTAAAAGAACTTCTAACTTTAAGCAGCTCACCATGAAGGTGGATGACGTGGGTGCTGCCTGCACGTTCGTGAAGATCATCTACATTTTGTGTGATAATAGTTACCTTAAAATCATTTTCCAATTGAGCCAAAGCAAGATGTGCTGCATTAGGCTGAGTCTGTGACAATTGCCGTCGCCGTTGATTATAAAAATCTAATACCAATTCGGGGTTTCTGGCAAAACCTTCAGGTGATGCCACAGACATTACATCATGGCCTTCCCAGAGCCCATCGGCATCTCTAAAAGTTTTGAGTCCACTTTCAGCACTCATTCCAGCTCCTGTAAGTACTACAATATGTTTCATCGGTTAATTTTTAATAATGTTAATTGAGCCTGATATTTTCACTAATGATCGTTTTCACGAATTTATAATTAATAGCTATGACTGTGCGTACAACAAATTTCATCCATGTTGCAAATATATGGAACGCAGACCTACCTGCCTGGCAGTCAAGAGGTCGTCGGTTCGAATCCGATCTTCTCCACAGTGATAGCAAGGCTTCAGAGGGTTTACGCTTCTGAAGCTTTTTTAATTTGCACGCAATTTGCACGCAAAAATCGATTTAATTAAATTTATATTTATTTACTTTCAATTTAAGATAGTAGACCCTTTTTGAAATGTGTTTAAATATTATCATCCCAATTTTTCACTTTAGGCTCACCTAATTTTCCAATTGATTTTGCAACCATCATAGAAACAGCTGCATCTCCAGTTACGTTAACTGCTGTTCTACACATATCTAAAGGTCTATCCATAGCGAAGATTAATGCCAAACCTGCCTCTGGGATTCCTGCATAACCAAGCACACCAACTAACATGACCATACCTGCTCCTGGCACAGCAGCACTACCAATAGAAGCCAAAGTAGCCGTAGCAATAATTCCTAACTGTGTTCCAAAATCTAAATTCATACCAAAGGCTTGAGCGATGAACACAGCAGCAACAGCTTGATATAAACTAGTTCCATCCATATTAATAGTGGCTCCTATTGGCAAAACAAAACTTGCGACTTCTTCTTCAACACCTAAATGCTCTGTTACGCGTTCCATTGTAACCGGTAAGGTTGCAGCACTTGAACTTGTAGAGAAAGCTAATAATTGAGCTGGAGAAATTCCATTGATAAAAAAACTAGGTTTCTTTTTAGTGAATACCAAAACCATTAGTGTATAAATAGTTATCATTAAAAGTAATCCAATTACAACGGTTAAGGCATACCATCCTAATGCTTTAAATAAATCTATACTTGGCGACTCAGCGACTAAAGCAGCTAATAATGCAAACACCCCATAAGGTGCAGCAAGCATAATTAAATCGACCATTTTTAAAATAACTTCATTAAGCCCATCAAAGAAATGTTTAACTGTTCTTCCTTTTTCTTCTGGAATCAAAATAAGACCAATACCAAAAAATACAGCAAAAAATATGACTTGTAGCATATTACGATTACTAGTGGCAGAAGAAAATATATTCTCGGGAACCAAGTCTTCTAATGGTTTTAATGGGCCTGCTTCTTTTTGTGTTTTAGCAGTTTCTTTGTACTTCGTAGTATTATCACTATAATTACTAACCATTTCAGTTCTGGTTTCTTCAGAAATAGAATGTCCAGGGTTTACCAAATTCACTAAAAGCAAGCCTATTGAAACTGCAATTATTGTAGTTGTAATGTATATCCCTATAGTTCTTCCACCCATTTTTGAAAGCTTTGATATATCCTTTAAATCGGATACTCCTTTAATAAGAGCTGCCAATATTAATGGGATTGCAATAAGTTTAAGAGAGTTAATAAATATCTTACCAAAGGGTTTTATCCAGTCTTGAATGAGTTCTTTTCCTCCTTCAAAATTTGTCATTAATAATCCAATTACTACGCCTAAAAACATACCTAGTAATATTTTCCAATGTAATGCGAGTTTTTTCATTTTGAATTCTTTAAAATTATATTTTACTCTTATCTTCTAGCCCTTTAGTTTTTTCATTTTTCTGATTAAAATTCTGCATCAATTGATATACATGTGGAATTTGTTCTTGAAATCGCGTTAAAATATCATAGGAAATATTATCTCTACTAAAGGGTACTACTTTTACATACTCTTGAATTTCACCGGCATGCCTCCCGTACTTAAAGTCATAAGGAAAACGCCCTTGTTCATCTATTTTATTATTAGCATTATCCTTATTGGCAACACTAATGTAGAACTCGCTATCCTTCATGCTTCCATTAGGATTAAACAATGTTTTTTCTTTTAAATACTCGTGTAATTCTTTAGCGGTATCAACTGCTGGATCAATCAAATTAATGTTTTCAATCATAAAATTTCGATACAAATAGTTGCCATCTTTTCCCTTGTAGTTATATAATTCTTTTAGAATTTTAGTAATTTTTTCGGTCATATAAGGATAATGTGTGCACCCTAAAATAATGGACTTTAGTTTATTTTTTGTTTTAGACTGACGGATTTGTTCCATGAGCGTAACCAAATGATAGCGTACATAGTTTCCAGCATCGTTAATTTGAAGTATCGAACAATCATCAGATTTTTCGGTATCACATAACATTTTACTATTATCGAAATCGAAATTATAAATATCGAAAAGTGTTTTGTCTATTTTCACATCGCCATCTAAACCCGGGCCTTTATAATCGTTACGTGGTTGCTTTAAATTTTTATCAAAATAGTTTGGGTCTTCATCTATAGCTTCAGCAATCCCTATACCACCTTGCGAAAACACTTCAATTTTACCTGTATAACCTAATTCATCTTTAAATTTTAAGATGGTGTTCTTGTAGCCTTTGGATGCTACTGTACCAGCTGTTGCTAGCACGCCTATAATAGCATCTTCATCTTTCTTCAAGCTTGCTAAAGTCCCTCTCACACCAGCATCAATAACCCCAATGACTTTTATATCTGAATTTGCTTTTTTTAAGAATTCTTCAATGTATTCTTTACCGTAAGCTGTTGCTGTATTACAAGCAATCACCAAGGCTTTTACGGGTTGTTTATCAGTGTTAACGGAAGTGTCAGAAGCATCAGAATAATACTTATTACTCAATAAAAACTGCGCATCTTTTATTATATGCTCGTTTAATAAATCTACTTTATTTTCTTTGGAATAATTCCCGTAAGGCATATTGGCTTGATCACCCAAATAGATAAAAACTTCTTTATCAAAATCTAAAATACCATCCTTGCCAGCTATGTGAGAATCATTTTTATTTTCATCATAATTAATAATGGCTTTTAAAACGGTTAAGCCTCCTGTACCAGAATCGAAAACCCCAACAGGTAAAGATTTATCTGAATTTGGATAGTTTTTAAAATCTACGTGATAAAAACTTTCCTCATCGTTAATTATAGTATTTACTATATCGCCTTTTTGTGTTTCAGTTTTGGTTAGCTGTTCTTTCTTTGGGTTTTGTTTACAGCTAATGATTAAAAAAGCTGTTAGAACTAAAATTTTAAAACTAAATCTTCTCATAATTTCTTACTTTTTTAAAACTTTGCCATTTAATTGTCCTGTGAATTTTCCGTTTTCAACTGAAAGCTTTCCATTAATAATACTGTATTCCAAACCTTCTGCTAATTGAAAAGCATCTTTATAATCTGCAATATCTCTGAAGGTTTCTGGATTAAAAATGATGATATCGGCATAATAGTCTTCTTTTATTTGTCCTCTATTTGGAATTCTAAATATGTCTGCTGTTTTTGAAGAGCTTCCGTTAATAAATGTTGCTACATCTATAACCTTTTCTTGTTTAACATATTTATGATATTTACGTGGAAATGAACCATATTTACGCGGATGTCCCGTATTTCCATCAGACCCTGTAACCACCCAATCTTGTTTCATAAAATTATGAATATCATAACGGTTCATATTGAAAGATGCCACGCGAATATATCCTGTTTCAAGAGTTTTAAAAACGGCTTCTTCTGGAGTTATTTTAAGATTTTGAGCTATCTCTAAAAGGGTTTTATTTACAAAACTAGAATCAGGAGCTTTTACAATCAACAATTTATCTGGTCCTCCACGACGGGCAATATTGATTTTGGTTTCATCTAAAATACGTTGCTTCAATTTTGGATTCCTATAGCGAATAAACAAAGAGTCTTTTCCGCCACTTTCTGCCCAACGTGGTGTGACAGCGGCTTTTAATCCTGTTGCGGAAGCATCATAAGGATATTGATTTGCAGTAACATCAATACTCGCTTTTCGTGCCTTTTCTATTAATTTAATAATGGAATCACTCTGGTTCCAAACATCAACCCCTAAACACTTAATATGCGAGATATGTATAGGCAAACTGGCGCGTCTTCCAATGTCAATAGCTTCTTGAATCGCTGGAATTAACCCAACGGTATAAGAACTTTCATCACGTAAATGCGTATCATAAATACCATTATTTTTTGAAACCGTTTTTGCTAATGCAATAACTTCTTCGGTATTAGAATAGCTGCCTGGAGCGTAAAATAAACCCGTTGAGATCCCAAATGCTCCAGCACCCATTTCTTGCTGAACAAGAGCTTGCATTTTAGTTATTTCTTCTTCATTCGCTTTTCTATCACTCGAACCCATAACTTGCTTACGTATGGTTCCATGCCCAACAAGTAAAATGGCATTAGTTCCAATACCATGTGCTTCGTATTTTTCTTTATATGTTGATGTTGGGAAAAAGCTATCGCCATCATTTCCAACAATAACAGTTGTAATACCTTGAAATAAAAAGGGTTTGTTGTGTGATTGTGTGGCATCTTTTAATTCTCTATCCGCATGTGTGTGTGGATCTATAAAACCCGGAGAGACTATTAAATCTTCTGCATCAATAATTTTTGAGGCTTTAATTTTTACATCAGTCTGATTTCCAATGAAAACAATTTTATCATTTTTTATTGCTATTGAAACGTCATTAGGAACAGAATCTGTTCCGTTATAAACGATTCCGTTTTCAATTAAAATATCTGCTTTAATTTCTTTTTTACATGAAATTAAGCAACTAACTAAAATTAATGATAATAGCAGTTTTAGCTTTTTCAATGGTTGTATAGTTTTAGTTTTTAAATTATTTTTTCAGCAAAACATTCATCATCTGTTCAGCAGTAACTTTACCTATTAATTGTATTCTGTCTTTAGGGGTTGCGTCTCCAATTTCATAAGTTATACCTGTAGCATTATGTCCGTATAAAAACCAGCCTTTAGATACGGGTTTAGTGCTATTGCCTGCAGCTTCATTTACTTTATAGTTAGGTATATTGTTTTCTAATGCCTTAAACCAATCATCAATAAAATCAGGTAGCGTAGTACCTTCTCTAATTTTATTGGTATAAAACACATCTTCGTAAGTGGAGTGGAAGTCTAGTCCTAATATTAATTTAGAATTGTTTTTTCTCAAAGTTTTAGTAATATAGTTTACGGTTTGTTTCACTTCTGGTTGATTATATACAGACCAATCTCTGTTTGTGTCAACACCACCTGCATTATGACGCCAATGCCCAAGGTCAACGCCGTCTGGGTTCATTATTGGAAAAGCCAGCACGCGATAGTTATTTAGAAATTTATCTGAAAGATTAGAGTTACTTAAAATAGTTTTTAAAAATTCTTGAAAAGCAAAATAACCTGTAACTTCTGGTGGATGTTGGCGTGTTAATAATACAATAATGTCTTTGTTTTTTTTGTCGCCTTTATAAATATCAAGAACAGGTAAATCTTGCCCTAATCTTGATTTTCCAAAATTGATAAAATGCACATAATCTTCTTTTCCTTTGATTAAGTTTGTGTACCACGCTTTAACATCTGACGACGAATTTATTTCTTGAGCTGCTACAGTTAAAGGGGATTTACTTAAGTTGAGTTTTATAGTTACAATACTATCTCTTTTGAATATGTTTGTTGAATCTAATAACGCCCAATTTTTATCTTCTTTAAGCTTAGGTATATATCTGTGTTTATAACCTTTTGGGTATTGAAAGGTGAAATAAAACGGCTTGGTTATATTGGACCACACTTTAAATGCATAATATGCACTATTGTTAATAGGCGTATTTTCTGGATTTATTAAAAGAACAGCGGTGCTATCATTTGCTTTTTTCAATCCATTTAATCTTGCTCCATCAAACTCGTTACTGGCATAAATACCTAAATCATCTAAAGCATAGGTTTGTTTTTTTTGACTTAAAAGAGGTTTTGTTGTTGTATCAACAGGAGTTTTAAAAGAAACAGTATCTAAACTTTTACAACTTACTATTATTAAAAAACCCAATAAGAAGGCATTACTGAAAGAAAATTTCATAAGTATTTTTATTAATGAATTAATATTGTTATAAATTCATGAGCATGGACTTAGCTCTTTTTTTATGATGTCTCGATTTATTTCATCAGCATTTTCATAAGTGACCTCTTCAATATTTAACTGTGAATTGTTTGAATCTTATCTAATCCAATGAAGTATGACAAACAAGTTTTAATTTCATTTAAAGAATCTAAATTGATACTTATGACCATAAAAATGATGTATGGAAACCTAGAGTAAATCGAAAAAAAATCTTGCGATGATTGTTTGAATCTTATCTAATCCAACTAAAAGGGTAGTTAATACAGATTAAGTAATTAGGGATTATTTTCAATAAAAAACATTTAAAAACAACCCCTAATTCAAACTAAACTAACTCAAACTTTATCTTTATTGATTTATTGGTGTCTTCACAAAAATATCTGCTATATCCGGCACATTTGCACCATTAGTGTTTTCTTCATCAAAAGGATATAAGAAACGTTCTGGGTGCTGTGAGCCAACATTGAACGGCACAGGCACTTGTATAGCAACTGGGTCTTTTTTCATTCTTCTCAAATCATTGAATCCTAAAACAGTAGTAAAGAATGTAGCGTAGCGCTCTTCAATAATTTCTCTTAAAAGAGCGTCTTCTTTAGATAATGAACTATCTACATTTTCAATACCGCCTCCTAAAAAATCAGCTTCAACATAATCATCATAAACTCCAGTGCTAACAGAGAAATAAACTCCATTTCTTAAATTAGCTCGATGCTCATTTAATTTCATTAATGCTATGTCAAAATTACTAGCACTTGAGCGTAAAGAAGTTTCAGCCCAAATTAAGAGATTCTCCTGTAAAGAAATTTGATTCATTGGTTCATCAACACCAGCAATACCAGAATCGTTAATATCAGTTCCATCATAATAATATGCAGCTCTATCTACTTCATCTGTTTTTGTATTATTTCTACTTTCAGAACCAGTACCTAATAAATCTATTAAAAATGAACCGTTGGCAGCTATAGCACCTCCAGAAGTTGAACCAGTAATGACTTCATGTAATAAATTAGTGTCTGCTCCTAATGTATTTGGTGGAGAATATTTCATGGTCTCTGATGAAGATGAAATACCGTTTTGCGCAGCAGATAATGCATTAGCATAATCTCTAACGTCTAGAAATAATCTGGCTTTTAATGTATAAGCTGTCTTAATCCATTTGCTAGAATCGCCTCCAAAGAAAATATCTTCACCTATGCCTCCACTTGTTCCTGCATTTTGCAAATCTGAAATAGCTTCGTCCAATAAATCTTGAAGAGCCATATAAACACTCACTTGTCCATCGTATTTTGGAGTTGGAATATCATTATTCGCAGCCTCGCTAAAAGGCACATCCCCAAATATATTTGCTGCGGTCCCAACAGCATGAGCCTCTAACACTTTTGATGCTCCATAGAAAAAGTCCTTGTTAGGCACATCAATACCACTTCGTAACTCTCTTGCTTGTTTTACAACCCCTTGGTAAATATTATTCCAAGGTGTATTAGAATCTGTATTTATATATTCATAATTTTGAATAAAGTTAAGCCTATCTGCTCCAACAAAATAGCCTGAAACCACACCTCCTGCTTGACTTAAAATACCTGATTGCCCTGCAATATCTGCAAGTTGAATTCCAGTGAACAACACTTCACCACTAACAGTAGCAATCTTATTTGGATCCACATCATTTATATCATCAACTATACTTTGACACCCAAAAAAGCTGAAGAGAATTGTTATAGTAAAACTTATTTTAAATAATTTCATAATTAATTTTTTTAGAATGTTATATTCAAATTAAACATATATGACTTTGTAGAAGGATTGGTATAATAATCTAAACCTCTAGAATTACCAACACCTGCAAAATTCTTATCTGGATCATTACCTATAACATCTGTCCATAAAACTAAATTTCTTCCAGTTACACTAAAATTAACGGCTGATAACTTTAATTTATCTAGTATGTTTTGACCTAAAGAATAGGTTAATGTTAATTCCCTTAAGCGCGTCCAAGTTGCATCTTGTAACCACAACTCACTAAATCCTCTGTTTCCTGCTCCATTCCCTCTATACCAACTTTCTTCTAAAAGCACATTTCCTGCTCCAAAATCGTATAAATTACCTCTTACCACATCTCCAGCAGCATAAGCATTACCATTAACGTCAACCACACCTCCTGCTGGTATTGTAGCTTTATTTCCAGATTCTAAACTATGACCTCTTTGTGTGTTTATTTGTCTGGTAATGTCATAAAAATCACCACCTTGCGAGTGTTCGAAAAGCACATTCATGGACACATTTTTATATGCTAAATTAAACCCTAAACCACCTGTCCAATCTGGATTCGGATCGCCTATAATATCATATTCTGGTGAGCCTACAGGAAAACCATTAGCATCTAATTCTATACTTCCGTCTGCGTTTCTTGGCAATTTTCCTCCAAATAAGGCACCCATTTGATGCCCTACAGCGGCCACAGAATCTCCTGTTCCAAATCCAGTTAAGGGTTGAATATCGGCTCCTGATAAATCTGTAACTTCATTTTTATTGGTTGCAAAATTTCCATATGGAGAAAAGGACCAATTATCATTATCTCTTAATAGCTTAGCATTAAACTCAAATTCAAATCCGTTATTCTCAATTGCGGCGCCATTAGTATAAAATGAAGTAAAACCACTACTCGCTGACTGATCTAATGTTAATAAAATATCTTCAATATCATTATTATAATATGTAAAGCTTGTGGATAAAGCATTGTCGAAAAAACGTAATTCTAACCCAGTTTCTATTTCTGTTTTTATTTCCGGTCTCAAATTGGTATTACCTCTACGATTATCTAATCTAAAACCACCTCCGTTAGAGGTTGAGCTTAAAGTTCCTGCTAGACCGCTACTATATGAAAAATCCCCTTCATAGTTTGTTGAACTTCTGTATAAGTCTGGTTGAATACCTACTTTCCCCCAACTTAACCGCACTTTAGCAAAACTTATAAAACTTTCTTCTGGAAAGAAATTCGCATCTGAAAACTGCCATGCAGCACTTGCGGCCGGATAGAAAAATGGTTTCCCTATTGTAGAGGCAGCTTCAACGGTTCCTGAAACATCAATAAATAACTGATCAAATACGCCAAAATTCGCTGTTGCAAATCCTCTGTTAGATCTTCGGTGAGTTATAAAGTTTTCTGAAGTCGTTACTCTAGAATTAGTCAAATTATAGATTTCTTGATCGACTATAAAGTCATTTCCTATTGCCGTTGTTCTATTAAACTTTCTGTCATTTATATTCCAACCTAATACATAAGATGATGAAATATCTTCTGTAATGTCTGTATCGTATTTGGCAATGGCATCAAAATTCAATTCTGTTCCTGATAAATTTTCTTGTAACAAACTACCATCTATTCTAAATAAAGGAGGTGTTGTTGTTCTTGCTGAACCTTTAGGGAAAAGATAAGTTCTAGCATCATTATAAGTATCAACTCCTCCTCTTAATTTAATATTAAGACCTTTAGTAGGAAAAACATCAAGTTCAGCTGAGTAAATATGTCTGTTTACAGTATTAGGTGCTTTTTGTTTGTTTGTCGTCCATAATGGATTGTTATAAAATGGCCTATTACTTGCGCCAATAGGGTTTCTGTAAGATCTATGTCGACCTGCTATTTCAGCCCCAGAAGCGCTTACATAAGTTCCTGAGTAATCTGAAATATCAAAATCAGGAGGCGTTCTATAAAAACCTAATAATAAACCCGCCAAGTTAGAATTTTGTTGAATTCTATTTGCTCCTACTCTAGAATACTTTCCTTTCAGTTTTAAACTGATAAAATCATTAAATTTCCTGGTAGCACTTATATTTACAGTGTGCCTTTTATAATCGTTATTTCTAATAACACCGTCATGATCCGTATTACCTAAACTAAAAAAGATATTTCCTTTATCATTTCCACCACTAATACTTAATGATTGCTCCGTTAATAGCCCTGTTTGAAATATTTGATCAAAGTTTTTATCTAAAAATGTTTCTCTTGATCTTTTTCCTCCGTGAGGATTACTTGAACTTCCTCGTGCTATAGGATAATATATTGTTCCTGTTTGATCGCCAATAAAATAGGCACCATTTGTATCTACTACATCTTCGCCGCCTGCTCTGTCTGAGATTTCATCTCCCCAAGCTCTTAAAAAATCTTGTCTATAAACACCGGAAGAACCTGGGCCGTAGTTTGATTGTAACAGTTGTGTTTCAGTAACTTCATCAAAAGCTACAGTTGTTTTTAACGAAACTCTGAACCCCTTTTTACCAGATTTAGTAGTTATGATAACTACACCATTAGAAGCTCTAGACCCCCACAAAGCAGCTGCTGAAGCGCCTTTTAACACTTGTAAAGTTTCAATATCGTTTGGATTTATATCATTTAAACGAGACTGCTGTGAAGTACCATTAGCAGTTGAGTTACTGCCACCTCCATTATTGTTACTGTTACTAATAGGGATTCCATCTACTATTATTAATGGTTGTGTGTTTCCAGAAATAGTATTAGCGCCCCTTATTCTAATATTAGATCCTGAACCTGGATCTCCATTGCTACGAGTAATATTAACACCGGACATTTTTCCTTGTATGGCATTTGTAATAGAAGTTTCACCAGACCTTGTTATTGCTTCTGCTTTAACACTTGATACGGCACTACCCAACTTATCAGTTTTAACTGCAAAACCTAAGGCGTTAATTACAACTTCGTCTAAGCTAGCTGCATCTTCTTCTAAGGTTATATTAATTACTGTTTGAGTCCCAATAGGGATTTCAACGGTTTTAAAACCTAAATAGCTAATAACAAGAACAGCACCTTCTTCTACATTTAAACTAAAATTACCATCAAAATCTGTAGATGTTCCTGTAGATGTCCCTTTAGCTATAACATTAACACCAGGTAATGGAACGCCATAGTTATCGATTATGGTACCAGTTACCTGTTTTTGTTTAGTTTTTTTAATTATTATATCTGGCTTCGCGTTAATAACGATTGAGTTATTTTCTGAAATTTCAAAATTATAATTGCTAACAGAAAAACACTTATTCAGTAATCTATTAAGCTTAATGGTTCCTTTGGTTATATGAACCTTTGGCAAATCTTTAAATAAATCGGCTTGATAAATAAATTTATAATCGGTTTGATTACTGATTAATTTAAAAACTTCATCAATGCTTACTGTCTTGTCATGGTCTATTTTAACTTTGACATTTTGAGATAAAACATGGTTTGGTGTTATGCTGAAAACTGCAGAACAGAAAAAGAATATTAAAGTTTTCATGACGTTTTTTAGCAGTTTCGTTCTAAGAAAAAACAAAACGTTAGTTGGTTTAATTTTCATAAATTTGCATGTGTTAATTAGTTACGTTTAATTGATTAATTACCTAAAGGGGGAGGAAATGTTGGTGGTGAGATATTAATATTTCCGACCCTCTTTTTATTTTAATATGATGGTATTGTTATTTATTTCATAAGCATTAATTATTTTTGTTTGTTTAATTAAATCCAATATGTCTTCTATTTTTTGATCTTTACTTAACTCTCCATTAAATTCTGTGTTTTCAAAAGATTTATTTTGAAAAATTATGGTAACATCGTACCACCTAGAAAGTACTTTCATTATTTCTTTTAATGGCTTTTTGTAAAAAATAAATTCGCCATGAATCCAACTAATTTCATTATTAACATCAACTTGTTTAATATCTATTGTTTTGGAGTTAACATCAATTGCGGACTGTTGGTTAGGTTTTAAGAACTCAATTTTGTTATCGTTTTTAACCGAAACTTTTCCTTCTACTAATGTCGTATAAATAGTGTTTTCATCTTGGTAGGCTTTTATATTAAGTTCTGTTCCAAACACTTCAATTTCTTGAATATCTGTTAGTATCTTAAATTTTGACCCTTTGTGTTTTGTGCTCGGAGATATATCAAAATAAGCTTCACCATAAATAAGCTCTACTTGTCGTAGTTTGCCATCAATAAAACTTACAGGGTACTTTAATTGAGATTCAGAATTTAACCATACTTGGGTACCATCAGATAGTTTTACGAAAAATTGACCACCGCGAGGAATCGTTAAATAATTGTATGCTATCTCGGGGGATGTCTTGTTTTTGGAGGAACCATAGACTATTTGCTTGCCGTTACTTTTAGCATTTTTAGTTTTAAAAGCCTCTCCTTTTTCTAATGCTACCACCGAACCATCACTTAGTGTTAGTGTTGCTTTATCTGTCCCAGCTTCTATAGTATTTACAATTACGGGGCTATTTTCTATAGGACTATTGAATATATTTTCTCTGAAGAAGTAACTCGAAGCCAATACTCCAATAAGAACAGCTGCGGCAGCGTATTTTAATACACTATTACTCTTGCGCTTTTCTTTTCGAATACTACGAACAATATTTTCCTTGGCCTTTTTGATATCATACTTACTCACAACCATATTAGAAAAAGTATTGGCCTTTATGTATTCAAGAAACAATATTTCATTTTCAGGATTACTTATCCATAATTCTAACTGCCTAAGCTCATCAATATTAGCTTCATTAGTAAGAAACTTTATAATTATTATTTCGGTTTTTTTATCCATTTATTTTACGGCATCTATAGTTGTATAACGAAACCAAAATTACTACACCACCACGCTTTATTAAAAAAAAATTAAATTTGTTTTAATTAAATTTCATATTATCTAATTGCGCTACGTGTTTTCCAGTCAAAAAAAACTTATCAAACACCTTAAAAAGGGTAATACTGGCGCATATTCTTATTTAGTTGACCTTCATTATAAAAAGTTATGTGATTATGCCAGTAACCTTGCCAGAGATAACTTTAAATCGGAAGATATTGTTCAAAATGTTATTGTTAGAATGTGGCAACAGCGCAAAAAGCTAAACCCTAATATTTCTATTAAGAACTACCTTTACAAATCGGTTTATAATGAATTTATTGATCAATATAGAAAAGAAGTAGCAGTTACTAAGCTAGAAAAAAAGTATATAGAAGGTTTAGATACTGTTATTGAAATACAGGATGTTACTGAAATAAATCGACTAATGGCTCTCGTACAAAATGAAATAGAACAATTACCACCTAGGTGTAAAGAGACATTCTTACTTAGTAAACAAGAAGGTCTTACTTATGTTGAAATTGCTGAATACCAAAACGTGTCTGTAAATACGGTTGAAAAACAAATGGTTAAAGCATTATCTATTCTAAGAAAAAAAATGAAAGAAAAAGTGATGTCAATTCTGTTTTTGTTTTTTGGCACTAAAAAAACTTAGATAATAATAGAATATTTTGTCTGTCTTTTGATTACAAATTCTCCGTTTCGTCTATTTTCATTGTTAATAACCTCAAAATAGCCTTTTGGATTACAAATTAAAATAGTGTGGTTTGATATCATATACAGACAAGCAAAATTATTCGTTCGTTTGATTCATGGAGTTTAATGCTAATTAGTTTAATTTATTGTTTATCAATTACTTGTGAATAAATAATTAATTTTTTTTCTTCTTTCAATAGCATATTTTTTACTTTTATTTCCATTATCCCATAAGGGAAAACAAAAGCGCTTTTGTTCATTTTATAAATCTAAAAACAATAAAAATGGACAATTTATTAATTCTTGAACGATTGGATCGTTTAGAAAAACTGTTAGTAGGTCATAAAGAAGTACTGACCTTTGACGAAACCTGCGATTACACAGGTATATCAAGAAGCTACCTATATAAACTAACAGCTTCAGGTAGAATCCCACACTCCAAACCTAACGGAAAAATACTCTTCTTTGAGAAAGCCAAACTTGTAGAATGGTTACTCCAAAACAAACGAAAGTCAAAACACGATATAGAAGCGGAAACTTTATCATATATCATTCGTCATAAAGTGCAATAGGACAATCTTCATTTTAAAAATAATTCTCATGAAAAAGATACCTTATATACGTGTAGGCACGTCCTATTATAAGCAGGTCAAAGCACCAACCATAGCTGGTCATTTTAATGACATCTTGGTGCATTGGAATATGGAAACCATCAAACAAGATCACGGAAAGGATCATTTAAGTAAAATATCCAAATATGACGGTTTCACTTGTATGCCTAACCATGTAAACTTCAAACAGGAGCACCTGGGATTTTACAATATTTATTCACCCTTGGGAAAACAGCCCAAATCAGGTGATATATCATTATCCTTAAAATTTGTAAAACATATTTTTGGAAATCATTATGAATTGGGTCTGGACTATCTACAATTACTATACCTGAAACCCATCCAGGTACTACCCATTCTATGCTTGGTATCCAAAGAACGCTCCACAGGAAAAAGCACTTTCTTAAAATGGCTCAAGGAAATCTTTGACAACAACCTAACCTATTTAACTAATGACAGCTTTAGCAGTCAGTTTAATGCAGATTGGGCAAACAAACTTTTAATATGTATTGATGAAGTCTTGTTCAATAAAGAAGAACTCACAGAGCGCATAAAATATCTAAGTACTACCAATATTAATAAGTTAGAAGCCAAAGGAAAGGATAAACGGGAAGTCGAATTCTTTGGAAAGTTTATTCTGTGTAGCAATAACGAAGAAAGCTTTATAAAGATTGATGCTAATGAAACCAGATTCTGGGTGATTAAAGTACCCATGATAGAAAGTGAGGATACTCATTTTCTGGAGAACTTGATAAAAGAAATCCCTGCATTTATTCATTTTCTAACAAATAGAAAATTAAGTTCAAAACATTTGACCCGAATGTGGTTTACCCCACAACAAATAAAAACTAAGGCCTTATTAAAACTAGTTCAGAACAATCGTAACCGAGTAGAAAAAGAACTGGCAAGTATTCTGTTGAGTGTTATTGAAAGGTTTGATCTTGAACAGGTAAACTTATGTCCATTAGATGCCTTATTAGCACTCAATAGAACCCGAGTAAAAACAGATTTAACGCAACTCAGGCGGTTACTGAAAAAGGATTGGAAGCTGGAGAATCAGAAAAACTCGAACAGTTATGAAAAGTTTGAGATTTGGGGCAATGGAGATATCAATTTTATCAATTCAAAAGGGCGCTATTTTACCGTACAAAAAACATTTCTAATCCAAAATTTTGATGATACGATGACAGATTGAAGAAACTGCTGTATTTACTGGGGCTTAAGCCGTCATCATTTATTCATCATTTTGTCATCAAAAATAATAATGATGACAGGATAAGGCTATTGAAAATCAAGAATGATGAAACGATGAAAAATTGATGACTGATCAATCGTAAAGAATATAGGGCTTTACAGGTGAAATCATCAAAATATCAAAAAAACGCCTAAAAACACATTGGCTTATGAAAAGAAAAATAAATTGCGAAACAGCCCGTAATTTTTCAGTGGAAAAAGCACTGGAAAAATTAGGACACTTTCCCAAAAAGACAACGGAAAAAGAAGCTTGGTTTCTAAGTCCTTTCAGGTCAGAAACCCAAGCCTCTTTTAAAGTCTCTAAAACCAAAAACCGATGGTACGACCATGGAGAAGGTATAGGGGGAAATGTGATCGATTTAGTATGTAAGATTTTAAAATGTTCCATAAAAGACACCTTGATGTTTTTAAGTGACTCCATTCCAATTAACATAATTGAACAACAGCATAAGTGTGATATAACGGCTATTAACATAATTATAGATACTAATATTGAAATCATTAAAGTTCAAGAAATCATGCACCCTGCTTTAGTTCAATATTTAAATTCTAGAGGTATATCTAAAACCATTGCAAATACCTATTGTAAAGAAGTTTGGTATAAGAATAAAGACCATCAGTTTTTTGCCATTGGGTTAAAGAACAATAAAGGGGGTTGGGAATTACGTAATAAGTTTTTTAAAAATAGTAGCAGCCCAAAATCTTATACCTATATCCAAAATAATAACAAGCAATTAATCATTTTGGAAGGCATGTTTGATTTGTTATCGCTTGCAACATTAGGTGGTAATCTATTAAAAACTTCAGATATCCTCGTTTTAAACTCCATCAGTTTTATAAATGATATTGAAAAACACATTTCCAAATACGCCTTAGTTCATTTGTATTTGGATAATGATACCTCTGGTCAAAAGGCAGCTCAATATTTAATTGATAAGTACAAACATGTAATTGACAAAAGTTCAAGCTATAAGAATTATAAAGATTTAAACGATTTACTGAGTCATGAAAAAAGAAAAGAAATTTAATTTTGAATCAAAAGATGAAAAGGAGCAGGATGTAGAGATTCCTACCGATGTACTAATTAATTCAGATAGTGTAGAATTGAATTTTAACGACACTTCATCTAAAACAAAAATGCTCTTAGGTAGGAATTCAAGATGTGTGTCTGTGGACACATTCTTGTCTGCTCCCCTTGGTCGCAAAGAAAAAAGAGTGTTTAAGGGGAAGGGTGATCTCGTTAAGTTTCGATGTTCTGTTTACGAAAAGAAGCTTCTAAAAGTTAAAGCAAAAAGAAGCGGGTTAACCTTAAGTGAATACATACGTCGAAGTCTATTTGAAAAAGAAATTACAGAACGTTTTACGGAAGAGTATATCGAGCTTTATAAAATGCTTATTAAATACCATAACAATTTTAAGTCCATTGGTAATATGTACAAAAAGCGAAACCCAAAACTTACCCAAGAAGTTTATGACTTGGCTAATGAAATCAAAGCACATCTTAAAAAGTTTCAAGAATGATTGGCAAGGGAAAAAGCATATCACATACCAGAGCATCGATGTCCTACGGTTGGAATCAGGAAAAGGATGCGGAAATTGTGTTAAAGGAATTTCTGCATGGCGATTCACCAGCTGAAATCACTCAAGAATTTAAAATGCTCCAGGACCAAAATTACCATTGTACAAAAAACACCTTATCATTTGTTATCAGTCCAACGATAGAAGATGGTAAACGATTAGAAGCAAAGGAGCTACAAGCCATAACAAAACGTTTTATGCATGAGATGAAGCTTGGAGAACGGCAAGCTATTGCTTTTGTACACCAAGATAAAGACCATAAACACATTCATTTATATGTTAATCGGATTGATTTTAAAGGTATGGCTTATAACGATAGCTTTATTGGAAAGCGCAGTCAATTAGCGGCAGAAAAGGTCGCAGAACACATGAGGCTGACAACCGTAAAACAAGTCCAGTTTGAAAAGGCTTTCAATCTAAAAGAAATACGAACTGAAATGAAACGCAGGCATGATCTATCTATGAAACAATTTCAGCCAAAATCTTTTGATGATTATATAAAAGCCATGCAAGCCAATGGTGTAAAAGTAATACCAACCATTAACAACCAAAACAAATTACAGGGTTTTCGGTTTGAGTTTGATGGTCATAACCTAAAAGGCAGTGAAGTGCATCGGAACATGTCTATAGGTAATATTGGAAAACAAATGTCAGGAATAAATGGAGCAAGTATATTAAAAGAAAATAAAGCAAGTGTTAATCTAGCTGGAAAGGTCGTAGAATTGACACCAAACTTAGCCTTAAAGATCACCAAGTTCATTATTAAAAGAGCCATCGATAAAGGAATGGGAATAGGATATTAAATTAAACCGAACAATCATGACAAAACTTGAAGAACTAACAGCATTACTTGTAAATGAAATCAATGATTTTAATAAGGGTATTGAAAAACTTGATAAAATTAATAATCAATTAAAAGACACAAAAATTAAGATGGATTTAAAAGAGTATAAGTCTATTATTGAAACACATGAACAAAAAATGGACTCACATAGAAAAGCCATTGAACGCTTTGAAAGTCGTTTTGAAAACAAAATAAAACAAGCTAAAATTTATCCTAATTGGGCGGTGGTAGTTTTTATAACTTGTATTATAGTTACTATATCGGTTATTTCTTATATGATTATTTAGTTAATTTAATTGACTTTTGGCTTATGTATTAACTAAAAAACATTACTTTTGGCTATTATAATAGAAGAAAGTTATGATAAATAGACTTGTATCTACAGTTTTAAATGAGAAAATGAACTCAGGAAAGGCCATTATTCTGATTGGTCCAAGGCAAGTAGGAAAGACGACACTAATTAAATCAGTATTAGAGGATAAAGACTATTTATTTCTTGATGGAGATGATCCTACAGTAAGAAATCTTTTAACAAACCCAAATACAGAACAACTAAAAAGCATCATAGGAGACTATAAAATTGTTTTTATTGATGAAGCTCAGCGTATTGAAAATATTGGAATAACTTTAAAAATAATTACCGATCAGTTTAAATCGGTTCAACTATTTGTGAGTGGCTCATCAGCTTTTGAGTTAAATAACCAAACCAACGAACCTTTAACAGGTAGAAAATGGGAATATAAATTATATCCAATCTCATGGCAAGAGTTGGAAGATAATATAGGGTATGTGAAATCTACACAGCAATTGGAGTTAAGATTATTGTATGGCATGTATCCAGACGTTATTAATAATCTTGGTGATGAGATTGAAGTTTTAAATCAATTAGTTAATAGTTATTTATATAAAGATATACTTGCATTTAGTGGTATAAGAAAACCCGATATTTTAGAAAAATTATTGAAAGCATTAGCACTTCAATTAGGTAATGAAGTAAGTTATAATGAACTTTCAAGATTAATAGGTGTTAATAAGGGAACCATTGAAAGCTATATTGATTTATTATGTAAAAGTTACGTGATTTATAGATTACCAAGCTTTAGCAGAAATTTGAGAAACGAAATTAAAACAAATCAAAAAATTTATTTTTACGATACAGGTGTTAGGAATGCGATTATAGGAAACTTTACACCATTAAACTCAAGAGCAGATACAGGTGCTATATGGGAGAATTTTTTAATAATTGAAAGACTAAAAAAATTAAGTTACGGAAAGTTAAGAATAAGCCAATATTTTTGGCGCACAAAACAGCAACAGGAAATAGATTATGTTGAAGAAGAATCAGGGAAGATTTTTGGTTACGAGTTTAAATGGAATCCTAAAGCAAAAATAAAAATCCATAAAAGTTTTATTGAGGCTTATAATTCGCAAATAAAAGTTATCAATACTGATAATTTTAGAGAATTAATAGGATAATTTCTGGAGGGGTTAAAGTTGAACCAACTTTTTATTATAATCATCTAATACCTCACTAGGTAAAGATTTAAGATAAATTTGAGTAGTGGTTAAGCGATTGTGTCCAAGCATGGCGGAAATGGCTTGTAAGGGCACATCTTGTAGCATGGCTTGAGTAGCAAAACTATGACGAGACACATAAGATGTTACTCGTTGTTCTATATTACATTTTTCAGCAATTTGTTTTAGCCCCTGATTATAAGCTTTACGAGCCCATAATACATCTTTGTATTGAAGCTCGTATTTCTCTCTTTTGATAATAGGAAAGATAAAATCTGATTTATCCTTGTTCTTCGTATAACAGGCAAGTATCTCTTTTAGCTGAGGTGTGATTTTAATATCATACGGTTTAGATGTTTTTCTTCTAAAGAATTTTATGCGGTTATCTATAATGTTTTCAAGTTTCAAAAATGCCATATCTATAAATGATACACCATAAAGCATATAGGATGTTAGAAAGTAGTTTCGGAAATGAAATAAACTGTCAGTTTCTTTTAAATCCAGCATCATTATCGATTTGATGCTGTTAATGTCAAGTGCCCTTTTTTCGGTTGGTGTTGTTTTTATTCTATAATTTGTAAAAGGATAGGCATCTTTTGGAATAATTCCAGCTTTAATGGCTTTATTATAAATGGCCCTGATTGTTTTCATATAAACAGCCAGCCCATTAGTAGAATTTCCTCTGGAATAATGAAACTCCTCAAACTTTTTAAGAAACTCATAATTAACTTCATTAAATTTTAAATCATTACCCTTATTGAATTTTTTCAATATTTTGGTAACCGCATAATATGAGTTCGCATTGCCATAACGCTCAACCCTTTTAAGCTCTTCAATAATACTGTTACTGTACTCAAAAAACGAATTAAAAGTAACCCTTTTAGTGATTCTATTTTTTAGTTGAGATATAGATAAATAATTAAGCTCTTCCTTTTCATTTAGTTTTTCGATAATATTATTTGCACGCACTTTTGCTTTTAATAGCTTGTTATTTAATTTTCTTACTGTTAGAGTATCACTATAGGATTTTTTTATTTTTTCGCTTCTTTCATCCCAAAAATTTAGCGGCACAGACTCTCCGAGACTTATAGACGTGGTTTTACGGAAATGACTTAACCTTAAAATTATTGGAAAGGAATTGTCATTTTTCTTTCTGCGGGTATCTAAAGAGAGTTTTATATTTGTGTTCATGATACCCAAAGATATAAAAAAATTTGCACGCAATTTGCACGCAAACCGTTGATTTCATATGACATCAATTAAAACCAAAAAATATTAATTATCTGATAACCAATATTATATGATGTAATTTGGTTGCTGTTGATACCCCATTCGCAACTCTGACAGGCAGGTGGCACCGATCGGACGGATTTTCGCTGATACAAACTGCGTAAATCATATAAAATCAGCGTCGTCAGCGTTCTTTTCTTGAAAATATCAGGAAAAGTTATTTTTGTTGTGCACCCATGGCCCATTTCATGCCATAAATGTATAATTTTTTGTATTTTTATTATGCAATTTAAAAACTTAAATCCATGTACATTGCGTTGTATATTATCTTATCGATCGCAGTTATTTTACTGATTTTGGGAATGATAGCCCCAAAACATTATGAAGTCAACAGAAGTATTATCGTCAATAAACCTCTTAAGGAAGTTTTTAACTATTTAAAGTATGTTAAGAATCAAGACCATTGGTCACCGTGGAAAAAGAAAGACCCAAACATGAAGCAAACTTTTTTCGGAATTGATGGCGAAGTGGGATTTATATCTAAATGGGAAGGCAACAAAACAGTTGGATCTGGCGAACAAGAAATTAAACAAATTATTGAAAATGAAAGCATTGTATCGGAATTACGGTTTTTAAAACCTTGGAAATCGCAATCGGATGCTTACTTAAGAGTAGTAGAATTGGATAAACAACAGACCAATGTTACATGGGGATTTTCAGGAAGAAATAAATTTCCTTTTAGCATTTTCATGTTGTTTATGAATATGGATAAGGCCGTTGGAAAAGATTTTGAAGAAGGACTTAAAAGTTTAAAGCAGCAATTAGAAAAACCATAAATAATGACATGCTACTAACAAAATTTCAAACTTATTAAGGCTTTAATTAGGCAAAGTATCTATTCAATAAACTAAAAACAGATGAAAACAAATATGGTAGGCTGGTTTGAAATTCCTGTAAGCGACATGGAACGTGCTAAAACGTTTTACGAAACCGTTTTTCAGGTGGATATCCAAGTTATGGATTTTGGTGAATTGCTCATGGGTTGGTTCCCTAGCCAAGGAGCGGAAGCTTATGGGTCTCCAGGTACCTTGGTAAAACAAGAGTCGTACATTCCAAGTAAAGAGGGTACCATGGTGTATTTTAACTGCAAGGACCTGCAAAATGAGTTGGATAGAATTGAAGCTGCTGGAGGAAAAATCTATCAATCGAAAAAACAAATCTCGCCTGAATATGGTTATATGGGTGTGTTTATTGATACAGAAGGCAACAGAGTGGCATTACATTCGATGCACTAGCTAAAATCTATTAGAGGATTTGCTTCTACTTAACACTTTGTATTCTTCGTAACATTCGCTAATAGCGTCGAGAATTTGTAGATCGTTGGCGGTTTCTATAAAGTCACGAGAATAGTTGCATTGGTTAATAATTTCATCCAAATCGTAACGGTCCACCTCAAGCAATACCATAAGCATTTCCCGGTCAAATCGTGAAGCCAATTGGTTCCTGATTTGGTCATCTTGCTTCATCTGCTTCAATTTGCGCAACTCTTTAGGCTTTTTGCCAAACATATTGTATAAAAAATCAGCTGGATTAAACACAGCACCCAAAACTTTACTTACCGCATTTGGAGAGCGATTTCCTGCTTCATAGCCTTTATTGGAAAGTCCAGAAATGCTATACCTGTAATTGCTTTTTAGAGGCACCTGCTTCACATCAACTTCAAGATATCCAGTCAATCGTAATTGATTGACTACAACCTCTTCTAATGCTAGGGCCAATTCGGTCATTTCAATTTGGGTGGCCCCAAACTTTAACCAGTCGTTGGTGACCCTAACTTTAATGGATTTATAGCCCAAATATGAAAAATGCAAGGTGTCATTGGCTTTAGCTCTAATTTCAAAAGCGCCTTTATCATCCGTTGAGGTTCCCTTTACTTGGTTTAAATTCACAATGTTTACACCCTCCAAAGGTTGGTCTGTAGTAGTACTGATCACAATTCCTTTTACAGAGGTTTCATCTTGGGCCAAACTAAAAAGTGTGACAAAACAAAAGGAAACAAATAGGAATAGCTTCTTCATAGACATAGATTACGGTATAAAAGTAGTAAACAAAATATAAAAAAGGTGCAAAGCTTTCAAATTTGACTAAATATTAACAAGAGGGTTAAAAAAAACCTCAAAAGTACTATTTTGAGGTTTTTAATTATTTTTAATCTCGTCGTCTTGATCGTCTAGGTCTATCAAAACTAGAAGCACCAGCCTTAGCTTCGGAGTTTGAGTATCTTGGTTTTGAATCGCGATCGGATCGTCTGCGCTCACTTCTGTTTACAGAGCCCCCTCTACGAGAACCTGAAAACCGATCGCCTCTTGGTTTGTCATCCCTTCTATGATGACCTCCATCACGACGACCACCACTTCTTCCTCCGCGATTTCGACCCCCTCCTTTATCTTCACTGACTTCAACGTTTACAAAGCGACCTTCGTGTTTATAATCCTTAAAGAAGCTCAATACTTTTTCTTGAAGCGAATTATCGGTTGTGAAAAATGAAAAGCTGTCTTTAACATCTACCTTAAATACATCATCACGGCCGAGCTCGAGCACCTCTTTTAAGAAGTCCTTCAAGTTCATCCAATCATATCCGTCTTTTTTACCAACATTGATAAAATAACGTGTATCATTTGAGTTGCTTCCATAATCACGTCCATTTCCATGGCTATCTTCACGATCACTTCCACGGGAGTCTACAAAACTTAAGTTTTTAGATTTTTGGTAATAATTAAAAAAGCGGGTAAACTCAATAGAAAAGAATTTTTTGATCAACTCGTCTTTGGTGGATTCCTCGAATAAGGCATTGATATTAGTCATATACTTATCGATTTCACTGTTGACCTCGACATTATTGATCTTATTGGCAAGGGACATTAATTGCACTTCGCAGATTTCCATACCATCTGGAATGTCTTTTCTTACAAAATCCTTCTTAATGATGCGCTCAATACTTTTTATTTTTCGAACTTCACTTTTAGAAACAATAACCATCGATATTCCTGTTTTTCCAGCACGTCCAGTTCTTCCTGATCGGTGTGTGTAAATTTCAGGCTCATCTGGTAATTGGTAATTGATGACATGGGTGATATCATCCACATCAATACCACGTGCAGCAACATCGGTAGCTACCAACATTTGAATTTGTTGATTTCTAAAAGATTTCATTACCATGTCACGTTGGTTTTGGCTTAAGTCACCATGAAGGGCGCCTGCACTATAACCATCTTCAATAAGTTGTTCTGCAACTTTTTGGGTGTCGCGTTTGGTACGGCAAAATATGACTGAAAAGATATCAGGATTAGCATCGGCCAAACGTTTTAAGGCCGAATAACGGTCACGGGCATTCACTAAATAATATTCGTGAGAGACCTGATTAGTACTTTCATTTTTGTTACCTACTGTTACTTCAATAGGGTTTTTCATGAATTTTTTAGCAATGTTTGCCACTTCTTTTGGCATGGTTGCCGAAAATAGCCAGGTACTTTTGTCTTGTGGTGTATAGGACAAAATATCTGTAATGTCCTCATGGAATCCCATGTTGAGCATCTCATCGGCCTCATCTAAAACGGCATATTCGATATTTGAAATGTCAACCATTTTTCGGTTGATCATGTCTTTCATCCTTCCTGGAGTTGCCACAATAATTTGAGCACCACGTTTTACTTCTCTAGCCTGATCACTAATACTGGAGCCACCATAAATAGCTACAACATTAAGACCTTTAAGATATTTGCCATAAAGTTTTATTTCGTTGGTGATTTGTAGACATAGCTCTCGGGTAGGCGATAAAATTAATCCTTGTGTAGTACGGCTATCCACATTAATCTTTTGAAGCATAGGAAAGCCAAAGGCGGCGGTTTTGCCGGTTCCGGTTTGTGCCAAAGCGACCAAATCGGTTTCTTTTTCTAATAAAATGGGAATGGTTTTGTCTTGAACTTCACTAGGTGTTTCAAAGCCTAAATCGGTAATGGCATGCAATAGGTCTTCATTAAGACCTAAATCTTGGAATGTGTTCATTCTGTTGTATTAAGTATTTCGATTATATTTGTAGTGTTACAAAAGAAGCGAATCGACTTACTCAAACCTAAACTTCCAGTAACACATCCTCACCCTGAGGAATTGAAATCCATTTTTATTTTGGGTTTCAGTCGGCAAAGATACACTTTTTATTTCAGCGAAAGCAGGAATCTTAAAAAAGATATTTTATTAAGTTAATTACTTGATTTTTAAGTATGTAGTTTATAATTCAAATAGAATTTAAAAATTCAACAAGCTGATTTACCGCTTTCCCGCGATGGCTTATGATGTTTTTTTCTTCCAAAGAGAGTTCGGCAAAAGTTTTAGTATGGTCTAGAGATTTAAAAATGGGATCATAGCCAAAACCCTCCTTACCTCGCTTTTCATTAATAATATGGCCTTCACAAATTCCTGTGAACACCTGCTGTTTTCCTTGAAGCTCTAGTGCAATCACTGTTTTAAATTGAGCTGAACGATTGGTGTGGTTTTCAAGGGCTTTAAGGAGTTTGACTATATTATCTTCATCGCAGTGCTGCGGTCCTGCATAACGCGCCGAATAAACTCCGGGAGCACCATTTAATGCCAAAACTTCAAGCCCAGTATCATCTGCAAAGCAATCGTAGCCATAATGGGTTTTGACGTATTCTGCTTTTTGAATGGCATTACCTTCAATGGTAGGTTGTGTTTCAGGAATTTCTTCAAAGCAATCAATATCTTGAAGACTTAATAATTTAATGTGTTTTGGAATTAAGCTCTGGACCTCCTTCAGTTTATTAGGATTACTGGTTGCGAAAACGAGTTGCATGATTTTAAAATTATGGACGAGCAAAAATACTACTAATTGATTTAAACCAAAAAATTAGCTAACTTCGTTTATTCAACCTAAAAACTACCTGATTAAAGTTTAAAATAAGGATCTGTTTCTAACTAAAGCGAATTTTAACCTCTTGTTAATGCGTTTTAGTTTTTAAAATTCTATGGTATAAGATTAGGTCAATTCTAAGTTTATTTGATTTTATTATGGTTTGAAGCGTTTAGACACTGAAATTTTGTTAAAAATACAAGAACCCTTAATAGGTTGGAAAATAGTATCTTTGAATAGCATCTTAATCCTAATTATATAGTTAGTATGAAAAAACCACCATTTATGAAAAGATTAATATTAGTCCTAGGAATTATTTCCATAATTTCTTGTAGACAAAAAGAAACCACTTCCAATGGATTGGGTATGGTGGAATTACAAGTTTATGGAAATGAATTGGCTCAACCTCATTTTGAAAAAGGCCTTTTATTGCTTCATAGTTTTGAATATGAAGATGCTAGAGAAGAATTTGTTGAAGCTCAGCAAATCGATCCTAAAATGGCAATGGCGTATTGGGGAGAGGCTATGACCTATAACCACAGTATCTGGAACGAACAAGATTACGATAAAGGATTTGCAGTAGTACAGCAGCTAAATCAAATGGATGATTTGGACCAGTTATCTACAGATGAATTGGGGCTGTTGGAAGCTGTTAAAATTTTATATAAGCCCAAAACCCCAAAAGCAGAGCGAGATCAAGCTTATATGAATTTTATGAAAAATCTTTATGAAGAACAGCCCAACAATAACGAGTTAGCAGCATTTTATGCCATTTCATTATTAGGATCGGTGCCAGAGGGTAGAAACGATTCCATTTATGGTTTGGGCGCTGAAGTTGCCAAAAAAGTATTAAAAATCAATCCCAATCACCCTGGAGCGCTTCATTATTTAATCCATTCCTACGACGATCCCCAGCATGCGAAATTGGCCCTTGATGCTGCTGATTCCTATGCCAAAGTTGCTCCAGACGCAAGTCATGCCTTGCACATGCCATCGCACATTTATGTGGCCTTGGGTATGTGGGATAAGGTTATAAAATCGAATATTGATTCGTATCAAGCTAGTTTAAATCGTATGGAGCGTAAAAATCTTGGCAACGATGCCCGAGGATACCATGCTTTTCATTGGTTGGAGTATGGATATTTACAAAACAATGAGTTTGAAAAGGCCAAAGACATGGTTTTAAAACTAGAGCAATATGTAAACGAAACGCCATCAAGTCGAGGTCGTGTACACTTAGTGTTTTTAAAAGGGACTTATTTGGTAGAAACAAATGATTGGGAATCCTCAATTGCCAATTTAGATGTTGATGTGTCCGATTTAAATATTTCAGTTCGGTCGCAATACCAATTTTTGGAAGGCTATAAAGCATATTTTAAGCGGGATAATCAAAAATTAAATGAAATTATTGAAGCGCTTCAGACTAAAATTGAAAAAGAATCCTTACTGGTAAATTACTTGGAAGATGGATATAGCGTGTGCTCTAGCCCATCCAGAATCATTCCTACCAAAACTAATATTAATGAGTCCTTGGTCATGTTAATGCAGTTAAAAGCGCTTAAATCTTGGATGGAAAATAATATTTTGGATACCGAACACTGGTTAAAAGCCTCTATTGATACTGAAAAAGAATTAAGTTACAGTTATGGTCCGCCAGTAATTCAAAAGCCCACTCACGAGTTGTATGCCGAATGGCTGATGAGCCAAAATAGATTTGAAGAGTCTATTGTACATTATGATTTGACACTCGAGAGGGCCACCAAAAGACGACAGGCAGTAGAAGGTAAGGCAAAAGCAATGGCTTCCATTTAATTTAAAAGTGGTAATTATGTCTTTTCAAAACTTTAATTAAATACATTATGACAATGAAAAAAATCACTTATTTTTTTGCCTTTATTGCAATTAGCCTAGTCAGTTGTAAACATGCCGATCCCTACGCTGTTGATAAAACAGCTACAACCTCTGATTATTTAGATTACTCTGGTAGTGACGACCAGTTTACTGGTGGTATTAAAATGATTCCCATTACTACACCTAAAGGTACATTTAAGGTGTGGACCAAACGTGTTGGGAACAATCCAAAAATGAAAGTATTATTACTTCATGGAGGACCTGGTGGTACGCATGAATTTTTCGAATGCTTCGATGGCTATCTACCCAAAGAGGGTATTGAATATATTTATTACGACCAGCTGGATTCCTATTACAGTGATCAACCTAATGACTCTACTTTATGGACAACCGAGCATTTTGTTGAAGAAGTAGAACAGGTCAGACAGGCATTAGGTCTTAATAAGGATAATTTCTATTTGTATGGACAATCTTGGGGCGGTATTTTGGCCATGGAATATGCCTTAAAATATCAAAATCATTTAAAAGGACTTGTCATTTCGAATATGATGGCGAGTATTCCAGCATATGAAAAGTATGCCGCAGAAGTTTTAGGGCCACAATTGCCTCCAGAAATTTATAAAGAAATCAAGGCCATGGAAGCTAATAACGATTTTGCAAACCCTAAATATGAAGAATTGGTTACCAAGCACTATTATACCGAGCATGTATTGCGGATGCCTTTGGAAGAATGGCCTGAATCCATTAACCGTGCCTTTAAACACCTCAATCCTAACATTTATGTTTTTATGCAGGGTTATAGCGAATTTGGAGTCACTGGCGATGCGTCATTAAAGGGTTGGGATGTATCGGATAGATTAAAAACATTGGCGGTTCCAACGCTGGTTATTGGTGCAACTCACGATACCATGGATCCAAACTATATGAAATGGATGTCCAACGAAGTCCAGAACGGGCGGTTTTTATTATGTCCTAAAGGAAGTCATTTGTCGCAATATGATGACCAAAAGACTTATATGAATGGTCTTATAAAATTTGTTAAGGATGTAGATTCTGGAGATTTTGGAAAGGAATAACTTATCGATGATGATAAGGTTCATTCCTTAAAATTGTAAAGGCGCGGTACAACTGTTCAACAACAAACAAACGTACCATTTGATGAGAAAAGGTCATTTTAGACAAGGAGAGTTTTCCTTGAGCTGTGGTGTAAACGTCCTCTGAAAACCCATAAGGACCACCAATCACAAAAACGAGTTGTTTAATGCCAGAGTTCATGTGTTTTTGTAAATATGTTGAAAATGAAACCGAATCCATTTGTTTGCCGTTTTCATCTAGAAGAATCAAGACGTCAGTTGTGTTTAATTTGCCTAAAATAAGCTCGCCTTCTTTTTGTTTTTGTTGGTCTTCGGTCAGGTTTTTGGCATTTTTTAAATCGGGAATGATTTCAAATTCAAATTTGATATAAAAACCCAAACGTTTTTGGTAGTCTTCAATAAGTTTTAGAAGCTCTTTATTGTCAGTTTTGCCAATGGCTAAAAGTTTTATGGTCATATGCAAATTTACATTTTAATTGGAATTTGGAATTTGGAATTTGATTATTTTGGTTTTCAATTCCTATTTTTACAACAAATAAGATTTTATGATTTCTGCAGCACAATTCCAAAAGGAAATAGAATTGATTATTGAAAACGCCATTCGCGAAGATGTGGGCGATGGAGACCATAGTTCGTTGGCTTGTATCCCAAGTGATGCACTAGGTAAAGCAAAACTTTTGGTGAAGGAACAGGGTATTATTGCTGGTGTTGAATTTGCTAAAAAGGTCTTTAAATATGTCGATAGAAAGCTGTCTGTAAAAACGTTTATACAAGATGGACGTAGTGTTAGGCCTGGAGATGTGGTATTTTATGTCGAAGGCCCTTCACAATCTATTTTAAAAGCAGAACGCCTTGTGCTTAATGCTATGCAGCGCATGAGTGCCATTGCCACCAAAACCAAGCAGTTTGTGAATTTGTTGGAAGGAACAAACACCAAAATTCTGGATACCCGTAAAACTACGCCGGGTATTAGGGCTCTTGAAAAATGGGCTGTAAAAATTGGAGGCGGAGAGAATCACAGGTTTGCTTTGTACGATATGGTTATGTTAAAGGACAATCATATTGATTTTTCAGGAGGTATTACCAAAGCTATTGATAAAACCAAGAAGTATTTAAAGGACAACAATCTGGATCTAAAAATTATAGTTGAAGCCAGAAACTTGGAGGAAGTTAAAGTAATTATGAAATCCGATGGGGTTTACAGAATTCTTCTCGACAACTTTAATTACGACGATACTAAAATTGCAGTTCAATTGATTGGCGCTAAATGTTTTACGGAATCTTCGGGAAACATAAACGAAAAAACGATTAGAGACTATGCACTTTGTGGTGTGGATTATATTTCGAGTGGAGCCTTGACCCATTCGGTTTACAATATGGATTTAAGTTTAAAGGCGGTTTAAAATGACAAAACCTGTAGAAGATAAACTTGATAAAATTCCAATAGTTAATCTCATCATCCGATTATTGAAAAAAATAAAGCTTCCTGCGTTAGAAGGCTTATCAGTTTATGATTTAATAGAACTCTACATTACTGGCATTGTTAAAGGAGCATTGACCACTAGAGCCAGTGCAATTGCCTTTAGTTTCTTTACGGCAATTTTTCCGTTTTTGCTCTTCATTTTAATTGTGATACCTTATATTCCTGTTGAAAATTTTCAGACTGAATTTTTAGCGTTTCTAGATTCGTTTTTACCGCCACAAACTTCAGATTTCTTCTTTAAAAATATTTTTGAAAACATTAGTGACAATAGTTCACACGGAGGCTTGTTGTCTTCGGTTTTTGTGCTGTCCATTTTGTTAATGGCGAATGGTGTTAATGCTGTGTTTTCGGGGTTTGAAAGTTCGTATCATGAACAATTGGCCAGAAACGTTTTTAAACAATATATGTACGCCATGGGCGTGGCGCTTATTTTGGCCTTTCTACTCATATTAACGGTAGCCGTTTTTGGATATTTTGAAATTTATGTCATAGATAATGTTTTTGAAAACCTTGAAGAGAAAGGTTATGCCAATCAAGGTGCTAGTTTAGTTTGGGTGGTTATGGCAAAATATATGTTTTTTGTCATCATGGTCTATTTAGCTACCGCAACCTTGTATTATTTTGGTACTAAAGAAGGCAAAGCATCTAGGTTTTTTTCAATTGGGGCATTATTTACAACCCTGCTCATCATTTTAACTTCGTATTTGTTTGGTATTTATATTGAAAACTTTTCAAAATATAACGAGCTTTATGGATCTATTGGTGCTCTGTTGATTCTTTTGTTTTATCTGTGGCTCAACTCAAATATTATCCTTTTGGGTTATGAGTTAAATGCCTCTTTAAATCGATTGAAGAAAAGTTTTTAGATGCAGTATTTTATAGACGTCATACTGCCCATTCCTTTAGAAAAGCTCTTTACTTATCAAGTTACAGAGGCTGAATTTCATTTTTTAAAACCAGGGATGAGGGTGTCTGTGCCATTTGGAAAATCTAAAATATATACAGCTTTAGTGTGTCAAAAACACAATAATCCACCACAAATTTATAAAGCCAAGGATATTCATCAAATTTTAGACGAAGAGCCTATTGTGACCCCTATACAATTAAAACATTGGGAGTGGATTTCAAAGTATTATATGTGTACCATTGGCGAGGTGATGAGGGCAGCATTACCCAGCGCGTTTATTTTAGAAAGCGAAACCATCATTACCCGAAACGCAGAACTTATACTTGACGATGAAGGCTTAAAAGACGATGAGTTTTTAGTTTATGAAGCTTTGCACCATCAATCGTCATTGAAAATTCAGGAGTTGATGAGTATACTGGATAAAAAAAATGTACTTCCTGTTATCAAACGGTTGATCGATAAAAATGCGATTACTGTAGAGGAAGAAATCTATGAAAAATATAAACCAAAGTTTGTAAGGTATGTTAAACTGAATTCAAAATATTCCTCTGAGGCTCAACTAAAAGTATTGTTGGAAGCATTAAATAGAGCGCCAAAACAACATCAAGTTGTGATGACCGTATTTTCAATTTCAGCCCAAACCAAAAAGCCAGTAAAAATTTCTGATGTTTCCAATCAAAGTGACGCATCTTCAGCGATTATTAAAACTTTGATTGATAAAGGGATTTTAGAAGAATATCAAATACAATCCGATAGAGTTCAATATTCAGGAGCGGAAATCGAAGATTCAAAAGATCTTAACGAACATCAAAACAAAGCTTTAGAAGAAATTATTCAATCGTTTAAAAATCATAATATTACTGTTTTACACGGTGTGACCTCTTCTGGTAAAACAGAAATCTATGTAAAACTGATTGAAGATAGGATATCAAAAGGCAAACAAGTTTTGTATTTACTCCCAGAAATCGCTTTAACTACCCAGTTGGTATCCCGTTTGCAGGACTATTTTGGTGAAAAAGTAGCCGTGTTTCATTCTCGATATTCGTCTCATGAGCGGGTAGAGGTATGGAACAATGTGCTTCATGGCTTGCCCAAAGCACAACTTGTTTTAGGAGCGCGGTCTTCGGTGCTGTTGCCCTTTCAAAATTTGGGATTGGTCATTGTGGATGAAGAACATGAAACGTCCTTTAAACAATTTGACCCAGCGCCGCGTTATCATGCCCGTGATACGGCAATTGTTCTCGCAAGCTTATTTAAATCAAAAACCGTGTTGGGTTCTGCCACACCAAGTTTGGAGAGCTTTTATAATGCAAAGCAAGATCGATATGGTTTTGTTGAGCTTAACCATCGTTATAATAATGTTTTGATGCCGGATATTGAATTGGTCGATATTCAGGATAAGCATAAGCGTAAACGCATGATGGGTCACTTTAGTGATCGATTAATTGAAGAAATGGGAGAAACCCTAAAAGAGGGACATCAAATTATCTTGTTTCAAAACCGCAGAGGTTTTTCTCCTATTGTTGAGTGCAATACCTGTGGACATTCACCTCAATGCCCAAATTGCGATGTGAGTTTAACGTTCCATCAATTTAAAAATGAGCTGCGTTGTCATTATTGTGGATACCATATCGCTATGCAGCAACAATGTTTGGCCTGTGGTAGCGTGGAGTTGGACAATAAAGGTTTTGGTACTGAACAAGTACAAGAAGAAGCAAAAGCATTATTTCCAGATTTTAAGGTAGCCAGAATGGATTTGGACTCGACAAGAGGAAAATATGGTTACGAAAAAATCATTAATGCCTTTGAACAGCAGGACATCGATATTTTGGTAGGTACGCAAATGCTGACCAAGGGTTTGGATTTTAGAAATGTAAAGTTGGTTGGGATCATGAATGCTGACAATATGCTCAATTTTCCAGATTTTAGGGCACATGAGCGCAGTTTTCAGTTAATGTTACAGGTGTCGGGTAGGGCAGGCCGCACGGATATTAGGGGTAAGGTTTTGATTCAAACCTATAACCCGTATCATCAAATATTAAAACAAGTGTCTACAAATAATTATGTTCAAATGTTTGAAGAACAGATGAACGAGCGCCATAATTACAAATACCCCCCAATTTATAGGTTGATTAAAATTACCTTAAGGCACAAGGATTTTCAAAAAGTGAACAGTTCGGCAGATTGGTATGCAAAATCATTACGCCAAGTGTTTGCACAATATGTTTTAGGGCCAGAATTCCCTCCAGTTTCAAGGATACGAAACCAATATCATAAAAACATATTGGTTAAAATTCCGCCACAGCAGTCGCTATCAAAAACAAAAGAAGCCATTATTAAAATAAACAATAGCTTCTTTAGTGTAAAAGATTTTAGGGCAGTTAGGGTAATTATAAATGTTGATAATTATAATTAAATGTTATTTAACGCATCAACAAGTAGTGTCTTTTTATTTCTACTTAACGGAATTTCGTAAGCGCCAACTTCAACGTTTTTACTGTTAAATCGATCAACTTTGTCAAGATTTACGATATACGATTTATGAATTCTCAAAAATTTACCTTCAGGCAATTCATTTTCAAAAGCTTTCATGGTAGATAGAACAACCAAGCTGTTCTCTTCGGTAACCAATTTCACATAATCACCAAGAGCTTCAATCCATTTAATGTCTTTGATGTAAACCTTACGCTTTTTTAAATTACTTTTGACAAAAATGTGTTCACCATCAGTTTCGTCAAAATCAAGTTTTAATTTATGTTGTTCCAGAGCTTTGTCTACAGCTGTATTAAAACGTTCCCTAGTAATAGGTTTCTGTAAATAATCTGTGGCATCATAATTAAAAGCTTTAAAAGCGTATTCTGTTTTACCGGTAACAAAAATAATTTGGGGTTTATTGTTGAGTACATCCAGCAGTTCAAAACCATTTAAAACAGGCATTTCAATATCCAAGAAGATGAGGTCTACTTTATGGGTATTGAGGCCGTTTTTAGTCTCGAGCGCGCTACTGTATTCTGCAATGAGGTTAAGCGAGGAATGACTCTCAATTAACTTTACAATCGATAGACGTTGTATTGCAGAATCATCAACTACTACACAGTTTAAAGTCATAACATTTTATATTTTAGGTTAAGATATCGACAATAGTACAAAAAATTCGGATAAAAACCAAAAAACATCGTTAAACTGTTTTATTTAACAAAATTTAACATTTATTGTACTACAAAATTTTAATGCAAAAATGTTGTTTGAAAACGAAAATATAGTTATTTTTGCACCCATTTTTAATTATAAATATATTTTAATATGAATCATTATGAAACTGTTTTCATCTTAAATCCCGTTTTATCTGATACACAGATAAAGGAAACAGTAGAGAAATATGAAGATTTTCTTGTTTCTAAAGGAGCTAAGATGATAGCCAAAGAGGATTGGGGACTAAAAAAATTAGCCTATCCAATTCAAAACAAAAAAAGTGGTTTTTATCACTTATTTGAATTTACTGTTGATGGAGAAGTCATTGCTCCATTAGAAGTTGAGTTTAGACGTGACGAACGTTTTATGCGTTACTTGACCGTAAAATTAGACAAGCATGCTATTGCTTGGGCTGAAAAGAGAAGAACCAGAAACAAACAAAAAGCGTAATTATGTCTTCAATTGAACAACAAGCAAAAGGAAAAAAAGATGGTGAGATAAGATATCTTACCCCTTTAAACATCGACACCAGTAAAACCAAAAAATACTGTCGTTTTAAAAAATCAGGAATCAAGTATATAGATTACAAAGACCCAGATTTTTTATTAAAATTTGTTAATGAACAAGGTAAGTTATTACCAAGACGATTAACAGGGACTTCATTAAAATACCAAAGAAAAGTATCAACTGCAGTAAAAAGAGCGCGTCATCTAGCTTTGATGCCTTATGTAGCCGATTTATTAAAATAAACACCAATAACTATGGAACTTATATTAAAACAAGACGTTGAAAATTTAGGATTTAAAGACGATATTGTAACAGTTAAGAACGGTTATGGTAGAAATTTTTTAATTCCTCAAGGACAAGCCATTATGGCTACAATTTCTGCAAAAAAAGTATTGGCAGAAACGTTAAAGCAAAGAGCTTTTAAAGAAAAGAAAATTGTTGATGAAGCTAATAAAATTGCAGATGCAATTAAAGCTTTGGATATTAAAATTGCTTCTAAAGTTGGTTCTGGTGACAAACTTTTTGGATCGGTTACCAATATGGATATTGCTGATGCTTTGCAAAAAGAAGGTCATACAGTTGATAAAAAATACATCAATATCCTTGGTGGATCTGTAAAACGTTTAGGAAAATATGACGCAATAATCAGATTTCACAGAGATGTCACTGTTGAAATGAATTTTGAAGTTATTGCTGAAAGCAAATAATTAATGAAACATTAATATTTTATTAAGGCTGTTCGTTAGAACAGCCTTTTTTATTTTATTTTTGTTACTTTAACATATTATAACTAATTCAAAACAAATTAAACAAATTCAAAAACAAATGAAAAAACAATTACTAACATTGCTTTTGATGTTGAGTTTTACTTTTGTCATTGGGCAGGTAACAACTTCAAACATTAAAGGGTTGATTCTTGATGAATCCGACCAACCATTACCCGGGGCTAACGTTGTGGCAGTTCATACCCCTACAGGAACAACATACGGTGCCGCAACAAATTATGATGGTCGTTATAATCTTTTAAACTTAAGAGTTGGTGGGCCTTACACCATTACCATAAGTTTTGTAGGCTATAAGGAACAAGTATTGAATAATGTGTATCTAACTTTGGGTAAAACCGAAAACATCGACACCCAAATGGTTGCCGAAAGTGAACAACTTGATGCCGTTGTTATTACAGGTGCTACTGGCACTGGTACGTTTGGAAGTGATCGAACTGGGGCTGAAACCAATGTGGGTAGGCGAGAGTTAACTCGATTGCCTTCAATTTCAAGATCTGCAGCCGATTTTACAAGATTAGAGCCTTCTTCTACAGGCAATTCTTTTGGAGGAAGAAACGACCAATTTAATAACTTTTCTTTAGATGGGGCTATTTTTAACAACCCATTTGGTTTAGATGCACCTACACCTGGAGGGCAAACTGATGCGCAGCCGATTTCGTTAGATGCTATTGACCAAATATCAGTTTCATTAGCTCCATATGATGTGACACAATCTGGTTTTACTGGAGCTTCCGTCAATGCGGTAACAAAAAGTGGAACCAATGAGTTTCATGGTACCGTTTATGGTTTTTATAGAGATGAAAATCTTACAGGAAGTAAGGTGAATGGAGAAGACGTACCTACGTCAGACCTAAAACAAAATCAATACGGATTGAGTATTGGTGGACCTATTATTAAGAATAAATTATTTTTCTTTGCCAATTTTGAAAAAGATGATAGGACTGATCTTGGTACTAACGGTTGGGTGCCAAACACAGGTTCTGGTGCAGTAAATGAATCAAGGGTGTTAAAATCTGATTTCATTGCTGTTCAAGATGCCTTAATGAATTTAGGTTATAATCCTGGTAGGTATGAAGGATTTTCTTTTGATTCTGAATCAACCAAAGGAATCTTTAAATTAGATTGGAATATTAACGACAATAACCGTTTGGCGGTTATATACAACTGGTTAGATGCCTCGAAGGAAAAGCCAGCTCATCCAACTGCTTTAGGTTCTAGAGGACCAAGTCTTCAAACACTACAATTTGAAAATTCAGGTTATCAAATAAATAACAAATTACAATCAGTTCAATTGGAGTTAAATTCCACATTATCTAATGAGGTGTCTAATAAACTTCAAGTAGGGTATACTCATTTTGATGATTTTAGAAACCCGTTATCTGGTCCTGCACCTATTATAACTATTCAAGATGGAGCAGGTTCTAATTATATTATTGCTGGTCATGAGCCTTTTTCTATTAATAATGAATTGGATCAAAAAGTATTTCAATTAACTGATAATTTAAACATTATTAAAGGAAATCATACTTATACTGTAGGATTTTCTTTTGAAAAATTTCAATTTAAAAACTCATTTAATCTAGTTAATTATGAATCCTTTAATTTTGGAATTTTCCCATATTATGGAATTTTTAGCCCATATCCAGATATGCAAACATTTTTGGATAATGCTCAACCAGGAGGTTTAGTAGACCAATATTTAGATGCTACACAAAATGCTTTTGATACATTTAATGAAAATGGCACAGGGAATGATGGTGGCTGGAAATTAGCAGAACTTAACGTTGGACAATTATCATTTTATGTTCAAGATGACTGGAACATCACAGATGAGTTTAAATTGACTTATGGTGTACGCTTTGATAAACCTTTGTATTTTAATACAGCTGATTTAATTCAAAAATACATTGATACAGATAACGGGGCAACAAGAGATAACTCAGTATCTTATTTTAATCCAAATACAAATCAAGAAGTGACATTTGATTCAACAACTTTGCCAAATAATAATTGGTTAATTTCTCCAAGAGTTGGATTCAATTGGGATGTGAATAATGAGAATAAAACTCAATTAAGAGGAGGATCAGGTCTATTTACTGGTCGATTCCCCTTTGTTTGGTTAGGAAACCAAGTTAGTGGTGCTGACGATGGATTTTTACAGTTTATTGATCCGGAATACAAATGGCCACAAGTTTGGAGAACTAATTTTGGGGCAGATCATAGACTAGAGAATGGTATTACTCTAACTGCTGATTTATCTTATACTAAAGATTTAAATGCAGCACATGTGCAAAATTGGGGTTTGAGAAACCCATCAGGAACGCTTAACTCTCCTGGGGATAATCGACCTGTTTATTTGTCTGATGACAGAGGTAATAATGCTTATGTTTTTACAAACTCTGATAAAGGTAGAATTTGGAATCTTACATTTAAAGCTCAAAAGAATTTTGAAAACGGACTTTATGCAAGTTTTGCATATAACTATTTAAATGCTAAAGATGTAAATTCTATTGAGGCGGAAATTACAGGTGATGCCTTTGATTTTAATCCAAACAAAGGGAATGCTAATAACGATGAATTATCGTATTCTAAATATGGTGATACTCATAGGTTTATAGGTGTGGGGAGTAAAAAATGGACTTATGCAAGTGATAAGTTAGCAACAACCATATCAACATTTTTTGAGTACGCCCAAGGTGGTCGATTTAATTACACATATGCTGGTAATATAAATGGTGATAGCTCTTTCCAGAACAATGATTTAATTTATATACCGACGTCTTCTGAAGTACAACAAATGCAATTTTCAGGTGGGTCAAGTATGGCTGCTGATTTTGAAAGTTTTATTCAACAGGATAAATATTTAAGTGATAACAGAGGAAGGTATTTTGATCGCTATGGTGCTTTAGCGCCTTGGAGAGGTCGCTGGGACATTAAAATTTTACAAGATTTTAATTTTAAAGTAAGTGGAGATAAAACGAATACTTTACAGTTGAGTTTGGACATCCTTAACTTCGGAAACCTTATTAACTCAGATTGGGGTGTAGTAGAGGAGCCCAATAACTTATCACCATTAAGTGTAGACACCTCTGGAGCTACTCCAATGTATACATTTAATGGAGGACCAAACGCAAAAACTTTTGGTTATGATTCAAGCTTAGCATCCAGATGGCAAATGCAATTTGGATTGCGTTATATTTTCTAAAAATTTAAAATTTTGATTAAAATAAACCTCACAAGTTTTTAAAACTTGTGAGGTTTTATATTTTTGCACACTTAATAAACGTTATTTAAAGTGAAATTTAGCCGATTAACAAAAGAGCAATTTGAAGAATTGCACCAAGAATTCATAAATTTTTTAGCAACTCAGTCTATTACTGCAGAGGAGTGGTCAGCTATTAAACTGAACAAGCCTGAAGTAGCAGAGCAAGAATTAGATGTGTTTAGTGATTTGGTTTGGGAAGGTGTGTTGAAGCAGGTCAACTATTTGGAACATATATCATCCAACCAAATGCATCTGTTTCATTGTATTGAGAATGAAATGCGATTGATTACTTTAAAAGTCAATAATAATACGATTGATCTCACTACAAAAGAAGGGTTTGAATGGTTTAGAGCGAATTTGCTGACTGATGATGTAGAATTTTTTAGTGCAATAAAGGCTTATTCCGAAGATAAGGCATTAGATAAGTTCAAATTGATTCAACAAGGCGCTGTCATTACAAAAGGGGATTTATTTACTTATTTTGAGAAGCTGGTAAGCCCATAACTATTCGTATCGCAACGATTCAATCGGGTCCAGTTTTGCGGCCTTAACAGCAGGAAGAAGACCAGATACAATGGCTACAATAAAGGCGATGCTAAAGGCACTAAACATGGCCAACCATGGTATGGCAAACTGAAATTTTGCAACAGCCGATACAAGCACACCTATAAGTACGCCTAAAATAATTCCAAGAATTCCACCAAATTGACCGATAATAAGGGCTTCCAAAAAGAATTGAGAAGCAATGGTTTTACGTTTTGCGCCGAGTGCTTTTCGAACTCCAATTTCTCGTGTGCGTTCAGAAACCGAGACAAACAAAATATTCATGAGCGCAATGGAGGAACCAAAAATGGTGATAATACTGATAATCCAAGCCGCCATATAAAGATATTGTGTAATGGAACCAATCCGGTTGATCAAATCATCACTGCGTTCCAATCCAAAATTATTGTCTTCAATAGGACTTAATCCTCTTACATTTCTAAAAGTTAAAATAGCCTCGTCCTGAGCGCCTTCTAACATGTCTTTTTTATCGGTTTTTACGCTTAAACTATAGTTAATTACAGGGTTTGTGAAAATGGTTCTCGCTTTTTGTATGGGAATAATGACACGTAAATCCTGATTATTGCCAAACGTCGCCCCTTTGGATTTTAAGACACCGATGACTTTAAATTTAGCGCCTCTTACGCTAATGGTTTTGTTAATAGGATTGACATCATCCAAAAGTGCTTTTTTGAGATCACTTCCAATGACACATACACTGTTACTATTTTGAATATCAAAATAATTGAGCTCCCTGCCGTCTTCAACTTCCAATCCTGAGTTTTGAATAAAATATTCATTTACGCCTAAAACGCTAACCTCAGGATCAGTTTTCTTATTTTCAAATTTTACTTCGGCATTTCTCGTGCCAACAAACGAAATGGCAGTTTTGGTATATGGAAAATCATAACTTTTTTCAAAGTCCACCACATTTCTGTAACTAATTACAGGATTTATTTTTTGAAGCTCCCTACCGCTTTGTCGTTGTGTGCTAAACTCGTAGCGCTGTATGTTAAACGTATTAGCTCCCATAGAAGAAAAATCACTCGAAATAGTATTCTCTAGAGCCGAAACCGAACTTAAAATGGCCACTAAAGCCATAATGCCAATGGCAATAATTAAGACGGTTAAAATAGTACGAAGAAGCTGACTTTTAATGGAATCGAAGGCTATTCGAATATTTTCTCTAGCTAATGAAAACATTGCTCAATTTTAAATACGTTAGTGATAATTTACTATAAGACTGATAAAGATCTATAAAGTTACTATAAAATTAAAATAACTTGCCTTTGCCCATAAAAATTATAATATTTTTGTAGATAGTTAATCGATCAATTTTAAAAGATTCCTGCTCGAGTTTATCTTGAGTGGAGCCGAAAGACAGGACATAATATGGCACAAAAACCAAGTATTCCAAAAGGGACAAGAGATTTTAATCCAGAAGAGGTTGCAAAACGCAGTTATATCGTTAATACTATAAAACAGCAGTTTGAATTGTTTGGGTTTCAACCTATTGAAACCCCTAGTTTTGAAAACTCTGAAACCTTAATGGGAAAATATGGTGATGAAGGTGACCGACTGATTTTTAAGATCTTGAATTCTGGAGATTTTTTGACAAAAGTCGATGAACCCTTATATGCTGAAAAGGATTCTTATAAAATAGTTTCACACATTTCTGAAAAAGCCCTACGTTACGACCTCACCGTACCGTTTGCACGCTATGTAGTACAACACCAAAACGACATCGAATTCCCTTTTAAACGGTATCAAATTCAGCCTGTTTGGCGAGCCGACCGACCTCAAAAAGGACGATTTAGAGAGTTTTACCAATGTGATGCCGATGTAGTTGGCTCCCATTCATTATGGCAGGATGTGGAATTTGTGCAACTGTATGATGCTGTATTTACTGCTTTAAAACTTAAAGCGGTTACTATAAAAATAAATAACCGTAAAATTTTATCAGGAATTGCCGAAGTGATTGGTGCCCATGATAAATTGATTGATTTTACGGTAGCATTGGATAAACTTGATAAAATAGGAGCGGAGAAGGTCAAACAAGAGATGTTAGCCAAAGGTATTCAACAATCTGGAATAGACAAATTGCAACCCCTGTTTACACTTTCAGGAGGTTTTGAGTCCCAAATGGAGCAATTAAAAACTATTTTATCTTCATCTCATGAAGGTAAAAAAGGCATTGAGGAATTGGAGTTTATCAATAGAGCCATTTCAGAATTAAAATTAAAAACAGCAAGTCTAGAACTTGATGTTACTTTAGCTCGTGGATTAAACTACTATACGGGCGCTATTTTTGAAGTTTCGGCTCCAAAAGGTGTCGATATGGGCTCTATTGGCGGTGGTGGACGCTATGATGACCTTACGGGTATTTTTGGACTTAAGGATGTGAGTGGTGTCGGTATTAGTTTTGGATTGGATCGCATTTATTTGGTTCTTGAAGCTTTAAATGGTTTTCCCGAAACCGTTGCCAATACAGTAAAGGCACTTTTTATTAATTTTGGAGAACCTGAAGCTTTGGCCTGTATGAAAGCTATAAAGGTATTGAGATCCAAAAACATTAATGTAGAGTTGTACCCAGATACTGCCAAAATGAAAAAACAACTCAATTACGCCAATAAACGCACTATAAACTATGTGGTATTGGTGGGTGAATCGGAACTAAAAACCAACACCTTTACCCTAAAAAATATGCAGTCTGGAGAACAGAAAAATGTGACTCTTGAGTCATTGACCAGCTTACTACAATAAAAAAGCCCTGAATTTCTTCAGGGCCTAATTTTAGTTAAGATTTAGGGCTTATTTATTTAACTAAAACTTTTTAGAGACTGAACTACCTACAGAGTACGGTTTTAAAATAGGGGCTCCAGAACGTAAATTTTTTAATAATTGTTCTGATTTTACCCAGTTTTTGAGTACAAATATTTGTGTTTCAATTATGTAATATTCAATTTTTAATAAGAAAATCTCTATTGCAATTTTAATTTTAAGTAACTCAATGTCCAAGTTCATAATTTTAGGCTTTTTAGGTATTTATAAATACTCTAAACTTTAATATCTTATATAAACAGAACCTAAAATAATAGGGCAATGCTATGCTTTAATAAAGAAAGTCGTGAAGAATTCATAAATAGGTTAATTTTAGTTGGGGCTAAATATTTGAGCAAAAATGAATAAAAAATCTATGAAATACAAATAAAATCGATGAAAGGTAATAAATAGATAAAAAATAATAAAAATGGAGAGCATCAAATTATGAGAAGCTCCCCATTTATAGTCTTAAGTTTCAATAATTTATATCAATCTATACATGTGATTGAGATCCATTTAAAAAATTGGTTTATAATTTTATCGATAGACTCAAAATAAGTTGATCTGGCCGTGTATCAATTCTACTAGAGGCACCACCACCAAAATTATTGTCTATAAAGGTAGCTTCGTTGTTGTTAAAGCCACGTTCGTATCGAAGATCAATCCCTACATCTTTAATGTCAAGTCCAATACCAAAGTTTAAACCTACAGTAAAATCATTTTCGATATCGTTAATATTAATTCCATCAAAGCCTGAGTCCAAAATATATTGAAATGATGGACCGCCAAAAACATTAATTGGACCTAGAACTTTTAAACCAAGCAACATAGGAGCATCCAATTTTTTCATTTTGAAATCACCGTTATTGTAATCACTTTTGGTGCTTGTATAGATTAATTCTGGTCTAAAAAACACCTTATCACCAATTTTACCGAAGAACCCCAAATGGTATCCAATGTTACGGTCTGGATGTTCGGCATTGGAGCTTATAGATTGAAAATAATCACCATTGGCGTTATAATTTAACCCCCCTTTAATACCAAAACTAGATCCTTTTTGTGCTGAAGCTGTTAAGCTGATGAATGCAATTAATACTGTGCTAATAATTAATTTCTTACTTACGTACCCCAAATTGCTTAAGAGGTTAAGTAAGTTTTGTAAATTTTTCATAATATTCGTTTTAAGATTTGACTTGCAATATCAAAAACGCTGCCAAACAAATATTATTTCCTTTTCATGACTGTTTCTACAGCTTTTATAATGGCTTGGCTATTCAAGCCATATTTAGTCATGAGCTGTGCAGGAGTGCCAGACTCGCCAAAGGTGTCATTGGTTGCTACAAATTCTTGTGGTGCAGGATTGTGTTGTGAAAGAACCCTCGCTACGCTTTCTCCTAAGCCACCAAGATAATTGTGTTCTTCAGCCGTAACAACACATCCTGTTTTAGCTACAGAATCTAAAATGGCTTTATTATCAAGGGGTTTTATGGTATGAATATTAATTACTTCAGCGGTAATACCTTTTTCGTACAAGGCTTTTGAAGCTTCTAAAGCTTCCCAAACCAAATGCCCGGTAGCGATAATGGTAACATCGTTACCTTCAGTAAATTTAATAGCCTTTCCAATTTCAAAAGTCTGGTCAGCTGGAGTGAAAATGGGGACAGATGGTCTTCCAAAGCGCAAATAGACGGGACCCTTATGGGCTGCAATAGCTATGGTAGCAGCTTTGGTTTGGTTATAATCACAGGTGTTGATGACGGTCATTCCTGGAAGCATTTTCATCAAGCCAAGATCTTCAAGAATTTGATGTGTTGCACCGTCTTCTCCCAAAGTTAATCCAGCATGTGATGCACATATTTTAACATTCTTTCCAGAGTAGGCAATAGATTGACGTATTTGATCGTAAACCCTTCCTGTAGAAAAATTAGCGAAGGTTCCAGTAAAAGGTATTTTGCCTCCTATGGTCATACCGGCTGCAATACCCATCATGTTAGCTTCTGCTATACCAACCTGAAAGAATCGTTCAGGGTTTTCCTTAATAAATTCATCCATTTTAAGAGAGCCAACCAAATCGGCGCAAAGTGCAACCACATTGGGATTGGTTCTCCCAAGTTCGGCTAAACCCGCTCCAAAACCACTTCTTGTATCTTTTTTTTCTGTATAAGTATATGTTTTCATCTTTTGCATTTTTTGTGTGGTTAATAATCTCCTAAAGTTTCAGGGTTTTGAGCCAATCCAATAGCTAATTGTTCGTCGTTAGGAGCCTTTCCATGCCATGCATGGGTATGCATCATAAAATCAACTCCATTCCCCATTACTGTTTTTAATAAAACACAAACGGGTTTTCCTTTTCCTGTTTTGGATTTAGCTTCGGCCATTCCTTTAATAATGGCATCGAGATTATTACCGTCATTAATTTCTAAAACAATCCAGCCAAATGCTTCAAATTTTGCTTTAATGCTTCCCATAGGCAACACATCGTCTGTGGCACCATCAATTTGTTTACCATTTAAGTCAACAGTCGCTATGATATTATCTACTTTTTTAGCCGAGGCATACATAATGGCTTCCCAATTTTGACCTTCCTGTAATTCGCCATCACCATGTAAACTGTATACCAAGTGCGGATCTTTATTTAATTTTTTTGCTTGAGCTGCTCCTAATGCTACAGACATTCCTTGTCCTAGAGATCCCGAAGCTACCCTAATACCAGGTAGGCCTTCATGAGTAGTAGGATGACCTTGAAGACGAGAATCAATCAAACGGAACGTGTTTAATTCTTCAATTTTAAAATAGCCTGATCTTGCCAAAACACTATAAAAAACAGGGGAAATATGTCCATTAGACAAAAAGAAGATGTCTTCGTCAAGCCCATCCATATTAAACCCTTGTTTTCTGTCCATGATGACATTATATAAGGCTACAAAAAATTCTGTACAGCCTAAAGATCCTCCTGGGTGTCCTGAATTTACTTTATGTACCATTCGTAAAATATCTCTACGAACTTGAGTGACCAATGCTTCTAATTGTTGAATATCCGACATTTATGTAGTATTAAATTTTTTCAGCCACAAAAGTAAAGGTTTAAAAAGACTTAAAAAAAGAGTTGAGGCGCATTTATTAACGAATTATCGCATTTTGCTAACATTATTAAGAAGGGAGATTATTCCCAATGACGTATTGAAATTTATGTCTTACAAATTTCTTAATTGTTTAAGACCTTAATGACAAGAGATATTTATCTTTGCCAACTGATGAAATTTTGATTATGCAATTTGATTTAAAAGCCAAAGACCCTCAAAGTAAGGCCAGGGCAGGTGTCATTACAACGGACCATGGGACTATTGAAACTCCTATTTTTATGCCCGTTGGCACTGTGGGCACGGTAAAGGGTGTCCATCAACGAGAACTTAAAAATGATATCAATCCTGATATTATACTTGGTAACACCTACCACTTATATTTACGCCCACAAACGCCAATTTTGGAACGGGCAGGGGGCTTACACAAATTTATGAATTGGGATCGAAACATTTTAACCGATTCAGGGGGTTACCAGGTTTATTCGCTTTCTGCAAACCGTAAAATTAAGGAGGAAGGCGTTAAATTTAAATCGCATATTGATGGAAGTTATCATGTTTTCACTCCAGAAAATGTGATGGAAATTCAGCGTAGCATCGGTGCCGATATTATGATGGCGTTTGATGAATGCACACCCTATCCATGCGATTATAATTATGCCAAACGATCGATGCACATGACCCATCGCTGGTTGGACCGTTGCATCAAACATCTTGAAAAATTACCCTACAAGTACGGGTATAGCCAAGCCTTTTTTCCAATAATTCAAGGCAGTACTTATAAAGATTTAAGAATCCAGTCTGCAGAGTACATAGCCAATTCGGGAGCTGAAGGACATGCCATTGGGGGTCTGTCTGTAGGCGAACCCATAGAAGATATGTACGAAATGGTCGAAGTTGTTTGTGCAATATTGCCAGAAGACAAACCTCGATATTTAATGGGTGTTGGTACTCCAATCAATATTCTAGAAAATATTGCTTTAGGTATTGATATGTTCGATTGTGTCATGCCAACCCGAAATGCAAGAAATGGAATGCTGTTTACGGCACACGGAACGATTAACATTAAAAACAAAAAATGGGAAGATGATTTTTCGCCAATTGACGATATGGCCATAACTTTTGTTGATACCGAATATAGTAAAGCGTATTTACATCATCTTTTTACTGTAAAGGAATTGCTTGGGAAGCAGATTGCCTCCATTCATAATCTCGGATTTTATTTATGGTTGGTTCGCGAAGCAAGAAAACATATATTAGCAGGAGATTTTAAAACATGGAAGGATACAATGGTTGCACAAATGGATAAACGTTTGTAACAATGAAAATACTGGATTGGTACATACTCAAGCGATATTTAGTTACATTTTTGATGATGTTGCTGTTGTTCATTCCTATTGGAATTACAGTCAATCTAGCCGAAAAAATAGGAAAGATCCTTGAAAAAGAAGTTCCATTTTCGGCCGTTGCATTATATTATTTGGATTTTACCATCTATTTTGCGAACCTCTTGTTTCCTATTTTTCTTTTTTTGTCAGTTATTTGGTTTACCTCAAAATTGGCAAACAATACCGAAATCGTAGCCTTTTTAAGTTCTGGAGTATCGTTCTCTAGGTTTTTAAGACCTTATATGATAGGTGCTACGGTTATTTCTATTGTGGCATTGATTCTTGGTTTGTACTTAACTCCAATGGCAAGTAAAGGGTATAATCAATTTGTTTATAAATATTTAAGCAATCAAAAAGATATTTTACAAACCAATAACGTTTTTAGACAAATCAATGACAACGATTATATCTATGTTAGCAATTTTGATGTTAAAAATAAAAGTGGGAACTATTTTACTTTGGAGCATTTTGATGAAAATGTACTTAAATATAAGATTTCAGCCAATAATATTAGATATATAGATAAAGACACCACATATAGACTTATTAATTACGTTAAACGGACGATTGGTGAGAGCAGTGACCTTATTGAAAGTGAACGCCGAAAAGACACGCTTTTTACTTTTGAATTGGATGATTTAACTCCCGTTGAATATATTGCAGAAACGCTTCAGTATGGCGAGCTGAATAATTTTATTGAGAAGGAAAAAAAGCGTGGGTCTTCAAATATAGGGAGATATGAAGTTGTAAAATACAAAAAGTGGAGCTTACCCGTATCGGTCTTTATACTTACCATTATAGCCGTAGCAGTATCATCTAAAAAGCGTCGTGGAGGCATGGGAGTTAATCTCGCTTTTGGAATCAGCATTGCCATGATTTATGTGTTTTTTGACAAGGTGTTTGGCGTAATGGCCGAACAATCTGATTTTTCGCCTTTGATAGCCGTATGGTTTCCTAACGTTGTGTTTGGTATTTTAGCCATTTATCTCCTTTACAATGCGAAACGCTAAACTAAAACTTTATTTACACCTTCATTTTTTAGTTTTAATTGCTGGTTTTACAGCCGTTTTGGGTGAACTCATCTCCATTGGCTCAATTCCATTGGTATGGTTTCGAATGCTTATTGCCGCTATTTTAATGTTCATTTACATTAAAATAATCAAACTAAAAATAGACGTTAGTAATCGAGCAAAGGCTAAGTTTTTATTTGCGGGAATTATTATTGCTTTACATTGGATCACGTTTTTTGAGGCTATAAACCAATCCAATATTTCAATCACATTGGCTATGTTTTCTACGGGTGCTTTTTTTGCATCGTTTATTGAACCTCTAATTTTTAAAAGACGAATGGTTTGGTACGAGGTAGTATTTGGAGTTATGGTCATCATGGGTGTATTTCTTATTACACAAAGTGAAATCAAATATCTTAATGGTATTATTTTAGGAATTTCATGTGCTATATTTTCCACAATTTTTGCCGTTTTAAATGGAAAATTTGTCAAGACGTATAGGGCTTCGGTAATATCATATTATGAATTTATTGGAGGAATTGTTTTTATTAGCCTTTTTGTATTGATTTTTAAGGGTGGGTTTAGTACTTCTTTTTTTAGTTTATCAATTTCAGATTGGGTCTACATCTTCATTTTAGCTAGCGTTTGTACAGCTTATGCGTTTATAGGCGCAGTAAATGTAATGAGACACTTAAGTCCGTACACCGTTGTGTTATCCTACAATTTAGAGCCTGTTTATGGCATTATTCTAGCACTTATTTTATTTCCAGAAAAAGAAATCATGAGCCCAAAATTTTATTTAGGAGCTGTTTTAATTTTATCAACTCTGATACTGGACGCGATTTTTAAAAATTATAAAAAGCGCCAAAAAGAAAAGCTCGTATAAAATCAACGCTCTTAATCTTTTATCATTTTATCGCTGTCATTTTGTTTTAGGTTTGCTATAAGATAGGACTTACATTTTCTTTTTTTCATTTTATTTCTCATTTCTAAACGGAAAAAAATATGTACGTTTGTAGACTAATTATTATTAAACTAAAGTCTCGATGGAATATTTAGATTTCGAACTTCCAATAAAAGAACTTCAGGAGCAATTAGAAAAATGTGAGCTTATAGGTCAGGAAAGTGAAGTAGATGTCACGATAACTTGTAAGAAAATTGAAAAAAAACTAATTGACACCAAAAAAAACATTTATAAAAATCTTACTGCTTGGCAACGAGTTCAACTTTCAAGACATCCTAACAGGCCCTATACTTTAGATCATGTTAAGGCTATTTTTGGAGATACATTTTTAGAGCTTCACGGTGACAGAAATGTAAAGGATGATAAAGCTATGATTGGTGGCTTGGGTAAAATTGGAGACCAAAGCTATATGATTATCGGTCAACAAAAAGGCTATAATACCAAAAGCAGACAGTACAGAAATTTTGGAATGTCCAACCCTGAGGGGTATAGAAAAGCCTTGCGATTGATGAAATCGGCCGAACGATTTAATATTCCTGTTTTGACCTTAATTGATACTCCGGGAGCCTATCCAGGTCTTGAGGCTGAAGAACGAGGGCAAGGAGAAGCTATCGCTCGTAATATTTTGGAAATGACGCGTTTAAAAGTCCCCATTATTTGCGTAATCATAGGTGAAGGTGCCTCAGGTGGCGCATTGGGTATTGGTGTTGGAGACCGCGTTTTAATGTTAGAAAATACCTGGTATTCCGTTATTTCTCCAGAGTCTTGTTCTTCTATTTTATGGCGTAGTTGGGAATATAAAGAACAAGCAGCTGAGGCCTTAAAATTAACAGCACTCGATATGGAAAAAATGAAATTAGTAGATGGTATAATTAAAGAACCAATTGGTGGAGCCCATTCAGACCGGGACGCTACTTTTATTGCTGTTAGGGATGCCATTATTAAAAGTTACGACGAATTAAAAAACTTATCACCATCAGATTTAGTAAATCAAAGGATGGAAAAATATGCACGCATGGGAGTTTTTAAAGGATAATCCCAATGGAATCAAGTCTTAAAAAAAACTGAAGCTTGTAACTTCGGTTTTTTTTGTGGCTGTTAACAATAAATATAAGTTATGAACAGTTAAATTGTTGATGACTTGTTAAGATTGAAATCTTTAAAACCCTAACTTTTCTTTGCAATTTATTTACATTCGCACTAATGAAACAACCCAATCAAATACAAGGCTATAAAGTAGATAAGAGCACGATAATTAGCTTAGAAAAAGGCAAAATCCCTCCTCAGGCTATTGATATAGAGGAAGTTGTGTTAGGAGCGATGATGATTGATAAAAAAGGAGTCGACGAGGTTATTGATATTTTGAGCCCCGATGCTTTTTATAAAGATGCACATAAACATATCTTTGAAGCTATTTTCAAATTATTCGAAAACAGCGAACCTGTTGACTTATTAACGGTTTCTAGTCAACTTAAAAAAGATGGCAAACTTGAATTGATTGGTGGTGATTTTTACCTCATTTCGTTAACCCAAAGAGTCTCATCTTCGGCCCATATTGAGTTTCATGCCCGTATCATTCTGCAAAAATTTATTCAACGCAGTTTAATTAAAATTTCAAATGAAATTATTGAGGACTCTTATGACGAGACCAAAGACGTTTTTGATTTGTTGGACAATGCCGAAGCTAAACTTTATGAGGTCACTCAAGGCAATATTAAAAAATCGACCGAAACAGCTCAAAGCTTGGTGATTCAGGCCAAAAAGAAAATTGAAGATATTTCAAATAAAGAGGGATTAAGTGGAATTCCTTCTGGATTTACAAAATTGGATAGGTTAACATCGGGTTGGCAAGAGAGTGATTTGATTATTGTTGCTGCTCGACCAGGGATGGGTAAAACCGCCTTGACCTTATCGATGGCAAGAAATATAGCTGTCAACCAAAATATTCCAGTGGCATTTTTCTCGTTAGAGATGTCATCGGTACAATTAATTACCCGTTTAATTTCGAGTGAAACAGGCTTGTCTTCAGAAAAATTAAGAACAGGAAGGCTTGAAAAACACGAGTGGGAAATGCTTAATGTTAAGGTAAAAACATTGGAAAAAGCACCATTGTTCATTGATGATACACCTTCGTTATCAATTTTCGATTTACGCGCCAAAGCCAGACGACTGTCGTCACAATACGGCATCAAATTGCTCGTGGTTGATTATTTGCAATTAATGACGGCTGGAGGTGGCCAAAAAGGAAGCGGAAATCGTGAGCAGGAAATTTCTACCATTTCTCGTAATCTTAAGGCACTAGCAAAAGAGCTGAGCATCCCCGTAATCGCCCTGTCTCAATTATCCCGTGCCGTCGAAACCCGTGGAGGAAGCAAACGCCCTTTATTGTCCGACCTTCGTGAATCTGGAGCTATTGAACAGGATGCGGATATTGTGAGTTTTATTTATAGACCTGAGTATTACAAAATTGAAGAATGGGACGATGAAGATCGTTCGCCTACTGAGGGTCAAGCCGAATTTATTGTAGCAAAACATCGTAACGGAGGTTTGGATAATATTCGATTGAAATTTATTGGTCATTTAGGTAAGTTTGATAATCTGGATGACTTTGATACCCCATTTGGTAATGAATTCCACTCCAAAATGAATGCGGCTGCAAATGACGATACTTTTAAACCAGAAACTTTTCCATCCGCTTCTGATGCCTTTGATGTGTCCGAAGATGATAATAACGATGTGCCATTTTAATAAAACCTTTAGTTTTTTATAGATTTGTCAATGGGTTTACACTAACTTTGGCCGCTAGTTAAAAGAGTTTCTTCATGTTAGATCAAAGACGTACCACCAATATTTTATTGTTGATTGTAGTGATTCCGCTAGTATTTTACTTGCTTAAACTATTGTCTTTTATTTTTATTCCCTTAATATTTTCAATGTTTGTGGCCTTACTGTTTTTGCCGCTCATGCGTTGGTTGGGGAAACGTCGCGTACCAAAAGTATTGAGTATTATCATTGTTGTTCTTTTAATTGGGGTTGGCTTGTATTTAGGTATTCAATTAATTCAATTGGCAGTTAGACAAGTTATAGGTTCTGACGCCGCTTTTTTTGGAAAAGCTCAAAACAAAATCAATGTTGTAAAACTATATTTGGAACACAATTTTGCTCTAGACCTTAAAAATGATGGCAAACTGTTTTCTCAATTTTTTGAAAAAGAAACCATAGGGCCTGTGTTGGATTTTTTAAGAAAATTTCTCACCACTATTTTAATGACTGCTTTTTTTGTGGTGCTTTGGCTCGCCGAATCTATTAATGTCTACAAGTTGTTGAATAATACCCTTTTAAAGCAAAAGCATACTTCTATAAAAACGTTTATGAAAATTGAAAAGGACTTGATTACCTTTATAAAAGTGAAATTTTTTGTTAGCCTTCTTACCGGTATTGGTACAGGGCTCGCTTGTCTTTATTTTGATGTTAGCTTTCCTATCTTTTGGGGGTTATTTGCTTTTGTAATCAATTTTGTTCAAATGGTTGGGTCCTTCATAGCTGTAATAGTATTGTCCATTTTTGCGTTTATTGAAATGGAAACCACAGGAACATTATTGTTTTTTATGCTTGTACTTACAGGTGTTCAAGTACTATTTGGTGCTATTTTGGAGCCTATCTTTATGGGGAAATCTTTTTCATTAAATATCATAGCAGTTTTAGTAATGCTTATGTTTTGGGGATTTTTATGGGGTATTCCTGGTCTAATTATGGCTATTCCCATCACGGTTTTTATGAAGATTATTTTAGAGCAGTTTCCGGGTACTCAATATTTGGCAAGTCTGTTATCAGGTAAGGGGTAAAGACTGGTTTCCTTAAAATTACCTTAAAACCATTCTGTTGGGAACAATTTTTAAGTATCTTTCCCTTATGAAAAAGATTGTAGCCCTAATTTGTTTCCTATTCATATCAGCACATACTTTTGCGTCCTATATACTTATTCCTATGGATGCCGAGGGCCAGAAAAATCATTTAAAAGCCTACGGTATTACCTATTGGACCCTCGAAAAACAACTTAAGGTAAAATGGTTGCTCAATTATAGAGGCGGTTCATTTTTATTGCCAGATGCTGAAGAGATTCAGCGAGAATGCCAAATACGAGGCGTTTCGTTTGAAGTGATTTCAAATTCAAAAGCAGAAGAAATTTTAGAGTTTATCAGTAGCCCTTCCCAAAATATGGATGCTGTAATATTGGAAAAAGCTCCCAAGATTGCAGTCTATACACCTTATGGAATGCAACCCTGGGATGATGCGGTTACTATGGTGTTGGCCTATGCCGAAATTCCTTATGAAACCCTTTATGATGAAGAGGTTTTAAATGATGCGCTTTTACTTTATGATTGGTTGCATTTGCACCACGAAGATTTTACGGGGCAATATGGTAAATTTTATAGGGCATATAGATCGGCTTCATGGTACATGGAAGAAAAAAAAGCGGCTGAAGCCTTGGCAACCAAACTGGGATACGATAAAGTTTCTCAAGAAAAATTAGCCGTAGCAAAAAAGATTAAAGAGTATGTTATGGGTGGCGGTTTTATGTTTGCCATGTGCAGTGCGACGGATAGTTTTGATATTGCACTTTCGGCTGAAGGAGTTGATATTTGCGAACCCATGTTTGATGGCGATGGCAGTGATCCAGGTTACCAGAATAAAATTGATTACAGTAAAACCTTCGCATTTAAAGACTTTATTTTGGAACGAAATCCCAATGTTTATGAATTTTCTTCAATAGACATGACCCAAAAACGGCAAATCCAAAAATTAACCGATTATTTTACCCTGATGGAATTTTCAGCAAAATGGGATCCGATTCCTACCATGCTATGCCAAAACCATACGGCTTTGATTAAAGGTTTTATGGGACAGACCACGGCTTTTGAAAGGGATGAAATTAAATCGAATGTATTGATCTTGGGTGAAAATAAAACCAATGGAGAAGCGCGATACATCCATGGTATAAAAGGCAAAGGCTTTTTTACTTTTTATGGAGGTCATGACCCAGAAGATTACACCCATAAAGTAGGTGACCCGAAAACCGAATTGGAGCTGCATCCCACATCACCTGGATACCGTTTGATACTTAATAACGTCTTGTTTCCGGCAGCCAAAAAGAAAAAGCAGAAGACCTAAGTTCTTTCTGTTTAAATGATTCCAAACCCAAGTGCCAAAGAAATCAGAATTAATAACAACGCTATTAGTTTTTGAATAAACTTTAAGGTCACTTTTTTAAGTAATTGGTTTCCCATCACAGCTCCAATTATGGCAGATAGTGTTGCACAAATGATTAAGAGTTTATTTTCGTGTAGCCCAGATTCCATAAAACGGCTGGCATATATCGATAATCTCGAAAAATCGACAAAGCACGAAATGACGACAGTAGTACCAATAAATGTTTCTTTGGTTAGCCCAGAATGTATTAAAAAAGCACTCCGCAATGCGCCCTGATGCCCAGAAAGTCCTCCAAAAAATCCACTTAAAAACCCGCCTATAGGCAGCTGTTTTTTGTTAAATTTTAACCTTTTTAAAGTTGGAGCCAATTCTATAATCGCAAATATAATGAGCAAGCCAGCAATCACTAATTTTACAGTGGTAATTTCAAAATTTTTGGTTCCCAAAGAGTAAGTAAATAGTGGATTCATATCGGTGATATTAATAAGGATATAAGCACCAATAATTGCGGCAATTACGGCAGGAATTCCAAAATTAATAAGAACGGATTTGTCAGCATGTTTTCCAACCAAGAATAGTTTAAAAACATTGTTGAAAAAATGCACAACACCGGTCAGGGCTACAGCTAATTCTATTGGGAAAAAAAGTGCGAAAGCTGGTAAAAGAATGGTTCCTAATCCAAAACCTGAGAAAAACGTAAGGATTGAAGTTAAAAAGGCAACTAGGCAAATGATAATATACTCCATATAAAGAATCTAGGAATGAATAAATACATGAATCTTATTTTAGGGATTATGGTAATAATTTGTATGTTTTTTCAAAAATAGCCTGATCACAAGGATACAGTTCGCCATTCACACCCATCATTAACCAATCTCCCTTTTTGCCTTTCATTTCTCCTTCTAAGGTCTCTACCAAAAAAGGTTCTTGAATTTGAATACATTTTATAGGGATAGGCTTTTTTAGTGCCTGTTTAAATTCCAACTTGGGCTTTTCGTGTTTTTTAAATTTTAACATAATCATCAAGTTAAAAATTTGGCCTTCAAAAAACGAATAAAATCATCTTCATTTGCAGTTTGCATCAGTGCTACATAACCAGCATATGCATTAGTGTGCATGGATATTTTCTGTCTGATATCGGCCATTTCCGCAGCTTTTGTATAGAATTCCATAGCTTTATCCATATTGTTTATATACATATTGGCTTCGGCAACAGTAGCGTATTTCCATAAATTATCTCTGCAATTATTAGTAGCTTCTAAGGCTTGTTTGGCATATTTCATCATCTTTCCTTCATTGCCTTCCATAACAATGCTCAAAAATGCAAGATTGATGGCATGGTAATAAATTTGACTGTCATCTTCAGCTTTAATGGCCAATTCCAGTGCTTTATTATAATAACCAAAAGCCGCATCGCCTTCTTTTTTGGAGTACGAATTGAGATAAGCACGTTTGTAGCGGCCACCTAAAATTCCCATTAAATCGGTGTTGTCTTTGGCGAGTGGGTGTTCGTTCAAAATTTTAATGGCTTTGTCTTTTCTGTCCAATCCTTCCAAACTAAAAATAAGTTGCCGCAGGCCGTTCAAATCCAAATCGTTAACCTTTGGTAAAAGTTCTTTAACGACGGCGTCATACTTGCCTAGCGTAATATTGATTTCTTCGCGATTGGTATACAGATTATAGAAGGTGTTATTGGTGAGTGTGTCTAGAATTAAGTTGTAAGCATCGTCTTTTTTATCTTTAGGTTTGACCATTTTAAAGTGGTCTTCATCCACAAACTCACAGTATTCTTTCGCAAATGGTCCATGGCAGGACTCTACCGTAACATATTGATCGTTGGTGGCAGCTGCTACTTTGAGTTTAAATGGGATGCCATTTTTGAAGGTTTCTGTCCATTTTTTTCTTAACGAGGTTATAAATGGACCTTTACTGCTCATCTCTTTATATTTGGTGTTCCATTGTTTGGTCAACAATTCAGGAGAAATGCCATTGCTAGGCGTTCCGAACATGATAAGATGGGAAATGCGTTTGCGTTCATCTTCACTTAATTCCAAAATCGCTTTTTGGGCAACTAATCCACCCATACTATGCGCGATAATAGCAATACGGTCGTATTTTTTAAATTTATAACAGATGGAGGTTTTTAAGAACCCCGCTATTTTATCAACATCCAGTATGGCTGCCCAAATGTCTTTCCCTAATTCTGGCTGCACAAAATGGGAGTAACCGAGAGGTTTCATGGCCCAACCATCAAAATTTGAATCGGATTGCAACAGTTTTGGGATGTTTCCAAATGTCCCTTTGGATTCACCTGAAAAACCATGTATAAAAAGCAGTAAATTATTACCTTCTTCTCTTACCCAAGACTCATCATTGTTTTCGCTTTTTGAACTAATTGGCACCTGTTTTTCAACTATGGCAGTAAATTTGTCGGTAACAATATTCTTTTTTAATTTTTTTGGAATATAACTTATTACAAAATCATTATTCATTTGAAGATTAGCATATGGAGTTTGATCTTTAACTCCTTTATCTTTTAAGGACCGCGCCATTTCGGGTACTCTAATAAATAGGTAATTAACCGTTTCTACCATTCTTATATATTCATCTGCAAAAAAATGTTTATTTTTTGCCTGTAGAGCTTCTAAAAGACAGGTTGTAAATAGACTATATTTCCCTAAAGTTCCCCAAGACAACTCATCTTTTTGAGATGAAGCAACGATGGCCATGCCTTGCTCATCATCAATTTCTTGAGCTAAACCGTCTAAGTTTGAAGTATGATGATTTAAATTATTTGAAAAGTTTTGTGTGATAGTTTCATCTTTATCATCAAAAAATGACCCTGAATGGCAACAATCAAATAGAATGATCATTCTTTTTGATTTCATTTGACTTAGTTTGTCTTTTAAGTCCTTTCCGAAGATCACATTGTCATCTGATGCGCCAAAGGGTAATAAAAAGGATCTATTTTTACTTTCTTGATAACCACCATGCCCAGAATAAAAAAGAAGAAAAGAAGAATTTTCATCGGTGTTTGCTATAAAATAATCTATAGCTCCCATAATGTTTTCGGTTGTAGCTTTAGTATCGACAAGAAGCTTAATATGTTCTTTTTTATAACCACAAAGTTCTTCATTGGTAAGTAATTTATAAATTGCTTTAGCGTCACTTATAACTTGAGGCTCTTTTTGTGTATTATCAACGCCAATAATTAGGGCATACGCATTATCTAGTTTACTCATAATGAAGTATTAAAGTGTAAATTATCTTCTATATCATATTCAATAGGTAGGTTTTAAAATGAATGGTTCAATGAACATACATTTTTATAGTTATAAAAATTGGTTCCAATAATTTAAAATGTCTTTAAATTCTTTTGTATCTCTATACTTTAAAAAATGGGGGTCGTTTTGAAACGTCGTAGGTATAAACCGCTTGCCTTGAGCAACAGCTTTTTGTAAATAATCAAGAGCGTTTACTTTATCATCGAGCACCGAGTAATATTGTGCCAATCCATAATCAATTTCTCCAAATTGGAAGTTTGTTCTCAATGAATTCAAGCTTTCAATCAACTTGTCCGCTTGCTCATAATTTCCATTTTTATAGTTTGAGATGGCAAGTTTTACTAGTACATCAATATTTTTTGGGTCGTCAATGTTTAATTTTTCAAATAAACTTTGGGCTGTTTTATAGTCCTTTATATAATAATAGGATGATGCTACATTAAGAGGGTTACTGATTTGGTTTGCTGAATTGGCAATCACCTTATTAAAATAGGTTTGGGCTTTATCGTTTTCATTGGCGAGCAAAAATTCATTTCCTGTAAACATATATAGATTCAGCAATTCTTTTTTACTCATTGAAAGTTCCCATAATTTAAACTGAATGTCCAATGCATTATAATCACCAGATCTTATATATGCCATGACAATAGGTCTTTTAAGATAACCATCTTCAATAGTTTTGGTGATGGGTAATAGCTCATCAATGACCTGTTTGTATTTTTTAAACTCAACATCAGCCAAGCCTTTCATATAATATCTAAAACCACACAATAAACATTTTTCCAAAACCACATCTTTCATGGGGATTTCCTTGTTAAAGATATCATCTATATCTTCAGGACGATTTACAAATTGTAAGGCAAGGGTCATGGTCGTCATATTGGTAGTTAAATCCAGATATGTAATTTCATATTCCTTTTTCTGGGCTTTATAAGCTTTATCATATTTTCCTTCCAACAGGCTTTCATTTGAAAGGAGAATATTGCGTAATCGAGTACTTAATATTGAATTTACATCTATTTCCTTAATTAGCGAATCTGCAGTATGAAATTCACCTTTATTGTAATAATATGTAATTTTGTTAATCTTCGGATCAAAATATTTAGGATCGGCCTTAATAGCTTTGTTAAGATATTCTAGATGAATACTATCTTGATTATAATTCTGCATTGCAATTAAATAATATTCCAAGGCTTCATATTTTGGTGGAGTTTCTTCAGAAGATTTTTTCCCTTCCAAACTTAAATAACCCAATATCCTTTGCTTTAATTCTTCTACACAATCAATGGGTTTTGAAGGATCACAATCAATGGTTTCAAACGAAATCAGGACTTGATTATTTGTGCCATCATTTATGGAACCTTGGAGTAGAAGTTTATTATTTTCTTTATAAAATGTCCCTGAGATTATCTTTCCGGGTTTAAAATAGGTATTAAGAAACGATCTGGAATCTACATTACTCGCTTGTGATTTCATCATATTCGTATAATCTTTCACGACTTGGGGAGAAATAACCTGAGCCAATTCATTTTCTGTAATACCATGAATAATCCAGTTTGCAGCTATCTCACCGACAAAATCAAGTTTATCGTCACCCGTGTTATTGGTAAAAACTTGTACAGCTATTTTATCGTTACTCTTAATTTCTTCAAATTTATAGCCATGAGTTAGATTTGTATTAATGATAAGCACAGCAGAAAAAGAAGCGATTACACTTATAATCAATAAAGCACTGAAGTACATTTTCTGAAAAGCAGTTTTGTAAATTTTATTGGAATCGTCACTAGTTTGATCAGCCTCTAAATTTTTCAAATGGAACTTCCAGATGTAATAGACATAAATTGGAAAACCAATAATTAAAAACAGAATTAAATAGGTTACACTTTTTTCAGGAAAGTTCAATGGCTCGGCAATTAAAGCCAATACTTGAAGCACTACCCAGCTAGAAACCACGTAAATAGACAGCATTTTAAATACTTCTTTTTCATGGCACTCTTTAAAAAAACCTTTTAGGTTCATTTTTGGTATTTATGATTGTTGATTAAAAGTAAATGCTCGTATTTACTTGTTAAAGTTACATATTTTCACTAATATAGTAAATAATTAACTTTAAATATACCATATTATGGCTAGTAAAATTAAATCAAAAAGTGGTGCAGTTAAACCTAAGGGAGGAGCAATCAATCCTAAGGGAGGAGCAATCAATCCTAAGGGAGGAGCAATCAATCCTAAGGGAGGAGCAATCAACCCTAAAGGAGGAGCAATCAACCCTAAAGGAGGGGCAATCAATCCTAAATGAGGAACTATCAATCCTATAGGATATATTAAAAAAAAATCACTTATTTTTCTGATGTTTACATCCGAAAACTATCCCAAATACAAACCTAGAGCTTTAACAATTTCTCAATTATAACATTCCAGTTACAATAGAGTCATGTGTTTTATGGCCAATAATAGAGATTTAAAAAATCCGATTCACATGAATCGGATTTTTTATTTAAATATTTAATGGGAGCTTACAAAGCAACCACAGGCTTGCCGAGTAAAACTTTGACTTTCTTCGTGCCACGGAAAGGCTTCGTTATACTTGTTGTTTTCCCAATAGAATTTAGTGCGTTCTTTGGGATGGTTCCCAATTTCGTTCATGGTTTCAGTGTCATATAAATGACCATTGACCATCGTATAAATAATACTTTCCGAGTTTCTAATGTCTTCCAACGGATTTTTATCCATGACAATCAAATCGGCGAGTTTGCCAACCTTTAATGATCCAATATCATGTCCTGCACCAATATAATTTGCACCGTTAATGGTAGCAGCTTTTAAGGCCTCATGGTTGGTCATACCACCTTGTTGAAGCATCCATAATTCCCAATGCGCTCCTAATCCCTGAAGTTGACCATGAGCACCTAAGTTTATATTCACGCCAGCGTCACTTAAGGCTTTAGTGGTTTTAGAAACTAGGATATGGCCGTTTTGATATTCTTCATCTGGAACCATGGTACGGTATCTCGAACGGGAATCAATAATGCCTCTAGGGGTGTATTTTAATAATTTTTTGTTTTCCCAAACATTAGTGTTTTGATACCAATAGTATTCGCCATTAACTCCTCCATAATTTACAATAAGGGTAGGAGTGTAGCCTACATTACTTTGCCCCCAAAGTTCTAACACATCTTTATAAACAGGAGCAACAGGAATATTATGTTCAACACCGGTATGGCCGTCGATAACCATGGTTAAATTGTGGTAAAATGTTGAACCTCCTTCTGGCACAACAAAAATGCCCTCTTCACGAGCAGCTTCTAATACTTGCTGACGTTGATCCCGTCTGGGTTGGTTATAGCTTTTAACCGAAAGCGCACCAAAGGCTTTAGTACGTCTAATGGAAGAGCGGGCATCCTCTAAATTGTTTATGACTGCTTTAAAGTCACCTTCAGCACCGTAAAGAATAAAACCAGTAGAGTAGAGACGAGGCCCTACTAAGCTTCCATTTTTAAGCAATTCGGATAATGCAAAAACGGTTTCCGAGTTGGCCGAAGGATCGTGAGAGGTAGTAACTCCATAAGCTAAATTAGCATAAAATTGCCAATGTTTTTGAGTGGTCAATCCGTATCGGAAGCCTCCTATATGGGCATGGGCATCAACAATCCCAGGCATGATCGTTTTCCCTTTTACATCATAGACTTTGGTGTCAGAAGGAATGGTGATATCTGAAGCATTGCCAATAGCTTCAATTTTATTGTCATGGACAACAAGGGTTCCATTTTCAATAACTTCATCACCTTCCATGGTAATAATTCGAGCTCCTGTAAAGGCAATGCGCCCCTTAGGCTTATCGGTTTTTACTTCTAACTTGATTTTAGTTCCACTTTCTACTAGTTTGGCATTTTCTGAAGCTTCCGCTGAAAAATACTCGTTCCCAAAAGTCCAATGCAGTGTTTTACTGTCGCTAGACCAATGCAAGTTAATACCAGCATCTTTGGATAATTGGGTAACGGGTACAAATTTTGTTTTATCGGTCATGTCTAAGGTTTGTCCCGATTTTGGCATTGGAGCTATGTAAACTTTGTATAAATGCATAAACGCCAACCATTTTCCATCTGGACTGGGCACCAATCTATTGCCGTGTTCCGACTTTACCAATACGCGTTTATCATAACCGTTTAGATCAACACTTACCAATTCTTTAGTCAATTCTCCAAAGAAAACGCCACCGTTTTGATAAATGATGCGGGTGTCATCGGCATTGTAAATGGGATAGTCTCCTTCCTTTGTAATAAACTTGACTTGGGAACCATCTGTGTTCATAGTATAGAGCCCAGGGTTTTTATCAAATGTCCTACCTTGCTCATTATTTCCATCTTCTTTTATATAAACGATATGTTTTCCATCATGAGAATAGGATGGGTTTCTATAGATTCCTTTTTGAGTTGAAAGTTTAATTGGGTTTCCACCTTTTGTTGAAATCTTGTAAATAGCTCCTAAATTTTCGTCGTTCCAGGTGACATAAACAACCTCATTTCCACTTGGAGAGAAGGCTGGTTCAAATTCAAAATCAGATCCAGTTGTTAATCGTTTTGGAGTCCCATTTGGGAGTGTTTGTGTCCATAAATACCCTAATGCATTAAAGGCTAGTGTTTTTTTGTCAGGAGAGGTCACAGCATTGCGAATCACCTTCGATTCAAACGTATCAGGAGCAACTGGGGTGTCAAACTCTAGGGCTTTAGCGATTTTCATTTTTGCATCAACTTGAAACGGAATGTTGGTAACGGCTAATGTTTTAGTGTTTATTTTGTTGATTTTTCCACCAGACCATATAATGATGTCTTCGTTGTTGGGCATCCAATTAAAATTGGTATACACTCCAAAAATTGCCCAAGCTTCTTGTTGGTCTTTATTAAGTTGGTCATAAATTGGCCATTCTTCACCAGTTTCTAAATTTTGAAGATAGAGAACCGTTTTGGTGCGAACGCGTTTAACAAAAGCCAATGTTTTTCCATCTCTGGAAATTTGTGGACGAGCTGCACCTCCAGGACCACCTGTTAGACGTTCTATTTCACCGGTGGTCATATCGTATCTATTAATGACATAAATTTGACTGTTTGGATCTTTGTTGTACTGAAAAAATCCACCTGGATATACATCTTCACTATAATACAAATACTTCCCATCTGGAGATATACTGGGTTCATTTACATCTTGTTGGTCATTTTTTTTCTTGGTGAGTTGTATACCACTTCCTCCAGTTTTATGGTACATCCACAATTCTCCTGCACCCAAAGAACGTTGAGAGGTAAAATGTTTACGTGCAATAAGATAGTTTCCATCTGGTGTCCAAACGGCATTGTTGAGAAGTCTAAAATCTTCTTTAGTGACTTGTTTGGCATCACTACCATCGGCATTCATCACCCAAATATTGTCTCCACCACCAGCATCGCTAGTAAACGAAATCTTAGTGCCGTCTGGACTAAAACGAGGTTGGATTTCAAAAGCTAGTCCCGCTCTTAAAACGGATGCTTTTCCTCCAGCAATATCGATTTTGTAAATATCTCCCAACATATCGAAGACAATAGTTTTTCCGTCAGGGCTCACATCTAAGTTCATCCAAGTCCCTTCTGTGGTTGAAATATTAAGGTCTTTAAACTCCCAATTACCTTCAGGATTTGAAACATCCCAAGGCTTTTCTTTATCTTTAGAATCCTGAGCAAATGAATAAAAGGTTATAAAAAAGAATAAGGATAAAATAATAGAAATTCGATTCATGTTGAAGTGTTTTTTGATTAAGGTTGAAAGATAAATATATTAATTCAAATAGGTTACAAAAAAAATCCGATTCAATATTGAATCGGATTTTTATAAGCGAATTGTTGTTATTGTTTAGGCGAACGCCTTATTTTACTTTGTTTATTATGGCTTCAAAAGCTTCTGGGTTGTTCATGGCTAAATCGGCAAGAACCTTACGGTTCAATTCAATATTATTGGCCTTTAGTTTTCCCATTAATTTTGAATAGCTCATTCCATGTAATCTGGCTCCAGCGTTAATACGCATAATCCATAATCCACGAAATGTTCTTTTCTTGTTTCTACGGTCTCTGTACGAATATTGCATCGCTTTGTCTACCGCATTTTTTGCTACTGTCCAGACGTTTTTACGTCTTCCAAAGTAACCTTTTGCTTGCTTTAAAACCTTTTTTCTTCTGGCTCTTTTTGCAACTGAATTTACTGATCTTGGCATTTTTTAATTGTTTTTTGTAGTAGGCGGGCAATACTTGCCGCTTTTTCATTTTTTGGCCTAACTCCAGGGTTTATAAATTGTTTTAACCGGTTAGCTTAATATTACTTTAAACGTAGCATTAAGTTAACATTACTCTCGTCTGACTTATGTACTAATGTACTATGAGTCAAAGCAAGTTTACGCTTTTTTGATTTTTTGGTCAAAATGTGACTTTTAAAAGCGTGCTTTCTTTTAATTTTACCAGTACCAGTTAGTTTAAAACGTTTCTTGGCACTTGATTTAGTTTTCATTTTAGGCATTTTCTCCTAGGTTTTATTTACGTTTCGCTTATTATCTTTACACTGAATTCTTTTCAGCAATTCATTCTTATTTTACTTTTTTTGGAGCGATGAACATAATCATACGCTTTCCTTCTAATTTTGGCATTTGTTCTACTTTTCCAAATTCTTCAAGCTCCTGTGCCAATTTTAATAATAAAATCTGCCCTTGTTCTTTAAATATTATGGATCGTCCTTTAAAAAAGACAAAAGCCTTTAGTTTTGCACCCTCTTTAAGAAACTTTTCTGCATGTTTCTTTTTAAACTCATAATCGTGTTCATCTGTTTGGGGACCAAAACGGATTTCTTTTAATATGACCTTTGATGCTTTGGCTTTTAATACCTTATCACGTTTCTTTTGTTCGTAAAGAAACTTTTTATAGTCCATAACCTTGCATACGGGAGGATCAGCTTTCGGTGAAATTTCAACCAAATCAAGCTCTTGTTCTTCGGCAATTGCTAATGCTTGCCTTGTTGGATAAATACCTACTTCTACATTGTCACCTACTAATCGTACTTTTTCGGCTCTAATTTTAGAGTTAATATTATGTTGATCCGCTTTATCTACTCGTCTTGAGTAATTATTGTTTCTACGTATTGCTATGGCTTATATATTTTAGTTAAACTTAATTTTTAAATATTTTTAATGTTTTTTTGATCTCTAAATTAACAATTTTAGAAAATTCTTCTACACTGATCATGCCTAAATCATGACCTCCGTGCTGACGAACAGTTATCTTCTGTTCTGCCTCTTCGTTTTCTCCAATAATGATCATATATGGGATTTTTTGCATCTCCGCTTCACGGATTTTTTTCCCAACTGTTTCATTTCTGTTGTCAAAGAGGGCGCGAATTTCGTCATTTTCTAACAAATTTAAAACTTTTTTGGCGTATTTTTCATATTTCTCACTAATTGGTAGCACTATAGCTTGTTCAGGTGTTAACCATAGTGGGAAATTTCCGCCAGTATGCTCCAATAAAATGGCTACAAAACGTTCCATACTACCAAAAGGGGCACGATGGATCATCACCGGTCTGTGAAGTTCATTATCACTCCCTTTATAAGTCAATTCAAATCGTTCTGGTAAATTATAATCCACTTGTATGGTACCAAGCTGCCAATTTCTTCCTAGAGCATCCTTTACCATAAAGTCCAATTTTGGACCGTAAAAAGCAGCTTCTCCGGTTACGATTTCATAATCCAAGCCTTTATCTTCAGCTGCATTTATAATGGCTTGTTCAGCTTTTTCCCAATTTTCAAGACTTCCAATATATTTGTCTGGATTTTCGGGGTCTCTTACTGAAACTTGAGTTCTAAAGTTTTCAAAGCCAAGCGAACCAAAGACATAAAGTACTAAATCTATAACGTCTTTAAACTCTTTGTCTAACTGATCTGGTGTGCAAAAAATATGAGCGTCATCTTGTGTAAAACCTCTAACTCGTGTCAATCCATGCAATTCACCACTTTGTTCATATCTATAAACGGTACCAAATTCGGCATAGCGTTTCGGTAATTCTTTATAGGAAAAGGGTCTTGTATTATAAATTTCGCAGTGATGGGGGCAGTTCATTGGTTTTAATAGAAATTCCTCGCCTTCAGCTGGAGTCGTTATAGGTTGAAAGCTATCGGCACCATATTTAGCATAATGTCCAGAAGTAACATATAGTTCTTTTTGTCCAATATGTGGGGTTATAACCATTTCATAACCTGCTTTTTTTTGAGCTTGCTTTAGAAAATTTTCCAAACGCTCTCTTAAAGCAGCTCCTTTAGGTAACCAAAGTGGTAAACCTTGGCCAACCTTGGACGAAAATGTAAAAAGTTCCAATTCCTTTCCTAATTTACGGTGATCCCTTTTTTTAGCTTCCTCAAGTAATTCAAGATATTCTGTCAAATCTTTTTGCTTAGGAAAAGATATACCGTAAACTCTGGTTAATTGTTTGTTTTTTTCATCGCCTTTCCAATAGGCTCCTGCCACACTCATAATTTTTACGGCCTTAACAATACCGGTGTTTGGGATATGTCCACCTCTACACAGATCCGTAAAAGTTGAATGATCACAGAATGTAATGGTACCGTCTTCCAATTTTTCAATGAGATCAACTTTATAATTGTTTTTTCCTGTATAATAGGATAAGGCCTCTTTTTTTGAGACGGATCTCATTTTAAAATCATGTTTTCCTCTTGCTATTTCAAGCATTTTATCTTCAATAGCTTTAAAATCCTTTTCAGAAATGGTTTGCTCCCCTAAATCTACATCATAATAATAGCCATTTTCAATAGCTGGACCTACCCAAAGTTTTATATCTGGATATAATTCCTCTAAAGCTTGCGCCAGTATATGTGCAGACGAATGCCAAAAAGCCTTTTTTCCTTCATAATCATTCCATGTATATAATATTAGTGAACCATCGTTATATAAAGGAGTAGAAGTCTCTACGGGACTAGTATTAAAATTTGCTGATATAACGTTTCTTGCAAAACCCTCACTAATATGTTTGGCAACATCCATTGGTGTAACTCCTTTTTCAAAAGTTTTAATGGTTCCGTCTGGTAAAGTAATATGAATCATTTAAAAAATGTGGATAAATTTTAGTTGACAAAGATAGTATGATAAATACACTCATACAATATATATGTATGAATTCTATATCTAATCTTTTTAATATTAATATAATTTCGTGCATGAATTTTACTCCATGAAAACCAGAAATTGTGAGTTTGCTCAATTCTATTTAATGATTTAAGCATAAATTTTATTCCATAAACATCTTACTTCCAGCCTCTAAAAAAAACTTTAAAAAAAAGGTCAAAAAAGTTTGGAAAGAAAGGAAAAAAGGGGCGTATATTTGCACTCCCAAAAAGCAGAAACGGCAGTAAGTTTTGGGATATAAGTTCACTTTAAG
>JBPWQW010000005.1:0-131761 GCA_051814705.1 Flavobacteriaceae bacterium LMO-SS05
TTACCATTCCGAACAGGGAAGTTAAGCCCGTTAGCGCCGATGGTACTGCACCAGTGGGAGAGTAGGCCGCCGCCTTTTTTGAGAGTCCTTTACAGAAATGTAAAGGACTCTTTGTTTTTTATAATGGTTAAGAAGTGTTTTTAAGTTGCTTGATTTATTATCTTTAAACTTCAAATCATAGCAATAAAAATGCTGACTAATAACGACCTTAATTTAGCTTACGAATTTGTCAATTATACAGACAGAAACATTTTTCTTACAGGTAAAGCAGGGACAGGTAAAACAACCTTTCTACATCAATTAAAGTACGAATCGTTAAAACGAATGGTAGTTGTTGCTCCTACAGGGGTTGCAGCTATTAATGCTAAAGGCGTCACCATACATTCGTTTTTTCAATTGCCTTTTGGTCCAATTCTTCCTAACAGTACAGCAGATCGAAATTCAGGTTTTAATCGGAAATTCAGCAAAACAAAAATCAATATTATAAGGTCATTGGACTTATTGGTGATTGATGAAATCAGTATGGTGCGTGCAGACGTGTTGGATGGCATCGATAAGACATTAAAACGCTTCAGACAGAATAATCAAGTTTTTGGTGGTGTTCAAGTTTTGATGATTGGCGATTTGCAACAGTTATCACCAGTAGTCAAAGATGATGAATGGCATATATTACAACCCTTTTACAAGAATACTTTTTTCTTCAGTAGCTTGGCGTACCAACAGTGCAATGCAATTACGGTCGAATTAAAGCATATTTTCCGACAGGATAATCCGAAGTTTATTGATATTCTCAACGAAATAAGAACGAATACCTTATCTATAAAATCGGCTGATGAACTTAATAAACGCTATTTGCCAGATTTTATTCCAAGTGGGGAAGACGGCTATATTTTTTTAACAACACATAATCGAAAAGCTGAAAAGATCAACGCTTTAGAATTGGACAAATTAAAAGGGAAGCAGAGAATATATGATGCCATAGTGGAAGGAACTTTTCCAGAATATTCCTATCCTAATTTTAGCGAATTAGAGCTTAAGGTTGGTGCTCAAGTAATGTTTGTCAAAAATGACAGCTCATCTGAAAAACGTTATTATAACGGCAAAATAGGAAAGGTATTATTATTGGATACCGATGAAGTCATCGTTAAATGCCCTGATGATGAACATAATATTGTGGTCACACCTGAACTATGGGAAAACATCAATTATACAGTTGATGAAGAAACAAAAGCAATTTCTGAACAAAAAATTGGGTCATACTCGCAAATTCCGTTGCGTTTGGCTTGGTCTATTACCATTCATAAAAGTCAGGGATTAACTTTTGAAAAGGCTATTATCGATGCTGAAGGTGCCTTTGCTCATGGACAAACTTATGTAGCTTTGAGTCGCTGTAAGTCTTTGGAAGGCTTGGTTTTAAAGAGTAAAATTGGTGCTAACCATATTATTAGCGACCACAATGTAATGTTATTTACTAAAAACTCTGAAGAGAATCAACCTGATGAACAAATACTTCAGCAATCAAAATCAGAGTTTCAGTTGAATCTCATTTCTGAAATTTTTAATTTATACGAATTTCTGCATCCTGTAAATCGAATTCTGGATATTTTCTATAAAAATAAAACGAGTATTGAAGGTAAGGTTGATGTGCCATTGATAACCATTAAAAGTGGCGTGACCAATTTATTAAAAGTGGCCGATGGATTTAAAGCACAACTAAAAGGGCTGGTAAAATTGTCGGAATTTCCAGAAACCGATACCGAAATTCAAGAACGATTTAAGAAAGCGATAACGTATTTTAATGAAAAAATGCAGACTGAAATTAAAAATCCTTTAAAGGAATTTGGTTTTACAACAGATAATAAAGCTATCGAAAAAGATATTCTTAAACATTTGGAAACTCTAGAGGAATTGGTCGCAATAAAGGCATTGTATTTTTCAAGTTTGAGTAAAGGATTTGATGTCAGTGGCTTTTTGGAATTAAGAGCAAAATCGGTATTTCTTGCCAAAGACAAACCTAAAAAACCGAAAAAAACTGTCATTAATGGTACTATTAATATTGAACTTTTTGAATTGCTTCGCGAATTAAGAAACGATATCGCTGAAGAAAATGACCTTATTCATTATCAAATTTTCACGCAGAAAGCTTTGTATGAAATATGTGAAGTCCTTCCCATCAATAAAAAACAGCTTTTGGAAATCAATGGTTTTGGAAAAGTACGTGTTGAAAAATATGGTAGTCGAATCTTGGAAGTCATCAGAGCTTATTGTGATGAAAATGATATAGAAACTGACGATGCTGTCGAAATATTTGAAAAGCCTAAGCCCAAAAAGAAAGTTGAAAAAGGTGATTCTAATAGAGTATCACTCAACTTATTCAAATTGGGTAAAACAATTGCTGAAATAGCGCAAGAACGAGAATTGAATAAAAATACCATCTTTGGACATTTATCTTCTTTTATAGCTTCAGGAGAAATCAAAGTAACGGATTTAATTTCGGAACAGCATTATAAAGAACTTTTAGAGATTATTCCAAAATATACTTTCGAAAACCTTTCTGATTTAAAACATCAAATTGATGAAAAATACAGCTATGGCGAGATTAGGTTGGTTCTTGGTTTATTGGAAACGAAGAAACCATCATAAAAAAGACTTAACAGATTATTAAATTCTGTTAAGTCTCGAAAAAAGTTAAGTGGATTGGCTTAATGTTAGTTAAGAATTTATTCTTCGTTAAAACAATGGATTTCTAATTTATAGAGGATTATTTTATAACAATTCTTTTGGTGATTTGTCCGTTATCAGTTTTTATTTTTAATACATATATTCCATTTTGCAAGCCATCAACCTTAATAGTGCTTTTATTTGTTGTAAGTACTAGTTTACCCAAAGTGTCATAGAGTTCTACGGTTTTAACAGAAGATAAAGTTTTAACAGTAATGATATCTGAAGCTGGGTTTGGATAAATTTTGGCGAACAGCAATTCTTGAAAAGAAGTTCCTAGAGCAAACGGTTCGGCTTCTGACCAAAAATAAAGGAATTTATTTGAGACGGCCCAATAATTACTTATATCATCCCAAACATAAATGTTAGCTTCTTCAAAGTTTTCATTAATGTCATAACTAACATTTGCTTTACTATTCTCCTTCCAACCATTGTCCCAGTCATATGATACATATCCTAATAATTTATTACCATTATAAGTGTAATTATATTTGAATATATTCATCAGGCCACTGCCAGAATCTGATTGATAGGTGATATTATATACATCATTAGTCGTATAATCATAAATTTGTCTGGATTGGGGAGTCAATGGCCAATCGGGTCCACCTGACCAAATAAATGTATCTTGCTGGGTAATCAAATTGCCACTATATGAAATTACAGTTTTTTGATTGTTTACCCATTGTCCTGATGTAGAGGTCCAATCGTCAAATTCTATAATCGTGTTATTACCATTTTCGTAAGTATATATAGCCCGATTTTTAATTGATATCATATAAATAGGATCAGAAAATTCCAATATAGAAGTAGTAATTTGATTGTTTTCATTGAATTCATAAGTAATTTTCGTATTAAAAATCCAGCTGGTTCCATCATGTGAATAATAATTTTGAACCGTATTATTTTGAAATTCGTCATATTCATAATCAATTCTTGAAATATTGGACCATTCTAAATTAATGGCATCCCAGCTATGATAAATTTCCATCTTTAGCTTGCTGTCTCCATTGAAAGTTCGGGTAGTTTTAGATTTAGGAGACCAGATTCCAGAAACTTTAACCGAATCGATATCTGTGGATGCTTTAATGCCACCATTATCATAAGTATAATGGGTACGTTGTGCTAACTGCAAAATGTCATTATAATGTTGTATAGAATCTAGTTTATATTCAGTTTGCGCCTTGCTGGTTTGCGGTAATGCTAATAAAGCTATTAGCACAATGCAAACAGGAAATATAATTTTTTTCATGGTTTTTGTTTTTGGTTTATAAGATTAATTAGTTTTAATAAACAAGAACCCCAATCTTAAATAATTGAGGTTCTTGTGCTTTTATATTAATTCTTCAATTTTAGGAGTCGCCTAAAATATGTTTTGGTTCCATCTTCAATTTTTAACATAAAGATGCCCACATCCCAGGATTCGTTATTAAAGTCCCAGAAATAACGATCGGTTTTATAATTGGATTCAAATACTTTTTGTGCCAGTACTCTTCCATTTAGGTCATATATAATGGCCGTAAACTTCTTGCTGTTCTGCCTAGCAGAAAACTTAATCCATAAGCCATTTGTTTTTAATGGATTTGGATAAATATTGAGTTGTTCATTTACCTCAGCCGTAGTCTTACTATCTAGTGCAACTTTAGCAGCAGCAGGCGTACAGGAACCAAGGGCATCTCCTGGATGTGTTTTATGACGTGCCCACTGATCTGGTGTAACACATAAAGTGGTTCGATCTCCATTTTTCTTAACATGGCAGATTTCAAATAAGCCTGCTCTACAGGTATTTCCTGAACAGGTATTTGTAGCATCGTTTGGACAGCTGTCTACACAATCTGGTAGGCCATCGCCGTCGGTATCGATTTTATCGTCTTGACCAGCACAGATGTCTATACAATCGGGGACACCATCACGATCAGTATCGGTGTCGGGACCGCGAGGGCAAACATCTAAACAATCGGGAACCGTATCGCCATCTTTGTCGGCGTCACTAGTACCACAACCACATAGTCCGGGTTCGGTTTTGTTTCGGTCGTTTGGACAAAGATCTAAACAATCGGGTGTACCATCACGATCGGAATCCAACAAATCATTAAATCCAGGACAAATATCATTACAATCTGGAATGCCATCTGCATCGGTATCTGTGTCTACAAAACCACATCCACAAGCTCCTGGTTCAGTTTTGAGCGAATCGTTTGGACAGTTATCTAAACAATCTGGGGTGCTGTCAGAATCTGAATCTATTGAAACACCATTAGCATCTATATTGTCTGGACAGGGCGAATTAATTTCGTTGTCATTGCAATCCAAAACACCATCACTATCCGTGTCAGTATCTTCTACACCACATCCACAAGTTCCTGGTTCCGTTTTGAGTGGATCGTTAGGGCAAGCGTCACAACCGTCTGGAATGTTATCACCATCGGCGTCTGCTAAATCATCAAAACCTGGACAAATATCATCAGCATCACAAACGGTATCACTATCGGCATCTGGGCAGTCGTTACAGGTGTTGGTTGGGTCATTCGGACAGGCATCATTACAATCTGGAATACTATCTGCATCGGTGTCTGTATCTACAAACCCACATCCACAAGCTCCCACTTCCGTTTTGAGTGGATCGTTTGGACAGTTATCTAAACAATCTGGTGTACTATCGGAATCTGAATCTATAGAAACACCATTGGCATCGACATTGTTTGGACAAGGTGAATTAATTTCGTTGTCATTGCAATCCAATACACCATCACTATCAGTATCGACATCGGCTACACCGCATCCACAAGTTCCCGCTTCCGTTTTGAGTGGATCGTTTGGACAGTTATCTAAACAATCTGGTGTATTATCGGAATCTGTATCTACAGAAACACCACTGGCATCCACATTGTTTGGACAGGGTGAATTAATTTCATTGTCATTGCAATCGAGGACACCATCACTATCTGTGTCGATATCGGCTACACCGCATCCACAAGCTCCCGGTTCCGTTTTGAGTGGATCACTAGGACAAGCGTCACAACCGTCTGGAATGTTATCGCCATCGGCGTCTGCTAAATCATCAAAACCTGGGCAAATATCATCAGCATCACAAACGGTATCACCATCGGCATCTGGGCAATCGCAGTCTTCGTCTATATTGCCATCACAGTTATTGTCGATTCCATCGCCGCAAATTTCTGCTACTCCTGGGTTTATTAATGGATCACTATCGTTACAGTCTCCTCCTGTAAGTATAAACCTTGCACCACCTTGACAGTCTATTTTTGTTGAAGTGCCACCATAGCCATCTAAATCTCCATCCCAGTAATAAGTGTTTTGAGCAAAACCTTCATCGATATTTCCATCGCAATTATTGTCTTTTCCATCGCAAATTTCTGTTGCTTCTGGGTTAATGTTAGGATCATTGTCATTACAGTCTACATCTGCAGTGAATCCATCATTATCATTATCTAGGTTCGAACAACCAGAAATTGTATGATAAAAAATTGAAGATTGGCAGTCAGGATTACTAGTATCAAAAGCAGAAATTTCTAATGTAGCACCTTCTAAATACCCACAAAATTCATAAATTGCATTTTCCGGAAAGGGAGGGATTCCAATACTGGTTTCCACTCTCGTTGATTGGTCATATATTTTTAAGGCTATAGTAGTAGATCCATGCATCAATCCTACACCAACATTAACACAAGAGGTGCTAGGGCTAGTGCTTCTATCGCAGGTTTCAATATATTCACTGAATATTACAGTCAATTCACAAACTTGAGACATCACCGATATGCTCGTAAAAAGCATTATTAATAAAATAATTTTTTTCATAATTTTAAGTATTAGTTGATTAATAGCCTATTTTAATTTTAAAAGCCCATCTTTATAATTTGGAAATCTTTTTTAGATAATTCCTTGTTCTTTTTTTCTAGACTGATTGCAGTCATTTTATAGTTTTCTTTGCTTTTTGTTTTGTGGCTCATAGTCATTTCCAATAAAAGGGCATCTTCCTGCAAAACCTGCAATAAAGCGGGATCAAAACCCTTTGGGGCACTCTTGTTATTGGCCATGGCGAAAAGGGCACTAAAGGTTACTGGTGCATCTAAAGTGAAATACAATTGCCCTTTATAGTTTTGGTCTTCAACCTCAATACCGTAGCAGGTAAAGCCCAGTATCTCTTTCGTGCCAATTTCTTTAAAGCTCATGTTAGACTTGTTTTTAGAATCTTTAATTTCAGCCATTTTATGGATTTGTGCCATTTTTTGGCCATTCATTTCCATAAACATGATGTTGGTTTTATTAATATTGTCCATAACCATATACATCTTGCCTTGGCCTTTTAACTCTTCACTAGACATCTCCAAACCAAAGTAATCTTTAGTGTGATCGTTGATTAAATAGTTGAATTCGGCAGTTTGATCTTTACCCGAAGTCATTAGGGTTTTAAGCTCCCAATTAAAGTCGTAGCGCTCTGGAAGTTGTGCAGCGTCATCCTTATTAGATTTAAAGGCCGCATTATTATTAGCGATTTCAGCATTAGTGTTTTGATGGCCTTGGGTAGGTGAATCATTAATAGAATCCGGTTTTTTTTCGGCTCCATCAGTAACGCCATCAATCGTTTTTTCTGTTGTTCCGGTTACTATTTCGTCCGTTTTTTTAAGAACGGTACGTTCGGCCGCTTGTTCGGCTTTCTTTTTTAATTTTTTCAAAAATTGTGCTTCAGCCGTATTCACAATGGTCATACAGAGTATCGTCAAAAAAATATGTTTTGCTTTCATGATTACAGTTTATTGTTGTTTTTTTTGTCTTTTTTATTGTGTTTCCAAGGTTCTAAACCGCGTTCTAAATTGAGCATTTTGCCCAACGGACCTGGCACCATGGATTGTTCTACGGCATCGGGAAGTTCGACTTGACATTCTTGATAGGAATAGACAAATTTTCCAGATGAATTTTTAGTATCATTGGAAAATTGGGTACTAGTACTATTGATATAAAATTCGACCAAACGTCCTTTTTCGTCAAATTGAATATAACTTCCTTCGTATTCAGGGTCGTTGTAATTAAACCGTATACAATGCTCTAATTCGTTACAAGTCACATTTTCAGCGCTGTATAAGTCGTCATCCATAAAATGTTGGGGTTTATAAATAAAGGCCAATTCCAATATTATGAAGTTGAGGGCAATATCCTTTTCAGATAAGAATGTAAAGGCCTCATAATAGGGTTCAGGCGGAAGTTTATAAATTGATGTGGTCATACCGGCCATCATAAAACCCATAGAACTCGCGGGTAATATTGACATTTTTTCATATCGCCCTTCCTTATCGTTATAGCCATAGAACATGCCTTTTTTGTCGTGATAAATGGGGCTAGGATTTGTTACTTGCACTGTACGCATGGCGATGACATTGGCATCAAAAAATGACCTTTGTACCAGTTTACCTTCTTTATTATATAAGGCCATAAAAACATCGGTAGTAAAAAAATCGCGTAGGGTCTCAAGCTCAACCTCCTCAACATAATTGTGATTCATGTCTTTATTATAGGCTGCAGTATCGAAAGAGACTTCTCGTGTTTCCAGCCCTTTTTCCTTGGCGCGTTGTTTGAGTTTGTCAAGTAATTGGGCTTCGACTTGTACACCTGTTATGAGAAATACAAGCATAAATAGGATACTATTTTTCATAGTGTTAGTGTATTAAATAGGAATAAGGAAAGTGCGGATTTGGATTTGCTTTTTACTTTTAAAAAATTAAAAAGGGAACAACGCCAACGGTTGTTTTTGTTATTCCCTTTTTGAGAATCAATTAATAGCTTCTTTTATTTCTTAATAAGTTTTATAGTCTTTACAATTTTATTTTTAAGCGTCACCTGTAATTTGTAAGTCCCTTGTTTTAAATGATCTATACTCAAATAAATTATTGAAGAATCGACTTTCAAATTCTCTGGTTTTTCACTGATTTTCATATTTGAATTTGTGATAAACTTTTGGTGTGTTGTAAATGTAGTGAGCCTTTATCATGTTGCATATCAGTATTGTAACAATTGATAACACTATTGTATCACGGATTAAAAAGGGAGGGTAATTACTTGGTTTCTTGGTATTCGTTTGGGGTGCAATTATAAATGTCTTTAAAACAAGAACTAAAATAGGATGGTGAATTAAAACCAACTTGGTAAGCAATTTCAGAAATACTAAGATCTGTTTGCTTTAATAAATTTTCAGCTAGTTTTACACGCTGCGATTTTAAAAACTCACTTGTGGAAAGGCCTGTTAGGGCTTTGATTTTTCTATGAAGTTGCATACGACTCATAAGCATTTTATCACTAATGTCTTGTGATTTGAATGCTGGATTTGACATGTGAATTTCTAGTACTTGGTGTAGGCGTTTAATAAATTGTTGTTCAACCGTAGCAGGCAGTCCGTCTTTTAATTGAAAATCAAATTCCCGTTGATAACGTTGTTGTAATTGATGCCTAAGTTGGATAAGTTTTTCTACCCTAACTTTTAATTTCTCGCTATTAAAAGGTTTGGTAATGTAAGCATCGGCTCCCGTTTTCAATCCTATTATTTCGTTTTCTTCGCCTACTTTGGCTGTTAATAAAATAATTGGGATATGACTTGAGCGTTCATCAAATTTTAAAGTATTACAAACCTCAATCCCATCTTTAATTGGCATCATGATATCACAAATGATGAGATCTGGAATAAGTTTAAGGGCCTTGTCAATCCCTTGTTTACCGTTGTTAGCTTCAGTAGTTTTATAAGAATCTCCTAAGATCGATACGATGTATTCTCGGATATCTTTATCATCTTCAATAATTAGTAATAAGGGCTTTTCATTATTAATTGAAGCTTTATAATCATCTTGGTTAGTGTTTACAATATGTAGCTGGGTTTCACTTATTATGTTGTCTTCCATGATAATTTCGGAAGAATTAAAATAGGATCTTTCAATAGGTAAAGTGACCGTAAACTGAATATCTTCTTGGTTCATGGTGTTCGCAATAATATTACCATGAGATAAAATAGCCAGTTCTTTTACTAAGGCGAGCCCAATGCCTACGCCATCTGAAGAGTTTTGTTTTTGAAAATAACGCTGAAATAGTTTAGGTAACTCCTCATCTTTTAAGGTATTGCCATTATTGATAAAAGTGAGTATAATTTGCCCGCCTTGTACTTGCGTATTAAAGATAACATGCCCATTTATGGGTGCATATTTTATGGCATTATTCAACAAATTAGTTACAATCTTTTCAATAACATCGACATCAAACCAAACATTGTCCAACACGACTGTTTGATACATAAAATGTAGTTGTTTTTCTTCGGCTATATATTCAAAAGCTGTAGATAGTTGCTTTAAAAACACTCCTAAATTTCCTTTTTTAACACTTAATTTTAAACTTCCCGACTCTAGTTTTGAGAGATCCAAAAGTTGGTTGACTAAATTTAAAAGACGATTGGAGTTTCGATGCGCCAAGGTCAGTTCTTTTTTGGCTTCTTTGGATAAATCTGGATTTTCCAATTGCCGTTCTATAGGTCCTGTAATTAGTGTAAGTGGAGTTCGAAATTCATGAGAGATGTTAGTGTAAAGCTTAGTTTTAAAATCATCCAATTTTTTTAGACGCTCAGTTTCAGTTTGCTCAAATTGTAATTGCATTTTGATTTGCCAACGCCATTTTAAGTATTTATAGATGTTATATATAACAATTACTAATAATAAGAAATAACTAAAAATGGCGATGTGGCTTAAATACCAAGGTTGCTTAATAGTAAATTTAAAGGTGGTCGGTGTAAGGTTCCAAACACCATCATAATTGCTTGATATTACTCTAAACGTATAATCATTTGGTGATAGGTTTGTATAATGTGCCGTATTTATATTTCCTGAACTCACCCAATTCTCATCGTGATTTATAAGTTGGTATTTATAGGCATTTCGTTCTGGTTGCGAAAAGTGTAAACTTGAAAACGTGAAAGTGACTGTATTTTGCTTATAATTAAAGGCCGTATTTTGGGCTAGTGATTGGTCTTTTGCAAATACTTGAAATCCCGTAATAATTGTTTTGGGTTGTATGGGATTAAAGCTTATTTGATTAGGTTGAAACCAATTAATGCCTTCTAATCCTCCAAAATATAATGTACCATAAGGATCCTGGTAATAGGCACCTGTGTTAAATTCTAGTGCCTGTAATCCATCATTATTATTGAAATTTTCAAAAGTAATTTTAGAATCAACTGCTAGTTTAGCTTTGCTTATGCCATAGTTTGTACTCAACCAAAGGTTGCCCTCTGCATCTTGTAAGATGCCATAAATAACATTGTTTGGCAGGCCATCGTCTATAGTAAATGTTTGAATAGTTTCAGTTTTTGTATTTAAGCGTTTTAATCCGTTTCCATTAGTGCCAATCCATAAAATATCATCAGAAAAGTAAAGCGATTTAATCTTGTCTTCTACTTGCTTAATTTTTAAAAAGTTTTCAGTTTTTGTATCAAACTTAAAAAGGCCATTGTGTTCGGTGCCAACCCATAAGGTATTGCTATTACCTTTTACCAAGGTTTTAACATTGTTGGTTGTAAGTGCCGAATTATCTCGATGGTATTGTTTTAAAGTGCCTTGATTTTTATCGTATAATATTATACCATTGCTTTCAGTACACAACCAACTTTGATTTTTTGATTGATACACAATACGCCAAATAGTTAAATCCTTTATTTCGGGGAATGATTTGAATTGATTTTTGTTATTAATAATATTCAAGCCAAAACCTTGATGGCCAACCCACAATTCATCATCTTGAAAAGATAAACTTATAATTCGGTTACTTAAAAGTGGGGAATTTGATGTGGTATAGGTTTTATAAGTATCAGCTTTAAAATCAATAAAAGTCAACCCTTTTCCAGAGGTTCCAACCCATAAATTAGTTTTATTATCGGTAGTAATACTTCTTACAACATCAACGTTAACCGATTTGGGTACTTGGTCATTGGTCAGTACATTGAATTTTATTAAATGTTGGTCGTAATAACTTGCTCCTGTTCCATCAGAACCCAGCCAAATGTTCCCGGTGACGTCTTCAAATAGGCAAAGAATATCATTGTAATGTATAGCAAACGGATTGTTTTTATTGGCTTTAAAATTGGTTAGTTGGTTGGTGGATAAGTCATATAAATAAGCGCCATTTCCATAGGTTGCTATCCATAATCTGTTTTTGCTGTCTATATGTAAATCTTCGATGTTAAGATCTGCGGGTAATCCATTACTACTAAAGGGTAAAATAGTCTGGTTATTTAAATCTATATAGAACAATCCATTACCATAGGATCCCAACCAAAGTGTACCATCTTTCGATTGTTCTATGACACTGAAATTTGTTTTTGGAGTGTCTCGTGCTTCTATTTTGATGTAATCTCCAGTTGAACCTATTTTAAAAACGGTTTCCGAAGCCGACACAAGGATGTCATTATCAATTTCTTTAAAATTATAAATACTTTTTTGAGCGTCTTGAGGCTCTAGAATTTGAATGGTGTCTTTTGTACTGTAATTTATTTTATACAAGCCATTGTCGAAAGTCCCTATATAAAAGTTAAGGTGTTTATCCTGAAAAATGTTACTAACATTTACAATTGAAGAAAAAGGTTTAAAACTATCTGTAGCAGTGTGGTACAATTCTAAATTGCCAGAACTGGTAATAATCCATAAGCGATTTTGTATGTCAATGTATACTTTGCCTAATTTACTAAAGCTAGGTCTTGTAATATCCTCAAACTGTTTGTTGTAATGAATAAATTGTTTCCCATCGTATTTGTTAAGTCCATCTTGTGTGGCAAGCCATAAATAACCTATACTATCTTGTGCTATATCAATGACGCTATTTTGGGATAAACCATCATTAATGGTCAATGTTTTAAAAGCAAACTGCTTTTGATTGATTGCATCTTGGGCAAAACCAACAAAACAACCTATTATAAAAAAGTAAAAAAGACTAATTTTAATTCGATTTAACATATAGAGATGCCATATCTAATTATAGTATCTGTTCATCAATAAGAGGTGGAGCGATGTTGTAATGCAATTACATTAGTTACAATATAGTGAAATTGGATTTAATAAAAAATATGCGGGGCTTTTGTCTGGTTTATCTTATTGTATAATCTCTCAAAATGCTCCTAGAATTCACCATCTTTTAAATTTCTTAGGTGCCTTCATAAATTAGTGTGATTTTGGCATTGCTCATCAATCGTTAGATGTGGTAATCTTTTACAAACCATAGTCTAATGAATATGAATGTTCTTAATTTTAGGAGTAGGCCGCCGCCTTTTTTGAGAGTCCTTTACAGAAATGTAAGAGACTATTTCTTTTTAAACATACTATCCATTATGATCATAAGCCCCTTAAAAGCAAAGTATATGGCTAGAATTGAAATTACGCCACCAAGAATTAAAATAAGGTAATACAATGATTTTTGTTGATTGCTAAATGCAATGTATAATAGGGTAGGGCCAACAAACATGCAGATTAATGATAAGGCCATTTTGTTTAGGCCTTTATAGAGCATATCTTTATCTGTCCTGCTAGTTTCCATCTATATAGTTTTTAATTGCTATGCGTACGTTTTGATATTTATCCAATAACTTTTGAGCTTCATCTTGAGATATGTTAAGCTCATTCATGATCATTTTTGTACCCCTGTCTACAAGCTTATTGTTGCTTAATTGCATATCAACCATTTTATTCCCCTTAATACGGCCTAATTTAATCATGGTTGTTGTGGTAATCATATTGAGGATCATTTTTTGAGCTGTCCCAGCTTTCATACGGGAGCTTCCTGTTACAAATTCTGGTCCTACAATGACCTCAATAGGATATTTAGCAATACGGGATAAGGGACTATTGTGATTGCATGTTATACAACCTGTTGTTATTTGCTGTTCGTTACAGGATTTTAATCCTCCAATGACATAAGGAGTGGTTCCGGAAGCAGCTATACCGATAACCACATCTTTTTCTGAAATATTATAGTGGAGTAAATCAAGCCAAGCCTGGGTTGTAGAATCTTCGGCAAACTCAACAGCTTTACGAATTGCGATATCACCACCTGCAATCAAGCCTATTACCAAATCATGAGAGACACCAAAGGTTGGGGGACACTCTGAAGCGTCGAGGATACCCAGGCGTCCGCTGGTGCCAGCTCCAATATAAAACAACCGACCTCCATTGCTGAGTTTATTAACGATTTCACTCACTAAGGACTCTATTTGTGGTATTGCTTTTTCAACTGCTTTAGCTACTTTTTTATCTTCATCATTGATATTGATAAGCAATTCACCTATAGCCATCTTTTCCAGATGATTATAGCAAGAATCTTCTTCTGTAGTTTTGGTAAAGTCCATACTTCAAAAATAAGGAATTTTGGTTTGTTTAGAATATTGAATAATAATCCTTTTTCTAAATACTACTTTTTTTAAAAATGAAAAAGCTTCCTTTTACAGAAGCTTAAAAATCATAACGAATTCATGATCGTATTTAAAGTTTTACTTGGTCGCATAGCCTGTTCTACCAGTATAGGATCCGGTACATAATAACCACCTATATCAACTGGCTTGCCTTGCACAGCCTTAAGTTCGGAAACAATTTGGAGTTCATTGGATTTCAATTTATTGGCAATTGAAGTAAACTGGTTTTTAAGTTCCAAATCTTCATTTTGATGAGCTAAGGCTTCAGCCCAATACAATGCCAAATAAAAATGACTACCTCTATTGTCCAATTCTCCTGCAATTCGCGATGGTGATTTTCCGTTTTCCAAAAGCTGTTCTGTGGCTTGATCTAATGTATCGGCCAGAACTTTTGCTTTATGATTATGGTTTGTATTTGAAAAATGCTCTAATGAAACCGCAATTGCTAAAAATTCTCCTAGAGAATCCCAACGTAAATGATTTTCTTCTAAAAATTGTTGCACATGTTTTGGTGCAGAACCTCCAGCGCCAGTTTCAAATAAACCTCCTCCATTCATTAGGGGCACAATGGATAACATTTTTGCACTGGTACCTACTTCAAGTATCGGAAACAAATCTGTTAAATAATCGCGTAACACATTTCCAGTTACAGAAATGGTGTCTTTGCCATCTTTGAGGCGTTCTAAAGTAAATTGAGTTGCTTCTTTAAGAGATAAAATTCTAATGTCTAATCCTGTTGTATCATAATTTTTTAAATACAATTCTACTTTTTTGATCAGTTCGGCATCATGTGCCCTGTCTTTATCCAACCAAAAAATGGTGGGAATATGTGTAGCACTGGCCCGAGATACGGCCAATTTCACCCAGTCTTGTATTGGAGCATCTTTTGTTTGACACATCCTCCAGATATCACCTTCTTCAACTGTTTGTTCTAATATTACTGTATTTGCTGCATCCAGTACCTGTACTTTACCTTTGGTTGAGATTTCAAAGGTCTTATCGTGAGAACCGTATTCTTCTGCCTTTTGTGCCATAAGCCCAACATTAGGGACTGTACCCATTGTTGTGGGATCAAAGGCACCGTGTGTTTTACAAAACTCAATAGTTGTTGCATATACACTAGAGTAACTGCTATCAGGGATTACGGCTTTTGTATCTTGTAGTTTTCCTTTAGCATTCCACATTTGCCCTGAGGTGCGAATCATAGCTGGCATAGAGGCATCAATAATGACGTCACTTGGAACATGAAGATTGGTTATTCCTTTATCAGAATTTACCATGGCTATGCCAGGGCCATTTTTAAATGCATCTGCAATGTCTTGTTCGATAACCTTGCGTTTATTTTCGGGAAGCTCTTGAATTTTAGCCAATAAGTTTCCAAAACCATTATTGACATCAACTTCTAAAGTTTCAAAAGTATTGTGGTGCTTTTTAAAGACATCAGCAAAAAATATTTTTACAGCATGACCAAATATAATCGGATCAGAAACCTTCATCATGGTGCCTTTCATATGCAATGAAAACAAGACGCCTTTTGTTTTGGCGTCACGGATTTGCTCTCTAAAAAATTCAAGCAAAACTTTTTTGCTCATGACCGTAGCATCTATGATTTCACCTTTTAATACTGGAAAACTGTCCTTTAAAATGGTGTTTTTTCCTGAAGCATCGACGTGTACAACTTTAATTTTTGTAGCCTCTTTTAAGGTTAATGAGGTTTCATTATGAGCAAAATCTCCATGATCCATTGTGGCAACATGAGTTTTAGAATCTGCTGACCAAGCACCCATGGAATGTGGATTCTTCTTTGCATAGTTTTTTACGGCATTTGGAGCACGTCTATCAGAATTTCCCTCACGAAGCACCGGGTTTACAGCACTTCCCTTAATCTTATCATAGCGATCCTTTATCGATTTTTCTGCTTCATTTTTAGGCTCATCTGGGTAATCTGGTAAGTTATAACCTTTATTCTGCAATTCAGAAATAGCAACTTTTAACTGTGGAATTGATGCACTTATATTGGGCAACTTTATAATGTTGGCTTCTGGACTTTTAACTAAATTTCCCAATTCCAATAAATCATTAGGAACGTGTTGCTCTTTGGTTAAGCAATCAGAAAAACTGGCCAATATACGACTGGCCAATGAAATGTCCTTGGTTTCAAATGTTATATTTGAAGATGCCGTAAACGACTTGAGTATAGGTAAAAGTGATTGAGTTGCTAAAGCTGGAGCCTCATCTGTTTTGGTATAAATGATTGTGGGTGTATTTGCCATCTATGTTTATTATAATTACAGGTATCAAAATGCTTATTTTAAAGCCCTGCAAATATACAAAAAACATAGAGTTTTCACTGTTTTGCTAGCCCTATTGGGAAGATTTTAATAGCTTAAAATGAATAAGTAATGAAGGAATGTAGAATCTATAAATAACAAAAGCCATATCATGGTAGCGAACTACTTTGACATGGCTTTCTTTGAAACAGTTACTTCATGATCTAATTGACACTTCTGTCAAATCAGCCGATTAGAATTTGCATCCAAAATCGTCCTTTTCAATTCAAGTTTCGCTATTCCAACGAAACCTCTTGTAACTTTCAAAATGCATTGACCTGCTACTCGAGTGTTTCGGTTAATTGTTTTTCTTGATGTTTCTTTTTTTACACTTCGTTTTCACGTTATATACTTTCCAAAACATTACCTCCTAGCTCAATGTTCACTTTCGTTCCCATTTCCTTCAGTGGCTTTCCACTTTAGCAGTTTCGATCTGCTTGCACATATCGCACTTTTTAAAGCTTCATGATCTTTTAGCTCCCCATGCCTACACATGATGCCTCAAAACCTCAAAAAACAATTTAATAAAGAACGTTGCTTTATCTAATTTTCACATAAACTCAGTTTTGACACTGTGACCAACATTTCTGTTGTTGATTAATCAGATAGCTAATATATTGCAACAAATGAAAGAAACAAATTTTTTAAACATTTAGATATCAACTTTTTATAAACGGGAGTTATTAACAAAAGTTAATAAAAAAAGCCTTGATCTCTCAAGGCTTTTATAATTGTGCTTATAAAGTAATTATTTTCTAACTTCTTTAATTCTTGCTTTTTTACCAGTAAGGCCTCTAAAGTAGAAAATTCTAGCTCGTCTCACTTTACCGCGTTTGTTCACTTCAATTTTTTGAAGTGCTGGTAAGTTCACTGGAAAAATACGTTCAACACCAATAGTTCCAGACATTTTTCTGATCGTAAAGGTTTCAGAACTACCCGTTCCTTTACGTTGCAGTACCACGCCTTTAAAAAACTGGGTTCTTACTTTTTCTCCCTCTCTAATTTCATAATAAACGGTAATAGTATCACCGGCTCCAAACTCAGGGAAGTCTTTTCTTGTTACAAATTCGTCTTGTACAAATTTTACTAAAGAATTCATTTGTTTAATTTTAAATGGTTGATTCAAACCAACATTCGCGCATCTCGCCAGAGGTTAATCTGAAATGGCTGCAAAGATAATTAATAAATAATAATGTACAATTATTAATCTTATTTTTTATGGTGTTTCTTTTGCTGTCTTTCAGCTCCGCTCCAGGACCAGCAAAAGTCAGGCTATCCGCTTTATCTTTTTGCCTTATACGTTTCGACTGCGCTCAACGAGGCAAAAAGGATATCGCTACTATCCTTAACACGGTTTTTATAACTTCTGCGGGTGCTTATTTTATAGGATTGGAATTGTTAACCCACTAAAAAAGTTAAAAAACAGGATGTATTTTAATCCTTCAGCAAATCTGGCCTTCGTTCTTTAGTACGTTGGTAAGCTTGCTCTTCTCTCCATTTTTCAATGTCTGCGAAATTTCCACTAAACAAAACTTCTGGTACTTTCATGCCTTTGTACTCTCTTGGCTTGGTATAAATTGGAGGTGCCAATAAATTATCTTGAAACGAATCGGTCAATGCCGAAGTTTCATTGCCCAAAACGCCAGGTATCAATCTAATGATGGCATCACAAAGTACCGCGGCCGCCAATTCACCACCTGAAAGCACGTAGTCGCCAATTGAGATTTCCTTTGTGATGAATTTATCTCTCACCCTTTGGTCAACCCCTTTGTAATGTCCACAAAGAATAATAATATTTTCCTTAAGCGAGATGTGATTGGCAATATGCTGATCTAATCGGTTTCCATCTGGCGTCATATAAATGATATCGTCATAAGTTCTTTCGGCCTGTAATGTTGAGATACACTTGTCGATGGGCTCAATGCTCATCACCATACCGGCGCCACCTCCAAATTGGGTATCATCTACAGATTTGTAACTTCCTGTTGCGTAATCCCGCAAATTGTGAAAGTAAACTTCAACTAAATTAGCATCAATAGCACGTTTTAAAATGGATGCTTCAAAAGGGCTTTTGAGCAATTCTGGCAGAACAGTGATAATATCAATGCGCATGTTGTTTGAATTTTGAATTGCAAAGATGCGAAAATTATAACATTCAATTATAGATTGAATCTGAAAGCATTCTGCAAGATTAGTTTTCCCTAGTCCAATAATAAAATAAGTCAGGATCTCTTATAAAACCCAAGCGTTCATAAAGTTTTTGTGCAGGGTTATCTGTAGCGGTTTGCAAAGCCAATCCTTTGTTTTGACGCTCTTCACAGAGCGCTTTTGCTTTATTGATTAAAGCTTCTCCAATTTTTTTTCCTCTATAATTGGATTTCACATACAAATCATTAAGCAAATATAGGGGCTTCATAGAAACCGAAGAAAACAAGTGGTAGAGTTGGGTAAAACCAACAGCTTCTTGATTTAAATAAGCTATAAAAATGACAGACTCATTATTTAGGATTCTATCTTTTAAAAAGTGTTTGGAAGATTCTAAATCTGAATCTTGATTGTAAAACATTCGATATCCATTAAACAATGGAGTCAAATCTTCTAAATGTGTGATATTAGCTTGGATTATAGTCATAAAAAAAATCTGAAATCATTACTTCAACATCGCTCAGCACAAGATTACAGATTTTTTTGGTGTTGTACGTGTTTTAAGACTTAGGAATTTTTCTGTTTGTTTATTTCATCTTGAAGTTGTCGTCTCACTTTTTGTTCGCGCTCTAAGGAATTGCGTCGGTATTCTTCATATTCTTCCTCGGTTTCCAAAAGTGCTTTTTTAGCTTGTCTGGTGATCGAATTACTATTCTTAAATTTAAAAATAAAGAATAAAAGCAAGCCTAAAAGTATAGCGATGATGGCCCACATTAATGCATTATAACCAACTTTACTCATTTGAACCCCAAACAAAGCCATACTGTCTTTTTGCTTATTTGTGTTTTCCAGATTGGTTTTTGTATTGGAAAGATCTGTTTTTAATTGGCCGATTTCGTTGGATTGATTTTTTACAGTCGTTTGGGTGTTAGCTAGTTCTTTGTGTACAGCATTCAAGCTGTCAATTGTGTGTGCCTTTAACTCATACAACCAATTTTTTTTAACGACTTTAAATTCTTGATAACTATTCGAACGTCTGATTACATATTCAAATTGATTGTCAATGGTGCCTTCGGTTAAAGAAAGTTTGTCGTCTGAGTCTGCTTCTTCTTGAGCATATGCTGTAGTTAAACACAATAAAGTGAGTAGTGTAAACAATACAGTTTTAATAGCTTTCATTTTGGTTGCTTTTTTTGTAATCGAGTTAATATGTAACAAGATAATAAATTCTACGAATGTATAATAGGTTTTAATAAAATAGCCTCACTGAGGAGGCATTTTATATACGATTGAAATGATGATATGGATGTTTCTAATAATAAGTAAAACGTCTTACTTTGGAAATATATTTTGCCAACCTGATTACCTGATGGCTGTATCCGTATTCGTTATCGTACCAAATATACAGTACGACATGCTTTCCTTCAGGCCTTACAATAGTTGCTTTGCTGTCATAAATTGAAGGAGCCGAACTACCAATAATATCACTTGATACTAATTCATCCCGCATTTCGTATTTAATTTGCTCGACTAAATCGCCTTCCAAAGCATACTTTTTCATAATGGTATTTATTCCCTCTTTTGAAGTTGTCTTATCCAATTCTAAGTTTAGAATAGCTAAGGAGCCATTTGGAACGGGGACTCTAATAGCGTTGGAGGTTAGTTTTCCTTCTAGGGATGGCAATGCTTTTGCAACGGCACTTCCTGCGCCGGTTTCGGTTATTACCATGTTTAAACCAGCAGCTCGTCCACGGCGGTATTTAGGGTGAAAATTATCCACCAAGTTTTGGTCGTTTGTATAAGCATGAATGGTTTCTAAATGCCCACTGGTTACTCCAAAGGTTTCTTCTACAGCCTTTAAAATTGGCGTAATGGCATTGGTTGTACAAGATGCTGCTGAAAAAATATTGACCTGTTCTGGTTTATATTCAATATGATTAACCCCGTATACAATATTTGGAATTCCTTTACCTGGCGCGGTCAACAGTACTTTTTCAACACCTTTTGATTGTAAATGTCTGCCCAAGCTTTCTTCGTCTCTATAAGCCCCAGTATTATCAATAACCAGTGCATTTTTAATACCGTATGCAGTATAATCAATCCCTTCTGGAGCATTTGCAGAAATAACATGAACCGTTGTGCCGTTAATAATCAATGCACTGTTTTTGTCATCTATTGTTACAGTCCCTAAAAAATCCCCATGAACAGAATCGTTTCGGAGTAATGATGCTCTTTTTTCTAATGTGGTTGGATTAATGTCTCCTCGAATTACAATGGCTCTTAATCGCAACTGGTTTCCTTTTCCAGCTTTAACCATTAATTCTCTTGCTACGAGTCGGCCAATTCTACCAAAACCATATAAAATAACATCTTTGGGCTGAATGGTTCCATTTTTTCGAGCATCCTTAAGTTTTTCAGAAACAAAAGCCATGACATTGCCATGTTTTTGGTCTTCCAAATGAAATTCATAAGTCAATTTGCCAATATCCAATTTGGCAGGGGGCAAGTTTAAAATTTTAATAGCCTGGGCTATTTCTACAGAATCAAAAATAGAAATGGGTTTTTGCACAAATGCACCTGCATACTCATGGAGATTTAAAATTTCGCTAACGTTTCTATCGATCAATTGATTTCTAAAAAGAACCAATTCAATGGATTTGTCGTACCAAAGATCGCTTACAATTTTAATGAATTCAACGGTGGCACGTCGTCTGTCGGCTTGAAAAGCCAGTTCTTTTTCGTAAGTACTTTTTTGAGGCATTGTGTTAAAGTTTTGTAAGGGTTTTACATTTGCGCAAAAGTAACATATTTCAAACGTTTTCGTAGCATAAATTGACTATAAAAAGAGCCCTTCAACAGGATGAACTATTGAAGGGCCCTTATACTAAACTATGGAACGCTTATCTCCAAAAGAAATTTTCCTTTTGGCCTTTTTTATTGATGATCGAAAATTTTAAAGGCTCATCATCAGATTTATTATCAATTATCCGTTGTGCTTCTTCAATGGAATGAATTTCTGTATCATTGATAGCTGTTACGATACAGCCTTCTTCAATGTCATTAGTTTTCCAATTACGAGCGTATTGACTATTCAACTGTGCAATTTTCACACCATTTTTGGCTTTGAATTTTCTTAAATCTGCCTCTTTAGCATTTTCTACTCGGCCTAAAATGGGAAGGTTTATAGTTAGGTTTCTAGTTAATTTAACTGGGATCTCCTTAAGTTCATGGTTTCTTGAAATGGTAACTTTTACAATATCGTTAGGTCTTTTAGTAGTTAAATAGCCACTTAAGTCGGAGAATTTTGAAATGGCAACATTGTCAATCTTTTTAATAATATCCCCGCTTTTAATTCCTGCTTTTTTTGCGCCTGAATCTTCCTCAACCGAATTGATATAGAATCCTTCGGTGTCAACAACACCAAATTGCTCAGCCGCTACACTATTTAAAGCTCCACCTGTAACGCCTAAAATCCCAGTTTGAACATCTCCAAATTCCATAATATCTTCAATCACTTTTCTAGCAATGTTACTCGGTACGGCAAAAGAATATCCTATATAGGAGCCTGTTTGTGAGGAAATGGCCGTGTTGATGCCTATGAGGTCGCCATTAACATTAACCAAAGCACCTCCAGAGTTTCCAGGGTTGACAGCGGCATCAGTTTGAATGAACGATTGTGTGTATCGTCCCGATAAATCTCGGGCTTTGGCACTGATTATTCCAGCCGTTACGGTTGACGTTAAATTAAACGGATTACCAACAGCTAAAACCCATTCCCCGATTTTGGCTTGATCAGAATCTCCAAATGCTACATAAGGAAGCTCTTCATCGGCATCAATTTTTAGCAGAGCAATATCTGTTTTTTCATCTGAACCAATAATTTTAGCCTCGTAAATTTTATTGTCATTGAGGGTTATGGAAAGTTGTTTTGCACCGTCAATAACATGATTGTTTGTGATTATGTATCCGTCAGGTGAAATAATGACACCGCTTCCTGTTCCTATTTGGGCGCGCTCTGATCTTCTTCCAAAAAATAAATCTTCAAACGACCCAGGAGCAGAAATTACTGCTGTGTTTTTAACATGAACCACTGCATGTATGGTCTTATCGGCTGCCGTAACAAAATTTGGGCTTTCGGTGTTGATTAAGTTTGCGGTCTTCACATCGTATTTGGCTGGAACAAATACAGGCAGTTCTTTGGTGTTATTGACCACTAAGGCGTCATCTTCGAGAAACAATTTGTAGGCAGATAAGGTTATGACACCACCTAAAACAGATACTAAAACTAGAGTTAGAATCTTTTTCATGCTATTAAAGTTTAGGGTTCTAATTTTTTATTAACGACTAAAATTAATTATTTATTGAATTCATTTTTGAGCTTTAACGATTTTTAACTTCAATTTTAACGCCTATTTAACAGTACAAAAAACAAGCTATTATTCCTATATTTGCCTGTAATATGAAAATTCAGTTTTTTAAATATCAGGGAACAGGAAATGATTTTGTGATGATCGATAATCGTCAAAACAAATTCAATAAAAAAGATACGAAACAGATTGCAAAATTTTGTGACCGACGTTTTGGTGTTGGAGCCGACGGATTAATTCTGTTAGAACCACATGATGCCCTTGATTTTAAAATGGTGTATTACAATTCTGATGGTAACGAAAGTTCCATGTGTGGTAATGGAGGAAGATGCATCACGGCTTTTGCAAATTTTTTGGGCATTATTGACCATGAAGCGGCTTTTGAAGCCATTGATGGCTTACATCATGCGTTGATTGAAGGGCATATGGTTAAACTCCAAATGCAGAATGTGAGCGGTGTTGAAAACCACAACCATCATGTGTTTTTGAATACAGGTTCTCCTCATCATGTTCAACTTGAGAAGCACCTGAAAAACCTAGATATTAAAACGGAAGGCGCGAAAATTAGGTATGGACGACCTTATAACGAGGCCGGTAGCAATGTCAATTTTGTCAACAAAATTTCAGAGGACATATTTGCGGTGAGAACCTATGAACGTGGCGTTGAAGATGAAACCTTATCTTGTGGTACTGGAGTGACCGCTGTGGCACTCGCTATGCATTATATGGGAGAAACCAAAAATAACGTGATTACGTTACAAACTCCAGGTGGGGATTTGAAAGTTTCTTTTGAAAGGTCTGAAGATACCTACAAAAATATTTGGCTCATGGGTCCTGCCATTCAAGTATATAAGGGAGAAATAGAATGCTAACACTTAAGGGCAAACATATTTATTTACGTGCTTTGGAACCCGAGGATCTGAGTTTTGTCCATACTATAGAGAATGACGAAACCATTTGGGAACTCAGTAATACCATAACACCCTATTCCAAATATGTTATTTCTGATTATTTAGCGAATGCTCATAAAGACATTTTTGAAGTCAAACAACTGCGCTTAGTGATTTCCAATACCAAAGAAAAAGCCATTGGCCTAATCGATTTATTTGATTTTGATTTTAAAAACAAAAGAGCTGGAGTGGGTATTATAGTGAAGGCAACCGAAGATAGAAAAAAAGGCTATGGCAGTGAAGCTTTGGAATTGTTGACCCAATATTGTAAAACACATTTGGATTTGCACCAGTTGTATTGCCATATTACAGAAGAAAATGAAGCCAGCTTAAAGTTGTTTCAAAATCAGGGTTTTGAAATCGTTGGATTAAAAAAAGATTGGAATTATAGTCGGAATGCCTTCAAAAGCGAATATTTATTGCAACACATCCTCCATTAAATGTATATAAAGAAATTACTTTGGGCAATTGCCCTAATAGGTATTGTCGTAGCGGCATATTTTGCATACTTCGTCTATAGTGCTATGTTTAAACCCAACACGGCTTTTAATAATGAGGTAGCTTATATCTATATACCAACCCATGCCAATTATAACGAGGTACGTTCGCAGTTGGAGTCTTTATTGATTGATATTGAGAAGTTTGACGCCTTGGCAGAACAAAAAAAATACAATTCGAATATCAAAGCTGGGAAGTACGCTATCAAGAAGGGAATGAACAATAACGACATCATCAATTCCATTAGAAGTAAAAACCTGCCTATAAAAGTTGCCTTCAATAACCAAGAAACACTGGAAGATTTAGCGGGACGTGTTGCCACGCAAATTGAAGCGGATAGTGTGTCTTTAATACATGCCTTTATCTCTGATGACTTTTTAAGTGCAAACGGGTTTGAGCCCAAAACGGCTTTGGGTATGTACATTCCAAACAGTTATGAATTTTTTTGGAACACTACGGCAGAGCAGTTTAGGGATCGCATGTTAAAAGAATACCACCGTTTTTGGAATGCATCCAGAATTGAAAAAGCCCAAGAACTCAACTTATCGCCAAATCAGGTTATCACCCTTGCTTCCATAGTTCAAAAAGAAACAGCAAAAGTTGATGAAAAAAATAGAGTAGCTGGGGTCTATATCAACCGGCTTAAAGTTGGCATGCCATTACAGGCCGATCCAACGGTTATTTATGCCATTAAGGAACAGTCAGGTGATTTTAATCAAATCATAAAACGTGTTCTTTATAAAGATTTGGAACTCGATTCGCCATATAACACCTATAAATATGCGGGATTGCCTCCAGGGTTGATTACGATGCCAGATATTTCATCCATCGATGCAGTACTTCATTATGAACAGCATGATTATTATTATTTTGTGGCCGATATTACCAATTTTGGTTACCATAAATTTGCTAAAAGCTTATCCCAACACAATAGAAATCGTGACGAATATGTGCGTTGGATTAATCAACAAGGCGTAAACAGATAAGCGTGACCTACAGTATAAGACACATTATATTTGTTTTACTTGTTTCAGTGTCTTCATTTTCACAATCAAAACTTGAATCTTTCTTAACACCTAGCGATTCTTTAAACAGTTCCAGACGGAATGGGGTCGTTATCGCCGAAACTTCATTGGGAGCTTTAACACTTCTGGGTTTAAATCAACTGTGGTACAAAGATTATCCTCAGTCCAATTTTCACACACTTAATGATAATGACGAATGGCTCCAAATGGATAAATTGGGGCATGTGTTTACTTCTTATCAATTGGGAAGCATAGGAGCCAATGTTTTAAATTGGAGTGGTGTGCAAAAAAAGGATCAGCTTATTTATGGAGCTACTTTGGGGCTTGCTTTTTTGACCACGATTGAAATATTCGATGGGTTTAGTGAAGAGTGGGGGTTTTCATGGGGAGATATGTTGGCCAATGCTACAGGAACAGGACTGTACGTAGGGCAGGAGTTACTTTGGCAAGAACAGCGTATGACTTTAAAATATTCGTTTCATCAAACTCAATACGCAGCGCAACGACCCGATAAGTTGGGCAATGGCTTTTTGGAAGAGGTTTTAAAAGATTACAACGGGCAAACCTATTGGTTGAGTGCTAATCTGCATTCCTTTTTTAAAGACAGCAAGATTCCAAAATGGTTAAATATCGCTGTGGGTTATGGGGCTGATGGGATGTTAACGGGTAGTAATGAGTCAGTTGATAACTTTATTATAACTCAAAACAGAACGCGTCAATTCTTTTTAAGTTTAGATGTAGATTTGAGAAAAATACATACTAATTCTCATGTTTTAAGAACTTTATTTGACGTTTTTAACCTAATTAAGATGCCATTTCCGGCTATGGAGTTTAACGTAAAAAACGGCATAAAGCTACACCCTGTCTATTTTTGAGGTACTTGAACGAGTAATTGCGATGTTTTAAGAAATAGTCATAACTTTGCACGCTGAAATTTTAGGCCTCTTTTTGGGGAATTTTGGCTTAACAAAATTAGGTATTATGATGAAAAAAGTAATAAACTATTTTGCTATCCCTCTAGCGATAATCGCGATCATCCATGTCGCCTTATCATCGAACACGACTGTAGATCCTGAAATCTATTCTACAGATGGTCTTGAACTCAACTACACTGTTTCAAACGACATGGCTTTTAGTACCAATGCAACACATGAGTCTTTGCATTCCACTACAAAGCACACTTATTTTCCATATTTAGGTAAAACCTACAATGGATTTAAAGAAGCATTGGGTTTTAAGGAGTCAAGAGGTAACTATTTTACGGTAAATAAATATGGATATTTAGGAAAATACCAATTTGCTGCCGAGACCTTAAAATTAATTGGTGTTTACAATCCAGATTTGTTTTTGTATAATCCAGAGTTACAGGAAAAAGCTTTTAAGGCCAATGTGGAGCGCAATAAATGGATCTTGAGAAAAGATATTGAACGCTTTGTGGGTAAAACCATGGCTGGAGTTACTATTACCGAATCAGGTATATTAGCTGCTGCACATTTAGCAGGAGCTGGAAGCGTCAAGAAATTTTTGAGAAGTTATGGATCTGAAACTTTTGCAGATGCATTTGGCACATCCATAACTTATTATATGAAACGTTTTTCGGGTTACGACACCTCTAACATTCAAGCAGACAGAAGAGCTAAAGCAATTTTATAACATATTGATCTTCCTATGATATTTAAAGATTGACTTGCAAAAACAAGTCAATCTTTTAGTATATATGAGAATCTGATACTCCGCCAGCATTATACAGGGAGTTCAGGTTAATAATAATGGCTTTTAAAACAGTCTTATCGTTATGGCTTCACGTTCAACTCTTTGGATTTGAAAAGATCAAGTCCAATTCCAAATATTTATCTTTCATTAGGCTTAAGGCAAAGGCTGCAGCCGAAGCACTAAAAACCGAATAATCAAAAGGACCTTTGATCCCTGTTGAAAAGGTCATGGATAGGGCAAATATTAGCAAAAGCCACCCGCTCCATCTCGCAAACAATTCTGTTTTAAATCCGATAAGCAAAGCAAGTGCAAAAACTAGTTCGGCCGTGGTTGCTACAATACCAAGTGTAGGAATTATAGAATTAGGAAACCAAGGATTTATGGTTTTTGTGTATTCAATAAAATTGCTCCAGTTACCCCATGCCGATACTTCAGCACTCCACATTCCAAATCTATCGGCTACCGCAGATAAAAAGGATAGTGAAATGGCAAGGCGCAAAAACAGTTTGATGTATTTAGTAGTCATTTGTAATTAATTATAGATTATTATGTTATTTTTTTTCTAATATGCTCATAAGTCGATGATTGAGATAAAGTTTCTCTTTTCCCAGTTTTACAGATTTTAGAAAACCTTTCTCTTCCAATGCAATCAAATAGTTGCCTACGGTTTTTGCAGTGCCTAGCCCTGCATCTATCAAATGCTGTCTTTTTGTATAAGGCAGTTTGTATAAAATTTCGATTAAATCCTTAGAATATGCTTTTGGAAGCTCCTTTTGTATATCTTCTGAAACTGTTTTCATTGAATTTAAAATATCTTCTAATCTCTTAATCCCTTTTTTAGAAGTCCACTCGATCATATCTAAGATATAGAGTATCCAACTTTCCCAATTTTCCGATTCTGTTACTTGTCTTAGTCGTTTATAATATTCAACCTTGTTATTAATAATATATTCACTTAAATAAATTGCAGGAATATCAAGTAGCTTTTCAATTTTAAGATAAAGCAATAGAAGTATTCTACCCGTTCTTCCATTTCCGTCTGGAAATGGATGTATAGCTTCAAATTGATAATGCAGTAGGGCTAATTTTATTAATGGGTCTAGTGAGTTATCTTCGTTTATGAATTGTTCTAGATACCTTAATTTATCTCGAATAACCAATTCTCCTGATGGAGGCGTATACATGATTTCTCCTTTTGCATTGGAAAGTGTTGTCCTTAGAGTTGTTCTAATGCTCGATGTATTTTGTTTAATACGTTGCATGACTTCAATACAGAGATTTGTAGTAATAAATGGTTTTGATTCTAGTTGTTCTAGCCCATGCCAAAGTGCCTCTTTGTAACAGATGACTTCTTTTGTTGTTGGGTTCTCAAACTTTTTGTCTGCAATGACATATTTGTACAATTCTTCATTGGTAGTAATAATATTTTCGATTTCGGAGCTTGCTTTTGCTTCTTGCAAATGAATTGTATCTAAAAATAATCTAGGATTTGGAAGATTTGTTAACGCTCCATTTAATTGCGCCAAAGCTCTACTGGCACTGATTGTTTTACGCATGACTTTGGTTGTTTCCAAATTTAGGTCTGGAGGTAGACTAGGCAAATTATTATAAGGCTCAGTTCTTTTAAAATCTTTCATGTGGAACGAAGGTAAGAGTTACACTTAAGCATATAACGAGTGTAAATATAATAAAAAATTACACTCGTTTATAAATTAGATATTGTTTTTATCTTTAAGTTTCCAAAATGACTTTTATCTTAAGGTTTCAATTATTCCTGAATGAGTTTCTATAAATATATGAGTTTGCTACAAATGATAGAACAATGAAAAGAAGGCTGTTGAATCGTATTCCTTGTCGGAAGAAACAGGGAAACCCATTCCTAAACCCATTTTAAGATGGTCTTGTCCTTCTGGTTTCCACTTAATTCCGGGGATAAGGCTTATTGTATTAAATCCGTCTTCTTCACCTCCATATACTTTTTCTGAACTGGATTCTAATAAAACTTCAATGGACGGACTGATGTGATAAAGTCCAGAGAGATTCCAACCCAGTTCCCAATCGGCTTCTTCTTCATCTCCATGTATAGGAATGCCAAAACTTAAAAAACTGACAATCTCCAAATCATGGTATTTCCATCCGAAGTCAAGATAAGGTTCAAATTCCCATACTTTTGAAGAGCCTATTCCTTTTTTATCATTACCTGTAGGAAGGGCGAATTCCAGTCCGCCACCAATTAATATATTTTTGTCTTCTAGACTGTAATTGGCATATTTAAGCGCGATATCGGCCGAATTGAGGTTGCTTCTATTTGCTTCGCCTTTTATATTGGCAAAAGTGTACGGAATATTGGCTTCAACACTTAAGGAGCGTGAAAAGGCGTACTCTCCTTCCAATCGAACATGTTGTAGGTTTCCTTCACTTTCTGAAAGGCTTATATAATTATAATCTAACCTAACTTTTGTGTCAGGCGAAGGGGATTCTGTTGCAATAGGGTGTGAAAAATGCAGGGTATGGTGTACATGCCCGTCATGGTCATGTTCTTTTGGAGAATCTTGTGCATAGGCACTAAGGTTAAAACAAAAACAGATCATAAAATAAAAAAGAAAATGAGATGGTGTTTTTAAGTTTTTGTTGTGGGGGATAGTCATAGTAAGTTTATTTTTTACAAAATTAATTTTTTATAAAAAGTGAAGGCCGATGATATTAGGCCTTTTTCTGAATAGTACTATATAAAAAGCCTATACTTAACTTACAAAAACGAGTGCGGGATTAGTGTTATAACCAGTTAATCTTTATGGATTACAAATATGGTTGGGCGTTTATGTAAGTCAACCTTAATGTGATTCCATTCGCTTACTGTGGCAGTTTTGATATATTCGGTAGACAAAGTAAGGTCGCAGGCCACGCAAACTCTGGTATTTGGATGCAAAATAGTACAGATATCTTCAAGGATTTTATTGTTTCTGTATGGAGTTTCAATAAAAAGTTGGGTTTGGTTATGATCTGAAGAGAGTTTTTCCAATCGTTTTAATGCGGTTTTGCGTTCAGATTGATCAATGGGCAAATAGCCATTAAAGGCAAAACTTTGTCCGTTCATTCCAGAGCCCATCATAGCTAGAACAATAGAGGAGGGGCCCACCAAAGGCACGACTTGTATATTATTGTTATGGGCTAATTTTACAATGTCTGATCCCGGATCGGCAATTGCAGGGCAACCGGCTTCGGATAATAATCCTATAGATATCCCCGCTTTACAAGGGTCTAAATAATTGTCGAGTTCATGCTCTTGCGTGTATTTGTTCAGCAGCTTTAATCGTAATGAAGGTTGTGATTTTCCGGGACTTACACGCTTGATAAACCGTCTTGCAGACTTTTCGTTTTCAACAATATAATCGTCAAGTTCTTCAATAATTTTTTTTATGGAAAGCGGCAGGACTTCTAAAGGCGGATTATCCCCAAGACGGGTTGGGATTAAATATAATTTGCCAAATTCGGGATTCATGATGTTTAATTTAAAGGGTCACAAATTACAAAAAAGCAAACCGTCACGCTGTTAATTTAACGTTGAAGTTTTAAGGCAATTTTATCGCAAACTTGATTGAGAAGATTGAAGACGTATTCAAAACCGCTTTCATCACCGTAAAAGGGATCAGGAACTTCCTTAATTTTTATGGACTCGTCTTCTTCTAAAATGAGTTTTACCTTAGAAAGATCTTGGCTATGTCTTGCCAAAGCTATGACATCTTCATAATTGGATGTATCCATGACATAAATATGGTCGAAGTCATCAAAAAAAGAAGCTTTAAATTGTTGTCCTTTTTGTTTAGAAATGTCAATCCCGTGGGATTTAGCAATAGACATAGAGCGTTTGTCGGGTGAATCGCCTACGTGATAATTGGCGGTGCCTGCCGAATCCACATAAAATTGCTTAGAAGGCAATTTGGATTCCAAAATACCATGGGCCAAGGGGGAGCGACAAATGTTACCCAAACAGACCATGAGAATTTTAACCATTTATGAAGGAACTTAAATCGATAGTTTTTTTGAAAGGTCTTCTACGTATTTTCTAAATTGTTTGTCGGTAGTACTGAGGTTGTCTACCGTTTTGCAAGCGTGTAGTACGGTGGCGTGATCCCGTTTTCCGATTTGTGAACCGATACTGGCAAGCGAAGCTTTGGTGAATTTTTTAGCAAAAAACATGGCCAATTGACGCGCTTGAACAATATGGCGTTTTCTGGTTTTGGATTGAAGCGTGCTCACGTCCATTTGGAAATAATCGGAGACCACTTTTTGGATATAATCAATAGAAACCTCACGTTTGGTGTTTTTGACAAATTTTTCGACCACTTCTTTGGCGAGGCTTACGGTAATTTCTTTTTTATTGAAAGATGATTGGGCAATTAACGAAATAATAGCACCTTCCAATTCCCGTACATTGGTCTTGATATGTTTAGCAACATATTCAATGACTTCATCGGGCATTTCTACACCATCGCGATACAATTTATTTTTTAAGATCAAAATACGGGTTTCAAAATCAGGACTTTGCAATTCTGCAGATAATCCCCATTTGAACCTAGATAATAAACGTTGTTCAATATCTTGCATATCAACCGGTGCTTTGTCACTGGTTAAAATAACCTGTTTTCCATTTTGGTGTAAATGGTTGAAAATATGGAAGAAGACATCTTGTGTTCCAGATTTACCAGATAAAAATTGCACGTCGTCAATAATCAATACGTCAATAATTTGGTAAAAATGGATGAAGTCGTTACGATTGTTTTTCTTAACGGAATCGATGTACTGTTGTGTAAATTTTTCAGCCGAGATATAGAGAACGGTTTTTTCTGGGTATTTATCTTTGATATCAATTCCAATGGCATGGGCTAAGTGGGTTTTTCCGAGACCAACGCCACCAAAAATTAAAAGCGGGTTAAAAGAGGTTCCTCCAGGTTTGTTGGCTACAGCAATCCCTGCATTTCTGGCCAATCGATTGGAATCGCCTTCCAAAAAGTTTTCAAAGTTATAATTAGGATTGAGCTGTGATTCAATTTTTACATTGCGTATACCTGGAATGACAAAAGGATTTTTAAGCTCTGGATTTTTATTTTTCAGAGGAATATCGACGTCCTGAGATTTTACAGCTCCTCGATTGGTACTTGGAATCTTTTCGGTAAAGGGTTGCTTATTACCGTAAGTATTCTCCATTTTAATAATATATACCAATTTAGCAGCCTCACCAAGTTCTTTTGTTAAAGAGACCTTAAGTATTTTTACATAATGCTCTTCCAGCCATTCGTAAAAGAATTTACTGGGCACTTGTATACTTAAAGCATTGTTAGATAGCTTAACTGCTACGATGGGTTCAAACCATGTTTTGTAGGCTTGGGGTTGAATGTTATCCTTGATAAATGATAGACAGTTATTCCAAACCGATTGCGCAGTTACATCCATTATTTGAATTTAATTTGTTGTTTAGTTAGTTAGCAAAAAAAAGAGAAATTTGAGTTTCTCTTGGATCCTTTTTCTTTTACAAATATGTGAACAAATTTCTTAAAAAAAAAATCAAAAGGGGTTGAATATTAATAAAATTTTCCTCATGTTTAAATCCTGTGGAAATTACAAAAAATAAATTAAACAACATGCCAAATTTTAAAAAATACAACGAGGTAGATTTAAGGATTCGTTACGGTGAAACCGACCAAATGGGAATCGTTTATCATGGTAATTATGCTCAATTTTTTGAAATTGGCAGGACCGAATGGCTACGTAATTTAGGCATAACCTATAAGGAAATGGAACAAGATGGTATAAAGTTACCAGTTATTTCATTGGCTGTAAATTTCAAAAAGTCAGTGGGTTATGATGAGATGATAAAAGTGAAAACAACTCTTAAAAAAATGCCCACGGCATCCATAGAATTTGATTACGAAATTATAAATGAAAAAGGCGAAATTGTAACGACTGGAAATACGGTTTTGGCGTTCATCGATATTGTTAGGAATAGGCCTACACGATGCCCGCAACACATTTTAGATAAACTGCAAAATTAGTCGATTAATATCGTTGCTTTAATGCCATTTAGGCTTTCAAAAATTTCTAAAACACTCAAAACATCTTGTAATCTAACAGACATTGTAATTTCACAAGCCAATTCCAATTTTTGATTGACGATGTTTAAGTTTTTTTCCTTAATGATTCGCATGACTTTATTGATGTTGGCATAATCAAAAGCAACCAAAATAGATTTACTGATGATTTTTAATTCAATTTTTGAAGCTTCAAGAGCCATTTGAGCTGTGGTTTTATAGGCCTGTACCAATCCACCTATGCCGAGTTTGGTGCCTCCAAAATAACGCACCACAACGATTAAGATATTGGTAACTTCAAAGGATTGAATTTGCCCATAAATGGGCATTCCAGCGCTATTGTTGGGCTCACCATCATCATTGGCCCTATATGTAGTTTGTTCCTCCTGAGTGCCCAATTGATAGGCATAACACCAATGTCTTGCAGAATGGTGCTGTTTTTTTAAAGCTTCAATATGGGTTTTTATGTCATCTTCGTCAGTTACCGGATAAGCATATCCAAAAAATTTACTGTTTTTATCTTTGAAGAGTACTTCTTCAGAAGGTTTTGAGATGGTTTTATAGGTGTCTTTGTCGATCATTAAGCCGATGTAACCAATGCGATTGAAATAATGGCTAGCGCAATTCCGATCCAGTTTTTTCTTGAAATATGCTCTTTAAACAACATCAAGCCCAATACGGATGAAATCATTACTATCGCCACATTGTTCACCGTGAAAATGGTAGAGCTTTCCAAACCTTCAAGATGTAATGCTTTCAGAAGAAAATGGATAGAGCCGTAGTTAATGATCCCCAATATGAGACCTCCAATAATGCTTTTATAATCAAAATGAAATTGCTTTTTTATAGCTTGATAAACAAGAGTGCTCACTCCAAAAATGGCAGCCGAAAAAAAGAGGCTGGCCGAAAATATAGGAATTCCATTTTCAGGCACGTAGGTGGTTTCTAGATACTTTATAGAGGTGTCAATCACACCTGAACCAAAGAACAATAAAATAGGAAAGATTAAATTTTTAGAGAATTTTGCTTTAGCCCCAGGTTTTATAGAAGACAAATAAACAGCAACCAAGGCTAAAATAATCCCAATGATCTTTTGAATCCCCGCGCTTTCATGATACACATAAAAACCAAAAATAATAGGGATGACCACACTCATTTTAGAGGCAACCGAAACTACAGATAATCCATTGCGCTGTGCCGTAATAGCCATAATATTGAATACGGTAATAAATAAAATGCCCAAGAAAAAGGCACCGTAAAACCATTGGGATGAAACCACATCGTGGATTTTTATTGGAGCATCGTAAACTATGAGACCAAACAAGCAGGCGATTATATAATTGACCACAATGGCTTGAAGCGTGTTTATTTTAAACTTGTCAAAAAGTTTAAAGCATATAAAAATCCCGGTCGAGGCCAGAATACTTAATAAAAGATAGATCAAAATAAATGGTTTTTAGTTGTAAATAAATCGGTAATGTCGTCGGTTTTGGGGTTCAAATTCCAAGTTGGTATTCCTAATTGTGCGGCTGATTGCGTGTGTTCTTTGGAATCATCTATAAATAAACAATCTTTGGCCTTAAGTTGATTTTCATTCAAAACAAAGTCAAAAATAGCTTTATCTGGCTTTCTTAAGCCAATTTCGTGTGACAAGTAAAAAGCATCAAAACACGCTTTAAAGTCTTCGTAAAATGGAATATGCTCTTTAATCCAGTTTATATGGAGTTCGTTGGTGTTGCTCAGTAAGATGAGTTTGTATTTTTTTTCTGAAGCCAATTTTTGAATGAACTGCAACCGATGTTCGGGGAAATCCTTTAGAACAGCGTTCCATAACTGGATTACATCTGCTTTAGTTAGGTTCGGAACATTATCGAGGTAAAATTCCACAAATTCATCAGATGTTATTAAACCCTGTTCATATAGACAATTAATAGCGACCATGTCATCTGATAAGGTTTCGATTCCAAATAAGCTCAAGGTGTCATGCTTTGCCTTTTCCAAGTCCAGATTTAAAAAAACATTTCCAAAATCAAAAATTAAGGTATTAATCATAGTGCCTAATTAGGATTGATTTGTATAAATTTTTAGCATATCGCTTCCCATATTGTTTTCAGAAATCATGTTACCCAATAATTGAGGGGCTTTGATGCCTTGGCCAAATGCTGTTTTACCAGTAAATACTCTGGCTTCGTCCCAAAGTTGTTCATCAATAAAGGTTTGAAGTGTTTGGCGTCCACCTTCTACGATAAGCGATTGGATGTCATTTTTATGCAAAACAGCACAGATTTGAGAAGCAATGGCTGATTGTAAATTCCAATCTATAAATTCCAAATTCCAATGTTTCGGTCTTCGGACATCGGTCTTCGAGCAGATTATTAGAGTTTCAGCTTCAGAGTTAAAAACATTGCAATCTTTTGGAAGTGTATTGTTTTTATCCAAAACGACTCTAATTGGATTTTGTCCTGTCCAATTTCTAACCGTTAAGCTTGGATTATCTTCTAAAACGGTATTCGTCCCAACTAAAATCGCATGTTCTTCGGCCCGCCACTTATGGACCAGCTGTCTTGACATGTCATTAGTGATCCACACTGGTTTTTGAGCATTTTTAGTTTCTGGCGCAATAAAACCATCTTCAGTTTCGGCCCATTTTAAAATAATATAAGGGCGTTGCTTATTGTGAAATGTAAAAAATCGCTTGTGATGTGCCTGACATTCGTCCTCTAAAACCCCTACAACAACCTCAGATCCTGAAGCTCTTAAAGCAACTATGCCTTTACCCGAAACTTTACTATTGGTATCAAGCGTTCCAATGACGACTTTTGGGATTTGATGCTCAATTATTAGATTTGTGCAGGGTGGTGTTTTTCCAAAATGACTACAAGGTTCAAGGGTCACGTAAAGAGTTGATGCCTTTAATAAGGACTTGTCCAAAACAGAAGCGATGGCATTCACTTCGGCGTGATTGCCGCCATAAGAGCTTGTAAAACCTTCTCCTATAATCTTATTTTGATACACGATCACGCAGCCAACCATGGGGTTAGGACGTGTAAAACCCAATCCATTTTTGGCGATTTCAATACAGCGTTTTATGTATTTTTCATGTATCTTCACGGGCACAAAAATAAGATTTTAAAGTGAGCAAAAACAATATTGTTATTAGAGAAATAACCACTAAAGATGATCGTCAAATTGCTGAAGTGATCCGCTCAGTTTTAATAGAGTTTGGTGTGCCAAAAGTTGGTACTGCTTATGCCGATACCGTATTGGATTGTATGGCAGAAACTTACAATAAACCCACTTCGGCTTATTTTGTAGTGGAGGACCAAGGCAGAGTAATTGGTGGTGCTGGAATTGCCCAACTTGATCATTTTGAAGGTCGTGTGTGTGAACTTCAAAAAATGTATTTTCTTCCTGAGGCCAGAGGTAAAGGCTTAGGTCGGCAAATGATGGAAATTTGTTTACAAAAGGCCAAAAGCGTGGGTTTTGAACATTGCTATTTAGAGACTTTACCCTATATGGAAGATGCTAGAAAGTTATATGCCAAAGTGGGATTTAGATCTTTGGAAAGCCGAATGGGTGATACGGGTCACTATTCCTGTAATCTTTGGATGCTTAAGGATTTATGACTTTAAAAGAGCTTCAATATCATGTTCATAGCCAATTGGATGCCATTTATGGCGTTCAGGAGGTGTCTAGCTTTTTTAGATTGTTAATGGAGCAGTATCTTCATATTAAGCCCATTGAACTGGCATTACAGCCAAATTATAAGGTTTCAATTGCTGATCAAAAGTATTTTGATGAAGCCATTCATCGATTAAAACAAGAAGAGCCCATCCAATATATAATTGGAGAAACCGAGTTTTTTGGATTAGTTTTTAAAGTGAATGAACACACCTTAATTCCTAGACCAGAAACCGAGGAATTGGTCCAATGGATTATTGATGAACAGCCTAATACCAAAATCCAAAATCCAATTATTTTGGATATTGGTACAGGTAGCGGCTGTATTGCCGTTTCGCTGGCAAAAATGCTACAAGATTCTAAAGTGTATGCTTTAGATGTTAGCCCAGAAGCTTTAAAAATTGCAAAAGCCAATGCCAATTTAAATAATGTTGAGGTAGAATGTATTGAAGCCGATATTTTAAATCTCAAAGATTGGAATTTGGAGTTTTCAGATTTAAAGTTGGATTGTATAGTATCCAATCCTCCCTATGTTCGAGAATTGGAAAAATCGACTATAAAAAATAATGTTCTTGAGCATGAACCCCACTTGGCACTCTTTGTAAAAAATGATGATTCCTTGTTGTTTTATAGAGCCATTTGTGAGTTCGCTGTTCATAACTTGAAGCCAAAAGGTAAGTTGTTCTTCGAAATAAATCAATATCTTGGAACAGAGATGAAAGACCTTTTGGAAACTTTCAATTTTGAATCTATCGAATTGCGACAAGATTTATTTGGTAATGACCGAATGCTTAAAGCCATAAAGCCATGAATACATTAACATCCATAGCCATATTTTGTGGGAGTAGTGAAGGAAACGATACGAGCATCATTTCACAAGCCATAAAGTTGGGTGAAACCTTGGCTCAACAACAGATCACCTTAGTTTATGGGGCAGCCAAAATTGGGGTTATGGGTAAAGTCGCACAAGGCGCCTTAAATCATAACGGAAAGGTAATTGGAGTAATTCCTGAGTTTTTAAAAAAGAAGGAAGTGGTTCATTTAGGTTTGCATAAATTGATTAGCACAAAAAACATGCACCAACGCAAGTTAAAAATGCATGAACTGTCTGACGGATTTATAGCTTTACCAGGCGGCTTGGGAACTCTTGAAGAATTATTTGAAATTGTGACTTGGGCACAACTGGGGCTACATCAAAAACCAATTGGCTTGCTAAACATAAATGGCTTTTATAACGACTTAATTAGCATGTTAGAGACTATGGTTGTAAAAGGCTTTTTAAAAATGGAAAACTTGGAATTAATAATAGTAGACGATAAAATTGATTCCTTGCTAGAAAAAATGAGGGATTTTAAACCCACTCAGGTTCCAAAATGGCTAAAGACTGAAAGAACTTAAATCATTCCCGCGTAGTTAGGAATCTCATCACTTGGAGATGGATTTCAATATTCCTTTTATTTTCCCAACATCTGAAACCACTTCAAGGGTCTCATCAAAAAACTGTGGACTATTCATGGAAATTTTTGGATGTTCGTTTACTACATTCAAGCTTGATGCCGAAGCATGTATTTCGGTAAAACCTGCAGCTTTAAATAAATTGGCATTTTGCATGGTTATTCCGCCTCCTGGAAGTATGGTGATGTGATTTTTTGCTTTATCATTTAATTGGTTTAATAATTTAAGTCCTTTTTCTGCTGAAGATTCTTGGCCAGAGGTCAAGATGCGTTCCGCTTTCAAATCGATAAGTTGGTTCAACGCTTCAAATGGGTCTGGAGTCCAATCAAAAGCGCGATGAAATGTAAAAGCCAATGGCTTTGAAAGCTCGATGAGCTGTTGGGTTCGTTCCATATCAATGGTGTGCTCTCGATTTAAAACACCAGAAACGATTCCAGAGCAACCTAAATCTTTGCACAATTGTATATCTTGTTTCATAATGTCTAATTCGGCTTTGGAATAAGTGAAATTTCCGCTTCGAGGCCTGATCAACACAAAAACTGAAAGACTCAGGTTTTCCAATACTTGTTTCAAAAGCCCATAACTGGGCGTCAATCCACCAACAGCCAATTCTGAGCACAATTCGATGCGCTGAGCACCTGCAATTTGTGCATTAGCTGCAGATTGATAATTACTAGCGCAGATTTCAAGAGTCATATGACACAATTATTACTATTTGGTTATTCTTTATTTTCGTAGTTCTATATTTAGCGTCATTCATATCTAAAACTTCCATTTGCATTCGAAAGTAGTACACTTTGTAAATATAAGTCAACAGTATTTAAAATTAATGGACGGTCTGCTTCAGATTGAAATGTTGAGACAGGAATAAATTGCGTTTGGAGAACAGAAGTTTCAGTATGTTTAAAAGTGAACAATAAATTGATAAAAACAAAAAAGGGAGTGATGTTCTTGAACCGCATTTTAGTATATTAGTTGCCTTAAATATAAAGTAAAAAGATAACTTTCTCTCTATAACGTCAATGGACATTCAGCAACGCATACAAAATTTAAAAAGTGAATTACAACAACACAATTATAACTATTATGTTCTGGATCGTCCGAGTATAAGCGATTACGATTTCGATATAAAACTAAAAGAACTTCAGGAGCTAGAAACGAAACATCCCGAGTTTTCAGATCCCAATTCGCCAACCCAGCGTGTAGGAGGGCAGATCACAAAGAATTTTGAAACAGTAGTGCACGAATACCGAATGTATTCTTTGGACAATTCGTACTCTAAAGAAGATCTGTTGGATTGGGAAGCACGAATCAAAAAACAAATTGATGGGCAAGTCCAATATACTTGTGAGCTTAAATATGATGGTGCATCCATAAGTTTGACTTACGAGGACGGAAATTTAGTAAAAGCGGTAACCCGTGGCGATGGTGTACAGGGTGATAATGTAACCGCAAATGTTAGAACCATTAACTCGGTGCCTTTACAATTACAGGGCGATTTTCCTGATAAATTTGATATTCGTGGCGAAATTGTTTTGCCTTTTGAAGGCTTTTATAAAATGAATGAAGAACGGATTGAAATTGGAGAAGAGCCCTATAGAAACCCGAGAAATACAGCTTCGGGAAGTTTGAAATTACAGGATAGTGCCGAAGTAGCCAAGCGCCCTTTGGACTGTTTGCTCTATACCGTAGTTGGGAATGATTTGAATATAAACTCTCAATTTGAAAGTCTGGAAAAAGCACGACAATGGGGTTTTAAGGTCCCAAAAGCTGCAAAACTTGCCAATTCCATAGGTGAGGTTTTGGACTTTATAGACTATTGGGACGTTCACAGGCACCAATTGCCTTATGAAACCGACGGTGTAGTAATTAAAGTGAATGATTTATATCAACAGGAAGAATTGGGATATACTGCTAAAGCCCCACGTTGGGCGATGGCTTACAAATTTAAAGCAGAGCAGGTTTCAACCCGATTAAATAGTATCACATATCAAGTTGGTCGTACGGGAGCCATTACCCCAGTTGCCAATTTAGAGCCGGTTGAATTGGCTGGAACTACCGTAAAACGTGCCTCGTTGCACAATGCAGATCAAATTGAAAAATTGGATATTAGAGTAGGTGATGAGGTGTTTGTTGAAAAGGGCGGAGAGATCATTCCTAAAATCATTGCGGTTGATCTAACCAAACGACCTTTACATTCAGAACCCACGCAATACATCAACCAGTGTCCCGAATGTAATACCGATTTGGTGCGAACAGAAGGTGAAGCGCAACATTATTGCCCAAATTATAATGGATGCAAACCACAGATTATTGGACGCATTCAGCATTTTATATCCAGAAAGGCGATGGATATTGAGGGGCTTGGTGGAGAAACGGTAGCGCTTTTGGTTAATGAAGGGTTGATTTTTAATTATTCGGATTTATATGAATTGACCAAAGAACAGGTTATCCCTTTAGAACGAATGGCGGAAAAGAGTGCTGAAAATTTAATCAATGGCATTGACGCATCCAAGCAGATTCCATTTGAAAGAGTTTTATATGCATTAGGAATTAGATATGTGGGAGAAACCGTCGCTAAAAAATTGGCCAAGCATTATAAAACTATTGATACTTTGGCAGGTGCTGAACTCAATGACTTGGTTGCTGTGGATGAAATAGGTGTTAGAATTGCCGAAAGTGTGATTGAGTTTTTTGATTCTGAAGCTAACAAATTGATTATTGAACGCTTGAAACGGTTTGGATTACAATTGGAGATTTCGGCAGATCAATTGGCCAATCAAACCGATAAATTAAAAGGTCATACCTTTGTGGTTTCAGGTGTTTTTGAAACAGTTTCTAGAGAAGAGCTTAAAAAGTTAATTGAGGATAATGGAGGCAAAGTGTCGTCTTCAATCTCTTCTAAAACAAATTATGTTGTAGCCGGTAATAATATGGGACCAAGCAAACGGGACAAGGCAACGGTATTGGGTATTTCAATAATTTCTGAGCTAGAGTTCTTAGAATTAATCAGGTAATATCCTACAAAATGTTAATTTTTATCGATTAAATGCATTTTTACTCGTTTAATTACATTTTTTTTTATATTTGCTTTTCGATTATAAGATTTTAATGATGAAAACAAAACATTTTTTAGTATCGAGTTTAGTTATTTTAAGTATAGTATTTCTTGGACTTCAATTATTGGAGAATGAAATGTATGCTTCCATTATTAGAGCCGTAATGATAATTTTGGTTACTTTATTATATTACAATCAAGCCAAGACGAGTCGCAGTTATTTCTTTATGTTTTTAGCCTTTTTTTCACTAGCTGAGATTATTGGGGTGACCAGTTTATTTAATAAAGTTGATCCCGATACTGGTTTTGATTACAATTATTATATGGGTAATGGATTATATATATTGTCTTATATCTTTTTGATTATCAAAGTTTTAAAAAGTATGAATCTAAGAAAAGTCATTACTAAGTTGCCAGTCCATGTTATCATACTGGTAGTTTTAGATATATTTTGTGTTACTATAGTGACCGATACGACTAAAGGTCAATTATCAATTTATCAGTATTCATTGGAGTTTTTATATAATGCGGTCATCATGTCTTTATTAACTTTGGCAGTTATCAATTATATTAATAATGTGGATAAAAAAGCTATGAATTTATTGATTGGATCCTTATTTATTGTCTTTTCAGAAATGATACAATTGGCCTATTTTTATGTCCTTGAGATAAATGTTCTCAATGTACTTTGCTCATTATTTTTAGTAATAGGATTTCTGCTCCTTTATCTACATGAAACTTTAGCCGAATCAGAAGAACAGATAACCTATAAAGAGCATTTAGAAGCTTAGCTTTTTTCCTGAATAAAGACTTTTTTTTATTAATAGGACACTCTTCATCATTATTTAATTAATACCCCATTGGATTAAGTACTTTGTTACAATGCTATCAATTTATCACTCCAAGTGCTATTCCTTCTGCTTCCACAAACCGTTTTAGGGTTTAACAATGCCATTATGTTGAATATTATCACGAAACGCTAATTGCTGTTCCATTTGCTGCTTTATTCTTATCGCTATCAAAATAAAAATCGATACGGCCCAAATTAATACCATAACAACCCACTTGATTCACCAATACTGGTTGTCCTATACTGTTTTTTTTAATGGTGGGTTTGGGTAAAAAGGTATGGGTATGTCCGCCTATGATTAAATCGATATCTTTTGTAGCCAGGGCGAGATTGAGGTCACTAACTTTATTAGGAGCGTTTTCATATTCATAACCAATATGAGATAAACAAATAATGAGGTCGCATTTTTCGTCTTCTTTAAGAATTTTGGTCATTTCTTGTGAGGTTTCAATGGGGTCTAAATACAGCGTTTCTTTATATAGTGTTTTGGTTACAAGTCCCTCAAGTTTAATTCCCAGTCCAAAAACCCCAATTTTAATACCGTCTACAAGAAATGTTTTATAGGGTTTTACGTGGCTATCCATAATCGTATTTGAAAAATCGTAATTGGCAGAAATGAAATCGAATTTTGCATGAGGCAATTGCGCATAAAGTCCATCAATACCATTATCAAAATCGTGGTTGCCTATGGTTGCAGCGTCATATTTTAGCATACTCATGAGTTTAAACTCGAGTTCACCACCGTAATAATTAAAGTAGGGCGTACCTTGAAAAATATCTCCGGCATCCAACAATAAGGTATTTGGATTCTCTTTTCTAATAGATTCTATAAGGCTATACCGACGTGCCACTCCGCCTAGGTTTGCATTTCGCCCATCTTCGGGGCCAAACGGATCAATATGGCTGTGCACATCATTGGTATGTAAAATGGTAATTTGTTTTGAAGCTCTTGAAAAGGATTGTAACCCAAGTCCACCTAAACCAATTAAAGTACCAGCGGCCGCAGTTTGTTGTATAAATTGTCGTCTTTTCATGTTATTTATTTTTTAATTGAATAAACCGATCGTCAATTACGGGTTTGAGCGTGTCCTTTTTTATAAAATAATCGATAAGTACATTTCTTATTTTATAATCTAAAGGGTACAAACTGACATTGTTTTTGAAAAAATCCATATGATCTCCGCCTTCATATAAAAAATCATTTGTGGCCACAAAATAAGTATTAGTGAGATCTAGAGGCTTCCCTTTAATAAAAGCAGATACCACATTAAAATTCTTATCGAGCACGAGTTTTAATCCAGAAATAGGGTGAGCGCGTTTGGATTTTGCCAAATAGTCAATCAGCTCCTGAACTTGCTCTCCCTTGAGTTCGACCACAACGACAGAGTTTTCAAAAGGCATGACTTCATATGCCGTTTTAGTGGTAACAGGTCCCTTAGAAATTATAGAGCGAATACCACCGTGATTTAAAAGGACCAGGTCTATATCATGACCAGTTCTGCTATTAAAAATGGGATTGGACTCTTCAAAAACAGCATCGGCCATTAAATTTCCAATTGCTGTATTAAACTCGCCATCACTTTTTGAATAGGTGTCTACCGCATAAGTAATAACACTATCCAAATCTTTTGTGACATGCTCTCTAAAGGGTTTAATATAAGCTTCAATCTCTGCATTGGTTTCTAAACTATCCGTTATAGTAATTTGTTTGCCTTCAATTTTATAAAGATGGGTTTCTTGTTTACATGCGATTAATATGGCAAGGCCGAAACAGATAAAAAGATATTTAAATTTCATGTGATTATTATGAAAAGTTAGGGGTTAGATGTGAGCACTTTTATTACTTTTGTACAAACCATAAAAATACATGATTTTTAAGGCATTTAAGGGGCAATCCAATCAAAAATACATTAACAAATTGTTAAGTGCAAGAAAAGCAGCTGTTGATGCTAGAAAAATTAGCTCTGTTGGTGTGATTTTAAATGTCAATGAATATAAAGATTTTGAAGGTTTCAGGATGTATTTAGAAGCACTTGGGATTAGTCCTCCTAAAATCAAGGTTGTGGCTTTTATTGAGGATAGGAAGGATGCCGATTTTCAATGGGAAAGCTATTTTAGTAAAAAAGATTTTGGATGGAAGGGCAAAATCAACAGTGTGGAATTACAATCGTTTATTGATACAGAATTTGACGCCCTTATCTGTTTTTATAAGGAAGAAGTGTTGGAACTTAATTTAATCACAGCACAATCCAATGCGAATTTTAAGATTGGATTATCAAATAAGGATCAGAGGTTATACGACTTGATTATAGATGTAAAGCCTAAGGAGTTTACACTATTTAAAAGTGAATTAGAAAAGTATTTAACAGTTTTAAATAAATTATAATGAGTAAATTTTTAGGTACGGGAGTAGCCTTAATAACTCCATTGAATTCCGATTTAAGCGTTGATTATGATGCCCTTATAAATATTGTAAATTATAATATAGATAATGGAACCAATTATTTGGTCATTAGTGGCACCACTGGCGAAAGTGTTACGGTTACCAAAGAAGAAAAAAAGAAAATTACCAAAACTGTTATAGATACTAACAAGGGACGATTGCCCATTGTTTTAGGAATTGGAGGTAACAACACGTCTGCAGTCATTGATGAGATCAAATCGACGGATTTTTCACAAATCGACGCCATTCTATCTGTATCTCCATATTATAGCAAACCAACCCAAGAAGGACTTTACCAGCATTTTAAAGTGATTGCCGAGGCCTCTCCGGTTCCTGTCATCCTTTATAATGTGCCCGGAAGGACGTCAAAAAATATGCTGCCAGAAACTACTTTGCGATTAGCCAATGATTTTAAAAATGTTATAGCTGTTAAGGAAGCTGGAAATAATGTATCACAATACTTACAATTATTGAAGGATAAGCCTAAAGATTTTATGGTGATTTCTGGCGATGATGATTTAGCATTAGGTGTCGTGTTGGCTGGTGGTGCAGGAGTGATTTCTGTCATCGGGCAAGCGTTACCAAAGCAATTTTGTAACATGATTCAGTTAGGATTACAAGGAAAAGCCAAAGAAGCTTACACAATCCATTATCAATTGATGGATATTACAGGTTATATTTTTGAAGAAAATAACCCTGCTGGAATAAAAGCTGTTTTTGAAGCATTAGGTATGTGCCGCGATTCGGTAAGGTTACCATTGGTACCTGCTTCTAAGGCGCTAAAATCGAAAATTAAAGCCGCTCTGGAAAGTATAGATTCATACTAAAAAGTTAAATATACCTTAAACATGCTTTTAGCCCTTTAAGCAACCGTTATTTTAGCGAAAATATTTGTTTTTTTAATACGTTGGAAATACGTACTTTTGCAACCTGTTTTTTATTTATGAAGAATTTTGTTTACTTACTTTTAATAACCTTGGTCCTTTCGTCTTGTAGCGAATTCCAAAAAGCCCTAAAATCTGAAGATACAGCAACTAAGTTTACTTTAGGGACTGATCTGTATGATGCAGGTAAATACTCTAAGGCCAATAGATTGTTTGCTCAAATTGTGCCGAGCTATAGAGGCAAACCTCAAGCCGAAAAGTTGATGTACATGTATGCCATGTCCTATTACAATATGAAAGATTACCATCTTTCAGGCTATCAACTAGAGCGTTTTGAAAGTAGCTATCCAAAAAGTGAAAAAGCAGAAGAAGCTTTATTTTTGTCTGCAAAAAGCTATTATATGCTGTCTCCTGTCTATAGTAAAGAACAAAAAGAAACCAAAGAGGCTATTGAAAAACTGCAGTTGTTTATCAATAAATTTCCAGATTCTCAATATTTAGCAAATGCGAATGCTTTGATAAAGGAATTGGATTATAAATTGGAAAAAAAGGCTTTTGAAATCGCAAAACAGTACAATACCACCGCTTATTTTGAATCTTCAGATTATGAAGCTGCAATAAAAGCATTTGATAATTTTCTTTTGGATTATCCGGGATCAAGTTTTAGGGAACAAGCCATGTACTATCGATTGGAGTCTGCCTATAAACTTGCTGTGAATAGTGTTGAATATAAAAAGATGGAACGTTTAAATATTGCTCTCGGGCATTTTAATGCGTTTAAAAAATATTTTTCTGATTCAGAATTGTTTGCAGAAGCAGATCGAATGAACCAGGAAATGCAAACCGAGTTACAAAAATTTAATACAAAAAGTTAATAATATAACGATGGATTTAAAAAAGACCAATGCTCCTGTAAGTACCATAACTTTTGACAGAAATATAATTGATGCTTCAACAAACAACATTTATGAAGCTATTGCTGTTATTGCTAAACGTGCAGAGCAAATTAACACCGATATCCGTAGAGAATTAGTAGACAAATTAGAAGAGTTTGCAACCTACAACGATAGTCTGGAAGAAATCTTTGAAAACAAAGAGCAAATCGAGGTTTCTAAATTTTACGAAAAATTGCCTAAACCTCATGCATTGGCAGTTCAAGAATGGTTAGACGACAAAATCTACTACCGAAATACTGACGACGAAGTTAAGTAACAGTAAAACATAATATGTCTATATTAAGTGGCAAAAATATACTATTGGGCATTAGTGCTGGTATAGCTGCTTATAAAACAGCTGGTCTGGTTAGACTTTTCATTAAAGCAGGCGCTAACGTAAAGGTGGTTATGACGCCTGCTTCAAAAGACTTCATTACACCTTTAACCCTTTCCACATTATCCAAAAATCCTGTTTATTCATCTTTTACACATGAAGAAGATGACAATGCCGTATGGAACAACCATGTAGAATTAGGGCTTTGGGCCGATGTGTTTATTATCGCGCCAGCTACAGCAAATACCCTATCAAAAATGGCCAATGGAGTTTGCGATAATTTGCTTTTGGCAGCCTATTTATCAGCAAAAAGCCCCGTGTACTTTGCTCCCGCGATGGACTTGGATATGTATAAACACCCAACAACCATACGCACGTTCAACTTATTAAAAAGCTTCGGGAATATTATGATACCCGCTACAAGTGGAGAATTGGCAAGTGGCTTGGTTGGCGAAGGACGTATGGCTGAACCGGAAGATATTTTCGATTTTATTGAAAATGATATGTTAGGGAAGTTGCCCTTAAAAGGAAACAAAATTTTAATCACAGCAGGGCCAACCTATGAATCCATTGATCCTGTTAGATTTATAGGGAACCATTCTAGTGGTAAAATGGGTTTTGAAATTGCCAAAGCAGCAGCAAATCTTGGAGCTGAAGTCATCCTGATTACTGGGCCGACTCATGAAACCGCTTCACACAAATTAATCCAAATACACAAGGTTGTCAGTACCCAAGACATGTATAACAAGGTACACAGCCATTTTTCTGATGTTGATATTGCTATACTTTCTGCTGCAGTTGCCGACTATAAGCCAAAATACGTAGCCGATCAAAAAATAAAAAAGAACGATACATCGTTTACTATTGAGTTAGAAAAAACAAAAGACATATTAGCGTCTTTGGGCAAGATCAAACAACAACAATTTTTAGTGGGCTTCGCTTTAGAAACCAATAATGAGTTGGAACATGCAAAAGCTAAATTGAAAAACAAGAATTTGGATCTAATTGTTTTAAATTCGTTGAATGATAAAGGAGCAGGTTTTGGAGTGTCAACAAATAAAGTTACATTTATAACAAAATCAGAAGAGGTTATTGAAACTGAACTGAAATCTAAAACTGAGGTCGCTCAAGATTTGTTTCAACTGATCATAAAACTACGGCATGCGTAACATACTTTTAATAGGTTTACTATTCATCTTTTCTTTAGGAGCTTTTGCTCAGGAGCTCAACTGTAGTATAGTTGTCAATGCGCAACGAACAGGCAACGAAAACGTTCAGGTTTTTAAAACTCTTGAAAAGCAATTAAACGAATTTGTAAACAATACCACTTGGACCAACAAATCCTTTAAGCCTCAAGAACGTATTAATTGTAGTATGGTTATCACCATTCAAAACTACGACAGCGACCTGTTTCAGGCAACCTTACAAATACAATCATCCAGACCGGTATTTAATTCATCCTTTAGCACGCCTGTATATAGTTTTAACGACAGGGACTTTACGTTTCAATATCTGGAATTTCAGAATTTAGTATTCAATCCTACTCAGTTTGAATCCAATTTAATTTCGGTCATCACATACCATATTTATATGATTTTAGGCTTAGATGCCGATACTTTTCAACTGCATGGAGGCGATGCTTATTTTGAACAAGCCCAAACTATTTTAAACTTTTCTCAACAAGAAAATTATAAAGGTTGGAAACTAGAAGATGGTAACCAAACGCGTTTTGTTTTGATAGACAATATGTTATCTCCAACTTTTGAAGAATTTAGAACGGTCATGTATGAATATCATCTAAAGGGCTTGGATGAAATGAGCAATAACCCGAAAAAAGGAAAAGCTCAAATTTCAAATGCGATTCAGGATCTATCTGCCATGAACAGTAGACGGCCAAATTCGTTTTTAATGCGCGTGTTTTTTGATGCTAAAGCGCAGGAAATTCAGGATATTTTTAGTGATGGCCCAAGTGTGGACATTGACGACTTAGTTTCTATTCTTACAAAAATAGCTCCTACACATGCCGCAAAATGGAGAAATATTAGTTTCTAAGGAACTTTAATTTACCAGTTTTGTACTCATGCCAATTTTAGATTAATTATGCTTACAGCCCTTACCATAAAAAACTTTGCATTAATTGATAGTCTTCAGGTTGACTTTAATAATGGTTTGACTATTATTACTGGTGAAACGGGTGCTGGGAAATCCATTCTATTGGGAGGTTTATCTCTTATTTTGGGCAAGCGGGCAGATTTAAGCAGCATCCAAGATGCCTCAAAAAAGTGTGTGATTGAAGCTACTTTTGATATCGCTAACTATAACCTCAAAGCCCTTTTTAAATCCGAAGATTTGGATTATGAATCCATTACCATTATTAGAAGGGAAATTTTGCCTTCAGGTAAATCGCGTGCATTTATAAATGATACACCTGTTAATTTGGATAGTTTACAAGTTTTGGGCGAGCGTTTGTTGGATATTCATTCGCAACATGAAACCTTGCAGTTGACCAATGACGATTTTCAGTTTCAGGTTATTGATGCCTTAGCTCAAAACGCCTCAATTTTACAGGAATTTGCTTCAGATTTATCCAAGTATAAAACTTTAAAAAAAGAATTAAAAGCCCTTCAACTACAAAAGTCAGAGGCTATTAAAGAATATGATTACCATTCGTTTTTATTAAAAGAATTGGTAGAAGTCCAATTGGTTGAAGGAGAATTTCGAGCACTAGAAGAAGAATATGAAACCCTTAATAATATTGAAGAAATACAGGAAAAGCTAACCATTTCCCATCAGTTATTGAGTAATGAAGATATTGGAGTTTTGAAGCAGCTCACCGAAATAAAAAATCAACTGTCAAAACTTGCTAACTATTCTGTAATATATAAGGATATTTTTGAAAGAATAAGCAGTAATCTTATAGAACTAGACGATATATTTTCTGAAATTGAAAATGCCCAAGAGCTATTGGAAGCAGATCCCAATAGGCTGGAAGTGGTCAACAATAGGCTTCAAACACTGCATAATTTGATGCAAAAACACGCCGTTTCGGAACTTAGTGGCCTTGTTCAGATTAGAGAAGGTTTAAAAGAAAAAGTGTCCATAACTGAAAATTTGGATGCTATCATTTCAAATAAAGAAAAGGATATTGAAAGTCTTGCAAGACAACTGGACGAAGAGGCCATGCGCATTCATAAAAATAGAACAAAAATACTTCCAGATTTAATAAAACAACTTGAAGAAATTCTTGCCACTTTAGGGATGCCAAATGCAAAATTTAATGTGACCTTAAAGCCAACCGAAAGTTATTGTAACAATGGGAAAGATGACTTGGAATTTTTGTTTTCAGCCAATAAGGGAGGGCAGTTTAATGAGCTTAAAAAGGCAGCATCAGGCGGCGAGTTATCTAGAATCATGCTAGCTATTAAATCAATTCTTGCAAAATACACTCAATTGCCAACCATTATGTTTGATGAAATCGACTCAGGTGTTTCGGGTGAAATCTCCAATAAAATGGCCAGTATTATGCAGCAAATGAGTAAAACCATGCAGGTGTTTACCATTACTCATATACCCCAAATAGCAGCAAAAGGAGATGCACATTTTAGAGTCTTTAAAGAGGATATTGATAACGTGACTCAAACCCAATTAAAAAAATTAAACCCCGACGAGCGCATTGTAGAAATTGCGCAAATGTTAGGAGGTGTAAACATTTCAAATTCAGCATTGGCTCATGCCAAACAATTATTGAATTAAATACTATCTTTGTATTCTTGTATAATCAACAAAACTAATAATCATGTCATATAATTTACTTAAAGGAAAACGAGGAATCATTTTTGGCGCATTAGATGCCCATTCTATAGCTTGGAAAACAGCAGAACGCGTTCATGAAGAAGGTGGAAAATTTGTACTCACCAATGCTCCAATTGCCATGCGAATGGGACAAATTAATGAATTGGCCGAAAAAACAGGTTCACAGATTATACCAGCAGATGCGACCTCTATTGAAGATTTAGAAAATCTAGTTGCCAAATCTATGGAGATTTTAGGGGGTAAATTAGATTTTGTATTGCATTCTATTGGCATGTCCATAAATGTAAGAAAAGGAAAAGCATATACCGACCAGAATTATGATTGGACTCAAAAAGGGACCGATGTGTCGGCCATGTCTTTTCATAAAGTCATGCAAACTTTGTATAAAGCCGATGCCATGAATGAATGGGGAAGTATTGTAGCCTTAACTTATATGGCTGCTCAACGTGTGTTTCCAGATTATAATGATATGGCTGAAAATAAAGCGTATTTGGAAAGTATTGCCCGTAGTTTTGGATATTTCTTCGGAAAAGATAAAAAAGTAAGGGTGAATACCATTTCCCAATCGCCAACACCAACTACAGCAGGTCAAGGTGTTAAAGGATTTGATGGCTTTATTGCTTATGCCGATAAAATGTCGCCATTAGGCAATGCCACAGCACTGGATTGCGCCAATTATACGGTAACTCTGTTTAGTGATTTAACCAAACGCGTAACACTTCAAAATTTGTATAATGATGGCGGCTTTAGCAATATGGGTGTAAGTAAAGAGGTAATGGAAGCCTTTATGAAGTAAAAAGTTAAAACTATAAAAAATTAAAGCCTCGTTAACAGCATGTTAGCGAGGTTTTTTTTGGTTTCAACTAATATAAATCCGAAACTGATATTTTAATAATAGATTTGAGTGTAACCAATTGTTTTGCACTTATGAAAAAAATTACACTCCTTATTCTAATATTTTTCATCTCGTTTGCCTCTTTTTCTGAGTGTTTAAATGGCACTGAAAACCTCCCAGCTGTATCATCAGCAAATGACGGATTTGTTCAAACCCTTAAGACCGACGTTGAAACGTTTGAATATGTTACAGTGACTAGCTTGATTATAGGACATAACTATCGGTTTACAAGTACTCGTACTGGGAATGATGATTATATTACGGTTACAAATACTTCAAATACGGTCATTGCTCAAGGAATTTCTCCTTTACAAATTAATAACATTTCAGTTTCCTCAATTAGAGTTCATATAAGGGTCGATGCTGCTTGCACAACGGATTCTTATTTTCATACAATAACCCTCGTGGATTTAACCATAGCACCAGCAACATGTCAAAAACCTACAGTGAACCCAAACACAACACTTACTTACAAATCGAATACAAGAATGGACATAACTTGGTATGCACCAGAGTTCAGTACACCGGAAGGATATGAATGGCAGTTTATCCCACAAGGAGGTGGAACAAGTTTTTCAGGTTCAACTGTTGCACCTAATACTAGCATTAGTACTGGTGACGTTTTGATGCCTAATACAACTTATGATATAAGTATTAGATCAACTTGTGGAGTTAATGTTGTTAGTGACTATACTACATTTTCCATTAAAACAAATGTAGATCCTCCTCCAGAGAATGATTTTTGTAGTGACGCCATAACCCTTGTTGAAGAAACTGACATTGCTAATTCTGGCTTGGCAACACCAACAGCGGGCACACTTTTGGGAGGAGCCGGAACTGATGTAAGTGCTGAGTTTTGTGGAGGAGATACAGGTAATGCTCGAGATGATGTTTGGTATAAATTTGTGGCTAAAACTACAAATGCACATATCACTGTAGAACCCAATCCAAATTTTGATGTAGTAATAACACTTTATGGAGGTAATTGTGGTTCTTTGACCTATTTGGCATGTAGTGATGTATATATATCCAGCCCCTCATCTGAAGAAATCAATTATTCAGATTTAACAATTGGGCAGACCTATTATACTAGAACTTATTATTTTGGGACTGGAACTCCAGCTACCCCAACCTTTAATATAAAAGTATGGACACCAGGTACGGCGACAGACGCTGATGGTGATGGTTATAGTAATGCCGTAGATTGTAACGATAATGATAACACGATTTATCCAGGAGCACCTGAAGTTGTTGGCGATGGCATTGATCAAAACTGCGACGACATGTACACATGGTATCAAGATAATGATGGAGATGGATTTGGATCTTCTGTTGTTGTTCAATCTTTAAATAGTACAGCTGGGACAGGCGAATCAGCAGTCTCAACAGATTGTGATGATGTCGATCCGAACATCAACCCATCAACGGTTTGGTATTTGGATGCCGACGGCGATAATTATGCGGTTTCGACAATGAGCCAATGTACAAGTCCAGGAGCAGGATATACCACCACAGTTTTACCATTGACAGATTGTAACGATGGAAACAATAGCGTTTATCCGGGTGCACCAGAGCTTTGTGATAATGAGGACAATGATTGCGATGGTTTTATTGATGAAGGTTTATCCACAGATGCTGATGGCGACGGTCACTATGCCATAGGGTCCTGCGCCACACCAGCCGATGATTGTAACGATAATGATAACACGATTTATCCAGGAGCACCTGAAGTTGTTGGCGATGGCATTGATCAAAACTGTGATGGCATGTACTCATGGTACCAAGATAGTGACGGCGACGGATATGGTTCGACCACCGTTGTACAATCAGCTAATGCTAGTCCAGGTTCAGGAGAATCAAACAATTCAACGGACTGTAATGATGGCAACGCCTCGATACATCCGGGGGCAACAGATATAGTGGCCAACGGTATTGACGAAAACTGCGATGGCATGTTCCAATGGTATCAAGATAGTGATGGCGATGGCTATGGTTCGACCACCGTTGTACAATCAGCTAATGCTAGTCCGGGTTCAGGAGAATCGAATAATTCAACGGATTGTAATGATGGAAACAACAGCGTTTATCCGGGTGCACCAGAGCTTTGTGATAATGAGGACAATGATTGCGATGGTTTTATTGATGAAGGTTTATCCACAGATGCTGATGGCGACGGTCACTATGCCATAGGATCCTGCGCCACACCAGCCGATGATTGTAACGATAATGATAACACGATTTATCCAGGAGCATCTGAAGTTGTTGGCGATGGCATTGATCAAAACTGTGATGGTATGTTCTCATGGTACCAAGATAGTGATGGCGATGGTTATGGCTCGACCACCGTTGTACAATCAGCTAATGCTAGCCCAGGTTCAGGTGAATCAAACAATTCAACGGACTGTAATGATGGCAACGCCTCGATACATCCGGGGGCAACAGATATAGTGGCCAACGGTATTGACGAAAACTGCGATGGCATGTTCCAATGGTATCAAGATAGTGATGGCGATGGCTATGGTTCGACCACCGTTGTACAATCAGCTAATGCTAGCCCAGGTTCAGGAGAATCAAACAATTCAACGGACTGTAATGATGGCAACGCCTCGATACATCCGGGGGCAACAGATATAGTGGCCAACGGTATTGACGAAAACTGCGATGGCATGTTCCAATGGTATCAAGATAGTGATGGCGATGGCTATGGTTCGACCACCGTTGTACAATCAGCTAATGCTAGTCCGGGTTCAGGAGAATCGAATAATTCAACGGATTGTAATGATGGAAACAACAGCGTTTATCCGGGCGCAACAGAGCTTTGTGATAATGAGGACAATGATTGCGATGGTTTTATTGATGAAGGCTTATCCGCCGATGCTGACGGCGACGGTCACTATGCCATTGGATCCTGCGCCACACCAGCCGATGATTGTAACGATAATGATAACACGATTTATCCAGGAGCATCTGAAGTTGTTGGCGATGGCATTGACCAAAACTGTGATGGCATGTACTCATGGTACCAAGATATTGATGGCGATGGTTATGGTTCGACCACCGTTGTACAATCAGCTAATGCTAGTCCGGGTTCGGGAGAATCGAATAATTCAACAGATTGTGACGATAATAGACCGGAAGTTAATCCGGGCGCCACTGAAATAGAAGGTAATGGATTGGATGATGATTGTAATCCAGCGACCCCAGACACCCCACTTGGAGTAGAGGAGTTTGAAACGTATAACTTTAGTTACTATCCAAATCCTGTAAATCATGCCTTATTTTTAAAAGCTAATCATGCAATTAAACAGGTAGTTGTTTATAATATGTTAGGACAAGAAGTGATGACATCTTATCCTAATAGTAGAGCAGGAGAAATCACGATGGTCAATTTACAAAATGGAGTGTATTTTGTTAAAGTTACAATTAACGAGTCTTCTAAAACCATTCAAATTATCAAACAATAAGGATTTAATATCTAGTTTTCAAAAGCCACTAATGTAGTGGCTTTTGTATTTTCTTTAACTACCTTTGTGTGATATGAAGGCATTGTATTTTTCATTTATTGTCCCAGTTTATAATAGACCCGAAGAAATTAGAGAACTTCTAGAGAGTTTTACAAAGCTTGAAGGGAGTTTGGTTTATGAAATTGTAATTGTTGAGGATGGCTCTACGTTGTCTTCAAAAGCAATAGTTGAGGCGTATTCAAAAGAATTAGATATATCGTATTATTTTAAACAAAATTCCGGTCCGGGAGATTCTAGAAATTTTGGCATGCGTCGAGCCAAAGGTAATTATTTTATAATTTTAGATTCTGATTGCTTGCTTCCAAAAACCTATTTAAAAACGGTAAATGAGTATTTAACCAAAGATTTTGTGGATTGTTTTGGTGGCCCAGATGCAGCCCATGAGTCATTTACAAACCTTCAAAAAGCCATTAATTTTGCCATGACTTCATTGATATCCACTGGAGGGATTAGAGGTGGTAATCAAAGTCTTGGTAAGTTTCAACCAAGGAGCTTTAATATGGGAATTTCAAAAGCTGCATTTGAAGCTTCAGGAGGATTTGGAATTATTCACCCTGGAGAAGATCCAGATTTGTCCATTAGATTTCATAAGTTAGGATACCAAACGCATCTTATATCTGAAGCATACGTATTTCATAAACGCAGAATATCATGGTTAAATTTTCTTAAGCAGGTATATAAATTTGGAATGGTTAGGCCCATTTTAAATTCTTGGCATCCCGAAACCAGTCGATTGACTTATTGGTTTCCTTCGCTTTTTAGTCTAGGGCTAATTATGGCACTACTGCTTTTTATTTTGGGTTACACGGGATTATTGATGGTGTATGGCCTGTATTTTTTGGTGGCTTTTTTTATGGCTATTATTGAATCCAAAAACCTATCAGTTGCTATACAATCCATGCTAGCCATTTTAATTCAATTTTTTGGATATGGATATGGCTTTTTAAGCTCAACCATAGCGATTAAAGTTTTAAGAAAAAATCCGGAACAGCAGTTTCCTAATTTATTTTTCAAACATGTTAACTAAGCTAAAATCTAAGGTGTTAAGGTCTATTAAGAATAAAAAACTTAATGTTTTTGGTTTATTCTTAATATTGACCTTTGCTTTTTTGGCACTGACCAAGCTTTCTAAAAAATATACTGAGAATATTGCTCTTGATTTTACTTACGTAAATCTTCCAGAACAGAGGGTTATTACTTTAGATAGTTCACCTAAATGTTATGCCGTGGTTTCAGATTATGGATTTAATCTATTGTCATATCATTTTAAAAAACATTCCATACAGATTGATTTTAGTAAAGATGCTTTTGTAAAAGATAGCCATTATGTTTGGGTTACCAGAAAAAATAGGTATAAAATAAATGCGCAATTGGGCGCAGCTTTGGAAGTGATTTCAATTGAGCCCGACACCATTATTTTTCCATTTGAAACACTTTTTGCCAAAAAAGTTCCTGTGGTTTTAAACTCTAAAATAAGTTTTAAATCGGGCTATGACACTTTAAACAATTATAGCGTAAAACCCGATTCGGTTAATGTAATAGGTACGGTGTCTGAAGTGTCACAAGTCACTAGGGTAGAAACAGAAGTTTTGAATTTAAAAGATGTTTCGAGCCCTATTAATAAGGAGTTGTTTTTAAAGAAATTGGATAAGAGTAATTTAAAATTCTCAACCAAAAGCGTAAATGTTTCTGCCAAAGTCGAAAAATTTACTGAGGGCACACTTGAAGTCCCCATCTCTATTGTCAATAAGCCATTGGATGTATCCATTAATTATTTTCCAAAAACTATTAAAGTGTACTATTATGTAAGTTTAAATAATTACAAAAATATTAAGCCCTTGGATTTTAAAGTGGAATGCGATTTTTCTGAAATTGCAAATACAAACACAACATTTTTCACACCCAAATTGGTCAAAACCCCTGAATTGGTCAAAAATGTAAGAATGAAACAAAACAAAGTTGAATTTATTTTAATGCAATGAAAATCGTAGGTCTTACTGGAGGAATAGGGAGTGGCAAGACCACAGTTGCTAACATGTTTAAAGACTTGGGAGTTCCTATTTATATTGCGGATTTTGAAGCCAAAAATCTGATGAATACCTCTAAAGTAATCAAACGTAAACTTATAGAATTGTTTGGCCCAAAAGCATACGAAAATAATGCATTGAATAGAACGTACATCGCTTCCAAAATATTTAACGACAAAGCCTATTTAGATAAGATGAACGCTATTGTTCATCCTAAAGTTGCTGCACATTTTAAACAATGGTTGCAAAAGCAAAATTCGGACTATGTAGTAAAAGAAGCTGCCATAATTTTTGAGCACAGCATGCAATCACAGTATGATTATATTATTACGGTTGTGGCAAAGAAAGCCGAGCGTATTAAGCGTGTTTTAAATAGGGAAGCTACGACCAAGGACAAAATAATGTCGATTATGAAGCATCAGTTAAGCGATGATGAAAAAATAAAAATGTCAGACTTTGTTATTGTTAACGACAACCTTGAACACACTAAGGAACAAGTGCTAAAGGCACACAATTTTATACTTAAAAACCTTTACCCTCATAAATTTTAACATTTTTGTTAAGGTAAGGTTAAAGGGCGTAACTGCTAAATGTTAAAATGTTAAATTTGAACGATGGGCAAAAAGCTTTTCATTTTATTGGTGATATTGATGAGTTTATCGCTCATAGGAATCATTTTCGTTCAAACCTATTTTATTGACAATACGTTTAAAAATGAAGAAAAGCAGTTTACACTCAATGTAAAACGCTCATTAAGTTTTGTTTCAAAAGCCATTGAGGACAGAGAGTTTGCTGTATTTGATAAAAGGCTACAAGAATATATTGAAAAAGGAGGAAAGCCGGATACTACAGCTTTAAGTGAAATAATTCTGAAATATCAGGACGATATTAATAATGAAACAGTAGTATTCAGAAATGGGATTTTAGAAGAAAGCTATAAAATTCCATCCATGTTCTTTGACATAGGTTTAGATAGTATTAGTTTAAACAGAATAACCAATAAGCAAGATACCAAGGTTTACAGCAATACGGGTATAGATAATGAATTTAAGATCAGTCCTGAAAAATCAATTCAGAACATTCAAACATTATCGCCTTTAATGCAAGCCCATTTTATTGCAGCGACTAGAGAACGGTTTAAAAATTATCCAATTTATAAACGAATTTCTCCAGATGTCGTTAGAGAATTTTTGGAAAAGCAGTTAAAAAGTGACGGTATTGATATTGATTTTGAGTTTGCCATTTACGATAAGGATTTAGCAACCAAAGTACAATCTGAAAATTTTGAACTCACAAAATCATCGACATATGGAATATCTGTTTTTTTGGATAATAACAACGAAAGTAATTACAGGTTGTATGTCAACTTTCCAGATCGAAACAAATTTTTGTTGTCTTCAATTTTAAAGATGGTAATTCTTTCCATAATTTTTACATTAGTTATTGTAATTGCTTATTCAAGTGCCATTTTTCAACTCATTAAGCAACGTAAAATATCACAGATTAAAACAGATTTTATAAACAACATGACCCATGAATTTAAAACGCCAATAGCAACCATTAACTTGGCTTTAGATTCTATTAAAAATCCAAAAATAATTGGAGATCAAGAAAAAGTGATGCGGTATTTGAATATGATAAAGGATGAAAACAAGCGCATGCATGCACATGTGGAAAACGTATTGCGAATATCTAAACTAGAAAAGAATGAATTAAACATTAGTAAAGACAGGGTTCAATTGCATGAACTCATTCAAACGGCCATCACTCATATGGAACTCATTGTTGATGATAGACAGGGTTACGTGATGACCCATTTAGAAGCAAGCCGTTCTTCTGTTTTAGCTAATGAGAGTCATTTTACCAATGTGATAGTCAATATTTTGGATAATGCCATTAAATATAGCGATGACTCGCCCAAAATAGATGTTTATACTGAAAACGTTGGTAATAATATATTAATAAAAATAGCCGATCAAGGCAACGGGATGTCTAAACATGTTCAAAAGCGGGTTTTTGAAAAATTTTATAGAGAACACACCGGAAATATACATAATATAAAAGGTCACGGATTGGGACTGGCTTATGTAAAACGAATAGTTGAAGACCATCAAGGTCATATATCAGTAGAGAGTGAAAAAGGAAAAGGTAGTATATTTACAATTAAATTGCCATTAATATCATAAATTATGGAAGCACAAAACAAAAAAATTCTTTTAGTAGAAGATGATCCAAATTTTGGAACCGTATTGAAAGATTATTTAATGATGAACGATTACGATGTTGTTCATGCTAAAAATGGAATGGAAGGATTTGAAAAATTCAAAAAAGATGATTTTGATCTATGCATTCTAGATGTCATGATGCCTTACAAGGACGGGTTTACGCTCGCCAAAGAAATAAAAGAAAAAAATGCAGATGTGCCAATTATCTTCTTGACCGCAAAAGCCATGAAGGAAGATGTCTTGAAAGGGTACAAGGTGGGTGCAGACGATTATTTGAACAAACCTTTTGACAGTGAAGTGCTGTTAATGAAAATAAAAGCTATCATTCAGCGTAAAGCTACAGATACTGTGGCAGACAGCAAGCAGTTTGAATTTAAAATCGGCAGGTTCGATTTGAATTCTAAATTGAGATTCCTAAAGTTTAATGGAAGTGATCCTATTAAATTATCGCCAAAAGAAAATGAGTTGTTGCGTATGCTAGCACTTCATGAAAATGATTTGATGCCGCGTGAATTGGCATTGACCAAAATTTGGAGAGATGATAATTATTTCACTTCAAGAAGTATGGATGTTTACATTGCTAAGTTGCGTAAATATTTAAAACTTGATCCCGATGTTGAAATTCTTAATATTCACGGTGAAGGATTTCGATTAGTGATCAATCAAAATTAGAACCCTGTTATTTTTGACAATAAAAAAAGCCTATCAATTTTGATAGGCTCTGTCTTTTAAAAAATAATCGAAATATTAGATAACTTTTACGTTTACTGCGTTCAATCCTTTTTTTCCTTCTGTTAAGTCGAATTCTACTTCATCTCCTTCACGAACTTCGTCGATTAATCCAGAAATGTGTACAAAATGTTCTTTGTTGTTTCCTTCTTCAGTGATGAATCCAAAACCTTTTGAATCGTTGAAGAATTTTACGGTACCTTTACTCATAATATAATTTAAATTAATTAAGCTACAAAGGTAATGTTTATTAATTGATTAGAGGTTTTTTTGTTGAATTTTATTTTATGGGTCAATTTACAGCTCAATTTCAATACGTTTAATAAGGTCTTTGAGGTCTATTTTATGATCAAACCAAATAATTTGCTCATCTTTTTTAAACCAAGTCAGTTGTCGCTTTGCAAAACGTCTAGAGTTTTTCTTGATTTCTGAAATGGCAAAATCCAAAGTCCAGTCGGAATTAAAATACTTGAACAATTCCTTATAACCCACAGTATTTAATGCGTTTAGATGTTGTTTAGAATGTAACGATTTGGCTTCTTCCAACAAACCCGCTTCAATCATTTTATCTACCCGGTCATTAATTCTGTTATAAATTAGACTTCTTTCAGCAGTTAAACCTATGGTAATGGTTTTAAAGTTTCGCTGTATTTTATTTTTATTTAAAAATGAAGAATAGGGGGTTCCAGTACCTAGAGTCACCTCTAAAGCCCTAATAACGCGATGAGGATTATCAATGGCTATTGTGATGTACGTTTTAAAATCTAATGCTTTTAATTGTTCTTGAAGCGCTTTAAGGCCTTCGGTTTCTAATCTGGTATTGAGTTCCTTTCGAATATCAGGACTTATTTTGGGAAAATCATCCAAGCCTTTGGTTACGGCATCTACATACAATCCTGAACCTCCAACCATAATAACCACATCATGGGTTTTAAATAAAATATCAAGTTTTGAAATCGCGTCGTTTTCAAACGCACCAACATTATAGTCGTCTTCAATTGATTTATGATGAATAAAGTGATGGTGAACACACGACAGTTCTTCTGTAGATGGAGCCGCTGTACCAATAGTCATTTCTTTATAAAACTGTCTGGAATCTGCTGAAACGATTTCAGTCTTAAAATGTTTTGCAAGTTCAATACTTAATGCCGTTTTGCCAATGGCTGTTGGGCCAACAATAGAAATTAAAGACTTATCCACGATACAAATTATAGCCACATTTATAACAAAATTTAGCCTTGTCCTGATGTTTTTCGGTTAAGCAATTTGAACAGCTTTGTGTATTGGAAGGTATTTTAGGTATTTTAGGTTTTTTAGTTTTGTCTTTTTGTTTTAAATGAGAAGTATATTCAGCAGATACAATTCCCGTTGGCACAGCAATAATGCCATAACCCAAAATCATAACTAAAGAAGCTATAAACTGTCCTAAAGGTGTACTTGGAGTGATATCACCAAAACCAACTGTTGTAAGCGTAACAATGCACCAATACACACTTTTTGGGATGTTGGTAAAACCATTTTTTTCACCTTCAACAATGTACATTATAGAACCAAGTATAATGGATACAATAACAACAACAAATAAAAACACTGCAATTTTTGCCCGACTGGCTTTAAGGGCTTGAACCAAATTATTTGAGGCACCCAAGTATCTGGCGAGTTTTAAAATACGAAATATTCTTAATAAACGTAAAGCGCGTAAAGCTACTAAGGCATTAGTTCCAACTAAAATAAGTGAAATGTATTTTGGGACGGTTGATAATAAATCGATAATGCCATAAAAACTGGTAATGTATTTAAGGGGTTTATTTACCGAAATAATTCTTGCAATGTATTCGATACTGAATAATATAGTGATGATCCATTCGGAGATGTTTAAAATATCATGGTATGAATTGTCAATACTTTCGACACTTTCCAGCATGACCAATATGATACTGGCAATAATGGTAATAAGCAAAACGATGTCGAATAGTTTACCTATAGGAGTATCGGCTTCATAAATAATTTCATGAAGTTTGTCTTTCCAATTATAGTTTAAATTTTTGGCCATAGTTTACGCGAGGGAAAAGATAGCTATTTTTTCTTTAAGATAATAAGCGTATTTTTTTGGATGTCGACAATTTTTGAAAAGAACTTCTTTAAAGAGTCATAATATTCTGGGCCATAAAGAGCCTCATTAAAGTTAAACTTTAGATACAATAAAACAGAATGATCCCGAACTTTTGACGACAATACAATCATACCTTTATTATTTGGAAGAGGATAGGCAAAATCTCCAGGGCTCTCTATGACTTCATAGTTGTCGTTATAATTTATTTTAAGGGAGTATAAAAACGCATCTTTATATCCAAAATCTATGGGGTAGGTGCGCTCTTGTAATTTAAAAGGATTTTCTGTGAAAAATTTAAATAAAAAAGGATTAATATATAGATTGCCAACAATATGATCAGGATTATATTCCACATCAAAAGTTTCTAAAAATTCAAAACTTGTTTTATCTTCATCGGTGACACTATGATCTAAAAAAGTGATGTTGTTATATTTATTTTCATAAACTTTTAGATATCTTGACTTATTACTAAAATACTCTTTTTTTAAAGGTAGTGCATGGTAACCCGTTGATTTTGATTCAATTTTACCTTTAAGTATCTTATTTTCATCTAAAACTAGCTCAACTCTTTGATGTATGATTGATGATTTTTCGGGTTCAATATCAATATAATAACTCCCTTTTTTAAAATCCATTAAACGCCCATAATGATTCAAGCATCTATATGGAATTTCGCCAAATGACAAATAATCATCTGTAGCATCTAATAAATAATTTTTATTGTTAATGGTGGCTTGCACAATGAGATAATTGAAATCTGAAATAACAGGATATACTTGGGTTGGAAAACCATTATTTCTTGTCGATAATAAAACTGGCATGACTTCAATGCCATATTCATCCAATAAATTATGAAGAAGCATATTGATCTCAGAAACCTTTCCAGATTTATTTTTTATGAGATCTTTGACCGACACATCGGTAAAAATTTCATACTTACCGTTCCAAGTGTAATTTTCCTGTACATATTTATAAATGGCAGTGGCTTTTTTAAGTGGATTGGGCTCGTTTTTTATAGCATCGTCCATTAGTTCTTTTAACATGCTACTTTTTCCAAGCTGTCTTCCTAAATCGTTGTCAGTCTTTATTTCAGAATCGACTGTCTTCCATGATTTTGTTATGTTTTCAACCCTACCATCAAAACTCTTAAATGTTTTGAGCTCATATTCTATTCTTGATAAATAATTATCTTTAGTAGTCATATATTCCTCTTCAATAAAAGCAGGGATATCTTTCATGACGTAAACAAAATCGGTACAATCGGCATAAGCACCATTACCTCCATCTAAACATTTAAGTTTTAGTTTGGATTCATTTTTAAATAGTTTTTTGTATCCAACTAACTTTATATTATAATCCCAATTACCTGGTATACTAGCATTATATTCACTATATAATTTTGGAATATCGTCTTGAAACCTCCACTCTTTATATTTATACATAAAAGGGCTTGATAATCTATAACTGTACACAATTACAGACCCTTCTTTAATATTTGGAAGTGTAAATTTTATTACGGTGTAGTGATCGTTATACTGTTCTTCAAAAATATCTTTTTTGTCCAATCGAACTGAAGTCATACTGCCATTTTCTAGATTAAAAGTCGTGGCAAAAATATCATTCATGCTTATTTTCTTATTATTGTCATAATATAGATATTCAGTTATGGTGGCTTTTTCAAATGCTTTTTTGTTTAAAATTTTTATCTTTTTTATAACTTCTGTTTGCAATCTGAAAGTTTTATTATCAACATAACTGTTCCCATATTCATAAAGTACAACAGCATTGGCTGTAGTATCTTTTTCATAAATATTAGTTTCTAAATCTCCCCTGGTAACGCTTGCGTTTTCAGAATTAAAGCCGGATTGTGCTTTGATAGACAGTGCCACAAACAGGCATAACAGGATGATCAGTCGTTTCATGAAGGAATTTGAATGATTTTAAGATTTTTGTTTCTTCTAAGATAACTTTGAATAATGTGTTGGGTATCTCGGTTACTTTCCATTGTAGTAATGAGCGAGTTCAGTACCTCCAAATTATTGATTTGATAATTTAAATCAAAAAAACCAAGACCTTTAAACACACCATTTTCAATATAAACCATGCTGCGCTCATCAATATCCCTTCCTTTGTCTACAATCACCATATTTTGACTTTCAAAGCTATTTTTAGCTAGTAATTGTTGAACACGCCGATTATAATCTTCGGCTGGTTCTTTTTGGATACACGCGCCGTAACAACTTTTAATGGTATAGTTAAAGCAGTTAGTTTTTGAAGGATATAGGCCCGTTAATTTTTGGCAAAGGCTATAATCACTTATGGCTTTAAACATAAAACTTTTGGCACTTTGAAGATTACTAAACGTGGTAATCGGTTTTTTTCGGCCATCAGCTTTGTCAATTTTTAAGTTGATATAGCCATGTTCATCCTTGAAACTGTAAAGGGCATGAGTAAAAGCCGTGTGTTTTAAAGCATGGTTAAAGCGTGGTCTATTTCGTTTTATTTCTTGACTTTCTTTTAGTAAAGCCACAAGCTCGCTTCCCGTAGCCTCATAAGTCACCGCTTTGGCCAGTAATTGGATTTTTTTGGATTTAGAACTGGTGTTTGTAAAGTGCTGATTGATTCGGTGTTTAATGTTTTTACTTTTGCCGATATAGATGATTTTTCCATGTTCGTCATGAATGTAGTACACGCCAGTTACTGAAGGTAATGCATCAATAATATCTTTATGGTTAGGTTGCAGTTGATACGTTGGCTCCATACGCACACTGTCTTGAATGATCGCTTTGTCCAGATCTTTATTGAGTAAAATTTTAAATAGCTTTAAAGTCGCCATGGCATCGCCATCGGCACGATGTCTATCACTAATAGGAATCCCCAATGCTCTTGTCAGCTTTCCTAAACTATAGGAATCTTGACCTGGAATTAATTTTTTGGCCAACTCGACTGTACAAAGCGTTTCTCGTTTAAAACCAAAGCCAAGGCGCTTGAATTCTGTCCTTAAAATGCGGTTATCAAATTGGGCATTGTGTGCGACTATAATACAATCTTCAGTGATTTCTACAATCCGTTTGGCAACTTCGTAAAACTTAGGGGCGTTGCGAAGCATATTGCTGTTAATACCCGTAAGATTGACCACGAAGGGTTGTATTTCACGTTCAGGATTTATTAGACTAATAAACTGATCGACAACTTTATGGCCATCAAACTTATAAATTGCTATCTCGGTTATTCCTTCTTCGTTATACTTTCCTCCAGTGGTTTCTATGTCTAAAATTGTGTAGATAGCTCAGTTTTTTAAATTTAATAATTGCGTTCTCCAAATATACTGCTTCCAACTCTTATCATGGTGCTTCCACATGCTATGGCTAATGGGTAGTCACCACTCATTCCCATTGAAATGGTTTTAGGTTTAAAATTAAAGGTTTCAAGCGGTTTTAGTTCATCAAAGATCGACTTTAATAGACTAAATTCTTGTTTAATTTGGACTTCATCATCAGTAAAAGTTGCCATTCCCATGACTCCAATAACGCAAACGTTTTTTAATTCTGAAAATTCTTTGGATTGCAAAATAGCCTTCGCGTCTTCGGCACGCATTCCGAATTTGGAATCTTCTTTGGCAATCTTAATTTGAAACAGACTATTAATGATTCTATTGTGTTTTAAAGCTTGTTTGTTGATTTCCTTCAACAATTTAAGATTGTCAACTCCATGAACGAGGTGTACAAACTCAGACATGTATTTCACTTTGTTGCTCTGTACATGCCCAATCATATGCCATTCAATATCTTTTGGCATTTGCTCATATTTCTCGACGAGTTCTTGAACCTTGTTTTCTCCAAAAACGCGCTGTCCTGCTTGGTAAGCTTCCATCAAATCAGTAACGGGTTTGGTTTTAGAAACGGCTACCAATGTAACCTGTTCAGGAATTTGTGACTGAATTAGATGAAGGTTTTGTTGTATACTCATTCTATTTTATAGGTTTTAATTGGGATCCTGAATTCGTCTGCGTCTGGCAGGAAGTTTAGGATGACAAAATTATTAAAATTCATAAATGGTGACACCACTTCTTAATTTGGGTTCAATATAAGTGCTTTTTGGTGGCATTTTTAAGCCATCATCTGCAATGCGTTTCAGTTCTTCAATACTTATGGGAACCATTCCAAAGCCTACTTTAAAATCGCCGTTGTCGATGCTGCTTTTTACATTAACGGCACCTTTTTTTCCATTGCTGTACAAAATACGATTGTCGTTTCGTAAATCTTCAATTCCCAAAATGGGTTTTAATATAGTTTTATAAAGTATTTGTGAATCCAATGCATCTAAAGAGGTCTTAAATTCACTGGAAGTTTTGCGAAGGTATAAAGAGTAGAACTCACCATCTAAATACATACTAAAATGATGCTTTTGTGTAGACTTGTACGGTGTTTTTCCTCTGTTTTCTATGCGATAAACGGTATCTAACTGAATCAAAAATTCTTCTTTGGTCAGTCCATTAAGGTCCTTTACCAACCGATTGAATTCATAGATATGTAATTCGGATTCAGCAATTAAAAAGGACATAAAAAAATTATAGGTTTCCTTGCCATTGTGATTGGTATTAGCTTCCTTTTGATCTTTATATAACAAATACGAAGAGGCTGAACGGTGATGCCCATCAGCAATATAAAGAATTGGAATCGCTTCAAATGCCTTAGAGATGCTAGCAATGATGTCATCGTCTTCAATGAGCCATAGATAATGCGTGTCCCTAAAGGTGGTGGTAAATTCAAATTCTGCCCGTTCGTTTTGAATCTTCTTAACAATACTAGAAATCAGCGCGTTATCCGGATAGGTTAGGAGTACGGGTTCTGCATTAAAGCCGACCGTTTTGAGATAATCCTTAAAGATGTGTTCCCGATATTCGATGGTCTCTTCATGTTTTCGAATACCATTGTTCTCGTAGTCTTCGGCACTGGCCGCAGCAACAATACCGTTAAAAACCTGTTTGTCTCGATCTACAATTTTATAGACGTAAAAGCAAGGTTTTGTATCCTGAACAAAAACATCTTCTTCCTTAAATTCCAAATACCGATTACGTACTAACTCATAGCGTTCAGTACCCGTTATGTTTTTTGAAAACTTATACCCTGGATTGACTATATGTAAAAACGAAAATGGATTGTGATCCAATCGAGCTTCGCGTTCGGCTTTGGTATAGGTCTGATAAGAACGGGAAGCCACCAGACTTACTTTGTCCCTTGTGGGGCGAACTGCTTTAAACGGGATTATTTTTGCCATATTTCAGTGTTCAGTGTTCAGTGTTCAGTGTTCAGTATTCAGTATTCAGTATTCAGTATTCAGTAATCAGTGTTCAGTGTTCAGTATTCAGTGTTCAGTGTTCAGTGTTCAGTGTTTGGTAATGAGTAATGTGTTATTTTGAGCCAAATTTTTGAGGATTTAATATCATGAAATTAATTAATTTCCCAACTTCTATACTGTCTAATATTAGTTCTTCAAAAGTCTCTTGAGAATTGTAACCACAGGCTAACGAAAATTCTAACCAGGTTTGAGTTTCAGAATTTTCAGAATCACTATCCGTTAATTTACTGATAAAGTGTTTTGGGTAAACTCTTTTTCTATAGGCTTCTGCTAAATTAGCACAAACACTTCGTGAAGACCTTCTAATTTGACCAGTCAATGCATACATTTCTTCTTTAGGAAAGGTTTTGGTCATATTAAATAGTTTCATAGCTAAATCAAACCCCTTTTTATATGCCAATAAATCTTGAAGTTTCATGATACATATTTAAAAATTACTGCCAGCTGAAGACTGCCAACTGAAGACTGCCAACTGAAGACTGCCAACTGAAGACTGCCAACTGAAGACTATAAAAATTGTTTCGCTACCTTCTCTGCTTTTTTGCTATTGGAATAATCGTAAAATCCTTCTCCAGATTTCACACCTAGTTTACCTGCCATGACCATATTTACCAAAAGTGGACAAGGTGCATATTTTGGGTTTTTAAAGCCATCGTACATGACATTCAAAATAGACAGACAAACATCCAAGCCTATAAAATCGGCCAATTGTAAAGGTCCCATGGGATGTGCCATACCTAATTTCATGACCGTGTCAATTTCTTCAACTCCAGCAACGCCATTATAAAGCGTTTCTATGGATTCATTTAGCATGGGCATTAAAATTCTGTTGGCAACAAATCCAGGGTAATCGTTGACTTCTACAGGGGTTTTGCCCAGTGTTTTGGACATGTCCATAATAATGTCTGTCACTTCATCACTGGTATTATAACCTCTTATAATTTCAACCAGTTTCATAATGGGCACAGGGTTCATAAAATGCATCCCAATCACCATGTCGGGTCTTGAAGTTACCGATGCAATTTGGGTGATGGAGATCGATGAAGTATTGGTAGCCAATATGGTATCATCAGGACAATCTTTATCCAGTTGTTTAAAAATCTTCAGTTTGAGATCCAAATTTTCAGTTGCGGCTTCTATAACCAGTCCCGCATATTCAACACCTTCGGTAATATTGTCAAAGGTTGTGATATTAGCTAGGGTTTCTAGTTTTTCGGCCTCAGTAATGCTGCCTTTGGAAATCATTCGGTCTAAATTCTTCGTAATGGTCTTTATCCCTTTTTCAAGAAGCGTGTTATTGATATCAATAAGTTGAACTTTAAAACCGGATTGTGCAAACGTATGCGCAATTCCATTTCCCATGGTTCCAGCTCCAATAATGGCGACGTTTTTCATATAGAATTAGTTTTTAGGCGTCTAAAATTTAAATTTATAATTATAGCTCGTGTACCACAAAATTAAAAATAACCTTGTATTTGTGGCTAATTTCAAAATTGATCAATGATCATGGTGGCAACACGTAAAGCCTCTGTACCATCATGAAGGGTTACAACTGGTGTTGAATTGGTGTTAATGGCCTGTGCAAAAGTCTCCAATTCCTCCAAAATGGCATTGTTGATGGTGATTTCTGGGTTGTCAAAATAAATTTGTTTTTTGATGCCTTCAGCATTTTGAAGAATCATATCGAAATCTCCAGGGTGTTCGGGTGCATCTTTCATTTTGACCACTTCACATTTCTTTTCCAAAAAGTCGACAGAGATATAGGCATCCTTTTGAAAAAATCGTGATTTGCGCATATTTTTGAGTGAAATCCTGCTGGCCGTAAGATTGGCAACACATCCGTTTTCAAATTCAATTCGCGCATTGGCAATGTCGGGTGTGTCACTGATGACGGCAACTCCACTTGCCGATATATGTTTAACTTTGGATTTTACGACGCTTAAAATAATATCAATATCATGGATCATTAAATCCAAGACTACGGGCACGTCGGTACCTCGAGGATTAAATTCTGCCAATCGGTGGGTTTCAATAAACATGGGATTGACAATGTTGTCTTTTACGGCTTTAAAAGCTGGATTAAACCGCTCTACATGACCCACTTGCCCACGAATATTGTGTTCTGCCAAGAGTTCCCGAATATGTTCGGCCTCTGCAACGGTATTGGTGATGGGTTTTTCAACAAAAATATGCTTGCCTTTGGCAATAGCCAATTTGGCTAATTCGTAATGTGACAAGGTTGGCGTCACTATTACGACCATATCAACGGCATCAATTAGGCCTTCAATAGTTTTGAAATTGGTGTAACCAAACTCGTCCACCACTCTTTTTGCATTCGCTGCGTCGGCATCGTAAAACCCAATAAGCTCATAGGCATTGGATTGTTTAAGAAGCTTTAAATGAATTTTCCCAAGGTGACCTGCACCCAGTACTCCCGCTTTAAGCATGTATTTATAATTTTAACAAAAGTAGTTTTTTTGAAGCAAAAAAATCAATATTAAAGTAGCAAAATCTAAATTTCAAGTTTTTAAATAGTCTGCATTTCCTAACAAAATTAAATTTGAAATATTAGCTTTCATCTTCAGACTTATTATTATAATTTAGCATCAAATCTCTCCAAACCTTGAAAGATACTTTTAAACATAAAGGCCTAAGGCAACAACTTGTAGAAGTGGTTAGAGCCAAGGGTATTACCGATGAAAACGTGTTGCATGCCCTGGGCAAAGTACCAAGACATTTATTTATGGACTCTGGCTTTTTAGACCACGCCTATCAAGATAAGGCCTTTCCTATTGCTGCCGACCAAACCATTTCGCAACCTTATACGGTGGCTTTTCAAACGGAATTGTTACAGGTAAAAAAAGGCGATAAAATCTTAGAAATTGGCACCGGCAGTGGCTATCAAGCTGCCGTATTGTGCGAAATGGGGGCGAGGGTGTACAGTATCGAACGCCAATTGGAGTTGTTTAAATCGACCAGCAAATTTTTGCCTAAACTAGGATATAGAGTCAAAAAGCTCATTTTTGGAGACGGTTATAAAGGCTTAAAGGAAGAGGCTCCTTTTGACGGTATCATCGTTACAGCGGGAGCGCCATTTGTACCAAAACCTTTGTTGAGCCAACTTAAAATAGGAGGCCGTTTGGTCATCCCAGTTGGCGATGTTGTGCAGGTCATGACCTTGTTTATCCGAAATGGAAGCAAGGATTTTGAACAGCACGAGTTGGGTGAATTTAGGTTTGTGCCACTTTTGGAAGACAAGAATTAAAGACGCAGAGAGACTTTAATTTAATAAAAAAGGTTGTTTTTTGACTCAGTTCTTTGTTGGCGGTAGTTATTCTCTTTTTTTAAATTCTAATATCCAATCTCTCACATCTTCCAAGTCCTTTTTCAAATCATGTGGGTCAATAGGTTTTGTCGGTAGAACAGCAGATTGAGAGTGTTCATATATTGAATATTTAGTCATCATCTCATCAAGTAGATTTATGTCTTCTTGATTAATCTTTACTAAAGTATCCAATCGATTCATAGTCTGAATCCCTCTTCGATATCTCAATACTATTTGGTTTAGTAAATCATTTTCAATTATCCGTTCTAATGTGATTCTAAAGTCACTGCATATTGATTTCGCAATTGGTAAGTATTCAGAAGTCCCAATAGTTTGCAATATTTTTGCTGCACTTGGTAATCGTTGGTCTATCAAAGTATTTAAAGCTGCTAGAGGTTTTTGTGAGTCCATTAAAGGTCTAGATGGTTGTCCTTTTCCCCAATATTCAGATAAGATTGTTACATTCTTTGTTTTGGCACTTTGAGAATTTGCTTCATCATTTAGTAGACTTAAAAAGGATAATCTATGTGTAAAAACAATTACTTGTCTCGCTTTACTTAATTCAACAATTCTTTTTACAGTATTTTCTTCATAATCTACGTCTAATGATGAAATTGGGTCGTCAAATATAAAAGGTGAATTGTAAGCCTTATTAGATACGTCAGCTAAAAATGCTGCCAAAGATACAATCCTAAATTCTCCCTCACTTAATACATTTTCAATTTTTTCTGTTAGTATTGAGTTCTTAAGTTTAATTGCATAATAAACTTTTCCTTTGGCTGTTTTGGATTTTGTAATTGTTACATTTAGGTTATCAGCACCAAGCTCTTTCAATTCTTTTTCAAAATTTTGAATAAACTCTTTAGTTACTAAATTTTCAGCTAGGTCAGATTTCTTTGTAGATAAGGCATTTGTACTACATAATGATTTAGCCTTATTTAAATTTGCAAGATTTTTTTTATCTGAAAGGGCTTTACTTATTGTTTTTTTGTTGTCAACAATCCATTTCTCTGCTTTTAACTCCAAAATTTTATCTTCATTTAGCTTTGTGCCTTTAGAAGTTTTGGCAGTTTCAAGTCCATTGAGTTTCTTTTTAATAGTTGCTAATTCCTTTTTTAATAATTTCTGAATTTTGTAATCAGTTACTTTTACGAGGTCATTTTCCTTTTTCGCTTTTTTGAAAGATTCTCTACGTAATTCTAAATTTTCGAATGATTTTTGGATTTTTGTTTTTAAGCCTGAAGAAAGTGAGGATTTGGATAGGATAGCTTCTTGTAATTCTTTTTCCCAAAAACATGGTAAATTTTCAATTTTATCTTTGTGGATTTCTGTCAGAACGTTTAATTCTGTGTTGAATTTATTTTTTATAAATGTTTCGAGAGAATCGAATCGTGTTATTGCATCTATAGAGATTTCTTGTTGACATAACACACATCTTGCATTGTTTTCTGTATTTGGAAATGATTTGGTAGGATAAGCCTCTTTATTAGAAAATTCTCTGGCAGCTTCCCAAAGTTCTTTCCATAAGCTCGTTGTAATTCCGTTGATTTTATTGCCTTTTAATAGCTTTTCACTATTCTTTATTTGCTTTTGTTTTGAAGCAATATCCTTTTTAATTTTATTAATTTCTCTAAACTCTTTTAGACTTAATTGATTAACTAATGATTGGTTTTTATTGATAATCTTCTCTATGCTATCAGATTGATTTTTTAAAGAGAGAAATAAATCAGAATTCTTGCTATTTACAAGTTGTACTTCAAGGCTTGTTTGTTGTTTCTCTTTCGTTTTATTCCAAATAGTTTTTTTTAAATCATTATCGAACTCTTTAGTATTTGATAACGAATTATATTTTTTGAAGATTGATGTGCTTTCAAGGTTAATAGGAAAACTAGGAAGAGAGGGGGAAAGTTTATTGATTTTTTCAATAACAATATTGTTAACTTTATCCGAAGTATCAGATAAATAAGTTAGAAACTTAAGAATAGGTGGTTCATAAGTAACTTCGTTATTTTCCATTACATAACTAATTCCAGAAGATGTATCGAAAATGTCAATAGTTTTTAAGTCATTTTCTATTTGATTTTCAGGTTTCCATTTTATCTTTTCTATTTTACCATTTTTGATTATTTCAAAGTCACATTCTTGACTTTCTTTTCCTTTGAAAACATCACATAATAAATCCTCAGTTTTTCTAGCACCACAAGCTTTTTTTAAAATTCTAACATACCCAGATTTACCAGAGCCATTTCTCCCATAAACAATTGTAATATTATCAGATGAAAGCTCGAGAGGTTCTTTTGGGTTTAAACTATTTATGCCTTTTATGTTTGATAAACTCTTTAATTGAACGGTACCTTTATTTGTGTTTGTGCCAAAATATGTACTAAAAGCTTTCTTATCAATTTTTGCTTTTCCTTTCTTTGATTTAGCTTCTTGGATACATTTATCAGCTAAATCATTAATTTCATTTTGCGTGAAAGGGCGGTTGTTTTTAAACAGCAAATTAATAGAAGAAACCAGCCATTCAGGTCGTTTGTCTATCCAAGCTATTGTTTCGTCTATTGTAGTTTTATTCATTTTGTTTAATTACCGCCAACGGCTATGGCTATGAGTAGTTGCGTGGTTTAGGGTTTAACTTTGCAAGTACGCACCAAACTGAAAATCCGCGAGCTTGCCTGCGGCAGGCGGGGATTTTCAAAAGTGGGCGAGAACAAGCAATTAATTATAGCCATTGTTGTGCATAGTGCTTTTTAATTTATTATCTTAAATGTATCTATAAAATCTAAAAATTTCTTTTCTACATTATTATTGTCTGTAACTTGAAGCATATAACTTTTCATTTTATGATGAAAAAAAACTGCTTTTGTTGTTCTGTTATCTTGTGTGTTCTCATAATAAACTGCATCATAATCCTTGTATTTTTTACGACTATTTTTTATTGACATTTCATCAAACTTGGTTTGATAATAAACTAAATCGTTTTTATTGTAATCTTCAATTTCTTTATCATTTTTTCCAAACAAAACTTGATCAAAAGAACTCACATTGATATTGTAATCTGTATTATTATGATAAACGTGATATGGTTTTGAGTTATCTACCATTCCAGCTTGTTTCATTTGTTGAATTCGTAATTTATCCAACTTTAATTCTCCTTTACATTTAACCATAAAACCATCTTCTTGAAAAACTTGATAACCTTCTTCAAGTGCTTTATTCTTGTCAAATGAATTTGCAACAGGAATTTTTATTGAATTCGTTTTGCTTGAAATTGATTTAATACTTTTTGCAATTTCATCAAAAGTGTTATCACTCAAAGTCATTGATTCTATATTGAATTGAGTATCTTTTGACTGAACTACTGCGAAAGTAATGTAAGAAGTTAGAGTAACTAAACCAGCACCTTTGCCTTTCACATCATTTTTATAAAACGAAATGATTCCTTTTAAATCATTATTTTCAAAATTTTCTGTTTTCACTAATCGTTTGTTCTTATAAAGGTCTTTAGTGTCTTGAGCAGAGGAATATTCTTGAATCTCTTTGTTTAAATCTTTAGAATTAGCATATTTTGTTTCTATTAATAAAAATGATGTCTCTCCAGATTTCCAAACTTTTCTTCCCTCACTATTTCCATAACTAAAATAGTCAGTTGGTATTTCGATAGTAAAGTTATCAGTCAGTTCTTTTTTAGAGTATTTTGTTTCCTTTTTTTGGTTACAAGAAAGTATTATAATTGATAATATAATAATTGATAAAATGCGTTTTAATTGAATCATATTTTTTTAATTACAAGCTCTAAATAAGAGCATTACTATAAGTCCTGAAATTCCATAATAAATAAACATTTGAAACATTTTAGAGCCAGCTTGTTTAGTAGCTTCTACACTTAAATCAGCAATCTCTTTGAGTGTTTGTTTTGCTAAATCCACCGCTTGCCTGCGGGCATTTCTCATCCATTTTTCTAATGTTTCATCTTCTACTTCATATTCATAACTTCTTGATTTTGTTTTAGAGCTTTCTTCTTTTTCGTATTTCCTTTCTTCTCGTTGATATTGAGTTTGTTCTTTAAACTCTTTGTATTTTGAATATTCAATATCATATCTTCTTCTTGCATCGCTATCTTTTAATATAAGATAAGCCTCATTAATTTCCTGCATTTTTATAGTAGTGTCAAAACCAATGTTTTTATCGGGATGCCACTTTAACGCTTGGGTTTTAAACGCAAGTTTTATTTCAGCTTGAGTTGCTGTTTGAAGAATTTCAAGAATGGAATAATAATCCTTAAACACGATTAGTCTCTTTTGTCAAGTTGGTGTTTGTCAGTTTCAGTAATTTCATTTTTTTCAGTAGGTTTTTTCCAAACTGCTCGAATTCCTGCAACCATTCCAGCAAAAAGAATTAGCCCTAAAATTCCGGGTGTACCACTTCCTTTATTTGCTGCTACGATAACTCCAAATAAGAAAATGAATCCAATAATAATTCCGATAGTAACAATGACTTTTGACATATTTATAGTTTTGGTTAGTTTGTAAAATTCTAAAATCGTTTTATTTTTTCCTTACGGTTTTTCGCAATCAACTATGTTATTTAATTTTTCGGTTGTTTCTTAAGCATTATGCCTAACTCGATATACGAGTACCAATTTACTCATAATCCCCTAAACATTTCGAAAAAAAAGCGATTTTTCTTACTTAGAAGCTTAAGCCAAAAACAAAGGCATCGTTAATAAAGCCACTCTGGTAAGAGCGTACATAGTCCAGTCGTAAAAACCTAAATTTCCCCCAACCTATATTATCAATACCAAGGGTGTATTCTTGGTAAGGTTTGGTATCGGGTGTGGCCAAAGTGTGTGCACCAACAATGAGATTAAAATTTAATGTGTTAAGGAGTGGTATTTTTCCCAAGATATAGCCTCCAAAATTGTGTTCGGCATGAAGTTCCAAATAGGAGGTGTTGCTGCTTAGTTCGTAATAAGGCAAATTATTGAATACATTTAAGTACGACCCCGAACCCACATGGGTTTGGTTGCCATTAAAGAGTTGGTAGTCCATAAAGGCTATGTCATCGGCTTTAAAGAATTTCCCAGCCTTTATAGTGTACTGAAATTTGCCTTTGTTGCCCATATTAAAATCTTGGGTCACTTGGCCTTTAATCTGGTCAAAATTATAATCGGATTGTGTAGCCGCAAAGCCTTTTTCGTAGCCCAAAGTGAGGGTGGGATAAGCGTCATTTGGGATGTTGATTTTACTGTCGGGATAGCTTAAATAGTGTAGCCCAAAATGGATGCTGGCACTCACATTTAATTTTAAGATGTTATGAACCTCAAAAGGGGCAAGGCCATGGGCGGTGTCGTCCAACGGATTATTGCTGGTATATTCCCTGTTGTTTTGTGGATACCAAACTTGGTCGGTAGTATTAAAAAGAGGTGTTCTACGCTCAAAAGACAAATTGGTATGCATTCTGAAGCCATTAAACAGCTCATTTGAAAAGGCTATTTTGGCAAAGGCTTTATCGTATAGCTTCATATAGTTCTTTTCGGCCAAAAGGGAATAGGCGGTATTCAGTAAGGTTGAGATCGGTTCGCTCGAATTAAACTGTTCGACTGTCGTACCTCCTGAAAGCGTTAAAAACGGCCGACTAACATTATTGAATTTATAAGTTGCAGAAAGGGTGCCTCTCAACTTATCGTCACTAAATCCGTAGTTTATATGGGCATTGAGCGAGAGATAGCGCCTAAATTCATCGTAATTTTTACGGTAATGTAAGCCAATCGTCGCATTCCAACCTTGTACGGTATTGAATTTTAAAGCCGAAATGGGTGAGCTCATCCCCGTATTCCAGTGCTCGTATGAATTACTGAAAGTATAACCCGACAGCAAGTTTCCCAGCTTTAATGCATTGTTTTTTCTATCGATGGAATCCAAATAAGTCTCCGATTTTCTAAGCACTTGAAGGCTGTCCTTTTTGGTATAATCGTTAACTTCTTCAAGGGTTAAGGGCACAGGTCTGGTCTGCTTCCAAAACAGGGAATCCTTTTGGTTGGCTGCTTCAGCAAAGGATACAATTTCCCTTCCAAAATCTTTTTTATCCAGATCAGGATTGAATTCATATTGGCTATACACGGCTGTAAATCTGCCGTCTCCTTTAATTCCGAAAAGACCAAATTTAAAATCGATACGTTGTGAAATCAGTGCCCAAATAGCATCGCTTTCGGAATACGCGAAGTTTTGTTTTAAGGTGATGACATCGGCAGGCAGGATTTGAGCCTGTTCGCCCGTAATATCGAGCTCCAAGGCATAAATAGTCCATTGATTTTCCACAATATAAATCATGCCCGAAAAGATGGGGTCTTTGTCCCGTTTGGGAATAACCCTAACTTTATTGATGAGGTTACCGCGGTCGTCATAAAAAATACCCTCCAGTTTATAACGGTAGTAGTTAAAGGCATAATCGGCAATGGGCGAAATAATCTGGTTGCCAAGTTCGATGGTATTGTTGTAAAAATTATAATCCACATCCATGGCTGTGTTAAAGCTAAAACCATTATCGTCGCCACTAATTTTTGATGCGGTAATCTGTTCCTTGAGTTTATTTGGTCTTAAAAATTCCAGTTTTGAAATGGTTTCGGACAAATAAATCACGCCACTTCGTGTGGAATCCAATCCGCCACCCAAATCGCCAATTTCCTGTCCTAATATGTTTTTAGGTGCATCTTTGATTCGGATCAGTCCACGAGAATAAAAATCAGCTTTATAAGATTGAATGCGATTTAAATGTTCCTTGCGTTTGGCAATGGCTTGACGGATAATGTTGTTGGCGGGATTTTCGTTAGCGTGAATTACCACTTCGTCCAAGCTGATCTCTTCCTCATCTAACACAGCATCCAACACCAAAGGAAAGCTATTGATAGTTACAGTTTTTTTGAGGGTCTTAAATCCCAAATATTGAAAGACAATGGTGTAGGTTTTGGGCAGGGAGATATTGAGTTCGTAATGACCTTCGTCATTACTGGTTGTTCCAGTAAAGGTGTTTTCAATATAAATGTTGACCGAAGGAAGTGGTTCTTGTTTACTGTTGGTAATGTTGCCCCTTATTTGTGAAATTCCCGTAAAGCAGTACAAGACACAAAAAGAAGACACGAGAACCTGTTTCATTTGTAGATTTTCTTGATCCGATCCAAATCCCGCTTGTTGTCCCGGTCTTTCATAGTTTCCCGTTTGTCATAAAGTTTTTTTCCTTTGGCAAGAGCGACGTCCAATTTAGCCAAACCTTTGTCGTTGATGAACAATTTTAAAGGAATAATGGTCAATCCTTTGGTCTCAACATCTCTTGACAATTTTTTTAATTCACGCTTATTGAGCAACAATTTTCGCTCGGCCTTGGGTCTATGGTTGTAGTAATTTCCGAAGGCATACTCTTCAATGGTCATATTGATGGCAAACAATTCACCATTATCGTTAAACTCACAAAAACTTTCAGAAATAGACGCTTTACTGGCCCTGATGGATTTGATTTCGGTGCCTGTTAAAACAATTCCAGCTGTGTAAACATCCAGGATCTCGTACTCAAATCTTGCCTTTTTGTTTTGTATGTTGATCTTCTTTTGCATGGATGCCAAAGGTATATAATTTAAGATAATTTTTAGACAAGACGGATAAGTATTCTGTAGTTTTGCGGTTGACCCAAAAAACCTAATTATGAAGCGTGTTCATCTTATTTTCCTTCTTGGATTAATTGTATTATCAAGTTGTAAAGATCAAAAGGAAACCAACCCAAATCTTGCGCAACAGGTCGTCGATAAGGCTATTAATGCGGTGGGAGGCCCGCAAATTAAGAATTCGGTTATTGAATTTGATTTTAGGGACCGGCATTATATAGCTACTAGAAAGAATTGGAAATTTCAATATGAGCGAATCTGGGCGGATTCATTAGGAGAAATTAGGGATGTATTGTCCAATTCTGGCTTTCAAAGATTTATTAAGGATTCCGCAGTTGTGGTTGCCGATAGCATGGCGGTTAAATACACAAGCTCCCTAAACTCGGTGCATTATTTTTCCATTTTGCCTTTTGGGCTTAACGACAAAGCCGTCAACAAAACCTATTTGGGGGAGGTCAAAATCAAAGGGAAAGCCTATCATAAAATCGAAGTCACTTTTAATGAAGAAGGAGGGGGCGAAGATTTTGATGATGTGTTTGTGTATTGGATCAGTAAGGACACTTATGAAGTAGATTATTTGTCCTATTCCTTTGAAGAAGGCCCCGGTGATACGGGTTTGCGTTTTAGAGAAGCCTACAACAGGAGAGGCGTAAATGGACTGTATTTTTCTGATTACAATAATTATAAAACAGAAGAAGGTTTCGCTACGGTTTCTAATTTGGACAGTTTGTATGTTGCAAACAAGTTGGAGCTTCTTTCCAAAATTGAATTAGAAGCCATTAAAGTCAATTTATTACCAACATCTGATCGCTAATATTATCGCCACAAACGGTAACAATATAGAGGTTGCCATTGTTGCTGTCGTCAATATCTTCATATTTTTTATGACCCAATAGTTTGTTGACAAAGGCAGGGGTTGTGTTACTGTGTCCTACGATTAACACCGTTTTACCTTTAGTCTCGTTCATAAAGGATTGAGCTTCGATTTGATTAGGGTCATAACTCTTGAGTTCAAGATTGTTTTTGAATGCTGTTGGCTGTGCGGTTTCTTTGGTTCGATTGTATTGTGTAGAATACACTTCATCAAATTTTACTTTATCTAGAATAATACTCCAATGTTGAGCACGGGCTTTGCCAATTTCAGTCAGATGTGGGTTTTTATCTGAAGGATCCGAACGGTCTTTTTCGGCATGACGTATGAAATAATAGGTTGAGGTTACGATTTCAGAGGTGGCTTCAGTTTTTTTGTCTTGGGTACAAGAAGAAAATGCCAAAAGCACTATTATTAGAGATAAAAGATAACGGTGTTTCATGTTGAACGATTTGATTAAAGATAAAAAAAATGTACGAGAATGTTTGCAAGATTGTGTTATGTCTTTTCAAATAGGACGATTGAGTGCAAACTCGTTTTTTGATCCAAAATTTACCCTCAAATTTAACCTGTTATTAACAGTTAAATTGTTGAAGACTTGTTAAGAATGAATTATCATGAGTGATATTTTATTCCTTAAATTTGTAAATAGAAAAGCACTCATAGGAGTGCTTCTATATACCTTGTGGTAAAAGTCCCTACTAACATATACAGGGCTGAAAGTTAAATCTGGGATTCTCACATTAGGCTTCCCCAGAACATTCCAAAAACCACTAAAAGAAAGGGAGTTGTCTTACATAGACTCCCTTTTTTCTTTTACAAAAGTAATTAATTTAGGTTTAAAATTAAACTATTTTTTTTAATATAAACCATAGGATTAACTCTTGTAAAATTATTAATAAACCCTTTCATTTTTAATAATTTACACAATACCTTCATGCCACTTAACGGTGGTGTAAAGGCTCAAAATCCAAATGGCTTAAAGGCTTGTTGAAAAAGACGCTTATACTATCAACCACACTAATTTTTATACCTATAGTAATATTCTGATTTCTTTTCGACTAATGTCATTTTTAAGTTTTTTAGAATTGAAAGGAAATAAGCAATAATTTACAACTTTGTAGCAGAACGACTTAGACAAAACAAGTGCTTTTTAATGTTATGATAGCATCCTTGAGCACAAACTTTTTTATACATTTACAACATGATTGAACTAATAATAAAGAAAAGAAACGGCTTCGAATTAACTAAAGAAGACTACAAATCTATAATTGATGGTTTTCTTTCTGGAGATATTCCAGATTACCAAGTTTCGGCGTTTCTAATGGCGGTATATTTTAACGGCATGACCACCAACGAAACCGCTATACTCACCGAGGTCATGATGCGTTCAGGAGACGTTATCGATTTGTCCGAAATTAAAGGCATTAAGGTGGATAAACACAGCACGGGTGGTGTTGGTGATAAAACTACTTTGGTACTTACACCTTTAGTTGCTGCGGCTGGAGTGCCTGTTGCAAAAATGTCGGGAAGAGGTCTTGGGCATACTGGAGGCACTTTAGATAAAATGGAATCCATAAAAGGGCTGTCGGTCGATTTGACGAGAGCTGAATTTATAGAAAACATAAAGAAACACAATATTGTAGTTTGTGGCCAAAATGCAAATTTGGTTCCTGCCGACAAAGCCCTGTACGCACTTCGAGATGTTACTGGAACTGTCGATAATATTTCTTTGATTGCATCCAGTATTATGAGCAAAAAACTGGCCTGTGGTGCCGATGCAATTGTTATCGATATTAAAGTAGGTTATGGCGCCATGATGAAAACGGTTGAAGAAGCTGAAGCATTGGCCAACATGATGATTGGGATTGGTTCCAAAATGAATAGGAAAGTCATTACTGTCTTTACGTCAATGAGTGAGCCACTAGGATTTACAATTGGCAATGCTCTAGAAATTAAAGAAGTAATTGATACTTTAAAAGGTCATGGACCAGAAGATTTAACCGCATTGTGCCTAGAACTGGGAAGTCATATGTTAGTACTTGGTAAGGCTGCTAAAACACAAGATGAAGCAGTTGAGCTATTAAAAGAATTGATAGCGTCAGGTCAGGCTTATGAGAAATTTAAAGAGCTTGTTGCGGCACAAGGAGGAGATACTGAGGTTCTTGATCATGTCGAATTGTTGCCCAGCACCAAATTTCATCAAACTTATCGAAGTAAAAAAAGTGGCTATATCAACGAATTAAATGCCATGGACATTGGTTTGGCTTCGGTTAAATTGGGAGCTGGTAGAGAAACAAAACACAGCGAAATAGACTATGGAGCTGGAATACGCTTAAAAAAGAAGATAGGAGATTATGTAAAAATGAATGAAGAGTTGGCTATATTGTATTCTAATACAGAATCCAGTTTTGAAAAAGCTTCAAAAATTATGGATTTAGCTTATATCATTAGCGATGAGAAACCCGAACATAAGCCTTTAATACTAAAAACTATACTTTAAATCCTTTAGGATTTATTATTTTTAACGTTCAAAAATTTTAAACACATACCTTTAATGGTTAATATAATAGAGAAGGATCACACCATGAAGTCTAATACAATACCCATATCCCACATTAAAAGGAATGAAGGCCTTCCTTTTGATGCTACTGTTTTTAAAGATATTAATATTAATAAAAGTGCGGTTGAAAGAAGAGCGACAACGCTAGCCAATCGCAGGTCTGTAAAAAAAGAATGGCAAGCCGCCTGGTTGTTAAAGGCCATTAGTTGTATTGATTTAACAACACTTTCTGGCGACGATACCCAAAGTAATGTCCTGAGACTCTGTGCTAAAGCAAAATCACCCGTGCGATTGGATTTGTTGGAATCCTTGGGAATGAAAGAGGTCAACTTACATGTCGGTGCCGTTTGTGTATATCATAATCTTATTAAAGATGCTGTACTAGGCTTAAAAAACACTGCCATTCCAATAGCAGCGGTTTCTACAGGATTTCCAGCAGGAAATATTCCACTAAGTGAGAAATTAAGAGAGATTAAATTATCGGTTGCTGCTGGGGCCAAAGAAATTGATATTGTAGTGAGCCGAAGACTGGTGCTGAATTCAGATTGGAGAGGGCTTTATAATGAAGTTGCTGCATGTCGAGAAGCTTGTGGTGAGGCTCATATGAAAACCATTTTGGCCACTGGTGAAATCCCAACCTATACCAAGGTTGCAAAAGCCAGTTGGGTATGTATGATGGCTGGATCCGATTTTATTAAAACCAGTACAGGTAAAGAACCCGTAAATGCTACGATTCCGGTGAGTCTTGTAATGATAAGAGCTATAAGAGAATACCATGAATTAACGGGCTTTAAAGTTGGATTTAAGCCTGCAGGAGGGATTAGTAAAGCAAAACAGGCCATAAACTGGCTCGTGTTAATAAAAGAAGAACTCGGCAACGACTGGCTTACACCTCAATTATTCCGTTTTGGGGCTAGTAGTTTGTTAGGAGATATAGAGCGACAACTGGAGCATTTTGTTACAGGACGTTATTCAGCGTCATTTAGACATCCAATGGCCTAAAAGTTAGGAGTTAAAAGGTATAAATTAAATTAGTTTACAAGTATTGATAATAAAGTGATTAGTCTGCAGTCTCAGTATTCAGTAAAAAAATATTCGTGTATTCGTGGCTATATAATGAAAAAATAAAGTATTAAATCGATGAGTAAAGTAAAAGACATATACGAAACAATGGAATATGGGCCAGCACCAGAAAGTGCTGATGCAGCCATTGAGTTTTTAGAAAAACACAAAAAAACCTTCAAATTATTTATTGACGGAAAGTGGATTGCTCCTTCGAGTGGAGATTATTTTGAAAGTATAAACCCTTCAACTAAAGAAACATTAGCCAAAATTTCTGAAGCTAATGAAGCCGATGTCAATAAAGCCGTGGCTGCCGCTAAAAAAGCATTGCCAGAATGGGTTCATATTGGAGCGCATCAAAGAGCCAAATATTTATATGCCTTGGCGAGACAAATTCAAAAGCATTCACGTCTTTTTGCGGTTTTGGAGTCTATGGATAATGGAAAACCCATTAGAGAAACTCGAGACATCGACATTCCAATAGCAATCAGGCATTTTTACCATCATGCTGGATGGGCTCAATTGAGAGATACCGAATTAAAAGATTATAAAGAAGTAGGCGTTATTGGTCAAATTATACCATGGAATTTCCCACTCATGATGTTGTCCTGGAAAATTGCTCCAGCCATTGCTATGGGAAACACTATTGTTTTAAAACCCGCAGAATTTACGTCTTTAACAGCATTACTTTTTGCTGAAATCTGTCAACAAATTGGATTGCCCAATGGTGTTGTCAATATCATAACAGGTCACGGTCCAACTGGAGCTGCACTTGTAAATCACAAAGAAGTTAATAAAATTGCGTTTACCGGTTCTACTGAAGTTGGTAAAGTTATTCGACGGGCAATTGCAGGTTCTGGTAAAAAAGTATCATTAGAATTGGGTGGAAAATCTCCTTTTATTGTTTTTGATGATGCCGATTTAGATAGCGTTGTAGAAGGAGTAGTGGATGCCATTTGGTTTAATCAAGGTCAGGTGTGTTGCGCAGGCTCCAGATTATTGGTTCAAGAAAGTGTGGCCGAGAAGCTTTATAAGAAAATTAGAGCCAGAATGGAAACCTTAAGAGTTGGTAATGCCTTAGATAAAAGTATAGATATTGGAGCGATTGTTGCTCCAGTGCAACTTAAGGTGATTGAAGACCTCGTAAAACTTGGAGTTGATCAAGGCAATACGCTTTGGCAACCTTCATGGGAATGCCCAACTTCAGGCTATTTCTATCCACCAACTTTATTTACAGATGTGTCGCCATCGTCAACTATTGCACAAGAAGAAATTTTTGGCCCTGTACTGGTCGCGATGAGTTTTAGATCACATTCCGAAGCGGTAAAACTGGCTAATAATACAAGATATGGATTGGCCTGTAGTATCTGGACAGAAAATATAAATTTAGCATTGGATATCGCACCACAAATCAAAGCAGGAACAGCTTGGATAAATTGTACCAACGTTTTTGATGCTGCTGCAGGTTTTGGTGGCTATCGCGAATCGGGATTTGGTAGAGAAGGAGGATTGGAAGGTTTAATGGAATATTTAAAACCAAAAATTGAGGATTCATTTACGGATCAACCCATTATAAAACCATCAAAAAAAGTAGCAGTTTCTACTTCAAATGGACAAGCTAAACAAACAATAGACCGTACCACTAAAATGTATATTGGGGGCAAACAAGCGAGGCCAGATGGTGGCTACAGCATGGTCATAACTAGTAGTAGCGGCAACTACATTGGAGAAGTGTCAAAAGGCAACAGAAAAGATATTAGAAATGCTGTAGAAGCGGCTCATGCTAATTCCAGTTGGGAAAATAATACAGGACATGCAAGAGCACAAGTTTTGTATTATATCGCAGAAAACCTGGCCATTAGGAAAGAGGAATTTGCAAACCGATTGGTGCAAATGACAAATCAAACTAAAGTAGATGCTCTACAAGAAGTTGATTTGTCTATTGAACGGATCTATACCTATGCGGCTTTAGCAGACAAGTATGATGGACATGTGCATCATACCATTCATAAAAATGTAACATTGGCCATGCCTGAAGCATTGGGAACCATGGGAATTATATGTCCTGATGAAAAACCTTTGTTAGGTTTTATTTCTACAGTGATCCCTGCCATAGCTATGGGTAATAATGTGATCGTAATACCTTCAGAGCAAGCACCATTTTCGGCAACCGATTTTTATCAAATATTGGAAACTTCAGATGTTCCAGCTGGAACTGTAAATATTGTCACAGGACAAAAAGAGGAACTGGCTCAAGTATTGGCTAAACATGACGATGTTGATGGTATTTGGTATTTTGGTGATGCAAATGGCTGTAAAACTATCGAGTTGTTATCTGCTGATAATATGAAACGAACTTGGGTTAACTACGGAAAGTATAGAAATTGGTTAGATAAGGAACAAGGTGAAGGAAAGAGTTTCCTTAAACACGCCAGTCAGATTAAAAATATATGGATACCTTATGGCGCATAAAGATTTCAGTATTAATCCTTTTTAAACACTAGATATTAAAAAAATTATAAATTATGAGTAGTATCCATATTGAAGCAAAAGTTGGTGATATAGCAGAAACGATTTTACTGCCAGGTGATCCTCTTCGTGCAAAACATGTAGCAGAAACCTTTTTAGACGACGCAGTTTGTTATAACAATGTACGCGGAATGTTGGGCTTTACTGGATATTATAAAGGTAACAGAGTCTCGATTCAAGGAACCGGTATGGGCATGGGAAGTCATGCCATTTACGTTCACGAATTAATAAATACTTATCATGTAAAGAACCTCATTCGAGTTGGTACCTGTGCAACCATACAAGATCATATAAATTTGGGACAGGTTTTATTGGCTATGAGTGCCTCAGGAGATTCAGATGCCAATAGTTTAAATTTTAAAGGCATGCATTATGCTGCAACTGCCGATTTTGATCTGCTAATGAAAGCGTATCAAGTTGCAAAGGATTTAAAGATAAAGACCTATCAAGGGCCGGTGTTTAGCACGAACACATTTTATGACGAAACTCCCGATCGTTGGGACATCTGGAAAAGGCATGGCATTCTTGGCGTAGAAATGGAATCTCAAATTCTTTTTACACTTGCAAAAAGATTTGGTGTCAAAGCGCTTTCCATTCTTACCGTTAGCGACAATATACTCACAGGTGAAGCAACAAGTGCGATGGAACGAGAGCGATCCTTTAACGATATGATGAAAATAGCCCTAGAGCTAGTTTAAACTTTTTATAAGTACATATTGAATTTACCCCTTGTACGTTTTGATATTAACATGTAATCAAAATATGCAAGGGGTTGAATTTTTTAAACTAAAAAGGGATTATACTAAACTCGTAACTTTAGTATTTACAATTGTAACACCAAATGTAGTACCAATACCGGCGACACCTGCTTCAATATATTTTTGAGCAGTTTTAAGATCTGAAATGCCTCCTGAAGCTTTTACTTTCACTTTGTCCCTAACGGTTCTTCTTATAAACTTTATAGCGGTAAACGTGGCACCACTTTTTGAAAAGCCTGTAGAGGTTTTTATAAAATCAGCTTTGGCATCCATACAAATCTCGCTGGCCTTAATAATTTCGTTTTTAGAGAGTTCACTAATTTCCAAAATGACTTTAAGCGGGGTTTTGCCAATGGCAATTTTTACATCACTGATATCTTTTAATACTCGAAAATAGTTTCTGCTTTTCAAAAGTCCAATGTTGATGACCATGTCAATTTCATCGGCTCCATCCTCGATAGCTTTTTTGGCTTCTAAAACTTTGGCTTCTGTTGACATCGCTCCTAAAGGAAAGCCGATCACACTGCAAATTTTAACCGAAGATTCTTCCAATAGTTGTTTGGCTAGAGGTACAAAACAGCCATTGATGCAAACGGAAAAGAATTGATATTGTTTCGCTTCTTCGCATAAATTAATGATTTCTTTTTCTGTAGCTGATGCTTTTAAAAGGGTGTGATCTATGTATGAATTTACCTCCATTTTTTTAAGTAGATTTTTTAAATATTAAACAATTGCTCATCCCTCATTAATTGTGAGGGGAAATTAATTTAATTATCTAATGTAATTTGGGAGATTAATAGCGGTTCAAATTTAGTGATTAATTTCAATATATGTTATGCGTTCTTTAAAATTTTATCGTTTGGAAGGTTATTTTCAATTCAATATGAACCATGAAAGCAACACGCATCGACCTAATGTATTCGGTAATGACTTGTGTTGCTTTCAACTAACCAACCAATTTAAAGACTGTCACAAAACTATTTTGTTACAGCATTTCACATATTTTCAGTTACTAGATTAGCTTGATTCCTAAATACCAATTTTTCACCGAAGTAATCTAGTAGGATGATACTATCAACAGTCACATTTCCTGAAAGGATTTCTTTACTCAATTCGTTTAATACTTCTTTTTGAATCACCCGTTTTACTGGTCTTGCCCCGTACTCTGGATGGTAACCCTGATCGGCTAAATAATTAATGGCTTCAGGTGTAGCATCAAACGTAATATTTTGTTGTTGGAGCATTTTGGTCAAACCTTTTATTTGTAAGCCAACAATATCTATAATATTAGCCTTGGTTAATGGTGTGAACATGATAATATCATCAATTCGGTTTATAAATTCTGGTCGTACACTTTGCTTTAATAACACCAAGATATCCAATTTGGCAGCTTCCATAGCGGAATCTACATCCTTTGTCGCTTCAAAACGTTCATGTATAATTTGGCTTCCAAGATTGGAGGTCATAATAATGATCGTGTTTTTAAAATCTGCAAGGCGACCTTTATTGTCGGTAAGATGGCCTTCATCCAAAACCTGCAACAACACATTAAAGGTGTCGGGATGGGCTTTCTCAATCTCATCTAATAAAATTACCGAATAAGGTTTACGTCTTACGGCCTCGGTTAATTGACCACCTTCGTCATAACCTATATAGCCTGGAGGTGCACCGACCAATCGGCTTACGGCATGGCTTTCTTGATATTCGCTCATATCAATTCGGGTCATGGCATTCTCGTCGTCAAACAAATATTCCGCTAAAGCTTTTGCTAATTCAGTTTTACCCACACCTGTTGTACCTAGAAATAGAAAAGAACCAATGGGTTTTTGTGGATTTTGTAAACCAGCGCGACTGCGTCTTACGGCATCACTTACCGCTGCGATAGCTTCCTCTTGTCCAACCACGCGTTTATGAAGCTGATCTTCTAATTTTAATAATTTTTCACGTTCACTTTGTAACATTTTAGTTACAGGAATTCCAGTCCATTTGGCTACAACCTCTGCAATATCATCATAAGTTACTTCCTCTTTAATTAAAGAATGCTCAGATTGATTTTTGCTCAATTCATTTTGAAGTTTTTCAAGCTGTTCTTGTGCTTCTTTAATCTTTCCGTAGCGGATTTCGGCAACTTTTCCATAATCACCTTCACGTTCTGCTTTTTCGGCTTCCAGTTTAAAATTTTCAATTTTTGCTTTTGAAGCCTGGATACTGTCAACTACGTCTTTTTCGCTTTTCCATTTTGCAAAAATAGTGTTGCGTTGTTCTTTTAAATTGGCCAGATCGGAGCGTAAGGATTTAAGTTTCGACTCATCTTTCTCCCTTTTTATAGCCTCAATTTCAATTTCCAATTGCATGACCTTTCTATCCAATACATCCAATTCTTCTGGTTTGGAGTTGATTTCCATACGCAATTTTGAAGCGGCTTCGTCCATTAAGTCGATAGCTTTATCGGGTAAAAACCGATTGGTAATATAGCGTTCAGATAATTCAACAGCGCCGATAATGGCTTCGTCTTTAATACGGACTTTATGATGGGTCTCGTATTTTTCCTTGATACCACGAAGGATGGAAATGGCACTTTCGGTATCCGGCTCGTCAACCATAACTTTTTGAAATCGTCTTTCTAAGGCTTTATCCTTTTCAAAATACTTTTGATATTCGTCTAAAGTGGTTGCTCCAATAGCGCGCAATTCACCACGTGCCAAAGCTGGTTTTAAAATATTTGCGGCATCCATGGCACCTTGGCCACCGCCTGCGCCAACAAGGGTGTGGATTTCATCAATAAACAAGACCACATCACCATCACTGGTTGTTACTTCTTTAATAACGGCTTTTAAACGTTCTTCAAACTCTCCCTTGTACTTGGCTCCAGCAATTAAGGCGCCCATATCCAAAGCAAAAATTTGTTTGTCTTTTAGGTTCTCTGGAATATCACCATCTACAATACGATGCGCCAAGCCTTCAGCAATGGCAGTTTTACCAGTTCCAGGTTCACCGACCAAAATGGGGTTGTTCTTGGTACGACGTGATAAAATTTGAAGAATACGACGTATTTCTTCATCACGACCAATAACAGGATCCAATTTTCCATCTTTTGCTAATTGGTTTAAGTTTTTAGCATATTTGTTTAAAGCATTGTAAATTTCTTCTTGACTTTGAGAGCTTACCTTTTCACCTTTCCGAAGGTCGTTGATACTGGCACTTAAAGCTTTTTCTGTGACTCCTTGATCTTTGAGCATTTGGGCAATCTTACTATTCGATTTAAAAACGGCAAGAATTATATGCTCGATGGATACAAAGTCATCCTTCATTTTTTTGGCAATAATGGAGGCTTCGTTGAGGCTTTTTCCAGCCTCTTGAGAGAACATGATGTCGCCACCAGTAACTTTGGCAAAACTGTCTAGTTGTTTGTCCAGCATTTGTTGCAGTAAAGGGACATTGACATTCAATTTTTTGAGAATGAATGGCAAAACATTATCATCAACTTCAAAAATGGCTTTAAAAATATGCTCATTTTCTATCTGTTGATGCCCGAAACCTTGGGCAAGTTGTTGCGCTTGCTGAATGGCTTCTTGTGATTTTATAGTATAATTATTTAAGTTCATATGGTTTAATTTTTCTTTCTTTGCAAACTGTAAATCAACAATCTTACCAATACAACTAAACAGACAAAATGCCTTGTAAAGCCACTAATCACGTGACTTTTAGTCAGTTTGTAAGGTTGGATTTTAGTTACGACTGATGTGGTGATTTACATTTAAATTAAGAGTAAAAAAATCTTGAATATGGGATTATTAAAAAAACTATTTGGAGTGAACAATGAAATAAAAGAGGAAAAGCTGTTACCATGGATTCCTTTAAACGACAAAGCTCAAATTGAAACTATAAAAAGAAACTCAAAAAAAAAGCTTCAAGTTATATTTAAACACTCGACACGTTGTGGTATAAGTAAAATGGTCATGAACCAATTTGAGGGATTGTTTGATTTAAATGCGGATTTAGATTTGTATTATTTAGATATTCTAAATCACCGTGATATATCTAACGAAATAGGCTATAAATTTCAAGTTATGCATGAATCCCCACAATTGTTGGTTATAAAAAATGAAGTTCTAGTGGCTCACGATTCTCATGGAGCGATCAATACTTTAGATTTTAGTCGATTTCTTTAAAAAGACCAGTCGCTTTCAATTTTAAGAAAGCAATGGGTTTAGTAGATGTTAATGGATATTTAAATAGGTAAATAGTGCAAAAACTACAGTCAGTAAAGTTATGATCATCAGATTGATGATGATGATGGCGCTACTTTTAAAAAAGGATTTTATAACAGGTTGCCCATATAAACGGCGGTGCGCAGGGAAATAATAATAGATCATCCAAAAAATCCCTGCGGATTTTACACTAAAATTAGCCCAATCTACCCAAGGCGCATTGCCTAATAACGCGATAAATTTATCAAGAAAAAATAATATTAAAATCAGCAACAAGATAAACGAAAAATAATGCAGGGTAAAGATGCTATGGTCAAAATAAAACCATTTTTTTTTATCGTGAAAAAGCCATAATATAAAGGCAAAAACGGGCATGTACAAAAACAATACTTTTGGTAAATTATTGGTAAAAGAGAGCATGAACTTTTCCATGATTTGCTCATTGGTATTTTCTTGTTTAACCGTAAGCCATTTTTTAAGAAACCAATATTCGGTTGAACTTATTTTCTGTTCTTCACTACCAAGTTTTTGAATGGAGTCTAATTCTGTGACAGATTTATAGCCAAAATCGGCAGCTTCTTTCTTATCAATTCCTTTTGTTTGATTTAATATTTTCTTTATGGTGTCATTATTTTGTTGCGATAGGATGCCAACTTTAGTCAAGCCATCTATACTTTTTTCTTCTATATGTAACGAATCAATAGAAGGTACTGCAATTTTACTTTTTGAAGCTTTATTTGGTACGTTTTCAACTTCTGTCGTTCCGTTTGGAAAAAGAGATATTAAGAAAAAGGTTACGAAACTTATAAATATATACAAACGTATTGGCGGAAGAAAAGACAAGCGTTTTCCTGATAAATAGGCTTTAGTTAAAGCAGCTGGTTTAAAAAATAAATAAAAAATTGATTTCCAAAAGGCACTGTCATAATGTGTTAAGTCTTCAAAAAAATGTTTAAACAGGTGGTGAAACGATTTGGTTATTTCGGTATTTTCCTGACCACAGTTTGGGCAAAAGCGTTGCTCTACTACATGTTGGCAGTTTAAACATGTTTGATCTTTTCGCAATTTTTCTTTAGACATTTTAAGGAAAATGAATTGATTTTGGTAAATCTAACTAATCTTTGGGCTACAATTTAATGTTATGAATTATATAATTCTTACTTCAGGATTAATTCATAACAATCTGGTGTATGACCAAATTTAATCAAACTATAAAAGGCCTTGCCTTTTTTACAATACATTAATAATTAATGCTTTAGTCATTTTCGGATGCGAATTTTGCAATAATTAGCGATTAAACTGTAACAAGGTCTGCCTTTAGCAATTGTATTTTTACTTCATATTAATAATAAAACTTGAAAAGATGAAAAATATAATTTGTATCAGTTTGTTGTTGCTTACAGCTCCTGTTTTTGCACAAGAAAAACCAAAAAATGTTTCTGAAGAAGTAGAAACAACAACAATAAAGGTTAACAATGGGACAGAAGTAAAAGAGAAAAAAGTAAAAGTTACAACAAGAAAAGAGCAACATATTAAATTAGACGAAAAAGATAAAAATAAAATGGATCAGGATATTGTAGAAAGTCCTGTTAAAGTTAAAAAGACTATTGAAATAGATTATGACGGAGATAATTCCTACGATTCTAAAGTTGAAGTTGGATACTATGAATTTGAAGGAAAACGATACCATTTCAAAAAGATGAATAATGGCTTTTTGGTATCATCAGAAAACAAACAAAACCCAAATGATTTTGGAAGTATTGTGAGATTCAATAAAGAAAATCATTATTTGTTTCGTAATGCTGATACTATTGGAATAGGGTATTTTAATACTGAGGGAAACTTCGTTATAGAATATTACGATAAAAAATCTGGAGAATTAGTTAGTCAAGAATTTATGGAAATAAAATAATTTATCGTCATTAAAAGTTAAAAGTCCTGTTTTAAACAGGACTTTTTTTATTTAATAAATTTTGCTTTTCTAACTTATGGATTGTATTTCCCGACAATAAATGCAGGATCACAATGAAGATTAATTTCTAACTCTAAACCTACTGATAATATCTTTGAGTTTAGCTTTAAGGTCCTCACCAGTGTCATAAACCATTTGCTCACTAGATGGAAAGGGTACACGCCGGTTTCTTATCAGGTTTCGGTCTTCATTTAACAGAGCTCGTTCATCACCTCTATAAGTTGCATATACGTTTTCAAACACAAAACCACTGTCAATAGGGAAGGAGTTAATTACCTGATTGGAAAGTAAGTCCACATACACCACATCGCCTAGGATTTGGGACGACTTGGTTTGTTGTGATTCAAAATAACGTGCCCTGACCTTCACAATTTTATCGACTTTAATGTCGTTACCCAAACTGTCTTTCTTTACATTGCCATTTCGATCCAATTGGTATTGCCAACCGTCAACTACCTCCTTTTCACGTAAAAACTCACGTTCGTTTATCTGCTCTGGTGAAATATTAATGTGTTTCAACTGTAACTGCATGGCGTAATCATATTTGATGTCTTGATTGGTGTTGGCATGATAAACTGTCCAAAACTGATTGAGCCCATAAGTATTAAAATTGAGCAAATCGTCTTCTAAACGTCTTGGAATGATTTGATTCGTCTGGTTTTCAATGGTCACGATTACATAGTTTGTCCCACGTTGATGGGCTTCCTCCAATAAGGCTTTCGTATCCTCGTAGTTGGGATTGATATGTTCAATATAGCTAAAGGTGTCATAGGCTTCCCTAATAATGCGTTTATCATCAGAGTCCAATAATTTCAATCCTTTATCATATAAATAGTCCGAAGTCTTTTCACGATAATCCACAATAGCGTTACTGTAATCGTTGAATTTGAATTTAACCGTTTTACCGTTGACCTGTAATGGCAATACCGGTTTTATTGCTTCTTGACGTAAATGAAGGGCCATGTAAGTTTCGTAAATCTGTTGATACTGTGCCGGATTATTATCTTTTTTAAGATGGTTAATAGCGTTCAAATCGCGTTCCACCACTTTTGTGTAAGCGTCGCCCAGCATTAAAACGTAATCTTGCTTGCGTTTTTTTTCCTTATTGCTTTCCAATTTTTTTAGGGCATCTTGGATTGCGGCGTCATAATTACCAGTGTTGATGGCTTTTTCAACCTGCTTCTTGCCACAGGAAACCATGACAGTTAATACTAATATTAAGGGTAAAAATCGTTGCATAAGTCTTCAATTTAGGGATTATGATTGTGTGTTTTCAAAAGTAATGCCAAAAAAAGCGACCCTCAATTTTCATTAAGGGTCGTCAAATATATTGAATTTATGGAGGCTGAGCCTGTCGAAGCTTATTTCTTTTTCTTTGGATTATAAACAGGAAGCAGTTGCGTAGACACTTCACCAAAACCGATACGTGTGCCATCTTTTTCACAATGGCCACGCATGATGACCGTATCGTAATCGTTGATAAACTTACGTTCGGTGCCATCTTTCATGGTCAATGGTTTTTCTCCTTTCCAAGTCAGTTCCAACATCGAACCATAAGAATCTGGAGTGGAACCCGAAATGGTACCACTTCCCATCATATCTCCAGAATTTACTGGGCAACCATTAACGGTATGGTGTGTTAACTGTTGTGACATATTCCAGTATAACGCTTTAAAATTGGATTTGCTCACAATGGTTTCTTTTGCTGACTTTGGTCTAATGGCTACTTCCAGATTGATATCGTAACTTTTTTTGCCTTTATATTTCAAATAGGGCAGTTGTGGTATAATAGGTTTAGGGCCTTCAACTCTAAAAGGTTCTAAAGCATCTAGAGTGACGATCCAAGGCGAAATAGAGGAGGCAAAACTTTTTGCTAAAAAAGGTCCTAAGGGTACGTATTCCCATTTTTGTATATCGCGTGCCGACCAATCATTCAATAACACCAACCCGAAAATATATTCTTCGGCCTCATCAATAGGAATGGGCTCACCCAAATCGTTGGCATCTGTAGTAATAAAAGCCATTTCCAGCTCGAAATCGACCAATTTTGAAGGGCCAAATACAGGAGTATCACTTCCAGCGGGTAAAGTTTGGCCTTGCGGACGATGTACCGAAATGCCAGATGGAATGATAGAACTACTTCTGCCATGATACCCCACAGGGATATGTAACCAGTTTGGCAATAAGGCATGTTCTGGATCCCTAAACATTTTACCTACGTTTGTTGCATGCTCAATGCTGGAATAAAAATCTGTATAATCACCTATTTGAACGGGCAATTGCATCTCAATCTCATCTAATCGAAACAGGACAACCTCCTTATGTTTAGTGTTGTATTTAAGTGTTGTATTAGCACTGTCAAAAATTTGAGAAATTCTGTTTCTAACGGCTCTCCAGGTCTTTCTGCCATCTGCAATAAAATCATTCAACGTATCCTGAAGAAAAATGTCATCAGTCAAAGGAATGCCTTCAAAATATCCTAATTGGTGCAATGCGCCAAGGTCAATGGCCGTATCGCCAATTCGGGTTCCGATGGTAATAATATCGTCACGAGTCAAAAACACACCAAAGGGAATGTTTTGAATAGGAAAATCTGAATTTTTTCCGACGTGTAGCCACGACGTTCTATCAGGGTTGTTGGCTGATAATGGCATTGTTGTGATTTTAATTAATGGTTTACTTTTTTACACATCAAATATATGTTTTTTGATGTATTTAACTAATGTATTTATTATTTTTGACAAAATTTAACAAAATTGGAAAATATGCAACGTGACCAGCAAATATTTGAGCTTATTGAAGCTGAAAAAGAACGACAATTACACGGATTAGAACTGATAGCCTCTGAAAACTTTGTAAGTGATCAAGTTATGGAAGCTGCAGGTTCGGTCTTGACTAACAAATATGCAGAAGGATATCCTGGTAGACGTTATTATGGGGGTTGTGAAGTGGTTGACGAAGTGGAGCAACTTGCCATTGACAGAGCGAAAGCCCTATTTGGAGCGACTTATGTGAATGTGCAGCCTCATTCTGGTAGTCAAGCTAATACAGAAGTGTTTGCTGCTTGTTTAAAACCAGGCGATAAGATTTTAGGTTTTGATTTGTCACACGGCGGGCATTTAACCCATGGCTCTCCAGTAAATTTCTCTGGAAGACTATACAATCCTGTATTTTATGGAGTTGATAAAGAAACCGGACGTATCGATTATGATAGTATGGAGGCCATTGCCAAAAAAGAAAAACCAAAAATGATAATCGCTGGGGCTTCGGCTTATTCCCGTGATATGGATTTTAAACGCTTTAGAGAAGTGGCCGATCGTGTTGGTGCAATTTTAATGGCCGATATTTCACATCCCGCTGGGTTAATTGCCAAAGGCATTTTAAACGACCCAATACCACATTGCCATATAGTCACAACAACAACGCATAAAACCTTACGTGGACCAAGAGGCGGTATGATTTTAATGGGAGAGGATTTTGAGAATCCCTTTGGAATAAAATTGAAAAATGGCAATCTTCGAATGATGTCTTCTTTAATAGATTCCGCAGTGTTTCCAGGAAATCAAGGCGGTCCATTAGAACATATTATTGCTGCCAAGGCTATTGCTTTTGGTGAAGCACTGACTGACGACTTTTTGCATTATATCCTACAAGTTAAGAAAAATGCTGCAGCCATGGCAAAAGCATTCGTCTCTAGAGACTACCATATTATTTCTGGAGGAACCGATAACCACATGATGCTTATTGACCTGAGAAACAAAAATATTACTGGTAAAGATGCTGAACAAGCATTGGTAAAGGCCGATATTACAGTAAACAAAAACATGGTACCTTTTGATGATAAATCACCATTTGTAACCTCAGGAATAAGGGTAGGAACCGCAGCGGTAACCACAAGAGGCTTAAAAGAACAGGATATGGAAACCATTGTTGGATTTATAGACGAGGTGATTTCCAATCATGAAAACGAAGCCGTTACGGAACATGTTGCTGAACAGGTTAACGACATGATGAAGAATTTGCAGTTGTTTGCTTAAAGGGAAGTGATAAGCCTAACATGAGAAACCTTAAACTCTGCCTGCGTCAGGCATGAAGTTCAGGTTGACCTATTGAGTGTTTCTTGTATTACTCTTCAAAAATAATATGCTGATAGGCTCCCAAATCTGGAGCACTTGTACGATTGACATTTAAAATATCAAATGGAACTTGGTTGGCAAAAGTTGTGTTGCCCTTATTGTTTGCGGCAGAATTCTCGCCAATAATCAACATATTTTCAAAAGGTTCTTTAAAATCAGGATCTTGATTAAAAATCACATTTTCGTATAAAGTCGAATCGTTAAAGTTATAATTGGCACCAGTAAAATTGTTGTTATTGTCCTCAAAACGTATCAAACAATTGTTGAATTTAAAATTAAAAGCACTGCCAGTTTCTTCATCCAATATAAACTCTGGATTGTCATTGCCGTAAATGATACAATTATTAAAATTGGCTTCCACCAAATCATTAGTAAACAAGGCATTGTTTTGGTCGGTCACAAAATTGTTCAGCAACAATGTTGGGAACTGTCTAAAACCGTTGTTCCAATAATTAGTTAGGGTACAATGTGTGAAATTGTATTTACCACCAAAAGTCCCTGCAAAAGCCGATTGGCCAGCATTATTAATGACCACATTTTCTCCTAAAATAGAGCTGCCTCTTGCCAGTATCCCAAAATTGCTGCTGTTGTAAATTTGAGTATTGGTGAGTGTTAATTTGTTATTAGTAGCATCCTGATTCCCATCACATAAGATTCCGACTACCGCATTTTTAATCGTAGCATGGTTTATAAGGTTGTCTTTACTGCCATCAAACAACCAAATAGTGCCCCATTGCCCTGGAATATCTTCAAAGTCGGGCTCCAGACGATCGCTTTCAAAAATGACCTCGTTTTCCAAAAGATCTTGATCGGTACTTAAAGTTCCATTAACGTGTAAAGAGGCATTATTAGCAATCAACAGTCCTGAGTTAGCATGAAAATGAATTCTTGCTCCCGCTTCAATAGTTAGTGTTTTGCCTTGGTTTACAGCGGCATAGCCATAAATTACATAAGGTTTGTTGTTGGTGAAGTTTAATTCGGAATCTGCCAACAACCGTCCTTGAATATCTGTTTCGTCAACTGTTCCATCGCCATCAATATCAAAAGATAGGGTTTCAATAAATCCTTCCGAATCTTTGTTTGGATAAATAAATACGGCATCCTTAACCAACGTTACAAGCTCTACTTTTTGAAGGTTTGCTCCACTGTCAAATTGGATCACATCGGTATATAAAAACTGTTTGGCCGAAGCTGCTAAGGATTGGATATCGATGGTGGTTTCAACAAAAATGAAGATGCTGTCTTTAGCAAGAATCTCGATGTTTTGAAATTCCTTTCCTGGAATACCATCCACATTCAATCGGTAATTTGATGCTTGTCCTTGCCCTAAACCTAATGTTGGGATCACGATATCGGTATTGCTTCTGTTGTAAACCTTTAAATTATAAGTGCTCGATCCAATATTGGTAAAAACTGTATCGAGATAAACGGTGTCTTTAGAGAATTCCAACTGTCCCGTGCTGGGGGTAAATTCAAAATCAGTCCTGCATGAACTCCAAAAAATCAAAGAAATAAGCGTTAAACTGAAATATAATATTCGTTTCATTTAGACAATATAAGTCAACATTTGAATTATTGAGCAATATGCCCAAAAATATAACTTTTGAAGGCAATAATTTATTATCAAAATGAATATTTTAATTCTAATTGAGTAATTAGTCTTTAATACCTTCTAAAAATTCATCGCTAAATTGAATAAAGGTTTCCAATAACAAGAGATTATTTTCCCTGAGCAAAAGTTTTTTCTCAATTCCTTTAGCTTCGCAAAAATCAAAAAAAAGCGGATGAAGCTGACTTTCAATTTTTAGTTCTGAAATCAAAAATTTTGAGTTGAAAAACGAATCTGTTTCAAAAAGAGCCTCCAAATCATAATAATTGGCCATGATTGTAGGTTTAGGTTTGGATTTGTTCTTAAATAATTTAGCGATAAGCATTCCAATGGCTTTAAAATCCATATTGAGTACTGGGGGCGGTTCATACAGCCATGGTCTAAGTTCTACATCACTTTTGATTTGGGCTTGCAAGGAATTTTCAGCCTCTGTTAAATCTAATTTTTTCTCATTAACCTTGTTTACTTGAACTTCGTCGAGTTGATTCACTATTTTTTTTAATTCAATAACAATGACATCATTAAAATGGCCTTGAGTAACTAATAAAGTTTTTGGTTCATGAAACAGTGAACCAAAAGAGATTGAATCATTTATGGCAGCCGTGATTTTGAAGTTGCCTTCATCATCGGTAAATGTCATTATAGCCTGTGTTATATTTATAATTTTTGCACCTTTTACGGTTGCTTCGGCATCATAAACTTTACCAGAAACAGTTTGAGAAACTATAGTTATGGGAATAAGGAATAATATTACTAGATATAATTTGAACAATAAATAAGTAAATGGTTGATAATCTAAGATACTATAATTGGAGTGATCTCAATTGATAATTAAGAGATTTTAACAGCTGTTCTTATAGATTTTCAGTCAAAAAGTTCTATAATCTCTTTTGTAATTCTTGCAGGGCGATGGTTTTTTTTGGATATAAAACACCAGTTAGTTTCAGAAGTTGTTAAAAGTTTGCCGGTAGTTTTGTTGTAGATTTCAACGATTCTCGTGGAAGTCACGCCTTCCGCTTTGGTGACAAAGGTTTTCAATACCAATGCATCATTTAAAAACGCCTGACCTTTATATTGAATGTTATGACTTAACATGACCCAATAAAAATGGCCGACTATTTTTTTTGTAGCTTTTGAATCCCAATGGCGTTCGGCTACATCTTGAACCCATTGCACATAACGCACATTGTTAACATGGTTGAGGTCATCCAAATCTTCTTGACTAACAGTAATGATTAATTCGAAGGTTTGCATGCTTTATTTTTCTATAATTTGTACTTCAAAAAGTTTATCCCAACGTTTACCGGTAACAAAAAGGGTTTGCGTATCTGGGTTATAGGCAATGCCATTCAACACATCTAAACCTTGATGTTGGGTTACCAGTTTTCTTAAAGGTGAAAAGTCGATCACACCTTCAACAGCACCATTTTCAGGATTGATAATGGCCACACCGTTGAGCTGATAGCGGTTTGCGTAAATTTTTCCATTAACCCATTCCAATTCATTAAGACCTACTACTTTTCCTCGGTTATGATAAGCTTGTATGTGGCTTTCTTCAGCTTTAGTTTCAGGATTTAAGACCCATATATTTTCAGTGCCATCACTTTTATAAAGGACTTTCCCATCATTACAAAGCCCCCAGCCTTCCTTACTTTCTCCATATTTAAAACTCTCCGTCTTTTCGAAGGTTGCGAGATCATAAACAAAGCCAGTATTTTCTTGCCATGTGAGTTGGTATATTTTATCGTTTAAAATAGTCATCCCTTCACCAAAATACGCTTTGGTTAGATCGATGTTTTTTAAAACGCTCCCCGTTTTATAATCTACTTTTCTCAATTTAGATTCCCCATATTGACCAGTGCTTTCGTAAAGTTCGCCATTGTGGAATTCTAAACCTTGGGTATAGGAGGTAATATCATGAGGATATTGGTTGATGATATTATAAGTATAGATTTTTGGTGGTTTATTATTTAAAACGAAGAGTTTTGTTGACACACTTTCAGACATATTATCGTAATGAACAGTAGCTGTTAGGAGGTGAGAGCCTAATTTTAAATTTTGAGTTGAAGATGAATTCTCAATAGTCTTGTCGTCAATTTGATAAACCACTGAATTTATTTTCAGGTTTTTAGGGTTTTTCAAGGTGAGTTCTAAAGTTTCTCCAAGTAGAATCGTATTTTTTTTGGCATTGGTCTCAATAGAAAATTTGTGGGATTTAGAATTATTGCTATTGCCACAGGAAACGAAACATACCATATAAAACACGGCGGTCAAAACTGTAATTGAAATCTTCATTTTTTGAATTTTCGAGCAAGTTATTTAATAAAATTCAGTTTAAAAAATCATTGTGAAACTATTAAAAGATTGTATCTTTGCAGTCGGCAAGTCCTACACAACCAGCTCCTGCTGAATCCTCCAGGGCGGGAACGCAGCAAAGGTAAGTGGTCGTAGCGGTGTGATGTAGGTAGCTTGCCTTTTTTTGTGCCCTAAACTTTCCTTTTTTATTGTATTTTTGAAGTGTTAATCATTCTAAATTTATGTTCAAAGTTGTTTTAATCACAGGAGGTTCATCCGGAATTGGAAAATCTATTGGTGAGTTTTTGACCGATAAGGGTTTTAAAGTTTATGGAACCAGTAGACGTCCTGAAAACTATTCTGACAGTAAATTTCAATTAGTTGCATTAGATGTTACCAATAATACTTCTATAAAAATGGCAGTGAAATCGGTTATAGATGCCGAAGGACATTTGGATGTGTTGATTAATAATGCTGGAGCAGGAATCACTGGGCCATTAGAAGAAACCCCAGAAGAAGAAATCAAACGAAATTTTGAAACCAACTTGTTTGGACCAATCAATGTGATCAAAGCGGCCTTGCCTCAAATGAGAAACCAAGGCTCAGGACTCATTATCAATATCACATCTATTGCAGGCTATATGGGCTTGCCTTATCGCGGCGTTTATAGTGCAAGTAAAGGCGCATTAGAGCTTATTACGGAGGCATTTAGAATGGAACTTAAGGACTTCAATATTAAAATGACCAATGTGGCTCCAGGAGATTTTGCAACCAATATAGCTGCAGGACGTTACCATGCACCAGTAATTAAAGGCTCGCCCTATGAAGTAAAGTACGGTTCGGTATTAAAGGCCATAAACGAAGATGTCAATACAGGTAATGATCCAGAATTGGTAGCAGCAGAAATTTTCAGAATTATCCAAACGCCAAATCCTAATACACATTATAAAGTTGGGGCGTTTATGCAAAAGTTCTCTATTGTGTTAAAAAGAATCTTACCAGATAAAATTTATGAAAGATTGTTGCTTAATCATTATAAATTGTAATTTTGCAGTCCCGATACTTCGGGATCATATAGCAATTTAAATAAACCTATTTATATGAAATTTTTTATTGATACTGCCAATCTGGACCAAATTAAAGAAGCACAGGACCTCGGGGTTTTGGATGGCGTTACAACAAACCCTTCATTAATGGCAAAAGAGGGCATTACAGGACATGATAACATCATGAAGCATTATATTAATATCTGCAATATTGTAGATGGTGATGTGTCTGCAGAAGTCATTTCGACTGATTTTGAAGGAATGGTTAGAGAAGGTGAGGCTTTGGCTGATTTACACGAGCAAATTGTCGTTAAACTACCCATGATTAAGGACGGTATAAAAGCCTGTAAATATTTTAGCGATAAAGGTGTTAAAGTCAATATGACTTTGGTGTTTTCTGCAGGTCAAGCTTTATTGGCCGCCAAAGCGGGAGCAACCTATGTTTCACCATTTATTGGCCGATTGGATGATATTTCAACAGATGGTTTGAATTTGATTTCGGAAATTAGGCTTATTTATGATAACTACGGATTTGACACCGAAATTTTGGCAGCTTCAGTTCGCCACACCATGCATGTTATTGATTGTGCCAAATTGGGTGCCGATGTTATGACTGGGCCTTTAAGCTCCATCATTGGATTGTTAAATCACCCGTTGACCGATATTGGTCTTGCTAAATTTTTAGCAGATTATAAAAAAGGAAATTAAAATCTTGAATACATTTTGAAAGAACCAGGAGGGAAGTTATCGATTTTCCTCCTTTTTTTATTCTTTATAATAGACTAACTCCTTTAATTGTTCTTCAAATTCTGAAGTAAACAAGAGCGCATTGGCATTTATGATTTTGATGTCTTTACCTACCAAAATCGATTTATTTACAGAGTTTATGGCCAAAGCTTCATGCGCCTTGTTGGGATCTCTAAACTGAAATTCTTTGGCGACAGGAAAATTATACTGATCCAAAATGTTTTTCCAATGGGAGTTGTCATTATCATTAATGTTGATGCCCACAAAATCTATATTTGGAAATTTAGTTCTCAATTGACTCACTTTAAAGTGCGTATTTTTCATGAGCAATGGCAATGTTGAAGACCAAAAGTAAATCACTGTTGGTTTTGTAATAATTGAATCTAACATAACTTCCTGATCGGTATAGTCAATAAGTACCAAAGGTGGTAATTTGTTGCCTTGTTTTAACCCTTTAATTGAATAGACCAAACTATTAATGATTTCTTTGTCTTTTTCACTGCTGGTTTTTTGAAGAAATGAGTTTAAAACTTGTTTAGTCTCTAAACTGTCTTTACTTGAAGAAATGAAGTCCCTTGTCGTAAATTTTAATAAGTTATTCTTGATCATTTTACTGCTTACCAAACTATCAATCAAGTTTAATTTTTCAAGATTGTAAATTACAGATTTGCTATTGAAAATGTCTTGATGTGTTGCGGTTTTATAAAATTTTTGTAAGGCTAGATTGTTGAAATGTGAGTATAAAAATTTATTATAAGTATAGAAATCACTCAAGGCTTCGATATTGTAATCGATATCCTTTCTAAAATCATAAAAACCATCTGGTAAATCTTTATAATGGATTAAATTGCCGTAACCGTAATAGCCGAACGGATACATTTCCTTGCTAGCGTAATAATTATAGTTAATGCTAGTCTTAGCAATGGTTTTAAACAATTCGGAATATTCTTTTTGGCTTAAAAAAGTATGGAATTCATCTAGTTTTATGGTTCTAACAGAATCCAAAACTTGTTCAAACTTTTCGGGTTCCAATTGGCACCATTTTCTAAACTTATAGTTGTCTGCTTCGTTTTCTAAAAAAGTTTTAATCAAATAATTATTTTTTCGAGCTCCATTTCCAGTAAAAACAAGGGACTCGTCAAAATCAATGGTATTTAAGCGTAGTAAAAGACTGTCTTTAGGTTCTAATAAAATCCATTGAAATTCTCCGCCATGGACAAAAGTATAAAGTCCTGATTCGAAATTTGAAAGTTTACGAAGAAAACGATTGTTGTGGTCTAAATATAGTGTGTCGACTTCATCTTTAGGATTGTAGAGCAAAACATAGTCATTGCTCGGGTTAATGATCTGACCACCTAGAAATGCATAATCATCATGCTCCCCCGTATTGTGTTTGCAGTTTAATGTGGTCAACAATAATAAAAAAGCAGCGAAAAATCTCATAAATAATAAAGGCTCATGCCTAATTAATAGACAAAAATAGAGTTTGTAGTTAAAACCCCTTGTTAATGCGCTGTTAAATATTATATAAGACTTTATTTGTTTTATCTAATGGGTTGTTTTTTTTACTTTTGCAGCAAACTTAAAAAAATCTTATGTCAAGGAGTAAGATATGATACTTTTCGAGTTCGAAGACTTATTTAATAAGAATAAAAACATCTGAGTAAACTTAAAAAAACAACGCTATGCTATCGGTTTCTAATCTTTCTGTTCAATTTGGAAAACGCATTCTTTTTGACGAGGTCAACATCACCTTTAATACAGGTAACTGTTACGGCATTATAGGTGCTAATGGTTCAGGTAAATCTACGTTTTTAAAGATTTTGGCAGGAAAAAAAGATCCGACTTCGGGTCAAGTGCATTTGGAACCTGGTAAAAGAATGTCGGTTTTAGAACAAAACCATAATGTTTATGATGAGCATACCGTATTAGAAACGGTCATCATGGGCAATACAACTTTGTTTAAGATCAAGACCGAAATGGATGCCTTGTATGCGGATTACTCCGACAAAAATGCGGATAAAATTGGAGAGCTTCAGGTACAATTTGAAGAGATGAATGGTTGGAATGCCGACAGTGATGCTGCTGCAATGTTATCAAATTTGGGAATTAAAGAAGAATACCATTACACCCTGATGCAGGATATGGATGGGAAACAAAAGGTAAGGGTGTTGTTGGCACAAGCACTTTTTGGAAATCCAGATGTTTTGATTATGGATGAGCCGACCAACGATTTAGATTATGAAACCATTTCGTGGTTAGAAAACTTTTTGGCAAATTACGACAATTGCGTGATTGTAGTGTCACATGACCGACACTTTTTGGATGCGGTCTGTACTCATGTATCCGATATCGATTTTGGAAAAATTAATCACTTTTCGGGTAATTATACCTTTTGGTATGAATCGTCACAGTTAGCAGCAAGGCAGCGTGCTCAACAAAATAAAAAGGCCGAAGAAAAGAAAAAGGAACTGGAAGAATTTATTAGACGCTTTTCTGCCAATGTTGCCAAATCCAAACAGGCAACCAGTAGAAAGAAAATGATCGATAAGCTTAATATTTCGGAAATTAAGCCTTCAAGCAGACGTTATCCAGCTATTATTTTTGAGCGTGATAGAGAAGCTGGTGATCAAATTTTAAATATCGAAAACCTTTCAGCATCGATAGACGGTGAAGTGTTATTTCAAAATGTGCATATTAATCTTGCAAAAGGAGACAAAGTGGTGGTGTATTCGAAAGATTCAAGGGCTGCAACGGCATTTTATCAAATTTTAAATGGCAATGAAAAAGCAAGTTCAGGTAAATTTGAATGGGGAATTACGACGTCACAATCTTATTTACCATTAGAAAACAGTTCATTTTTCAACAATAAATTATCGCTAGTAGATTGGTTGCGCCAATGGGCTACAACCGAAGAGGAACGAGAAGAAGTTTATATCCGTGGTTTTCTTGGCAAAATGATCTTTAGCGGCGAAGAAGCTCTTAAAACAGCCAATGTCTTATCTGGTGGTGAAAAAGTGCGTTGTATGCTGAGCCGTATGATGATGATGAGAGCCAATGTGTTGATGCTGGATGAACCTACTAACCACTTGGATTTGGAGAGTATCACGGCATTCAATAACTCTTTGAAGAATTTTAAGGGTACTGTTTTGTTCACTACTCATGACCACGAATTTGCTCAAACCTTAGCCAATAGAGTCATTGAATTGACACCAAATGGCGTTTTGGATAGATATATGACGTTTGAAGATTATATGAGTGATAAAAAGATAAAAGAGCAGCGAGAAAAAATGTACGCCATTACCGCCTAAAACCTATTAATTTAAAAGCCCATTATTTCTGGGCTTTTTTTTTATTTCAACTCGGCATTGACTTCTTCTACAATGGGAATAGCAAGTGCCAATTCGTCTTTATTGACATAAAGTTCTTGAAAGCCTTGTATGGCAGATCCAAATCCGGCTAACCTTCCAGATTCAGACTCGTCTTTTACAATGGCATTAATGCCTGCAACATTAAGTCTATCCAATACCAATTGAACTATAATAAAACTGCCCGAAAACACTTTAATGTAATTACTGTCTGTCATGATCTTTTACTTAAAAAATAATCAATAAGATACAAAAAAATTCGATGTGTTCAGTTTTTTGCTATTCATTAATTGTGGGCTAAAATAAATGATTTTCAAAGCTCTAAAAAATCCATCCTAAGAGTTACAATACATAAAAAATTAAAACCGTTTGCATGAAATGAAACGGTGGAAATCTAACAAAGGAAAATAAAAAAGCCCCTTCTCCTTAAATCAGGAATGAAGAGGCTTTTTTTCTTGCTATTAATCGGGACTTTATTTGTCTATTGAACCCAAAACACGTTGCATAAAGTTGTTTAAAGCTTCTTTTTTTGGAGTGCCATCTTTTATCATTTTAGTCACTTCAATAGCTCCATACATATTAGAAATGAGCTCGCCAATAACATCTAATTCTTCATCTTTTAGTGAAGGCACTTCTGTTAAGGCCTCCAAAGTTTCAATGGTTTCTATAACGAAATCTTCATCATTGTCTTCAATAAATTGTGTAAGATGTTTTATAACGGGTAATTTCATTTTAAATGATTTTATGGTTAAGCAACCTCGTTTACTAAATTCTGCAATACTTCAAACTTGTTTGTTTGTACTTGGTTTACAAATTTTCCATCTTTAAAAGTTGCAAAAGTTGGTAAGTTGTCAACTGTTGCCAATTTGCGCGATTCAGGGAATTTTTCGGCATCAGCAATTACAAAGGTTGCATTAGTTTTTTCAGCAGCTAATTTTTTAAATTTAGGTTTCATAATACGACAATTGCCACACCAAGTTGCGGAAAATTGCACAATAACCAAATCCTTTGTGTTGATGATATCTTGTAAATTGTCTTGTTCTAATTCTTGCATAATATTTTATAATAATCAAAAATCAAATTCCAAATACCAAGCGCTTATGGTTTGGAATTTGGAAAGTGATTCTTGGAATTTAATTTTTTTAATGAGTAGCTAAATAAGCAGCAGCCCCTTTTCTGTTGGCTGTCATGGCGTCTTTACCTTCTTCCCAGTTTGCAGGACACACTTCACCATTTTTTTGTACGTGTGTATAAGCGTCAATTAAGCGTAAATACTCTTTAACATTGCGCCCAATAGGCATATGGTTAATGCCTTCGTGGAAAACGGTTCCTTCTTCGTCAATAAGGTAAATTGCTCTGTACGTGACGTTGTCCCCTTCAACTATGAATAATCCAGTGTTATCATCATAATCACCTTCAGTGATGTCTAAAATCCCTAAAGCCGATGCTAAATTTCTGTTGGTATCTGCTAAAATAGGATAGGTAACACCTTCAATACCACCATTGTCTTTGGCCGTGTTTAACCAAGCAAAATGTACTTCGGGGGTATCACAAGATGCGCCAATAACAAGCGTGTTGCGTTTTTCAAATTCTTTTAATGATTCTTGGAATGCGTGTAATTCTGTTGGACACACAAAAGTGAAATCTTTTGGATACCAAAATAAAACTACTTTTTTCTTGTTGTTAACTGCTTCTTCAAGGACGTTCACTTTAAAAGTGTCTCCCATTTCATCCATTGCGTTAACGCTTAAGTTTGGAAATTTTCTTCCTACAATTGCCATGTGCTTATATTTTATAAATTACTAATTTTTAGTAGCACAAAGATATACACAGGGTACCTCGAATAGGGGGTTTTCAAATTCTGATTTTTAATGTAACGATAGATTTTAGTTATCGTAAATTAAAATCAATATAATTTTTAACTATTCTACTTCTTATCAGCAAGTTGCCTGATCTTAATTTTAAAAGCAGCAAAAAGGAGTGTCATAAACGGACTTAACCAGTTAAATACAGCATAACCAGCATACTGTAAAGTGTCAACACCTAAAACACCACTTTGGTATGCGCCGCAGGTATTCCAAGGCACTAAAACGGATGTTACCGTACCACTATCTTCTAATGTTCGCGATAAATTTTCAGGAGCCAGCCCTTTATCCTTAAAAGCCTTGGCGTACATTTTACCGGGGACAACAATTGCCAAATATTGATCACTTGCCGTAACATTTAATGCCAAACAACTAGCAACGGTACTTGCAAACAATCCGAAAGTGGTATGAAATAATTTTAGCAGAGATTTGCTGATGGTTGTTAAGGCGCCAATAGCATCCATAACACCACCAAATGTCATGGCACAAATAATTAACCAAATGGTTCCCATCATTTTGGTCATTCCTCCAGCAGTAAATAATCCTTTTAAAGCCTCATTATCAGTTGGTATGGAAGTCTCAACCGTGATGGCGTTCATAATGCCTTTATAGCCTGAAGTAAAATCTAAGTTCGTACCACCTCCAATTATGGCGACTATATGAGGTTGAAAAATTAATGCGGCTAACCCACCTAATAAGGTCCCAATTAAGAGTGCTATTAAAGGTGAAGTTTTTTTAACAATTAAAACAATTACAATTAGAGGAACCACAAATAACCATGGGCTAACACTAACTGATGATTTGATGGCTTGTAATATTTCGTGAATATCTGCTGTGCCTGTAGGTTCTAAATTGAGGCCGATAATGATAAATACTATTAAAGTTATGATTATAGTGGGCGTGGTAGTATAAAGCATATAGCGGATGTGCGTAAACAAATCGGTTCCAGCCATAGCAGGTGCGAGATTGGTTGTGTCACTCATGGGTGAGATTTTATCTCCAAAATAAGCTCCAGACAGTACAGCTCCTGCAGTCATGCCTAAAGGAATTCCCAAGGCGCCCGCGATTCCCACCAAAGCAATTCCCACCGTAGCAGAAGTGGTCCAACTACTACCAGTAGCAACCGAAATGATGGCACAAATTATAACACAGGCAGGAAGAAAAATTGTCGGATTTAAAATTTGCAATCCATAATAAATCATAGTTGGGATAATACCACTAATAAGCCAGGTACCAGCGAGAGCACCAACCATAAGGAGGATCAGTATGGCTCCGGTTGTGGATTTAATATTTTCGGCCACCTCTTCCATCATTTGTTCAAAGGTCACCTTGTTGAACAAGCCAACAATGGCAGCCACTGCAGCTCCTAATAGCAGCACAAATTGATTTGATCCACTCAACGCATCGTTTCCAAAAGCGAATACATTATAGGCCAGCATTCCAACCAAAGCAATTACAGGAATTAAGGCTTCCCAAATATTAAGTTCCTTATTGACTACAATGTGTTCGTCCTGTGGATGCTTAGGTTTTATGTTTTGGCTTTTCATAAATTGTACTTTAATTATTGAGTGGTAATGTTACAATTTTTGAATAACCTTTGCAAATGGAACTATAAAAGCTCAAAAAAAAATCTTGATTTTAATCTGATAAATTTATTTGATTTTCAATCAAACAGCGTCAATATGGTGTTCCAAAATATTAAGCTTTTCCATGCAGTTGCGCATCATGTTGTAGGTGCGTTCTATATCGCCATCCAAACCAATCGAAAACCTAATTAAACCATCGCTTAAGCCCATTTCCTGTTGTTCTTCAATTGGGATTTCTGATGAAGTTGAAGATCCTGGCGCACTAAACAAGGTTTTGTAAAAACCTAGACTGACTGCTAAGTAGCCTAAATTATTCTCCTGCATCATTTCCATTAGAGTATTAGCCTTTTCCAAAGATCCCGCGTCGATGGTCAATATTCCACCATAACCATATTTTTCATTCATCATGCTTTTAAACAAGTCATGAGAAGGATGCGATTTCAACCCAGGATATACGGTTTTTAACCCATCAGCTTCAAATTTATTAGCCAGATAAAGGGCATTATAACTGTGTTGTTGCATTCGAATGTGAAGGGATCTTAAATTTTTTAAAACTGAAGCCGCTCGCAAACTATCCATGGTAGCGCCCAATAGCATACAAGCACCATTATTTACATTTCTAAGGTCATTTATTAAGTCTTGAGTGCCACAAATAACTCCGGCGACTGTATCTGAAGTCCCATTTATGAATTTGGTTAAACTGTGAATTACGACATCTGCTCCTAATTTTATTGGTGAGATGGATAAAGGCGAAAACGTATTATCAACTACAAGTTTTAGATTGTGTCGTTTTGCAATTTCAGAAAGTCTTTTAACATCAGCAACTTCCAGTAACGGATTGCTTACAGATTCACAATAAATTACTTTCGTATTTGGTGTAATGGCAGCTTCAACCAGATCAAGTTTTGTAACATCCACAAAAGTGGTTCCAACGCTAAACCGAGGCATAAAGTTTTTCATAAAAGCATAAGTTCCGCCGTAAATTGTCCTACTGGAAACGATATGGTCTCCACTTCCACAGTATTGTAGCAAAACACCGGTAATGGCTCCCATTCCAGATGCCGTTACCGTTGCAGCCTCTGTACCTTCCATGGCAGCTAAAGCTTTTCCTAAATATAAGTTGGAAGGCGAGGAGTGACGTGAATATAAATAACACCCGTCGGCATTGCCTTCAAAGGTATCGAACATGGTTTTTGCAGATAAAAAGGTATAGGTTGAAGAATCGGAAATTGAAGGGTTGACACCTCCAAATTCTCCAAAGTATTGAAGATCTTGTATTTGGTTTGCGGGCTTAAATTTTTTCATAATGTTAATGTTGAGGTCACTTCAAATGGATTCAATTAGAAAATCCAAACTGACGGTTTTGGTTATATAAGACAAAGTTGCAATAGCTTAGATTAAAAAACAATGATCATTATCATAATTAGAATATAAATCTAAAAGAATGTATATTTGTAGATATAATATGGAAATTAACTCATTTAAATAGTGTATTCCTGAAAATTTTTCAATTATGAGTTTTGATGATACAGATAAAAAACTACTAGCGTTATTACAGTTAGATTGTAAGCAAACTACTAAAGAATTATCCTATAAACTTAATTTATCGGTCACGGCAGTGTACGAACGGATCAAAAAACTGGAACGTGAAGGTATTATTGATAGTTATGTGGCGTTAATAAATAAAGAAAAAGTAGAACGTGCTTTTGTTGCCTTTTGCCATATTAAATTGGTACAACATACACAAGACCATGTCGTTAGGTTTGAAAAGGAAGTTGCCGATTTACCTGAAGTTTTAGAATGTTATCATATTAGTGGTGACTACGATTATTTATTAAAAGTCTTGGTTCAAGACATGAAAGCGTTTAGGGAATTTATGATAAAAAAATTGACTTCAATCAATCATATTGGAAGCACACATAGCATGTTTGTCATCAACGAGGTAAAACACACCACAGCCATAAACATTTAATTGATGAACTCCACAGCGTATAAACTAATTGAGTTTTTTATCCTTTTTATTGTATTGCCGATAAGTTTTGCTTTAGATTACCCTTTATGGTTTAAAATGATCGTTGGTTTTGTTGGGTTTATTTACATCATTTATGTGTTATTAAAAGTTGAAAACAAAAGATTTAAAATAGCAACAGATTTAAATTGGAAAGCATTTTGGAAATTCACATTTCTAAAATTCGTCGGGATAGCCCTATTAACTAGTTTATATGTTTGGTTATTTGACAAGGACAATTTATTTGAGATCCTTATCAACAAGCCTAAACTGTGGTTTATTATTTTGTTTGTCTATAGTTTATTGTCGGTATATCCGCAGGAGCTTATTTATAGGACCTTTTATTTTAAGCGCTATCAAGAGTTGTATTCAAATGAGAGGTTGTTTCTATTTGTCAATGCCATTGTGTTTTCTTTAGCACATATATTTTTTATGAATGCTCTGGTCATTGTTCTTACATTTTTAGGAGGTATTTTGTTTGCCTTGACCTTCAAAAAAACCAAGTCAACGTTGTTGGTTTCTATTGAACACGCCATTTATGGGTGCTGGTTATTTACGGTGGGTATGGGAAGCATGCTTGGTTTTCCATCCTAAAAATTAACATAAAGACATGTTAAACAGCAAGGTAGTTCAATAAATTATGGGTATTTTTTCTAAAAATTAATCCATTATGCAACGCAGTCAATTCATTAAATCAGCAGGAATCGCCTCTTTATTAATTCCAACAACCGCATTATTTTCTTTTAATAAATTTGAAGACGACCCTCAATTGGACAAAGCTTTAGTTGAAGAATTTGTGGGTAAATCGCATAGCAATCCAGATCGTGTTAAAGAACTTTTGGAAGCATATCCAACCTTAATCAATGCCGCACACGATTGGAAATTTGGTGATTTTGAAACTGGTTTTGGAGCCGCAAGTCATGTGGGCAATAAAGAATTGGTTCAGTATTTTTTAGATCATGGCGCTCAAGCTAATATTTTTACGGCAGCATTGTTTGGCCGAATGGATATTATTAAGCCCATGTTGGATTTTTCACCTAGTATTCTTCATGCTAAAGGGCCACACGGCTTTACCTTATTGCATCACGCCAATAAAGGCGGTGAATATGCGCTTGAAGTTAGGGAATACCTGATGTCATTGGGTCTAAATGAAACAAAAATCCCATTGTATTAAGTCTTGTTTTTTTTATTGCCTTCCCATAAAACATTCGTATTTTTGTAGTCATTTTAATAAAATTTGATTAAACAAAATCTCATGAATTCATACGATGTAGCCATTATTGGTTCTGGCCCTGGAGGGTACGTAGCCGCAATTCGTTGCGCTCAATTGGGCATGAAAACTGCCATTATAGAAAAATACTCTACCCTTGGTGGTACTTGTTTAAACGTAGGTTGTATCCCAAGTAAAGCCCTGTTGGATTCGTCCCATCATTATGAAGATGCTATCAAGCATTTTGAAGAACACGGGATTGATATTCCAGGAGAAATCAAAGTGAATTTAAAGCAAATGATTGCTCGTAAACAGGCTGTAGTAGACCAAACCACTGGAGGTATTGATTTCCTAATGAAGAAAAACAAGATTGATGTATATGAAGGATTGGGCAGCTTTAAAGATGCTACACATATCACCATTAAAGGAAAAGAAACGACTGAAATTGAAGCTAAAAATACGATTATAGCTACTGGAAGTAAGCCTTCAAATTTACCTTTTATAACCCTTGATAAAGAGCGAGTTATCACATCAACTGAAGCTTTAAAATTAACTGAAATCCCAAAACATTTAATCGTCATTGGAGGTGGAGTTATAGGCTTGGAACTCGGACAAGTTTACAAACGTTTAGGAGCAGAAGTTACGGTAGTTGAGTATATGGATCGTATTATCCCGACCATGGATTCAGGCTTGTCTAAGGAATTAAATAAAGTGTTGAAGAAACAAAAGTTCAACATCAATATCTCACATAAAGTAAAATCTGTTGAACGAAAAGGGAAAGAAGTCATTGTAAAAGCTGATGATAAAAAAGGCAACGAAGTTACCTTTACTGGCGATTATTGTTTAGTTTCTGTAGGGCGTCGTCCGTATACAGATGGATTAAATGCTGAGGCAGCGGGAGTAAAGCTTACCGATAGAGGACAAATAGAAGTCAATGACCATTTACAAACGTCTGCTAAAAATATCTATGCCATTGGCGATGTGGTCAAAGGTGCGATGTTGGCCCATAAAGCAGAAGAAGAAGGTGTATTTGTTGCTGAAACGTTAGCAGGACAAAAACCCCATGTGAATTATAATTTAATACCAGGCGTCGTTTACACTTGGCCTGAAGTAGCCAGTGTTGGTAAAACCGAAGAAGCTTTAAAAGAAGCTGGAGTTGAATACAAAACAGGGTCATTCCCGATGCGTGCTTTAGGAAGAAGTAGAGCCAGTATGGACTTGGATGGTTTTGTAAAAATATTGGCCGATAAAACCACTGATGAAATTTTAGGCGTCCACATGATTGGTGCCCGTGCCGCCGATATGATAGCTGAAGCAGTCGTAGCTATGGAATATCGTGCTTCAGCTGAAGACGTTGCACGTATGTCACACGCACATCCAACCTTCACTGAAGCGATTAAAGAAGCGGCATTAGCGGCAACTGCAGATAGGGCACTTCATATTTAGTTTATTATGGACTAGGTTGAATCTTCGATTTTCTGCGTGGTCAGAGAGCGTAGCCGAACTGAGGCAGGAATCTCATTATAAATAGAAAAGCAAACCATTTGGTTTGCTTTTTTTTTGTTCACTTTTGAATCCTAGAGGGCTTAAAAATTTATATTGAACTCAAAACAGTTCGTTCAACGTTTTTGCTAATCTGATTCCTGCAATTTGCATTTGTTTTCTCGCTACATTTAAAAATTTATAGGAGTACTCATATCTTAAATTATCGCCTTCAGAAGATGAAGCATAGACTTGACGAGTAAGTTTATGCGTATCGTTAACCCAATCGATAACGGTACCTTTTTCTAACTCTTGAATTTGTTCTTTGGTTAAATAGTCCGCATTTTGTGCCAACTCGGTATAGCTCATGCCATAATCATCAATCATTTTACTATCCCAAATCGAATGCAAATTGGTGTCTTTATAAAACCACTTCACTTTAAAATCGTTTCCACCTTTATCCTCTTCAAGCCCAACATGCATGGGTTGATGTAAATCGCCAATAAGGTGTATTAAGAGCCTTAAATAAAAAGCTTTATCCTTATCAGAAGCATTTTTATCTAAAATCACAGATTTACAATAGGCAATCCCTGAAACCAAATCGCCTTTAGGGTTTTGTTTAGAAGCATCGTAATCAGCATCCAAGGGCATGTTAATGTAATGCCAAGTGTAATATTTGTTATAACGTTTATCAGACTTAATTTCATCACCAAAAGTCGATGCCAATGCCAAAGATTCACCGTTTAGAAGTTTCTTAATTTCACGTTTTGCTTTGGAAGTAAGGTGTTTGCTTGCAATTTCACCTACTGTGCGATGCCCTGTTGGTCCCCATTTTACACCAGCGTTTGTAGTGGTTATAAGGAAAAGACTTAAAACAAGCGTGCTTAAAAAATGAATCTTCATAGGTATATTGTAATTAAAAAAAGGAATAATAGTCCGTAAATATCGGTATTATTCCTAATTACTACAATGATTAAATCTTCGATTATTGAATCTACTTAAAATTAAAGTTTTACATCGGCATAAGCCCAGGATTTTTCAAATAGTGCTTTTGTTTTTTTAAAGTTTTTATCATCCTTCAATTTTTCATAGGCCATCATTAAACCATGATAAGCCCAACCATTTTTTGGTAAGCGTTTGAGATCTTCAGTATAAGTGACAATCGCTTCTTTATAATGTCCAGTTTCAATTTCTATAGCTCCCAAATGCTGTCTTATGGAGAAAAACCAATCAGGTGGCTCGTTATAGTTTAGAGCATCTTCCATAGCTATGGCCTCTTTTAAAAGACTAATACTGTCTTCAAATTTTCTTTCCTTTGCCAAGATTTCAGCATTCAAAACCTTTTGGGCAATGCGTACCAATTCATACACCGAATTGATATCCCAAATAGTAATGTCTTTCAAACTTTCATCTTTTTCCAATAATTCAAGTTGGGTCAATTCGGTCTTAGCCTGATCTAAATTGCCTTTACCCAAATGGGCCATGCCTTCGGCATAATGTCTTACAGCCTTTGGATATTGTAAGTCATAGGTTTTTAGATTCATCTTGAGAATATCGTCCCATTTTTTGAATTTTACAGCGACGTAATATGGAATCGTGTAATAGTGCTGTAAGGTGCCCCAACCGGCTTGTTTCATGATATCAGGATGAACATGTTCTGAAACTTTGTTAGCACCAATCATGGCCCAATGGTTATTTCCCTCTAAAGTTGCCGTTGCCGCCATAAAATGAAAATTATGTGGATAATAGGCTAGAGGATAAGCCCCCTGTGCATGACATGAAGCGACATAGGTACTATCGGCTTTTACGGCAGCAATATTTGATAAAGTTCCTTTGTGATATTCTCCCATTCTAATATAAGTATGTGATGGCATATGCAACAAATGACCAGAGCCGGAAACCAAACCCTCATCAAAAAGTTTAGCAGAAGCGTTGGAACGTTCAGGAGTGTTTGAAGCTTCAACAGCGTGAATATAAAAATGATGCGCGCCAGGATGTTTTGGGTGCTTTTTAATTAAGGATTCTAACAGAGTGACAATTTCCACGGTCCAAGGTTTTTCAGTGCCATCTTTTTCATTGAGATCCCAAGGATGCAAGTTCATTAACGATTCGGCATACAAAGCACTGATTTCGGTATCATCCGGATATTTTTTATACAGTTGTTTCATAGCAACAGAATAGGCTTGATCTAAATCTCTTCTATCTACTGGTGGTTCGGCTGTATAACGTTTTGCCATGGCATCAATACATTCTTGTTCTTTTTTGGTAACAGTACTGGATAACTTTTTGGCTTTTTGAATAGCTTCAAAGGCTCTTTGGTAATTATCATCTTCCATACCAGCATTGTAATTTGGTCCCAATACATAAGCGTAGCCCCAATAGGCCATGGCACAACTAGGATCCAATTTTGTAGCATAATAAAACGAACGCGCAGCTTCAGCATGATTAAAGGCATAGGCTAGTGCCATTCCTTGGTTAAAGTAACGCTGCACTAAAGTATCTTGTGTTGTAATGGGATAATCAATGGCTTCATAACCTTTCAAAAGAGGCGCAATATGGTCTTCCTGATACCAAGCGGCATCGGTGACTGGAGGTACACAACTATAATTGGATTTGGCTGGCTCTTGGGTAATGGTGGGGGTTTTGTCCGTTTTACAGGATAAAAATACCAAGCACAACACTATTACCGATAAAACTAATGGTTTCATAGCATTAAGAGATTGATTGTTAGAATTGTACAAGGACTTAAAGCTACAATAAAAATGCTATTTTTTCTTATTCCGTCTATTAAAATTTTTATCCCCTCGAGTTTTGGGTTTAGAGTACTTTTTAGCAATCTCTCTGCGGTATGAACCTCCTAAATTTTCCTTTTTGTTTTTGTCCTTCTTTTCATGAAAAGCGTCACCAAGCGTTGTCTTTTTTCGTTTTATAGGATTATTGGGTTCTTGTGTTTGTGGACGTTCTTCTTCAATCAATTCTTTGGAAACCGTTACACCTTCCGGAAAGGGCATCAAGGGAATCTCCAAATTCATATACGCTTCAATGGCTTGTATGGCTTCCAACTCTTTTTCAGTAGAAAAGGCAATGGTATGGCCTTGTTTTTCGGCACGTCCCGTTCTGCCTATACGGTGCATATAATTTTCGGGGTAGTTGGGCGTATCAAAATTGATGACATGACTTATATTGTCAATATCCAATCCTCGTGCCATCACATCAGTTGCAATCAACATGCGATGTTTTCCATTTTCAAAATTTTCTATGCTTCGCAGCCTGTAATTTTGGGTTTTATTGGAGTGGATGACACAACATTCTCCTTGAAATTCAACTTCTAGCTGATCAAACAAACGGTCTGCCATTTTTTTGTAAGCCACAAAAATGAGCACTTTGCTAAAGGTGTCTTTATCACTCAACAACTGATTGAGCAGATTGACTTTGGTATAAAAATTAGGTACTTCATAACGTTCTTGACCGATATTTTCCAAGGGTGTTCCAGAAACAGCGATGGTGATTTTTTCAGGAGCAACAAAAAATTCGGTAATCAGTTCATCGACATCTTCAGTCATGGTTGCCGAAAACATAATGTTTTGTCGACGCTCAGGCAAAATATCAAAAATGTTCATCAACTGGTGTCTAAAGCCCAAATCGAGCATGACATCCACCTCGTCGATGACAAGCGTTTGAATGGATTTTAATTTCAGTACATGGCTCACCGCCAAATCGTACAAACGCCCCGGGGTGGCTACAATAATATCTTGTCCTTGTGCTACATCCTGTTTTTGGGTGTTGATATTGACTCCACCATATACCCCAAGTACGCGATTATTAATGTATTTTGAGAGTTTCTCAATTTCTTCAACCACCTGTACCACCAATTCGCGAGTGGGTACTAAAACCAAAACTCTAGGATTGTCCTGTTTTGAAAATTTTAGGTTTTTAAGAATCGGCAACATATAGGCAAAGGTCTTTCCGGTACCCGTTTGGGCTATACCAACAACATCTTTACCTGATGCGATCACATTAAACGCTTGCTCCTGAATGGGAGTTGCCTGCGTAAAGCCCAGATCGTCAAGGGCATTGTATAAAGGCGTATTAAGATTTAAATCTTGAAAACTCACTGTGGTGATTTTAGTTTGCAAAGGTAGTAGATTAAATTTGAATTGAGAGGGTTGCTATTACGTACTTAATTGCTGTAATTTGCAGTCCATATTTTTTCGAGTTGAGAACGCTACAAACACATATAATTTCAGACCTTAAAAACTTTAAAGACCAATTGTTGATTTGGAGTCAGCAGTTTAACGAAGTGGTTTGGCTGGATTCCAACGATTCCAATCAAGATCGATCCAGTTATGATACGATCTTGGCTATAGATGCCCATACTAGTTTACAAACTTCATATCACAATGCTTTTGAGCAGTTAAGGGATTACCAAACTCAAATTCAAGATTGGATTTTTGGTTACTTAACTTATGATTTAAAAAATGATTTGGAAGATTTGATTTCTGAAAATTTTGATGGTTTAGAATTTCCAGATTTGTTTTTCTTTCAGCCTAAAAAATTGTTTTTAATAAAAGGAAACACGGTTGAAATTCAATATTTAAACGGTGTTGAAAGCGATTTTGAAAGCGATATAAAGGCGATTCAACACGTAGACACACACACGCATCCTCTACAAATAGAAGGCATCAAAATCAAACTCCGCATACGTAAAGATGCCTATTTAGAAAAAGTAAGGACCATGCTTGGGCATATTTACCGTGGTGATATCTATGAGGCCAATTTTTGTCAGGAATACTATGCAGAAGACGTGGCAATTAATCCCTTGGAAACCTATCAAAAACTCAATAACATTTCAAAACCACCATTTGCAACTTTTTTAAAGATTAACAATAGGTATTTACTTTCGGCATCACCAGAACGGTATTTGAAAAAAGAGGGTCAAACCATAACCTCGCAACCCATAAAAGGTACAGCGAAACGATCAAAAAACAAATTGGAGGATGAACGCTTAAAAACACACCTTCAAAACGATGGGAAGGAGCGTAGTGAAAATATTATGATTGTGGATTTGGTGCGTAACGATTTGTCTTACACGGCTATTAAAGGAAGTGTCAAAATAGAGGAATTATGCGGGATTTATACTTTTGCACAAGTGCATCAAATGATCTCAACGGTGACTTCAAAAATCGATAAAAGCACCCATCCTGTAGAGGTGATTAAAACCACCTTTCCAATGGGAAGTATGACCGGTGCTCCAAAAATTTCGGCTATGAAGATTATTGAGACTTTAGAAGAAACCAAAAGGGGACTGTATTCGGGAGCTGTTGGCTATTTTACACCAAGCGGAGATTTCGATTTTAATGTGGTTATTCGCAGTATTCTATACAATGAAGAAAAACGGTATGTGTCCTATTCGGTTGGAAGTGCCATTACCGCTAAAAGCGATCCGATAAAGGAATATGAGGAATGTTTGGTAAAAGCAAAGGCGATGCGGGAAGTTCTTGAAAACAGTATTCAGTAAGCAGTCGCAGTAATCAGATTTCCGTTTTTGCGCCTTTTCGTAAATAAACATTGCGCCTTTTCGAGAGAAAAAACACTAATTTTGAAAAATGCTTAAAAATTTTGAAAATCATATCAATCTAAATTTTCCTTTTTTAATTAAAGGGAAGGCTCTTATTGCCATTTCTGGAGGATTGGATAGTGTGGTGTTAGTTCATTTATGCCATAAGTTTCAGCTCAATTTTGCTTTGGCTCACTGTAATTTTAATTTGCGAGGAGAAGAAAGTGATGCTGATGAAGATTTTGTCTTGCAATTGGCGGAAGATTTAGAGGTTGAGGTCTTTATCGAGAGTTTTGATACCAAAGCCTTTGCTAATAAACATCAGATTTCTATTCAAATGGCGGCACGTGAGTTGCGGTACAATTGGTTTCAGGATTTAGCAGAACAACTCCATTTTGATCATATTTTGACGGCTCACCATGCCGATGATAACTTGGAAACCTTTCTCATCAACCTATCCAGAGGAAGCGGACTGGAAGGATTAACTGGAATTCCTGAAGTCAATGATTACATTTTAAGACCCTTATTGCCATTTTCGAGACAGGATATTGAAACTTATGCAAAAGAGAATAAACTTACCTGGCGAGAAGACAGTAGCAATGCTTCTACCAAATATCTGCGCAATAAACTAAGACATAAGGTGATTCCAATTTTAAAGGAAATCAATCCACAGTTGTTACAGAACTTTAATAAAACCCTATCATTTTTAAAGGATAGTAATGAAATTGTTGAAGATCGCATTACAAACGTTCAGAAAAAAGTAGTGTCTATTGAAGGCGATTTGGTAAAATTGGATATTAAAAAACTTTTAAAATTATCCAACCCCAAAGCCTATTTATATCAATTGCTAAAGGATTTTAAGTTCACCGAATGGGACGATGTTACGGATTTATTACGGGCACAATCAGGCAAACAAGTTTTTTCAGAAACACACCGATTGCTAAAGGATAGAGAATCATTGATTCTATCCGAAAGCGTATCAAATGACATCTTAGCAATTCATATTTCGGAGCAAGAAAACCAAATTAAAACTCCGCTTGGCACTTTAAATTTTAAAACAGTTAAGCACATATCAAAATCAAACGCATCGACCATTTATGTGGATGCTGAAACACTAAAATTTCCATTGACTTTTCGGACTTGGCAAGAAGGTGATTATTTTTATCCTTTCGGAATGAAAGGCAAAAAGAAACTGAGCAAGTATTTTAAAGATGAAAAATTGTCGTTGATTGATAAAGAACACATTTGGTTATTGTGTTCAGAAAATGAAATTGTCTGGATTGTTGGAAAACGGGCAGATGACCGTTTTAAAATTGTTGAAGACACAAAAAGAATCCTAAAAATTGAATTGGAATGAGATGTCATTCTGAACAAAGTGAAGAATCTCGTAATTTTGTACTTCCTGTGCGGTCAGTGAACGAATTCGAACTAAAGGCGGGAAATCAAAGATTCAGCAAAGCTAATCGGTGATAAATTGAAGATAAATTTAATAGATTCCCCATTCAGGGAAATAAATATGACAGTACAAGGACAAATCGTCGACATACAAAACAAACGCATTTTTAAAGGAGAAATCTTAATTGAAGAAGGCAAGATTGTGTCAATATTAGAAAAGGATCACCATGTAAACCAGTACATTCTTCCCGGCTTTGTCGATGCCCATATTCATATTGAAAGCTCCATGTTGGTGCCTTCAGAATTTGCACGTTTGGCAGTATGTCACGGTACGGTTGCTACGGTTTCCGATCCCCATGAAATTGCCAATGTTCTGGGTATTGAAGGCGTCGAATTTATGATAGAGAATGGTAAGCAAACGCCTTTTAAATTTAATTTTGGAGCACCTTCCTGCGTGCCTGCAACCAATTTTGAATCGGCTGGAGCGGTAATTGATTCTAATGGTACAAAGAAACTTCTTGAAAACCCCGACATCAAGTATTTGGCAGAAATGATGAATTATCCCGGCGTTTTATTTGATGACGATGAAGTCTTAAAAAAAATAGCTTGGGCCAAACAGTACAACAAACCTGTCGATGGACATGCTCCGGGATTACGAGGTGATGACGTTACTAAATATATTAATGCAGGCATCTCAACCGATCACGAATGTTTTACCTATGGGGAAGGCTTGGAAAAGCTACAAAAAGGGATGAAAATTCTCATTCGAGAGGGAAGCGCAGCCAAAAATTTTGAAGCCCTAATCGATTTGCTTCCAGAACATTTTGAAAATATGATGTTCTGCAGCGATGATAAACACCCAGACGATTTATTGGTCGACCATATCAACAAACTTTGCGCAAGGGCAGTCGCAAAAGGAATGGATATTTTTAAAATCCTTCAAATGGCTTGTATCAATCCCGTAAAACACTATAATTTGGATGTGGGATTGCTTCAAGTAGGCGATGCTGCCGATTGCATTGTTGTGGAAGATTTGATTCATTTTAAAACTCTTCAAACGTACATCGATGGTAAACTGGTTTTTGATAATGGACTTTCAAAAATTAACGCCAGCCCATTTAAAATTCTAAATAACTTCAGTACAACAAAAAAACAAGTTTTCGATTTTAGGTTTGAATCCAATGCGAAACACATTAGAGTCATAGAAGCTTTGGAAGGCCAGTTGGTTACCCATGAACTGATAGTGGATGCTTTAATTAAAGATGGAAATTTGACATCTAACATCGAAACCGATATTTTAAAAATGACCGTGGTTAATCGGTATCAAAATCAAAAACCAGCCATTGCATTCATCAAAAACTTTGGTTTAAAAGAAGGTGCCATTGCTTCTTCTGTAGGCCACGATTCACATAATATTATCGCCGTTGGTGTAAGTGATGAAGCCATTTGTAGAGCAGTTAATCTTATAATTAACAACAAAGGCGGCATTTGTGCGATTTCAGATACCCAAGAAAAAATAGTTGCTTTACCGGTTGCAGGAATCATGAGCGACAAAGATGGTAAAGCCGTGGGCTTGCAATATGCCGAACTGGATAGGATGGCAAAACAATTGGGCAGTACACTTCACGCACCCTATATGACCCTATCATTTATGGCTTTATTGGTCATACCATCCTTAAAATTAAGTGATAAGGGTTTGTTTAATGGAACTACTTTTAAGTTTACGTCGTTAGAGGTTAAATAGAACACAGGTGACGCTGATTTTAGGGATTAACGCGGATTTTTTTAATGGAGAGAATAGCAGATCCTTTTAAATCACAATAAATCAGCGTCATCTGTGTTCCAAAATAATCCTAAAGTTTTAGGGTTTCAATATATCAGTTAGTCTCACATTAATTTTATATATTTGAGTAAAGGCTATTGAGGTTCATCAATAGCAAGATGGCTTAAATAGGCTCAAATATCAATTATATAAACTGATAATGCGATGAATTTAACTACAAAACTTTCCGAAGTAAAAAACTATATCGACGGCAAATTTGAAAGAAACGGACAGAATTCCATGGAGGTGATAAGTCCTTTGGATGGAAGTGTCATTTCTACCTTGCCATTGTCCACAACACAAGATGTTGACGCAGCGGTTCAGGCGGCCAAACGGGCTTTTCCCGTTTGGTCTGCCTTGACCTTTAAAGAACGCGTTCAAATCTTTTTTAGGTATCGAACTTTGTTGGAAAAGCACATGGATGAGCTCACCAAATTGGTACAACTTGAAAACGGCAAAACCTATGGTGAAGCCAAGGCCGAAGTTGAAAAAAGCATGGAACTTTGTGAATTTGCAGTTTCCATTCCACAAATCATCGTCAATGAAGTGCAAGAGGTTAGTCAGGGCGTAGAATGTAGAGTTGAAAAAAAACCACTTGGCGTTGTAGCATCTATCACACCTTTTAATTTCCCAAACATGGTACCTCACTGGACTATGCCAAACGCATTAGCATTAGGTAATACTATGGTTATGAAACCATCTGAATTGGTGCCTTTAAGCACAGTTAGAATGGCGGAATTATTAAAAGAGGCTGGCCTCCCCGATGGTGTTTTTAATGTCGTGAACGGTGGTAAAGATGTGGTCGAGGCTATTTGTGACCATCCTGATATTAAGGCAGTGTCGTTTGTAGGTTCTACCAAGGTAGCCAAGATAGTTTATAAGAGAGCTACATCAAGTTTAAAACGCTGTGTGGCCTTAGGTGGTGCAAAAAATCATTTAATTGTATTGCCAGATGCCAATCTAGAAATGACGGCTTCTAACGTCGTGGCATCTATGGCCGGTTGTGCGGGCCAACGCTGTATGGCTGCTTCGGTGATGGTTGGAGTTGATAAAGTGCAGCATATTATTGACAGAATGGTTGAGGAAGCCAAAAAAATAGTTCCAGGTACTAATTTGGGCTCCGTAATTTCTGCAGAAGCCAAAAAACGTATTGAAAGCTATATTGATGAAGCTGAAAAAAATGGTGCCAAAATTTTATTAGATGGAAGACATACTACTGTTAAAGGTAAAGAAGGCGGCTATTATGTAGGTCCAACAATAATTGATTATGTGACCATCGATATGTCTGTGGCTCGTGAAGAAATTTTTGGCCCTGTAATTTCCATTATACGTGCTAAAGACTTAGATGAAGCTATAGAAATTGAAAATGGCTCTAATTATGGCAATGCTGCGGCTGTGTTTACCCAAAGCGGCGGATTGGCAAAACAAGTGATTGATCGCGCCAGTGCAGGAATGATAGGTGTTAATATTGGGGTGCCAGTTCCAAGAGAACCTTTTTCTTTTGGCGGTTGGAACGAATCCAAATTTGGGGTTGGCGACATTACAGGACGGAGTTCTATTGAATTTTGGACCCAAAACAAAAAAACAACCATCAAATGGAATCCCGAAGCCCAAACCAATTGGATGAGTTAAACCGGAGCTAGAAGTCCGAAGATAGATGCACGATGTTCTAAAGTTTTAAGATGTAATAATAGAATTAATGAGTGACAACAGATTTAAATTTGAAAATTTGCAGATTTGGCAAAAGGCCATGGATTTTGGAGAGGGTGTCAATTTAATTTCAAATAATTTTCCTCAAAAGGAAATGTATAATCTAACTTCTCAAATAATGAGAGCTGTAGATTCTATAGCATTAAATATATCTGAAGGTGCTATTTGTCAATCGAATCCAGAGTATAAAAAGTTCATTGGATACGCTATTCGTTCTTTGGCTGAAGTGATTACCTGTTTGCATAAAGCTAAACGAAGAAACTATCTTACGACTGGAAGTTTTGAAAACTTTTATGATGAATCATACCATTTAATGAATATGATGGTCGCATTTAGAAACAAATTAAAATAACACCCGACTTCGGTCACCATGCATAGGAAAATAACAAAACAGCTTCTGACATCGGTCATCAAGCATCAGACAATAGAAATATGAATGAAGAAATTATAAAAAATAACCTTGACTATACCTTATTTTCATGGTCAAAACAAAGCGGTTTAAATCCTATAAACGCATCTTATGCCGAAGGTTCTTACATTTATGACAGAGAGGGAAAGAAATATTTGGATTTTTCTTCTCAATTAATGAACGTGAATATCGGTCATGGCAACCAGCGCATTACAGAAGCTGTGGCCAAACAAATGAAAGAATTGAGTTATGTCTATCCTGGAATGGCTACCGATGTACGAGGCAGATTAGGAAAAAAATTGGCACAATTAACACCAGGTAATTTGACCAAAACTTTTTTTACACTCGGTGGAGCAGAAGCAATTGAGAATTCCATTAAACTGGCACGAATTTATACGGGGCGTCATAAAATCATCACGCATTACAGATCTTATCACGGGGCTACATATGGTGCCGTTACGGCTGGTGGAGACCCAAGACGATTTGCCGTGGATAGCCAAGGAATGCCCAATGTAGTTCATGTTGAAAATCCGTATGCCTATCGATGCCCTTGGGGATCAACATCCATAGAGCAATGTGGTGAGCGGGCTTTGGCACATTTAGAACGTGTGATTAATTTCGAAAACCCTGATGGCATTGCCGCTATTTTGTTTGAAGGCGAATCGGGTTCTTCAGGCTGTATTAAATATCCGCCTTTTTATTTAAAACATGTTCGGGACATCTGCGATAAATATGGCATTGTATTTATTGATGACGAAACCATGAGCGGATTTGGAAGAACGGGTAAAATGTTTGGCATCGATCATCATGGTGTTACTCCCGATATTATGGTCATGGCTAAGGGTCTGACTTCAGGATATTTACCCTTAGGAGCCATGATTGTAACCGATACTATTGCTAATCATTTTAATGATCATGCGATGCAACTTGGACTTACCTATTCGGCACATCCGGTTTCCTGTGCAGCGGCATTGGAAAATCTAAAAATTATTGAAGAAGATGGCCTTGTAGATAAAGCTGCCGAAATGGGACTTTATATCGAAGAACAAATTGAAAAATTAAAACGTAAACATAAATCAATAGGTGATTTTAGAAACACTGGGTTATTGGGATGTATAGAATTGGTTAAAAACCGAAAAACCAAAGAACCCATCACGCCTTGGAATGCTAAACCAGCCGACATGGAAGCAACCAATAGAATGGCAGCTAAAATACGAGAATTGGGCATGTTCACCTTTGTGCGTTGGAATTGGATTTTTATTGCACCACCATTAAATGTAAGTAAAGCCGAAGTGGATGAAGGTTTGAGCATCATTTCCCAAACCATTGCTATAGCGGATAAATATTGTAATTAGTAATAGAACGCAGATAACGCAGATTTCTTTTGATAAAAGGATTTGAGAACAAATCAGTGAAAATCTGCTAAATCAATGTCATCAGCGTTCAATTTTTATAGGTATGGATTGCTGAAATATTGTAATTAGTAATAGAACGCAGATAACGCAGATAAGTTATGATAAAAAGGATTTGAGAACAAATCAGTGGAAACCTGCTAAATCAATGTCATCAGCGTTCAATTTTTATAGGTATGAATTGCTGAAATATTGTAATTAGTAATAGAACGCAGATAAAGAAGATAACGTAGATAAGTTATGATAAAAAGGATTTGAGAACAAATCAGTGAAAAACTGCTAAATCAATGTCATCAGCGTTCAATTTTTATAGGTATGAATTGCTGAAATATTGTAATTAGTAATAGAACGCAGATAAAGAAGATAACGCAGATAAGTTATGATAAAAGGATTTGAGAACAAATCAGTGAAAACCTGCTAAATCAATGTCATCAGCGTTCAATTTTTATAGGTATGGATTGCTGAAATATTGTAATTAGTAATAGAACGTAGATTTTTTTTGATAAAAAGGATTTGAGAACAAATCAGTGAAAACCTGTTAAATCAGCGTGGTCAGCGTTCAATTTTTAAATATAGAAATGACAATAAGTTATAAACATTCAGAAACAACTGAAACTATCATAAAATGTTTTTATAAAGTATATAATGCTTTGGGTTATGGTTTTTTGGAAAAGGTGTATGAAAATGCGTTGTTTTTAGAATTAAAAAGTTTAGGCTTATTTGTTGAGAAACAAAAGCAAATTAAAGTGTATTATGAGAATCAACAAGTTGGAGAGTATTATGCGGATTTAATAGTTTCTGAATCTGTAATTATTGAAATTAAAGCTGCAGAATCACTTTGTGAAGAACATGAATTCCAACTAATAAATTATCTAAAAGCAACAGATATTGAAGTTGGATTATTGTTAAACTTCGGAAAAACTCCTCAATTGAAAAGAAAAATATTTACAAATAAAAGCCAGAACGCTTATGATGCTGATTAAATAGATACCCACTGATTTTTTGTCTGTGTAAATCCGCCAAATCAGTGTTATCAGCGTTCCTTAATATATGAACAAAGACATTGTAGAATTACAGGAAGATGTTTCCAAATCACGATTATATAGTGATGATTTAGCACCAGTCCCAGCAAACCAAAGAACTTGGAACAAATGGCATCTAGCAGCTATTTGGGTAGGTATGGCGGTGTGTATTCCTACCTATTTATTGGCGTCTTATATGATAAAAACAGGGCTTAATTGGTATGAAGCGCTTATTATCATTGGACTTGCCAATCTTATTATAACCATTCCCATGGTACTCAATGGACATGCAGGCGTAAAGTACGGAATTCCTTTTCCCGTAATTGGTCGTGCTGCTTTTGGAACTAAAGGTATCCATATAGCCTCTGTGACCAGAGGGATCATAGCGTGTGGTTGGTTCGGGGTTCAAACTTGGATTGGTGGTTTAGCCATTTATGCCATATTTAATGCTGTGACGGGTTCAACTGGAGAATTGGGCTTATCCGTTGGAAAATTTGTGGGATTTGGTGTGTTCTGGATCATCAACATGTATTTTATTTGGAAAGGTACTGAAAGCATCAAGTGGCTCGAAACCTATTCAGCGCCTATATTAATCATCATGGGAATTGTTTTGATTTATTGGAGCTATGCAAAAGCTGAAGGGTTTTCCATCGTATTAGATCAGAGTGTTCAGCTAGAAAAAGCATCAGCTTCAATTACAGAAAAAGATGATGCCTATTTTCTCAATCTTAATGTTTTAAAAGATAAAGAAGGACAATTCAAGGTAAATGACTATAATATAGTTTCCGATCATAACACTACTTGGGAAACTTTTACTGAAAAACCAATTTTGATTTCAAATATTGAAAATGTACAGGTTCAATTCAGAAATTCAAATAAAACAGAGCCTATTCTTTCAAGTATTGTTACTGCAAATCTTGTGGATTCAACTTCAGCTTCATCAAAAAGTAAACTTTGGAGTTATTTACTGTGGTTAACCGCCATGGTCGGATTTTGGGCAACGATGTCCATCAGTATTGCCGACATAACACGTTATGCATCGACTCAAAAAGATCAAGTAGCGGGACAATTTTTAGGGCTTCCAGCCACGATGATGCTCTATTCGTTCGTGGGTATTTTTGTGACCTGTGCAGCGATCATCAACTTCAAGGATGTTTTAATCGCTGAAGATGCCCCTTGGGACCCCGTTTCACTAATTGCTAAGTTTAAAAACCCAATCGTGGTAATCGTCGCCCAAGTGTTTATGATTATCGCAACCTTAAGCACCAATATAGCAGCCAACGTCATAGCCCCTTCAAACGCTTTTTCCAATTTATGGCCTAAAAAAATAAGCTTTAAAACTGGTGGAACGATCACGGGAATCATAGGTATTTTAATAGCTCCTTGGTGGTTGCTCAATGAAATTTCCGGATTTTTAATTTTTGTAAGTGGCTTATTAGGACCAGTTTTGGGGATTTTAATTGCTGATTATTTCCTTATCAGAAAGAAGAGCCTTAACCTGGCAGAATTATATAAAGAGGAAGGCATTTATTCCTACGGAAAAACAGGATTTAACATGGCAGCCATGATCTCACTCTTGGTAAGTGTGTTTCTCGCTTTGATTGGCTATTGGGTACCTGCATTAAATTTCTTATATTCACTGTCTTGGTTTACAGGGTTTTTTATAGCATTTGTATTGTATTACCTATTAATGAAAAAATCAATAAAAATGGAACACGGAAGTGACTATGATAAAAAATGATTCACAATAAATCAGTGAAATCAGTGCCACCTGCCTGCCGGCAACCAGGTCAGCGTTCTATAAAAAAACGAAAATATGTCAATATTAATAAAAAATGGTTGTGTTGTTTCAGCTTCTGAAAGTTATATAGCTGACGTTTATATTGAAGGGCAGCAAATTGTAGCCATTGGTAACAACTTGGAATATTCGGCCGATAAAGTGATCGATGCGACCAATAAATTGGTTTTTCCTGGCGGGATCGATCCCCATGTGCATTTGGACATGCCGTTTATGGGAACCCATTCTAGTGACGATTATGAAACTGGTACACGTGCCGCTTTACATGGCGGTACCACGACGGTCATCGATTTTATCCTTCAAACTCAAGGCGATACCCTCCATAATGCCTTAAAAACTTGGCAAAAAAAATCAGAAGGAAAAGCCATAGGCGATTATTCCTATCACATGGCGGTGACCGACTTTAATGATGAGGTTGCAAAAGAAGTAGTGCAGATGATTGAAGAAGAGGGAATTTCATCCTTTAAAACCTTTATGGCCTATAAAGGCGCTTTGATGATTGACGACGGACAAATGGTTCAACTCATGAAAGTGGTTAAAGAATATGGCGGTTTGGTTACGGTTCATGCCACCAATGGCGATATGATCGATTCGCTTATTGCCAAAAATAGGGCAGAAGGGAATATGTCACCATTATACCATTATTTGTCGCAACCCGAAATTACCGAGGCCGAAGCTTCTGGTCGATTTACAGATATGTTGTATTATACAGGTTGCCCAGGATACATCGTGCACATGACTTGTGAAGGGGCTTTAAATGCCGTTCGAAAAGCGACCCAACGCAATCAAAAAGTGTTTGTAGAAACCTGCACGCAATATTTGTTGTTAGATGCATCCTTATATGAAAAGGATTTTGAAGGCGCCAAATGGGTGATGAGTCCGCCATTGCGTGAAAAAAAAGATCAAGAAACATTATGGTCTGGCATCAATCAAAGCTTGATACAAGTGGTGGGAACCGATCATTGTCCGTTTTTGTGGGAACAAAAGAATATGGGCAAAAACGATTTTTCAAAAATTCCAAACGGTCATCCCGGAATTGAACATCGTATGGAACTTTTGTTTTCTGAAGGGGTCAATAAAGGAAAAATCTCGTTGACAAAATATGTTGAAGTGACTTCTACCAATGCAGCGAAAATCTTTGGCATGTACCCTAGAAAAGGAACCATCGCCATAGGAAGCGATGCCGATTTAGTTATTTTTGATCCGAATAAAGAACATGTAATTTCAGTGAAAACACATCATATGAATTGTGATTATTCGGCTTATGAAGGACAAAAAGTAAAAGGAAAAACCGAAACCGTGATTTTGAGAGGGGAAGTAGCTATTGAAAAGGAAACCTGTAAATTAAAAGCGGGACACGGGCAATTCATACATAGGGGAAAAACGTCAAAAACAGTGATATAATAGAACGCAGACCTGCCTGCAGGCAGGTAGCACAGATTTAACAGATTTTCGCAGATAAAAAATATGAAAACATCATGGCTTCTATATAAAATAGTCATATTAAATCAAAGCAATCAGCGTCATCAGCGTTCAATAAAAACAATAAAATGAGTAGAAAAGTAAAATCAGGATTGATACAAATGAGTCTTCCAATGACTGAAGGGGAAGGTACAATTAAGGAAATCATGGACGCCATGTACAATAAACATATTCCATTTATTGAAGAAGCAGGAAAGCAAGGCGTCCAAATTTTATGCTTACAAGAAATTTTTAACACACCTTATTTTTGTCCTGGGCAGGATCGTAAATGGTATGCATCGGCCGAATCGGTTCCTGGACCAACCACCGAAAAAATGCAAGTGTTGGCCAAAAAATACAATATGGTCATTATTGTCCCTATATATGAAAAAGAACAAGCGGGAGTTCTGTACAATACGGCTGCCGTTATTGATGCCGATGGGACCTATTTAGGAAAATATAGAAAAAATCATATTCCACATACCACAGGTTTTTGGGAAAAATTCTTCTTTAAACCTGGTAATTTGGGCTATCCCGTATTTCAGACGAAATATGCAAAAGTTGGGGTTTATATTTGCTACGATAGGCATTTTCCTGATGGAGCAAGGGTTTTAGGCTTGAATGGAGCAGAAATTGTATATAATCCATCTGCAACCGTTGCCGGATTAAGTGAATATTTATGGAAATTGGAACAACCCGCTCATGCTGCCGCCAATGGCTATTTTATGGGTTGCATCAACAGGGTTGGAGAAGAAAAACCTTGGAATCTCGGTAAGTTTTACGGGCAATCCTATTTTGTAGATCCACGCGGACAAATATTTTCACAAGCCTCAAGGGATAATGATGAGCTCTTAGTGGCAGAATTTGATTTGGATCTAATTGATGAAGTTCGTTCCACATGGCAATTTTACAGAGACAGGCGTCCGGAAACTTATGGTAAGTTGACAGAGCTTTAAAACTATAGAACGCAGATTACACAGATTGTTATGATAAAAAATGATAAATTGTGTTGAAAACAAATCAGTGTATATCTGTAAAATCCGCGTCATCAACGTTCCAACGACACACGTCCGGAAACTTATGGTAAGTTGACAGAGCTTTAAAACTATAGAACGCAGATTACACAGATTGTTATGATAAAAATTGATAAATTGTGTTGAAAACAAATCAGTGTATATCTGTAAAATCCGCGTCATCAACGTTCCAACGACACACGTCCGGAAACTTATGGTAAGTTGACAGAGCTTTAAAACTATAGAACGCA
>JBPWQW010000006.1:0-165206 GCA_051814705.1 Flavobacteriaceae bacterium LMO-SS05
AACTATAGAACGCAGATTACACAGATTGTTATGATAAAAATTGATAAATTGTGTTGAAAACAAATCAGTGTATATCTGTAAAATCCGCGTCATCAACGTTCCAACGACACACGTCCGGAAACTTTTGGTAAGTTGACAGGGCTTTAAAACTATAGAACGCAGATTAAGCAGATTGTTAAGATAAAAAATGATTAATTGTGTTGAAAACAAATCAGTGTGTATCTGTAAAATCCGCGTCATCAACGTTCCAATAACATACGTCCGGAAACTTTTGGTAAGTTGACAGGGCTTTAAAACTATAAAACGCAGATTACACAGATTGTTATGATAAAAAATGATAAATTGTGTTGAAAACAAATCAGTGTATATCTGTAAAATCCGCGTCATCAACGTTCCAACGACACACGTCTGGAAACTTATGGTAAGTTGACAGGGCTTTAAAACTATAGGACACAGATTACACAGATTGTTATGATAAAAATTGATAAATTGTGTTGAAAACAAATCAGTGTGTATCTGTAAAATCAGCGTCATCAACGTTCCAATAACTTATATAAGACATGTCAGAATTCAAAAGACCAAAAACTAAAGTAGCGTTTGATAAAAATTTCAAACAGAAAAAGCCATTGATGAACGATACGGAAGCGTATTATGAAAGTTCAAGATGCCTTTTTTGTTTTGATGCACCCTGTGTGCAAGCCTGTCCAACTCATATCGATATTCCTTTGTTTATCAAGCAAATACATACAGACAACGTAACAGGAGCTTCAAAGACCATTTTTGATGCCAATTGGTTGGGAAATGCCTGTGGAGTAGTATGTCCAACGGGAGTACTGTGCGAGGGAGCTTGTGTTTATAATCATCAGGATGTACCTCCGTTACAGATTGGCAGACTTCAAAATTACGCGACCAACAAAACCATAACTGCCGATAAAACAATCTTTAAGGCAGGAGCTTCCAACGGTAAAAAAATAGCCATTGTTGGCGCAGGTCCAGCTGGAATAGCCTGTGCTTGTGAAGCCAGAACTTTGGGATATGATGTGGATATTTTTGAAGCCAAGGCGCAACCTTCAGGATTAACGGTTCATGGTGTGGCACCTTATAAAATCACTAATGAAGAAGTTTTACAAGAAATAAACTATTTACAAAAGCAGTTGGGATTTAAAATAAAGTATAAATCTGAAATCAATTCTAAAGCACAATTAAAAAAATTGGAAGCCGATTATGATGCCATTTTTTTGGGTGTCGGTCTAGGAAAAACAGCAACCATTCAATTGGAAGGCGAAGATAAAGCTGGTGTGATCGGTGCCGTTGAATTTATTGAAGAGTTACGTTTGAAACAACATCAAATTAAAGTGCCAGACAAAGTTGTTGTGCTTGGTGGGGGGAATACCGCCATGGATGCCGCTTCAGAATCGGCCAGAATGGGAGCTCGAAAAGTAGTTTTGGCATACCGAAATTCTAAAGACAAAATGGGTGCTTATGATTTTGAGTACAACTTGGCCATTAGCGCTGGTGTGGACAGTTTGTTTAATGTCACACCCATTGCTATTGTTGGAACGGGTAAAGTTGAAGGGGTTAAATTTGCTAAAACCGAACTGGTAGATGGCAAACTTCAAACGAATATGAACAATGTCTTTATTGTGCGTTGTGATTTGGTTATTAAAGCCACGGGTCAAGCTAAACAGGGTCATTTATATAATCTTATCGACGGTTTGGAAATGGATGATAAAACCGTCCTTAAAGTGAATGCTGAGACCTTTCAAACTTCAAACCCTAAATATTTTGCAGGAGGAGATGCCATCAATGGTGGGGCCGAAGTGGTTAATGCAGCATATGATGGAAAAATGGCAGCAATTGGGATTCATGGATATTTAAATAAATAATAGAACCGATAACCCAAATCATTATGAAAAAAAATAATTTATTTCGGTTGGAAATAATCAGTGAACATCTATTAAATCAGCGTGGTCAGCGTTCAAATAAAAAATAAATATGATTGACTTATCTATAAATTTTGCAGGAATTAAATCACCAAACCCATTTTGGCTAGCCTCTGCACCGCCAACAAATTCAGGCTATCAAATCATGAAAGCCTTTGAAGCGGGTTGGGGAGGAGCCGTATGGAAAACACTTGGAGTTCCCGTGGTTAACGTCTCAAGCCGTTATGGTTCTGTGAACTACAGAAACACCAAAATGGCGGGCTTCAGTAATATCGAATTGATTACCGACAGACCTTTGGCAGACAATCTTCGTGAAATTGAAGAAGTCAAAAAGTATTTTCCTAATCATGCGATTATAGCCTCTTTGATGGTAGAAAGTAGGGCAGAATGGGAGCAAATCATCAAAGACGTTGAAAATGCAGGAGCCGATGGTATCGAACTTAATTTTGGCTGCCCACATGGGATGTGTGAACGCGGTATGGGTTCGGCTGTTGGACAAGAACCTGAAGTACTTAAGACCATTGTGGGTTGGGTCAAAGAAGCGGCTAATATTCCAGTAATTACAAAACTAACGCCTAATATTTCCGAAATTGTACATCCAGGCTTGGCAGCCTATGAAGGGGGAACCGACGCGATTTCATTAATCAACACCATAAAAAGTATTGTCGGTATCGATCTAGACACCTATACGCCTTATCCCATGGTGGATGGTAAAAGCACCAATGGGGGCTACTGTGGCCCCGCAGTTAAGCCTATAGCTCTAAATATGTTAAAAGAATTGGCTCAACATCCAGAAATTTCTAAAGTGCCTATTTCTGGAATAGGGGGAATTGAAACTTGGCGCGATGTGGTTGAGTTTATACTTTTGGGCGCAACTTCTGTACAGGTCTGTACAGCTGTCATGCACTATGGATTTGGAATCGTTCGTGAAATGGAAGCGGGTTTGCGCCAGTTTATGGAAGAAAAAAACTATCAAACTATTTATGATTTTGCAGGCAAAGCTTTGCCAAACGTAACCGAATGGAAACATTTGAACTTAAAACATAAAGTGATTGCCGAGATCAACTCAGAAAAATGTATTGGATGTGAATTGTGTTATATCGCTTGCGATGATGGTGCACACCAAGCCATTGCCTTATCAAAAGATTTGAAAATTAGAATTCCAAGCATTATTGAAGACAATTGTGTGGGTTGCAATTTATGTTCGTTGGTGTGCCCTGTTGAAGATTGTATCACGATGGTAAAACGCGATGATGGGACAGAACAGCTTACTTGGGAAGAGCGTACACAAAATGATGATGTTCCAGTAACTTTTGATGATGACCGAGCAGGTGGAAAACACCATTTTGTTCCAAAACCATCGGATGCCTTGAAGTCTGTTAGATAATGTCCATACTAGATTCAACCTACAAAGCTCCTTATTTATTTAGAAAAGGATTTGTTTCCACCGTGTATTCAGGTTTGTTTAGACGCGTTCACGGAGTGGTTCACCAACGCGAACGCATCACACTATCCGATGGTGATTTTCTGGACTTGGACTGGAGCCATTCAAAAGAAAAGACTAATAAACTTATTATTCTGCTCCATGGTTTGGAAGGTCATTCCAAAAGGCCTTACATCACTGGAACTGCAAAACTGTTTAATGAAAACGGAATAGATGCCGTTGCGGTCAATTTTAGAGGTTGTAGTGGCGAACCAAACTTAAAATACCGCTCCTACCATTCGGGAGCAACCGAGGATTTGGAGGAAGTTATTCAGTACATTATTTCAACAAAAGAGTATCCTCAAATCTATATCAAAGGCTTTAGTCTTGGTGGTAATATCGCTCTAAAATACGTAGGGGAATGCAACCCTATTCCATCACAAATTAAAGGAGCCATTGCCGTTTCAGTACCCTGTAATTTGCAAGGTTCTTCTACAGAATTGCACAAGCTTAAAAACAAGCCTTATCACGATCGATTTAAAAGATATTTGGTGGGTAAATTAAAGCAAAAACAACAGCAATTTTTTGATGAAATTTCAACTGTTGATATTGAAAGCATCAAAACCTTAAAAGATTTTGACGATGTGTATACTTCAAAAGCTCATGGATTTAAAGATGCCTTGGATTATTATCAGCAGAGTAGTTGCCTTCAGTATCTTCAAAATATTAAAATTCCAACCTTGGTGATTAATGCCTTAAACGATTCGTTTTTATCGCCAGAATGTTACCCCGTTAAAGAGGCAAAACACAACCCTAACTTATTTTTGGAAATGCCTAAACATGGAGGGCATGTTGGTTTTATAGATAAAAAAAACGTGTATTATAACGAAAACAGAGCTTTAGAATTTGTACTGCTACATTAGATTTAGATGGATTATATGTAAATTTGAAAACTCAACGTTTAGAAATGGTAGTCAGTAGATTTGATAAGGCAATTGCGCTAATTGATGAAGAGAATTCAAAAGATGCTCATAAAGACTATGTTCAAGGTCAGGAGTTTCCAAAGGAATTACTGTATTCAAGGCGTATTTCAAAAAAACTTCTAGAATTTAAGCCAAATGCTTCCGAAGCACTTCAGATAGCTGCTCATGCCCACCACATTTGTAGATGGAAAATTCCTAGAGACGCGTATCCTATGGGTCGAGTTGGCTATTTAATGTGGCGTGAAACCCTGAAGAAAATGCATGCAAAGCTGACTTCTGAAATATTAAAAGGTCTTGATTATGATTCGGAATTTATTGATAGGGTTTCTCTTTTAATCCTTAAAAAAAAGATTAAAAAGGACGAAGAATCCCAAGTTATTGAAGATGTGATTTGCCTAGTTTTTCTAGAACATTATTATGAGGATTTTGCAGCAAAACACGACGATGAAAAAGTTGTTGATATATTGAGAAAAACTTGGGTAAAAATGTCGGATAGGGGTCAAGAATTGGCTTTAAAGATTCAATATCCTCCAAAACTTTTGGCTTTAATTAAAAAAGCATCTATTTAACTTCCAAATACTTTTCTTACATTTAAGCAAATCAATTTCAATGCTCAAAAAAGTCTTTGGTTCTGCGGTTTTTGGGGTTGAGGCAACAACGGTGGCTGTTGAGGTCAATGTCGACTCAGGGATAGGCTATCATCTTGTAGGGCTTCCGGACAATGCTATAAAAGAAAGTAACTTTCGAATTGCTGCGGCACTTCAGAATAATGGGTTTAAAATTCCGGGTAAAAAAATCATCATCAATATGTCTCCTGCCGATTTACGTAAAGAAGGTTCGGCTTACGATTTGACTTTGGCCATTGGAGTTCTTGCAGCATCCCATCAAATTAAAGCCGATGATTTAGAGGACTATCTCATCATGGGAGAACTATCTCTTGATGGTACATTACAACCCATTAAAGGCGCGCTTCCAATCGCTATAAAAGCTAAGGAGGAAGGATTTAAGGGTTTTATTTTGCCCAGTCAGAATGCCAAAGAAGCTGCTATAGTCAATGACTTAAAAGTGTTTGGAGTTGACAGCCTCAAACAGGTTATTGATTATTTTGATAAAGGTGAAGCTTTGGAGCAAACCATCATCAATACACGTGAAGAATTTTATAAAAACCTTGATTTCCCCGAACATGATTTTAGTGACGTCAAGGGGCAGGAAGGTATTAAACGCTGTATGGAAATTGCAGCTGCAGGCGGACATAATATCATTTTAATAGGTCCTCCAGGTGCTGGTAAAACCATGTTGGCGAAACGTTTGCCCAGTATTTTACCACCAATGACTATAAGTGAGGCATTAGAAACTACTAAAATTCATTCGGTTGTAGGACGTTTAAAGGAACATTCGGGCTTGATGGCCCAACGACCGTTTAGAAGTCCGCACCATACCATTAGTAATGTCGCCTTAGTTGGTGGTGGAAGCTATCCACAACCGGGAGAGATTTCTTTATCACACAATGGAGTATTATTTTTGGATGAATTGCCTGAATTTAAAAGGGAAGTTTTGGAAGTCATGCGTCAACCATTAGAAGATCGGGAAGTCACTATTTCCAGAGCAAAATTTACGGTGACTTATCCATCTTCATTTATGCTAGTTGCCAGTATGAATCCAAGTCCGAGTGGCTATTTTAACGATCCAAACTCACCCGTAACGTCATCCCCTCACGACATGCAGCGCTATTTAAGTAAGATTTCGGGACCGCTTTTGGATCGCATCGATATTCATATAGAAGTCACTCCTGTACCGTTTGAAAAATTATCGGACGAACGCAAAGGGGAAACTTCCGTTGAGATCAGAAAACGGGTTACAGCCGCTAGGGAATTACAGACTAAACGTTTTGAAGACTCCAATACGGTACATTACAATGCGCAAATGAATACCAAACAGATTAGAATCCACTGTGTGTTAGATGAGGCTTCAAAACAATTGCTCAAAACCGCTATGGAACGCTTAAATCTATCGGCCAGAGCTTATGATAGAATTTTAAAAGTTTCACGTACGATTGCCGATTTAGAAGGTGTCGAAAACATTAACGGTTCGCATATTAGTGAGGCCATTCAATATAGAAGTTTGGATAGAGAAGGGTGGTTGGGGTAAACGTATTTTATGTATAGCCTTACATAAATATATGCCGAATTTGATATAGGAAAATTTTCGTTATTTTTATAAACTAATTTTAATTCTACACATCATTATGATCATTTTTAAACGAATCACATTAACAGCACTTACTGCCTTTGGATTATTTGCATTTATAGCTTGTAATTCTGAAAAGACTTCAGGAGATAAATTAGCAATCGAATTCGAAAAATACACACTCGACAACGGTTTGCAAGTTGTTTTACATCAAGATAAATCTGATCCCATTGTATCTTTGGCCATTCAATATGGAGTTGGATCCAACAGGGAAAAAGCAGGGCGAACAGGATTTGCACACTTATTTGAACATATGTTGTTTCAAGAATCTGAGAATGTACCTCAAGATCAATTCTTCAAAAAAATTCAAGATGCTGGAGGAACACTCAATGGAGGGACTTGGAAAGATGGGACAGTATACTATGAAGTCGTTCCTAACAACGCCCTGGAAATGATCATGTGGTTGGAAAGCGACAGAATGGGCTATTTAATCAATACCGTTACTGAAGCTGCTTTTTATAACCAGCAAGAAGTCGTGCAAAACGAAAAAAGGCAACGTGTAGACAATAATCCTTACGGTCATACCAATTGGGTGTTAGACAAGGCTTTGTATCCTGATAGTCATCCCTATAATTGGCAAGTTATTGGTGAATTGGTCGATCTTCAAAATGCAACAGTAGATGATGTAAAAGAGTTTTATGATAAATATTATGGGCCAAACAATGCGACTTTAGTATTGGCCGGTGATTTTAAAACCGAAGAGGCCAAAGCTTTAATTGAAAAGTATTTTGGTGAAATTAAACGTCGTCAAGACGTTGAGCCTTTAAAACCACAACCAGTTAAACTATCAGAAACTAAGAGATTATACCACGAAGATAATTTTGCTACGGCTCCTCAGTTAAATATGGTTTGGCCAACACTTCAACAATATACTGATGATGCCTATGCGTTGGGATTTCTTGCCCAATTATTGGCTAATGGTAAAAAAGCACCAATGTATAAAGTACTTGTAAAAGAAAAAGAACTAACATCCGAGGTTAGAGCTTATAATAATGCACAACAAATAGCTGGAGAATTCCATATTAGGGTTACTGCCAATTCGGGTAAGAACTTGGCAGAAATTGAAGATGCAATTTTTGAGTCATTTAAAAAATTTGAAGATGAAGGTATTCAAGAAAAAGATATTGAACGTATAAAAGCGAGCCAAGAAACCGATTTTTATAATGGAATTAGTAGTGTATTAGGTAAATCTTTTCAGTTAGCACGGTACAATGTATTTGCTGGTGATCCTGGATTTATTACACAAGACATCGAGAATATTAAAGCGGTTACTAAAGATGATGTACTTAGAGTTTATAATACGTACATCAAGGATAAGCCTTTTATATTAACCAGTTTTGTGCCTAAAGGACAGTTGGAGCTTGCCGCTAAAGATTGCACACTAGCAGCAGTTGTGGAAGAAGAAATAAAGGATAATGTGGATGTTGAGATTGTTGAAAGAAATAGTGAGGTGGTTAAAACACCTTCAAATTTTGATCGATCTATAGAGCCCGCACAAGGACCATCTCCAAAATTAAATATTCCTAAAACTTGGACCACTACGCTTTCTAACGGATTGCATGTTTTGGGCATTGAGCAAACCGAATTACCGCTGGTTAATTTTAGTTTGGTTATTGACGGGGGACACTTATTGGATTCTTTTGATAAAATAGGCGTTGCAAATCTAATGACCGATATTATGATGGAAGGTACAGTAAATAGAACTCCGGAAGAATTGGAAGAGGCTATTGAGCTTTTGGGGGCTTCTATTAATATGTCAACCAGTAACGAATCCATTACTATTTATGGAAACACCTTAGCCAGAAATTTAGATAAAACTATGGATTTGGTTGAAGAAATTTTATTGCAGCCACGTTGGGATCAGGATGAACTAAGGCGTATCAAATTAAGTACAATAAACAGTATTAAGCGTGCTGAGGCAAATCCAAATGTTGTAGCTAGAAATGTTGGTAATAAACTAATGTATGGGGAAAAACATATGTTAGCTTATCCAATTTCAGGTACCGAAGAATCCGTAGAATCTATTACAATGAACGATTTAAAAGCGTTTTATGAAAAGAATTTTTCGCCTTCAATAAGTAAAGTTCATATAGTCGGAAATGTTACACAAGACCAAGCCTTGAAAATTTTAGAGGATTTGGAATCAAAATGGATAGCAAAAGACGTCACAATACCAACCTACCCGCTTCCTGAAGATCGAGATAAGTCATCATTGTATTTTGTTGATATTCCAAACGCAAAGCAATCTGTAATAAATATAGGGTATTTATCTATGGCCCGTACAGATCCCGATTACTTCCCAGCTACGGTTATGAATTATAAACTTGGAGGTTCATTTTCTGGTAATGTCAATCTTATTTTGAGAGAAGAAAAGGGATATACTTATGGTGCAAGAACGAGCTTTGATGGAACAAAAATCCCTGGGGCATTTAGTGCATCATCTAGCGTAAGAACCAATACAACCTTTGAGTCTGTAAAAATATTTAAGGAAGAGATCGATAAGTATAAAGATGGCATTTCGAAAGAGGATTTAGATTTCACCAAAAATGCGTTGATTAAATCGAATGCACGTCGCTTTGAGTCGCAATTCTCTTTATTGAATATGCTTCAAAATATAAGTGCTTATGACTTACCAACCGATTACATTGCCGACGAAGAGCAAATTATTGAGGCTATGACATTAGAAGAGCATAAAAAATTAGCCAATAAGTATTTGGATGCTTCTAAAATGGGTTACTTGGTAATTGGCGATGCCGCTACGCAATTTGAGAAATTTAAAAATGCAGGATTTGATGAAGTCATCCTTTTAGATAAGGATGCTAAAAAAGTTGAAGACACCGATATTAAAATGTAATTAATATTTAAAAGGTGTGATGAGAATCACACCTTTTTTGTTTTACTGCTTACGCATAAAATTCTTTAAATAATGAATTGGAACTGGTTTAAAAACATTGGTCCAGGCCCTTTAATTGCAGCAGCGTTTATTGGTCCAGGTACCGTAACAGTTTGCACACTAGCTGGAGTTGGTTTTGGCTTTGCTCTGCTTTGGGCCATGGTGTTTTCCATTATCGCAACCGTTGTTTTACAAGAAATGTCAGCGCGATTGGGGATTATCACACAAAAAGGCTTAGCTGAAATCATTAGAACCGAAATTCATCACCCTTTTTTTAGAGGTATAGTTATCCTTTTAATCCTGTCTGTCATTGTCATTGGAAATGCCGCATATGAAGCAGGAAATATTAGTGGAGGTGTTTTAGGGTTGGAAGCTATTTTTGGAAATTCCAATATTAAGATTGGAGCTTTTTCTATTAATGGCTTTAGCTTGACCACGGGCGTCATGGCTTTTTTAATCCTTTTTATAGGTAAATATAAAGTTCTTGAGAGGATCTTGGTATTCTTGGTCATTGTAATGAGCTTAGCATTCTTATCTACAGCGATACTTACGAAACCTAAGCTATCCGAAATATTTATTGGAATTTTTAATTTCGGAGTTCCAGACGGGAGCATCCTGACCATAATTGCTTTGATTGGAACAACCGTAGTGCCTTATAATCTGTTTTTGCACGCTTCGTTGGTCAAAGAAAAATGGCATAAGGTATCCGATTTAAAATTTGCCAGAAGGGATACCCGTATTGCCGTTGTTTTGGGTGGGATCGTATCCATGTGCATTATCATATCAGCCGCTTCAATACAGGCTCAACAGATCAATAGCGCTGCTGATTTGGCTTTAGGCCTCGAACCTGTATTTGGTAGCTTTTCAAAATATATTTTAGCCATTGGTTTGTTTGCTGCCGGAATTACTAGCGCCATAACAGCACCGCTAGCCGCTGCTTTTGTTGCTACAGGTTGTTTAGGTTGGAATTCTTCCATGAGCTCGATAAAGTTTAAAATGGTATGGATGATTGTGTTAGGTCTAGGAATTATCTTCTCTTCAATAGGATTCAAATTCATCGAAATCATAAAGTTCGCCCAAGTTGCCAACGGACTTTTGTTACCTTTGATAGCTGGGTTTTTAATTTGGGTTATGAATAAATCGTCAATTTTAGGAAGCTATAAAAATTCTTGGCTTCAAAACGCCATGTCAGTTTTGATACTTGGCGTGACGATATTTTTAGGGTTGAAAAGTATTTTAAGCGTGTTTAATGTACTATAATGAAGCAAAGGATTGTAGATATTAATGCCGATGTAGGGGAGGGTTTAAATAATGAAACCCAATTGATGCCTTATCTGTCTTCTTGCAATATAGCCTGTGGAGGTCATGCAGGTGATACAAAAACGATGACCCAAGTGGTAAAATTGGCCAAACTATACAAGGTCAAGATTGGGGCACATCCCTCATTTCCAGATCAGCAGAACTTTGGCCGTCAAATTATGGATATATCCTGTGCAGAACTTTATACGTCTTTAAAACAACAGCTTAGGAATTTGATGCGTGTATTGAGAACAGAGCATGCGACACTTCACCATGTAAAACCCCACGGCGCACTCTACAATCTCGCTGCAATAGATGAAAAGATTGCAAATGTGATCATAGAAGTTGTAAAAAGTATGTCACTACCATTATATCTTTATGTGCCTTATGGTTCGGTTATTGCCGATTTAGCACAAAAAGAACATATTAATATCACTTATGAAGCTTTTTCCGATCGAAATTATAACGAAGACCTAACTCTAGTTTCAAGAACCCAAGACCATGCCCTTATCACAGATCCAGAAGTGGTTTTTGCACATGTACACAGAATGATTTTTGATCAAAAAGTTAAAGCCATAAATGGAGTGGAAGTGGGCATAAAGGCGGATACGTTTTGCGTTCATGGAGATAACCCAGAAGCCCTAAAATTACTTCAAAAACTTACGGACAAATTGCACCAGTATCAGGTCGTAATAATGTAGCATTTGGACACTTTTCAACTCACATATAGACCTTTTGGAGAACGCTCAATTTTAGTGGAATGGCCATCAAATATCAATGAAAATATACTTCATGACATTATAAATTTTAAACTAAACCTTCAAAATAATTATATTAAATCAAAAATTGAAGTAATCTCTGCATATAACTCGTTATTAATTTGTTATGATTATGCTATAGAGAATATCAATGATGAAGTATCAACCCTTAAAGCACACTATTTATCAAAAAAAAATCTAAAACAAACAACGGTTACATTGTGGAAAATTCCAGTGTGCTACAATGACGAATTTGCTTTGGATTTGATGGACATATCATCCATAAAAAAGCGTTCAAAATCTAATGTTATTAAGTTGTATTCTAACGCAATTTATACGGTGTATTTTATAGGATTCTTACCGGGATTTTTATACTTGGGAGGCTTGGATAAAAGACTTCATTTTCCTCGAAAATCTACCCCACGTTTACAAATCAGAAGCGGGGCTGTTGCCATTGGTGGCAATCAAACTGGTATTTACCCATGCGATAGCCCTGGAGGCTGGAACATTATAGGCCATTCGCCAATTTCTTTTTTTGATGCGTTAAAGGTCAATCCTTGTTTTGCAAAAGCTGGAGATAAAGTACAGTTTGTACCCATTAGCATTAAGGAACATCACGATATATCCACTTTGGTTGAAGCTGGGGTTTATCAAATGGAGAGTGAGGTGATCGATGGTTAAAGTTGTTAAATCAGGATTTTATTCCACCATTCAGGATTTAGGGCGCTATGGCTATCAGGACTATGGCGTGCCAGTTTCAGGTGCAATGGACCAATATTCGGCACAATTTGCAAATTTGGTGTTGAACAATAATACACAGGATGCCGTATTCGAAATGACGATGACAGGACCAACTTTAGAATTCAATTGCCATACTTCAATTTGTATTTCTGGTGCCGATATGTCTCCAAAACTTAATGATTTAAGTATAAAAATGAATTCTGTAATAGCCATTAAACCAAATGACAGCGTATCATTTGGTACATTAAACTACGGATTTAGAAGCTATTTGGCTGTAGTTGGAGGGTTTCAGACTCAATCCATCCTGAACAGTAGAAGTATGTTTAAAACGATCACGGCTAAGTTTAAAATTGAAGCCAACGATGACTTACTAATCGCTGAATCTAAGCCAATAGCATCCAATAAATATGCCGTTTTAAAGTATAATTCCACTCTTTTCACTTCGAATAGAATTGAAGTATTTAAAGGGCCAGAATTTGAGCTTTTAACGCCACTTCAACAAAAACAACTCTGTGCTCAAGATTTTACCATTTCAAATCTCAACGATCGAATGGCGTATCAGTTTAAAGAGCTTTTTAAAAATGACTTAAAACCTATCCTAACGGCACCAGTTTTACCTGGAACGATACAATTAACGCCTTCAGGAAACCTAATAGTCTTAATGCGAGATTGCCAAACAACTGGGGGTTATCCAAGAATACTTCAACTAAAAGAGAGTTCAATAAATTGTTTGGCACAAAAATTCACAGGACATGGGGTACGGTTTCAACTTTTAGATTAATCAGATTAAAACACTTTGATCAATATTTTATAGATTTAAAATATTTCAATATATTGGAATCCATATAGAAATTTGTTTTTTTAAAACTACCAGCCATGAAAAAACTTGTTTTATTAATATTTGGATTCATTTTAGGAGCATTAGCAATGTATTTTTATTGTTGTGTCGATGCCCAAAAGCCTGATAAAGGTGGAGCTATAACAAAACCAAGCGGACTTATTACTCCAATTCAGGCAGAGGCTTTGAATGCTAACTGGACCAAAAGCAGAAAAAAAGCCGTTGATTCGGCTGCAGGCCGTCCAGATAACCGGTCGTCTTGGTGGTCTTTGGTGGATCTTCAAAATTATTTGACCTATGCCGAACACCAAGCAGATAGTTTAGGGTATACAATGGATGGAGTTCGCGTATATTTAGGAGTTTACACTAGAAATGCACCAAATGGAAAAGCAGATTATACCACGATGTTTATGATACCTACAGGTAGAAAAGCGCATTCAGAATCTAATGTTAGTGTATTTAATTTGTCTACGCTGGCGGCTAGAAGTGATATTTCTGGAAGTGACGGATTAAATGACGGAGCAATCGGAAACCCACCTGATGCCAATTATCTTCAACACTAACGGCTTTGGAAGACTTTTTACTTGAAAATTATATGTTTTTAACAAGACTTGTAGAAAGCATCGCGGTGTTGACGGGACTAATTTTTTACAAAAAATATAGGAATACGCCGCAAAAATATTTTATTTGGTTTTTAATCTATACACTGCTAGTAGAAGTCATCGGAAGCTATACGGTATTCATACATGACATTCCTTCATTAAAATTTATAAAAGACGCTTTAAGAGGTACTTTAATTCAAAAAAACTATTGGTGGTTTACCATTTTTTGGGCGGTAGGGAGTGCGTTGTTTTATGCGTTTTATTTTTACAAAAATTTAAAAAACATGAGGTTTAGGTTAATAGTAAAATATGCGGGGACCCTGTTTTTAATCAGTTCTGTTTGTTATTTATCATTTAACTTTTCGACCTTATTTAAAGCAATAATGCCTTTTATTAAACTAAGTGGAGCCGCTGTTATATTTATTTGTACCATACTTTATTTTATAGAATTGTTAAAATCTGATCAAGTCCTGTCATTTTATAGATCCTTGAATTTTTATATCAGCTCCACCATATTTATTTGGTGGTTGGTAACCACTCCTGTAGTATTTTTTGAAATTTATTTTTCATCAGCAGATTGGAATTTTGTCTTTTTGAGATGGCAGATATTTTTGTTCATGAATATTTTTATGTATTTAACCTTTAGTTTCGCTTTATTATGGTGCAAACCCCAGAACGATTAATTAGTACTGATGCCGAAAGGTATTTGTTGGTCTATATGATAGCTGTACTTGTTATTGTGACGGCATTGGTAATTGTGTTTTTTATAGTATTTCAGAAACGAAAACATAAATTGCTATTAGATAAAATCAAGCAGCAGCAAGCTTTTGAAGAAGAAATTAGAAAAACTCAATCCGAAATACAGGAACAGACCTTAAAACACATTGGATGGGAATTGCACGATAATGTGGGTCAATTATTGGCTTATGCCAGTATGCAACTCAATTTGATCGCTTCACAAGTGTCTGATGATTTAAAAGATAAATTGAATGATACTACAAATGCAATAAAAGAAAGTTTAAAAGAAGTCCGTTTACTCTCCAAATCATTAAATAGCGACGTCATTTTAAATATAGGATTAGAACAATCTATAGCCAATGAACTCAAGCGTCTTAAAAAGATGAAATTCACCAGTGCCGAATTACATATAAAAGGAATACGGGTAGAATTAGATAATAAGAAGTATGAAATCATCTTATTTAGAATCCTTCAAGAGTTTTTCTCTAATTCTGTGAAATATTCAGGAGCCAAAAACCTAAAGGTCGAGCTTAATTACTTTACCGATAAACTGACGATTATGGCTTCAGATGATGGAATAGGATTTGATATGGAGACCGCCAAAAAAGGCTCAGGATTGATTACTATGAAAAGTAGAGCAGAGCTTATCAATGCTACTTTTAATCTGACCTCAAGACCCCAAGAAGGCGTTGCTTTGTCCTTAACTTATCCATTTAAAACTTAGTATTTTAAAAATTTGGAATTTGGAATTTGGAATTTGGAATTTGTGATTTTGAATTTGTGATTTTGAAATCACCCTTCACAAGCATTCCAAACGACCTCATTGGGCAAAGAAGCAGTAATATTAATATGTTCTTTAGAAACGGGATGGATAAATTGCAATTGTCTGGCGTGTAAATGAATACTGGCATCAGGATTGCTCCTGTCAAAACCATATTTTAAATCCCCTTTAATGGGACAACCTATGCTTGCCAATTGAGAACGAATCTGATGATGACGTCCTGTTTCAAGTTCAATTTCCAATAAAAAATAGGTGTCTAAAGCCTTTAGTAGTTTATAATGAAGAATGGCCTTTTTAGCGCCATCTATTTCTTTAGAGTAAGCCGTAGATTTGTTGTTCTTTGGATTTTTTTTCAACCAATGGGTTAGTGTGTCGTGGGGTTTTGGAGGGGCGTTTTTTACAACGGCCCAATAGGTTTTTTTTGCTTCTTTTTCTGAAAATAGTTTGTTAAGTCGTGGTAAGGCTTTACTAGTCTTGGCAAACATGACAATACCTGTAGTAGGCCTATCGAGCCGGTGTACAACACCTAAATAGACATTTCCTGGCTTATTGTATTTTTCTTTGATAAAATCTTTAACGACCTCACTTAAGGGTTGGTCACCGGTTTTGTCACCTTGTACAATATCACCAGCGCGTTTGTTGACAATTATGAGATGGTTATCTTCGTATAAAAGCTGAAGGTTGTTTTTGTTGGAATGTATTTTTTCTGGTTTTTGACCCACAAATTCACGAATTATTTACGTTTATCGTTATGAATGCTTGCTTCCCTCTGAAGAGATGACAACAGATTGAGAAGTCTAATATTGTTCTTCTTCATTAGGAAAATCCCCGATTTTCACATCTGAGACATAATGTGAAATAGCCTTAGTCATATCTTCGTATAAATTCATATAACGGCGTAAAAAACGAGGATTAAACTCATAGGTCATCCCCAACATATCTGGTAATACCAAAACTTGTCCGTCTACACCATTACCTGCTCCAATGCCTATAATGGGGATGGAGATACTTTCAGCTACTTCTTTGGCTAATTTTGCTGGAATTTTTTCCAAAACAATTCCAAAACATCCCATTTTTTCAAGTGCTATGGCATCTTCTTTTAGCCGCTCTGCTTCCTCTTCTTCTTTGGCGCGAACGGTATAAGTGCCAAATTTATAAATGGACTGTGGTGTTAAACCTAAATGTCCCATTACGGGAATTCCAGCGTTTAAGATGCGTTTTATGGATTCTTTTACCTCTTGTCCGCCTTCCATTTTTACGGCATGTGCACCACTTTCTTTCATGATTCTAATCGCAGAGCGCAAGGCGGCTTTAGGATCACTTTGATAGCTTCCAAAAGGGAGATCAACCACAACCAATGACCGGTTAATTGCTCTAACAACAGATGAAGCGTGATAAATCATTTGATCCAAAGTAATAGGCAAGGTAGTTTCATGTCCAGCCATAACATTACTCGCCGAATCGCCAACCAAAATGACATCTACTCCAGCGCCATCTACAATTTTGGCCATGGTATAATCATAAGCTGTGAGCATGGATATCTTCTCGCCTTTAGCTTTCATGTCCACTAAAGTTTTTACGGTAATTCTTTTGTAATCGTTTTTTACTGCCGACATAATGTTATGGTATTTAATGTTGCAAAAATAACAAGTTTTAGGTTATCACCTGCCTAATCGATTAGCAATCGGTTAAATTTACACCAACAGCCAAGCCGCCTTCAGACGTTTCTTTGTATTTAGTGTTCATATCCTTAGCGGTTTCCCACATAGTAGTAACCACTTTATCAAATGGTACTTTTACGTTTTTCGGGTCGGTATCCAGTGCCAATTCTGCAGCATTTATGGCTTTTATAGCTCCCATAGAGTTTCGTTCTATACAAGGAATTTGAACGAGGCCTCCTATGGGATCACAGGTTAGACCTAAATGATGTTCCATAGCAATCTCCGCGGCTACCAATACTTGCTCTGGTGTGCCACCCAGAAGTTCACATAAGCCTGCTGCTGCCATGGCTGCCGAAACACCAATTTCTGCCTGACAACCTCCCATGGCTGCCGAAATGGTAGCTCCTTTTTTAAAGAGGCTTCCAATTTCTCCTGCAACGAGCAAGAATTTTTTTATATGCTCAAAATCCGCATTATGGTTTTCAATCACCATATAGTACATCAACACAGCAGGAATCACTCCAGCACTGCCATTAGTGGGTGCTGTAACAACACGACCTAAGGAAGCATTGACTTCATTGACAGCCAAAGCGAAACAACTAACCCATTTTAAGATTTGCCGAAATTTCACTTCAGTCAAACGTATACTGTCCAACCATTCCTGTGGTGTGGTATAAACGATGTCACTTTTTAAAGTTTGGTGTGTGTCATAAGCTCTGCGGCGGACATTCAAACCTCCCGGAAGATTACCTTCAGTATGGCAACCAATATACATACACTCCAACATGGTGTTCCAAATACGGTGAAGCTCGAGATCGATTTGTTCTGGGGTTCGGATGGATTTTTCATTTTCTAAAACCACATTAGAGATTGATGTGTTTAAAGCCGAACAATAGTCCAATAACTCGGTTCCCAAACGGATGGGGTAAGGAAAGGTGTTTAGAAAGATCGCTTTGTTTTTTTTAGAATTTTTGCGCTCTTCCATAACCACAAAACCGCCTCCAATAGAGTAGTAGGTGGAACTTTTGATTTTACCATTAACTTTTGCCGAAAACTTTAAAGCATTGGCATGGAAGGGTAAAAATTTCCTATTAAAAACGATATCAGTTTCTGGATGAAACTCCAAAGGCTTCTCGTTATTGAATTTTAAGAGTTTTGTATTTTTTATCTCACTGATAATGACTCCTATAGTTTCTATAGGAATTGTTTCTGGGTCAGCCCCACTTAAACCGAGCATTACCGCATAATCTGTGGCATGTCCTTTACCGGTTAATGACAAAGATCCATATAAGTCCACTTTTATGGTTTCAACCGAGTCAAAATGTTGGGTGGCTTTAAGGTCTTTTATCCATCGTTCGGCGGCTCGCCAAGGTCCCAGCGTATGGGAGCTTGAAGGGCCAACACCAATTTTAAGCATGTCAAAAACAGAAATACATTCCACGTAAGATAACCTTATAGATTTAGGCAAATATAGAGATTTAAAGTGCAATTAAAATGAAATTAAAACAAAGTCGAAATTTCAAACTTTTCAAAAAGATGTCCTGTAGAATTAAGAATTAAATGACAGCTTGTCATATTTTTTGTAATGGCATAGTCATTGACATTCTAACCATGAATTTAAAAATAAACATTCAACACCAAGTTTTAGGTACTTGCTTGCCCTGTATACCGACAGGCTGACGGCAGTCAGGAATCAAAACTAATTAATAATAAAAACAAAAACAGATTATGAGTAAAATTATTGGAATCGATTTAGGAACAACTAACTCTTGTGTTTCGGTTATGGAAGGTAGTGAGCCTGTTGTAATCCCTAACGCAGAAGGTAAGCGCACAACACCATCAGTAATTGCTTTTATAGAAGGAGGCGAAATTAAAGTTGGTGATCCTGCAAAACGTCAAGCAGTAACAAATCCAACTAAAACAGTATCGTCAATCAAACGTTTTATGGGTAATAAATATTCTGAATCCAAAAAAGAAGCAGAACGCGTACCTTATAAAGTGGTAAAAGGCGACAATGATACTCCAAGGGTGGATATTGATGGTCGTTTGTACACACCGCAAGAATTATCGGCTATGATTCTTCAAAAAATGAAGAAAACAGCTGAAGATTATTTAGGGACTACAGTAAGTGAAGCTGTCATTACTGTTCCAGCATATTTTAATGACTCTCAACGTCAGGCTACAAAAGAAGCCGGTGAAATTGCAGGCCTAAAAGTAAGACGTATTATCAATGAGCCTACCGCTGCGGCTTTGGCTTATGGTTTGGATAAAAAAGGAAAAGATCAAAAAATTGTGGTTTTTGATTTTGGTGGAGGTACACATGATGTTTCAGTTTTAGAATTGGGAGATGGTGTATTTGAAGTTTTGTCAACCGAAGGGGATACCCATTTAGGTGGCGATGACGTAGATCAAAAAGTGATTGATTGGTTAGCCGATGAATTTAACAAAGAAGAAAGCATCGATTTACGTAAAGATCCTATGGCCCTTCAACGTTTAAAAGAAGCGGCAGAAAAAGCAAAAATCGAATTATCATCTTCAGCACAAACAGAAATCAATTTGCCTTATGTTACCGCTACTGCTAGTGGTCCAAAACACTTGGTAAGAACATTAACCAGAGCAAAATTTGAGCAATTGATTGATGATTTGGTAAAACGAACCATTAAACCATGTGAGTCTGCTTTAAAAGCTGCAAAACTATCTAAAAGTGATATCGATGAAATTATTTTGGTAGGGGGTTCAACCCGTATTCCAGCAGTACAAGCTGCCGTAGAGAAATTCTTCGGAAAAGCACCAAGTAAAGGCGTGAACCCTGATGAAGTGGTTGCTGTTGGAGCCGGAATCCAAGGCGGAGTATTGACTGGTGACGTTAAAGATGTTTTACTTTTAGATGTAACACCATTATCATTAGGTATTGAAACTATGGGTAACGTGATGACCAAACTTATTGAGGCCAACACGACCATTCCAACCAAAAAATCACAGGTATTCTCTACAGCTGCCGATAATCAACCTTCTGTGGAAATCCATGTGTTACAAGGTGAACGCGCTATGGCTGCCGATAACAAAACTATTGGACGTTTCCATTTGGACGGTATTCCACCAGCAAGACGTGGTACCCCACAAATTGAGGTTACTTTTGATATTGATGCCAATGGTATTATTAAGGTAAGTGCTGAAGATAAAGCAACAGGTAAGAAACAAGACATTCGAATTGAAGCATCTTCAGGTTTAAGTGAAGAAGAAATTCAAAAAATGAAAGCAGATGCCGAGGCAAATGCTGAAGCGGATAAATTGGCCAAAGAAAAAGCGGACAAATTGAATGCTGCCGATGCCATGATTTTCCAAACAGAAAGTCAGTTAAAAGAATTTGGTGATAAATTGTCTGATGATAAGAAAAAACCAATTGAAGACGCATTGGAAGAATTGAAAAAGGCCTTTGAAACTAAAGACTTAGCAGTGATTGATCCAGCGTTGGAGAAAATCAATGAAGCTTGGAAAGTGGCCAGCGAAGAGATGTACAAAGCTCAAGCTGAAGCTCAACAAGGTGGAGGACAACAAGGTTCAGATGCCAGTCAAAACGGGCAAGGCGCCAATGAGTCGAGTGACGTTGAAGACGTAGACTTCGAAGAAGTCAAGTAGCCTGCCCTGAGCGAAGTCGAAGGGTAGACTTCGAAGAAGTGAAATAAATAATGTCATTCTTGCGTGGTCGGTGAGCGTAGTCGAACCGAAGGCAGGAAATCCACTATAAATGTAAAACGCAACCTTTTTGGGTTGCGTTTTTGTTTGCTATTAATTATAAACTAATGACATATCGTTTTGTACGTCAATGTTTAAGTTTATGCGTTTCCCATCCTTTCTTAACTGAACTTTATAAGCTTTTTGGGCACCATTTCTAAAACTGTACACAACTTTATAGGTATTACTATGCGGCGACCATCCCGGATATTCCTTATATAAAGACTGCCGTATGTTGTGGGGCAGTAGAATGTCTACAAACTTTTCTTTGGATGATAAAATCACGCCTTCAGAATTATAGATGGTTTTGATGTTAAATTTTGAGCCTTTAAAATCAACTTGATATCCGTAATGTTCGTGATTATAAACATCACTGTTGGTGATGTCGTACGTGGCTACTGTATATTCCACATCTTTAACGGTTTCAGGTGTATTTTTGTCATAAGCCTCGCTGAGGTATTTACTATTTGAAGAAATCACAATATTTTTTAATCCTACATTTTCAGATTCAGATTGTGAGTACACTAGGGTGGTTAGTCCTAAAAAAAGCAAACCAAATAATTGAGTTTTCATAATATTAGAGTTTTAAAGTTTCTAGTTTTAAAAAATCTAATTTTAAAGATGGTTACGGCTGAAAATTAAAAACTCATAGGATGAATGATGATGATTGTGATGATTGTGATGATTTGATTGATGAATTTAAAATAGATGCCTTTTAAAATTATAGTTTAAATATAGAAATCATTATTTTAACTAAGGTCCTTATTAAGAATGTTTTATGAGAATTTTATTATATTATTATGATTTCTTCGAGCTTTTTATCTGAATAGTACTGATATATTTAAATATAATGCATGCATACTATTTTGGTATATTTGTTTCAAATTATTAAGAAAAGATGACTGCTAAACTTACCGAACTTCTCCATATCAAATACCCAATCATTCAAGCACCCATGTTTTTGGTGTCCAATACCGCCATGGTTATTGAGGCCATGAAATGCGGTATTGCGGGGTGTATCCCAGCATTAAATTACAGAACCCTTGACGAATTAAGAACAGCCATTAAAGAACTGAAGGCCGCTAAAGTGGAGGCCAGCTTGACGGACGGGCAGGGTGGAGCGTTTGGATTTAACCTCATTGTCAACAAATCAAACCTTAAATACAAAGGACAATTGGAGGTGCTATGTGAGGAAGGCTGTGATTTTATCATCACCTCCTTGGGAAGCCCTGAGGAAACCATTAATCAAGCCCATAAAGTAGGTATAAAGGTATTTTGCGATGTAGTCGATTTAAAATTTGCCCAAAAAGTAGAAGGGCTTGGAGCCGATGCCGCCATAGCCGTTAATAATGAAGCCGGTGGCCATCGGGGCGGTTTATCTCCTGAGGTTTTGATTAAGGAACTCACAAAAAACATTTCCATTCCTGTCATTTCTGCTGGAGGCGTTGGTTGTAAGGAAGATGTCGATAAAATGTTGGGCTATGGTGCTGCGGGTGTTTCGGTAGGAAGTCCATTTATTGCATCAGTTGAAGCCAATGTTACCGAAGAATACAAACAAGCTTGCGTAGACTATGGTGCTCAGGATATTGTGATGACCCAACGTATTTCGGGTACGCCCTGTACGGTAATCAATACCCCTTATGTACAAAGGATTGGAACCAAGACGACTTGGCTGGAATCCGTTTTAAACAAGAACAAAAAACTTAAAAAATGGGTCAAAATGGTTCGTTTTTACATTGGAATGAAAGCTACCGAGCAGGCGGCATTAAAAGCGACTTACAAGACCGTATGGGTTGCGGGACCAAGCATAGAGCATACACACGCCATTTTACCAACCAAAGACATTGTTAGGAATTTAACCCATTAGTGGATTCCCATTTAAGAAAAAAAAAGTAATTTAGAAGGGTTTAATGACTTGAACTGTAATTAACTAACTTAAAACAATGTATGATGAAAAAAGGAACAATTAAAGTCAGCGTCTTGTATCCCAGTGGGAGGGATAAAAAATTTGACATGGATTATTACTGCAATAAACATGTGCCTATGGTCGCCAGATTATTGGGTGATGCCGTTGTTGGCGCAACGGTTGAAAAAGGCCTTGGTGGTGGTGCGCCAGACACCACTCCAACCTATGCTGCCATGGGCAATCTGTATTTTAACACCATGGAATCTTTTCAAAACTCATTTGGTCCACATGCCAAAACCATTATGGGTGACATCCCAAACTATACTAATATTGAACCTGTGATTCAGATGAGTGAAGTGTTGATTTAGTAAATAATGTAAATAAGTCTTGCCTATTTTTCCTCAGAAAAAACAATGCCTATTAAATCTATTGCGACCTATAAAACCATTTAGGTGGCTAAAACCATTATTGTTTGTACTGCAATTCAATCCTTAAGTCAGATTAGACATGCAATTATTATTACTTGTAGATTAATCTTAGGAAAAGGTTAATTATCAAAACGCTTTAAAGACAGTACTTTTAATCTCTTCCCATTCCTCCCTTAACATCCCATAACAACAAGTATTGCGCTTAAAACCGTCTTTTAGGTACACATTTTTCCGTAAAATGCCTTCGAGTTGGCAGCCTAGTTTTTCAACAGCTTTGCGGGACCGTATGTTCCGCTCGTCTATGCGAAACTCCACTTTTTCAAAGTTTAGGGTTTCAAAGGCATGGCGCAGCATCAAAAATTTCATGTTGAGGTTTAATCCAGTCCCTTGAAATTCGCGCCCAATCCAAGTGGAGCCAATTTCTAATACCTTATGCTCCCAGTTCATATTCATAAACCGGGTACAACCCGCATAGGTCTGTTTTAATTTGTCGTAGACTATAAAGGGGATAGCGGTTTTATGGTTATAATGATCAACAGCCGTTTGTACATAAGCTTTGAAGTCTTCAGGAGTTTCAATCCGAGACGGGGAATACTGCACCAAGTCTTTTTGTGCGGCTATCTCCAACAGATGTTTGTAGTTGCTCAAGTCCAATAGTGTGAGCTTTACACGGTCATTTTCAATAGGTAGTATATTCATGCGATCTGTCATTGCGAACCAAGCCTTTAGCGTGATGTGGCAATCTGTTTAAGGGTTTTGTATATTTAAAATATGTCGATTATAAATTTAGGATGTTTCAATGAGATTGCCACGTCGCTACGCTCCTCGCAATAACAGCTCAAACTAAACTGTTTATAAACTCAACATGCACTTCATGTTTTCCTTCAAAAGGGATGATGCTAACAGCGTCTCCAAAGAGTTCAAAAGCTCTGTTTTTCTCTTCCAATATGCGGTCTTCATTCAAATATTCATCATCTGTGCCATAAACCAAACTCACTTTGGCCTTTAAAAACTTAAAATCTGCCGCAGTTAATTCCTTTGGGATTCCCCCTGAATGCAAAATCAATTGGCTACAAGATAATTGTCGTTTTGCGAGATAGCGCATAGCCACACTGACACCTTGTGAATAGCCTAAAACTATCAAATCCTTATCCTTAGGAAGGGCTTCAGCTTCAAAAACCGCATCAAAGTAGCGCATTACATTTTCGGTTTCCTTTATGGTATTTTCTTTGGTCAGCCAACTGGCTCCTACATGCTTGAATTTGGGTGGAATATAATATTTGCTTTGGGCCTGTGGAGCAATAATATAGTTTTCAGTGGCGTCCAAGTCTTTAAAATAGTTCAAAAAATACCGACTTAAATAGCCCATGCCATGGCAAACAAACCAAACCGTTTTAGTTTGGTCTGTTAAGGAATTTAAGGTAGAATAACTATTGGTAGTTGTATAGGATATTTGTTTGTCTTCTAAATTCATTTCATCTGTATATAATAGTTGTTTTTCAAAGGTCAGTTGCTATGCGCAGTTTATGCATTGGTGTTCAAATGTTGAAATTATTGATAGGCATTTTGTACTTTTACAATGGACAATAAAAATACAGTATTTCTATGCAATTATCTAAAGAAGATATTTTGGCACAAGCCAATAAAGTGTGTAAAAACACCTTAATGGAGACTTTAAACATCGAATTTATCGATTTTGGTGATAACTCAATTGTCGCCAGAATGCCTGTAAACTCAAGAGTGTATCAGCCAGATGGCGTGCTTCATGGAGGCGCCACCTTAGCCTTAGCCGAGAGTGTAGGGAGTTTTGCAGCACAAATTTTCTCAAATCTCCAAGAAGTTTTTGTCAGAGGTATAGAAATCAATGCCAATCATATTAAAAGTGTGACCGAAGGTTATGTTTATGCCAAGGCTTCTTTTATTCATAAGGGCAGAACTACGCAATTGCTGGAAATTAAAATTACGGACGAAAAGGATAATTTAATATCACTGTGTAAGCTGACTACCATTTCACTTCCAAAAAAGAAATAATGGATTTGGAAGAATTTTTTAAACGTATTGATAATCAATATAATAATGCATTGCCCTTTGTTGTTTATAGCAAACCCCATACCGAAGAGCTCATCGCCTTGCTTCAAAAGGATAAATCCTTATACACGATTAGCGATTATGCCGAAACGGGATTTGTTTTTGCACCTTTTGACGACAGGGAAGCTTCTATTTTGATTCCTTTAGGTCAATCTGAAAAACATGCAGCTACTTTTTCAAAGGCTGAAAACTCACTTAAAAACACAAGCTCATCTAAGGTTGACACTCGTGGTAACCAAATCGCTCATCTGGATCTTGTGCAAAAAGGAATTGATGCCATTAAAAAGGGGGATCTAAAAAAAGTCGTGCTATCACGAAAAGAAACCCAGAAGCTTTCAGAAGCTGAACCCTTGGAAATTTTTAAGCGGCTACTGTCCAATTATCCAACTGCATTTGTGTATTGTTTTTATCATCCTAAAGTTGGATTGTGGTTGGGAGCAACTCCCGAAACCCTGTTGAAAATTGAGGGACATCGGTTGTTTACCACGGCATTGGCAGGAACCCAAAGCTATAAAGGGACCTTGGATGTGGAATGGGGCCAAAAAGAGCAGGAAGAGCATAATATGGTCACTAATTTTATTGTTGAAAATCTTCAGTCTTCGGTAAACTCCCTAAAAATTGAAGCAGTTAAAACTCAAAAAGCGGGAAGCCTGTTGCATCTTAAGACTAATATTTCAGGAGTCTTGGACTTTAAAAACTTTAGCCTAAAAAGGCTGTTGAATAGTTTGCATCCCACACCAGCAGTTTGTGGTTTGCCTAAAGAGGCCGCGAAACAATTCATTTTAAATGAAGAACATTACCACCGCGAATTTTATACAGGATTTCTTGGGGAGCTTAATGTTAAGGAAAAGAAATCAAGAAATTCCAACCGCCGTAATGTAGAACAGGATGCTTATTCGGCCATTACAACGGTTAGCAATTTGTTTGTCAATTTGCGATGTATGCAATTAAAAGATAAAGATGCTCTAATTTATATTGGAGGCGGAATCACAAAAGATTCCAATCCCAAAGCTGAGTGGGAAGAAACCGTTAATAAGGCCCAAACCATTAAAAGTGTATTATGATACTTGCTTTTAGTTTGTGATTACTTAATTTTACGCTCAGATTAATGATATAAATGAAGTATCCTAAAATTCCTCTGGCACAGACCGTTATCGAACTTTGTAAGGCCCGTAACATTGGGCACATTGTTATTTCTCCAGGAAGTAGAAACGCTCCTTTAACCATTGGCTTTACCAACGACCCTTTTTTTAAATGTTACAGCATTGTAGATGAGCGAAGTGCTGCCTTTTTTGCATTGGGTATTGCACAACAATCCCAATATCCTGTCGCATTGGTATGTACATCGGGAAGTGCCTTATTAAATTATTATCCAGCAATAGCTGAAGCGTTTTTTAGCAATATCCCTTTAGTCATCCTATCAGCCGATCGACCAAAAAATTTAATAGGAATCGGTGATGGTCAAACCATCAATCAAAATGAAGTGTATGCCAATCATATTTTGTATTCAGCAAATTTAAAATTGGATATAAAGGATGCCTACAAATTGCCAGACGATGAAGACTTGCCCATTCTTAAAAGTTTGGAAGATAAACTCGAACGCTTTTTAGGCTTGCAGCAGGATATTCAAACTTATAATGAGACGGAAATTAATACAGCAATATTTAAAGCCATTTACAAATCGGGACCAGTACATATCAATGTTCCGTTTGATGAACCGCTTTATGAAATGGTGGATAAGTTGAGTGTTAAGATCAAGCCTTTAAAGGAGGAAAACAAATCTAAAAGACCAGACGATTTTGAGATCAAACAATGCTTGGACGAATGGAATGAAACTTCAAGGAAAATGATTTTAGTGGGTGTCAACAATCCAAATACAATCAGGCCAAAATGGTTGGACGAATTGGCAAATGATGACAGTGTGATAGTTTTAACTGAAACGACTTCCAATATTCATCACGACGAATTTTTCCCAAGTATCGATAAACTGATAGCGCCTTTAGATGATGAAGCGTTTAAGATGTTGCAGCCCGATATTCTACTCACCTTTGGAGGTATGATTATTTCAAAAAAAATAAAGGCATTTTTGCGAAAATATCAACCTAAACAGCATTGGCATATTGGGGAATACGATGCTAATGACACTTTTTTCTGCTTGCAAAGACATATTAAAACGTCTCCAAATACGTTTTTTCATTTGTTCTTGCCTAAAATAACACATTACGTAAAAAGTAATTATAAGCTTTATTGGGATAAAGTCAAACAGGACCGACTTAAAAAACATCAAGATTATATCAAGCAAATTCCGTTTAGTGATTTAAAAACCTTCGATTTGGTCCTAAAATCCATACCCGACAATTCTGTTTTGCAGCTGAGCAACAGTTCAGCAGTACGATATGCGCAACTTTTCGATTTAAATAAAACCTTGCAGGTGTATTGTAATAGAGGTACCAGTGGAATTGACGGAAGCACATCAACAGCTATTGGCTGTGCAACTGTAAATAGTAATCCAACGACATTTATTACAGGCGATTTGAGTTTCTTTTATGATAGCAATGCCTTGTGGAATCAGTACATTCCAAACACCTTCAGAATTATTGTCATAAACAATCAAGGTGGTGGAATATTTAGGATTCTTCCCGGTCATAAAAACTCTGATAATTTTGATTATTATTTCGAAACCAAACATGAGTTTACTGCTAAACAATTGTGCAAAATGTACGATTTGAACTATGCAACGGCTTCAAACGAAAAACAGCTCAAGTTTAAACTGAAAGGGTTTTATTCAGCATCTGATAGACCAAAACTGTTGGAGATCTTTACCCCAAGGACCATTAATGATGAGGTGTTGCTCAATTATTTTGATTTCATAAAATAAAAATTGCTCTCTTATTTAAGAGCTTATATTATTACCTTTGCCGTATGATACACATTGGGGATTACAATACACTAGAAATACTTCGCGAAGCAGACCAAGGCCTTTATATTGCTGATGAAGAAGGAAACGAAGTGTTGTTGCCAAATCGATACGTTCCTGAAGCGTTTAAGATTTGGGACAAACTCGAGGTTTTTGTCTATTTGGACAACGAAGAACGCCCAGTAGCGGTTACCGATAAGCCTTATATAAAAGTGAATGAGTTTGCCATGTTGCGCTGCAATGAAGTGACGGCTCATGGCGCTTTCTTAGATTGGGGGCTTTTAAAAGAATTATTTTGCCCATTTAAAGAACAGGCCTTTAAAATGAAAGCAGGTGGATGGTATTTAGTATTTTGCTATCTCGATGAAGAAACAGGACGATTAGTGGCCTCTAGTAAGACTAACCGGTTTTTGGATAATAAGGTTCTTACGGTTGAACCCTTTGAAGAAGTCGATTTAATTGTATCTCATCCTTCAGATATTGGAATGAATGTAATTGTCAACAAAAAACATTCTGGTCTGATCTTTAGGGAAGATATGTTTAAGGACGTCAGTATTGGTGACCGATTAAAAGGTTACGTTAAAAAAATCCGCCCCGACAACAAACTGGATATTGTTTTGGGTAAAATTGGCTATAGAAACATTGAACCCAATGCAGAAACCATTATGTGCGAACTGGAAAACAATGATGGGTATTTGGCCTTGACCGACAAATCAGACCCCGAAGCCATTAAGGAGCTACTTCAAATGAGTAAAAAGAGCTTTAAAAAAGCCATAGGGACCTTGTACAAACAGCGCTTGATTATAATAGAAGAAGAAGGAATAAGATTAAGTTAATTTTTAACTATTTAATAATCTAGCGTTTTTAACTTTTTTCTTGGTCCATTTAATGGCATCATTGAGGTTAAAAAAGACGGTTCCATTTAATTTAAGCATGACATTCTCCAATTCGAGACTTTCAAATAAAGACTTGTTGTAAAATACAACGGCGTTAGCAACCAAAAATTTTATATCAGCAACAAAAGGACTAATGTCAATTAAATCGGAGGAATACGAGTTGACTCTATTGCTAATCATTCCATAAGGATTGTCATAACCAAAATGGACATGGACTAAGTCTAGCATTTGCCCTACATCTTCTTTATTGACGACAACACCTTCTTTCATTTCGACAATGAAAAATGTGTTGTAAAAGTAAAGATCTCCAAATTTTAATTTGTAAACAGAATTAGCATTACTGGCTATAGAAGAATCTTTAATAGTCATAGTCAAGGGATTTAATAAACTAATTGAATGTACAAAAAAATTCAATAAAATATGGGGCTATTTTTTTTAATATGTATTTTTACGTGAAATATGATTTTAACACGATGAGTGAGATTAATTGGTCAACAGCCAAAACGTATGAGGATATTACCTATAAAAAATGTGATGGCGTTGCACGCATTGCTTTTAACAGGCCCAATGTTAGAAATGCTTTTAGACCAAAAACGACCAGTGAGCTTTATGATGCTTTTTACGATGCCAATGAAGATGTAAATATTGGAGTGGTATTGTTATCTGCTGAAGGCCCATCGTCAAAAGATGGAGTCTGGAGTTTTTGTAGTGGGGGCGATCAAAAAGCAAGAGGACACCAAGGTTATGTTGGTGAGGATGGTTACCATCGCTTAAACATTCTTGAAGTACAGCGGTTGATTCGTTTTATGCCCAAAGCCGTTATTGCTGTGGTCCCCGGATGGGCCGTTGGTGGCGGGCATAGCTTACATGTAATATGCGATTTAACCTTAGCCAGTAAAGAACATGCCATTTTTAAACAAACCGATGCCGACGTCACCAGTTTTGATGGGGGTTATGGTTCGGCCTATTTGGCAAAAATGGTTGGTCAAAAAAGAGCACGAGAAATTTTCTTTTTAGGACGTAATTATTCTGCACAGGAAGCTTATGACATGGGTATGGTTAATGCTGTAGTGCCACATAACGAGTTGGAAACCACTGCATATCAATGGGCGCAAGAGATTTTGGCCAAATCACCAATCTCTATAAAAATGCTTAAATTTGCCATGAATTTGACAGATGATGGCATGGTTGGGCAGCAAGTGTTTGCAGGCGAGGCAACACGGTTGGCCTATATGACTGATGAAGCTAAAGAAGGCCGAAACGCATTTTTAGAAAAACGCAAGCCTAATTTTGCTAAAAAATGGATACCTTAATCCAGAAAAAATAATTTATGAATAACCTAAAACCTTGGTTGTCTGCTATTCGACTAAGAACACTTCCTTTATCAATTTCTGGCATTATTATCGGAACTTGTTTTGCGTACTACAATGGATTCTTCAATTTAGCCATTTTAATATTGGCCATTTTAACGACTATAAGTTTGCAAATCCTTTCCAATCTTGCTAACGACTATGGTGATGGTATCAAAGGTACAGATAATGACAATAGGGTAGGACCAGAACGCGCCATTCAAAGTGGTGCCATTACTCCTGAGCAAATGTTTGAGGCCATTAAGATCAATATCCTTGTGATCATTATGCTCGTTTTTTTACTCATCTTTATGGCGTTTGGTAAAAGCCATTTTTTATATACGCTTTTCTTTATTGTTCTTGCAGGGGTATCAGTGTACGCGGCGATGTCCTATACCATTGGAAGTAAAGCGTATGGGTATAAAGGGTTGGGCGATGTTTTTGTGTTTGTATTCTTTGGTTTTGTGAGTGTCGTTGGGAGTTATTTTTTATATACGAGACAGCTTGATCATCATATAGTTTTACCTGCAATTTCAGTTGGCTTATTAAGCGTTGGAGTATTAAACCTCAATAATATGCGCGACATCGATTCTGACACGCTATCTAATAAAATCACTATGGCCGTAAAATTAGGAAAAAAAAGTGCGAAAATTTACCATCTCTCTTTAATTATTGGAGCTATGGTTGTTTCATTTTTATTTTCAGTTTTTTATTTTTCAGCACTGACCAATTTCATGTTCTTTTTGGTATATATCCCATTAATCTTCCACATAAAAGCTGTAGTAAAGGCAAAACAACCCAGCGATTTTGATCCGCAGTTAAAAGTATTGGCATTGACAACCTTTGCGTTTTCTTTGCTTTTAGGAATTGGTTATATCCTTTAAATTTACGTTATTCTTTTCTGGTTTTTTTGTATTTTGAGACATAAATATAAGAAGATATGAAAATTACATTTTACGGCCACGCCTGTTTGGGTATTCAAATCAATGATGTTCATATTTTGGTTGATCCTTTTATTTCGGCAAATCCCAAAGCCTCCCATATCGATATTGGCACGATAAAAGCTGACTATATTTTACTCACGCATGCTCATCAAGATCATATTTTAGATGCTGAATCCATTGCGAAACGAACCAATGCTGTTATAATTTCCAATTTTGAAATCACGACTTATTATGAGAAAATGGGCTTAGAAGTGCACCCGATGAACCATGGTGGGCAATGGGATTTTGAGTTTGGAACGCTAAGATTTGTAAATGCTATTCATACTTCATCCTTTCCCGATGGGAGCTATGGTGGGCAACCGGGAGGGTTTGTGATAGAAGGCGAACACAAAAATATTTATATAGCTGGCGATACGGCATTGACCATGGATATGAAATTAATACCCTTACATACGCAATTGGATTTAGCGGTGTTGCCCATTGGTGATAATTTTACCATGGGCATTGACGCAGCTATTTTTGCTAGTGATTTTGTACAGTGCGATAAGATACTAGGCTGTCATTACGACACTTTTGGATATATAGAAATTGACCACGAAGATGCCAAACGCAAATTTTTTAATAAGGGCAAGGACCTGATGTTGTTGGATATAGGTAAAAGTATTGAACTCTAAAAAAGCTAAGAAGATTATATAGGAACTGCTAATCTAATACTGAAGACAATGGACGCAAAAATTAGAACGTATTCACTTATTGTTTGCCTAAGTCTGTTCAGCGTTATGGTATATTCCCAACGCATCATGAACCAAATTATGGATCATCCTCCTGAAATCATGATGCAGCCAAGTGAGGGCTGGCATCCCGATGCTAGAGTATTGGGGCCAGGTTTATTTTTACATACCCGACCACAATTTGAGCTGTACTCCAAAACCAATCAGCTATTTGCTGGGACCGAACAAGGTAATCTTTACTTTAGAGAAGTAGGGTCTGATAGTTTAAACCTTGTGATCAAACCCAACGAAGGCTCATATTGGAATATTGACAATGCCACTTGGTCACATGATGCCCGATATATTATGGTAAAACAGACGGATGACCGAGCTGTTAAAAAAATAAAATTGACTAAGGCTACTCCCGATGATTTCGTGTCCAAATCCTATTTTAGAGCTGGTGAACCTATTCCTATTGACCAATTTTATATTGTTGATGCTAAAACAGGCAATCAAACAGCAGTCAAACAACACTCTGACTTTCCTTATGTGCATATAATGGGTTGGAGCTCCGATCACAATTCAGTATTTGTTATGGAATCAGATCGGTTGATGAAACACCTTAATCTACTCAGTATAAATCCGTTAAATGGAGATTCAAAAATAATATTGAGTGAACAATCTGACACCTATTTGATTGGGCTAAATTTATTGCAAGGATATGGCAACCGATTAAAGGGAATGAATATAATCACGTTGATTGATCACAAAAAGCAGTTCGTTTGGATGAGCGAGCGCAGTGGGTTCAATCAATTATATCTTTATGATTATGAAGGACATTTAATTAGACCCCTTACCAATAGATCGCAGAATGGAATCGTTATAAAAGCAGAAGCTTATGACAAAAAAAATGACTGTATCTATTTTACGGCTCATGGCGACCCTCAACAACCCTACAGTGTGCAGGTGTATAAGTCATCGCTTAATTCTGAAAACACTAGTAAAATATCAGAAGCATCAGGAATTGTCGATGTGCTTTCTAGCCAAAACGATACACTTTGGTTGTTAAGAGCGGGTCTTCCAAAATTGTTGCAAATCGATTGTATAAGCCCTGACGGGCAATTTCTTAATACCGCTTGGAAAGGAAATTTTTCGTCATTGGAAGCTGATTATTTTAATTTTGAATATGCTACAGTCAAAGCAGCAGATCAGAAAACCAATCTTCAAACCTTTATATTAAAGCCAACAGATCTTGATGAAACCAAGACCTATCCTGTTGTTGAGTATATTTATGGTGCTCCTATTTATAATGTCACGAACATGGATTTTTTCTCACCTTGGCTATGGGATTTAAATACCCTTGCAAAACAGGGTTTTATAGTAGTCTGTGTTGATGGGAGAGGAACTGAAGAACGCGGGAAAGCCTTTAACAATTTTAGCTTTGGTAAATTTGGACAGGTTGAAATCGATGACCATATAACTGCAATTCAACAACTTGCGCATGAACGCCCTTATATAGATTTAGATAAGGTAGGGATATTAGGTCATAGCTGGGGTGGTCATTTTGCCCTTCGGGCCCTTGTAGAAGCTCCAGATTTTTACAAAGCGGGACATATAAACGCAGCAGCTATTGACCCCGAACAGTTTAGGGTAGCCATAGAGCCTTTTATGGGCTGTTTGCCAAAGGATTGCCCAGAGCAGTATAAAAAATCAAAACTATCGGATAAATTAAGCCGTTTGAAAGCGCCACTTATGATTGTTCACGGCACAGCAGATGATGATGTCCTAATTGAGGACGCCTATTTTTTAGTGGAAAAACTAAAAGCACTTGGGTATAAAAATTATGAATTTATCGAGTATCAAGGTATGGATCATATTGTGATGCGAAACCCAGAATGGAAACCTTCAATGATCCATTTTTTTGAACAACATCTTAAAAACTGAAACATTTAAATACATCTAAATTCATTTAAAAAGCTAACTTTGAATCCCATATTGATCTTGCTTGCCAACAGGACATGAGGTTTCATAATTGGATCATAGCGTTCATCTTAAGTCTGACGGATTATATATTTTGAGATTTTAAATATAAAGTTAATGCCATTTTGTTAATCATTAAAAACACTAACAACCTAAATTAAAAACATTTTATGAATTCAATTAAACTTGTAGCAATCACTTTCTTGATGTTTACGTCATTGATGTCTTGTAAAAAAGATCAATACGGCACTTCTGAAACAATAGAGTTTAAAGTAGATTACGAAAAAATTACACTCGATAATGGTTTGCAAGTCATATTTCATATTGACCGATCCGATCCAGTAGTCGCAGTGGCTTTAACGAGTCATGTGGGTTCTGCAAGAGAAATTGAAGGGCGTACTGGTTTTGCACACTTATTTGAGCATTTGCTATTCTTAGAATCTGAAAACCTTGGCAAAGGTGGCCTCGATAAAATGAGCGCGCGTATTGGTGGCTCAGGCGCTAATGGATCAACCAGTAGGGATAGAACCAATTACTTTCAAACGGTTCCAAAAGATGCTTTGGAAAAAATGATTTGGGCTGAAGCGGATAAATTAGGATTCTTTATCAATACGGTGACTGAGCCTGTATTGGCAAAAGAAAAGCAAGTCGTTAAAAACGAAAAGCGGCAAAGCTATGATAATCGTCCTTATGGCCATAATTTTTATGTTATTGATAAAAACCTATATCCTAAAAATCATCCTTATAATTGGGAAGTCATTGGCTCACTTGAAGATTTACAAAACGCAACGCTTCAGGATGTAAAAGATTTTTATAATCGTTGGTATGTTCCAAATAACGTTACATTAACGATTGCAGGTGATTTTGATGTGGCACAAGCCAAAGCATGGGTGAACAAATATTTTGGCGAAATAAAAAAGGGTGAAGATATTCCTAAAATGGAAAAGCAGCCTATAACCCTTTCAGAAACTAAAAAATTATATTACGAAGACAATTTTGCACGAGTTCCCCAACTAACAGTAACATGGCCCGGAGTGTACGAATATCATCCCGATTCGTATGCGTTGGAAGTCTTGGCAACCTATTTAACCCAGGGCAAAAAAGCACCTTTGTACAAGGAATTGGTAGAAGATAAAAAACTAACCGATCAAATAGACGCGTTTCAGTACAACTCTGAAATCGCTGGTCAGTTTATGATGCAAGTCACTGCGTTTTCTGATACCGATTTACAAAAAGTCTATGATGCGATTCATGACGGGTTAGCAAAATTTGAAACTGAAGGGATTTCAAAAGCGGATTTAGACCGTATTAAAGCGGGGCAGGAAACCAATTTTTATAACAGCTTATCAAGTGTTTTGGGAAAGGGATTTCAACTAGCACAATACGAAATATTTGCGGGTGATCCTGGATTTGTGAACCAAGATATTAAAAATATTCTCGCTGTGACTCCAGAAGATGTAATGCGTGTTTACAACACCTATATAAAAGGCAAGAATTACGTTGCCACTAGCTTTGTTCCTAAAACACAAAAAGCATTAGCGCTTACCGATTCTAAATTGGCCGATGTAGTGGAAGAACCCATTGTTGAGGGCGCAGAAGAAAAATTCGACTCCAGTATTGTTGCCGAATATGAAAAAACACCTTCTAGTTTTGACAGAAGCATTGAGCCTCCTTATGGTGAAAGCCCAGATGTAAAAGTCCCTGATGTATGGAAAAAGGAGCTTTCATCAGGAATGAAACTTTATGGTATTGAAAATAATGAAGTCCCTTTAGTACAATTTCAAATTCAAATAGATGGCGGGATGTTGTTGGAAAAGCCAGACAAAATAGGGGTTTCAAACTTGCTTGCTGGTTTAATGACTAAAGGAACATTAACCAAAACTCCTGAAGAGCTTGAAAATGCTATTGAAACACTTGGTGCATCCATAGATGCCCATGCCACCAAAGAATCTATTGTAATTTCTGGAAATACCTTAGCTAAAAACTATGTCAAAACTATGGCATTGGTTCAAGAAATATTATTGGAGCCACGTTGGGACGAGAATGAATTTAGTCTTCTTAAACAAAGTACATTGGCGAAAATAGAACGCCAAAAGGCAGATCCAAATAGTATTGCCTCAAACGAGTTTGACAAATTACTTTATGGTGATAGTAATATTTTATCCAATGATAACTTAGGAACTAAATCTTCAGTGAATGCAATAACCCTAGATGATTTGAAAGGGTATTACAATTCCTATTTCTCACCTAGCATCACTAAAGTTCAGGTAGTTGGAGCCATTTCAAAAGAAAATGTTTCTAAATCTTTAGTAGTATTAAATAAAAATTGGGAATCAAAAGATATTGTATTTCCTGAAAAATCAAATCCGGTAGCTCCACAGAAATCAACTGTCTATTTTTATGACGTTCCAGGAGCAAAACAATCTGCACTGCGATTTGGTTATCCTGCCTTAGCGGCTACTGATGCGGAATACTATCCAGCGACATTGCTTAACTATCGTTTGGGTGGTGGTGGATTTGCCTCTCAGTTCACACAACAATTACGAGAAAGCAAAGGCTATACCTATGGTATTGGTTCCGGGTTTTCAGGCTCTACAACCAAAGGTCCTTTCGGGATTTATAGCAGTGTGCGTTCTAATGTAACGTATGAATCAGCAAGTTTGATAATAGAAATTTTAGAGAATTATGGCAAGAACTTTAACGAGAACGATTTGGAAGTCACTAAAGGATATATGCTTAAAAGCGGGGCCAGGGCTTTTGAAACGTTGAACAGTAAATTAAATATGCTTACAAATATTAGCAATTATGATTATCCTGATGACTATGCTCAACAACGCGAAACTATTGTGAAAGCACTAACGGTTGAAGATATTCAAGAGTTGGCCAAAAAATACATACACCCAGATAAAATGATTTACCTAGTAGTGGGGGATGCAGCTACTCAATTTGATAAATTGGAAAAGCTAGGTTTTGGCAAACCGATACTTTTGAATAATTAATATAAAAATGATTAGTAACAATAAAACTGTAGAAAGGTAGCTTATTTTCTGATTTTTTATATTAAGCGAATTAGCATAGCTCAAACATTATTGTTTGTCTAGACTACTTGCTGCCAGCTTTGGAAATCCACTCTTGCCTTAAGTCCTCACTAATTTTACCAGTGCCGTCGTGTTTCCAACCTGGTGGTTTTATCAGGTAAAGCCATCTGTTTTTAAGAGATTTTCGTCCAGAAAAAGCATCCTTAAACATATTAATCCACTCAAAAAAGGCAATCTTTATCGGATTATAGGTTTGTATATTTTTTACCAGACCATATACGACTTTTTCATTTTCAAGTTCAGGTTGGAAGGTGCCAAACCATTTATCCCAAATAATCAAGATGCCGGCGTGGTTTCTGTCCAAATACAAAGGATTACGACCATGATGCACTCTATGATGTGATGGCGTGTTCATAACGGCTTCAAACCATTTTGGAAGTTTGTTAATCGCTTCGGTATGAATCCAAAACTGATAAAGCAAACTTATAGACATTTGTAGTAGGATCATGGCGGGATGAAATCCAAGCAAGGGCATCCATAACCAGAATATAAAGGAATAAAAACTACCCGACCAAGTTTGCCGTAATGCGGTACTTAAATTATAATGCTGCGAGGAGTGATGTACGACATGAGATGCCCAAAACAAACGGCATTCGTGCGAAATGCGATGAAACCAATAATAGGAGAGGTCATCAGCAAAAAAAATGAGAACAAAACTCCACCATGCGAGCGGAATGGTGAAAAACCTAAAGTGTTCATAAATATAGAAGAAGGAAGCTAATACAATGGCTTTACTTAAAAAGCCTAACAGCACATTTCCAATTCCCATACTTATAGAAGAAAAGGCATCTTTGGTTTCATAAGTATTGATATGTTGTCTGATGGTCACGACCAATTCCACCAACATGGCCAAAACAAAAAACGGAATGGCATAAAGAATGATGTTTGGAAACTCTGGCATTATAGTGATAATTTAATGCCCTAAATTACAAAAATAATTGAGTATTTTTGAGGCTTCAACATGACAGCGACCTATCACAATTATATTTTAAATTTCAAACAGCCCAGTGGAACGTCCAGAGGCGTTTTAAAGACTAAGGAAACCTGGTTTATTGTTCTTAATTCTGAAGAACGACAAGGAATCGGGGAATGTGGACTTTTAAGAGGCTTGAGTGTTGATGATCGACCCGATTATGAAGACCAACTAAAATGGACGTGTCAGCATATTGAATTAGGGTTGGATAGGCTTTATGTTGAAAATATTGAATTTCCAAGCATACAGTTTGGATTGGAAATGGCTTTCAAATCCTTGGTAAGCCAACAGCCTTTTGAATTATTTCCATCGACATTTACCCAAGGTAGGGCTTCAATCCCCATCAACGGCTTGATTTGGATGGGAACCGAGGCTTTTATGAAACAACAGATTCAGGAAAAAATTCAAGCGGGATTCCGTTGTATAAAAATGAAAATTGGAGCTATCGATTTTGAAACCGAGATCAATCTGCTAAAATCCATTAGAACGGAATTTTCTTCAAAAGATATCGAATTACGCGTGGATGCCAATGGAGCTTTTCAAGCTCATGAGGCCTTGGATAAATTAAAGCGTTTGTCTGAACTGGACTTGCATTCCATAGAACAACCCATTAAACCTGGACAAGTTGAAACTATGGCGAAACTTTGTGAGCAAAGTCCGTTAGCTATTGCATTGGATGAGGAGCTTATAGGGGCCTTTTCTGTAACAAAAAAGCAAGATCTTTTACAAACAATACATCCACAGTATATTATTCTAAAACCAAGTTTTATTGGAGGTTTTAAAGGCACGCAGGAATGGATTGATAGTGCTACAAGCCAAAATGTGGCTTGGTGGATTACCAGTGCTTTAGAAAGTAATGTAGGTTTAAATGCCATAGCGCAATGGACTTTTACTTTGCAATCTACAATGGCGCAGGGGCTAGGGACAGGAAGTTTGTTCACTAATAATTTTGAATGTCCATTACAGGTAAAAAATGGTACATTGCGTTATGATAATCAACTTAATTGGAACTTTAATTTATAACTTATGTATATAGAACAAGCGTTTAAAGGGCTGCATGATTGGTGGCGATATGTCCTAGGAATTATTATTGCTATTGCTGGAATTTTTGCCTTTTCGGTGCCACATTTGGTTGCTATAGCCATTAAACAATTTAATGGAGAAGCCGATGTGTCTAGACTTGAAGACATGAATTATATCATGACTTTATTTGATTCCAATATTAATTTGGTTTTGATTTTATTGCCGTTTGTAGGCGGGCTCATTTGTTTGCTTTTGGCGGTTAAATTTATGCACAAACAATCTATTACCCAGCTGACTACGTCCCGAAAGAAAATAGATTGGAAACGCTTTTGGTTTGTCTTTTTGTTTTGGGGAATCCTGTCTTCAGGCTTGGTTTTGATGGATTATTATATGTCGCCAGAGGATTATGTGGTTAATTTTAATCTGAAACCTTTTATAATTCTATGTGTTATTGCCATTATTTTAGTGCCCTTGCAAACCAGTTTTGAGGAGTATTTGTTTAGAGGTTATTTGATGCAGGGATTGGGCGTTCTTACTAAACGAAGATGGATACCGCTTATCGTGACTTCTGTTGTATTTGGCACCTTGCATATTGCAAATCCGGAAGTAGAAAAACTGGGCTATGTAATTTTGGTTTATTATATAGGAACCGGACTGTTTTTGGGCATCATGACCTTGATGGATGAAGGTATGGAACTGTCCTTAGGGTTTCATGCGGCCAATAATTTGTTTACCGCTTTGTTGGTTACGGCAGATTGGACCGCCTTTCAAACACATTCGGTTTTAAAAGACATGTCTGATCCTACCCAAGCAGGCTTTGTCAATATTTTTATGCCCGTATTTGTAGTGTTTCCCATTCTCCTGTATATTTTAGCACGAAAATACAAATGGTCCAATTGGAATGATAAATTGTTTGGTAGAGTGGAGGAGCCTGAAGTTGAAGTTGAACTTGAAGTTGAATCTGAAAACAATGAAATTGAAAAGTTGTAATGGGTTTAGTCCTGTTGTGTCTTTAGTGCTTGGGGTTTGAAAAGAGAGTCAATTTAAATATACATTTTTTTGCCTGCCTGCCGCAGGTAGGGTTTAGCATTTAGCAAGCATTGGATTATAGCCGGTGTTGTGTGTAGTTTTTATTCGGTTATTCTCTTTTTTAAATCCATTCTTTGGTGTAAAATTCTTGTAATTTCCACATAGTTTTCATTCAAAGTCCGATAGAAAATGATATGTCGATTTGTTTTTAGTCCGAGTAGATTTTGAGTAATTCCGACATAGTTTTTTCCTAAAAGTGGATTATCTGCAATTTCTTGACAGTTTGAAATCAACATGTCGTAATATTTATCGGCTTGATTTTCAGACCAGACTTCAAATGTATATTCCCAAATTTTTGATAAATCCTCAACAGCTTTATTAGTCAATTTAAATTCAGCCATTTGAGTCCTTTTTTGCTTTTAGAGATTCAAGATGTTTTTTAGGGTCAAAATCGTGAGCAATTCCGCTATCAATTCCGTCTTGAATTGCGTTTCTCAATGCAATTATTTTACTTTCTTCTTCTTCTAAAAGTCTTAATCCAGCGCGTATAACTTCGCTAACATTTTTAAATCGACCTTCTTTTATTCGGCTTTGAACGAATTGGTCAAAATAATTTCCGAGAGATATAGATGTGTTTTTGTTCATTTTGATACTATTTATTTCAAATATACCAAAAATTGGTATAAAAACCAAATTCTCAAATTACACACAACGTGTTTGGCTATGATTCCGTTGCGAGAAAATCCGTAGGATTTTCGGAGTTGGAATCAAGCCAAGTTAAATATACAGTTTTTTGGTTTAGCATTTAGCGAGCAATGGATTATAGCCGGTGTTGTGCATAGTTTTTAATTTTCCCATACAGAATAGTCGAAAACTTTCCATTCTCCGTTTTCTTGGACAAATTTTCCAGCAGAACCTGCACCCTCAATTTTATATGATAACTCAAAATCAGTTGTGTCTTTTTTAATTTCCAATTTGTCAATTACGACATAGTCATTGATTCCTTCCTTTTCTAATTCAATCAAAGAAAGTATTCTAACCTTTTGTCCGAATTTATTAAGATTGAAAGTTTTCTTAACCAAGTCCGATTCCAACAATTTTACAGGTAATCTTTCTTTAGATTCTGGATGATAAATCCATTGAAGGTCTGGTAAATCAAGTATTTTTTGAACAATTAATTCGGTCTGATTGGATTCAGTTTTCTTTAATTCCGTTTGAGTAAGTTTGTTTTCCGTTTCTCGTTTTTCCGAATTCTTACAGGAAATCAGAAGTAAAAATGTCAATATAATTCCTATAATTTTATTCAATTCGTGGGTTTTCTTAAATTATGCACAACGTGTTATAAACCAATATATAAAAAGCAGATTTTAATTTAGCTTTTCAAATAGGTGGTACATAACATTAGCCTTTCTCTTTAATTAAAATGGACGCTTTATTAAAATCGGAAGAAGCATTGATCACGCTTCTAAACTCATCATAACGCTCCAAATCATATTCATTGGATCGGTAATATTCCTGAACCGTAATCATCAATTGGTTGCCAACAAGTTGATACGAGGATTCAAATTTGCAGATTTTTTCACCCGTTTCAGATTTATAGCTTTTATCGATAGCCAAAGATTTTAAGCCTTCAACTTCATAGCCATCTGGGATGGTAACGGTAATTAAATAATCGTATTGGTTGGGATATTGCATCTCGATAGGATTGACACGTTTGGTTTCCTGATAAAGCTCGCTTTGGGTTCCAATCACTTTGCCGACTTCAAAAATATAACTGCCACCTGCATCGTCCAATAAGGATTCTGAAGTCATGGCAGATTTTACAATAAACGGTTTGTTATAGGCCAGTTGGTTCATGTCGGTATTTTCAACTTCATAGTCCACAACCTCTTTGTCTTCAATTCCTGAGCCCGTTAGATAGTCCTTAAACTCCTTTAAGCCTTGTTCCGAAGACAAACTGAAAACCGCTCTATTGGTTTCGGCCCAATGCCCTGTATATTCTTGATACTGCTTAACAGATACTTTTTCAAAATCATTTAAAAAACTAATGTCAATATTCCTTTTAACTCTGCTGTATTCTGGGTCTTCTTCTGTGATCTTTTTAAAATAGTAGTCAAAATTATCTTTTATGAACAATCCATAATTACCCAAAAGATTAAACGGGGCTTCGCCGACCCTGTTTTCAATTCTATCGGGGGCAATATATTTTTTTTCAGTAGGTAGATAAATTATAAAATCCCGCAACATATTGGGTATGAAAAAATCAGGATCGAATTTAAACTGAAAGCGGTTAGCTGTAATCACAATTTCGTAGGGAACCTGTAGTGCCTTTAAGTAATGTCCATAAGCTTTCATGATACCATAATCACTGGCCGACCTATTTTTTAAAATATAATTTAGGTTGGTAAGTTCTTCATTATTGTTTTTTACAATGGTAAAGTTGGTTTTTATGAAATTATCTACTCTTGAGGCTTTTTCGAAGTTGGACATTTCGGTTTTTCCTTCAGTAATCAGCGACAAGTCATCTGTGGCCAGATCTGTAACATCTTTAGGGAAAAATTTAGAGCCGGCATTGTAGGCAACATTGCCCCAAAACATGTCTTGAGTATAGGTTTGATTATTGGGATAACATTGGTAGGCAACTTCTATTTTATTGGCATTAGGTGTTGCGTATTCTTCTTCAACCATTGCTGGCATATCTTTGATTTCTAGCAATTTTGCAGCCAATCCATCAACGGTGATATCTTTAAAAGGAACCTGGGTTCGATAGGCTTTAATACTGGAATTTAGGGTTCCTGTAATGAATAAAAATTGTACGTCTTTGATCTTAAAATCCCTCTGAAGCGCTTCAGAGCCAAAAATATCAAAATTCTTTTCGACAGTGTAAAGCACTTCTATTTCAGAATTTTTCTCAACTCCTTCAATGGCAAATATTTTAAAATCGCCATATTCTTCTACATTTTTGACTTCTTTGATGTTGTCTTGATTTAAAAGCGTGACCTGACCTTTTGAATTGATGGTTCGAGCTTTGATGTCTACAACCGCTTTAACACCAGTCATAGGGATGTAAACGGTGTTGTTGCGCCCAATGCCTTTATCGTTATTTACACGGATTATGGTATGCTCAGTTTCATAACAAATTGGATCCGATGTTAAACTTGAGTTGTATTCAACAATATGCTTTTTTAGAATACCTATTGAAGACTCTTTTAATTCTTCAGAAGAAAGCTTATGGAGTTGAGGTTTCTCGGACCATTTGTAGGTTTTATAATGTTGTGAAAAGCAATTTGTAGTTGCAATTAACAGGACGATCACTATGTATTTTGTCATGGGTTATGTTCTATGATGATACTTTTTTTATAGGCTTTAATGAGGCTTTTTATAAAATCGTTCCAAGATTCAAATTCTTCATTTTGAATACTTAAGGTGTTGATATAAATAGATTTGTGCTGAATGATTTGATTTCCTTCTGTTGAATAGCTGATGCTATATCCATAATCGGGATGGTCAAAAGAGGAAGTCTCGGGGACGTAACTTAATTTAAAACCGTCTGGAAGGGTAAAGGTTGTGGTAAAATCCTTTTTAAACTTATGATCTATTTTTTTGCTGTACTTACGATCCTTGATATCGATATTACTTTTGGATAGGGTACGATCGATATTCATATTAATATAGCTTTTACCACTGATGGTTTTGGTGTAATTTTCAATATTCAAATCGTAATTAAGGATTAAAGGAGTGCTTTTATTATCAAAATTTTCTTTTGAGATCTTGGTATAATTAGTTTTGTTATTTCCTAAGGCTAAGGTCGTATTCAAAAATTCCTCATCACTTTTGTCTCCTTTTTTATAGAGATAGTCTGTAATAAAATCTACTTTGTCGTAACCAATCATCTGGCGTTGCTCCGATACTTTGAGTGTTTCATCTTCTAAAGTCATCTTGCTGATGACGGTCGATACGCTTTGTTCTGGTTTTTGTACTGGAACTTTTATGATTTTAAAGGTGTTATCGTCAATACCGAGGAGCGCTTCCTTGGTTTGTGTAAAAGCGCTAGGCATGCCAAACGGGACATAGCTATCGGTAGCATCCAAGAAGATGGTGTCATTATCAATCACAGCGGTATTAATCATGTGATTATCGACCATGGGCGTAGGGACTTCCAAATAGGAGTAATGCCGGTCTCTAGTGCCAATCCAGGTGCGGTAAGACGTGATGCCAACATGGTTTAGCATTTCGTATAATAAATTGGCCATATCCTTGCAATCTCCATAGCGTTTTGAGCATACACTTGCGGCACTTCTAGGAATAAATCCGCCCAAACCATCTTCAAAAGCTACATAATTGATGTTTTCTTGAACCCAGTTAAAAATAGCTTTAGCTTTTTCTCGTTGTGAGGTCAAGTTTTTGGTCAAATTGTCGGCAATGTTGTAAACGGTATCTAATTCCTCGGTGTCTATTTGTTTGACTAATGAGGTATACCATTTGTATAAATCTTTGGTGTCGTTGAGAACATTATGGATTTTTCCATTCTCTTCATAGCTTTTTATATACACAATAATATGAGGAACATAATACAATGATGATTCGCTATTTTCTTCACCCGTAAAACCTTTTAAGTTGTCAACGGTCCAAGTGTATTTATTACTAGTGGTCAGTTCTTCTTTTTTGAAATCCAAACCGATGTTTTTGGTATTAAAATCGATATAACCAAGGGTTACATTTTTAGGGAACTCAATCGATAACTGGGCGCTTTTGGTAGGTACATACGAACCAAATCTAAACATGCCTAAAAAATGGGGGTCCTTAATGATTTCGGTATAATTTAAGTTGGTAATGGCACCTTCAGTCACCGCTGGAAAGGTGAAGTATTTAGCTTCTTGGTCGCTGTAAAATATACCATTGTCGAACTCGCGTTTGGTTTCAATATAGTCTACATTCACCTTTCTGTTCGTTTTGGGCAAATAGGTGTAAGCATCGATATTTTCTATAGTTGTGAAGCTGTCAAAAGGCATCACTTCGTTAGCGAAATACAATTTTTTGGAAGTCAAATATTCGGCCTGTTCAGACACTTGTTTAGCTATGTCAAATTTATGGTCTGACAATTCAATTTTTATGTTTTCATGGCGTTTGAGATAAATGAAATCTTCTGAAGAAAAATCTTGTGAAAAAACAAATAATGGCAAACAAAAAAGAACAAGTAGGGCTTTCATGATATGTAATAACTTAATTTTCAAAGATAGCTATATTTTAATATTAATTTTTAACTTCGAACCGTTAAAAATAGCATAATTTTATAATATCCAATAGTATACAAAAATGATTCCAACTTTTGATAAAATACATTTAAAGTTTAAACTTAACAATCATAGTTACTCCCATGAGGAATTAAAAGAGGTGTCCTATAGCCTGGTTAAGGAGGGTGAAGCTTATGAGAGGATTGCTGGCCATTTTCTTTTGGATTGGCTGGACGAAAAGGACTATATTGAAGTTAACACTTCGGGTTCAACGGGTTTACCTAGAACAATACAGTTAAGCAAACAAGCTATGGTCAATTCGAGTATTGCAACGGGCAATTACCTTAAATTGACACCCGGAAAAACAGCCTTACATTGCTTGCCTTCAAATTATATAGCTGGTAAAATGATGTTGGTGCGGGCCATGATTTTGGGTTTGGAAGTCGATTTGGTTGAGCCCACATCTCAACCTGTTTTTGATTATGACAAAGTGTATCATTTTGTAGCCATGCTTCCCATGCAATTACAATCGACACTTAAGTATCTTCACAATGTAAAAATTATTATTGTGGGAGGTTCAACGGTTTCACTGCATTTAACTTCTTTAACACAAACATTAAAAACAAGAGTTTATGCAACTTATGGCATGACGGAAACCGCTACGCATATTGCACTTAAACCCTTAAATAATGCATTAAAAGCGCCTTATTTTAAAATCTTGCCTGGTGTGTCCATCTCACAAGATGATCGAAATTGCTTGGTTATAGATGCTCCCAACGTAGCCCAAGGAAAAATAATTACCAACGACATTGTTAAGTTACATTCTAAAAGTGAATTTGAATGGTTGGGACGTATTGATAATGTGATCAATTCCGGTGGTATAAAGTTTTTCCCAGAGCAAATTGAAGAAAAGTTAAGGGGAAAAATTGTGCAACCATTTTTTATAGCTTCAGAACCTGATCCTAAATTGGGTGAACGCTTGATTTTGGTATTGGAAGGCAATACAAATACCCTAGACCCCAAAATTTTTGAAAGTTTGGATAAGTATGAAATTCCGAAAGCTATTTACAATGTTCCTAAATTTAAAATGACACAAACTGGAAAAATCCAACGCACTAATACTTTGGAAGAGGTTATGAAAAAACCTCAATAAATCACTGTTGCATTTTAAAATAATAATCGGAGGAATGTTTACCTGAACCGTAAAACAGGAAAAACATACACGCTAAAAAGGTAATTGTAGCCAATATTAAATTTGAAGTGTCCATAAGGCCTACAAAATTAATGAGGATAGCACCAATTAAAATAGGGAGCTGTGCAAGAATGGCCCACCGAGTCAAGAGTCCAAAAAATATAAGAATACCTCCAATAAAATGTGCCGGGGCAACGTAATGAACAATAATCACGGCACCAGCGATATTTTTAAAGGGCGAAAAGAGTTCAACCAACATTTGACTGTCCGACATAAAGTCGATGCCTTTGACAAATAAAAAGACACCAAGTGCCATACGTACAATGTCTAAAGGCCAATAAGTGTGCCTGTTTGCCCACTTATTTAGAGATTTTATTTTTTCCATGATTAAAAATTGTAATGATTTTCAATCAATTAAATTACAAAATTTTATCGAATTTACTCCTGTTACACTTGTAAAACTCCCATATTGAATTTCTTTTCAATAGGAGCGTGGTTTGCTGCTTCTATCCCCATACTAATCCAAGTTCTAGTGTCAAGAGGATCGATTATGGCATCTGTCCATAATCTGGCCGCAGCGTAATAGGGCGACACTTGAGCGTCGTAGCGGTCCTTTATCCTGTTGAATAATTCAGCTTCTTGCTCTTTTGTAATGATTTCGCCTTTCTTTTTTAGTGAAGCCGTTTCTATTTGTAACAATACTTTTGCGGCACTATTACCACTCATAACTGCCAGTTCGGCACTTGGCCATGCTACAATTAATCTGGGGTCATAAGCTTTTCCACACATGGCATAATTTCCAGCGCCATAACTATTGCCTATTATTACAGTAAATTTTGGCACCACACTGTTGCTCACAGCGTTTACCATTTTGGCTCCATCTTTTATAATCCCACCATGTTCACTTTTACTGCCTACCATAAACCCAGTCACATCTTGTAAAAACACCAAGGGTATTTTTTTCTGATTACAATTAGCAATAAAACGGGTGGCTTTATCGGCAGAGTCGTTATAAATGACGCCTCCAAACTGCATTTCACCTTTTTTGGTTTTCACCAATTGCCTTTGGTTGGCAACGATACCCACGGCCCAACCCTCTATTCTGGCATAGGCTGTTATAATGGTTTTTCCATAGCCTGCTTTGTATTCATCAAATTCTGAATGGTCCACCAAGCGTTTAATAATCTCGTGCATATCGTATTGGTCTGCACGGGATCTTGGAATGATCCCATAAATGTCCATAGGGTTTTCGGCGGGTTTTACTGCTTTGATCCGATTAAAACCAGCTTGGTCATAGTCACCTATTTTACTAATGATATTTTTAATAGTATCCAATGCATCCTTATCATCTTTGGATTTGTAATCGGTGACTCCAGAGATTTCGCAATGGGTTGTGGCGCCTCCTAAAGTTTCATTGTCTATGGATTCACCAATAGCGGCCTTTACCAAATAACTTCCAGCAAGAAAAATACTTCCCGTTTTATCGACAATTAAAGCCTCATCGCTCATTATGGGTAAATAAGCGCCACCGGCAACACAGCTGCCCATTACAGCAGAGATTTGAGTGATCCCCATGCTGCTCATAATGGCATTATTTCTAAAAATGCGCCCAAAATGTTCTTTATCGGGAAAAATTTCATCTTGCATCGGTAAATAAACTCCAGCGCTATCAACCAGATAGATGATGGGTAATTTATTTTCAATAGCTAGTTCTTGAGCTCGCAGATTTTTTTTGGCGGTTATCGGAAACCAAGCTCCAGCTTTTACCGTGGCATCATTGGCGACAACAATGCATTGTTTGCCCTTTACATAACCGATTTTTACAACCACTCCACCTGAAGGACATCCTCCATGGGTTTCGTACATGCCTTCTCCAGCAAAAGCTCCGATCTCTATGGATTTTGATTTTTCATCCAAAAGATAAGCAATACGTTCTCTTGCCGTCATTTTTCCCAGATCGTGTTGTTTGTCTATTCTTTTTTGGCCACCTCCCTTTTTTATTTTCGCCAAGTTTTGCTTTAAACTAGAGAGGAGGAGTTTATTATGATCTTCGTTTTTGTTGAAGTTGAGGTCCATAAAATGATTTTATTTGGCACGAATTTACAAAACCAAAAGATGTATAAAAAGTGAATGTTTTGTTAAATTATATTACATGGTAATATATTCCTAGGAATATAAATTATTTTACACTATATTTGCCATTGAAATACAGATATAAATGAAAAACATTATAGCATTTGCAGGAAGTAATAGCAAGCAGTCCATAAACAAGCAATTGGCAACCTATGCCTCAAGTTTGGTTGAAGAGTCCAAAGTGGTCATTTTGGATTTAAATAATTTTGAATTGCCTGTTTTTGGTGTTGATTTGGAAAGAGAAAAAGGTGTTCCTGAAAACGCACATAAATTTTTAAGTCATATCCAATCGTCTGATGGGATTATTGTTTCATTGGCGGAAAATAACGGAGCCTATTCAGCAGTCTTCAAAAATTTGTTCGACTGGATGTCCAGAATAGAAGGGAAGACTTTTTTTGGAAAACCCATGTTATTAATGGCCACGTCTACAGGAGGAAGAGGTGGACAATCGGTTTTAGAGATTGCAAAAAACAGATTTCCAAGACATGATGCACATATTATAGCCGATTTTTCACTGCCATCTTTTAACGCCAATTTTTCTAACAAAAAAATAGTGGATGGCGATTTGGACAAAGCATTAAGAGAGAAAGTAAAACTATTTAAAGCGGCGCTATAATTATGAACATAAAGCAAGAAGACAATGGTAAAAAAGGAAGGTTTTACATTGAACTCCATGGGAAACAGGAAGCCGAAATGATTTATACCTATGCAGGTCCTGGGAAAATTATTATCGAGCATACCGAAGTCGGTGAAAAATTAAAAGGGCTGGGTGTAGGGTATAAATTAATTGAAGAAGTTGTGGTTTATATTAGGAAAAATAAGATTAAAGTTATTCCATTATGTCCTTTTGCAAATGCTGTTTTTAAAAAGAAGCATAATGAATATAAAGATGTTTTAGCTTAAAAATTAAGGATATGGGAGACATTTCTATAGATATTAAATCAAGTTTTGCAAATCATAAAGTAAAGGCATTGATTAATATACTTTATACCGCAAATTGGATTACTAATATTCAAAACACCTTTTTTAAATCTTTTGGTATTTCACCACAGCAGTATAATATCTTGAGAATATTAAAGGGTTCACAACAGCCTCTTAAGGTTCAAACCATTAAGGAACGTATGATAGACCGTTCTCCAAACGCAACACGGTTGATGGATAAGTTGTGCTTAAAGGAATTAATCGACCGAATACCATGCCCTGGAGATCGTAGGGTGGTCCATATTACCATCACAACAAAGGGCAAACAATTATTAGAGGAAATCTCTGATGATTTTAATGTTGAGATAATGAAAAACTTTACAGAAAATGAAGCGATTCAATTAAATGAGTTGCTTGATAAATTGAGGTAAAAAAATAATTAATAAGAAGAAAGGAAATTAAAAATGAAAACAATAGTTCATAGAGCAGACAGCAGAGGCTTCGCCAATCACGGTTGGTTACAGGCTAATCACTCCTTCAGTTTTGCAAATTATTACAATCCTGAAAAAGTTCATTTTGGAGCGCTACGAGTATTAAACGATGATAGTATTGCTCCAAAAATGGGATTTGGAACCCATCCTCATAACAATATGGAAATTATAACCATTCCATTAAAAGGCGTTTTGAAGCATCGTGATAATATGCATGACGAATGGCAGGCTGTTGTTCCTGGAGAGGTGCAAATTATGTCGGCTGGGACTGGTGTGCAACATTCAGAAATTAATGGTTCGATGGATGAGCATTTAAGTTTATTTCAAATTTGGATCATGCCAAATAAGCAAGATGTTGCGCCACGATACGATCAAAAAGCATTTAAAGAAGAAGACAGAAAAAATAAATTGCAAACGTTGGTCACTTCAATCGATGAAGCTTTTGAAGGCAGTTTAAAAATCCATCAAGATGCGATTATTTCGAGGATAGATTTGGATAAAGGTCAAACTTTTAAGTACAAATTAAAAAGTGAAAACCACGGCGTTTATGTCATGACGGTTTATGGAAACATTGCAATAGATGGAAAAAATCTGGAATCAAGAGATGCCATTGGTGTTACGGAAACCGATTCATTTGAAATTAAAGCCACAGAAGATTCTGGATTACTATTCGTTGAAGTTCCAATGAATTATTAAATCCAATATAGGTCATAATTTAAAAAAGCACTCCAAGAAGGGTGCTTTTTTTATTAAAAAAAACCCGATATTTGTGGTTCCTTTACTAATAACTAACTAATGAAATTATTATGGCAATGAATAAAAATACGGTTTTGGCATGGGCTACAACCATTATGATAATTGTAGGATTGGCTCTAATTGCAATGGGTGCTTTTAGGTACGATGATGTTGCAGGATGGGGGTTCGCCTCGGTAGGAATTGGTTTTTTTGCGATAGCATGGGTGTTTAATGCACTTAAAGGTCGCGTATAATTACTTTGCAGTCTTAAATAGCGGTGAGCTGTAAGCTGTTATATTTCAAGTATAATTCCCATAACAATAATCCATAAACAAATACACTTCAACAATGAGCGACGATAGAAAGGTTATCTTTTCAATGACTGGTCTTACCAAGACCTTTCAAGGGGCGAACACGCCTGTATTAAAAAACATTTACCTAAGCTTCTTTTATGGAGCTAAAATTGGGATTTTGGGATTAAATGGTTCCGGAAAATCTACCTTATTAAAAATCATAGCCGGAATTGATAAAAATTATCAAGGGGATGTAACATTTTTGCAAGATTATTCGGTTGGGTTATTGGAACAAGAACCTCAATTGGATGATACTAAAACAGTTATGGAAGTTGTACGTGAAGGAGCTGCCGAAACGGTTGCCATCCTTGATGAGTACAATAAGATTAATGATATGTTTGGTTTGGAAGAAGTGTATTCCAACCCAGAAAAGATGGAAAAGTTGATGAACCGCCAAGCCGAGCTTCAGGATCAAATTGATGCTGCTAATGCTTGGGAGTTGGATACTAAACTCGAAATTGCCATGGATGCCCTTCGTACTCCTGAAGGCGATAAAAAAATTGGTTTGCTTTCGGGTGGTGAGCGTCGTCGTGTCGCTTTGTGTAGGTTGCTTTTACAGGAACCCGATGTTTTGTTATTGGACGAGCCAACCAACCATTTAGATGCTGAATCTGTCCATTGGTTGGAGCAACATTTGGCACAATACAAAGGCACCGTGATTGCAGTAACCCATGACAGGTATTTTTTAGACAATGTTGCGGGATGGATTTTGGAGTTGGATCGAGGAGAAGGAATCCCTTGGAAAGGGAATTATTCATCATGGTTGGATCAAAAAACCAAGCGTTTGGCTCAAGAAAGTAAAGTGGCTTCAAAACATCAGAAAACCTTAGAACGTGAGTTAGACTGGGTTAGACAAGGTGCAAAAGGACGCCATACCAAACAAAAAGCACGTTTAAATAATTATGACAAATTATTAAGCCAGGACCAAAAACAATTGGACGAAAAACTGGAAATTTATATACCAAATGGTCCTCGTTTGGGCACCAATGTTATTGAATCTATTGGAGTCAGTAAAGGCTACGATGATAAATTGCTTTATGAAGATTTAAATTTTAAATTACCTCAAGCAGGAATTGTAGGCATAATAGGACCTAATGGAGCTGGTAAGTCTACAATTTTTAGAATGATTATGGGAGAAGAAACTCCGGACAAAGGAGAGTTTGTGGTTGGAGACACGGCAAAGTTAGCCTATGTTGATCAAAAACATTCCAATATCAACCCCGAAAAATCTATTTGGCAAAATTTTAGTGATGAACAGGAGTTGATTATGATGGGAGGACGACAGGTAAATTCCCGCGCTTATTTGAGTCGCTTTAATTTTTCTGGAAGTGAGCAAAATAAAAAAGTAAAACTTCTTTCGGGAGGTGAGCGCAACCGTTTACATTTAGCGATGACTCTTAAGGAAGAAGGTAATGTTTTACTATTAGATGAGCCGACTAACGATTTAGATGTCAATACATTAAGAGCTTTAGAAGAAGGCTTGGAAAACTTTGCAGGTTGTGCCGTTGTGATTAGCCATGACCGCTGGTTTTTGGATCGAATCTGTACCCATATTTTAGCATTTGAAGGCGATAGTCAAGTGTATTTCTTTGAAGGAAGCTTTAGTGAATATGAAGATAATAAAAAGAAACGTTTGGGAGGTGATTTAATGCCCAAGCGGATTAAGTACAAAAAATTGGTGCGATAATAAGATCTGTCTTAAAAGTTCAAAAGTGTTATTCTGAATTTAGTTTAGCACTCAATAAATGGTCTAGTGGAAGTTATAAGAGCCTGAAACAGGTTCAAGTAGAAAACGTGAATTTTTTATTACAACCTTTTTGATTACGATTGTTTAATACAAGTGACCGTCGGTAAAATCTTTGTAGCTAGTGTCTTCTTCAGATTTTAAATTATCCTGTTCTAAAAGCCTTTTGTTTTCGGCATTTAGTCTGAACGTTTTGATAATGGCAATGATAATAAAAATCGCAAAAACACTGGCCGTTACAATAAGAACAATCGTTAATTGAGAAGTACTCGCCATAGAATTTAAGCTCGAAATTATGCTTGTCATAAATTAGGTGGGTAAAGGATTTAATTAATCAAATATACAATTTTATTTTTACGGTTAACTGTTTCAAAATAACAATGCTAGGATATTTATTAACAGAAATCCTCATTGGCTTTCCTATCATTTTTATTGGTTGATAGCTAATTCCATTTTAATGTCACTTCGTTTGTAAGGCGAGTTTTCTTCGACAGGTATTTCAAGAAACCCATATTTTCTATAAATATAAATGGCATTTTCCAATTTGGTGTTGGAGTAGAGTATTAATGCTTTAAAGTGTTGCTCATTTGAAAAATCTATGCAATGTTTAATGAGTTGTTGCCCAATTTTATAACCTCTGTAGTTAGGCGAGACTGCCATTTTTGTAAGCTCAAAAACGGCATGTTCTTTAGTAGGCATCAGGGCTACCGTACCAACGATTGCATCATCCAGTTGGGCAAAAAAGATATGTCCACCTTTTCCTGTGATATAGCGTTCAGGTTTGCTTAGGACTTCTTCATCAAAAGGTTCTACGTAAAAAAAAGTTTGGAGCCATTCGATATTCAGTGTGTAAAAATCTTTGGCATATTGTGATTGAAATGGAATAATATTAATGGGCATTAGCTCTTATAAAGTCGGTTATTAAGTAGGTGATTAGCTTTCCAACTTGAGTTTCAGTTTCTGGTGTTGGGGCAGCTTCACAGATGTGTAAATATTTTGCTTGGTCTTGTTTTCCAAAATAATTTACAAAACGTCTAGCCTTATTGACACTGAAACCACTTGGGGTCATGGCACTGCTGGGTATATTTTTAATGGCGTCGCAGTCTATTTCAATTCCGAAAGGTGCACTTGAAATAAGATCTAAGGCACGTTCAAGCTCATCATTAAACCCCAATTCCTTTCTTATTTCGATGGACTCAAACGTATTATATTGGATTGACTTATTAGTATTCAAAATTTTAAAAACAGATTCTGAAGTATAATTCTCATGTAATCCAAATATAAAGTAGTGTTTTAAAAAACCTTCATTATATGCGTAACTAAACCCATTTCCACTATGTCTGCCTTCTTCAGGTCTAAAGTCGGTATGTGCATCAAAGTTAATGGCATTAATTGATTTTTTTAATGCTAAGGACGTGCCTTTAATAGTTCCGTAGGCATTATTGTGTCCACCACCAATGACAATTGGAATTTTACCTGCCTTAATAATTTGATAGATCAATTCGGATACCTCCAAATCAATTTTAGCAACTTTTTTTCGAGCTTTTAAAATGTGCTTTTTATCAGTTTGATCGAATTCTTTTAGCTTTTCCAAGAATGGGGAATAGTCCAAGTGTCCAAGTAAAAGCACCTTTTCTGGTTGAGTATAGGCATTACTTTGAATGTTTAATAGCACTTTTAAAGTTGCATCCCAGGCTTTTGAGGCACCCACATGTCCATAATTTGCAAACACACCTATATCCTCTTTTACACCAAAAATTACGTAGGTAACATCCAAATTAACAATGTCATCGTATATAGTAGTGAAGTTTGAAAGTATTTGAATATGATTTCCAAATTTGGATTCACCTTGGCGATTTTTTAAAAGGGTTTTTAAATCATTTTTATTGAATAAAACAAGATTGTCCATATTGGCAAAATTAAAACTAAAAATACATATTATTTATTTTTAACATCAAAATGTAATTGATTAATTTAACACTCAAAATTTAAACCGACATCTCATGGAGAATGCAAACAACAACAAAAGTACAGGACTAAAAGTTGCAATAGGAATTTTATTGGTCTTGTTTATAGGTACAGGAGTTTATACTTCTAAACTTTACAATGACAAAAAAGAAACGGAAGCCACGCTAACAAAAGAAAAAGCACAAGTGATGGCTGACTTAGAAACTATGTCAAAACAATACGACGTTATTATTGGTGAAAATGCTGCTACAAATCAAGATTTAGTAGAAGCAAGATCCCGAATTCAAGGCCTAATGGATTCCTTGAAAATTTCACAAAACAGTGTAGCTAGCCTTTGGAATTACAAAAAGAAATTTCTTTCCTTACGTGAAGAAATGGATCAGCTATTAACTGAAAATGAAAAACTAAAAATCCAAAACTCTTCTTTAGCTACTTCCTTGGACAGTACAAAAATACAATTGGCAGAACGTACTATGTTTACCGATTCATTACTAGTTCAAAACACAGAATTGTCAACAGTGGTGGAAAATGCATCGATGTTGCAAACTGTAGGCTTAAATGGGTTTGGAGTTATTGTTAGAAGTTCTGGTAAATTAGTACCAACTGAAAGAGCTGGTAGAAGCGATAAAATTCAAGTATGCTACACCGTGGCTAAAAACACTGTAGTAGGTGCTGGCGACAAAGAGTTATATGTACAAGTTATGGATCCTAAAGGTGTTGTTTTAGGGACTAACGAACAAATTCAATTTGGTGATGTTGTTATAAATTATAGTATTGTCAGCAAATTTAACTATGAAAATAAAAACTTAAATATTTGTGAGTTTATTACTCCAAATAACGAGTTTGCTAAAGGAAAATATACGGTTAATGTATATAACCAAAAAGAATTAGTATCGACTTCAGAATTTACCTTAAAGTAAAATAAGATATTTGTATTAAGAACCCCGAAAATTAAACTTTCGGGGTTTTTTTATGCTGTCATTTTAATCCCATTGATTATAACGGAATCTATATGATCGTCGCCAAAAGCATACGGTAAGTAGTTATAGCTTGGAATCGCTTTCGTGATGATGATGTTGGCCTTTTTTCCTTTGGTAATACTGCCATAATCCTTACTAATTCCCATAGCATAAGCGCCATTTAAGGTTGCAGCGTTGATGGCTTCTTCAGGCGTCATGTTCATTTTTATACAAGCAGTACTGACCACAAAATTCATATTTCCAGTAGGCGAAGATCCAGGATTATAATCTGTTGCCAAAGCTAAAGCTAATCCAGCATCTATTATTTGCCTTGCAGGTGTATACGGAATACTTAAAAAATAGGAACAAGCTGGTAATGCAACAGGTATCGTATTACTTTGTTTTAAAGCTTCAATGTCTTCAGGGTTTATCTCTTCGAGGTGGTCTACTGAAAGGGCATTGTATTTCGTTCCCAATGACACGCCTCCAAAAGCGTGAAACTGATTGACATGGATTTTTGGAATCAGTCCATATTGAGATCCTGCTTTTAAAATTTGCTCGGTCTCTTCCAAGCCAAAATAACCTTTTTCACAGAACACATCTATATAGTTAGCCAATTGCTCTTTGGATACTTTTGGAATAAGCTCCTTAATTACCAGATCAATAAACCCTTGTGTATTGTTTTTGAATTCCCTAGGGATGGCATGCGCTGCCAATAAGGTAGGCACAACATGTATTTGGGATTCTTTTTTTAGTCGATTAATCACACGAAGCATTTTAAGCTCGGCATCAACGGTCAATCCATAACCAGATTTAATTTCTATGGCTCCTGTGCCTTGTTTTGCAACGGCATTCAGTCTTATTAAGGATTGTTGAAACAAATCTTCTTCGCTAGTCTTTTGAAGCGTTTCGGCGGAATTTAAAATACCCCCACCGCGATTGGCAATTTCTTCATAAGTCAAACCCTTGATCCGGTCTACAAATTCTTGTGTTCTGTCACCAGCATAAACCAAATGCGTATGAGAGTCGCACCAAGCAGGTAATACTATTTTGCCCGAAGCATCGATAATTTCATCGGCTTCGGTGATCTTGCAATCCTCCATGTTGCCAAAATCAACAATGCTGTCCTTAACGATATACAGAAAGGCGTTTTTAAGAGTTGGTAAAACCTTCATATCTACACCTTTTACACATGTAGTTTTAGCTTCTCTTAGCTGAAGTAATTCTTTTATGTTTTTTATAAGAATGGACAAAATTTTTGTTTTTTCAAAGTTGCTCAATTTTTCGATAATAAAAAAACGCCAACTGCTTTAGTTGACGTTTGTAGTATTCTAAAATAGAATTTATTTTAAACCACCCACCATATCTTCTGGTTTTACCCATGCATCATAATCCTCGGCGGTAACATAACCTAACTTCACGGCTTCTTCCTTTAAAGTTGTGCCATTTTTATGGGCTGTATTGGCAATTTCAGCCGCTTTATAATAACCAATTTTGGTGTTTAAGGCGGTTACCAACATTAATGAATTGTTCAACAATTGTTTAATCACTTGATGGTTTGGTTGGATGCCCGAAGCACAATGTTCTTCAAAACTTGCACAAGCGTCTCCTAATAACTGAGCCGATTGCAACACGTTTGCAGCCATCATGGGCTTAAATACATTGAGTTCGTAATGCCCTTGTGCACCACCAACAGTAATCGCAACATCATTACCCATCACTTGAGCGCAAACCATCGTTAAAGCCTCACATTGAGTTGGGTTTACTTTTCCAGGCATGATGGAACTTCCAGGTTCGTTTGCCGGAATAATGATTTCTCCAATACCACTTCGTGGACCAGAAGCCATCATACGGATATCATTGGCAATTTTGTTCAAGGATACGGCTAATTGCTTTAAAGCACCGTGGGTTTCTACCAAGGCATCGTGTGCTGCCAAGGCTTCAAATTTATTGCCAGCAGTTATAAAAGGTAATCCTGTAAATTGGGCTATATATTTAGCTACTAAAACATCATAGCCTTTTGGAGTGTTTAAACCTGTTCCCACCGCTGTACCACCTAATGCAAGTTCTGACAAGTGTGCTAAGGTATTTTCTAGGGCTTTTAAGCCATGATCTAATTGCGATACATAACCCGAAAACTCTTGTCCAAGGGTTAGGGGAGTGGCGTCCATCAAGTGCGTACGACCAATTTTTACACAGTCACTAAACTCCATGGATTTTTTGTGCAGGGTATCTCGTAACTGTCGAATCTTTGGAATGGTGTTCTCTGCAATTTTTTTATAAGCGGCAATATGCATTCCAGTAGGGAAGGTGTCGTTTGAAGATTGCGATTTATTGACATCGTCATTCGCTTTTATAACCGCTTCATCTTGTCCCACTATTTTACCTGCCAGTTGTTGTGCACGGTTAGCAATCACCTCATTGACATTCATATTGCTTTGTGTGCCCGAACCCGTTTGCCAAATCACGAGCGGAAACTGATCGTCATGCTTGCCCTCTAAAATCTCATCGCAAACTTGGGCGATCAAATTGCGTTTTTCAATAGCTAATACACCCAATTCAGTATTGGTATAGGCTGCCGCTTTTTTAAGAAAAGCAAACCCATATACAATTTCCAATGGCATGGATGCCGGAGCACCTATTTTAAAATTATTGCGTGAACGTTCGGTTTGTGCGCCCCATAATTTATCGGCGGGGACTTTAACTTCGCCCATGGTGTCCTTTTCAATTCTATAAGTCATTTTGTGAAAATTTTTATCTTTTACAAAATTACAATTTTTGAAGCTTATATTTTAATGATTAATTAACATAAATTGGAGAAAACTTAAACCATTAAAACTTAGGTATTTAATAAATTTTTGAGTACTTTTATTCGACTAATTTAAAGGGCTATTTTACCTTTAAAATTCTATAAAAATTAATGTATTTAAATTTAAAATCATGGCTACACTAAGATTAGGGGACGTCGCCCCCAATTTCACGGCACAATCTACAGAAGGAACAATAGATTTTCACAACTGGCTAGGAGATAGCTGGGGTGTTTTATTTTCACACCCTGCAGACTACACACCCGTTTGCACTACCGAATTGGGTGCTGTGGCAAAGTATAAAAAGGAATTTGACAAGCGTCATGTTAAAGTGGTAGCATTAAGTGTTGATGGCATGGTTTCACATCACGATTGGATTAAAGACATTAATGAAACGCAAAACACAACAGTCAATTTTCCTTTGATTGCAGATGAAGATCGAAAAGTATCTGAACTTTATGACATGATCCACCCCAATGCCGATGACAAGCAAACCGTACGCTCGGTTTTTGTGATTGGACCCGATAAAAAAGTAAAACTGATGATTACCTATCCAGCTTCAACAGGGCGAAATTTCAAGGAAATATTAAGAGTTATCGATTCGCTACAACTTACAGCCTACCACAAAGTGGCCACTCCAGTAAACTGGGAGCATGGAGAAGATTGTGTGATCGTGCCCTCGGTAACCAATGAGCAAATCCCCGAACTGTTTCCAAAAGGCTTTAAGGAAATTAAACCTTATCTGCGGATGACCCCACAGCCTAATTTGAATTAATAAAATTAGCATCCCATACTTTAAAAGCACGGCAACACAAGTTGCCGTGCTTTTTTTGTTGATAATTTTTTAAATGAATCTGTAGGAAAAGGATTAATTTAGTAAAATTAAAGATTTATATTTGTTTATAAGACGTTAGCGGTAATTTGAACCAAATTCCAATGAAACAAGAAATTTCAGTTAATAAAGCAATTAATAGAGGACACTTGATTGTGAATATTCCTGTCTTTATTAGTATGATTGGAATTCCTGCTTTAGCGTTTTATTTATCAAGTAAGAGTTTAATTCCTAAATGGGGAATTGGAATCAGTTTTATAATTGGATTTGTTGTTGCTTGGTTAGTTTGGAGTTTTATGATAACCAAATGGAGAATTTGGGCTTTTGAAAACGTTAGGAATGTTCACGAATTAAAAAAGAGAGCTATCGATGAAAAGCTGATTTGGAATGATTACAAAATATTTGAAAAAACTGAAATTAGAACTTCATCTGAAAAACTGAAACTAAAGGAATTAGAAAAAAAATTCCAAAAAGAAGACATCTTTAAAGAAGACTTATCAATTCCAATTTCACGAATAATATATTTTTCAAGAACAACAAACCTTGTTGAAATGTTTATAATGTTAGCTTGTTCTGGTCTTGGAATCTATTTATTACTAACTTCAGAAAGTTATGTTATAGGAACATTATTTGCAGTAATTGGAAGTTACTATGCTTTTAAAGAATATAAACAAGCAACAAATACTGAACCTCAAATTACTATCAATAACAAAGGAATTCAAACAATAAATGTTGAATTTAAAAATTGGAATGAAATAAAAAAAGAGGAAATAATTTATGTGAATACTGGAAAAAGGTCAGAAGCATATTTAACATATAATTTTAAAGGCGGTTTTGAACAAATAAAAATTGCTGATTTTGACATTACACCGAAAGAAATGGAAAATTTATTAAAAACATATAGAATACGGAATAATAAAAACTACCGCTAACACCGTATATAATTTATTGCTAGTTCTAGCCTACTTACGAAAATCCTTGCGGATTTTCTATTTGGTTTGTATTTGCTAAATTAGGTGCTTAAAACACGCAACAAACCATATACAAACAAGTTGGCAAACATTTGAACTCACTCAAACGCATGGACGAAATCGTAAACGGTAAAAATTTAGATTCCATATTAGAATATTGTATTGAAATATATGAATCTGATAATGGATATTTATTTTCACACGACCTTAATGATAAATTGTTTCCTGATTTAACTTTAGATGAAGTTGAGTTATTATATGAGTATTTACATGATTTTCGACCTAAAGTTCTTGATGTTATAATCGAAGGAAATCCTTGTTTAATGAAAAACGGACTTACAGAACGGTTCTTTAAAAGCGGTGGATTTACTAAAAAAGAATCGGAATCAAATTCTGCATCTGACTTTAAAAAAGAAAAAGAGCTATTAGAATTTGAGGTTCTTAAGTTGCAAAAAAAGATTTCAGAAAACGAGATAACAATTAAATATAAAAATGATAAAATACGTGATTTAACCATAGATAATTTAAGGCTCAATAATTGGGATATTCGATTTAGATGGTTAATTGCAGTCATAACTTTTTTAATCGGTTTTGCGGTCAAATATTTTATTGACAATTAATTAAATATTTACTCATAGCCAGTATTCCGACTATTAAAATTATATAAACCAAAAACTGACAAACTTTGCTTAATATGTATTCGACAAAAATAAATTTATCGGATTTAAAAAACGGTTGCCAACCATTTTGAAATCTCATTTATGAATACAAATTAAAGAAAGACAAGTATTCAATTTTTTAAATATTAAACTTAAAAATCTTAATTATGAATAAACTTTTAAAATTCATTTTTCTTATTACTATTCCATTTTTATTTTTGAATTGCACAACAGATGATGACTGTCCGGATACAATTACAGTTGATATAAATGATCCTGCAAGTATTGCTCGAGCTGAAGCTTGTGGGCTAAGTCCAGCGGGGCCATTAGGGAATTTATGGGTTTCGGATAGTTATAGATATCAACAAATGAATAAACATTAAGAGTTGAAATTTAATTTCAAAGGAGTATTTGAAAATACTTTTTGTGTTTGTATTGAATTCAATTAGATAATCATACTCATCAATATATAACGTTTGCTAACGCCATAAAAAAAACTATTTTTAGTGCTTAACCAAAGTTATCTGTACGTTTTGTTAGATGTGATTTTCCTGCTGAAAACCTACACCCAGAAAACCGTTAATATTCCTATTCAAACACCATGTAACACAGTATGAAAAATACCCTAACAGTACTACTACTAATTTTGACTTTAAACTCAGTTGAAGCTCAATTTATAAAGGAAAAGGCAATAAGTGCCCAAATTGGATATGGGCTCACTGAACCGAGTAACAGTGTTGATGACATTGCTGACGACGGTTTTTTTCTACAAGGGGAGTTGATCCTAAAGGTAGCTTCTTGGGTTGAATTAAGACCTTATGCAGGCTTAATTTTGACAAGTTCAAACGGAAAAGACATTAATGGCAATCCAACAAATGAAAAAGCAGAATCCAAAGCTTTTCTGATAGGAGGGAAAGCCAGAATTAAAGCGCCAATTCCTTGGGTAGCACCCTATGTTGAAATTGGAATAGGCGCATCGATAGGGAAATTTGAAACGTTTACAGCTTTCGACAATATTAATAAAAGTGGATTAATTTACCATATACCGATCTCTTTCGGATTGGAGTTGGGGCGACATAATAACTTCGATTTAGGATTTATCTACTACGCTCAACCAAGTGTTAAACAGTACGCTGGCGCTTTTGCCCTTGGCATCACCATACCTTTAAAAAATTAATAAATATAAGGAGTTACAACATTGTATAGCCGCAAATATACTTCTTGACAACCCTGTTAATAAATCTTAGGCTTGGTATTGTAAAACCAAACACTTTATTATATCTTTGCCCTAGTTAAAAAAAATGACCACGTATTATGTTTGAATTTGATCAGTATTTAGGATTTTTAGCGTTTTTAGCCATTTTGACTCTTGGGTTTTGGCTCATGATCTTTTTAATCAGCTTTGTGATTCCTTACTGGATCGGAGGTTGGACCATAGAGCGTTTTAAAGAAATGCAAGAAGAACGTAAAGCCAAGCGAGAAGCTGCTAAAAGCTAATATTAAGTGTTATAGATATTAAAAAAGGAAGCCATTTGGCTTCCTTTTTTTGTTTTAAGTTCTGCATCACATTTCGATTTTGCTCAAGATCGATACAGAATGCGATTTGAATTATCCTTCAAATTGAAGATCATCTCCACCGCCATTTTCACCTCTTTGGTTCTCCTGACGTTTTTTCTGTTGGTTAAATCGGTAGGTAAACGACACATTAAAACTGCGCTCTCTCCATTGAAACTCACTATAACTGATATAAGTTGGAGTTGTTGAAGTGGTTTGTCGTTTTCTGGTATTGAATAAATCACTTACGTTAAATGCTATAGAGGCTTTGTCCTTAAACAAATCCTTGCTAAAGGCTAAATCGGTTGAAAACATACCTTTCGATTTGTTTTGGGCATCTTCACGAGGTCCCATATAGAACAAACGCGTTTGCCAATCGATATTTCCTGGCAGGGTATATTTATTGTTCAAACGAACAAACCAGCTTAAATTGTCGGCATCAAAGTTAGTTCCATTATATTCTCCTCGTGTTTGGGCTTGATACAAGTTAAAATTCCCGTTGAAGTTCCATTTTTTTGTAGGTCTGTAGGTCAATGTAAATTCAAAACCATAACGGTCTTCGGTGGCTAGATTAATAGGAAAACGTTTTATAACGGGCACTTCGGTACCTCCAACAATAGCGGTATCTCCTGTGTCTTCAGAAATAAAAGTAAAAACATCGGTAGCGTGTTGGTAATAAATGGACGAATTTAAAGTGAGTTTACCAATGCGGTTTAAGTATCCCAAATCAAAGGCATTGGAATAACTTGGATTGACATCTGGATTTCCCTGAAATAGGTTAGTGGCACTGGTTCGGGACGGAAATGGGTTGATGAAACGCGAACGTGGGCGACGTAACCTACGGTTGTAGCCTAAGGTTATACTTTCTTTTTCTGAAAGTTCATAGCCTAAATTCACTGTAGGGAAAAGACCTACATAATTTTTCTTTTCTAAATCGCCACTTGTTATTTGGTTGATGGTAATGCGGGTAGATTCCATACGCAATCCCAATAAAAATGAAAACTTGTTTTTAATTTTGCTCCCAAACTGTGAGTAAACAGCATTGACATATTCTCTGTAGATTAAATTGTTACTCACATCGGTATCCAAAACATAATCGCCATCTTCATTAAATTCGAGAGTGTAATCCGTATTCATTTCGTTAAAGTTACCGCGATAGCCAAATTCAAACTGACTCGCTTCACCTATAGGCTTCACATAATCACTTTGTAATAACACTTCTCTTTGGCCTTGCAAGGTTTGTACACGTTCTGCGGCATCACCATCTTGTGCAATTAAAGATCTTTCATCTTCTTGACTGTCTTCATATTGAAAATCAAAGGTTAGTTTGTGCTCACTATTGCCACCGAACTGTTTGTCAAAATTAACGGCGTATTGAACAGTTTTTTCTTTTTCGACTTCAGGGTCGAACCTAAAGGATTGATTTATTAAATTACCATTGCTGTCTAATTCATTTATAGTATTGGTGCTTTTATTATCTTGGTCACTATCCCTATATAGAAATGATGTGGTTAATGAAGCCGTATCATTAATATACCACTCCATACCTAAATTGGTATTAAGTCCGTGGCTTTGTCTGTTGTATTTTCGGTTTTCGTTTAAAAAGGTACTTGGGTCAGCGCCATTAAAGTATTCGGTTTCGGAAAGGGATTTACCTGGAGATTCGCGGTAAGAATAGCCAGACGTGTTGAAAAAATTAAAATCACCCGTTCTATAGTTAATGTTTCCTGAAATACCAGCCGAGGTTGGGTGCCCTGCATTGGCAGTGATTGCGCCATTCAGTCCTTGCAATTTGCTTCTTCTTAGTATAATATTTAAAATACCAGCAGTACCTTCAGCGTCATAACGCGCAGACGGAGACGTAATGACTTCCACCCGTTCAATCGATTCAGCAGGTAATTGTCGTAAAGCATCTGTTGAATTTAAGCCTACCAAACCTGAAGGTTTGCCATTAATAAGGATGCGTACATTGTCATTTCCTCTTAATGAGACATTACCTTCAACATCAACAGAAACTGAAGGAACATTATCCAATACATCACTTACGGTTCCGCCTCTTACGGTTAGGTCCTTACCAACGTTATATATTTTTTTGTCAAGTTTGATCTCCACCGTGGTGCGCTCGGCAATAACCTCAACTTCTCCCAAAGCTTCAATGTCGATGGCAATTCCCAACACACCCAAATCGCTATCTTTAGTAAGTGTCCTGTTTGGGATGGTTTTGGTTTTGTAAGAGATATATTCAACTGAAATATCATAAGTTCCTGAAGGAATTTGTATAGAAAAATTGCCTTCGGGGTCGGTAATACCGCCACCAACAATTTTATTTTCTTTTTTACTAAAAAAGGCTATGGTTGCATATTCCAATGGTAAATTAACATCTTTGTCAATTACCTTTCCAGTTATAGTAACATCTCTCACTTCACTCAATGTCATTTGTGATTTTGGTGAAGGCCCATCTGGGCTTTGAGGAATAGAAGTGTTTTTGTTTTGTGCGGCTAATGTTAATAAAAAAAGTAAGGTAAGTGAAAAGGTTAAGGTCAATTTTTTCATTCTTGTCTATTTGATTTGGCTATTGGACTGCAAAAATAGACCAAGGTTTAAGACCTTTCGGTTAAAGTTGTGTTAAAGAAATGTTCTTGGAAAGCAGGTTAAAGAATTTCAAGAATTTTTGTAGGTGGTCGTCCAATTACAGCTTTGCCATCATGGATTACGATGGGGCGTTCCATAAGTTTTGGATGTTTAATCATAAGATGTATAAGCTCTTGGTCTGAAAGCTTTTTATCTTTAAAGTTGGCTTTCCAAATTGCTTCGTTTTTTCTAATTAATTGGATGGGCTTTATTTTTAGAAGTTCAATGATGTGTTGAAGATTTTCAAAACTTAAAGGTTCATCTATATATTTAACCACATTAAATGTTTTCCCTGATGATTCCAAAATTTGTAAACCTTCTCGGGATTTACTGCAACTTGAATTGTGATAAATTTCTAGCATGTTTTAGATGTTTATATTAAACGCTTTTAATTGATTAATGAGTTGTTTAGGGCTGGTAAAATGAATACCGTGAATTCCCAAAGCATTAGCAGCTTCGATGTTTCTTAAGTTGTCATCGATAAATATGGAGTTTTCAGCACGAATGTGAAACCGATTTAAAGTAGTTTCATAGATGTCTCTGAAGGGTTTCCTAGTGCCTTCTTCCCCTGATACAACAATGCCTTCAAACCACTGTAAAAAATCAAAACGTTCCAGAGCAATAGGAAAGGTTTCATGGCTCCAATTGGTCAATGCCACTAGTTTGTATTTTTTCATGGAAACAAGTTGATCAAGAATTTCGACGGTATCAAAAATGGCTTCACCAAGCATGTCAATCCAACGCCCGTAATACAGTCTAATCCAGTCTTCGTATTCTGGAAAAAGAGCGACACGTTCTTCAGTCGCTTTGGCAAGAGGATAGCCTGCGTCTTGATTTTCATTCCAGTCAGAGGTGCAGACATGGTCAAAAAACCACTGCATTTTTTCTCTATCGCCATCGAACACGTCCAAATACACATATTCTGGATTCCAGTCGATCAAAACGCCTCCAAGGTCGAAAATTATGGTATCTATTTGTTTCATATGTTTAAATTGAAATTGAAATTGAAGATGAACTTGAAATCGATATGCTTCAATACTGTTTTTTTTTCAAACTTCGATTTCGACTTCAATTTCATAAAGTATTCGGGTCTTCTTCTTTTTGTCCCATCATCATTAAATAAGCCTTTAAAAAGGGTTCGATATTTCCATCCAAAACGGCATCTACATTTCCTGTTTCATGACCAGATCGCACATCTTTTATCAATTTATAAGGATGCAGCACATAATTGCGAATTTGGCTTCCCCATTCAATTTTCATTTTTTCAGCTTCAATATCACTGCGTTGTGCCAATTGTTTTTGAAGCTCAATTTCATACAATTGCGACTTTAACATTTGAAGGGCCCGTGAGCGATTATCGTGTTGGGATCGCGTTTCCGAACATGAAATTTGAATCCCCGTTGGTTTATGGGTCAGTTGTACTTTGGTTTCCACTTTATTGACATTTTGCCCACCAGCACCACTAGAACGTGCCGTGGTAATTTCAATATCAGCCGGATTGATATCAATTTCGATGGTATCGTCCACCAAAGGATACACATAAACCGATGCAAAACTAGTATGGCGTTTGGCATTGCTATCAAAAGGGGAGATGCGCACCAAACGGTGTACACCATTTTCACTTTTAAGCCAACCAAAGGCATAATCGCCTTCAATTTCCAAGGTTACGGTTTTAATTCCAGCAACATCACCTTCCTGAAAATTGAGTTCCTTAATTTTAAATCCACTTTTTTCAGCATACATCAAATACATGCGCATCAGCATACTTGCCCAATCACAGGATTCGGTACCTCCAGCTCCAGCGGTAATTTGAAGCACAGCACTCAAGCTGTCACCTTCTTCAGATAACATATTTTTAAACTCAAGACGTTCAATGAAGTCCAAAGTTTTTTCAAAGTGGGAATCGAGTTCATTAGCTGTCATTTCTTCAGCTTTGTAAAACTCGTAAAACACTTCCAAATCTTCTACCGAAGTTTTGGCGATTTTATAGTCTTCGACCCATTTTTTCTTTTCACGAAGGGATTTCATAACGATTTCTGCCGATTTGGAATCGTTCCAAAAATTGGGGTCAAAGGTTTTTTCTTCTTCGTTAGATATTTCTATAGTTTTGGCATCAACGTCAAAGATACCTCCTCAACGCACCAAGGCGTTCTACAAGATCTTTTACTTGATCGGATGTAGTCATAAAGTTTAATTTTTTTCAAAAATACACTACTTTTTTATAATGCCAAATACTAAATTAAAGTATTGTTCATTAGAAATCGGGGTACCTGTCTTCAAATGAGTCTTTACTACAAAAGAGGCCATCTAACGACATATAAAATTATGATTTTTGGAGCGTTACTATTTTAATAGTACATTAAATTATGTAGTTTTATCCTCTAAATTTTAACTATGAAAAAACCAGCCTTATTTTTCCTCCTCTTTTTGCTTTCAAGTGTGTCGTTTTCACAAACTCTTAAAGATAAAAAACTAACGAGTTACAAAGGGTATTTTAATTTTTATTATGAAGAAGCTCAGGACAAGATCTATCTAGAAGTTGAACATCTTGATCAAGAATTTTTGTATGTGAGTTCTCTTGCATCGGGTGTTGGATCTAACGACATTGGATTGGATAGAGGACAATTGGGAGCTGAACGGATTGTGAAGTTTGTAAAGGCTGGAAATAAATTATTGCTCATTCAACCCAATCAGGATTATAGAGCCATTACCGATAATGAGTTGGAGAAAAAAAGTGTGGAACAGGCTTTTGCCAAATCGGTTTTATTCGGTTTTAAAATTGAAGAAGAATCCAAAGGTAAATACATTATAGACTTTAGCGATTTTTTACTGCAGGATACCCATGGAGTTGCCGATCAATTGCGCTATCAAGATGAAGGCAGTTATAGTTTGGATCTCAGTAAAAGTGCTTTGTCTTTGGAACGAACAAAAGCGTTTCCAAAAAATGTGGAGTTTGAAGCCCTTTTGACCTTTAAAGGAGAGCCAAAAGGACGAAATATTAGAAGTGTAACACCTACACCGTCTTTAGTTAGCGTTATTCAACATCATTCCTTTATTGAATTACCAGATGACAACTACACCCCCCGAGAATTTGATCCAAGAAGTGGTTCTATTTACATATCCTTTATGGATTATGCTACACCAATTCAGGAACCCATTCTCAAACGCTATATCACGCGTCATCGTTTGGAAAAAAAGAACCCTGAGTTGGCACTAAGTGAAGCTGTAGAACCTATTGTCTATTATTTAGATCCAGGAACCCCAGAACCCATACGTTCGGCACTTTTAGAAGGCGCTAGTCGGTGGAACCAAGCCTATGAAGCCATTGGGTTTAAGGATGCCTTTCAAGTAAAAATGCTGCCCGAAGATGCAGACCCCATGGATTGCCGATACAATGTTATTCAATGGGTACATCGATCTACTAGAGGCTGGAGTTATGGCGCTAGTGTAGTAGATCCACGCACAGGAGAGATTATTAAAGGTCACGTTAGTTTGGGAAGCTTGAGAATACGTCAAGACTTTTTAATTGCGCAGGCTTTACTAAATAAGCCCTTTGCTGAAAGCGATGACAATTATAAACCGATGTTAGAAATGGCCTTGGCAAGAATAAGACAGTTGGGCGCACATGAAGTCGGCCACACTTTAGGGTTTACCCATAATTTTGCCGCCAGCACTAACGATCAGGCTTCGGTTATGGATTATCCGCATCCTCTAATTAAATTAACAGATGGAGCCATTGACATACGTGACGCTTATACTACAGGAATTGGCGCTTGGGATCGAGTTACAGTAGCGTATAGCTATTCGCTGTTTGATGGGGCAACCAACGAAAAAGAGGCTTTAAATACCATTCTTAGAAAATCACAAGAAGCGGGCTTGCGTTTTATTGCCGATTATGATGCCCGTGCCCAAAATGGAGCTCATGCCTTGGCCCATTTATGGGATAATGGTAAATCGCCTGCCGAAGAACTTGATAGGTTATTGAATGTTAGAGCCAAGGCCATTTCAAATTTTTCAATAGATAATATTAGAACCAACGAACCTTATTCGGTTTTGGAAGACGTATTTGTGCCTTTATACTTTTTTCATCGGTATCAAACCGAAGCAGCTACCAAAATCATTGGAGGTTTAGATTACAATTATGCCCTAAAAGGCGACGGACAATTGATAGTGAAGCCAATTGATGAAAAAACCCAACGCGAGACACTTCAAACCTTACTAAAAACACTAAGTGTACAAGCACTTGCTATACCAGAGGATAAATTGAGCTTATTTCCGCCAAGAGCCTACGGTTATGCAAGGACTAGAGAATCTTTTAAAAGCAATATGGGTGTAGCTTTTGACCCCTTTGGTGCTGTTGAAACCTCTTGTGATATGACCCTAGGACTGTTATTAAATGCAGAACGGATGAATCGCGTCTATTTACAGCATGTTTTGGATCCTTCACAACTGGATATTCAAGAAGTGATTGAGACTTTAGCCTCAGAAACCATAAAAAAGAAAACCAATAAAGAATACTTGGGAGAAGTTCAGCAAACCATTAATATTTCAGTTTTAAAACATATTATGGCTTTATCTGGAGATGATAAATTGATGCCGCAAGTTCAAGCCCTTGTAAATTTTGAAGTGATGAAGTTAAAAGTCATCTTACAGGAACGTCGTATCGATCCAGTGGCGATGCTTTTAGTTAAAGAAATCGATAAGTTTTTAGGAAATCCAAGTGGCTATAAAGCTCCTGTGGTTCCAAAAATACCAGATGGTTCACCAATTGGAACCGATGCCTGTAATTATTTTTCAAATTAAATAGTATGATAGTAGATTTTCGAAGCGATACCGTAACCAAACCATCGCAAGGTATGCTGGATGCCATGATGCGTGCCGAAGTTGGAGATGATGTTTTTGATGAAGACCCAACAGTTAATGCCCTACAAGAACGTTTAGCTAATATGTTTGGGATGGACAAGGCTCTTTTTTTTCCATCTGGAACCATGGCCAATCAAACTGCCATAAAACTTCACACCAATCCTGGAGAGCAGATCATTTGTGATAAATATTCACATATTTATAATTATGAAGCCGGAGGCGCTTCATTTAACAGTGGTGTTTCTTGTAACCTCATTGATGGAAACCAGGGTCTTTTTACAGCCGATCAAGTTGTTGAGGCTATTAATCCTAACTCTTTTTATTACAGTAAGACCAGTCTGGTTGAGATTGAAAACACCACCAACAAAGGTGGAGGTGCGTGTTGGGATTTTGAAGAAATTCAAAAGATTAGATTGGTATGTAATAAAAATAAATTGGGCTTTCATTTGGATGGAGCTCGATTGTGGAATGCTTTAGTAGAAAAAAAGGAAAGCCCAAAACAATACGGCGAAGTATTTGACACCATTTCGGTGTGTTTGAGCAAGGGTTTGGGCTGCCCAATCGGGTCTGTTTTGATTGGCAATAAAAAAATCATGAAAAATGCCGTAAGGGTCCGGAAGGTCTTTGGTGGCAATATGCGGCAAGTTGGCTATTTGGCTGCAGCGGGTTTGTATGCTTTAGACCATAATATAGAAAGATTACGAGAAGATCACGATAAAGCCAAAGCAATTGGAGAGGTTTTACGTGTATTGCCTTTTATCAAAAAAGTAGAACCCGTAGAAACTAATATCGTCATTTTTGAACTGAATGCAGGTGTAGGTGAAACCGCTTTTGTAAAATTGCTATCCGATAAAAACATCCATATTATTGGTATGGGTGGAGGTAAGTTGCGTATTGTGACCCATTTGGATTATACAGATGACATGCATGATTATTTTTTAACAACCTTAAAAAGTCTAAAACTTACTTAAACAGATTTAACCCAGGAATATTTGGCATACCATCCTTGGCCACTGCAGCAATTTCAGTTTCGTTAACAACTGTTGCACGTTCTATGGCCTTGTTTAGGGTCAAAATCAAATAATCTTCAAGGATGTCTTTATCGTGTAACAAATCGTCATCCATAGTTATGGATTTTATAGTTCTGTTTGCGGTTAGGGTTACTTTTAGTTTTTGGTCATGACTGGCTTCATCAATTAAAACGGTATTGAGTCGTTGTTTTGTAGCTTCAACTTTATCTTGGGTTTCCTTTAGTTTTTTCATCATACCCATCATATCTCCGAACATAATATTTAATTTAAAAATTAGAACTGCAAATTTACTAATTGTGACCATGCTGAACAAATGGATTTAGTCTTCGTATATCTAATTAAAATTTTACTTTTGCAATCTTCATAATAGGTATTTAATGACAATGAAAAAGGTTCAACCACCAATCGCTAAAAAAATCTCAAAAAAGCTTGACATTCATGGTGATATAAGAATTGATGATTATTTCTGGCTCAACCAAAGAGAGGATCAACAGGTTCTGGATTATCTGGATGCTGAAAATGAGTATTATGAACAGATGACGGCCCATACCAAAAATTTTGAAGCCAATTTGTTTGAAGAAATGAAATCCAGAATCAAGGAAGATGATGAGTCCTTGCCCTATAAATACAATGGTTACTGGTATATCGTAAAATATAAAACTGGCAAAGATTACCCAATTTACACCAGAAAAAAAGACACGCTTGAAGCCGACGAAGAATTGCTGTTTGATTGCAATGTCATGGCTAAAGGCCATCATTATTTTAAATTGGTAGGTTTAAGTGTGAGTCCGGATAATACCATGATTTCATTTGGGGTTGATTTAGTAGGAAGACGCCAGTATACCATTCAGGTTAAAAACCTATTAACCAATAAAATCTTTCCGGATACTATTGAAAGCACAACAGGCTCTGCCACTTGGGCTAACGACAACCAGACTTTATACTACGCCAAAAATGATGAAAAAACGCTTCGGTCAGATAAAATATACAAGCATAAACTTGGGCAAGATGAGGTCCAGGACAGTCTGGTTTTTAATGAAACAGATGATACTTTTGGGGTTGCCGTTTATAAATCTAAATCGAGAAAATATTTGGTCATAGCCTGTTATAGCACATTGACCAACGAATACCACATTTTAAACGCTAACACACCAGATGAAAACTTTAAGGTTTTCCAAGAGCGCATACGAGGTTTGGAGTACAGTATTTCGCATTTTGAGGATCATTTTTATATTGTTACCAATAAAGATGACGCCATTAACTTCAAACTGATGAAAACTCCAGAAAACCAGACAGGAATTGACAATTGGGCGGAGGTCATTCCTCACCGAAATGATGTACTACTTGAAGACATTGATATTTTTAGGGACTTTTTAGTGATAAGTGAGCGTTGCAATGGGTTGAATCAAATTAGAATACAACGATGGGATAAAATGGAAGATTATTATTTACCGTTTAACAATGAAACGTATACGGCACATACGGGTACAAATGTAGATTTTGATACGTCAATTTTGAGGTATGTTTATAATTCGCTTACCACGCCTACATCGATTATAGATTTTGATATGGTAACCAAAACACAAACTATTAAGAAAGAGCAGGTGGTTTTGGGAGGACAATTCAAAAAGGAGAATTACACATCCGAACGTATTTGGGCGACTGCTAATGATGGAACAAAAATTCCGATGTCATTGGTATACAGAAACGATACCGCTAAATGCCTAACAACCCCAGTATTACTTTATGGATATGGATCTTATGGCCACACTATAGATCCCTATTTTTCTAGTATCCGATTAAGTCTTTTGGATAGAGGCTTTATTTATGCTATTGCCCATGTTAGAGGTGGGGAATATTTGGGAAGACCATGGTACGAAGATGGAAAATTGCTTAACAAGAAAAATACTTTTGATGATTTTATAGCCTGTACCAAATTTTTGATAGAAAAGGGTTATACATCACCAAGCCATATGTATGCTTTGGGAGGAAGCGCAGGCGGATTATTAATTGGGGCGGTAATCAATATGGAGCCTCAATTGTACAATGGAGTTATTGCTGCAGTTCCTTTTGTTGATATCGTCACGACCATGCTCGATGAGAGTATTCCACTAACCACAGGTGAGTATGACGAGTGGGGCAATCCCAATGATAAGGCCTATTATGATTATATAAAGTCCTATTCACCTTACGATAATGTTACAAAACAAAGTTACCCACATATTTTGATCACAACGGGTTTACATGATTCTCAAGTACAATATTGGGAACCTGCTAAGTGGGCTGCCAAACTTCGAGCCCATAAAACAGACACGAATAAGTTGTTATTAAAAACCAATATGAAAGCTGGACATGGTGGGGCTTCCGGTCGATTTGAGGCATTAAAAGAAGACGCCGAAGAGTACGCCTTTTTGTTAGATTTGGAGAATATTGATAACTAATTGAAAAAAATCTCTTATTTTTGCGAGGTTTCAAGTTAGATTTTTTAATTTGGGGCTGGTAAATAGCATTTATGAAGCAAAATAAACAGGTATTTGATAATGTATTACAACTTATAGGTAATACCCCTCTTATCAAACTGAACAGAATGACTGCTGATTTTGATGGCGATTTTTATGCAAAAGTCGAAGCTTTTAATCCAGGGCATTCATCTAAGGACAGAATTGCACTACATATCATTGAAAATGCCGAAAGACAAGGTATTTTAAATCCAGGTGACACGATTATAGAAACGACTTCAGGTAATACGGGTTTTAGTATTGCCATGGTAAGCATTATTAAAGGCTATAAATGTGTGTTGGCTGTAAGCTCAAAATCATCAGCCGATAAGATTGGAATGTTGAAGTCTATGGGAGCCAAGGTTTATGTCTGTCCAGCACATGTAAGTGCAGACGACTCGCGCTCATATTATCAAGTAGCAAAGCGATTACATAGCGAAATCGAGGGATCCATATACATAAATCAATATTTTAACCAATTAAATATTGACGCACATTATAGTAGTACTGGGCCAGAAATCTGGAATCAAACCGAAGGGAAAATTACACATTTGGTAGCTTGCAGCGGAACGGGAGGAACAATTTCTGGGGTTGCAAAATATCTAAAAGAAAAAAATCCTAACATTCGTATTATTGGAGTGGATGCTTATGGCTCTGTACTGAAAAAATACCATGAAACACGAGAGATTGACGATAAAGAAATCTATCCTTATCGTATTGAAGGTTTAGGGAAAAACTTGATTCCTACAGCTACAGATTTTGATCTCATCGATAAATTTGAAAAAGTAACAGACGAAGAAAGCGCACATACAGCTCGAGAAATTTCAAGAACAGAAGGATTATTTGTTGGGTATACAAGTGGAGCAGCTATGCAAGCTATAAAACAACTTAGTGCCGAAGGAGAGTTTAAAAAAGGAGACCAAATTGTAGTCATTTTTCCAGATCACGGGTCAAGATATATGAGTAAAATATACAGTGACAAATGGATGGAAGAACAAGGGTTTTTCGACAGCAAATATGTTGCTGAAGCTGAACATATTCAATATATAAAATAACTAACTCACTCGATATCAAATCCCATGACGATTTATGAGTTGTGGGATTTTTTCTGTTTAAAGAAGTTTTGAACATAAGTTTATAAATTAATTATGCGGTCAACTTATAATTAATTAATTTTGCCCGTAACTAATTAGACTAAAAATGAATTAATGAAGGATCTATTTGAAAAAATTTATAGAGATAAAGGACCTTTAGGAAAATGGGCTTCTCAAGCAGAAGGCTATTTTGTATTTCCAAAACTGGAAGGCCAAATCTCCAATCGAATGAAATTTCAGGGGAAAGATGTGATCACATGGAGTATCAATGATTATTTAGGATTGGCTAACCATCCAGAAGTGAGAAAAGTAGATGCTGAAGCTGGTATTGCTTATGGTTCTGCGTATCCAATGGGTGCTAGAATGATGTCTGGACATACTGATCTTCACGAGATATTGCAGAAAGAATTAGCAGATTTTGTAAGTAAGGAAGCTGCCTATCTTTTAAATTTTGGGTATCAGGGTATGGTTTCAACCATAGACGCCTTAGTATCTAAAAGCGATATAATTGTTTATGATGTCGATGCTCATGCCTGTATTATTGATGGTGTGCGTTTGCATATGGGAAAACGATTTACCTATAAGCACAATGATATTGAAAGTTTAGAAAAAAACCTGGAACGTGCTGCTAAAATGGCCGAACAAACTGGTGGAGGAATCCTTGTGATTTCTGAAGGTGTGTTTGGGATGCGAGGCGAACAAGGGAAATTAAGAGAAATTGTTGCTCTTAAGAAAAAATATAATTTTAGAATTTTAGTAGATGATGCCCATGGCTTTGGAACCCTTGGAAAAACCGGGGCTGGTACTGGTGAAGAACAAGGTGTGCAAGATGATATAGATGTCTATTTTGCAACATTTGCAAAATCTATGGCTGGAACTGGTGCTTTTATAGCAGCTGATCAAGAAATTATAGATTACCTTAAATATAACTTGCGTTCTCAAATGTTTGCAAAATCATTGCAAATGCAATTGGTGGTTGGCGCTAGAAAACGTTTGGAAATGTTGAGAACAATGCCTGAACTTAAGAAAAAGCTTTGGGAAAATGTAAATGCTCTACAATCTGGACTTAGAGAAAGAGGTTTTGATATTGGCGATACGGAAAGCTGTGTCACACCGGTTTATTTAAAAGGAAGTATACCTGAAGCTATGGCTTTGGTTAAAGATTTACGCGAGAACCATGGAGTCTTCTGTTCTATAGTCGTATATCCAGTGATACCAAAAGGGATGATTTTATTGCGTTTGATTCCTACTGCTACCCATACTTTGGAAGATGTTGAAGTTACATTAAATGCATTCGATGCGATAAGGACAAGATTGGAAAGTGGAACTTATCATCGTTTATCAGCTGCTGTAGCTGCTGCCATGAATGAATAGACTAATTCAAATATTTACAATGAAAAAGATCCGATGAATGTTCATCGGATTTTTTTTATGCGATATCTTTTTTGAATGTACAACGCTTTTTATGGGTTACAGGGCTAAAATGCTTCCAAATTTGATGAATGGCAACATTGTCGTCGAGCTCGGGACCCCTGATGCACCATTTAACTCCCTTAGCTTTAAAGGTGTCGTAAAATTCTTTAAAGATAATAGCAGTAACACCTTTATTTTGATATTCAGGTAAAATGCCTATTAAATAAAAGGTCACTGTTTTGGCATGTTTTTTTGCTTTTAAAAGATGCCATATACCAAATGGAAACACTTTACCATTCATTTTTTGGAGTGCTTTGGCATAAGATGGTGTGACGATTCCAAAACCTATTAGTTTATCGTTTTTATCTAGAACAAATTTTACATACTCTGGGTTTAGAAATCCGATAAATTTTTTCTTAAAGTATTCCCGTTGCTCTTTATTTATTTCAACAAATGAGGAAAGCACAGAATGCGATTGTGAAAACACATCAAACATGTCATCTGTATAAGACATGATGTCTTTGTTTTTTGTAAAATTTAAGGCTTTGAGTTGGTACCTTTTTTTTATGAGGTCTTGAATTTTTTCAAAGGATTCAGGGCGAATATTCCTAAAATCCATTTTGTTTTCAGAATAGGTTTTGGCTACTTCATAACCCAATTCCTTAAAGTGGTTGGCATAATAAGGGTGATTATGCCAGGTAATCATGCTTCCAATTTGATCGAACCCATAAGTCAATACCCCAACTTTATCCAGGTTTGAAAACCCAACAGGGCCTTCAACAAATTCAAGTTGATGAGATTTACCGATTTCATGGACTTTTTCTAGTAGCAATCTTGTGATATTGACGTCATCAATGACATCAAACCAACCAAATCTCATTTTTTTTAGATGTTGTTTGTCAACTTCAATCCGGTTAATTATAGTGGCGATTCTTCCAACAATTTCATGACCATCATAAGCTAAAAAAAAGCGCGCTTCGGCATCATTAAAAACTGGGTTTTTAGCTTTGTCAAAGGTGGCTAGTTCTTCTTTAATAATAGGAGGCACCCAATAATTTGAACCTTTGTATAGCTTAAATGGAAATTTCACAAAAGCTTTTAAATCTTTTTTGGAATGGATTTCTTTAACTGTAATCATAAAAATGAATTAAAGATTGTCGTCATTAAAATCGTTTCGCTTTCTGGATTTTCTTTTACCTTCCTCTTTTGCCGAATTTCCATTATCGATCTCTTTGTCCTTATGAAAATCCAGTCGGTAGGAGGCTCCAAAATTTACGCTAAAAACAGACGGTGTATCTTTGGTATTTAAAGTCACGGCAGTATCTAATTGAAAATCCTTGCCCCATAAATAGGCACCACCAAAACGGAATAAATTATCGGCGTAGAAATCACTTTTAATACCTTGTGCTTCACCAAAAACAACCCATTGAGGGTTGAATGAGTGGGTTAGGGTTAAGATGTATTGAAAATCTGAGAAATCACTTCCTATTCTATCTTTTATCAAATTGATGACAAAAACCCATCCGCCAGAAAAATTGTTTTGAGAAATCACGGCTATTTTTGGACTAAATCCTTCAACATCAGGAGCGGTATACGGATTGTTTTTGGTGTCAAAGTTGGCTCCAGCATAAATTGCAACAGCTGGAATCAGTGATTTCCATTTAAATTTTTTATTGGCCCAATAACTATAGAGGTTTGGTTTCTCTTCTTCGGAATTTTTTAAAGGATCATAAATTAAATATTTAGCTCCCAAAGTGAAATTTTTAAAGTTGGAGCGTGAAGTTTCAGAAGAAAAAGTCGAACGGTTATCCGTAAAGGTGTCTTTTTGGTAAGTGCCTTGCAAATTGAGTTCTAAGGCTTCCAGTAAAAAACCATAACGAGCTGCAAAGTCAACTCCAAATCCGGAAACTTCATATCGCAAAGGTGTGTGTTTCTCTTTTACGAAATAGGGACCCAATTCTAATTGAGCAACATTGGTACCTAAAGAAAAGGCGCTTGTTGATTCCCCTGGCCGGTTGGAATTAATAACTTCTGTATATTGCGAAAACGCACTATACGAAACCATTAAGCCGGCCATAAGTAGATAAGATTTGATAGACTTCATTATGATTTATGTTTGATTCAAATATAGAGATTTTATATTTTTTTTAAGTATTAATAACTGTAATTAAGCCTTGATAATTGTATTTTTGAAAAAAATATTTTTATTTGTTACAAACGGCATCAATAATGGGTTTATTAAGAACAATTTTAATCATCTTGTTGGTTTATTATGGAATAAAGGTTTTATCACGAATTTTTGCGCCCTTTATGATCCGCTATATGTCTAAAAAAATGCAGGAACGGTTTGGTGGCTCATTTCAGCAGCAAAATAGTCAATCTGAACCAAAACATAAAGTTGGAGAAACCGTTATAGATAAAATACCCAAAAAAGATCCATCTTCAAATAAAAATGTAGGGGAATATATAGATTACGAAGAAATTGATTAATTTTCAAGCTTATAGTTTAAATCACATTCATGCAGTTTTCATTCAAAAAGATTCTTCCGCATTTACTCATTTTTTTAAGCTTTATCATCGTTTCTTTAGCGTATTTTAATCCTGTTTTAAAGGGAAAGTCCATCTTCCAGAGTGATATTATGCATTATATTGGAATGTCTAAACAACAATCTGATTTTAGAGCTCAAACTGGGGAAGAGAGCTATTGGACGAATAGTGCTTTTGGTGGTATGCCCACGTATCAATTAGGCGCAAAATACCCTAACAATTATATTAAAAAATTAGATTCCACACTACGATTTTTACCACGTCCAGCCGATTATCTATTTCTCTATTTTATAGGGTTTTACATTCTTCTACTTGTATTAAAAGTTGACTATAAATTAGCGGCTCTTGGCGCCTTGGCTTTTGGGTTTTCTACTTATCTCATCATCATACTTGGCGTGGGCCATAATAGTAAAGCGCACGCTATTGCCTATATGCCTTTGGTGTTAAGCGGAATCCTGCTTACGCTCAGGCAAAAGTATGTCTTTGGATTTTTGTTAACAGCCGTGGCTATGGCCTTGGAAATTAGTACCAATCATTTTCAAATGACCTATTATTTAATGCTTTTAGTGCTTGTTCTGGGGGTTGTGTTTTTGATCGATGCCTATAAAAAGAAAGGATTATATAGTTATTTTAAATCGATAGGAATCCTTTGCGTGGCTGTTATTTTATCCATTGGACTTAATGCCACCAACATATTGGCAACCCAAGACTATGTAAAACATAGCACGCGCGGAACCAGTGAAATAACCATTCACCCTGACGGTTCACCTAAAACCTTAAGTACGGGTCTTGATAAGGATTATATTACAGAATATAGTTATGGGATGCTGGAAACATTTAATTTGTTTATTCCTAGGTTTTTAGGAGGTGGAAGTTATGAAGATGTGGGTAAAGAATCGGCTTCATATGATTATTTTTTGGGCTTGGGCGCATCTCCAGTTCAGGCATTAGGGCAAACTAAACAAATCCCTACATATTGGGGAGAACAACCTATTGTAGAGGCACCTGCCTATATTGGCGCAGTTGTTCTATTTTTATTTGTGCTCGCTTTGTTTTTGGTTAAAGGACGCTTAAAATGGTGGCTTACTGGAGCAGTCATATTGTCTTTGTTGTTATCTTATGGGAAAAACCTAGCTTTTCTTACCGATTTTTTTATTGATTATGTGCCATTATATAATAAGTTTAGGGCTGTAAGTTCCATTCAAGTGATTTTGGAACTCTGTATTCCAGTATTGGCCATTTTGGGATTACAACGATTTTTTAACAGTGAAGAACAAGATGAAGTCAAACTTAAATCCTTGAAAAAGGCAACCCTTGTTGCAGGAGGTTTGGCACTTTTATTTTTACTGTTTAAAAACTCCTTATTTGATTTTGTAGGTGCCAATGATGGCTATTATAGACAGAATTACGGACAGGATTTTATAAATGCTGTGGTAGAGGATAGAAAAGCGATCTTTGGTCAAGACACATTAAGGACTTTAATTTTAGTAGTGCTATCTGCAGGAACTTTATTTATGTTCTTAAAGAAAAAACTATCACAAAATTTGGTTGTTGTTGTTGTTTCTGTGTTGATTCTTTTTGATTTGGTGGGAGTTGACAGGCGTTATGTTAACAATGATAATTTTGTGTCTTCAATAAAAGTCAATAAACCCTACCAGGCCAATACCGCTGATCTTGAAATCTTAAAGGATCCAAGCTATTTTAGAGTTTTTGATATTTCTTCCGAAGGCTCTAGGGCTCCAGCAAAAGCGGCGTATTTTCATAATTCGTTAAATGGATATCACGCGGCTAAATTAGAACGCTTTAATGAATTGTATGATTTTTACATCTCCAAAAACAACATTAATGTGTTGAATATGTTTAATACCAAATACATTATTGCTGATGATGATAAAGGAAATGTGTTTCCGTATCTTAATACGGATGCTAATGGCAATGCTTGGTTTGTGACCGAATTGGAGCATGTTGAAAATGCCAATAAAGAAATTTTGGCCATTGATAGTTTGGAGACCAAAATTAAAGCTGTAACAACTTCAGGAGTGCTGGTAAACAAAACCTTTGAAGTGGACTCAACGGCTTCAATACAATTAACGGAGTACAAACCAAATTATCTGAAGTATGAGTCAACTAATTCAAAAGATGGGTTTGCTGTATTTTCTGAAATGTATTATGAAGCCGGGTGGATCTCATCAATCGATGGAAAAGCTACACCACATTATAAAGTTAATTATGCTTTACGAGGCATGGAAATTCCAAAAGGTAATCATACCATTGAATTTAAATTTGAGCCCCAAGTCATTAAAACAGGGAGTCGCATTGCCTTAGCAAGTTCGATTTTACTTGGGTTGCTTATTTTAGGAGGCTTATTTTACGAGTTTAAAAAGAAATAATTGTCTATAAAAGTACTTATAATAACCTATTACTGGCCACCAGCGGGTGGTCCTGGCGTACAACGTTGGTTGAAATTTGTAAAATATCTTCCGGAACACCATATTGAGCCTATTGTGTATTGTCCTGAAAACCCAAGCTACCCAATTATTGATGTGCATTTGGAACAGGATATTTCAAAAGATGTTACAGTTTTAAAGCAAACTATTAGGGAGCCTTATGGGCTTGCTAATTTATTCTCAAAAAAAAGTTCCAAAAGCATAAGTTCTGGTATCATCCCAAAGCGAAACAAACAATCCTTCATCGAAAAAATAATGCTATTTATAAGGGGCAATTGCTTTATTCCAGATGCTCGAAAATATTGGGTAAAGCCTTCGGTTGCATTTCTTTCAGACTATATTCAAAAGCATCAGATTGAAACCGTTATCACCACAGGACCACCACATAGCTTGCATTTGATTGGATTGCGATTACAACAACAGCTAGGAGTGAAGTGGCTGGCTGATTTTAGAGATCCGTGGACTACAATTGCTTACCACAAGCAATTAAAACTTACTACAGCTTCTCAAAAAAAGCACCTCCGTTTGGAAAATGAAGTCTTAAATTCTGCCGATCAAATTATAGTGACCAGTGAAGTAACCAAACAGGAATTTCAAAATAAGACCCAAAAACCAATAGAAGTTATTACTAACGGATACGATAATCATACTGTGCAAAGGCCTAAAAAAGACGCAAAATTTACAATGGCGCATATAGGGTCTTTATTATCTGAACGAAATCCTAAACTGTTGTGGAAAGCACTTCAAGAGTTAATTGAAGAGCACCATGATTTTAAAGAAGCGTTTCAATTACAGCTTATTGGCCTTGTTAGTGATGATGTTTTGCAAAGTATTTATGATCATAATTTAAAAAATTACCTTAAAGTAGCAGGTTATGTTAGTCATACAGAAGCCATAAAAGCCCAGGTGCAATCTAGGGTGTTGTTGTTGATTGAAATTGATTCTGAAGATACCAAAGCCATTATACCAGCTAAAGTGTTTGAATACTTGGTTTCAGAAACTCCAATTCTTGCCATTGGCCCAGAAGGTTCTGATGTAGAAAACATTATAAAAACAACAAATACAGGGCATTATTTTGGTTATAATGACAAGTCTTCAATTAAATCTCAAATCCTCTCGTATTTTGAAGCCTATAAAAACGATACGCTAACTACCTTTCCAATAGGTTTAAAACAGTACAGTAGAAAAGAACTGACTTCAAAACTGGCAGCGCTTATTTTGAAAAATGTTGGAGAAAACACTTAATTAGTTCAGGATTCCAAAAAAAGATTTTTAATGGCCATAAAAGTTGTAATTTGGATTTTTGAAATTGGATTTCTTATTTATGGGTGTTGTCATTAATCAATCATTTAAAAATACCATTACAACCTACCTTGGTTTTGGAATTGGTGCTGTAAATACCTTATTTTTATATACCAATTTTATCACCGATACGTACTACGGATTGGTGGCCTTTGTGCTTTCAACAGCCAATATCATGATGCCACTTATGGCTTTCGGGGTCCATAATACTATTATTAAATTTTATTCAACTTTTAAAACCAAACATTCTCTCAATAGTTTTTTAACGGTTATGTTGTTTTTGCCCCTTTTGGTTATTATCCCTTTGGGTTTATTTGGTTATTCATGTTATAATTTTATTGGAGATTTATTGTCTCGCGAAAATCCTATCGTAAAAGGCTACATCTGGTTTATTTTTATTGCAGCAGCTTCAATGGCTTATTTTGAAGTCTTTTTTGCATGGGCCAAAACACAGATGCAAACGGTTTTTGGAAATTTCATGAAAGAAGTCTTTCACCGTATAGGAATTACGGTATTATTGTTCGCGGTATATTTAGAGTACATTACGATTGATGAATTTATTATTGATATTATTATAGTTTATGTATTGAGAATGCTGATCATGATGTTTTATGCATTTGGTATACGATTGCCTGTTTTTACGCTTAAACGCATCGATAATTTAGGCTCCATTATTAAATATTCGGGATTGATTATTATTGCGGGCTCCATAGCAACGGTTATTTTAGATATTGATAAATTCATGCTTGGTCAATATATTGCTATTGAAGAAGTGGCCTATTATAGTGTTGCTATTTTTATTGCTACGGTGATTGCAGTTCCTCAACGGGCCATGCATCAGATTATGTTGCCCATGACCGCACAATATTTAAACGATAAAAATAAATCCGCGCTTGAGGATTTGTACAAACGTTCTTCACTTAATTTATTTGTGATTAGTGGTTTAATATTTGTTCTTATAATTATTAACATTAATGAACTTTATTTGATCATTCCCCATGAATTTAGAAATGGGCTCCTAGTTGTCTTTTTAATCAGTACCGCAAAACTCTCTGATACAATTTTGGGAAACAACAATGCAATTTTATTTAATAGTGATTATTATAGGATGGTACTGATTTTTGGAGTCATCTTAACGGTATTAGTTGTTATATTGAATATGGTATTTATTCCATTATACGGAATTAATGGCTCCGCTTTTGCAACTTTCATAGCGATACTAGTGTATAACATGATTAAAATTATTTTTGTAAAACAGAAGTTTAATATGCTTCCATTTACAGATAGCACCCTAAAAATAGGCCTTATCATACTCATTAGTATTTTAGTATTTTATTTTTGGGAATTTCATTTTCATCCTATTTTAAATATTGCTCTAAAGTCAATTATAATGGGATTACTTTACACCATTGCAATTTATAGGATGAATATTTCAGAAGACATATCGGGCATTATTAAAAAGTACTTAAAGCTGAAGTAAAGAGTTTATCTGTATGATCGAGAATATTAAAACGGGAAAATCCCACTAGGTGCTTTGAGGCATACTACAAGTGGGACTTTCCAACTAACCAACCAAAAAATTATGTATTATTGAGATCTTTTACGTTTCAAATCACGTTTCGAATTATCATTTTTACTTCGCGAACTCATTGATTTTGAAACCGATACTTTTCTATTATTGCTCTGTGCTGCACGTTGCGAGCTTTTATTGTTCTCGTTACTAGATATACGATTTTTTTGCACATTTGGTCTTTTTTGTGAATAATTTGTGTTTTTGTTAACGTGTTGATTTCTTTCAACAACTCTATTATTCACAGAATTCCCATTCGATATTTTACGTCCATTTGAAGAGCTTTGCTTATTACGAACGGTATAATCTCTTTGATTTGAGGTCACTTCTTTTCGATCTGCTGTATGTCTTGAAGAAGCATCTGTCCTTAAATTTCTATTCTGAACGTTTGCATTTCTATTACTTTCACGTTTTGGTGAAGTATCTGTCCTTGAATTTCTACTCTGAACGTTTGCATTTCTATTGCTTTCACGTTTTGGTGAAGTATCTGTTCTTGAATTTCTACTCTGAACGTTTGCAGTTCTATTGCTTTTACGACGTGGTGAAGCTTCTTGTCTATACCGTTCGCTAATAGAGGATTGCTGAGTTCTTCTACCATTTTGAGCTACAGTTCGCCTTGAATTGACATTTACCTTCCTATAATTGTTTGAATAGGGTCTGTAATAGGTATATCTAACAGGTTCGTAATATTGTCTGTAAGGCCTTGTATTCACAACGCAATAGTTGTATGAAGGAACTCTATAATAGGTGTGCCAAGGTCTATACACATAATATCTATTGTAAACATTAATATAACCTGAATAGTGCGAAAACACATTATAACGGTTATAATAGATTTGAAGTCCGCCAACCCAAGCTACACGACCATGATTGTTATAACGGATGTTTACACTTCCAGCTCTTGTAATTCGACCATAGTAGTCGTAATAAATTGGAACATTTTCAATTTGAATGATCGCTCCAAAATCATCATATTGTACATAAGGGTTATAATCATAACCAGAATTAAAACTTATGGAAACATTAGATGAACTAAATCCCAAACCTACATTTGGACCATAGTTTTGCATATAAAAATCAAATTGACCATCGGGAAATACCGAAAATTCAACACCACCTTCAACAAAAATGAATGAATTGCCATAACCGTTCACGTATGAACTTGTTGAATTAATATGGGTTGAAGCAGTTGTGGTCGCTTGTACAGTTGTTCCTGCCAGAAACAACGTTGTCACTAATAAGGCTAAATATTTCATAATTGTAAGGTTTTAAATTAAATACATGAACATTAAAACAAACAACGTGCCAAAAAATATAATGTGTTGATTTGTAGAATTATAGATTTGAAGGCTTTTACCTTGATGGCTGGTTATAAATTTTTAAAAGCTCTATTTTTAAATGATATAGAATAAATTGAACCTATTAATTTAAGTTAGATTTTTATTACATTTATGAAGCCAATCAAACACTAAATGGAAAAACAGACAATTACATGCCCCAATTGCGAAAAAGAATTTGAAGCAGGTTTTGAGTTTTGTCCACATTGTGGTCAAAAGGCAAAAGATGAATTGACTTTAAAGGTCTTGTTTTACAATACCATAGCAAATTACTTTTCTTTTGATGCCCGTTTTATAAAGAGTTTTATCCCTTTGATGGTCAAACCTGGTTATTTGGCCAAAAAGTTTTTGGAAGGTAAACGGTTATTGTTTTTGCATCCCGCACAGATGTATCTGTTCATATCGGTAATTTTTTTCTTTTTGTATTCGTTCAATGTAAGGGAAACAGTTCAGGAAGTCGATCAGAATTTCAAAAATATATCTATTAATAAAGAAACTCAGGATAGTATTGAATCAAAAAAACCAGTTATAGATTCTGTTCAATTGGATAAATTAATGGCTCCTATAAAAGAGCATAAAAGGGTTACAGGCATGAACGATCAAGAGATTAAAGAGCTTGACTCAATTATAAAGTCTGAAAACAACAACCAAAGGGCAAACAATTTTTTAAATTTTGACTTTAATGAAAAAAAGATAGATTCCCTGATTGCCATTGACGCACCTAATACAGACATTTATAAAGCTATGGGTATGAGTGATGATGCAGGATTTTTTACTCGAAAAATCTACACTCAAATGCTAAAGTTTTATAAGGATAGAGGTTTGGGTTCTATATTGCAAACTTTTTACGATAGTGTCCCTTTGGCGATGTTCTTTTTACTGCCCATATTTGCCTTTATTTTAAAGATTTTTTATTTCAGAAAAGGACGATTTTCCCACCATTTAGTATTTAGTTTTTACTTCTTTTCGTTCTTATTTACAGTGTTTAGTATTTTGGTGTTTGCTAATTTATTTTGGAAAGATTTTCCGGATTGGATTACCACTTTAGTTGTGCTGTCTACCTATTTTTACCTGTTTTTAGCGATCAAACGATTTTATGGACAGGGGTGGTTGTTGAGTTTTTTTAAAAGTAGTTTTGTGACGTTTACCTTTCTAACGTTTGTGATTCCTTTAGCCGCGATCATTATGGGGTTAATGGCCTTTTTATTTTATTAAGAGCATCCTTTTAATAACGCAGTATTTGATTAAAGCTTAGCCTTCAAAAAACTACCAGTAATAGAATTTTTATTTTTCACTAACGCTTCTGGAGTACCTTGTGCAATAAGCTGTCCACCGCGTTCTCCGCCTTCAGGACCCAAATCAATAATATAATCGGCACATTTAATAAGTTCCAAATTATGCTCAATGACGATAATGGAATGTCCTTGGTTAATTAAGGCTTGAAAGGATTTCAGCAATTTTTTAATATCATGGAAATGCAAACCTGTAGTAGGTTCATCAAAAATAAAGAGGGCATTGTTGCTTTTGGTGCCTTTCCCTAAAAAAGAAGCCAACTTTATACGCTGTGCCTCACCACCAGAAAGCGTAGAGGAGCTTTGTCCTAAGGTTACATAACCTAAACCTACATCCTGAAGTGGTTGCAATTTATTTTTTATTTTATCTTGTTTGTTTTCTTCAAAAAAAGCGATGGCATCATCGATGGTCAGTTTTAAAATATCGTCGATAGTTTTGTTTTTAAACGTGACTTCCAAAACTTCTTTTTTAAACCGTTTACCTTTACAGGTTTCACATTCTAAATGTACATCGGCCATAAACTGCATTTCTATGGTCACTTCACCTTCACCTTTGCAGGTTTCACATCGACCACCATCCACATTAAAACTAAAATGTTTGGCTTGATAATTTCTAATCTTACTTAATTTTTGGTTTGCAAATAGTGCTCTAATGTCATCGTAAGCTTTTATGTAGGTCACCGGATTAGAACGCGAAGAGCGACCAATGGGGTTTTGATCAACAAACTCAATATGATTGATAGTACTAAAATTTCCCTTCAATTCGGTGAACTGGCCAGCTTTATCCCCAAAGTCAGTCAGTTTTTTTTGCAATGCGGGGAAAAGGATTTTTTTGACCAAGGTACTTTTTCCACTTCCCGAAACTCCAGTAATCACGGTCAACATTTCAAGGGGAAAACTGATGTCAATATTTTTGAGGTTATGTTCTCGAGCCCCAATGATATCAACATGATATTTGGAAGTACGACGATTTTTTGGAACTTCAATTTCGAGGGCTCCATTTAAATATTGGGCTGTTAATGAATTTGAATTTAATATATCCTCGAAGCTTCCAGTAGCGACCACTTCACCACCAAAAGTACCCGCTTCAGGGCCGATATCGATGATTTCATCTGCAGCTCGCATGATATCTTCATCGTGTTCAACTACAATCACAGTATTGCCCAAATCCCGTAAAGCCAGAAGTACTTTAATAAGTTTTTGAGTGTCTTTTGGGTGCAAACCTATACTGGGTTCGTCTAAAATATACATGGAACCCACTAAACTACTTCCTAAAGACGTTGCCAAATTAATTCTTTGGCTTTCTCCACCAGATAAGGTGTTGGAGCGTCGATTAAGTGTTAAGTAATCTAAACCGACATTAGACAAAAAGGAAAGGCGGTTGATGATTTCTTTAAGAAGGCGTTCGGCGATCTTTGTATCATGATCATTTAGTTCTAACTGATTAAAGAAGTTGGCGAGTTGGTCCAAAGGCATTTCTACCAAATCTGTTATAGTTGCACCTTGTATTTTTATATAATTAGCTTCTGGTCGTAACCGTTTGCCATGGCAGAAATTGCATTTGGTTTTGCCTCGATAACGTGACAACATGACTCGGTTTTGAATTTTATAGGCCTTAGCTTCCAACTCTTCAAAAAATGAATTTAATCCTTCAAAATGAGCATTGCCTTCCCAAACCAAATGCTTTTGGGCATCAGTAAGTTGGAAATAAGGTTTATGGATTGGAAAATCAAATTTATGGGAGTTATTGACCAATTGATCTCTATACCAACTCATGCTTTCTCCATGCCAAGGGAAAATGGCATTTTCATAAATGGATAGTCCTGTATTTGGAATCACTAATTCTTCATCTATACCAATAAGGTCACCATAGCCTTCACATTTTGGACAGGCACCATAAGGATTGTTAAAACTGAACACATGCACATTTGGTTCTAAAAATGTCATGCCGTCCAATTCAAATTTATTATTAAAAATTTGCTGTTTGTTATTAGAAAGTGCTTCAATGGCACAAGTACCTTTACCTTCAAAAAAAGCAGTTTCTATAGCATCGGCTAGACGATTGTAAAAATCATTTTCATGTTTGACAATAATGCGGTCTACAACAAGATCAATATCTGTTTTGATATCTTTTTTAATAACATCTTCTATCCTTAAAACCTCATTTTGATATTTAACCCTTGCGTATCCTTGTTGCTGCAAAACTTTAAGTTTATCGGCCATTGCACGTCCATTTTCCAAAATAATAGGGGAGAGGAGCAGCAGTTTTTCACCTTCGTCTAATTGTTTTATATGGGAAATGACATCCGAAGTCGTATGCTTTTTGACCAATTTACCAGAAATTGGTGAGTAGGTTTTCCCAATTCTTGCAAAAAGTAATTTCAAATAGTCATAAATTTCGGTGGTTGTGCCAACTGTAGAACGCGGATTAGTTGAATTTACCTTTTGTTCAATGGCTATAGCTGGAGCTATACCTTTAATATAATCGACTTTTGGTTTGTTTAAGCGTCCTAAAAACTGGCGGGCATAGCTTGAAAGGCTTTCAACATAACGGCGTTGTCCTTCAGCATATAAGGTATCAAAAGCTAAACTTGACTTTCCAGAACCAGATAAACCAGTAATGACCACTAATTTATTACGAGGGATAACGACATCTATATTTTTTAAATTGTGCAGCTTAGCCCCTTTAATAATAATATTTTGCTTAGGATTTACTTCAGAAATGTTGATGGCCATTGAGTTTTGGTTCTTAAAGATTTGCAAAGATACCATAAGTATTTCATCTTGGAAAACTGTTTATTATGGAATAATATGATATATTTTAGAAGTTTTTTTGCATTTTTGGAATGTTTGTTGTTATATTTGGTCATTAAACAATTAAAATTCTTTCGCCTATAACATAAGATTACTTTAAAAATTAACCCCAAGCTAAGAAGACTACAGCTTCTAGGCCGTTTAAAGTAATGATTATGAGATACGAACTTATCACTGATGCCGTACTAGTAAGGAATTATATTGAAGGTGATGAAAATGCACTTTCGATTTTAATTTATAGGCACAAACAAAAAATTTACAGTTTTATTTATTCAAAAGTATTCGATAGAGATATCACCGAGGATATTTTTCAAGATACCTTTATAAAGGTCATTAAAACACTCAAACTTAGAAAATATAATGAGGAGGGTAAATTTTTACCATGGGTTATGCGCATTGCCCATAATTTGGTTATCGATCATTTTAGAAGAAATAGTCGTATGCCCAAATTTGACAACTCCGGTGAGTTTAGCATTTTTTCTGTTTTAGGAGACACGTCGTTAAATGCTGAAAAACAACTTATTAAAGAGCAAGTTGAGACTGATATCAGGCGCCTTATAGAAGAACTTCCTGAAGATCAAAAAGAAGTTCTTGTGATGCGTATGTATAACGATTTGAGCTTTAAAGAAATTTCAGATCGGACTGGAGTTAGTATTAATACAGCTTTAGGAAGAATGCGTTATGCTCTTATTAACTTAAGAAAGGTCATTGAAAAAAATAATATTATTTTGACAAATTAAAACAATAAAAGAAGTTTTGCTGCGTTGGAATGGTATACAAACCTAAAATTTTAATAATGGCAAAACTTTACTCTGAAACCCACAAAAAAATAGAAACCCTGAATCCAAAAGAGGAAACCATTAATTTTCTTTTGAGTTACTCAAAGGCTTTAAGTGTTATTAATTGTAATAAAATGAAGTTTGAAGCACTTCTGAATTAAACTTTGAAAAGTCCTGATTTGTTAGTCGTCAGGACTTTTTTATTTTATAATACTCCTTAAGTACCGAAGCTCTACCAATGGTTTTTGTTATGAGGTCTTTCTCTAAATTCCAGCCTCTAGCAGGAGAATACTCTCGTCCATACCAAATGATTTGAAGGTGTAAATCGTTCCATAATGATTCTGGAAATAAACGTTTAGCATCTTTTTCGGTTTGCACAACATTTTTTCCATTGCTAAAGTTCCAACGGTACATCAATCTATGAATATGAGTGTCTACAGGAAAAGCAGGAATACCAAAAGCTTGCGATAGTACTACAGCGGCTGTTTTATGACCTACGGCTGGTAATGCTTCTAATTCTTCATAAGTTTTAGGTACTTTTCCATCATGTTTTTCAATTAAAATTTTTGATAAACCATAGATACCTTTACTTTTCATAGGAGATAAGCCTACGGGCTTAATGATTGCCCTAATATCTTCCACTGTAAGTTTCACCATGTCATAAGGGTTATCGGCTTCTTTAAATAGTAGTGGTGTAATTTTATTGACCCTAACATCGGTGCTTTGTGCAGACATGAGCACTGCGATTAACAAAGTATAAGGATCTTTATGTTCTAAAGGGACGGGAATTGTTGGATAGAGTTTATTTAACGTATCAATAACAAATTTTACCTTTTGTTGCTTGGTCATAAGTTGTACTTTTGCAAGACATCAAAGATAACAAATATGACTAAATTAAAACCAGGGGATAAAGCTCCAAATTTTACAGCAAACGATGAGCAAGGCAACTCTATTTCACTGTCAGATTATAAAGGAAAAAAGCTTGTCGTGTTTTTTTATCCTGCAGCAAATACGCCTACTTGCACTATTGAAGCCTGTAATTTAAGAGACCACTATACAGATTTGACTGAAAAAGGCTATGAAATCTTAGGGGTTAGTGCCGATAGCCCAAAAAAACAATCCAATTTTAAAAAGAAATTCAAATTTCCATATCCACTTTTAGCAGATGAGGATAAAGCGGTTATTAAGGCTTTTGATGTTTGGGGTCCAAAAAAATTTATGGGTAGAACCTATGATGGAATTCACAGGTTAACATTTGTGATAGATGAACAGGGTATTATAGAAAAAATTATTGATGATGTAAAAGCAAAGAAACATGCTTTTCAGATTCTGGGACAAGAAAATTAAATCTATAGCTTTCTAATCCGATCTTTTCTTAAAACAATTGGCTTTCTAGTATAGCCAAACATGCGGTAGTCCTTAATCAAATCAGTTACACCATTAGGTAACATATGTGACCAACCTTTTTTTCCGTCGCAAATCATCTGCAAGACTTCCCTAGAGAAAATATTAAGTACTTCTGGATCGTAGTCTTTAATATCGCCAACCTTTCCGTTGTATTTAAAGAACTTATACAATTCTTTCATGCGTGGATGTACTTTTAAATTTTCACTGGTAATTAATTCTCCAGTTTCAGCATCGAGCATGGGATATAAATAAACTTTTAAATCTTTAAAAAATAATTTTCCAAAGGCTTCAAGTATTCCTCCACTTAAATGGCGGTAATATTTTTCATCAAAAATATCGACGAGGTTATTGACACCCATGGCTAAGCCCATGCGGTTTTTTGTATATTGAGAAAAATATTCGACCAGCTTGTAATACTCTTGAAAATTTGAAATCAAAACGGTTTGACCTAGAGAACAAAGCAAATCAGCCCGGTCCATAAAATCCTGTTCATCAATTTCTCCTTCTGCACGTAAATTAGAGAGCGTAATTTCAAAAATCACTTTTGTGTTTTCTTTTGTCACCCTATTCTCTTCGAGAAACATACTGTATGATTTATGAAACATGTCCATATTGACCTTGGTAACAGGTCTAAAGCTGCCCCGAAGGGTTAATATGTTTTTCTTGTATAACTCTCTAGCCGGTAACACATTGGTGCCATTGGGAGAAAACATGACGGCATCTGTCATCCCATTTTTTACCAATTGTAAACTCATTAAGCGATTATCGACATCTTTAAACGCAGGACCTGAGAAGTTAACGGTATCAATTTCTATTTGGTCTTTGTTTAAATGGTCATATAAATAACGAAGTAACTTTTTTGGTTCATTAAATTTATAAAATGCTCCATATATAAGATTAAGACCTAAAATGCCAAGGGTCTCTTGTTGTAATCGCGCATCCGTTTCTTTAAAGCGTAAATGCAATACAATTTCGTTATAGTCTTGGTCGGAATCCAGTTGATACTTTATGCCTACCCAGCCATGACCTTTAAATTGTTTGGCAAAATCTATGGTTGCAACGGTATTGGCAAATGCAAAAAACATTTTGTTGGGGTGCTTGTCCCGGGTGATGCGGTGTTCTATGAGGTCAATTTCATAAGACAGCATTTTACGTAACCGCACCTCTGTTACATAACGGGCATCTTCTCCAATGCCATAAATAGCATCACTAAAATCTTTGTCATAGGCCGACATGGCTTTTGCAATGGTGCCAGAGGCACCTCCCGCTCTAAAAAAATGTCGAACGGTTTCCTGTCCAGCACCAATTTCGGCGAAAGTCCCGTAAATGTTTTCATTAAGATTGATTCGAAGGGCTTTAGTTTTTAATGAAGGAATTTCTTCAAATTCTTTATCTCCTTTTAGAGTAATTTCCATCTTTGAATCTTGGTTAATGCATGATTACAAAGGTATAAAAATAGCATGGTATAAGAAAAAATAACCTTACTTTTGTTTATAAACTTTATTAGATTGAAAATTACTTTTTTGGGCACGGGAACATCACAGGGAATTCCAGTGATAGGAAGCCATCATCCTGTATGTTTAAGCAAAAATCCAAAAGATAAACGTTTACGGGTTTCTGTTCTTATAGAATGGGAAAAATACAGCTATGTTATTGATTGTGGCCCCGATTTCAGGCAGCAAATGCTCAACGCAAAATGCACTAGAATAGATGGTATCATTTATACCCATGAACATGCCGATCACACGTCTGGTTTGGACGATATCAGACCATTCTTTTTTAAGCAAGGCGATATTCCAATTTATGCACATAAACGCGTGTTGAAATCATTAGAAAAACGGTTTGATTATATTTTTGAAACTCAGGACAAATACCCTGGAGCTCCAGGAGTAATTGGATTCGAAGTTGAAAACAAACCTTTTAAACTAGGAAATTTAGATATTGTCCCTATTGAAGGAATGCATGACAAGCTTCAGGTATTTGGATATCGATTTAAAGATTTTGCGTATTTGACCGATATGAATAAGGTTGAAGATAAAGAAATAGAAAAGTTGAAAAATCTTAAGGTTTTGGTGATAAATGCATTAAGAATAGAGCCTCACAATTCTCATTTTAACTTAGAAGAAGCTCTAAATTTTATTAATCAAGTCAATCCTCAAAAGGCTTATTTAACACACATTAGTGCCATGTTGGGATTTCATGACGAAGTGCAACAAAAACTTCCAGCAAACGTTTTTTTAGCTTATGATAACTTACAAATAACTCTATAAATTATGAAGCGTAAAATATTTATGTACCTGTTTATCTTTTCAGTATTGCTGATATTGTTTCAGTATATGAATTCAAAAAGCATCATTGAAGATTACGATAAGAAGTTGTCCAAAACGGAAGTACGAGAAAAGATCTATAAAGATTCCGTCCAGAATTTAATGGATGAAAATTTTGAACTCAAGCGGTTTAGCTTAGAGTTTAATGACGATGCTATGAGTTATTTTGAAGATCAGGGTTATAAGATATCAGAGCTTATACCTTTTATTAAAGATGAACTTTACAATCTCAATGTTTATGAAGGGGACGACCATCCGTTAGTGCCCTATGCTTCTATGACGGGAAACAAAATGCTTATTAATTCTGTTAGGCTATTAAATCACAAATGGATTATTGCAAATTTTACAGATGGTAAATATTGGGGTGAGATGCTTTTAACCTATGAAATTGAGGACAATCAACACTTAAAATTCAAACTTTTAGATTATTTGCTGTACCATTAATGGTAATCAAATCAAAGGCTCCAACCAAGTTCTAAGGTCATAAAAATTTTGTGGTGAGACACCATGTCCAACAGGAAATTCAGAATAGACCTGTTTTATATTCAAACCAGTTAAAATTTTAGGAGTTTTTCGAGCCCATTCAACAGGAATAACTTGATCTAAGCTTCCATGGGAACAATAAAAATTAAGATGCTCATAGTGTTTCTTATCGGTGCCTTCTGGTAGCATATCCATGCTGATATATCCACTTAAAGCAACCACATTCTTTACTTTTTCTGGATAAGTAAGTGCAACCGCATAGCTTAAAATAGTACCTTGACTAAAGCCTAAAAGCGTAACATTTTTATTGTTTACTGGATAATTTGAACAAGCTTCATCAATAAATTTTGCAATCAAATCGCGGGATTCAATAGCCTGTTTAGTGTCGTTCCACTTATTTTGTTCCGCATCAAAATGTATGGTATACCAAGCATTGCCAAAAGGTTGCATAGTATAAGGAGCTCTTACCGAAATGATGAACAACTCTTTTGGAAGTTCTGTCGCAAACGAAAACAAATCGTTTTCGTCACTACCATAACCGTGAAGCATAATTAACAACGGCGCATGCTCTTTTAAAGTAGAAGGCCTAGTGATGTGGTGCAAGCTTAAATTGGGCATACAGGCTTAATTGATTTTTCTAAACCATTCTTGAAATAATTCACCAACTACAGGAATTGGTTTACTTTCTCCTTTAAAAGCGGTGTACAATCCGTAAAGCCAACTAACAAAAGTGATGGTCCAAAAAATAGTGCCCAACAAACTACCTATATACTTTTCAGATATATTTGAGACTAATAACATAATGATCAATCCCAGCATTTGCCTAGCGTGAAAATAAGTAAAAGGATTGCGTTTGTCAAGATTCATAATAATAGCGATAATCAATCCTACAAATGTGAGATAGGATACAATAGCCAACGTTTTTCCTTCTTGTATTTCGTGTTCAGTCATTTTTTTATTTTAATATAAGGTGATTTTTATTAATAATGCCATATACCTTTCCTTTAAGTTGGAAATTTTCAAACATACTGTTTTTTGAAGTCGAAATGATCTGTTCTTGATTAAATTTATGACTCTCATTTGGATTGAACAGCGTGAGTTCAGCTTTATTTCCAACATTTATGGACTTAGATTCTATACCAAAACGATCTTTGCCTTTTGTAAGCAACTCGATGGTTTTTTTAAGTGTAAAACATTGTTGTAGAGCCCCAAAAGCAGTTTCCAAGCCAATAGTCCCATATTTGGCATAATCGAACTCAATCTTTTTATGCTCGATATCTATGGGGTTATGGTCACTTGTTACCATATCAATGGTTCCGTCTTTTACGCCTTCAATTAGGGCATCAAGATCGTTTTGTGAACGCAATGGAGGCAGTACTTTATGATTGGTATTAAACGTAGATAGGGTCTCATCAGTAAAAAGTAAATTATGGATGGCGACGCTACAGCTTACATTTAACTTATTTTGTTTTGCTTTTCTAATCAACTCAACAGATTTAGAAGTAGAGATAGTTGGAATATGTAATTTTCCACCAGTGTATTCCAACAGGAAAATATCTCTGGATATTTGAAGCTCCTCAGCCAAAGCTGGGTTGCCTTTAAGTCCAAGAGACGTACTGGTTTTATTTTCATTCATCACGCCCAAACCCGAAATTTTTGAATCTTGAGGGAACGACATCACCAATCCACCAAAATTACAGGCATATTGTAAGGCAAGTTTCATAAGATTTGGATTGTCAATTGGTTTTTGATAATCATAAAAAGCAACGGCTCCTGCGTTTTTCATATCAAACAGTTCAGCCAAATCCTCACCTTTGCTCGATTTTGTCAATGCACCAATGGGATAAAGGTTAACCGCATTGCCGTTGGCTTTCCCTTTTAAAAATGAAATATCGGCATTGGAGTCGATCACAGGGTTGGTATTGGCATTTACAGCAACAGCAGTAAATCCAGATAATGCGGCCGTTTTTAATCCATTTTCAATGGTTTCACGCTCTTCATAACCCGGTTCGCCAAAACTCACACTACTATCAAACCAGCCTTGCGACACATGTAGATTATCGAGTTTAATCTCCATATAGTTTTTAGGGTTTGCAATATGCTTGGCTATTTTGGTGATGACATCTTTTTCAATTAAAATATCAAGAGTTTGATTATGAAATTCGCTCTTTGGGTCAACTAGTGTTGCAGATTTTAGAAGTACGTTCATTTAAAGTATTTTAAGATGAGCATTTCAATAATTAAAAAAGCTAGGGCAAAAATAACAAACCATTTCCATAGCTCATTCACATTTGCTGTACTTTTTATGTCTAGCAAGGTGGAATTTACAGTGTTTTTGACCTTTACATTTTGAAGCGGTGATAAATCAAAATAGCTTAAATCACTTTCATTTCTGTTGTAATTATAGCTTAAATTTTTTAAAAGAACGTCTTTGTTTTTAACGGCAAAAAGACCTGCTTCATTAGGAAATTCAGTTGTTATAAGTTCAACCTTGTTTGAATAGGAATGTTGCAACGGGATTACCAAACGATCTTCGGTATTTAAAGTCAAGATTTCGTCTTGCGACAATTTAATAGTAATATCTATAGTGTTTTCTGTGTCGACCGTATAATAAAGTTGTGGCAATTTTAAGCTTTGTCTGCCCATGTTATAGAGGACGGGAACGATTAATGGCGAATTTTTAAAATTTGAATTCTCTTCATTTAAGGCAGAAGTAAAGCAAAACACAGGGCCTGAACTTGATAAAAAACTAGAACCATCTTCATAACTTAACACGTTGGTATTGGAAGCTGAAGTTAAACTATAACGCGAATTGACTTTTGGATACTGAAAATTGGTCACTTTTTTGTCAAATACATTTGCAAATAACGGATGTGAATAATTAATGGTTGTGATCTTTTTTTCGTTGGGATTTAGCGTGTTAAAATTTGCTAATGAATAATTGTTAAATATTTGATTGTAAGTACTTAATATCGCTTCATTTGAAGGGATAATTAATAGATGACCGCCTTGATCAGTATAAGCTTTTAAGGCCGTTATCAATGAGTTTGGTATCTCCTTCAATTCATTTAAAATGATTAAATTTTGATCATCAATTGCGTTATAATTTAACGCTTTAAATGGGTAGGAGCTGTAGATAAATTCATCATTAGTATAGATTTTTTTTAGGAATGTGTCATCGGCATTATTTATTGAAAGCACATTAATCTGTTCTCTTTTGTCCAAATTAAAAAACAAACTATTATCATATTGCAGGCTCGTATCTTCAATGGTAAGTGTTCCGTTAAACATGGTATTGGCAGGAATAGTAAATATTGCACTGGCTTCATCTTCTATAGTTACGGCACTTTTTGCAATTAAATTACCGTTGTTAAAAAGTGAAATGGGCAAGGTTTCAATAGGATTTCCATGGTTTTTAAGGCTTACGGTTAATTCAATAGTTTCAACATCTATTTTAGAAATAAAAACCGAATCCAAAGCTATATTGTGGATGTTTACGGGCTTTAGCTGTACCAATTTGGTTTCAATAAGGCTGTCCTTTTCAAAACTTAAGGGTTCATTTTTTTGTTGAAAATCGGATATTAAAACTAAATTTTTTAATGAATTCTTATCGTTGCTAAATAATTTTTTTCCTTTTAAGATCACAGCGTCATAAGAAAGCTGATTTGGCGAATAGGAGAGCTGGATTAAATCATTTTTAATGGCCTTAAGCGTAGTCTTGTTATAGGAGAGGTCGTTTGTAAATAAGCTTATAGTTTCAGTGTCCTCGATAGTTTCGATAATATCTTGAATAGCACTGTTCAATAGGGTTCCGTTAGAACCTTTGGCCTGCATGCTAAACGAGTTGTCTAAATAGATAACCGTTTCGCTTTTTGTGTTGAAACTCTTGGAATTTGAAAAATAAGGCTGTGCAAATGCTAGGATAACAGCAGCCAACAATAAAAGTCTGGTTAATAAAATCAACCATTTTTTTAATTGTGAACTTTTACGGGTCTGTAATGTTATTTCCTTTAAAAATTTGACATTGGTAAAGGCTTCCTTTTGAAAACGGCGTAACTGAAATAAATGAATAATGATAGGAATGACAAGCAGGAGCAACGCATAAAGAAGTTCTGGGTGTTTAAATTGCATTCCTAAATTTAAGTTATTGAAGCCATTTACGGGCATTCAAAGATAGAAAATGCAAAGCGATTACACTAGTTTGGTTTTGAGAAATTTAACGTTTTTTGAATATCAAACCACCCCTTTTAAGGCGTCAAGACTTTTTCAAAACAAAAACTGCTCTTAACTTGGGCGTATGGTCCATAATTGGCTATGCGTTTAAATCCACTTTTGTGGTATAAGGCTATGGCTTCGGGCTGGTTGATACCAGTCTCAAGGATACATTTTTTAAACCCTAAATCGAGTGTCCATTGCTCTAACTCGGACAGTATTTTTCCTGCAACACCTTGACCTCTTCGATTCGGAGCGACGTACATACGCTTGACTTCCATAGTTATTGGATCAAAGGCTTTAATTGCTCCACAACCAATGGCAACATGATCTAGATAAGCGACAATGGCATATTTAATCATGCCAATGCTGTTAAACTGATTGTAAAAGGCATGATCGTCCCCATCCCTAATGGCCAAATCGGAGTCCAGTTGTCGCACCAATTCAATAAAATCCAGATTTTTGGAGTCGGTTCTTATGAGTGCAATCATATTGTATTGTGCTAGAATTAAATATAATCAAAATCTTCAATTAGCAAAAGAAGAAATAATCAACCTTTGTTTTCATATGTTGTGATTTAAAATATGCTCTAATGTCTTTTTGAGCTTTTTGATTGGCTACTGTAACGATGCTTTGAGGGTTTTGTAAGTGTTTTAAAAACTCAAAATTATAGAGTTTATGACCATAAATAGATTTCCCCACTTTTTTTGGGTTATCACAAATCCAAATAAAAGGGACACCTTTTTTTGTGAGTTTTTTGGCTATGGTTTTTCCTTTACTGCCAGCTCCCCAAACGGTTAGGGTACGGGTTGTATCGTGATCCAACTCTAAAAAGTAGTGTAATTTAATATCCAAAAAATAGTTTTGGGCGTAATGCTCATGAATTCTAGATGTCCGGGTTTTGTAATCCCTCCAATAATGCAACACCTGTTTACTTGGAATGCACCTCAGGTGATATTTGTAAAACCTAAAAGTTAAATCGTAATCTTCAGGATATCTGTTAGGACTGAAGGCTTCACATCGCTTCAAATCATCTTTATGAACCATCCAACAAGGGGAGGGAACCACACATTCTTTATAAATTTCATCATAATTGGAGCCCCGTTTGGTTTGTGCATTCAACCATGTTTCATAACGGGCATAACCATCACTAATCCCTTCGGCACTAAAATAACTTACCAAGCCAAGAGCCACATGCTGTTTTCCATGTTTTTGTAGATCGTTGAGCATGTTTTGTAGCTTTTCGGGATGCATCACATCATCACTGTCCATACGTGTTATATAGTCGCCTTTACTTTTCGAAAAAGCCAATCGTAAAGCCTCAATGATACCGTGCCCCGTGTTTTTAAAAAGCCGAATTCTAGAATCTCTATTAGCATACTCCTGAACCAAATTAAAACTTGAATCGGTAGAATGGTCATCAACCACCAATAACTCCCATTTATCATAACTTTGGTTGCGTATGGAATCTAAACATTCTGGTAAAAATTGTGATGTATTTTTAAAGGGGGTCAATATGCTAATCAAAGGTTTTTGCATGCAACTAATATACTAAATCATCAATTTAACAATTTCTTTACGTAAATAAATTTATCTCATTGTAGATTTGCCTGACAAAAAATGAAATAAAAGTGAATAAAAGACGATTGGCCATTTTTGGCTTTAGCTTATTTTTTATAGCCTGTAGTTCGGCAAAAATCAGATCCAATGATGATTTGGCTCTCAATAACCCCATTGTATCAATTATTGATTTAACTTCAGTTAAAGACGACAAAGCTCCCGTTAGCATTAATCCAGGGCGTTTTACGGAAGGCGAGGTTATTTATAGATTGCCAAAAGTGATTCCAGGATCTTACGAGGTTAGTGATTTTGGAAAATTTATTGAAGACTTTAAGGCTTTGGATTATGAAGGTAATGTTTTGGAATCTCATAAAATTGATACCAACTCTTGGGTTGTTTTAGATGCAAAGCATTTAGATAAAATAACCTATTTGTTCAATGATACTTATGATATTGAGCGTAAAAAGGATTCGTCTCCTATATTTTCTCCTGAAGGCACCAACATTTCTCCAGATAATTATATGTTAAATCTGCATGGGATTATAGGGTATTTTGAAGCCTTAAAAAACAATGCTTATACTTTGGATATTATTGCGCCTTCGGGTTTCAAACGAACCTCTGCCTTACAGAGTACAGGAAATACACTAAGTGAAGACGGAACCATAATGACCTCGCGATATTTTGCACCTCGTTATTTTGATATTACCGATAATCCAATGATGTATGGAAATTTTGACATTGAATCCTTTATGGTGGATGATATTAAGGTGGAATTAAGCGTGTATTCTCCCAATAAAATTCATAGCGCAAAATCCATAAAAGAAACCGTATTTAAGATGATGAAAGCACAAAAAGCATATCTTGGCAATTTCAATACAACCAATCATTATGCTATAATTTTGTTTTTATCGGATGGAAAAGAAGATTCACCCCGAGGTTTTGGTGCGTTAGAACACCAAAAATCTACAGTGACTGTATTAAGGGAAAAGTCTTCAAAAGAATACTTGGCAAAATCGATTGTTGATATTGTAGCTCATGAATTTTTTCATATTGTAACACCTTTGGGAATACACTCTGAAGATGTGCATTATTTTGATTATAATAACCCAACTTTTTCCAAGCATTTATGGATGTATGAAGGGGTTACTGAATATTTCGCGCAGCATTTTCAAGTGTATGAAGGTTTAATAACCGATGAAGCGTTTTACGATACAATGGCTCGTAAAATAAATATTTCAAAACAATATGACGACACGATGAGCTTTACTGTAATGAGTGAACATATCATTGAAGATGAGTTTGCACCTAGTTTTTATAATGTATATCTAAAAGGGGCCTTAATAGGGATGTGCCTCGATATTTTAATTAGGGAAGGGAGCCATGGAACACGAAGTTTGGTATCGTTGATGAAGGAATTATCAGTAAAATATGGTGAAAATCATCCTTTTGAGGATGATTCAATTATTGGAGAGATTACTGAAATGACCTATCCTTCAGTTGGATTGTTTTTCAAAAAACATGTTGAGGGTCACATACCTATACCTTATAATGAATTCTTTGAAAAAGTGGGTTTGACATTGACTGCACAAAGAAAATTAAAAGTAGACGATAATGCTACAGATGACGTGGTAAGGTTAAGAAATCAATGGTTGCATTCAAAATCTAATGTAAATTAACCTTAGTTTTTTCAGTTATTAAGTTCTAAAGCTTCAACACGTACAGCCAAGGTTTTAATACTTAAGTTTTTACCACTTAGGGTATAAGCTAAATAGGCGATGTCATCTTTCACCACTATTTTAGGAAAACCACTGGATCTGTCATCTGAGGTTTTTGCTAAAGTTAACAGATTACTTCGAGCACCAGTGATATCAATGCGCTGCATTTGTATATCGGTGTTGCCTTCAATCATATCCATCCAAGTGACCAGAGCGGTATGCTCATCCAGCAATTCAAGATCTACGCGACCTAAAGGAGATGTTTTACCTAAGATTAACGGCGCATCAAAAGTTTCCCCGTTATTGTTGGAAAAGGCCAATTTAACGGTTGGGACTTCTTTTTCCAAGGTGTACCAAACTACCGCAACAGTATGATCTTTAGTAGCTATTGCTGGACCATTTACGGGGCAACCAGCAATGTTCCAGTTATCATTATTAATGGGTTTGGGTTCGGACCATTGATTATCAATTAACCTTGAGTAATAAATATCCCGAACTTCATCATTTGAGCGATTTCTATACACTACAATCGGGCCATTTTCTGTCATGGCGGCATCGGTTTGGCAACAATCACAAACGCGTTCATCAATCAAATAGTCCTTAATCCTTTTGCCATCCGCATCAAATAGAGCAGCCCTAAGAGTCATTTCTTTTGTGATAGAATCGTTCTCTTCAGCATAAGCGTATTGTCTGCCATCTAACCAAATCGATAATAAAGTATCATCGTTCATGGCTAATTTGCTTACAAAACCATGTTCAGAGTTTGTGCCATCGGTATGTGGTATTATGGGTTTGCTCCATGAGTCCCCATCATCTTTGGAAAATGTTAATTTTATATCGTAAGTATAGGTTCCATTGGCACTTTTTTCTAAATAATGAGAAGCCAAATCATGATCTCCAAAAGAAGTCATAGCTGGAAAATCGGCCCAATTTACAAACCAATCCGTCCCTTTGGCTATAGTTTTGGGTTCAGACCACAACCTATTATGAGTCATAGTTGAAAATTTTAAAACACTACTCTTGTCGGGTAAGACTTCAATCCAACTTAAATAAATAGTACCATCTTTTCCCTTATGCAAATTAGGCTCCGAACTTTTTTCTGAAGCGGGTGTAGGGATTAATGTAATGGTTTCTTTTGGCTTGCTTTCACAAGAATTAAATAGAAAGTATCCAAGACTTATAAAGATCAATAAACCAATTTGTTTTGCCATGTTAGCTTTAATATTTTGCGGCTTTACCATTGGCCGAAGAGTTTTTAATGAATTCTCTTAAATCTTGATTGGCTTGAATTAGATCTTCATGTCTCAAATACATCATGTGACCACTTCTATAGCCCTTAAAACTCAAACGGTCTTTCATTTTACCGCTGGGATCAATTTGTGATAAGGAGTATTTAGCAGTAAAATAAGTTGTAGCCCCATCATAATAACCTGATTGATTTAAAACATGTAGATACGGATTTTCAGCCATAGCTTTTCTTAAGTCTTCACGAACTGTATTATTTTCATTATCCCATGGATGAACGGGTCCAAACATATTGTATTTGATATCGGTATTAAACTTCAGTTCTTTTTTTATATAATCATTAATTGCAGGTGTAAAAGAATGTAACCATGAGCTTAACTCAGGGCTATAATCAGGGCGTGTTCCAGCTTCAATTTTATCAATTCCTAAATACCGAGAATCGAGACGACCAATGGTTTGTCCAGTTTTATCACGTAATAATTCTTTCCAGAAAAATTGATTTGGTACGTCTAAATTGTGTTGAAGGATAACTTTTTTACTTAAACCAGAATAATATGACATTTTTTCAGCAACACTGTTGCGTTCATCATCCGAAATAAAGCCTCCTTTTGCCAGAGCAGGCATTAAAGTGTTAATGGCAAAGGTTTCAACTTCAGGCAACATATCTGTTAAATCTTTATTTTGCAAAGCCGGAGCTAACATATTATGGTACCAAGCTGCAGCGGCCTTGTAGGGTAAATCAAGAGCTGAATATTCTGGTTGCCCAGAATTATAAGCGTTATAGTCCGCTGGCGACACCAAAATAACGCCATTTAAATACATCCATTGAGCGCTTTGTAACTCATTTGCTAGTCCCATAACACGAGTTCCTCCATAACTTTCACCAATAATGTATTTTGGTGATTCCCATCTACTTTTGCGAGATACGAAGGTGTTAATCCACTCTGCTAAATATTTAATATCGGCATTGATTCCAAAAAAAGTACTTTTTTCAGGCATTTTACCTTCTTTATTGGGAATCATCCTAGAGTATCCTGTATTTACTGGATTTACAAACACAATATCTGCAACATCAATAATGGAATAGGGATTGCTTTTAAAGCCATAGGGTTGAACAGGATAGCCTTCACTATCGATATTTAACATGCGTGGTCCAGTATAGGCGACATGCATCCAAACTGAAGCGGAGCCTGGACCTCCATTAAACGAAATAATAAGCGGTCTGCTAGCTCGATCTTTTACATCGTCTCTAGTGTAATAAGTATAAAATAAACTGGCCATGGGTTCTCCCTTTTCATCCCAAACAGGTTGAGTTCCAGCTGTAGCTGTATAAGAAAAATTGACCCCTTTTACCGTAGTATTATGTTTGGTAACTACCATAGTATCAATAGGTAGTTTTCTGTCTTGGGCATTAAAGGAAAGGAACGCCAAACAGAATAGCAATAAGATTATTTTTTTCATTCGATTAATTATATGGGTTTGAGGTTTTAAATATAGCTATTGCCTTTTTAATAATGTGTTAAAACCCTTCAAAAACTCCCAATCCAAATAAAGCAAAATCGTATTTAACGGGATCTGTTTTGTCAAGCTTCCGCAAAGAGGTGTCCAGTTCCAATAAAGCTTTGGCATCGTTTTGACTTCGCTTGAGTAATCCTAATTTTCTAGCGACATTTCCGGAGTGTACATCCAACGGACAAGATAATTGGCTAGGGGATAGGCTTTTCCAAATTCCAAAGTCTACCCCAGATTGGTCTTGTCTTACCATCCATCGTAAAAACATATTGATGCGTTTGGCTGCTGAATTTTTTACGGGATCACTAACATGTTTTTGTGTTCTTGGTACATGCTCAATTTCAAAAAAACAATGTTTAAAATGATGAATACTTTTTTGAAGCGAATCTGTTTCTGCGTATTTGGAAAACACTGCTTCTAATCCGTTATGGATAGTGTAAATATGATTCAAGCCTGCTATAAACTGTATAAAATCCGATCCGTTAAACGTTCTGTGCACAAAAGGCAATAGCACTTCCAAATCACTTTCTTTATGATTGACCACAAAATCATAGGGTGCATGATCCAACAACTGCATCATGCGCTTGGCGTTGGTAATAATGCTTTTACGGTTACCCCAAGCTATGGTTGCCGTTAAAAATCCAGCGATTTCAATGTCTTCTTTTGTCTGGAATTGATGTGGGATTTGTATAGGGTCACTTTCAATAAATTTAGGATTGTTGTATTGTTCCACCTTTTGATCGAGGAAGTCTTTGAGTTGTAGTTGGGTTAATTTTTTAGACACGAATCAAAATGGGTTTATTATTAATTACTACTTAAAAAAATTTAATTTTTGAAAACAGTAATGGATTTAAGTCTCATTAAGTCAATTATAAACTCCCAAAATCATCCCACAATCTTTCCATCCACCATGGTCAATTTTCTATCTGCCATATTAGCCAGATCTTCGTTATGGGTCACAATCACAAAGGTTTGCCCAAATTGGTCACGGAGTTTAAAAAAGAGATTGTGAAGATTTTCAGCAGATTCGGTATCTAGGTTGCCCGAGGGTTCGTCAGCAAATATTAAATCAGGATTATTGATCAAGGCTCTGGCTACGGCAACCCGTTGCTGTTCACCACCGGAGAGTTCGTTGGGTTTATGATCTGAACGATCCTTTAAACCCAAAAAATCCAAAAGTTCTTGTGCACGTTTTTCGGCTTCAGCTTTTGGCGTGTTTTTTATAAAAGCTGGCAAGCATACATTTTCCAAGGCCGTAAACTCTGGCAATAATTGGTGAAACTGAAAGATGAATCCAATATGCTCATTTCTAAATTTTGCTAGGGCTTTATCCTTTAATGTCATGATATTGGTGTTGTTAATAACAAGTTCATTGCTATTGCCAGATGCGTGATCCAGAGTGCCTAAAATGTGCAACAAAGTGGTTTTGCCAGCACCGGAAGGTCCTACAATGGAAACGATTTCACCTTTGGGAATGTTGAGATCCACACCTTTTAAGACATGTAGGTCGTTATAATATTTATGAATATTCTTTGCCGTTATCATGCTCACAATTTAAGACTTTAAGCTGTGATGCGCAATATTCATCAGGCTTTCTTATTGAAGATATTTTTGATATTGTTATAATCTATAAAATATTGCAACCTCAATGAAAATGTATGCTGAATAGGCTGATCGAACAAATTACTTAAGCTTTCAAAATAACGATCTTTTGAGGCGGTACTCATGTCAAATAAGGAGTTTCGGTACAATGCCGTTAATTTACTGCCTGGGGCAAATTCCCATGAATAGCGAAAATCTAGATTCCAGGTATTAAAATTAATATTAGGATTGTTCAAACTATTTACGGTATAGCCATCAGTAGTGGATAAACTGCCGTCGGTTTCCAAAGTAAATAAATTGTAATTGTAATTTACAGTACTCCAATAGTTTCGAAATGTTAGTGTTAAAGCATGAAAAGGGCTAAAGTTAAAGGCGCCAGAAAGACTGTTTTCTATGGAAACAACGTTGCGTTCACCAAAAATAATGTCATCATCAATTTTACCTACAAACCCACGACTTCCTTTGTTATTCCGATAGGATATTTCGTAGGACATGCGAAATTTATCGTTAAATCTAATGGTTGGTTGTATTCCTAAGCTATAACCAAAAAGATCTCTTTCTTTATCAAATATCGTAAACGTTCCAAAATTACCATCGAGAGAAAGCGTCTTATTGGAATTGGTTTCAAACCAAGTATTTAAGCTTGCAACGTTTTTATAAATAAAAAAACGTTTGTTTTCAAAATCACGTGGTTCGTAATAATCGTACTGTTTACCAGGTTCTACATTAATATTAACGCCAAACCACAATAGATTTTTGGTTTGACCATTGAATTCGACACCCAAATTAGTTCCGGTATAGGTGCTTGGATTCAACAAACGCTTATAATTAATGTAAGTACCTATAAACAAATTATTAAACGTCTTTGTTGGTTGGAAAATTTGATACCAAGCATCAACTCCAAAATTGTTATAGTTGTTCTTAAAGTTTAAACCAAGGTCATTGATCTCGTATTTTTCATCCGCGAGGCTATGGTCAAAGCTATATCTAAAATTTCCATGTGCTTTTCTAATATAGAAAAAGGAACTCAAGCCTGTTTCAGTTCCGTCGCCAGTATTGACATTGCTCATTTTTAGCTGACCCCTAACATTATAGGTGTTTCTTTTATTGGCAATGTCTGCTAAAAGGCCCGTAACATTGGCATCTCTAAAATGTCCATCGCGGGTGACGTTAGTATTAATAAAGCTGATTGAAGAATTTCCATTAAATTGTTGGTCCAATACCAAGATATTATAATTCGTAAATGGTTCTACAACTGCCTTACGGCTTAGCCCTGTTATGGTGTCTCTAATAGTGGCTTCGGTAACTTCGGTAATCGCATTAAAGATTCCTACGCCAAGTCCGTTTTTGGTTCTTCCAGATACCTTGACAGCATTTAAGGTCTTTACTTCATTGGGAATATTAATTACTTCTTCATTTTCTGCTAATTGGGGAGTTCCTGCAGGTGCGTTACCTATTCGTCTAGAGAAAAATAGGTCTCCTTTACTAAAAAGATCAACGCCTTCCTTAAAAAATTGCCGCTGTTCACTAAAGGTTTGTTCAAATGGGCCAAGGTTCAAGGTGACGTTATCAAAAGCGGTTTGACTGAAATCTGGTATAAGTGTAGCGTCAAGCGTGAAATTTTCGGAAATGCCATACTTTAAATCTAAACCTACACTAAAATCGGTTTGGGTTTCTCCATCAAAAGTCGTTGCCAATCCAGAAACAAAAGGGTAAAAGCTTAATCTGGTAGGAGGTTTAATATTTTTTATGCCTTTAAGCTCTCCATGATATAAGCCTATATTGCCTTTGGCTCTGTCAATTGGATTCCATGAGTATTGCGATTCGGTTAACTTATATCTTCGATGAAACTGTAGTCCCCAAGTTTGGACTTCCTGATTTGAGAAGCGAAGATCTCTATACGGAATTTTCATTTCAACAACCCATCCATCGTCTACGATGTTAACAGCACTTTCCCAAACAGCATTCCATCCAAAATCCTCTCCATTGCTTGGAGAAGAAACAGCATCTGCTTGGTTTCCTGAGGGGAAAACAAAAAATTCGGTATCATTTTGGCCATCATTGTTTGGGTTTAAAACCACACCGAAAAAATCTTGTTGCCCAAAATTATCTCTTTGATTAAACTGTTTTTTAATATTTTCTGGTTTATCCTTAAGATAGGCAGCTACATATATAGCCTGATCATCATAGGACATCTTAACCATTGTATTTTGAAATGGCTCTAAAGTTATACCCATTTCTGGCCTAAACTGTATAAAATCATTGGCTTCTTCAGCGGTTTGCCAAATGGTGTCATCCAATACGCCATCTATTTTAGGCGGAGTAGTTGTTCGTTCAATAGTTAAAGTTTTTTTTTCTTGGGCAATAAGAGATATGCAATTCAGTAAGAAAATTGAAAAAAGGAATAAGCGAAATTTCATTTGATTTTGATTGATGTCTGTAATTTGAATGACGTCATAAAGACGAACATTAATGAAACTTGTTACAGTTGGTAACAAAAATAGGTGTGTAGATTTGGTTATTTTCATAAGCAAACGTTAAAAACGAGCTGTGTTTGTTAATGTTTTTGTAACGGTATTAAAAAAGAAGGGAACCCATTTATTTTGTTTATTTTTATAATTCATTAATAGACTGATAGATGCCACATAAAAAATTTGAGGAATACAATATTCAAGTAACAAATGATGCTAAGGCTCGATATAAAAGCATTATAGAGGATTTGGGAGAAGATTCTTCGCGGGAAGGTTTATTGAAAACTCCAGAACGCGCTTCAAAAGCCATGCAATTTTTAACACAAGGATACCATCAAGATGCCGCTAAAATATTAAAGAGCGCGATGTTTAAGGAATCTTATAATGAAATGGTCATTGTAAAAGACATCGAAATTTATTCGCTTTGCGAACATCATATATTGCCTTTTTTTGGAAAAGCACACATTGCTTATATTCCAAATGGTTATATTGTTGGGCTCAGTAAAATACCTAGGATTGTTGATGTTTTTGCACGACGGCTTCAGGTGCAAGAACGCTTGACCGAGCAAATATTGGACTGCATCAATAATACCTTAAAACCTCAAGGAGTTGCTGTGGTTATTGAAGCAGCTCATATGTGCATGATGATGCGGGGCGTACAAAAGCAAAATTCGGTAACTACAACTTCAGGATTTAGAGGTGCATTTCAGAATATGGAAACCAGAAACGAGTTTCTGAAATTAATCAGTGAAAAACTGTCCTAGTTTCCTATTCAATTATTGTGGTGAATGATTATAAAGTATAAGTTAAACCTACCATTATATTTCTACCTATATTAAAAATGCCTTCTGGTTTTAATCTTGATAAGTGATTGATATAGTCCTTATTGGTGAGATTGTTTCCTGAAATTGAGATGGACAATTCATGACTAAGAACCTTAAATGTTCCACCAGCACCGGCGCTTAATAAATTATAACCTGTGCTTGAAGTTTCAAAAGCACTCGCATTATTTTGGTCAAAAGTAGTATTCAACTTTAAAAATGCATAGCCTTTTTGTATCCAGTCATCCCTGTATTCAACCCTAAGAGTATTATTTAATGAATTAGCTGGAATAAGAGGAAGGTAGCTTGCATTATTTTGTTTGCCCGTAACGGTTTCAAAGCTACTTTCAATATGCAGCCAATCCAAAGGATGCGGATGAAAATGCAGCCCAATTTCGCCACCGTATAAATTGGCGTCTGCTTGTAAGTAATCGTAAACTGGGGTATTATCTATACTATTTCCATTCGGAGATAAAAAGATGTAGTTATTTACTTTATTGTAAAATGCGTTAGCAAAGAGTTCGATGTGTTCATTCTTAAATTCTAAAGAAAGATCGGTTTGAAAATTTTGCTCATTTTTTAAATCCGGATTACCAACTTCATAACGATTGGTGCCTTCGTGCACACCGTGAGATGTGAGTTCTGCAAGGTTTGGAGCCCTGAACCCTGTGGCTAGATTCAGTCTTAGAGTAATGCGCTCTATAATGTTGGTTTTAACTCCTAATGCACCGTTAAAACTGTTAAAATTGGGTTGAATACTATTTAAAACATCAATGGTTCTGTTATCAAAACGTGCCCCAAGTTGTACATCGGCCTTTTCAAAATGTATATGGGATACCGCTAGGATTCCGAAATCATTGGTAGTTGCATTCGGTATCAAGGTTTCTTCACCATAATTGGTGTTGGTTTGGTTCATGCCTTGAATGCCCACAATAGTTTCAAATTTCCCGAATTCAGGCATATTGTATTTGATATCATAATTGAAGGTTTTGAGCTTCATTCGTAGCGACGGATCTTGTGGGTCTTCATACTCTTTTCGATCATTATATAAAAACCCTAAATTAACGTCCAGACTGGAGCCATTAAAAAAGACTGCCGATTTTGAACTGAACACATGGTTTGTAATATTTTGAAAAGGAACCAAAGGGGTTACCTGTTTTGACTGTAGACCGATATCTTCAGGGATTCCTAGTTGAGAGTTATTGACATTGTATCTCAATTCAGTTTTGAATTTTGACATTTGATATCCGATTGCTGCTTTAAAATCTTGCTCTTTAAATCGCGTATTGGTCACTCTATATTCCTTGGTTTTATAATCAGAATGCTCGGCAAGCCCTCCTCTGAAAATAAATTTAAACGCATCACCAGAAGCCTTATAACCTGCATTTGTATTATAACCCTGTGTGTTGCTAAAATAATTGGCACTTAAATCACCGGACGATGTATTGGCTGTCGCAAATTTTTCAGGATTCAAATACAAAACGCCCCCAAGAGCATCGCTTCCATAGAGTAGGGAAGCAGGGCCTTTAATAACTTCAACACTTTCGATGCCAGAATCGCTTAATCCAAGACCATGTTCATCACCAAATTGCTGATTTTCTAACCTAACACCTTGCGCATAAACCAGCACCCGATTGGAGCTCAAGCCCCGAATAACTGGTTTTCCGATACTGACGCCCGTAGTCACACTTTCGACGCCGGCAATATTGGAAAGACCATCGCTTAAATTAATAGCACCTTTAGCTTTTAGGTCTGCTATTTTTTCTTGCTCTACCTTCATAACATTTTCACTTTGAAGTTTATGAAAAGGCGTTGAAATGATGATTTCTTCCATTTCAATTGCTGAAGGAGTAAGTACAATGGATAAGGGTTCTGGATATGGGATTTTAAGGCTTATTGATTGTGTTTCATAACCAATAAATGATATAATCACTTTGTAAGTTCCTGAAGGTATATTTTCAATTTTAAAAAGCCCATTTTCGTCTGTTGTGGTACCTTTTTCCAACTCAGGCAGGTAAATGTTTGCGAATGTAATAAGTTCACTTGTGGCTTTATCTGTGACCGTTCCTTTTAGATTGCTTTGTGCGTAAGTAGATGAAATTGCGAAAAGCATCATGATATTGAATACTATTTTCATGTGTAGGTTTTATAGTTTAAATTAACTTAATAATGATTTTCTGGAATATTCCAGAATCGACTTATATTAAATTAAAATATGGAGGACCTCTGAGCGAAAAATGAAGGTGTTGAAAATCGCTTATAAACACATATTGTGATACTGTGATGTCGTGATTATGCTCGGGACTAAAAAATTCAATTGAAAATACAGGAATTGTATAAGGTGTAGTCAGTTTAAACATATGAAAACTACAATCATAATCAGCGGTATGCAAATGGGCTTGATGTTCGCCTTTGCAGATTTCGTGCTTGTGATGATTGAAAATATGAATGAATTTGACAGCAGTTGGTGTAAGCAAAGATAACACTAGAGTTAGCGTTACAATTTTAAAGCCTATATGTTCCTTAAATCTTTGCAATGGTTCAATATTGAATTTAATGCGCCAATATTAATAAATAAAAACCAGTACGAAGTAGGGATTAAGATTTCTTTAGGAATTCCAAAAAAAAATTCTATACAAATATGATGGTAAGCTAATGTCTAAATTCTAGGAACAAATCCAGACAATTGTTGTTTGTAAGTCAGTTGGAAATATATAAAGTAATTATAGAGTTTATAGTTCACTTCATATCCATAATCAATATGTGGAGAGTAATCAATTTGCATTTCGTAAAGATTTGGACTATAAGTATAAGGTTGTAAAACACGTTCGTTCCAGGATTGAACAAAAATTCTGTTTCTACTTTCTAAATAAGGTTGTGAATAATAACCTTCAGGTCGTGCAACAGATTGCAGCCAAGCATTAAATCCTGGTTCAATGATGATGATTTCATATTGCAGATCGTCATTGGCAATCCTAACGGTGTCCTCTTCTTTTGTATTGGTATCAGAATTGGCACTAACAAGATTATGTGATGTACCACAGCTCAGGATAACACTTGAAATCAGCAAAAAGGCAAACAAGGTTTTCATAACGTGGCGTTTTATTAAAAATACAAAAAAAATGTTTGAACAGCTTTATTTTAGATGATTTTAACATACAAAAAAGCCCTTGATCAATCTCATCAAGGGCCTTAAAAATTAGTGTCTATTTTAAACTAAACTTTTTCAGTTTTTAAAATACTTATGATTTGGGAAGCCAATTCTGTTCCAATTCTATCTTGGGCTTCGTTTGTGGCTGCGCCTGTATGCGGTGTAAGAGATATTGCAGAATTCATTAACAATTGAATATCTGGTTTAGGTTCTTTTTCAAAAACGTCTAAGGCCGCACGTGATACTTTGCCATCGAAAATAGCTTGTACCAAAGCAACTTCATCAATGACACCACCTCTAGCAGCGTTGACTAAAATGACACCATCTTTCATCGTTTTAAATTCTGCTTTGCCAATCACATAATCTTTTTGAGCTGGTACGTGTAGCGTAATGAAATCGGATTGTTTAAGAACTTCTGCTTTTGAAATTGTTTTTATTTCAAAATTTAGGGTTTGACCATCAAAAAAGTCCAATTCTAAATTAACTTTTTCAATAAATGGATCATAAGCTATCACTTTCATGCCTGCTCCTAAAGCAACTTTTGCAGTGGCTTGACCAATTCGCCCAAAACCAAAAACGCCCAAAGTTTTACCTTTTAATTCAGTTCCTTTGGCATAAGCCTTTTTAAGTTCTCCAAATTTAGTGTCTCCATCTAAAGGCATCTCTCGGTTGGAATTATGTAAAAAACGAGCCAAACCAAAAAGATGAGCAAATACCAACTCGGCAACCGAATGTGAGGAAGCAGCCGGCGTATTGATGACGTTTAATCCTTTGCTTTTGGCGTATTCAACATCAATATTGTCCATGCCTACACCGCCGCGGCCTATGATTTTTAAAGAAGGACAAGCATCTATTAAATCTTTGCGGACCTTTGTTGCACTTCTTACCAAAAGGACTACAATGTTATGGTCATTAATATAATTGGACAATTGCTCTTGAGCAACAGTAGTTGTGATGACTTCAAACCCTCCTTGCTCTAAGGCTTTAATGCCGCTTTTTGAAATTCCGTCGTTTGCTAATACTTTCATTTTCTGCTCCCTTACTCTCTCAAAGAAAGAGTTTTTTTCAGGCTAATTTTAAATTAATATTTAGGTTTCCATGTTACGTCTTCCTCCAAGGGAAAGATTAAAAATGGGATTTATGCTTTTCTCTCCAATTCACTCATCACATCCACCAAAATACCAACGCTTTCCAAAGGAAGTGCATTGTACAGTGATGCCCTGTAACCACCTACACTTCGGTGGCCATTGATACCTGTTATACCTGCTTCTTTAGCCATAGCATCAAAAGTTTCCTTTAAATCTTCATTGGCTAAAGTAAAAGTGGCGTTCATGGTCGAACGATCTTCTTTGCTTGCAAAACCTTTAAATAATGGGTTTAAATCAATTTCAGAATAAATTAATTGCGCTTTTTTCTCGTTTTCTTTTTCAATAGCTTTAATGCCTCCTATACTTTTTAACCACTCAAGGGTCAACATGGAAGTATAAACTGCAAATACTGGAGGTGTATTGAACATACTGCTTTTATCGATATGTACTTTATAATTCAACATTGAAGGGATTTTTCGTGATACTTTTCCTAAAATGTCTTCTTTGATGACCACAAGTGTTGTTCCGGCAGGGCCCATGTTTTTTTGTGCTCCGGCATAGATTAAATCAAATTTTGTAAAATCTAAGGATCTTGAAAAGATATCGCTACTCATGTCAGAAACCATAGGCACTGGAGAGTTGGGGAATTTTTTTATTTGGGTTCCAAAGATGGTGTTGTTTGATGTACAGTGGAAATAATCGTAATCTTCTGGAATATCGTAACCTTTTGGGATATAGTTAAAATTGGCATCTTTAGAAGAAGCTACTTCATAGATGTCGTCCAAAAGTCTCGCTTCCTTTATGGCATTGCTGCTCCAAGTTCCAGTGTTTAAATATCCTGCGCGTTTCTCCAAAAGGTTCATGGCTACCATGATAAACTGGGTACTTGCTCCTCCTTGTAAAAACAAGGCTTTATAACCTTTGCCTTCAAGACCAAGCAATTCTAAAGCCAGAGCACGCGCATTTTCCATAACATCAACAAAAGCTTTGCTACGATGAGAAATCTCTAGTATAGACAAACCATTGTCAAAATTTAATACTGCCTCCGAAGCTTTTTCAATAACTTCTCTATTTAAAACCGAAGGCCCTGCGCTAAAATTATGTCGTTTCATGTACTTGTATTTATTTCCTTTTTTTTTGTTAAATGGAATTAGAAATTAAGATGATGCCCAAGTAGGGTATCCAAATTGTTCTCAATATATTGTCTGATTTTTTTAAGTCGTTGCAAAGTTGCTAATTATTTACAAATTTTATGTTATCAAATTAATAATTTATAGGCTAAATTTTTAACAAATATTCAATAGTGTCTACATCATCAGCGTAGTCCCAGAGTTCTGGTTTTTGAGTTGTGCCAAATGCGATTTCAGACTTTAGACCCTGATTTGAGACGATGCATTGTATATGATTTTTGTCTTTTTCTAATTTTGATTTAAGTTGATCTACAGTGTCATAAGATTCATAAAAGACAGTGGAAATTGGCGAAGCGTAGCTTTCATCTTCTTTTATCATTAAAAATCCATTTTCAAGGATATGGAATTCACTCATCAAATACACGGCTTTGTTATAATCGTAATTATTGGCATACTTGGTTTGGTTGATTATGGGGTGCCAATCATACATGCCCTTAAAAAAATATTGAAAATCATAGTTTTTGGGAACAAACAGTTTGGATACATTTCTGCATCCTAAGCCGTAATATCTAAAAATATCTTCTGATAAAGCTTTTAATTGGTCTTCAGTCTCGTTGCCTGTTAATACGGCTACAGAATTTCTGTTTTTTCTAATGATTGAAGGCTTGTTTTTAAAATAATACTCAAAATAACGAGCTGTATTATTACTTCCGGTGGCAATAATGGCATCAAATTGCTCTAGTTTTTGATCTGTGAATTCTATTTTACCTTTAAATTCGAGTTCTACAGACTCCAAATACTTTGCTAAATAGGGTAGAAGGTGCTTGTCATTTGAAGATTGTTTAACTAGTACAGCATGTCCGGAAATTAAAACTGAGATAAAGTCATGAAACCCAACCAAGGGGATATTTCCCGCCATAATAACGGCTACAGTTTTAGAATCAAATTCTTTAAAGGTATACTGCTCCAACCAGTGTTTAAGGTTACTTGATCTCAGTGCTTTAGACCAATTTTCTAAAGTAAATAAAATATTTTCTTGAGTAAACCAACCATTATGCATTTCGGCAAGTTTGATTTGGTGCTTAAAGCCTTCATAAAACAAATCGTTATTTACAATATTCCCTATTTTTTCTATGCCTTTATTAGAAAATTGACTTAAAAACTCCCCTAATTTTACAAAAGCGTTAATTCTTTGTTGTAAATCCATGCATTGTTTGGTTATGAATTCTATTGGCTTTATTTTTGCTTGGCAAAGTTAGAAAAGAAAATGCGATGGCAATAATTATAACCGATGAATGTATAAATTGTGGTGCTTGTGAACCTGAATGTCCAAATACGGCCATTTATGAGGGGGCAGATGACTGGAGGTATAAAGATGGTACCAGCTTATCGGGCACAGTAGTGCTTCCAAATGGCAAAGAAGTAGATGCAGATTCGCCTCAGATTCCTGTAAGCGATGAGTATTATTATATCGTCCCAGATAAATGTACTGAATGTAAAGGTTTTCATGACGAACCGCAATGTGCTGCCGTATGTCCGGTTGATTGTTGTATTCCCGACGTAGACCATGTGGAAACAGAAGAGGAGCTTTTAGGAAAGCAACGTTTTATGCATCCAGAAGTTTAATGTTTTTCTACGGATTTGTTAAACTGTTTCATTTCTTCTAAAGGTTCAATAGTTTCTTCGTTTTCCCAAATTGTGGCATCAAATTTATTTAGAAGTTGATAGGGTACAACTTTTTCCACTTTTAAATTATTGTAGTCTTCCAAAGTTATTTTATTATGTTTTATAATTAATAGCTCTTCCTTATTTCGAATATCTCCTTCAATTTTGAAGCTAAAACTTACTTTATTTTTTGCCCTAGTATTTTCGATAAGTGTGAAATCTCTACTCACATAGAAATATCTCCCTTCATCTTGTTTAAGATATTTCGGCTGATATTTATTAATTGAGTCCTTTTCATATATTAGGGTTCCATTATTTATATTTTCTACATATTTTATCCCTAAAATTAACCTTAAGTTGAGTTTTTCTCCATGACGGTTCTTAGCAAATTGATAATCTACTTTTGTAATTGCATACTCATTATCAGTAATATATAAGCTACCGGTGTACTTTCCTTTAGACTTTCTGGGTTTATAACTTATGATATAAATTAAATCACGGTTGTAATAAGTGGTTTTTTCAAGAGTGTATTCATATAAATCTGAATCCAACAGCATAGTTAGAAATGAATTGTCATAAAATTCAGCATTGCTTAATAAAGCTCTGGATTTTGAATTAAGCTCATCAATTTGATATTCATTTTTTTCAATTGACTTCTCATTTTTGTCACTTTTTAATGACATAGAATCTTCAATTTTGAACAAACCAGACTTTAGTTTATAGGTTTTTGTTGTATCTAAATATTTATATACTAATTTTTGCGCCCTCTCTTGAACATCATCAATTGAAAAATCATTTTTCCTATCAATTAATTTAGTTGCGTTGCTAACGGCCAGTTTGCTATTAGCATAATCTTTTGAAAGTAATTTTCCTTTGAAATCTAAAAAGTTTAAAGTTTTATTTTCCATAATTGCATTGGATAATGAATCTAAGCTTGTATTGGCTTTTTCTATATCTCTTTTTTTAAGGACGGAAGCTTTCTCAACGTGAAATTCAAGGTTTTTAAAATCTAAATAAGTTGTTTCCCTGAAGAAGACAGAATAAGTATTCAAATTAAAATCATAGTTATCATCAAGTTTACGCCTTACCCTCGTCATAATAGAATCAACATTTGGTTTTTTATTGCTTATAAAAACCTCATCAAGCTCGTTGATAGCTTCTTCTAGGCTTATAATATTGTTATGAGCTCGAATGTCATCAATATTCAGAATTTTGCTTTTGTAACCAAGGCAAGAGATGGTGACAGTATCTAAATTTTCTACATTGAGAGTAAAAAAACCTTCTTCGTTTGAAATAACTCCATGAAAATCATCAACTTTAATCGCTACATAGGCAATAGGGTCTTTGGTGTTTTCATTAATTATTTTTGCAACAATATTTTGAGATGATAATGAAACTGAAGTAAAAAACAGGACGATGGTTAAAAGAAAATAGTTCACAGTTAATTTTTTTAATCGACGAGCTTAATCTATAATTGTTACAAAAAAGCATAAAAAAACCGAGCAAATTGCTCGGTTTTTTTATGAGGTAAATTCATGTTTAGAATTTAAAACCTAGTCTAGTAAATACATAAGTCCCATCTGATCCCATTTGAACAGAATCGGCCAAACCACCTTGATCCGTCCAACCATCAAATTGAGGAGTAGGGTAATTATTAAATAAATTATTGGCTCCTAAAGTAAGTTTTAAGCTTTTAGAAAGTTCATAACTTAAGCTTAAATCAACGGTCATAGCTGCCTTATATATATCTGTTGCAATAGGAAAAAGCGCGTCGGCTTCAGCCTGTGTTGTGGCTGGGGTATCTACCCATTGGAAATCTTGGATAGTTACCTCACTAAATTGAGTTAATGTTACCATAGCATCAAATTTTGATGTTGAATACCCTAAATTTAATCCAAACTTATAATCTGGAGCAGCGGCTTTCAAATATGCTTGTGAGAAAGGTCCAAAGAAAGTAAACTGGTTAAGGTTCCCATTATGGATTTTATCAATTTTAAGTTTGTTTACATTTCCTATCAATCCAACCTTGATTTTGCTATCCTCGTTAATTGATGTCTCATAAGCCAAAACCATATCGATACCAGTTGTTCTTGTGTCTACACCATTTGCAAAAAATTGTGCAGCATCTACATTTAATGGGCCTAATATGGCTTGGTCAGTAAAATTATCGGTTAAAATAATCCGATCATCAACAGAGATGGAATACGCATCAACCGTTGCTGTAAACCCTTCTTTTCTATAAGTAAACCCAATACTGGCATTTACTGCTTTCTCTTCTTTTAATTGACCAATACCGAAAGCTTTTGTTACCGTACTATTATTTGCTGAAAGTAATGATGGTACAGATGCTCCTGCAACAATATTATTAAAAATCAGATTGTAGTATAATTGAGCCAATGATGGTGCCCTAAATCCAGTTGAAACAGAACCCCGCATTGAAAATGCATCGCTAAATTTATATCTACTGGCCAATTTAAGGTTAAACGTGTTTCCAAAATCACTATATTTTTCAAATCGCACGGCACCACTAATCAAAAATTCATTAGATACATTGAGTTCAGAATCTACATATATACCATAGTTGGTCCTACTTCTGTCTACCTCATTGTCTGGACTGTAACCAGGAAAACCTTGTGAGCCTCCAGGTAAATCATCCCCATTGGAATCTTGAGCAACGGTTTGAGTTGCAGGATTAGAAATTGGCACACCGTTTTCGTCATAAAGGGCATAAGAAGATTCTTCGCCAGCAAAAATTCCAAAGTTTTCAGTTCGGAATTCCATACCAAAAGCAATACTCATACCAGCTGCTACATCCTCCAAATATTTGTTAAAGTCTATGCCTGTAGTATTTTGTGAAAGAAAATGTCCACCTGCGTCAAAATCGGTAGGGGAAGCATCCTGCATTGAGGCATTGTTTGAGTTTTTAATGTAATAATGGAAATCGTTCTTTCCATACGTGTTGTTAAAATCTACGTTCCAGCCATTCGCCATTTTATGTCTTACACCTGTAGAAACGGAAACGTCAGTAATGTTTGACGTAATTCTTGGTGTAAATCCGTTGGGATACAAACTAGGAACAGATCTATTGTCACCATCAGCATAACTATCACGGGAAAATGCATTGGCATCAGTATCCCTAAAATTTCTACCACCAAAGGCATAAAATTCAGTGTTTTCATCGACTGGGATAGCGGTATTGATCATAAAATTAAAACCATCTACACCTGCGCTTCCATATCCTTTTCTCCAAGAAAAACCTGGTCTTAAGGTATTGTTTTTTGAAAGAAACTCGGTTGTGAAATTGATAAACCCTCCATTTTTACCAAGGGCCGCGCCATAATTAGCATCAACTTTTACGGTTTCGCCATCAAAACTTTTATTTTTTCCATCCAATCTGTTTTTGCCTTCAACATTATAAAGTGTTTCACCAGTGGCATCTTCCCAACCATTTCCAATAGCGGTACTGTAAGCACCATAAGTCACACCACCTGAAAAACCACCAGTATTATCCTTAAGCACAATGTTAATAACACCAGCAATAGCATCGGATCCATATTGGGCTGAAGCTCCATCCCGTAAGACTTCGATTCTTTTAATAGATGAAGCAGGTATGGCGTTTAAATCAGTTCCTGAATTTCCGCGGCCTCTCGTTCCAAAGACATTGACCAATGAAGATTGATGTCTTCTTTTTCCGTTGATGAGAACCAAAGTTTGGTCTGGACCCAAACCTCTTAATGAAGCTGGTACAATATGATCTGCACCATCTGAACCAGATTGTTTACTGGCATTAAATGAAGGTGCAGCATATTGAAGAATTTCATTGACTTCAACCTTTCCTGTTGTGTTTGCAAGCTCTGCAACGTCCAATACATCCACTGGCACAGCAGTATCTAGTGCCGTACGTCTAGGACTTCTTGATCCAACCAAAACGATTTCATCCAAGCTCACGCCTTCTTCCAAAATAACATTAATCGTCGATTGGTTATTAACCTCAATCTCTTTAGAGTTATAACCAACATAACTATAGACTAAGATTGAATTACCAGAAACCGAAATGGTATATTTTCCATCAAAGTCGGTAACAACACCTTTGGTGGTGCCTTTTTCTGAAATATTAACACCAATTAATGGATTACCAGAATCATCTACGACCGTTCCAGTTACATTTTGCGCTAATAATACATTAATGCTAAACAGAGTTAGCATGACTAGTAAAATGTGTTTCATAATTAAATTATTGAATTAGTATATAACAAAAATAAGGGATTTTCAGGAAAATATATATGCTTGCATAATAAATTACGACTTAATCCTAAAAATTAGAACTATAATTGAAACTATGATTTATATTTGCACCCTCAAAATAACATGATATGAAAGCAGGAATTGTTGGGCTACCAAACGTAGGGAAATCAACCTTATTTAATTGTTTATCAAATGCAAAAGCGCAAAGTGCTAATTTTCCATTTTGTACTATTGAGCCCAATATTGGTATTGTAAATGTACCCGACCCTCGGTTAGAAAAATTGGAATCTTTGGTAAAACCTGTTCGTGTTCAACCTGCAACGGTAGAGATTGTGGATATAGCTGGCTTGGTTAAAGGCGCCAGTAAAGGTGAAGGCTTGGGGAATCAGTTTTTGGCCAACATTCGTGAAACCGATGCGATTTTGCATGTTCTGCGTTGTTTTGATAATGACAATATTGTACATGTTGATGGCAGTATAAACCCTATTAGGGATAAAGAAACCATTGATATGGAACTGCAATTGAAAGACCTTGAGACTGTAGATAAAAAACTTGAAAAAGTAAAACGTGCAGCCAAAACAGGAAACAAGGAAGCACAAAAAAAAGAAGCTGTTTTATTAAAAATCAAACAAAATTTAGAAGCAGGTGTTTCGGTGCGAGCTTTGGAATTTAATGAGGATGATTATAATGATTTTGTAAAACCAGCACAATTCATTACCGATAAACCTGTGATGTACGTCTGTAATGTTGATGAAGGAAGTGCCGTTTCGGGAAATGCTTATGTTGAACAAGTTAAGGAAGCCATTAAAAACGAAAACGCCGAAGTATTGGTATTGGCCGTAGGTATTGAAGCCGATATTAATGAATTGGATGACTATGAAGAACGTAAGGTTTTCCTTCAAGACATTGGATTGGACGAACCGGGTTCATCAAAGTTAATTCGCTCTGCTTATAAATTGTTGAAACAACAAACATACTTTACCGCTGGGGTTAAAGAGGTTAGGGCATGGACCATCGATATTGGGGCAACAGCTCCACAAGCTGCTGGAGTAATCCATACCGATTTTGAGAAGGGCTTTATTAGAGCTGAAGTTATAGCTTATGACGATTATGTAAGTTATGGCAGTGAGGCTAAAGTAAAAGAAGCTGGTAAAATGCGAGTTGAAGGAAAAAACTATAGTGTTAAAGATGGAGATGTGATGCATTTCCTGTTTAATGTATAATAAATTTATCATTTAACACAAAAAGCCAATGTTCTCAACAACATTGGCTTTTTATTGTTAATTACTTTACTCTATAGGGGTTTCATTTTTTAAGCTGATATACTATATTAGCATCCTATCTCAAATTTTTAGGTTTTTATGTCTCAAAGTACCAGTTATACCGAAGATAATATACGTTCACTTGATTGGAAGGAGCATATCCGTATGCGTCCTGGAATGTATATTGGTAAACTTGGAGATGGATCATCTCCCGATGACGGAATCTATATTCTTTTAAAAGAAGTGCTGGACAACTCGATTGACGAATACGTAATGGGTGCAGGCAAGACCATTGAAGTTTCTATTCAAGGTAACAAAGTGTCCGTTCGCGATTTTGGTCGAGGCATTCCGTTGGGTAAAGTTGTGGATGTAGTTTCTAAAATGAATACTGGTGGAAAATATGACTCCAAAGCGTTTAAAAAAGCGGTAGGATTAAATGGTGTAGGTACAAAAGCGGTGAATGCCTTGTCCTCATTTTTCAGAGTGGAATCCACTCGTGATAATAAATCGGCTTCTGCCGAATTTGCCCAAGGTAATCTAACCAATAAAGATTTATTAGATGATTCTACTAAAAGAAAAGGAACTAAAGTTTCTTTCGTGCCAGATGAACTTATCTTTAAAAATTACAAGTATAGAAACGAGTATGTCATAAAAATGCTCAAAAACTATGTATACCTCAATCCTGGATTGACCATAGTTTTTAACGGCGAAAAATATTTTAGTGAAAACGGTTTAAAAGATTTACTAGCAGAAAACATCAATGCTTCGGATATGCTTTATCCTATTATTCACTTAAATGGGGAAGATATTGAAGTGGCCATAACGCATAGTAAAACTCAGTATAGTGAAGAGTACCATTCGTTTGTCAATGGTCAAAACACGACTCAGGGCGGTACGCATTTATCGGCATATAGAGAGGCTTTGGTAAAGACCATAAGAGAATTTTTTGGCAAAAACTTTGAACCTTCAGATATCAGAAAATCGGTAGTTACAGCAATATCCATAAAAGTTATGGAGCCCGTTTTTGAAAGCCAAACCAAAACAAAATTGGGATCTACCGACATGGGAGGAAAACTGCCAACCGTGAGAACGTATATCAACGATTTTTTGAAAACTCAGCTCGATAATTATTTACATAAAAACCCAGAAACAGCTGAGAGTATTCATCGCAAGGTCCTTCAGGCCGAACGAGAACGCAAAGAGCTTTCGGGAATACGGAAATTGGCCAAGGATAGAGCGAAAAAGGCCAATCTTCACAATAAAAAATTAAGAGATTGTAGGGTTCATTTTGGTGATACCAAGGGTGAGCGAAATCTTGAAACCACTTTATTCATTACCGAAGGGGACTCAGCTTCTGGTAGTATCACAAAATCCCGTGATGTGAATACACAGGCTGTTTTTAGCTTAAAGGGTAAGCCACTGAATTGTTATGGATTAAGCAAGAAAATTGTGTATGAGAATGAAGAATTTAACTTGCTTCAATCGGCTTTAAACATAGAGGAATCGCTAGAGGATTTGCGTTATAATAATGTAGTGATCGCAACCGATGCCGATGTAGATGGGATGCACATTCGTTTGTTGCTGATTACCTTCTTTTTACAGTTCTTTCCAGAATTGATTAAGGAAGGTCATTTATATATTTTGCAAACACCTTTGTTTAGGGTACGTAATAAAAAGGAAACCATCTACTGTTATTCACAAGAGGAACGCCGAATTGCTATTGAAAAACTAAAACCTAAACCTGAAATCACCCGATTTAAAGGTTTGGGAGAAATCTCACCTGACGAGTTTGTGTACTTTATTGGTGAGGATATACGTTTGGATCCAGTGATGTTGGATAAAGATATGTCCATAGATAACTTATTGGAATTTTATATGGGAAAAAACACCCCAGACCGGCAGGAATTCATCATTAACAATCTTAAAGTTGAACTCGATTTAGTAGAGGATATCCATGCGGACTAACAATTATAAGGTTAAAAACATTATCATATCAGCCTATTTTGTGCTGATTATTTTTGCTATATTGTTGGCAACAGTATTTAGCGGCTTTAGCCATTTGACGCCTAATCCAACATTGACCTTTTTTTTAATTTTTTCTGGATTTATCATATTATTCTTTTTTGTCCACAGAAATTCCAAATATTTTGAATATGATAGCGATGGTATTAAAGTGGTTATAATGAATAAAGGCTTATTACTTTCAGATTATTTCAATTATAGAGAACACAAAATGGAGTTTGCTAAAGAAAATTTGGTAGCATATAAATTCAATAATTATTGGATATATAAAAGTCTAACGGTACATGTAAAGGATAGAAAAGGAAATAAAAGAAAAGAAACGTTTAATGTGACCTTAGTAGCTAAAAAAAAACGAAACTACATTAGGCAATCTTTAAGTAAAACGATCAAATTAAACAGAAAACTGGAATAGTAAATGATAGAAGATAACGAGGACTTGAACACCGGACAGGAAGACCATCAAGAAACCATAACCAAGGTTAATGGAATGTTCAAAGATTGGTTTTTGGATTATGCATCTTATGTTATTTTAGAACGTGCAGTACCTGCCATTGAAGACGGTTTTAAACCTGTACAGCGTCGGATTATGCACTCCATGAAAGATCTCGATGATGGCCGCTATAATAAAGTAGCTAACATTGTAGGACATACCATGCAGTACCATCCTCATGGTGATGCCAGTATTGCAGATGCCATAGTACAACTAGGCCAAAAAGATTTATTAATAGATGCCCAAGGAAACTGGGGAAACATCTTAACAGGCGATAGTGCGGCAGCGTCACGATATATAGAAGCGAGATTATCAAAATTTGCACTGGATGTTGTTTACAATCCTAAAATAACCGAATGGCAATCCAGTTATGATGGTCGTCGTAAAGAACCCGTAAACCTTCCGGTCATGTTCCCATTGCTTTTGGCTCAAGGGGGCGAAGGGATTGCTGTTGGTCTTTCTACCAAAATACTGCCGCACAATTTTATTGAGCTTATTGACGCTTCTATAAATCATTTAAAAGGAAAACGATTCACTATTTTACCAGATTTCCCAACGGCTGGTATTGCCGATTTTAGCAACTATCATGATGGGATGCGTGGCGGACGCGTTCGTGTGAGGGCAAAAATTTCTCAGCTGGACAAATTTACTTTGGTCATTACCGAAATTCCATTTGGAACCAATACCACGTCATTAATCGAATCTATTTTAAAGGCCAACGAAAAGGGGAAAATCAAGATTAAAAAGATTGAGGATAATACAGCCGCTCATGTTGAAATCCTAGTGCATTTACCATCGGGTATTTCACCGGATAAAACTATTGATGCGCTATACGCTTTCACCAATTGTGAGGTTTCTGTATCGCCTTTAGGTTGTGTTATTGAAGAGAACAAACCTTTGTTTGTTGGTGTTTCAGAAATGTTGCGTCGTTCGACAGATAACACGGTACAGCTTTTGAAACAGGATCTAGAGATCAAGCTTGATGAGCTAGAAGAACAATGGCATTTTGCATCTTTGGAACGGATTTTTATTGAAAAGCGTATCTACCGCAATATTGAGGATGAAGAAACTTGGGAAGGGGTTATTAATGCAATTGATTTGGGGCTTCAACCTCACATCAAACATTTAAAGCGCGCCATTACCGAAGATGATATTGTAAGATTAACCGAAATTAGGATTAAACGGATTTCAAAATTTGATATTGATAAAGCTCAGCAAAAAATAGAAGCTCTTGAAGATCAGATTACCGAAGTAAAACACCATTTAGCAAATTTAATCGAATATGCTATTGCCTATTTTACCAGATTGAAAAAAGATTATGGCAAAGGCAGGGAGCGCCAAACAGAAATCCGTGCGTTTGATGATGTGGACGCTACTAAAGTAGTTATTCGCAACACCAAACTGTATGTCAATAGGGAAGAGGGTTTTATAGGAACAGCTCTTAAAAAAGATGAATATGTGTGCGACTGTAGCGATATAGATGATATAATTGTCTTTACCAAGGAAGGTAAAATGATGGTGACAAAAGTAGATTCTAAAACCTTTATAGGCAAAGATATTATTCATGCTTCAGTCTTTAAGAAAAAGGACAAACGCACGATATACAATATGATCTATCGTGATGGTAAAGGTGGGCCAACCTATGTTAAACGGTTTAATGTTACGGGTACAACCAGAGATAAAGAGTATGATTTGACTAATGGAAATAGTAATTCATTAGTCTGGTATTTTTCTGAAAATCCAAATGGTGAGGCCGAAGTGGTAACTGTATTTCTACGTCAAGTGGGAAGTATTAAAAAGCTGAAATGGGAATTGGATTTTGCCGATATATTGATTAAAGGGCGGAATTCTAAAGGCAATTTGGTTACTAAGCATTCGGTTAAAAAGATTGAGTTAAAAGAAAAAGGAATCTCTACCTTAAAACCCCGCAAGATTTGGTTTGATGATGCTGTACAGCGCATAAATGTGGACGAACGAGGTGAGCTAATTGGAGAGTTTAGAGGTGAAGATCGGTTGCTTGTCATCACACAATCAGGCATTGTTAAAACAATTTTGCCAGAGTTGACCACGCATTTTGATGAAGACATGATAGTACTTGAAAAATGGATTCCGAGAAAGCCAATTTCGGCTATTTATTTTGATGGCGAAAAGGAAAAGTTCTTTGTTAAACGTTTTATTATTGAAAATGAAAATAAGGAAGAGCTTTTTATTACAGATCATAAAAATTCAAACCTAGAGATTGTGTCAACCGACTGGAAACCTAGGGTTGAGGTTGAGTTTACCAAAGAGCGAGGTAAAGACCGAAAAGATAATATTGAAGTCAATCTTGAAGAGTTTATAGCTATAAAAGGCATTACGGCGTTGGGAAATCAATTGACCAAGGAAAAAGTTAATCAGATTAATGTATTAGATCCATTGCCTCATGATGAGCCGGATGATATTCCTGCTAACGAAATCGAGGTGGTCGATGAAACCGAAGTATCTACTGAAATCACAATAGAATTAAGCACAGAAATTTCAAATAAAGAGCCTAAAAAATCTTTAAAAGATGACAAAACGAGCACCAAGGACAATTTAGATGACAAGGGGCAGACGACTCTGTTTTAGACCTAAATTAAAATTGAATGTATCCTGATTAGGGTTTCTCCTTTTTGTTCATTCTAAAGCTTAAAAACTCTACAAACATGGAGAAGGCAATGGCGAAGTATAGATAGCCTTTTGGAATAGCCCCTACAGTACTGTCAAAGAATTTAGTTTCCGAAAGGTGGGCAGCTTCTGTTATAAGCATAAAACCAATAAGGATTAAAAAGGCCAAACCTAAAATTTGCATACTTGGATGTTTATCAATAAATCTTCTAATTGGATTTGCAAATCCAATCATAATGACGATAGACACGACAACAGCAATAACCATTAACAGTAAATTATAATTGTGATTTTGGTGCAAACCGTTGGTCATTCCAACAGCAGTCAGAATTGAATCGATTGAAAAAACAAAATCGATAATCAAAATTTGCACAATGGCATGAGACAGTGATTTTATCGTTTTATTTTTCGCATCGCCTTTATTATGAGAAGGTGTGTCTAATTTTTCTCTGATTTCCGAGGTGCTCTTAAAAATTAAAAACAGCCCACCAAGCAGCAGGATAATGGCTTGCACACTTATCGAAACGTCTAACCAAGAACTATTAAAGATGTAGAATGGTTTTGATAGGCCTACTAAAAAAGAAACAAAAAACAACAACACAACACGTTGAATCATCGCTAAAAACAAGCCAATATTTGTAGCTTTATTGCGCAGGTGCTGTGGTAACTTATTTGCTGCAATAGAGATAAAGACGATATTGTCTATTCCCAATATAATTTCTAAAAGGGTTAAGGTGAGCAATGCCATAATGGCGTCACTGGTCAGTAGAAAATCTAACATGCTATTCAGTTTTTATGGCAATTCCTTTTTGTTTTTTTGTTTCACCTACATAAGAGTATTCAAAAGTATATGAAGAATCAGTTGTAGTCAATATTTTTAAATGAATATCCTTTCGCTCTGTCCTGTTTTTTGGGTTGATGGTTTTAAAAATAACCTCACAATCGTTAACCCAGCGTACTGTACTGGAATCCTTTACCCCTTTATAAGTTTCAATTTGTAAAGTTTCGGACCTACTGAACGTTGAGGTAAAAGTTTCGCCATTTATCACAATCTCACTTTTAAAGTTTCCGGTTTTAAAATTTTCGCAATTGCGGGTGTTTTGATAACATGCCGTTACAGACAGAAATAATACACACAAAATAAAAAGTCTCATATCAATTAAATTTATACAAAATTAACAAAGATTAGTTGTATTAAAACCTTTTGTTTGATTTAGTATCTAAAATTAAAAGATGAAGCTATAAATTTTCAAAGCTTTGAAAACTACCATTGTTATAAAAAATGACAATACGCTCTATTCCATTATCAGATTTTGAAGGGCTCGACGGTTTTGAGTCATGTAGTGGAATTTTGTCCTCGTCAAGTTTTTCTTTTTTTAGCTCAGCGGGAAATGTGCCCTTTCCATTTAAGAGCCAATAGAGTTCTACTTCGGGAAAGGAGGAAAGAACTTTTAACACAAAGTCCAAACTCGGCTTATTTCTACCTGATAAAATATGAGAAATGCTTGAGCGTTGAACGCCGATTTTTTCTGCAAACGACGAGGACGATTCTCCGTAAAATTCCATTACTTTTTGAAGGCGTTTGACAAAATCATCAGTGTTTATCATTGTAAACTCATAAAGGTTTAGTTTGAGATTACAAATGTAAATATTTATTGCTAGTGTTGCTTAATATTTAACACTAAAATAAAAATTATATTAAACTATATGTTAAATTAAAGTATATGAAATAACTGATATACAATTAAATAGTATATAAAATAAAACAATCATATTTTTCATACCTTAAACCTTGCATTTTTTGGCCTATTATGTAGATCAATGTAAACAAATCATAAGAATTTACTGTTTACAAATGTGAATTTATTATTGTTTACATTTGTTCCTTATCAATTATGTAATGACAGTAGCTTTATTAAATCAACTTCAAAAAACAAGCATCGAAACATCACTTTTTCATCGATACATAACCTTACACCAAATCGTTACCCCGCTAAAAAAACACGAAAGTCATTTTGATATTAAGGTTATTGGCAAGTCGGTTTTAGGCGAACCGATTCATGCCATTACAGTTGGTATTGGAAAAAGAAAAATTTTAATGTGGTCGCAAATGCACGGCAATGAAACGACGACCACAAAAGCTGTGTTTGATCTTCTTAATCTTTTTGCCAAAAGCAAGCAAAAGGAGGTTATAAACTTATTAGAGTCCTGTACAATCGCCATAATTCCCTTACTTAATCCCGATGGAGCCAAAGCCTACACTCGATTAAATGCCAATCAAGTGGATTTGAACAGAGATGCGCAAGACTTATCTCAACCTGAGAGTCGGGTTTTAAGAACTTACTTTAATGACTTTAAACCAAATTATTGTTTTAATCTACATGGGCAACGCACAATTTTTAGCGCGGGAAGCAACAAGTTGCCGGCTACCATATCGTTTTTAGCTCCAGCACAAGATGAACTGTGTACGGTTACTGATAATCGCAAAAAAGCGATGGAAATCATTTCAGTAATGAATACCATGTTACAAGAACAGATCCCTAATCAGGTTGGAATTTATGACGATGCTTTTAATATCAATTGTGTAGGTGATACGTTTCAGTCTCATAACACACCAACAATTCTTGTAGAAGCTGGGCACTTTCCAAACGATTATGCTAGAGAAGAAACAAGACGCTATATATTTCATTCTCTTTTAACAGCTTTGGATTATATAGCTACAACTGAAATAACTGGAGATTTATTTAAGCAGTATTTAGATATTCCTGCAAACGAAAAGTTATTTTATGATATCATCATCCGAAATGCATCTGTAAATTCTCAAATACTGGATATTGGTATCCTGTATCAGGAAAAATTGATCAATAATAAAATTGAATTTATTCCAAAAGTGGAAAAAATTTCGAATTTGAAGGAGTTTTATGGTCATAGAGAGATCAATGCTAGTAACAGTGAAGTGTTTGGCCATGATTTACAAGTTATTCATGAAGGCATCGAAATCGATATAGTTTTAGTTAAAAGCGAAAGAATCTCATTGATTTGGGAAAATAACTGAATTTACATGTATTATCTTCAGTAAAAATCCATTAATTTTGTATAAAATTTAATAAATTAATAAGATGGGGAAATATAAATTAGATGAAGTTGATCATCAAATTTTGGAAATGCTAATTGATAATACCAGAATTCCTTTTACTGATATCGCAAAAAAATTGATAATTTCAGCAGGTACAGTTCATGTGAGGGTAAAAAAGATGGAAGAAGCAGGAATAATTCAAGGTTCTTCATTGACATTAGACTACAAAAAATTAGGTTATTCATTTATAGCCTACGTTGGTGTCTTTTTGAATAATACATCACAAACAAATTTTGTTTTGGAACGGATAAATAAAATTCCCTATGTTACTGTAGCACATATCACTACGGGTAAATTTAATATATTTTGCAAAGTAAGAGCAAAAAACACCTCTCATGCCAAGGATATTATATTTATGTTGGATGATATTGAAGGGGTTTATAGAACAGAGACCATGATTTCTTTAGAAGAAAGCATTAACGACAAAAAACGATTAATGCATACGATATTTAAAGAAATGTAATCAATTCATATAAATTATATAGAAAACCCATGTTTTGAATTGCTCATCCATGGGTTTTTTGTTATATTTAATTGAATTAAAAGAATATAAAAAGATGACAAAAGAGGATTTAAATTCTGGTGAATTCAACCCGTATTATGGGACTTATATTAACAAAACAAATAGACTTACTTTAAGAGGTGGTCTTAAAAGTTCTGGAAAACAAACCATTACATTTTTAAAGAGTATTCCACCTGATAAATTGGAGTTTCGCTATGCCAATGGCAAATGGACTATCAAGGAAATTATACAGCACCTTATGGATGCCGAACGTGTTTTTGCTTATCGTGCCTTAAGAATTGCTCGACAGGATAAAACACCACTTGCTGGTTTTGAGCAGGACGGTTATGTTTTATCAAGTGGAGCCAACAATCGATCCATTGAAGACCTAATCAATGAATTTAAAGCCGTTAAAATGGCGACTGTTAGCTTGTTTGATAGTTTTCCTGATGAAGTGTTACTTGAGCTTGGGACCGCAAGTAATAGCCCTGTTTCTGTAAGGGCTCTTGGGTTTATCATTATGGGGCATGAGATACATCACTGCGAATTGATTAAGCAGCGTTATTTAAATATGACGATAATTTAAAGCACATATTTCAAATTTAAACCCGCATAATAATTTGAAGGTTCTCCGGGATAATAATATCTGGGTGCAGTACCGCCAAAGCCTTCAGCATTGATAAGTAACATAGAGGCGTACTGTTCATCAAAAATGTTATTAAAACCCACGAAGGCGTCAAATTGCACTTTTTTTTCTGTATCAGATTTAAAGCCAAATTTGGTGTTCATCAATTTGTAGCTATCGGAATACACGGTGTTATCATCGCGAATTGGGATTTTTCCAACGTAGTTGTAATTTAAAAGAACATAAAACCCAAGAAGGGTTTTCATATTTAAATTTGAATAGAAACTAAGGTTTGGGACTCCAGTTAGGTCATTTTCTGAATAATCCGCCATATCATCAATAAAATCCTTGAACTTAAAATTATTATAGGTCAATGAGTTGGAATGATTGATAGTCAAGTTTTTAGACTTTAATAAGGAATATTCCATGGCAAACTCCAATCCGTTATATTGTGTTTTACCGGCATTTACACCAATAAATTCATCACTAGCAGTACGTCTGGCAACCAATAAATTTTTGACATCCATTCTATAAAGTGCTATATCAAAATGCAGGTGATTAGCAAACAGGCTACCCCGACTTCCAATTTCATAATTCCAGCCGCTTTCAGGCTTTATATTAGTGTTTATTAAACCATCTGGCAACAAGGTTTCTTCTAGTGAAGGAGGGGAGAACCCATGACCTACTGTGGTATAAACCATGATGTTTTTAGCAATTTGATGGGTAAGCCCTAATTTTGGGGAAAGGATTTTGTCAAAACTGTATTGGCCTGAAAAATCCGCTCCGTCCCTCATCAATCTATCCTTTAAAGTGTAGGATGTGGAATTAAAATTTAGTCCAAAAGTAAAAATTGTGTTTTTGGACAGCTGGTATTTTGAATCCAGAAATAAATTGAAATACCTGCGGTTTTCCTTAAAATCACTTAACACATCTCCTTGTACACTTCCTGCCTCTGGCGGATAATCTTGATATAGATTTTCATAGGTTTGATAGGTGTTATGGTCCTTAAAAAGTTCTCCCCCAAGTGTCCATTCCAATGATTTTCCAAATACTTTGAATTCTGAAACAACTCGAGACCGCAACCCGATCCCTCTTGTTTTTTCCTGTAATACGTTAAAAGGTCTTGGTTCATACGAATTTTGAAATGAAGTAAACAAACTGGTATAGTGTTTTGTTTGTTGTGAATACTCATGTTGCCAAGACAGACCAAACAATCCTTTTTGATAATCTTCATAACCTTTGGAACGCTTCCAGGTAAACGCAGCGGACTTTGGGCTGTTCAAATATGCGTCCTCATTGATGGAGCTTGGTATAAAGGCCTTCAAATCGGTATAATTTCCAATAAAGGTGAGTTGGTTTGATTCTCCTAAAAAATGTTGGGAGGCAACAGTAAAGGTCTGTCTATCCGTTTGATTATTTTCTCTATAGCCATCACTATGGAGGTTAGAATAGGTTAAGCTGGCCGTATTTTGTAAATCGGCTAAATTGGCCTGCAACAGTTGTTTTTGCAACCCAAAAGACCCAAAGGTATAAGTACTGTTAACAGAAAATTCATCCAATTTCCCCTTGTAAGGAATCAATTCAATCGTGCCACCCAGGCCTGCACCATAAGTGCTTGATGATGGTCCTTTTGAAATTTCAACACGCCCCAAGGTGCTCATTTCAATATCCTCAATAGTAGATGTGCCCGAACCATTGGTGAGTGGAATATCTTGATAATACGCCCTTATTTTACTCGTTCCAAATAGATTTCGTGAGCCAATGCCTCGAATGGTTATTCGGTTAGTGGTCAAGGTGCCATTATGCATAAAAACACCTGGAACTGTATTTAATATTGGCGCCATATTGACCGAATTATTATTTTGGATATCTTGAACGGACAGTACCGAAATAGCTGTAGCTAAGGTTTTTAATTGGCTTTTAAAATTATTGGAGGTGATGATGATTTCATTCAGATCTTCTGGAATAGCTATGAGCTGAATGATGATAAAAGCATCATTGGAAATGCTGACAGTTTTTGAATCATAACCTGCTTTGGAAAATAAATAGGTATCGGCTTTTGGAAGCATAAATCTACCATTTGAGCTTGTAGCTGTTGAAAAAGTACTATCGGCATTCACAATGACAACATTTGACAGCTCCAAAGCGTTTTCGCTATCTATTACTTTTCCAGAACCGTTTTGGGCAAAGACTGAGATGCTTATTATTAAACAAACGAGTACTAAAATTTGGAATTTCATTTGTGATGGAGTCAGTTTTCAATTATAAATTTTAGATGATGGTGTTGGTATAGTTCATTAGGATAAAGAGGGAGCACTTCATCATCACAAGTTTTAGTGTTTTATAATAAGATGTTAAATTTTCTTTCAATGCTAAAAATAGATTGATAAATTCTTAAAGATATATAGATTATACCTAATGACTTAAAGAGTTTATTCATATATAATTCTATCGGTATTTATTTTCAATTATGAGCTAGTGTTGTTTTTTAAGAGCATCGAGCTTTTCCTGCGAATAGCTATTGCCTCCTCCTGTACTCATAGCCTTTTCATAAGCTGTAATGGCCTGGTCACGCTCTTCTACAGCGGCATAATAATCACCTAATGAATCGTATACATTAGAGTGATTTGGAAAATTTTTCACATTTAAACTAAAAAAAGCATGTGCTTTTTCATTCAATCCTTGCTGCATACATGCATAACCCAATTGGTTAATTAAATCTTCTGGTGGTAATTCTGTAAATCCCATCTTATCCGACACCTGTTTATAATGTTTTTCTATTAAACTTATAGCATCTGTATCGTTACCTTCTGGATTAAAAATGAGTGGGATAACTGTAGTATCCAAATCAAACCATGAAAACAAAAATCGTAGCCCGTCATAGGTAGCGATAAGTGGCACACTCCCATGGCTATCATTTGGGTAGTATTTGGAAGCAAAAGATAACCCGCTTCTAGAATTTGGAACGACCTCATTACTAAAACTTAAAATATCTCGAATATGTTGCGTCATGGCGGTTGTGTCTTGCATTACCGAAGTCGTATCCATATTTGGAGGCAAGGTATTGGCTATTCCAATAAACAGGCTTTTTTGTGAAAAATCACGACTATTCAGTAGTGTTTTAGATTCATGCATTAAAGCCGAATCAGCCCACCGTAAACTCGGGTCGATCGCTAAATAACTATTAAATAATTCAGGGCGTTTCAGCAATGTATTAACAACCATCAAGCCACCAAGTGAATGTCCAATAAATAGACGGTAAGGCTTCGTGGGGTAATGACTTTCAATATACGGCATCAGTTCTTGTTCCATAAAGTCCAAAAATTGCTCTCCGCCACCGGATGTATTTGGGTTGGTATCACCCGGAAACATCTCGTTTGCATGAGTTGGTGTCAAATCCCGTAAACGATCGGTATTTGGAATTCCCACCACAATCATTTTGGGCACTACAGTATTCCCGTTAATTGTGCTCAATTGCTGTATCAAGCCAACTACAGATGGGAAATGTCCATCGCCATCTAGTAAATAGACCACTGGGTAAGTCGTATCTGAATTGGGAGGTGAGTCGGGAACATATACCCAAACTTTTCGTTGCTCGTTAAGTATGGTAGACAGCAGACTGTCCTCAGTACCAATAATTATTTTACCAGCGTCAACCTGTTGCGACTGTACCGTGGTAAAACTAAAGGCAAAAACTGTTGAAATGATAAAAGCCGATAATGATTTCATTTGAAGTAGTTGTTAATTATTAAACGCTTACAGGTGCTGAAATATAAGTTCTTAGCTCGAAAAATAACCTAAAACAACTAATTTAGTAAAATTGGAACGAACCTAATGAAAAACCTAAAAGATTTTAGGGCTGGAAGAGGGCTGATGCTTACTTTTCGTAGTATTTAGCACCAATCATTAGTATTTGAATCTATTATTAAATGGATTTATAAGAGTGAATCCTAAAATAAAGCTTGTACTTTAAATGGTCTTGCCTGCAATATTTTATAGATTATTAATAGCGCCAACTAATATAAAACATTCGGTATCAGTAGGGTTGTCTATGCTGTGTTTTATGGAACTTGGTAAGACGAAGAAATCATCTTGCTCACCTTCATAATTATGTTGACCAATTGTAATTTTTGGCTTTCCGGTAAGAACATAAATAAATTCGGTTTTATTAGGATGAAGGTGTGATGGATATGTGGAAAAGGGACTTACTTTAACTTTTTTAAAACCACCATTTTCCAAATTAATTAGATTCATTCCTGAGAAGCCTTTTACTTTTCCAGCTTCAAAATCCATTAGATTTGTTTTTTTATAATTTTCCATTATTTCTGAATATTGCCAACGGATTTATATAAATTTCCGTTGTGGAAAATTAATAAAAAGAAATGTAAAAAGGTAGGAAAATTAATAAGAAAAGGAATTTTTCAGAAGGGAAAACAGACTGAAATGGATTTTACATGATATAGGTTTGTCTTTCAGTAATTTATAAATTAATATTATTCGTTTTGGAAGTCAAGTCAAAAGGCTTAAAACTAGCAGTTAAATCTAAGGATGGTACAAAGTTGATGTGTTCTACTGTGTTTATGTATGAGGAATAGCGGATTTTAAATACTACCTAATGGCATGAAATAAATCCGCTATTGCCTATACAAATTGTTTACTGATGAGCTTTATTTTTTACTATTCAGTAGATTGTTAATCAATATATGCCATTTTTCTATCGATTGTAATTCTCCACTAAGTTGAAAGCTTACTTCAGCATTATAAAATTCCAAAACCATGTCAGACTTGTTCGTATCAACAGGGCTAAGAATTAAGTTTAGACGATCAATTATTTTATCGTTATTAGCAGTTGTTCTTCTAATATTGGATAGTTCACATTTTTTAATCGTGGTAAGATCAACAAATTGCTGTTTAACTACGTCCTCTATTTTTGAAACGAAGGACACCGCTTTTTTAGATTCATCTATACCAATGGCATAGTATCCGCAAGATTCGCTCTGAGTTATTTCACTTTGATGCTGGTTCGCTAAATTTTTAACCAGCATCAATAGTTGTTTTTCTTTTTTCTTTCTACTTCTAGTTGTTAATACAAAAGGCAGCGCGCATACTGCAACACCTAAAATTCCTATAATTGCTACTCCTAAATTCATGTTATTATTTTTTAATTTTTGATATAATGAGTTCTGTATGAGGTGGAAATCCACAACATATTTATAAGTTGATTACAACTACACAACAGGTAGTTTCTAATAAACAGGGATTACCAAAAATTATGGAAAGGAAAAATAAGATCAGACTTTCTATACCTAATCCGTATAGTTTTTAAGTGATTTATATACTGTTTGAACTTGGCATGAAATAGAATTTCATTAGTCAATGAAATGATCCAAAACCCTTTATAAGGCAGCTTAATAGAAGGTAATGAATAGTCGTTTAGGGAAGAGAGTAAGTTTTCAGATTGTTGTGTATGAATGTAAAGGATCTTAGATGTCGTGGTTAAGTAGTCCTTCTGTTCATTGTTTTGTTCAATAGCTGGTATAAAGGTATCCGGTATTGACTTTGCAGAAACACAAATGCCAAAACAATAAATTGTAAGGAGTAACAGGACGTTAATTTGATTCCTATTTTTCATTTTTAAGCTTTAAGAACTTTTATCAAGGACTTCATGTACTTCTTTTAAACTATCTTCATTATCTAACAAAACAACCAGAACATCGTTCGCTTCAATAACAGTAGATCCTCCTGGGCGGACAAATATACTATTTCGTTTGATCATGACAATGAATGCTGATTTTGGAAAACGCAAATCAATAATTCGTTTGTTAACAGCAAAACTTTCAGGGGATATGGATATTTCTTCCATGGCCGATTTTGGCAAATTCAGAATGTACCTATCATTTTCTGCAATGGGTTTTATTTTTTTGGTAAGGGCAACATTTAGCCATTTAGAAAAAATAGATAAGGTTGTTCCTTGAATTAAAACCGACGTCACCGAAATAAAAAATACAATATTAAAAATCATATTTGCTTTTTCAATTCCCGCTAAAAGCGGATAGGTGGCAAATACAATTGGTACGGCACCACGTAAACCAACCCACGAAATATAAAACCGTCGCCTAAGCTTCATTTTGAAAAAAATCAAGCTTAAAAAGACACTTACTGGTCGAGCCACGACAATAAGAAATATTGAAATGAGTAGCCCAATTCCCATATAAGGAATAATTTGAGAAGGGAAAACAAGCAAGCCAAGTGTCAGGAACAAAACAATTTGCATTAACCAAGCGAATCCATCAAACATTTTTAAAATGGTAGATTTATGTATCAGGTCTTGGTTTCCTATATAAACTGCACAAATATAAATAGCAAGAAACCCATTTCCGCCTACAAAATCAGTAGCCGAAAATGTAATAAACATTAAAGCTATAACCAAAACTGGGTAAAGGCCTTCAAACCCGAGTTTAATGGTGTTGATAATAAATTTACTTAGCCTACCAAAAACGAAACCTGCGATACCGCCCAAAACCATTTGTTGAAAAAACAGAGGAATGATGGATACGATACTTTGGTCTTGGTTGATAACTAAGGTCAAAAATGCAATAGTTAACACATAAGCCATCGGGTCATTACTTCCACTTTCTAACTCCAAGGTTGGTCTTAGGTTGTGCTTCAGCGCTAAATTTTTTGAGCGTAAAATAGAAAATACCGCAGCGGCATCTGTTGACGAAACAATTGAGCCCAACAGCATACTTTCATAAATGGTGAAATCTGTAACAAACCACACAAATGTTCCCAGCGAAACGGCGGTTAGTAAAACACCAAGGGTTGATAAGGCAAGTCCTTCTTTTAGTATGGGTTTTACGGCAGTCCAACTGGTATCAAGCCCACCTGAAAACAAAATGAAGTTAAGAGAAACAATACCAATGAATTGTGCGATTTTGGGGTCGTTAAAACGGATGCCACCTATACCCTCGGAACCAGCGATCATTCCGATAGTCAAAAAGAGTATTAAAGCAGGTACGCCAAATCTATAAGAAGTCTTACCCGCAACAATACTGATAAAAAGTAATAGAGAGCCAACTAATAGGATGTTCTCAATGGTTAAATTCATTATTTTCTCGTCTTAAACCAGCTAGCACAAATTTAGGTTTTTTATAAAAAGAAAATAATTAAATGATTGTTAGTTTTGAATTGTTGAAGAATCGTAAGTTGTATGTTGCAAGTTATTTTAAATTAAATGCCCTGCAAGCATAGGATTCCTAACCTTGCAGGGCAAAAAGATTAGTTTACTGTATATGGTAATGATAAATTACCACTAGCTACAGAATAGACTTTATAAACGCCAAGCATGGGTTTATCACCGCCACCGTGACCACCGTCTCCGCCAGTATTTACTTGCATAAATGCCGCAACGCCGTCATATGAAAAATCTATTTTATTGTTCATTCTATAATCTGGAACAACAACTCTAATATTCTGGCCTGTAGTTATGACCTGAAAACCAGGAGAGTCTATATACATTGGCATCCCAGGATTGGTTGGAGGTAATACAACACTAGTATCCTTTGGGTCAAATTGCTTCACAGCTAGACCACCTTCAACTCGATTGTCTTCTGTCAAAACTACCCAATGCGGATGCCAGATAATGCCGTCGTTCCCATAGTCTTTATCAGAATTTTCATCCCAAAGTGGTGTGTCATCAAAGTCGGGATGAGAAGTAAGTGCAAGAGCCACGATCCCTTCTGTTTCTCCAAAACCTACATCAGTTGATTTAAGAGTAGTGGGGAATACATAACCCAATACTGGAGCGCCATTGAGTTGTCCTGCAGGGGTTGCTGTGGTTTTACCAGCAGTACCTTTTACGCTAATCTCCCAAATTGTGGCCGCAATGGCAGATTCGTGTTTTACATTAACATTTACGATTTGGAAATCGTCATTATTGTAGTTTCCACAGGTGTTGCAAGCGAAAACTTGTACCGTTAGAAATGATACTAAAGTCAATAGAATGGTTGCTTTCATTTGTTTAAATTTTAAGTTTTTAAAAAGCCAGAGACACCTAACTTTTAGATTATTTTTTTAGCCTTTTACGTCTGCTATAGAAGCACCGTAATTGATGTGAAGTACATTGCCGTTTTGAGTAAGCAAAGCGGGAACAGATTTTATACCTGCTTGTTCTGCTTCAGCTATTCGGCTGCGATCTTCACCAATGTGAACAAGTTCTACCTTGTCTTCACCAATAAGGTTAATAATATCTTGTTCTGCACTTAAGCAAACCGGGCATCCAGCGTGATAAAAAATTGATTTTGCCATGTCTTTTATGTTTATTTATTTTTTGGCATTATTGCCGGTACAAATATAGTAAGGAATCCTAACTAAATAAAATTTATGAAGATATTTTTCTAACTTTTAACAATTTTTTTAATCATCAGTTAGAATAGTATTGCGAATTTGGATGGTGTATAAATGATGAGTTGAAATGTTGAATGCTAGGTTTTGGTAAGTTGTTGAGTGGGGTAGAAGTCATAAAATTGGTGTAATTAAGCAACAACCTTTACTAGTAATAAAGAGTAGATAGTAAACTAAAAGGCTGTAAATATAAATTTACAGCCCTTTTTGAGGATAAGTGTGAAATGGGGTTAGACTCTAGATTTGCGTCGCTTCATTTTCTTATCTTCTAGTTTTTTAAGAATCTTTTTTTGTTTTTTATCGCTTAATTCTTCTTTTGTAAGCTTTTTTCTTAGTACAGCCATGATATAATTTTTTAAGTTTTATTAAAAATAACATTGCTAAAACTCCAAATCATACACTATTTTAAATGCGAGTAGAGGTATTCAACATGTTGTAATTGAATGACTTTTGAAAAATAATGTAATAGAGTTGTTCAGGCACACTCGTAATGCCTGATTAATTCAGGAAGATGATTTTGCGTTTTTGAGACGTCGTAAAATAAAAAAACGAACAAAACAACCTGCTGATTTGCGTGTTGAAAAAGCTTTGTAAGTGTTTCTTTTTTAAGGAATTCATTTTGTTTGATAATAATAAATTAATAGGCTAAAAAGTAAACATAGCCATAAAGTTTCAACTTTCCAAATTTAGAGGGGGCGTTACATTCTTCTGAATTATTAACCATCTTTTGGTTTAGATTATTCTATGCTTAGTCCTAAATATATAGTTATGTATTAAAATTTAATTTACCCAACTGTCCAGTTTACAAACAGACAGGTTTATTATGAAACTATAAAAGGTTTGTTTTTAACTCCGTACTTCTCAAATTATCGGGGTATTGTTGAGGATAGATCACGAACCTGCTGTTATCTGCAAAGTGTTTTTCAAGTTTAGATGGTAGATTATCTAGTACTCCCATATAGGATGGGGCACCTCTTCGAGCAGAAACCAATACAAACAAGTCGTCATTTTTAATACTTCTTGAAAGTATAAGAAAATCTTCCCAATTCGTAAAAGACTGTATTGTGATGAGAGCATTTAGTTTTTCCTTTTTGGATAATTTCTCGACCGCTTGCTGTGTTGTTTCATTACAATGCAGCTGAATTGGAATACTAAGTTCCTGGGCCAATTTTACCATTTTGGTAAACCATAGACTAAAACCGTTTTCATGTTCTGCCAAAGGTGGTGCAGCAATAACAATCTTTTTGTGCAACACCAAGGGTTTTTCCAAATAGCAAATAAAAATGGTTTTATCTATGTTATTCAATATACTGTTCACTTTCTCACCCACTAATTTATCAATAAACCCAGATCGCTGAGGCCAACCCATCACAATAATGTCAGCCATGATCTCTCTGGAAATACGAGTGATGCCGCTTGCTGCATTATGGTCAATAGTGGTAATAATATTGACGCTAGTCTCTGAGGCAGAGGCCTGTTTTACAAATTCATCCAACTTGTCTCTTGCCTTCAGAATATTGATTTCGGCTTCATCGTTATTGGCAACCACGGAAAGAATGGATACGGGGTTAATTGATTTTTTATCCTTTATGAAAATAGCAAATTCCAATAATTTTTCTATGTTTGAAACATTTGCAATTGGCAAAAGAATATGTTCACTATCCAACCCATTTCCCTTTTTAAGATCAGTGGTATTATTTTCGGATTCAATAATAATTTGCTTGGCGGCTTTTTCTGTGGCAAATGAAGCCACTATACAGGTTATCAGAATAAGTATGATGGTTCCGTTCAAGATATTCTCATCCAGTATTTGGGCTTTATAACCCACTAAGATTATGGCAAGTGTTGCGGCCGCATGAGAACTACTAAGCCCGAAAATAAGCTGTCGCTGAGCCTTTGAATATTTGAATATAAGCTGGGTAAACCAAGCAGCAAACCATTTCCCGAATAGTGCTACAACGGTAAGTGTTGCTGCCACAATAACAGCTGTTGGGCCGCTGAAGATTACGCTTACATCAACTAACATCCCAACGCTTATGAGGAAAAATGGAATGAACAAGGAATTACCAATAAACTCAATTCTGTTCATCAATGCGGATGAATGTGGGATGAGTTTGTTTAAGGCCAACCCAGCAACAAAAGCACCAATTATGGGTTCAATACCCGCTACTTCTGCTAAAAAGGCAGCTAAAAACACAATGGACAAGACGAAAATATAATGTGAATGCTTTTCACTTTCAAGTTTTCTAAAAAACCATTTTGCGATTCTTGGAATAATCAAAAACATAATGGCAGAAAATATAGCCAGTGAAACACCCAATCGTATCCAAAATTCTTGATTTAAATTACCTTGGCTATTTTCCATAACGATAGCCAGAATAATAAGCACTGCTGTATCGGTTAAAATTGTTCCTCCAACAGTAATAGCAACTGCCTGATTTTTTGAAACGCCTAATTTGCTCACAATGGGATAAGCCACAAGCGTATGTGTTGCAAACATACTAGCTGTAAGAAAACTTGCATTAAAGTCATATCCGAGCAAGTAATGACATACTGGAAACCCAATTGCTAATGGAAAAATAAAAGTGAAAAAACCAAATAAAAGACTCTTGTTTCGGTTAGATTTAAATTCATTCATATCCAGATCAAGTCCGGCAATGAACATAATATATAAAAGACCAATGGTTGAAAAGAGGTCAATCGCAGAGTTTTTTTCAAGGACGCCAAAACCATAAGGACCGATAACCACACCTGCTATGATTAATCCGATGATTCCAGGAATATTTAATCTTCTAAGCAGAATGGGAGATAACAGAATGATGAAAAGGATTAATGAAAATATAAGCACTGGATTTCCCAGTGGAAATTCAAATTCTTGCATCATGTGTTTAAAAAAATCAGTCATATTTTTTTTTGCTTAAATGTTTATTATGCCAATACCTAACTGCCTGAATGTGTAGGTTTTATAATGAGGTATAATTTGGGGTTAAATATAGTCCTACTTTGAGGATGAAAAGATAATAAATTTGGTAATAATATTTTAAAAAACTTCGCAGTGTAGTATTTGTGTCCAAAATTATTGGATGTCAAACAAGTTAGGGCGTGACAGTTGATTATCGATGGCTATGTATGTCGGTTGGGAGCGCTTCTTTTGCTTGTCTCAGTGCAAAGTTTGTATTATTGTTTAAAGTCACTTTCAATTTTCCAAAAAGATATTTCTGGCGGACCACTTAAAAAATTTCTAGAATCTGTGATGAACTTTTGCAAATGAGTGGTTTTCATATGATCTGTGTTATAATAAGACTCGTCGTCCCATTCTTCATAAAGTAGAATGTTCGACCCGTCCTTTGGATCAATGTGAAGCTTTATATTTATAAAATGAGGTTCTTTTTTAACTTTTTCAATAAGCTTAGTCAATTCAAGAACTGCCTCAAGTTCTTTTGTAGGTTGAGTTTTATATGTTACTAAAACAATAATATGGTCTGTGTCACTAATATCAGGTTGTTCATTTTTAGAATTACAACCTGTTAGAATAAATACGAAAGCGATAAAAAGCAGTCTAGCCGACATTACAATATTTGTTTTCATATAGGATACTTTAATTATTCATAATCAAATTTAGCGTTTTACTTGCTGCCATCAAAAGGCTAGTTTCTTTAAATTCAGCTTGTTAAAAATAAACGGCATGACACGTCTTAAAAATACGATTAAGACGGTTTATTTATTCGATACAATCGGAAATAATAATAAGCTGCGATTCCACCTATAAAAGAAAATAAAGCTAACATCCAAAACACGTGCTGATGCCCTTCTTTACCTGGCGAATTATCTAAGAGATATCCCATTGCGGGACCTGCGAATATATCTGGCGTAAAGCCAATTAGGGAAATCAGGCCGACTGCAGTCCCTGTAAGAACTAAGGGAATTTGACCGCTCTCCATCACCGCAAAGTATAGTGAACGAGAAGCATACACTCCAGTTGCCACAATTAATATCGAAATAAAAAACAAAGCGGTCTCCGAATCTGAAATTATGCCAATAGCAAATAATAATGCTCCTAAAAATGACACTACAAAACTAACAAGCAACCAAAACGTAGGACGTGTGCGATCTGCCAATACCCCGATTAGGATGCCAATTACAGGACGTATAAATAACAAAAAAGTACCAACTTGGGCCGATTGGACTTGGTCATAGTGCATAACGTCTTGGGCGTACAAAGAAAATACATCTGTGATTTTGTAGCCTACATATGCACTTAGAATAATGATCATCAGTAGCCATACAGAAGGCAATTGTAACACCTCTTTTATTTGAGCTATGGTTATTTTTTCCAAGTTGATTGCTTTTTCTGTTTTGGAATCTAATGTCATAAATATCCACACCAAAATCCCAACACTAGCCACGATACCAGAAGTAACCAGTATGACTTGCTTAAAAGCTGCTCTACTTTCAGAGATGGTCACTTCGGAAATCTCTGAAGTCATAAATAGAGAAAAAATAACAACGCCTAAAGCACCAAATAAAGCGCCTACTAAACCGCGTCCGCCATCCAAAAAGCCAAAAGCCTTGCCTTGCGAATTCGTTCCGCCCCAGACTCGGGTAGCTTTGATCATGGGAGCCCAGAATAAAAATATGGTCGTAAAACCCCAATATCCATACAGTATTTTTAATACGGTATAACTAGGAAATGAAGCATAAACAACTCCTCCTAAAGCTGTCATCCACAGAGCAATTGCTATTAATTTTCTTGGAGGGAATTTATCAGCCAATGGGCCACCAAAGAGATAAGACACCAAGGCTACAACACCATATACAGAGAAGCATAGACCTAACTGTAAATTGTCCAAGTCAAACAATTCTAGCACTGTAGGTCTAAAAACTCGTGAAAGAACAAATGGAAGTATAAATACGGACTCTCCTGCCAAAATAAGTAGTAAGAGAACGTACCATGGGGCGTTTTTTTGCTTCATCAACTAGACTATAAATATAAGAATTATAATTCGTGTCTAAAAATAGGTTTTTGCAATGATTTTTGGTTTAGCATTTAACAAGTAATGGATTATAGTCGGCTTAAGTTTGTCATTTAATAAATTTAAAAATAAATCAGAAAGATCAAAAAAGAGGATTAAGGTTATTTTGTAAGGAGAAAATTAAACTTCGACGATCCCGAGGCCTCGGGAATAATTACCTCTCTTGTCTACTTTAATGTCGTTCAGTTCTCTGAGACCTAGATCTCGATTTTAAGTTGTTTAACATAAAACATTATAGGATATGATTCTTAGGTTTCAATATCGTGATACGAGCTATCCTCATAAAATAAAGGTAAATAAGTTTATTTTATTTTTATCAACAACAAAAGGCGTAGTAATCGGTAAAAAGATTCTTTATCTTTATGTGAAAGCAAAATCAGCCAATGATTACAGATATAACTATAAAAAAACCAGAACCTTTTGCTGTAAATGGAAAGCAATTAAAGTTGTTTAACAGCTCTTCAGATATTAAACTTACAATAAGTGCATTAGAAGCTGGTAGACCTGTATTAATAACAGCGCTTTACAGCAACGGATTGGTACTTCTAAAGGCCTTGCAGGTGCATCTTAAACGAAAGTTACCAAACAGTTCTTTTCAGGAGCAGCGCGAATTTAGGTCGGCATATCATCAGCTTTCCAATCTTATTTTAATAGAGATTGTAGATCATAAATTAACCGTAAAAAAATCACCCACTATTGGTTGGCTAGAAAAGCTATATCCAGAGACCAGCCAGTTCTTTTTGTCATTTCCTCAAGTTCAAGGACTCAATAGTTCTTGGCAGTGGTACCAAAATGGAATTTCCATACCGGTTTTGCGAAATAAAATACATCCTTATTACGGCACTTATTTTCCTACACGTTTTGACCATTTAATACTTTTTGACAATTGGTTGAAACGATATCAAGGCCCTAAAAAGTCTGCTATAGATGTTGGGGTTGGGAGTGGCGTACTAGCTTTTCAAATGATTAAGCATGGATTTCAGAAGGTTTTTGGTACAGATATAAATCCTAATGCGATTGTTGGGTTGACAGAGTTTATGGCCAATACAAAATTGTCTAGGAAGTTAGAATTAGATTTAGGACATCTTTTTGGTAAGTGGAAAATGCAGTCTGAATTGATTGTTTTTAATCCGCCTTGGTTGCCAGTACCTCTTGATCAAGATGGCAATGACGATGCTATGCATTACAATGAAAAACTATTCCCTGATTTTTTTGTAGGAGCTTCAAAAAGGCTGTTACCACAAGGAAAGCTCGTCATCTTATTCTCAAATTTGGCTCATATCACTCATGCAACCAAAGATCATCCGATAGAGAAAGAATTAGCTGAAGGCGGAAGATTTCAATTGGAAACCTGCTTAAAAAAAACAGTAAAAGCGGCTTCTGAGAAAACGAAACGTGATCAGCACTGGCGTTCTTCAGAAGAGGTAGAGCTTTGGGTTTTGATTAATAGGTAGGTTTGAAGTATTAAATAACACGAAGTTTTATATAAAGTTCTGGTAATACCCTTAATTTTAGAGAACTCAGTATATATGGAATAATAATCTTGGTTTAATAGATAAGCTAAAATACCGAAAAACTTGGGGTAGGTGTTTCTTCAGATTTATGAACAATATTAGCAGTTATTTTTATCAATATTGTTTTTAATTTTTTTTTATTTCAAGTGTCATAGTCTTGATATGCTTTTTTTTTCACTTAAGTATAAACCCAAAAAAAAGCCCTATGGCCTTTTTTAATTAGAAAAAATTTGAGAATTAGTTTTCTGTATGTTCTTCCATGGTATGATAAACATTCTGTACGTCGTCATCCTCTTCAAGTTTTTCCAATAGTTTTTCGACATCGGCAGCTTCTTCAGGGCTCAATGTTTTGGTGACTTGAGGGATGCGCTCAAAGCCAGAAGATAAAATTTCGATACCTCGATTCTCTAACTCGGATTGTATAGCGCCAAAGCTTTCAAAAGGAGCATAAATTAAAATCCCATCGTCATCCATAAAGACTTCTTCTGCTCCAAAATCGATCATTTCAAGCTCCAGTTCTTCGGGATCCAATCCCTCTGCATGGACTCTAAAATTACAGGTGTGGTCAAACATAAACACCACAGAACCTGAGGTGCCCAAACTACCATCACATTTATTAAAATAGCTTCTAATATTGGCTACGGTTCGGGTATTGTTATCGGTAGCGGTCTCCACCAAAATGGCGATTCCGTGTGGCGCATAGCCTTCAAAGAGGACTTCCTTGTAGTCGCCTAGACTTTTATCGGTGGCGCGTTTAATAGCGCGTTCAACATTGTCCTTGGGCATATTTACTGCTTTTGCATTTTGGATTACTGCTCGTAATCGTGCATTGCCTGCCGGGTCTGGTCCGCCTTCTTTTACTGCCATGACAATGTCTTTACCGATGCGAGTAAAGGCTTTGCTCATGGCCGACCAACGTTTCATTTTTCTTGCTTTGCGGAATTCAAACGCTCTTCCCATATGAAGTTAAAAAGTTAAAAGTTAAAAAATATAGTTTTTTTGAGAGGTCAAATGTAATAAAATCTAAGGACTGAAATCAAGATAGCCCATATCGATATTATTTTTCTAATACGAAAATTTTAAATCACGACTATACACTGAACACTGAATACTGAATACTGAACACTACTCGTCTTCCGGTTCCACAATAGTTTCAATAGCTTCGGCAAGTTTAAAGTCCTTATCGGTAACACCATTGGCACTGTGTGTGGAAAGTGAAATGGTGAGTACATTGTACACATTGGTCCACTCTGGATGGTGGTTTAGGGCTTCACATTCAAAGGCAATTCGGCTCATAGCACTAAAGCAGTCTTTGAAGTTTTCGAATTCAAATTCGGCGTGTATCGCATTATCGAAATAGTCCCATTCAGGAAACTGTAATAATTTTTGTTCTATTTGTTTTTCGTTTAAAGGTGTCATATTGTTTTTGTTTCTTATCAATTTAATGAATGATTAGTGCCTAAAGTTACTGTTTTTTAAGTTCATTTAAGACCTCGACACTGGTAATTTGAAGATGTTTAGGCAATTTATTGTATTTAGGAAGTACAGCCAAATACCGATCTTCATTGGTGGTGTACACTTGTTTATAGACGACATGGTTTGAGGACACAACATGGACAATATCTTTAAAAAATTCGTCATGGTGCACCAAATCAATGCTTCCCAAATGGAAGATTCCAATCTTATTGCGGTTAATGATATAATGGATTTGCTGTGTTACTTTTGAATCCGTTGTAACATTCATGACAATATTTGGAAAAATTTCGACAGGTTGCCCTTCGTCAATGTGATGTTTGATTTCTTTAACTCTTGGTGATTGTGCTCCCAAAACCATAGGCAGTCTGATAATGACTGTTTTTTCCTTTGGTAGTCTTAGCAACAAATTTTCAATTTTAATCTTAAAATGACCGTAAATACTTTCGCTTAAGGTTTTATCAAGCTCATAACTTGGGAACTTGGTGTAACCGTCAAATGTATTGGCAGAGGAGAGGAATATAATTTTGCAATCATGAGATTGTAAGTACTCTGCAATATGTTGATGGGCAATAACTTGTGAGTGAAAGTCTCCGCGTAAAGCCGAAATAATTATAGTAGGTCGTGCTGCTTCTATAATTTCTACAACATCATCCTCTTCGACCGAATATTGAAAAAATTGTGCGTTATTTTCAAATTCTTTTTTGGGGCTGTGGTAGGTGCCAAAGGTTTTATAATAGGAACATAGTTCTTTGTATAGTGCATTTCCAATAAAACCACTAGCGCCTAAAATTAAGATTCTATGTTTGCTTTCTTTCTCCTTCATAGTTAATTAGTCCATCAAAAATCTCCAGATCGTCATGCTAAGCTTAACTTACTTAATCATACTAAGCCTGTCGATATATCTTTTTAGGTTTGGTTTTATTGATAGGTTTAAATAGGCCTATTCGTATTATGCTGTATTACCTTTATAAAATGGAAGTTTTACAACGGTGGCAGGTATAGCATTCTTGCGAATTTGTATATAAATTTTTGTGCCAGTTTCAGTAAATGTAATTGGCACGTATCCCAAACCAATGCCCTTACCTAACGACGGCGACATGGTTCCTGAGGTTACGACACCTATAGTTTGTCCGTGTTCGTCTACAATGTCGTAGCCATGTCTTGGAATTCCACGCTCGTCTAGTTCAAAGGCGACTAATTTGCGTTTTGGACCTTGTTGTTTTTCAAGTTCCAAAGCTTTAGAATTGGTAAAGGGTTTTGTAAATTTTGTGATCCAACCTAAACCAGCTTCAAAAGGCGATGTAGTGTCGTCAATATCATTCCCATAGAGGCAATAACCCATTTCTAAACGCAAAGTATCGCGAGCCGCCAATCCTATGGGTTTTATACCATAAGGTGCTCCTGCTTCAAATACTTTGTCCCAAACCTGTTCTACTTCAGAGTTTTTACAATAGATTTCAAATCCGCCACTTCCAGTATATCCAGTTGCGGAGATAATGACATGCTCAATACCAGCAAAATCACCAACTATAAAATTGTAAAAATTTATGGCCGACAAATCATGACTTGTTAAGGATTGCATAGCCTCAATAGCTTTAGGGCCTTGAATGGCTAATAAGGAATAGTTATCGCTTATATTTCGCATCTCGGCACCTACATTATTTTTTGAATGGATCCAATTCCAATCCTTTTCAATATTGCTGGCATTGACCACCAACAAATAGGTAAGTTCCTTTATTCGATACACAATCAAGTCGTCTACAATTCCGCCGTCATCATTAGGCAAACAGCTGTATTGGGCTTTACCAACAGTGAGTTTTGAAGCATCATTACTGGTGACGTTTTGGATCAATTCCAAAGCGTGCTCGCCCTCAATTAAAAACTCTCCCATATGCGATACGTCGAAAACACCAACACCTTGTCGCACAGTTTCATGTTCTATGTTTACCCCTTCATATTGAACGGGCATATTAAACCCTGCAAAGGGAACCATTTTAGCGCCAAGGGCTTCGTGAGTTGTTGTTAAGGCTGTGCTTTTCATAATTATTTTTCCGTGAAATTGGAAGTTTTTAGTTCATTTATATGCTTAAAACCGATGCAAAAGTATTGAAAATTATTCGTTTAAAGTAAGGCAATTTCAGATTAAAAATTTGTTAATTTTCAAATGTAAGTTCTCCCAATTCATTTTTATGATTATTTTCGGGCTATTAAAATTTATCACTTTGAAATCCATATTTACATTCTTCAGTTTCATTATTTTTTCAACTTTTCTAGTTGCCCAATCGGGTACACCCAAAGATTATTTGTCTTCGGAATTTCATAAGAACAGGAGGGAAGCCCTGCGTGCCAATATGGCTCCAAATTCGGTGGCTGTATTTTTTGCTAATGCGGTGCGCAACCGTTCTAACGACGTGGATTATGTGTACCACCAAGACCCCAATTTTTATTATTTAACAGGTTATAAAGAGCCGCATGCCGTTTTAGTCATTTTTTCAGAAAACCAAACTGGTACAGATGGAAAAACCTACAATGAAATTTTATATGTACAGAAACGTGACCCCGATCGCGAACAGTGGACAGGACTTCGTCTTGGTGTTGAAGGCACTAAGGAACAATTGGGTTTTGAAACGGTATTTAACGGAGAAGCCTTTTTAAATTCTGGAATTGATTTTACTAAATTTAATAAGGTGCTATTTGAAAACTTTGAAAATGATTACAGAGATACTAGGGACGATGCCGATTTATACGATTTAATCCGCAGTTTTAAGAACCAGATACAAGTCACTCAGACTGTTCTCGAAAGCAACGTTGTACGGGATTCTGATATTGAACATCAAACTAACGTGAAGCAAAAAACTGTACAAATTGACAATACAACTTTACCCCAATTGATGGCTGGATTGCGACAAATTAAAACGCAAGAGGAAATGAAGTTGCTTACCAAAGCGGTACGTATATCGGCCATGGGCCAACGAGAAATTATGAAAGCCATCCACCCCGGTATGTCTGAAGCCGAAATACAGGGCGTACACGAGTATGTGTACAAAAAATATGGAAGTGAATACGAAGGTTACCCAAGTATTGTAGGCGCTGGTAACAATGGCTGTGTTTTACATTATATAGAGAACAGTAAAGTAAAAGTAGATCAGGAATTGGTGTTGATGGATTTGGGCGCCGAATACCACGGCTATACCGCCGATGTGACGCGTACCATTCCTGCCAATGGAAAATTCACCCCTGAGCAAAAACTAATTTACGATTTGGTCTACGAAGCACAGGAGGCAGGAATTGCAGCTACTGTCATTGGCAATACCTTACGTTCACCCGATGTGGCAGCCAGAAAAGTGGTTAATGAAGGATTAATAAAGTTAGGGATTGCTAAAGATGATAAAGATGCGCGCCAGTATTTTCCGCATGGCACGTCCCATCATATAGGTTTAGATGTTCATGACGCTAATTTAAGAGGTCCTTTTGAAGCCAATATGGTCATTACAGTGGAGCCCGGAATTTATATTCCAGAAGGAAGCCCATGTGATAAAAAATGGTGGGGGATTGCCGTGCGTATAGAGGACGATGTGTTAATTACCGAAAATGGTCCAATCATTCTATCTGCTGAAGCGCCTCGCAAATCGGACGAGATTGAGGCTCTGATGAAAGAAACTAGTGTTTTAGATGGATTTATATTGCCGAATCTGGATTAGTAATAAACAAAAAAGTATTCAAATTGTTTTCTTTTATCATATTTTGATGAATGTTACAGTAGAACTTATTCATAAGTCCTTCTGTTATTCAATAATGGCCACAATTCGTAAAGGGCCACCGCTACCATCTTTTATTTTCATAGGTAGAGCAATAACAAAAAAATCTTTTAAAGGTAATTGGTCTAGATTGGTCAAGTTTTCAAAGGCAGGTATGTTTTTGGAGAGTAAGGCCACGTGACTTTCAAAATTTGTGGATTGTCCAAAATCAATACTTGGAGTATCTAACCCAATAGCGTGGATATTCCGCTCTTCAACGAGCCATGTCGCAGCTTCTGGGGAAAGTCCGGGGAAGTGGAGTTGTTTAATGGCATCAGGACCACGTTCATCAGTTCCTAAATAGGTTTTCTTATCTGGGTAAAATTTTGAATATCCGGTTTCTAGCAGCACAATGCTCCCATCTGGTATTTGCATATTTTGATGAGTTTCCCAGTTTTTAAAGTCGTCTATGCTGATAAGATAGTCTCTGTTTTTCAAAGCATTTTGGGAAACATCTATTTTAATGGCATTTCCTATGAGTTTTTCTAAAGGTATTTCATTTACCGATTGCTTATTTTCAGCAAAATGAATGGGGGCGTCAATATGCGTTCCGCCATGTTCAGCCCCTGAAAAATTGTTTGCCGAATAATAAAAACCTTGGTCGGTTGGTCCTTTGGCGACTATTTCCAGTTCAAATTCCTTTGCAGTTACCCAATAAATAGTCTCATCTGAAAATTCGTGAGTTAAGTCAATAATCGTACCGGTTAAAAGTGGGTTAGCCCCGATTTCAGATGTTGTTACAGAATAGGAGGGGTTTTCTTTGCATGAATAGAGTGTTAATAGCAACGCAAAAAAGATTTTCATTTGGGTTTTCATACAATTCAGATATTAGTTTTATTAAAGTCAGGCAATTCTATATCTAAAGTAGAAAAGGGAAGTGAAAAGTGAAGGTAATATTAAAAAAAGTAAAAGACAAGAGCTAGTGTGAGATAATCTAAATTGTTTTTCTGAATTTGACCAGCGCATACAGCGACACAAAAGCCCATACACCTTCTAAAATGATAAAAGGCCAATACTTTAGGAGTATTGAAGCTAAACACGCCATGGACGCTCCAATGAGATTGAGCAAAATAAATGCAAGATGCTTGTTGGATAGGATACCTATAATATTTAAAACATAGGCCAGAAGAATTTGAAATACTCCAAAAGTGCCAATCCAGTCAATAATGGTCATTACTTTTGTGTTGAGTTTATTAAATAGTCTTTCAAATCTTCATAAGTACTGATTTTTATGGATGTTTTCTTTTTATCCATAATACTCAAAATCTGTTCGGGCAACTCAATATTTTCTCTAATGGTATCTTCCACCACATCCAAGAACTTGGTTGGATGTGCTGTTTCCAAAAACACACAATGGGCATCATGATGGGTTTTTAAATACGTTTTACATCCTAAATAGCCAACAGCTCCATGAGGGTCTGCAATATAACTGTGTTCGTTGTAAAGTTCTCTTAGGGCTTCTTTGGTTTGTCGGTCGGTAAAGCTATAGGACGATAAATTAGCTTTTAAGCTTTCGAAATCATTTTTATAAATTTCTTGAATGCGAATAAAGTTACTAGGGTTGCCAACATCCATGGCATTGCTGATGGTATGGACACTTGGTTTTGGATGGTAGGTTTTGGTATCCATATATTCAGTAACCACATTATTGGCATTATTTGCCGCAATAAAATGGTGGACGGGTAATCCCAATTGTTGAGCCATCATACCTGCGCAAATATTTCCGAAATTGCCACTGGGTACAGAAAACACGAGGTCTTTATGTTTTTTATATAGTTGTTTATAGGCAAATAGAAAGTAAAACATCTGTGGTAACCAACGTGCCACATTAATGGAGTTTGCAGATGTTAGTTGCAGTTTTGTGGTCAAATCTTCATCCATAAACGCCCGTTTCACCAGGTCCTGACAATCGTCAAAAACACCTTCAACTTCGAGAGCAATTATGTTTTTTCCAAGTGTAGTCAATTGCTTTTCTTGAATATCGCTCACTTTTCCGCTGGGATATAAAATAACGACATTTACCCCTTTTACGTCAAGAAATCCATTGGCAACAGCGCCACCGGTATCGCCCGATGTCGCTACCAAAACAGTGACTTCTTTGTCGTTATTTTGATTGAAGTGCCCTAAACATCGCGCCATAAACCGAGCGCCCACATCTTTAAACGCCAGAGTTGGCCCATGAAACAACTCTAGAGTAGAAATGCGCTCGTTTAGTGTAACAATAGGGAATTCAAACGAGAGTGTTTCCTTAATTATGGTTTCTAAAACATCTGTAGGAATATCGGGAGACACAAATTGTTTGATAGCTTCAAATGCGATGTCGTTATGAGAGCGGGAATCAATTTGATTAAAAAAGGATTTAGGAAGAGGGGTGATGCGCTCCGGAAAATACAGGCCCTTGTCGGGAGCCAATCCTCTGATGACCGCTTCTTTGAAGGAGGCATCAGGAGCTTTTTTATTTAGACTATAGTACTTCATTGTTTATTTAATTGCCACTAATTCACTAATATTTTTTATAAACTATAATCAGACATCAGACATCAGACATCAGACATCAGACATCCGTCACCCGTCATTATATAATCTTAATCCCTTCAACATTAATCCGTGACACATAAGTATCAAAGGCTATTTGGGTTTTAGAATATATAGAACGGACAGCCTGCTCTACTTTTTTTGCCGTTTCAATACCTTCACTCAACATAAAAATAGAGGGGCCCGAACCCGAAATGCCCGCACCCAAAGCACCAACTTGCAAGGCTTCTTTTTTTACGTCGCGATAATGCGGAATAAGTCGTGCTCTGTAGGGTTCAATAATGATATCTTCCAACGATCTTTGAATCAACCCATAATCGCTTGTATGTAAAGCATGAACCAAACTGCCCACATTAGCCCATTGAATGATGGCATCCAGAAGCGGGACTTCATTAGGCAAAATTGCCCGTGCTGAAGCCGTTTTTATTTCTATTTGGGGATGAATGATGGTAGCATATAAATTTTTAGGAACTGGGATTTGTAAAATTTCGAGGGGCCGAAGGCTTTTTACCAATGTAAAGCCACCGAAAATTCCTGGAGCAATGTTATCGGCATGCTCGCTACCACTTGCCAAGGCTTCACCCTTAATGGCAAATCTTGTCAACTCGGTTTTGTTGTAGGGTCGACCAAGCAATTCGTTGATTCCAAAAACACTACCTGAAGCACTAGCGGAGCTACTCCCAATACCGCTTCCGGGCTTGATTTTTTTATAAATTTCGATTTCAAAACCACAATCTGGTTTTGCATGTTCCAGTAAAGCCAATGCCGAAACGCCAGCCACATTTTTATGGGCTTCAAAAGGCAAATTAAATCCTTCAATTTTTGATATTCTTATCCCTTTCTCTTTTGTTTTACGTACGATCATCTCGTCGCCAATACTATCCAAACAAAAGCCAAGAACATCAAAACCACAAGCGACATTTGCCACAGTTGCAGGTGAAAACAGTTTTATTTCGTTCATAATTTATAGAAAAATAAAAATAGAGAAAAGAAAATAAACGGTTCCAATTGGTCTTTATTCTCTTTTCTATATTCTCTAGTCTTTTTTAGTTGTTTCCTATTTTTATAATATCGGCAAATAAGCCTGATGCGGTCACATCTGCTCCAGCTCCAGCACCTTTAATAATCAGGGGCTGTTCTGGATAGCGTTGGGTATAAAACATAACAATATTATCTTTTCCTTCTAGATTATAAAAGGGATGACCTTGCGGAATTTCTTGTAATCCAACTTTTGCATGTTTACCATCGAATTCTGCCACATACTTTAACTTACAATTTTTGCCTTTTGCTGAAGCATATACCTTCTGAAAATGATCTTCGCCATCCTTTAATGTTTTGTAAAAATCTTCAACCGAATGGCTCTCTAAATTTGCCTTGGTTAAAAACGATTCGTTCTTAATGTCTTCTAAATTTAGTTCAGCACCGCTTTCACGTGCTAAAATTAAAATTTTTCTGCCAACATCGACACCGCTTAAATCAATTCTAGGGTCGGGCTCGGTATAACCTTCCTTTTGTGCCAGTTTAACGACATCGTGAAACTTAGTGGTCTCGTCAAATTGATTGAACACAAAATTTAAACTTCCCGATAAAACAGCTTTTATGGATGTGATTTTATCACCGGAAACGATCAGGTTATGAAGTGTGTCAATTACTGGTAAACCGGCTCCAACATTGGTCTCAAACAAAAAAGAGGCGTTATACTTTCGGGACAAACGCTTCAGGTCACTATAGCGTTGATAATCACTAGAACATGCAATTTTATTACAGGCCACAACAGCTATACTTTGCCTTAAATAATCAGGGTATAAATTTGAGACGTCTTGGCTCGCCGTAATATCCACAAAAATACTATTGCGCATATTTAGATGTTTAACTTGGTCAAAGAAGCCTTGAAGATTTGCTTTATCACCTACTTTGAGTTGGGTTTTCCAATCGTCTAATGACAAGCCATTGTCATTAAAAACCATGGTTTTTGAATTGGACAAGCCAATAACTCGCAAATTGATTTTATGGTTTTGTTTTAAATATTTTCGTTGCGCCTTAATTTGTTCAATAAGACGTTCGCCAACATTGCCCACTCCGGTAATGAACACATTGAGCTGCTTCATATTGCCTTCAAAAAATTGATCGTGCAAGGTATTTAAAGCTTTTTTGATATCGTTTTGTGCGATAACTGCAGATATATTCCGCTCCGATGCACCTTGAGCTATGGCTCGAACATTAATATTATTGCGCCCTAAAGCACTGAACATTTTACCGCTAATGCCTTGGTGGCTTTTCATATGGTCACCCACTAATGCCACAATCGATAATTCAGTTTCGATAATAATAGGGTCAATTTTATGTAATGAGATTTCATTTTCAAAAGTAGCATCAATGGCGTTTTTTGCTTTGTTGGCTTCTTTAAGGTCAATTCCTATACAAATTGAGTGTTCTGAAGATGCCTGAGTAATCAAAATCACATTGATTTTTTCCTGAGCTAGGGTTTCAAAAAGGCGTTTTGAAAACCCTGGGATCCCGACCATTCCATTTCCTTGAAGGGTTAATAAGGCAATATTATCAATATTGCTTATGCCCTTAACCGGACCACTATTTCCATTGGCATGGTTTGAAATCACGGTACCTGCCATTTCGGGTTCCAAAGTGTTTTTAATGTGAATAGGAATGCCCAAATGCAACACAGGTTGCACCGTTGGAGGATAGAGAACTTTAGCGCCAAAGTGAGAGAGTTCCATAGCCTCTTTATAGGATAAGGTTTCAATGGGATAAGCCTGTTTTACCAGCTTTGGATTGGCCGTAAACATACCACTCACATCGGTCCAAATCTCTAGCCGATTTACGTGTAAAGCGGCAGCAACGATTGCGGCAGTAAAATCGGAACCACCGCGCCCTAAAGTTGTGATTTCCCCAGATTGCGATTTGGATATAAACCCAGGAAGAATGGTAATACGCTGTTTTGCCTCATTAAAATAAGTCTTGATATTGGCATTTGTAAGGGCATAATTAGCTTCGGCCTTAGTAAAATTAGAATTGGTAATTATTAAATCTTGACTGTTTTTTCTAACCGTGTTTAGTCCTCGAGCCTTCATGGTTTCAGCTATGATATATGAAGATAATAACTCACCAAAACTCAATAATTTATCAGATGTTTTGGGCGACAATTCATTGATTAAATAGATACCATCCAACAGGCTTTTTAAGGCATTTAATTTATCTTCAAGTTTGCTTACAACAGCCTTGTTTATAGTCGGATTTAATTCAGATAATATGTTTAAATGAATTGATCTAATGGTTTTAAAATCAGTTAAATAATCTTTATTTTTATTTTGAGCTAACTCTCCTGTTTTTAATAATTTATCTGTAATGCCACCAACGGCTGATACGACGCAAATGACAGCATCATGTTTTGAATAGCGTTCTAGAATGGCTATAACTTTATTTATGTTTTTAACGGAACCTACTGAAGTTCCTCCGAATTTTAAGACGTTCATTGTTAATCGTTTTAAGATTAATTTTTAGAAAATGGAATGCAAAAATGACTTGTGGAAAATAAAGATCTAACCCCTAGGGGTTGTGGTTGTAGAGTTAAAAGTAATCACTAAAGCAATACTTCCAAAAAGAGAGGAAGGAAAAGTATTCGCATATAATTGATTGGAATGATTCATTTTAGTGGTATTACCTGTTCAAAAGTATTATTTTTACTGTAATAAAAAAACAAAATGGACTTTTTTACCGAATAATCGGATACGATAACCTTTTATTGTTAAAATAACATTTGTACCTACTTTTTTATACGATTTATAAAATGAACGCATGAAGATTTTTTCAAGGGAACAACTTTACGAAGCAGACCAGATCACTGTTCAAAAACAGAATATTAGCAGTACCGAATTAATGGAGCGTGCAGGAACAGGAGCTTTTAATTGGCTCCATTCTAGAATGCAAGGCGCTCAAGTTCCTATCCATGTGTTTTGCGGGATTGGGAACAATGGGGGAGATGGTTTAGTTATGGCACGGCACTTAATCACCCATGGCTATAATGTTTTTGTTTATGTAGTGAATTATAGTGAAAAGCGTTCAAAAGGGTTTTTAACTAACTACGAAAGCATCAAACACGTTAGAAAGGATTGGCCAATTTTATTAAGCGATAAAGATGAATTTCCTAAATTAAACTCTGAAGACGTTATTGTTGATGCTGTTTTTGGGATAGGATTAAATAGAGAGATAGATAGTTGGGTCAAGCAACTCTTTCAACATTTTAAAAATTCCAAAGCGTTTACCATCGCCATAGATATTCCATCAGGATTGTATTTGGACCGTATTCCCGATGATAAAAACGGAGTGGTTTGGGCAAGCTGTACCTTGTCTTTTCAGTTCCCAAAACTCGTGTTTTTTTTGCCAGACACCGCAAAATATACCGAACAATGGGACTTATTGGACATAGGCATTGACATGAATTATATTGCCACAACGCAAACCGATATAGAACTTATAGGTAAACGGGAACTGTTGCCAATCTACCAACCCCGGAACAAGTTTTCGCATAAAGGCAGTTTTGGTCACGCCCTTATTATTGGAGGTCGTTATGGTAAAATAGGCGCCGTGACTTTGGCGACAAAAGCGGTCTTATCTTCGGGTGCGGGATTGGTTACTGCTTATATCCCAAAATGTGGTTATCAGGTGTTGCAGACGGCTTTTCCAGAAGCGATGGTCATTACTGATAAAGCTGAAAATTGGATTACAGATATTCAATTTGATATGGAACCCACCGTTGTTGGCGTAGGCACAGGGATTGGAACCGAGCCCCAAACAATTAAAGCCTTTGAAGCCTTTCTTAAAACCAACACAAAACCCTTGGTTGTTGATGCTGATGCCCTAAATATCCTTTCAAAGCATAAATCCTTTTTAAAACTCTTGCCAAAACAATCCGTTTTGACTCCACATCCAAAGGAGTTGGAGCGTTTGATTGGAACATGGACAGACGATTTTGATAAGCTTAAAAAAGTGAAAGACTTCTCAAAAAAATACAATGCTGTTATGGTCATTAAAGGAGCTCATACCATTACTGTTTTTCAGGATAAACTTTATATTAATTCTACTGGAAACCCTGGACTGGCAACTGCAGGGTCTGGCGACGTATTAACAGGAATGATAACGGGGTTGATTGCCCAAGGTTACAAGCCTTTAGAAGCTGCAATTTTTGGCGTGTATTTGCATGGTAGATCGGCTGATATAGCAGTGGAGAGTTTCGGTTATCAAAGTTTGATAGCAAGCCATGTTATTGAATATCTAGGAAAAGCTTTCATAGATCTATTTGAACAGCCCGAACAGATAGAAACCAATGAAGCATCTGAAAATGAATAAACTTGTCATTCTACCCCGATCCCGAATACTCGGTGTCAGGGCAGAATGTTTTGTTGATAATATATGTTTCAGAAATCTTTAAATAAAATAGAGTATTAAATCTTTAAATCATTAAATAATTCAATAAGTTTAGGATTGGAGGGTCTTGGCGCGTCTGCACTTACAATGTTTCCATCTGGATCTACCAAAATAAAGCGTGGAATGCCTTCAATACCATAGTCTCTTACAAATTTAGAATTCCAATTATTATCGGCAAAAAGCTGGATACCACCTAGGTTCATGTCGTTCACCATTGAAACCCACTTGCTATGGTCATTGGCAACATCAATGGAAGTGCTTACAAACTCAATATTTTTATCGTGATATTGTTTTTCAACCGCCTGTAATGAAGGAATCTCTCGCTTACAAGGTCCACACCAAGTGGCCCAAACATCAATATATACATATTTGCCTTTGAGATCAGAAAGTGACATGGTTCCGCCTTTATGATTTTCGTAGTTTGTAAATTGAGGTGAAGGACTCCCTTTAACCAAATGTTTGCCTTTTTCATAAACTTCAGTGAGTTTGGTTTTGATTTTTTCATTACTGGTGTTAGACAGGAAAAAATCATAAACGCCCTGCATGTTTGGATTGGCTGGGGACACTAAAAAACCACCTAAATATTCTATAACGTCATCCTTTAGTTTAGGAATTGCAATGGTTGTAACATGGCTTAAGTCTTCTGGAGAAGTATATAAATAATCATCACCAATCGTTTCGAATATTTCATTTAAGATCGTATTAAAAGCCAAATTTTTATAAGATGACGACATGCTATAGGCATAAGAATCGTCATATTTCAAATTCTTAAGAGCTTCAGGCAAAAAACCTTCAGAGACTTTAAAACCATCTATTTTGGCATAATAGGCGTGATTGCGTTCATAACTTTTTAACAAGGAATACCTGTCGTAGTCAAGATTTTTGGTTTCGATGGTGATGAATTCTTGATGGGCTTCTTCAAATCCAGATAGAAGTGAGGCGTTAGATTGTTTTAAACTGTCCACTCTAGTTTTAAAAGCCTGTTCATCCAAACTATAAAACTCTTGTGGATTTGAACTGAGCTTTTCGATATTCAATTGTTTGGCTGCTAGATAATTATTTTCGGATGAGCCTTTGCCAGTATAAGAAAGCGTTTCATCAAATTGATTGGCATCTAGGACAAGATTTAAGTCGTCTCCATTTTTTAAATACATTGAAGTGATCTCTCTTCCAATACTTAAGGTATAAAACCCAGCTTCAGATAGCCTGAGGGTGTCTGCAAATGTTCCACCCGATTCAATAGCGATTTCTATATTAAATTCCCCATTTTTAATCACAACCTTATTGTCCGTTGTGTTATCCACCCTTCCAGATATCAATGCGTAATCAATATTTGGGTCGCTTTTACAAGAAATTAATGCAATTGCAAAAAAGAAAATCAGTAGTCGTTTCATTTATAATTAGTTTAATTTTTTCAAAAATAAGAATTGAAAGTTAGTAGGTGATAAATTTTATTAATTATTAACATTTGTTGCATAATAAATAGCTAATGTTGAATTTTGAACTTTAAAATTTATATATGCATACTTTTCATGAAATTTCTTCCGAAGTTCTAAAACTCTCAACCATCAATGAAATTTTAGTCAATAATAAAAAGCTAAGACTTTCTGAAGAAGCGGTGGATAAAATTTCAAAATGCAGGCTTTATTTGGATAAGAGAATGCAGGATCAAGACGAACCCATTTATGGGATCAATACAGGTTTTGGATCCTTATATAATGTCAAAATTTCAAAAGACAAACTTACACAGCTTCAGGAAAACTTGGTAATGTCCCATGCTTGCGGTATAGGGGATAAGGTGCCAAAGCCCATCATCAAATTGATGTTATTGCTTAAAATCCAATCCTTAAGTTATGGACATAGTGGGGTGCAGGTCGATACGGTTTTGAGGCTTATTGAGTTTTTTAATCACGATATTTTACCGGTGATTTACACCCAGGGATCTTTAGGCGCTTCGGGTGACTTGGCACCATTGGCACATTTGGCCTTGCCAGTGATAGGAAAAGGCGAAGTATATTATAAAAAGGGTATTTGTGAAGCCAAAACCGTATTGGACATTTTTAATTGGAAACCCATCACCTTACAATCCAAAGAAGGCTTGGCATTATTAAACGGGACACAGTTCATGAGCGCTTATGGGGTGTATCTGCTTTTAAAATCCTATAAACTATCTTATTTGGCAGATTTGATTGGAAGTATGTCTTTGGATGCTTTTGATGGAAGAATTGAACCCTTTGATGAGTTGGTACATCGGGTAAGACCCCACAAAGGCCAACTAAAAACTGCAGAACGTATTAGTGGCTTTTTAGAAGGTAGTGAACTTATCAAACAAGTGAAACAGCATGTTCAAGACCCCTATTCTTTTAGATGCATGCCACAAGTTCATGGTGCAACTAAAGATACTTTAGAGTTTGTACAAAAGGTATTTAAAACAGAAATCAACTCGGTTACCGATAATCCTAATATATTTATAGAAGAAGATAAAATCATTTCGGGTGGCAATTTTCATGGGCAACCCTTAGCCTTGGCTTTGGATTATTTAAAAATTGCCATGGCTGAACTTGGTAATATTTCAGAACGTAGAACCTATCAATTGGTTTTAGGCTTACGAGGTTTACCAGCTTTTTTAATAGATAATCCTGGGGTCAATTCCGGATTTATGATTCCTCAGTATACAGCCGCAAGTATCGTAAGTGCAAATAAGCAATTGGCGACTCCAGCCAGTGTGGACTCAATTGTGTCTTCAAACGGACAAGAAGACCATGTAAGCATGGGTGCCAATGCAGCAACCCAGGCCTTTGTGCTTATTAATAATATGGAACGTATTTTAGCTATTGAATTGTTCAATGCTTCACAGGCATTAACGTTAAGAGCACCCTTAAAATCTTCACCTTATATCGAATCCTTTTTAAGTGCATATAGGAAAGAAGTTTCTTTTGTCACAGATGACCGTGTATTACATAATGATATAGTGAATTCTGTACATTTTTTACAAACGATCCAATTGGATTTAAATGATTTAGATTACTAAAAGAAGCTGATTGACGGTTGAAATTGGCGGTTGGTCTAAAACATATAATATAGCATTTTATAATGAAGATTAAGTTCTATATTTGAATTATGATCTCGAAATGAGATTTCCTATCTGTTTGGCTGATTTAATAGCATAACTAAGCCACTTTTCATTAGTATTTAAGTTTCTTATGTTAAATTAATCTTGAGTTTTCTAGATTAGTTAATTTTTTATTGTAGCTCTAATTAACTGTTATAATGAGAGATTATTTTTTAAAATGGACAAGTTGTCGAATAAAAAAGCCGATTATCTTGAAGAATTTATTCCATTTTTTAAAAAAGTACTGATGGTCTTTTAAAATTGCCATTTGGTCTAAAACTTGCAAGATAAATATTTATAACAAAAACAAAATCCTAAATTTGGGATATTGTGTTGAAAGAATTTTCCTTTCAATTTTGGTTTGATTAATAGCGGAATTAAACCCCTTTTCTACAAAATTTAACACGCCTGTGTTAATTCAATTTTGAGTTTTCAAGATTGAATAGTCTATTATTTTACCCTACAGTATTTGTTATGTTAACGCATTATTAATTAATCCAAAATGTTATGTTAATGGACAAATTTACTCAAATCAAGACGAACTGGAATCCCTTTTATTGTAGTTCACTTTTTAAAAATTTAAAGAAAAGTATAACAGGCTTAGCCGTGCTTATACTTTTTTTGTTTGGAACTAATGTACAGGCTCAAGTAGTACCCTGTATAGATGGCAATTCCACCGAGTGGGGAAGTGCTGCTTTACAGTTGGAGCCCACTTTTGATTACCATGCTGATGTGTTCACAGGTAATCAGGATGATATTTTTACAGCCTCCAAAGATTTTAAATTATTTGGAGGGTATGGTCAACCCTATAATGGATGGACATTAAGTCCTATGCAGGCCAAGAGTGATATCATGAATGCAGCTGCGGTAATATTAACAGGTTTGGTAACAGACCCTGAAGATGGCTGCATAAGCTCATTTGGTGCTTATGACCCCAGTCATACCTATCTCTTTTTTGCGGGTGACAGAGAAAGTAATAATGGAACTGGCTATATTGGGTTTTGGTTCTTGAAAAATGGAACCAGCCCTATAACAGATGCTGATGGACATAAAATTTTTAGTCCTGCTCGCGGAATAGGTGATTTATTGGTATTGGCCGATTTTACAAGTGGCGGTAGAGATGCAGATGTTACCGTACTTCAGTGGGTAGGTCCAGGTAATGGAACCGAAGGGAACAATAATTCATTAGTAAAAATTACTACCAATGCACAAGTGGGACAAAATAATGCAACCCAAACTCCGGTTCCAGCCGGATTTGCGGTACCAGCAGGACAAACTACTTACGATTATAATGAATTTTATGAAGGTGTTATAGATTTAACATCTGTGTTTGATTTACAAACCAATCCAGAATTAATTTGTTCAGCTACTTGGATGTTAGAAACCAGAGCGTCTGCTGAAATAACTGCTGATTTAAAAGATTATGTTGCAGGTAGTTTTCACTTAACTCCTACCATTGAAGTTAGTGATGATACAGTTTGTGAAGGTGGAGCTGCTAGTTTAACGGCTACAGTTAAGCAAGGGAATATGGTTATTGAAGATCCAGTTAGCGATGGATATACTTTTGTCTGGTCTGGGCCTGGAACTTTTTCCGGTCAGGGCACAGCAACAATTACTTTTGATCCAGCAGAGTTGTCTGATGCGGGCAACTATAGCGTTGCAGTAATGAGTCCTAATAATTGTCAGCCTGATGGTGGTGATGCCGAAGGTACTTTGACGGTGAAAGCATTACCAGAAGTAACTGCTGATAATGCTTCGGTAGCATGTGATGAAACGTCTGTTCAATTAACAGCTTCTCCTTCAGGAGGAACTTGGAGCGGCGACCATGTTAATGCAACTGGGTTATTTGATGCAACAGGATTAGCTGCTGGACAATATAATGTAACTTATACATATACAAACAGTAATGGATGCACTAATAGTGATGATGCTGTAGTGACCGTTGAGGTAGATGATTTACCACCAACTATTGATTGTGCGGCCGATAAAAATATAGAATGTGATGCTGAAATTGTTTGGGATGCCCCATCAGCTTCAGACAATTGTAGTGAACCTACAGTTACTGTATTAAGTACAGTTGAAGACTTAGACGAGTGTGGACTGGGAACTATCACCAGAACATGGCAAGCAGAAGATGGAGTTGGGTTAACAGCAACTTGCTCACAAATAATTACTATAGAAGATAGCACTGCACCGACATTAAATGTACCGGATGACATTCGTTTCGAGTGTGTGATGGGCGATGCCGGAACAGCGACAGCGAGCGATAACTGTGACAATGATCCAGAAGTAAGTTATACAGATGCAGGACAATTGGATGAATGTGGACTGGGAACGATCACCAGGACATGGAAAGCCGTGGACTGTGCAGGATTGGAGACTACAGGCGATCAGATCATCACGATATACGATGAGACCGCACC
>JBPWQW010000007.1:0-3234 GCA_051814705.1 Flavobacteriaceae bacterium LMO-SS05
GCAGGACAATTGGATGAATGTGGACTGGGAACGATCACCAGGACATGGAAAGCCGTGGACTGTGCAGGATTGGAGACTACAGGCGATCAGATCATCACGATATACGATGAGACCGCACCAGTAATTGAAACGCCAGCGGATGGCGAAGTATGTAACGGAGCAGTTCCTGAGTATTTAGATGCTACATGGACCGACAATTGTAGTGAAGGAGGAGATTTACGTGCATATCCAGTACTTGTTAGCCAAGATGAATGTATTAAGACTTATGAGTATGTGTTTAATGTTTCTGATTGTGCTGGAAATCCTGCTGAAACTAAAACAGTGACTTATACAAGAGAAGATGATAAGTGGCAAAACTGCGAAACAGCCTTTGGAGTATTCACAACAGATGGTGTTAATGCAGATTCAGACAGTAGATGTTTCAGAGAAGATGGATTCTCACGTTGGGGATGGACAAACAGTGTTTCTCCAGATAACACCTATACCTTACAGTTATACGCTGGGGCTGGTAAATGCGAGTTGTCTAAAGGCACTAATGTTGGTACCGCAACTGTAGATTATACAGGAGGAACTATAACAGTGACTTATAACATCACAACGCCAGGATATGCTATGAGTGAAGCGCATGTATATATTGGTTGCGAACCGTATCCGACTAAAAATGGTAGCAATACCGTTGCTCCGGGGCAGTATAACTTTAACCCAGGAGGATTGGATCATGTGTATAGTTATCAAGTAGGACCAATAGAGGCTTCAGGTGATTTGTATGTTATAGTACACGCCGTGGTTTGCGAAGAAGTGTGCAGATGTTCTGTCTCTCAAGACAATGGTGGATCTTCATTCAATAATACAGGTGAATCTGTAGAATGTAAAGTTGATGAAGCTGATTTCGGCAGAACTGTAGATTTCACAGCGTACCCAGTACCATTTGAAAACGAAGTCAATATCAAGTATTCATTTGATTATGATACGGATGTTAGGATTGATGTTTACGATGTTAAAGGAGCTTTAGTGAAACAATCAGTAGATACAAAATATGTTAAAGGATCTGTAGGTAGAACAAAAATTGATCTATCCAAACAAGATAATCAAATGTACTTTGTAAGATTAACTACAAAAGAAGGCACAGTTGTTAAGAAAATTATTTCTGCATCTAGACTGGATTAAGTAATTAGTTAAGTAATCTTAAAGAAAAAGGGCAACTAATTTAGTTGCCCTTTTTTTATTACAGTACACTTACGAATATTTTATTTTTGGTAATTTACTATTAGATTTAGAATGTGCATTAAATCTCAAAAGTATTAGAGCCTAAAACGCTTTTAATTAAATGAAATGGTAAAATAAATAAAATCTGTATTTTAACGGATTAATAAATCTCATCATCTAATTTATTAAAGATTAGTTTGTTAATGCAAAAATATTTTCATAGATTAGATGGAGTTATTTATAAATTCATAGATAGCTAGCTTATCCGAAAGTTTTAATTAATAGCAAATTAAAGCCACCTTTCCTACATGTTTTTAGTCTTATTTATGTTAATTGATCTTGTATCGCAAGATTGATAAATCTATTAATGTTCCGTTCCCATTTTGTTATGTTAACACAGTTTTATTAATTAAAAACAAATCTTATGTTAATGTACAAAATTACTAAGTCAAGAGTGACAGACCACGCTATGAGTTGTTGGTCAGATTTTATTACTGAACTTAAAAGTATAACGGGCCTTGTTGTCACAGTTATGTTTTTTTTATGGGCCAGCACAGCCTTAAATGCACAGGTAATACCCTGTATTGATGGGAATTCCACCGAGTGGGGGAGTCCTGCCATGCAGTTAGAACCTACTTACGATCTGGTTCATGATGTGTTCACTGGTAATATGGATGACATATACACCGGTTCAAAAGATTTCAAATTATTTGGTGCTAATGGTCAAGAATATAATGGTTGGACTCTTAGTCCAATGCAAGCCAAAAGCGACATTATGAATGCCTCCGCGGTTATTTTGACTGGGCTTATACCAGATCTAAATTCTGGAGATTGTCCTGGTTTTGGGACTACGCCATACGAAGAATCACATACCTATCTCTTTTTTGCTGGGGATAGAGAAAGTAATCTTGGAGTTGGCTATATTGGGTTTTGGTTCTTGTTAGATGGATCTGCCCCTGATACAGATGCTGGTGGAAAGAAAATATTTACTCCAGAACATTATACCAATATGGGCCAACCAGGTGTTACTCCAGCTAATTCTGTGGGTGATTTATTAATATTGGCCAATTTTGTTGATGGAGGTAGAAATGGTGAAGTGACTGTACTTAAATGGGTAGGAGCTGGTAATGGTAACCGAGGTAATAATAATTCGTTATTTGAAATCACTACCGAGACACAAGTAGGACAAAATAATACAGTCAATACTCCTGTTCCTCCAGGATGGATTGTTCCTGCTGGGCAAACCACTTACGATTATAACGAATTTTATGAAGGTGTTGTAGATTTGACTCCAATTTTTGATTTAGTGGCAAATCCAAAATTACTGTGTACGGCCAGATGGATGTTAGAAACTAGAGCGTCTAAAGAAATTGAGGCCGATCTAAAAGATTTTGTAGCAGGAAGTTTTCATTTAACACCAGACGTAGAAGTAAGTAACGCTACGGTTTGTGAAGGAGAAAATGCAAAGTTAGTAGCTACTGTTAAATTAAATACTCAAGTTCAAACTCCAGGAAATTATAATTATAAATGGTATACTGCTGCTGATTGGAATGACGGTAATGCTGCTAACAATGTTGATATTGGAGATGGGACACATGAGCTTAAATTTAATCCCACAACCTTAGGCGATGCTGGAGATTATTATCTTGTTGTTACACCTGGCGATATTGCGCAGTGTGATCCTGAGTTTCCACAAATAGGTAAATTAACAATTAATGTTGGTCCAGACGCTGGAACGGGCGGAAGCGACAGATGGTGCTATGGCGACGGTTCTGCTACATACAACCTTAACGGTAAAGTAACTGGCGGTGACGCAGGCGGAAGCTGGTCAGACACGGACGCTTCAGGCGTTACCCTAGGTGACGGTTCAAGCGTAAACTTCAGCGCACTTGGCGCAGGTGTTTACCACTACAAGTACACGGTGAACCCAGCAGAGGGCTCAACCTGTGACCCAGACGACACGACAGTCACGATTACGATAGACGATCCAGTAGACGCCGGAACGGGCGGAAGCGACAGATGGTGCTA
>JBPWQW010000008.1:0-183131 GCA_051814705.1 Flavobacteriaceae bacterium LMO-SS05
TGCTATGGCGACGGTTCTGCTACATACAACCTTAACGGTAAAGTAACTGGCGGTGACGCTGGTGGAAGCTGGTCAGACACGGACGCTTCAGGCGTTACCCTAGGTAATGGTTCAAGCGTAAACTTTAGTGCACTTGGCGCTGGTGTTTACCATTATAAGTACACAGTGAACCCAGCAGAGGGCTCAACTTGTGACCCAGATGACACGACAGTCACGATCACTATAGACGATCCAGTAGACGCCGGAACGGGCGGAAGTGACAGATGGTGCTATGGCGACGGTTCTGCTACATACAACCTTAACGGTAAAGTAACTGGCGGTGACGCTGGTGGAAGCTGGTCAGACACGGACGCTTCAGGCGTTACCCTAGGTAATGGTTCAAGCGTAAATTTCAGCGCACTTGGCGCAGGTGTTTACCATTACAAGTACACGGTGACACCAGCCGATGCCAACTCAACATGTCCACCTGACGACACGACAGTCACGATCACGATAGACGATCCAGTAGACGCCGGAACGGGCGGAAGCGACAGATGGTGCTATGGCGACGGTTCAGCTACATACAACCTTAACGGTAAAGTAACTGGCGGTGACGCTGGTGGAAGCTGGTCAGACACGGACGCTTCAGGCGTTACCCTAGGTAATGGTTCAAGCGTAAACTTCAGTGCACTTGGCGCTGGTGTTTACCACTACAAGTACACAGTGAACCCAGCAGAGGGCTCAACTTGTGACCCAGACGACACGACAGTCACGATCACGATAGACGATCCAGTAGACGCCGGAACGGGCGGAAGTGACAGATGGTGCTATGGCGACGGTTCTGCTACATACAACCTTAACGGTAAAGTGACTGGCGGTGACGCCGGTGGAAGCTGGTCAGACACGGACGCTTCAGGCGTTACCCTAGGTAATGGTTCAAGCGTAAATTTCAGTGCACTTGGCACAGGTGTTTACCATTACAAGTACACGGTGACACCAGCCGATGCCAACTCAACATGTCCACCTGACGACACGACAGTCACGATCACGATAGACGATCCAGTAGACGCCGGAACGGGCGGAAGCGACAGATGGTGCTATGGCGACGGTTCAGCTACATACAACCTTAACGGTAAAGTAACTGGCGGTGACGCTGGTGGAAGCTGGTCAGACACGGACGCTTCAGGCGTTACCCTAGGTAATGGTTCAAGCGTAAACTTCAGTGCACTTGGCGCTGGTGTTTACCACTACAAGTACACAGTGAACCCAGCAGAGGGCTCAACTTGTGACCCAGACGACACGACAGTCACGATCACGATAGACGATCCAGTAGACGCCGGAACGGGCGGAAGTGACAGATGGTGCTATGGCGACGGTTCTGCTACATACAACCTTAACGGTAAAGTAACTGGCGGTGACGCCGGTGGAAGCTGGTCAGACACGGACGCTTCAGGAGTTACCCTAGGTGACGGTTCAAGCGTCGACTTCAGCGGACTTGGAGTAGGTGTTTACCATTACAAATATACGGTGACACCAGCCGATGCCAACTCAACCTGTCCACCGGACAACACGACAGTAACTATTACAATTGATGAAAATCCATCTTGTGATGCTAGTAATAGTGGTCAAGAGTGCGACGGATTTGGTATCGCTATTCAGTTATTTGCTACTACAGACGCTGTAAATGCGTCATATAGTTGGACAGGGCCAAATTCGTTTGCCTCTTCTGAACAAAATCCATTAGTATATGAAGGAGGAACATATTATGTAACCATAACAAATACAGATACAGGATGTACAAGTACTTGTAATACAACTGCTGTATATTACCAATGTGTTAATCCAGAAACTGCATTTGGTGTATGGCAAGGTAAATTACCAGAAGGCGTTACAGAAAACCCAAATAACGATGTTGAATCAACTTGTTTCCGAACTAATGGATTCAGTCGTTGGGGATGGACGAATTTAATTCCAGGTGAAAATGTAGAAGGTGTACCATATATTCTTGATTTGTATCAGGGAGCTGGTAAATGTGATCTTAGTAAAGGAACTTTAGCAGGTCATGTTGAAATTGATTATCGTAGTGGTACTGTTAATGTGAAATACATTATGAATGATGGTTTTGGTATGTATGAGGCTCACTTATACATTGGTTGTAATGCATATCCAAAAACCAAAAAAGGCGATGATACAGTTGCACCAGGTCAGTACAACTTTAATGCTGGTGGATTAGTAAATGCTAAAGAATGGAATGCATCTATTGACGGTGTATCAGGAGAGGTATTTATTATCGCTCATGCTGTTGTAAGTGGTGAGAATTTATGTGAAGGCTGTTATATTCCTCCATCTCCATTTACAGGAGGCGAATTTGGAGATGCTGATAATCCGACAGCAACTGATTGTAAAGGGCCAACTGGCGATTTCAGAAAAGCCGATTTTACAGCGTATCCAGTACCATTTACGGATGAAGTGAATCTTAAATATTCATTTGATTATGATACCAAAGTGACCATTGAAGTATTTGATGTTAAAGGTACTTTAGTGAAATCATTTGTAAACGGTCAGTATGTTAAAGGATCTGTTGAAAGAACAACTATAGATCTTTCAAAAACTGATAACCAAATGTACTTTGTAAGATTGACTACAGACCAAGGTACTGTGGTTAAGAAAATTGTTTCTGATGGTCTGAATAAGCAATAGGTAATTATTAATTTTAAATAAAAGAGCGACCCATGGGTCGCTCTTTTTTTATACTTACAATAATTTTGAAATTTATTGTTTCAAAAACTTAATGGCTTTTGTGGTATTATCAATTTCTAGTTGGGCTATATAAATGCCATCAACAAGTGTTGATAAATTTATGTTTTCGGTTGTATTAGATAGCCTTTTATTGACAACCTTCTGTCCCAATAGGTTATAGATTTCAACGGAGCTTAAAGGCTTGTTTGATGATTTCAAAGTCAAGGTTTCAATATTTGAGTTATAGAAAAACTTAAAATTCTCTTTATTAAAATCTTCTACAGCCAAAGCAGCTGTATTAATTGTAACATCATCTATATTAATAATGAATTGAGAACCTGAAATGTTTTTGTGTTGGAAAGCTATATAAGCCATGTTGCCAGCCAATGCAGAAATATTCATGGTCCTTGTTACAAAAACGCCATCTGCTCCGACTTCATCTGCATATTCACCTCTTTGGACAGGGCTTGATTTAAAAGTTGAAGTTTTATCAATTGGGTCAATAGAAGTAGCAGCATAAACGGCATAATATTCATGGGCTAAAGAATTTAATTCACCTCTAACTTTCCATGAAAGTTCAATGTTATCATTGGTATTAAATGAAGTTAGGTCTATGGCATAAGAATAAACCCAATTATCTGGATTTAAATCTCCTTGGCTAGAACTCCACGACCTAGATGTTAAGCATTTATAGCCTCCATAATAGGTGCCATAATCTCTCCAATACCAATTAAACCCATCACCATCCTTATCATCAACCTGCCAACATACCCCAATATTGTTCGTGTCAAAATTTTCCATTATGGGCAAGTTGCTGTTACATTGTGCATTTGTATTATTGTACCAACATACAATACAAACTAAAAGTAATAATTTTTTCATAACTAAATAGGTTAAATTTCTTGGTAAACTTAAAAAAATAAAAATAGCAAAACAACTAATAAACAGATATTTAAGTATTTAATCGATGAATTACATTAAATATTTACATAATGTAAGAATATACTGTAATTTATTAATTATCTTTTCTATCAATCTATCATTCAAGATATTCTATGAACTTGGTTTTAAACCTGATCAAGAATATGGAATTCAATTTTTTTTTAAAAGAGTGCAAATTTAATAGTATTATTGAAAATTTAAAATGAACAAAACAATAAGTTATTAACATTATAATATTGATTATCAGATTAATATAAGATTTTAGAATTACGTAAGTAAAGTATGACTTAGGGTGTCATATTAGTATTACAAGCCGGTTTTAAAAGTTCAATTATCAAATGAAACAGAATTTAATAGGAGTGCTGAAAGATGAAATCGATGGGTATAAATAAAAAAACAGGCCAAATATGATTTAGCCTGTTTTTTTTATTATATAGGATAGTTTTGACTACTTATTTTATGATGACCCTATCAGTTTTTAAAAGACTTCCGTTTTTACTTATAATATGTAAAATATAGATGCCTGTAGGCAGCCCATTAATGTCAAGCTCATGTGTCTGGTTATAACTGGTATTCAAGTTATAACGACGTACTTGTAATCCATTCAAATTATAGAGAGCTAAATTGGCTTGGGAGTCATCGATTTGAGTACTCTTTACAAATAATTTTTGAGATGCAGGATTTGGAAATATTTTAAATGAATCTTCAATAAGCTCATCACTTTTTGATAAACTTTCTATTCCTTGTTGGGTATAAGCTTCCTTACTAGTGCTCGAGCTAGTTTGAGTTGATGAACTACTGATACAATAGGTTACTGCACTAAAGTTAATACTCAAAGTAGTGGAGGTATTACCTGTAAGGACATCTGTTAAATTTACAGTTATCGACCGCACTGTTCCGTTAATATTTACTGAAGCTGAACTCACACTGGAACCAGTGTAAGTGCCATAGGTTATTGAAGCACCTGACCCATCTATGTAGGACACAATAACACGTTCAGTATATTGGCCGCTAGGCTTACCTTTTGTCTTACTATTTATATTAGTTATTGTAAACGAGACATCTTTACTGTTAGTTGGCAAACTTAAAGTGGTTGAACTAGATGCTGATCCAGAATGAGTCAGAGGGTTTTTGCTGAAATTAGCTGTATATTCTACACAGGCACTTTCGCATCCATCTGGAATGCCATTTCCATTAGCATCGATAGTATCATCAAACCCTGGGCATTGATCATCTACATCACAAACGCCATCACCGTCACTGTCTGTACAGGGACTGCTACTTCCACAATAGGTTACTGTGCTTAGATTAACACTCAATGTACTACTGGTATTGCCATCATAGGCATCATCCAACTTTAAGATTATAGATTGAGTATTGTCAGGAAAATTGATGGTAGCGGCACTCAATTGGTCCCCACGGTAAATTCCTTTTTGTCTTGTAGTACCCGAACCATCCTTATAAGTTACAGTGATCCGCTCAATATATTTACCACTTTCTTTACCCTTTATTTTTTCATCAATACCACTTATTGTAAATGAAATATTTTGACTATCAGATGGTAATGTCAAGGTTGTGGTATTGGATCCCGTGCCTGAATGCACTAATACATTGGAGCTAAAATTAGTTGTGGTTTCAACACAAGATGGCAACTCTTCACATCCATCAGGTATCCCGTTTCCATTGGAGTCCACTGCATCATCATAGCCTGGACAAATGTCACAGCCATCTGGAACTCCATCGCCATCGGTATCCATTGTATCATCATGTCCAGGACATCTATCATAGGAATCGCAAACACCATCGCCATCACTATCTGAATTACACCCACCATTTGATGTACCAGTAGTAATTTGGACATCATCTATATTAATAATGAATTGAGAACCTGAAATGTTTTTGTGTTGGAAAGCTATATAAGCCATGTTGCCAGCCAATGCAGAAATATTCATCGTTCTTGTTACAAAAACGCCATCTGCTCCGACTTCATCTGCATATTCACCTCTTTGGACAGGGCTTGATTTAAAAGTTGAAGTTTTATCAATTGGGTCAATAGAAGTAGCAGCATAAACGGCATAATATTCATGGGCTAAAGAATTTAATTCACCTCTAACTTTCCATGAAAGTTCAATGTTATCATTGGTATTAAATGAAGTTAGGTCTATGGCATAAGAATAAACCCAATTATCTGGATTTAAATCTCCTTGGCTAGAACTCCACGACCTAGATGTTAAGCATTTATAGCCTCCATAATAGGTGCCATAATCTCTCCAATACCAATTAAACCCATCACCATCCTTATCATCAACCTGCCAACATACCCCAATATTGTTCGTGTCAAATTTTTCAAAAATAGGAAGAGTACTATCGCATTGTGCATTTGTATTATAAGACCAGCTTATAACACAAACAAAAAGTATTAATTTTTTCATTTCATAAATAGGTTTAATTCGGGATAAACGTAAAAAAAAGAAATAAACAAAACAACAAATCATCTGATATTTAAGTGTTTAATCGATGAAATACTTAAATATAATTAGTTTTGTAAGATATTAATTACTTATTTTTAAATGCTATTAATTAGTCCCTGTGTTTTTATAAATACGTTAAAAACACCGACTTAGACGTTTTGTGGTATTTAATTTGCAAAACTAGATTTTTTATTAAAAAATCAGAGCGTTTCTAAAAATAGTTATTAACAATATAGCATTGATTATCAAATGGATATATGAATATTTAAGTGAATTATAATTAAATTAAGAGCATTTTAATGATGATAGAACTCATAAAAAAAAGGCTAACTTCTTAAATAGTTAGCCTTTTTTACTGGAAATATAAATTTGATTTATAGAAAATAAGATATTATTAAGATTCTGTGTGCTTTTCAGGCTTTTCTATTTTGATAGTCAATTCGTTAGTTTTGGAGTCTAAGTCCATAGTTATTTTATCACCCTCTTGTATTTTGGAATTGATGATCTCTTCAGCAAGGGCATCTTCAATATATTTTTGAATAGCTCGTTTTAAAGGTCTTGCACCATATTCTTTATCAAAACCTTTATCGGCGATATATTCTTTTGCTTTTTTGCTCAATTTAAGCTCATAGCCAAGATCTTTTATCCGATCGGTTAATTTTAAAAGCTCAATATCAATAATTTTATCAAGATCTGCTTTTTCCAAAGTATTAAAGACCATCACATCGTCAATTCTATTCAAAAACTCCGGTGCAAATGCTTTTTTAAGTGCATTTTCAATAATGCTTCTGGAGTTATCTGTGGCTTGTGCGGCCTTTGCAGAAGTACCAAAACCAACGCCCTGTCCAAAATCTTTAAGTTTTCGAGCTCCAATATTGGACGTCATGATAAGTATGGTATTTCTAAAGTCTATTCTTCTGCCTAAACTATCTGTTAAATAACCATCGTCAAGCACTTGCAATAACATATTAAAGACGTCTGGGTGCGCTTTTTCAATTTCGTCAAGCAGAATGACCGCATAAGGTTTTCGTCTAATCTTTTCAGTTAATTGACCGCCTTCTTCGTAGCCTACATAACCTGGAGGTGCTCCAACCAAACGCGAAATGGAGAATTTTTCCATATACTCGCTCATATCGATTCTGACAAGAGCGTCTTCACTATCAAAAAGCTCCCGAGCCAATACCTTAGCCAACTGTGTTTTGCCAACCCCTGTTTGACCTAGAAATATGAAGGAACCAATTGGTTTATTAGGATCCTTAAGTCCAGCACGGTTGCGCTGAATAGCTTTCACCACTTTGGCAACGGCTTCATCCTGACCAATAATTTTACCTTTGATAAGCTCCGGTAATTTGGCTAGTTTATTGCTTTCGGTTTGGGCGATCCTATTTACAGGAATCCCAGTCATCATTGAAACCACATCGGCAACATTATCTTCGGTAACAATTTCCTTGTGCAACTTGGTTTCTTCTTCCCATTTTTCTTGGGCCTGAGCTAAATCCTTTTCAAGACGTTTTTCGTCATCACGCAATTTAGCAGCCTCTTCGTATTTTTGTTTTTTAACAACCGTATTTTTGGTTGCTTTTACATCTTCAAGTTGTTTTTCTAATTCAAGAATTTGTTTGGGAACATCAATATTGGTGATATGGACTCTTGAACCCGATTCATCCAATGCGTCTATAGCTTTGTCTGGTAAAAAGCGTTCGGTCATATAGCGATTGGTTAATTTAACGCATGCAAGAATCGCTTCATCTGTATATTCTACATTATGATGCTCTTCGTATTTATCTTTAATATTGTTGAGAATTTGAATAGTCTCTTCAACGGTTGTAGGTTCTACAATTACCTTTTGAAAACGACGTTCTAAAGCACCGTCTTTCTCAATATATTGTCGATATTCGTCTAAGGTAGTAGCACCAACACATTGAATTTCACCTCGTGCCAAGGCAGGCTTAAACATATTGGATGCATCAAGACTTCCTGTTGCACCACCTGCTCCTACAATAGTATGAATCTCATCAATAAATAAAATGATATCATCATTTTTTTCAAGCTCGTTCATGACGGCTTTCATACGTTCCTCAAACTGACCTCTATATTTTGTGCCAGCGACCAAACTGGCCAAATCCAAAGTTACCACGCGTTTATTGAATAGAATACGAGACACTTTACGTTTTATAATTCGCAAAGCAAGTCCTTCAGCAATAGCTGATTTACCAACTCCAGGTTCACCTATAAGTAAAGGGTTATTTTTCTTTCTTCTACTTAAAATTTGGGATACGCGCTGTATTTCTTTTTCTCTACCTACAACAGGATCGAGTTTATCTTCTTCGGCCAAAGCCGTTAAATCTCTACCAAAATTATCCAAAACAGGTGTTTTAGATTTTTTTGCTGTTTTTGAAGTAGATTGCCCAAAAGGGTTTTGTTTTGAATCATCTTCTTCATTCGCATCTTCATCTTCTGAAAAAGACTCAGCTTTTGGAGAATCTAAATAATCGTCGTCACTTGTTATCATAAATTTGAATTGTTCTTTTACATTATCATAATCTACCTTAAGCTTGTTTAATAGCTTTGTTGTGGGGTCGTTTTCATTTCTTAAGATACAAAGTAATAAGTGTGCCGTATTTATTGAAGTACTTTGAAATAATTTAGCTTCTAAAAATGTTGTTTTTAAAGCGCGTTCAGCTTGTCGTGTGAGGTGAAGGTTCTTCTTCTCGTTTGAAGCAACCGTAACCGTTGGATTGGCTGGACTCAATATCTCTACTTTACGCCTCAAATGGTTTAGATCTATTTGCAAAGCGCTCAAAATATCAATGGCTTTTCCACCTCCATCACGGAGTAGCCCTAACATTAAATGTTCAGTACCTATAAAGTCGTGACCTAAACGCAAAGCTTCCTCTTTGCTATAAGCAATAACGTCTTTGACTCTTGGTGAAAAATTATCATCCATAATAAAATCCTTTCAGCATTAAAATTAATAAAAACTAATACATAAAGACAAAAACTATACCTTAAATATATTTATTGTGGCTAATAGAGTGAAAATTCCTCATAAATTCAAAACATTTAACAAGATACTTATCAAATAAATGACCTATTATATTGTTAATAAAAAACGCTAAAAAGCGGCATTAATATTGAGCAACAACTATCAAATTACTTATATTAGCACGATTTGAAAACCTACAAAAAAATCTAATAAAATTATATATGGCAGAAGGAGAAAAATTGATTCCAATCAACATTGAAGATGAAATGAAATCGGCCTACATTGACTATTCAATGTCGGTCATTGTGTCACGTGCGTTGCCTGATGTTCGTGATGGTTTAAAACCCGTCCATAGACGTGTTCTTTACGGTATGCATGAACTTGGAGTTAGATCCAATACAGCCCACAAAAAATCGGCTAGAATAGTTGGTGAGGTTTTAGGTAAGTATCACCCGCATGGTGATACATCGGTATATGACACCATGGTACGTATGGCTCAGGAGTGGAGTTTGCGTTATATGCTTGTTGACGGTCAAGGAAACTTTGGGTCTGTTGATGGCGACAGTCCAGCAGCGATGCGTTATACAGAGGCACGTATGCGAAAAATATCGGAAGATATGTTGGCCGATATCGATAAAGAAACGGTTGATCACCGATTGAATTTTGATGACACTTTAGAAGAACCAACAGTGTTACCAACCCGTATTCCAGGGTTATTGGTAAATGGAGCTTCAGGTATCGCGGTAGGTATGGCAACCAATATGCCTCCACATAATTTAAGTGAGGTTGTTGATGGTATCATTGCCTATATTGAAAACAGCGACATCGATATTGACGAGTTGATAACTCATATAAAAGCTCCTGATTTTCCTACGGGAGGAACTATTTATGGTTATGATGGCGTTCGTGAAGCTTTTAAAACAGGCCGTGGACGAATTGTCATGCGCGGTAAAGCAATAATTGAAGAAGTACAAGGACGTGAATCCATTATTGTAACCGAAATACCATATCAGGTTAACAAAGCGGACATGATCAAAAAAACTGCCGATTTAGTTAACGATAAGAAAATTGAGGGTATTTCTACTATTAGGGACGAGTCTGATAGAAACGGAATGCGCATTGTGTACGTTTTAAAGCGCGATGCTATTCCTAATATTGTTTTAAATACATTATATAAGTATACAGCACTACAATCTTCATTTAGTGTCAATAATATTGCTTTGGTCAAAGGTCGACCTCTATTATTAAATCTAAAAGAACTCATTCATCATTTCGTAGAACATAGACATGATGTTGTAGTCAGACGAACCACATACGAATTGCGCAAAGCAGAAGAACGCGCGCATATATTAGAAGGATTAATTATTGCTTCTGATCATATTGACGAAGTTATTGCTCTTATCAGAGCATCTTCAAATGCCGAAGAAGCTCGGGAGCGTTTAATTGAACGTTTTAAACTTTCTGAACTTCAAGCCAAGGCCATTGTAGAGATGCGTTTGCGTCAATTAACTGGTCTGGAACAAGACAAATTGCGTACAGAATACGATGACTTGTTAAAAACCATTGAAGATTTAAAAGACATTCTTGATAAAAAAGAACGTCGTATGGAAATCATCAAAGAAGAATTAATTGAAGTCAAATCTAAATATGGTGATGCAAGACGTTCTGTAATTGAGTATGCTGGTGGTGATTTAAGTATTGAAGACATGATTGCCGATGAGCAAGTCGTGATTACTATTTCACATGCCGGTTATATCAAACGTACCTCTTTAACCGAATATAAAACACAAAATAGAGGAGGAGTTGGACAAAAAGCGTCTACAACGCGTAACGAAGACTTCCTTGAACATCTTTTTGTTGGTACCAACCATCAATATATGTTGTTCTTTACTCAAAAAGGAAAATGTTTCTGGATGCGCGTTTACGAAATACCAGAAGGCAGTAAAACCTCTAAGGGTAGAGCGATTCAAAACCTTATCAATATTGAACAGGACGATAAAGTAAAAGCATTTATCTGTACTCAGGATTTAAAAGATGAAGATTATATCAATAATCATTATGTGATTATGGCCACTAAACAAGGTCAAGTTAAAAAAACATCTTTGGAACAATATTCGCGCCCAAGAATCAATGGTATTAACGCCATTACCATTAAAGAAGACGATGAATTATTGGAAGCTAAATTAACAACAGGAAACAGTCAGGTCATGTTGGCATTGCGTTCTGGTAAAGCCATTAGATTTGAAGAAAGTAAAACCAGACCAATGGGTAGAAATGCCTCTGGAGTTAGAGGAATTAGGTTAGCCAATTCTAAAGATGAAGTGATAGGAATGGTAACTGTTGAAAACCCCCAAGAAGAAACCGTGTTGGTGGTTTCAGAAAACGGTTATGGTAAGCGAACGTTTATTGATGACCCAGAAGATGGAGAACCCGTTTACCGAATTACCAATCGCGGAGGTAAAGGTGTTAAAACGATTTCGATAACTGATAAAACAGGTAGTTTGGTCGCTATCAAGTCCGTTTCAGATGATGACGATTTAATGATTATTAATAAATCAGGTATTGCCATTAGACTGGAAGTTGCTAACTTGCGAACCATGGGAAGAGCTACCCAAGGTGTCAAACTTATTAATCTTAAAAATAATGATTCCATTGCTGCAGTTGCAAAAGTCATGAAAGATGAAGATGAAGAAGATACTGACACTGAGTTTACAGAGTCTCAGCCTGAAACAGAAAATGGCACAACTCTTGATAATTCCCAGGATGAAGATAATAATTAACACTAAACTTTAAATTAACTAGAAATGAACTTTTCAATGAAGAACCACAAATATTTGCGTAACAAAGGCTTTGTGAGTAAAAAACAAATAATCATTGCTTTAGCACTTTTAGTCAGTACCTTTTCTTTCGCACAAAAAGACGAAGTAAAAGCCGCCGAAAAAGCAATTAAAAATGGAAATTTTGCAGATGCCAAGGCTGCTATTAATTCAGCAGAAGGACTTATTGGTTCAGCCGACGATAAAATCAAGGCTAAATTTTATTTATTAAAAGGACAAGCACTTTATGCCAATGGCGCAGGATCAAATGACGACATTGGTGTTGCAATTGAAAGCCTTAATATGGTCGAGACAGTTGAAGGCAAAAGCGGAAAGTATTCAGGCGATGTGTCTGAATTGAAACAAGCTATGTTATCAAATTTTTTGACAAAAGGTCAAACTGCCCTTGAAGAAAAGCAATATGTAAAATCATCCGATTTTTTTGAGAAAGCTTACCGCATGTCGGTTAAGGATACGGCATATCTTTATTATGCAGCATCAACAGCAGTATCAGGTCAGGATTATGATAAAGCATTGGAATACTATGGTGAATTAAAAAAGTTGGGATATAAAGGCAATGAAATGCTTTATACCGCTGTAGATAAAGAGACTAATGAAGTTGAAAATTTTGACAATAAAAATATGAGGGATATTTCTATAAAAGCAGGGACTCATATTAAGCCGGAAGACAAAAGAAGTGAATCAAAATCTGCAGAAATCGTTAAAAATATCGCTCTAATCTATATTGCAAAAAACGAAAATGAAAAGGCAGCTGCAGCGATGAAAGATGCAAGATTAGAAAACCCTGATGATTTGAGTTTGCTAATTTCCGAAGCCAATATCATGTTAAAATTAGGCAACAAAGAGGAATTTAAAAAGCTAATGGAGGAAGCGACAACTAAAGATCCGAATAATGCTGAATTACAATATAATTTAGGTGTTATCGCTGCTGAAGGAGGAGATAAAGAAAGCGCTATTGGTTATTATAAAAGAGCTATTGAATTAAATCCAGATTACGCTGATGCCCATAATAATATGGCAGTTATCATTTTGGATAAGGATCAACAAATCGTTGAAAAAATGAATGCCTTGGGAACTTCAGCTGCCGATAACAAAAAATATGACGACTATAAATCTCAGCGTTTGGACGTATATAAAGAAGCTATACCATATTTAGAAGCTGCTTTTAAAATTAAACCTAATATTTATACAGCAAGAACCTTAATGAATATTTATAGTTCTATTGATGATATGCCTAAATTTAAGGATATGAAGGCAAAAGTTGAAGCACTCGAAAACGAAAACTAAATAATTACCAGTATAACTTAAAAAGCTACTTGAAAAAGTAGCTTTTTTTATATAATTTTTTTAATGACCCGTAGTTTGTGCGAATGTTTGTTTTTATCCACATTGTAAATTCCCGAATGATCTAACCTATCAATTCTTACTTTTCCATGAGCATGAATAATATAATTATCCTTCAGTATAATGCCAACATGAATAATTTGTCCTTCTTGATTATCAAAAAATGCTAAATCACCGGGTTCACTTTCTTCAATGAAACTCAGGGCAATTCCCTGTGTGGCCTGTTGCGAGGCATCCCGTAATAAAGTATAACCATTCAATTTATAAACCATTTGGGTAAATCCTGAACAATCAATACCAAAAGGCGTTTTTCCACCCCAAAGATAAGGAGCATTGAGATAATTAAAGGCCGTTTTAATGATTTGATCCTTTGGTTGAACAGAGTTTACAAAGTTTCCATCATGTTTATGATTCATGAGTTTCAAGCCATTTAGCAAAGATCCAATAGGAATGGTAAAAAGTTGATCGTTTTCATTTTGAATAAACTCAACCAAATCACTTGATAATTTTAGGGGCTCTTTTTTTATTGATTGATAATCGTCATGAGAGATTTCTAAATATTGCTTAGTGTCGATCCAGCCTTCATATTTATCAAAAGATAACCTAATCCGGCTCCACGATTTACGCTGTTCCAATATTTTAAAATAGTCACCATATAATACTTGTGAAACCAATTCACAGGTATCGGTAGGTTCTAATCTTAAAGGAACCATGCTTAAATTACAAATCCCGTATTGCATTACTGTCGTTCAATAATAATTGCAGATGCACCACCACCGCCATTACAAATAGCAGCAGCACCAAATTTAGCATGATTTTGTTCTAAAATATTCAATAGTGTAATAACGATTCTCGCACCGGAACATCCAAGTGGGTGCCCTAATGAAACGGCGCCTCCATTAACGTTTACATTGCTGTCATTTAATCCGAGAATTTTCATGTTCGCCAATCCAACTACAGAGAAGGCTTCATTAAATTCAAAATAGTCCACATCACTTATAGAAATTCCAGCTTTATCCAGTGCTTTGGGCAAGGCTTTAGCTGGAGAAGTTGTAAACCATTTTGGTTCCTGAGCAGCATCTGCATAACTTTTTATAGTGGCTAGAGGTTTTAATCCCAATTCTTTTGCTTTTTCCATGCTCATTAATACCATGGCTGCAGCACCATCATTTATAGTGGACGCATTAGCAGCGGTTACGGTACCATCTTTTGTAAAGACAGGACGTAAAGTTGGTATTTTCTCCAGTATTACATTAGTATATTCTTCATCTTTAGAAACTATTAAAGCATCGCCACGGCGCTGTGGTACTTCTACTGGCACTACTTCATTATCAAATTTTCCTGCTTCCCAAGCTGCCGCTGCGCGTTTATAAGATTGAATAGCAAAGGCATCTTGGTCTTCTCTTGAAAACTTATATTCTGTAGCACAGGCATCAGCACAAACACCCATGGCATTGTTATCATAAGCATCTACAAGCCCATCTCTTTGCATTCCATCTTCGAGTGTTGCAGGGCCAAATTTTGTAGAAGTACGGGCATGATAGTAATGGGGGATTAAACTCATATTCTCCATACCTCCGGCTACAATAATATGAGCATCTCCAAGAGCAATGGCCTGTGTTGCTTGAATAATTGCTTTCATTCCTGAAGCACAAACTTTATTAACTGTAGTACAGGGAACTGTATCTGGGATACCAGCATAAATAGCGGCCTGTCGTGCAGGGGCTTGACCTGTTCCTGCTTGTACAACATGTCCCATAAAAACTTCCTCAACTAATTCTGGCTTAAGACCTATTTTATCTAAAGCACCTTTAATAGCAACAGCTCCTAATTTTGGTGCTGGAATGGTTGATAGACTTCCTAAAAAACTGCCTATCGGTGTTCTTGCAGCAGAAACTATAACAACCTCTTTATTCATTTTCAAATCGTTTATTTTTAATTAGTGCAAAATTAATCAAATTTTGGGAGAATTTGGAATGTATGGCTCAATAACAAACCTAGATGGGGATTACAAAATATTAATCGAAATATATCAATTAAACATAAATCCCTTAATATTTTACTATTTTTGATGTGCAACAACGTATTTTAATGAAACAAGTATGATAAACTATATAATGACAAAAAGAAGGATTGTTCATGTGTTCCTTGTGCCCTATAATAACCAATAAGGATCGCACATGAAAGACTTTATTAATATGTTATATCGGAATCACTCCTTGTCCTATAAAGTGCTTTTGTTTTTTAGCACAACCTTTTTAATTGTTTATTTATTTCCGAAAAGCGGAAAGTTCAAATATAGCTTTGACAAAGGAAAGCCTTGGCAATCGGAGAATCTATACGCCCCTTTTGATTTTGCCATAAAGAAATCGGCTGAAGAACTTGAAAAAGAACAATTCACTATATCTCAAAATACCCCAGCATACTTTGAAATTAATCCAGAAGTTAAGCAAAGTGTGTTAAAGGCGTATCAAGACAAATTTGATGCGTCAATTCCAGATTCTATTATTAAACGTAAAGACAAAATCTATAATTTGGGTAAAACCATTTTAGAACACATTTATGCTACTGGTGTTTTAGATGAGGATTATAATTATGTGAGTGATAAAACAGTTATACTCGTTGAAAATCAAACTCAAATAGGCTCTGCTCAATATTCAAATTTTACGAGTTTAAATACGTTTAGATCCATAACGGAACAGGAACTTGATAAATTAGGGTATTCAAAGTACAGCTCAAATTTGATTTCTATTTTTTTTGATATCATAAGGCCCAATGCATCACTTAACAAATCGCTAACTGAAAATGCACTTCAAGAAGTGCTGGGTAGCCTATCCCCAACACGAGGAAGTATTGAGAGAGGGACGCTCATTATTTCAAAAGGTGAAATTGTTGAAAGTGCTAGATTTGATGTTTTAAAGTCACTTCAGTCTGAATATGAATCCCAAATTTGGAGTAAATCAAATTATAATTGGATTGTTTTTGCTTATACAGTATTGGTTGCTTTAACTTTATTGATGTTGCTATTATTTTTAAGAAAATATCGAAAAGAGGTGTTTCTTAACAACACTATGGTAACGTTTATATTTTTCAATATCTTATTAATGATTTTGTTAACTACACTGGTCATTAATTACAATTCAAAATATGTATATGTTGTACCATTATGTGTGCTGCCATTGGTTTTTAAGGCATTTTTTGATGCAAGATTGGGGCTTTTTGCGCATGTTTTAACAGTATTGTTATTAGGTTTTATAGTGCCTAACAGCTATGAATATATGTTTTTGCAGATTATAGCAGGTATTGTTACCATTTTAACGGTGTCTGAATTATACAAACGTGCCAATTTATTTATTTCAGTTGGACAGATTACCTTAATTTATATCATATCCTATTTTGCTTTTTTTGTTATCCATGAAGGAAGTATACTAGATTTAAATTTTGAAACCTTTGGATTGTTTGTCCTATGTGGCCTTGCAACGCTTTTTGTTCAGCCTTTAATTTATATCTATGAAAAATTGTTTGGTTTGGTCTCTGATGTTTCATTGTTGGAACTGTCGGATACTAACACTAAACTTTTAAAAGAACTTTCCAATAAGGCTCCTGGCACGTTTCACCATTCATTAAATGTTGCCAATTTAGCTGAAGCCTCCGCCAATGAAATTGGTGCCAATGCTATGCTGGTTAGGGTAGGAGCGCTTTATCACGATGTTGGTAAAATGAAAAACCCTACTTATTTTACTGAAAATCAATCGACAGGAATCAATCCTCACGATGAATTGTCTCCAAAAGAGAGTTCAAAAATCATTATTGATCATGTTATCGATGGGATTGAAATAGCTAAAAAGAATAACTTACCAGACAGGGTTATAGATTTTATACGCACGCACCATGGTACAAGCTTGGTCTACTTTTTTTATGCGAAGGAGAGAGAGATTGGAGAAGAAATTGTCCAAAAGAATTTTAGATACCCTGGACCACGACCCTTTAGTAAAGAAACTGCAATTTTAATGATGTGTGATAGTGTTGAAGCAGCGTCGAAAAGTTTAAAAGAACCTTCGACACTTAAGATCGATAAATTTGTGGAATCCATTATAGATAAACAAATGGAAAACGGGCAATTTTTAAATGCCAATATAACATTTAAAGAAATTCAATCCATTAAGAAAGTTATCAAAAAAAAGTTGTCTAATATTTTTCATTTAAGGGTTGAATATCCAGAATAAAATAATAGGACAAAAAGTTATAAAAATAGTTGCGTTCTTTATAATGAAAAGTTACATTTGCATCCGCTTTTAAGCAACAGTTCATTTTAAATATAGGAGAGGTGCCAGAGTGGTAATGGAGCAGATTGCTAATCTGTCAACGCGTAAGTGTTGCCAGGGTTCGAATCCCTGTCTCTCCGCAGATTTAGACAACTTGTTCGGGGTGTAGTACCTCGACATAGCTCGGTATAAACTCCGCCCGAGCGGGCTACTTAAAAAGTTGTCTTTTTTGGAGTTTGAAATTTTGTCATTGAATGTTTCAGTCATTAGACTGACTTTCGGGGTGTAGTACCTCGACATAGCTCGGTATAAACTCCGCCCGAGCGGGCTACTTAAAAAGTTGTCTTTTTTGGAGTTTGAAATTTTGTCATTGAATGTTTCAGTCATTAGACTGACTTTCGGGGTGTAGCGTAGCCCGGTTATCGCGCCTGCTTTGGGAGCAGGAGGTCGCAGGTTCGAATCCTGCCACCCCGACAAATTGCAACAGGATCATCGAAAGCATTGAGATAATCCGATTACTTTTCAGGATTTTAGAAATCCTTGAATGGTCGCGTAGCTCAGCTGGATAGAGCATCTGCCTTCTAAGCAGACGGTCACAGGTTCGAATCCTGTCGCGATCACGAATAAATAAAAAAACCGCACGTCAAATCAAGCTTGTTTGAATTTGTAAGTGCGGTTTTTTTATTTTCAAAGCGGAGCTTTGCAGGAAATCCAATCCTGAAAGCGAGTCAATTTGAGTATAGACACCTGCACTTTCTTTTGTATTTGTGACATTTTTATTTTCAAAGCGGAGCTTTGCAGGAAATCCAATCCTGTTAATAGGAACTCCAATCCTGGAAGCGAGTCAAATTGAGTCTTGACAACTGTAAGTTATTAAATGTTTAAGAATTAAAACCTTAAATTTTCAACCTCGCAGAAGCTACGACATCTTGCTTAGCATAATTGCCTTCTAAATATTTTAAATAACCAACAATGGCGATCATAGCAGCATTGTCGGTGGTATATTCAAATTTTGGAATGTAAGTTGCCCATCCAAATTTGTTTTCACCTTCTTTTAAGGCTTTTCTGATTCCTGAATTTGCTGCAACGCCGCCGCCAATAGCAATATGTTTGATGCCAGTTTGCTTACTGGCAAGTTTTAATTTATCCATTAAAATCCCGATAATGGTATATTGTATTGAAGCACAAATATCGTTTAAGTTTTCTTCAATAAAGTTTGGATTGCTCTTAATTTCCTTCTGAATAAAGTATAATATGGCGGTTTTTAAACCTGAAAAACTAAAATTTAAACCCTCTACTTTCGGCTTTGTAAATTTAAAAGCTTTAGGATTGCCTAATTTGGCTCGTTTGTCAATTTCTGGACCAGCCGGATAACCAAGTCCAAGAATTTTACCGCTTTTATCAAAAGCTTCTCCAACGGCATCATCTATGGTTTCTCCAATAACTTCCATATCAAAATAAGCGTTCACCTTCACGATTTGTGTATGCCCTCCCGAAATGGTCATAGCCAAAAATGGAAAAGGAGGTTTGTTAAATCCTTCTTCTTCAATAAAATTGGCCAAAATATGTGCTTGCATGTGGTTTACATCTATTAATGGAATATCTAAGCCATAAGCCAAAGATTTTGCAAAAGAAGTCCCTACCAAAAGTGAACCCATTAATCCGGGACCCCTAGTAAATGCAATTGCATTAAGATTGGACTTGTCTACATTTGCTTTTTTAAGTGCCTGATGCACAACAGGAACTATATTTTGTTGATGTGCTCTAGATGCCAGTTCAGGCACAACACCGCCGTATTCGGCATGAATACTTTGAGTGGCAACAACATTGCTCAAAACTTTGCCGTTGCATAGTATTGCAGCTGCAGTTTCATCGCAGGATGATTCAATTGCAAGGATATTAATATTTTGTGAAGCCATTATTAAATATTAGGTACAATAATTGTTAATTTTGGCTTCAAAGTTATAACTTTAAAAACGTATCAAAAAATTTTTAAAAATAGTATCAAAAATCTTAGCAATCCTTTTGCTACTGTTCATCATTTTGGTGCTGATACTTTCTATCCCTGCCGTTCAAACCAATTTAGGCAAAAGAGCGACAAAACGTATTAATGCAGATTTTGGTACCAACATTAACATAGGTAAGGTAGGATTACAATTTAATGGTGATGTTGAGCTTAAATACATTTTTATTGAGGACTATAAAAAAGATACCTTAATAAGCATTAAGGAACTCAACACGTCTATTCTAAGTTTTAGAAACTTATACTATGGAAGGTTAGTATTTGGTGATATTGATGTTATGGATTTAAGGTTTAATGTTAAAACCTATGAAGGAGAAAATCAGACCAACTTAGATGTTTTTGTGGCTAAATTTGATGAAGACAACCCTAGAAATGATGAAAGCAGTTTTTTATTGTCATCCAGTGATGTATCCATTTATAACAGTAAATTTAAATTAATAGACGAAAATAGAGCCACACAAAAGGTCTTGGAATTTGACGACCTAAACATAAATGCTACCAATTTTTTGATTAAAGGACCAGATGTTAGCGCTAGAATTAACACCTTGGCATTTAAGGACAGTCGTGGGTTGTCTGTTAAAAATTTGATTACCGATTTTGAATATACCCTAGATCACATGAGCTTTAATAATTTAAGCATTAATACGCCCAATTCCAGCTTAAAAGGAGCGGTACGGTTTGATTTTAAACGCGAAGATTTAAAGCATTTTGAAGACAAAGTCCAAGTTACGGCGAGTTTTGACCAGTCAGATATATTATTGGACGATCTCAATACGTTTTATCATGAGTTTAGTACTACTAAACGTGTGGAATTAAGTGTGAATTTAAAAGGAACATTAAACGACTTAAATGCCAAAAACCTCGTATTAACTTCGGGTGCTTATACGAGTATTTATGGCGATATTAATTTCAAAAATCTGTTTAATAAGGAAGAAGGTAACTTTTCTATGGATGGTAAGTTTACTAATTTATCTTCTAATTATTTTGATTTAAGGACACTGTTACCTAACATTTTAGGAGAGTCCATTCCATCCATTTTCTCTAAACTTGGCAATTTTTCTATCAGTGGCACATCCTTTATTACGGCCACAACTATTGATGCGGATTTGGATATCAACACAAAACTGGGGCATATAAAATCAAACTTAAAAATGACTCACGTTGATGATGTTGACAATGCCGATTATATTGGCAAGGTTATTTTTGATGACTTTTATATTGGTGAGTTATTGAACGAGCCCAAACTAAAAAATACGTCGTTTGATCTTGACGTAAATGGTAAAGGATTTACTTTAAAAAATCTAAGCACCAATGTTTCGGGTAAAGTATTTGCCATTAATTATAATGCTTATGATTATAAAAATTTAGAAGTTACAGGTAAATTGGGCAACAACATTTTTAACGGCCTTTTGATTTCAAATGACGAAAATTTTAAACTCAAATTTGATGGTCTGGCTGATATGTCCCAAGACATAAAAAAACTGGACTTTACTGCTATTGTTGAATATGCCAACTTAAAGGCTCTCAATTTTGTAAAAAATGATAGCATTTCAGTTTTTAAAGGTATTGTTACCACATCTATGAAAGGCTCCAGTGCAGACGATGCATTTGGAGAACTCAATTTTAAAAACACAACCTATATAAATCAAAATGATGAGTATTATTTTGAGGATTTCTCAATCCAATCAAAATTTGAAAATAATAAACAGGTCATCGAGATTAATTCTCCAGATATTATTGAAGGAAGAGTAAGTGGTGTTTTTAAATTTAAGGATATTGGTAAGTTGGTCGAAAATTCTGTAGGAAGTATTTATACCAATTATGTACCAAATAAAATTGATTCTGATCAATTCATGGATTTCAATTTTAAAATCTATAATAAAATTGTAGAGGTATTTTACCCCGAGCTAGAATTGGGCTCCAATACTTTTGTTAGAGGACGCATTGAAAGTGATGAAAAAGGATTCAAACTGACCTTTAAGTCACCTCAAATAAAGCTCTTCAATTATTTTGCAAATGATATATCAATCAATATAGACAACTCCAATCCACTGTTCAATACCTATATGGAAATAGATAGTTTGAACACAAAATATTACAATGTTTCAAAATTTAGCCTCATTAATGTCACGCAACGGGACACTTTGTTTATTAAGTCGGAGTTTAAGGGCGGAAATGAAAATAAAGACGACTTTGATTTAAGTATGTATTATACGATTAATAAAGACAACAAATCGGTAATAGGATTTCGTAAATCAGACATCACCTTCAAGGAAAATACATGGACAATTAATGAACGTCAGAATAAATTAAATAAAGTCATATTTGATAGAGCTTTTAAAGATTTTGATTTTAATAAGCTTGTCATGAACCATGATGACGAAGAAATTGAACTGTCGGGAATCATTAGAGATTCTACATATAAAAAAGTTGAACTGGATTTTAAAGATGTGAATTTGAATAAAATCACACCCAGAATTGATAGTTTATCACTAGCGGGTAAAGTAAATGGAACCTTAGATATTTTACAGGAGAATGGGGTGTATTTACCGACCTCAAATGTAGTCATCCGTAATTTTAATGTCAACAACCACGATCTTGGCAATCTTCAGGCTAATATTGTAGGGAATAAATCGTTGACAGATTATAAAGTTGATATTCTACTACAAAATGACAATTTAAAATCGCTAGTTGCCAAGGGCAATGTAGATATAGGTTCTGAGAACCCAAATATTGACTTAAAGGTCGATTTTGAAGAATTTTCACTTAATCCTCTCAACCCGTTTGGCCAAGGCGTGATCACTAATATAAGAGGTTTGGTAACCGGAATTGTAATAGTCAATGGAAGTTTAAAACAACCCCAATTTAATGGAAAATTATTTCTTGATAATGCAGGATTGTCGATTCCCTATCTTAACGTAGACTACAGTTTTGATTTTGATTCTGAAGTAGAGTTAGAGCAACAAAAATTTATTTTTAAAGATGTTGAAATCACAGACTCCAAATACTTTTCAAAAGCGGTTTTAAACGGATTTATTGGACATAAAAATTTCTCAGATTGGAAGCTGGGCTTAGATATAGAAACCAATAGGCTGCTGGTTTTAAATACCAAAGACGATGAAGAAGCCCTGTATTATGGTACAGCTTTTATGAATGGGACAGCAACTTTAGAAGGCCCAACAGACGAATTGGTGATATCGGTTGATGGAAGTACTGCTCAAGGGACTGTTTTTAAAATCCCCTTAAATGATTTTGAATCGTATGGAGACAATTCATACATACATTTTTTGAGCCCTGAAGAAAAGCAAGCACGATTGCGAGGGGAAACTGTTTTAAATACAGATGTTAAAGGCTTAGAATTGAATTTTGATTTAATTATTAATCCTTATGCAGATATCGAAATAGTGATAGACAGGAATTCTGGAAGTACCATTCAAGGAAATGGAAATGGAAATTTGCTGTTTGAGATTAATACCAACGGGAAATTTAAAATGTTCGGAGATTTTGTAGTCTCAAAAGGCATCTATAATTTTGTATATGGTGGCTTGATACAAAAGGAACTTTCTGTTGAACCTGGTGGTAGTTTAAGGTGGGAAGGCGATCCGTTAAAGGCTCAAATAGATTTGAGAGCCGTTTATGAAACACAAGCCAACCCTTCGGTATTGCTAGATAATCCAATTAATAGAAGTATTCCTGTTAATGTAGAAATCAATTTAACTGGCGAATTAGAACAGCCAGAACCCGATTTCACCTTTAAATTTCCTAATTTAAGTTCAACCATCAAATCCGAGTTGGAATACCGTCTGGAAACCAAGGAAAGTCGAGAAAACCAAGCTTTGTATTTGCTGGCAACGGGTTCATTTGCAAGTGAGATTAGTTTGGGCCAGCAGGCTTATGGTACTATTGCAGATCGAGTAAATAGTTTGTTCAACAGTCTTATCGCATCTGATAATGGTAAAGTCCAATTTGGTTTTAACTACGAAGCTGGAGAACAAACACCCGAATATCAAACTGATGACAGGTTAGGATTAACTTTGAGCACTAGAATTAGTGACAGAGTGTTGTTTAATGGTAAAGTTGGGGTGCCTATTGGTGGCGTTAATGAAACTGTAATTGCTGGTGATGCAGAAATAGCTATACTTTTGAATGAAGATGGAACATTAACTGCGAAATTTTTCAATAGAGAAAACAACATTAGAAATTTCGGAGAAGAAATAGGTTACACTCAAGGAGCCGGTTTATCCTATAATGTAGAATTCGACACGTTTAAAGAATTTTTAAACATTATTTTTTCAGGAAAAAACAAAAAGAAAAAAAAGGCCACATCGGCTGAAACTAACAGCAAAACATCCAAAGAAGAAAGCTTCCCAGAATACATTAATTTAAAGTCTAAAATCAATAAAAAGGAGCAATAATCTCTGCGAATTTTATTGAAAATTAACTTATTTGTTAGCGAAAACGTTTGAGTTTTTGTCAGCATGTAAATTATTCACAAATACTATTCTAATTCTAGTTTTAGTTTATTAGTTTTACCTTTTGAAACAAAAAACGCATGTCAAAATCAATAGAAAAAATAGGTGTAATGACCTCTGGAGGAGATGCTCCAGGGATGAATGCTGCAATACGTTCTGTTGTGAGAACCTGTGCTTATTATAATATAGGTTGTGTAGGAATTTATCGAGGTTACGAAGGCATTATTGAAGGTGATTTTAAGGATATGAACGCCAGAAGCGTTAAAGATATCGTAAATAAAGGTGGCACCATTTTGAAGTCGGCCAGATCCGATCAATTTAAAACACCTGAAGGTCGAAAAAAAGCGTTCGAAAAATTACAAGATGCCAATGTAGATGGTCTTGTAGTCATTGGGGGAGATGGTACTTTCACAGGGGGCATGATTTTTAATCATGAATTCAATTTTCCAGTAATGGGTATCCCAGGAACCATAGATAACGATCTTTTTGGTACATCACATACTTTGGGTTATGACACAGCCCTCAATACTGTTGTTGACGTTATAGATAAAATTAGAGATACAGCCAGTTCGCATAACCGACTTTTTTTTGTTGAAGTTATGGGCCGTGATGCAGGTCATATAGCATTAAATGCTGGAGTAGGGGCTGGAGCAGAAGCGATTTTAATACCTGAAGAAGACTTAGGCCTAGATAGACTTTTGGAATCTTTAAGACGAAGTAAACGATCTGGAAAATCTTCAAGTATCGTAGTCGTTGCTGAAGGCGATAAAATCGGAAAAAATGTATTTGAACTCAAGGATTATGTTGAAGCAAACATGACCGAATATGAAGTTAGAGTTTCAGTTTTGGGACATATGCAACGCGGTGGCGCACCTTCTTGTTTTGACCGTGTTTTGGCTAGTAGGATGGGTGTTAAGGCTGTAGAAGGGTTGATTGAAGGGAAATCAAATTTCATGGTAGGCTTGTTAAATGATAAAATGGCATTGACCCCTTTTGATCAGGCGATTAAAGGGCAATCAAAAATCGATAAAGAATTATTACGTGTTTCAGAAATCATGAGCACATAAACATTAAATAAAAAATTATGACAAAATTAAAATTAGGAATAAACGGATTTGGTAGAATTGGTAGAATCGCTTTTAGGGCTGCAGTGAACAGACCAGATGTAGAAGTTGTCGCTATTAATGACTTATTGGACGTGAACCATCTTGCATATCTATTAAAATATGATTCCATTCATGGCAAATTTGATGGAACCATTGAAGTTAAAGACGGTCAACTTATTATAAATGGCAAAAAGGTGAGAATTACAGCTGAAAGAGATCCTAAAAACTTAAAATGGGATGAAGTAGGAGTTGATATTGTTGCAGAATGTACAGGGCTTTTTACAACGCTTGAAACAGCAGACTACCACATTCAGGCAGGTGCTAAGAAAGTTGTAATTTCTGCCCCTAGTGCGAACGCTCCCATGTTTGTTATGGGTGTTAATGACCAAAAATTAAAAGCTAGTGACACCATTGTTTCCAATGCATCTTGTACAACCAACTGTTTGGCACCTTTGGCCAAAGTATTGGAAGACAATTTTGGTTTGGAAGAAGCCTTGATGACCACTGTTCATGCCACAACAGCGACTCAAATGACTGTTGATGGGCCTTCAAAAAAAGATTGGAGAGGTGGTAGAAGCGCTCTGATAAACATTATCCCATCTTCAACTGGAGCAGCTAAAGCTGTTGGTAAAGTTATTCCAGAATTAAATGGAAAACTTACAGGAATGGCCTTTAGAGTTCCAACCGCTGATGTATCTGTCGTGGATCTTACATTTAGAACTAAAAAAGAAACTTCATTAGAAGCCATAAAAAGCGCCTTTAAAAAAGCTTCTGAAGGCTCCATGAAAGGTGTTTTAGGATATACAGAAGAACTGGTTGTGTCTCAAGATTTTGTTGGTGATACACGCACTAGTATATTTGACGCCAATGCTGCTATTGAATTAAATTCTAGATTTTTCAAAGTGGTTTCTTGGTATGACAATGAATTTGCTTATTCAAACAAGCTTATTGACTTAGCCCAAAAAATACATTCTATATAATCAACAATTTATAATTCCGTAGATACTTTTAAATTTTTAAGTATCCACGGAATTTTTATACCTTAAATTTATGGTCTTAATTGTTGATAGTGGTTCTACAAAATGCGATTGGATTGCTGTAGATAATAACGGAAAACAACTTTTTGATAAAATACGCACACCGGGTCTTAACCCGGCTATCCTTACAGAAAACCAGCTTAAAAAAATTATAAAGGACAGTAAGGAACTGATACAACTAAAAACGGAAGTATCGCATGTCTTTTTTTATGGAGCAGGTTGCGGTACTGATAAACCCAGGACTCTGTTAACTCATGTTTTACAATTTATTTTTTTAAATGCTGTTGTTGAAGTTCAGGAAGACACGATGGCTGCTGTGAAAGCAACTTTAAATCACGATAATGAAGCAGCAGTAGTTTGTATTATGGGGACGGGTTCCAACTGCAGCTATTATGATGGTGTAAAACTACACCAACGTGTCAAGTCATTAGGATATATCATTATGGATGATGCTAGTGGCAATTATTACGGAAAACAGCTCATTCGGGATTATTACTTTAACCAGATGCCTGAAAGTGTTAAAAACGCTTTTTCCAATACATACAATTTAGAGGCAGATTATATTAAATACAATCTGTACAAATACCCCAATCCCAATGCCTTTTTGGCAACTTTTGCAGAGTTTATGTTTTTAAACAAAGATTCTGAGTATATCAAAAAATTAATTAAAGACGGATTGAGACTCTTTGCTAAAAATATGATACTTCAATTTAGTGAAGAAATCAAAACGGTTCCCGTTCACTTTGCGGGCTCAATAGCATTCTTTTCTCAAGAGGAAATTAAAGAAGTTGCTGAAGAATTTAATTTTAAAGTTGGCAATTTTGCAAGGCGACCAATTGAAGGATTGGTGAAATATCACACAAAGGATTTGTAAATTCTAATTCCATGCTGCAAGCGTCCTAAACTAAGCTAACAGTTAATAAACACACACAATTAACTAAACTGGAACATTGATTTGCTCCAGTTTTTTGTTGCGCGTAGTTTATGTGTTTTCATGTAAAAATTAAAAAGTGACTACTTACTAATCTAATCTTCTACAACATGTAAAACAGGTGTTTTGTTTACCCATTTTCCATTTACAGATTCACCCAATATAATGACGTCTTTAGTCAATTCATATTCCTTAATGGTTCTCAACATTTGAGCCTTGGTATCTCTATGTATTTTTATTCCTGTATTTTTTCCTTTGTTGCGTATCTCGATATAAAATCCATCTCTGAATTTTATAGGCCTTGTAGGTGGTCTTCCCATGAATTAATTTTTGAAAAGTTAAGCTCGCATATTAATAAAAATAAACGCAATAAGCAAGCCTTAATATTAATAATGCAAATTTAGTTGAAGTTTTACTTATTGAATCAGGTCTTCAATTGTTAAATCTTATGTGATAATTGAGGCTGGCTATGTAAAAGTTTTATATTTTTATTGAAATAGTAATTAATCATTAATACGCCTTTATGAAAATTAAAAAGAAAAAGAAAATTTATAAAGCATTGAACCTTTCACCAGGAACCATGACTTATAAGGGTAAAAAAGAGTCTGACGTTACAACTATAGAACTTATTAATTACGATACAAAAAACTTTACCAAATCTAACTTTGACCATGTAGCAGATGTTTTAAAACTTGAAAAAAGCGGAGAAATATCATGGATCAATATTAACGGACTACATAACACTTTTGAAATAGAGCAACTTGGAAAAAATTATGACATACATCCTTTAACGCTGGAAGATATTGTAAACCCTTTTCACAGGCCTAAAATTGATGAATTTGAAAATTATTTGTACATCGTTTTCAAGATGTTATCGTTAAAAGATGATGCAGTTTTAAAATATGAGCATGTGAGTATGGTAGTTGGTCATAACTTTGTACTTACATTTCAAGAATCAGACGGAGATGTCTTTGAAAATTTAAGAGAACGAATTTCGAACGGAAAAGGTAGGATTAGAACCCTTGGTTCAGATTATTTAATGTATGCCATTTTGGACGCCATAGTCGATAATTATATTACGGTTGTCGAGGCATTTGGCGATAAAATTGAAGATTTGGAAGAACGGATTTTTGAGCCCGATTCCAATACCAATGAAACTCCTAACCATATTCAAGCTTTAAAACAAGAAGTTCTTAAAATACGCCGTTCTATTTTCCCTTTTAAGGAAGTTGTGAATCGCCTTGAAAAAATGGACTCTTCTATTATTGATCAAAAAACACACCGATTTATAAGGGATTTGTACGATCATATTGTACAAGTAAGTGAGTCTGTAGATTTATACAGGGAAATGATTTGGAGTTTAATGGATATGCACATGACCATCATTAGCAATAAAATGAATGAGGTGATGAAGGTATTGACCATTATTGCTACAATCTTTATTCCCCTTACTTTTTTGGCAGGCATATACGGTATGAACTTCGACAATATTCCAGAATTGCATTACCAATACAGTTATTATATACTTTGGGGGGCAATGATTATTATCTTTATTTTTATGCTTCTATATTTTAGAAGAAAAAAATGGTTTTAAATACTAAATAGTTTATAATAAAATGAGTGATAAATTTTTAAAAGATGCGTTGGAGTTTTTCAAAAAACTGGAGAAAAATAATAATAGAGATTGGTTTAATGACCACAAAAAAGAGTTTAAATCCATTGAGGTTGAAGTAAAGTCGTGTTATTCAACCCTGTTTAATTTGTTGAAAACACATGACGGTGTTGACCAATTTAAAATGTTTCGCATTTATCGAGATGTGCGATTTTCAAAAAACAAATTGCCCTACAAAACCCACTTTGGAGGTTCATTTCATAGAATTAAACCAGAATTAAGAGGTGGGTATTATCTGCATATCGCACCCAATAATGAATCGTTTATCGCTGCTGGATTTTGGGAACCAAGCACTTCAGATTTGCTTAGAATGCGAAAAGAATTTGAAATGGATGATACCGAAATGAGAGCCATTATTAATGACCCCTCGTTTCAGTCTGTTTGGGGCGACTTATCTGGAGATGAGCTTAAAACGGCTCCAAGAGATTTTGATAAAGATCACCCTGCCATAGATTTAATAAAAAAGAAGCAATATATTTTTGTAAAAAAATATACGGATAATGATGTGCTTTCAGATGACTTTTTAGTCAATGTCAATACATCGTTTAAGGCTATAAGGCCTTATTTTAATTATATGAGCGATGTGCTTACTACTAATTTAAACGGGGAATCCATTATATAATATTGGTAATAGTATAAGAAGTTCCATTAAAATTAATTTGGTCTCCTTTGGCCTTGTTTTTTAACAACATGCCAATTGGAGACTGCAACGAAATTGCAAAATAACTCAAACCTTCAAGCTCAATTTTACCAACACTAACAGATAAAAAAAAGGTATTGGTTTGGGTATAAATAATACTGCCCAAGACCCCTGATTCATTTTTTATTTTTGGGTTGATTAGTTTAAGGGTTTCCATCATTTTTGTGGCATCGTTCAGATGCTGGGCATTTTTTTCCAAATCGTTTAAAAGTTTCCCATTTCCCGAATCGTCGTCCTCACTGTTCTTCTTATCATTATTCTCGATGGAGTCCTTAATTGTATCCATTTCTAGTTTGTAATTGTAAATGCGTTTATTTACATACTCTATACAAACTTGTAAAAGCTCGTGTTTTATGCTCATAAATTAGGCCACTTTAGGCGCCAGAAGTTGAATGTGGTTGATTAAGCGATCTTTTACAAGATCCATCATACGTTTATTTAATGCCGAAGAATTTTTAATATATAAGGCATATTCTTCAATAGTGAATTGCCCAATGACCATGCCTTTTAATGAGTTTCTGAACTTCATGTCTTTGTGAATGGCGTTTTCGATATAGTCTAATTGTTTAGTTAATGATAACTCATAAAACACATTTTTATGCTTATCTACATAATTTTTAAAAACTTCAATAAACAATTCATTTTGGAGTTTGATAACTGGGCGCAACGTCACATTTTGAAACCGCTCGTCATCACTCATGGTGTCATAAATTAATGCCGATGCAATAATGGGGCGAATGTTGTTGAGATGTATGGATCGGTCGGTCATGACATTAAGTTTTAATAAAAATAAAAATTAACTGTTCTACTTAAATCGGGAATCTTAGATCTTGTTAACCGCTTTATCAACATTTTATGCAAAAAGGCCGTATTATATGAGACCTTGATTGGAATTCTAGGTGAAAATTCGCTATAAAATGGCATTGCCTTAAAATAGAAACTCGAGCCTGTTATTTAGAAGCACAAAGATTATGCGAGTTGGATATGTTGAGTGTGGCTCAAAAGCATAGCACTTTTGAGATTAATAATTTGGAATATTCAAGCCGAGAACAAGATCACGTGTGGCGACCATAATGTTGCCCTTTTTCTGTAATTTGAGAACGCCATTACCTCCTCTTGGCCGTGTATCATTCTTAATTTTAGCCGTTAAATTGGGGTCATCATCAAAATAATAATCATTGATATAATATTCATTTTTATTAGGTTCTTTGACTGTTATATGAATATGCTGTGGAATATTAGAGTTTGGGTAAGATGCCGGTCGTGAAGTGTAAAACGAATACGAACCCTTTTTATCGGTTTTTAACCAAGTTCTTAAATAACCATGACGCTTTTCCCAACCTTTTGAGTTTGGGCGTGATGGGTATATCCCTTCATCATTTGTGTGATAAACATAGAGGATGACTTCTTTTGCAGGAGTGACACCATCCAATTTGTAAACCACACCACTGATCTTGATCTTTTGGGATGCATTGTTAAAATCTGGAAGCGTATCAACCGATTTCAATAATTTGTTTCCATATCCATAAATGGCTTCACAACCTTCACAAGGACCACCAACAAGCTTATTTTGGCCTTCGGCACAGGAAAACATCAGCAAAATACTTAAACCTAAAATGGAATGTATGAACTTCATTTGGCTTATTTTCAATTAAGTTACTATTAAAAATCAGTAAATCAAATCCAGTTAATTAAAGTTTATAAAAAGATTAACTAAGTTGTAGTATTTTCATAATAATTGATAATATTTACAAAAAAAAACATGAGATTTCACACACGTAAATGGGTTAAACCTGAGGATTTAAATCCGAACGGGACACTGTTTGGAGGTCGTTTATTGGCTTGGATAGACGAGGAAGCAGCACTTTACACGCTTATACAGTTGGAAAACAATCATATCGTTACTAAATATATATCGGAGATCAATTTTATGAGTTCTGCAAAACAGGGTGATGTTGTTGAACTTGGAATGGAAGTGGTAAAGTTTGGGAGGTCGTCATTAACTTTAAAATGTGAAGCCCGAAACAAAATGACCAGAGAAACCATTTTAACGGTTGACAATATCATTATGGTTAATCTGGGTGAAGATGGTAAACCAAAACCACATGGTAAGACTCATGTAGAGTTTATTAAAGACCGATTGGATAAATAAAAAAACCACCTTTTTCAGGTGGTTTTTTTATAAGAGCCATGGCATCCTAAAATTGATATCTAATGCCCAAGGCAATATCAAAGTCAAGATCATCCCTGTAACTCCCAAAACCAAGTTCAGGTCTAAAATCTAATGAAAGTTGTAATGGGATATCAAAATTGTATTCCACACCGATGTCTCCAGCGGCAAATACGAAAGTTTCATCGTCGTGAATATTGTTTTCAAAACTGTAGGATCCAACACCGCCACCAACACCAGCATACCAATTAAAATCTCCATCTAAATGGAAAACCCATTGGTATAAGCCAGCAAGTTTAAATCCATCATAGGAATTACCACTTCGCCAACCTAAATCAAACTCCAGTCGATTAATGTCGCTCAAGGCTCTTTGATACGATATTTCAGCTCCAAAACCATTACTGTCACCCAGTCTAAGACCCAGTGCATTTTGAGAAATGTCTTGAGCACTAATGAGTGCCGTGAAACCTAAACAGGTGATAGTCAATAAAAATAATTTCTTCATAAATTTTAAAAGTTTTTAGATTTAAACAAAAGTTCAATTAACACTAATTTTACTACAGCAAATATAACGTCAATGTGCATTAAAAATTGGATTATTAGTTTAATTTTAAACAAAAATTGACTTGTTTACAGACTTATTTACGTAAAATATGCAACATTTGGACGTTTTTGAAAATTTACAAGGACTTAAAAGTAAACTTGATGGAGACTTGTTGTATGACGATTTAATAAAAGCATTATATGCCACAGATGCTTCAGTATACAGGATGCTGCCGTTGGCTGTCGCTTATCCAAAATCGATAGCGGATATTAAGCACTTGATCCATTTTGCAAAAGAGCATAAAACCTCATTAATTCCCAGAACTGCTGGCACTTCGCTTGCTGGGCAATGTGTTGGAACAGGGATTGTCGTGGATGTTTCCAAATATTTCACTAAGATATTAGACATTAATGAAACGGAAAAAACGGTTACCGTACAACCTGGAGTGATTCGTGACGAACTGAACTTATATCTTAAACCATTCAACTTATTTTTTGGCCCTAATACATCAACCTCAAACCGTTGTATGATTGGAGGCATGGTGGGGAACAATTCTTCAGGCACGACGTCCATTCAGTATGGCGTCACTCGTGACAAAGTTTTAAAACTAAAAACACTATTGAGTGATGGAAGTGAAGTTGTTTTTTCTGAAATTTCAAGAGAAGAATTTCAGAATAAAAAAAAATTAAACACCCTTGAAGGAGAAATTTATAAAACAATTTTTTTCGAATTAGCATCAGAAACCGTTCAGGACGACATCAGAAACAACTTTCCAAAGCCAGAAATCCACCGTAGAAATACCGGTTATGCTATTGATGAATTAATTAAGTCCGAGGTCTTCTCAAAATCAGATAAACCATTCAATATGTGTAAGCTGTTGTCTGGGAGTGAGGGAACATTGGCTTTTACAACAGAGATTACCTTGCAGTTGGATGACTTGCCGCCAAAGGAACGCGCTATGGTCGCCTTGCATTTTAAGACTATTGAAGCCTGTCTAAATGCCGTTGAAACGGTCATGCATCACAATTTGCATACCTGTGAAATGATGGACAAAACTATTTTGGATTGCACCAAACGGAACAAAGCACAAGAAGAAAACCGACAGTTTATTCAAGGGGATCCAAAGGCTATTTTAATGTGTGAAGTGCGAGCACACACGACTGAAGACCTAAACAAGCAAGTTAAATCGTTGTTGGATTCTATTGACGCATTACATCTAAGCTATGCAAATCCTATTTTAGTAGGAAATGAAATAGACCAAGCCGTAGAATTGCGCAAAGCGGGACTGGGTCTATTGGGAAATATGATTGGTGACAAAAAAGCGGCAGCCTGTATTGAAGATACCGCAGTTGCGCTGCCAGATTTAGCCAATTATATAAAGGAATTTACACAACTCATGGCTGGTTATAATCAAGATGCTGTGTACTACGCTCATGCCGGAGCTGGAGAGTTGCATTTGCGACCCATCCTAAATTTAAAAAAGCAGGAGGATGTTGTTTTATTTAGAAAAATCACAACTGATGTAGCTCACTTAGTCAAGAAATATAAGGGCTCTATGAGTGGCGAACATGGTGACGGTATTGTAAGAGGGGAGTTTATACCAGTCATGATTGGAAAAGATAATTATGAAATATTAAGACGCATCAAATCGGCATTTGACCCCGAAAATTGTTTTAATCCAGGGAAAATCGTGGATGCCTATCCCATGGATAAGCCCCTGCGTTATGAAGTCGGAAGAGCGGAACCCCAAATTAATACCTTTTTAGATTTTTCAGAATCTATGGGAATTCTTCGTGAAGCGGAAAAGTGTAATGGTTCAGGCGATTGCAGAAAGCTTCCAGAATTTGGAGGAACCATGTGCCCAAGTTATAGAGCGACTCGAAATGAAAGGGATACGACCAGAGCAAGGGCCAATGCGTTGCGAGAATTTTTAACCAATTCCGAAAAACCCAATAGATTTAATCATAAGGAATTAAAAGAGGTTTTTGATTTATGTTTAAGTTGTAAAGCCTGTGCCAGCGAATGCCCAAGTAGTGTAGATGTGGCAAGCTTAAAGGCTGAGTTTCTTTACCAATACCAAAAGGAAAACGGCCTGAGTTTAAGGACTATAGTATTTGCGTTTAATAACACATTAAATGGTTACGGAAGTAAGTTTTCAAGACTTTCAAATTTTCTATTTTCTAATGGATTGACGTCTTCAATCTTAAAACAGGTATTAGGAATTGCCAAAGAAAGAAGCCTGCCTAAGATTTCAAATATCAGTTTAGATAAATACATTCAAAATATTACAAGTCAATTACATAATCATAAATATATTAAAACCGTTTATTGGTTTAATGATGAATTTACCAATCATCTAGACACGCAAATTGGTGTGGATGCGATCGAACTGTTAAGGGCTTTAAACTATGAGGTTAAATTTTTAAAACATGCTGAATCTGGACGGTCATTTTTGTCTAAAGGATTACTAGTCCAGGCTAAAAAATTTGCGAATCAAAATGTTTCGATCTTCAAAGATTTAATTGCTGAACAAACCCCTTTAATAGGTATCGAACCTTCGGCAATATTGACTTTTAGGGATGAATATTTAAAATTGGCCGATGATAAAGCAGCCGTAAAAACACTAGCCAAAAACAGTTTTTTAATCGAAGAATTCATTCAGAACGAAATAGAATTGGGCAATATTAAACCGGAGCAGTTCACTGAAGAAGCCAAAACTATTAAATTTCATGGACATTGCCACCAAAAGGCTTTGGCAAATCAAATGTCAAGCTTTGCGGTTTTAAATTTGCCTAAAAACTATAAAGTCACCATTATACCCAGTGGTTGCTGTGGTATGGCTGGGAGTTTTGGTTACGAAAAAGAGCATTATGATGTGAGTATGCAAATTGGAGAGCAGACCTTGTTTCCAGCCATTAGAAAGGTAAACAACAAGGTGATCATTTCTGCCAATGGAACCAGTTGCAGGCACCAAATTAAGGATGGGACATCTAGGGAAGCTGTGCATCCCATCACAATTTTAAAAGATGCACTGCTATAATTTTTGTTTCTTTAATTTTAAAATTACTTTAGCATTCTAAATAACAGTTACAAATATCATTAAATGGCGGGAAATTCCTTCGGAAAATTATTTAAGTTGACTACGTTTGGGGAGTCACATGGTGTCGCAATTGGAGGTATTATTGATGGGTGCCCTTCTGGACTTGAAATTGATTTTGAAGCGATTCAAGCAGAAATGAATAGGCGCAAACCCGGACAATCCGAAATTGTAACCCAGCGTAAGGAGCCTGATACTGTTGAATTTCTATCTGGAATTTTTGAAGGTAAAACTACGGGAACACCTATAGGATTTACCATTCAAAACACCAATCAAAAATCAAAAGATTATTCACATATTAAAGAAGTATATCGCCCAAGCCATGCCGATTATACCTACGAAAAAAAATACGGAAACCGCGATTACCGAGGTGGTGGACGAAGTTCAGCACGTGAAACGGCCTGTAGAGTAGTAGCAGGGGCCATTGCAAAACAACTTTTAAAGGATGTGAAAATTCATGCCTTTACATCTTCAGTTGGGGATATTTTTATAAATAAACCCTATCAAGATCTGGATTTTTCAAAAATTGAAGCAAATGCAGTCCGTTGCCCAGATGAGGCCACCGCTGAGCGTATGATCAATAGAATAAAAGAGATCAAGAAAGATGGCGATACCATTGGCGGAACCGTGACCTGTGTGTTGCAAAATGTGCCCATAGGACTGGGCGAACCTGTGTTTGATAAACTCCACGCCGAATTAGGTAAGGCCATGCTGTCCATCAATGCTGTAAAAGGATTTGAATACGGCAGTGGCTTTTGTGGCGTACAAATGAAAGGCAGCGAGCATAACGATTTGTTCAACGCAGACGGAAGCACCAAAACCAATCTTTCAGGAGGTATTCAAGGCGGTATTTCAAACGGTATGGATATTTATTTTAGAGTGGCCTTTAAACCCGTCGCTACCATCATTAAAAAACAAGATGCCTTGGATAGCAGTGGGCAAATCGTAGAAATGCAGGGCAAAGGGCGTCACGATCCTTGTGTGGTGCCTAGAGCGGTGCCTATTGTAGAAGCCATGGCGGCTTTGGTAATCGCCGATTATTATCTGCAAGATAAAATCTATAAGTAGCTATTCCTGCTTTCGGCTTTATCTTTTGAATGCTCAAAAGGATAGCGCCTCAATCAGGGCTAAAAATTAAATTGAATTGCTCATGAAAAAACTCGCATTGCATTGGAAAATCCTTATTGGGATGGTATTGGGAATTATTTGGGCATTATTGTCCAGCTCCCTGGGGTGGAGTTCGTTTACAATCAATTGGATAGACCCATTTGGCACCATTTTTATAAACCTCCTGAAATTAATAGCCGTTCCATTGGTATTGTTTTCCATTATTAGTGGCGTTGCCAATATTGGTGACCCAGCAAGCCTTGGTAGAATGGGAGGGAAAACACTTCTTATTTATCTTGTTACAACAGTTCTGGCTATTTCACTAGGATTGTTGTTGGTAAACACCATTAAACCGGGAAGGTTAATTGATGAGCAAAGTAGGATTGACAATAGAATTAGTTATGAAATTTGGGCAGCTTCTCAAGGTCATCAAATTAAAGATGGTATTAACTATCTTCAAGACCCTACGTTTTTTGAACGAGCACAAGAAATTTCAAAATTAACTAACTCAGAATTAAAAGAAGCTTCAGTTTCTGATAAACTGGAAAACGCAAATAAGCAAAAAGAAACATCACCATTGCAACCTTTGGTTGATATAGTGCCCGATAACTTTTTTTATTCACTTTCCAATAATGGACTAATGTTACAGGTTATCTTTTTTGCTATATTTTTTGGGATTAGCTTACTGTTTATTCCAAATGAAAAGTCACAACCTGTTTTAAACATAGTTGATGGCATTAATGAGGTTTTTTTAAAAATGGTAGATTTGGTCATGCAGGCGGCTCCCTTTTTTGTGTTTGCTTTATTGGCTGGAGTTGTGAGTAAAATGGCGGGTGATGATATCGGTAAAGTTATTGAGATTTTTAAAGGTTTAGGTTGGTACTCACTTACAGTCTTTGTAGGTCTTTTATTGATGGTCGTTATTGTTTATCCAGGTATTTTAAAAACTTTTGTAAAAAAAATCCCCTATGCAGGATTCTTCAAAGCCATGGGGCCCGCACAAACATTGGCGTTTTCTACCTCTAGCAGTGCAGCAACTTTACCGGTAACTATGGAATGCGTTGAGCAAAACCTGGGTGTTGATAAAAAAGTCAGCAGTTTTGTATTGCCTATTGGCGCTACAGTAAATATGGACGGCACGAGTTTATACCAAGCCGTCGCCGTTATCTTTTTGGCACAGTTGCACATGATAGATTTAACAATTGGCCAACAATTGACCATTGTGCTTACAACGACATTGGCTTCTATAGGTTCAGCTGCGGTCCCGAGTGCGGGGCTGGTTATGCTCATTATTGTACTGGATTCTGTTGGTTTAAATCCAGCTTGGATCGCAATCATTTTTCCTGTAGATAGAATTTTGGATATGTTTAGAACGGTGGTTAACGTTACTGGTGATGCCACGGTATGCAGCATCATCGCTGATGGTGAAAACCTACTTGATTATCAAGGGGCTAAAAACCCGACTGAAACTTTTGATTTGGAATCTTAAAATATCGATTTGAAAATTAATAACCCTATAGTATCCGCCACTTGGTTGAAAAAGCATTTAATGACTCCTAATTTGGTGATTTTAGATGCATCAATCCCTAAAGTTACGAGTGGTGATGAAACGACCAACGAAGTTCAAATTCCTTCGGCACGCTTTTTTGATTTAAAACATAAGTTTAGCGACGTTTCAGCACCATTTCCGACGACCATTCCTTCTGCTGAACAATTTACCAAATCGGCACAAGAACTGGGAATACATAAAGATAGCGCCATCGTAATTTATGACGATAAAGGAATTTACTCAAGTCCACGTGCATGGTGGTTGTTTAAAGCTTTTGGACATGATAATGTGGCTGTTTTAAATGGTGGATTACCAGCGTGGGAAAAAGTGAATTATGAAGTCGAACATAAACAACATTACAAAGGTGAACGGGGAGATTTTGAGGCTAGGTACCGACCAGAATTGATGAAATTTTTTGAAGAGGTCAAAAAAGAATCTGAAGATCCAAACCACCTTATTATTGATGCCCGTTCTGAAGGACGGTTTAAAGGCATTATTGCAGAACCTCGAGCTGGATTGCGAAGCGGCACCATTCCAAATTCGGTAAACATTCCGTTTGAAGACTTATTTATAGATCAACATTTTAAAGACAAAGAAGAATTGGAAGCTATTTTTAATCGAATTGCAAAGCAAGATGATCAAATCACCTTTTCTTGTGGGTCTGGAATCACAGCATGTGTCCTAGCATTAGGAGCCGAAATGGCTGGATATAAAAACATATCGGTCTATGATGGTTCTTGGACGGAATGGGGAAGTTTGGTGCATGAGTAGCTTTTCTCTTAAAACGATACACTTTAGAGCTAATTTATGCATTTCCAATTTTTTAATCAACGATTTTGGTTTTATATCGATATTTTTTAATCTGGTAAATCTTATTCACGTACCTTTAAGCATTAAATAATACACTATAATTCAATAAAAGATTTCTAGAGTATAATTAGTTGTTAATTGACTAGGCCCTTTTTTACAAGAGGGCCTTTTTTTATAAAAACTTCGCTTGTAGTTCAGGAGTCGGTACCATGCAACTTTCCCGCTTTCCATACCATTTGTATCGGTTTTTGGCAATATAATCGTATACCCAGTTTCTAATGAAAGGCGGGATGATTAAAAATATGGACATACTACTTCGAGGAAAACCCAAATGCGAGGCAATTTTAAGAGCCGCAGTGGATTTGTAATAAATCCCTTTTTTTTCAGAATATAAGAGAATAGAATCCGTTTTAGAGGGGTCTATATGATACTTTGCAATTAGGTGCTGGCCAACTTCACTTTGTAGAGGTGTAAATCTAAAAAGATCCGTTTTGTCATGTTTAATAATATACTTTACAGATGCGTTACACAGATTGCAGACACCGTCAAAAAGTACCAATTGTTTATCATAAGCTAATACACTCATTTTTTGCTTTCTACCAGTTCCAATAAATCCACATTTACGTTGGTTGTAAACATGCCATAATTAACAATAGCCTTATTTTTTTCTAAAGTATCAATACTTCCAATGGCACGTCCATCATGCATGCGCACCCGATCACCAACTTTTAAAATTGGTTTGGGCTTTGGAGCTTCAATAGCTTTTTGTTTAGCGATTTTTTTCTTCTGCCTGATGACTTCGACTGTTTTCTCAGCCTCATTTTTAACTTGAGTTTCTTTAGTTTTAATTGCTTTTTTCTGTTTTGCAGAAACTTTTTTACGCTTGGAATTTTCAATCTGGACTAATTTGAATAGATCATCCATTAGTTCTCCCTTACGTTTATTGTTAAAATACTTTTCGGAGATGTCATTGATCTTTTGTCCTAAATAAATCAAACGTTGATTGCTGTCATATAATTCCTGATAACTCTCCAATTTCTTTTGAATTTTAGCATTGATTTCCTCTAACTTATCCGCCTCATTTTGTTTTTTACGTTCATTTACTTTTAAAGACTGTTCCGTTTTTTCCAACTTCGAACGCTCTTTTTGTAGTTTGGCAATAGTGGCATCAAAGCGCACTTTACCGCGCTCTATTTTCTTTTTTGCTCTGTTGATCAGCCCAAAAGGAATTCCATTTTTTTGTGCCACTTCAAAGGTAAATGAGCTTCCAGCGTGCCCTAAAGTCAATTTATAAATGGGTTCCAGACTTTTTTCGTCAAACAGCATGCTGGCATTTTGCATATAAGGCAACTCGTTTGCTAACAATTTTAAATTGGAATAATGTGTAGTAATGATTCCAAAGGCTTCACGATGATAGAATTCTTCCAGAAACGTTTCAGCCAAAGCGCCACCTAGTTCAGGGTCGCTACCGGTACCAAACTCATCAATTAAAAACAAGGTGTTTTTGTTACACTTCTTCAGAAAATAATTCATTTGCTTTAATCGGTAACTGTAGGTGCTCAAATGATTCTCTATAGATTGGTTATCACCAATATCAGTGATAATTCTATCAAACAAGCACACTTTACTTTTTTCATGAACTGGGATGAGCATGCCACTTTGCAACATGACTTGAAGAAGCCCAATGGTTTTTAAGGTAATACTTTTACCTCCAGCATTGGGTCCAGAAATAACGATAATCCGATTTTCTGGAACTAATGTAATGGACTGTGGATAGGTTTTAGTTCCTTTCTTTTGATTAGAACTATAGAGTAGTGGGTGATAGGCATCTTTTATGCTATACGCTTTGTCGTCATTAACGTGTGGTAAAATACCATTGATTGTTTGTGCGTATTTGGCTTTGGCATAAAGGACATCCAAATTGGTCAAAAAGGATTGGTATTGTGAGAGTAGTTGGGTAAATGGTCTTACAAAATCGGTTAAATCCTTAAGAATTTTAATAAGTTCTTCGTGCTCTTCAAATTCTAAATTATTAAGTTCACGAGCATATCTAAATGTGGCTTCTGGTTGTACATATACAATACTTCCGGTTTTACTGCTTCCCATAATATTGCCTTTCACTTTGCGTCTATACATAGCTTTTATGGCAAGGACACGCTTATTTTCAACAACAGATTCCCGTATGTCATCCAGATAATCAAGTCCTATATAAGAATTTAATGCTGTAACAAAGCTTTGATTTATCTTGCCTTTAATCGAATTTATAGATAGCCGTAATGCTAACAAATTAGGAGAAGCCTGATCTTTTACATCTCCAAAGCGATCGATGATGAGATGTATTTGGTCAATCAAAACTTTTGTAATTTCTATTGTAGATGAATTAGAATAGAGTGTTGGATAATACCCTTCAAATTTTTTTAGAAAGCCTAAAATAGAATTGCAGCTGCTTGAAATGTTTGTTATTTTTTTAAAACTACTGGTTTCCAAAAAGGAATTTTCAATTTTTAAGAGCTTAATTTCTTTGCTAATGGGCTCAAAACCGTGATTGGGAATGCGATTTTCATTATAAAAAGAGGATAGAAATTCGTTAGTTAAGTTGAGTTCATGCAACAGGGTGTCCTTGGTTTTGAAAGGTAGGATTTTGAGTACTTCAGCTTTGCCCAAATCGCTAATGCAATATCGGGAAACCTGTTCTAAAACCGTTTCAAATTCCAGATCCTGTAATGTTTTTTCCTGTATGCTAATCATTCTTAAATTCAAATATTAAGACTACAAATTTAAGCTAATATATAGGTATCCAAGGTTAAATATAAACAGAAATTGTCAAAAAAGCCATGGTAAATACCAGCAAGATGAGCATCAATGGCATTATAAATTTAAGCCATTTATCAAATCCAATTTTAGCCATGGCCAGAGATGCCAAAATTAATCCAGTAGGGTTAATAAAATTAAATAGACCCATGCCATATTGATAGGCGTTTATTATAAATTCACGCCCAATACCCACGCCATCGGCTAAGGGAGACATAATTGGCATGGTGAGTACAGCCATTCCGGATGATGATGAAATAAAAAAGGATAATCCGTTATAAATAAGAAACAAAACGTTAATAAAAAGCCCTTTGTTCATGCCTTCAGTGAGGTTACTGCCATAAAACAAGATGGTGTCACTTATTAATCCGTCATCCATTAAAATGGAAATCCCTCTCGCTATTCCTATAATAAAAGCAACACTGAGTAACTGATTCGCGCCTTTCACAAAGGTATCCACAAAAACGGCTTCCTTAATTTTCGCAATGAACCCAATGATAACAGCACTCACCAAAAACACAGCTGTCATTTCTAAAAACCACCAATCCAGTTGGGAAACGCCATACACCATAACCATAAAGGAAGAAACAAAAACTATTAAAATAAGTTTTAACCTTGCAGTAAGCCGAATGGAATGTGAAAAACTCGGAAAAAGACGCTCGATGTCTTCTTTTTGACTATAGATTAACGATTGTGTTGGGTCTTTTAATACACGTTTCGCATACCTTAAAATATAAGCAATACAAATAATTAGGCCTCCAAGCAGCATTATAATCCTACCAATAATTCCAGTCGTCCAATTTATACCTGCCGCATCTGAAGCAATAATTGTAGAAAAGGGATTTACTGTTGAAGCCATAGTACCAATAGAGGAACCAATAAAGATACAGGCTACAGGAACCAAAGCATCGTATTTTGCTGCCAAAAAAACAGGGATGAGTATTGGGAAAAAGGCCATGGTTTCTTCAGCCATTCCAAATGTAGTTCCTCCTAGAGCAATAAGAGTTGTAACCACAATAATGAGTACGTATTCTTTTCCTTCAAGTTTTCTAGACAGCCAAGATATTCCAGCTTCAAAAGCACCCGTAAAATTTACAATTCCTACCAGTCCACCAATTATTAAAACAAATAACATGATATCAGAAACCTTAATAATACCTTGTATTGGGGATAAGATATAATCTATTAAGCCTTGTGGTTTAGCTTCTAAGGTCTTGTAGGTATTCGGGATGCTAATGGGCTTACTAATATCTCCACTGGTAAATTTTTCTAAGGGAATTTTGACCATTAACTGGTCTAGTGTGTTTTGACTGCCTTCTAAAGTTAAGGTTTTATGAAAAGAAGTCTTAATGAAAACGGCATTTTGTTTATCGTAAGTTAATCTATCAAATTGTCCTGCTGGTATTACCCAGGTTAACATAGCAACAAAAGCAGCAATAATTAAAAGTACGGTTTGTGCGGTTGGAAATTTTAGTTTTTTCAATGGGATATGTTTTAATAAGACTAAAGATAGTATTATTTTAGTTTTCTGAACAAGATATAGAAAGATGGACGTTACTATCCACCACAGTTGGAAACCGTATTTGCAGGATGAATTTAATAAACCTTATTTTATTAAACTATCGGAATTTGTTAAGTCTGAATACAATAATCATAAATGCTTTCCAAAAAGGGATCATATTTTTTCAGCTTTTGATTGCTGTACCTTTGAAAATCTTAAAGTAGTCATTATTGGGCAAGACCCTTATCATGGAGATGGGCAAGCCAATGGACTGTGCTTTTCAGTCAATGATGGGATCGCACATCCGCCTTCATTAATTAATATTTTCAAGGAAATAGAATCCGACTTAAACAGTTCTTACCCTGTATCGGGTAATTTAGGGCGTTGGGCCAAGCAAGGGGTCTTGTTATTAAATGCCACCTTAACGGTCAGGGCTCATCAAGCGGGTAGCCATCAACAAAAAGGATGGGAAGAGTTTACAGACCAAGTTATTAAAACGATTAGCAATGAAAAAGAAGAGGTAATATTTTTGTTATGGGGTGGTTTTGCAAAACAAAAAATCAAATTAATAGACGCAAATAAACACCCTGTCCTCACATCGGGACATCCTTCTCCATTAAGCGCAAATAGAGGCTATTGGTTTGGTAATCGACACTTTAGTAAGACTAACTTCCTGTTGGAGCAAGCTGGTCTGAATTCAATTGATTGGTGAAGTGATGCCTAAGTATAATTGGCGGTCTTTTAGAGGCTTGATGTTTTTGGACTTTGTTGCAACTTAGAAAAAGTAAGATAAAATTAATAGCAACTAAAAACGTAAGTGTTAGGGTAATGGTCATGATCATAGTTCATATGTTTATGCCAGAGGTATTGACGATTTGGTTTTCCAAAAGTAGGAAATAAAAGGTTTAAAAGCAATTAAATCGGACAAAAAGCGAATATTTTGACAAATAAAGCAATCTAAAGGCTAATAATTCATATTATTCCTACAATACTTTCATAATTTATGAACTCCTTAATTATTCCCAACTCAACTAATTTGTTTTGTACATCATGTATTGTTTGTTTATCGATTTGTTTTTGTGACCATTCTGTTAACGCCAGCCAATCTTGTACATCGACTAGTTTTTGATTGTACCTAGTCGCAATTGTCTTATCAATGTCGTTAATGGTTTTAAAGTTTACTGTAGTACGGTTAATAATGTTTAAAATCTTTTTTAACTCGGCTTCGTGTTTCGATAAGAATTCGGTTCGCACTACGATTACGAAACAGGGCCAAGGAGTAGGACATTTGCCAATTTTTCTAAAGATCCCGTCATCAACTATGGGTTTAGTAGTAAATTTTTCCCACATAAAATAATCCACATCACCATTTGACAATGCTGTAATAGCGCCATCCAGATTTTTTACGACTTCAAACTTAAGGTCCTTCTCTAAATCCCATGAATTATTTTGGGCATGGATATAGGCCATTAAATGGGAACCCGATCCCTTTCTGCTAATTGCTGCTGTTTTGCCTTTCAACTCATCGATGGTCTTGTAGTTGGAACCATGAGCGACATGAATGCCCCAAATTAAAGGCGTTTGCACAAAGACTTGAACTATTTTACTGGGATTACCCTCTATAATATCTTTAACAATGCCTTCGGTTAAAACCACAGCCATATCGATGTCTCCTTCACGAAGTGCTTTACACATATCTCCAGTCCCTCCTGGATAATCCACCCATCTTAAATTAATAGCTTCTTGTTTGTATTCTCCTTCTTTAAGCGTGAGATACCAAGCTAGGTTAAAATGTTCAGGTACGCCACCTATCGTTACAGTTTTCATCAGTGTGGTGTATTAGTGATTGAAATAGATTTAAGCTGTCCATTGCGATTGATGAGGCTTAATCTAATTTTAGATGCTTTAATGGGCATTTATTATAGTCTTTATGAGTTTATTTTGTTGTTTACTAAATTGATAGTCAGAGCGATTAAGCCCGCCAAAAGGAATATTATTTCCAATTTCCAAAGAATAATTACGTTGGTGTAATAAGGCTTCATGTCCTTTTCTGTTTAAAGTAAGTTTTTTGTCATCCTCTGTATAAAATATGGACAGTTTATCTATAATTCTTGTAAGTTGAATATCACTAAACCCATAATAACCTTGGTAATTCAAGGCATAACCCAGGAGATGGTTTTTAGATTTTATAGTATTATCCTTTATGATATTTAGTATATTTTCTTCTAAAGTGTCCAGTCCACTTTTTAAATTAGGAAATCGCTCCAAATGGGCTTTTAAGCAATTCGTCAAATATTTAAACGACGATTTTTGTGTGATATATGCTTTTAGCAAGTTGTGGTCTTTGCCACAATAGGTTTTCCAAACAGATTCGGCAAGATCAATATCTTCATCGGTTAATTTGACTTTGTTGTCGTAATGGTATAACAATTGCCCTGAAGACAGTTCCGAAAGGCCTTTAAGATTTTTTTCGCCTGTAAGTCTGCCACTGCACACCAAATAAAGGGGCTGTTTGACACGTTTTTGCAGGAGCAAACTAATGACTCCAATAAGATTGATATGACAAAATAAATCATATTCAAACCAAAGCACAATTTCGGAATAGGCTTCTAAATGATTGAGTTTTTGTATTTCCGACACGTATTCTGCTTCATTGATTTCAATATCGTAAAATGTATTTAAAAATGCTTTTCGCAGATTGATAAAAGACTCCGTATCGATATTTATTTCAGTAGGGCCTTCGCATAACATTTCCTGCCAGGTCAAATAATCTCCAGCAATATCCAATTCCTTCAAATTTTTGGTCAGATTGCTCCCGTTTGTAATATGAAGTGTTTTATGTACCATTATCCGCCAACACGTTTTACGGCAAAGCCTTTTTGTTTAAGAATTTGCATGATTTTATCTCTGTAATCCCCCTGAATTATAATTTTATCATCTTTAAAACTACCTCCAACACTTAATGTTGTTTTGAGCTCTTTGGTTAGGGTTTTAAAATCGTTAGTGGCTCCAGTATATCCTTCTAAAATAGTAATGGGTTTGCCTTTTCGTTTTTCGTATTTACAGATTATAGGGTCATCTTGCATCCAAATAGTATTGGTTTTTTCACCTTCAGAATCTAAAGGTTCAGAAACGTGCTCTGGAAACAAACTTTTAAGCTGGTCTTGTAAATCCATTATTTTAAGTTTTATTCAACAACTAACTTAGACTGGTAACCACAAATGTAACAAAACAATGCTAATTGGTATAGATTTAAATGCGCTTAAAAAATGAATCTATTGCGCTTTAGTCTTTCTATTTTTAGTTACATTTGAAACGTGAAAACAATACCTTAATTATGTTGGCTCCAACAAAAAACAATATTAGTTACGATAAAAAAAATCTCGACGACCAAATCCTGCTTCAGCTTTATACCAAGATGCTGAAACCCAGATTGATTGAAGAGAAAATGCTGATTCTTTTACGACAAGGAAAAATATCCAAATGGTTTTCTGGCATAGGCCAAGAAGCTATATCAATTGGGGTTACTATGGCCCTAAAAAAGGAAGAATACATATTGCCCATGCATAGAAATTTGGGTGTATTTACAACACGTGATATCCCATTGCATCGCTTATTTAGTCAGTGGCAAGGCAAGGCTAGTGGCTTTACAAAAGGTAGGGACCGATCGTTTCATTTTGGAACCCAAGAGTACAATATTGTGGGGATGATTTCGCATTTGGGTCCCCAACTAGGAGTTGCCGATGGTATTGCTTTGGCGAATATTCTAAAAAATAACAATTTAGTCACCGCGGTATTCACCGGTGAGGGAGGAACCAGTGAAGGGGATTTTCATGAAGCCTTAAATGTAGCTTCTGTTTGGCAATTGCCTGTTATTTTCTGTATAGAAAACAATGGCTATGGATTGTCCACACCCACACATGAGCAATACCACTGCAAAGATTTGGCCGATCGTGGCAAAGCTTACGGTATGGATGCCTTTGTGTTGGACGGTAATAATATTATTGAAGTGTACACTAAAGTCCAAAAGCTGGCTGAAAGCATCAGAAAACGCCCAAGACCCATTTTATTGGAATTCAAAACCTTTAGAATGCGAGGCCATGAAGAGGCGAGTGGAACAAAATATGTTCCTAAAAAATTGATGGCTGAATGGGAAGCTAAAGACCCCATTACAAATTTTAGAGATTATTTAATTGAGAAAAAAATTCTATCAGAAGCTAAAAATGAAGCCATTTCCAATAGCATTAAAAAGGAAATTGATGATGCATTAGACTTGACTTATGCTGAAGCCCCTATTGTTCCTGATGAAAGTATAGAATTACATGATGTTTATAAAGCCTTTCAATATCAAGACATTAAACCAAATTCAGTTTTAAAAGAAATCCGATTGATCGACGCGATATCTGATGGCTTACGACAAAGCATGCAAAAACACAAGGACTTGGTCATCATGGGCCAAGACATTGCTGAATATGGCGGGGTTTTTAAAATTACCGAGGGCTTCGCCAAGGAGTTCGGTACCGAAAGAGTCCGCAATACGCCTATTTGCGAATCGGCTATTATTGAAACGGCCATGGGCTTGTCTATAGCAGGTATAAAGTCGGTGGTGGAAATGCAATTTGCCGATTTTGTTAGTTCCGGATTTAATCCACTAGTTAATTATTTGGCAAAATCACACTATCGCTGGAACCAAAATGCCGATGTGGTTGTGCGCATGCCCTGTGGTGCAGGTGTGGGAGCAGGACCATTCCATTCGCAAACCAACGAAGCCTGGTTTACCAAAACTCCGGGTTTAAAAGTCGTGTATCCTGCCTTTCCTTATGATGCTAAAGGCTTGTTGACAACTGCTATTAATGACCCCAATCCCGTGCTGTATTTTGAGCACAAAGCTTTGTATAGAAGCATCCGACAAGAAGTTCCTACCGATTATTATACCATTCCATTTGGACAAGCTTCCCTTTTAAAAGAAGGCAACCAAGTGACAATTGTCACTTATGGAGCAGGGGTGCATTGGGCTTTGGAAACACTTGAAAATAATACGGATATTAAGGCAGACCTCATTGATTTAAGAACATTACAGCCTTTAGATACTGAAACCATTTACACGTCGGTTAAAAAAACAGGTCGAGCCATAATATTGCAAGAAGACTCTTTATTTGGAGGGATAGCCAGTGATATTTCGGCGTTGCTTATGGAACACTGTTTTGAGCATTTGGATGCCCCAGTAAAACGGGTTGCCAGTATGGAAACACCGATACCATTTGTGAGCCCGTTGGAAAATCAGTATTTGGCTAAAAATAGGTTTGAAAAAGAATTGAAAGATTTAATTAACTATTAATTTTCAGAATTATTAAAAGAGTCTTAAGTTAATATTATTTCAATCCATCAGCCACCGCCTGCACTTCATCCAAAACCCGTAATAAGTTTCCACTCCAAAGCTTGGCAATCTGCTCTTCGGTGTAGCCACGTTTGACGAGTTCTAGGGTCACGTTAAAGGTTTCAGAAGCGTCGTTCCAACCTTCAATTCCACCGCCACCGTCAAAATCGCTGCTGATGCCCACATGGTCAATACCAATTTTTTCCACCAAATAATCGATCTGATTTACAAAGTCAACCACGTTGACAGGCTGAGGATAACCTTCAGATCCCTTCACCTGTTCATCGGCTATTTTTATAATTTCATTCTTTTTACTGATATAACCCATGACTTCATCTTCAGCCAAATGACTTTTAATGTCATCCCAAGTTTCATACCATGGAATGCTCAATGAATCTGCAATCGCCATCCTAATGGACTTGAATTTTTCATTTCTTGCATTGGTTTTATTGATATTGACAAAATCTGCTAAAGCCACAGTTTGAACAACACCTCCATTTTTCTTCATCCACTGCAATTGTTCGTCGTCAAGATTCCTGCTGACATCACTTAGCCCTCTAGCGGCAGAATGGGATGCAATAATAGGCGCTTTGCTTAATACGATCATTTGACGCATGGCTTCTTTTGAGGGATGTGACACATCGATCATAATCCCCAAGCGATTCATTTCCTTGATGACTTCCTTGCCAAAATTACTTAACCCATTGTTCAACCAAATACCATTCTCTTCTCCGGTATGGCTATCACTCAATTGATTGTGTCCATTATGAGCCAATGACATATAACGACCTCCCAGATTATAGAATTTTTCAACATTTTTAATATCAGTGCCGATTGGATAACCGTTTTCAATCCCAATCATCGCCACTTTTTTACCCGATTTAATGATGCGTCTAACGTCTTTAGACGTGGTTGCCAATTCAATGTCATCAGGCGCAAATTCTGTAACCAATTTATGAATAGCTTCAAATTTGGACATGGCATTATCATAAGCTTTCTTATAGCCTGCATCTGATAAGGAGTCTTGGGCAGTAAAAACGATAAACCAAGCGACATCCAAACCTCCAGCCTTCATTTTTGGAATAGTGACTTGAGTGTCTAGTTTTTGAGAGTAGTTTATAGAGTCTGTAAAGTTTTTTACGTCGATATCATCATGGGTATCCATGGTAATGACCCGTTCGTGAATGGCCTTTGCACGTTCTACAAGTGCCAAAGAATCTGTTGTGGATTCTGACGCGTCAGAACTTTTGGAATTATTTTTACAAGACATCAGTACAGTTGCTAAACAAATAGTGGTTAAGATTAATTTCATAAAAAAAAGGTATTAATTTTAAAGGGTGAATTTACAAAAACCAAAATCAAATGTACAACGGTCACATTTAAAATGTATATTTAATATATGATTGTGCGAGTTACTCTTATAATTGTAATGGTTTTAATGTTGGGCTGTGAGGAAGAACCCAAGCCAAAGTACGAATGGAAATCCCTTAGGGTTACATCTACTGCCTATAATTCGACCAATCGCCAAACAGATGGGGATCCTTTTATTGGTGCGTTTGGCGACAGTCTTAAATCCAGTATAAAAAGCATAGCAGTTTCTGAAGACTTGTATCGATTGGGGCTTAAGCCCAATACTTTTGTCATCATTGAGGGTCTTAAAGGAGTTTATCTGGTAAGAGACCGAATGCACGATCGCTGGAACAACAAGATTGATATTTATATGGGTACCGATATTATCTCTGCTAAAAGATGGGGCCGTAAAAAAGTAAACATCTACTATCGGGTCAAGCTTAACGAACACCAAAATCTCAACTGAAATATGACGTATTTTTTGTTTCTTTAATATTAAATTAATTAGCCATAATTTTATAGACAACTTTTAAATAAAGTTTATGACACAAGAAGATTATATAAGCCAAAGACTTGACGATCAAATTAATTGGTATGAAGGCAAAAGCTCCGTTTGTCAAAAAAAGCACAAGCTCTGGCAGGTCATAAAAATTACCGCGGCCTTATCCATTACGACCTTATCGCTTTGGTCATCTGTTGAAGACGAAATCGTCAAATTCTCTTTGTGGTTTTTTGAAATTAATATGCCCCAAATTATAGGTATTATAGCTGCTTTTATTGTTTTTATTGAAAGTTTTGTAAAAATATACGATTATGAAAAGCTATGGATTCAATATAGAACGGCTTCAGAAAAACTAAAACGAGAAAAGTTATTATTTGAAACTAGGACCAATCCTTACCATACCAGTGATGCCTTTTCAATTTTGGTACAACACTGCGAAGCGATTATGCAAAACGAGGTTCAAGGTTGGGTAGAGATGTTGAGTGAAAAAGAGGCCGAACAATAGGTATCATTATAAAAAAGTAGTAATTGGAATTCATAAAAAAAACCAGCATTAAATAGATGCTGGTTTTCTTGATTTTGATTGATGTTGTTTTTGAATAAAATCACTTACCGAATGGTCTTAAGATCCGCATGAATGGTATGTGATGTCTCCGTAATTTTCGATAGTGATTTCATGATTCTTTGTTTTTTGATTGATGTTATTTTTTGTTAAAACGCTAATCGATAACGTCTTTTTCGGTTCCAAGTATAACTTTTAGAAGTTTCTAAAGTTCCTATTAATTGATTGTTGTTTAAAGTTCTCATTTTATTTATAATTTAATGGGTTTATACCCTATAGACGAAAAGAATTTATAATTGTTACAGTACTATGTATAACAAAGTAATAATTTAACACTATTTAACAATAATGTGCTGAAAAATAGGTGTGTAGTGTCTTAAAAAATGTCAAATTGACCAATTGCTATTGAAAAAATGTCAGTTTTAGGGCAAGGTTTTGGTTTGGTATTTTATTTGTTCACTACAGCATTGAAAATGAAGTTTAACTTAAAAAATTATTAAGATGAGCACATTAGTAACACTGCCTAAAGGCGGAGAAAATTTAAGAGTAAATAAAGGTACAAGCCTACCGAGTTTACCATCATGGTTTGACAACTTTTTTGAAAACAGTTTGGGAACAGAATTCCTGTCCAATTTTAATACAGGAATCACACTTCCTGCTGTAAACATTAAAGAGACCAATGAGGAATTTGTACTGGAATTGGCAATTCCTGGGATGAAGAAATCTGATTTTGTAATTGATGTAGAACACAAAATTTTGTCTGTTGCATCGGAGGTAAAGAATGAAGATGAAGAAACCAAAGCGCATTATACGCGAAGAGAGTTTGGGTATGCATCATTTAAAAGAACCTTTACTTTGCCAGACAGTGTAGAGTCCGATAAAGTAAAAGCCACATACAAAGATGGTATTTTGACGGTAACCTTGCCTAAACGAGAAGAGGCCAAACAAAAACCGCCTAAGCGTATTGAAATTTCTTAAGCAATTGAAAATTCAATCAAAGAGAAACTGTACAGTTTCTCTTTTTTTTATCAAATGTTTTTAACAATCCTGCTGTATAACCTTATAAAAGCTTAATTTTGTAAGAATTTTTTTTGACGAAACTAGTATATGCCTGTATCTGTAGAACTACAAAACAATCAACAAACTAAAAAAAGCCTTTATGATTATCAAATCTCAGATCTTAATAGGATTTTTGAGGTTATGGAAAAGGCTCCAGATAACTATAACCTGCTGTACCAATTGCCGACAGGAGGAGGGAAGACTGTAATCTTTTCGGAAATCGTTAGGCGCTATATTAAAAATCATCAAAAAAAGGTTGTGATCCTGACACATCGTGTGGAGCTTTGTAAACAGACTTCAAAAATGTTATCGAGCTTTGAGGTCAATAACAAAGTCATCAACAGTAAAGTAAAAGAATTACCAGATCAAGACCAATATAAGTGTTTTGTGGCCATGGTTGAGACCTTAAATAATAGGTTAAATGATGATAAGTTAGTTCTGAAAGATGTTGGATTGGTGATTATTGATGAGGCGCACTACAACTCCTTTAGAAAATTGTTTAAATTTTTTGATACCTGTTTTATACTTGGGGTCACGGCTACACCGTTAAGTTCGAATATCAAATTGCCAATGAAGGACAATTACGATAAATTAATTGTTGGCGATGATATTTCTACTTTAATTAAAAACGGGTTTTTGGCTAAAGCCGAATTATACAACTTTGATGTGGCGTTAAACTCACTCAAAATTGGAATTAATGGCGATTACACCGTAAAATCTTCTGAAGCCTTGTACACCAATTCCCTAATGCAGGGTAAATTGATGCATGCCTATGAAGACATGTGTAAAGATAAAAAGACATTGATTTTCAACAATGGTATCAGTACCTCAAAGGAAGTGTATCATGCATTTAAAAGAGCAGGCTACGACATTAGGCATCTGGATAACACTTGTAGCAAACAGGAACGAAAAGACATCTTAAAGTGGTTTAAACATACACCTAATGGCATATTAACTTCGGTTAGTATTTTGACAACCGGGTTCGATGAGCCAACTGTAGAATCGGTTATCCTAAATAGAGCAACCCGCTCGTTGACCTTGTATTTTCAAATGATAGGTCGGGGCTCTAGGGTATTGCCAAACAAGAGTAGTTTTATGGTGCTGGATTTGGGAAACAATGTGGTGCGTTTTGGACCTTGGGACCAATCTGTGGATTGGCAACACATTTTTAAATACCCAGATTTATATCTCGACAATTTAAGGAATGACGAAGACATCGAACGTGATTTTGTTTATGTGATGCCCGATCAACTTAAAGAACGGTTTAAAGCAGCAAAATCTACCGAATTTGATATTAAGGCAGAATATAACGAGGTGTTGGGTCAAGGTTTAAAATCCTTCGCAGTTATCGAAAAATCCATAGAACATCACTCACAAATGTGTATTGAAAGTAGTCAGGATGTTTTTGAAGCTAGGGCTTTGGCAAAATTACTTCAAGAAGACATTTCCTACCGCATCAAACAATATTCCTATTGTATCATGAATAGTACTCAAAATTATAAAGATTGGCTTTTTGATGAATACAATAGAAGACTAAGGGTGAGCTTCAACGGTAAGTTTTAACGAATATTTAAAATTTAATTTGGGAAAAGGCGTTATTTTCGACAAACAGGTACAGTTTTTGTTTCAACACATCCCAAATTCAATCTGATGAAGTTTAGTTTCGCAATTCTATTTTTTTTAGGTCTTTCGTTTCAGGTATTTGCCCAGCAAACTGAAAAGGAAAACCAATCCATTAAAATACCGGCCATCGAAACTAAAGATAAAGATTCAACAAACATTTCAATAGTACCTGAAGACAAAAAAATAAGTCCAAATACCTTAGGCACTAAAAACTACAAACCCCTGCCCATTGAAAAACCTAAAGAGGAGTTTTCAATGATTGATAACAGTACCTTAAGAGATCCTGGTGAGCTATTTGAAGAGCGGTGGAATAAAAAAGCGGTGGAACAGGGTATAAAAATGGAATCGATGTCCGACCAATTTTTAGGCGACTTTAAAAGCAATGGCACTCATGTTAATATTAGATGTAGAGACCATGAATATCCTGATGGTGATATGGTTCGTGTTTATGTAAACGACGAAATTTTTATTCCCAGCTTATTACTGACTTCGGGTTACAAATCGTTTGACGTCCCGCTTTCCATTGGCTTCAATAAAATTGTTTTTTTGGCGCTTAATCAAGGCGATTCTGGACCTAATACGGCAGAATTTGATGTCTACGATGACAATGGTGTTTTGGTGTCGTCTAAAAAATGGAACCTTTTAACAGGTGTTAGAGCGACCATTATTGTTACAAAAGAAGAATAATTGCTCGGGTTTTACCGATAATTGAAAACTAAATCTTAAATTTGTAACCAACAGTAACCAAAGATTAACGCTTATTGGTCAATCAATCTTATAAATTGCCTTTCCAAATAACTTTGGTCTTTAAAAAAAAATCATAGGAATACGAATGGCAAAGTCGCAACAGACATTTAATAAAATTGAAAAAGAAAAAGCGCGGATAAAGAAACGCGAAGAAAAACAAAAGAAAAAAGAAGCCCGTAAGGCAGAAAACAAAGACAGTTCAAAAGGCATCCAATTTGCCTATGTCGACGCCTACGGAAATTTAACAGACACTCCCCCAAACCCAGCCGATAAAATTAAAGTAGATGCTAGTAGCATTGAAATAGGCATTCCCAAAAAAGAAGAAAGTGACGAAGTCATAGACCCTGTTCATAGAGGGAAAGTGTCATTTTTTGATTCTTCTAAAGGCTTTGGATTTATAATCGATTCCGAATCACAGGAAAAATATTTTTGCCACGTCAGTGGTCTTTTGGATGAAATCGCCGAAAATGATAAAGTATCTTTTGAATTGGAACGCGGTATGAAAGGCATGAATGCCGTTCGAGTCAAACTTGTTTAGCCTTCATTTTTAATTCTTCAGAACATAGAAATAGTCAATATGAATATTAGTATCTGAGCTGGCTATTCCACAGGATTTCCAATACAAATCGTAGGATTCATACGCCATCGCAACAGGTTTATTCAGCTATAGTGTTGACATAGTTCAAGATAGATTCAGCACTAAAAAATTGTCTTACTTTTTTTTGTTTCCCAAAATATAATCGTATTTAAATATGTAATTTTGCACCGTAAATAAATACTATGGCAATCCCCCGTTCTAAAGGTCTTATCATTTTAGCGTTTTTCGCTATTTATGTCATTTGGGGTTCAACCTATCTTCTAAACAAAATTGTAGTGACTGAAGTGGCACCGCTACTGTTGGCCTCCATTCGGTTTTTAACTGCGGGTGCTATTATTGTAATCATAGCCTATTTTATGAAACTTCAATTAAAGGTGAGTTCAAAACAATTGGTCAATTGTATTATAGCAGGTTTTTTGTTTTTAGGATTTGGTAATGGCTTATTTGTGTGGGCTTTAAAATATGTAGACAGCGGATTTGCCGCTTTAGAAGCTGCAACGCAGCCCTTGTTTGTGATTTTGTTAATGCGAATGATTCATGGTCATAAAATAAAATCGCGATCGTTGTTTGGCATTGTTTTGGGCATTCTCGGAATGTACCTCTTGATAAGTCAGGAAGGTTTAACGGTTAATGAAGATAGTACTCTGGGAATTGTCATGATTTTAATCTGTGTAATAAGTTGGAGCTATGCCAGTATTTTTGTCTCCAAAGCCGATTTGCCATCCAGCTTTTTTGTCAGTACGGCCTATCAAATGTTGGCCGCTGGTTTTATATTATTCGCTGCTAGTTTTTTTATAAACGAACCTTGGTTAGCTCCAACAAACTGGAGTGTTTCAGCACAATGGGCCATGATTTTACTCATCGTTTTCGGGAGTATTGTTGCTTTTACTGCATTCAATTATTTACTTAAAGTGGTCTCTACCGAAAAGGTGTCCACTTCTGCTTTTGTAAATCCGGTCATTGCGCTTTTATTGGGCTGGTATATTTTGGATGAGCATATCAGTTTCCAATCTATTATCGCAGCAAGTATTCTTTTAACAGGCGTGTATTTTATCAATTCCAAGAAAAAATTTGTAACCTTTTCACGGTTTTCAAAGAAATAATAGTTTTTTTAATCATTTTGGCCTGTTCTTACCAATTGGTTAGAATTATAGATTATAATTTTGGCTATATTTAAGCCTTAAAAAACCACAAATTCATGAAACTCTATTTTACCGCACTGCTTCTTGTTTTTTCAATTTCAATTTTTGCTCAAAAAAAGGTTTTGGACCATGCCGATGTCGAACTCTGGAACAGCATTAAAGACGAAGCCATTTCACCCAACGGCAATTTTGTAGTCTACAATGTTCAAAAAGACAATTCCGATAGCCACTTAATTTTAAAAGATGCTCAAGGGTTGACCATTTTTGAATACGAAAGAGCGAGCAAAGGCCAATTTTCATACGATTCCAACCGATTAATCTTTACCATAAAACCCCTTAAGGACAGCATCGATGCGATGCAGCGTCGTAAAATTAAGAAGGACAAACTACCTAAAGATTCATTGGGAATTTATGATATAACGACAAAAGCGCTCACAAAACTCCCTAACCTTAAATCCTATACTTTACCTGAAAAATGGTCGGGCTATGTTGCGTATTATTCCGAAGATTTTAAAGAAGACAAGAAAACTTCTGAAGAAGATTCCACTGTAGTTAAAACAGATGCAAAGAAGAAAGCAAAAAAAGTAGGGAAACATAATGGATACCATCTGGTACTCCGCAATTTGCTTACCCAAAAGCAAGACACGTTTAAGTTTGCAACCCAGTACACCTTTGCCAAACGTGCCAAACGCTTTTCATTTGCAACAACTGGTGAGGATAAAGACGCTGATGCTGGGGTTTTTGTATTAAATTTAGAAACTAATGCTTTAACCAATATTCAAGCGGCGAAAAAGGGGAAATATGAACAGTTGCAGTTTAGTGAATCGGGTAAGCGACTTGGGTTTATTGCCGATTTGGATTCTACAAAAGTTCAAATAAGACCCAACGAATTGTATAGCTGGCAAGAAGGGGATAAGCTGGCCAAAAAGCTTTTGGATCAGGACTCCGCACCAAAAGGTTATTTGGTGTCATCAGATGGTGTGATACGGTTCTCTAAAGATGAAACCAAATTGTATTTTGGATTGCGAAAACCTCCTGTAGTTCAGGATACGACCTTGTTAAAAGACGAAATCGTGAACGTCGAGGTTTGGACCTACAACGAGCCTAGACTCTATACAGTTCAAGAGCTTCAATTAAAAAATGATACCATCCAATCCTTTCAGACCGTTTTTAATTTCAAATCGAATACTGTAGTGCCATTGGCGACCAAAGCCTTTCCAAATACCGACATGACGGATGATCGAAACGCCGCTTTTGCCTTGACGAACACCTCATTGCCTTACGAACTGGAAAGCCAGTGGACAGGAAGACGTCTAAAAGATTTCACCATTGTAAACACCAATACCGGAGCTTCCAAATTGATTTTACAAAAAACGTCTTCGGCCCGCTTAAGCCCAAAAGCAAACTATGTGTATGGCTATAAAGAATTGGATAGCACTTGGTTTTCATACCATATCGCCTCAGAAAAATATAAAGAGCTTACCAAAGGAAAACCTTTTTTTGATGAGTTGAATGATTCCCCAGATTATCCCCGTTCTTATGGTCTTGCTGGGTGGACCGATGACGATGCCTATCTGCTGCTATACGATCGTTATGATATTTGGAAAGTGAATCCCAATTCTGGTGAAGCCACAAATTTGACCAATGGAAGATCGAGTAAAACGGTCTATCGCTACTTAAAACTTGATGAGGAAGCGCAACATATCAGTTTAAAATCCAATTGGCTGCTGTCGAGCTTCAATGAAACTACAAAGGATGCTGGTTATGCCGAATTCAATCCCAAAACTAATAAACTCAGTATTCTGGAAACCGGACCGTTCAAGTACTCGAAACCTATAAAAGCGGAATTGAGCAACAACATCCTGTTCACAAAAGAATCGTTTAAAGATTTTCCAAATTTGAGACTTAGCAATTTGAGTTTTAAAAACCAAACGGTTTTAAGCGATGCCAATCCACAACAGGATGACTATAATTGGGGCAGCATCGAATTGGTGAACTGGACCTCTTTAGATGGACATGAATTGACAGGAATGTTGGTAAAACCAGAGAATTTTGATCCCAACAAGACCTATCCCATGATTGTCAATTTTTATGAAAGAAGCTCTGGCGACTTACATAATCACCGAGCTCCGTCGTATGGAAGGTCTACAATCAATTATAGTTTTTATGCAAGCCGTGGGTATTTAATTTTCAATCCTGATGTAGAATACCGCATTGGTTACCCTGGTGAAAGTGCCTATAACTGTGTCATTCCTGGAATCAACTACTTGATTGAAAAAGGATTTGTGGATAAGGACAACATAGCGGCTCAAGGCCATAGTTGGGGAGGGTATCAAATAGGATATTTGGTCACCAAAACAGATATTTTTAAAGCTGCCGAAGCGGGGGCTCCAGTACCTAATATGATTAGTGCCTATGGTGGTATTCGGTGGTGGACCGGTTTGAGTAGACAATTTCAATATGAGCATACACAAAGTAGAATAGGAGGAACCCCCTGGGAATACCCTTTGCGCTACATTGAAAACTCTCCCATTTTTAATATCGATAAAATAAACACGCCCTTATTGATTATGGCTAACGATGCCGATGGTCACGTGCCTTGGTATCAGGGTATTGAGTTTTTTACAAGTCTGAGACGTTTGGGGAAACCTTCATGGTTTTTAAACTATAATGGCGAGCCACACTGGCCTTTAAAATATCAAAACCGAAGAGATTTTAATATCAGGTTGGCACAGTTTTTTGATTATTATCTGAAAGGAACTGAAATGCCTTTATGGATGGAACGTGGCGTTCCAGCAATTGAAAAAGGAATCCATCAAGGTTATGAATTGATAGACACTTCAAAAGAATGACAGTTAACTAAGTAGGGTGCAGGATTTGATCATTTTAATTAAAAGGTTCAGATTTCCAAAAATGACAACATAAAGCTCATGACTATTAACAATACTATAAAGTTCATGGTCATAAGCTCCCTGTCGTTTACTGGCATGAATATCAGCGTAAAATACCTTGTCGATATCAATGCCTTTCAACTGGTGTTTTTCAGATCGGCAAGCTCCTTGGTTTTTACCTTGAGTTTTCTGATAAAGAGTCGAATTCCAATTCTGGGCAACAATAGAAAGTTGATGGTTTTACGAGGACTTGCAGGAGTCGCGTCTATGGCGTTTTTCTTTATGTCCATAAAGTATTTACCGGTTGCCACAGCGGTGTCCTTACGCTATATCGCTCCAATATTTGCCGCCATATTTGCCGTGCTTTTACTTAGAGAACAAACCAGGCCAATACAATGGCTGTTTTTTACCATGTCCTTTTTTGGCGTTTTAATCATGAAGGGCTTCGATGAGCATGTGGATACCTACGGATTGATATTGGTCTTAATCGCTGCGGTTTTTAGTGGCTTGGTTTATATCATCATCAGTAAAATTGGAACAGGTGACCACCCTGTTGTGGTCGTTAATTATTTTATGATCATTGCCACGCTTGTTGGCGGACTTTTGTCCATAAGCAACTGGAAAACACCAGAGGGTATCGAATGGGTGTTGCTACTGAGTCTAGGTGTTTTTGGCTATTTTGGACAGGTTTATATGACCAAAGCATTTCAAACGGCTGAAACCAACCAAGTGGCGCCTTTAAAATACTTGGAAGTTGTTTTTACTTTGGTGTTTGGCCTCTTGTGGTTTGACGAAATCTATACCATTTGGAGTATACTGGGCATCGCCTTAATTATTGGAGGCCTAATCCTCAATGTGCTCTATAAATCAAAATCCAAAACCAATATATAAGCTAAGTACTACTGCTTAAAAACCTAATTTTATTTTATAAATTTAGAGGTCAAGGTGTTTACAAACAAGATATTTCCAATATTATCATAGCCTTGAAAAAGCTCAATACTTTTATCAGATTTGATCATACCTTCATGAAAACCAATAAGGGTTAAATCGGCATCTTGTGAATGATCGTTGATCAAATCCAACCTGCTCTTGCCTTCATCTAAAGGTAAAACCATGATATTATTGGCCGAAATGGGCAAACGACCACTTGAGGTTAGTTGAATTAAATTTTCTTGTTCTTGTTTTAAACTTTCTTTAGGGAAGGTTGCAAAAATCTTGATTTGACCTTTTTTCCAATCCGAGTGTCCCAATATGATATAGGACAGCAAGATCATAAGACTTGCATTTTCATAATCGTTTTTATTGATCCAAACATGAATGTCTTTTTTATAGCCAAAGCCTTTATCAGAAGTAGCCAATATACAGAGGTCGTATTTGGCTGTTTTGATCACACTGTAATTGTCAATAACATTCGTGAGCCATTCGTGTTCTCCTTTTTTATATTCAAAAAGCATCATATTATTGGGTTGACCGGATATACCAGGCAACTGAATGGCTTGTACAATCGCGGATGTATTAGAAGGCGCGATAAGGGTTTCCAAATACACATTGGAATGACTCGATGATGCTATTTTGATCAACTTATCCAATTTTGTTTCCGCTCGTAGTTTGGACTCTTTCGAAAAATAATCCTTCTCAAAATGAATATAGGTTCCAAATCCATAACGATGAGAGATCCATTTCATCATTTCCAAAGCGCTATACCGCTCAAAACTATCTCTTGATAAACACAAAATTGCTGGTCGCCAATCCTCTTCGGTATTATCTTTTTCAGCCTTTTGTAAAAAGACCTGAATCGTTCTGCTAAATTGATGGATTACCCCTTGAAAAATATTAGCCATTCCCTTTTTAGTATCGCTCTTCGCCGAAATATAAAAATACAACAGGACCATGAGTGTAATGGCTGCTATAGCATAGGGCGTGTTAATTTTAAACATTAAATAAACACACATAATGGCGCCTAATAAGGATAAATACCATTTCGATTTAAAAGAAGGTCTGTAGGATGGGTCAGCTGCAAAATGTTGCATAAAGGAAATTAAACACAGTGACCCATAGGTTACCATAAAAAACATAGAGATGATCTCGGCTACGGCATTGACATCACCCATGAGTACAAAAACTAAAGCAATAATACTCGTTAAAATGGTGGCATTTCTAGGTTCATTATTTTTTTTAGCGCCCTTGGACACCCAAAAATTTACAAGTCTGTTGGGGAACACCTTATCCCCACCAATGGCCTGTAAGGTTCTGGGAGCGACCATAAAAGAGCCCAATGCCGACGATATGGTAGCCGCCGCCAAACCTATAGGGATAATAGGCCCCCAAAGTGCTATTTTACCCATAATTAATTGGTCATTTATCAAATCTTGCGGACTTGCTGACGAGGCTAACTTATAAGCTATAAAAATATAAATGATCATACCTATTACGGTTGCACCCAAGGTTCCAAGCGGAATTGACTTTTTTGGGTCTTTTAAATCCCCAGATAAACCAACACCAGCGGTCATCCCCGTAAAGGCAGGAAAGATAATGGCAAATACATAAAAGAACCCTTTGTCCGAGCCCATCCCTTTAAATAATTGAGTGCTATCAAAAACCTCTGAGTAGGAGGTGGACCCTAAAAAAAACAGCACTAAAGACACCCCCAGTATCGCTACCACAATATACAAGGCCTTCATACCCAAATCGGCGCCTTTGGTCACCATTAACCAGATGAGCAATAACAGAGCAGGAATGGTAAACAATCGGTTGTCGTAAAGAACATATCCAAATTGGGATTCTACCCAAGGCTTGATCGCATCAAAAGCCTCACCAAAGGCAATGACATAAAAAGCCACGCTGATAGCCTGCGACAAATACAAGGTGATTCCAATGGCAGCGCCAATATTAACGCCAAAAGACCGTGAAATAATGAAATATTCACCACCCCCTTCAACTTTTTGATTGGTGGCTATTTCGGCCAAAGCCATCGCTGTTGATATGGTGACAATATGACCAATAAAAATAATCAATAAGGCGCCGGTAAAACCAACGGAACCCACCGCAAATCCAAAGCGCAAAAACATGACCGCACCCAAGATGGTTGATATTGCCGTTAAAAAAACGGGTAGTGTGCCAAAATTGGCTTTGATTGATGAAAGTGAATTGCTCATTATTAAAAGTTAGTTAATTAACGGCCTACAATTGTCAAATTTAATAATTAAGCCATCAAAATACATTTTTTTTATTTTTATTTCATTTCTATAAAATATAGCCCTGACTTCAATAAATTTGTTATACCTTTTATTTTTTATAAGCCATGGAACTGATTAAAGATATACTAAACTACGAAATCTTTCATTACGCAAATTATTCCTTAAAGATTAGCAAGCTCGTTATTATTTTGTTAATCTTATTACTAACACGTGTGGCGTTATGGCTTATAAAAAAGGGCTTATCCACTAAACGATTTAGTAAAGTGGATGCTGGGACTACCTATGCACTGTATCAGATCATAAAATATATCATTTGGATCTTAGTCATTGGTATCGTTTTAGAATCCGTAGGCGTTAGAGTAACCTTATTATTGGCGGGTTCAGCCGCTTTATTGGTTGGTGTTGGGCTTGGCTTACAGCAAACCTTCAATGATATCATTTCTGGGATCATCTTACTGTCTGAGCGGTCCATAAAAATTAACGATGTTCTTGAAATTGACGGTGATGTTGTGAAAATCCAAGGTATAGGTTTAAGAACTTCAAAAGCTTTAAATACCGATGATATCTCCATCATCATCCCCAATTCATTAATTACCACTTCTAAGGTGATCAACTGGAGCCATCAATCCAAACGGACTCGTTTTAGAATTGATGTAGGGGTTGCTTACGGCTCTAATGTCGATTTAGTGATTAAAATATTGGAGGAGAGTGCTAAAGCCTATCCGGATATTGGCGTGAAAGATGCGGTAGAGGCGCGCCTATCTAGTTTTGGTGCCTCATCACTGGATTTTCAATTGTTGTTTTTTAGTAAAAATATATTTAGGATTAACAAGGTCAAGAGTGATATTCGCCGAATTATTTGTCAGAAATTTGATGAAAACCAGATCGTTATTGCCTTTCCACAATTGGACGTTCATCTGAAACCCAATTCCTGAGGTTCATAAAACTAAAAAACAACCTAACCTCCTTATTGAAAACCAATGGTTTTTAATCCTTGGTGGCTTATTTTAATAGCTTCAAGAGGGCTCATGCCAAAGGTTTGGTCTTGTTCCACCATATAATAACGCATCCCCGAACGGTCTTTTTGGGCGAGAATGTTAGCAAAATCAATTTGACCAGTTCCCACAGGAGCAAATCTCCCTTGCTCATCCATGTCCTTGACATGCCATATTTTAAAACGTCCTGGATAGGTTTCAAAATAAGCTAAAGGATCTGCACCAGCTTTCGTAACCCAATACAAATCCATCTGAAAATTGACAAAGTCAGGATTGGTATGCGCTAACAAATAGTCGATGGGTACAATGCCATCCTGATCGGTTTTGAACTCAAAATCGTGGTTATGATACAAGAGTTGTAACCCTGCGTTTTTGCACTTTTCGCCAAGAGTATTCAAGATGTTGGCCAAGTTTTCGGCACCACCAGTCATGCTCATTGTACTTGTGGAATTATCATACCTAAACAGTCCCATAGGAGGCACCGGAATCACAAAATAACGAAACCCAGCCGCTTTAACATCAGCAATCATGGCATCGGCATTGTCTAAGGTTACCGATCCTTGATGGGTACTTATAGGTGATAATCCCAGCTCATCAAGAAGGGCTTTAAATTCTTTAGGCGACAGGTTATAAAATGTCCCATCGTTATAACCCGCAGCTTCTATATAGGCATATCCCGCATCGGCAACAGCTTGAAGCGTGCCTTTGGCATCTACCGCCATAGCATCCCGAACCGTATACAATGCCAAACCCCCAAAGGATTCTTGGGCTAGACTCTGAAAACTCATGACTACTAAAAGAACAAGACTCACAACTTTTGACTGAAACGTGATAGTTGAATGTGACATAGCTTTTGGTTTAAAAAAATACGGTTCTAAAATTAACCAAATCCTTGAAGATTAGCCTAGTGTTTTTCTTAAAAGAACTTAAAAAAAAAGTAAGTTAAAGGATTTTGTTACGGAGCATATAATACCGCCCTAATAAAATGAAAGCCAACAGGTATAAGTTTGATTCAATTAAAATTTGATATCCACTCTAATTCCTTATTTTTAATCAGATATTATAATTATGAAATACCTTGCGTCTATCCTTATCTATTTTTTATAGTCAGTTCTTGCAAAACAGCATCGACACAAGCCCTCTTTAACGGTAAAAATCTAGAAGGCTGGCATATGGATGTCCCGGCTATGGACAGCTTGCCGGATACCCCATCTCCTTTTGTGGTAAGGGCTGGTAAATTAGTCAGTTTAGGAAACCCCCGAGGGCATCTCATTACCAATGCGGTCTACAAAAATTACCGTTTAAAAGTGGAATATCGGTTTACTGGTGAACCGGGTAATTGTGGCGTTTTGGTACATGTTTCAACACCAAGAGAGCTGTATGCTATGTTTCCGAAATCCATAGAAGTGCAAATGGAACACATGAATGCTGGAGATTTTTGGGTGATAGGAGAGGACATCACTTGCGACAATATGGAAGAACGCCGTGGACCAAAAGAAACTTGGGGTGTGACCGAAGGCACCAGTCGTAGAATCAAAAACCTGAGCGACCATTCCGAACATGAACTTGGGCAATGGAACACCATGGTGATAGCATGTTATAATGACAGCATAAAAGTTTGGGTAAATGGGGACTTGGTGAATGAAGGCTATAAGGCTACGGCAAGTGAAGGTCACATAGCGATTCAGGCCGAAGGTGCCGAAGTGGAATTTAAAACAGTAGAACTTACCTTAAAATAAGGATCTGCTTAAGTCTTAAAACACAAAAACTGGGCGGAACGCAACAGTAGCAAACCAATTGTGCTTGTATTATCCTAAGTTTTTGTAAATTTATCTTCCTCAACGGTATGGTGACCTAATCTATATGGCTATTAAAGGCCTATATGAATTCCTACTCAAAACTTATAATGCATCATGCAACCATTCAAACACTTTAAATAATAAATAATCAAACCAAGATGAAAACAACCAATTGTAAGGCTTACGGTACCGAAGCCGCAAATTTAGATTTAAAACTATTAGCGGTCAAACGCAGAACAGTCACTCCAAAAGATGTTGAAATAGACATCCTGTATTGTGGTGTTTGCCATTCCGACTTGCATTTTGCTCGCAACGATTGGGGCATGACGGTCTATCCCGTAGTTCCAGGTCATGAAATTGTGGGCAAGGTGCTTAGCGTAGGAGCAGGGGTAAGCCGATATCAAGTAGGCGACTTAGTGGCGGTGGGCTGTTTGGTCGATTCGTGCAGAACCTGTGCGAATTGTAAAAACGACTTAGAGCAATACTGTGCCGATTTCGTGGGGACCTATGGTGGTCATGATAAACATTTGAATACCACAACCGTTGGTGGCTATTCTGAAAACATAGTAGTGGATGAAGACTTTGTTTTAAAAGTTCCTGAAAATCTAGACCTCGCTGGTGTAGCGCCCGTACTGTGTGCGGGCATCACCACCTGGTCACCCTTGCGGCACTGGAAGGTGACTAAAGGCAGTAAAGTAGCGGTTGTCGGACTAGGCGGATTGGGTCATATGGCCATAAAACTGGCTGACGCCTTGGGTGCCGACGTCACCTTGTTTTCAAGATCTCCAAACAAAACACAGGATGCCTTGGATTTGGGTGCCGACCGTGTTGTGATCTCAACGGATGAGCAACAAATGGCAGCTGTACAGGATCATTTTGATGTCATTATCGATACCGTTCCTTATGTGCACGACATCAACCCTTATGTAGCGACATTGAGCACATCGGGTACTTTGGTCTTGGTTGGATACCTCGGCCCTTTAGAACCCATGCTAAACTCTGCGCCTATGGTTTTCGGACGCAAATCGGTTGCGGGATCTTTGATCGGTGGTATTGCCGAAACTCAGGAGTTATTGGACTTTTGTGGAAAAAACGGCATCACCTCCGACGTGGAGGTTATTAAGATGCAGGACGTCAATACAGCCTATAAACGCATGCTTAAAAGCGATGTCAAGTACCGCTTTGTCATCGATATGGCTTCCCTTAAAAGCTAAAGACAAGGCCATAGTAAAACCAAAACCCGCTAGACTTCATAGTCTATCGGGTTTTTTAGTGGCAATACCCAAAGGTTTGTACTATAAGTTACCCATAGGCTCAGTTTATCGATGTTTTTTAACCCTAATTTCGGTTTAACGATAAAATATAGCGTTCATGTATTTTTTAATTCATAAGCCTAGGTAATGGCTTAATTTTAAACGAATTATTAAAAGATAACCCATGAAAAAATTAAAGCCCCTATTTTTTTTCGCCTGTTTTATCACGCTGTCCTACACCCTTTCGGCGCAAGAGTACGCTAGTGCTTCTAATGACCTGTATATCGAAAATACAGAGCGCATCAGCTTTAATACCGTTGATGTCCCGCGTTGGAACAACGTAGACTCCATTCCCGATTTTGAAACCCATCAAAACAAAATAAAGATTAGCGGAACTATTTTTGAAAGCGATGGTATCACGCCAGCAAAAAACGTGCTGCTGTCCATCTACCAAACCAATGAGCTTGGCGATTTGGTACTGGTTAAAAACAAAAACCGAGATATCTATCACCGTGCGACCATAAAAACCCAAGCCGACGGCCAGTATACCTTTTATACCTTTATACCCGGTACTTATCACCGTAGCAACGATCTCAAACAAATCCATCCCAGTATTACAGAACCCGGAAAAGACGCCTATGGTCTGTATCCCTTTGTTTTTGATAACGATCCCTTATTAAAAAAAGCCTGCCGTAAAAAATTGGCAAAACGAGGGATTGATAGCATATTAAAACTTGAAAAAGAAAACGATATGTATGTGGCCACCAAAGATATTGTGTTGACCGAGAGCGTTAATGAATAAATAAGGCCCAGCCTTCACCCCATAATCCCGCATACTGTGGGATTTTTTATATCTACAAAGTTGGTCATCGTCTTCCCAAGTGGTAGGAATCCTCGAGTTAAGAGGTGCTGCTCGTTGTGTTAATGTCTTCAAAATCTTGTAGGTTCTATTTTTTTTTCTTAGTTTCATTATCTATAAAGTCTGTTATTAAGAGGACTTTAGCCTGATGCCCGATCTGTATTGACATGTGAATATTGTAAGCATTCTTAAAAAATCTATAAGAGATTATATAAAAATAAGTTGACATTTGAATAAACCTTTTTAAATCACAAGACAATGAAAAAATCAAGACTGTATCTCATGGTACTCCTGCTATCATTAGGCTCTTTTACGCTAGTGCAGGCGTCTGAAGGCCATCCAACAACTCCAGCGCTTAATGAAATTCCAGCCGATGTAAGAGTGATGCTCGATCGTTTGGAAGAAATAAAGGACATGGACAAATCGGCATTAAGCCGCCTAGAGAAAAAAAGCCTGCGCAAAGAAGTACGGGACCTAAAAAAAGATGTTAGAGCCTCCAATAACGGACTCTATATCTCTGCCGGTGCCATTATTATTATCTTATTGATCTTACTTTTAATTTAAGAATAAGTTCCTGTAGATTCACTCGACTTGAATGAGTCCAGTGATCATTCAAAATATGAAGGTCACCTATACGATGGCCTTTTTTTTAGTTTAGCCTAGCACCATCTCCCTATTTGTTGTATTTTGGTCTCATCGGCATGCTGGGTCTTGGAAACAAACCATAGCCCAACAGCAACCCTAAAGCACAACACTAAAGGTTTAACAGATGGAAAAAAAATGGATAGTCCTCATAGCCCTACTGATTTTTTTAGTATTCACCTTTCTTTTTTGGAGGCTGACCAGAGGTTATGCTAAAACAGGATATGGCACCAAACTGTGGACGCATTGGCCAACGCGATTATCCTATTGGCAAGCGGCACTCTTATACAGTATGGGATTGACCATGATCACCCTGTTTCTTTTAAAATGGAGCAAGATTTTGACCTTTTAGAAGCAGCCCGCAACAGACTCAACCCTGCCTGCGGCAGGCAGGCAAAAATCATAACTTTTATAGGGCTTGATACCTAGGCGCTGCCTAGCCTAAACCTAGCTGTGCTAACGCTATAAATAAACTTTCCACTTATACTTACGGTTTCCCGCAATAAAATGCTTACAAAATTTACTACATTTAGGCACTCTGACTATTAATTATTGTTGACTCTTTAAAGAATATAATTTAGTCTATCCTTAACGATAATATGATATGTACATTTTATTATTCATATAATGAGTTAGGGGCAAGCTAAAAACAACAACGACAAATTGAAAGCAACATTTTTAGGACATGGACTAGATATTGGAGACCAACCCAACGTTGGAAAACAACTTGTAAAGTCTTTTCAAAGTCCTAAATACAAAAGGTTTGATGGACTTGTCGCTTTTGCCTCAATATCAGGCGTAAACATGTTAAAAGGCTACGTAAATGAAGCCAAGAACAGATACGACCAGCTTAGATTCTTCATTGGAGTTGATAATCGTGGAACATCTAAAGAAGCTTTAGAAGTATTAATCCAACAAAATATTGAAACCTACATTTATCATGACAGAAGAAACTTGGTAACCTACCACCCGAAACTTTTCATATTTGAAGGCGATGTATATACTCGTGTAATTATTGGTTCTTCTAACCTCACTAGTTCAGGCCTAAAAATGAACCTTGAAGCATCTGTTCAAATTGATTTTCGCACAAAGACGGACAAACAAGGACAGAACTTCCTGAGAAATTTAAAGGAGTATTATTTTGACATTCTGAACCTTAAAACTGATTGCCTAAAACCTTTGACCAAGGATTATTTGAAAGAGTTAATATCCAAGAATTTACTATTTAATCAGTTTGAGCATTCAAATAAACCAAAAGAACCTGTAACCACTGACGGTGAAAATCCAGAATCACAAGACGAATTCAATGTTACTAATTATGATATTGAATCAGGTGAAGAACAGATTCACACAAATCCAAGAAGTTACAAGCATACATTTACTACAGGAGATTATGAAAGATTTGATACATTACTTAAAAGATATATTGAATACAAGGAAAAGAAAAGACCTTCAGGCATCGTAAGTAAGCACACTAAAGACAGAGAATTATTTCGTTGGTATCAAAAAATGCATGCATTATATGGTTACAATGATAATTCCTTACCGACTGAAATATTGAGTCAGCTTTTAGATGTAGAATTCCCGTTTGACGGTGTTGGTAAAGAAAGAAAGCGATTAATAAAGTGGAATAAAGACTTTCAAAAGGTTGTTGACTACAAAAGGAAAGTTGAACCTAAAAGTGAATACACCTATGTTCCGCAATTTAAGGATACAAGTAATAAATATTATGAAGTCGGCAGATGGTGTGCATGGCAAAAGCAAAGAAGAAAAGGAAATAAAAATTATGGTGCTGAATGGACACAGTACGAAGAAGATAAAATGAATTCCATAAACTTTATTTGGGATGCTTCTTCTCTCGGTAGTAGACCTAAAGATGATAAATGGTCAGATAGTTTAGTGGAATTAGAAAATTATTACAATAAGAAAAAAAACCGCAAAACTGTTCCTTCTCAAACAACATATATAGGCCATTGGTTAAGTGACCAAATGTCATTAAAAACTAAGCAAGACAGAGAAGGTACGACTAACTTAATAAGTCCAATTCGAGTTGAACTACTTGGAGAATTACTAGCAAAAAACGGTGTTGAATGGGAATGGCGAAAACAAAAAGAACGAGAAGGAATAGAGAGTAAAATAGAAAGTTGGAAAATAGTAGAGAAATTAGAAAATGAAGGTAAAATAAAAGAGTTTAGAGAAAAGAACCCTAAACTTCTTAAAAAATATAGAGGTGATGTCGCTCAACTAAGAAGCCATACTAAAAGATGGAATAACGAAAAGAACAAATGGAAATTTGAACTCGTTGGCAAAGTCGGATTTCCTTATGAAAAAGAATAACGCCAGCTCCAAACATTAGCTATACGTAATGTGTGATAAAGTGCTGATATGAAATTAATTACAACAATTAAACTAACTGCTAATCGGAAAGTGAAGTGCCTTGAAATCCTGCACTACGCATAGCCGAGACCGTTGTGTTTAATTCCGAAAATCGGAACACATTAAAAAAAGAAATTAAAAAGAAAAAATATGGCAAGATGCACAGCACCATCAAGAGGACATAGAACAGCCAGCGGAGCAGCTGCCTGTCCTGCCTGCGGAGGACGTTCTCGCGGATATAGTACTTATCCATCTTATTACACTTCTCCTTACTCTTCAAATAGCAGTAGTTATGGAAGTAGAAGTTCTGGAGGTGGAAGTTCAAGAAATAGCAAACCGAGATGGTCCAGTCCTTCATCTGGCATCTATTATACACCAACGGAAATTCGGACTTTAACGCCAGTTCGTGAGAATATTGAAAAACGCATAATTATACCTGACCTTCGTGACGTTTTTCTTTGTCACGCTTGGGAAGACAGAAAAGAATCTGCGAAACAACTACACGATTTACTTGAAAACAATGGAGTATCTGTTTGGTTTAGTGAAAAGGATGTTCAGTTAGGTTCATCATTACTTCGAGAAATTGATAAAGGATTAGCAAATTCAAAAATTGGGATAGTTTTGGTCACGCCGTCATTTATTGAGCGAATAAAAAATGAAGGAATTGCTGAAAAAGAACTTTCGGCACTTTTAGCTCGTGACTTACTTGTTCCAATTGTCCATAATACAACATTCGATAAACTTCGTGACGTAAGTCCTTTACTTGGCTCAAGAAGTGGATTAAGCACAAATGAAGAATCAATGCTAAACATTGCATTAAAATTAGCAGAGTTAGTGGAAGTTGAAGAAGAAGCTGTATAATCTAATTAAAAAACTCGCTCTAGCTCACTAAACTTATACCAACACGCTGGCATTTCTTACTACTATTGTTTTTTAAAATTATTAAATTATGAAACTAATTATACTGTTATTAATTATTACAACTTTTTCATGTAGTAGTGAAGATGTAAACAAAAGTGAAAACAACAATGCTGAAAATTACAGACTCTTTAAAATAAAACAAACTTTTAGCGATGATGGAAGTGTTTCAATTGCCGAATTCAATTATAAAGACGGCTTATTAAATTCTGTAAAAAATACTGATAATGGCGAAATACACTTCAGTTATTTTTATTATAACTCAAATAACCAAATCGCATCAGGTACAAGTGATTATGGCTCTGAAACAACATATACTTATACAGGGAACAATATAACTAAAGAATTTTACTCAGAGCAAGGTGGGGGTTATGAACTTATTACTGAATACTTTTATAATATCGATAATAATGTTGAGTCACAAAAGCAGTATAGTAATAATGAATTAATAAGTGAATTACTTTTCGAGTATGACGATAAAAATAATTTGATAAAAATTACAGACTTAAATTCTGGATATATTGGCACACAAACCTTTGATAACATGAAAAACCCATACAAAACTTCTTATACAAAAGAATTACGGGTTATAAATCAATTGAATGGAGAAAATAATGTATTAGAAAGTTATCAAGTAGAAACATTTGTTTACGAATATAACGATAAAGGATACCCTATAAAGCAAACGATTTATGAATCAGGTAATCTTGAAAGTGTAGTTGAATTTGAATATAAATAAAAACCCGCTCTTCGAAGTCTCCGCCAAAGGCGGACGGGTGTGACTTCGAAGTTATAAGACAGAGCAGGTGAGGTATTATGCGAAGTTTTAAGCTTCGCAAAGTGGGGATATGGTACATTTTATTACTCATATAATGAGTTGGGCAACATTAAAAATTCGAATTAAATTAATAATTATGCGAATAATTTCACTTCTAATATTTGTTTCAATATCAACATTGAACGGTCAAAATAAGTTTTTAACCTTTGAACAGGTTAATAGTGTCGAATATTTGAAAACTATTGAAAATAACGAAGAGTTATCCGGATTTATAATCTCAACAGGAGATACAATAAGAGTAAATCAGTCTATAAAATTTGGAAAACCCGATATAATTCGACCGATTTACAACGGAAATATTAACCGAGAAATTAATAATTACACTTCAATATTTATAGGCAAACCCGAAACTAAAACAATACTTCGCTTTCAATATTTCCCCGAAGGATACAATAATAAAAGTGTAAAAATAAAAACTATAGTTGGAAAAAAAGTAAGAAAAAAAGACCCGGCTATATTAATGTTAGGACTTGAAATTGAGGATGAAAATGTATCTCATCTTGATATAACCGCACTCCCTCATTCATTCGAAATAGGTGAGTTAATGATAAAAGATGGAATTTTAACAAAAGAAGTTGCATTAGAAAAATTAAAAGAGGCAAAAGAGAAACTTAATCTCGAATTGATTACTCAAGCGGAATATGATAAAATTAAAGCTGAATTGTCACCAATCATTATGAAAGAATAAAAACGTTGCACTACAAAGAACTGAGTTAAAAAACAAACCTTTTTTTGGTTAATTTGGAAACCTATATGCCGACAGGCAGGCAAAGTTCTCATCATAGGGCAGTCCAGATTTTTGCTATAGCATTTCAATAACAAAAACACAACTTTCCCGCCTCTCCCTCGAGTCTGCTCCCAAAAAATCAAAGTTTTAAAAAATAGGGCAAAAAGATTCTCGAACCCTCCTCAAACAAAAAACCAAATGGTACCTATACGGTCATGGCCCCCAAATACTGGCTTGTGGCACTGATGTTTTTGTGAGTATGGCTAAAGGTGCCCCAGTGCTGTAGCCTGTTATGTTGAAAGTGTTCTTAAAAACCATAGTTTTTCCGAAGGCATCTCGAAAGACAGTGGGGGATGGGCTGGCCTAAAGGCCTTTGCGGCATAAGGTGTTGAAAACTACAGAATTCGGTATTAATTTACGGGTTAAAATGCTTATATTTAGATGCGCGCTAACTATGAATTGGTGTGACGCTTTACATTTTATTAGAGGCGTGTCATGTGGTCTATCCTTAACAATAATGGGATATGTACATTTTAATACACGTATAACGGGTTATAGGTAATATGACAAAAGACATTCCACATATCACATTTAATCCTGCAACAACCAACAATTTTGGTTTTGAGATTGTTCCGATTGAACAAATCGCTAAAAGTAATAAGGTACACCAGCACAATCCTGAATTACCCCATCAGCTAAAATTTTATACTCTAATTTTTTTTACACAAGGCACAGGCAGGCATTTTATCGACTTTAATTGGTATCCTGTTCAACAAAATAGCTTGGTTTATCTAACCAAAGACCAAATCAATGCTTTTGAGTTTTCAGAAGCGTTAAAAGGCTATTGTATCCTATTTACCGAAGAATATTTTATAAATAGTTTTTCTAATTTAACAGATGACTTTGTGTTTAGACTTTTTAATCCAGAGTTATTTTCGCCTATTCTTCAAATTCCTCAAAACTCCGAGTTTGTAACTTATTTTAAGTTATTGCTCAAGGAATATAGTAACTCTCAATCATTTAACCACAAAAATATTATCAATTCACTATTAACTATTTTAATTTCAAAAGCAGAAAACTTAAAACAAAATTTAACCTTTCATAGTTCAGATGCATCTAAAGTTGTTGTGTATCAAAATTATATGTCGCTTATTGAGAAAAATCTAACCCAAAGCAGAAGTGCAAATTTTTACGCCAAAGAACTGGCGATAAGTTACAAGCATTTAAATAGCATTTGTAAGGATTTGATAAATAAAACCGCCAAAAACGTGATTGATGATTTTGTAATTCTTCAAGCAAAAAGAAATTTAATCAATTCTACTATAAACAGTTCTGAATTGGCATATAGTTTAGGATTTGAAGACCCAACAAACTTTAGCAAATATTTTAAAAAAAATACAGGTTTAACCCCAAAATCCTTTGTAAAATCGCTTATAAATGACTAATGGTTCAACTTTAACCATTTTAACACCGATTTTCATCTTTTCTATAAGTAATAGTTGCTTCATCTTTGTACCATAATTAAAACCCATAAAAATGAAACACATATTGACAACAGTTGCAATGACTCTTTTAATGACAGTTTGCATTGCTCAAGACAACACAACTGAAACAAACAAATTTGAATTTGGAGAAGCCGAACACCTTTTAGATGGGTATTCATTAAACTTTCAATATCAAGATGGTAAAGCCATACACATGGAATTTGACAATGGAAAAGCCAAATATGAATGGATTGTTGGACCCGGAAAAGGGAGAGGAAATGAAGACATTTCTTATCGATCACGTCAAATCGGCAAAAATCTTTATATAATTAATTGGCATGAAACAGGAATTAAAGATTATTTGACCCTTGTTTTTGATTTTGAAAAAATGACAGTCCATAGTTCTGTAATAATCGGCTACGAAAATAAGCCTGAAAGACCATTGAAAACTGTATTTTTAAGTGGCGTTATTGATCATTTAAAAAAGCAGTAAGACGGGCAACTGGCTCAACTTGCGGCAGTACATTCCAGTTCTTCGACGCCTCACCTAAGTGGACGGGTGTGACTTTGAAGTTATAAGATAGAGCAGGTGATTAAACTTCGCAAAGCTAAAAGTGGGGGATGGGGTGGCCTAAAGGTCTTTGGGGCATAAGGTGTTGAAAACTAAAAAATTCGGTATTAATTTACGGGTTAAAATACTTATATTTAGATGCGCGCTGACCATGAATTGGTGTTGACCCAATAATAACAAAAAGCGCTTGTATCCTGAACTTAAAAGTGGTAAGCGCATGTTTTATTAACTTGTTATAAGTTAGCCTTCATTATGACCAACCAATAAGATTCCCGCTTTCTCGGGAAATGAATATGATAAAATTCTTTAGAAAAATTAGACAAAAAATGCTGACAGAAAACCTGCCTACCGGTCAGGCAGGCAAGTTCAGCAATTATCTAATTTATGCAATTGGCGAAATTATACTTGTGGTTATTGGGATTTTAATTGCGTTACAAATCAATAATTGGAATGAGGTAAGAAAATTTAAGAATTTAGAAATTGTTACTCTAATAGAAATACAGAAAGGTTTAAAACAAGCACTTAAAGAAAATTTACGCGTTGAAAAAGCTAATATGTCGACAATTGAAAACTATGAGATTTTGTTGGAGCATATTAATAAAAAATTACCTTATTCAAAATCCTTAAGTGCTAATTTTTTCGCTCTATTGAGTTGGCAAGAACCTGATTTTAATTTTTCTGGTTTTGAATTATTTAAAAGTCGTGGACCTGACTTAATCTCAAATGATAGCATTAAAATAAATCTTTTAGAAATTTATGAGGAAAAAATACAGTATTTGGTAAACGACCATAATAAGACAGAGTGGAACTACAACAATACGATAATGACACCATTTTTTACTGATAATTTTGAATTTGATTTAACAAATAGAACTGTCATTCCAAACAATTATACAGAATTGATAAATAATCAACAATTCAAGAATAAATTGACATATTTAATCTTCATAAGAAGTTACGGAGTTGATTATAGCAAAAATTTAAGTTTGCTTATTAAGAAACTAATAAATGACATCTCTGCTGAAATTGACAGATTAGAACGTGAAAAATAACGAAAGCAAAACAAAGCACGGCGTTAAAAAACAAGTCTTTTTAGACCAATTTGGAAACCCGTCTGCCGACAGGCAGGCACTTGGTAGAAGTATAACTAAAGGTCCACTTTATAGTTACGGTTTCCCGCAATACAATACTTACAAAATTTACTACATTTAGGCGCTCTGACTATGAATTTTTGTTGACCCAGAATACAAAAGTTGCTTGTATCCTGAACTTAAAAGTGGTAAGCGTATGGTTTATTATCTTGTTACACCTTAGGCACAAACAAAAAAATTAAATCAACTAAAATAAAAATTATGGGAACAACAACATTATTTAATCTATCAGGAAATGTAGCGATCATTACTGGTGGAAATGGAGGACTAGGTCGTAGCATTGCAATAGGTTTGGCAGAAGCTGGAGCTTCAGTGGCAATATTTGGGCGCAACGAAGATAAAAACAAAAATACCCTTGCCGAATTAAAAGCAATTGGAGTGAAAGCAATGGCCTTAAAAATTGATATCACAAAACGAGCTGAATTAGCACCTGCAATAAAAAAAGTGGAGCAGGAATTAGGTAATATTAGCATCTTGGTGAATAATGCTGGTACTGCAGTATTAAGTGGCGGAATTCTTAACGAAACAGAAGAAGAATGGGATGGCTTAATGGAGATACAACTTAACGCAGTGTTTTTATTATCGAAACTAGTTGCCAAATCCATGGTTGAAAACAAAAGAGGAAAGATAATAAACATTGGTAGTATGTATTCCTTTTTTGGCTCTGGTATTATACCTTCCTATAGTGCAGCAAAAGGTGCTATTATTCAATTAACCAAATCTATGGCTATAGAATTAGCACCACACAACGTTCAAGTTAATGCCATTGCTCCTGGTTGGTTTGAAACGGATATGACAGCTGTTGTAAAAACCATGCCTGTCATGAATGATGAAATAATACAAAGAACACCAGCGGGACGTTGGGGTCAACCTAAAGAATTAGCCGGTACAGCTGTATTTTTAGCTTCTAAAGCATCTGATTTTGTAACCGGAGAAACCATTCGAGTGGATGGTGGATATGCTATTCGATAATAAATTAGATAATATTATTAGGCAGAAGTATTAGAAATTGTTATAACTAAAGGCTCACTTTATAGGTACGGTTCCCTGCAATACAATACTTGCAAAATTTACTACATTTAGGAGTTCTGACTATTAATTTTTTTGACCCCGTAAAAACAAAAGGAGCTTGTATCCTGAACCTAACAGCGGTAACTGCATGTTTTATTATCTTGTTACACGTTGGCTGTAATATAAGCTGACGAAAATACTAACCAAAAAATTAACAGTAAAATAAATTTAAAATGTATACTATTAGAAAAAAGTCATCAGTCATCGTTCTTACAGGAACACTTCTTATTATCTCAATCTCTCTATTTTCTTGTAAAAATAGAAGCTCTGAATCAACTTCAGTGGAAAATGAAAGTAAGGAGTTTAACATCGATAATATCAGAAAAGAAATTGATTTGGCAAACCTTGAGTTTATAAACCTATTCAATAAAAGCGACTCTATTGGTTTAGCAAATATGTTTACTTATGATGGAAAATCAATGGAGCCGAACGAACCAGCTTTTATTGGCAGGGCAAATATCCAAACTCATTATTTTTTAGTTATGAATGCAGGTGCTAACAAATTGGACTTAACAACCATCGGTCTATGGGGCGATGAAAAAATGCTTGCGGAAGAAGGAGAATATACATTTATTGATAAGGATGACAAACTATTAGATAAGGGCAAATACATAGTTTTATGGAAAATGGAAGACGGCAAATGGAAACTCTTTCGAGACTGTTATAACTCTGATTTAACAATGCAGCATTAAACTTAATCCTATAGTAATTTTACGAGAACCTAAATGAAACACTACAGCCAACAAAGAACTGAGTTAACAATAATGCTTAGTTTAGTGTTTAATCAAGAGTTCGTGCACTTTTGTTACGTCTGATTTTCCTTCGGAAAATCCTCGCTCTCAAAACCGCATTATTCTTATACATAAACGTTACCTGCAATAAGAGCAAGGACATCGATATAAAAAATCTTTTGCATAAATGAGAATTGAGGTAAAGAAAATAGCGACACTCACAGGTCATAGCGACTCAGTATATGCATTAGATAAAGGAATAGATGAACATCTTATTTTCTCTGGTAGTGGCGATAAGATAATCGCTCAATGGAATTTAAAAACATTTCAAGACGAAAAAGTTGTAGCTAGTTATCCTACCGTTTTATATTCTATTTGTCACATACCCGAAAAACAATTATTACTGGCAGGAACTTCAGATGGCAATGTTCATATATTAGATTTAGAAAAGAAAGAAGAAATAAAAATTCTAAAAAACCATACTTCTCAGATTTTTAATATTAGGTATTCTATTAAAACCAATTGCATTTATACAGCTGGTGGAGACGGTAACTTTGCAATTTATTCACTTGACACCTTCGCCTTAATTAAGATTGAAAAACTATGTAATGAAAAAGTACGAGATATTGATTTTAATTATAAGACTTCTGAAATAGCTATTGCTTCAGGAGATTGCAACATTCGTATTTTTGACCTAAAAACGGTACTGAAAAAAAAGGTCTTTGTTGGACATCGGCTTTCGTCAAATGTTGTGCGCTTTAGTCCGGATGGAAAATTCCTTTTAACGGGGGGTAGAGATGGTGATTTAAACATCTGGCAAGTTGGACATTATGAGAAAATAAAATCAATTCCTGCTCATGATTGGGCGATTTACGATATTGCATACAGCCCAAACTCTAACTTATTTGCTACGGCTAGTCGTGACAAAACATTAAAAATTTGGGATTCGAAAACATTTCAACTATTAAAAGTGATTAACAAAGAAAAATATGATGGACACCTATATTCTGTAAATAAATTAATTTGGAGCTCCTACAATAATTATTTGATTTCTGCAGGGGACGATAGAACTATTATAATATGGGAAATAAATTGAAATATGATCTCATGAACCAAATGACAGTTGCAAAAAGTAAGATCAAATGCAAGGTAATCTCTAAGTTATAATGCATTTTCAAGGAGAACACCGACCGAATATAGGTTAAGCTTAAAGCAGGTAGAAATTATTTAACTTTGTAGTACGTCGGAAAATCAGTTGTGATTTTCCACAACTAACCATAAAACCGTTAGCACCAATTTGGATAAATCTATACAAAAGAAAAAAAAGAATTATGATGAAACTTGAATCCAAGGCAGTTATACAAATTCAAAAACCGATTGAACAAGTTTTTGAAGGGATTGTAAATCCAGAGAACATGACCAAGTATTTTATTTCTGAAAGTAGTGGGAGATTGGAAACGGGAAAAGACCTGATTTGGAAATTTCCTGAATTTGATGATAAGTTCCCTATAAATGACATTAAAATAGTTAACAATCGTTCAATTTCCTTTGTATGGGACCCAGAAACTGTTGTGAAAATCACATTAGAACAATTACCAGATGATAGTACCCTAGTAAGAGTAAACGAAAATGGAAAGGAACTTAATGAAGATAATCTGAAATGGGCTTTAGAAAATTCGGGTGGATGGGCAAATTTCCTCGCCTGTATGAAAGCCTATTTGGAATACGGTATCCAACTTAGAAAAGGTGCATTTGAATTTATGAGAAAGAGATAAACCATAAAATAGTATCAAAATGAAAGTTACTGCCGAAAAAAATGAAAAAGTCGCTAATATGATATTTGCATCCATTTATCCGCTTTACTTGAATAGGTTGGAGAAGCATGGTAAAACAAAAGAAGAACTCAATCAGGTAATAGAATGGTTTACTGGTTTTGATCAAGATGCTTTACAAGCACTTATTAAAGAGAAAGTAACTTTTAGAACATTTTTTCAAAAAGCTAAAATACATCCTAACGCACACTTGATTAAAGGAGTCGTTTGTGGTTATCGAATTGAAGAAATAGAGGATGAATTTGAATTGTATAAACAATGCAGACGTATGGAAAAGCTCATTGATGAATTGGCAAGAGGTCGTAAAATGGAGAAAATTTTGCGAGAAGAGCAGAAATAAAATTGGCGCTAACAACTGCCGGAGATAAAAACAAGTCTTTTAGACCAATTTGGAAACCTGTCTACCGACTGGCAGGCACTTGGCAGAAGTATAACTAAAGGTCCACTTTATAGTTACGGTTTCCCGCAATACAATACTTACAAAATTTACTATATTTAAGCACTCTGACTATGAATTTTTGTTGACCCAGAAAACAAAAGTTGCTTTAACACTGAACATAATAGGGGTAACGGCATGTTTTATTGTTATGTTACACCTTGTAAACAATTAAAAACCGCGATAATGAATTTAAGTGAACTAACTAACAACCAATTAGATGAGCAAATAGAAACTTATCAAGATCGTATTGAAACAATGTCGGACTATATTTCTGATGAAGATGATATTACAGCCAGAGGAGTTATGCAAGGACAACTTCAAAAATACAGAATGACATTACAGATGTTAAAAACTGAAAAACAAAACAGAAATTTATAAATTTATTGTGATGTCAAGAGAAAAAATCAAAAAATTAATTGAAGAAGAAAAGGAATTAATCCTTGATATAGGAAAAACAGAAGCTTATTGGAATGACTTGATTAGTCGTGCTGAATTGGAAGAAATTGAAGGTTACTATGACGATGATTTAGAAGCTTGCCAAGTTCATATCGAATTAGTAAAGGATGAATTACAAATTGTAAGACAAAAAATAAATGATATATTAAAAAACCATGAAAGCTAAAAGGTTATTGATGTTGATTTATATGTCTTTATAGAGATGACTATTAAGTAAGAAGTTATTCAAAATTAAATTATTTAAAAGGTAGGTAAATGACATACTCTGAAATTCAAGAAATACTAATATTAACAAATAAAAATAGAAAAAATCAATCCTTTTTAGAGATTGAATTTCCATATAAACAGTCTTATGAATTAATGAATCTAGCAATTATTAATGCTGCAAAGAATGGAAAGAAATATGTGGATTTTGATTTTATTGATAGTGATTTGAGTAAAATTAAAGACAAAACAATTAATGAAATAGAAAGAGACATTAGAAGAATTTACCCATCATATGATTCCTGGACAAATGCAATTAAAGATACTTTTAACTACCCCAGATATTTAGCGTCAAGAGGTTTTGAAATTGAAATTAGGGATTCTTTAAAAAATCATGGTTATGCATCAAAGTCTTATCATATTTCGTGGGAAAATGAATAAACTGTTTACAACACCGTGTATAATTCATTGCTAGTTATAGCCTACTTACGAAAGTCCGAGAGGACTTTCTATCTGTGATTTATTTGCTAACCTTAGTGCTTAAACACGCAACGAAATCATACACAAACACGTTGTGCTTCATTATCAGAAACCGCTAACCAATGATAAAATTCTTTAGAAAAATACGCTACGAGCTTATGGAGAAAAATAAAACTGGAAAGTATTTGAAGTATGCAATCGGAGAAATTATACTTGTTGTTATTGGAATTTTGATTGCATTACAAGTAAACAATTGGAACCAAAGCCAAAAGAATAGAGAGTTATCAAAACTATATGTTGAAAATTTTATTAAATCAGTAGAATCTGATATTGTTTTTTTGAATGATAGAATAAAAATAAATGAAAAACAAATTCAGAATATTGCGTCAATTATAAATACTCTTTCAACTCAAAAAAATCTGTCAGAAAGTGAATTAACATCATTTTTTGAACAAAATTATTCCCTTGGTTTTGAATCCTACTTTATTCCAGAGTTAAGAACTTTTAGACAATTTGAGTCAAATAATGGAGGCGTTTTAATCGAAAACAAGAAGTTGACAGATAAACTATATGAATACTATTTATTAAACGAAAGAAACGAAAAAAATGGTGAGATAAGCACACAACTATATCAACATAATTATGTGACTAAAAATCTAATAAAACACTTGACAACAGGAGATTTTTTAGAAAAGAAGATAGGCTCGTCCTTAAACCGTCCAAAGTTAGATTTAGAGACTTTGCGCCAAGATTCTGATTACATAGGTACTTTATTGTTAAAAAACCAAATGACAGAAAGTCAAAATGAAAGATATCAAGGAATCAAAGAGAAAGCCGAAAACCTTTTGCAATTATTAGAATCTAATTAACAGAATAACGAAAGCACAACAAAGAACTGAGTTAAAAAACAAGTCTTTTTAGACCAATTTGGAAACCTGTCTGCCGATAGGCAGGCATTTTCTCGTAACAACACGAGCGAAGCGAACTGGTGAGGTAAATCATAGCCATACACGTTGGCAACCATGTGCTGTAACAATTTCCAAAGTACATTGTCTTTATTTAAAATTAAAGCAATAAATATGAAAAAATCACTAATCCTTTTCCTGATTGTCAACATTTTTTATGCGTGTAAAAATGACAAAACAGCAATTAAACCCATTCCAACTAGTGAAGAAAAAGAAGGTAGCATAGAACAAACTAAAGTTCTAACACTTGGTACGTTTCACTTTAAGTTTCCAAATCTAGATGTTGTTAAAATAGATGATGATGACCAAATTGATGTTTTAGATTCTACATATCAAAAAGAAATTGAATTAATCGTAGATAAACTTGCTAAATTTAAACCTACTATTCTTGTTATCGAAAGACAACCTGAAAAACAGCAAACATATGATTCGCTTTATGCCGCATATTTAAATGGGGAACATAAACTAACCAGAAGCGAAGAGCAACAAATAGGATTTAGGCTCGCCAAACGTTTGGGTTTAAATCGTTTATATTGTGCGGATGCTTGGGGAACAGATTATGAGGATGTAAAAAAAGTTGTTTATGAAAATGACACAATTGCTAAAGGAAAATTTATGGATTACTTCTATAACAATCCAGATAGTATTTTAAGTCCTTATCGCAACGAAAAAAAGCTGTTTAAAACTGAAGGTATTTTGGCTGAATTGAAAAGACTAAATTCTGCTGAATACGTTAAAAAGGGATTAGGTTCCTATTTAATAGGCATTTTTAAATACGAGACAAAGGAAAATAATCAATTTGGGCCAGATTTTGTCACGTCTTGGTGGTTTAATAGAAACTTGAGGATTTTTAGAAATATTCAACGTATTAATGCAAAACCTGAAGATAGAATTTTGGTAATATATGGCGCTGGACATATGAACTTACTCAATATTTTCTTCGAAGCTTCTCCTGAATATAAATTATTACTGGTCAATGATTATTTAAATTAAAACTGTGGCCAACACAGCACGGCGTTAAAAAATAAGTCTTTTTAGACCAATTTGGAAACCTGTCTGCCGTGAGTAGAAAAAAACAAACCAAATACAAACAGATCTCCAGTAATTTAAAAAACCGTCCGAATTCAAAACCATGACGCCTTGGGGTAAATCTGTAGAACAATTGTTTTTAATAGACCATAATGGCTTTAACATTGTAAATATTAAATATAATGATTAACTTTGTAACGTGTTAATTTTTATACAAATGGCAGCAATTTACGTTCTATATACTAAAAAAAATCCTTTGGGGTTAGCACTGTCATTATCGTACTTACATGACGATATTTTTTTGAAAAATTCAAAAGAGTTTATTCATTAATCCCTGTTGCGACTCAAAACAGGGCTACTCATTATTATTCTCAAATTTTAATCTTATTTTCTTCTTAATACTACGAATCGCACTCAAAAACAGAAGCTCAATATACTACGCACTGTTTTGAATGATTGGGTCACCACGACATAGTATGATGAAGGAAATTCAAAAAAATATACAATGTCAAAAAATGTAATTTTAACAACCGGAATATACGATATGATTAAAGATCATGTTCGAAGAAAAAAAGTAACCAAACAAGAAGAAGAACTATTACTTTTAGAATTAAAAAACGCCAAACAACTACTGAGGCGGGACTTGCCTGATGATATTGTTACGGTAAACCGACGTGTAAAAATCAAAGATCACACGGAAAACAAAGAAAAAGACTATTTGTTTGTGGCAACCTCTAAAACAAATAATAAAAAAGGAAAATTATCTATTTTATGCGATGTTGCCGTTGCCACAGTTGGCAGACAGGTAGGCGATATCATAAATTGGCCTTTTAAGGATGGGGAAAGAAAACTAGAAATTTTAAAGGTTGAAACGATTTAACCTACAAGAACAAGAAAAAGAGTCTTTGTTTTCATAACGCAAAGGCTCTTTTTTAATTTACTAAGTGCCATTAATAGACTTGCAGGCTATGAAAAGGTAATCTCATTTTAATCTGAAGACAACAATTAATTTTCACCAATAAATCATAATATAAAATTTACATTTGATAAATGGTTATTGAGTTTGAATTTTATATATTGGATTCTGTTCTAAATCGGAATTATATTAAGCCCGCACTTTAAAGTCTAAGCCAAAGGCGTACGGGTGTGACTTTAAAGCCATAAGACCGAGCAGGTGAATTGTTGCGAAGTTTTAAACTTCGCAAAACTAGTTGAAGAAGCATCAAAGAGCAAAACCGAATAAAAAATAATGAAGCAAATTATTTTACTTTTTCTGGTATCAGTGTCCCTGAATTTGGAAGCACAGAAAATCCTTCCTTTGTACCCGGGAGCCATACCCAATAGTAAACCTTACCAGATGACAGAAATAACTATGGAAGAAAAGGGGCAGTTATTGGGATATAAAAACATTTCAGAACCTACGTTGGAGTGTTATCTTCCAAGTCTGGATATCGCTACGCGAGCAGCCGTAATTATCTGCCCGGGTGGCGGATATAGCATGGAATCGTATCGCCTTGAAGGCAGCATCATTGCTGAGGCATTTGCACGTAAAGGTATTGCAGCGTTTATACTGAAGTACCGTTTGCCAAGTGATTCAATTATGATCGACAAATCCATAGGGCCTTTACAAGATGCCCAGCAAGCTATTAAAACAGTGCGCCAACGTGCAACGGAGTGGAATCTGGATTCCACAAAGATCGGGATTATGGGATTTTCAGCTGGAGGTCATGTCGCATCAACAGCCGGAACCCATTTCGACAAATCCTATATCCCAAATGATGAGAAAATAAGTTTGAGACCCGATTTTATGATTTTGGTTTACCCTGTAATCAGTATGAAAGCCGAATTAACACATCGCGGATCACGCGAAAATTTACTTGGAACATCTCCACAAACAGAACAGGTGATGTTGTTTTCAAACGAATTGCACGTCAGCCCCAATACCCCACCAACCTGGATAACACATGCAGGTGATGACACCGTGGTAAGCGTAGAAAACAGTATCTGCTTTTATCAGGAATTAATTCGAAATCAGGTTCCTGCAGAAATGCACTTGTATCCCAAAGGCAATCATGGTTTTGTTTTGAGTTTACCTACTGACGACTGGATGCCAGCACTGTTTGCCTGGATGGAGAAAAGCGGCATATAAGGTGTTGAAAACTGCGGAATCCTGTATTAATTTACGGGTTATAAATGCTTGTATTTAGACGCATTCTGACCATGAATTCGTGTTGACGCTTTATATTTTATTAGAAGAATGTGATTTGGTCTGTCCTGAACTATATTGGGATATGTACATTTTAATACTCATATAACGAGTTGTAGCTCATGACCAAAATCATGCTTCATAATAAAAAGCGTAACTTGCTAAATAACTAATAACCTGTTTAATATAATATTATGAAAACAAAAATGATTTTTGCGTTAATTATGATTTTCGGAATTGTAATTACGAGTTGTAAAGAAAAGGAAGAAAAAGTGGAAACTGAGGAAGTAACAGTAGATTTGATTAATGATGAATTTCCTAAAGCTAAACAAGAATTATTGGAAACCTGGAATGAAATTGCGCAAAGTCTAAAGGATGGAGATATGGATAAACTTATTGCGTTCCATGCTTATAGTCCAAAGTTTACTGAATTTAAAAATGGAGCGCCACGCAATGGAAGTAAGGCTAATGAAGAATTTGAACGCAACACATTTGGAAGTGTAACCGAAGTTGTGAAATTCGACACTAAAGATATGTTAATTGCCGTGTATGGTGATGTAGCTAATTTAACTTTTCATTCTGATTTTCATCTCAAGTTTGGTGAAGATCTTGTTGTTGTAAACGACCAAATTTCGTTGTTGTTCGTGAAGACCGATAACGGATGGAAAATCGTGAGCGAACATCATTCCCCCCTGAAAAGAGAAGAAAGTTAAAAACGTGCTGCAATAACGAACTGAGTTAAAAACAAGTCTTTTTTGGCTAATTTGGAAACCTGTCTGCCTACTTACGAAAATTCTCGCACCCACCACCAAGCACCAAATTCCAAATGCCAAGCATCAACCACAAACCACCAAACACCTCCTCCCTTGGGGGAAGACAAGGAGGGGGTTCAAAAAGGTTTGATAAAAACTCTTACTTATGTATAGCACCCTTAAAATAGTTTAGTACATATAAACACTCTCTGACAATTAATTTCTTGTTGACACCTTAAATTAATTAATGAGGAATACTATGTTTGTTATCTTATATACATAACCGGGATAAAAAGTGTAATGTTACTCATATAACGAGTTGTACTTCATTATCCAAAACTCGATTTAATTAATTGTACTACCTTTCGAGAAACCGTTAACCAATAGATTCCCACTTATGTGGGAAATAAAATATGATAAAATTCTTTAGAAAAATTCGACACAAACTACTCACTGAAAACCTGCCTACCGGACGGGCGGGCAAAATCAGCAAGTATTTGATTTATGCAATTGGAGAAATAATACTTGTGGTTATTGGGATTTTGATTGCATTACAAATCAATAATTGGAATGAGAACAATAAACTAGAATCCAAAAGACAGGATTATTATTTACAGCTATTAGAAGATTTAAGTAAAGATAAAAAGGCTTCTAAACAAACAATTAAAAAATTCGATAATTACCTTAAAGAACTCGAAGTTTATACAAACAATTTTTACAAAAGTGAATTGACACCAGTTCAAGTATATACTGCGATTTCTAAACTTCCAGTATTATCGACACGCTTAACATTCAATACTAGTACAGTAGAATCTCTTCAGAACAGTGGTGATATTGGATTAATCCCTTCAAAAATAAGAAACAGATTAATTGATTTAAAACGTGAACAAGACCTAACTATAAAACACGCTGATTATACAGACGATGGTAAAAATGGAATTATTCAAAACTTAAACCCTTTTTTAGGCTCAACTACGTTACCTGAAAGACTTACAAATCAACCCAAATTAAAAGAATTTTTAAATATTGATGCGAATTTAAAAGAACTGATTTTAGTTTATGAAGGAGTACATCGTTGGAAAAGTATATCGGAACAGCAATCCAAAGATAAATTAGAAAATATATTAAAAGAAATAGATTCCATTGTTGGGCTAATCAATAAGGAATTAAAAAATAACGAAAGCACAACTAAGATCTGAGTTAAAAAGCAAATCTTTTTAGTTCAATTTAGACACCTGTCTGCCTACTTACAAAAATCCTCGCGCCAAACACCAAGCACCAAACACCAAGCACCAAGCACCAATTTCCAACAGATTTTGATAAAAACTTTGGGCGGTATGAAGTTCGTTTTAAATAGTTTAGTATATTTAAAACATGCTAACGGTTAATAAATTGTCGACCTTCTAAAATAGCTGTATAAATGAGCGATACTATAAATGCTGGTGATCCGGGTTACAAAAGCAAAGGTTTCACCAAATATGTATTGGAGGGTTTGATGATTTTTGTTGCTGTTGTACTTGGTTTTATTTCTGAAAATATCAGGCAAGATATCGTAGCCAAAAAAATGACCAAGGAATTTGCACTTTCAATGGTCGAAAATCTCAAATCGGATACCACAAATTTAAGAGATTATATAGCTTATTTTTCATTGGCAGCCTCAAATATGGATTCCATAAATGGGTTGTTATTGACCAATGATCTAAAGGACATACCTACCGGAAAATTGTATTATTATGGCCTTTGGGGAGGTGCAGACCGCGCCTATGTATCAAATGATGCCAGCTTTCAACAAATGAGGAATTCGGGATTGCTTCAAAATATCTCCAACAAATCACTACTTAAGAACATCCTGAATTATGACCGATTGAACCAAGTCTTACATTCCGAAGAACAAAGAGATAACTTAATTTATGTAGAAGTAAGGAAAATAAGAGGCCAGATTTTCAATTACAAATATAATATAGCCGCCAATGCTATAGTGCAAGCCAATAGAACAAAACCCGATAAACAAAAGATTCATGATTTTTTGGAATCGGAACCCCCATTGCTGACCTATGATCCAATTCTTTTTAATCAATATATGGAACTGGTGAGGTCGAGAAATATAAAGAACAAAGTACATGAAGCTAATGTCTTGTTGGATGAGGCCAGTAAGCTTATTGCTGAATTGAAAAAACACTATTAACATGAATAAACAGGAGTATGTACAATGGCACAACAAAGGCTGCCTGACCATCATTAAGAACCTATGATTAAGTTTTTTAGACGAATCAGATTTGACCTTACGGTGAAAAACCCGCCTGCCGGACCTGCCGGTAAAACTGGAAAGCCTGCCTTTGCCGCAGGCAGGTACCTAAAATATGCCATTGGAGAAATTGTTCTTGTCGTGGTTGGAATTCTGATTGCATTATCAATCAATAATTGGAATGACAATAAAAAGAACGCAGCATCGGAACTTAATTATTATCACAGAATTTTGGACGATTTTGAAATGGACAAACAACTTATTGCCGAGTCTTTAGAAAAGGCCAATAAAAGGATTACTACAAGTAAAGAGCTTTTATTGGAATTGGATTCTGGCACAAAAAACAAGAATTTTCTTTTAAACAAATTTTTAGCAGCTATCAGGGGTGATGTTTTTGTAGTTCGAAACGTTACATTCAAAGATTTAATCTCATCTGGAAATCTTAAGTTGCTTAAGGATATCACAATAAAAAATAGCCTGATTCAATATTATAGTGAATTGGAAAACAGACAGGCTCAAATGCAACAAAATAGAGATGAAAACCTGAAAAAGATATTTGAGTTGTTCAACAGTTCAGTTGAATTTGGAGGTATGCAAGAATTGGAATACGTCAATCAAATTCTTGGGCCAGAGATACTTCAGACTTTAAAGCAAGTGGATTGGACAATGGATAAAGACAGCGAATATTATAAAAAATTTCAGTTGGAATTATTATTCAATATCTCAATGGTAGATAGAGAAAAGCAACATTTAATCGCCATAAGAAATTTAATGGAATCACCATATGCCCTATTAGTAAAAAAGTGTCGAAAAAATTAATAATAACAAAAGACTCCGCGCTTCGAAGTTTCCGCCAAAGGTGGACAGCTGTGACTTCGAAGCCATAAGACAGGGCAGTGGGTGTGGTGCGAAGTTTTAAACGTTGCTAGGACATCCACCCATCAAAAATGGAATATAAAAACAAACGTAATGAATATAAAAAAGAATTTAATTTGTTTTATTATTAGTGTAGCAGGAGCATCATTGATGGGGCAAAACCTCAGTCAAAAATCGGAAGATGCTGCCATGCTGAAATTTGATTTTCCAGGCCTGTTGATTGGTGTTGCTGAAAATGAAGAAGGCCCAACAGGCACCACGGTGTTTTACTTTCCTGAACGCGTTATGGGTGCAGCTGATGTTAGAGGAGGCGCCACGGGCACCTTGAACGCACCGGCAGTCTCTAGAGGGTATGAAAGAAAAATGATCGATGCGGTTGTGTTTTCGGGGGGGTCATGGTATGGCCTGTCCGCAGCAACCGGCGTTGCAAATGAAATTAAAAACATAAAGGCAAAGGAAGGCAATGTGGATCATGTTTCAGGGGTTTTGGGAGGCATTATTTACGACGTTGGAGGTAGGAGGTTCAGCAGAGTGACTCCGAACGACCAACTTGCCCGCGAGGCTTTATTAAGTGCAAAACCCAATAGGTTTCCTTTGGGAGCAAAAGGGGCAGGTCGCATGGCCATGCAGGGTTTTTATTTTTGCGATGAAGACAATGGAAGCGTCGATGGATATGCCAATTGGCCCCATTCAGGTCAAGGTGCCGCATTTGGAGAAATTGGAGACACAAAGATAGCGGTATTTACGGTGGTCAATGCATTGGGAACCATTGTGGATAGAAATGGAAAGGTAGTAAGGTGCCATCGCAACGTTTTGGGCGAGGATTGCCCAAAGGTTGCAGACTTGATGAAAGCTATTCCAACTCTTCAAAAAATGGAGTCTTCCAATGATTCCGGACCAACAAGCAATACCACTTTAACGCTAGTAGTAACCAATCAAAAACTACCGTTTTGGGCACTCCAACGATTGGCCACTCAGGTACATACCTCCATGGGAAGGGCCATTCAGCCCTTTTCAACACAATTTGATGGCGATGTGCTTTATGCGGTCTCCACAAATGAAATAGAAAACTCGAGTATATCACCAATTGATTTGGCTGTGGCCGCTTCAGAATTGGCATGGGATGCTGTATTGAATAGTGTTCCCGAATTACCTGAACCTCCAAAGTTGCTTGACTCCAAACCAACATTAAAGGCTTTGATGAAATATAAAGGGCAATATGAATTTTATGGTGGCGGGATGCTTGCAGTAGACGTTGATGAATCGGGGCTTTGGGCCAAGTTTATTGGCAAGGGGCGAATATATTTTGATGAAAACAGAATATACCGACTCAATCCTGCCCAAGGCAGATTATTCATCATAGATGCTCCGGCTCAAGATGTCATTCGGTTTGATAGCAAATCGGACAAAGTCTATGGATTGACTATTAATCCGGGGGCTTGGGCCATGACAGCACAAAGTAAAAAATCGGAATAAAAAGGACATAATAGGGTATATGTGACCTATTGAAACAAACCCTACACAAACACGATAACCGTAATGAGATAGCTTAAAAAAATAGTAACCAATTTAACATCAATTATGAACCAACTAAAAACCAACCGAATTGAGTCCCTCGATATCCTTAAGGGAATAGTCATTATATTTATGGCACTGGACCATACCCGTGATTATTTCCATACCGACTCGTTTCTCTTTGACCCTGCCGATCCTGAAAAAAGCAACATGGTCTTGTTCTTTACCCGATGGATTACGCACTTCTGTGCCCCTGCCTTTAGTTTTCTGGCAGGAATCTCTGCCTTTTTAGTGGGTAGAAGGAAATCTAAGTCCCAACTCAGTGCCTTCCTTTTAAAACGGGGGATTTGGTTAATTTTCATCGAATTTACCATTGTTTATTTGGGCTGGAGTTTTAATATGTCATTTGGATCTATTGGTCTGCTAGTGATATGGTCGTTAGGTATTAGCATGATTTTACTGGCTGCGATCATTCACCTTTCCATGAAAAACATTCTGATCTTGAGTTTGGTCATCATTTTTGGACATAATTTGCTGGACAACCTCCATTTTGACCAAAATATGCTTTGGTCAATCATGCATGAACGGGGCTCTTACACCCTGTTTGACCGTATTGATGTACGTATAGTTTACCCCATTATTCCTTGGGTTGGGGTAATGTCGTTAGGCTATTATTTTGGGAAATTCTACAATAGGGAGGTCACACCCGAATACCGACAAAAACTATTTAATAAAATTGGGTTGGCCTGTATTGCAGGGTTTTTGATCATAAGAGGCATTAACCTTTATGGAAATTCTGACCCTTGGATTGCCTTTGATAGCTTCTCACAAACGGTCATTTCCTTTATGGATCCTTCCAAATACCCACCATCAATGACCTATTTATTGATGACCCTTGGGCCCTCACTTCTATTTTTGGGCAATTCGGAACATTTAAAAGGACGTATAACCGATTTCTGTGCAACGTTTGGCAAGGTGCCTTTTTTCATTTACATAATCCATATTTATGTAATACACCTATTTGCAACAATTTTAGCCGAATTGACGGGTTTTGGTTACGAGGCAATGGTATTGAGCGGATTTGTCTCAACCAATGAGCAATTGATAGGTTATGGTGTCAACCTCGGTTGGGTGTATGTGGTATGGCTGACCATTGTGTTAATGCTGTATCCATTATGCCTTAAGTTTAGTAAGTACAAACTGAACCATAAAGAAAAGTGGTGGTTGAGTTATTTGTAATGCAACTAACAACTAACAAGTACCAAATCCCACCTTCCTTGGGGAGGGAAGGCCCTACTTTTTTTCAGGGGCTATTTTATAACATCAAATTTTAATACCAGTACATCATGGCAAAATCACACGACGCAAAAAAAAATGTAAAAAAAGAACCAGTGCTTACTGCAAAGGAGAAAAAGGAAGCCAAACGCAATAAAAAAGCAAGCCGATCATAAGATTTACGATTACTGTCTGTAGACTGAAAACTGAAAACTGAAGACTGAAGCCCCGCTCTTCGAAGTCTCCGCCAAAGGCGTACGGGAGTCTCTTCGAAGTAATAAGACCGAGCAAGTAATCTGGTGCGAAGTTTTAAAGTTCGCAAAGCGGTAGGTCGCTGTTTTTAGAATAAGTCCAAACAAAATCTGTATTGAACATGAAATCATGAAACATTACAGATGGTCTTCGAAAAAATCTAAAGCCAACCTAACAATCCTCGTTTTTTTTAATACAAGGGTAGGACTTTTGGCATGATAGCTGTTACATTGTAGTATATCGAAAAAATAGATTAATGTTAGCATTAATCTATATGTATTTATAATATTGAGTATAATTTTAAAAAAGAAGAAGAATTATGAAATTAAAAAAATTAGGGACCTATGCGTCTATGATTATTGCCATTGTATCATTAACTTTTATTCAAAGTTGTAGCAGCAATAGTAGCAATGACACGTCTAGAGTACAATTAAAATTAGTGGATGCTCCAGGCGATTATTTAGAAGTAAATGTAGAAATTGTCGATATTCAATACAATTCGACGGACAGTGAATCTGGATGGCAAAGTTTTACCCCAGCTAGCGGTTATCCTATTAATGTGGATTTAACAAAGCTTATTGCTGGCAATAGTCTTTTATTGACAGACCAACTCATCCCTTCGGGAATGTTGAAACAAATCAGACTTGTTTTAGGAGATAACAATACACTTAAAATTGAAGGGAACGACAATTTAATTCATTTAGATACGCCAAGTGCCTTGCAGTCTGGCTTAAAATTAAATTTAAACACTGAGCTGGTAGGTGGATTTTCTTATACGTTTATTCTTGACTGGGTTGTGCAAGAGTCAGTAGTTGAAGCAGGCACTAGTGGAATGTACAATTTAAAACCAGTGATAAAAGTTAATGCTGAAGCCAATTCGGGCTCCATAAGTGGTAAGGTGGTTGAAACCATTAATCAGGTTGAAACTCCAAAAGAAAATATCACCGTACAGGTTTATACAACAGGTGATGTTTTGCTGACCGATTCATTAACAGATGGGAATGGGGATTTCTTAATTCAAGGACTTGAAGGAGGTACCTATAAATTAAAAATAGTTCAAGATGGATATCAAGACTATATGTCTGGTGAAATTACGGTAACGGTTGGCGAAGTAATATCGGCTGGAACAATAGAACTGCTTTTATTGTAAACCGTTTGTTTAGCAAAGCCTTGATACAGTTTTCCTTCTAAAGGTATAAGAGCCACATAAATTTGTGGCTTTTTTAGTTTTAAAAGCATCATAACTACTTAAAGATTAAGGTGTTTCGGGTTTTATAGCTCGCTGACGGCTCAAAAATGTTCATACCTAACTCTTCGAAATATCCGCCAAAGGCGTACGGGTGTCCCTTCGAAGTTATAAGACAGAGTAGGTGATCTGGCGCGATGTTTTAAGCTTTGTAAAGCGTATGTGTCAGTACAGGGCAGGATGTGTGAGGTATTTATGTAGCCTTATTTTAGGACGGGTCAAGATAAGTTATAACTGATAGCTCATATTATAGTTACGGTTTCCCGCAATACAATACTTACAAAATTTACTACATTTAGGCACTCTGACTATGAATTTTTGCTGGCCCAGTAAAAACAAAAGATGCTTTTACCCTGAACCTAACAGAGGTAAGCGTATGTTTTATTATTATGTTACACGTTGTAAACTATTTAAAAATTACATCTATTGAATAAAATTTATCTTGACGAAGATTTAAAAAAATACTACGCTAATTGTTTAAAAACAGAAATAGTACTTAATAATATTAATCAAGATTTACAAGATCCACTGATCTCTATAAACAAAAGCGAAAATATTAGAACTTTATTCTCAAAAAAAGATAAACATGATTTAAAGAATTGTCTTCACAGCTACTTGAGAATAGCCTTTACATCGAAAGTAGAACAGACACTTTTGACCCAAATCATACCAACGTTTGAACTAAACTTTAATTTAAACGAGAAATTTGAATACAAATGTTCAACTATAGATCCATATATTCAGCCTGAAAGAAAAATTACCAAAGAAAATAAAGGATCAGAATGGCTTATTAATCCAGAATATTTTAACGTTAACCAAATAAAATTCGATTTACAAAATGGCGATTCTGCAATACATGATATGTTTTGGGCTGAACTTAATAAATACTTATCTGAATTATAAAGTACAATGAACGGCTTACAACACGGCTATAATTCAACAGGTCTGAATCGTTAGCTTGGTAATTATTACTACTTTTAAACTTATTAATTAATCGGAATGATTTCGGTGAGCTGCTCCTCCATCCGACTTGACCGCTAAGCGTTCGCCTCGAGGTCGCGCCAGTCCTGCCGAAATCATAGCCAAACTCGTTTGCTGCCATTGTTAAGAAACCCCAAACATATTAGAATCCATCAAAAATAAATTGAAAATGAAAATAGAAAACCCAGCCTTTAATTATGATGAATTAGGCCAAAAATATTCTGGGCAAAGACAAACAGAACCAGAAATAGAAAAATATATAAATAGAGCTTTAGGAAATGCTAAAACAGTTTTGAATGTTGGCGCAGGTTCTGGTTCTTATGAACCGAAAGACAGATATGTAGTAGCTGTTGAACCATCCTTTGTAATGCGACAAGAAAGATTAGCAAATAATAAAATTCCCGCCATAAATGCAAAAGGCGATAATTTACCTTTTGATGATAATTCATTTGATGCAACAATGGCACTGGTTACTATTCATCATTGGCCAGATATGGATAAAGGATTAAAAGAACTTAGAAGAGTTACAAAAGAACAAGTAATCATAATGACTTTTGACCCTGAAGCATTAGATAGTTTTTGGAATTCCCACTACTTCCCCGAATTAATAGCTGTAGAAAAAGCACGCTTTCCAACAATAGATTTCATCAAAAATTCTTTAGGTGGAAATTGTGATGTAGTAGAAGTCCCTATTCCTTTAAATTGTGTTGATGGTTTTCAAGAAGCATATTATGGAAGACCTGAAGCTTTTTTAGAAAAAGAAGTCCGTTTATCACAATCTGCTTGGGGATTTTTGTCCGAAGAAGTACAAAATGTGTTAGTAAAAAGGCTTGAAGATGATTTAAAATCAGGTGAATGGGATAAAAAATATGGGCACTTTCGTTCAGAACCAAATTTCACCTGTGCTTTGCGACTAATAATTTCAAGAGCATAAAGCAAACAACGAACACAAACAAAGAACGGCGTTAAAAAGCAAGTCTTTTTAGACCAATTTGGAAACTTATCTGCCGACTGGCATTTGGCAGAAGTATAAGAAATTGCTATAAAATAACGCCCACTTTATATGTGCAATTTGTCACAATACAATTCCTACAAAAATTATTATATTTAGTGCGCTCTAACCATGAACTCTAGTTGACGCTTAAAATTATATTAGAGGAGTGTGATTTGGTCTATCCTTAACTATAATGGGGGTATGTACATTTTAGTACTCATTTAACGAGTTGTGCGACATGCTAAAGAAAAGATAGTACTAATTACAGGTATTAAAAAAATAGACACACAGAATGCTTTTTAACTCAATTGACTTTGCAGTTTTCTTACCGATTGTTTTTATTCTCTATTGGTTTGTAACAAATAGCAACTTGAAATCGCAAAACTTTTTGATTGTTACAGCAAGTTATTTATTCTATGGTTGGTGGGATTGGAGATTTTTATCGCTGATAGTATTCAGTACCATTGTCGACTATATTGTTGGTCGAAAACTAAGAATAGAAGAAAATCAAGCTAAAAGAAAGATTTTACTTTGGGCAAGTATTTTAGTTAATCTTGGTTTTCTTGGTTTCTTTAAATATTATAATTTTTTCTTAGATAATTTTATAACAGCTTTTTCATTCTTTGGGACTGGGATTAAAGCAAATTCACTTAACATTATTTTACCAGTAGGAATAAGCTTTTATACTTTTCAAACATTGAGTTATACAATTGATGTTTATAAACGCAAACTTGAACCAACCAAAAATTTTATTGCTTTTTCTGCATTTGTAAGTTTCTTTCCTCAATTAGTTGCTGGGCCCATTGAGCGAGCAACACATTTACTACCGCAATTTTACAAAAAGCGGACTTTCGATTATTCAAAAGCTGTTGATGGAATGCGACAAATACTTTGGGGTTTGTTTAAAAAAATTGTTATCGCAGACAATTGTGCGGAATTTGCAAACCAAATATTCAATAATTCAACAGATTTAAACGGAAGCACATTAGTTCTTGGTGCTTTATTTTTTACTTTTCAAATTTATGGAGATTTTTCTGGCTATTCAGATATTGCCATCGGCACATCACGCCTATTTGGTTTTGACCTAATGCAAAACTTCAATTTCCCTTACTTCTCAAGAGATATCGCAGAATTTTGGAGGCGTTGGCATATTTCACTTTCAACTTGGTTTCGAGATTATCTTTACATTCCACTTGGCGGAAGCCGCGGGGGAACTTGGATGAAAGTTAGAAACATCTTTATAATTTTTATTGTCAGCGGATTTTGGCACGGTGCAAATTGGACATTTATTATTTGGGGTGCATTAAATGCGATTTACTTCCTACCGTTATTATTGACAAAAAGCAACCGTAACCATTTAGATACAGTAGGACAAGGAAAGTTATTTCCAAGCATCAAGGAGCTTTCATTTATGTTGCTAACTTTTGGACTGACTGTATTGGCTTGGATATTTTTCAGGGCAGAAAATATTGGTCATGCTTTTAGCTATATTTCAAAGATTCTATCTATTTCTGTTTTTGAAATTCCGAAATTCTCAGGAATGAGAAATGCATTAATCACAATTTTTTTTATCTGTGTTTTCGTTTTAACTGAATGGTTAGGTAGAACAGAACAATTTGCAATACAGAATTTAGGTTTGAAGTGGAAACGACCCTTAAGATACGCAATGTATTATGCTATTATCATAGCAATATTTTGGTTTGGAGGGAAAGAACAACAATTTATTTATTATCAGTTTTAAGAAGTGCCATGAAAAAATTTATTCGAAAACTTATTCTATTTACTATCATACCACTTTTGTTTGTCTTGGCTTTTGATGTTTATCTTCGAAATATTAACACTTTATTATCTGCCAAATATGAGGGGTTAATGGAGGCTAAGGAAAATATAGATGTAGTGTTTCTTGGTAATTCACATGCAAGTTATAGTATGAACCCATACTTCTTTAAAAATTTCAATGCATATAATTTAGCAGAAGATAACCAGAAAATATATTTCGATAAGCGGATATTAAAAAAAGCAATAGACGATGGAGTATCAAATTTAAAGTATGTATTTATAAGTGTTGATTATCATTCTCTTTATACATCAAGTCAAGGTATAAGAAATGTATGGACGTATTACAAGAATGGAATAAAATACAAAAACCAAAATTACCTAAAAGCAGAAATATCACCCTTTCTATGGGGATACACACCAAAAGTAGCAGTTAGTCTTTTAAGAAAAGAAATAATACGTAGAATTAAGTACGATTATTCTGTGATTGATTTTGATGTTCAGAAAGGGGTCAATTTAAATGACACTTTGACTAATGGGTTTATTGGTTTAAGTGGTCAAGACAAAATGTCTTTCAACGAATTAAATTATAAGGTAAGAGCGGAATCTTTTCAGGAAAATAATTTGGTAAGTGAGAGAAAGGAGGTTGTCGCAGACTTGGAAAGTTTTATTGTCTATTTAAAAAAAAACAATATCAAACCGGTTTTATTTTCATCACCAACATTTAGTGAGTATAATCAATTTCTCGATAGTGTTACAATTCAAAAAAACAAAAATGATCTAAACAAAATTTGCAAAAAATTTAATATTCAATATTGGAGATATAACGAAGATGTTAGATTTTCGAATTTAGATTTTTATAATCAAGACCATCTAAATAAAAGAGGGGCTGCAAAATTCTCTTCTATTATAGATTCAAGATTATTAAATTATGATAAAGCACGAACGCACAACAAGACCGTTAGCTACAATTAAAACACCGCACTTCAAAGTCTCTGCTTACGGCATATGGCTGTGACTTCGGAGCTAAAAGACCGAGCAGGTGAACTGGTGCGAAGTTTTAAACTTCGTAAAGCAGGTGTGTAGAACAGGTAAGGATGTGTCAGGTATTTATGGAGCAAATAAGGGGTAAAACAGAACAAGTTTTGGTTGAGATAAAAACTAAGACCAAGACATTTTAAAACGAGGTTGCAGGACACTATAGCCTCGTTTTTGTTTTATAGGTTCGATACCCCAGTTTTAGTGTATCCATATTTTAAGACGGATTATATCCAAATCACAAATGATTTCGGAATATATTAAACTATCTACAATCCCTTTTATGCAGAATAGCAGACAAAAGCTCCGATATCTAGGGTTTACCCCGCGGAGTTTTGGCTGCGGTTTTTGGCTGTTCCAAAAAATTCCTCATAAAAAGTGTCTTTTCTTTTGCTTGGTTTTCCCTGAGCTTGCCGAAGGGTTTTCTTTGGACGAGCAAAGAAAATGAACAAATAAAATAAAGAAAACGAATAAATAAATTGGTATTGAAATGTAGTTCCAAAAACACAGTGTAGTAAAATCATTAAACTCAACTTCTAATAAGCATCCTAAATATTTTTATGGTTTTCACGCAACGTTTTTAAGATTTGCACATCTCGTATTTAAAGTCTAAAACTTAAACTATGAAAAACGTACATGTATTATTAGGGATGCTTATGCTGCTCCTGTCGAGCTGCGACCTTGGAGATAATGTTAAATGTCCAGATGCCCTTACCGGCGGACTATCTGAAGTCGAAAGCGACTTTGTGGGGGTTTGGGATTTAATCGATATGGTTGCCGAAGATGCTGTCGATCTCACAGATGATAACGTCGACAACCCGAGCACCAACATTTACCAGCAATTTTCAGAATGTAAGCGAGATTTGGTGTACGATTTTAAAAGCACCAGAGCTTTTACCGTCCAACAAGGCTATGCAGCCACTAACTGTAGCAATAAACAGATCGTAGAAGGGACTTGGAAGTTAGAGACTGGTAAGTTAAGCTTAGTATCACTGTGTACTCTACAAAGCAGGGAGATTGTACTAAACACCGAAAAGACTGAATTCACGCGGGTCGATCAAACGACTTTTAGCGATGTCAATGGCTTAAATATCAATACCAAGGTCACCTTAACCTTTGGGAAACGGCTGCCTTAGTAGATTGTTATAGTCTTTAAAATACCCATTATAAGCAGGTTATAAACGCAAGCTTTTATAGGAGCAGGCCTTGAATCTTACGGCGACAAAAGGTATGTTGTGGTGAAGGCAGCAGGTAAAATAAGGCGTAATAGGTTAATTTCATGTATATTTGGTACTATACCTTTTATGCTAATTAATCGTATACAACATGTATTGCTATCCTTTTTGTTTTGCTTTCTTATAGCAAACATGGGTTATGCGCAAAAAAACCAAACTTCAAATGCTGCATTTGCCCAGGACCAGCAGCTAGTAAAACTTCAGAAATCAATAGCCATAGAACACGATCCGGCTCAATATTTTTCTTTACACTTTCAGCGCATGGATCTTATGCCCAAAATTAAAAACAGGCATGCTTATGTATTGAACTATTATCACAACGCAGGTTATCAATTTAAAATTTTGGGTCATTACAGAGAATCTTTAAGTATTTACAAGGCTTTCTTTTCCTATTATGATACGTATGAGCCCTTATTTTCAGCCGAATTAAAAAAAGAATACCTTAGAAAGCGAACCTTTGATTATCGTGGGATGGCCATAGCTTATCAGCAGTTAGCACTTCTGGATTCTGCTAACTTCGTGCATCAAAAGAATCTTCGATTTACGGACACCGCTAGCACCATTTATAAGCCAGCGGCTCTAAATGATTACGGTATGTTTTTATACGGAGGCATGCATAACAAGGACTTGGCGTTAGCAAATTTTAAAGCCGCATTTACTATTACAAAAGATCACTTTCCGTCCCATTTTTTATTAGGCAGTATCCGTGATAATATGGCCGCAATATATTTAGAAAGTGGGGAGATTGAAACTGCAAAAGCACTGTACCGCGCTAATTTTGAATTTTATCAACAGATTCCAAACGAAACAAGTCTAGAAATTGATTTGCTCTTACTGATGAAAGCTGGCTCTAAAATAGTAGCGATTGAAATTAAACAAGGTCATTTAAAACAAGCGGAACGTGCCTTTGCCCAAATGCTTAATGCTTTTAGCACTAATGGCCAAGCTGCCTCCCAAAACCAAGAAGCTAGGTTAGAATTCTTAAAAGCGAAACAACAGATTCTTGCAGCTAGCCAAAAGCAGGAATTGGCCTATGAAGTGTTACAGGAAGTAAAACAGCTTTCAGATAGTATGAATGAGGCAAGTACAGCTAAAAAAAACGACGAACTTCTGGTCATCAACGACCTGATTTTGGACCGTTCTAGAGCTAACTTTAAAAATGAACAAGACCAAAAGGAGGCTGTAATTCGCAGTCAGCGCTTAAAATTATGGGTAGTGGCGCTCCTCTCTTTATTGGCACTTTCGGTTTTGGTATCGCTTTTAGTACGCCGTCGCCAACTGCATACATTAGCTAAAAATAAACGACAATTGGCCGAACAATCTCTTGAAGTTACCGCTCTTAAAAATGAAAGGCTCCAAGCAGAAATTGAATCTAAAAAAAGAGATTTATCTGACTTTGCCATCAATTTATCACAAAACCAAGAATGGGCCAAGGTATTGGCTGATAAACTAGAACAATTAAAAACATCCAGTGGTCAACAACACAAGCTGCAATTGGAAGAATTTGAGCAAGATGTGCGGAACAAAATTAAATTTGACAAAGACACCAAAGATTTTTATGAACGCCTAGACACACTAAGTGATGTGTTTTACAGCGAGCTACACAACAAATATCCCAACCTTTCAAAAACCGAAATCCGTTTGTGCTCCCTAATCCGCTTAAAAATTGATAGTTATGCCATTGCCAGTCTTCAAAATATTAGTGTATCATCCTTAAACACCAGTCGGTATCGCCTCCGAAAAAAACTCAAACTTTCCAAAGATGATAATTTAGACGAGTGGATTCAGTTTTTATAAATCAACATAACTAACACAATATCAGCTATATAAATTTTATTTATAACTTAAGTCTGTGAGGTATTTGTACCCTGTCTATTGTTTGTCTATTTCTAAAATGACCCAACTATTTGATTTTACTATACTTTTATAATAAGGAAAAAACTACACATAGTGTAAAGAAATGTATTAATAGCAAAAACTAAATGTATAACGATTATAAATCCATTAAATCATGAAAACTGTAGTATTAGGCGTATTATTTTTAGGACTCACCAACCTTTCATTTTCACAAGACGAGATTGCTTATGCCGACTCCCATTCGGAACCTGAATATAAAACCTTAAAAAGCGATCACACACACTTAGATTTTATCAATAGTATCGCTTCTGTAGATATTTCGGAACGCATATTATCATTTCAAAGTGTAGCAGCCCAATACGATATTACTGAAGAGGCCGTGTATACACCCAATCAACCTGCAACCTATACTGTTACGTTTAAAGAAGCCCATAACAAAATTGAAAACCTATACAGCCAAGATGGAGCGCTCTTAAGTAGTTACCAAACCTTTTCAGAAATAAGATTACCTTATGCAATAAGCACAAAAATTGCTATAGAACATCCAGGATGGGCTATTGATAAAGTGGATTGTACTATTAACTATACACAAGGGGAGGCCGTCAACATAGAGTATGCTGTTAAGCTTAAAAATGGTGACCAGACTCAATCCTTAAAATTTACAGAGTAGACAATTGGGGGCTGGAAGATCAACTTTAAAAACTTTCGCCAAGGATCGATTCACTTTCAGAAGGGTTGCTTAAACGAATTTGCCTGACCTCGCCAGCTCCTAAAAACCGATAGCGCAAACCCACAATTTGACCAATAGACGCATGATACGTACTGGAAAAGAGCTTTTTATTTTCAGCAAAAACGGATATGCGTTTATTAATGACCTCTATTTTAAGTGCCGTGAGTTTTGATAAATCTACAGAAAGTGCAGATAAATCGTGCTCTTTACCACTTAGGTAAACGTCACTCATCATCATACCCATGTTGGAAGCACAACCAGAAATGGCGAACGGGATCATATGTGCACTCTTAGTACCAACAATAATGATGGTGGCGTTTTGGCACACAGCCCATTTGTCGTTATACACATTTTTAATAGTGGTTTGCAATTTAAAATTGTCACCTGATAGGGCTTTAAAATCGTCTATATAATGAAATGTAGACGTTAAGGGCTGTTCACTTGAGGCAATGTCATGGATGATATTTGAAGGCAAACGTAGTGTTTCAAGTTGCTTTATGTATTTTGGAATGGGCTGATAATCTATGGTAGCCAACCAACCATTTGATTTTATAAATAAATCATGTTCTTTAATAATGGTACCATCTACCAATAATTTTGCTCTAAAATAACCTGGATAATAATAAATACCGGTTGCCTGTTTTTGTTGGGCGTTTATTTTAATTGTTTTGGTGATATCCCAAAATTGTTGGATATAGATGCTATCCGATTTTGTTTCATTTAAGTCAAAATCAAATACAACAGAATTGGGTATATCGGTGGTAACGGGATGGCAGGTAAATTTAATTTTTGCTAGGTCAGCAGTTGATAAGTCCTTATTAATTCTAATCATTGAAAATAGGGATATAAAAATAACCGCTAGTATGGCTGCAGAAGGCACAATAATGCCAAGATTTGGATGTATTTTTCGTTCAATCCAAGTAGGCTGTTTAGCACTGGTTTTAGTTTTAAAATCACGCCAATTGGTATAACCTGCAAATTGCGATAAGCTGTTTAAGGTACTGATACTTGGGGCATTGGGATAGTGTATTTTTCCCCAAACACGCTTTAAAGTAGTGGTGCTCAATAAGGTTTTCGTCTCGGCTTGTATCAGGGCGCTTAACTCAACAAACACATCATGATGCCATTGTGTTGAGGCACCCCAACCCAATTTCTTCTCAATGATGGCGAGACAAGCATTAATTAGGGTATTCTCTTCACTTTGGATCATACAATAAAGTTCTCTAAAATTTATGACGTGCACAAGTTTGAATGAATTTGAATCAACTTGTCTCCAAAACTTAACGAATAATTAACCCTCAAATTGAAGCACTTACAAGAAATTTGATAAAAAACAGATAAAATGAAAGCGATACAATTAACTTATCTACTCGTGTTTGCCTTAGGTATTGCAAGGGCGCAACATAGCATTCCCATAGATACTACGCATTGGGACATAAACGCCAAATCCTATGTGATAGAAAACTATAAAGGGAAAGAGGCTATTTACCTTCAGGCAGGATCCATGGATTTAAAAGACCTAATGTTTTTAAATGGCACCATTGAATTTGATGTGTACCTAAAAGAAACCCAAGCTTTTCCAGGATTATTTTTTAGAGTCAATGCTGCTGATGGCGAACAGTGGTTTATGCGACCTCATTTATCTGGAAAACCGGATGCCAACCAAGCGGCTCCAGCCACCAAAGGCATCACGCCTTGGCAACTCTATTTCGGTACAAGTTATTCCTTTGCTTATGACTATCAATACGATGATTGGACACATGTAAAAGTCGTAGTGAATAATGATAAAGCCCAAGTGTTTTTAGATGGTTCAGAAAAACCAAACTTATCATGGCAGCTCTTTCATGCCCCAAAAGCAGGTGGCATAAGCATTAGAGGCGGAAACAATATGGCTTTACATATAGCAGATATTAAAGTGAATACAGCTGAATATCAATTAACAGATTTTAATCCCATTGAAAGGAAACCTATTGAAGGGCTTATACAAGAATGGGAAGTATCGGATAAGTTTGAAGAAACCTTATTAGAGGATCCAACAGCATTATCAGATGTGATTAGTAAAAGAACCTGGGGAAGAACCATTGAAGTAGAAGAAGGGACCGCAGCAAATATTTCGAGAGTGCAACTGCTGCGGGATGGCTCAGCAGGAGAAACCGTTTTTGCAAAGATTAAAATCCATTCGGATACCGATCAAATCAAATTATTTCACTTTGGTTACAGTGATCGAGTTATTGCTATTTTAAATGGCCAAGCCATCTATAAGGGCGACAATGGTTGGCGTACACGGGATTATCGCTATTTAGGGACCATTGGTTTGTTTGATGGGATTTATTTAAATCTGAAACGAGGTGAAAACACCTTATTAATGGCCGTATCCGAAAATTTTGGAGGTTGGCTTATTACGGGTAAATTTGATAATAATACAGGCCTAAAAACGGGCCTTTAAAACGAGATTGCTATTTTTAAAATAATTTGTCAATCACTAAGAAGATAGCAACACTAAAAAATGAAGACGACAATCTTAATCCTATGTTTTTTATTTTCATGCCATGCGATACCTGCGCAAATTGAACAAAACATTGTTTCTGGAAATAATCGTATTCATGTAAAAATATTTGGGCAAGGCGATCCCGTATTAATCATTAATGGAGGGCCTGGAATGAACAGTAATGGTTTTGTATCGCTAGCAAAAAATATAGCTCAGTCAAACCGAGCAATCCTCTACGACCAAAGAGGTACAGGGCAATCCGAAATATCAAAAATTGACACCACCACGATAACAATGGATTCCATGATCAATGATATTGAGATGATTAGAAAGCATTTAAAGATAGAAAATTGGGTAGTTTTGGGCCATTCCTTTGGGGGCATGCTGGCCTCGTATTACGCTTCAAATCACCCAAAAAGGATTAAAGGGCTTATATTATCTTCTTCTGGTGGTATTAATATGGATTTATTTTCAAGAATTAATATAACTTCAAGACTCACAAAAAAGGAAAGGGACTCTTTATACTATTGGAATGCTAGGATTTCTAATGGAGACACAACACACTATGCACGATTACAAAGAGGCACCTATTTAGCGCCTGCCTATCTGTACGACAAATCTAATATACCTATCGTTGCCGAAAGGTTGACTCAGGGCAATTCAACTATTAATCAGTTGGTGTATCACAATATGAGGAAGATTGGTTTTGATTGTTCAGAAGGACTAAAAAAACTTAAAGCACCGGTTTTAATTATTCAAGGGCGTGAAGATTTAATAGACAAAGAAACGGCAGAAACAGCTATTGGTCTCTTGCAAAATTCAACTTTAGTAATTCTCGACAACTGTGGGCACTACGGATGGCTGGATCAACCAAAAAAATACTTTGAACATATTAATACCTATCTTGAGAAATTGAATAACATTGCCATTAAAGAGCGGGGTTAAAAACAAGAAACTTAGGAGTATTGGAATTTCCATTTTTATTTAGTAATTTCGAGGCATAAGTTATTTTGTACATGACTTATAAGATTGCAGTATTAGTTAGACCCTCTATTTTTAGTACAACACTCTTCAAGGATATCATAAACTACCCAGTGCCATATCACATTCAGTATTTTGCATGGCAGAACTTATCGAGAATCCAACAATCCATCTAGTGTCATGTCAGTTCAAGTGTTTTTGCAAAGCAAAGCGTATCAAGGATTCAACCCACTCAGTTCCACGTCAGTTCGAGTGTTTTGCAGAGCAAAACGTATCGAGAACCCAAGCCACTATCATGGCGAGAGTAACGCAGCCAGTTCTGGAATAGAGCTCGTTGTCAGTTCGCGTGATGTTCTGTTATGCTTCGTTCGGAATGACAGACTTGATGAGATTCCTCCTCATACTTCGTTCGGAATGACAGACAGGTCTTGCACGACGCAGGTGGGTTGAAGTAGACAGAACACTGTATAAAAAATATTACGATTACTAATTAACCTGTCACCTGAACTTAATTCAGGGTCTCACCCAAACCACCACAGTATATACCGCCCTTTTTTATGACCTTGCGACATGGGGACGATACGGTAACAGGCTTGTGCTTTGGGTAAAAGTAGAGTAAGTGATGAAGAAAACGCTTGGACCTATTTAATAAAAGCGAAAGCCTACACAATGGTAAACTGCAGATTCCTGAAGGAAATTTTTTTTAAGAAACACCAGAATTCACGATTTTTAAAAAGTGATTTAGGTAGAACTTTCCTATCGGCAATTCCTTTTTATTGATTTCGACCAATTCATGAGTATATGATTTAATCTTGTTAATAGGAACAATGAACGATCTATGAATGCGTACAAATTCATTTTTATTAATTAAAGCCTCTATAGAAGATATTGTCTGTCTACACAAGTGCATTTTTTCTTTGGTAAAGATTTTTACATAATCTTTATCACTCTCTATGTATAGAATTTCATCTAAAACAATCCTGACCTGTTTTCTATCTATACGAAGATAGATGGAGTCGATTCCCGACTTTCTTTCCAATTCAAAAGGCTCATTGGAAAGCAGAACATTTTCATATCCCGGCAAAGCTTTATTAACAGCTTTTAAAAACCTATCGAAACGTATAGGTTTCAACAGATAATCTACAGCATCCAACTCAAATCCGTCCCAAGCATATTCCTTATAGGCAGTAGTAAAAATTACTTTTGGTGGGTTTTTAATGGATTGGATTAATTCTGTACCCAATAGTTCCGGCATTCTAATGTCCAAAAAAATAATGTCAACCTCATGAGCTTGAAGAAAAACAAAAGCCTCTACCGCATTGCTACATTCTCCCACTAAATTCAAAATTGGCAATTTTGCGAAATAGCGTTTTAGCACATCTCTTGCTAGTGGTTCGTCGTCTACAATGAGACACCTTGGCTTATTTATGCTCTCATTTTCATTCATATTCTTGCAAAGATTCTGTTGCTATAAGAGTTCGGTCTGATTTTTCTTTATTATCTAATTCAATACTGAGATTAACTATAAAAACTTCAGGTTCTTCTTTAATTTCCAAAATATGTCTGTTCGGGTATAACAAGTCTAATCTTTTTTTAACATTTTCTATGCCAGTTCCTTTTCGCTGTTTTCCATATACAACATCGTTCTTCTTTCCATTCATCAATTTTATTGAGAACCTATAATCATGAAGCTCAGATTTTATATTGATCCAAGGATGGTCAATCATTTTGCTCGCACCATGCTTAAAACAGTTTTCAACCAAAGGGAGCAAAAGTAAAGGGGCAATGAAAATGTCTTTAGTATTTTTTGGAAAAGAATAATGCAGATCAAGTTTCATATCATAGCGTATTCTCTCCAAATGGAGATAGTCTACTACTAATTGCAGTTCATTTTCAAGGGAAACCTTGTCTTTTTTTCCTTCATCCAAAATGTAACGTAGTATATATGAAAGTTCCAGAATCATTTTTGCGCTTTTAGGAGATTCTTCCTGAGCTTGAGAGTAGATATTGTTTAAGGTGTTAAACATAAAATGTGGGTGCACTTGAGCTAAAAGAAGTCGTAATTGAGCTTCAGAGTTTTCTTTTAACAGTTGCTGGTTGCGCAGGTTTTTTAAATAATAATGTTTAAACATCTTGAAACTGATTGAAATGGAGAGTGCTGTAACTGCACCAAATGTACTACCTCGATAGGCCAAACCAACAATTTGGGGAAAAGTACTCGTAGTTAAGAATAACTCAGCCTCGGGTATCCAATCTACTCTTGACCAAGGAATATATATTAGAAAGAAGGCATGGACCGACATAGAGGCAAAGAAGAATATTACAAACCAAAAGAAAGCTCGAACATATTTCTGTTTAAAAACATAGTGAGGAAGTATAAAATAAAGCGCTGGGTATACAACAAATGCTTGTGGAAATAAGAAAAAGAATGTTTCTACTGATGTCTTCCAAAAATTTGGAAATTGCCCTAAAGCCATGTAAGTAGTTGGATTGAGAAAGCGTGACATGGTAAAATAACCACCCCATAAAAACCAAAAAGCAAAGTGTCTTCCAAGGCGATACCATTTCTTATCCGATAGAATAAAATCCCTTATTGTCATACATGCCTATATTTTTAATAAATGTATTCAAATTAATGACAAGTTGTAATCTCTTGTTTCATATATATACTTTTTTGAGACATACATATGTAAAACCACGATAAAAGTGTATAGTCCGCTTTTATTTAGCATCTATCGTTGTTGGAAATCGATATGTCGCTTTTGAACTATTAGTAAAGAGGTAAAGATTAATTTTAATAATATATTCAAATGTAACCTATTAGATATCAATAAGTCATGAAGAATATGTTGTTGTACAAATCCGACTTTATAATTAATATCTCACTATATGAATACAAAACGGGTGGCAACTCAAAATGCAAGGAATTTTACGGCTGTGTCTCTAGCCAGAATAAATTGGGATTTGCTAATTTTAGTTAGCTTGCTGGTGTTGGTCATTGCTTGTACTAAAAACGATGATTTAGAAATAATAGGTGATGAATTTCCTATGGATAACGAATCACCTATTGATAATAGTCCGCTTATTGCCAATCCCGGAGCTAATCAAACAATAATATTACCTACTAACTTTGTTAATCTTAATGGTAGTGCATCATCCGATTTGAACAATCCTATTATCAGTTATACTTGGTCAAAAATTTTAGGTCCTGATGATTACAACTTTACAAATCCTAATGCCGCACAAACACAGGTTACAAATCTTGTTGAAGGCGTTTATCTTTTCCAATTAAGCGTTATTAACACCTTGGGAGTTTCAGCTATGGGTGTAGTCTCCGTATAGGTTATCCAGAATAGTACAGCGATATACGGTTCGAGTAGCGATATTAACTTAATGCTGCCCATAGATTGGGTTGTATTGAATAATGCTCCTACAGGTTCTTCATCCAATGTAACAGGAATGTCATGGAAAAAGATCAGTGGCCCTGGAAGTTACAATGTATCATATTCAAACTCGAAATATACAGGGATATTTGACCTAGTAGAGGGACATCACCAATTTGAGTTGACGGCTAACTATGTAAATGGGTCCGTTAGTAAAGACACGGTACACGTAAATCTTTACGATGTTAGTATGATCCCTCAGAACGCTAAAGAAATCATAATAGAAAACCTTAGCTGGTCTTTCCCTTGGTATGCTACATTACAGATCGCTGATTTCTATGACAATATACCTAGGGAATCATTGTTCAGAATTTTTGTAAGGCGAGATGGTAGTACAAATTGGGAAGATGTACCAGGATGGGCTATGTCAGGACCCCAAAACAATTTATATGATTATTTTATTGAAAGAAGACTCCCCGATGGCGCAGGAATGTATACTAATGGAAGCTTATATATTTCCTATTACGGTACTGATACGTTTGATACTCCAGATATAAAAATAGTGTATTGGTGATATGTATATCATAATTATACAACATAATCATTTTTTTCAAACCCATCTGTTGTTTGTGAAAAAATTTAAATATAATTCAAATGAAAACATTAACAACAATCTTTTTAGCCATTTCAGGTTCTTTAGTTTTAACTAGTTGTTCAAATGACAACGAAAGCTTTCAATCTGAAGCTGAAACCTCAGGGTATCAAGATATTCAAATCCCAATGGAATCCTTGCCCACTATATCTGCCGTTGCTATTACTGGATATCCCAAAATGATCAAAACATTCCAAAACGGAATTCTTAAATATTGTGTACGAATATTATTAACGATTAAAATTTATTGATATGAAAACAAAATGGGCGGCAACCCCTAATGCAAGAAAATTTAAGGACGTACCACAATATAAGATAAATTGGGGTTCGATACTTTTCATCACTGTGCTATTGTTGGTCCTTTCTTGTTCAAGAAACGAAGATTTACAAACAATTATTAATGATTCTCCAATTGATGATAATAATCCTCCAATTGATGATGATAATCCTCCAAACGATACCAGCTCTAAAATCATTTATACTGATATTGAGCCAGATTTCACAAGTGCAAATATTGATGATTTTTACAATCTGGATTTAAACAATGATGGTACTGTAGATTTTACCTTTAAGAACATTACGGATACTTGGGCATTTTGGGCAGAACCGAATTCAAACACCAATGGCATCAATGCCTTCGTTGCAGTGTCAGGCCCTTTCTGGTCCTATACCGTTCCAATAAGCAAACATGACGTTATTTCTTCGATGCTTAATGGCCCATATTTTTATGATCGCTCTGAGTGCTTACTCATTATGGAATTTTGTGATACCTTACCTCTTTACTGCTCTTATGGTTGGCAAGGTAAGATCGACTATTACGTGGGCTTACGTGTGATGATAAAAGACCAAACACATTATGCTTGGGTACGATTGGATGTTACAAGCAGCGACCATTGGGTCATTAAGGATTATGCATATAATGCAACACCTAACAACCCAATTCTTGCGGGTCAAAAGGAGTAATGGCACCTATTTCCCGGCACTAAAGATTTTAAACACCTTACTTCATCAGGATACGATTTTTATGACACTTATGAATATAAATATGACACCAACGGAAGAGTCATTGAGCAACAATATGGAAATAACAAAACTGTTTACGAGTATTATTAACAATTAAAATTTATTGATATGAACACAAAATGGGTGGCAACCTCAAATGCTAGAATGTTTAATATTATATCACCTTACAGGATAAGTTGGTATTCAGCACTTTCAATTAGTATATTTTTATTGGTTTTTTCTTGTGCTAAAAATGATGATCTGGAAACAATGGATAATGACTCACTTATTGCTGCTAAAATTATATCCAAAAATCAGTCACCTGATATGGTATTAGCTTGGAATAAGGCTATGCAAGATCTATATACTTTTCCATTAAATGAAGGCACCCCACCAGTTTCTACTTCTTACACGTGGGCACTGGTACATTTAGCTATGCACGACGCACTAAATAGCATTACCCCACGCTATGAAACCTATGGGGTTGTTACAAGAGATAAAAATGCAGATCCAAATGCTGCAGTTGCACAAGCAGCATATGATGTTATTATGGCTGTAAAAAACCTCCCTTTTTCAATAGCTTATGTACCACAAAATTTAGAAAGTATAAATACATTATTAGAAACTTCCCTTGGCTCCATACCTGAGGGTGAAGCCAAGAATAAAGGTATTGCTTTAGGACATGCCGTTGCACAAGCCATTTTGGCTAAAAGAGCCAGTGATTTTCTTAATTTGGTTCCAGCATCACCCAATCAACCTTTGGAAGGAACTCAACCGGGTGAATATCGCTACCTCCCATTTGCTCCTGCTCCTAATGGTTATGGATACGCTTTTCCAAACTTCGGATTTCTTGTTCCATTTTTCATGCCACAAAATGATATGTTCAGACCAGGGCCACCTTACCCCATTAATTCAGCAGAATATACAACAGATTTTAATGAAGTAAAATTATTTGGAGATGAAAACAGTACGGTACGAACTGCAGACCAAACAGAATCAGGTGTTTTTTGGGCCGAAAATTCAAATCGTGGCTGGAATGAAATTGCAAGGCAGATATTGGAGTCCTATAACCCCAAATCACAAAACGCATGGAAAACGGCGAGGTACCTAGCCCTAATACATGGTGCAATTGCCGATTCTTATATTTCAATATTTGAAAGCAAACGTTATTACTATACATGGAGACCAATTCAAGCCATCCAACTTGCTAATACAGATGGGAATGATCATACGGTTTCAGACCCTAATTGGAAACCTTTGTTGACAACACCTCCTATAGGTGAATATCCATCGGCTCATGCAATTTCAGGAGCAACGGCTGGTCAAATCATGTTCCGATATTTTGATGATAAGGATAATTATGTTATCCACCATAACAGTGGATATCTACCAGGTGTAATTCGTACATATTCATCAATTTCAGATGCTATTAGGGAAAATTCCTTATCTCGTATATATATTGGCTACCATTTTAGGCAAGCTATTGATGTGGGTGAATATTTAGGTAAAGATTTGGGTGATTATGTTTACGAAAATGCCCTTAAAGAGAGGTTTTAACTAACTAATTTTTTAAATCAATCCCGTAATATAAAGCGTATTGTATTAAAAATTATCTATATTTAGTAGGTCCTTAATAACGGTTTGGTTTCATGTGATAGTTGACATAAAGGATTCACTTGAATATAAAAACTCTCAATGAGAGTTAACTTTAAACCACTAATTATGAAAATGTCAACTAGTTCAATCCTGTTTTCATGCTTATTGATACAATTTAGTATTGCTCAAAATGAAAATCAAGACAAAATCATCAAAACCGATACGCTTTCGGAAGTTATTATCACCAGTCTTCTGCGTCCGGAAAAAATAACTCATGCACCAGCTCCGGTGCTTGTGTTGACTGCTAATGACTTGGAAAGCTTGGCTGGATCTAATGTTGGAGAACTCGTTTCTAATCTTCAAGGCGTAGAGTTTACACGCTATGGCGTTGATGGTATGACCTTTAATGCTCGAGGACTGAACAGTGCGTTCAACAATAAGATCCTTCAAATTGTTGATGGCCGTATTACTACAGCGGCCTTAAGCGGTGGTTTACCACTATTTAATAATGGCACGATAATAAAAGATGATATCCAGCAGCTGGAAATTGTTCTGGGACCTCAAACTGCGCTTCATGGGCCAAATGCCCATAACGGGGTGTTCAATACCATTACTAAAGACCCTCGCAAACACCCCGGAACTTCGGTGTCCTTGAGTGCAGGAAATCAATATCAATTTAGTGGTAGGTTTCGGCATGCCCATAAAATTGATAACAACTGGGCTTGGAAAGTCACTGGCGAGTATGCTACCGGACAGGAATTTGATTTTGTAGATAGCGTGTATGTAGGGATGCCTCCTAAAGGTATTCCGGAGCGTAATGTTGATTATGATTTCAGGCACATACGAGGTGAAGCTCACCTGTATTACAACATTAACCAAAAAACTGAAATTGTAGTCTCCAGCGGTGCAAGCAACAATAACTTTTTACAAGTTACCACAAGTGGACGCAATCAAATGAGAGGGGTGACTTATAGCTTTCTACAGGCTAGATTCAGAAGCCCCCGTTTTTATGCCAATGTCTACAATACTTGGGGAAATCTTGGTAAGGGCTATAGTATTCCTGGTTTTACGCAAGCATTTTGGATGCGAACGCAACCAGGCCCTGCCATGTTACCACCAGATGAAGCAGAACAATTCGCTTTAAATAGTACACGTTTTAAAGAGAAAAGCAGACGGTTTAATGCAGATGTTCAATATAATACCCACTTTTCTGAAGCAGGTTTGTTTCTGGTAGCGGGGTTGGACTTTGAAAATGCACGCCCTAACACGACAGACGGGACAACCTTGGTAGGAGAAGCCAACGCTATTTCGGTATCACAATTAGGTGCCGTTCTTCAGCTAGAAAAAAAGCTTCCAATAAACATGCGTCTGATAGGTAACCTTCGGTATGATAAAAATGATAACTTCAAGGATTTGATAGCACCAAAGTTAACGTTTGTTAAAGATCTAGGGGAGAGCAATATCCGATTGGGTTGGGCTAAAGCCTATGCGCTGCCATCCATACAAAATCAATATGCTGGTATTAGGGATTTCTTTTTTGGCAATGGCGGAACAGGGATAAATTATATTCCAAACAATTCGCAGGTAAATGACCCAAATTCAGTCGTTTCAACACAGCCTTTAAAGCCCGAAGAAGTGGAGACCTGGGAACTTGGATTTAAAGGACAGCCTGTTCAAAAACTATGGATAGATGCCAATGCTTATTATGGCACAAGCAAAAACTTTATTACGCCTGCATTGCCAGTTGGAGGTAGAGCCCTTTCGGTGAATGGTATAAACGTTACCCACAATCCCATATTCGCAGGTACCGAGAACAATGGTACATTGCAGGGTGCCACTTTTTTTACGTTTTTTAATTATGGAAAAGCAAAGATATATGGCCTGGACCTTGGTGTGAGTTATACCATTGTTCCTTCGCTACAGTTGGCCCTCAAGTATTCTTGGCTCAATGCCGAATTTGATGAAAATGATGCCAATAAAGATGGCGTAATTACATCAAACGAAAAGAGTATCAATGCCCCAAATCATAGGGGAGTGGTACTGTTAACTGTTGAAAACTTGTGCAAGGATCGATTGGACCTGTCATTTGGAGCTCGAATGGTACAGAAGTATGACTTTTATAGTGGCAGTCAGGTTGGAAGCTCTGAAGGCGCGGGAACCCGAACACCTCCAAATAACTTTAATTATGGTCCATTGGGAGGCTTTACCACCTTTGAATTTAGAACGGAATACCGTTGGAGTAAAACTGTAGCGTTTAATTTTAATATAACGAACATTTTTAATACCAAACAGATTGAGTTTGTGGGCGCACCATCCATAGGACGATTGGTCATGGCAAGTATAAATGTGACCGATTAAACTATTTTACAGTAGAGGAAGCCTTTAATAACTGTTCTCTCAATGCAACAATTAAATACTGGCCATGGCGACACCGTCGCCAATCACTTTTAAACATGATTTGTCATCTTGAACTTTTCAAAATGCAGGCGGGCCGAAGTAGACAGAACACTGTATAAAAAACACTACGATTACTAATTAACCTGTCACCCTGAACTTGATTCAGGGTCTCACCCAAACCACCACAGTATATACCGCCCTTTTTTATGTCCCTGCGACAGGGCAACGATACGGTAACTGGCCTGTGCTTTATTGAGTTGCTTTTCAATCTTAGGCAAGTGCTCAGCTTTAGCGACCAAACAGGTAAATACACGGACCTGATCTTTAAACAACAGACTCTCTTTGATTAAGCGTTTAATAAACAGGGCTTCGCCGCCGTTGCACCACAGTTCGTTGGCCTGTCCCTCAAAATTAAGCGACAGGTCGTTTGGGTCGGTAGCGTTGCCCAAATGGTTAAGTTTTCTAAGCGAGCCTTTTAGGGCTTCTTCTCTGGAGGCATGAAACGGCGGATTGCACAGCGTAAAATCGAAGCGCTCATGGGGGTGAATCATGTTTTTAAACAGAAAGCCCTTCGTCTCTTGGTGGCGGATCTCAACCAAATCCTCTAAGCTTTTGGTAGGCTGCATATTGGCTCTGGCGATGGCGACCGCTTTGGCGTCACAGTCGGTACCCACCATGTTCCAGTTAAAATATTGCGCTCCCAGAATACAATAAATCCCATTGGCGCCCGTACCGATATCCAAGCCGCGCAATTGAGCATCTGCAGCACACTGTAACAGTTCTGAAACCACATCCCGCACATGCAAGAGATAATCCAAGCGTCCCGGAACAGGCGGGATGAGATAGCCTGTTGGCAAGGTATAGGCCGCGAGTTTAAAATCGGCCAAGAGCATGGCTTTATTTAAGGCATATACTGCGTTGGAATCACTAAAATCAATGCTGTCCTCACCAGAGGGATTTAAAACGATATACTGTTGCAAGTCAGCATGCTGTTGGGCCAAACGTTTCAAATCATAGCGGTCTTGATAGGGGTTTTGTGGGTGCATGGCGGTAAAGGTATAAGATTTTGAGGGGTCATCAATCATCCAACAACAAAGCTTATGCACTTTTTAGCTGAGGGGCTGCATCGCGCGCAGTCGAGATGGGCTTGTGCTGAGAGACGGAGGTGTAGGAGGGAAGCCTAATCCCTGCCTGCCGGCAGGCAGGTGTGTGAAGTGGTCTAGTAAAAAACTAATATTATTCCTATACTACAATTTCTCCTTTTTCCTCAACAACAAAAACTCCCCAATCTGTATTAGATTGAATTAGTAGAATTAAAGTTTTTCCCAAATCGGTTAACGAATATTCAACTTTTAAAGGATGTTTTTTTTGTGTATTTTTCGAATAATTTATTCATCTTGTTCTAACGGTTTTAATTATAGGATTAAGGTTAGTTCAGGTATAGTAGAGATTAATTTATATAATTGCCTACAACTTTACCATACTAATATGTATCTTTAAATTCACCAATACCATATACCACCCAATTGTTGAAACATTTAAAACGCACTATTACTTTTATAAGCATTATGTTATCAACACTTTCAGTTGTTGCACAACAAAAAACACTTAATAGCCAACAGGCACTAAGAAAATATGACAGCATTAGTGCGGTTATGAATAAGGAATTTCCAGAGAGTGAATACAAAACGTTTACAAGAGCTTCCTTTTCTGAAACTCAACTTGAAACGTATTTAAAGCAACATTTTAAAAGATTAGACTTATTAAAAATTATTGTTAATGAGCATAAAATACTGAAGCTAGATGGTTATTTTCATTCCGGAAATTTATTTGGAGGCATTGGCTTTACTAAAGAGGCCATAAAATCATATAAGGCCTTTTTTGATTATTATAAGTCTATAGAAAATGAATTGTCTGAGGCTGAGATTAATGATTATTTGATAAGACGTAAGGTTGTTTATAGTCTTTTAGCAGAAAATTATGCGAAAATTGGCGCTTTAGACAGTGCTGCTATGATTCACAAAACCTATATTAAATTCGCTAAAGCGCATTATGATATTTTCTATCCTTCAGCAATTAACAATTATGGTCTGTTTTTTTATTGGACAAAAAAAGACCTAGATTCAGCTTTAATATATTTTAAAGAAGCTTATAGCTTTACTAAATCTAATTTTCCGCAGCATACTCTAATTGGTAGTATAAGAGATAATATTGCAGATGTTTATTCAGACCAACATAATTATAAAAGCGCATTACCGCTATATGAAGCTAATTTTGAGTTTTATAAACACGCTTTAAAAGAAAGATCTAACAAAATAGATGTGCCTAGATTAATAAGTGCAGGCATTCAGCTGGTAAACACAAATCTTCAATTAAATAGTTTAAAGTCTGCTCATATTCATTTTAAACAATTAGAAACCATAATACATGATAAAAACAATATAGGTGAATACCCAGCTACTTCCATGCTGGATTTTTTAACAGTAAAAGAAAACCTTCTATCTAAACAGCAAAATATTGAAGAGGCCTATAAAGCAGCTAAACGGGTTAAAAGCTTTTCTGATAGTTTACAGGAAATAAAGGATCATGATAATACGAAATGGCAAGAAGAATTTAATACGATTACATTAGACCGTGTCGCTCTTAATTTTAAAATAGACCGTATTCAGAAGGAAAATAAAATTAAAAGCCAAAGCCTAAAACTTTGGTTGATGGCATTAATCTTTTTACTAACCGCCATCGTGCTTGTGGGGCTATTTTTAAGCCGTCGTCAAATTCTTATCAATTCAAAAAACAGGCGATTAATAATAGAGAAGGAACTTCAATATGAGTCTTTAAAAAATGAACAGTTGCAGTCTGATGTTGATTCAAAAAAGAGAGACCTATCAGACTTTGCTTTAAATCTAACCCAAAACCAAACATGGGCCAAAGTGTTAAAAACTAAAATTGAAGATATTAAACTGGCACCTTCTAAAAGTAAAGACAAGCTCATTGAGGATTTAGAACAAGAAATAAAAAACAAAGTGAGTTTTGATTCTGACACTAAAGACTTCTTTGAACGCGTAGACAAACTCAGTGACGCATTTTATAGTCAGCTATCTACAAACTATCCTAATTTAAGTAAAAACGAAATTAGAATATGCACTTTTATTCGTCTTAAAATGGATAGTCGTAGTATAGCTAACCTTCAAAATATTACCATAGCATCTTTAAATACAAGCAGATATCGGGTTAGAAAAAAATTGAATCTTTCTGAAGATACCGATCTCGATAGTTTTATTCAAAACATGTAGACAGTTGTAAAACAATGGTTTACCAAATGCTTAATTCGTGATTTAGTAAGACAGGATCAGGCAAAAAATGCTAAATTTTCCACACTAAAAGCAGCCATAACAGAAGGTATGGAAAGTGGTATTAGCAATAAATCTGTTCCAGATATTATGAAAGATGTTGAAGAACGTATGAGAGCAGATGGGCGTTTATAAAGTATCTGGAAAGGCAGAAAGTGATCTTACAAAAATGTACGAATATGAAATTGAAAGGTTTTGATTAAAACAGGCGCAAGAATATTTATTTGGAATACACGATATCTTTCAAGTTTTATCAGATAACATCAATCTTGGACGCGATGCCTCAGAATTTGTATTCTCATTAAAAAGGTTTTCTTATAAATCACTTACTATTTTTTTTTAGCTACAGATATTGATATTTTGATTGTTCTTGTTCTAAATCAAAGTATGGATTATGAAAATAATTTATAGTTATAGATTTTCTTCTGTATGATAATAATAAAACCAACTTTTTTGGTGTTACAAAGACATTTTATATAAGGTCTGAATATAATACTTTTATGTACTATAATTTATATTATGTAAAATAGATATTGAAAATAACCCCCTCTCTTTATACCCGTAATCCTTTCATTATAGGCGTTTAAGCCCTAATATCTTGAGCATCTGTTTATAACTAATCGATGTACGGTAGTCTATTCCTTCCTAACAGCCGTAGATAAACTATATAACAACTATTAATTAAAAACATGAAAATGAAAAAAATTGCAATCCTATTGCTCACAACCATTCTGTTGACCGCCTGTGTTTCCAAAAAGAAATACGTGGCTCTTGAAACCGAAAACGGACAAATTAAAAGTGAACTCACTAAAACTAGAGTTGAAAAAGAAGAACTTGAGGCCAAATTCGCCAAAATCCAGACTCGTGTGGATGCGTATAATTCCAAAATAAATGCCTTAACCGACACTAATGTCAGTCTTAAAATGGAAAATGACGTCAAATTTGAAGCTGTTGGTGATGCTGCCGTGATCTCTAACGCTGCCAAAAAGAATATGCGCAAAACCTTTGCAAAAGTAGATCCTGTCTATGCGGCAAACGCTAAAACTCTTAAGGATTCCATGAATCTAGCCGTATCCTATCACCTTCAACAATCCTTCGATAATAGTAATTTAAATGAAGACGATGATATTGCTATCGACATTGACGAAACCGTGGTTATGATTTCCATTTCGGATAAAATGTTGTTCAATACGGCAAGCTACCGTATGAGCAATAAAGCTAATGCTATTCTACAAAAATTGGCAAATATCATCAATTCCGAACCTAGTATTGAAGTAATGGTCGAAGGACATACCGATCCGAGAACCATCAATACCGAAAAGATTGCCGATAACTGGGATTTAAGTGTGTTACGTGCCACTTCAGTGGTGAGAACCTTGCAAAATAAATACAATGTAGCGCCTGAAAAACTGATTGCTTCAGGGCGTAGCTTCTACCAACCTATTGCAGATAATGACACGAAAGAAAACCGTTCCAAAAATAGAAGAACACGCATCGTGATCCTTCCAAATATCAACAAGTTTTTTGCACTTATGGCTTCTGCTGAATAAGCATGTAACAAAAACCAATATTAATTCATTCCAAAAGACTGCTCCATTGTGGAGTGGTCTTTTTGCTGTGAAGGACTTAAAGGTTTAGCGAGATGCTGTGCGAAAAAATCCATCATGTCTTCTTTAAGTTGGTAGTGCATGGCAATATAGTGGCGCATATCGTCTTTTAAAGCCCCTTGCCCTTCCGCTAAACCAATATCCAGAGTTTCGTTATAATCTGCCAATAGCAAACTGTTCATTCTGTGTTTGCAACGGTGCTTGAGTTTTGAAATCTCACTGCATTCAATTAAAATGCGGTTATGAAAGCTATCAATTAGTAACATCGCGCTTTTGTCATGGTCCCGTCCTGCAATGTCCTCCAGTTTTTCCTGAAAAGTATCCATTTCATTCATGTGGAAACGCAATTCCCGTTTCCAGGTCTCGAGATTAAATTTTAAGTCGCTTAAATGAGAAGGTTTTGTCTGCATAGTATTGAATTTATTAATTTATGATTCCTTTACAAGTTGTTTTTGCACGTTAGCGGGTACAGCTTGATATTCTGAAAACTGGGCCTGAAACGTGGCTTTACCTTGGGTTATCGACCTTAAATCGGTAGAATAGCCGTAGAGCTCTGATGCTGGGACCATACATTTCAAAATTTGATAGGTATCCAGCGATTCATAACCCTGAATGATGGCTCTTCTGGATTGCAAATCGGTCATCACATTCCCCACCATATCGTCCTGAACCTTTACAATTAGTTCGTGTACAGGCTCCAAAAGTTTGGGATTGGAATTTAAAAAGGCTTCCTTAAAGGCATGGGCTGCTGCAATTTTGAAGGAAATATCATTGGAATCCACAGGGTGCATTTTACCATCGTAGACCATCACCCTCACATCCCGAATATAGGATCCCGTTAATGGACCAGATTCCATGACCTCCAAAACACCTTTTAAAACCGAGGGTAAATACCGCGTATCAATAACGCCTCCTACAATACAATTATAAAAAATAAGTTTCCCGCCCCAATCCAAATCAATTTCCTGTTTTCCTCTAATATTAAATCCTACGGGCTCTGGAATAGCGTCATGCCAAGGTTCAATTTTAAGATGGACTTCACCAAATTGACCCGCACCGCCCGATTGTTTTTTATGCCTATAACTTGCAGCAGAACCCCTTTGGATGGTCTCTCTATAAGGAGTTTTAGGCTTTTCGAATACCGCCTCTACACCATAAATGTTTTTAAGTGACCAGTCTATTGTGGTCAAATGCAATTCGCCCTGACAACCCAAAAGCATTTCTTTGGTTTCATTGGAATAGCTGACAATCACCGTGGGATCCTGACTCCGTATTTTCTTCAAGGCCTCACTTAACTTTTCATCATCTTTAGTGTTGAGAGCCGAAACGGCTTTTTTCATTCTGGAATCCGGAAATTGTATAGGTTTTAATCCGGTAAGGTGTTTTCCTTCATATAAGGTATCGTTGGTTTCGGTATCTTTTAGTTTTAAAGTCGCCCCCAAATCACCCACCGTTAATGCATTGACTGGATTTCGGTTCTTGCCATCCATAATAAACAGCTGGTTAAAAGTTTCAGTATCTCCAGTTCTAGAATTGGTGAGTTTAACGTTAACCTTAATTTCACCCGAGGTGACTTTAAAAAAGGTCATCTGCCCCAAATTGGGCTGGTATAAAGTTTTATACACAAACAAGGTTGTTGGCGCATCCTTTGATGGCTTTACCAGATTGCCTTGTAAAGATTGTTGCGGTTGTAAATCTGAAGTGGCTGGCGCTACATTGTCAATAAAGCCCATTAGGCGGCCTGTGCCCATATCCAGCAATGCCGAGACACAGAAAACAGGAAAGAGTTCGTTGTTGATCATTCCGGCTTTGATGCCCTTGCGCATCTCATCTTCATTGAGTGTGCCTTTATCAAAATACAGTTCCAAAAGTTCGTCATCATTTTCAGCTGCTTTTTCTATCAATTCATTTTGAAGCGTGTTGGCATACTCTTTTTGGTCCTCTGGAATTTCCAGTTTATCGGGCTTACCACCTTCTGGTTTAAACTTATAGCACTTCATTTTAAGCACATCGATAATGGCATGAGCGCCGTCTAATTGTATGGGATATTGAATTTTTACGGCATTATTGCCCACTAAATTTTTGATGCTCTTAAAACTGTCTTCATATTTTACTGCTGGATGGTCGATTTGATTGATAACAAATAAGGTCGGCTTTCTGTAGGCATCAATATAACTCCAAATAATTTCGGTGCCTACTTCTACGCCTTGTTTGCCATTTATAACGGCTACTATGGTATCGGCCACGCGAATGGAAGAAACGATTTCACCTATAAAATCGTCTAAGCCGGGTGTGTCTATAATATTAATCTTATAATTACGCCACTCCGTATGTAACAAAGTGGCGTAAATGGAGGCTTTTCGTTCATGCTCGATGTCATGATAATCTGAAACTGTGTTTTGGTCTTCAATCGTTCCCCGTCTATTGATTAAACCCGCTTCAAAAAGCATGGTTTCTGCTAAGGTGGTTTTCCCACTGTAATGGGCACCTACAAAAACCACATTTTTGATGTGCTTATCGTCGAATATCTTCATGTTAATTAGATATTTGCACTTTAAATATAAGCCCATTTATTCAAAAAAAAAAATGATTTCCACCAACATATTTGTTAAAATGCAATTCACCGCTGTTTTTAATCAAAATTGTAGGTGTCCGCTTTCCGTGCATCTGGTATGAAATATTAAATGACCGATGGTTTTTACTAAAGAACATCCTTGGTTTCACATAAATTAAGTGTTGAAAAAACAGGTAAAATTAAGTTGTATATGGTATTTTTGCTGTCTTATTTAATAGCTGAAACATTAAAAGCCAAGTAAAATGAATAGTATAAAACATTTACTCTACGATTATTTAATGTCTTCGGGTTTGAGCAAAACCACGGCAGAATACCTGAATATGTTCGCGCTACTGCTGGCCGTGTTGATTGTTGTTTTTTTGATTGATATTATTATTAAAAAACTATTAATCAAGGCCTTTGCTCAATTCGCCTTGAGGTCCAAAACCACATTTGATGATTTTTTGGTCTCCAATAAAGTACCAAGAAACATAGCACATATTCTGCCCTTTTTATTGGCCATTAAGTTCATTCCAATTGTATTTTTTGATTTTCCAGAGTTTAAAATCCTAGTTGAAAAAGGTCTGGAAGTTTTTGCTATTGTATTGACCCTATGGATTGTTAGAAGTGTATTAAACACCCTTAAGGATTATTTTAAAACCTTGCCTCGCTTAAAGGATAAACCCATTGATAGCTATATCCAGGTCTTTATGATTTTTGCTTGGATTGGTGGATTTATGTCGGCAATTGCCATCATCACCAACACGCCGTTTTTTAAGTTTTTAACGGCCATGGGCGCTGCCTCTGCGGTCATCATTTTGATATTCAAGGATACCATTCTGGGTTTTGTGGCCAGTATTCAGGTATCTATAAATAATATGGTCAACATTGGTGATTGGATCACTTTTGAGAAATACGGTGCTGACGGAGACGTGATTGAAATTAATTTGGCCACGGTTAAAGTTCAAAACTTTGATAAAACCATTACCACCATTCCTACTTATGCCCTGATTTCGGAATCGTTCCAAAATTGGCGTGGTATGGTAAATTCGGATGGGAGACGTATTAAACGGTCTTTAAACATTAAATTAGATAGCGTTCGCTATTTAACTAAAGATCAGGTAGATAAATTGAGTGAAATTCAACTCATCACCGCCTACATTAAGAAGCGACAAAGCGATATTGATGCCTATAATATTAAAAATAATATTGATAAGAGCCTGCTTTTAAATGGAAGAAACCTTACCAATTTGGGTGTGTTCAGAAAATATGTTGAATCCTATATTGAAAATCATCCAGCCATCAATAAAACCATGATGATTATGGTGCGCCAGCTTGAACCGACAACTCAAGGAATTCCTTTAGAAATTTATGCCTTCAGCAGTGATAAACGCTGGGAAAACTACGAATATATTATGGCCGATGTTTTTGATCATGTCATTGCTGCCGTACCCTATTTTGAATTGGAACTTTTTGAACAGCCCAGCGATTCCACCTTTAGGGACATTAAAAATGAGATTGCACAAAAAAAGTGATGAGCTTTCAGTAAAAATCTTGTTAAAATAATAGAACGCTGATGACGCTGATTTTTTATTATAGCCGCCGATCGATCTTATAAATCATAACAGATCAGCGTCATCAGCGTTCCATATTAGATACCACCATCATTGTATTAGATATGGCTTGCCAACCAATCACCAACTTCACTCGTTTTATAAGCTGTTTTACCATTCGCCAGATCTTCGGTTACGATGCCTTCTGCTAGCGATTGATCCACTACCGTCCTAATGGCTTCGGCTTCTTCCTTCAACCCAAAAGCGTCTTCAAACATCATGGCTGCGGACAAGACTGTGGCCAAAGGGTTGGCGATATCAAGTCCGGTGGCTTGGGGATAAGACCCGTGGATGGGTTCGTAAAGCGAGGTGTGCTCCCCTACCGAAGCCGAAGGCATCAAACCCATCGAGCCAGATATCACCGACGCTTCATCGGTTAAAATATCTCCAAATAGGTTTTCGGTAATCAGCACATCATAACTATTAGGCCATTGCACCAGACGCATCGCCACGGCATCAACAAATTCATAGCTCACCACGACCTCCGGATATTCTTCTTCCATGGCTTGGACGGTTTCTCTCCATAAACGTGAGGTTTCCAAAACATTGGCTTTATCTACACAGCACAGTTTTTTAGATCGTGTCATGGCCAGTTCAAAGCCTTTTTTAGCCAAGCGTTGTACTTCAGCCCTGGTATAGACACAATGATCATAAGCGGTTTCGCCACCATCGCTTCTCCCCTTCTCTCCAAAGTAAATGCCTCCGGTCAGTTCGCGTAAAAACACCAAATCGGTGCCTTCAATACGTTCTCTCTTTAATGGTGAGTTGTCAATTAAAGATGGAAAGGTAAAAGTGGGTCTAATATTGGCAAACAAACCCAATTTCTTCCGCATTTTAAGCAGTCCTTGTTCTGGACGAACCGTTGCACTGGGGTCGTTATCGTATTTAGGATGTCCAATGGCTCCAAACAACACCGCATCAGCTTGCATACAGATGTCATGGGTTTCGTCGGGATAGGGCTCGCCAACAGCGTCTATTGCCGCAGCACCTGTCAATGCGGGTTTCCAGGTGATATCATGTCCGAATTTTACAGCTATGGCATCACAGACCTTAACGGCTTGTGCAATGACTTCGGGACCAATGCCGTCTCCTGCTAACAGCGCTATATTTAATTTCATAGGGTATACTTAAGTTGTGATAATATTCAACATTTTCTCGGTGGCCTTTATGGCAGATACGGTTTGATCTGAATCTAATCCACGGGTTTTAAATTCTTTATCGGGACTTTTCCAAGTTATGATGGTTTCGCACAATGCATCGGAATGGCTACCGGGAGGGATTCTCACGGCATAATCAATAAGATCTGGGAGTACAGCGTTCCTCAAGCTAAAAACGCTTCTGATGGCATTCATAAACGCATCAAATTGCCCATCGCCTTGCGCGTGCTCTTCAAAGATGTCTCCGTCAATGGAAATCGATACCGTGGTTGAAGGTCTTAAACCCTTGGAATGGGTTAGGACATAAGATTCGACCTTAACTTTTTCCTGATAGGTATAGCTGTCTAAAACATCCGAAATAATATAAGGCAAATCTTCTTTGGTTACGACCTGTTTTTTGTCACCTAATTCGATGATGCGCTGGGTTACTTTTTTGAGATCGTCATCATTTAATTGAAGGCCGAGTTCCTGTAAATTCTTTTGGATATTTGCCTTTCCTGAAGCTTTTCCCAAGGCATACTTTCTGGTCCTTCCAAAGCGCTCGGGCATCAAATCACTACAATAAAGATTTTTTTTATTGTCCCCGTCGGCATGGATTCCAGCGGTTTGCGTGAATACATTGGCTCCAATTATCGGCCTATTGGCAGGAATCAACACCCCTGAAAAATTCTCGACCAGTTTGCTGACGGTATATAGCATTTTTTCATTGACTCCAATTTCAATCTCAGGCAGAAAATCGTTGATAACGGCTATGGTACTGGCCATGGCTGCGTTACCTGCCCGTTCTCCCATGCCATTTACGGTTAAATGAAGTCCGTCTGCTCCCGCTTTTAAGGCTTCCATAGCGTTTGAAACACCTAAATCGTAATCGTTATGCGCATGAAAGTCAAAATGCAAATGCGGATAGGTATCTTTAATTTCCTTTATAAAATCATAAGATTCTGAAGGTGTCAAAACTCCCAAGGTATCGGGAAGCATAATGCGTTTTATAGGTTGTGTGGACAGAAACTCCAAATATTGAAAAACATAGTCTTTAGAATTCCGCATCCCATTGCTCCAATCTTCCAGATAGATATTGGTTTCGATTCCTTTATTAGCCGCTAAAGTAATGGCTTCTTTAATTTCTTTAAAATGCTGATTTGGAGTCTTTTTTAATTGATGAGTTAAATGATTTAATGAACCTTTGGTCAACAAATTTTGAACCTTTGCCCCTGCTGCGACCATCCAAGAAATTGAAACCCCATTATCGACAAAGGTCAAGACTTCAACGGCCTGTAAATAGCCATTTTCATTGGCCCACTGGGTCACGTCTTTTACAGCTTGTAGTTCGCCTTCGGATACTCTTGCAGAGGCAATCTCAATACGATCTACTTTTAATTCTTCCAGTAAAAGTTTAGCAATGGTTAATTTTTCGGAAGCAGAAAACGACACACTTGAGGTTTGCTCACCATCGCGCAACGTCGTATCCATTATTTCGATTTTCCTCATCTTTGCTTAATGTATAAGTCCTTCAGCAAAGGCTTCTATGTCACCCTTTATGTTTTGCAAATAGTCGATATCGTCATAACCATTCAGCATATTTCCTTTTTTATAGCTGTTGATCTCAAAAGACTCTTGAGCTTGGGTCGATAAAATGCTAATGGTTTGATTAGGAAGGTTGACTTCCAATACGGTATTAGCGTCATCATAAATGGCCTTGTAGATCTGTTCCAGAAATTCTGGACTTACCTGTACGGGTAACACCCCGATATTTAAACAGTTATTTCTAAAAATATCAGCAAAAAAGCTAGACACAACGCAACGAAAGCCATAGTCGTAAATCGCCCAAGCAGCGTGTTCTCTTGAAGATCCGGAACCAAAATTCTTGCCTCCCACTAATATTTTTCCGCTATAAATGGGGTTGTTCAATACAAAGTTTTCCTTAGGCGTATCATCGGCATTATAACGCCAATCCCGAAACAGGTTATCTCCAAAGCCTTCACGTTTGGTGGCTTTTAAAAACCGTGCTGGTATAATCTGATCGGTATCAATATTTTCAAGAGGTAACGGAACCGCTGTAGTTGTTAGGATATTAAATTTATCGTAAGCCATGATTTACTGTGTTTTGTTGATTTGTTTTTAAAAGGCACTGATTATAATAAGTCTCTTGGGTCAGTAACCACACCCGTAACTGCAGCAGCTGCCGCGACGAGAGGGCTTGCTAAAAGCGTTCTGGATCCTGGGCCTTGTCGCCCTTCAAAGTTTCTATTGGATGTGCTCACGGCGTATTTGCCTGCGGGTATTTTATCGTCGTTCATGGCCAAACAGGCTGAACAACCAGGTTGTCTTAATGAAAAACCAGCTTCGGTGATGATATCCAATAGCCCTTCTTCCTTAATTTTCTCCTCTACTTCGTGAGATCCAGGAACCAACCAAGCGGTTATGTTCTCGGCTTTTTTCTTTCCTTTGACTATGGAAGCAAAAGCTCGGAAGTCTTCAATCCTACCATTAGTACAGCTACCCATAAAGATATAATCAACCCGCTTGCCAATCATGGCTTCATTTTCTTTATAACCCATATAGGATAATGAGTTTTTGTAGCTTGCAACGCCGCCTTCAACGTCATGGGCATCTGGAATATGTTTTGAAATCCCCATTCCCATCCCTGGATTGGTTCCATAGGTAATCATGGGTTCTATATCGCTTGCATTGAACGTGATCTCTTTATCAAAGACCACATCTGGATCTGTTTTTAAGGTTTTCCAATAGGCAACGGCTTTGTCCCAAGCTTCTCCTTTTAAGGATAAAGGTTTATCTTTTAAATAGGTAAAAGTCGTTTCGTCAGGTGCAATCATACCACCACGCGCGCCCATTTCAATAGACAGGTTACACACGGTCATACGGCCTTCCATGGTCATGGTTTCAAAAACATCTCCTGCGTATTCCACAAAATAACCTGTAGCACCCGAGGTGGACAATTTTGAAATAATGTATAAAGCCACGTCTTTTGGTGTCACTCCTTTACCCAAATGCCCATTGACATTTATTCGCATTTTTTTGGGTTTAGGCTGCATGATACATTGTGTGGAAAGTACCATTTCTACTTCAGAGGTACCGATACCAAATGCAATGGCTCCAAAAGCTCCATGTGTTGACGTATGTGAATCACCACAAACAATGGTGGCTCCAGGAAAAGTAATTCCGTTTTCGGGACCTACAACATGAACAATTCCGTTTTTTTGATGTCCAAGACCCCAATGGGTTATGCCATATTCGTTGGAATTGTCCTCAAGCGCTTTTAATTGATTGGCAGACAAAGGATCTTCAACGGGTAAATGCTGATTTATAGTTGGTGTATTATGGTCGGCAGTTGCGAAAGTTCGCTCAGGATATAACACGTTTAATCCCCGAGTCTTTAACCCTAAAAAGGCTACCGGGCTGGTTACCTCGTGGATAAAGTGGCGGTCAATAAAAAACACATCAGGACCTCCTTCAATTTTTCTCACAACATGCGAATCCCATACCTTATCAAATAATGTCTTACCCATACTTTTTTACATTTAAATGCTGATTAATTTAAGTGTGCAAAATTAAATAATTTTGACTGTTTTTAGTATGTAAAGGTAGTCATTCTACTTTTTTCAAAGCCTGCTTTAACAGATAAAGTAGCTGATTATTAAAGCATTATGAATGTATGAATTGTGATAGTCAAAAACAATAATTAGTTAAGAAATCGAAAAAAATAAACTCTGTGTTCTAAAAAATAGGACCTACAACTTTTAACCTGAGAATAAATAAGAATTTAACGCTTTGGATTATAGAACAAGACACCTATCTATTTTAAAAGCATATTCTTTTTAAGTGTGCGTTTATAAATCGATTCGTATTGAGGTACCACATTGCGAATATCAAATTTTTTGGATTCCCGTATAGCATTGGCTTTAAATTGTGACAATCGTTTAGAATCTTCCAAAATATAAATGGCATTTTTCGACATGTCTTCAACATCGTTGACCTGACTTAAAAACCCTGAAACACCGTGTATATTAACTTCTGGGATTCCACCCGTATTGCTGGAAATAACAGGGACACCAGAAGCCATGGCCTCCAGTGCTGCCAAACCAAAACTTTCGGTTACAGAAGGCAATAAAAAGAGATCGCTAAAACACAGAATTTTATCTATTTCATTGCTATTCCCGAAGAAAATGACACGATCAGAGATTCCCAATTCTTTACATTGCTGCTCTGCTTGGGCGCGCTCAGGACCTTCACCAACCATCATTAGTTTTGCTGGCATCTTTTTTTGAATGTTATAAAAGACCTTAATAACATCTGGTATTTGTTTTACCGCTCTAAAATTACTGATATGTGTAATGATTTTTTCATTATCAACAGCCATCATAGCACGCTGGCAATCGTTAAAATCGTCTTTATACTTATTGGTATCAATAAAATTTGGGATGACCTCGATATCGTTTTTAATATTAAAAAGGCGTATGGTATCGTCTTTTAAACTTTGGGACACCGAGGTCACCGCATCGGATTTGTTGATGCTAAAGGTAACCGCCGGTTTATAAAAGGGATGGCTACCTACTAGGGTAATATCTGTACCGTGAAGCGTTGTTACAATGGGCACATAAATCCCGTCTTCTAGCAGCATTTTTTTCGCCATATAAGCAGCATAGGCATGCGGAATGGCATAATGTACATGTAGTATTTCTATACCATGTAATTTAACCATATCCACGAGTTTACTGGACAAGGCCAATTCATATGGTTGATACAAAAACAAGGGGTATTCGGGTACATTCACTTCGTGGTAATGCACATTATTGCCCAATAATTCTAACCTAACGGGTTGACTATAGGTGATAAAATGGATTTCATGTCCGCGTTTAGAGAGTTCCAGACCTAATTCTGTTGCCACGACACCACTTCCTCCAAATGTTGGGTAACATACAATTCCAATTTTCATAGTTTATTTTTTAAATGACTCAAAGTTTAAAGTGGATTTTAAATACTCCACCGAAAAACACAAAGCCTTGGTCGTTGCTTTTGATTAATTTATACAGTAATGTTTGAAAATTTTCAATCTAATATACTCAATCCGTAATGGCTTCATAAATTAAGCGTTGAATTTTTGTGCGTATCCCCTCCTTTAACAGGATGTTAGACTCTGCCTTGGGATAGGTTCTATTGGCTAAAAAGATATACACAATTTCTTTTTCAGGATCTGCCCAAGCATAGGTTCCAGTAAATCCTGAATGACCAAAACTACTCATAGACACACAACCACAAGTTGGTCCTTCATCTCCTAATTGAGGTTTGTCGAATCCAACACCTCGTCTATTTTTTTGAGCACAATAATAACAGGTGTTAAATTTATCAATCGTTTCAGGTTTTAAATACCGTTTTCCACCATAAAACCCCTTTTGTAAATACATTTGCATGATCTTGGCCACATCATTGGCATTACTAAAAATACCCGCATGACCACCTACTCCACCTTGCATGGCGGCACCCATATCGTGAACATAGCCCTGTACTTTCTGGTATCTGAAATAATCGTCGATCTCAGTTGGGACAATTTGTGTGTCACTAAACAAGGTTGAAGGATTATAGGTTGTATTATTGGCACCCAAAGATTGATAAAAATGTTGCTGTATCAACTCATCTAAAGGTTTTTCGTAATAGTCTTCAACATACTTTTTCAAAATATAATAGGGTAAATCACTATACTTATATTGCAGTCGGGGCAACAAATCGGTATCTCTAATAATTTTTTGAATGGTATCTGGATAATCATGCCTTAAAAATAGTTCGTCAGCTACTTTAATATTAAACATCGGGCTTGATTTTCGGCGATAATATTTGGGGTCTGGTTTTTTGGAAGCATCCAAAGTTGCCGTATAAAAAGGAATCCAAGGTTTTAGTCTGGCATAATGCGATAACATCTCCTTTATGGTGATATTTTTTTTATTTGAATTGTGATACTCAGGCAGTATTTTTGAAAGTTTTGTATCTAAGGATATCACTCCTTTTTCTTCAAGCTCCATTAAAAGCGGCAATGTTGACAGTATTTTGGTGAGTGAGGCCACATCATAAAGGTCATTGGGTTTAACCGCTTCATCTCCTTCATAGGTGTGCTTACCAAAGGATTTGTTATAAATTACTTTCCCTTTTCTGGCCACTAACAATTGAATACCCGGAGTCATTTTACCTTTTATGGCAAGTTGCGCAATGGAATCTAGTTTTAACAGTTTCTTGGAACTCATCCCGACACGTTCTGGTAAACCATAGCTTAAGGATTGAATGGCGTTATAGTGTATGCCTGAGCCCACAGTAAAAAAAGCACCTGCTGAAACTGGCAAATTCCCTTTGGCAACAATAGCTCCAAATAGGAGTTGTGCCGATTTTTGTTGTGCCACTTTGCTGTTTTGGTAACTCACGACGATGCCTTTAATGTTTTCAATAGATTTTAAATCCGTCAAGGCATAAGGTTTGGTAAAAATATCCAGAATCACCGTATTGGTCCTAGCCATTTCATAAAGCCAAACCAATTCTTTATCGCTAAACTTATAATCTTTCCACGGACTTGCATTGGACTTGTGCAACCCGACAATAACCGTGTTATAATTTTGAAGTTTGATTAGAAGTTCATCCAGTTTTTCGGCTGTTACTTGATGGACTTTGGTGTATTTTTTTAATTCGTCTAAAAAGGCCGAACCCGAATCGTCACCGAGTTCGACGTATGCTATTTTTTTGGTTTCCAATTGCCTAAGCGGCAAGATTTCATTCTTATTTCGCAGCACGGTAATGGCACTCTCCATGAGTTCTTCATAAAGCACATCGTCTTTAATGCGATTTAAATCTTCAATCAAGTTTTCGGTTTTAATGGGCTTGTAATGATTCAGGCCAACTTTATATTTTGCCATTAATATTTTTTTGACTGAATGTTCCAAGCGCTCTTCAGAAAACTCTTTATTGCGATAGGCTTCTTCAAGTTTTGAAATACCCACAGGGACATCTTCAGAAATTAATAACACATCATTTCCAGCCAAAAAAGCAGCCAAATCAATATCGCCTGATGCCTTAAATTTTGAAACGCCTTTCATGTTTAAGGCATCAGTAAAAATAAGACCTTTAAACTGGAGCTTATCTTTTAAAATATCGGTAACAATATGTTTTGATAATGACGAAGGATAACCCTCTCTTGGTTCTAAACTGGGCACATTTAAATGGGCGACCATAACACTAGACAAACCTTGGGTAATCATCTGTTTATAAGGGTACAACTCTATGGAATCGATACGTTTCTTATCAAAGTTAATCGTTGGCAATGTTTTATGTGAATCCGTGTCGGTGTCACCATGACCTGGAAAATGTTTTGCCGTAGCCAACACACCAGCGCTTTGCATACCTTTCATAAAAGACAGGGCCTTGTTGGTAACATTATCCCGGTCTTCTCCAAAAGAGCGATTACCAATGATGGGATTTATTGGATTTGTATTGATATCGACTACTGGAGCAAAATTAAAATGAACCCCTAAACGTTTGCAATGTTCCCCTATTTGATAACCCGTTTTCTCAATTAGTGCATTATCTTTTATGGCTCCTAGGGTCATGTTCCATGGAAATGCATAGGTTGAATCCAATCGCATTCCTAGTCCCCACTCGGCGTCCATACCAATTAGTAGGGGAATTTTTGAAATGGCTTGAAGCTCATTGTTTAATTTAGCTTGACGCATAGGCCCTCCCAACGAATAGATCACACCTCCAACATAGTTTTCGGTAATGAGCGCTTTAACTTTTTTCTTTTGTTGCTCATCTTGATTAGAGAAAACTTGAATCATATAAAGTTGGCCCAGTTTTTCCTTGAGATTCATGGAATTATAGACGCTGTCTACCCATTTATGTTGCGCTTCAATGTTTTTATCGAGTAATGGATTGAAGCTGTTTTGTGAGTAAATAATGCAGGAACATAAAAAGATAAAAATCAGGGGGATTTTATATGGCATAATTCATTAGGCTTTCAAGGATTAGTTTAAAACTGAATATCGAGCCAAATTAATACTTTTAAGAAGAAGTAAAAAAGACTTTAAGATAGTTTTATAAAGAAGGTAATTAACAAATTAGACTATTTATACTGTTTTTATTACCTGAAAAGTTTTCTAAACTAATCTAGTAAATCAATATGTCGGTCATGGTAACCCAACAAATACAATACACCATCCAATCCAATACTGGAAATCGAGTTTTGCGCATTATCTTTTACCTTTGGTTTGGCGTGGAATGCAATCCCCAACCCTGCAACATTAAGCATAGGTAGGTCATTTGCGCCGTCACCAACCGCTATGGTTTGATTAATATCAATACCCTCTTTTTGTGCAATGTCTTTAAGGTATTCTGCTTTTTTAGTTCCATTTACAACCTCTCCAATATAGTTGCCCGTTAACACACCATCCTTAATTTCCAATTGGTTGGCATACACATAATCTATACCCAATTCTTTTTGTAAATAGTGTCCAAAATAGGTAAAGCCTCCAGATATAATTGCCGTTTTAAACCCATAATTTTTCAGGGTATCAATTAGTCGTCTTGCGCCTTTGGTAATAGGCAGGTTTTCAGCAACATCTTGAAGCACTTCCTCTTTTAAGCCTTTTAAGAGCTTCATGCGTCTAATAAAACTTTCATTAAAATCTATTTCGCCTTGCATGGCCGATTCTGTTATGGCTTTTACTTCATCCCCCACACCGGCTAACTCTCCCAATTTATCAATGACTTCGGCTTGTATTAGGGTAGAATCCATATCAAAACAAACCAAGCGCCTGTTGCGTTTGTAAATATTATCTTCTTGAAATCCTATATCGACTTTTAAATCTTTTGAGATTTGCATGAATTTTTTAGTGAGCTCGACTTTATCACCTAATTTTCCTCTAATGGATAGTTCTATACAAGCTCTGGGGTATTCCACTTCTTTTATAAGCGATAAGCGTCCTGTAAGTCTTTTTATAGCAGAGATATTTAAATTCTGTTCTGAAATGATTTTTGTGACTTCCGAGATTTGTTTGGCAGACAATTTATCTCCTAGAATTGTAACAATATAACGATCCTTACCTTGAAGGTTTACCCAATGTTCGTAATCTTCAAGAGAAATGGGTTTAAATTTGGCTTTAATACCTAGTTCGTACGATTTAAAAAGCAAATCTTTTAACACTGCTGACGATTTCTCTCCAGATTCAATTTTAAATAAAATCCCTAAGGATAATGTATCGTGAATGTTTGCCTGTCCAATATCCAATATTTTAGCATCATAATCGGCCAAAACTGAAGTCAAACTAGAGGTTAGCCCTGGTTTGTCTGGCCCTGAAATATTTAATAAGATAATCTCGTTAACCATAATTTAATTTATACGCTTTTGCAAGCTGTAAAAATCATTATTCTAATTGGAATATGAAAGTTTTTTTTAGCTTAATCCTGTAAGAAATTGACAATGAAGAAATACCTACACCATCTCGCATACTTATAAAAGAAAAATTAAGAATAATAAGCTCTAATCAAATAGCCTATTTTACGAACCTACTATGCCAACTCTCGCTAGCTGGAACTTCCCAGTTTTCTTTAAATTCCGCAATCGTGTTTACTAGATTATTAAAGACAATGGTCTGCTTAGAAACCGCCTTTTCTTTGGCCATTTTTTTGAAGTCCAATAAAGGTTTATACGCGATAAAATCACCTTGTTTATAGGATACATTCATTTTGTCCATTAAATCCACATGATAGTGTTTCTCCAATTGCTGAATAAAATGTACAGAGGCGTCAATAGAGCATCCTGAAGCCTTATTTAAGTCTTGATCCAGGGCGATAACAATAAATCGCTTATAAACTATAGTATAACCAGATTTTAGGTCGCTGCCATGGGCTGTCCAGTTTTCAATAAAGACATCGAGTTTAGATTCAATTTCTGCCACTTCAGTATCGGTAAATGTGCGATTGGCTTGATAAATCCAAACTCTGGACTCTTCGGGTAATGTATTAAAATCAACTAACATAAATCACTCTTGTTTTTTTTGTTTTTTCGATCTGACGTAAAATTTCACAGCCCCTAACAAACTGAATACTATAAATATGATTATAAAATAGGATGTCGTAATGGGCTTATTCATAATATAGAAAATGATAAATAAGACTGCAGTCCAAAGGGTTCCGTTTATTAGTGAAGCTTTTAACATCTGTTCTTCAGTTTAATTATAAATCTTGAGCATCAGCAATCAATTCGGCGATATCCATAACCCGAATACTGCTTTCTTTTTCTTTTGCTTTTACACCATCGGTCATCATGGTGTTGCAATACGGGCAACCTGTAGCAATGATGCTTGGTTTAGTTTCTAAAGCATCTTCAGTCCTTAACACGTTAATGTCTTTATCACCTTTCTCTGGTTCTTTAAACATTTGTGCACCACCAGCTCCACAACACAGCGCAGCCTTTCTGTTGCGTTTCATTTCAACCAGCTCGACACCTAAAGCCTTCAGTAATTGTCTAGGCGCTTCATAAACATCGTTAGCACGACCTAAATAGCATGGATCGTGAAACGTAACGCGTTTTCCAGTGAACTGAGACATCTGCCCTATATTTAATTTTCCAGTTTTTATCAGTTCATTAATAAACTGAGTATGGTGTTGCACTTGATAGTGTCCACCAAGTTCGGGATATTCGTTTTTTAAGGTATTGTATGAATGGGGACAGGCTGTCACGATGCGCTTTACATTATAAGCATTTAACACCTCTATATTACTCATCGCCTGCATTTGAAACAAAAACTCGTTTCCTGCACGTTTAGCCAGATCGCCTGTTGAGCTTTCTTCAGTTCCTAAAACAGCAAAATTAACGTTCGCTTTATTAAGAATTTTTACAAAAGCTCTAGTTATTTTTTTAGCTTTATCGTCATAACTTCCTGCAGCACCCACCCAAAATAAAATTTCTGGAGGCCTACCTTCTGCCATACATTGTGCCATAGTTGGCACGTTTAATTGTTCACTCATGTTATTAATTACTTTAAATATGATTGGCTAAGCTGAACCTTTGATGTCCTGCTTTCCAATCTACTAATAGCGCCCTAGGAATTAATTATTCGTCTTTCCAATTCAATCGATCCATTTGATTAAATGGCCAAGGCGCTCCATTATTTTCAATATTGGTCATCATATTATTTAGTTCCATTGGAGCGGCACTTTGTTCCATAACTAAATAGCGTCTCATTTCAATAATTATAGATAAGGGATCGATACTTACCGGACAAGCTTCTACGCAAGCGTTACAAGTGGTACAGGCCCAAAGTTCTTCAGCCGTAATATAATCGCCTAATAACTGTTTGCCATCATCTTTAAATTCGCCATGATTAGCGTCGATATTTTTCCCAACTTCTTCCAATCGGTCTCTCGTGTCCATCATTATTTTACGAGGAGACAATTTTTTCCCTGTTAAATTGGCTGGACATTCACTGGTACAACGGCCACACTCGGTACAGGTATAAGCGTTCAACAAATTAACCCAACTCAAATCCATAACATCGCTGGCACCAAATTTCGCTGGCATTTCGGCCTCGGCTCCTGCTGGTGGTGCGGCAAATGGATCGACATTGGGATCCATCATTATTTTAACCTCTTTGGTAACGGCTTCAAGATTATTCAATTGTCCTTTAGGTTTTACTTTTCCATAATAGGTGTTTGGAAATGCCAATAGGATGTGGAGATGTTTTGAGAAGTACAAATAGTTTAAGAACACTAAAATGCCCAAAATATGCATCCACCAGGCGGTACGTTCTATGATATGAATGGTCGTCTCAGGCAAACCACTAAACCAAGGTGTGATGAACTGACTGATTATATTTCCTGAATTCATCTCTTGAAAATGAATATCGGTGGCATTCATCGTTAAAAATAAAGCCATCAGTACCATTTCGAAGTACAAAATATAGTTGGCATCGTTTTTTGGCCAAGACGTCATTTCAGATTTCCAGAAACGCTGGATTTTAATAATGTTTCTACGAATCCAAAACACGATAACCGCAAGAAACACCAATACAGCCAGTATTTCGAAGCTGCCTATTAAAAAGCCATAGAAACTACCTAAAAATGAAAAAATACGATGGGTTCCCAAAACACCATCAATAATGATTTCTAGGACTTCAATATTGATAATTATAAAACCTAAATAAACGATAATATGAAGAATTCCAGCGATTGGGCGACGTACCATTTTAGTTTGTCCCAAGGCGATCATAGCCATATTTTTCCAACGCTGGGCTGTGTTGTCACTCACATCGACATCACGCCCAAGTTTAATATTTCTAACTAACTTTTTTACATGTTTTGTAAAATAACCAATGCCTATAATAAGTGCTATTGAAAATAAGATGTTGGGTAAAAAGCTCATTTAGCCTTTGGTTTTTAGTTGGTTTGATCGTCTTTATATGGAATTTCTTTTCTTGATAAAATTCGGAAATACCGTTTTGGGTGCAACTTGATGTCCCTTAACAGCTCTTCCATTTCTTTGGAAACACCTTTGAGATTATTGTATAGGGCTTCATCTTTTAATAATTTACCCATGGACCCCTCTCCTTGTTCTAGTCCAGAAACCAGGCTATTCACACTTGTAAGGGTCGTGTTTAATTGGGTAAAGGTGTCATCCAAATTAGCGCCTTTAAGTTGGGCTGAAAGTTCTGTTAAATCTTGACTTATGGTTTTAAAATTCTCTAAAATAACCCTGATGTTTTCATCATTTTTACTGACCACATTGTTAACCGAATACGACAGAGTCTTGTAACCCTTCAAGGTGGTGTTAAGTTCAGCTATAACTGCTTTTAATCCGTTATCGGAGTCATCACTAACGACTTTATTTAAATTGATCAATAGGGAGTCCGCAGATTTTAAGGTCGTGTCCAACCCAGTACTCAGCCCTGAAAAATTTTTGGTCAAGCTTTTCACCAATCCAGGTTCAACTTCTGATTCTAAAAAATCGCCTTTTTTAGCGGTTTCACCATCATTTGCTTGTATTATTGAAAGGGCATTACCTCCCATAATCCCACGTTCATAAAGACGTGCCTTGCTGTTTTTTGAAAACTTAAATTCTTTTTTTACAGATAATTCCACCAAGGTTTTACCAGATTCAAAATCATAACTGATATTGGCTATTTTGCCCACGGTATTTCCTTTAACGGTTACTGGAGATGAAGTCTCCAACGCATTGTAATCGAACCGAGTGTAATAAGTAATATTGGAATCGAAAAGGTTTTCTCCTTTCAGGTAATTAAATAAATATATAAAGAGTACTATGCCAGAAATGACCAATACTGCCGTTTTAACTTCTCTTGATACTTTCAATGCTCATTAAATTTAGTGTTCAACAAAATTAGGAATAAAATTATAAAGAATGTTTTTTAATTTGATGTTGATTTAAGAGCTTCGGAAAGTTCGATGCGTTTTCCGTCTTTATAAGCGACTATAAAACAGCTTTTATATTTTTTTTTGGCGGTAGCTTCAAGGTGTTTGGCTTGACCATAATCTGATGTGTTTCCGTAATAATATTTATACAAAGACCCCTCCCGTTCTCTTGAAACATCTTCAAGACCTTTAAAGTTATACGGTTTTGATTCCAGTTTTCTAGAACTGGCCGCAATTTGTATTTTAAAGACGATGTTGGTGTCAATAACCGATGGGACTTGGTTTGGGCTTACAATAATATTAGGTGTTTCTTCATAAATATCGGCTCCAATATTTTGATCCAAGCCTCTTTTATAGTCTAAAATAGCCTGTATAATAGAATTCGAGATTTCGTCTTGTCCCTTTTCAGAATTTAAATAGAGCCCTTCAGGTTTGTAAGTTAAAAACCCGACTTCAACCAAGACACTAGGCATAACCGTTTGGTGCAACACAATAAATCCGGCTTGTTTTACACCTCTATCAACACGTTTGAGTTGATCTGTAAAACCGTGCTGAATTTTACTCGCCAACAAGATGCTTTGATCTAAATATTCCTCTTGTCCTAACAAGATTCCTATGGTAGCTTCAGGAGAATTAGGATCATAACCTGCATAGTTTTTTTCGTAATCGCTTTCTAAAAAGATAACCGCATTTTCCCGTTTGGCCACTTCAAAATTAGTTTGGTTTCTGTGCACTCCCAAAACAAAGGTTTCTGTTCCGTGGGCCTGTGAGCCGTGTGAATTACAATGCACCGAGACAAATAAGTCGGCATTCGCTTCATTGGCAATTTTACTCCTCACAAATAAGTCCACAAAAACATCTGTTTTTCGGGTATAGACTACTTTAATTTTAGGGTTTTTTTCAAGCTCTCTGCCTATTTTCAAAACAATATCTAAGGCGATTTCTTTTTCTTTAAACCCATTGCCTGTATTACCCGGATCATGACCACCATGACCAGCATCTAAAACCACAATAAATTTATGGCCATCATTTTTAGGGGTGGTTGCAGAAGTTAAAGAAACGGTAAATAGTACGAATACTAGTAAAAGGGGCGTTTTCATCATGGTTTTAACGTGTAAATAATAGGACTTATTATACATCAGAAAGAAGTAAAAGCTTATTTTTAAATTTAAATGAATAAAAAATTAATCCCAAAAAAATATATGTAATTTTGGCAATTCAATAACCGAGCCATACTTTTACAAAAATACATTTAAAAGCATTGCGTACAAACATCTTTCAAATACTTTTTAGCTTAAGTTTTACAGTGCTTATCAACACTTTTGGCTTTGCACAAGAATTGCCAAAAAGGTCTGAACCTATTAGACCAGTAGTTGAACGGGATACGACTACAATTAATGTGGATTCCTTACTAGGTGATCCTTTGGTCTTAAAAGAAACCGATAGCATAAGGTTAGATTCTCTACCTCCAAAAAAAGAATTTTTAAGCAATATTGTCACGTATAAGGCTACCGACTATGTGAGTTTTAACCGAAAAGAACAAAAAATATATTTATATAACGAAGCCGAAGTGTATTATGGCGATATGGAAATTAAATCTGGAGTCATCGTTATTGACAATAATAAACATTTAGTTTATGCTGGCCGTCTTAAAGATAGCGCAGGCAACTACTCCCAAAAACCAGTATTTAAACAAGGTGCTAATGTCGTTGAACCCGATTCTATCATTTTTAATACTAGAAATCGGAAAGCTTTAATTTTTAATTCTAAAACGGAACAAAGTGGAGGCACCATCATAGCCGAGCTTACCAAAAAAGAAAACGATTCGGTGTATTTTATCAAAAGGGGTAAATTTACTACTGCCGAAAATTTAGAAGATCCAGAGTATTATATTTTAATGCGAAAAGCAAAAATAGTACCGGGGAAAAAAGTAGTTACCGGACTCTCCAATCTGTTTTTTTATGATGTGCCCACGCCTATTGGATTGCCTATGGCCTATTTCCCCCTATCTCAAAAGCAAACGTCTGGAATTATTATGCCTACGCCTGGAGAAGATAACACCAGAGGCTACTCTTTACAAAATGGGGGCTATTATTTTGCCATTAGCGACTATGTAGATTTAGCAGCCATGGGAGATATTTACACTAATGGTAGTTACGGTTTGCGCTTACAGTCCAGCTATGCGCTTCGCTATAAATTTAGAGGAAATTTAAACTTTAGATATGAAAATATCATTCAGAGTGAGCGTGGCTTTCCCGATTATGCCAAATCCACCATTTACAACATTCAGTGGTCACATAGTCAAGACGCTAAGTCGAGTCCCAACTCCAGATTTTCATCATCTGTGAATTTAGGAAGCAGTCGGTATTTTCAACAATCCAGAAACCAGCTGAATATTCCCAATACTCAAAACAACACCTTATCCTCCTCGATATCGTATGCCAAAACTTTTCAAGGAGAACCTCAGGTCAATATGAGTTTAACGGCTACCCACTCGCAAAACACCAATACCGAACAAATTAATATGACCCTACCCACTTTTCAAGGAAGTGTGAGTAGAATATTTCCATTTGAACCCAAGGTTGGAAGCAAAAAAGGGGCCATTCAAAATATAAATTTTCAATACAATCTTAGGGCAGAAAATAGAATTCAAACCACCGACTCCCTGTTTTTCAAAAAGGAAATGTTTGATGATGCCAAAACAGGCGCCAAACATTCCATTCCTATCAGTACAAACTTTAAGGTGTTCAAGTATTTTAGTGTGAGCGCCAGTACCAATTTTGAAGAAAACTGGACCTTAAAGACCATAAAGCGGTATTACGACACCGACCTTAGCAAAGTTGTAACCGAAGATGTCGATGGTTTTGCCAGTTATAGGACCTATAATTTTAGCACCAGTATTGGAACCACTATTTACGGGATGTTTGACTTTGAAAAAGCAGGGAAAAACCCAAAAATTCAGAAGATAAGGCATGTCATGCGACCTTCAATAAGTTATAATATCAATCCTGCATTTGATCAGTATTATGATACTTACGAAGTTATTGATGCCGATGGAACTACAACTGAAGACTACAGCCGATTTGAAAATTCGCTTTTTGGAGCGCCTTCAAATAGAATGTCAAGCTCCATGGGAATTTCACTTGGTAATAATTTAGAAGCTAAAATACGTCCCAAAGATTCTACCGAAACAGAGCCTAAAAAAATCATATTGCTCAATAATCTAAATTTTTCCACCGCCTATAATTTTGCAGCAGATTCATTACAATGGAGTCCTGTTCGGGTTACTGGAGGCACTCAGATATTCGACAACAAAATGAGTATCAATTTTGGAGCAACATTAGATCCTTATGCTTTAGACAACAATAATAAAAAAATTGCAACCTATAATATCGACAACGGCGGAAGTCTATTTAGGTTGACTTCAGCAAACCTAACTTTAAACTACAGTTTTTCTAGTAAAAATTTAGATAAAAAACCAGAGGATAAAAACGCTAATACGGATGCTTTGCGCAGTGGTGGCCGTGACGATGATCTTTTTGGAAAATCTGAAGATTTTTCTGATAGACGCTTAACAGATTCCGATACAGATAAGGATAAAGATGAAAAAGAAACGGAATTATACAATTACAAAATTCCCTGGAGCTTACGGCTTGCATACGCTGTAAACTATAACAATACTGCACGGCAAAATGAAATTTCGTCACATTCTTTAATGTTTTCTGGGGATATAGAATTGTCCCCAAAATGGAAAGTGGGTGCTTCATCCAGTTATGACCTCAAGAACAAAGGTTTTGGATTGACACAATTGCGTTTTGAACGCGATCTTTTGAGCTGGCAAATGAATTTTAGTTGGGTTCCTTTTGGGACCTATGGCTCCTGGAACTTTTTTATTGGGATAAAATCCAGTTTGCTTAAAGACCTTAAATACGATAAGCACAAGCAACGTGATGCACAGTTATAGGTGATTAGTGAAAATTAACAGAATTAAGATTTCCGTTTAATAAATTAAAATACGATACACATGAAAACAATTATCAATACGCCAAATGCCCCTGCTCCTATTGGACCCTACAACCAAGCTATTTTAAGTGGCAATACCTTGTATACTTCTGGGCAAATCGCCTTTGATGTGAAGACAGGACAATTTATTTTAAGCGATATCCAAACTGAAACTAGGCAAGTCATGGAAAATCTTAAAGCGGTTCTTAAAGCTGCTGATATGGATTTTGAACATATTGTAAAAGTCACCATTTTTATAAGTGATATGGACAACTTTACTAAAATCAATGAGGTTTATGGGCAATACTTCAACCCTGAAACAGCTCCTGCCAGAGAAACGGTACAAGTGGCGAGACTTCCCAAAGATGTGAATTTGGAGATTAGCGCGATTGCCGTAAAATAATCCAGCTATTCTGTTTTACCGTTATACTTTTCTATAATGGGCAAATAGTTTCTCTTTAAAAAGGCGATATATCTTGGTTCCTTGCGGTAAGGGTCAAACTCTCGGCGACTGTTAATAATGTTAGGAGCCGCTTTATCGACTTTATTCAAATAAAAGTACATGGAGTCTCTCTCTTTTAAATTAGCGAAAGCAAATGCTTTTTGAGAAGCATTGATGGTATTGGTTTTCATTAATTCATAAACCTTTTTTTTATTTCCCATCTGTGAAAATAAATTTAATTTTAAACCAATATTTCTATCCAAAATAGAATCTTTCAAGATGTCGAGAGCTTCTTTGTTTTGATTTTGGTGATAATAATAATAAAACAGATTGACTAATTTTCTAGACTGTGCAACTTTTTGATATATAGATGTATTGCCAAACTGTTTGGCCTCTTTAAACTGTTTATTTTCTAAAAGTGCATTATAATATCCCGTTATAAGGAGATCGTTAGTAGAATCTATTTCAACAGCTTTTTTTAAATAGTACACATAATTTTCATCATCATTTAAATACGAATCATAAAAAATGCCCAGATTTTCATACATTTTAGCATGAGTTGGATTCTTGCTTAGGGCGTTCTTATATAGCGTAATCGATTTAGACCAATCGTTATCTGTTTTTAAAATAAACTTCACTTCCGAGTCAATCATTAATGCGGCAGTGTTTTCAGCCATCCCTCCTGCAAAGATTGATTTCTTATTTTTATAAAGAGTCTTAGCTTCTTCAATTAAATCATTTCCGATGAGAATATTCAGTAAATTAATAGTACAATCCACAGAAAAAGGGTTTATCTCAAAAGCGCGTCTTGCGTGATATAATGCTTTTTGGTTATCCTTTTTTTGATTGTCATAAAAAATAGAAATTTCAAGATGTGAAACCGCATCATTTGGGTTTAAACTTAGTGCTTTTTTGAAATATAGTTCCGATTCCAACCGCGTTTTTTCATTCCCCGATTCCGTTAAAATTAATCCTTTTGTAGAATTGGCTCGGACTGAATTCGGATTTATATTTAAGGCTCTTTCATTATTTTTATTAGCCTCATTCATAAATCCAACTTCAAGAGCTGGGTCACGATGGGCGTACTTACTCAACATATTGGCATAAGCCAACTCAGCATAAGCATCGGCATAATTTGGGTCTAAGGCGATGGCTTGTTTGTAAAGATCGATACTTATGGCATAATCTTCTTTAGTGAGCTTATCCACAAAACTGCGCCCTTTTAAAACCAGATTATAGGCTTCTAAGTTACTGGTTGGGAGTTTTGCCAACTCATTTTGTTCTTCAGGACTAATTGCAATTTTTAATTGGTCCACTATTTTTCGGGAAACGTCCTGTTGAATTTTAAAGACTTCCTTAAAATCTTCATTATAATTTTGAGCCCAAATATGTTTGTCGTTGGCATCAATTAACTGAGCTGTTATAATAATCTTACCTTCATATTTACGAACACTGCCTTCAACAATATAGGACACCCCCAACTCTCTAGCGATTTCAGGAATGGATTTATCCGACTTTTTATAGCGCTTGGTTGACGTTTTAGATGTGACCGTTAAATTTTTGAATTTTGATAAATTTGTTAAAATATCTTCGGTAACACCGTCACAAAACCACTCGGTATCACCACCAGAACTTAAATCATCAAAATATAAAACGGCAATAGTATGATCCAATTCAACAAGATCTTTTGAATTTGAAATGCCTTGCTCTGATCTGTTAAAAAAACTAACGGATATGGCAAGCACTAAACCAACTAATATCAATATGTTTAATCGCTTGTTTGTAGCAGCCGTTATAGATTGCTCGACACTAACTTTTTCAGTTTTTTTCAAGCCTTCGGGTGTCACTTCGTAAACCCAAGCAATAAAAACCCAAACCGGAAATCCTATGATGGCGAGAATGGTAAGCGTTTTCATTACCCATTCTGGAGCTTCTACGTTGGGTAGAATAAGAGAAAGCACTTGTAATAATACCCAGGCCACCACAGCATAGGCTATGGCAGCTTTAATGACATTTCTGCGTTTTAACTCTTCAAAAAATGAGCTCATAATGGGTTGGTTTTCTCAAATATACCTTAAAATTTCATAATTTAAAGATATTTCAATTCTTAGCAACTTTCAAACGATGTTGATAAATCGTCTAAATAAATTGAAAATCCCAGCAAAGCATATAGGAATTACCCGTATTTTTGATAGTAACCAAATGTCATCCAAACATGCGTATTGAATACGATATTAAATTAGGTTTTAAAGATGTGATGATTCGGCCTAAACGCTCCACACTTAAAAGTAGATCACAAGTTAATTTAGAAAGAGAATTTACCTGTCTTAATAGTAAAGTGAATTGGAAAGGGATTCCTATCATGGCCGCCAACATGGACACCGTGGGCACCTTTGATATGGCCTTGGCTTTGGCTAAACACACATTGTTTACAGCCATACACAAACACTATTCGCTTAGCGACTGGAGTGTGTTTTTTTCAAACGCTCCTACCAACATAGAAGACTATATTGCCATTAGCACTGGAACGGGGAAGCAGGATTCTGAAAAATTGACCTCTATTTTTAATTTAAACCCCCAATTAAAGTTTATTTGCATTGATGTTGCCAATGGGTATTCTGAACATTTTGTAAATTTTGTAAGTCGTACCCGTGATCAATATCCCGATAAAGTGATTATAGCAGGCAATGTGGTTACTGGAGAAATGGTTGAAGAGCTGTTGCTCTCTGGTGCTGATATCGTAAAAGTTGGAATCGGACCTGGTAGTGTGTGCACTACGCGTATAAAAACTGGGGTTGGATATCCACAATTGTCGGCCATTATCGAATGTGCGGATGCCGCTCATGGACTTGGCGGACAAATTATAAGCGATGGTGGTTGCACTATTCCTGGAGACGTTGCCAAAGCATTTGGTGCCGGTGCCGACTTTGTCATGCTTGGAGGTATGTTTGCTGGTCACGATGAAAGTGGCGGCGAACTTATTGAACGCCAAGGTAAGCCCTATAAAAAGTTTTATGGCATGAGCTCACAAACCGCCATGGAAAAGCATGTAGGTGGTGTGGCTGAATACCGCGCCAGTGAAGGCAAAACTGTAGAGGTGCCTTATAAAGGTGATGTAGAAACCACTTTACAGGATATTCTTGGCGGATTGCGCAGTACCTGCACTTATGTTGGAGCTCAGCGCTTAAAAGAACTTACCAAACGCACCACTTTCATACGGGTTGCCGAACAGGAAAACCAAGTTTTTAATTCTTAATTTTAAAGTGATACACAAAAGATTTTTAAAAACTTTTTTAGTGAATTTTAAATACTGCATATTTAGGTCTAAATTTGACCTCGAATAGTTAAAATGCCTAGATTCAATCCCAAAAACCTAATAATGTTTAAAATCTTACTGACATACATTACTATTTTTATGTGTTCCATGGGTTTTTCCCAAGAGCTTTTAGAAACCGATTTGGATTCCGTCACAACTGAAGCCCAAGCTTCAAAATTTATTGAACTTCATCAATCGGCACATCTCAAACTTATTACTTTCAATAAGGAAAAACACCATAGCAGATTGGCCAATGATTTATTTACTCTTAAAAAAGGAGGCAAAAAACTGTACGAAACCGAACAGGATAAAACCTATTATAAATTAATTGAACGTACAAAAGTCCTACACCATAGAGTCAATTATATATTTTTTGATGGTCACAAAAAATCGATAGGAGAGATTTCAAAATTGCGAAATGCCATCCTTTCCAAATACAAACAGGGCACACCTTTCGAGAATTTGGCAAAACAATATTCCATGGATATTAATGGTAAACGCGGTGGCGACTCGGGATGGTTTGCTAAAGGCGACGTGGTTCCAGAATTCGAAGAACAAGTTACCCATGGTCGTTATAAAATCGGTGATATTTTTACCTTCGACATTCCTTCAAGAAAGTGGTATTATGTGATCCTTAAAACCTATGATAGCATGATGATAGAAGAAATAAAAGTATTGAAATTAGTTGAACCCATTTCCAGATAATGCAACTGTTCTACAACCCTGATATTTCAGAACATACCACGCAGATTAGCTTTTCAAAAGATGAAAGCAGACACATTTTAAAAGTGTTGCGAAAATCGGTTGGAGATCTCTTGCATATTACGAATGGTAAAGGCTGGTTGTTTACGGCTGAAATTCAGAGTTCAGATATTAAATATTGCACAGCCAAGATTACTTCTAAAACTTTACAACCCAAACGCAACTACCGCTTACATTTGGCGGTTGCCCCAACAAAAATGAACGACCGTTACGAATGGTTTTTGGAAAAAGCTACCGAAATAGGTATCGATACCATTACGCCCTTGATATGCGACCATAGTGAGCGTAAAACCATTAAGGTCGATCGGTTTGAAAAGATTTTGCAATCGGCCATGAAGCAATCGCTTCATTGTTATTTGCCAAAGCTCAACGAAGCTATTCCTTTTAAAGACTTTATAAAGCAATCGTTTAATGGACAACTCTTTATTGCCCATTGTGAAGAAACGGATAGAAAATCGCTGAAACAGGAACTAAAAGCAAATACAAATCTTACTATTTTAATTGGTCCCGAAGGAGATTTTAGTGTTAAAGAAATTGAAATGGCTATTCACAATACATTTATTCCTGTAACTTTGGGAGACACCCGATTACGAACTGAAACCGCAGCTATTGTAGCCTGTCACTCAGTGGCATTTGTTAACGAATAGCATGAATTGCCATTACAAATTTGGTTACTAACGGAATGTGATGATTGGCTTTAAAAAAAACAATAAAAATTTACAGATGAAAAGAATGCTAGTGTTCGTCTTTTGCTTTTGGTCATTCGCCTCATTTTCACAAGAAATAGCCTTGTTAAAATACAAAGGCGGTGGTGATTGGTATGCCAATCCTACCTCATTAAAAAACCTGATCACGTTTTGCAATGCCAATATCAACACACAAATTGACCCTAAACCTGAGACCGTTGAAACTGGAAGTCTAGATATATTTCAATACCCCTTTCTGCATATGACCGGTCATGGCAATGTCTTTTTTAGTGATGACGATGCCGAAAACTTGCGTAATTATTTAATGTCTGGCGGTTTTTTACATATAGATGATAATTATGGCTTGGAGCCTTATATCACAAAAGAACTCAAAAAAGTCTTTCCCGATCAAGATTTAATAGAGTTACCTGCCACACATGAGATCTTTAAAACGGCTTTTAAGTTTCCTGATGGGCTTCCTAAAATTCATGAACATAATGGCAAAAGACCTCAAGCCTTTGGCTTATTTTATAAAAGCAGATTGGTGTTATTATTTACTTATGAAAGTGATTTAGGAGATGGTTGGGAAGATCCCGAAGTCCATAATGATCCACCAGAAGTAAGGGAAAAAGCGCTTAAAATGGGGGCCAATATTGTAAAGTACGTTTTCGAACATTAGGTTGATTGTTCACAATTTTATTAGGCCAGTATTTCTAGAGTTGCAATAAACAATACCGCAGTCTATAAAAATGAGGAATCACATATTTAACAGTTTTTATATATTTACCAGATGGACTCTAAAACAATAGCAAGCGGGATTTTAAGAGCATTGGGGATTGTGCTGGGAATTTTCCTAGTTCTGTATTTTCTCTACAAAATTCAGTCGGTAATTGTGTATATCGCTATGGCTTCCGTCATTTCACTAATCGGTAGGCCTGTTGTACTTTTTCTTCGGAAAAAATTAAAATTCAACAATACTCTCGCGGTTATTTTCACAATGATTTTATGTATTGGGCTTCTTGCTGGATTAATAGGCTTATTCATTCCATTGATTATTGAACAAGGACATAATTTATCCCTTTTAAATGTTGAGCGCTTACAAAGTAATATTGAATCTATTTATAGTCAAATCGTCAGCTATTTTGAGTTCAATCATATCGATGTAGAGCAATCCCTAAAAGATTCCAATTTGCTATCAAAAATTGATTTTGGGCTCATCCCTAATTTTTTGAATTCGGTCATTTCTGGTCTGGGTACTTTTGGTATTGGTTTATTTTCGGTCCTGTTTATTTCCTTTTTCTTTTTAAAAGACAGCAAGCTATTTGAAGATGGAATCCTGATTTTTATTCCAACCAATAAAGAATCACGATTAAAACAATCCTTCACCAAAATTAAAGATTTGTTGTCCCGTTATTTTGTTGGACTTATTTTTCAAATCCTCATTTTATTTGTGATTTACACAACCGTGCTATTGATTTTTGGAATTAGCAATGCCGTAGTTATAGCTTTTTTATGCGCCTTGCTGAATTTAATCCCTTATGTTGGGCCTTTAATAAGCGGTTTCTTGATTCTTATCCTGTCCATGTCCAGTAATTTGGGGCAAAACTTTAGTGAGGTCATTTTGCCCAAAACCATCTATGTCATGATTGGGTTTTTAGTTGCGCAATTGGTGGATAATTTTTTCAGCCAACCGTATATTTTTTCAAAAAGCGCAAAATCCCATCCCTTAGAAATCTTCTTGGTGATTGTCATAGCTGGTATTTTGTTTGGGATTGTTGGAATGATTGTGGCCATCCCTACCTATACTGCCATTAAAGTGATCTTAAAAGAATTTCTGTCGGATTCTAAAGTGGTTCAAAAGCTGACAAAAAACTTATAATTATACTTTGAATAAGGCCATATTAAATATTGATATTCAGGATTTTATTGATTCTAATTTAAATTCAGATATAACTTCAATACTACTTAAAGGCACGACATTCCCTAATGTTGAAACTAGAGACCTTATAGAACAAATTGAAGCCAAAAAAAAGTGTATAAAAAAACTACCGACTTGGTTCAGTTCGTTACGTATTTATTTCCCAAACAAACTCAACATCGAGCAAACGTCTTCAGAACTTACTGCTAACTATAAGTCTGGCCTTATAAATGGGACCTCTTTGATTGATCTCACTGGAGGTTTTGGGGTGGATTGTTATTACTTTTCAAGGCGGTTTAAGGAACTTACTCATTGTGAACTAGATAAAGACCTATCCGATATTGTAAACCACAACTACAAAGCCTTAAATGTCTCTTCAATCCGGACTGTAGCAGGTGATGGCCTTGCGTTCTTAAAGAAAAACCCAGATACTTATGATTGGATTTATATAGATCCCTCCAGACGACATGAAAGCAAGGGCAAGGTGTTTTTTCTTAAGGACTGTTTGCCTAATGTTCCTGAATGTATGGACCTTCTATTTGAGCGGTCTAAAAACGTGATGATTAAAACCTCTCCTTTATTGGATATCAGTATTGGTATACAAGAGCTTAAATTTGTAAAGGCTATTCATGTTGTGGCGGTTGGTAATGAGGTTAAGGAATTACTTTGGATTTTAGAACAGCACTATACGGGTGACATCCAGGTTACAACTGTTAATCTTAAAACGGTCAAAGATGAAGTCTTCACATTTAAATTTCAAGATGAGTCTGAAGCAGTAGCAACATACAGTGAGCCACTCACCTATTTGTACGAGCCCAATGCCGCTATTTTAAAATCTGGTGGTTTTAAATCGGTTTCTGAAATTCTTAATGTGCTTAAATTGCATAGCAACACCCATTTGTATACATATGATACGGTAATAGACTTTCCCGGGAGACGGTTTAAAATCGATAAGATGTTAGCTTATTCCAAATCCGTTCTAAAGTCAATATTGCCCAAAAAAGCCAATATCACCACAAGAAATTTTCCTGAAACCGTGGTGCAAATTCGTAAAAAATTTAAAATAAAAGATGGGGGGAATTCCTATCTGTTTTTTACAACCAATCTCAAAAATGAAAAAATTGTTTTAGTGTGTTCCAAACTTAAAAACATCATCTAATCAGTGTCTTTGCTTTAAAATTTCAACAACATCATCCAAAGTAAATCCCTTAGCTTGTAGTAATATTAAATAATGAAATAGTAAATCGGCACTTTCATTTAAAAACAATTCATTATTTGAATCTTTGGCTTCAATAACCACTTCAACCGCTTCCTCCCCTACTTTTTGGGCAATTTTATTGATGCCTTTTTCAAATAACGAAGCGACATAGGAGTCTTCAGGTTTAAAGTTCTCCCTTCGATCTTTAATAATGTTTTCAAGCTGAGTCAGAAAACCAAAATTTTGAAGATTTTCTTCGTTCCAACAGGTGTCGGTACCTTTATGGCACGTTGGCCCCATCGGATTGGCTTGAATGAGTAAAGTATCCTGATCGCAATCCATCTTGATGTCTACAAGATTTAAAAAATTGCCACTCTCCTCACCTTTGGTCCATAAACGTTTTTTGCTTCGGCTATAAAACGTGACTTGTTTTGTCGCTTTTGTTTTATTAAAAGCTTCTTGGTTCATATAACCCAACATCAATACGTTTTTTGTTGAGGCATCCTGAATGATTGCTGGCACAAGTCCGTCACTATTTTTATTAAAATCTATTTTCATTGTTTTTTTTTCTGCCACGAATGCACAAATATTTTATTCATTCGTGTATTTGTAACCGTTTTACAGTCTTACTAAAATATTGTTATTTTTTAATACTACTTTTAAATCCTTGATTTCAATCTCCCCAAAATGGAACACACTGGCGGCCAAAACGGCATCAGACTTTACACTATTGAAATTTATTTTCATTACTTTATTCTTCTGCCACGAATACACAAATATTTTATTCATTCGTGTATTTGTGGCCGTTTTACAGTCTTACTAAAATATTGTTTTTTCTTAATTCTTCTTTTAAATCCTTGATTTCAATCTCCCCAAAATGGAACACACTGGCGACCAAAACGGCATCAGACTTTACACTATTGAAATTTATTTTCATTACTTTATTCTTCTGCCATGAATACACAAATATTTTATTCATTCGTGTATTTGTGGCTATTTTATAGTCTCACTAAAATATTGTTTTTTCTTAATCCTTCTTTTAAATCCTTGATTTCAATCTCCCCAAAATGGAACACACTGGCGGCCAAAACGGCATCAGACTTTACACTATTGAAATTTATTTTCATTACTTTATTCTTCTGCCACGAATACACAAATATTTTATTCATTCGTGTATTTGTGGCTATTTTATAGTCTCACTAAAATATTGTTTTTTCTTAATTCTTCTTTTAAATCCTTGATTTCAATCTCCCCAAAATGGAATACACTGGCGGCTAAAGCCGCATCAGATTTTCCAATTGTAAAGGTGTCTATAAAATGTTGAACGGATCCTGCACCGCCTGAGGCGATAATTGGAATATTCAATGTTTCGGATAATCTAGCCAAAGCTTCATTTGCAAAACCGTCCTTAGTACCATCATGATTCATAGAGGTAAACAATATTTCTCCGGCACCTCGCTGCTCCACTTCTTTTGCCCATTCAAATAAATCCAAATTAGTAGGAATGCTTCCTCCAGCCAAATGGACTTTCCAGTTTCCATCAACTTGTTTAGCATCAATGGCTACAACAATGCATTGGCGTCCGAATTTATTGGACAATTCATTAATCAATTCGGGTCGTTTGACGGCTGAAGAATTAATAGACACTTTATCGGCACCACATTTTAGGAGCGCATCTACATCTTCAATTGAGGAAATGCCTCCTCCAACCGTAAATGGAATGTTCACTTGTTCGGCTACATGTAGCACCATATCCAAGGTTGTTTTTCGAGCTTCAAGAGTAGCCGAAATATCCAAAAACACTAGTTCATCCGCACCTTTTTCAGCATATTGCTTTGCTAATGCAACGGGATCGCCGGCATCAATTAAATTGACAAAATTAACCCCTTTAACCGTGCGCCCATTTTTTATGTCCAAACAGGGAATGATTCGTTTTGTAAGCATACTTAAATATGATGTCCTAAATCTTTTAACTGAATATGGCCTTCGTATAATGCCTTTCCAATAATGACCGCTTCGCAACCTAATTCTTCTAATGCTTTAATATCATCCATCGATGACACACCTCCTGAAGCGATCAACTTGATGGATTGCCTATTACTATTGCTAGAACATTCTTGAATGATTTTTTTATAGAGATCAAACGAAGGTCCTTCTAACATACCGTCCTTTGAAATATCGGTACAAATTACATATTGAATCCTTTTTTTTTGATAGGCTTTAATAAAGGGAATGATGTCCTCTTTACTCTGTTCTTGCCAGCCGTTAATGGCTATTTTTTCGTTTTTACTATCAGCTCCAAGAATGATTTTTTGGCTCCCATATTTAGAGATCCAACCTTCAAATGTTTTTGAATCTTTAATGGCAATACTGCCTCCTGTAATTTGCTTAGCCCCCGAATTGAAGGCGATGTACAAATCTTCATTGGCTTTTAAGCCTCCTCCAAAATCAATTTTTAAGGTTGTTTTTGATGCTATTTGTTCCAATATTTTATAGTTGACAATATGTTTGGCTTTGGCACCATCCAAATCGACCAAGTGCAAATATTCGATTCCTGAAGCTTCAAATTGCTTAGCAACTTCTAGCGGATTTTCATTGTACACTTTTTTAGTCGTGTAATCCCCTTTTGTCAACCGTACACATTTACCATCTATTATATCTATTGCGGGTATAATTCTCATATAAAATATTAAAAGTTAAAAATTAAAAGGATAACCTTGTAATTCATTGATTTACACATAACTTTAGTTTTTATTATTCTTCTTTGCTGTATTAATTGATGCCTAGATTATGGCCAACAATTCAACGCGAATTGCTTTGTTCTGTTTAGTATTTCATTCTTCATAAAATTTATTACATTTAATATCTAACTTTAAAAAGTTTTTTAATAATTGCTCTCCAGCTTCAGCGCTTTTTTCAGGGTGAAATTGTACCCCATAAAAATTATTGTTTTCAATTGCCGAAGCATATTCTAAATTGTAATGCGTTGTTGCTATAGCTTGAAGGCAATTTTCGGCATAAAAGCTGTGAACAAGATACATAAATGCATTGTCTTTTATATGATTGAACAAAGGTGATTTTAAATTATTTATGGTATTCCATCCCATTTGTGGCACTTTTACTTGATTTGAAAAGCGCTTCACTTCCGTATCAAAAATGCAGAGCCCTTTGGTATTGCCTTCTTCGGTAGATTTGCACATCAATTGCATGCCCAAACAAATGCCCAAAACAGGCTGTTTTAAGGTTGGAATTAACTCGTCCAACTTAGCCTCTTTTAATTTTCTCATGGCACTACTCGCTTCACCTACTCCTGGAAAAATCACTTTATCTGCCGATACAATGTCTTCTGGTTTGTTTGATAAAATGGCATCTACGCCCAATCGCTTAAAGGCAAATTGAATGCTTTTAATGTTTCCGGCTCCATAATCTATGATTACTAATTTCATTTGAATTTTTTCTTTTTATGGATTCCTGCCTTCGCAGGAATGACAAATTACTACAGCATTCCCTTGGTGGATGGTAGAATCATTTTTTCAACATCTCGTTTTACAGCCATTTTAATGGCTTTTGCAAAGGCTTTAAAAATAGCCTCAATCTTATGGTGCTCATTAGTGCCTTCAGCTTTAATATTTAAATTGCATTTAGCGCCATCACTAAACGATTTGAAGAAGTGAAAAAACATTTCGGTGGGCATTTTTCCAATCATTTCGCGTTTAAAATCGGCTTCCCATACCAGCCAATTTCGACCTCCAAAATCTATGGCGACTTGCGATAAACAATCATCCATGGGCAAACAGAAACCATACCGTTCTATTCCTAATTTATTGCCCAAGGTTTTTGCAAAGACTTCACCTAAAGCTATGGCTGTATCTTCAATGGTGTGATGTTCGTCTACTTCTAAATCGCCATCCACTTTTAGATCCAAATCCAACTGCCCGTGACGTGCTATTTGATCCAACATATGGTCAAAAAATGCAATTCCAGTGTCTATATTGCTTTTTCCAGTACCGTCAAGGTTTAAAGCAATATTGATTTTGGTTTCATTAGTATTTCTGGTTATAGAACCTGTTCGGTCTTTTACTTTTAGAAAGTTGTAAATCGATTCCCAATCGCTTGTTTCCAAGGCAATATAGGCATTCAATTCCGTTCTTTTTACGGTGATTTCATCGGTTCCTAAATTGGTGTTGTCATTGATAAAAATACCTTTAGCACCCAAGTTTTTCGCCAATTCAATATCGGTGAGTCGGTCACCAATCACAAAGGAATGTTCCAAATCGTAGTCCTTTGAAAAATATTTGGTCAATAATCCGGTTTTAGGCTTTCGAGTGGCTGCCTTATCTTTAGGAAATGTCCGGTCAATACACTGCTCCTTGAACTCGATGCCTTCAGCTTTAAAGGTATCGATCATGAAATTGTGAACAGGCCAAAAAGTATCTTCTGGATAGGATTTTGTACCCAAGCCGTCTTGATTGGTCACCATGACTAACTCGAAATCCAGTTCATTTGCTATCCGCCCTAGATATTGAAACACTTTGGGATAAAACACCAATTTGTCAAAGGCGTCTATTTGTTCATCAGCAGGCTCCTTGATAAGAGTCCCGTCCCGATCTATAAAAAGCACTTTTTGGTTCATGATATCTCTTTTAATATGTTGATTAATATTTTGTTTTCAGTAGGTGTTCCTATAGTTAATCGCAGACAATTTTCGCATAAAGGCTGATTGGCTCTATTCCTAATTACGATTCCATTTTCAATTAATTGGTTATACCGTGTGTTGGCATCATCTACTTTCACCAACACAAAATTCGCATCAGTTGGATAAATTTTTGAAACATATGTTATGGTATTCAAGGCTTCAATAAGTTTCGTTCTTTCAGTAAGTATGGTCCGCACTTGATCTTTCACAACATCTGGATTATTCAACTGTTCCAGCGCCCTTAACTGCGTGAGTTCATTCACATTGTAGGGCGGTTTAATCTTGTTTAAGATAGAAATAATAGCTTCAGAAGCATAGCAAATCCCGAGCCTGATTCCCGCCATCCCGTAAGCTTTGGACAGCGTTTGTGTGATTATTAGATTGGGAAATTCGTTCAATCTGTTTAACCAACTCTGTTGTTCAGAAAAATCGATATAAGCTTCGTCGATAACGACTAAACCTTGAAAATTAAGAATTAACCTCTCCATAGCACTTGGATTAAAATTGTTCCCAGAAGGATTATTGGGTGAACACAAAAACAGGAGTTTACTATTCTCGTTTGAAGCGTTTAAAATCTGGTCTACCTGAGGTTGAAAATCACGAGTTAAGGCTATCTTGTTTGTTGCAACAGCATTGATATTTGCCAAAACCTCATACATACCATACGTGGGTGGCAAAATTATGACATGGTCCTGTTTGGGTTCACAAAAAGCCCTGAAGATGAGATCCAAAACTTCATCGCTACCATTTCCTAGAAGGATGTTTTTTGTTGAAACCCCTTTTATTTCAGAAAGCAAGGCCTTCACTTTATTCTGCTGCGGATCGGGATAGCGGTTGACGCCATTGTTGAACGGATTCTCATTAGCATCCAAAAAAACCATAGCCTTATCAAAATCCTTAAATTCATCTCGAGCGGAAGAATAGGGTTTCAAAGCTTTTACACTGGGCCTAATTAAAGTATTGATGTCGAATTTATATTGCATTTTTGATGATTCTTAATTCATTGACAATTATTTTAAATCTTTTAACCGGATGGATACCGCGTATTTATGTGCCTGCAAACCTTCAGCCTCCGCCATTAGTTCTATAGCGCCTCCAATAGTTAAAAGTCCTTCTTTTGATATTTTTTGAAAGGTAATACTCTTAGTAAAGCTATCTAAATTCACTCCTGAATAGGCTCTGCAAAATCCGTTAGTTGGTAAGGTGTGGTTGGTCCCCGACGCGTAATCACCAGCACTTTCAGGCGTATAATTACCAATAAACACGGAGCCTGCATTTTTGATTCCATCGACAAAATAGTCTTCATTTTTAGAACAAACTATAAAATGTTCTGGAGCGTATTCATTGATTAAATCGAGTGCAAGCTCATCCGTTTCAAGGTAAATAAGCTTTGAATTTGCAATGGCTTTTTCAGCAATGGCTTGGCGTGGCAAACTTTTGATTTGTAAATCCATCTGTTCAGAAACTGATTGGATCAGCGTTTGAGATGTCGACACCAAAATCACTTGACTATCGGTTCCATGTTCTGCCTGACTTAACAAATCTGAAGCCACATAGGTCGCATTAGCAGAATCATCGGCAAAAACCAATAACTCACTAGGTCCAGCGGGCATATCGATGGCCACTCCATATTTAGTTGCCAATTGCTTCGCGACGGTGACAAATTGATTTCCAGGCCCGAATATTTTATACACTTGAGGAATGGTTTTTGTACCAAAGGTCAATCCGGCAATGGCTTGGATCCCTCCTACTTTTATGATTTTTGTAACACCACATAATTGGGCCGCATATAAAATTTCGTTAGCGATTTTCCCTTCTTTATTGGGTGGTGAACACAATACAATGTCTTGACAACCCACAATTTGAGCAGGCACCGCTAACATTAACACGGTCGAAAATAAAGGCGCCGTACCTCCTGGAATATATAATCCAATAGAATTTATTGGCCGCTTTTCTTGCCAACATAATACCCCTTTTGCGGTTTCTACTTCAACTCTGCTGGTTTTTTGGGCTTTGTGAAAAGTTTCAATATTAGATTTCGCCGTTTTTATGGCTTGTTTTAAGTCATCTGAAACTTGACTAGCAGCTTCTTGAATTTCTCTTTCATTTACTACAATGGATTCCAGAGTTACACCGTCAAACATCGCCGTGTATTTCGCAATGGCTTTATCTCCATTACGTTTAACATCATCAAAAATTTGAACCACCGTGTTTTCAATATTCTCAATGGTTTGCGTTGGTCTACGCAATAGCTTTTGCCAATCTTTCTGTTGTGGATTTTCTATAATTTTCATCTGTTCTTTTTTAACATGGACATTTTATAATCCTTAAATGACCATATTGTCAATTGGACACACCAATATACCTTGAGCACCTTTTAACTTTAATTCGTCTATAATTTCCCAAAACTCATTTTTATGGATGACCGAATGTACCGAACTCCAGCCTTTTTCAGCCAAGGGTAAAACCGTAGGACTTTTCATTCCGGGAATCACATCAATAATTTCTTGCAATCGGTCGTTTGGGGCATTCAACAAAATGTATTTGGATTGTCTGCCTTTTAAAACCGACTGGAATCTAAATTGCAATCGGTCTAAAATAGCTTTCTTATCTTTAGTTATAACTGGGGAAGCCGCCAAAACCGCTTCCGATTTTAAGAGTACTTCTACTTCTTTTAGGTTGTTTTTGAAGAGTGTACTTCCGCTGGAAACAATATCTACAATGGCATCAGCCAAACCAATATTGGGAGCAATCTCTACTGAACCATTAATGATATGAAGATTTGCTTCAATATTATTTGTTTTCAAAAACTCAATAACGGTATTGGGATAGGATGTGGCAATGCGTTTACCTTCTAAATCTTGAACGCCTCTATACTTAACCGATTTGGGTACCGCCACAGAAACTTTGCAGGTCGAGAAACCAAGTTTTTCAACAATGGTGATCTCTTTTCCCTTTTCCACCAAAACATTCTCACCTATAATCGCTGCGTCTACCACACCATCTTTAAGGTATTGTGGAATGTCGCCATTGCGCAGGTAAAATACTTCGAGAGGAAAATTTTTGGCTGCTGCTTTAAGTTGATCTTTCCCATTATCAATGGAAATGCCAACTTCTTTAAGGATTTGCATGGAATCATCGTGCAAACGACCCGATTTTTGAACTGCAAGTTTTAATTTACTCATAATTTTGCCCAAGAAAGTGGGAGTCTTTTAATTGTGTTTGAGTAAATCTTCAAGGGTGTTTGTATGAAAAAACCCGTTTGATTTACTCAAACGGGTTTAAAAATATAGTTTTGATTTTATTCAATACATTTTCAGCTCGCCTGAGTGCCAGAATGAAAATGATGGTGATGTGATTGAATAAAATTCATTTTTAGTTGTTGTTTCGACAAAGATTCGAAATAAAAATTTAAAATTCCAAATCTTTACCTATTATTTTAAAATTATTAAACAATTACAATTTTTGATACATCAAAATTATTGATTTCCCAAAATAATTGGCAATCCACTATCTCCTGAACCAATAACAATAACTTTACTGTTAGGAGACTCTGCTAATTTCATGGTCGCATCAATACCTTTGTCTCTTAAAATCATAGGGTTTAAAGAGGCGCTTAAAATACGGTTGGCATCTGCCTTTCCTTGAGCTTCAATAACTTGTTTTTGGGCTTCTTTATCTGCAGTAACCAATCTAAACTCATATTCTAAAGATTCTTGTTCTTGTTTCAATTTACGCTCAATGGCATCTTTAATGGTTGGAGGCAAAGTCACATCGCGGACCAAAACTTCGTTTAATTGAATGTATTGATCTTCAACTATTTTTCTAGTTTCTTCAAAAATCTCTTGTTGAATGGCATCCCGTTTACTGGAATATAATTGTTCAGGTGTATAGCGTCCTACAACACTTCTAGCTGCTGAACGTATGGCCGGAAGCAACACGCGTTCTTTGTACATTTCACTTTTTTCTTGATGCAATTTCCCTAAATTCGCGAAATCAGGTTGAAACCAAATGGAAGCTTCTAATTTAATATCCAGACCGTTAGATGATAACACATTCATTTTTTCAAGAATTTCCTGCTGTCTAACTTCGTAAACAAAAATCTTGTTCCAAGGTGCAATGATATGAAATCCTTCGCCTAAAGGTGGTTGATCTGTAACAACTCCATTATCAAACGTTTTATAAAGTACTCCAGCCTGTCCTGATCCAATAGTGACCGCTGATTTTGCTAATAATATTATTAGTGCAATAGCAACAATAATCACAGGCAAAGCAATTTTAGGTAATTTTTCCATAGTTTTTATTTAAATTAATCCGTTAAATTTTCTGATAAACCATTCAGCTGCAAGGCTTAATGATATTATACCGAGTAGAATTTTCCAATCGATCAAAGATACGACATTTTTATTGCTTTTTTGTATGGTCGCAAATCTATTATCTTTTATAAAATCATTAGCAAATCCGCTAATTTGATCTATAAAATAGGACTTGCCTGAGCTATTAATAGCCAACTGTTGAAGCTTGCTTACATTGGCATTTAAAAATTGTTGTTCAATATTATAATCCAATATTTTAAAGGTACCTGATTTCGACATATTTTCATTGGTCACTGATACTGTAAAACGATAATCTCCAGGTTCCAAAGCACTCAAATCCACTTGATAACTATTGTTTTTAAGAATAAAAGGTAAAGAACTGGAAGCCTTATTGTTTATATTAATGAGATTTATATTTAAACTGGCATTACTCTCAAATTCGTAATTTTTATTGAAAAATTGGGCCGTGATTTTAACATCGTCGTTACCGTTGTAAAAAGATTCATAATTCAGATTTAATCGACTTCTGCTTTGGTTAGAACTAAGATATTGCACTAATTTCCCGATAAAATTATCAAAGGCATTAAACGATTTATCTTCCATAAAACTCTGTGCTCTCCATCTCCAAACGCCTTCTCCATTGAGAACGGCACCTCGTCTATCATTAATTTCGAAAGTAGCCAGTAAAGGTTCATCTGTTCTGATTCCATGGATAGTTTTATATAAAATGGTCGTCTCAGGGATATTGAAGGCCGTTTTTCCAAATTCGGTTTGTAAGGGAGGAAAATCATTAAAGTTTAGATCATCTATGATAAATACTCCATAATTTTGATTTAATGCCGGTTGAAAGTTCTCAGTTTGACGCGAAATTTCCTGTTTATAATGACTTTGAATCCCGTTTAAAAATTGCCAATCAGTTTTAGTGCCCAGTATGACAAAGCTATTTCGTTTAAGACGTTCGATTTCTTGGTATACCAATCTAAAGGTATTGTTTGGCTGATATAGTATAACCATTTGAAAATCATTAACTTGATTTAAATAATCTTCAGGCGATAAAATTGAAGCACTGCGCTGTTCATTACTTTCGATGGCTTTTTTTAAAGCCCCCAAATCAGGATGTATGATATCCGAAACAATAGCCACATTGGTTTTTTGATCCATGACTTCAACGGCAAAATTCTTAATGTTATTGATCTTGTTTTTTTCATTGTCCAAAGGTTGCAATTCAGCTTTATAACTCTGAACGCCTACCTTATCTGCAGGTAAAGTAACTTGGATAACTTGAGACGTTTTAGAGCTGTTAAAATGTAAGGGTTGTGAATGTACAACTCCACTTTCACTTGTGATTTTTAATTGTGTGCTCATCGCCATATTGCCCGTGTAAACTGCCATTATTTCAACTGGAAATTTATTTTTTAAATAGGCGTATTTATTAACGTTTAGCTGTTCTATTTTTAAGTCGGAATAGGTTGTGGTATCTCCTAGTATTACGGGAAAAGTAGGCTGTTTATACTGTTGGGCCGAAAACTGATAGTCATTACCATACGTTTGATTCCCATCGGTTATGAGGATTGTAGGGGAAATAGAATGGGAATGGACTTCAGACAGGCGTTTAAAAATCTTTGCCAGGTTGGATTGCTTTTCCTTGAAAGTGATCGCGCCAGAAGCATTCAAATCTTTACCAAAGGTATAAAACTCTAGATTAAATCGGGTGTTTAAGGAATCGTTTGACATCAAGGATTCCACTAATGTTTTCGCCTTTTCATCCTGATTTAAATACGCTATCGATTCTGAATTATCCAAAGCTATAATAAGGTTAGGCTTTTCGTTGTAATAGGTAATTTTATCAAATTTTGGATTGATCAAAAGCAACAAAACAGAAAAAAAGGTCAAGAATCTTAAAAATGCAAGCAGTTTATATACTCCAGAACGGTTTTTGGATTGATATAGATACTGAAAAAGCGCTAATGATAGCGCCAAAATTCCAGCTAATATGATAAGTAAGATTGTTTCTATTTGCATTTAAGATTTGAATAAACTTCAGTACGATTCCTGCCTTCAGTTCGACTAAACTCACTGAGCACACAACAATGATAATTAAGTAAGCATCCCACCATCCACATGAAGCGTTTGACCTGTGACATAAGCACTTAAATCGCTGGCCAGAAACACACAGGCGTTGGCGATATCTTCTGGTGTTCCACCGCGTTTTAGAGGAATGGCATCTCGCCATCCTTTTACGGTGTTTTCATCGAGTTTAGCAGTCATTTCGGTTTCAATAAAACCGGGAGCGATAACATTACTTCTAATATTACGCGAACCCAATTCCAATGCTACAGATTTTGAAAAGCCTATAATTCCAGCTTTCGATGCTGCATAATTGGTTTGTCCTGCATTTCCTTTTACTCCAACAACGGAGCTCATATTGATAATGGAGCCTTTGCGCTGTTTTAACATGGTTCGCTGTACGGCTTTGACCATATTAAAAACAGATTTTAAATTCACTTCAATCACTTTATCAAAGTCTTCCTCACTCATGCGCATCAAAAGATTATCTTTAGTAATTCCTGCATTGTTAACCAAGATATCGATGCTTCCAAATTCATTGGCGACTTCTTCTGCCAATTTCTGTGATTCATTAAAATCGGCAGCATTGCTTTGATAGCCTTTTGCTTTCACACCTAAGGCAATTAATTCCTTTTCCAAAAGGTTTGCTGCTTCAACAGATGAACTGTAAGTAAATGCTATATTGGCGCCCTGTTGCGCAAATACTTGGGCAATACCTTTGCCAATTCCTCGGCTTGCTCCAGTAATAATGGCCGTTTTTCCTTCTAATAACTTCATAGGTCCCGTATAATTTTAGTTGATTTTCAAAGATAACAATTACAAGTTGCAAGAAATAAAAAAACCTCACAAGATTTTGTAAGGTTTTTAACACTATTTTTAGCTGATTATTTATCTTAAAACTTCAGCTACTTTTTTACCAATTTCGGCTGGTGACTCCACAACATGGATACCACAGCTTCTCATAATTTTCTTTTTAGCTTGTGCTGTATCATCGCTTCCTCCAACAATGGCGCCAGCATGTCCCATAGTGCGTCCAGCCGGAGCCGTTTCACCTGCTATAAAACCTACAATAGGTTTTTTGCTTCCACTGTTTTTGTACCAATAGGCTGCATCTGCTTCCAATTGGCCTCCAATTTCACCAATCATAACTACAGCTTCGGTTTCAGGGTCATTAATTAATAATTCAACCGCTTCTTTTGTAGTTGTACCAATTATTGGATCTCCACCAATACCAATGGCAGTGGTAATACCCAAGCCTTGTTTTACAACTTGATCGGCAGCTTCATAAGTTAAGGTACCCGATTTGGACACAATACCCACTTTTCCTCTTTTAAACACAAAGCCTGGCATAATGCCTACTTTGGCTTCTCCAGGAGTGATGACGCCTGGGCAATTTGGGCCGATTAATCGGCAATCTCTATGTTTTATATAATCTGCTGCCTTAATCATATCGGCTACAGGAATACCTTCCGTAATTGTAATGATTACTTTTATTCCAGCATCGGCTGCTTCCATGATGGCATCGGCAGCAAAAGCTGGTGGGACAAAAATTATAGTGGTGTTGGCTCCAACGGCATCAACGGCTTCTTTTACCGTATTAAAAACAGGCTTATCCAAATGGGTTTGACCACCTTTACCAGGGGTTACGCCACCAACTACATTGGTTCCGTACTCAATCATTTGACCGGCGTGAAATGTACCTTCACTTCCTGTAAATCCTTGCACAATAATTTTTGAATCCTTATTTACTAAAACGCTCATGTATTTTTTAATTTTTAATTTTGAAATCTTTACAAAAGTAAAGGTTTAAGGAGTAATTCGATAGTGTTGTTTTATTTTTTATTTAAATCTTTCAATATTTTTGGAAGTTGTCTCAAGGATGCCATTGCTTTTAATTCTGCATTGACATCTTGGGCTGGGGTCCCCCAGTATGTTTTATGCCCTTCAGTCGACTTAGTAGCCCCTGATTGTGCCATTAAAACTGTTTTTTCTCGTATGGTAATTCCGCTAATGATTCCAACTTGTCCCCAAATGGTGACTTCGTCTTCTACAATGACACATCCTGCAATTCCAGTTTGGGATGCAATTAAACATTTTTTTCCTATAACTGTATCGTGACCAATTTGAATTTGATTATCCAATTTAGTGCCTTCCCCAATGGTGGTATCTCCTGTAACACCTCTATCTATTGTACAGAGTGCGCCAATATCCACACGGTCTTTTATGACCACACGTCCACCAGACAGCAATTGATCAAAGCCTTCAGGTCTGTTTTTATAATAAAAAGCACTAGCTCCTAAAATAGTACCGGCATGAATGGTAACATGATTTCCGATCACCGTATCATCATATATACTCACATTGGAATGAATTACACAATGGTCTCCAATAGTTACATGGTTACCTATAAAACAATTCGGTTGAATAACCGTGTTTTTACCGATTTTAGCAGAAGGTGAAATAGACACATTGGATGCCTCAAAGGGTTTGAAATGCTGGGTAAGCTTATTAAAATCCCTAAATGGATCATCACTAATTAACAAGGCTTTACCTTCTGGACAATCAACTTCTTTGTTTATGAGTACTACGGTTGCCGCAGATTGTAGTGCTTTGTCATAATATTTTGGATGGTCCACAAAAACAATATCTCCAGCTGTAACAACATGAATTTCATTCATGCCCAACACTGGAAAATCATCTACACCAACATAGTTGCAGTCAATGATTTCGGCAATTTGTTTTAAAGTATTTGGTTTGGAAAATTTCAATTAACGTTATTCTTTAATACGTTCTTTATACGTTCCTTTGTCGGTTTCAATTCTTATTTTATCTCCTTCATTGATAAACAAAGGCACATTAACTTCAGCTCCGGTTTCAACAGTAGCCGGTTTTGTAGCATTAGTTGCGGTATTGCCTTTTAGTCCAGGTTCGGTTGCTGTAACTTTAAGTACGACGCTTGCAGGCATTTCGATTGACAAGGGTAAATTGTCTTCAGCATTGATTAAAACTGTCACGACTTCGCCTTCTTTCATTAAATCTGGACGATCTAAAGCGGCCTCTAATAATCTAATTTGTGTGTAGTCTTCTGTATTCATAAAATGGTAAAACTCCCCATCATGATACAAAAATTGAAATTTGTGGGTTTCTACCCTAACTTCTTCAATTTTATGTCCTGCAGAAAAGGTATTGTCCAACACTTTTCCAGAGGTGACACTTTTCATTTTTGTTCTTACAAATGCTGGACCTTTACCGGGTTTAACATGTAAAAACTCTGTAATTTTATAAATATCATTATTGTACCTGATGCACAATCCGTTTCTAATATCTGATGTACTAGCCATAAATTTAATTTGATTTAAAATATCCTTTCATAATGCCTCGATGTGAATTCCTGATAAATTGAAGAATCTCATCGCGTTCTGGAGTCGCCTCCATTTCTGCCTCGATTAAATCTGCAGCCTGGGAATTATTATAATTTTTCTGATAGAGAATCCGATAAATATCCTGAATCTCCCTGATTTTATCTGATGAAAATCCTCTACGTCGTAACCCTACCGAATTAATTCCAACATAAGATAAGGGCTCTCGTGCTGCTTTTACATAGGGCGGTACATCTTTTCTAACCAAAGACCCTCCAGTTACAAACGCATGATTGCCAATCGAGCAAAATTGATGTACGGCACTCATTCCAGCCAAAATCACATAATCACCTACTGTAATATGTCCTGCTAAGGTACTATTATTTGAAAATATGCAATTATTACCCACCGTACAGTCGTGAGCAATATGGCAGTAAGCCATTATTAAACAGTTGTTACCAATAACCGTTTTCATTCTATCGGTAGTACCTCTGTTTATGGTCACACATTCTCTAATCGTTACGTTGTCGCCTATTTCCACCGTAGTATCTTCATCATTAAATTTTAGGTCTTGTGGGATGGCAGAAATCACCGACCCAGGAAATACATTACAGTTTTTTCCTATTCGCGCACCTTCCATGATGACGACATTACTACCAATCCAAGTTCCTTCACCAATCGTGACATTATTATAAATGGTAGCAAAGGGTTCTATCACCACATTTTTGGCAATTTTTGCCCCAGGATGAACATATGCTAGAGGTTGATTCATTCTTTTTTTATTTTATTTTTACGATTTGCGCCATGATCTCGGCTTCAGATACTAGTTTTCCATTGGCGTAAGCACGGCCTACCATTTGACAGATTCCTCTTCTTATAGGAGATAACAAATCCAATTTAAAAATTAAGGTATCGCCCGGGAAAACTTGTTGTTTATAACGAACATTGTCGATTTTTAACAAATAAGTCAAATAATTTTCTGGATCCGGAACTGTACTCAATACCAAAATACCTCCAGTTTGGGCCATAGCCTCTATTTGAATTACTCCGGGCATAACAGGAGCTCCTGGAAAATGACCAACAAAAAAAGATTCGTTCATGGTCACATTCTTAATACCAACAACATGATGATCGGATAGCTCTAAAATTTTATCAACAAATAGAAAAGGAGGCCTGTGAGGCAACATATTCATAATTTGGTTGATGTCCATTAAAGGTGTCTGATTCAAATCGATATTTGGAACATAATTGCGTCGTTCATTTTTAATGATTTTCGACAATTTTTTTGCAAATTGAGTATTGACAGAGTGTCCTGGTTTATTAGCAATAATCTTGCCTCTAATACGCGTGCCAATAAGGGCCAAATCGCCGAGAACATCTAATAGTTTATGTCTTGCGGCTTCATTGGGATGGTGTAAAGTTAAATTATCTAAAATGCCATTGGGCTTAACTGCGATTTTATCTTTTTTAAAAGCCAGTTTAAGCTTTTCCATGGTTTTAGGAGATAATTCCTTATCCACATACACAATCGCGTTATTTAAATCTCCTCCTTTAATCAGACCATGTTCCAATAACATTTCAATTTCATGTAAAAAACTAAAAGTTCTTGAATCTGCGATGTCCTTTTTAAAGTCTAATATATGATTTAAAGTAGCATTTTGGGTGCCCAAAACTTTAGTCCCAAAATCGACCATTGTAGTCACTTGATATTCTTTGGCCGGCATGACAATGATTTCACTTCCCGAAACGTCATCGTGATATGAAATTACTTCGGAAACTACATATTCTTCCCTAAAATCCTGTTGTTCTACAACTACAGCGTCTTCCAGTGCTTTTACAAAATATTTAGCTGAACCATCCATGATGGGAGGTTCAGAAGAGTTTAATTGAATGATAACATTATCAATATCCATCCCAACCAGCGCGGCTAATACATGCTCAGATGTTTGAATGACTACGCCATTTTTTTCTAAACAAGTCCCGCGTTGAGTACTGGTTACATAGCTAGAATCTGCCTCAATTGCAGGAGTGCCCTCGAGATCAATTCTTTTAAATATAAAACCACTATTTACTGGTGCGGGTATAAATGTTAAGGTTACTTCTTTTCCTGTATGCAATCCAACACCCGTTAAAGACACCTCATGCTTTATGGTCTTTTGCTTAACATCTGTTTTAATTATTGCCATTGATTTTTTTTTCTAATTCAGTTATATCTTTAACAATTTTCGGAAAATTTTTAAAATAAACGTACGATTTATTAAAATCACCATAGCCAAAGGCAGGTGAGCCTTGTAAAATTTCATTGTCTTTTATATTCCTTCCTATTCCAGATTGCGCTTGGATTTTTACATTATTACCTATTGTAATATGCCCAACAATACCAACCTGCCCTCCTATTTGGCAATTTTCTCCAATTTTGGTTGACCCTGCAATTCCAGTTTGAGCTGCAATAACGGTGTTTTTACCAATTTCGACATTATGGGCTATTTGAATTTGATTATCAAGTTTTACTCCTTTTCTGATCCTAGTAGACCCCAATGTTGCCCTATCTATAGTTGTATTGGCACCAATATCTACAAAATCTTCAATAATCACATTACCAGTTTGCGGTACTTTACTGTATTCTCCATTTTCACCGGGAGCAAACCCAAAACCATCTGCACCAATAATCGCTCCAGAATTGATGACGCAATTTTTACCAATAACGCAATCTGAATAAATTTTAGCCCCTGCAAAAATAAGGGTGTTTTCACCTATGCTTACATGATCGCCAATATATGCACCAGGAAAAATTTTAACATTATTTGCTATGCTAACGCGTTCCCCAATATAGGTAAATGCTCCTATATAAACATCCTTCCCGTAGGTTGAGGATTGAGCCATAAATGAAGGCTGTTCAATCCCAAATTTGTTGATTTTTTTTTGACTGTAATACTCTAAAAGTTTTGAAAACGACTTATAGGCATCTTCCACTTTTATCAGGGTTGTTGTGAGTTCATTTTCTGCTTCAAAGGTTTTGTTTACGATGGTAATGGAAGCTTGAGTTGAATAGATATAGGATTTGTATTTTGGATTGGCTAGAAACGTTAGTGAGCCTTTGGTACCTTCTTCGATTTTTGAAAGTTTTGAAACTTCCACATCAGGGTCGCCTATAACATCACCTTCTAGTATTCCTGCTATCTGTGCGGCTGTGAATTTCATCTATTCGATATATATATCATTAAAAAGTTTAGATGTCGTTCACATCTATAAAATGTCTTAAAAATTATATTACCCGCAAAAATAGAAAAAATGTATCACATTCCATCTTTAGGATAGCATATATAATATTTTGTAACGGACTTTGAAAGCGCATTTAGGTCAAACTGGTCGGTTGCTTTAACAATATCTTCAACTTTTCCAGATTTATAAAGAATATTTATTTTCTGGGTGTTTTTTTGATACGCTTGATTGGACACTTCGCCTTCAAATACAAAATATTCGGCTTCCTGTTTAGATAGCTTATGTGCTTTCATTACTTTTTGAATGTGTACCTGAAGCCTTTTGTTTTCAAACTTCTTATCCTTGATTTTTATTTTTAACAGTGCTCTATTAATAATCATGTCACAGAGGTTTCTCAGCACGAAATCGTCGTGGTCTTGCCAAGATTTAATGGCTGAAATGATGTCAAAATCATCTAGTTTTGAAAAGGTTTCCAAGGTGTTGACGTCAAAGTTTTCAGGAGAAATCTCATTGTATAAAAAGTAATGTAAAGGCGTGCTGGTATTAAGTTTTTCACCCTTATTGATTAATTCCTTTGCGCGTTTCAAGACTTTAATCAGTAATTCTCCTGCAACCAATCCTGTTTTGTGTAAATAAACCTGCCAATACATAAACCGTCTGGCGACCAAAAATTTCTCGACACTGTAAATGCCTTTTTCTTCAATCACCAAAGCATCATCCACCACATTAAGCATTGTGATTAAGCGTTCGCTGTTAATATTACCTTCAGCCACTCCTGCGTAAAAGCTATCTCTTTTTAAATAGTCGGCCCGATCCATATCAAATTGACTAGAAATCAGCTGACCCAAAAACTGTCGTTCGTGCTCTCCCTTAAAAATTGTGATGGCTAACGTTAAACTTCCGTTAAATTCCAAATTCAATTGTTCCATAAAAAGGAGCGAAATAGCCTCGTGCGACATGCCATTTACAATACTGTGTTCCATGGCGTGAGAGAACGGACCATGGCCAATATCGTGCAATAAAATGGCAATATACAGCGCGTTTTCTTCGTCTTCAGAAATTGTAACCCCCTTAAAACGTAGCACATTAACGGCTTTTTGCATTAAATGCATGCACCCTATGGCGTGATCAAACCGTGTGTGATGTGCACCGGGATAAACCAAATACGCCAATCCCATTTGGGTGATGCGCCGTAGCCTTTGAAAATATTTATGTTCAATTAAATTAAAAATTAAGGCATTTGGAATGGTAATAAATCCGTAAATTGGATCGTTAAATATCTTGAGTTTGTTAATCGAATTCAAACTTCTCTTTTTAATTATTTTAAACAAATATACATGAACAATATAAATATTCTTTGGGTTGATGACGAAATTGATCTCCTTAAGCCACATATTCTATTTCTGGAGCAAAAACAATACAAGGTTACGACCTGCCAAAGTGGAACCGAGGCTCTCGAGATGATTGATGATGTTAATTTTGATATTGTTTTTTTGGATGAAAATATGCCCGGACTAACCGGTTTGGAAACCTTAAATGAGATTAAAGAGCGCAGAGCCAATCTTCCGATAGTCATGATTACCAAAAGTGAGGAAGAATACCTGATGGAAGAAGCCATTGGCAGTAAAATAGCCGACTATCTCATCAAACCTGTTAATCCAAATCAGATTTTATTGAGCCTTAAAAAGAATTTGGACCATTCTCGTTTAATTTCTGAAAAAACAACTTCTAACTATCAGCAAGAGTTTAGAAAAATAGCAATGGATTTGTCTATGGTGAACAGTTACGAAGAATGGGTCGATTTATATCAAAGACTTATTTATTGGGAACTTCAACTGGAAGATATTGAAGACATTGGTATGACTGAAATCCTTGAATCCCAAAAAACGGAAGCCAACCTTCAGTTTGGAAAATTTATTGATAAAAAATATCCGACTTGGTTCGATCAAAAAGCCGATGCACCTACTCTATCGCATACTCTATTTAAAGACAGAATTGTTCCAGAATTGAGCAAGGAACAACCCACGCTTTTGTTTGTGATTGACAATTTAAGGTATGATCAATGGAAAGCTTTTGAACCCATTGTAAACAATTATTACAAAAAAGCTTCAGAAAGTCCGTATTACAGCATCCTTCCAACCGCTACTCAATATGCCCGAAATGCCATATTTTCTGGAATGATGCCCTTAGAGATGGAAAAACGACATCCCGATTTATGGAAAAATGATATTGACGATGGTGGAAAAAATTTGTATGAAGCCGACTTTTTAGAAGCACAATTAAAACGTTTGGGACTTGGTCACCTTCAATATGAATACCATAAAATAACCAATTTGAGATCTGGCAAAAAACTGGTTGAGAACTTTAAAACATTAAAAAACAACGATCTTACGGTTATTGTTTACAATTTTGTGGACATGCTTTCGCACTCCAAAACCGAGATGGATGTAGTAAAAGAACTGGCTTCAAATGATAAAGCCTATCGGTCTTTAACACTAAGCTGGTTTAAGAACTCTCCGCTTTTGGAAATGATCCAACAGGCACAACAACTCGGTTTTAAGCTTATTATTACGACCGATCACGGTACCATTAATGTAAAAAATCCATCACGTGTTATTGGGGACCGCGAAACCAGTTTAAATTTGCGCTATAAAACAGGCAGAAGTTTAACCTATGAAGACAAAGATGTTTTGGTAGCCAAAGACCCTAAAGTAATTCATTTGCCATCCATAACGATGAGCAGTTCCTTTATCTTTGCAAAAGGGGACGCCTTTTTGGCCTACCCAAATAATTACAACCACTATGTGAGTTACTACAGAAACACGTACCAACACGGGGGCGTTTCACTTGAAGAAATGATTATTCCGTTTGTGGTGATGAACCCTAAATAAACCCGTGTAATGCAAATAAATCCGATGAAATGCAATATTTTTTAGTATTTTTCAATTTTTATCACTATACTTGTAGCAGTTTTTTAAATAGAGCCCTTGGAACGAACTTATAAAATAGCAGATATTGATCAGGTTGCGGAAGACCTACTTAATCAGGTGACTTCTAAAATTATCCTCTTAGAGGCCGATATGGGCGTTGGTAAAACTACCCTAATCAAGGCCTTGGTAAAAGCACTTGGCAGCGACGATGTTGTTACAAGTCCGACCTTTTCTATTGTTAACGAGTACAAAATTAATAATGATAGTATTTTTCATTTTGATTTTTACAGAATTAAAAATGAAGAAGAAGCTTTAAATTTTGGAATAGAGGACTACTTACTGTCTGACAGCTGGATTTTTATGGAGTGGTTTGAAAAAATCCCTAATTTATTGCCAGTAAACAGTACTGTAGTACGTATAAAAGTGAACGAAAATGCCTCAAGAACCCTCATATTGAGCCAAAATATATTGAATAACAAGAAAAATGCTATGGAAGAGCAAAATTTTTTATAAATTTTTAAACACCCTGCCATAAGAGTGTACCTAGATAGTACGGAAAAACCGTAATACTCAAGAGGTTAATGCAATTAATTTTAACGTTTGGTTAACTGGTTTTAGAGCCATGTGACTTTAAATTTGTAGCAATTAATTAATTAAATCCCTTGAAATTATGAAAGCTAAAAATTTAGTACTAGCGATTGCAATCTTTGGTGGAATGTTGTTTACAGTTCAAGCAGCAGAAAACTTAATAGATTTAAATGGACAATCAACAACACAAGTCGAAAAAGCCGCAATTAAAATTCCTAAGAACGAATAGTAATCGTTCATTGATTTTAGGCAGTGTTGTAGCAACTTTAATAGCTACAACACCGTTCTTGTTTACAATTTATGAAAGTGTTCCTGCTACAAAAGTGTGGAACACTTTTTTATTTACGTATAATAGTAATTGGTATGAAAATGCTCAAGTTGCAGCTTGGACAATGTCAAATAAATTAATACCGCTTTACCTCTTTTTTATTTGGTTTTTTACTTGCCGTCAATGGTGGTACCACACTTTATTAGTGCCGATTGTATTATATATTTATCAAATTATCGGAATTTTAAATGACGATCTAGAATTTGCAGATACCAATTTATTTTTGTACTTGCTTCCTGTCATGGCCGTTGTAATCCCATCTATCTACTTAATTAGGGCAAAAATGTTCAACAAGATCAATGATGCTGATAAATCTATGGAGGAACTGGAGGAAGAATTCAAAATTAGACCTAAAGGCATTTTTAGCAAATTAAAAGATTACTTTTAAAACGGAGGTATTAAAATCAAAAAAATAGTTGTAATTTGAACTTTAATTACAACTTAAATGGGCAAATTCTTATCACCGTTTACCAAAGCACAATTACTCCCACAAGAAGAGACCTTAGAAATCTTAAGAAAAAAAGGAGAACTCTTTATTGGGATTCCTAAAGAAACGTATTTTCAGGAAAAAAGGGTCTGTCTAACCCCAGACGCTGTGTCGGCATTACTGTCCAATGGGCATCGGGTTATGATCGAGACTGGAGCAGGCGATGGCGCCAACTTTACAGATAAAGATTATAGCGAAGCTGGAGCCGAAATTGTAAAAGATACGGCCAAGGTGTACTCCTGCCCTATTATTCTAAAAGTCGAACCTCCTTCGTTAGAAGAAATCAAACTAATCAATCCCCAAACCTTATTAATTTCGGCCTTACAATTAAAAACCCAGCACAAATCCTATTTTGAAGCATTGGCATCCAAGCGCATAACGGCTTTGGCCTTTGAATTTATAAAAGATGAAGACGGTGCATATCCAGCCGTACGTTCACTAAGTGAAATAGCGGGTACTGCATCCATCCTAATTGCTTCAGAGTTATTGTCGAACATCAATGGCGGCAATGGCCTCATGTTTGGGAACATCAGTGGGGTTCCACCTACCGAAGTGGTCATTATTGGCGCTGGAACTGTAGGTGAATTTGCGGCGCGTTCTGCCATTGGATTAGGCGCCAATGTCAAGGTTTTTGACAATTCGATTACTAAATTAAGACGGCTTCAATCCCATCTAGGGAGAACTTTATACACGTCCACCATCCAACCTAAAAATTTAATAAAAGCTCTTAAGCGCTGCGATGTGGCCATTGGTGCTATTAGAGGTATAGACAGGGCGCCTATTGTTGTCACGGAATCTATGGTGCATAGCATGAAGAGTGGCTCTGTAATTATTGATGTAACCATCGATATGGGCGGTTGCTTTGAAACCAGTGAAATCACCAATCATGACAAACCAACCTATGAGGTCAATGGCGTGGTTCATTATTGTGTGCCTAATATCCCGGCGCGTTATTCTCGATCGGCCTCGGTTTCCATCAGTAATATTTTTACACCTTATTTATTAAAAATAGCTGAGGATGGAGGAATTGAAAATGCCATCCGTTTTGACCGTGGTTTAAAAAATGGGTTGTATTTTTACCACGGAATTTTAACCAACAAATCGGTTGCCGATTGGTTTGACTTAAAATTCAGTGATCTCAATTTGTTAATTTTTTAAATTCACATGAAATTTATTCATCGTCTTGGTTACTATTTGGGAGGATTCTCAATTGGTCTTATTGTGCTTGCTTTTTTTTTAAGTGGTAAAAAAACGTCATGCGATTACGGGCCTAATGCCCGAACCATAAAAAACATATCACTTAAACAGAAACAGTATTCAGAAGCTACAAAATTTTTCATTATGACCTATCATCTCGATTCGTTGAAGGTCAATGAATTAATTAGATCAGGGGACGTTAATTTTTCTGAAAGCAGCACCCATTTGGACACCTGTAAAATTTACACCATCGAAAGCAAACTTAAGGATGAAGACGTCGTCTTATCTGTTGAAAACTGTGAAGACGTAGCCACCATCCTGTCCATTCGTTTAAAATAAATTGCTAATTAGTAGATTTCATATAAATTTTTAGATTGAGCAAGCCCATTAAAATATGGTTATCTCCACCACATATGAGTGGTCATGAGCTGGATTATGTCCATGAGGCCTTTAAGACCAATTGGATCGCTCCTGTTGGTCCTAATATTGAAGGGTTTGAACATGACCTTTCCAAGTATTTAGGACATCACAGCCTGGTCACAGCATTAAGCTCGGGTACTGCAGCCATCCATTTAGGACTTATTGTTTTGGGTGTCAAGCCTGGTGATGAAGTGATCTGCCAAAGTCAGACTTTTGCGGCCTCGGCCAACCCCATAGTCTATTTGGGAGCCAAGCCTATTTTTGTAGATAGTGAACGGGATACCTGGAATATATGTCCGGAACAGCTGGAAACCGCCATTAAAGACCGAATCTCTAAAGGGAAAACGCCAAAAGCCATCATTGCCGTTCATCTTTATGGCATGCCTTATAAGGTTGCCGAATTGCATAGAATTTCAACTCAATATAACATCCCCATCCTTGAAGACAGTGCCGAAGCCTTGGGAAGCACTTACCACGGTAAAGCCTGTGGTACTTTTGGCACCTTGGCCATCTTCTCGTTTAATGGCAACAAAATCATTACCACATCGGGGGGTGGTGCCTTGATTAGTCAAGATTCTGATTTAATAGAACAGGCAAAACATCTGGCCAATCAAGCGCGGGATCAGGCCGTTGCCTATCTACATTCAGATATTGGATATAATTATAAGATGTCCAATGTTTTGGCCGGAATCGGTAGAGGTCAAATGAAGGTCATTGACGAGAGAGTAAAACAGCGACGGCATAATTTTGATTATTATGTTAACGCTTTAGGCTCTATTGACGGCATTAGCTTCCAAAACGAACCCAGTGGTTCTCTATCCAATCGATGGCTGACCTGTATAGTCTTGCAATCTGAAGCGCTTCGTGAAGGATTAAGGCTAACTTTAGAAAAACACCATATAGAAACCAAGCTCTTGTGGAAACCTATGCACCAGCAGCCTGTTTTTAAGGATTGTCCAAAATATCTCAATGGCGTTTCAGATGATTTATTTAAAAAAGGCTTATGTTTACCTAGCGGATCCAATTTGACCGATGCAGATAGGGAGCGGATAAGCAGCATCATCACACATTATTTCAAGGTTTAATGCCTTTTGAATTCTAATCGTATGACCGAGTATTTGACACATAAAAACATTTTGATTTTTGGAACAGGCCCATCGGGGTTGATGACCTATACTGCCTATAAAACCGATCCTTCAAAATCTTGTAATGTGCTGGGTTTTATTGATTTGAATGTTGAAGAGGAGCACAACACGTTTGAAGATTTACGTGTTTATGATATCAAGGATTTAACTCCAGTCTTTATAACAGAAAAAGGCATTGACGAAATCGTCATTGCTATTCAATATATTGAAACCCCTGTTTTATTTACTATTTGTTTTCAGCTTTCAAATTTACAGATTCCTTTAAAGATCATTCCTCAAGTCGAATGGTGTCGTGATGGTTATGTGGCTCTGGATCAAATAAAAGATTTAAACATTGACGATCTGGTATTACGACAGCCCAAAGTGGAGTATAGCCCTTCATTATTTGAGGACTATGAGCATCAAATTATTTTGATAACTGGGGCAGCAGGTTCTATTGGAAGTGAATTGGCCAGAACATTAAGGTCATTCAACTATAAATTATTGATTTTAATGGATTCTGCCGAGTCTGCGCTTTACAATCTGCAACAAGAGTTTATACAAAAAGGCGTTTCAAACTTTAAGGCCATTGTTGCAGACATTCGGGATTACCAGAGAATGGATCAGATTTTTAATCTTTACAAGCCTAAAATCGTCTTTCATGCCGCAGCCTATAAGCATGTGCCCTTAATGGAAGAACATCCTTATGAAGCGGTTCAAGTGAATGTGACGGGCACTAAAAATGTGGCGAGCTTATCGGTAAAACACAGCGTTCATAAATTTATTTTAATTTCTACGGATAAGGCGGTCCATCCAACCAATGTTATGGGTGCTTCCAAACGTGTTGCTGAGCTTTATATGGGATGCCTGAAGGAAAAAGGGCAAACCAAATTTATCATTACCCGATTTGGAAACGTCTTGGCTTCCAATGGTTCAGTCATTCCATTGTTTAAATCACAAATTGAAGCTGGTGGCCCTATCACGTTGACCCATAGTGATATGAAACGTTACTTTATGACCATTTCTGAAGCTAGCCATCTCATTCTAGAATCTGGTGCCATGGGCAATGGCGGTGAACTTTTTGTGTTCGAAATGGGAAAACCCATCAAGATTTATGATTTGGCAGTTTTGATGATAAAACTATCTGGACATCGATTTCCTGAAGATATTGACATCAAAATATCGGGATTGCGACCTGGAGAAAAAGTGATGGAAGAATTATTGGCTTCGGGCGAACAGGCGAAATCTACCTACCATCACAAACTAAAGGTAGCGCAATCAAAACCACAACCTGTTGAAGCTATTGAAACTAAGATTTTGGAGCTTTGCCAGAAGGCTTCCAAGCTTCAAAATTTAGAATTGGTGGCCATGATTAAATCCATAGTGCCTGAGTACCTTTCAAATAATTCAACATTCGAGGTATTGGATCCTAAAAAGACATGATCTTAAACTTTTCGTCTTTTGCGTTCCAATTTCAACAAATTGAGCTCTCTACTGGTCTGTCCAGCGACAGATGTATTTTCTTCGGCCCGTCTAATTAAGTAGGGCATCACGTCTTTAACAGGTCCAAAAGGCACATATTTAGCAACATTATAGCCTTGGTCGGCCAGATTAAAACTGATATGGTCACTCATGCCGTATAACTGTCCAAACCACACCCGATTGTCCTGTTTTGATATCTTTAATTCACGCATTAAATCCATGGCCAAATAACAGCTGTCTTCGTTATGAGTTCCTAAAAACAAGGAAATATCGTCTAAGTGGTTGAGAATATATTTTAGGGTTTCATTAAAATTTTGGTCGGTGGCTTCTTTGGTTTTACAGATTGGAGAAGGATACCCGTTTGCTTCAGCTCTTTCGCGTTCCTTTTCCATATAAGCACCTCTTACAATTTTAACTCCCAATTTAAAACCTTGCTGTTGAGCACGTTTATGAAGCTGTTTTAAGTAATCCAATCGGTCCCAACGGTACAACTGCAAAGTGTTATAAACAATTGGACCATCGGTATTGTAGGTTCTCATCAACTCTTCAACCAAGGCATCGGCAGCATCCTGCATCCAAGTTTCTTCAGCATCGATTAAGATTTTCACCTCTTTTTCTTTTGCCAGTTTACAGACTTTATGGCAACGTGCCACTACCCTGCTCCATTCTTGTTCTTCCTCATCAGTAAGGGGTTTGCCTTCACCTATCTTTTGATACAAATGAAATCGGCCAAAGCCCGTAGGTTTAAAAACCGCTATGGGCATGGCCTTCTTATTGTCGGCAAAATTTATAATTTTTAAGGTTTTTGCCATCGCGGCATCAAGTGAGCCTTCAATTTCCTGTCCTTCCACAGAAAAATCTAAGACCGAGCACACTCCCTTTTCAAACATTTTATCAATAACTGGCAAGCAATCATCTTCATTTACACCTCCGCAGAAATGATCAAAAACGGTAGAACGAATCAATCCTTCCACCGGTAAATGGGCTTTAAGGGCAAAATTGGTCGCTGCAGTACCAATCCTAACCAAGGGCTCATGGGATATCATTTTAAACAGAAAATAGGCACGCTCCAGTTCGGAATCACTTTTAAGTTGAAAAGCAATCTGGGTATTATCGAAAAGTTGATTTTGGTTCATTGTGTAAAAATAATGGCAAAAATATGGATTAGAAGTTTAATATTTTATTAAAAACTGCTTATTTTCACGCCCATATTCAAGGTAACCCGTTTCATGAAATCGATACTGTCTAAGTCCTATACCGTCCATTTTAATTCCACCTGTTATAAACAGTTGAATGCCTATTTAAAAGCCCATCATTTTTCGACAATTTTCATTATTGTGGATGAGCACACGCATGAGCATTGTTTACCAAAATTCCTAGCTCATCTCGAAACTCATGTGGCCATTGAAATTATTGAAATTGAGGCGGGTGAGCAGCATAAAACCATAGATACTTGTGTTGGGGTTTGGGAGGCCTTATCGGATTTGGGTGCCGACAGAAAAAGCCTGGTCATCAATTTGGGAGGTGGCGTGGTTACCGATCTTGGCGGATTTGTAGCCTGTACTTTTAAACGCGGATTAAAATATATTAATGTCCCCACATCGTTATTGGCCATGGTAGATGCCTCGGTTGGCGGAAAAACCGGAGTGGATCTTGGCAATTTAAAAAACCAGATTGGCGTGATTCATTCAGGCGATATGGTGCTGGTGGATACTTCGTTTTTGGAAACACTTCCACAAGACCATATTCAATCGGGTTTAGCCGAAATGTTAAAACATGGATTGATTTATGACCGAAGGTATTGGAACGCGATCTCCAGTTTATCTGATCGTTCTATGACCGATTTGGATCAGCTTATTTATGATTCGGTGCTTATTAAACACGATATTGTTGAACAGGATCCCAATGAAAACGGGTTGCGCAAGCATCTTAATTTTGGCCATACACTGGGTCATGCCATAGAATCCTATTTTTTAAGTCATCCTGATAAAGACGACCTATTACATGGCGAAGCTGTAGCGGTGGGCATGATTTTGGAAAGCTATATTTCGATGGTGTTGCTAGGGTTTCCTAAAGCCGATTTGGAGCAGATTACCAGCGTGATTCAAAAAATATACAAACCCGTTGTGATTGATTCATCAGACTATGCGCCTATTATCGAGCTGCTTAAATACGATAAAAAGAACGAGCACGGCAATATTAATTTTGTGCTATTGGAATCCATTGGCAAACCCAAAATAGATTGTTTGGTAGAAAACGCACTTATTACTAAGGCGTTTGCGTATTACAAACAAGCTTTTGTTGATTAGGTTTTTCAAGCCTAATATCTCTTTTTGCTGCCTGTATTTTAATTATGTGGACTTCGTTGATCGTGCCACTTTTTGATGGTTTCCGAGGATTTTGAAGCTTTTCGAGGAAATGCCTTCTCCATACCGTATCTATACACTTTGACCCTTCCTAAAAATATTACTTAATTAATTTATCTAGCTTTATTCTCGTATATTGTTCTTAAGTCTTTCATCAATAAGTAATTCAATATACTCAATAACTTCTACTTTCTCAAACTCCTTATATAAAGGATTTAAGATAATATTTGATTCTAATCCAACAATCGTAGATGGTACTCGCAATGCAAAAACATTTCGATCTTTTGATAAATCTGTAAAAATTTCTGTTGTTTTAGAAGAATATGGGTATTGATTCCATCGTTCTGGAAGCTCATTTAATTCTTCTATTACAAATTCATCCGGAAATTGAATTTTTGCAATTAATATTTGTTTTGGCAAATAGGCAATGTTTTCAGAGTGAACATAATACTCAAGCAAGGCTAATGACATATTTTCTGAACAATAAACAGCTTGTGTACCAATTTTATTCCATCTACCTCCAACCTTTTCAGCCCCTATTCCAGAAAGTGTCAAATCTTTATATTTCACATTTGTAACTCGATAGACAATCATTAGCTATAAACGTTGTATTGAATTCTAACAATTTCATTTTCAACTATTTCAAAACCAAAACTGCTATCAAGTAGTTCAAATGGGATTTTATTACCAAGAGTTCTTGATGGAGTCATTAACCATTTCTTAAAGTCTTCTTTAGAATCAAAAACCTCATAACCCATTCCGAATAACCTCGCCAATTCATAGATTCGCTCTGAAGTTTCTTTTCCATAAACAGTTTTCTTTTGCATACTACTAATAGAAGCTGGAAGTATATGTTCAAACTCTTTTTCAGTAGAACCTGTATAACGTATTAATTGCTTCCAATCTGTCTTTTTTACACCTTCCCTGATACGACCTATTAATTCCATTTTAAATCCTGGAGCATCTTTAGCGTTAACAACTACCCAAGAAGGTGTGAATTTAGCATGAATAATAGGGTTTTTCCCTTTTCTAGCAACCTGAGCTGATACTATACCTTTTTTTTTATTAGAATTCCCCGATTTTATTTTTGTATCCATAATTGTATTTTTACGCCTATACAATTGTAAATATACAATTTAATTTTTAAATTTATAAATTAATTGGCTTAAAAATTATTGAATAAAACACAAACAATTACTAACACCGGCATTTTAATTATGTGGATTTCCTTGATCTTGCCACTTTTTGATGGTTTCCGAGGATTTTGAAGCTTTTCGAGGAAATGCCTTCTCCATACACTATCCATACATTATCTATAGCTAAAATTGCTATTAGGTTATTACATAAATCCTGATGCCCTCCCCTATTCTTATTTCATAAAAGATTGTGCAATCATTTGTTTTTTGTATTTTTAATACACTTCTAAACCAGCTGCTTATGAGTGTATTACCCACGATACGATTGACGCCCAAGTATCATAGAGGCGCCCATCAAGTATGCCTTACATTTCCCTTTAATGAGGATTTAATTGCTCTAGCCAGGGGCTTATCGGGTGCCCGTTGGAGTGCTACTTTTAGGTGTTGGTATGTGCCTTATGACTCCACAATCATCTCACGAATTACCACACTCTTTGAAGGTCATGCGACACTAATTAATAAGATTGACCACAGCTTAATTGGTAAAACCAAGCACGACAAACGGGTTAGGGACATCAATGCGTCACATCGTACCATTTTGTTGGGATTTAGAGACTATTTGCGTGGCAAACGCTACAGTAACAGTACCGTAAGCACCTATTTGGCACTTACGGCCGACCTAGTCGAGTTTTATAACGATACACCGCTTGAAGATTTAACCAATCGTTCGGTTGAACTCTTTATTGAACGCATTATGGTGCCCAAAAACTATTCAGTAAGTACACATAGGCAATTTATAAGTGCTTTAAAATTGTTTTGTTTGTATTACCCCAGTTGTAAGATTAATGATGTGGCCTTGACCATGCCTAAAAAAGACAAGCGATTGCCTTCGGTATTATCGCAAGAAGAGGTGTTGGACTTGATACGCTGTACTCAAAATTTAAAACACCGCACTATTTTGGCTCTTATCTATTCTTGTGGCTTGCGCATTGGTGAGCTTATAGGTTTAAAACTCAAGGACATTGACGTGGACCGCAGACAAGTGGTTGTACGACAAGGTAAAGGCCGAAAGGACCGCTATGTTATCTTGGCGGAGTCATTTTTACCACTATTAAAAAATTACATTTTGAGTTATCAGCCCAAATTGTTTGTTTTTGAAGGTCAGAGCAAGGCTCAATATAGCCCAGAAAGCATACGGTCTTTTTTAAAAGGCAGTTGCAAAAAGGCCGGTATCAGCAAATATGTTACGCCCCACACTTTACGGCACAGTTATGCGACCCATTTGTTAGAACAGGGGATTGACATTAGGTATATCCAGGAGCTTTTAGGGCATGCCAAGCCAGAAACGACGATGATTTATACGCATGTGAGCAAAAAGGATTTGTTACAGATTAAGAGTCCTTTGGATATTGCCATAAAGCGTGTTTTAGAACAAAAGCCTCATAGTCAAGGACTTTTAAGTGACCGGTTATAATTTATTGGTGGAGATTTTAAACTGTTGCAAAAAAAATACTACATTTACTATAAACCCAATACAAACATTTGTTTATACGGAGTCTTAAAAGGATAATCGGCAGCATTTGTTTGGATATAACCAGTTATAAGCAACCTTAAGAAACCTCTGCAAACAATCCAACTTGTTCTACATTTGAAGCATCGTAAATATCTAAAGCACTTTGAAATATTGCAAGTCCAATTTCAGGAGCAACACAATTATTCAATACTTTTTCTTTATCAATACCTGTATATTTTGACAAATCAAATCCGAGCTTATTATGGTTATTAGTTCTTAATTCTGCTTGTATTTTACCTCCTAAATCTGATTTTTTTCCGTTCATTCTACCTATTTGTTTTTCAAATTTCAACATCGGTATTTTGAAGTTGGCCCAAAAATAATGCCTTCCGCTTATCTGTGGTTTTATCAAAGGTTCATAATAACTTTTCACGTTTTCAATTATGAATTTTCCTTTGAAGAAAGTTTGTAATAAAATAATTTCTTGATACAATGCCATATCAGGATAGCGTTTTATTCCTTGAGCATTTAAGAAATGATTTGTAACCGAATGAGTAGGGCAAGGTGGCGAACACCATATAAAATCAAAGTTCTCATAATTTTCTAAAAGGTATTGATGAGCGTCTGCAACTATTACCGTGTCATTTGGATATAAGTCTTGATAAACCTTTGCAATATTCTCATCATATTCAATGGCCGTAACTTGCATATTTGGGCCATTCCATAATTTACGATTACCACCAATTCCAGCGTAGCAATTCAAAACCCGAAAAGGCTGCTTATAACACGTGCTATAAGAAATAGCGGGTTCGGTGCTTTCTGAAAGTTCAGGTGTATTTTTAAAATCAGTCATAAATTTAAAGTTTATTTTTTATTAATCCGCTACTTCTCATAGCCCAGATACGTTGCCCATCATTTAAGAGCATAAATCAAAAAGTAAGCTAATCCTTCGTAAAATAGATTTTTAACAGTGCAGCGGACACGAAGCGGAGGGGAATAAAAAAGACTTCCAATCAATACGCAAGCAACGGCGGAATCAGTATGTAAGCCTTGAGCAACTTAACGGAGCAACACCGAAAATTTATTCTGAGTGCGGAATCTGTGTATTAAAACGGAACAACGAACGAAACTGAATAAAAAAACGCTGGGCAACATCGGCTATAAGCAATGCTGGGTTTGTGCAAAATCCAAAAGCAATTGTATATTTACGAGGTCGCCAAAACTTTTTGGCGAATTGAAAATTAAAGAACAAAAATTTTGGCTTGTAGCAAACCCGAAAATCATTTCATTTTTGGCGCACTGCTCATAGCCGTAACCGTTGTGCACAATATCCAAACAGTACGTAAATGAAAGAAAAAAAAGATAGAGTTATAATTGCAAGTGATGTAAATGAACGTGACGGAATTGGAGTTGAAATCTATCGAAATGATGAATT
>JBPWQW010000009.1:0-8790 GCA_051814705.1 Flavobacteriaceae bacterium LMO-SS05
GATTTTTTTTGACTTTTTAGAGCACATAAAACCAAACTGAAATCGGAAATCCACTCTGCCGAAATTATCACTCAAACGGAATTGTTAATGAAATTTCCACTTCGACTTTTTTCTCAACTAGAATAAACTGTACTTAATCAATTTTCGTTTAAAAAATCAGATCCAAATAATTACTTGGAAATTCACTTTGGCGAAATCAAAGCTGAACGGAAAAATATTGCGACGGAACTGAATGCGGAAAACCGTAACAGAATATAAACTGAATTGACTAAATTAGTTTTTTTAAACAAAAAGTCGGACTTAAAGCTCTGACGAAAGAAAAAAAAACCGTGTGCTAACACAGGCTATAATTCAGCGTGGTGTCAGTGCAAAAAACAAAAGTAAAACATATATTTAAACTGATTTCTCTGCGGAATAGTCCTGCGGACGATTCCACGCCGAAATCATAGCCATACACGTTGTGCGTCATTTGAGAAAAGCGACATTATGAATGAAATTGAATTAATAAAAACAAAAATTGAGCAACCTGTCGCAAAAATTTCGGACACGGAATTGGAAAAACTAATAGACCGAGAATTTCCAAATAATTCGGATTTAGTAAAACGAAAACTGACTGAAATTCGGAGCGACTCTCAAAACGGAAAAAACCGAATTGGAGCAGCGGTTCTTAAATTGGCAAAATCGGACTTAAACGCAATTGATTCTCTGATAAAAAAAGCCAATGAGGATTTTAGAGATATTGTTTCTCAAGCGGAATATCCAAGAGCTTCAAAATATGGATTTGAAGAACGTTCGGACAATGAATTGAAAGCAGATTATCTAAACGATTGGACTGAATACTCTGAATGGAAAAATAAAAAAGAATAAAAACGAACGCACAACACCGGCTATAGTTCATTGCTTCTGACTTTCCTTTCGGAAAGTCCTCGCAAATTTACTATCTTCGGTTTACGGCGGAAAATCCTCGCGGATTTTCACGCAACGAAACCATAGCCAAACACGTTGTGTGTCATACTGAAAAACTGAATGGAATTAATAATCGCTTTTTTAATCATAATAATTTTAGGTATCGGAATTCCAATTGGAATTTCTTTTTTGATTTACAAGTGGATTAAGAGAAAAGGATTTGACAAAAGATTAAGAATCTTTGCTCTAACTCCAATTTTAATCGTTGGATATTTTATTTATGGAGCAATTTATCCTTCATCGGACTTTTATAAAACGGACTTTAAAGAAGTCACGAATATGGATTTCCCAAATAGCGGAATAATAAAATATAAAACAGCCTCATATCCTGACCATTTCGGAGATTATACTTCCTCCTTTTTAGCCGAGTTTGAGCAAGCGGACTTAAAAAAACTCGAAAATCAACTAAAAGAAAACGGATTCGAGAAAAAGGAAAACAAAATGCATTCTAACGAACTTGAATACATTGAGCAAAAAAAAGGAAGAAAAAACTACTCAAAACAATATATAATAGACACAATTGCGAGTAAGCATTATTCTGTCGGATTTTTGGATGATAATAAATCAATAATTGTAACAAGAGTAAGTTGGTAAAAGCACGAACACACAACACCGGCTATAGTTCATTGCTTCTGACTTTCCTCTCGGAAAGTCCTCGCAAATTTGCTATCTTCGGTTTACGGCGGAAAATCCTAGCGGATTTTCACGCAACGAAACCATAGCCAAACACGTTACAAGCCATAAAAAATAAAAAAATAGGCGCTCACTCAACCGCAAAAACCACTCAAACGTGCCATAAAAACGCACCATACACTTGTGTATATTGCATATTTAGGCTATTTAGATAGTCTTCCAAAATAAAATCCAAGAAGCCATGAAATAAACATTCCAATGCAAAAAAGCAATATAATTTCTTGTATTTCAGTCATTATTTCCTATTTAATATTTTTTTATAAACGTCTTTTCTAATTCCTATTACTTTAACCTCTTTTAAATATACTTCATAAGTACCATCAACTCTTAACGCAACACTTACGGCATCTTTTATGTTTTCTAAAAAGAAAGAATCTAATCCATCGATTTTAAATTCATTTTTAAAAGTTATTTCAACATTATTACCTAAAACACTAATAAGTATGTCGTCAGGTTTTACGTCTATATCTTCTTTAAGTTTTAGATAGTCAATTAATTTTTGTTTAAGTGGTTCTTTCATAATTTTAAAATATTTTAGTTATTGCATTAAGCTTGTCAATACATTCTTTGTAATGTTCAGAATGTTTCTTTAATCCCTCGTTTTCGGCTTCCATCAACTTACTTCTATAAGAATAAAGAAGTTCAATCGATATTGTTTCAAGTTTGTAAATATCCATCTCTTTTTTATTATTCATCAATTAAAAAAATTTCTGCCTTTTTAAATTTTCCATTTTCAATCCACCAATCTACACTTTTCACAATGCATGGTATAAATTTTCGTTTTTCTTCACTCTCTAATATAATACAAAATCCATCGCCAACTCTAGGCACTTGAGGTAAGTCAACTTCTTTTGTTTGTAAAGTTTCATTTCCATCATAAGTTAATTTTACTTTCATAATTTTAGTTTTTTAAAGTTAATATTCCAAGCAGTACGCAGTTTGGCTACGCCACGCCTATTTTTTTATTTTTTACAGCAGGTAACTATGCGTATATCTCATTTGCCAAATCACTCGTGTCGGTTAGGCAAACGAGCCATACACATTTCAGTTATGGCACATTTGAGAAACGAACAATATGACTAACAAAATTTGGTATGAAATGACAAATATTAAGTACGGAGAAATTTATCTGACTAAATATTTGGGCTTTCAACGGACTTTGAAAAAAGGATTTCAAATCCTGACTTTGCTCGTTTCCTTGAGTGGTGTGCTTGGTTGGAAATATTTTGAGGATTATGTTTGGATAGCGTTCATACTTATAGCTGTTGTTCAACTTTTGTTGCTTATAGAAAATCAAATAATTCGCTCCGACAAAGAAATTGAGGAAATTTCCAATTTGAGAATGATGTACACAAGATATTTTAATAAACTTGAAATTCTTTGGACAAAACACCATTACAACCAAATAAAGGATAAAAAAGCAATGGAGCAATATTTTGAACTTCGACAAACTGATTGGGAGAACATCGAAGAACTTGATTGCAAACTGAACATCAAGCGATATAAAAGAATGAGAAATCATACTGAAATAGAAACAAATCATTATTTAAATAAATATCATACAAATGGCTAAAAAATCAAACCCAAGTCCAAGTTCTAAACCAACTGGACAACCGACAAACAATCCCGGAGGAAAAGGAATCGTTAAAGGAAATGTTCCTACTATGCGAAATCCTCCACCACCACCGAAAAAGAAAGATTAAGGAGGTTTTGGCGGATTTTTCATTTTAGGTACACCGAATTCTGAATGACACCTTTTACAAGTTCTTTCTCGTCCGATTTTATGTCCGATAAAGAAACAATAAAAACGTGCCATAACACCGTGTAAAAAAAATTGCTTTTTCTGTCTTTTCCCTAGTTCCATTTTTTCCAATTATCTTTAGTTATTAATCGGAAAATTGCTGTGTACTTGCACGCAACTTTCCTTACACATAAACGTTGTACCACATATGAGAAAACGAAATCTGAAATACATAATTGGAGTTTTATTTATGACATTTCAATTTCAAACTTTTGCACAAGAAACAGAAATGGAAAAGAAAATAAGCAAATTATTTTTCGGACTTGACATAAACCAAAAACCAAGTGAAATAACCAAGCAATCTGACTTTGAATTCGAATTTTCTACCATTAAAAATCTTTCAGAACAGTATGTTTATTCGGCCGAATTTAAAGAATATCCAAACATTGACTACAAAATAAAAAATGGGACATTCAAAATCGAATTTGATTCAAGCACCGAAAAGCAAGGGATTTTTGAGCTATTACTACTTATTGATTTAAATAATAAAACTGACTTAATAAAAGCTTATGAAGAGCTGAAATCTATATTTAAAGATTACGTTGGAGAAGAAACAGCCGAAAGTATTTCACATCCCCAATATGGTTTTGATTCAAAACACATAATCTATTACCAATACAAAAATTACGGAATTCCAAGATTAACCTTGTCTTATATGGCAATCGACAATAAAGACCCACTACTGTCAATTTCATTTTTGAATAGTTGGAAATCGGAAAAACTAAAAAACCAATAAAAATACGTGGTACAACACTGGCTATAATCCATTGCTCGCTAAATGCTAAACCAAAAAACTGTATATTTAACTTGGCTTGATTCCTACTCCGAAAATCCTCGCGGATTTTCATCGCAACGGAATCATAGCCAAACACGTTAGCCACAATTTGGAAAAACATAAAATCATATTAGACGATTATTTACACGGTTATCGAAAATTTGTCGTGTTCTACCTTTTTATCACGTCATTTTTTGGAGGTCTGAATTTCTTATTACATCCGACAAGTTGGACTGACTTACTATTAGGACCAATACTTTTGATTATTGCCTATGTTCTGTTTGTTGCAATGATTGGCAAAAAAGGACTTTACATTATTGACAACAATTTCTATCGAGGAATAGCAATTGCGGACAAATTTTTATTAAAAGAGAAAATAGACATTGCAAAGTTTACCGAATTCACGCCCAAGAAAAAAGAAAAATCTGATTGGCCTTGGTTCCTGGAATATTCTTCTTTTGGATATTTCAGTAACCATCACGAGTGTTCAGTTTATCTGACCAAATCTGACTCTGACAAAAGAAAAAATTTAATCTCTTTTTCGGATTTTGATATGTATTATGATACACGAAGATTTTTGAAGAGATGGACAGAATTGAAAGAACGGAATGAGGAAAAATAAAAAACTGTGGCTAACACCGTATAAAAATAATTGCTATTTTTATTCTTAACCAAAGTTAGTTGCTCGTTTTGTTACATCTGAATTTCCTTCGGAAATTCCTCGCACACAAAACCGCAACTATTCTTATACAAAACCGTTAGCAGCAATATGAACATACTCAAGAAAATATTTGGAACCAAGGAGAAAGAAACCATTGTAAACAAAATGGATTTGAATACAAAAAACTATGAACTATCTGGATTGGAAAAGTTCAAATCTAAAAATGCTGATGACAGAATGAGAGACATAATGGTACTCGGAGATACTGGAAATCCAAAAGCTTTCGAAATACTTGAATATGCTATTCTGAATGACAAAGATTCTGGAGTAGTAATGGCTGGATTGAAAAGGTTACCGAATTTTAAAGATGATGAGAGATTATCACCTTTATTGGAAAAACTGAAAAACAAAGCTGACATAAAAAAATATGAACCATATTACTCAATGACATTAATGAATTTAGGTCTTATTGATGAGAATGAATTCAATAAAATATTTGAGGAATAAATACAGCTGCTAACACCGTATATAAGCTATGGCTTGGTCAGTCCTCACTTGGAAAATCCTGCGGATTTTCCAAAGCCTGTTTTTATTTAAAGAGGTCTGTGCCAAGACACGCCACAGCTCATATACATTAACGTTAGCAAACATATGAAACCCAAAACAGTATGAAACAGACAATATTTTTAATAACATTTTTTCTTTCAGCGAACTTCTTGTTTGCACAAACAAATTTTAATAGCGGATTTAAAGCTGGCTATGGAAATGGTTATTGCCAAGACCAAGGTGTTGGCTGTATTAAACCAACTGCACCAATCGCACCTATTCCAACAGTAAGCGAAAACTCTTCAAGTTACCAAGATGGTTATAATCGAGGATTTCAAATGGGAATCAATGCACAGAAACCAACTTCAAATTCAACAAATAGACAGCGATACAAAACGGCTAAACCAACTTTCGTTGAGGATAAAATGTACAATCCATATGGAAATCTTGATAATGCAATTGCTCTTGCCAATGCTTTGAGAGAATCCAAAGGTCGGGCAATGCAACATATGAAAAATGAAGAATATCAAGAAGCAGCCGACATATGTTTCGCAGGTTTAAGGGTTGCACCAAAAGATGATGAATTTATGATGATTTTAGGTCAAGCATACAGAATGACAGGCGATAAAGAAAATGCAATCTTATGGTTAAAAAAATCTTCAAAATTAAGACCAAGTGATAAAAATCTAAAAAGTATGGTCGCAAAACTTGAAAGCGGAGAACTTGAAGTGAAAAGTCAAAATGAAAATAAAAATGAAAATAAAAATGTGGATATAGAAAACATTCTTTCCTTAATGGGAAGTGGAAAATATCAAAAAGCTATCGAACAAATAGATGAAGGAATTGGAAATGAACAAATTTCAATGCTTTATGGAATAAGAGGTACTGCAAATTATCTACTTAAAAACTATAGTGAAGCCATATCAGATATTACAAAATCCGCAAAAACAACGAATGAAATTTTGCCTGACTTTCTGTTTTATAGAGCATTAGCCAAATCTGAAGTTGGAGATTATTTTGGAGCCATAAGCGATTATGACATCATAATTCCAAAAGGAGCTGATGGACAATCTTATGATATGGCAACAATTTATAATAACAAAGCTTACTCTTATGTAAATCTTAAAAATTATGAAGAAGCATTGCCTTTAGTTACAAAAGCATTGGAACTTGACAAATCGAAATGGTACATTTGGGACACAAGAGCGGAAATATATTTCAATACAAATGAATATAAAAAAGCCATAAGCGACGCCAATAGTGCAATAAAAATTCAAGAAGATTCTAACACATTTTACATTAGAGGTTTGGCTCATTTAAAATTAAAAGAAAAAGATTTAGGCTGTAAAGATTTATCCAGAGCTGGGGAACTCGGAAAGAAAGAAGCTTACGATGAAATTAAAAAATATTGCAACTAATGGATAAATTGAATTTAAGAGAAGATTATTGGTCAAAACTAAAACCTCTTGTTGGGAATATGATTTCAAACGCACCTTTACAATCTGACAAACATCAGTACATCAAAGAATGTTGGAAGAAAATAGAGGAAGAATTAGAAAAGTATAAATTAAATGAAACTGACTTTAGCGAGGCTAATGGGAAATTAAGAAAACAGTTAGAAAAAGAAATATTGAAAAGATAAAATACGTTTGCTAACACCGTGTATAAGCCATTGCTTGGTCATCGCTCATCTGGAAAATTCTTGGGAATTTTCCAGCGCAGTTTTTTACCTTTAATGGTTCGTGCCGAGACACGCAACGGCTCATACACATCAACGTTGTACACAATTAGAGAAACCCAAATTGATTAATGAAAAATTCGAACAGAATATATTATTATTGCTCTTTAAAAACTGCAATTGAATTCATATTGCCTTCTAACGAACTTTTACTTAATCCTGTTGGAAAATCAAATGACCCAAGAGAGAACAAAAGCTATAGTTTTGCATTACAATCTAGGAAAGATTTGGAAATGGATTTTAATATTTGGAAATTCAATGAAGAATTAAGTGAAGAAATACGAAAAGGAACTAAAATGACCTGTTTTTCAACTGATAACGGTATCATTAAAGGCTATGGCCATTCCAGAATGTGGGCATTATACGGGGATAATCACAAAGGAATATGTTTAGAAGTAGATGAACATGAATTTGAAAAAGAAAATGCGGAATTAGTAAAAACAGGTTATTTTGAAAGAATGAAATATGATAACCTTAATAAAACCCAACCTGAATGTCAATTTATAGAATATGATTCTTTAAGGCAATTAGGATTAGAAAATTATGTTAAAAACTTCAAAAATAAATACGTAGACTTTTTGTTCTTCAGAAAAAATAGTGAATGGGAATCTGAAAATGAGAAAAGATTAATACTATTCAGCTCTGAACCGAATTCAGAATATTGTACTATAAAGAAAAGTTTGAAAAGAATAATTTTAGGAATTGATTTTAATGACAATTATTTTCCTTCGATTTCAAATCTTTGCCCAAAAGTTGAAATAATGAAACTTACATACTGGAACTGCAACTTTTCCCTAAAAAAGATAGATTAAATAAAATAACTGTGTACAACACCGGCTATAGTTCATTGCTTCTGACTTTCCTATCGGAAAGTCCTCGCATTTTTACTATCTTCGGTTTACGGCGGAAAATCCTCGCGGATTTTCACGCAACGAAACCATAGCCAAACACGTTACCAAACATTTGACAAAAAATGAAAATACGATTTAAAAAAAAGCGATTGAAATATTATCTGATTTTCGGAATTCTGTGGTTAGTTCTTGGAACAACAGCAGTAATCTTTAATCCGGAGAATTTTTTTAATTATGGATATTTGTTAATGGGAATTTTATATGTCGGAACTTATCTCTTTGAAAACAAAAAACAGTATCTGACAATAGAAAACGGAATTATCTCAAAAAACCATCTGATACCGAAAAAAATAAATCTGAACGAAATAAAACGGATTAAAAAGTTTGCTGGGGATTATATATTGAAAACTGACTCAACTGAATTAAGAATCAATACGGAATTGATTGAAGAAAATTCTCTTGCGGAATTAAACACTATGTTGAACAATTTGAATTTAGAAACGAAATAAAAACGTTTGGTAACATCGTATAAAAATAATGCGTAGTTTAGTGCTTAATCTAGAGTTCGTGCGCTTTTGTTACATCTGATTTTCCTGCGGAAAATCCTCGCACACAAAACCGCACTATTCTTATACATAACCGTTGTGCATAATTTAAGAAAACCCACGAATTGAATAAAATTATAGGAATTATATTGACATTTTTACTTCTGATTTCCTGTAAGAATTCGGAAAAACGAGAAACGGAAAACAAACTTAC
>JBPWQW010000010.1:0-3680 GCA_051814705.1 Flavobacteriaceae bacterium LMO-SS05
AAAAACAAAGAGTCCTTTACATTTCTGTAAAGGACTCTCAAAAAAGGCGGCGGCCTACTCTCCCACTGGTGCAGTACCATCGGCGCTAACGGGCTTAACTTCCCTGTTCGGAATGGTAAGGGGTGAGCCCCGTTGCCATGACCACCCTAATTTTAGCTGTACGCTATAAGTTCTAAACGCTGTGTTTATGGCTTACTTAGGTAAAGCGTGCATCTACGATGCACAAATATTTTGACATATTGAAAAAGGACGACCAAGTCGTCGCGATATCATGAAAAACAAATGTTTGCTCTTATAAAAAACAGACCCGCTCAATGATCATTTCTGGTCACCGAGCGTGTCGAAGTGACAACAAGCATACGGGCTATTAGTACCACTCGGCTGCGGACATTGCTGCCCTTGCACCTGTGGCCTATCAACGTGGTAGTCTCCCACGGCCCTTTAAAGAAATCTCATCTTGTGGTGGGTTTCGCGCTTATATGCTTTCAGCGCTTATCCCTTCCCAACGTAGCTACCCAGCAATGCTCCTGGCGGAACAACTGGTACACCAGAGGTTAGTCCAATCCGGTCCTCTCGTACTAGGATCAGATCCACTCAAATTTCTAACGCCCACAGTAGATAGAGACCGAACTGTCTCACGACGTTCTGAACCCAGCTCGCGTGCCACTTTAATGGGCGAACAGCCCAACCCTTGGGACCTTCTCCAGCCCCAGGATGTGACGAGCCGACATCGAGGTGCCAAACCCCCCCGTCGATATGAGCTCTTGGGGGAGATCAGCCTGTTATCCCCGGCGTACCTTTTATCCTTTGAGCGATGGCCCTTCCATGCGGAACCACCGGATCACTATGCTCTACTTTCGTACCTGATCGACCTGTATGTCTCCCAGTCAAGCTCCCTTATGCCATTGCACTCTGCGCACGGTTACCAAGCGTGCTGAGGGAACCTTTAGAAGCCTCCGATACTCTTTTGGAGGCGACCACCCCAGTCAAACTACCCACCAAGCACTGTCCCCCGAGTTCTCGGGGTTAGACTCTAGACAAGCAAAGGGTGGTATTTCAACAATGACTCCACGACGCCTGGCGACGCCGCTTCAAAGTCTCCCACCTATCCTACACATTGCTTGTCCAAAACCAATACTAAGCTATAGTAAAGGTGCACGGGGTCTTTTCGTCCCACTGCGGGTAATCGGCATCTTCACCGATACTACAATTTCACCGAGCTCATGGCTGAGACAGTGTCCAGATCGTTACACCATTCGTGCAGGTCGGAACTTACCCGACAAGGAATTTCGCTACCTTAGGACCGTTATAGTTACGGCCGCCGTTTACTGGGGCTTCATTTCAGACCTTCGAGGTAAACCTCTAAGCCCCCCACTTAACCTTCCAGCACCGGGCAGGTGTCAGGCCCTATACATCATCTTTCGATTTAGCAGAGCCCTGTGTTTTTGATAAACAGTCGCCTGGACCTCTTCACTGCGGCCCCGATTGCTCGGGGCGACCCTTCTCCCGAAGTTACGGGCCGATTTTGCCTAGTTCCTTAGCCATGAATCTCTCGAGCACCTTAGAATTCTCATCCCAACTACCTGTGTCGGTTTGCGGTACGGGCTGCTTCACTCGCTTTTCTTGGAAGTCGCTTTTCTGGATTATCACCTTGGCCGAGGCCTCAGTGTACTATCGCGGTGTTACCACTCGCTTCAACGTACTATTCCGTCAGTACGCACCAAATTTACGCCTCCGTCACTTTTATCGTGAGCAGGTACAGAAATATTAATCTGTTGTCCATCCACTTCCCCTTTCGGGTCCGCGTTAGGCCCCGACTAACCCTCAGCTGATTAGCATAGCTGAGGAAACCTTAGTCTTTCGGTGTGCGGGTTTCTCGCCCGCATTATCGTTACTTATGCCTACATTTTCTTTTGTAGCTTCTCCAGCATGACTCACATCACACCTTCGACGACACTACAATGCTCCCCTACCGATATTTCTATCCCATAGCTTCGGTAATATGTTTATGCCCGATTATTATCCATGCCGAACCGCTCGACTAGTGAGCTGTTACGCACTCTTTAAATGAATGGCTGCTTCCAAGCCAACATCCTAGCTGTCTAAGCAGTTCAACCTCGTTAGTTCAACTTAACATATATTTTGGGACCTTAGCTGATGGTCTGGGTTCTTTCCCTCTCGGACATGGACCTTAGCACCCATGCCCTCACTGCACTGCATCATTTTATAGCATTCGGAGTTTGTCAGGAATTGGTAGGCGGTGAAGCCCCCGCATCCAATCAGTAGCTCTACCTCTATAAAACTAACAGTACGCTGCACCTAAATGCATTTCGGGGAGTACGAGCTATTTCCGAGTTTGATTGGCCTTTCACCCCTACCCACAGGTCATCCGAAGACTTTTCAACGTCAACCGGTTCGGGCCTCCACTGTGTGTTACCACAGCTTCACCCTGCCCATGGGTAGATCACACGGTTTCGCGTCTACCACTACCAACTATGGCGCCCTGTTCAGACTCGCTTTCGCTACGGCTGCGGCGCTGAACGCCTTAACCTTGCTGGCAACGGTAACTCGTAGGCTCATTATGCAAAAGGCACGCCGTCACCCCGATTGCTCGGGGCTCCGACCGCTTGTAAGCGTATGGTTTCAGGTTCTCTTTCACTCCCTTATTCAGGGTTCTTTTCACCTTTCCCTCACGGTACTGGTTCACTATCGGTCTCTCAGGAGTATTTAGCCTTAACGGATGGTCCCGCCAAATTCATACAGGGTTTCACGTGCCCCGCACTACTCAGGATACCACTATAATTAACGCTCTTTGCTTATACCGGGCTATCACCGTCTCTGGCCCCTCTTTCCAAAGGGTTCTAATTCATTGCGCAATCAATGTCGTGGTCCTACAACCCCGGTATTGCCGTAACAACACCGGTTTGGGCTAATCCGCGTTCGCTCGCCGCTACTTACGGAATCACTTTTGTTTTCTTCTCCTCCGGGTACTTAGATGTTTCAGTTCCCCGGGTTTGCCCCCCTTGCGGGGTACCATATCTTCAATATGGTGGGTTGCCCCATTCGGATACCTGCGGATCACATCGTATGTGCCGATCCCCGCAGCTTTTCGCAGCTTATCACGTCCTTCTTCGCCTCTGAGAGCCTAGGCATTCCCCATACGCCCTTATTTAGCTTGTTGTGCTTCTTGTCTTTTAATGAGTTGTCTCAATCGGCTATCGCCTCTTGAAAATTGATCGATCAAACATCGCTCGAAGGATGCCGATCAATCAGAATTATTGTTTAAGATCGGACAAAGTCCAATCTTCTTTTCATGTATCTTTTTCCAATATGTCAATGAACGTTCTCCAGTTGGCAGTGCTCAGTCTTCAGTTGGCAGCAAATCACTGCGCTCTGTATACTGTTTTACTGCATACTGGTTCTTGTGGAGAATAAGGGAGTCGAACCCTTGACCTCCTGCGTGCAAGGCAGGCGCTCTAGCCAGCTGAGCTAATCCCCCGTCTTTAGTTGGCAGTCCACAGTCTGCAGGTTGCAGTCGCTTGTGCCGACTCTTAGTGGATTACTACTTCTAGAATTTCCTTTTCATACACCGTGGCTTTATGCGATGGTGTATCTTCAGTCTTTAATGAACTTCTTTTCAATTGACAATTGCCAATCGATAATCAAAATAGTAGTCTCAG
>JBPWQW010000012.1:0-1606 GCA_051814705.1 Flavobacteriaceae bacterium LMO-SS05
CGTTGTGCACAATATCCAAACAGTACGTAAATGAAAGAAAAAAAAGATAGAGTTATAATTGCAAGTGATGTAAATGAACGTGACGGAATTGGAGTTGAAATCTATCGAAATGATGAATTGATTGCAGAAATATTTAGGGACGACACGGACAAAACGAGAACAATACGAATTTTTAAAGAAAATATTTCACTTGAATTAATGGAGGAATGTATTCAGACATTTAAAAAAGAAATTCCTTGGGAATTTATTGACTATGGAGAAGAAAATTAAAATAGGACGTTGGACAATTACCGATAATGGAATTGAAACGACAAAAGACAATAATGCACCTGTTGAATTCAGTATTTCTGACATTTGGAGCATTCAAAAAAAGAATGACAAATATGTTTATGAACTTCCTGTTTATCTTTGTTCTAAAGGCTGGATTTCTAATTTAGATTTACTAGATTTTAATAGTGCGTTTTTAGTGTGTCAAGAAATTTTTGAGAAAAATAAGCCAAATGACTTTCCGAAAGTGAGTTGGTCGGAAACCTTAAAAAGACAATACAAAAGATTTAATCATAGTTTGGACATAAATTCATTTGAAGGAAGAAAACAATATGAATATGAAAAAGAATACCGAGCGAATTTGACAATGGAAGAAATGCACGAATTATGCAAAGTTGATTTAAGCAAAGAGTTTACACCAACATTGGAAGTTTTTGGAGATAAATTAAGTCGGAAAAATTAAAATACTGTGCACAACACCGTATATAATTTATTGCTAGTTCCAGCTTACTTACGAAAATCCTCGCGGATTTTCTATTCGGTTTGTATTTGCTAAATTAGGTGTTTAAACACGCAACAAACCATATACAAACACGTTGGGCATAATTATGAGAATCGTAACTATATTAATATTTTTTGTTTCATTCAATCTTTATTCACAAGAAATTGAATACCAATTGTATTTAAAAAACACTTGTAATGATTCCATTGAAAAATCAAACTTTTATACATTAGAACGAGAAAATAAAATATATGAAATAACGGACTTTGACAATCCTATAATTAAAGTTCCTGAAAAAGGAATGTACAAGCTGATTTCAGAAGAAACTCATGAAATTTACTCTATTCAAATAAACCAATATAATTGTAGAGATACCTTAACACTTCCTACTATTTACGAATATATAAAACCATTTCCTCCTTCTTATAAAAAAGATATTAGCGAATCTGAATTAAAAAAATTGAGGAAAGAATCACGGTCAATATTTATGAAATGTAATTTACCGTTAAACGGAGAGCAAATTGACTATTTCACGAATGGTAATTTGAGGTTTTCTGGGAACATTAAAAACGGATTTGCCTTTGGAGAAATTAAAGAATATTACCAAAACGGAATTATCAAAACAATTTCGATTTACGATAACGACGGATTTATGACAAAGGAAATTAGTTATGACAGAAATGGAGTTGAAATTAAAAAATAACTATGCCCAACACCGGCTATAATCCATTGCTTGCTACATGCTAAACCAAAAATCATTACATTTAACTTGGCTCGATTCCTACTCCGAAAATCCTACGGATTTTCATTCGCAACGGAATCATAGCCAAACACGTT
>JBPWQW010000013.1:0-1548 GCA_051814705.1 Flavobacteriaceae bacterium LMO-SS05
ATGGAAAGTTTTCGACTATTCTGTATGGGAAAATTAAAAACTATGCACAACACCGGCTATAATCCATTGCTCGCTAAATGCTAAACCAAAAAACTGTATATTTAACTTGGCTTGATTCCTACTCCGAAAATCCTACGGATTTTCTCGCAACGGAATCATAGCCAAACACGTTGGCAATAATGTCGGAAATGCGAAATAGAATCATAATTTTAACTTATTTAGTAGCTTTTCCAATATTTGGGCAGAATATGGATTTACCTAAAGACTTGACCGAATTTCTTAAATCAAAATCGGAATTGAATTACGACCACAAATCTGTGGAACCTGACTTTGTCGGAATTATTGACTTTGACAAATTGGAACTCGGAAAAGTATGGATTGAGGGAAATATAAGCGGAAAATCTTATTACGAAATTCCTGCAATCAATCTGACTGACCAATGCGAACACTATGACCCTGAATATATCCTGCTCTACTTGCCGAATGAAAAACTTTACGGAACATGGGATTCTGACCATTGGACACTTTACGTTTTCCCAAATACTAATTGGACAGATATTGTAAATAATCCAGCGGACTTTATAAACCAACAATGGAATCCGAAAAAGGAAATCGGAATTGAATTTGACCCGAAAGCGAATTATAAAATGATAAACGGATGGCCATTTTGACCGAAAATAAAAACACTATTGCCAACACCGGCTATAGTTCATTGCTTCTGACTTTCCTATCGGAAAGTCCTCGCAAATTTGCTATCTTCGGTTTACGGCGGAAAATCCTCGCGGATTTTCACGCAACGAAACCATAGCCAAACACGTTGTAAATAATGGCCAACCGAAATTTGGTTTTCAGAGAAAAAGTTCTTTAAAATAACAATTTACAAAACCGACAAATTCCAAATTGTCTTCCACTCTACCGAATTAAAAATTGAAAAAGTGCGATTTTGAGCAAAATAGCGGAATTGAAAATTGGAACGGAAATCTAAAAAAAGAAAAATTATAACAAACCGAGAAAGATTTTTGACTTTGATCAAAATGGCGAATTTTAGCAACGAAACGTAAAACCAAAACAGAAAAATTACAACAAACCGAGAAAGATTTTCGACTTTGAGCAAAATGCCGGATTTGAGCAACAAAACGGAAAACTAAAAAAGAAAATTAGAACAAACCGAGAAATATTTACTAGTTTTATAATCATTTCAGAGTTGAGCAAAAAGGCGGAAATGCTAAAAAAAAAATAATTGAAACTAAAAAGACAAATTTCAAATTTTGACAAAATATAATAATTCTTACTCAAAACCACTATTTACAACACCGCATATAATTTATGCTTACATTTAAACTAAATATAAACCGACAAACATTCAATAAAAATATTACTACGGCGGAAAAATCTCCGATTTTTACGTCGCACAAATCATATTCAAACTCGTTGTGCACAATATCCAAACAGTACGTAAATGAAAGAAAAAAAAGATAGAGTTATAATTGCAAGTGATGTAAATGAACGTGACGGAATTGGAGTTGAAATCTATCGAAATGATGAATT